>NZ_CP039427.1:0-4066875 GCF_043549295.1 Pantoea sp. SGAir0430
AAAACATCTTTCTCAAGAGAACGCCAGATATCCTTAGCGTAATCCGGTGTAACGCTGGCCTTTTTCAAAGCAAACCAGTTAGCGGCCACTGTTGAGAAAATGCTGTCTAACGCGATCTGCTGCTGTTCTGTGAGCTGTTCGGCTTGCGTCTGCGGGTCAATGCCATTAGCGAGTAAGGAAAGGTAATCAGCACGCACGCGTCTTGCATCTGCCAGCGATAGGGCAGGGAAGGCACCGAGGCCGATCATAGTACGCTGTTTCGTAGCTGGTCGCTGATAGCGAAAACGCCAGAGTTTCTTGCCGGTGGTTTTTACAACCATAAAAAGCCCGTCGCCATCATGCAGGGTTATATCTTTGTCAATGGCTTTTGAGCGAAGCACTTCAGTGTTGGTTAAAGGGCGTGTTGTCCTTGCCATACGGGGCCTTTTTGCGAAAATTGGTATACGTTTTTAGGATACATCTTACCGTATACCAATACGTATACCAATTATCCTTGGATTCAGGCGGATCGCCTCGGAAGATTACAGACACAAAAAAGCCCGCAGGGCTTGTGCCGTGCGGGCTCTTAGGACTTCTGCGGATGGCACTGGAACCATCTTTGAAGAATTTTGGTGGAGCTGGCGGGAGTTGAACCGCGTCCGAAATTCCTACATTCTCTAAGAGTATATTTAAAATCAACACTTTATCATATGAATCATAAAGTTATGTGTTAGTGGTTGATAGTAATAAATACTCGTTGAAAACCTCAGTGGACAAAATCTGGATCATCCTTCAACCATGGCTAACGGATTTTTAGTTACTGCATCCTCCAGGTGACTCGGCGCAAAATGAGCGTAAACCATCGTCATTTTGATATCTGCATGACCGAGAATATCTTTCAGAACAAGTATGTTTCCGCCGTTCATCATGAAGTGGCTGGCGAACGTGTGCCTTAGTACATGAGTGCACTGGCCTTCGGGCAGTTCAATGCCAGCTTTTTCTACGATACGCTCAAATGTTTTCCTGCATGGGGTAAATAATTTTCCTCTTTTCTTAGGGATTTCGTCGTATAGCTGTTTAGAAATGGGCACCGTGCGAACCTTTTTGCTTTTTGTATTTTTGTAGGTTATGCGATGCGGAGTGATCTGACTGCCTTCAAGGTTTTCAGCCTCGCTCCAGCGCGCGCCGGTAGCCAGGCATATCTTAGAGATTATGAGGACGCTTTCACTCTGTGATTCCCGCAGAACGTCAAGCAGCTGCTTAATCTCGTTGGGATACAGGAAAGACACCATCTGCTCATCCACCTTAAAAGTGGGGATGCCGGCAATGGGATTAGGCAGCGACCAGTGCCCGAGTTTCTTAAGTGTGCCGAATACAGCTGATAAGTTGCGCTGTTCATGGTTAACCGTCCGAGGCTTGATTTCCATGCAACGACCATTGATGTCGGGAATTTCTCCTTTCAATCTTCCTTCCCGGTATTTACTGAAGTCAGCCGGGGTAATCTGCGACGCAATGGGGTTGCCCATACCTGCGCAGATAGCTTTCAGCTTTGACATCATCCTGTCTGAGTCTGACAGGGTTCTGCCATACAGATCATGCCATTCAGAAATAACATCGGATAAGCGGCGGTTGTCTTGCTTTTCACCTAACCACGGCTTATCGGCCATCTCCTCAAGGATATATTTTTCATAAGCGAGTGCTTCACCTTTGGTAGCAAAGGTTTTCCTGATCCTTTTTCCTTTTGCCCCGTTTGGACGCAAATCACAAAGCCACTCACCCTCAGTGTTTTTGCGAATACTCATTATTTCAACTCTGAAAAGGTTGCCATGACTTTACCAAGCACTTTCACATCAGTTGCGTCGCAATCGATAGGGAATTTTATTAAGTCAATCCTTATCTTATTGCCGGGAATGTTAGTGATTTCTCTAAGGTGAATCTGGTTTGAGTATTCGATTAGACAAAAACCGTCCGTAAGGGGAGGGGGATTCAGTTGCACGATATGATGGCTATCATTCTCTTTGATGATTTTAATCTCGCCTTCCATGGTCGGCATTAGCTCTCTATCAAAGAAGATCGGGGCATCCTCGACAAGCATATGGTTATGCAGCTTTAGCGTGGGAATCTGTGCAATTCTTGCAGCCTCAACTTTCAATCTTTCGGCTCCGCGCTCTAACATTGCGTGATCAAGTACTTCTCCATCTTTTAGCTCACCTGTAGCAAGCCAGTGTAAAGGGGCGCCCGTTTCTAGAGCACACCGGAGCACGATATCAGTTGGATAGTTATCACGTGTTATGCGATTGGCGAGGGAGCTGCCAGAAATGCCGATATGGTCAGCCAGCTGTACTCTCGATGTGAATCCGTACGCGCGACACACCCGCTCTATTGCCTCTTTAGCTCCCTTAGTTAAGTCCATTTCTTCACCTTTTTAAAAGTAGTGCATTGACACTCACTAAAAGCAAAGATAGGATTAGTGCATTCTTTGCTTTTAGTGAAGAGTGATTGATAGTAGTTGATAGCTAAAAACATCAGTTACGAGCAGTCCCCACTGGTACGTAACCTAACGTGAGATTTTGCAATATGAACACTGAACTGGCAACACATAATGAAAATCGCTGGGTGAAACTCTCCACTTTCTGTGAACGCACCGGCATCAAGCTATGCACGGCGCGTTACTTCATCAAGGTAGGTAAGCTGCACATCAAACCTAAAGTAAATCCAAAGGACCGGGTTTTTGTAGATTGGTTCTCGTGGAACGCCGGTAAGAAAATTCACTAAACGTGATTCTTGTTGTTTAAGGGAGTGATAACAATGTTTGATTTTCGCGTTTCCACACACAGCCACTTTGAAGAAGCCTGCCGCAAGTTTGCTCTGGCTCATAACATCAGCGATCTCGCACCACGTGCTGGCATGAAAGTGCAGACGCTTCGCAATAAACTTAACCCCGACCAGGCGCACAAACTGACGGTTGAGGAAATGTTGCAACTTACTGACCTTACCGAAGATGCAACGCTTATTGATGGCGCACTGGCGCAGTTGCAATGCCTGCCATGCGTTCCTATGAACGAACATGTTGCCGAGAAATTCCCGGCCTATGTTCTGAATGCTTCTGCTCAGGTTGGAACGCTTGCAGCCAGCGCAGCTTATCAGGGCAACATATCAGCCTCATGCCGTCGCGGTATTGTTGAGGCAGCAAACACCGGCATACGCTGCATGATGCTGGCAGCATTGGCGGTTCAGAACCGCATTCATTCAAACCCGACGCTGGCTTCAACCGTGGATGCAATCAGCGGTTTGAGCGCATCGATCGGTATGAGTTGAGGCCGGTTCGATGATCTCTTTAGCAGCACGCCTCAAGCGGCAGAATCCGTCAATGTCATATGGCAACGGCTGGATAATGGGTGAGAACGGCAAGCCGTGGCATCCGGTATTAAGCAGCCAGGAAAAAGAAGTAAAGCAAAGAGGTAATTCATGGCTATCGAAGGTAATGCCATGCTGGGTGAACTGACAGCAGGTCAGCGTGTTTCAGCGTTAAATCACCTTGCTGTAATTCGCTCTCAATTTGGCGGCAACTGTGAAAAAGAGTTATCCCGCTTCTTTGCTGATATGCGCGATGTGCGGGACAGCAATTATCAGGAAAATAAACGGGCTTTAAGTGCGGTTCTTTTTTTAGCGAACATCGGTAAAGACAGACACGATGTTGATTTTAGTGAACTGACTACTGATGAAAAAACGGCGCTTATTCGTGCAATGAATCATTTAAAAGCAGTCGTGAGTTTATTCCCAAAAGATTAGCTCTGCCTAATTAATTAACCAAACGAAATTAAATGGCGTAAACCCGCCGGGCATTGTTTTGCCCAAATACAGGAGAAGTTAAAAATGCGAAATATTGAAACCCGTCAGTTTAAAAGATGACGACGCGCTTACCGCTCTGCTGAGTAAAGCGAAAAGCGAGCAGCGCTCAGACGATGCGCTGGCCGTATCTATCCACATTGCCGCGCTGGCAATTCATGCCCGCAAAAAGGAAATGTCAGCAGCAGAAATTATCGAGCTGCTGGACAAAGAGGCCGAGCGTTACGAGAACCAGGCGAGGGAGCTGCACTGATGGCCGATTCAATGGATTTGGTACAGCAGCGCGTGCAGGAGGAACTGGCGCGCAATCTGGCAAACGCAACTCATCGCCCGGCCGGGGCGAGTGAGTTTTTCTGCCTTTCTTGCGGTGATGAAATCCCGGAGGCGCGCCGCCGTGCGCTGCCGGGCGTTTCTGAGTGCGTGACCTGTAAGGAAGTTGGTGAGCTGAAAAGCGCGCATTACAAAGGGGCCGCACTATGAAAACCATCCTGAAGTGGCCGGGCAGCAAAGCCGGCGTAATGACTGAGCTGGCGGCTCACCTGCCAGCCGGCGATCGTCTGGTCGAGCCGTTCGCCGGTTCCTGCGCAGTAATGATGAATACTGATTACCCGGAATATCTGATCGCTGACATTAACCCCGATTTAATCAACCTTTATCAGCAGGTCAAAGAGCATGCGCGCCCGTTTATCGTGGTGGCGGCGTCGCTTTTCAATCAGAACACGAGCGAGGAAAGTTATTACCGGTTGCGCGATGAATTCAACAATAGCGCCTCCATGCCACTGCTTGAGCGCGCGGCGCACTTTCTCTATCTGAACCGCCACGGATACCGCGGGGTTTGTCGCTATAACCGCCGCGGCGGATTCAACGTTCCTTACGGGAATTACGCGAAGCCTTATTTCCCCCTGGCTGAAATCGAGGCGTTTGCCGTGAAGGCTCAGCGCGCGACGTTCATCTGTGCCGGTTATCAGGAAACGCTGACCATGATTAAAGGCGGCGACGTGGTGTATTGCGATCCGCCGTATCACGGCACGTTTGCCGACTATCACACCGCTGGTTTTGACGACGATGACCAGTGCTCGCTGGTCTGCTACCTGCTGGGCATTGCTGATCGCAATCAGTTGTCCTGTCAAACAGCGACACCCTGTTTACCCGCAGCATCCTGCGGGATTTTGAGCAGACAAAAATCAATGTGGCACGATCGGTTGGCGTTGCTGCCGGTGAGAAAAAGCGGGCTGCTGAAATTATCGCTGTGCGTATGCCAGTTAAATGCGAGGCACTGGCATGACTACCGACAAAATTAAGCATCCTGTAATCCGTTACCACGGCGGTAAGTTTCGCCTGGCTCCATGGGTGATCAGCTTTATGCCTGAGCATACATGCTACGTCGAACCTTTCGGCGGTGCAGCCGGCGTACTGATTCAGAAGCCACGCAGTTACGCTGAAGTTTATAACGATTTAGACGGTGAAGTGGTCAATTTGTTTCGCGTCCTGCGCGATGCGAAGTCTTGTCAACGCCTGCAGGATGCGTGCCGCCTGACGCCATACGCACGTGATGAATTTTACGCCGCACAGGAGCTTACCGATGAGCCTCTGGAACGTGCCCGCCGCATGGTCGTGCGTGCGTGTATGGGATTCGGCTCCGCTGCTGGTATTGGCGGTAATTCAGGATTTCGCGGAGACAGTAAGCGCAAATACGCTACAGCCGCACACTTATGGGAACGTTACCCTGAAAACCTGCGCGCTGTTTGCGAGCGCCTCCAGGGCGTGATCATTGAAAGCAAAGACGCTCTTGATGTCATGCGCGCTCATGATGCCGAAACCACGCTGCACTATGTAGACCCGCCTTATGTGACCGAAACCCGCGCTAAAGGAAATCGCTGCTACAACCACGAAATGAGCGACGACCAGCACGAGCAGCTTTTATCTGTGGCCAGCGTTCTTGCCGGAATGGTGATGATCAGTGGTTACGATTGTGAACTCTATCGGGACATGCTTGCGGGCTGGACCATGGTCAGCAAACCTTCCAGAATTAGCGCGGGCAGGGGAACTAAAGTCAAAACAGAGTGCCTGTGGCTTAGCCCGCGCATTAAGCAGGATGCAGCATGATCCTGAAGTATGCATACCCGTGGAATGCGCCACGGGAAGCCATCGCCAGCCCATACCCCACCTATGAGGAAATGCACAGCCGCAATAAGATGATTGCGGCTTTAGCACGTGCGCAGGAGCTACTGGAAAAGCAGCCGACACTGATCCAGCTCGACGTCAGGCGCCGCGTCAGCGAGCTTGAAAAGACGCAGGGCATTGCCCGTGCCAATGCGTACTTAGCAAAAACTTTTGTTGAGCGCACATTGCCACGCGTTGAATGCGTCAGTAATCAGTACCGTCTCGGCGAAATGAGCAGCGGCACGTTTAACCTGCTGGCAGGCAACGCCGCTCAACAGGCTGGCGCGGCCAGCGCGGCCGGTACGCTTTGGGAGCTGATGCGCCGCTTTAACCGCCTGCCGGATATGGCGCGCGCTGACGTCGATCTGCTGGCCGGAGATGTGGCTAATTTCATCTTGGCCGAGCTGGTACAGGCGCACGCGCAGGCCAGCGACGAGTCGGATTACAAATACACCCATCGCGTTTACATGACCGCCGCCACTATCACCCGGGAGCTGAGCCAGACGCCGCCACTGTGGGAAAAGGTTACGTCCCGCCTGTTCGACCCGGAGGAAGTGACCCCGGCGATCATGCGCATGCAGACCGAAAAATGGTGGAAGGGCCGTCTGCGCCGCGTCGCCGCTTCGTGGCGTGAACATCTGCAGATCGCCCTGGCTAACGTCAGCAAAAAGCACACCTCATATGCAAGCAACATGACCGTTTCAGAATGGCGCGAGCAGAAGCGCCGCACGCGTGAATTTCTTAAAGGGCTGGAGCTGGAAGACGAAGACGGCAACCGCATCAGCCTGATCGATAAATATGACGGCAGCGTGGCAAATCCGGCGATCCGCCGCTGCGAGTTAATGACGCGCATTCGCGGCTTCGAAAATATCTGCAACGCAATGGGCTTCGTTGGCGATTTTTACACTCTCACAGCCCCTTCGCGCTACCACGCCACTATCAAGACCGGCCATCGTAATCGCAAGTGGAACGGCGCCAGCCCCGCAGACACCCAGCGCTACCTGTGCAGCGTCTGGCAGAAAATCCGCGCCAAACTGCACCGAGACGAGATCCGTATTTTTGGCATTCGCGTTGCCGAGCCACACCACGATGGCACACCACACTGGCACATGTTGATGTTCATACGTCCTGAGGATGTAGAGCAGGTGCGCCAGACCATCCGCAATTACGCATATCAGGAAGACAGCCGCGAACTCACGAGCGATAAAGCCCGCAAAGCGCGTTTTCACGCCGAAGCCATTGACCCGGAAAAAGGCAGCGCCACCGGATATGTGGCTAAGTACATCTCGAAAAACATCGACGGCTACGCGCTTGACGGTGAAATTGACGACGAAAGCGGCAAAGAGCTGAAAGAGACTGCGCCGGCCGTTTCCGCCTGGGCTGCGCGATGGCACATTCGCCAGTTCCAGTTTGTGGGCGGCGCGCCGGTGACTGTTTACCGCGAGCTGCGCCGCATGGCCGACAGCGAAACCGCGCACGGGCTAAGCGTTGAGTTTGCAGCTGCGCACGACGCTGCTGATGCGGGTGACTGGGCAGGCTACGTTAATGCGCAGGGCGGCCCGTTCGTGCGCCGCGATGAACTGGCCGTGCGCACCTGGTATCAGGCCAGCGAAGACGTGAACGAATACGGCGAGGAAACCGTGCGCATCAAAGGCGTTTTTGCTACTGAAGTCGGAGAAGATACGCCAATTTTAACCCGGCTTACGCAGTGGAAAATCGTTCCGAAGCGTGCCGTTGATTTTGCTTTTGACCTTCAGGACGCGCCCGCGTCCTCTCGGAGTTCTGTCAATAACTGTACGGGAGGTTTGAGATCCGAGGATTCGAACCCACCGGAAAGTTTCGACAAAATTGACTTTGACGGCATGAGCAGGAAGGAACGGCGGCGATTGCTGGCGCAAATCAGGGCGCAGCAACCTCAAAAACTGCATAAGAAGCTCCGGCGATCGGACAAAATTGAAGCTGCGTGTGACAACCTTATAAGCCAGGTGAGAGATTTAAGCGGTGAAACTATCAGTCGCGGTCTGGCCGTGCGGCTCATCGGTGGCACGCAGACCGAAATTGCCGGGCGGATGTTCCGCAGCTCCGCTTATGGAGACTTGCTCAGGCCGCACCGCATTTTTGATTCGACTGCGATTTTGAAGCGAATTGAGCGTCTCGCGCGCCAGTCGTCTACAGGTAGAACCCGGGAGTAAGTGCAATGAGTTCAAGGGCATACTTTAAGACTTGTGGTGTTTGAACCTAAAAAATCATTTCACATTTGATAACCAATATTATACTGTACGCATATACAGTTGTTGATATGGGGGAGGGATGATGCAGGACTACCTTTTGGAGAAAATTAAACTCAACAAATTGAATTTATTCTAAAAAAATCTCTTTTGATGATTGTGATCAGGAGGAGAAGGATTTCGCCATTCAGTGGTTGCTTGAGTTATCTGGTGAACTAATGGCGCAACTGCGCCAATCAGAAGCACAGATGAAAACAGCAATTCACATTGAGAGAGGGCTATATGCGCATTGACATCATGATTGACAAAGAGCAGAAAATTAGCCCGGGTGTACTCACCTCCCTTGAAGCTGAACTTTATAAGAACCTGTTACCTGTATACCCCAAAACCAGCATACGCATTCGAAAGGGCAGCGCTAACGGTGTGGAGTTAAGCGGCCTGAAACTGGATGCGGATAAAAAGAATGTTATAGACATACTTCGGTCCGTTTGGGAAGACGACAGCTGGCAACATTGATAACCTCGGCAGGGCCCTGCCGAGGTTGAACAACGAGCCGGGCGAGGCGTTAGGCTGCCTGCTTTGATGGTTTCTCCGGCGCTAATGCGTAGTGCATGTCTATGCCGCATGAATTCGCATGATCCAAAAGGATCAAATCTACCCCGGCCCGCCAGTTCTGGCGGGCTTTTTCATATGTCATGCAGGTGCATGAAAACCACTGCATAAAGCGGGCAGGCGTGGCGGGGGTACGAGCGCGCGCATGGGGCTGGAGATAGGAGTAAGTTAACTGCTATCTTGTAAATATCGTTTACATACTGAATGTTAGTCCTTAGATGTTAAGTCTTTTTTAAATACGCCCATGAGGTAGAAAAATGGTAGGTTTTCCTGGAGAGAAGTTAGCTATCAAACTATGGGATACAATTGTAGATAAAGGTGTTTGCGGAGTACTTAGACCATGGCAAATTAAGAGAGAAGGTTTAGCTAATGCTGAAGTCGCGCGTTCTCAATGTTAATGCTTGCTCAAGCTGAAAAAGATGTGAGCAGAATTAAGGACGGTTCTCTTATTGCCAATCACAGTGGTGGTAACGTTATTTTAAAAAGCGAGGCTGAAAATTTTTCTCCGATAGTTGATCTACCAAGCATGTATGCTGTCATGCAAGATGATATTATAATTAGAAATTTACATGTGAGGTTAATCTAGCTAAAACAATTCTTAAAGCTGAAGAGCAATTATTAAAGGAAGCTGGAGCGATCTCTGAGGATGACATTGACTTTGATTGGATACAAAGATGGCGCAGTTATGCGGTTAATGTTACGTCTGAAGATGTCCAGGCTTTATGGGCTAATCTTCTCGCTGGAGAAATAAAATCACCGGGACGTTTTTCTTTGAGGACGATGGAGTTTCTTAAAAATATAACTAAAAACGATGCTAAGGATATCGAAAGAGTAATGCCATTTATTTTCAAGGAAGGCTTTATTTATAGGGGGTATTTAGGAGGGGCGGGAGATATTCATAAAAGAACTATACATAAATGGCTTGGTTGGATTTGCTTTATTATATGCAGGAGTTGGGTATCGTTCAAAATATAACTGAGAAAGAGCAACTATCACATTGCACTCTGAGCCAAATGAAAAATCATTCTTGAGAACATTAGATAAAGCACTAATCTATGAAATGCCAGCGGATAGAAAATGTGATACCACTTACATTTCTGTAACTAAATTAGGGTGTGAGCTTGTTGATATTGCCGGGATATCCTCAAATAAAGAATATTTGACAGCAGTAGCAGAGATGATCAAGCACCAAGGCGGGAGTGTGAAAATTTCCGATTATCGTGTTCCCGGCGATGGCACCATTGAGTGTTTTAATATTCAGGAGTTGTAAAGAGCATTGATACAAATAGGTTAATTAATGTGTGAGGCCATCTAATGGCCTCGCATGTGATTATTCTAATGAATATGAATGAAAATTAACTACTTCCTCGCCTAACCAGTCGTTTAACTCCTCAAAGCGCTTCTGCAGTGGAATAAGTTCGTTGCGCACAAACACGCGGCTGGCTTTCTCCACGTCCCCGAATCCGCCAGTGTTGTTCGGGATAATCCCCATCATTTGCGGCGGTACGCGGTGCGCGGCCATCATGTCGTCGCGGCTGACGTTCTTGATGTTCAGGAACTCATCTTTGGCCGCCACCTCTGATAGCGGGATGATCTGAATCCCGTCTTTCTTTCCGTTCGGCGAGTACATGAACAGGTTGCGGAAGTTGCCCGGCCCCTTCGCGCTTTTCATCGCTTTGCGGATATTGTCCACGTCCTCCTGATTCTGCGCCGCGTCGGTCATGTACATGATAAATCCGGCGTGACTGCCGTTGAGATAATACTTGCGGCGAAACAGCGTCGCCGACTCGTTCAGCAGCGTGACGGAATTGCGGACAGGTATTCCGGCAGGCCGTAGATTTCCTGATTCAGGTCCGGCTCCATCAGGTGAAAGACGCTGCCGGGTGCGAACTGGTAAGGCTGCGTGTTCAGGCCGTACTGCGCGAACCAGTAGGTGTCCAGGTCGGTGCCACGACGGGTGAATTTTGCCAGTGCCGGCTCAAGCGACAGCACGCCGCCGAGGCGGTTGGTGCGCTTCTCCAGATAGGCGTTACCAAATACCAGATAGTCCTGAATAAACCGGCTGAACGCCTGGCCGCTTAATAGCGGATGCGGGATAAATGTGCTGGTCAGGATGTTGCGTTTCACGTTGAGCGGCGAGCTGTGATGTACGGCGGCGCGGAACGTGCGCGCCAGCCCGTCAAAGCTCACCGGAGGTTCATACCAGCGATCGGTTACCACGCACTCCACGTAGTCCAGCAGCTCGCGGCGGTCCAGAACCGGCACCGGATCGCCAAAGGTGAACGCCTCCGCCGTGGCGCCGCTGGCCGTATTGTTCTGCTGCGCGGGCTGCGTGCGCGTGCGGTTCATGCGTTTACTCATTTAAAAAATCTCCATGATGTTGCGGCTGTTGGCGGATTCGCCCTGCAGCGGTTCGTTTGCCAGCGCGTGCATGGTTGCCCATGCTAAATCCGCGTGGCTGGCTTCTTCGCTGCGGCTGGCTTCGTAAGTGGGGCGGTTGCCGCTGGCCGTGGTGGCGCGGCGGATTGCCATGAATGACTGCGCGATGTCGAGGTGGCCGGCGTCAAACTCCAGCCGGCCGCCGCTGATGATGTCGAACGCTTTCAGTACAAGGGCGTTTTTCACGTTCGGGTTGTAAACAAACTCTTTTACTGCGGGGAAAAACATCTTCACGTTCTCGTATACGCCGAGACCAACGCCGGTGGAGTCGATGCCGATATAGGTGACGTTATACTGCTGCGTCAGTTTTTTGATGGACTCCGCCTGCGCGCGGAAGTCCATTCCGCGCCACTGGTGGCGCTCCAGAATGCGGAACTTGCCGCCGGACACGGCTGGCGGCGCGATTACCACGCAGCCGGCGCTGTCGCCGTTCTGCGTGCCCTTTGCCGGGTCGTACCCGATCCACACCTCGCGCCAGCCAAACGGACGCAGCGCCAGCGCCTCAAAGTCGGACCACACCTCCCAGCTGTCCACCATGCACTTTTGCAGCAACTGCAGCGGGAATACGGACGCCAGGTCGTCCACGAATTCGCACATCAGCAGGTTCTGGTATTCCGGCGGGCTGTACTCCAGCCGCAGCTGGTCGAGGTCAAACAGGTTACAGCCGCCGCGCACGGCGTCCTCTACCGTGACGATCTGGCGGAACTGGCCGTCGTCGCAGAAGCGGCCCGGCGACAGGCTCGCGTGGGTCAGATCGATGTCCACGCGATCGACTTTGGCGCGGCCCCGGTTAAACAGCGCGCCGGACCAGAACGGATAGGCGCTGTGCGTCAGGCTGGACGGCGTGGAAAAGTAGGTCTGGCGCCACTTCTTGTGCAGCGCCATGCCGGACGCCACTTTGCGCAGCTCCTGAAATTTCGGGATCCAGAAATATTCGTCCAGATACAGGTTGCCGTGGTAGCTCTGCGCGGTGCGGGGCGTTGGTGCCGAGGAAGTACAGGCCCGCGCCGTTGGCGAGCGTCATCGGGTCGCCCTTAAGCTCTACGTCCACTCTTTAGCGAACTCGATGATGTACTGTTTGAATACGTGCGCCTGCGCCTTACTGGCTGACAGGAAAATCTGGTTGCGCCCGGTGGTCAGCGCATCGATCAGCGCCTCGCGGGCAAAGTAGAAGGTGGCGCCGATCTGGCGCGACTTCAGCACGTTGCGGATGCGTGCTTGTTGCCGGCGTCCCACCACTGGCGCTGGTAGCCGAACATTGAGCCGTGGAAAATCTCCTGCAGCTTCCCGATCTGCTCGTCGCTGAACAGGTTCTTTTCCGGCGGTTTTCGTGGCCCGCTGTTGCGGTTCGCCACTTTCGGGTTCAGGTCCGCTTCATTCCCGCCGTTGTTAAACTTGCCGATACGGGCGTGGCGCTCGGACTGGCGCGCCAGCAGGTCAATCTCCTTGTAGTCTTTCCCTTCTTTCGTCTCCTTCATGACCAGCTGGCAGTAGCGTGCGGCGGTGGTCAGCTGCATCTGATCGAGCGGGCCGTAGTCGCCCCACTTATCGCGCTTTTTCCAGCTGTGAACGGTTGCGGGTTTCTCTCCCAGCATTTCAGCAATGCGGGCGATACGGTATCCCTGAAAGTACAGGAGCATAGCCTGCCTGCGGGGATCGAGGTCTTCGGGGGCGAGTGTCGTTGTCATGGCCCCAAAATACGGGCCGCCGGTGCCTTTTCCGCTGCCCCTCATTGTGTGGTGAGCCGCACAACGTCCCCGCGTTGTTTCGATACCCCTCCCGCCGCAAACATAAGGCTCTCAGACGTTTAAAACCAACGGAGCCTGGCTCATGACAGTGACTGCAAAGCGTTTTCGTATCGGGGTGGAAGGTGCCACCACGGACGGGCGCGAAATTTCCCGTGAATGGCTGGTACAGATGGCGGCCAGTTACGATCCGGCGGTTTACACCGCGAGTATCAATCTGGAGCACATCAAGGCGTATTCGCCGGACAACACCTTTAACCGCTACGGCACGGTGTCCGCGCTGGTCGCAGAAGAAATCAGCGCCGGGCAGCTGGCCGGGAAGATGGCGCTCTATGCCGACATCATGCCGACGGACTCACTGGTTGAACTGGTGAAAAAAGGACAGAAGCTTTTCACCTCTATGGAGGTCAGCACCAAGTTTGCCGACACCGGCAAGGCGTATCTGGTCGGCCTGGCCGCCACTGACGATCCGGCAAGCCTCGGCACCGAAATGCTGCAGTTCAGCGCAAAGGCGGAGCATAACCCGCTCGCAAACCGCAAGCAGCACCCTGACAACCTTTTTACCGCCGCGACCGAAACCGCGATCGAGCTGGAAGACGCGCCGGACGAAAAGCCCGCGCTGTTTGCCCGCGTCAAAGCCATGTTCAGCAAGCAGCAGCAGACCGACAGCGCGCGCTTTAACGACGTGCATCAGGCTGTGGAACTGATCGCCAGCGAACAGCAGGCGTATGGCGTCCGCACCGATAAGACGCTGGGCGAGCAGGCGGAACGTCTGAGCCAGCTGGAAATCAGCCTGAACGAACAGCTGGAAGATTTGAAAGCACAGCGCGACGCGTTCAGCGAGCTGAAGGAGCAGCTGGAAAGCGAAGACGGGCGCAAAGATTTTCGCCCACGCACGCCGGGTGGCACTGCGCCAGCCGAACACCTGACCAACTGCTAAAGGAGCAGCAAACCCCATGAAAAAGAATACCCGCTTTGCGTTTAACGCTTACCTGACGCAGCTGGCAAAACTCAACGGCGTGCCGGTCGAGGAGCTGTCGAGCAAATTCAATGTCGAGCCGTCTGTAGCGCAGACGCTGGAAGATACCATTCAGCAGTCAGCCGCCTTCCTGACGCTGATTAACGTGGTGCCAGTCACTGAACAGTCCGGCCAGCTGCTGGGTCTGGGCGTTGGCGGCTCCATTGCTGGCACCACTGATACCAGCACAAAAGACCGCGAGCCGGTCGATCCAACGGAAATGACCGGCACGGAATATAAGTGCGAGCAGACCAACTTCGATACCGCGCTGAAATACGCGAAGCTGGACATGTGGGCGAAGTTTCAGGACTTTCAGACCCGCATTCGTAACGCAATCCTGAAGCGTCAGGCGCTGGACCGTATCACCATTGGCTTTAACGGCACGTACCGCGCTAAAACCTCCGACCGCGTTAAATACCCTCTGTTGCAGGACGTTAACAAGGGCTGGCTGCAGAAGCTGCGCGAAGACGCGCCGGACAACGTGCTGGGCAGCACCACGAAGGACGGCGAAACAACCGCCGCGCCGGTGAAGGTCGGCAAGGGCGGCGTGTATCTTAACCTCGACGCGCTGGTGATGGATGCCGTAAACGAGCTGATCGACCCGATTTTCCAGGACGATGACGAACTGGTGGTGATCTGCGGACGCGAGCTGCTGTCCGATAAATATTTCCCGCTGGTGAACAACGAGCAGGACAACACCAACAAGCTTGCCGCCGATCTGATTATCAGCCAGAAACGCATGGGTGGCCTGCAGGCGGTGCGCGCGCCGTTCTTCCCGGCAAAAGCGGTGCTGATCACCCGCCTGGACAACCTGTCCATTTACTGGCAGGAGGAAACCCGCCGCCGCTCGGTTATCGATAACCCGAAACGCGACCGCATCGAGAACTTTGAATCAGTTAACGAAGCATACGTGATCGAAGATTACCGCTGCGCCGCGCTGGTTGAAAACATCGAAATCGTCGTTCCTGTGCCTGAAACGACACAGTCAGCAGACGCTGGCGCGGGAGCGTAACAGATGAGCCTAAGTCCCGCCCGGCAGCACCGCCAGCGCGTTCAGGCTGAACAGGCCGCCCGACAGGGCGGCAGTGTTCGCCACGCCAGCGGCTACGAGCTGATGCTGATGCAGCTCGGCGAAGACCGCCGCCGCCTGAAGGGCATCCAGTCCACCGTTAAAAAAGCCGAAATTAAAATCGAGGTTCTGCCGAAGTACGCCGCCTGGGTGAATGGCGTGCTGGCCGCAGAAGCTGAGCAGCAGGACGACGTGGTGATGTTCGTCATGCTCTGGCGCATTGACGCCGGGGATTATGCCGGCGCGCTGGAGATTGCCCGCCACGCGGTCAGCCGTGGCTGGGGAATGCCCATTGGCAACCGGAACACGCAGACGGTCCTGGCCGAGGAGATGGCCGACGCGGCAAAAAATGCCCTGCTGGCAAAAACGGATTTCGACGTAGCGCTGCTGCAGCAGACGCTGGACGTGATCGGCGAACTGGATATGCCGGACCAGTCACGCGCCCGCCTGCACAAGTCCATCGGCTGGATGCTCGCCGACAGCAGCCCGGCCTCGGCCCTGAACCACCTGACCCGCGCGCTGCAGCTTGACGAGAAGTGCGGCGTGAAAAAAGACATTGAGCAGCTGACGCGGAAAATCCGCAACGCCAGCTGATAACCGGACGTGCCCACGCGCGGGGCGGCACGGGGTGGCGACAGGCTGAGCCTTATCAAAACCCCGTCCACCGCCCAACCTTTTCAGGAGTAGCAATTGATGGAATTTGTAGCGCCGCAGAAGGCGGCGGGAACGCCGGAAACAATCCCCAACAACTCATTCTGGCCGGACATCGATCTGGCGAAGTTCAGAACCGCAATGCGCGTTGACGGCACCGTGACGCCGGAGCGCCTGCGGCAGGTGGTGCTGACCGCAATGGCCGAAGTCAACGCGGAGCTTTACCCGTGGCGCGAGCAGCAGGAACTGCGCGGCTTTAACAGCCTGGCCGATATGCCGGGGGAGAAGCTGGCCGGCGAAAGCGCCCGCCTGCATCACTACCAGAATGCAGTGTGGTGCTGGACCCGCGCGGTGCTGAACGAGCGCTATCAGGATTTCGACGCCACCGCCGCCGCCATGAAGCGCGGTGAGGAGCTGGCGGACGCCACCGGCGATCTGTGGCGGGACGCGCGCTGGGCGGTCAGCCGCGTGCAGAACCTGCCGCACTGCACCGTCGAGCTTATCTGATGAAGGTGCGTGCGCAGCAGTACGACACGGTGGACGCGCTCTGCTGGCGCCACTACGGGCGCACGCAGGGCATAACTGAGCAGGTCTTACAGGCGAATCCGGGGCTGGCGGAGCACGGCCCAATCCTGCCGCACGGGCTGGAGGTGGAGCTGCCGGACGTGACAACGGCGGCAACCGTGCAGGCCGTCCAGCTTTGGGACTGAACTATGTGGGAGAAAATCTGCACTTTTATCACCTGGTGCATCGCGGTGGTGATGGCGTGGCTGGGTGGCATGAACCTGAAAGACGCGTCAACGGTGGCCGGCGTTCTGATCGGCCTGCTGATGGCGGTGATCAGCTGGTACTACAAGCACAAAACCTATCAGCTACTGGCAAGCGGGCGCATCACGCGGGAGGACTATGAATCTGCAAACCGTTAAGCGCTGCAGCGTCGGCGCGGTGCTGGCCATCGCCGCGATGCTGCCGGGCTTTCAGATGCTGCACACATCGCCGGAGGGACTGAAGCTTATCGCGGATTACGAGGGGTGCCGGCTCAAGCCGTACCTGTGCGATGCGGGCAGGTGGACAGACGGCATCGGCAACACGGTGGGCGTCATTCCCGGCAAGACGATCACCGAGCGGCAGGCGGCGGGGAACTTCATCACCAACGTGTTACGCGTCGAGGCGGCACTGGCGCGCTGCGTGGCGGTTTCCATGCCGCAGCAGGTTTACGACGCGCTGGTGTCGCTGGCGTTCAACGTCGGCACCGGCAACGCCTGCGGCTCAACCATGGTGACGTTGCTGAAAAAAGGGAAATGGCGCGAGGCGTGTTATCAGCTGCCGCGCTGGGTGTACGTGAAGGGCGTTTTTAATATCGGACTGGATAACCGGCGCCAGCGGGAGCTGGCCTGGTGCCTGAAAGGAGTGTGAGAAAATGAGTAAAAGTAATCAGAGGCTGGTTGTGTGGGGCGTGCTGCTGACGCTTGTGATGATGTCGCTGATGAGCCACAACGGCGCGGCAATGCATATCGTGGTCGCCCTCGTCTGGCTGGTCAATACCTTTACCGGCGCGCTGGCCGGCTGCGTCATGGGGGTGCTGTTTTCTGAAGGCTCGACCCGGCAGCGCCTGAAGGCGGCGCTGCAGAAGTTGCTGGCCGGCAGCGACGCGCAGGCCATGCCTAAATATGCGGGCTGGCTGCTGAAGCTGCTGATCGTGATGTCGCTGGCCTTTTCGGGCTGGGTGATCACGCTGGTCTGCTACCTTCTGGCCGTGGTGATTTATAACCTGCTGCGCAGCCAGCTTGCAGAGCCTGCGGCAGCATGATGCGCGCGCTTGCGGTGCTGGTATGCGCGCTGCTGGCCGCGCTCGGCGTGCAGTCGTGGCGGCTCAGCACGGCGCACAGCCGTATTGATACGCAGGCGACCACCATTGAAAGTCAGGGCAAAAAGCTTTCACAGAAAAACGGCCAGCTGATTGCCCTGAAAATCCTGACGCAGACCAGCAGCCGCGCGCAGACGCAGCTGTTTGCCGCCGCCGAGCAGAACGGCAAATTACTGCGCGAGCGGCAGCGAACCATTGAGGAACTGAAACGTGAAAATGAAGACCTTCGCCGCTGGTCTGACACCGCTCTGCCTGATCCTGTTGTCCGGCTGCGCCAGCGTCCGGCCCTCGCCGGAGGTGAGTCTTACCGTCAGTGGCTGTCCGAAAATCACCCGCTGCCAGCTCGGCCCGGCAGGGCCGCGCAGTAACGGCGACCTGAACGCGCTGCTGGATGAAACGGAGGCCGCCTGGGCGGCGTGCGCCGACAAGGTAGACACCATTATCAGCTGTCAGGAAAAAGACGATGAACAAGCCGCAGTCCTTACGCCGCGCCCTGAATAAGTCGGTGCCCTATGTGGATGAAAACCCTGACAGGCTGCACCTGTTTGTTGACGCCGGCCAGCTGGTCGCCACCTCCGCCGCCTCAATGTCGTGGGAATACCGCTACACGCTGAACGTGGTGGTAACCGACTTTACCGGCGATCAGAACCTGCTGATGGCGCCCGTACTGTTCTGGCTGATGGAGAACCAGCCGGACGCGCTGCAGAACAGCGCGGAGCGGGAAAAGCTGTTCGCATTTGAGGTCGATATCCTCGGCAATGACCGCTGTGACATCAGCATGAATCTCCGGCTGACCGAGCGCGTGATCGCCCGCGAGGTGGACGGAAAGATGTCGGTGGAAGTCGCGCCGGAACCGGAGACCCCGGACGAATTCTGGACGGTAAATCATGGCTGAATTGCATGAGGTGGACGCCTGGCTGGATGCTTTACTGACGCAGCTGGCACCGGCGGCGCGAAGAAAGATGCTGCGCGATGTCGCGCACGACGTGCGGCGCATTCAGCAGGCAAACATCACCGCGCAGCGTGCGCCGGACGGCACCGCGTGGGAACCGCGCCGCGTCAGCGCCCGTAGCAAGCCGGGCCGAATCCGCCGCAAAATGTTTGCGAAGCTCAAAACCGCTAAATATCTGAAGGCGCAGGCGGGCGACAACGCGGCCGAAATCAGTTTTGTGCCGGCGGTGCAGAAACTGGCTCGCGTTCACCACTACGGGCTGCGGGACCGCGTAAACCGGCGCGGCACGGTTGTGCAATATGCCGAGCGCCCGCTGCTGGGCGTAAACGCTGAGGTGGAGAGCACGGTGCGCGATACGCTGCTGCGCTGGCTCAGCGAGTAAGCAGCCCTGTTAGCCGAAAATGACCGCATGCACGCCGGGTTAACGTGTGCAATGGTTTCCCTGAGTGGCTGGCCGTGCGCCCCTTTGGCGGCGAACAGAAGTACCACGTCTCCATCACTAAAAACTAAATCTCTTTACCCGCCAAAGGCTTTACAAAAACCCCAACCGCAGCGGCTTGATCAGTTCCATCGATCGATATTACTGTTTATCCATACAGTATTTATCACGGAGGTAAATGACCATGCCACGCGACTACGAAATCATGATTGCTTTCCGGCAGGCGGTGAAACGCGACGCTGCCGGCCGCTACACCATCAGCACACTCGACTTCATCAGGGAGCTTGACCGGCTGAACTGGCATTACACGCTGCGGGCGGCCAATAAGTGGATCGAGATGCACACCACAACGTTCCGCGACATCACTAAAACCGACGGTGAAGATCGCCTGTTTCAGGTGTTCAATCCGAACGGCGGTGTGTGATGTTTGCCCTGGTCGATGTGAACTCGTTCTATGCGAGTTGCGAAACAGTATTCAGGCCCGATCTGCGGGGAGAGCCGGTAGTGGTGCTGAGCAACAATGACGGTTGTGTCATTGCACGATCGGCAGAGGCCAAAGCGCTGCAAATCCCCATGGGCGCGCCGTACTTCAAGCTGAAGGATGAATTCCGCCGGCACAAGGTGCAGGTGTTCAGCTCCAACTATGCGCTCTACGCCGACATGAGCAACCGCGTGATGAGCACGCTGGAGAGCATGGCGCCGGCCGTGGAAATCTACTCAATCGACGAAGCGTTTATGTGCCTGGACGGCATGCAGCGCAATCACCCGCTTGAGGACTTTGGACGTGCTGTCCGGGCGCGCGTTAAGCAGGAAACGCACCTGACCGTAGGCGTAGGGATCGCGCAGACCAAAACGCTCGCCAAACTGGCGAACCATGCCGCCAAAAAGTGGACGAAGACCGGCGGCGTGCTGGACCTGTCGAATATCGACCGTCAGCGCAAGCTTATGGCGCTGGTACCGGTTGAGGATGTCTGGGGCGTCGGCCGGCGCATCAGCAGGAAGCTGAACGCCATGGGCATCATGACCGCGAAAGACCTGTCAGAGCAAAGCACCTACACCATCCGCAAACACTTCAACGTTGTGCTGGAGCGAACCGTCAGAGAGCTGCGCGGTGAGCCATGCCTGCAGCTGGAAGAGTTTGCCCCCACCAAACAGCAGATTGTCTGCTCCCGCTCATTTGGCTCCCGGATCACCAAATACGATGACATGCGCGAAGCAATATGCACCTTCGCCGCGCGTGCCTCGAGCAAGCTGCGCGGCGAGCGACAGTATTGCACGCAGATAGCCGTGTTCGTCCGGACCAGCCCTCACGCCGTGGGGGAAGTTTTCTACGGAAACCAGTCGACCGGCAAGGTGCTCACGCCAACCAACGACACGCGCGACATCATCCGGGTGGCCATTGAGGCGCTCGATCGCATATGGCTTGAAGGACACCGCTATATGAAGGCTGGCGTGATGCTGGGCGATTTTTACAGCGAAGGCGTGTCGCAGCTGAATCTGTTTGATGAAAACAAACCACAGGCCAACAGCGAGGCGCTGATGCGCGTGATGGATGGTCTCAACTTGAGCGGGAAGGGGAATCTATGGTTCGCAGGGCAGGGTATACAGAACACATGGGCGATGAAGCGCGAGATGCTTTCGCCGGCCTATACCACAAAAGTTTCCGACCTGCCGGTGGTCCGGTGCTGATCACTTCTCGGCCGTCTGAAACGCTCCACGTTCCGACGTGTGACGGTGTGGCTATTATCGACAGGTCGGTTCGGCCAAAGCCAGGTGACACCATCCTGTTTGAGGCGTATGGAATCTGCCATATCGGCAGGCTGGGGCCGAATTACATCATCTGCGATGACGGCGAAACATATGAAGGCGAGGCGCTGGAAGATATCAGCGTGATTGGCGTGCAGATGTGGAATGTAGTGGAAGTGTACGAGGATACGCCGCATGGAAACCTCGCCGTGTCAGCGTCCGCAGCAAGCCGCCTCCATTCGACGCAAAAGGTTTGCGAAACTTAAAATCGCTTAATTTCTGAGGGCGCAGGCGGACGACGATGCGGCCGCAATCAGTTTTGTGCCGGCGGTACAGACGCTGGCGCACGTCCACCATAACGGCCTGCTGGACCGCGTAAGCCGGCGAGGCACGGCAGTTAAATATGCGGGATATCAATTACTTCGTATGAATTAGGGCTAAATTCATACAGTAAAAGACAAGTCATAATGCTGGCTAAGTGAGGGGTTAGCATGTCTCATAAATTAGAAATCGCATCATTAATGTTTAGCTTTTTTAGTCCCCAATCAATTTCATTGAATCTGCATACAAATATTTCACATGATGGAAGTTCATTATTGATAATCTCTTTAAACCCTTCCAGGTAATGCCTATTAAAGGTGTTTCTAGTCCCAACGTACACTTCTTTGAAGGCTGATTTTTTAATGGGTTGAATTTCATCTCTATATTCTCCCCTGCTTATATTCCTTACAACTCGAACTTCTTCTTCATAAGCCCAATAAGAAGCTTTATGCAAAAATGTGCGTTGCAGTGCTTCTAGTAGTTCCGGTTTAAATCGAGATAGCATCCCATCGTAAAGCTCAAGGTTGTCTGAGTTTTCAAAGGTGTGTTGTGGTTTGGTTGCTGTATATATAACACTGCCATATTTTGCAGGAATAACATTTGAATTAATTGAGTTAAAGCCAGCCTCATCTGGGTCGATTCCCAAAACGATTCCAGCATGAGTGTTGTTACCTTTATCTATCCGCATGGCATCTTTATAATCGGCCTGTATGCCTCTTCCATAATGCGCCCACATTAGAGGGTTTAAAGGGTTTCGTGTAAGAGATAAAATACCAAAGGATATCGAGGCGGCGATGCGCCTAATGATTTGCTCCTCACTATTTTGCCAACTTCCATAATGCAAGCTTGTTAATTCAAATGGGTCGTTGAGTGAAGACGCCTTTGAGAATTTTAAAGTTGAGTTTTTAAATATTAAATGTGCTGTATCTAAATCTAAATATTTATAAAGAATCATCATTTATTCCTAAGGGAATGAAACAAAAAAGCGAGTTTCGGTATAAGGCACTCATTGTAAGGTGAACCACACATGGCTTACCCATTTCATATGGGCCGTTGGTAATGCACTCTCACACTATGAACGAAAAACTCACCGAAATCATGCGCCTCATCACCAACCTGATCCGCACCGGCATTGTGTCCGAAGTGGATAAGGTGAACTGGCTGTGCCGGGTGAAAACGGGCGACCTTGAAACCAACTGGATCAACTGGCTGACCCTGCGCGCCGGTAATACCCGTACGTGGTGGAAGCCGTCTTTGGGGGAGCAGGTTGTACTGCTGAGCCTCGGCGGCAATCTGGAAACCGCGTTTGCGCTGCCGGCCATCTATTCCGAGGCTTTCCCGCCACCTGACTATTCAGAGGACGGCGCCACCACCGTGTTTAAGGACGGCGGCTGGTTTCAGTATGAGCCTGAATCCGGCCAGCTGCTTATCAGAAACATCAAAAGCGTGCTGATTGAGGCGTCGGACAAAATCGAGCTGAATACCGCTCAGTTTGTTGTGAACGCTGAGCAGACGCGGCTTAACAGCCCGACCGTAATCACCGGTGATACCGCGATTCATGGCGGCACGGAGCTTAACGGCGGCGCGAAGATTAGCGGCGACGTGACGCAGGGCGGGGGACAAATGAGTTCAAACGGCGTGGTAGTTGACGACCATGACCACGGCGGCGTCCAGCGCGGCGGCAGCAGAACGGACGGTCCGCAATGACAATGTATCTCGGCATGAACCGCGACACCGGCGAGGCGATCACGGACATTGACCACATCCGCCAGAGCGTGCGCGACATTCTGGTGACGCCGGAGGGTAGCAGGATAGCGCGGCGCGAATACGGCTCGCTGCTGTCGGTGCTGACTGACCGTCCGCAGAATGACGCCACGCGCCTGCAGGTAATGGCGGCGGTATACACCGCGCTAAGCCGGTGGGAGCCGCGAATCAGACTGAGCACCTTAAACATCACCAGCGCTTACGACGGCTCGATGGTGGTTGAGATGACCGGCCAGCGCGACGACGGATCGCCGCTCGCTTTATCCGTATCGACAGGGGGCAACAGTGGCAGTAATTGACCTTTCACAGCTGCCGGCACCGGAGATTATCGAGGTGCCGGACTTTGAGACGCTGCTGGCTGAACGCAAAGCGGCACTAATTGCGCTTTATCCGGCAGAGCAGCAGGCGGCCGTGCGCCGCGTGCTGGCGCTGGAATCTGACCCGATGGTGAAAATGCTGCAGGAAAGCGTGTACCGTGAAATCCTGCTGCGCCAGCGCATTAACGAGGCGGCGCAGGCGGTTATGGTGGCCTATGCGTTGGGCAGCGATCTGGACCAGCTGGCCGCCCTGAATAATGTAAAACGCCTGACCGTGACGCCAGCCGGCCCCGACGCGGTGCCGCCGGTTGATGCAGTGATGGAAACCGACGACGCCCTGCGCGTGCGCGTGCCGGAAGCATTCGAGGGGTTATCCGTGGCCGGGCCGACGGGCGCGTATGAGTTTCACGCGAAAAGCGCCGACGGGCGGGTGCTGGATGTGTCCGCAACCAGCCCGGCGCCGGCGGAGGTATTGATCACCGTGCTAAGCCGCGAGGACAACGGCACGGCAACAGCTGACTTACTGGCTACAGTGAACGCCGCGCTAAACGCCGAGAGCGTCCGTCCGGTGGCGGACCGCGTGACCACGCAGGCGGCAACCATTCACGATTACAGCGTTAAGGCGAAGCTGCACCTGTTCGACGGCGTGGCCGCCGGACCGTGCCTTGAAGCGGCAAACGAGAGGCTGGCCGCTTACCTTACCGAACAGAAAAAGCTGGGCCGCAGCGTGCGCCGGGAGTCCTACGGCGCGGTGCTGCGCGTGGCAGGTGTGGACTGGGTGGAAATGATCGAGCCGGCAGAGGACATCATCATGGACCGCACGCAGGCCGGCAACTGCACCGGCACCGACGTGTCGGTGGCCGCTGACGGGGCGGTGTCATGAGCAACAGCAGTCTGATGCCGCCCGGCTCGGCCACACTGGAGAGACGTCTGGCGGAGGCCTGCGCGGACATTTCCGGGCTGAACGTGCCGCTGCGCGAACTGTGGAATCCGCTCACCTGCCCGGTGAGTTTTCTTCCCTATCTTGCCTGGTCGTTTTCGGTAGACCGCTGGGACGAGGGCTGGGCGGAGAGTGTCAAGCGCAAGGTGGTGCAGGATGCGTTTTATATCCATCAGCACAAGGGGACCATCAGCGCGGTGCGCCGCGTGGTGGAGCCGTTCGGCTTCCTGATCCGCGTCATTGAGTGGTGGCAGAGCGAAGACGCGCCCGGCACGTTTCGCCTCGATATCGGCGTGGAAGACCAGGGCATTACGGAAGAAACCTATCAGGAGCTGGAACGGCTTATCAGCGACGCGAAGCCCTGCAGCCGCCATATGCTCGGCATGTCCATTAACCTGCAGAGCGCGGGCCGGTTCTATGCGGGAGCGGCCAGTTACGACGGCGACGATCTTACCGTTTACCCCTATACCCCCGACATCATCTCCGTCAGCGGCCCGGCTTATGCCGGCGCGGCGGTTCACGTAATCGACCTGCTGGAAGTGGGACCATGACACAGAAATTTTATGCAATTGTGACCAACCTCGGCGCGGCGAAGATTGCCAACGCCGTATCGCTCGGCACCAAACTTAATATCACGCAGATGGCCGTTGGTGACGGTGGCGGCACGCTGCCAGCCCCGAACGCCAGCCAGACAAAGCTGGTCAATGAAGTGCGCCGCGCGGCGCTCAACTCACTGACCGTTGACGAGAACAACAGCAGCCAGATTATTGCCGAGCAGGTCATCCCGGAGACGGAAGGCGGATTCTGGATCAGGGAAATGGGCCTGTTTGACGCTGACGGCACGCTGATTGCGGTGTGCAACACGGCGGAAACCTATAAGCCGCAGCTGCAGGAGGGCAGCGGGCGCACGCAGCGCCTGCGCATGATGATCATTGTCAGCAGCACTGACGCGGTAACGCTTAAGGTAGACCCGGCTGTGGTACTGGCAACCCGGCAATATGTTGATAATGCCGTAATCGAGGTGAAGGCTTACGCTGATGGCGTGATGGAAAACCACGTCAAGAGCGCCAATCCGCATACTCAATATCCTTTGATCGGCAACGCGTTAAAAGAAATGGCCGATGCGGGGCTGCTGCCTGATGTTCTTAAAAACCTCGGTTTAACAGAAAAGTTTTCCGGCAGGTTTATTGACCGGAAATTATTCACCACGCCGGGAAATATCTCCTACAAGCCCACTCAGGGCACAAAGCGCATCAAGATTATCCTCACGGGCGGTGGCGCGCGTGGATACGGCTTCCTCGGGTGGGGGGCAAACTATACATCGCGTGGTGCAGGTGGCGGGGCTGGAGGAACCGTGATCGCCTGGCTTGATGTCGATGACACGAAAACGTATGCGGGAGTAGTGGGGCGGGGTGGCGATGACTCAGTGACACCAACAAGCAGCACTTTTAATGGCACTCTGACTGCTGGAAATGGGGCTTCTCCAGCAACGGGCGCTGATGGGGGCCGGGGCGGGCTGGCTGTCGGCGGGGATCTGAATATTCAGGGCGGTGATGGCAGTGATGCGCCTGGTCTGATTTCCGACACCACAAACGTTTACCGGGGTGGATCCGGGGATGGCGGTGTCAGCTACTGGGGAGGCGGCATCCGCTCAGGGGAAAAAGCAACTACGGGCCGTCAGGAAGGGTTCGGGTCTGGCGGCGGTGGGGCAACCCGTTCAAACCCGTTTGTCGGTAATTTTGGCTGTCATGGCGTGATTTATCTTGAGGAGTACAGCTGATGAAAACGTATGCCCGCATTGAAGAACAGCGCGTCGCGGAGATCGTGTCACTGGATGTTAAGCCGGAAAAGCTCTATCACCCTTCGCTGGTTTGGGTTGATATCAGCGCGCTTGAGACACCGCCGGACGTTAATTACCTCTATCGCGATGGCGTGTTCTCTGCGCCAGTGATTGAGGCCGAGGATCCCGTTTTCCTTGCTGCAAGCCGGCAGGCTGCTGAAATGGAAGAAGCCAGCCGGTTAATGGCACCATTGCAGGATGCGGTGGACATCGGCAAAGCAACGCAGGAGGAAATCGCCCGCCTCAATGAGTGGAAGGAATATCGCGTCATGCTGAACCGGATTGATACTACGAAAGCCCCGGATATTGACTGGCCTCAAAAGCCCGCCTGAGATAAAGCCCGCATTGCAGCGGGCTTGTTTGTTACTGGGGTTTAGGCGGCCATGTGATGGCCGGCGCTTCCTCAACATTCACTGCCTGCACGTCCTGTATGTATTTCATCCATGCAACGAGTGACACTTTATCCGTATCGGTGATCATCTCCAGACGCAGCTGTGTTTGCCATGCCTGCGTGATGGTATTCGCCTCAGAAATCAACGCGGCCTGCCGTTCTCCTGCCTCCCTGATAACAGCCGCTTTCTCTGCCGCAAGGTCTGTTACCCATTTTTCGCCATCCCATTTATCCCAGGCTGTTGCCGGTTCCAGCAGGGTGATTCCAGCCGGATAGTCACCTAACGCATCAATCAGGATTGCCGTCCTGTCAGTGATGGAGTAAACCGTTTCGCCGCGATGGTCGGCAACAACCTGCCAGTTGCCATTATGATTAACAGGCACAAACCCGGCCTCAGTAGCAGGCGGCGCGATGATGCAGGCGCTAGCGGGCAGGCCCACACCCTGCGCCAGAAACTCATCACTGGAACTGGTAAACTCGCCGCTCACCGCGTCGAAATTATAGATCGTCAATGTGCCGGCCGTTTTTGCCAGTCCATTATTATCAAGCGTGACCTTAGCCATTATGCAGCCCTCACGATGTAATTAAATGCCACATTTCGTGGGCGATTTTCAGCGGCAGTTGGAACCTGTCTGGATACATCCATAGCAGAAGTCATACCGTTCTGGCTTCCACTCTGCGGTGTCAGTACTGTTCCCGCAGCCAGTGCCACATCGAAGAAAACACCTGATGATGAACCACGATAAGCGTAATAATTCGAGCCCATTACCTGGCCAGTAATATTACGTATGGCATCGCCCTGGGCAGAGAGAATGGCACGACCAGTATCGACACCGCGTGCATCATCCCATCCGCGAATAAATTCACCACGCAGATCGGCTAGCTTCAGCCCCGGATAAGCCAGCGCCAGTTTCGGGTAAAGCGTGTCGCTGAAACTGGCCCCGTTACTTTTCAGAAAGACCATGCCGGCCATTGAGGGAAAAAGCTCATTGGGCATTTTGGCGTGCGGCCACGGGAACGGCGATCCGATAACCGGCGCGCCTTCGCCTAAACCGAGGTTTAAGCGAATTAATGGCCTGGCCCCGTGATGGCCCGGACTGGCACACTCACGACCATTTGCGGAGATTGCAGCGTGCTGATTGGCTACATCAGGGTGTCAACAAATGACCAGAACACGGATTTACAGCGGATTGCGCTTCAAAGCGCAGATTGTGAGCTGATTTTCGAGGACAGGATCAGCGGAAAAACCCGTGATCGCCCCGGACTGAAAAAGGCGCTGCGTTGCCTGCAGGCCGGGGACACGCTGGTTGTCTGGAAGCTGGACAGGCTCGGGCGCAGCATGCGTCATCTGGTAATGCTGACGGAAGAACTGCGTGAACGCGGCGTTAATTTCCGCAGCCTGACCGACAGCATTGATACCAGCACGCCGATGGGGCGCTTTTTCTTTCACGTGATGGGGGCGCTTGCGGAAATGGAACGCGAGCTGATCGTAGAGCGAACCCGCGCTGGGCTGGCAGCTGCGCGGGAAAAAGGGCGCGTTGGGGGCCGCCGGCGGGTGATGACAGCGGACGTGACAGCCAGGGCTGAGCGGATGCTGGTTCAGGGGGCAACAATGCTGCAGGTTTCACTGGTGCTGGAAGTGTCAGTCAAAACACTATACCGGTATATCCCGGCGGCAAGACAAAGAGAGCTTAAGGGCGAAAGCATTACAGATAAAAAAATGCCGCAACCTGACCAGGTATGTCGGGCGGAAAAATAAAGAAGTGAAATTCGCGACAGGATAAATCGCTGTGAGAGAATACCATTACTGCACAAATGGATAATGATTTGTTTGAATCGCGAAGATAAAGAACTTAACTGTCAGCAATGTGATTATTCCAGGGGCAAAAAAAACCGCGCTGGAGGGCGCGGCAGCAAACTAAAATGAAAACACAATTTCTTATTCAGATAGGTAAATATAACCGGTTTAACGGCATCGTCAAGATGATGCAATGTTTTGAGAGGGTACACTACGCGGGATATCGGGTTACGGCAGGTGAGATGTCTCGCTGACAAATACCCCATTGCATGATTTGCGGGCGAGTTGATATGACAAAACTAAACACTGTCGAACTGATTTACTGGGCAAAAAAAACCGCGCCAGCGCGCGGATAAAATGGGGTAACGAAAACGTCGATCTTATTAGAATGCCCTATCAAGGCTAGTTTGTAGACTGGAAGCGTCAAGGGAAGCGGTTGCTGTCCTTTCGCGGCCTTCCAGGACGAAATGGCCGTGACTCACCGGCGGCACGCTGCTTTTCCTGCTCAATCCCTTTATCGTGTTTCTCAAGTAATTCCCGGCCCTGTTTCGTCAGCCTATAGCGTTCCTTTTCCCTGAGCCACTCCTCACAGTGAAAATATTCAGCGAGGCCCATTGCCACCAGTTCTTCCCGTATAACAGGCCTGATACGCTCGGGAACCGAGCCTCTTTCCTGCAGTAGGGACAACAGGCGGTAATGTTTCGGGGCCAGTTTCATCGTTCTTCTCCCGTTTAACATGTCCCTCATAGTTAAAGTATCGAAGAGGGTTATCAATCGGATTCAGGCGCAATGATTCTCAATTCGGTTCATTCTTAATTTGTACCAGCGGGTACGAAATATGCTCCGGAGCCGCGGATAATTGTGTGAGCCCTCACACAACACTACTCAGATGCGCCATCTGCAATGAGGCACGACCATAGCGGAACCCCTTAACAGGAGAACCGCCACATGGCACAGGATTATCATCACGGCGTGCGCGTTGAGGAAATCAACGAGGGCACCCGAACCATTACCACCGTCAGCACCGCGATCGTCGGGCTGGTCTGCACCGGCGACGACGCCGACCCGGCAACGTTCCCGCTTAACCGTCCGGTGCTGCTGACCGACGTACTCACCGCCAGCGGTAAGGCGGGCGAATCCGGTACCCTGGCCCGTTCGCTTGACGCCATCGCCGACCAGTCCAAGCCCGTCACCGTGGTGGTGCGCGTGCCGCAGGGCGAGACTGAAGCGGAAACTTCATCGAACATCATCGGCGGCGTCACCGACGGCCAGCGCACCGGTATGAAAGCGTTGCTGGCCGCGCAGTCGGTGTGCGGCGTAAAGCCGCGCATCCTCGGCGCGCCGGGGCACGATACGCAGGCCGTTGCAACCGAGCTGCTGAGCGTGGCGCAGAGCCTGCGCGGGTTTGCGTACCTGTCCGCCTACGGCTGCAAAAGCGTGGAGGAGGCGATCGCTTACCGCGCCAACTTCAGCCAGCGCGAAGGGATGCTGATCTGGCCTGACTTCATCAGCTTTGACACCGTGCTGAAGCAGGACGCCACGGCCTACGCAACCGCCCGCGCGCTCGGCCTGCGCGCCAAAATCGACGAGCAGACCGGCTGGCATAAGTCGCTCTCTAACGTCGGCGTGAACGGCGTGACCGGTATTTCAAAAGACGTATTCTGGGATTTACAGGATCCGGCAACCGACGCGGGCCTGCTGAACCAGAACGACGTGACCACGCTTATCCGCAAAGACGGCTACCGCTTCTGGGGTTCCCGCTGCCTCAGTGACGATCCGCTGTTTGCGTTTGAGTGCTACACCCGCACCGCACAGGTGCTGATGGACACCATGGCTGAGGCGCAGATGTGGTCCGTTGACGGTCCGCTTAACCCGTCGCTGGCCCGCGACATTATTGAGAGCATCCGCGCGAAGCTGCGCAGCCTGGTCAATCAGGGCTATCTCATCGGTGCGGACTGCTGGCTGGATGAGAGCGTCAACGATAAAGACACGCTCAAGGCGGGCAAGCTGCTGATCGATTATGACTACACGCCGGTTCCACCGCTGGAAAACCTGCTGCTGCGTCAGCGTATCACCGACCAGTATCTGGTCAACTTTGCCAGCCGCGTCAGCGCATAAGGAGACGGAAACATGGCATTACCCCGCAAGCTCAAGCACCTGAACCTGTTCAACGCAGGCAACAACTGGCAGGGGCTGGTTGAGTCCCTGACGCTGCCTAAGGTCACGCGCAAGTTTGAAAAATATCGCGGCGGCGGTATGGCCGGTGCGGTGGACATCGACATGGGGCTGGACGATGGCGCGCTGGATACCGAATTCACCATCGGCGGCACCGAGTCGCTGCTGTTCAAGCAGCTCGGCACCGAAACGGTGGACGGGATTCAGCTGCGCTTTACCGGCTCCATTCAGCGCGACGACACCGGTGAGGTGCAGGCGGTCGAACTGGTCACACGTGGCCGCTACAAGGAGCTGGACTCCGGCGAATGGAAGTCCGGCGAATCCAGCACCACCAAGGTGTCCGCGACCAACAGCTACGCCAAGCTGACCATTAACGGTGAGGTGGTTTACGAGATTGATATTGTGAACATGATCCACATCGTGGACGGCAAAGACCTGATGGAAGCGCACCGGAACGCTCTCGGCCTGTAATCAACCCGGCAGGCACCGACCTGCCGCTTCATCCCTTATTAACGGAATCGCATCATGACTGATAAAACCACTGAAAAAGCCATCGAGCTGGATACCCCGCTGCTGCGCGGCAAAACCGAAATCACCCACATCACCGTCCGCAAGCCGCAGTCCGGTGCGCTGCGCGGCACCCGCCTGCAGGCGCTGATGGATATGGACGTCAACGCAATGATGGTTGTATTGCCGCGCGTCACCACGCCCGCGCTTACCGCGCAGGAAATCAGCGAAATGGACCCGGCCGACCTGCTGTCGCTCTCCGTCGAGGTGGTCACTTTTTTGTTGCCGAAGTCGGCGCTGTCAGCTTTCCCGACGGCCTGACGGTAGAAGATCTGGTAGCGGACATCGCTACCGTTTTTCACTGGCCGCCGCCGGTCATGTACGCGGAGTCGCTGACGGACGTGCTGGAGTGGCGGCACAAAGCAATTCAGCGAAGCGGAGCCGGCGACGATGAGTAACACAAACCTGCGCCTGCAGGTGGTATTAAGCGCGGTCGATAAAATCACGCGCCCTATTCAAAGTGCAAGCGACGGCTCAAAAGAGCTGGCCGCCGCGCTGAAGGCCAGCAAAGACGGCCTGAAATCCCTAAATGATCAGGCGGGCCGGATTGACGGTTTCCGCAAGACGCGCTCTCAGCTGGTCGTAACCGCTAACAATCTCAAAGCCGCCCGTGAGGAAGCGGCGCGGCTTGGCGTGCAGTTCACCGAAACTAACCGGCCCACCGCCGCGCAGGCGCGCCTGCTTGAGCAGGCTAAGAACCGCGCCAGCCAGCTGCAGCAGACCTATAACGGCCTGCGGCTGTCGGTGCAGCGCCAGCGCGCCGCACTGAACGCCACCGGTATTGATACAAAGCAGCTCAGCGCCGCGCAGCGGCGGCTCAAAACTGACGCGCAGGCGGCAACGGGGGCGATTGAGCGGCAGCAGGCGGAGCTGCGCAGGCTGGGCGAGCGCCAGCAGGCGGAGTTGCGAAGGCAAAGCGAATACCAGCAGAAGCTGGCCGCCATCCGGGCGACCCATGATAAAACGATCAATTTACGTAACAGCCTTGCCGGTAACGGCGCGGGCATGGTGGCTTCGGGTGTAGCAACCGGCGTCACCATGATGGCCCCGGTTCGTGCCTTCGTAGAGTCCGAAGACGCAGCAACGCAGCTTGCTGCCTCGCTTATGGGGCCGGGCGCGAAGGTCTCGGCCGAGTTTGAGAAAATCAACCGCCTGGCCGTAAGCCTGGGCGATAAGCTGCCCGGCACCACAGCAGACTTTCAGAACATGATGACCATGCTCCGCCGACAGGGCATGAGCGCGCAGGCGATCCTCGGCGGGCTGGGTGAGGCAACGGCCTATCTCGGTGTGCAGCTGAAGATGGCACCGACAGACGCGGCGGAGTTTGCCGCGAAGCTGCAGGACGCCACGCAGACCAGCGAAAAAGACATGATGCGTCTGACGGACATCATTCAGAAGGGATTTTACGCCGGCGTTGACCCCGGCAACATGCTGCAGGGTTACGCCAAAATCAGCAGCGCAATGAACATCATCAAGATGCAGGGCATTGATGCAGCAAAAGCGTTTGCGCCGCTACTGGTGATGGCTGACCAGTCAAGCATGGCCGGCGAGTCGGCGGGCAACGCCTATCGCAAGGTGTTTCAGGGCATGATGGACAGCGAAAACATTCAGGGCGTGAATGATGACCTGAAAGGCACCGGGGTGAAATTCAACTTCACCGACGGCAAAGGCGAGTTCGGCGGGTTTGAGAAAATGTATAAGCAGTTGGCGCAAATCAGCCAGCTGAACACCGAGCAAAGACTTTCCACGATCAAGAGCCTGTTCGGGGATGACGCGGAGGTGTCGCAGGTCGTCCAGATCATGATCAGCAAAGGCATCGCGGGCTACCGGGACGCGGCGCAGAAGCTGGAAACGCAGGCCTCACTGCGTGAGCGCGTTGACGCCTCGCTGAGCACTCTGGGCAATAAATGGGAGGCGGCAACCGGTTCGTTTACTAACGCAATGGCCGCCATCGGTGAAACGGTGGCCCCCGCGCTGAAGCTGCTGGCCGACTGGCTCGGCGAAGTGGCATCCGGACTCGGTGAGTTCGTTAAGCAGCACCCGCAGCTGACGGCGGCGCTGTTCAAAATGGGCGCCGCGTTTGCCATTGGCGCGACAGCTCTCGGCGCGCTCTCACTGGCGGCAGCGGCAATCCTCGGTCCGCTGGCGCTGCTGCGGCTGAGCTGCAGCGTGCTGGGGCTGAATGGGATCACCGCGTTTGGGCTGCTGAAAAGCGGGATTGGGATTGCTGGCAAAGCGGTGCAGTGGCTGGGATTTAAGGCGTTCAGCGCGTTCGGGTTGTTCAAAAGCGGGATTGGCATAGCCGGCAACGCGGTGCTGTGGCTGGGGCGGCTGATGATGGCGAACCCGATTCTGGTGGCGATTGGCCTGATTGCCGCCGGGGCGCTGCTTATCTGGAAGAACTGGGAGACGCTCGGGCCAAAACTTTCCGCGATGTGGGACGCCATCAGCACGAAGGTGGGTAGCGTCTGGACCGCGATCCGCAGCTACATCAGCACCAAATGGAACGAAATTGTGGCAGACGTGCAGGCGCTGCCGGCACGGTTTCAGGAAGCCGGCGCGCAGATGATTGACGGGCTGCTGGCAGGCGTCAGCCAGAAATGGGACGCGCTGAAAAGCAAGCTTTCATCCCTCACCGATTACCTGCCGGATTTTCTGAAGCCTGACGGAGATAAGCTGCGTGCACCGCATGTAAAAACGGGCAGCGGGGTAGCGCTGCCGCCGGGCGGGTTTCCTGCATTTGCCGGCATGTACGACAGCGGCGGGTTTATCCCGTCCGGGCAGTTTGGCGTGGCCGGCGAGAATGGGCCGGAGCTTGTCAGCGGGCCGGCGAACGTCACCAGCCGCAGGAGTACTGCGCAGCTGGCCGCGCTGGCGGCGCTGGCGCTCGGCGGCGCGGCGGCTACTGGCGAGGCGAAACCGCTGCACCCGCTGAGCCTGCCCGCGCAGGCGTACCGGCAGGACGTGGCCCGTACAAAATCAGCGGCTGGCGCCGTCCCTGCTGTCAGTATTCACGCGCCGATCACCATCGTGCAGCAGCCAGGGCAAAGCCAGCAGGATCTGGTCGATGAAGTGATGCGCAGACTTGAGGCAAAAGAGCGGCAGGTGCAGGCCCGCGCCCGCAGCAGCTACCGCGACAGGGGAGGATTTGACGAATGATGATGACGCTGGGGATGTTCGTTTTCATGCTGAAAACGGTCCCTTATCAGGAGCTGCAGCTGCAGCGCAGCTGGCGATTTCCGGCAAACAGCCGGGTGGGCGTGCGCCCCTCGCTGCAGTTCCTCGGGCCGGATAACGACATGCTGACGCTTTCCGGTGTGCTGCTGCCGGAGATTACCGGCGGCAGGCTGACGTTATACGCGCTGGAGCAAATCGCAGAACTGGGTCGCGCATGGCCGCTGATTGAGGGCAGCGGCACAATTTACGGCATGTACGTGATCGAGAGCCTGAGCCAGACCAAAGCTGAGTTTTTCAGCAACGGCGAATGCCGGCGCATTGAGTTCACGCTCACCCTGAAACGGGCCGACGAGTCGCTGGCGGACATGTTCGGCAGTCTGAGCGATCAGCTCACCGCCATGCAGAGCGCAGCCTCCGCCACTGCCGGCAGGCTGGCTACCGCTGCGGGAGGTCTGTTTTCATGACGGGCGGTCAGTGGATTAACGGGGCGGGGAACGCGCCTGCATTCCGGCTGACGCTGGAGGGGGCCGACATCACACAGAAGCTTGAAAAACGGCTGCTGAGCCTGACGCTGACAGATAACCGTGGGTTTGAGGCCGATCAGCTGGACATCGAACTGGACGACGCCGACGGCCAGCTGCAGCTGCCGCGCCGTGGCGTTTTGCTGGAGCTGGCGCTGGGCTGGCAGGGTGAAGTGCTTTTTCCGAAAGGCAGCTACACCGTGGACGAAATCGAGCACACCGGCACGCCTGACCGTCTGGTGCTGCGCGCCCGCAGCGCCGATTTCCGGCAGACGCTTAACATCAAAAGGGAGAAATCCTGGCATAAAACCACCGTGGGCGAGATGGTGAAAGATATCGCCGCCCGGCACCGGCTGACGGTCGCGCTGGGTGAGGGCGTGGCGAAAATGGCGATCGATCACATCGACCAGACCAACGAGTCAGACGCCAGCTTTCTGATGCGGCTTGCGAAGCAGTGCGGCGCCGTTGCGTGCGTGAAAAATGGAAACCTGCTGTTTATCCGGCAGGGGCAGGGCAAAACCGCGAGCGGCAGACCGCTGCCGGTTATAACCATTCAGCGCAAAGACGGTGATGGCCATCGCTTTACCATGGCTGACCGCGACGCCTACACCGGCGTGATCGCCAGCTGGCTGCACACCCGCGAGCCGGAAAAAAAGCCGGAAGCGAAGGTGAAGCGCCGGCGCAAAGCCACGGCCAGAAAAAAGGAGCCGGAAGCGAAGCAGGGGGATTATCTGATCGGAACGGATGAAAACGTGCTGGTGCTGAGCCGGACCTATGCCAACCGGAGCAACGCAGAGCGCGCCGCCAAAATGCAATGGGAACGGCTGCAGCGTGGCGTGGCGTCTTTCTCGCTGCAGCTGGCGCGGGGGCGTGCAGATCTCTACACAGAAATGCCGGTGAAAGTCAGCGGGTTTAAGCAGGCGATCGATACGGCTGAATGGATTATCACAACACTTACACATAGCTTGAGCGCGGATAGTGGATTCACAACAAGTATTGAGCTTGAGGTAAAAATAAATGCTTTGGATATGCAATAAGTGATAAATTCACCAATAGTGAATAATTTTGCTTGAGGAGAGCACGAATCATGATGAACTGCCCAATTTGCGGTCATGCAGCACACACTCGCAGCAGCAATCAGGTATCTAAAGAAACCAAAGAGCGTTACAACCAGTGCCAGAACATTAATTGCAGCTGCACCTTCAAATCGCTTGAGACGGTAGCGCAAATTATCTCGTGTCCGGGAAAGATTAATTCAGTACCACCACATCCGGAACGGGGGAGTCAGCAGGTGCTGTGGCTTTAACTGCGTGGACGCAAATTGGACATGGACAAAAAAAAGAGGCTACGTCTTCACGTAACCTCTTGTTTTGTTTGGTGGAGCTGGCGGGAGTTGAACCCGCGTCCGAAATTCCTACATCCTCGGTACTACATGCTTAGTCTGGTCTTTACATTCGCTTGCCAGCTGCGGACAGACACGCCACTAACAAACTAGCCTGATTAGTTTTAACGCTTCAACCCCAGGCAGGGCATCCACGCGATCTCTTTTAGGTTTGACCTCTCTTGATCCCCGTCCTAAGAGCGGAGGCTAGGGAGAGAGGGCTCTAAGCAGGTTATTAAGCTGCTAAAGCGTAGTTTTCGTCGTTTGCGACTATTTTTTTGCGGTTTTTTAGCGAGGCCTACCGCACCTCGGCATGCACCTTGGGTTTCGCGAATCCCGTCGAATCCAGAATCAGCCCCAAGACTTCTTACTCTAGCAAAAAATTATAAAAGATTCCAGTGGTTAACGGCTGGCATTCTTCATAATTCGTGCTTTGTCCATCTTCCACTCGCGATCTTTAATGTCCGCGCGCTTGTCGTGTTCTTTCTTACCGCGTGCCACACCAATCTTTAGTTTGGCCCAGGCGTTTTTCCAGTACAGCGACAGCGCGACCACGGTGTAACCTTCGCGGTTAACGCGGCCGTACAGGGAATCCAGTTCGCGCTGGTTCAACAGCAGCTTGCGGTTGCGCGTGGGGTCGCACACCACGTGGCTTGATGCCACTGCCAGCGGCTGAAAAGTGGAACCGAACAGATAGGCTTCGCCATCGCGCAGCAAAATATAGCTGTCGCTGATGTTGGCTTTACCGGCGCGCAGTGATTTGACTTCCCATCCTTGCAACGCCATGCCGGCCTCGAACTCTTCTTCAATGAAGTATTCATGGCGAGCGCGTTTGTTGAGGGCAATAGTGGCTGAACCGGGTTTGTGAGCTTTTTTCTTTGTCATAGTGCGGCGTAGTCTACATCACTCAGTCTGTGGGCGCATCCCCTGTCCTGCGGGGCGGTAAAAACACACTATTTTAGCACAGCTGGCAAAGGCGTGAATTTTTGTTTAGTAGCTTAAAATGGTATAATTCAACGGTTTTGTGACCAACAGGAACCATTATGGCCCAGATTAGCCGTTCAGCGCTGGTCCCGTATAGCGCTGAGCAGATGTACCGGCTCGTGAATGATGTGGATGCTTATCCTGAATTTCTTCCGGGCTGTACCGGCAGCCGCGTGCTGGATAACAGCGGTAACCAAATGACCGCCGCGGTGGATGTCTCCAAAGCCGGCATCAGTAAAACCTTTACCACGCGGAACACCCTGACCGATAACCAGAGCATTCATATGCAGCTGGTTGATGGGCCGTTCCGCAAGCTGACCGGCGGCTGGAAATTTATCTCGCTCGGCGACGATGCCTGCAAGGTTGAGCTCAGCCTCGACTTTGAGTTCACCAACATGCTGGTCGAGATGGCGTTTGGCCGCATCTTCAAAGAGCTGGCCAACAGCATGGTGCAGGCGTTTACCCAGCGCGCCAAAGAGGTTTACCGTGGCTGATATCAGCGTTGAAGTAGTGTACGCGCTACCAGATAAACAGTATCTGCGTGAGGTTAGCCTTGAAGAGGGCGCCACGGTTGAGCAGGCGATTCAGGCATCCGGACTGCTTACGCTGCGCAAAGATATTGACCTGAGCAGCAACAAGGTCGGCATTTTCAGCCGTCCGGTCAAGCTGGGCGATACGCTGCAGGATGGCGATCGGGTCGAGATTTATCGCCCGCTGATTGCCGATCCAAAAGAGATGCGCCGGCAGCGGGCAGAGCGCGCGGCAACGAAAAAGTAAATTACAGGCATTAAAAAAGGCGCTCAGGCGCCTTTTTTGTTGCGGCTCACTCAGTCTTCAGTGCCGGTGAGGCGCGGTTTGTTATCGATGTTCGTCAACGTACCGTTGCTGTCGAAGGTCAGCGTCAGCGTCTGCTGCTTCACGCTCTCATGACCTGGCTCCTGACGGAACACGTAATACCAGACGTTGCTGCCAAACGGGTCGTGCATCATCGGCGTACCGAGCGTGTAAGCAACCTGCTGCTGCGTCATGCCGGTGTGAATCTTCGAAACGTCGTTGGCGACCAGGTAATTCCCCTGATTGATATCCGGACGATACACAACGCGCTCAAGGGTGGAACATCCGGCGGTCATCATCAACATTACCACTGCCGCGGCAGTCAGCGTTTTACAGCGCATCTATACATTCCTTTTCTGGGGCCAAACGCCTTTCATCAGGCAGTTTTGTTGCCATCAAATTCTGAACTCTGCATACGGCAGGCTTTATTATGGCGATATGACTGCCGATGATAATAAACCTTTGAGCTATTGGAAACCTCTACAGAGCAAGCATATGACCACCAGGCCGCAAAAAAGTGCGGTGTCAGGCTGCTAAAAGTTCTTTTGCGTTCGCCAGCGTGTTGCGTGTTACTTCGCTGCCGCCAAGCAGGCGTGCCAGTTCCTGCAGACGCGCACGCTTATCCAGCTGCTGCATGTGGGTTTCAGTCATCGCACCATCGGTCTCTTTGCTGACGAAGAAGTGCTGATGACCACAGCCCGCCACCTGCGGCAGGTGAGTTACGCACATCACCTGAGTCGATTCGCCCAGCTGGCGCAGCATCTGGCCAACGACAGCGGCCGTCGGACCGCTGATACCGACGTCAACCTCATCGAAAATCATCGCCGGAGTTTCCATTTTCTGTGCGGTGATCACCTGAATCGCCAGCGCAATACGTGACAGCTCACCCCCTGAGGCCACTTTACCCAGCGGCTGCAGCGGCTGGCCCGGGTTAGTGGTGACACGGAAATCAATACGGCTGGCACCTTCGGCCGTCAGCTGATCGGCATTGAATTCCAGCATAATGGCAAATTCACCGTGCGGCATGGCGAGGGTGCGCATGCTTTGCGTAATCAACTGGCTCAGCTCCTGCGCCGAGGCAACGCGTTGCTGATGCAGGGCTTCAGCACAGGCCAGCGCGGCCTGATGATGAGCCACGACGTCGCTCTGCAGGCTTTCCTGATCGCTCTCCTGCTGCGACAGCTGTTCCGCTTCATCCAGCAGCTGCTGATACAGCACCGGCAGCGCTTCCGGTGAAACATGGTGCTTGCGTGCCAGCGCAATCTGCCGCGACAGACGCTGCTCCAGCTCGTACAGGCGATTAGGATCGAGGTCGAGCCGTTCACAGTAGTGGCGCAGCTCATCGCTGGCTTCACTTAACTGAATCGCGGCTTCTTCCAGCAGGTTAAATACGCCGCTGACTTTATCGTCCAGCGAGACCAGCTCACTCAGCATATTACGCGCGCTGTAGAGCAGGCTTTGCAGGTTGGTGTCATCGCTATCGGCAAGAATTTGCAGCGCCTGCTGGCTGGTAGACAGCAGCTGACCGCTGTTCGCCAGGCGCTTGTACTCTTCATCAATTTGCTCAAACTCGCCTGGCTGCGGCGCAAACTCGTTGAGTTCTTTCAGCTGATACTGCAGCAGTTCGCGGCGGGCTTCACGCTCCTGCGACAGCTGCTGATGCTGTGCCAGCGCGCGGCAGCTGTGGTGCCAGCGCTGATAGTGCTGACGCATCTCCGCCAGCCGATCGTCGTGCGCGGCGTAGGCATCCAGCAGGTGTTTCTGGTGATCGGTTTTGAGGAGCAGCTGATGCGCATGCTGACCGTGGATTTGAATCAGTAACTGACCGAGTTCGCGCAACTGCGATAGCGGAACAGAGGTGCCGTTGATAAAGCCCCGTGAGCGGCCATCGGCACTGATCACGCGGCGCAACAAACATTCGTTGCCGTCGTCAAGCTGGTTCTCCGCCAGCCAGCGCTGGGCAGAGGGTGACGCTTTCAGCTGGAAGCGCGCGCAGATATCCGCGCGGCTGGCCCCCTGACGCACCATGTCTGCTTCAGCACGGCCGCCAAGGCACAGGCCCAGCGCATCAATCGCGATGGATTTCCCTGCGCCGGTTTCGCCGGTGATCGCTGTCATACCACGATGAAAGTCGATCTCCAGTTCACGAACGATTGCAAAATTACTGATGGTCAGTTGTGCCAGCATACAATCACCTGTATGTAAAAACAGATATGGTTTTTCATACAGTATAAACTGGTTTTTTATCCAGTAAAGTAGCCGGCGGGCCTTTTCAGAATAATTTTTTTGACCATCCGAGTTTTGAGCTTAAAGTATTAAAATAATTATAATTTTTGGGATGAATTAAATTGAGGTGATTGGCGCTGCGGCGAATCAGCACATCTTCCCCTTCCTGAATCGGCAGGGCGATCTGGCTGTCACAGCTGATCTCCAGGTCGCTGCGCAGCGAGGAAAAACGCAGGCGAATGGTGCTGCTACTGTTGATCACCAGCGGACGCGCCGACAGCGTGTGCGGGAACATCGGCACCAGCGCAATCGCATCGAGCGACGGCGTTAAAATCGGCCCGCCCGCCGAAAGCGAATAAGCGGTTGAACCGGTTGGCGTGGAGATAATCAGCCCGTCCGAGCGCTGGGAAAAGGCGAACACTTCGTCGATATAGACTTCAAATTCAATCATGTGCGCCACTTTTCCCGGATGCAGCACCACTTCATTGATGGCGCTGCCGATGCGCGGCGAACACTCTTCTTTGCATACCTGCGCTTCCAGCAAAAAGCGGCTTTCCACAAAATAATCGCCCTGCAGCACGTCATCCAGCTGCTGCTGCGCGTTATCCGGATCGAGGTCCGTGAGGAAGCCGAGATTGCCGCGGTTGATGCCAATCACCTTGATGTCGTAACGAGCCAGCACGCGCGCGGCGCCCAGCATATTGCCATCGCCGCCGACCACCACCGCCAGATCGGCATACTGGCCGATGTCCGCCAGGCTGCCGGTACGCACATCCTGCAGGTTCAGCTCGCGGGCGATTTGCTGTTCCACGATTACGTCATAGCCTTTGTCAGTCAGCCAGCGCCAGAGCATTTCATGGGTGGTTAACGCAGTGGGATGGCGCGGATGGCCGACGATCCCAATGCAGTTAAAGTGTTTGTTCATTTAGCGGGTGTTCCTCATAAGCCAAAACGGCCAGGCAATGTGATGGGTTCACTTGAAACCGTCAAACTGATCCCCATAATAAGCCAACCAGCGAGATGAATGTGCAAAACGCGGAGAAATTCATGAGTAGTAAAGAACAGAACACCCCAAACGAGCAAGTCTCAGACGAAATTCAACAGGAACAACAGCAGCCGGAAGCGGAGACAGCAACTGAGGTGGATCCGCGTGATGAGCGTATCGCCCAGCTGGAAGCGGAATTAGCGCAGGCGCAGGGTGGCGTGCGTGACGCCCAGCTGCGCGCGCAGGCTGAGATTGAAAACATCCGTCGCCGTGCCGAAATGGACGTGGAAAAAGCGCACAAGTTTGCGCTGGAAAAGTTTGCCAACGAGCTGCTGCCGGTGATTGATAGCCTGGAGCGCGCGCTGGAAGTGGCGGATAAAGAGAACACCGAGCTGGCTTCGATGATTGAAGGCATCGAGCTGACGCTGAAATCACTGCTGGGTGCGGTGCGCAAGTTCGGCGTGGAAGTGGTGGGCGAAACTAATGTGCCGTTCAACCCGGATGTGCATCAGGCGATGTCGATGATGGAGTCTGAAGAAGTGGCGCCAAACCACGTGCTGATGGTGATGCAGCGCGGTTATACCCTCAACGGTCGCCTGCTGCGTCCGGCGATGGTTGCGGTATCGAAAGCCAAAGGCTAAGCCGCTCCCCTGCAACAACGGCCGCTGATGCGGCCGTTTGTGTTTTCAGGGCAGCACCGGCGTCCAGTCAATGGGCGTCTGGCCAGCCTGGCTCAGCAGCGCATTGGCTTTGGAAAAATGCTGACAGCCAAAAAAGCCGCGATGCGCCGAGAGCGGCGAAGGATGCGGTGCTTTCAATACGTGATGACGCTGCGCATCAATGATGCTGCCTTTCTTCTGCGCGTGCGATCCCCACAGCAGGAAAATCACCCCTTCGCGATGGGTGTTGATGGCACTGATCACATTGTCGGTGAAGGTTTCCCAGCCGAAACGCGCGTGCGAATGCGCTTTGCCGGCTTCCACGGTTAACACCGTATTGAGCAGCAGCACACCCTGTTTCGCCCAGCTTTCAAGAAAGCCGTGCTGCGGGCGCTGAAAGCCAGGAATGTCCTGTTCCAGCTCTTTGTACATATTCAGCAGCGACGGCGGAATGGCCACACCCGGCAGGACCGAGAACGCCAGGCCATGCGCCTGATTCGGGCCGTGGTACGGATCCTGGCCGAGGATCACCACTTTAATATCGCCCAGTTCGGTGAGACGGAACGCGTTGAACACGTCCTTTTGCGGCGGATAGACCGTCACGCCCGCCGCACGCTCTTCGGCTACCGCTTTCAGCGTTTCCACGAAGTAAGGTTTTTCTTTATCTTCAGCCAGCACATCGTGCCAGGTCAGCTTCTCAGCCATCATTGACTCCCTGCAAATTGATGCCTTTAGCTTAGCGTGTCCGGCGGGGCAGCAGAAGGGTAAAAATAAGTTGAACAATTGCAGAAAAAGTTAATGGGAAAAGTTGTTATAAATCAATTTATTAGAGTAGAAGCAAAAATCCTTGCCGGACGAAATTGATACAGGTCAAAACGAGCCGGTCAGCGCGGTGATATACCAGAGCATCACATAACCCGAAGAACCGCGCTGTGCTCCTGCCGCAGCGCTAAGCCCTGGAGGCCTCTATGATTACCGGTATTCAAATTACTCAGGCACAAAATCCGCAGCTGCTGAACTCGTTCTGGCTGCTGGACAATGAGAAAGCCGAAGCCCGCTGCCTGTGCGCAAAAGGCGATTTCACGGAAGATCAGGTTGTTGCAGTCAGCGACCTTGGCGAGATTGCTTACCGTGAAATTCCACTGGAGCAGAAACCGCAGGTGCGCGTTGAAGGCGGTCAGCACCTCAACGTTAACGTGCTGCGCCGTGAAACGCTGGAAGATGCGGTGAAGCATCCGGAAAAATATCCGCAGCTGACCATTCGCGTGTCGGGCTATGCGGTGCGCTTTAACGCGCTGACGCCAGAACAGCAGCGTGACGTTATCACCCGTACCTTTACCGAAAGCCTGTAATTGATCGGCTGACGAAAACGCACACAGCAATACAGGCCGCGCCGGTGCTTACTGGCGCGGCTTTTTTTATTTCCTGAAGAGAGAAGAGGGCAGCTTGAGAGATTTTACGCCGCAAAAGTGCTTTTTCAGCAGGCCTGAAAGCAAAAAATCGCCTCAGGGAGGCGATTTAATTGCCGCGATGCTGTTTTATTCCGCACCGCTCTCCGGTGTGCTGCTGCCGCTTGGCTTGCGGCGTTTACCGATATTTTTAGTATCGCGGTGACGTTTCTTCACGCGCGGTTTCTCTTCTTCTTTCGCTTTCTTCTCTTTGCGCTTCTCAAGCGCCTTTTTCGACGGTTTACCGGTGACTTTAGCACTCGGTGCACGCGTTTCCGGACGCAGCTCATCGATTACGCGCGATTTCAGCGGCTCGTTGACGTAGCGGCTGATTTTACCCAGCAGCGGATGGTCATGTGCCTCTACCAGCGAGATCGCGGTACCTTTGCGTCCGGCGCGGCCGGTACGGCCAATGCGGTGCAGATAGACATCGGCGGTGCGCGGTAAGTCATAGTTGATGACGTGGGTGACGTTATCAATGTCGATACCGCGCGCGGCGACATCGGTCGCGACCAGCACGTTAACGCGACCGTCATTCAGGCGTTTGATCGCTTCGTTACGGTTAGCCTGCACCATTTCGCCTTCGAGGTAGCTGCTGCGCAGGCCGGCTTCGTGCATCCAGGTCACCAGCTCATGCAGGCGCTCACGTTTGCGCACGAACACGATGGCGCGCTTCACTTCCGGCTGCTTCAGCAGATGCACCAGCAGTTTGGTTTTGTGCTCGAGGTTGTCGGCGCGGTAATACCACTGCTGAATCTTTTTGCGCTCGCTTTTGCTTGGATCAGCTTCAATCGCTACCGGATCGTTCAGCAGGCGCTCGGCGAAATCTTTGATATTGTCGCCTTCCAGCGTGGCCGAGAACAGCAGCGTCTGTTTGCGCCAGCGCGTTTCACCGGCAATGGTCTCGATATCCTGCGCAAAGCCCATATCCAGCATGCGGTCGGCTTCGTCCAGAATCAGCGTTTCTACCGCGCGGCAGTCAAAGTTCTCTTCTTTGATGTACTGCAGCAGACGGCCGGTGGTCGCGACCACAATGTCCTGATTTTCACTGAACACTTCCGCGTGATTCATATAGGCCACGCCGCCGGTGATGGTGGCGATATCGAGATGGGTATGTTTGGCCAGCTCGCGCGCCTGGTCGGCAACCTGCATCGCCAGTTCACGCGTCGGCGTGAGGATCAGAATGCGCGGCGGCCCTGATTTTTTACGCGGGAAATCGAGCAGGTGCTGTAAAGCGGGCAGCAGGTAGGCTGCGGTTTTCCCCGTTCCGGTTGGTGCCGAACCCAGAACGTCACGGCCTTCCAGCGCGGCAGGAATGGCCTCAGCCTGAATGGCAGTCGGGCGCGTGAAGCCTTTATCCTGCAGGGCTTCCAGCAGGCTTTCGTCGAGTTCGAGTTCGGAGAATGTGGTTACGGTCATGGTCTACCTCAGTTTGGGGCGCTGATTATAGACAGTTCAGCCACAATCTTCATCTGTTTGTGTTGCACAGGTGAAGGTGAATTCACTTCGCGACCACGTTACACTTCCGGCAGGAGCAAATTCAATGGTCGTTAAGCATGTCTCAGCCGCAACCGCCAGCGCGGGCGATGTTAAGAAAAGATGGGTTCACGTTTAAGCAATTTTTTGTCGCGCACGATCGCTGTGCCATGAAGGTCGGCACTGATGGGGTGCTGCTCGGCGCTTGGGCGCCGGTGGCAGGCGTACGGCGCATACTGGATATCGGCTGCGGCAGCGGCCTGATTGCGCTGATGCTGGCGCAGCGCACGCCGGATGACGTCAGTATCGATGCCGTCGAACTGGAGTGCAGCGCCGCCGCGCAGGCGCAGGAGAACGTCGCCGCGTCGCCGTGGGCGCATCGCATCGCGGTGCATGCGCAGGACATCGTCAGCTGGAGTGAGCAGGCCGAAAAACGCTACTCGCTGATTGTCAGCAATCCGCCGTTTTTCACGCCGGGCATGGCCTCGGCCAGCGTCGAGCGCGATACCGCGCGGAGCACGGCAACGCTTGATCATCCCACCCTGCTGCGCTGTGCGGCACAGCTGATTGAAGAAGAGGGGCTGTTTTGCGTGGTGCTGCCCGCGGATGCTGGCGAAAACCTGATTGCACTGGCGCGCGCCGAAGGCTGGCATCTGCGTTATCGCTATGATGTGGCACCTTACGCGCAGCGACCGCCGAACCGGCTGGTGCTGGGCTTTTCGCCTGCCGCAGGCGAACTCGTGCAGGAGCGTCTCGCCATTCGTGATGAAGATAAAAGCTACTCGGCGGACTGGCTGAGCCTGGTAACCGATTTCTATCTGTTCCGCTAGGCTACCGGCTGCAGCACCGTAGGCTGTGCCTCGGGCAGCGTATGCGGATAGTCGCGGGTGAAGTGCAGCCCGCGGCTCTCTTTGCGCGCCAGCGCACAGCGCACCATCAGCTCTGCCACCTGTACCAGATTGCGCAGCTCCAGCAGATTGTTGGAGAGGCGAAAATGCGCATAGTATTCATCAATTTCCTGCTGTAGCAGCGTGATGCGGCGCAGGGCGCGCTCCAGCCGCTTGGTGGTACGCACGATGCCCATGTAATCCCACATTAACAGCCGCAGCTCATGCCAGTTGTGCTGAATCACCACCCGTTCATCGGCATCGTCGACGCGGCTTTCATCCCACGCAGGCAGGTGATCGACGGCGTGCATCTGCGGCAGACGGCGCACAATATCTTCGGCCGCCGACCAGCCATACACCAGACACTCCAGCAGCGAATTCGATGCCATGCGGTTAGCGCCGTGCAGGCCGGTGTAGCTGACCTCACCAATCGCATACAGCCCGTCGACATCGGTGCGACCATGCTGATCCACCATCACGCCGCCGCAGGTGTAATGCGCGGCGGGCACAATCGGAATCGGCTGCTGTGTCAGATCGAGGCCAAACGTCAGCAGCTTGTCATAGATCATCGGAAAGTGGGCGCGCACAAAGCTGGCCGGCTGATGGCTGATGTCGAGATACATGCAGTCGACGCCCAGGCGCTTCATTTCGTGATCGATCGCGCGCGCCACGATATCGCGCGGTGCCAGTTCGGCGCGCGCATCGAAATCCGGCATAAAGCGCGAACCGTCCGGGCGCAGTAGCCAGGCACCTTCGCCGCGCAGCGCTTCGGTCAGCAAAAAGTTTTGCGCCTGCGGATGAAACAGGCAGGTAGGGTGAAACTGATTGAATTCCAGATTGGCCACCCGGCAGCCGGCGCGCCACGCCATCGCGATGCCGTCGCCGGACGCGACATCCGGATTAGTGGTGTACTGATATACCTTCGCCGCACCGCCAGTGGCCAGCACCACGCTGCGGGCGCGGCAGGTTTCAACCTGTTCGCGATTGCGATTCCAGATCCACGCGCCCACCACGCGCCGCGTTCCGGGCAGGCCAATTTTATCAGAGAGGATTAAGTCCACCGCGTTGGCACGCTCAATAACGCGAATATTGGGATGGCTGAGCGCCTGGCTGACCAGCGTGGTTTCGACCGCGCGCCCGGTGGCGTCGGCGCTGTGTAAAATACGGCGATGGCTGTGACCGCCTTCGCGCGTCAGGTGATAGCGCGCCTTGCCGTTATCCTGTGGCTCGCGATCAAAGGCCACGCCGTTATCGATCAGCCACTGTACGCACGGGCGCGCATTGCTGGCGATAAAATTCACCGTCTCGCGATCGCACAGGCCTGCGCCGGCAATCAGCGTATCTTCGACGTGCGATTCAATGCTGTCGTTCTCATCAAACACCGCCGCAATCCCGCCCTGCGCATACAGCGTGGAGCCTTCGCTAATCTGCGCTTTACTCAGCACCGTTACCTGATAATGCGGTGCCAGCCGCAGCGCCAGAGATAAACCGGCCGCGCCGCTGCCGACAATCAGTACATCACAGCTATGATCGGGAATGGGGTTCATGATGTTTAATTTACTAAACAAAAGGTCCCCCGAGCATAAGCCCGGACGCTGCTGGTGTGAAGTATTTTGAACAAAAAACGCGGGATAATTCGACGCAATAATCAGATTGTAATGCGATTTCAGTAAGTTATGTCTGAAAATAAGCGATTAGTGTTTTTTATACCAAACACGCTGAAAATTCAGGGAATAAAGGTGAAAAATGCGGCGTCATAGGGTACTCTGCCAGCGATTATCGGTGCCGCCTACGACACCACCAGTGCGGTAAGTCGCTACACTGAAAGACCATCAACAACAACGATGTCAGGGCACCGGTACAGAAAATATCAGGTCGTGGTGAACTTCAGGCCAGAACGGGACTCTAAGCACATGCTTGCTCACAATAAATGAGATGTGCTGGCAGTTCACTTACGCATAAAAGAGATTTGGGGAGACATTACCTCGGATGAGCGAGCAGTTAACGGATCAGGTTCTCGTTGAGCGGGTTCAGAAAGGAGATCAAAAGTCATTTAATTTACTGGTGATCCGATACCAGCATAAAGTGGCGAGCCTGGTTTCACGTTATGTCCCGTCAGGCGATGTGCCTGATGTGGTTCAGGAATCTTTCATTAAAGCGTATCGCGCACTGGAGTCGTTCCGGGGTGATAGCGCCTTTTACACGTGGCTGTACCGCATTGCGGTCAACACCGCGAAGAATTATCTGGTGGCTCAGGGGCGCCGGCCGCCGTCCAGCGATGTGGACGCGATTGACGCGGAAAATTTCGAAAGTGCGGGTGCGCTAAAAGAAATTTCGAACCCTGAGAACTTAATGTTGTCAGACGAACTGAAACAAATTGTTTTTCGGACGATTGAGGCGTTGCCTGAAGATCTGCGTATGGCCATCACCCTGCGGGAACTGGATGGTCTGAGTTACGAAGAGATCGCCGCCATCATGGATTGTCCGGTAGGTACCGTACGTTCACGTATCTTCCGGGCCCGGGAAGCCATTGATAATAAAGTTCAACCGCTTATCCAACGTCAGTGATAACGGCTACTGGAAGGGTACCAAAACATGCAGAAAGAAAAACTTTCCGCTTTAATGGATGGTGAAACTTTAGATAACGAGCTGCTGGCGTCGTTATCGAAGGATGCAGATCTACAAAAAAGCTGGGAGAGCTACCATTTGATCCGCGACACCCTGCGGGGCGATGTGGGCGAAGTGCTGCATTTTGATATCTCCGCACGCGTTGCTGCCGCCATCGAAAATGAGCCGGTGCGCAAAGTGACTTCGTTGATCCCGGAAGCACAGCCGGAGCCGTCGCGCTGGCAGAAAATGCCGTTCTGGCGTCGCGGTGGCGGCTGGGTTGCTCAGGTCACGCAGATCGGTGTGGCGGCCTGTGTGTCGCTGGCGGTGATCGTCGGTGTGCAGCACTACAACAGCTCACCAGCGGGCAGCGCGACGGAAACCTCGGACGCACCAGCCTTTAATACCTTACCGATGATGGGTAAAGCGTCACCGGTCAGCCTGGGCGTGCCGTCTGATGCTTTTGACACCAACAGCTCAAATCAGCAGGTGCAGGAGCAGCGTCGCCGCGTGAATGCCATGCTGCAGGATTACGAACTGCAACGCCGTCTGCATGCCGATCAGGTGCAGTTTGAAAGCAATGCGCCGCAACAGGCGCAGGCTAACGTTCCCGGAACTCAGTCGTTAGGAACTCAACAGCAGTAATGAAGCAGCTTTGGTGTGCCGTTAGCCTGCTGGCAGGCAGCCTGCTTTGGTCATCTACCGCCCCGGCGCAGACATCTGCGTCCGGGGCGTTGTTACAGCAGATGGAGCAGGCCAGCCAGAACCTCAACTACGAATTCGCCTATATCAATGTCTCACGTCTGGGCATTGAATCCCTGCGTTACCGCCATGCGGTCATCGACAATCGTGTGTTCGCTCAGCTATTACAGATGGACGGACCGCGCCGAGAGGTGATCCAGCGCGGCAACGACATCAGCTATTTCGAACCGGGTCTCGATCCGTTCTCGCTGCCGGGCAACCACATTATTGATGCGCTTCCGGCGCTGATGTTCGCTGACTTCTCGCGCCTCGGCGATGCCTACGATTTTATTCCGGTAGGGCGTTCCCGCATGGCCGATCAGATGTGCGAAGTGGTGCGCATAGTGTCGCGTGACGGCACGCGTTATAGCTACGTGGTGTGGCTGGACGTCGATACCAAATTGCCGCTGCGGATTGATTTGCTGGATCGCGACGGTGAGACGCTGGAGCAGTTCCGCGTCATCAGTTTTGCCGTCGATGAAGGCGTGCGCAATCTGATGCAGGGGCTGGAAAAAGCCAATCTGCCGCCGTCGCTGTCGTTACCGGCGGGCGACAAAGTGCAGCTCAGCTGGCAGCCAGGCTGGTTACCGGCTGGCATGAAGCTGATTTCGCAAAGCCGGCGTGATATTCCGGCGATGAACAAAACCGTAGAATCCCGTCTGTACAGCGATGGCTTGTTCAGCTTCGCTATTAACATCACGCCTGCCGATAAAAGCAGTTCGCCACAGTCATTGCGCACTGGGCGTCGTACGGTGCAGACCGAAGTGCGCGATAATCGTGAAATTACCGTGGTGGGCGAATTGCCGCCGACCACCGCCAAACGTATCGCGGACAGCATAGATTCAGGTGCGACAAAATGATGAGAGAATGGGCCACCGTGGTGGCATGGAAAGAGGGCGTCGCTACTCTGCATTCGGAAGCGAAAACCTCCTGCAACAGTTGTTCAGCGCGCAAAGGCTGCGGCAGCCATGCGCTCAACCAGCTGGGACCGAAAAACGCCCATGTGATGACCATCGCCAGTCCGGAGCCACTACAGCCGGGTCAGCGCATTGAGCTGGGCATTCGCGAAAGCAGCCTGCTCGGTTCTGCACTGCTGGTGTATATGACGCCACTGTTTGGTCTGTTCCTGGTCGCGGGCCTGTTCCAGATGCTGTTCCACAGCGACCTGGCGGCGGCCTGCGGTGCGCTGCTGGGTGGCGTTGGAGGCTTTATTGTTGCCAAAGGGGTTTCCAGCCGGTTTGGCGATCGCGAAGCGTTCCAGCCGGTGATTCTCAGCGTTGCGCTCCCGCCTGATGCGCTACGGGTGGAAAACCATAGTTAATCCCCGTTCAGGCCGCGTATTGCGCGGCCTTTTCATTTCGTCTTAATCGCTGAATTCTGTTGCGATTCCCCGCAGTTCCATTCTTTAACGCGCGGCGTTAACAGTGTAATATGCGTCGTCATTAATGAGGCTGACAGGGTTCCGGGTAAAGCTCACTTGCCTGAATGTGTCTGTGCTCACGTTTTCAACTGATTTTCTACGTGAAGATATTCATATAAATGAAGCACATACGAAATTTCTCCATTATCGCTCACATTGACCATGGCAAATCAACGCTCTCTGACCGTTTGATTCAGATTTGCGGTGGCCTGAGCGATCGTGAGATGGCGGCGCAGGTTCTGGATTCGATGGATCTGGAGCGCGAGCGCGGCATCACCATTAAAGCGCAGAGCGTTACGCTCGATTACCACGCGCCAAACGGTGAAACTTACCAGCTCAATTTTATCGACACCCCAGGCCATGTTGACTTCTCTTATGAAGTTTCCCGCTCGCTGGCGGCCTGTGAAGGGGCATTGCTGGTGGTTGATGCAGGTCAGGGCGTTGAAGCGCAGACCCTGGCGAACTGCTACACCGCCATGGAAATGGATCTGGAAGTGGTACCGGTACTGAACAAGATCGACCTGCCTGCGGCCGACCCGGAGCGCGTGGCGGAAGAGATTGAAGATATCGTCGGCATCGACGCCGCTGATGCGGTGCGTTGCTCGGCGAAAACCGGCGTCGGCGTACCGGATGTGCTGGAACGTCTGGTGCGCGACATTCCGCCGCCGGAAGGCGATCCGGAAGGCCCGCTGCAGGCGCTGATCATCGACTCATGGTTTGATAACTACCTCGGTGTGGTCTCGCTGATCCGTATTAAAAACGGCACGCTGCGCAAAGGTGACAAAGTCAAAGTGATGAGTACCGGCCAGGTGTACAACGCTGACCGCCTCGGCATTTTCACGCCAAAACAAATTGACCGTACCGAGCTGAAGTGTGGCGAGGTAGGCTGGCTGGTGTGTGCCATCAAAGACATCCTCGGCGCACCGGTGGGCGATACCCTGACGCTGCAGCGCAATCCAGCGGACAAAGCGCTGCCGGGCTTCAAAAAAGTGAAGCCACAGGTGTATGCCGGTCTGTTCCCGGTAAGCTCTGACGACTACGAAGCTTTCCGTGATGCATTAGGCAAGCTGAGCCTGAACGACGCCTCACTGTTCTATGAGCCAGAGAGCTCCACCGCGCTGGGCTTTGGCTTCCGCTGTGGCTTCCTCGGCCTGCTGCACATGGAGATCATCCAGGAGCGTCTGGAGCGTGAATACGATCTCGACCTGATCACCACCGCGCCAACGGTTGTGTACGAAGTAGAAACCACTGACGGAGAAGTAGTGTACGTCGACAGCCCATCGAAGCTGCCGCCGCTGAATAATATTGCTGAACTGCGCGAACCGATCGCTGAGTGTCATATGCTGCTGCCGCAGGAGTTTCTGGGCAACGTCATTACGCTGTGTATCGAAAAACGCGGTGTGCAGACTAACATGGTTTACCACGGCAAACAGGTTGCGCTGACCTATGAGATTCCGATGGCGGAAGTGGTACTCGACTTCTTCGACCGTCTGAAATCCACGTCGCGCGGCTATGCGTCGCTGGACTATAACTTCAAACGTTTCCAGACCTCTGACATGGTGCGCGTCGACGTCCTGATTAACTCAGAACGCGTTGATGCGCTGGCGCTGATTACGCACCGTGATAACTCACAGTATCGTGGCCGCGAGCTGGTGGAGAAGATGAAAGATCTGATTCCGCGCCAGCAGTTCGATATTGCGATTCAGGCAGCAATCGGCAACCACATTATCGCTCGCTCAACAGTGAAGCAGCTGCGTAAAAACGTCCTGGCGAAATGCTATGGCGGTGACGTCAGCCGTAAGAAAAAGCTGTTGCAGAAGCAGAAAGAAGGTAAGAAGCGAATGAAGCAGGTCGGCAACGTTGAGCTGCCGCAGGAAGCATTCCTTGCCATTCTGCATGTCGGTAAAGACAGCAAATAAGGAACTTTAATGGCTAACATGTTCGCCCTGATTCTGGTGATTGCCACTCTGTTAACCGGCATCATCTGGTGTATCGATCGCTTTAAGTGGGCCCCGGCGCGCCGGGCAAAGCAGGCGGCGGCACAGGCTCAGGCAGGTAATTCGCTCGACAGCAAAACGCTGGCCAAAGTGGCCGCGCAGCCAGGCTGGGTTGAAACCGCAGCGTCGGTGTTCCCGGTGCTGGCGGTGGTACTGATCGTGCGCTCGTTTATCTTCGAACCGTTTCAGATCCCTTCTGGCTCGATGATGCCGACGCTGCTGATTGGCGACTTCATCCTGGTGGAGAAATTTGCTTACGGCATCAAAGATCCGATCACGCAAACCACGCTGATCCCGACCGGCCATCCGCAGCGCGGAGATGTCGCGGTGTTCAAATACCCGAAGGATCCGAGCGTGGATTACATCAAGCGCGTGATCGGTCTGCCGGGCGACAAAGTGGTGTTTGATCCTTACAGCAAAACCCTGACCATTAACCCAGGCTGCGGCACGGGCAAGTGTGACACGGCGCTGCCGGTGACCTATACCAACATTGAGCCGAGCGATTTCATCCAGACCTTCAGCGGCTTTGATGGTAACGAAACCGGCAACGGTTTCTACCAGGTGCCGCAGGGCGAAACGCTGCGTGGCGGCCTGCGTCTTGGCACGCGCAAAGAGACGCTGGGCAACGTCACGCACGATATCCTGCTGGTGAACGAAGCGCAGAGCCAGGCGAGCATGTATTATCAGCAGCCGGGTCAGCCGCAGGCCACGTGGATTGTGCCGCAGGGGCAATACTTCATGATGGGCGATAACCGTGATAACAGCGCCGACAGCCGCTACTGGGGCTTTGTGCCCGAGAAGAATCTGGTCGGCAAAGCGGTTGCTATCTGGATGAGCTTTGAGAAACAGGAAGGACAGTGGCCGACCGGCGTACGACTGAGTCGCATTGGCGGTATCCACTGATTTAAAAACGGTTGGCTTCCTGCGAGTCAGGGAGCCACTGCACACCAAACAGAACGTGCTGGAACTTCAGCCCTGTTTGGTATGCAGAGTCACAGACGCACAGAACAACTGGAATCGCATGAACCCCATCCTCATTAACAAGCTGCAGCGCAAACTGGGCTACACTTTTACTCATCCGGAATTACTGCAGCAGGCTCTGACTCACCGCAGTGCCAGCAGCAAACATAACGAGCGTCTTGAATTTCTTGGCGATTCTATCCTCAGCTATGTGATTGCCAACGCGCTGTATCACCGCTTCCCGCGCGTGGACGAAGGCGACATGAGCCGCATGCGTGCTACGCTGGTGCGCGGCAACACGCTGGCCGAAATGGCGCGCGAGTTTGAGCTGGGCGAATGTCTGCGTCTGGGGCCGGGCGAGCTGAAAAGCGGCGGGTTCCGCCGGGAATCCATCCTCGCGGATACCGTCGAGGCGCTGATCGGTGGCATCTTCCTCGACAGCAACATTCAGACGGTCGAGAAGCTGATTCTCGACTGGTATCAGAATCGCCTCGAGCAGATCAGCCCGGGCGATAAGCAAAAAGATCCGAAAACGCGCCTGCAGGAGTATCTGCAGGGTCGTCATCTGCCGCTGCCGTCTTATCTGGTGGTACAGGTGCGTGGCGAAGCGCACGATCAGGAATTCACCATTCACTGTCAGGTGAGTGGGATGGCTGAACCGGTAGTGGGCGTGGGCTCCAGCCGCCGTAAAGCAGAGCAGGCCGCCGCCGAACAGGCGTTAATCAAGCTCGGCCTCGAATAAATTGTCATTTCGCAGCCTCAGCAGTGAGGCTGCCCAATCAGGACCCGAATGAGCGAACTCGAAACATACAGCGGCTTTATCGCGATTGTCGGCCGGCCTAACGTCGGCAAATCCACCTTACTGAACCAGCTGCTGGGGCAGAAGGTGTCGATCACCTCGCGCAAGCCGCAAACCACGCGCCACCGCATCATGGGTATTCATACCGAAGGCGCTTATCAGGCGATCTACGTGGATACACCCGGCCTGCATATGGAAGAGAAGCGGGCGATCAACCGCCTGATGAACCGTGCTGCCAGCAGCTCCATCGGTGACGTTGAGCTGGTAATTTTTGTGGTGGAAGGCACGCGCTGGACGCCCGACGATGAGATGGTGCTGAACAAGCTGCGTGACGGCAAAGTGCCGGTGGTGCTGGCGGTGAACAAAGTCGACAACATCCAGGATAAAAGCATCCTGCTGCCGCACCTGCAGTTCCTCAGCCAGCAGATGAACTTCCTCGAGATCGTGCCGATCTCCGCCGAAACCGGTAAAAACGTGGATGCGATTGCGGAGATTGCCCGCAAGCGCCTGCCGCTGTCGGATCACCACTTCCCGGAAGACTACATCACCGATCGCTCGCAGCGTTTCATGGCCTCAGAAATCATCCGTGAAAAACTGATGCGCTTCCTCGGCGCCGAGTTACCGTATTCGGTTACCGTGGAGATTGAGCAGTTCGTCTCTAACGAGCGCGGCGGCTATGACATCAACGGTTTAATTCTGGTCGAGCGCGAAGGGCAGAAGAAGATGGTGATTGGCAACAAAGGTGCCAAAATCAAAACCATCGGTATCGAAGCGCGTAAAGACATGGAAGAGATGTTCGAGGCGAAAGTCCATCTCGAGCTGTGGGTCAAAGTGAAATCGGGCTGGGCGGACGACGAACGTGCGCTGCGCAGCCTGGGTTATACAGACGACTAATTGATGGAAGGCTGGCAACGCGCCTTTGTGCTGCATAGTCGCCCTTACAGCGAAACCAGCCTGCTGCTCGACCTGTTCAGCGAAAGTCAGGGACGCGTCCGCGTCCTTGCCAAGGGCGCACGCTCGCGCCGTTCCCAGCTGAAAGGCGCACTGCAACCCTTCACACCGCTACTGGTGCGCTGGGGCGGCCGTGGCGAAGTCAAAACCCTGCGTAACGCTGAAGCGGTATCGCTGGCGCTGCCGCTCAGCGGCATCACGCTCTACTGCGGCCTGTATGTTAACGAGCTGCTGTCGCGGGTGCTGGAGCAGGAAATCCCGTTCTCCGAACTGTTCTTCGATTATCTCTCCTGTATCCAGACGCTGGCGGCGGCCAATGGTTCGCCCGAGCCAGCGCTGCGCCGTTTTGAGCTGGCACTGCTGGGCCATCTGGGCTACGGCGTTGACTTTCTGCACTGCGCCGGCAGCGGCGAGGCGGTTGACGACAGCATGACCTACAGCTATCGCGAAGAGAAAGGCTTTATCGCCAGTCTGGTGGTCAATCAGCGCAGTTTCACCGGCCGCCAGCTGCGCGCGCTGTGGGAGCGCGAATTTCCCGACGCCGACACGCTGCGTGCCGCCAAACGCTTCACGCGCATGGCACTGAAACCTTATCTGGGCGGTAAGCCGCTGAAGAGCCAGGAGCTGTTCCGTCAGTTTGTGCCGAAAAAACGACCGAACGTGGCAAACGACGAGCGCGGGTGATGCACCTGACAGGCTCTGCGCGTTACACTGCAAACATACTGAACACATTTAAGGATTGTCATGGCTGAGTTGCTGTTAGGGGTCAACATCGATCACATCGCCACCGTACGTAACGCACGTGGCACAAACTATCCCGATCCGGTACAGGCCGCGTTTGTCGCGGAGCAGGCGGGCGCAGACGGCATTACCGTGCACCTGCGTGAAGATCGCCGTCACATCACCGACCGCGACGTGCGGATTCTGCGCGACACCATTCATACCCGCATGAATCTTGAGATGGCGGTCACCGACGAAATGGTGGGCATCGCCTGCGACATCAAACCGCATTTTGTCTGCCTGGTGCCGGAAAAGCGCCAGGAAGTGACGACGGAAGGCGGCCTTGATGTGGCCGGTCAGCAGGACAAGGTCAACGCGGCAGTCAAACAGCTGAGCGAGGCGGGCATTCTGGTGTCGCTGTTTATCGATGCCGATCAGCGCCAGATTGAAGCGGCGGTCGCCAGCGGTGCGCCTTACATTGAAATCCATACTGGCGCCTATGCTGAAGCAGCGGAAGGACTGGCACGCGATGCCGAACTGGCGCGTATCGCCAGCGCTGCGACCTTTGCCGCCAGTCGCGGCCTGAAGGTGAATGCTGGCCACGGTCTGACGTATCACAACGTCCAGCCGATTGCTGCGCTGCCGGAAATGCATGAGCTGAACATTGGTCACGCGATTATCGGTCGTGCGCTGTTCAGCGGTCTTGCTGCGGCGGTCAGCGACATGAAGACGCTGATGCGGGAAGCGCGCCGCTAATGGCCATTCTGGGGCTGGGCAGCGATATCGTCGAGATCGAGCGTATCGCCGGGGTGATTGAACGCTCTGGCGATCGTCTGGCGCGCCGCGTGCTGAGCGAAGCTGAGTGGCAGCAGTATCAGGCGCATCAGCAGCCGGTGCGCTTCCTCGCCAAGCGTTTTGCGGTGAAAGAGGCGGCGGCAAAAGCCTTCGGCACCGGCATTCGCGGCGGCTTAGCGTTTAATCAGTTTGAAGTGTACAACGATGCGCTGGGGAAGCCTGGCCTGCGCTTCTTTGAACAGGCCAAAGTGATTGCCAGCCAGCTGGGCGTGCAGCATGTGCACGTCACGCTGGCCGACGAGCGCCACTACGCCTGCGCCACGGTGATTATCGAAGATTAAGCGTGCAGCAGCACAAATTTCTCCCACAGCGCGTCGCGACTTTCCACGTGCTGTGGGTCTGAAAGAATAGTGTTATCAATCGGGCAGACGCTCTGACAGGTCGGCTCATCATAATGACCCACGCACTCGGTGCAGCGGTCAGCGTCGATCTGATAGATCGATTCACCCATGCTAATCGCCTGGTTCGGGCACTCAGGCTCGCACATGTCGCAGTTAATGCAGCGCTCAGTAATTATCAGTGCCATGGCATAAGCTCATCAGTTGCTTGTTTTCATTGCATTTTTCATGGTTAGTTCCGCTCTCCGGCGCAAAACGCCTGCTGAAATAGCGCTTTGCAGTGTGATTTTTCAATCGATGCAGGCGTAAACCAGCGGGGCGATCCCCTGAGCGGCACGCATATTATCACGCCGGGTGGCGTTCAAAAAATGACTTAGCGTAGTATTCAGCCGCCAGCAGAACGTGGCGACGTGACTGCTACCAGCCGATCTGATGTCGCGCCATAGCCAGAAAACCACGCAACGGTAAGCAGAGCCGTTGCGTGGTAAGCGAAATAAGGGCGGCGCTGGCCTTTATTTTATCGGTGCCAGCACGTGGGTGGCATCCAGCGTCAGACAGTCACCTGGACATTGATCGCTGCCGTAGATAACGGGCGCTTTTGGCAAGGAAAACTTCATCGCGTGCTCTTTTTTAATCGCGTCGGCCATACCGGCAAAGGTCCATGGCATACCCAGCGAAAGCGAACCGAACTCATCGTATTTTTTGGATTTTGCGACAGCAGGTAAGTTGTCGCTATCGATACGATAATAAAGCTGGCCAGAATATTCTGCAGGCACGCTCTCTGTGATTGCGCTGCTTAACAACTGATACTCGCGCTGCTGAGGCGTAGAAAAGCCCTTCTGAATATTCAGCATGCATGAGAGCACCGCAATGACGAGGCAAACGATACTGGCAGAAGTAGTTATCTTCAGCTTATTAAAGATCACGAATAAGCCAGCAATGAAGGCTGAGGTAGTGATTAACGACAGCGCGATAACCGTGCGATAGGCTGCCCAGTCCTCACTCACCAAAAGATTAGGAATGCCCGCCGCCAGCAGGAAAAACAGGAACAGAAAAGCTTTACGCGGTTTGAAATCGGGTGCCTTCACAATGCCCACGATGATCAGTGAGCAGGAGATGATAATACTGACAATCGAGCGCCCGGTATCAAAGTTGCACAGCGCATTTCTGAGCGGCTCAGCGATAAACCAGGTGATTTTTTTCAGCGGCGCTAAGGTGATATTGGTTCTGGCCAGTACTTCATTGAACAGCACGAGCGGCAGAACTTTCGCCAGTACCAGTGCCATCACCATGCCAAATCCCAGCATCAACATCAGCTTGATCACCGCGCTGCGCTGATAATTATTCCGGCTCATGCCCAGATCGAGCAGGGCAAAGAATAAAAAGCTCATGGCTGCGGGTTGGTAAATCGCAAAGGAAAGCGTCAGGCAAATAGCCGACAGTAGCACCCGGCCCAGGCCTTTGTTTTCCGCCAGCGTTGAATAACTGATGCCCGCCAGCAGTACGGACAGGACATAAGGAAAGCAGACTGTCCAGCCGACAAAAACCTGAAATGAGGGCAGCAAACAAATCAACGTGGCAAACGTCAGACGCTGGACCGCGCTGGCGAAAATGCTGCGACGCTCAAGGAAACGGATAATGTACCCGCCCAGTAAAATCAGGCTTAATAATGAGAGTGCACGGAGCCAGGTCAAATCCTGCACGTCATCGATCAGGAAAGCGAAGAAGTAGCGGATAGCACCATAAAAAGGTCGGCCCGATAAGATATCCCATTTGAAAATACTGAATGCATCGGTAGTGGATGCGTATAAATAGAACCAGTCGTCGGAAAATCCGTATGTTGATAAATAAACCGGGCTATAACCGATGAGTAAAGCGACGGCCAGTATCAGATACATGGCGGAGGGATGACGCTCAAAAACTGTTTTTTTCATTTCCTGCTCTTAATCACGTAGCGTGGTCTTTGTTTGGACTCAATGTAGATTCGGCCAATATATTCGCCCAGAACACCGATGCCGATAAGTTGCACTCCACCCAAAAACAGAATGGAAACCAGCAACGAAGGGTAACCCGCCACCGGATTGCCCCAGAGCAGTTTATCGATGATCATCCAGAATCCATAAAGAAAGGAGAGTAACGCGACGCTACCGCCGATGTAACTCCAGATGCGTAAGGGGAAGGTGGAAAAACTGGTTAATCCTTCTAATGCCAGATTCCACAATTTCCAGCCATTAAATTTCGACACCCCTGTGACGCGTTCAGCCCGATCATATTCCACAATCGCTGTGTTACCGCCAACCCAGGATAAAATGCCCTTCATGAACAGATTCCTTTCCGGCAGGCTTTTTATTTGTTCTACCGTCTCGCGCGACAGCAGACGAAAATCGCCAACGTTTTCCTCTATTTTCGGCGAGCTGATTTGGTTGTGGAAGTGATAAAACCACTCGGCTGTTTTACGTTTGACATGCCCATCGGCGCTGCGATCTTTCCGTTTAGCCAGAACCACATCGGCACCCGCTTGCCAGCGTTCAACCAGTTGATGGATAACGGCGATGGGATCCTGCAGATCAACATCAATCGGGATAACCGCGTCGCCGGTGGCATGCTCCAGTCCGGCAAACAACGCGGGCTCTTTGCCGAAATTGCGGGTAAATGACAGCGCAATGACCAGCGGATCCGAGATGGCCAGGGCATTGATGATGTTTTCGCTGCCATCGCTACTGCCGTCATTGATAAAAACAATTTCCACCTGATAGCCGGCTAATTCATGACGAACCGCCTGATAAAAGAGCGGAATGGTTTCCTCTTCATTGAAGACGGGCACGACGAGAGACAATTTCATTTTACTTCCCTGAAAACGATGTAATTAGAGTAGATGAAGCCGCAACCCAGGCTAATAAAGGAAAAGAGTATCAGGGTAACCACCGGGGAAAGCGTGCAGGCGTCGGCCATCCAGCCAACCAGCGCCGCCATGCCTCCCATAAAGCTGACATAAAGCAGGTAACGCAAGGGCGTGGCTGCAGAAGAGAAGGTCCAGCGGGCATTAGCAAAAAAGGAAAACGTCACCGCAACGCAGAATGCTCCAAAGTTAGCCATAGCCTGACCTGACTCGAACAGCTTGAGAATAAGCGCAAACACCGTCCAGTGAATCGCGGTATTGATAACGCCAATTCCTGCATAACGGGAAATAAGTTTCAGCATGACGAGAGAGATGAGTAAATTTGCCCTGATCATATACATCGGAAATTATCCTGCAAGCCCGATGCTGAAAATGCGTTTAATCGGGCCGAAAAGGATAGCGACAGGCAACAAAATCATTGCCCCGCCCGATGATCAATTTCGGGCTAAGGCAGGGGGGAATATCCTGATCATGGGGCAATCAGACCAGCTTTTTCACCAGCTCCTCGCTGTGACGAATATGGCTGGAGGCGCGTTCCGGATCGTTCTGCACCAGCGCCATAAACAGCAGATCGGTCAGCGCCAGCTGGGCGCTGGTGGAGGAGATGGCCGCGCTGCGCGTGCTCTGCTCCTCGGCGACGGTGTACAGGCAGACCGTCGCGCACTGCTGCAGCGAATTCGGGGTAAAGCCGGTGAACGCCAGCACATCGGCGCCAATGGCTGCGGCTTCCTGTGCCGCGAGGTTGATCTCGCGACGTTCGCCGGTGTAGGAGATTGCCAGCAGCACATCGCCGGGTGCCATCGCCTGAACGCTGGCCAGCAGCGCGTGCATGTCCTGCTCGGCGACGGCGTTGATGCCAATCTTCATCAGCTTCCACGAAAAATCTTTCGCCACCAGCCCGGAAGCGCCAATGCCGACCAGCAGAATGCGGTTGGCGTTTTTCAGCAGCTGCAGCGTTTCCGTGAGTTTCTCTTCGCTGTTGATATCCAGCGTGGCGCGAATCGCCGAAATTTTTTCCGTCAGCAGCTTTTCGCCGACAACTTTAAGCGGATCGTCACTCAGAATGTGGTTGTGCACGGTGATGGCATCGCGGTCGGCCAGCGACTCACTCAGCGCCAGCTTCAGCGCCGGAAAGCCTTTGTAACCCAGTTTCTGGGCGAACTTCACCACGCTCGACTGGCTGACGCCTGACTCTTCCGCCAGTTTTTGTGAACTCAGATGCCGTGCCCGATCAGGCTGCGACAGCAAAAAATCCGCCAGCCGACGCTCGTTCAGCGCCAGGCGTGGGTAGAGCTGGCGAATTCGCAGCAATGAACTCATGTCCGATCCTTAATCCATAGTCCCGCACACAGCTTAGCCGCTCGCGGAAGGAAATGTCTGGCCAGGAATGTCAGATGACATCGCGCCGACGCAGAGAATAAACTATTCAAATGGCATTGTAGCCACTGGAATTAAAAATGACAGCTTTCGCCCCGGCGCGCGATGCTGGCTACACTGTAGAGCAGGTATCGCCGCGTTTAGAAAAAGGAGTCGGGTTTGACAAAGGGTTCGCATCGCCGCGTGGTATTTTTTGACCTGGACGGCACGCTGCATCAGCAGGACATGTTTGGCACATTTATGCGTTATCTGTTGCGCCGCCAGCCGCTCAATCTGGTGCTGGTGGTGCCGCTGCTGCCGGTCATCGGCATGGGTATGCTGATAAAGGGCCGCGCCGCGCGCTGGCCGATGAGCCTGCTGTTGTGGGCTATCACCTTTGGCCATCGTGAGGCCACGCTGCGCCAGCGTGAGGCCGAATTTGCCCGCTGGTTTCGCGAGCGCGTTACCGCGTTTCCGGTGGTGCAGCAGCGGCTGACTGACTACCTCAGTAGCGAAGACGCCGATGTCTGGCTGATTACCGGCTCGCCGCAGTCGCTGGTGGAGCAGGTCTATTTTGATTCCGCGTTTCTGCCGCGCGTGAAGCTGATCGCCAGCCAGATGAAGCCGGGCCGTGGTGGCCGGGTATTAGCCATGCGCTGTCTCGGCCATGAAAAAGTGGCGCAGCTCGAGGAAAAAATCGGTACGCCGCTACAGCTGTACAGCGGCTACAGCGACAGCAAGCAGGATAACCCGCTGCTGTTTTTCTGCCAGCATCGCTGGCGCGTGACGCCGCGCGGTGAACTGCAACAGCTGGAGTGAATCGCAGCTGGATTCCGTCTATAATGCGCCGCCTTGTTAATCCGCAGGAGTTGCCCGTTGAACCCACAAACTGATGAATACTGGATGCGCCACGCGCTTGAACTGGCGCGGCGTGCGTGGGAGCAGGGCGAAGTGCCGGTCGGTGCGGTGCTGGTGCAGGGCGACAGAGTGATTGGCGAGGGCTGGAACCGGCCGATTAGCCAGTGCGATCCCACCGCGCATGCCGAGATTATGGCGCTGCGTCAGGGCGGAAAAGTGATTGATAACTACCGGCTGCTCGACACCACCTTATACGTGACGCTGGAGCCGTGCGTGATGTGCGCCGGTGCCATGGTGCACAGCCGGATTACCCGTCTGGTCTATGGCGCGAAGGATGAGAAAACCGGTGCCGCCGGTTCGCTGCTGGATGTGATCGGCCATCCGGGCATGAATCATCAGATAGAGATTGCGCATGGCGTGCTGGCAGAGGAGTGCGCCACGCTGCTGAGCGACTTCTTCCGTATGCGCCGGGAACAGAAGCGCGCACAGCGGCAGGCGCTGCGCGCCGATTAGTTCATCGCAATCTTCGGTTCGACAGCCGGATAACCGGCACCGAGTTCCGCTTCCAGCGCCGACTGCTGCGCCAGCCGTTTCTCCTGCTCCTGCAGATAGCCTACCAGGCTGATCTGATACTTACGGATGTTCTCAACGTAGTTATAAGCTTCGTGGCCGCGCGCATAGCCATAAGTGGTCTGCGCGTAATAGCGCTTCTGGCTCAGCATCGGCAGGCGCAGCTTAACGTCGGCCCAGCTGTCCGGATTGCCACCCTGTTTGAGGGTCAGCCGGCGTGCATCCAGCATATGCGCGTAACCCATGTTGTAGGCCGCCAGCGCAAACCAGATGCGTTCATCTTCCGGAATGGTCTCCGGCACTTTTTCCATCATGCGCCGCAGGTATTCGCTGCCACCGCGAATGCTCTGTTCCGGATCGAGACGATCGTTCACGTCGAGGCTGTCAGCGGTATTGCGCGTCAGCATCATCATGCCGCGCACGCCGGTGGGCGAGGTCGCCTGCGGATTCCAGTGCGACTCCTGATAGGAAATCGCCGCCAGCAGGCGCCAGTCGATACTGGACGCGTACTTCTCAAACAGCGGCTTGATATCCGGCAGCGTGTTATCAATTGCGCGCAGGAAGGTGCGGGTATCGACATAATCAAAGGTGCCGACGTGGCCGAGATACTTCTCTTCCAGCCGCGCCATGGTGCCTTCTTCCCCCATCTGACTGTAGAAGTCGAGCATGGCGGCGTTCAGGCTATCGTCATCGTTACGCGGCAGATACCAGGTCACCGGCTCTTCATCGGTAATATCAAACGCCACCGCCAGCTGTGGATGGATACGCTGCAGCAGGCCGATGGTCACCGAATCTCCCACGGTATAGTCGAGCTTGCCGTCGGCAACCGCTTCCAGCAGCGCTTTCTGGCCCATATCGGTGGAAATGGCCCAGTCGAGATCGGGATAGCTGTCCGCTTTGGCGGAACGTAACGTTGACAGATAGGCTGAACCGGACTGCACAATCAGCCGGCCTTTCAGATCACCAAGGTTTTTGGGCCGCGGCTTGTCGATGCGATACACCAGCTGCTGCGACACGGAATAGTAGCTCGGGCCACTCTGATAACGGCTGAGGCGCTCGCTGTTGTAGATCAGCCCGGCGGCCAGCAGGTCGGCTTTGCCGTCGTCGAGATCGTCAAACAGGTCGCCGAGGTTGGGCCGCACCGTGACTTCCAGCTTCACGCCAAGATAATCGGCGAAGCGCTTCGCCAGCTCGTAGTCCATACCGGCTGGTGCATTATTGATGGTGTAGTAAGTCAGCGGCGAGTTGACGGTACTGATGCGCAACACTCCCCGCGATTTGATCTGTGATAACGCGTCTTTTCCGCCCCCGTACCAGGGGATGGACGGCCACAGCGCCAGCGCAAGCAGCACGGTGATCAGACCGATAAACAGATAATTTAATTTCAGGCGTTTCAAATAGTTGTCTCGTAATGGCTCACAGGCCTCTGTCTTTTAAAGGCAGTATTTATGTTGTTTTGCACTCCCAGAGCGTGGGGCATTTTGCGCAACAAAGCGTAACAGGGCAACTTATATAGCAAGATTTGCGCAAAATTCAGGCAAATCCTGAGGCTCAGTTTTTCTGCGCAAACGGTTTCGTAACCCGTGCCATTTCTCTATAATACCGCCCGTTTTCCCTGTTGCGCCCCATGAAGCGTCGCCCGGCGCTTCGAAGACGAGAGATCTTTAATGATGGAAATTCTGCGTGGTTCGCCCGCTCTGTCGGCATTTCGTGTAAACAAACTGCTGACCCGCTTTCAGGACGCTCATCTGCCGGTGAGTGATATTTACGCCGAGTACGTCCATTTCGCCGATGTCAGCGCACCGCTCAGCGCGGAACAGCAAGCCCGCCTGCAGCGTCTGCTGAAATACGGTCCTTCTCTCGCCGAACATGCGCCACAAGGGCGTCTGTTGCTGGTGACGCCGCGTCCCGGCACCATTTCTCCCTGGTCATCGAAAGCCACCGATATCGCCCACAACTGCGACCTGCCACAGGTATTGCGCCTGGAGCGCGGTCTGGCCTTCTATGTACAGGCACCGCAGCTGACTGACGCGCAGTGGCAGCAGCTGGCCAGCCTGCTGCACGACCGCATGATGGAAACCGTGTTCACGGAGCTCAGCGCGGCAGAACAGCTGTTCGCGCATCATGAGCCGCAGCCGCTGAAAAGCGTAGACGTGCTGGGCGGAGGGCGCGAGGCGCTGGAACAGGCTAACCGCACGCTCGGCCTGGCGCTGGCCGATGACGAAATTGATTACCTGCTCGATGCCTTCACCAGACTGGGCCGCAATCCGAACGACATCGAGCTCTATATGTTCGCTCAGGCAAACTCCGAGCACTGTCGTCACAAGATTTTTAACGCCGACTGGATTATCGACGGCGAAAAACAGCCAAAGTCGCTGTTTAAAATGATTAAAAACACTTTTGAGCAGCATCCGGAACACGTCCTGTCGGCGTATAAAGACAATGCCGCGGTGATGGAAGGCTCCGAGGTCGGGCGTTTCTACGCGGATGCGCAGCAGGGCGAATACGAGTTCCATCAGGAAGCCGCGCATATCCTGATGAAGGTGGAAACCCACAACCACCCGACGGCCATTTCGCCATGGCCAGGTGCCGCCACCGGTTCCGGCGGGGAAATCCGTGACGAAGGCGCCACCGGACGCGGCGCGAAGCCGAAAGCGGGTCTGGTCGGCTTCTCGGTTTCCAACCTGCGTATTCCCGGCTTTGAACAGCCGTGGGAAGAGGATTTCGGCAAGCCGGATCGCATTGTTACCGCGCTGGATATCATGACCGAAGGCCCGTTAGGCGGCGCCGCGTTTAACAACGAATTTGGTCGCCCGGCGCTGAACGGCTATTTCCGTACTTATGAAGAGCAGGTCAACAGCCACAACGGCGTTGAGCTGCGCGGCTATCACAAGCCGATCATGCTGGCCGGCGGCATTGGTAACATCCGCGCCGATCACGTGCAGAAGGGTGAGATCGTGGTTGGCGCGAAGCTGATCGTGCTGGGCGGTCCGGCGATGAATATCGGCCTTGGCGGCGGTGCGGCGTCTTCTATGGCGTCCGGCCAGTCGGATGCCGATCTCGACTTCGCCTCGGTGCAGCGTGACAACCCGGAGATGGAGCGTCGCTGTCAGGAAGTGATTGACCGCTGCTGGCAGCTGGGCGAAGCCAACCCGATTCTGTTTATTCACGACGTCGGTGCCGGTGGCCTGTCTAACGCCATGCCGGAGCTGGTGAGCGACGGTGGCCGCGGTGGCAACTTCAACCTGCGCGACATCCTCAGCGATGAACCAGGCATGAGCCCGCTGGAAGTGTGGTGTAACGAGTCGCAGGAGCGTTATGTGCTGGCGGTTGCGCCGGACAAACTGGCGCTGTTCGATGAACTGTGCCAGCGCGAACGTGCGCCGTACGCGGTGATTGGTGAAGCGACCGAAGAGCAGCACCTGAACCTTGCCGACAGCCATTTCGATAACAAACCGATCGACATGCCGCTCGACGTGCTGCTGGGTAAAACGCCAAAAATGACGCGCGACGTGGCCAGCCAGCAGGCGAAAGGTGATGCGCTGGTGCGGGACGGCATTACCATTGCCGATGCGGTAAACCGCGTGCTGCACCTGCCAACCGTGGCGGAAAAAACCTTCCTGGTGACCATCGGTGACCGCAGCGTAACCGGCATGGTGGCGCGCGATCAGATGGTCGGGCCGTGGCAGATCCCGGTGGCGAACTGCGCCGTGACCACTGCCAGCCTTGACAGCTACCACGGTGAAGCGTTTGCCATGGGCGAACGTGCGCCGGTAGCGCTGCTTGATTTCGCTGCGTCCGGCCGTCTGGCGGTGGGCGAAGCGCTGACCAACCTGGCCGCGACCGCGATCGGTTCGCTGAAGCGCGTGAAGCTGTCGGCAAACTGGATGGCTGCAGCCGGTCACCCGGGCGAAGACGCAGGCCTGTACGCTGCGGTGAAAGCGGTGGGCGAAGAGCTGTGCCCGGCGCTGGGGATCACCATTCCGGTGGGTAAAGACTCCATGTCGATGAAAACCCGCTGGCAGCAGGGAACTGAACAGCGCGAAATGACTTCGCCGCTGTCGCTGGTCATTACGGCTTTTGCACGCGTTGAAGATGTGCGTCGCACCGTGACGCCACAGCTGCAGCCGGAAGGCGACAACCTGCTGCTGCTGGTGGACCTCGGCAACGGTGCTAACACCCTCGGTGCCACGGCGCTGTCACAGGTGTATCGCCAGCTGGGCGACAAACCGGCCGACGTGCGCGATGCCGCGCAGCTGGCTGGCTTCTTCAATGCAATTCAGACGCTGGTAAGCGAGCAGAAACTACTGGCTTACCACGACCGCTCGGATGGCGGTCTGCTGGTCACGCTGGCTGAGATGGCCTTCACCGGTCACTGCGGTATTGAGGCGGATATCGCCGCGCTGGGCAGCGATGCGCTGGCAGCATTGTTTACGGAAGAGCTGGGCGCCGTACTGCAGATTAACGCTGCCGACCGCGCGGCCGTGGAAAAAGTGTTTGCCGATCACGGTCTGAGCAGCAATGTTCACGTCATCGGTAAAGCGCTGCCGGGCGACCGTTTTGTTATCCGCTCCGGCGACAGCGCGGTGTACAGCGAAAGCCGTACCACCCTGCGTACCTGGTGGGCTGAAACCACCTGGCAGATGCAGCGCCTGCGCGATAACCCGGCCTGTGCCGATCAGGAACATGAAGCGAAGAAAGACGATAACGATCCTGGCCTGAACGTGCAGCTGACCTTCCGTCCGGAAGAGGATGTGGCGGCACCGATGATCGCCACTGGCGCGCGTCCGCGCGTTGCCGTGCTGCGCGAGCAGGGCGTGAACTCGCACGTTGAGATGGCCGCTGCCTTCCACCGCGCAGGCTTTACCGCGGTTGACGTGCACATGAGCGATCTGCTGGCGGGCCGTCGTGGTCTGGAGGAGTTCCACGCGCTGGTCGCCTGTGGCGGCTTCTCCTACGGCGACGTGCTGGGTGCGGGCGAAGGCTGGGCGAAATCAATTCTGTTTAACAGCCGCGTGCGTGACGAGTTTGAAAACTTCTTCCATCGTCCGCAGACGCTGGCGCTGGGCGTGTGTAACGGCTGCCAGATGATGTCGAATCTGCGTGAACTGATTCCGGGCAGCGAGCTGTGGCCACGCTTTGTGCGTAACCAGTCCGAGCGCTTTGAAGCACGCTTCAGCCTGGTGGAAGTGGCCGCCAGCCCGTCACTGCTGCTGGACGGTATGGTCGGTTCTCGCATGCCGATTGCCGTCTCGCACGGTGAAGGTTTTGTTGAAGTACGTGACGGTGCGCATCTGGCTGAGCTGGAAGCGAAAGGGCTGGTGGCGCTGCGCTTCGTCGATAACTTCGGTAAAGTCACCGAGACCTATCCGGCGAACCCGAACGGCTCACCAAACGGCATCACCGCCGTGACCAACGAAAGCGGTCGCGTCACTATCATGATGCCGCATCCGGAGCGCGTGTTCCGCACCGTCAGCAATTCGTGGCACCCGGCGGAGTGGGGCGAAGACAGCCCGTGGATGCGGATTTTCCGCAACGCGCGCAAGCAGCTGGGTTAAACCTGAATCCTGTCTCTTACCGGTGCCCATTCACGGGCACCGTGCAAAGGCCGCTCAACGCGGCCTTTTTTATTTTTTGTCGCGTGGGCACTGCTCTCGATCCGCTGTGATTCGCTGACATCTGTGGCATGTCGGAAAATGACGACAATCCCATAACTGAACTGTCGCTAAAAGGTGACATTTAAATCGTTGTTTTTTATGGGCGCGAAGTTAGCGCGTTAAAGCCGTTGCTAATCGGCGACACTTTTTCCAGACCAGCCGGTCCGAAAGCGTCGTTAATTCCCTCTCTGAGCTGGCAGTATGCTGATTAACAAGGCTATTTATTTTCTGGCACGATAGTTGCTATACTCATTACGTTGCTCATTCTCCTGTCTATGATTGCCCCGCACTGCGGTTGAGCTCATAAAATACCGAATGACGCACCAAACGGAGCCTGCCGTCCACCCAACCGATAATCGCTTGCTTTGCAACGTTATCAGGCACCGGACGCAACGTTGAGTTAGGCTCCACCTATTTTGCAGGCGATGCTGCGGCGTCGCTCTCACGGCAGGCCAAAAGGCCTGCCGTTTTCGTTTTCAGCCTTTCTAACCTTGCCGGACTTCGCTAGCATGCCTGCAACTCACCTCAAAGGAAGCGCGGTTGTGAAGAGATGGCGTCTGTTTCCCCGATCCCTGCGGCAACTGGTTTTAATGGCCTTTCTGCTGGTGCTGCTGCCGCTGCTGGTGCTGGCATGGCAGGCGTGGGAAAGCCTGTCGGCGCTGAGCGATCAGGCGGCGGACACCAACCGCAACACCTTCACCGACGTGCGTCGCAGCGAGGCGATGGCGCGCACGGCGCTGGAGCTGGAGCGTAGCTATCGTCAGTATTGCGTGCTGGGCGATGCCAGTCTGGCACGCCTGTATCAAACGCAGTGGAGCCGCTACGGCCAGATGCTCAGCAGCCATGCCGCCAGCCTGCCCGATTTGCCAACGTTCAAAATATTGCAGAGCGCGCTGCCGCAGCTGGAAAAGCTGCAGTGTGATAACGGCAATCTGCTGGCACCGGCGGCGAGCGCGCTGGAAGCATTCTCCGCCGCCAACACCCGCATGGTGCAGGCCACACGTGAAGTGGTGTTTTCACGCGGCCTGCAACTGCAGCGCGAAATTGCCGATCGCGGCCAGTTTTTTGGCTGGCAGGCGCTGATACTGTTTTTAATCAGTCTGGTGCTGGTACTGCTGTTCACCGGCATGATTATCGGCCCGGTTAAGCGCGTCGAACGCATGATCAACCGGCTGGGCGAGGGGAAAACACTGGGCAATAGCGTCAGTTTTCGCGGGCCGCGCGAAATTCGCTCGCTGGGACAGCGCATTGTCTGGCTCAGCGAACGTCTTAGCTGGCTGGAAGCGCAGCGGCATGAGTTTCTGCGCCACCTGTCGCACGAACTCAAAACGCCGCTGGCCAGCCTGCGCGAAGGCACCGAACTGCTGGCCGACCAGGTTGCCGGCCCGCTCAATGCGGAGCAGCAGGAGGTTGTCGCCATTCTCGACACCAGCAGCCGTCATCTGCAGCGGCTGATTGAACAGCTGCTCGACTACAATCGCCGGCTGGCGGACAGCCCAATGCGGCTGGAACCGGTGGCTATCGACGCTATCATTGATAGCGTCGTCAGGGTGCACTCACTGCCCGCCAGCGCGCGCCAGATGCACACGCATATCGATCTGCAGGCCCGCTATTGTCTGGCGGAACCGACGCTGTTGCAGCGGGTGATTGATAACCTCTACTCGAACGCCGTGAACTACGGTAGCGAATCCGGTAACATCTGGCTGCAGAGCCAGCAGAAGGGCAACCAGGTGTGGATTGAGGTGGCGAACACCGGCACGCCGATTCCGGCTGAAGAGCAGGCGATGATCTTTGAGCCCTTTTATCAGGGGAGCCAGCAGCGCAAAGGGCCGGTGAAAGGCAGCGGGCTGGGATTAAGCATCGCCAAAGATTGCCTGCGCAGGATGCAGGGTGATTTGCAGTTGGTCACGCGCACGGACGCGGACGTCTGTTTTCGTATCATTTTGACTACCAGCGCCGGGAATGCCTGATTAATGAAACTCACATCCAGCCGATTTCTCGTCGGCGCACTGATCGCCATCGGCCTGAGCGCCTGTCAGGCGCCGCCCCAGAGCAGTACGCCGCGCGGTGCGGTGAACCTGCCGGAGCCGGACGTGCGCCTGGCGGATTATCTGGCCACCGATTGCCAGAATGTCTGGCAGATTGAAGCACCGGCGGCCATGAGCAATCCACTTTACTGGCAGCGCGCTATCGACTGCGGTGAGCGGCTGTCGGCGGCCGAAGCGCGGGCGGAAGCGCGGCGCTGGCCGGTACAGAACTGGGCGCGCGCCTTTAAGCAGGGCATCCTGCTGGCGAACGGCAACGTGACGCCGGTGGAGCGCCGTCAGTACGTTGATACGCTCGACAGCTACAGCGCGGATTATCCGGCGGCGGTGCGTCCGCTGCTGCAGCTGTGGCGCAGTAACCAGGCCGCGCAGCTGGAGCTGAGCGAGGCGCGCGGCCGCTACGCCGCGCTGCAGCAAAGCAATGACGCCGAACTGGATCGCCTGCGTCAGCAGCAAACGCAACTGCGGCAAACGCTGGACGATACCCAGCGTAAATTGCAGCGACTGACTGACATCGAGCGTCAGCTGTCATCGCGCAAAGCGCCGGACAGCGGCGACAGCACACACGGTGCCAGCGATGCCCAAAGCGAGGAGCAGTAACCATGAAACAGGCCGCACGCTTACTGCTGGTGGATGACGATCCGGGCTTACTCAAGCTGCTCGGTATGCGTCTCAGCAGTGAAGGTTATCAGGTAGCGACCGCGGCCAGCGGGCCGGAAGCCCTGCGTCATTTGCAGAAAGAGAAAGTCGATTTGGTGATCAGCGATCTGCGCATGGATGAAATGGATGGCCTGGCGCTATTTGCTGAAATCCAGAAGCGCCATACCGGACTGCCGGTCATCATCCTGACCGCGCACGGCTCGATTCCGGACGCGGTAGCCGCCACGCAGCAGGGCGTGTTTAGCTTTCTGACCAAACCGGTCGATCGCGATGCGCTATACAAAGCGATTGACGAAGCACTGGCGCAGCGCGCGCCGGTCAGCGATGACGGCTGGCGCGAAGCGATCGTCACGCGAAATCCGCTGATGCTGCGGCTGCTGGAGCAGGCGCACATGGTGGCGCAATCTGACGTCAGTATATTGATTAACGGCCAGAGCGGCACCGGTAAAGAGGTGCTGGCGCAGGCGATTCATGCTGCCAGTCCGCGCGCCGGTAAACCTTTCATTGCCATCAACTGCGGCGCGCTGCCGGAACAGCTGCTGGAGTCTGAGCTGTTTGGCCACGCCAAAGGCGCCTTCACCGGTGCCGTAAGTGCGCGCGAAGGGCTGTTTCAGGCGGCGGAAGGCGGCACGCTGTTTCTCGATGAGATTGGCGACATGCCGCAGGCGCTGCAGGTAAAACTTCTCCGCGTGCTGCAGGAGCGCAAAGTGCGCCCGCTGGGCAGCAACCGCGATCTCGACATCAACGTGCGCATCATCTCTGCCACGCACCGCGATCTGCCGAAGGCGATGGAGAAGAAAAGCTTCCGCGAAGATCTCTACTATCGTCTCAACGTGGTGAATCTCAGGATCCCGGCACTGCACGAACGCGCCGAAGACATCCCGCTGCTGGCCAACCATCTGCTGCGCCAGTCGGCCGATCGCCACAAACCGTTTGTGCGCAGCTTCTCGGTCGATGCGATGAAACGGCTGGTGAGTGCCAGCTGGCCGGGAAATGTGCGCCAGCTGGTCAACGTGATTGAGCAGTGCGTGGCGCTTACTACGTCGCCGGTAATTAGTGACGCGCTGGTAGAGCAGGCGCTGGCTGGCGAGAACACGGCGCTACCGACCTTTGTCGAAGCACGCAACCAGTTTGAGCTTAACTATCTGCGCAAGCTGCTGCAGATGACCAAAGGTAATGTGACGCATGCGGCGCGTCTGGCTGGACGCAACCGTACCGAGTTTTATAAGCTGCTGTCGCGCCACGAACTGGACGCCAGCGAATTTAAAGAGTAGCTTGCTGCGGCAGCGTCAGGAACACTTATACTCATAGTTACCCGTCCATCATGGAGGGAGCGAAAAAAGGATCTGTGATGAAAAAGATCGATGCAATTATCAAACCATTCAAACTCGATGATGTGCGTGAAGCCTTAGCGGAAGTGGGCATCACCGGGATGACGGTTAGCGAAGTGAAAGGCTTCGGACGTCAGAAAGGCCACACCGAGCTGTATCGCGGTGCCGAATACATGGTCGATTTTCTGCCAAAAGTGAAAATCGAGATGGTGGTGGGCGATGATATCGTCGATACCTGCGTAGAAACCATCATGAAAACCGCGCAGACCGGTAAAATCGGCGACGGCAAAATCTTTGTCTTTGACGTGGCGCGCGTCGTGCGTATTCGTACCGGCGAGGAAGACGAAGAGGCCATCTGAGCCCTTCGCTCCTCACCAGACACAAAGCCTGCCGCGTGCAGGCTTTTTCATTTACAGCACTTTGTGCGGACCGAACACTTCGTAGTGGATACGGTCGGCGCTGATGCCGGCATCAGTCAGCTGGCGCGCAACAAACTGCATGAACGCCAGCGGGCCGCAAATCCAGAACTCACCCTCGGGCTGGGTCAGTGCGGTTGAGACGGTGGCTAAATCCATCAGGCCTTGCGCGTCGTAACGTCCCGCGTCGTCAGCTTGCGGCTGGCGATACCAGACGTGGCGGCTAAAGCGCGGCAGTTGCGCGCCCAGCGCCGCGACCTCATCAGCAAACGCGTGCTGCGCGCCGTTTTCGCTAGCGTGCAGCCAGCATACTGCGGCCGGGTGCTGCTGCTCCGCCAGGCTGGCCAGCATGGCTAACAGCGGCGTTTGCCCGACGCCTGCTGAGATCAGCGTCACCGGCGTCTGCGCTGTTGCCTGCAGGAAGAAATCCCCGGCCGGCGCGGCGCACTGCACGATATCGCCGACCTTCGCATGCTGATGCAGCCAGCCGGAGACGCTGCCCTGCGCTTCGTGTTTCACCGCAATGCGATAGGCTTTGCCATCCGGCAGATGCGTTAGCGAATACTGGCGGTGCTGAATGTAGTCGCTGTCCGCCGGGCGCAGACTGAGGGTCAGATACTGACCGGGCAGGAAGTCCGCCACCGGCTCTCCATCATTCGGCACCAGCTCAATGCTTTTAATTACCGAGCTCTGCGCGGTAATCGCACGGATACGAAAATCGCGCGCGCCGCGCCAGCCGCCGACCTTTTCTTCTGACGCACGGTAAATCGCTGCTTCACGCTGGATAAACACCTCAGCCAGCACGCCATAGGCTTTGCCCCACGCCGCCAGTACCTCATCGCCTGGATTAAGCAGTTCTTTAATCGTCGCCAGCAGGTTTTCCCCGACAATCGCGTACTGCGCCGGCTGAATATTCAGGCTGGCATGCTTCTGCGCAATTTTCTCCACTGCCGGCAGCAGCACCGCGAGGTTTTCCAGATTGCTGCCGTACGCGCAGATCGCGTTAAACAGCGCTTCACGCTGATTGCCGCTGCGCTGGTTGTTCATGTTAAACACATCTTTCAGTTCCGGATGCTGCGTCAGCATCCGCTGATAAAAGTGGCCGGTCAGCTGCGGGCCGAGTTGAGCAATCGCGGGCAGGGTAGATTTCACGGTGGCGATGGTTTGCGCGTCGAGCATCGGGAACTCCTCAGGGGTAATTTTAAACATGTATTTAAAATGCATGTTATGCCTGTTGCCGCAGGCTGTAAATCCCTCGTGAGTTTTGGGCAGCGACCGGTAAACCGGAAGCGGGCGCGCAAAGCTGAAAAATTTTCCCGATGTGGATGAACAATTATCCGCTTTGGTTAGCCGGCTAAAAAGCGTAAAAATCCCGTGCCAGCGCCTTGCCAATCGTTTGCGTAAAAAGAGGGGATTGGCGCTACCGTCACCTGGCAAAACCGTTTACACTGTTGGCCTTCGCCCCTTAGCCGGGGCTTAAACTGCCGTTAAAAAGTTGCTGAGTCAGGAGATGCGGATGTTAAAGCGTGATATGAACATTGCCGATTATGATGCCGAGTTGTGGCAGGCTATGGAGCAGGAGAAGGTGCGTCAGGAAGAGCACATTGAACTGATTGCTTCGGAAAACTACACCAGCCCACGCGTTATGCAGGCGCAAGGTTCACAGCTCACCAACAAATATGCCGAAGGCTATCCGGGCAAACGCTACTACGGCGGATGTGAATATGTGGATATCGTTGAGCAGCTGGCGATCGATCGCGCCAAAGCGCTGTTCGGCGCGGATTACGCTAACGTGCAGCCGCACTCCGGCTCCCAGGCTAACTTCGCGGTGTACACCGCGCTGCTGCAGCCGGGCGACACCATTCTGGGCATGAACCTGGCACACGGTGGTCACCTGACCCACGGTTCGCCGGTCAACCTGTCCGGTAAGCTGTACAACGTTATCCCTTACGGCATCGATGAAACCGGCAAAATCAATTACGAAGAGCTGGCCGAACTGGCGCAGACTCACAAGCCAAAAATGATCGTGGGCGGCTTCTCTGCTTACTCTGGCGTGTGCGACTGGGCCAAAATGCGTGAAATCGCCGACAGCATCGGCGCATGGCTGTTTGTTGATATGGCCCACGTTGCCGGTCTGATCGCTGCTGATGTGTACCCGAACCCGGTACCACACGCGCACATCGTGACCTCGACCACGCACAAAACGCTGGCCGGTCCGCGTGGTGGCCTGATCCTGGCGAAAAACGGCGACGAAGAGCTGTACAAAAAACTGAACTCCGCGGTGTTCCCGGGTGGTCAGGGCGGCCCGCTGATGCACGTTATCGCCGGTAAAGCCGTCGCGTTCAAAGAAGCCATGGAGCCGGAGTTCAAGGCTTATCAGCAGCAGGTCGCGAAGAACGCCAAAGCGATGGTGGAAGTGCTGCTGGAGCGCGGTTACAACATCGTCTCAGGCGGTACTTACAACCACCTGTTCCTGATCGATCTGGTGAGCAAAGGTCTGACCGGTAAAGAGGCGGATGCCGCTCTGGGCCGCGCCAACATCACCGTGAACAAAAACAGCGTACCTAACGATCCGAAGAGCCCGTTTGTGACCTCTGGTGTGCGTATCGGTACGCCAGCAGTGACCCGTCGCGGCTTCAAAGAAGCGGAAGTGCGCGAGCTGGCGGGCTGGATCGCTGACGTTCTCGACAATATCAACGACGAAGCCACTATCGAGCGCACCAAACAGAAAGTGCTGGATATCTGTGCCCGTCTGCCGGTTTATGCCTGATAAGCGCTAAACCCGCAGTGTGAAGAAGGATGGCGAAAGCCATCCTTTTTTTATTCCCTTTCGCAGGCGGCTTTGAGAAAGTAACGGCCATTCCGCGCACGGCGGAGCGTCAACAGGAGGAAACATGACCATCGGATCGGCCAGGTGGCTGGGACTGAGCTACTTCACCTACTTTTTCTGCTATGGCATCTATCTGCCGTTCTGGAGCGTGTGGCTGAAAGGCAACGGGCTGGATGCGGAAAAAATTGGCCTGCTGCTCGGCTGTGGCATGGTGGCGCGCTTTGCCGGCAGCCTGTTGATTGCTTCGCAGGTGAAAAATCCAGCGCAGCTGATTGTTGCGCTGCGCCTGCTGGCGCTGGTGACCTGTCTGTTCGCGCTCGGTTTCTGGCTCGGCAGCCAGTGGTTGTGGCTGCTGCTGGTGATGATTGGTTTTAACCTGTTCTTCTCGCCGCTGGTGCCGCTGAGTGATGCGCTGGCGGCCACCTGGACACAGCAAATCGGGCTGGCCTATGGTCCGGTACGGCTGTGGGGCTCGCTGGCGTTTGTTATCAGCTCGGCGCTCACCGGTATGCTGGTCAGCGCCTGGTCATCGCAGGTGATTCTGCTGCTGCTGAGCGTCGGTGCGCTGGCGATGCTGTCCGGCATGCTGCTGCTGCCACAAACCCGACCGCAGGGTGAGCTACGCCAGGGCGCGAGCGGTGGCTGGGCGGCGTGGCGCGACCTGCTGCGCGAGAACAGCGTCTGGCGTTTCATGCTGTGCGTAACGCTAATGCAGGGCGCGCACGCCGCGTATTACAGCTTCAGTGCGATCTGGTGGCAGGAAGCCGGGTATTCGGCCTCGGTGGTCGGTTATCTGTGGTCGCTGGGCGTGGTGGCTGAAATCGTAATTTTTGCCCTGAGCAACCGGCTGTTTCGCCGCTGGAGCGCGCGCGATCTGCTGCTGCTGTCAGGCATATGCGCGCTGGTGCGCTGGACGCTGCTGGGCGCCAGCACTGCGCTACCATTGTTGATTGTGGCGCAGATTCTGCACTGCGGCAGCTTTACCGTCTGCCATCTGGCGGCGATGCGCTTTATTGCCGCGCGTAAAGGCGCAGAGGTGATTCGTCTGCAGTCGCTCTATTCGGCGCTGGCAATGGGCGGCGGCATCGCGGTGATGACGATGGTGTGCGGCGTGCTGTTTACTCACCTGCACGGCCAGCTGTTCTGGGTGATGGCGCTGGTGGCGCTGCCGGCGCTGTTCCTGCGGCCACGCGCGGCTTAAGACTCCAGCAGCTGACGAATGCGCTGCTGCTGGTGATCGCTCAGCGGCAGCTCAGCGTGGATCAGCGGCGGCGAGTAGAGCGGCAGGGCGGTGGCGTAGGGCGTCACCACCAGCGCCACATCGCGCGGTGCGCCCTCACGCTGAAAGTGCAGCATATCCTGATAGGTAATATTGATCGGCAACAGCATCATTTCCCGCAGCTGCTGCTCCAGCAGCTGTTCCAGCGCCGCGTCAGCGCCGGTCAGTAACAGCACCTGTTTCTCCTGTAGCGCGCTCTCCTGCATCAGCCAGCCACCAAACAGCACCGCCACCAGGCTCACTTCTTCCGCGCTAAACTGCGTGCCGAAATCGCTGCTAAAGTGCTGCAGCGAGCGTGCCGTGGTGCGCAGCAGGCGCGGATAGAGGCGCGCCACGTCCAGCGCCACGCTGTTATCAATGCCGATGGCAAAGTGGCTGCGATCCAGCGCCTGCGCCAGGTGAGTATAGAGCTGCAGCTTCAGCTGCTGCTGATTTTTGATGCGCGTCTGCGCCAGTTGCTCAAAGCGGGCAATCAGCGCTTCCACCGCGGCCATCAGCTTGTGTGCCTGACTGTCCGCCAGCTGGCTGCCGTCTGGCGCGTGAATCAGGCTGAACAGCAGCGTCCAGAAATCTGTTTCGCTGACGTCCGGTGCCAGATGGCAACGTTTTTGCCAGTGATGGATCACGTCATCCGCTGCGCTACGTTCGATCTTCGCCGCCAGCCAGGCGCGCTGGCGCTCGCTGAACAGCGCCGTCTGACGCTGACACAGCGCATATTTCATGAAGATTTGCAGAAACAGCCGGTCGCGCGGCGTGAAATCGCGCGCCAGCCGCAGGCTGCAGTGCTGGATCAGCGCCTGCAGATTGGTTTCATCCCACAGCGCTTTCTCGATTTTCAGCACCTTCAGCCGCTGGCGCAGTGCCGGCGCAAAATGGGTGCAGACGAAATCCTGCGACAGGCGCAGCGCGCGGCGCAGCCAGTGCAGCAGGCACAGACGCCGGTCCAGTTCCGTGCCATGAATGCGAAAGCTGCCATCCACCATCTGGTGTAATTCCAGCTGGTGAAAGCGCTGTATCTCATCTCCGACATCCGCGATATCCTGTCGGGCGACAACAGGGGCCACGCCATTCAACTGGCAGAGCTTTTCAAGCGTTAACGCGGGAGCAGGCAGAAACAGCAGCAACAGCAGATGGCAACGACGCTGGGCGCGGCTGAAGAGGGGAGCAGTAGAATGCGCTGAACTCATCAATCGTGTTATCCGCAGGTCATTTTTCAGCTAAGAATAGCCAACTCCACGCGCTGACCCTGGCCTTTGTCATGACTTTTGTTCAGAGCTTCAGGGCGGGTCACAGTTTTTTCTGGCCCGGTATCCTTCTGACTTTAAAATTTGTTACTTTATAACATATGAAAATTGCGCTCGTTAGCTTTACGCTGTTGTTCAGCGGCGCCGTGTGGGCGCATCCACACAGCTTTATTGATATGCAGACCGAACTGCTCGGTAAGGACGATCATCTCAGCGCGATGAAGATGGTATGGACCATGGATGAAATCACCTCCGCCGATCTGCTGTACGATGCCGGCAACGCCAAACCCGGCGAGGTGGTGTGGAAAAAGCTGGCGGCGCAGGTGATGGCCAATGTGCTGGGCCAGCACTATTTTACCGAAGTGTGGCAGGATAAAAATCGGGTGAAGTTTCTCAACCTGCCGCAGGAGTATCAGCTGTCGCGCAAGGGCAACAAAGCAGTGCTGGAGTTCATTGTGCCGTTCGGCGAACCGCAGTCGTTAAGCGCCAGGCAGTACCGCATCCAGACCTTCGATCCCAGTTACTTTGTTGATATGTATTATGACAATCCGCAAGCCATCACCATGGATGAGACCGTGAAAGCCCATTGCCAGTTTGACTTACACACGCCCAAACCGGATGACTCGCTAAAACAGTACGCGCTGTCGCTGGATAAAGCTGACGCACCGCCCGAGGATATGGATCTCGGCCAGCAGTTTGCCCAGACGGTAACCCTGACATGTCGTTGATTTCACTGCCTGGCGCTTCCCGTCGCTGGTGGCCGCTGTGGCTGCTGGCTGCGCTGCTGATTACCGCGGGCGCGCTGCTGTGGCTGCACTGGCCGCAGATTCTGCTGCAAAGCGTACTGTGGCAGAAGGTTCTGCACCGTGAGATGACGCAGCTCCTGCAACAGGTGGCGCAGCAGCCGCAGCAGGCCGGTGTCACGCTGATGCTGTTCAGCCTTGCCTACGGCGTGCTGCATGCGCTGGGGCCGGGCCACGGCAAAGTGGTGATCAGCACCTTTCTCGCTACCCATCCGGCGCAGCTGAAAACCAGCATGAAGCTGACGCTGCTGGCGGCGCTGTTGCAGGGCACGGTGGCGATTGGTCTGGTGACGCTGATGCTGGTGGTGCTGCAAACCTCCTCGCGCCAGCTGCATCTCACCAGTTACTGGCTGGAGAAAGGCAGCTATTTGCTGGTGATAGCGCTCGGCGTCTGGGTGGGCTGGCGCGCGCTGCAGGGGTTACGCCGCGCGTTCCGTCCGGCGACCGGGCTCCAGATTCGCGCGGTACGGCCGCATCATCAGCACCATGCTGACTGCGGCTGCGGTCATGCCCACCTGCCGAGCGCGCAACAGCTGGCCGGTGCGGTGAGCGGCAGAACCCAGGCGCTGGTGGTGCTGTCGATGGGGCTGCGGCCCTGTTCCGGTGCCATCATGATGCTGTTGTTTGCCAAAGTGATTGGCGTGTATGGCTGGGGCGTGGCCTCGGCGCTGACCATGGCGCTGGGCACCGCGCTCACCGTGTCGCTGCTGGGTTTGCTGGTGCAGCGCTCGCGCGTGCTTGCGGTGCGTCTCGGCAGGGTCAGCAGCAGAGGGGCAGCGCAATGGTTGTTGCCGGCCGTGATGCTGGCTGGCAGCCTGCTGTTGCTGCTGGCCGGCTTTATTTTATGGCACAGTGCTACGCCCGGCTTCGGTGGCGGTCTGCGTCCTTTTTAATTAATACGCTTTAAAAAATAAGCGCAGCATGTTCCCTGAATATGCTGCGTTTTTTTTGCCCGCGACGCAGAGTTTAATTTCTCTTGCCCGACGATCTGGTGAAAAGAGTTTTCTCTGTCTACGCTAGATAATATCAAAAAGGACAGGGTGTGCTCTTATATGCGTTACTCTTTATCGTCAATGTTTGTGAGGAAATAAATATGCCTGAAACCTGGACTAATAATGGCAGCACGGAAACGGTGGTGGAAACGCACGGCGGTCTACCGTTGAAACGCATTTCCTGGAGTGCCGTATTTGCAGGGGTGATTGCGGCATTAATCATTCATATTTTACTGGGGCTGCTGGGAACCGCGATCGGCGCCACGACCATCGATCCCCAGCAGGAACAAAATCCGCTGGAACACCTGGGGACCGGGGCGCTGATTTGGACCGGGGCCAGCATGCTGATTGCGCTGGCGGTCGGTAGCTACGTTGCCGGACGGCTGGCTCAGCGCGAAGGTGCGCTGCACGGTCTGCTGATGTTTGGCGTCAGTACCCTGATTACGCTGTGGCTGGCGATTTCACTTGCCAGCGGTATTATCGGTGGCGCCTTTAATATTTTAGGCTCCGGTTTTAATGCCCTGGGGAACGGTATTTCTGCGGTAGCGCCATCGGTGACCAATATGGCGAAAGAGAAGCTGCAGGAAAATAATATCAACCTGGATGATTTGCAAAATGAATTGCAAACCACGCTGCGCCAGACCGGCAAACCGGAACTGCAGCCGGAAAATTTACAGCAGGATGTAAATAGCGAAGCGAATAATGCGCAAAACCAGGCGAAACAGACGGCACAGAATCCACAGAATGCCGACAATGATATTGCCAATTGGATCCGTGGTGTACTGAGTCGCCATGCCGATACGCTGCAGGCGGCAGACCGCGATGCGCTGAAAAACATTATTAAAGCGCGGACCGGAAAAAGCGATCAGGAAGCGGAGCAGATCGTTAATCAGACTGAGCAGAGCTATCAACAGGCGATGCAGAAATATCAGCAGCTGAAGCAGGAAGCGGAGCAGAAAGCGCGTGAAGCCGCAGAGAAAGCCGCGGCGGCAACGGCGAAAGCCAGCTGGTTTGCCTTCTTCATGATGCTGATCGAGGCGGTGCTGGCGGCGGTCCTCGGTGGTGTCGGTCGGCGTACCCAGCCGCGCACCGTGTTAACCCACGAGCGTCGGTAACAAAGTCGGTAATAAAAAAGGCGGCTGATTTAGCCTAATGCCGATCAGTTAAGACAAAAATGATCGGTTGAACGATCCGGTCGCTGTGTGAAAATCCGTAATCTCTCATGGATGATTACGGATTTTTTTATGCTCCTCAGCCAGGCCCTTGACGCTGTTCTTAAGTTCTCACCGAAAGAGTTCTCTGCTCTTTCTGACCTGCTTTCCCCTGAACTTATTGACGAATGCCTGGCGGATACCGGGGTTGTCACGGTGCGAAAGCGCCGTCTGCCCATGGAAATGATGGTATGGGCCGTGACCGGCATGGCGCTTTTCCGCTCTCTTTCCATGAATCAGCTCGTTTCCCACCTTGATATTGTCCTCCCGGGTAAACGTCCCTTCGTCGCACCCAGCGCGGTTGTGCAGGCACGTCAGCGGCTCGGGGCTGAAGCCGTCCGCCTGGTTTTTGAAAAGACCCGCCAGCTCTGGTTCGAAAAAACACCGATGTCGCACTGGAACGGCCTCACGCTGATGGCGATGGACGGGACGCTGTGGCGAACGCCGGACACGCCGGAAAACGACGCCGCATTCGGCCGCACGGCCAATGAACACGCCCGTTCTGACTGGCCACAGCTGCGCATGGTCTGTCAGATGGAGGTCACCAGTCACCTGCTGTCGGGCGTTGCCTTTGGCAGCGTCTCTGAAACCAGCGAAGTTGAGCTCGCCGCCCGGCTGGCGGCGCAGACGCCTGCTCATTCCCTGACGATAATGGACAAGGGCTTCTATGCTCCGGGCCTCCTTCATCACTGGCAGACATCAGGCACCGAAAAGCACTGGATGATACCGCTGCGAAAAGGCGCTCAGTACCGGGTAAAAGAGAGGCTGGGTCCCGGACATTAACTGGTTGAGCTGAGCCTGACGCCGCAGGCGCGGAAAAAATGGAGCGGCGCACCGGCCACGCTGACGGCAAGACTTATCAGTAAGGAATCCGGCGGCAGAACGGTACAGATACTGACGTCCATGTGTGATCCGCTTCGCTATCCGAAAGCCGATATCGTGGACCTGTACGGTCATCGCTGGGAAATCGAGCATGGCTTCAGGGAGATGAAGCAGCACCTGCTGAATAATGAGCTGACGCTGAGAAGTAAAAAGCCGGAGCTGGTGCAGCAGGAGCTGTGGGGGGTGGCACTGGCGTATAACCTGCTGCGCTTTATGATGGCACAGATGGCATACAGCCTTAAAAATGTGGAGCCTTATCAGCTGGGCTTTAAACAGGCGGCGCTGTATCTGACCGGTCAGCTGAGTCTGCTGCCTGCGGTTGCACCGGGAAGAATACCGAAGGTGATGAATGAAATAATGGCGATGGCGGGAAGCTTCGTATTACCCGGCCGTCGTCAGCGGCATTATCCGCGGGCGGTAAAAAAGAAACCGCAGCGTTATCCGCTGCGGCGTTCTTAAAAGCTTAACTGACAAGCATTAGGCTGATTTAGCCGCCTTTTTTGCTTAGCGCTTCAGCGCTTCGCTCAGTTCTTCGCGCATGCTGGCCAGCATCGCCTTCACCACACGCGGGTTACCGGCCACCAGGTTACCAGACAGCATATAGCCGTGGTTACCGGTGAAATCGGTCACCAGACCGCCCGCTTCACGCACCAGCAGTTCACCGGCAGCGAAATCCCATGGCTTCAGGCCAATCTCAAAGAAACCGTCAACGCGACCTGCGGCCACATAGGCCAAATCCAGCGCAGCAGAGCCGGTACGGCGGAAATCAGCGCACTGGGTAAACAGTTTTGCCACGATGTTGATGAATGGCGTGGCGTGCTGCTTCAGCTTGAACGGGAAGCCGGTAGCCAGAATAGTGCCGTCGAGGTCACGCGCCGTGCTGCCGCGCAGGCGATAGCCGTTAAGCTGCGCGCCCTGACCGCGTACCGCGGTGAATAGTTCGTTACGCATTGGATCGTAAACCACCGCCACTTCGGTGCGGCCTTTGATGCGCACGGCGATAGAAACAGCAAAGTGGGGCAGACGTTTGATGAAGTTGGTGGTGCCATCCAGGGGATCGATTACCCATTGAACATCCTGATCGTCGCCCGCCAGCTCACCGCTTTCTTCGGTGATGATGGTGTGTTGCGGGTAGGACTTGCGAATCACTTCGACAATCAGACGTTCTGCGTCGCGGTCAACATTGGTAACGAAGTCGTTGCTGCCTTTCTGGCTGGCTTCGACGGCGTCCGGGGTTTCATAATTCTTGGCAATTAAATTTCCGGCCTTGCGCGCTGCGCGCACGGCGATGTTGAGCATCGGATGCATCGGTATCTCTCACTGGATGTTAAAGAACGGGGGTGAAAACGGCGCGGAGTATATCAGGGTGTTCAGCAAATGTCCTGCTTTTATGTTAGGATGCGCGCCATCATTTCCTTATCGCTATCTATTATGCTGCAAAATATCCGAATCGTACTGGTAGAAACCTCGCACACCGGCAACATGGGTTCCGTTGCCCGCGCCATGAAAACCATGGGCTTAAGCAACCTGTATCTGGTCAATCCGCTGGTGAAACCGGACTCGCAGGCTATTTCACTGGCTGCCGGTGCCAGCGATGTGATCGGTGAGGCGAAGATCGTCGATACGCTGGATGAGGCGATTGCCGGCTGTAGCCTGGTGGTGGGGACCAGCGCCCGCTCGCGCTCGCTGCCGTGGCCGATGCTTGACTCGCGTGAATGCGGCATCAAAAGCGTGGAAGAGGGCCAGCAGGCGCCGGTGGCGCTGGTGTTTGGCCGCGAGCGCGTGGGCCTGACCAACGAAGAGCTGCAGAAGTGCCACTATCATGTCGCCATTCAGGCCAACCCGGAGTACAGCTCGCTCAACCTGGCGATGGCGGTTCAGATTATCGCCTATGAAGTGCGCATGGCGTGGCTGGACGCGCAGGAGAAAGCCAGTCCGCAGCCGCAGTACGAAGCCTCGCCGTATCCGCTGGTTGACGATCTGGAGCGCTTCTATCAACACATCGAGCAGATGATGCTGAATAGCGGCTTTATCCGCCAGGGCACACCGAGCCAGGTGATGAGCAAACTGCGTCGCCTCTATACCCGTGCGCGTCCGGAGCGCGACGAACTCAACATTCTGCGCGGCATGCTGTCGTCGTTTGAAAAACCCAAAAACGACAAGGGTAATAGTTGAGTAAAACACCAGGTTAAATAGTTGAGCGAAATACTCGGTTAAATAGTTGACCAAAATACTCGGGAATGTCAGACTGGCCTCCATTCTTCAGATAACCCGCCGACTCGCTGGCGGACGCTTACGAGGTTGTATGCTATGAGACTGACATCCAAAGGACGTTATGCCGTAACCGCTATGCTGGACGTTGCCCTGCACTCGCACGAGGGCCCGGTACCGCTGGCCGATATTTCAGAGCGTCAGGGCATTTCGCTCTCCTATCTGGAGCAGTTATTCTCGCGTCTGCGTAAGCACGGTCTGGTGGCCAGCGTGCGGGGGCCGGGTGGGGGTTATCTGTTAGGCAAAGACGCCGGGGCGATTGCAGTTGGTGCGGTGATCACCGCGGTGGACGAATCCGTTGATGCTACTAAATGCCAGGGTAAAGAGGGTTGCCAGGGCGGCGAGCGCTGCCTGACCCACGTTCTGTGGCGCGACCTGAGCGAGCGCATCAGCGATTTCCTCAACAACATCACGCTGGCGGAACTGGTGAATAACCAGGAGATCCTCGACGTGGCCGATCGCCAGAACAGCGTTGATAACCGTCGCTTCCAGCAGCATCGCGTGCAGGAAACCATCAACGTCAATCTGCGCGCCTGATCCTCTCTCGTTCAGCCTCTGCTGTTAACCCAGGAGAGGCTGAATCGTGCTATAAAGACGTATGATTTTTTATACGGAGTTTTAGCGCAATGAAATTACCGATCTACCTGGATTACGCAGCGACAACGCCTGCGGATCCGCGTGTCGCCAGCAAAATGATGCAGTTCCTCACTTTGGATGGCACCTTCGGTAACCCCGCTTCCCGTTCCCACCGTTTTGGCTGGCAGGCTGAAGAGGCCGTTGACGTGGCGCGCAACCAGGTTGCCGAACTGATCAACGCCGATCCACGCGAAATCGTGTTTACCTCCGGTGCCACCGAAGCCGATAACCTGGCGCTCAAGGGCGCAGCGCAGCAGCATCAGGCGCGCGGTAAACACATCATCACCAGTCAGACCGAACACAAAGCGGTGCTCGACAGCTGTGCTCAGCTGGCGCGCGAAGGCTTTGACGTCACCTTTCTGCAGCCCGGCGCGGACGGCATCGTCACGCCTGCGATGCTGGAGGCGGCACTGCGCGACGACACCGTGCTGGTGTCGCTGATGCACGTCAATAATGAAACCGGCGTGATTCAGGACATCGCCGCGCTGGGCGCGCTGTGTCACGCGCGCGACATCCTGTTCCACGTGGACGCCACGCAAAGCGTGGGCAAACTGCCGCTCGACGTCAGCGCACTGCCAGTGGATTTGATGTCGTTCTCAGCGCACAAGCTGTACGGGCCGAAAGGCATCGGCGCGCTGTGGGTGCGGCGTAAACCAAAACTGCAGATCGACGCGCAGATGCACGGCGGTGGTCACGAGCGCGGCATGCGTTCGGGGACCTTGCCGGTGCATCAGATTGTCGGCATGGGCGAAGCCTATCGCATCGCGCGCGAAGAGATGGCGGACGAGAGCGCGCGCCTGGCTACGCTGCGCCATCGTCTGTGGCAGGGCATCAGCACGCTAAGCGACGTACAGCTCAACGGTTCACTCGAACAGGGCGCGCCGAATATCCTCAATATCAGTTTTGCTCACGTCGATGGCGAATCGCTGATCATGGCGCTGAAAGATCTGGCGCTGTCGTCGGGATCCGCCTGTACCTCTGCCAGCCTTGAACCTTCCTACGTTCTGCGCGCCATGGGCGTGGATCAGCAGCTGGCTTACAGCTCGCTGCGCTTTTCGCTGGGTCGCTTTACCACGCAGGAAGAGATCGATTATGCCATCGGGGTGGTACATAAGGCGGTAACGCGCTTACGGGCGCTGACGCCGGCCACTTCCCGCTAAATTTTCGCCCTGCGCCGGTCAGTGCGCAGGGATAACAAACGCAAACGGAGCCACGCGATGACAACACAACCCATGACGATTACGCTCAGCTCCCAGGCCGCCGACGCGCGCTGGGGCGAGAAAGCCTTGCTGAGCAGCAATGAAAGTGGCATGACCGTTCACCTGACCGGTGCCGATGCGCTGATGAGCATTCAACGTGCCGGACGCAAGCTGGACGGCCAGGGCATCCGCCACGTCGCGCTGAGCGGCGAAGGCTGGGATCTGGAGAAATGCTGGGCGTTCTGGCAGGGTTTCCGCAGCCCGAAAGGCCAGCGTCAGGTCGAATGGCCGACGCTAAGTGATGCCGATCAGGCCGAATTTGATCGGCGCCTGAAGATCGTTGACTGGGTACGCGACACCATCAACCTGCCTGCGGAAGATCTGAGCCCGGAGCAGCTGGCGCACAGCGCCATCGATCTGATCAGCGAAGTAGGCGGTGACGCGGTGAGCTATCGCATCATCAAAGGTGAGGATCTGCGTGAGCAGGGCTATGCCGGAATTCATACCGTAGGCCGCGGCTCGACGCGTCCGCCGGTGCTGCTGACGCTGGACTTTAACCCTGGCGGCGACGACAGCACACCGGTGTACGCCTGCCTGGTGGGCAAAGGCATCACCTTTGATACCGGTGGTTATAGCCTGAAGCAGAGCGCGTTCATGGATTCGATGAAATCCGACATGGGCGGCGCGGCAACGGTAACCGGTGCGCTGGCTCTGGCGATTGCGCGCGGCCTGGATAAGCGCGTGAAGCTGTTCCTGTGCTGCGCCGATAACATGGTAAGCGGCAACGCGTTCCGCCTCGGCGACATCATCCGCTATCGCAACGGGAAATCCGTTGAAGTGATGAACACCGACGCCGAAGGGCGCCTGGTACTGGCCGACGGGCTGATCGACGCCAGCGAACAGCGTCCGCAGCTGCTGATTGATGCGGCCACGCTGACCGGTGCCGCGAAAACCGCGCTGGGCAACGATTACCATGCGCTGTTTACCTTTGACGACGTGCTGGCGGAGTCGCTGCTGGGCAGCGCCACCAGCGAGAACGAAGCCTTCTGGCGTCTGCCGCTGGCCGAGTTCCACCGCAACCATCTGCCGTCCAATTTTGCCGACCTGAATAACATCGCCAGCGCAGCCCACGCGGCGGGCGCCAGCAGCGCGGCGGCGTTCCTCTCATGGTTCGTCAGCAACTATCAGCAGGGCTGGCTGCACATTGACTGCTCCGCGACCTATCGCAAAAGCGCGGTCGATCAGTGGTCCGCCGGTGCGACAGGCCTTGGCGTGCGTACCATTGCCAATCTGTTACTGAAATAATCCCGACAACGGCAGGCTGCAACCTGCCGTCTTTTTTGGAAGCCTATCCCTTATGAGTAACCGTCTTGAAGAGGTGCTGAAGCTGGCGGCCACCGAGCCTGCGCACCGTCCGGAATTTTTTCAGCTGTTGCTGGAGGCCGATGTCTGGGTGCCGGGCGAAAGTCCCGCAGAGCAGTTTGATGCCACCTCGCCGGTAGAATTACAGCACTGGGAGAAAGAGGGCGGCGGCAGCGTGATCCCTTTCTTTACCTCAGAAGCAGCGATGAGCGAAGCTATCCAGGGTGAGCAGCCGTACCTGCGTTTACCGACGCGCACGCTGTTTGAAATGACGCTGGGTGAAGCGCTGTTCCTCAACCCGAAACTGCCGGCCGGCAAAGAATTTTCACCCGGCGAGATCGCGCATCTGCTGGGCGAAGAGGGCAGTGCGCTGAGCCAGCAAACGGTGCTGGAGGGCGGTCATGCATTGCTGCTGTCCGAAGTGGCCGAGCCGCCAGCGCAGATGATCGATTCGCTGACCCAGCTGTTTGCGAAATACAAACAGGTGCGTCGCGCCTACGTTGCCAGCATTCGTGAGCGTGCCGATGAACAGGCGAATCTGTTGATTGGGATCGAAGCCGACAGCGATATTGATGCGATTATTCAGGCGGCCGGCAGCGTGGCGACTGATACGCTGCCCGATGACGCGCCAATTGATATCTGTGAAGTGGTCAGTAATGAGCAGGGTGTCAGCCATTTCTTCACCGCGCACATTACGCCGTTTTATGAGCGCCGCTGGGGCAGTTTCCTGCGCGATTTCAAAGGCAGCCAGCGGATTATCTAGTGCCGGTGCGCATCAGTGCGCCGGTAAATCGCACCGATTTCAACCAGGTGCGCATAAATGCGTCATCAAAATCGCACCGATTTCACCCAGGTGCGCATAAATGCGCACCCTACATGTAGGGTCGCCGTTTACGGCGACCGGATAAATGTGCACAACATCCGACAACGCGCACCTTACGGCGGCCGGATACACTTATTTCTCAATCGGTAAATCGTCGCGGCTGCCCCATTCTCCCCACGAACCGTCGTACAGCGTCACATCACGCACGCCAAGCGCGGTCAGCGCCAGAATCACCACCACCGCCGTCACACCGGAGCCGCAGCTGGCGACAATCGGCTGATCCAGCTTAATCCCTGCCTTTGCAAACAGATCGCGCAACTCGGCGGCCGGTTTCAGCTCACCGTTGGCCACCAGATCGTTCCACGGCATATTCAGGCTGTGCGGGATATGGCCGCGCAGCAGGCCGGGACGCGGCTCATCCACTTCGGCATTGAAACGGTTGGCCGCGCGCGCATCAACAATCTGCGCGCCGCCCTCGTGGCTGATCAGCAGCACATCGGTCAGGCGCTTCACCTGGCTGCTGTCGTACTGCGCGTCAAACTCGCCTTCAGGCAGATTTACCGGACCGGTAGCCAGGCTGAAGCCAGCGGCTTTCCAGCCCTGCAGGCCGCCCGCCAGAATCGACACCTGTTCACAGCCAAAGGCGCGCAGCATCCACCAGGCGCGCGGCGCGGAGAACAGATTGCCTTCGTCGTACACCACCAGATGTTTATCCTGGCTGATGCCCAGCTCGCGCATCGCCACGGCAAAGGTCTCTGCGCGCGGCATCATATGCGGATACGGGCTGGTGTGATCGGACAGCGCTTCGATGTTGAAAAAAGGCGCATCCGGCAGATGCCCGGCCAGATACTCCGCCGTGATATCGCGCACCGCTTCCTGACCTGGCGGCAGCATGCGGGCATCCAGCACCTGCAAACGCTCTTCGTGGTAATGTTCATTCAACCAATCAGCGGACACAAACATGGCTGTCATAGCAACCTCTTCTCCATCAGCGGCAAAGGCCCAGTGTCCGGGAATGTGAAGGCTATCTCAAGGGTAACATTGCTAAAGTTGGCGGCTTGATGTGAAATTGCGCAGCACAACACGTTTAACCTTTTGGGGCTGGTGAGGGAATTACCATGGCAAGATGTGTAAAACGACTGCTGTTCAGCGTGCTGATCGGCGGCGCATTACTGGGCGGCGCGCAGCCGTCGCTGCAGGCGGCTGATACGCCTGCGCCGCAGGCCGCGACACGCGCTCTTGCGGTGATCGACCTGTCCGAGCTGCAGCTGGACGGCGCGGCGGCGCTGGTACTGACCTTTAACCGCGCGCTCGACGGTCAGCAGGATTTTAACCACTGGATCAGCCTCACCGATGACAGCAGCGGCAAGGTCGACGGAGGCTGGGAGCTGGCGCAGAACGGCAAAGTGCTGCGCTTCCGTCATCCGCAGCCGGCGCGCAAGCTCACCGTCACCGTCAATGCCGGCCTGAAGGCCGCGGATGGCAGTGCCTTAGCCAGCCCATTCAGCCAGACACTCACCACGCGCGACATCCAGCCGATGGTCGGTTTCGCCAGTCGTGGCTCGCTGCTGCCGCTGCGCCTGGCGCAGGGCCTGCCGGTGCTGGCGCTCAACGTTAACCAGATCGATGTTGATTTCTTCCGGGTGAAAAATGCCACGCTCGCGGATTTTCTCGCCCAGTGGAATTACGGCAACAATTTGTCGTACTGGGAATCGCGCGATCTGCTGAAAAACGCCGATCTGGTTTACAGCGGCCGCTTCGATCTCAACCCGGCACGCAATACGCGGGAAAAAATGCAGCTGCCGCTCGGCGACGTCGCGGCGCTGAAACAGCCGGGTGTCTATCTGGCGGTGATGAAACAGGCCGGCACCTACAACTACACGCAACCGGCGACACTGTTCACCCTGAGCGACATTGGTTTGTCGCTGCACCGTTTTCCCACCCAACTGGAACTGTTTACACAAAGCCTCGCCAGTGGCGATCCGCTGGCGGATGTCAGCGTGCAGCTACTGGATGAGAAAGGCCAACAGCTGGCGAGCGGCAGCAGTGATAGCGAGGGGCATCTGCGTTTAGCGGCTAACGCCAAAGGCAAGCTGCTGCTGGCGACCAGTAAAGGCCAGACTTCGCTCATCGACCTTAATCGCCCGGCGCTGGATCTGGCCGAATTCCCGATTGATGGCCCGCAAGGCTACGACAAACAGTTCTTCATTTTTGGCCCGCGCGATCTCTATCGCCCCGGCGAAACGGTCATCGTTAATGCGCTGCTGCGCGATGCCGATGGCAAACCACTGCCGCCGCAGCCGGTGAAAGCTGAAGTGGTGCAGCCGAATGGTGAAGTGGCACAAACCTTCGTCTGGCAAGCAGAGAACGGCGTTTATCAACAACGTTTTGCCTTACCGGCCTCGGCGATGACCGGTAAATGGACGCTGCGTATTAACAGCGGCGACAACCAGCCGCGCAGCTGGCCGTTCAATGTAGAAGATTTCCTGCCCGAACGGATGGCGCTGTCGCTTAAAAGCAACACTCAGCCACTGTCGCCAGATGCCGACGTCACCTTTGATATCGAAGGTCGCTATTTGTATGGTGCGCCAGCGGCAGGCAACGAACTACAGGGCCAGCTGTTCCTGCGTCCGGCGCGTGAAGCGGTCGCTGCGTTGCCAGGTTACCAGTTTGGCGACATCACTGAGGAACTGAAACGTAGCCTTGATGATGTGGATGAAAAGCTGGACGACAGCGGCAGGCTGCAGCTTAAGGTCGAAAGCAGCTGGGCGGAGAGCCACTCTCCGCTCAACCTGATTTTGCAGGCCAGCCTGCTGGAGACCGGCGGTCGTCCGGTAACGCGGCGTGCCACGCAAGCGATCTGGCCTGCGCCAGCGCTGCCGGGCATTCGTCCGTTGTTTAACCGCGAATCGGTGTACGACTATCGCACCGATCGTTATAACGACGAGCCAACCGTACCGGAAAACAGCATCGCCGAATTTGACGTGGTATACGCCAATGCGCAGGGCGAAAAGCTGGCGGCGCAGGACCTTGATGTGCGTTTGATCCACGAACGTCGCGACTACTTCTGGAGCTTCTCTGACAGCGAAGGCTGGCAGTCACGCTTTGACCAGAAAGATCTGCAGGAAGAGCAGCAGCGCATCAGCATTGCGGCGGGCGGCAGTCAGAAAGTCAGCTTCCCGGTAGAGTGGGGCACCTATCGTCTTGAAGTGCATGCCGGTGACAACATCGTCAGCAGCGTGCGTTTCCAGGCTGGTTACTGGTGGCAGGACAACACTAACGGCACCGGGGCGCTGCGTCCGGATCAGGTCAAACTGAAGATCGACAAAGCAGCCTATCAACCCGGCGACACCGCGCGTGTCACGGTGGAATCCCCGGCGGCCGGCAAAGGCTATTTGCTGGTGGAGTCGAGCAGCGGCACCTTGTGGTGGCAACCGCTGGATGTGCCGGCGGGCGGTGCAACCATTAATGTGCCAGTCAGTGCGGAGTGGAAACGCCACGATCTGTATCTTAGCGCGATTGTGGTGCGCGACGGCGACAAAGCGAACGGCACCACGCCAAAACGCGCGGTCGGCTTGTTGCATCTGCCGATGGCAACCGCCGCGCGCCGCCTGACGCTGGCGCTGGAGGCACCGGACAGGATTCGGCCGGAACAAACTGTGCAAGTGAAGGTTAAAGCCCGCCGCGAGGGCGGTGCGCTGCCGCAGCAGGTGCAGGTATTGTTGTCGGCGGTGGACAGCGGCGTGCTGAGCATTACCGACTATGCCACCCCCGATCCGTGGAACGGCTTCTTTGGCCGCAAGCGCTACAACGCCGATCAGTATGACGTGTTCGGGCAGTTGATTGAGGGCGGTGGCAAACTGGCGGCGCTGCGTTTTGGCGGTGACGGTGATGATGCCGATGCGCTGTCGCGCGGCGGTAAAAAGCCGGTCACCGAGGCGCAGATTGTGGCGCAGCAGCTGCAACCGGTGACGCTGGATGCCAGCGGCGAGGGCACGCTGGAACTGCCGGTACCGGCCTTCAACGGCGAGCTGCGGCTGATGGCGCAGGTGTGGAGCGAAGACAGTTTCGGCGCGGCGGATCGTAAAATGGTGGTCGCCGCACCGCTGGTAAGCGAACTGGCGACGCCGCGCTTTCTTGCCAGCGGCGATCAATCAACACTGGCGCTGGATTTGACCAACCTCACCGATCAACCTCAAACGTTGAACGTCGCGGTCAACGCAAGCGGCTTGATTGCACTCAACGGCCAAATCCCGGCCAGGGTGCAGCTGGCGAAGGGGGCGCGAACCACGCTGGCGATTCCGGTTAAAGCGCAGGACGGTTTTGGCGAGGGCGACGTGCAGGTGACCGTTTCGGGGCTGAGCCTGCCGAACGAGACGCTGGCACCGAGCGTGCGCCGCTGGAAGATTGGCGTGCGTCCGGCTTATCCGGCGCAAACCCTGAGTTTCGAGAACGTAATGAACAGCGGGCAGCGCTGGCAGGTGATGGCGAGCGCTTTCAACGGCCTGCAGGCCAGCACGCTGAATGGCCAGCTGTCGCTGAGTTCTCAGCCGCCGCTGAATATCGCCAGCTACATCAGCCAGCTTTACGCTTATCCCTATGGCTGTCTGGAGCAGACCGCCAGCGGTATCTGGCCTTCACTCTTCACCAATCACGCCCAGCTCAGCGCGATGGGCATCAAAACCAGCAGCGATGAGGCGCGCCGCGCGGCAATTGACACCGGCATTGCGCGCCTGGCCGGCATGCAGCGCGGTAACGGCAGCTTTGGCCTGTGGAGCAAAGAGAGCAGCGAGGAGTTCTGGCTCACCGCTTACGTCACCGACTTCCTGCTGCGCGCCAGCGAAGCGGGCTACAGCGTGCCGGAGGGCGTGATTAATCGCGCCGACCAGCGCCTGCTGCGTTATTTGCAGGATCCGGCGCAAATCGAAACCAGCTGGAGCAGCGATGCCGATGCGCTGCGTTTTAGCGTGCAGGCCTATGCGGGGCTGGTGCTGGCGCGTCAGCAGCAGGCGCCGCTCGGCGCGCTGCGGGCGCTGTATGACCAACGCGCCCAGGCGAAGTCCGGACTGGCGCTGGTGCAGCTTGGCGTGGCGCTACAGCAGATGGGCGATACGCAGCGCGCGCAGCTGGCGCTGATGCAGGGCATCGCGCTGCAACGCCAGCCTGACATGTGGCTGGGCGATTACGGCAGTCCGCTGCGTGACCGCGCGCTAACGCTGGCGCTGCTGACGGAAAATCAGCTGCTGCCGGAGCAGCAGGGACCATTGCTGATTGAACTGGCGCAAACGCTGCACGGGCAGCGCTGGTTCTCCACCCAGGAGAATAATGCGCTGTTCCTCGCCGCGCGGACGCTGCAGCAGCATCCGGGTGAGACCTGGCAGGCCATGCTGCAGGACCAGCCGCTGCGCAGCGATCGGCCGCTGAGTCTCGGGCTGAGCGCGCAGCAGTTGCAGCAGGGCCTGACGGTGACCAGCGACACACCGTCGCCGCTGTACGGCACGCTCAATGTGGTCGGCTATCCGCGCACTGCGCCGTCACCGGTCAGCAACGTGCTCAGCATCAGTCGCGAATACTTCACGCTGGACGGCAAACCGGCCGATCTCAATAACCTTAAGAGCGGTGAGCTGCTGGTGGTGCGGCTGAAGGTGGGCGCCAGCCAGCGCGTCAGCGATGCGCTGGTGGTGGATCTGCTGCCGGCCGGGCTGGAGCTGGAAAATCAAAACCTGAGCGACAGCAGCGCCAGCCTGGGCGACAGTGCCGATGCGCTGAAAGAGAGCATGATGGACATGCAGCAGGCCAACATTAAACATCTTGAGTTTCGCGACGACCGCTTTGTCGCCGCGCTGGCGCTGGATGACTACACACCCGGCACGCTGCTGTATCTGGCGCGTGCGGTGACGCCGGGCAGTTATCGTCTGCCGCCACCGCAGGTGGAGTCGATGTATGTGCCCGCGTGGCGCGCCATCGGCACCACGCCGGAAAAACTTCATGTGCGTTAAGCGCCCGTGACGCAGCGCCACCGACGCCTGTGCGGGCTGGCGCTGCTGTTACTGCTGCTGATGGGCGCAGTATGGCTGCTGGACCGGCTCGATCCGCTGCCGCTGCGCCAGTTACAGCCGGCGCGGGTGGTGGTAGCGGAAGATGGCACGCCGCTGTGGCGCTTTGCCGATCGACAGGGTGTGTGGCGCTATCCGGTGACGCTGGACGAGGTGTCACCGGCTTATATTGAGGCTCTGCTGACCTACGAAGACCGCTGGTTCTGGCACCATCCCGGCATTAACCCGCTGGCGATAGTGCGCGCCGTCGGGCAAAACCTGCTGCAGCACGACATTGTCTCCGGCGGCAGCACGCTGACTATGCAGGTGGCGCGGCTGATTGATCCGCAGCCGCGTACCCTGCGTGGCAAAGTGGTGCAGGCGTGGCGCGCGCTGCAGCTGGAGTGGCATCTGTCAAAGCGCGAGATCCTCACGCTGTATCTCAACCGCGCCCCGTTTGGTGGCACGGTTGAGGGCGTCGGCGCTGCCAGCTGGATGTGGCTGGGCAAACCGGCGTCGCAGCTTACCCGCGGCGAGGCGGCGCTGCTGGCGGTGCTGCCGCAGGCACCCAGCCGTTTGCGCCCGGACCGCTGGCCGCAGCGCGCTGAAGCTGCCCGTAATAAAGTGCTGGACCGCCTGGCGCAGTATCAGGTGTGGCCGGCGCAGACCGTCGCCGAAATCAAACAGGAGCCGGTATGGCTGCCGCCGCGCCAGTTGCCGCAGCTGGCACCGCTGCTGGCGCGCCGGCTGCTGTCGCTGTTGCCCGACAGCAAAATTACCTCCACGCTGGATGTGTCGTTGCAGCGTGAACTGGAGAACCTCGCTGCGTCGCTGCAAACCCGGCTGCCGCCGAGCACCTCGCTGGCACTGCTGGTTGTCGACCACAGCACCATGAAGGTGCGCGGCTACGTCGGCTCGGTGTCTTTCAATGACGACAGCCGCTTTGGCCATGTGGATATGATTGCCAGCGTGCGTTCGCCGGGATCGCTGCTCAAGCCGTTTGTCTACGGCATGGCGCTGGATGAAGGCCTGATTCATGGCGAATCGCTGCTGCAGGATGTGCCACGCCGCTTTGGTGACTATCGTCCCGGCAATTTCGACAGCGGCTTTCACGGCCCGGTCAGCGCCAGTGAAGCGCTGCAGCGTTCGCTCAATCTGCCGGCGGTGCAGCTGCTGGAGGCGCTTGGACCGAAAAACGTCGCCGCGCGGCTGCGCAACGTCGGCCTGAATCTGCGCTTTCCGGCGGGCGGTGAACCGAATCTGTCGCTGGTGCTGGGCGGCACCGGCGCGCGGCTGGACGACATTGTCGCCGCCTACAGCGCCTTTGCCCGCCACGGTAATGCTGCACAGCTGCGCTGGCTGCCACAGCAGCCGTTGCTGCAGCGCCCGTTACTGTCGCCTGGCGCGGCGTGGATTGTGCGCCGCATTCTCGCCGGTGAGGCACAGCCTGCCGCCAGCGGGGCGGTCGCCGATATCGTGCCGCTGGCGTGGAAAACCGGCACCAGCTACGGTTATCGCGATGCCTGGAGCGTCGGTATCACGCCGCGCTATCTGATTGGCGTCTGGGTGGGCAGGCCGGATGCCACACCGGTTGCCGGCCAGTTCGGTTACGCGTCGGCGGTGCCGGTGATGCAGCAGGTTAATCACCTGCTGGCGGGACACCTGCCGGCGCGCGGCGTGCGCGGCGATCCGCGCCCGGCGACGGTCAGCGCCGTCAGTATCTGCTGGCCCGGCGGCCAGCCGTTGCCCGCTGGCGACGAGAACTGCCGGCAGCGGCGTTACAGCTGGGTGCTGAATCAGACCGTGCCGCCAACGCTGCTGGCGCCGGGTCAGGAGGGCGTCAATGGCTTACGCCAGCGCTTCTGGCAAAACAGCAAAGGGCTGCGCGTGGCGGCGGATTGTCCGGATGCGCAAAGCCGGGAACGCGTGATGTGGCCGCTGCCGCTCGAGCCGTGGCTGCCGCCGGGCGAACGGCGGGCGCAGCGCCTGCCGCCCGTGGATGCGACCTGTCCGCCGCTGAATCAGGGGGACAGCGCGCCGTTGCTGGTGACCGGCGTGATCAATGGCCAGCGCGTGCAGCCGCTGCCCGGTAAGGTCGTATTGCTGCTGCCGGTGGCGGTGCAGGGCGGGCAGGGTACGCAGCGCTGGTGGTTTTTAAACGGGCAGCCGGTGGAACTGGCGGCGGGAAAAAACAGCGCCTCGCTGGTGCTGCGCGAGCCCGGTCGTTATCAGCTGGTGGTGATGGATGAGGCCGGGCAGCTGGCTTCGGTGTCCTTCACGCGTGGCTAAACGCAGCGCTATGGCATATTTTTTGCGTGTTTGCCCCGACAGAAATCAATTATTTTCAATAATTCCTCTCTTCACTCATAGGCAAGGCGCGCCGATCTCCCTATAATCGGCGCGTTTTCTTACCGGGAGCGGGTTCCCGGTTTCTTCAGGATGCTAATCAGAGGTAATCATGGCAATCGAACGCACTTTCTCCATCATCAAACCAAACGCCGTCGCTAAGAACGTGATTGGTGCTATCTACAACCGTTTCGAAAGCGCTGGCTTCAAAATCGTTGGTGCGAAAATGCTGCACCTGACCAAAGAGCAGGCTGAAGGCTTCTACGCGGAGCACAAAGGCCGTCCGTTCTTTGATGGTCTGGTTGAGTTCATGACTTCTGGCCCGGTTGTGGTATCTGTTCTGGAAGGCGAAAACGCTATCCAGCGTCACCGCGATCTGATGGGTGCAACTAACCCGGACAACGCGCTGGCCGGTACGCTGCGTGCTGACTATGCAGACAGCTTCACCGAAAACGCCACCCACGGTTCTGACTCTGCAGAATCTGCGGCACGCGAAATCGCTTACTTCTTCGCAGAAAACGAAGTCTGCCCACGTACCCGCTAAGTGCGCGGTAGCGGATGCGGACAGACGTCTTTACACCTTGTAACCGGTGGCTAAGACGTTCCCCTGGCATCACGCAGCAGATGTAGTACAATTATGCGCCCTTGTTGAGCCTGGCTCAGTGAGGGCGCTGTTTTTTTCCTATTCTTAACCAGAGCCGTAACGTGTAACAACGAGGCCAGAGAACATTATGTCCGAACAGATTGTGACGCCATCGTCCGCTTCCCCCGTGGTTGTTTCCCCGAAAAACGAAAAAATTAACCTGCTGGATCTTAACCGTCAGCAGATGCGCGAATTCTTTGTTGAGATGGGCGAAAAACCGTTCCGTGCCGATCAGGTCATGAAGTGGATGTACCACTACTGCTGCGATGATTTCGAGCAGATGACAGACATCAATAAAGTGCTGCGTGGCAAGCTGATGCAGCGCGCTGAAATTCGTGCGCCGGAAGTGGCGGAAGAGATGCGCTCCAGCGATGGCACCATCAAGTGGGCGATTCGCGTCGGCGATCAGCTGGTGGAAACCGTTTATATCCCGGAAGCCGACCGCGCCACGCTGTGCGTCTCCTCGCAGGTAGGCTGTGCGCTGGAGTGTAAATTCTGTTCGACCGCGCAGCAGGGCTTTAACCGTAACCTGCGCGTGTCTGAAATCATTGGTCAGGTATGGCGCGCGGCAAAAATTATCGGTGCCGCTAAAGTGACCGGCCAGCGTCCGATCACCAACGTGGTCATGATGGGCATGGGCGAGCCGCTGCTCAACCTCACCAACGTGGTGCCGGCGATGGAGATCATGCTGGATGACTTCGGTTTCGGCCTCTCCAAACGTCGCGTGACGCTGTCGACCTCGGGCGTAGTGCCGGCGCTGGATAAGCTCGGCGATATGATCGACGTGGCGCTGGCGATTTCGCTGCACGCACCGAATGACACCATCCGCGATGACATCGTGCCAATCAACAAAAAGTACAACATCGAGTCCTTCCTGGCGGCGGTGAAGCGCTACATTGGCAAATCCAACGCCAATCAGGGCCGCGTGACGATTGAGTACGTGATGCTGGATCACGTCAACGACAGCACCGAACATGCGCATGAGCTGGCGGCGCTGCTGAAAGAGACGCCGTGCAAGATCAACCTGATCCCGTGGAACCCCTTCCCGGGCGCGCCGTATGGCCGCAGCTCAAACAGCCGTATTGACCGCTTCTCCAAAGTGCTGATGGAGTACGGTTTCACTACCATCGTGCGTAAAACGCGCGGCGACGACATTGATGCCGCCTGTGGTCAGCTGGCGGGCGATGTTATCGACCGCACCAAGCGTACGCTGCGTAAAAAAATGGCCGGTGAAGCCATCTCTGTGAAGGCGCTCTGAAAGATCGCGCCCGCTGCTACGCATCGGGCGTCAGGCATGGCAGTCTCTGCGCTGAACTGACAGGGAGAGACTGAGATGCGTAAAGGATTACCCGCCGCGCTGCTGGCCGGCTTTGTTGTAACCGGGTGTGTCGAAGCACCGGCGCGGCACGGCGCGGCTGATATCCGGCTGCAGCTGGGATTGCACTATCTGGCGGTGAAGGATTATGCCGCGGCGCAGCGCAATTTGCTGCGCGCGCAGCAGGCCGCGCCGCGCGATTACCGGGTGCCGCTGGCGCTTGCGCGCGTCGCGCAGGCACAGCAGAATAACGCCCGGACGCGCCATTACTACCAGCGCGCGCAGCAGTTAGCGCCGCTGAATGGTTATGTGGCTAACAATTACGGTGCGTTTCTCTGCGGTTTGAGGCAGTATGACGAAGCGCATCAACAGTTTAAGCTGGCAACTGAAGCGCAGCACAGCGACGCCGCTCAGGATGCCCTGCTGTTTTCGGGCTATTGTTACCTGCAGGCGGGAGAGGATCGCGCCGCGCGCCAGCAGTTCGATCTCGCGCTGGATGCCGCACCGGAGCAGGGCAGTATGCTGCTGACGGAAGTGGAACGACGGCTTGAACAGCAGCAGTGGGCTTCAGTGCCGCTGCTTTTAGAAGTTTACCATCAGCATTTGCCGGCAACGGCAGAGAGTCTGGGGTTACAGATACGTTTCGCCGCGCAACAGGGAAACGCTGCTGACGTTACACGTTATGGCGACCGGTTGGCGCGAAGTTTTCCACAATCGATACAGTACCAGCGTTATTTAGCTAATGAATACTGAAGCCACTCAAGAGAATTCTGCAGTACATTCCACAGGTGAACGCCTGCGTCTGGCCCGTGAGCAGATGGGGCTGACCCAGCAAAACGTCGCTGAGCGCCTGTGCCTGAAACTTTCTACCGTGCGTGATATTGAAGAGGATAAATCCCCGGCGGATTTGGCCTCGACCTTCCTGCGCGGCTACATTCGCTCTTATGCGCGTCTGGTGCATGTACCTGAAGATGACCTGCTGCCGATGATGGCGAAGCAGGCTCCGGTGCGTGCGGCGAAAATTGAGCCGATGCAGAGCTTCTCACTGGGTAAGCGTCGTAAAAAGCGTGACGGCTGGTTGATGATCTTCACCTGGCTGGTGATTTTCGTGGTGGTCGGCCTGACCGGCGCCTGGTGGTGGCAGAACCATAAAGCCTCGCAGGCGGATCTGGTGTCGATGGCTGACCAGAACGGCAGCAGCAGCGACAACAGCCAGTCGATTCCGCTGGGTGACAACAGCACGGACAGCACTACCGACAGCGACACTAACGCGGCCGGTACCCCGATTGACACCGGTGCCGGTGCGGTCAGCACGCCAGACAACGCTGGCATTACCAGCAGTGCGCCAGCAGCGACCAGCAGCAACACGGCAACCAGCAGCGACAACGCGGTGGTGTCTCCGAGCCAGGCGCCGATTGACAACGCACCGCCAGCGGCCACCTCACCGGCGCCGGCCAACAGCGTGCCGGCAGGCTCAATGCCAACCGGTACCGCTGCCGTCAGCCAGCCCGCGGGCGATCCTAACGCCGTGGTGATGAACTTCAAAGCAGACTGCTGGCTGGAAGTCACCGATGCGACCGGTAAGAAGCTGTTCAGCGGATTGCAACGTAGCGGCGGTAAACTCAGCCTGTCCGGCACCGCTCCGTATCGTCTGAAAATTGGCGCTCCGGGTGCGGTTGACGTGCAATATCAGAATCAGCCCGTTGATTTAAGTCGTTTTATCCGTAATAACCAGGTTGCCCGTCTGACGCTGGGTGCGCAATAACGCGCAGCGCGCTTTCCGGGTAATTGTGGAGAGAGAATATGCATAACGAAGCACCCATTATCCGTCGCAAATCTACACGTATTTACGTCGGCAAGGTGCCGGTTGGCGATGGCGCGCCTATCGCCGTTCAGTCAATGACCAACACCCGTACCACGGACGTCGAAGCCACGGTGAATCAGATTCGTCAGCTGGAGCGCGTCGGCGTGGATATCGTGCGTGTGTCCGTGCCCACCATGGATGCGGCGGAAGCCTTCAAACTGATTAAGCAGCAGGTCAACGTGCCGCTGGTAGCGGACATTCACTTTGACTACCGCATCGCTCTGAAAGTGGCCGAGTACGGCGTCGATTGCCTGCGCATTAACCCGGGCAACATCGGTAACAACGAGCGTATTCGCCAGGTAGTGGATTGCGCCCGTGACCACAATATTCCGATTCGTATCGGCGTTAACGCCGGTTCGCTGGAAAAAGATCTGCAGGAAAAATACGGTGAGCCAACGCCGCAGGCGCTGCTCGAATCCGCGATGCGTCATGTTGATCACCTCGATCGCCTCAACTTTGACCAGTTCAAAGTGAGCGTCAAAGCCTCCGATGTGTTCCTGGCGGTGGAATCTTACCGTCTGCTGGCAAAAGCCATCGATCAGCCGTTGCACCTTGGCATCACCGAAGCCGGTGGCGCGCGTGCGGGTGCGGTGAAATCAGCGATCGGCCTTGGTCTGCTGCTGGCGGAAGGGATTGGCGATACGCTGCGCATTTCGCTGGCCGCCGACCCGGTTGAAGAAGTGAAAGTCGGCTACGACATCCTGAAATCACTGCGCATCCGCTCACGCGGCATCAACTTCATCGCCTGCCCGACCTGTTCGCGCCAGGAGTTTGACGTCATTGGCACGGTGAACGCGCTGGAAGAGCGGCTGGAAGACATCATCACGCCGATGGACGTCTCGATCATTGGCTGCGTGGTGAACGGTCCCGGCGAAGCCACGGTCTCGACGCTCGGCGTCACCGGCGGCAACAAGAAGAGCGGTTTCTACGAAGATGGCGTGCGCCAGCGCGATCGCCTCGACAACAATGACATGATCGATCAGCTGGAAGCGCGCATCCGTGCGAAAGCCACCATGCTGGACGAGAGCCGCCGCATCAACGTGCAGCAGCTGGAAAAATAAAGGACGGTGTGCGCCCGGCGCACGCCAGTTGTGATTGAACCTGTGCGGTTTCATCCTCATAAGGTATGATGCCGGACAGGTTTTTTTGTATTAAGAGATTCTAACGTGGCGAAGAATATTCAAGCGATTCGCGGGATGAACGATTACCTGCCGGCAGATACCGCCATCTGGCAGCGTATTGAGGGCACCCTGAAGCAGGTGCTGGCCAGCTACGGCTACAGTGAAATCCGTCTGCCAATCGTCGAGCAAACCCCCCTGTTCAGCCGCGCGATCGGTGAAGTCACCGACGTGGTTGAAAAAGAGATGTATACCTTTGAAGACCGCAACGGCGAGAGCCTGACGCTGCGTCCGGAAGGCACCGCAGGCTGCGTGCGCGCCGGTATCGAACATGGTCTGCTGTACAATCAGGAGCAGCGCCTGTGGTACATCGGTCCGATGTTCCGCTACGAGCGTCCGCAGAAGGGGCGCTATCGCCAGTTCCACCAGATGGGTGTGGAAGTGTTTGGCCTGCAGGGGCCGGACGTGGACGCCGAGCTGATTATGCTGACCCATCGCTGGTGGAAAGCGCTGGGTATTGCTGACCACGTTGAGCTGGAGCTGAACTCCATCGGTTCACTGGAAGCACGCGCCAACTACCGCAGCGCGCTGGTGGCCTTCCTCGAACAGCATAAAGAGGTGCTGGACGAAGATTGCAAACGCCGCATGTATACCAATCCGCTGCGCGTGCTGGACAGTAAAAATCCGGATATTCAGACGCTGCTGAACGACGCGCCGACGCTGGGTGAATTCCTCGACGAGGAGTCACGTGAACACTTCAGCGGCCTGTGCGCGCTGCTCGACGATGCCGGCATCAAATACCGCATCAATCAGCGCCTGGTGCGCGGCCTCGACTACTACAACCGCACCGTGTTCGAATGGGTGACCAGCAGCCTCGGCTCGCAGGGCACCGTGTGCGGTGGCGGTCGCTATGATGGTCTGGTGGAGCAACTGGGCGGCCGCGCAACGCCGGCGGTCGGTTTTGCCATGGGGCTCGAGCGTCTGGTGCTGCTGGTGCAGGCGGTGAATCCGGAATTTGAACCGACGCGCATTGTTGATGTCTATGTTATCGCTTCGGGGCAGGGCGTGCAGTCCGCCGCGATGCAACTGGCGGAAAAACTGCGTGATGCCGACCCGGCGCTGAAGCTGATGACCAACTTCGGCGGCGGTAACTTCAAGAAGCAGTTTGCCCGTGCAGACAAGTGGGGTGCACGCATTGCGCTGGTGCTGGGCGAAGACGAAGTGAAAGCGGGCCAGGTGGTGATTAAAGACCTGCGCACCGGCGATCAGCAGACGCTGGCGCAGAGCGACGCCGCCGCGACGCTGCACACGCTGCTGCAGTAAGCGCAGCACTGCAACAGGCATTTTAAGGAGAGGGATTGCGTGGAAGTTTACAGCAACGAAAACGAACAGGTTGATGCGCTGCGTCGCTTCTTTGCCAATAATGGCAAAGCGCTGGCGGTCGGGGTCATCGTCGGTATCGCTGCGCTGGGTGGCTGGCGTTTCTGGAGCAGCCATCAGGAAGGAGCGGACAAAGCCGCGTCGGCGCAGTATCAGCAGCTGACCAGCGCCATGCAGGCAGACAAGCCGCAGACGCTGGAAGCGGTCGCCAGCTTCGCCAGCGAGAACAACAACACCTACGGTGCGCTGGCCGCGCTGGATCTGGCTAAACAGTACGTTGCCGCCAATCAGTTAGACAAAGCCATCACGCTGTTACAGAGCGGGCTGAAAGACACCAAAGATGCCAATCTGCAGGCGGTGATCAACCTGCGTCTGGCACGCATTCAACTGCAGCAAAATCAGGCCGATGCCGCCCTTACTACCCTGAACAATGTGAAGGGTGATGGCTGGACAGCCATTGTGGCGGACATTCGTGGCGAAGCACTGCTGAGCAAAGGCGATAAGCAGGGCGCCCGCGATGCCTGGAGTAAAGGTGCGGAATCGCAGGCTTCTCCTGCGCTGAAGCAGATGCTGCAGATGAAGATGAATAACTTAAGTTAAGCCAGTCAAGAGAGCGCACATGGAATTACGTAAATACCTGCTGCCAGGGCTGATGTCAGTCACTCTGCTCAGCGGTTGCTCGCTGTTCAGCGGCGAAGAAGATGTAGTGAAAATGGCCCCGCTGCCGAAGGTTGAAAACCAGTTCACGCCGGAAACCGCGTGGAGCACCTCGGTCGGTGACGGCGTGGGTGATTTCTACTCCAATCTGCATCCCGCCTGGCAGGACGGCACCGTGTATGCCGCCGACCGCTTCGGTATCGTGAAAGCGCTCGACGCCAGCAACGGCAAAGAGAAGTGGAAAGTGAACCTCTCTGAGAAGACCGGCTTCTTTTCGAAAAACATTTCGGCACTGCTGTCTGGCGGCATCACGGCCAATGGCGATCGCCTCTACATCGGTAGCGAGCGGGGGCAGGTATTTGCCCTGAACAGCAGCGACGGCAGCATTGCCTGGCAGACCAAAGTGGCCGGTGAAGCACTGTCGCGTCCGGTGGTCAGCGATGGTCTGGTGCTGATTCACACCAGCAACGGTATGCTGCAGGGGCTCGATCAGAGCAGCGGCGCGGTGAAATGGAGCGTGAATCTGGATATGCCAGCGCTGTCGCTGCGCGGTGAATCGGCGCCGGCAGTAGCGTTCGGCGGCGCGATTGTTGGCGGCGATAACGGCCGCGTCAGCGCGGTGATCATGAACCAGGGCCAGCTGATCTGGCAGCAGCGTATCTCCCAGCCAAGCGGCGCGACCGAGATCGATCGTCTTAACGATGTCGACACCACGCCGGTGATCGTCAATGGCGTGGTCTATGCGCTGGCCTACAACGGTAACCTGACGGCGCTGGATCTGCGTTCCGGTCAGATTCTGTGGAAGCGTGAAATCGGCGGCGTCAAAGATCTTATCGTCGATGCCGGTCGTATCTATCTGGTGGATCAGGATGACCGCGTGATTGCGCTCAACGCCGATGGCGGCGTGGCGATCTGGCGTCAGAGCGATCTGCTGCACCGTAATCTGACGTCTCCGGTGCTGTTCAACGGTTACCTGGTGGTCGCCGATAGCGAAGGCTACGTGCACTGGATCAACACCCTGGACGGCCGCTTTGTGGCGCAGCAGAAACTGGACAGCGACGGCTTCCAGACCGAGCCAGTCGTGGCCGGTGACAAGCTGCTGATCCAGGCGAAAGGCGGTGAGGTCTACGCCATCACCCGTTAAGGCGATGGCCCGACGGGCAGCGTTTCGCACGCATTGATACGGCTCCTGATTCGTCAGGGGCCGTTCTGTTTTTAGTCAGGCATGATATTCTTGGCGCCTGCGGCCTGAACCTGACGGCAAATGCCGTTATAATCACGCCATTCGGGCGATTTATTTTTAAAACTGAGGCAAGTGTTATGGTACCTGTGGTCGCGCTGGTTGGGCGTCCCAATGTGGGGAAATCCACGCTATTTAACCGCTTAACGCGCACACGTGATGCGTTAGTGGCCGATTTCCCTGGACTGACTCGCGATCGCAAATATGGTCGCGCCGAAGTGGAAGGGCGCGAATTTATTGTTATCGATACCGGCGGTATTGATGGCACCGAGGAAGGCGTGGAAAACCGCATGGCGGAACAGTCGCTGCTGGCGATTGAAGAGGCCGATGTGGTGCTGTTTTTAGTTGATGCGCGTGCTGGCGTCATGCCGGCGGATCAGCAGATCGCCAATCATCTGCGTTCGCGCGATAAAGCGACGTTCCTCGTTGCCAACAAAACTGATGGTCTCGATCCGGATGCTGCGGTGCTGGACTTCTACGCGCTCGGCCTGGGTGAGATTCACCCGATTGCCGCGTCGCACGGTCGTGGCGTCACCAGCCTGCTGGAAACCGCGCTGCTGCCGTGGATGGATGACATCGCGCCGCGGGAAGTCAGCGAAGAGGACGAAAACGAAGCCTACTGGGCCGCGTTAGCCGCCGAAGAGAACGGTGAAGCGCTGGAGGAAGAAGAGGAAGAAGCCTTCGATCCGACCGGTCTGCCGATCAAACTGGCGATTGTCGGGCGTCCCAACGTAGGTAAGTCAACGCTCACCAACCGTATCCTCGGTGAAGATCGTGTGGTGGTGTACGACATGCCGGGCACCACGCGCGACAGCATCTACATTCCGATGGAGCGTGATGACCGCGAGTACATTCTGATTGATACCGCGGGCGTGCGTAAGCGCGGCAAAATCACTGATACGGTGGAAAAATTCTCCGTCATCAAAACGCTGCAGGCGATTGAAGATGCCAACGTGGTGATGCTGGTGATTGACGCGCGCGCGGGCATTTCAGATCAGGACCTGTCGCTGCTCGGCTTTATCCTGAATAGTGGGCGCTCACTGGTGATTGTGGTCAACAAGTGGGATGGCCTGTCGCAGGAGATTAAAGATGAAGTGAAAGAGACGCTGGACTTCCGTCTCGGCTTTATCGACTTCGCGCGTGTGCACTTTATCTCGGCACTGCACGGCAGCGGCGTGGGCAACCTGTTTGAATCCGTGACCGAAGCGTACGACTGCTCGACCAAACGCGTAAATACCTCCATGCTGACGCGTATCATGAACATGGCTGCTGACGACCATCAGCCGCCGCTGGTGCGTGGACGCCGCGTGAAACTCAAATACGCGCATGCCGGTGGTTATAACCCGCCGATTGTGGTGATTCACGGTAATCAGGTGAAGGATCTGCCGGATTCTTACAAGCGTTACCTGATGAACTACTTCCGCCGCTCGCTGAACGTGATGGGAACGCCGATTCGCATCCAGTTTAAAGAGGGCGATAACCCGTATGCGGGCAAACGTAACCTGCTGACGCCAACCCAGCAGCGTAAGCGTAAGCGTCTGATATCGCATCTGAAGAAAAACAAACGCTAAACATGATGAGGGCCCGGATGGGCCCTCTTTTTATGGCGTAACATCCGGTTTATCACGATCCTCAGCCACGATTCCGGAGTCATCATGCTCACCCCGTGCCCTCACTGTCAGCAACCGCTCACTTACAGCGAACAACGCTTCGATTGCCCGCACTGCCAGCGTCATTTCACCGCGCTGGCCTGCTGTCCCGACTGCCAGCAGCCGCTGCAGGTGCTAAAAGCGTGCGGTGCCATAGATTATTTCTGTACCCACGGTCACGGCCTGATCTCCAGCAGGCGCGTGCATTATCGCCCGGAAGACGTCATGGAATGAGGGTTTGCGATAGCGCGAAGTGGTGCTGGCTGCTCGCTTCGCGCTGCGTTTGTAGCAAAAATGCTATTGCCCAGTAACTACCGCGTTATGGATGTTCACTTTTAATTGTACCGGATGGTACAATCCTGCCCGCCTTGTCGCGAATGCCAGCGGATGTTGATCCTGCGGCCTCGCTCACAAGCGCTGCATAACGGGCGTAGCTCCCGTACCAACAGATATAAAATAAAGCGTAACGGATAACTTCCTGTCCCTGCTCAGTCAGGAGGACATTGACCGGCTGCTCCCGCATTCCGGCCGCCACGCGTTATTTTTTCAGGAGAGTTTGTGTTATGGCAGAAAATTCCGCTCGTCCCGGTAAAGGGTTGAGTCTCTGGTCCGTGTTATTCGGGCTGGTCCTGCTGGCGATCGGCCTGTTCTTCGCGATCGGTGGCGGTAAACTGGTGGCCCTGGGCGGCAGCTGGTACTTCCTCATTGCCGGTATCGTCATGTTATTGTCGGCGATTCAGTTCTTTCGCCGTAAATCCTCGGCGGTTACGCTGTTTATTCTGGTCTTCGCCGGCACGCTGATTTGGGCGCTGTACGATGCTGGCTGGCAGTTCTGGCCGCTGGTGTCGCGCCTGATGGTGCCGGCCGGCCTGATGGTGCTGGCGTTTATTACCTGGCCGGCGCTGCGTAAGCGAGAAGGCAAGGCCTCGCTGGCGAAGCTTTCGTATGCGCTGTCAGCAGTGATTGCCGTTGGTATGGTGGTCACCTTTGTCCAGATGTTCCAGCCGCATCCGACTGTGGCTTTCACCGGCAAGCAGCTGCCGCTGATCCCGGTAGATAAAAGCAAACCGCAGCAAGACTGGAGCAGCTACGGCCGTACGCCGCAGGGTGACCGTTTTGCCGCTATCGACCAGATTACCCGCGACAACGTGAAAGACTTGCAGGTTGCCTGGACGTTTCATACCGGCGACACGCCGATCAGCCCGACCGGTAACGGTGCAGAAGATCAGGAAACGCCACTGCAGGTAGGTAATACCCTGTATCTGTGTACGCCGCACAACAACGTGATTGCGGTGGAAGCCGACAGCGGTAAGCAGATCTGGAAGCGCGAAATCAATGCGCAGGCGCAGGTGTGGAACCGCTGCCGTGGTCTGGCGTATTTTGATGCCACCAAACCGGTACAGCAGCCAACGCAGCCGGGCTCCACGCCGGTGCCAGCGGTAACGCTGGCGGCGGGCGATAGCTGCCAGCGTCGCATCCTGATGAACACCATCGATGCACGTCTGATTGCCATCAATGCCGATAACGGCGAGCTGTGTGAAAACTTCGGCAACCACGGTGTGGTCGATCTGAAGCAAGGTCTCGGCAGCGCGCCGGACCCGCAGTATCAGCTGACCTCGCCGCCGCAGGTGGCAGGCACCACGGTTGTGGTGGGCGGTCGCGTCGCGGATAACGTACAGACAGACATGCCTGGCGGCGTTCTTCGTGGCTTCGACGTCATCACCGGCCAGATGCGCTGGGCGTTTGACCCGGGCAATGAAGATCCAAATGCCGTACTGATGCCAGGTCAGGATTACACCCGCAGCACGCCAAACTCATGGGCGCCAATCTCTTACGATCCGGCGATGAACACCGTGTTCCTGCCGATGGGCAGTTCGTCGGTGGACCTGTGGGGTGCCAACCGTACCGCGCTGGATCACAAATATGGCGCGTCGGTGCTGGCGCTGGATGCCACCACCGGTAAAGAGAAGTGGGTGTATCAGACGGTCCACAATGACCTGTGGGACTTCGACCTGCCAATGCAGCCGAGCCTGGTGGACTTCCCGATGAAGGACGGTACCACCAAACCTGCGGTGGTGATCGGCGGGAAAACCGGCATGATCTGGGTGCTGGATCGCCTGACCGGCAAGCCTTTAACCAAAGTTGAAGAGCTGCCGATGCCGCAGGGCCATATCCCGAACGAGCAGTACACCAAAACTCAGCCGCACTCGGTAGAAATGCCAAACATTGGCAATCAGAAACTGACCGAGTCAGACATGTGGGGCGCCACGCCGTTTGACCAGCTGGCTTGCCGTATTGCCTTTAAAGGCATGCGTTATGACGGCCTGTTCACCGTGCCAGACACTGATGTTTCGCTCAGCTTCCCGGGCTCGCTCGGTGGCATGAACTGGGGCAGCATCTCGTTCGATCCGAACAACCAGTACATGTTCGTTAACGATATGCGTCTCGGCCTGTGGGTGCAGATGATTCCGCAGGACACTACCAAATCGGCTGCCAGCAATGGCGGTGAAGCCATCAACACCGGCATGGGTGCGGTACCGCTGAAAGGCACGCCGTATGCAGTAAACAAAAACCGCTTCATGTCGCCGCTGGGCATTCCGTGTCAGGCACCGCCGTTCGGTACGCTGTCGGCCATCGACATGAAGACCCGTCAGATTGTGTGGCAGGTGCCGGTGGGTACGGTGCAGGATACCGGTCCGTTTGGTATCAAAATGCATGCGCAGATGCCGGTCGGTATGCCGACGCTGGGTGGTACGCTGGCAACGCAGGGCGGTCTGGTATTTATTGCCGGCACCCAGGATTACTACCTGCGCGCCTTTGATAGCTCAACCGGTAAAGAAGTGTGGAAAGCACGTCTGCCGGTGGGCAGCCAGGGCGGACCGATCAGCTATGTTTCGCCGAAAACCGGCAAACAGTACATCCTGATCTCTGCAGGCGGTGCGCGTCAGTCACCGGATCGCGGTGATTACGTGATTGCTTACGCGCTGCCCGACAGCAAGTAAGCCGCAGTAAAAGAAAGGCCGACATCATGATGTCGGCCTTTTTTATTAACCGTCCGTGGCGTACTCCTTCCTGTAAGGATCCTTACTTACTTCTGCTTAGAGGGGCGACGGCTTTTTTGACCTCCTTTTCTTCCAGCTTCCCTGGCTCTCTCAGGATCGTTCCTGAAATTGCCCCCACTGACTTTGCCGCCAGCGCTACCGGCTTCCCTGGCGCGCTCCGGGTCCTCTGCAAAGTTCCCGGCACCGCCTCGTTGCTTGGTTTGTGTCATAGCAGAGACATCATCTAAGGGTGTTTTCTTTGATGTGGACTAGCTAGCCACGTTATCCAGTATAGTCAGTTAGTTACGGCGATGCTGTGGGAACTGTCTAAGTTATTCTTCGCCATCGCGCCACAGCGCCTGCAATTCAGGAGGCGCAACGTTTTCCGGAATCAGGATCACAATCGTTCCGGCTTCGCGGTGGGTCGCGTAACTAATCTGGATGCGGAAATAGCGCTGGTCGCCGCGCCCGATGCTGGCGGCCTGTTCCTCCGGCTCACCGAGCGGCAGCGCCTGCTCCAGCACGTTGCACACGCGCTGCTTCTGCGGTTCCGGCAGCTGCGCCAGCGCAAATCGCCGCTCGCTGCGCAGGCCGGGGATAAATGCAATGCCGCCTTCACGCGCCAGCTCAATGATGGCGTCATCGGTCAGCTGAATATTCACCTTACACCTACCTCGTGCCACGCGGATTGGATCGCCTGTGCCACCGTATTATCAAAACGTTTTGCGGCATGCTGTACGGTAAAGCGCGCAAAGGTGCTGAAATCGGCATCCTGCGGCAATTCCTTATCGCACAGCGTGTCGTACCATGCCTGACCGGCCCGTTCCCAGGCAAAGCCGCCTAGCGCGGTCGCTGCCAGATAGAAGGCGCGATTGGGAATGCCGGAGTTAAGATGCACGCCGCCGTTGTCTTCGCGCGTGTCGATATAGTGATCCATATCGGCAGGCTGCGGATCTTTGCCGAGCAGCGGATCATCATAGGCGGTACCGGGCGCGGACATCGAGCGCAGGCCGCTGCCCTTAATACCCGCCGCCAGCAGCCCTTCGCCGATGATCCAGTCGGCCTGATCGGCGCTTTGCTTAAGGTGATACTGCTTCACCAGCGAGCCGAACACATCGGACATCGATTCGTTGAGCGCACCCGCCTGCTGGAAGTAAATCAGCCCGGCTTCGGTTTCGGTCACGCCGTGCGTCAGCTCGTGCGCGACCACATCAATGGCAATGGTAAAGCGATTGAAGATCTCACCGTCGCCGTCGCCAAATACCATCTGCTGGCCATTCCAGAAGGCGTTCTGGTACTCCTTGCCGTAATGCACGGTGCCATCCAGTTTCAGGCCTTTATTGTCCAGCGAGTTGCGCTGGTAGATCTGCCAGTAGAAATCATAGGTGATGCCGAGATAGTTCCACGCTTCGTCGGCGGCAACGTCACCGTTACCGGGCTGGCCTTCCTCACGGATCAGGGTGCCGGGCAGATTTTGCGTATTACCCGCGTCGTAGATAGCACGCAGCACGCTGCCGGGCTGCGCGGTGCTGGCTGCGCTGGCGGTGTGAGGATGTTCCGCCATCAGCTGTTGCACGTGGGTGAGGGTGCGCCGCGCGTAATCCTGCTGTGCGCCGGAACAGTTATCGATGATGTTTCGCAGAATATACGGAGGAATAACGCTGTAAGGCATGTCGGACTCCCTGACGGATGGGTATGTCAGAAAGTATAGACCCGCTTATCAATCGCGCGCCGCTGCGTCTGCAGCCCGCGCGATTTACGGGGGGTTATCAACCATTTATGCGGCTGAAAAGATTATCACGCCTTACGGCTGCGCGTCTTCTGCGGTTGTAACGCCGTCACCTGACTCTCCACCCAGCCATCATCCAGCCGGGTACGCAGCAGATCGCCGGCATGCAGCTGACGGGTCTTTTTCACCACCTGGCCCTGAGCATCGGTGGTGACGCTAAAGCCACGCGCCAGCGTCGCCAGCGGACTTACGCCTTCCAGCTGTGCTGCCAGCGTACCAAAACGCTGCCGGCTGTGATTGAGCTGTTTTTCCATGCCCTGCTGCAGACGGTAGTGCCACTGCTGTAACTGCTGCTGAGCGCGCAGAATACGTCCCTGCGGCTGCTGGGATTGCAGGCGCTGCAGCAGGCGGTCCTGCTGGCGATGCGCCAGGCGCAGCCGCTGATCGGCCGCTTCCTGCAGACGACGCTGCAGTTGAATCAGCGTGGTTTGCTGCCGTGCCAGGCGCAGCTGCGGATGCTGCTGTTGCAGACGATGCTGCAGCCGGGTGAAGCGGCGCTGCTGCTGCGCCACGTAATAGTCCATCGCCATCTCCATGCGCTGCTGCTGAGACTGCAAACGGCGCAGCAGCTCGATCTGGTTGCGGCTCACCAGTTCGGCAGCGGCAGAAGGCGTCGGCGCGCGCAGATCGGCAACAAAGTCGGCGATGGTGACATCGGTTTCATGCCCAACGGCGCTGACGATCGGCAGGCGGCTGGCAAAGATGGCCCGCGCCACGCGCTCGTCGTTGAAGCTCCACAGATCTTCCAGTGAACCGCCGCCGCGACCGACGATCAGCACGTCGCACTCGTCACGCTGGTTGGCCAGCTCGATGGCGCGCACGATGGCGGCGGGCGCATCAACGCCTTGCACTGCGGTTGGATAGATCACCACCGGCAGCGAGGGATCGCGGCGATGCAGCACGCGCAGCACATCGTGCAATGCCGCGCCGGTGGCGGAGGTGATCACACCCACCTGGCGCGCCGGCTCCGGCAGCGGCTGTTTAAACTGCTGGTCGAACAGCCCCTCCGCCGCCAGCCGGGCTTTCAGCTGCTCAAACTGTTGCTGCAGCAGCCCTTCACCGGCCGGATGCATGCTTTCGATAATCAACTGATAGTCGCCGCGCGGCTCATACAGCGTGATGCTGGCACGCACCAGCACCTGCTGACCGTGCTGCGGGCGAAAGCTGACGCGTCGATTGCTGTTGCGGAACATGGCACAGCGCACCTGCGCGCCATCGTCCTTCAGGGTGAAGTACCAGTGACCGGAAGCGGGCTGAGTGAAATTGGAAATTTCAGCGCTGAGCCACACCAGGCCCATCTCATTTTCCAGCAGTTGGCGCACCGTGGTGTTCAGGCGGCTGACAGTAAAAATATTGGCGGTTGGCGGTAGCGACATGTGATGAGGATCAAATTTCAAATCAGAGGGTTAATTAACCGATACTACATGCCTGCCCCGGAGGATCAAGACTTTTTCCGAAAAAACACTGGAGGCAACCGATTTCGGCCTGTATAATGCCGCGGCAATATTTTATCTGTTTTAAACGCCCCAGGTGGAGATATTGCAATGTTAAGAATCGCGAAAGAAGCCCTCACATTTGACGACGTCCTGCTCGTTCCCGCTCACTCCACTGTTTTACCCAACACGGCCGATCTCAGCACCCAGCTGACCAAAAACATCCGTCTCAACATTCCTATGCTGTCTGCAGCGATGGACACCGTGACCGAAGCCGGTCTGGCGATTGCGCTGGCGCAGGAAGGCGGTCTGGGCTTTATCCACAAAAACATGTCGATTGAGCGCCAGGCGGATGAAGTTCGCAAGGTGAAAAAACACGAAAGCGGCGTCGTAACGGAGCCACAGACCGTGCTGCCAACCACCACGCTGGCCGAGGTGAAAGAGCTGACCGAACGTAATGGCTTCGCCGGTTATCCGGTGGTCAACGCCGACAACGAGCTGGTGGGCATCATTACCGGTCGTGACGTGCGCTTCGTGACCGATATGACGCTGCCGGTGACCGCGGTCATGACGCCGAAAGAGCGCCTGGTGACGGTGAAAGAGGGTGAAGCGCGTGAAGTCGTGCTGCAGAAAATGCACGAAAAACGCGTCGAGAAAGCGCTGGTTGTTGACGACAGCTTCCACCTGCTGGGCATGATTACCGTTAAAGATTTCCAGAAAGCCGAGCGTAAACCTAACGCCTGTAAAGATGCGCAGGGTCGTCTGCGCGTCGGTGCCGCGGTGGGTGCCGGTGCCGGCAACGAAGAGCGCGTTGATGCGCTGGTCGCTGCGGGCGTTGACGTACTGCTGATCGACTCCTCGCACGGCCATTCCGAAGGCGTGCTGCAGCGTATCCGTGAAACCCGCGCAAAATATCCAGACCTCGAAATCATCGGCGGCAACGTGGCGACCGGTGCAGGCGCACTGGCGCTGGCTAACGCGGGCGTGAGCGCGGTGAAAGTGGGCATTGGCCCGGGCTCCATCTGTACTACCCGTATCGTTACCGGTGTTGGCGTACCGCAGATCACGGCAGTATCCGACGCGGTTGAAGCGCTGGAAGGTACCGGTATTCCGGTCATCGCTGACGGTGGTATCCGTTTCTCTGGCGACATCGCCAAAGCTATCGCCGCGGGCGCGTCGGCGGTAATGGTCGGCTCCATGCTGGCCGGTACCGAAGAGTCGCCGGGCGAAATCGAGCTCTACCAGGGCCGTGCGTTCAAATCCTACCGCGGGATGGGTTCACTGGGCGCGATGTCCAAAGGCTCGTCTGACCGCTACTTCCAGAGCGATAACGCCGCCGACAAACTGGTGCCGGAAGGTATCGAAGGGCGCGTTGCCTATAAAGGCCGCCTGAAAGAGATCGTGCACCAGCAGATGGGCGGCCTGCGCTCCTGCATGGGCCTGACCGGTTGCCCGACCATCGACGATCTGCGCACCAAAGCCGAGTTCGTGCGCATCAGCGGCGCCGGCATCAACGAAAGCCACGTGCACGATGTGACCATTACCAAAGAGTCACCGAACTACCGCATGGGTTCATAATCCCGTAAGATTTCCCGCCCGGCTCCAGCCGGGCGCTTTTATTATTAAGTCCATCCCAATGGAAACGCCTCAATGACGACTGAAAATATTCATAAACATCGTATTTTGATCCTCGATTTTGGTTCTCAGTATACGCAGCTGGTCGCGCGCCGCGTGCGTGAGCTGGGCGTCTACTGCGAACTCTGGGCGTGGGATGTCACCGAAGAGCAAATCCGCCAGTTCAACCCGAACGGCATCATCCTCTCCGGTGGCCCGGAAAGCACCACCGAGCACAACAGCCCGCGCGCGCCGGAATATGTGTTCAACGCCGGTGTGCCGGTGCTGGGCGTGTGCTATGGCATGCAGACCATGGCGATGCAGCTGGGCGGTAAGGTTGAAGGCTCGAACGAGCGTGAATTTGGTTATGCGCAGGTTGAAGTGACAACCCCGAGCGCGCTGGTGCGTGATATCGAAGATGCCATCAGCGCGGCGGGCAAACCGCTGCTAGACGTGTGGATGAGCCACGGTGACAAAGTCACGGCGATCCCGGCAGACTTCGTGACGGTTGCCAGCACCGAAAGCTGCCCGTTTGCCATCATGGCCAACGAAGAGAAGCGTTTCTACGGCGTGCAGTTCCACCCGGAAGTGACGCACACCCGTCAGGGCCTGCGCATGCTGGAGCGTTTTGTGCGCGACATCTGCGGCTGTGAAGCGCTGTGGACGCCAGCCAAAATCATCGAAGATGCGGTAGAGCGCATCCGTGAACAGGTAGGTGAAGACCGCGTGATTCTCGGCCTGTCCGGCGGCGTGGACTCGTCCGTGACCGCGATGCTGCTGCACCGCGCGATTGGTGAGCGCCTGACCTGTGTGTTCGTCGATAACGGACTGCTGCGTCTGAATGAAGCTGAGCAGGTGATGGACATGTTCGGCGACCACTTTGGTCTGAACATCGTGCATGTTGCGGCAGAAGGGCGCTTCCTCGACGCGCTGGCGGGCGAGAACGATCCGGAAGCCAAACGTAAAATCATCGGCCGCGTGTTCGTGGAAGTGTTCGACGAAGAAGCACTGAAGCTGACCGACGTGAAGTGGCTGGCGCAGGGCACCATCTATCCGGACGTGATTGAGTCGGCGGCTTCAGCTACCGGTAAAGCGCACGTGATCAAATCGCACCACAACGTGGGCGGTCTGCCGAAAGAGATGAAGATGGGCCTGGTTGAGCCGCTGAAAGAGCTGTTCAAAGATGAAGTGCGTAAAATCGGTCTGGAACTCGGCCTGCCTTACGACATGCTGTACCGCCATCCCTTCCCGGGCCCGGGTCTGGGCGTGCGCGTACTGGGTGAAGTGAAGAAAGAGTACTGCGACCTGCTGCGCCGTGCCGATGCCATCTTTATCGAAGAGCTGCGTAAAGCCGATCTGTACAACAAAGTCAGCCAGGCCTTTACCGTGTTCCTGCCGGTGCGCTCCGTTGGCGTGATGGGCGATGGCCGTAAATACGATTGGGTGGTTTCCCTGCGTGCTGTCGAAACCATCGACTTCATGACGGCCCACTGGGCGCACCTGCCGTACGACTTCCTCGGCCGCGTCTCCAACCGCATCATCAACGAAGTGAACGGCATCTCACGCGTGGTTTATGACATTTCAGGTAAACCGCCTGCGACGATTGAGTGGGAGTAACGCCCGCACTGGCAACCGCCAGCACCTGAAGCCTCAAAGCCCGCGTAACTGCGGGCTTTTTTATCCTGCCATCTTTCGCATCGCCCGATCCGCGCAGAATTCAGATACAGCGCCTACAGCCGCGCCGCCTGTTGTTCAATAAATTCCCTGAACCACTGCTGGGCGGGATGCGCGTCGCTGCGCCGGTGCCAGATCAGGTTGAACACCATTTCGGGCAACGACAGCGGGGGAGGGAACAGCACCAGCTGGCGACTGGCCTGCGCATGCAGCGCCACGCGCTTCATCACGGTCGCCGTCATGTGGGTTTGCGCCACGATAGACGGCACCGTAAACATCTGCTGGACCGTCAGCCCCAGCCGGCGCTTTTTACCCTGCTGCGCCAGCACCTGATCAACCAGGCCGTACAGTTCACCTTCCGGCGAGACCAGAATATGCGGCAGCGCCAGGTAGCTCTCCATGTCCATGCCGCGTCTGGCCGCCGGATGGTTGCTGGCGACGATGGTGACGAATTCATCGCGCAATACTGGCCGGGAGATGATGCGGCTATCGCTGTGGGTGGGCAGGACGCCGATGGCGACATCAATCGCGCCGGCATCTAACAAATCGACCGCGTGATCGCGGTTGGTAAACGCCTGCACATTCAATGACACGCCGGGGGCGACGTCCTGTAGCGTCTGCATTAACGAAGGCAGCAACACGAAAGCCGGATACTCCGACACGCCCAGTTTGAAGTTTATTTGCGCTTTTTCCGCTGCAAACGCGGGCTTTGCCACCAGCGTCGCTTCGAGCTGGCGCAACGCCCCGGCGATGGGGCCGGACAGATCGCGTGCACGCGCGGTCGGCAGTAAACCCTCCGCGCTGCGCATGAACAGCGGGTCACCGAACAGGGTGCGTAATCGCGACAAAGCGGCACTCATCGCCGGCTGGCTGACGCCCACCTGGGTTGCCGCCCGCGTGACGTTGCGCTCGTTCATCAGCGCGTCAAAAGCCACTAACAGATTGAGATCGATGCCATGAAAATCCATACGGCAAATAATCACTCATATTGAATATTTGTTGGACGAATTGTAGGGCGCTGCGCAAAATTCCACAACCAACCCTCACCTGAAAGTGAATAACGATGGATCCAGCAGCAGAATACGTACAACGGCTCAAAATTGAACGACAGGCGGTAGAGACGCTCTATCAGGCCTTCAGCGACAACAACCCCGATCTGGTCGATAGCGTGCTGGCACCGTCATGGGAAGACATTCCGCTGGCGCCAGGACAAGTTGCCGGACCGGAAGGCATCAAGCCGATCATTCGCATGCTGGCGCAGGCTTTTCCGGACGTGCAGATCGTGGTGCATGACATGATTCAGGAACCTGGCCGCATCGCGGCGCGGGCGGAAATCAGCGGCACCCATCTCGGCGAAATTTTCGGTATCGCGCCGACTGGTAAGAAAGTGAGCTTCCGTCTGCATGAGTTCCATGCGCTGGAGGACGGCCGTCTGATCACCACCTGGCACATGGAGGATTGGTTTGGCCTGTTCCTCCAGCTTGGCCAGTTTCCGCCACAAGCCTGAATCAGACCGGAGAGTTGATAATGAAAGCAGCATTGATTGATACGTTTGGCACCGCCGATGTGCTGACGATTGGCGAACGTCAATTACGCGCCGCCAGTCCGGATGAGGTGACGGTGCAGGTTGAAGCGGCGAGTGTTAACCCGCTGGATGTGAAAATCATCTCAGGGCACATGCAGCAGGTTTTCCCGGTGGACCTGCCTTACGTGCCGGGCATGGATTTCTGCGGCGTGATTACAGCGGTTGGCGAGCGCGTGAGCCATTTAAACGCGGGCGATCGCGTATTCGGGCGCACGCCACCTGGCGCAGGCGGGGCTTTTGCCCAAAGCCTGGTGATCGCCGCCGATGACGTATGCCTTGTCCCGGCAGCGATGAGCGCCGAACAGGCCGCGGCGCTGCCTACCGCGTTTGGCTCCGCGCAGCAGGCATTGTTCGATGTGGGCCAGCTGCAGCGCGGCGAGCGCGTGCTGATTCACGCCGCAGCGGGTGGCGTCGGCAGCATGGCCGTCCAGCTGGCGCATCAGGCGGGCGCTTATGTCATCGCCACGGCGTCGGCGAAAAACCATGCGCTGGTGACCAGTCTGGGCGCCGATGAGGTGATTGACTACCGCACGCAGGACTTTGCAGCAACGCGCGATATCGACCTGGTGATAGACAGCGTCGGCGGCGAAACGCTGAGCCGCTCCTGGTCCGTGCTGCGCGCCGGCGGGCGCATTGCCACGCTGGTAGAGTTTGGCATCACACCCGTCGGCGGCCAGCACGGCGAGTTTGTCTTCTTCGCCAGCGCGACGCCGTATCTTGCCCGGGCGAGCAGCCTGTTCCAGGCCGGGCAGTTACAGGTCATCACCGACGCTATCTTTTCGCTGGATGATGCACGTTCCGCACTGGAGAAGGTGGCGACCGGCCATGCGCGCGGCAAAGTGATTATCCGCGCCAACCCTTAACGCCTGGCGTCATGTCGCAGTAAAAACGCGCCCGCTACCCCGCGGGCGTTTGTTTACCGGTCTGTCGCAGGGGATAAGGATGTGTTAATAATCTGGCGTTAACGGCAGAGGCTTCAGGAGGAAACGTGCTGTTTAATTTCAGAGCCGCGGGCAAGCGCGCACCACCTGGCAAACGCTCGCTGACATCCATCATCATTCTCTATCTTGCGATGCTGTGCGGTACGGCTTTTCTCGCGTTTCTGCCGCTGATCTGCGCGATGGGCGCCGGATATGTCGCCAGTCTGGCAGGCTGCCAGCTGGACGAAGGCAACGTGCATCCCTGTTACATCCTGGGAGAAGATCGCGGCCAATTGCTGTATGAATTAGGCGTCATGGGCTGGTTCCTGCTCGGCACCATTCCCCTGGGTGGGATACTGTTGTTACTCGCGACGCTCACCTTCATCGTTCAGCTGGTGGGCTATTATCGGCAAACACGCGCTGAGGATAATCGGTAATTTGCGTCAGCTCTGTTCCGCACAAATCTCCAGGCAAAAACCGAGAAATGCCTCCACCGCCGCCGGGGCCAGACGGCGCGAAGGCCGGGTGATAAACAGCGGATAGGTTTCGTCAGGCCAGTCGGGGAAAAGTTCGACCAGTTCACCGCTGGCGATCAGATGTTGCACGCTCAGCGCCAGCACCTGGGCTACGCCGGCACCGCCGACGCACGCCTGTACCATTAAATCCGGATCGGTGGTGGTCAGATGGCCGTGGGTGGCGACCGTCAGCCGCTGCGTGCCACGATGAAACTCCCAGCTAAAGGGCTTATTGCTGCGCGGATCGATGTATTGCAGACAATTGTGCTCAGTCAGCTGCTGCGGCTGCGTCGGGCGACCACAGCGTGCCAGATAGTCCGGGGCGGCCACCGTCAGGACGCGCGTTTGTAACAGCAGGCGTGAGGTCATGGTGGACGGCGGCTGTGGCCCGAAACGCACCGCCACATCAATACCTTCTGCCACCAGATCGCCCACATCGGGCTGCTGCAAAATCGTCAGTTCCAGATGCGGATAACGGGCACGCAGCAGCGGCAGCTTTGCCGCCAGCACATAGCGGGAAAACAGCGGATTCAGGCTCACGCGCAGCGTACCGCGCACCGTCACGGCGGCGCCGGAGACGTAGTTTGCTGCTTCTTCAATCCCTTCCAGATGCGGCGCCGCCCGCTCATACAGGCTGGCACCTTCGCTGGTGAGATGCAGGGTGCGGGTGGTGCGATCCAGCAGGCGCACGCCGAGACGCTGTTCCAGTCGTGAAATCGCCCGGCTGACGCCCGAGGCGGACAATCCCAGCACCTCACCGGCGCGGCTGAAGCTGCCGGCTTCAACCACGGCTGCCAGCACGCTCATGCCGGATAATAGTCGGCCATCAAAACTCATCCTGTTCTCCATCTTTGATTTTTAGCAAAGATCATTTGCCTGAGCCTACCTTTATCAAAAATGCGCTGCAACTTATTGTGTGCCCCGAAACGCGACCGGCACTGACCGCCGGATTCCTGATCCCTTTTGAGGAGAATGTTATGACTGTACGGCGCACCCTTTTTAAAGGCGGCACTATCCTGACGCTGGACGCCAGCGTGCCCGACCTCGTCTGTGGCGATGTGCTGATTGAGGACGATCGTATTGCCGCCGTGGGGGAAAACCTTTCCGCCGACGATGCGCAGGTGATTGATGCCTGCGGCCATATCGTGATGCCGGGCCTGGTGGATGCGCATCACCATATGTGGCTCGGCGCGATGCGCCGCCTGATGCCCAACGTTGACGACCTGTTTGCCTATATCGATGTGGTGGCAGAAACGCTCGGCGCGCATTACCGTCCGCTGGATATGTACCTCAGCACCCGGCTGACGGCGCTGGCATGCCTGGATGCCGGCATCACCACGGTGATTGATGCCTGCCACAGTTCACGCAGTCCGGCGCATACCGATGCGGCGCTTGACGCGCTGCAGGAGAGCGGGATTCGTGCACTGCACATGGTTGGCGCAGCAATGGATAAGCAGGCTTCCAGCGATCATCTGCCGGGCGATCTGGCCCGTCTCGCCAGCCGCTGGAACCACGCCGGCAGTCGCGTGCAGGTTGGCCTGTTTGGCCAGCTCAACCTGGCGTGGTGGCGCGTGGCGCGCGAGCTGGATATGCGCATTCTCACCGAGTTTATTGGTGACCTGGCGCAGCTGCCGGCGGAGTTTGCCGAACCCGGCTTGCTGGGTCCGCACAACATTTTCAACCACTGTACGCGCGTACCGGCGCACACCTGGCAGCAGCTGGCGGACGCGGGCGTCAACATTACCGTGAATCCGCGTTCGGATGCGCTGTTTGGTTTCGACGACGACAGCTTTGCCTGGCAGCAGGCGGTCGATCGCGGAATGACGCCGGCGCTCGGTATCGATCTTGATACCGCCTTCGGCAGCGATCTGTTCGGTGAAATGCAGGCGCTGTTTAACCAGCAGCGCTCAGCGATGCGCTATCGCCGCTTCCGGGGCGAAAGCGACGTACCGGCACCGATTAGCGTGGAAGCCGTACTGCAGTCGGCCACGATTAACGGCGCGCGTGCGGCCGGGCTGGAGCAGCAAACGGGCACGCTGACGCCAGGTAAACAGGCCGACGTTATTATGCTGCGCACCGATGGTATCGGCGTTTTCCCGCTGACCAGCGTGACGGCAACGGTGGTGCAGGCGGTGCAACGCGCCGATGTTGATACCGTGATGGTGGCGGGTGAACTGCGTAAACGTCATGGTCATTTGCTCAACGTCGATGTGGCACAGCTAAACGCGGAAATCACCGCTTCGCGCGACTATCTGCTGAATGCCAGCGGCTATCACCATCCTTTGTTTGCCTGATTTTCCGCAGCGCGGCGGCCTGCCGCGCTGTCTGTTCATTTATGGAGGCTGTTATGTCTGCATTAAGCGCGCAGGCTGAAGCTGCGCATTTGTCGCGACCGGCGACCGGCGTGATTGCCGCGCTGTTTTGCGGTTATCTGGCGGTCGGCTTGCCGCTGCCGGTAATCCCGCTGTTTATCCATCAGCATCTCGGTTTCAGCAACCTGTGGGTCGGGCTGGTGATCGGGATACAGTTTGTTGCCACCGTGCTGACGCGCGGTTACGCCGGTCAACTTACCGATCGCGTTGGCGGTAAGCGCTCAGCGCTGCAGGGCGCGGCGGTGTGCGCGCTGGCTGGCGTGCTCTACTGGCTGGCCGCACTGCCGGGCTTTTCACCGGCGGTCAGTCTGGCGCTGGTGATTGCCGGACGGCTGGCGGCGGGCATGGGCGAAAGCCAGTTCGTCACCGGCTGCGTGGCCTGGTCAATCGCCTCGGTCGGGCCACAGCGTGCCGGTCTGTCGATGTCCTGGACCGGCATCGCCATGTTTGCCGCGCTGTCGCTCGGTGCCCCTGCCGGTATGATGCTGTATCAGCACGTCGGCTTAGCGGCGGCGATGCTGGCCTGCATCGCGGCTCCGCTGCTGGCAGCGCTCATCGCCACGGCTGCCAGCGGTTATCGCGTGGTCGGAGGGACACGTTTGCCGTTCTATCGGGTGATTGGCCGCATCTGGCGGGAAGGCTGTGGCCTGATGCTCCAGGGCGTCGGACTGGCCGGCCTGACGGCCTTCGCCTCGCTCTATTTTGCCGCGCGCCACTGGGAGCTGGCCGGCTGGGTGATGACCGCGTTTGGCGTTGGTTTTATCGCCGTGCGCCTGGTGCTGGGACATCTGCCGGATCGCATTGGTGGCTACCGCGTGGCGGCTTATTCACTGCTGGTGGAAGCGCTGGGGCAGATGCTGCTGTGGTTTGCGCCTGACGAAACGCTGGCGCTCACCGGCGCGCTGATTACCGGTCTTGGCTGTGCGCTGATCTTTCCCGCCCTCGGCGTGGAAGCGCTGAAGCGCGTGCCGCCGGCCAGTCGCGGCAGCGCCATGGGCGCCTTCGTTGCTTTTCTCGACATCGCTTATGGTATTTCCGGACCGATTGCCGGTGCCATCGCCAGCCACTTCAGCTATGCCGCCGTCTATCTGTTTGGTGCGGCCTGTGCGCTGCTCGGTGCGCTGCTGGCGCTGACATCGCGCGCCGCTTCACTTCACGCTTAAGGAGTTTTCCATGTCACGTATTTTTATTTCCGGTTCATCCACCGGCCTCGGGCTGATGGCGGCTGAACTGCTGGTTGAGCAGGGCCATCAGGTGGTGCTGCACGGACGCAACGCCGCGCGTGCCCGCGCCGCGCAGGAGGCGCTACCGCAGGCTGAAGCCGTGGTCAGCGGCGACGTGATAACCATCGCCGGCGCCCGCAGTGTGGCGCAGCAGGTTAATGCGCTCGGCAGATTTGATGCGGTGATCCACAACGTGGCGGTTGGCTATCGCGAGCCTTATCAGTTAACCGCAGATGGCCTGCCGCATCTGTTCGCTATCAACACGCTGGCACCCTATATTCTTACGGCGCTGATTGAACGGCCGCAGCGGCTGATTTACCTCAGCTCCGGCATGCATCATCATGCCGAAGCTAACCTGGATGATATTTTGTGGCAGCGGCGGCGCTGGCACGCTTCGCAGGCTTATGCTGAGAGTAAACTGCATGATGCCATACTGGCGTTTGCCATCGCCCGGCGCTGGCCGCAGGTATACAGCAACGCGCTGGAGCCAGGCTGGGTGCCGACCAAAATGGGCGGTGCCGGGGCACCCGACGATCTTGATCAGGCGCATCGTACCCAGGTGTGGTTAGCCACCGCCGATGAGGCGCGGGTCAGCGGAGAGTACTTTTATCACCGTCAGGCGCTGGCGGCTAATCCGCAGGCGCGCAATCCACGGCTGCAGCAGCAGTTGCTGGCGATATGCGCCGATATCAGCGGTATCGCCCTGCCTGACTAAGGAAAAATCAGCTGACCGGGCACCGCAACGCATTTTTTGTCCACCGCATAGTTGGTGAATACTGACGCTGCCGTTTCGGCGCATCATGGCGGGAGCGTTTATTCACCACCGGGATGTCCATGCATGTTGCCTGTTAAAGCTGTTTTACTCTCTTTTCTCTGTGTGGTGTTACTGTCGCTGGCGGCCAGCCTGGCGCAGGCGACGCGCAGCGGTGAGTTCACCACCGAACGCGGCGGCTGGGCGACGGCGCGGCGTGATTCGGCCGGGCTGGCACCGGATCCGCAGCGCTTCGCCAGTGAGGCGATTGTGCAGGTGTATGCCGCGCCGACCTACGGCTGGAAAGGCGCGGTGGCCGTGCATCCGTGGATTATCTTTAAGCGCGCCGGAGAAACCCGCTACAACCGTTATGAGGTGATCAGCTGGGGCAGCGGCGATAAAGTGCGGCGCAACAGTAATCTGCCGGACGGCTACTGGTACGGTGCGCGTCCGCGTTTGCTGGTGTCACATCGCGGTGCGGCTGCGCAGGCGATGATCCCGCAGATTGAAGCGGCGATTAAATCCTATCCGTGGCCCAACACCTATCATGCGTGGCCGGGCCCCAACAGCAACACCTTCCTCGCTCACATTGGCCGTGAAGTGCCGGCGCTGAAGCTTGATTTGCCCGCCAATGCTATCGGTAAGGATTTCCGTTCGCTGCTGCATCCGCTTGGCCTGCCGCCATCCGGGCACGGCGTGCAGCTGTCGCTGCTCGGCGTGCTGGGCGTCACGTTGGGTGCGGAAGAGGGCGTGGAGGTGAATCTGCTGGGACTGAATCTGGGGCTGGATTTCACCCCGCTGCGTCTGCGGCTGCCGTTTATCGGCGGGGTAGGACAGGATAATTTACAGAAGGATAAGCCCTGAGACAGCGCCGCGCCGCGACAGTATCGGTTCGCGGGCGGCGCGGGCTCGCAGCCGTTAACAGACGCCGAAATCCCCGTCTTCATGATAGAGATTGACGCTGTCGGCCTTCACCTCGATCTCTTTTTTGATCGGATCATCAACGCGGGCGCACCACAGCGTATCGCCCGCAACGCGCAACACCTGCATTTTTGGACCACCGGTTTTCGCCTGCACAAAATCATCCACGTTAAACATCACTGCTCTCCAGTTGATTAGGAATCAACGCTGATTGTAGCTGCGCTTCAGTGGCCGTGCAGCAGAAACAGCGTGGCCAGACCGAGGAAGATAAAGAAGCCGCCGGTATCAGTGATGGCGGTGATCAGCACGCTGGAGCCGACCGCCGGGTCGCGTTTGAGTTTGGTCATAATCAGCGGAATCAGCACGCCCATCAGCGCCGCCAGCAGCAGATTCAGCACCATCGCCAGCATCATCACGCCGCCCAGTTGCAGGTTGTCGTACATCAGCCAGGTCACGCCGCCCATGATGCCGCCCCAGAACAGGCCGTTAAGCAGCGCCACGCCGAGTTCACGCGCAATCAGAAACGAAAAGTTGCCGGGTTCAACCTGATGCAGCGCCAGCGCGCGCACGATCATGGTGATGGTCTGATTGCCGGTGTTACCGCCAATGCCGGCGACAATCGGCATCAGCGTGGCCAGCGCCACCAGCTGCGAAATGGTGTCCTCAAACAGACCAATGACGCGCGAGGCGATAAATGCCGTACACAGGTTGACGGCCAGCCAGGTCCAGCGCTTTCTTACCGCTTTGCGCACCGGTGCAAACACGTCTTCACCCTGGCTGATGCCGCCCATCTTACGGATGTTGCTTTCGTTCTCTTCGTTCACCAGGTCAATAACATCTTCCACGGTGATACGGCCAATCAGCTTGCCTTTGGCATCGGTCACCGCAGCAGAGATCAGGTTATAGCGTTCGAAGGCGCTGGCGGCCTCTTCCGCTTTGTCATCCAGCTGGAAAGTGGTGGGGCGCGCGTTCATCACCTCGGCCACCAGCGTTTTAGGTTTGTTGAGCAGGATATCGGTCAGCGCCAGTTCACCCAGTAGCTGGTTGTGTTCGTCGGTGATGAAGATTTTATCGGTGCCGTCCGGCATGCTTTTGCGCTTGCGCAGATAGCGTTGCACCGTCGCCAGCGTCACGTCTGAGCGCACGGTGAGGATATTGAAGTCCATCACCTGGCCGACGCGATCGCGATCCAGCTCAATCACATCCAGCAGTCGGGCGCGCAGGCTGGGGTCGAGCGTGGTGAGCAGGCGGCCGGTGAGATCGCGCGGCAGATAACGCGCCAGATAGACCTGATCGTCAATATCCAGCGGCTCGATGGCGCGCAGGATTTCGCGGTCGGTCATCTCTTCCGTCAGGCTGGCCCACACGGTTTCGGAGGCCTCCACCAGCACGCGACCGCGTTGCTCGTAGGGCACCAGCCGCCACAGCGCCAGACGCTCCTCTTCCGGCAGCGCTTCGAGAATGTCCGCCAGGTCGGCCGCGTGCAGCTGCGGCAGTTCATGCTCCAGCTGCTGACGCCAGCCGGTGATTTTGCGCAGTTCGGCGGCGTTGAGGTCGACGGATTTATCCAGCAGCACATCGACTAAATCATGCTCGCTGAGCAGAAGGTGCAGAATTCGCTGGCGGGTTTCTGATAGTTGTTGTGCGTGCGAAGCAGACATAACGCGTCCTTTGTGTCTGTAAAGTCAGGTCAAAGTGTAGCGCGTTGCGGGTAAAGTGGGCGTAACAAGCAGCATTGCCGCGGCGGACAATGTGATGGCAGAGCGACGATGACCCGCAAATTCCTTAGCGCGTCTCGCTGGTGCTCAGTGTGACCGGTTCAGGTGCGGCTTTCTTTTGCTGATGATGCTCGATGGCACCGGGAATAATGAAAATCAGACGGCCAACCAAAATAAAGAAACTGATCAGCAAAACGATGCGGGTCATGGTACCGGTTTTGGGACGTCTTCGTGCAGAGATGGCGCTATTCACGCGGGGTGGTTCCTGTCAAAGCCCGGCTGGGCGGTGGCAATATTTAGTCACAACCCGACCGGGAGGTCAACCGCTGCGTGAAAAATGAGCAGAAAAGGTTAAGGTTGCTTTGATCGATGTCAGCCGCCGGGCGAAGCGTGCGTCATCGACTCTGCAGGAGCGCCATTGATGGCGACCGAAATCCGCATGATGTGACTCATGCCAGTTAGCCTTTGACTTTATTAAAAAAAGAGACACTTTGCGTAGCGGCGCAATTTATTGCGCGATGAATCTCGCCGCTACTATAGGGTGCGGCTTGCGTTTTCGTCACCGAACGGCATTACGCCATTTATGACGACCAAAACCCGCATACTTTCACCAACCGCACTAATCCGTTGTAGGGTCGCCATTCATGGCGACCGGACCATCATGATACCAGCCATCAGTAGCTGGCTTTCTGCGCCAGCAGGGTAGCGAAGCGATACTTAATGCGCTGGCCGTGTTCATCGCGGCGATGCAGTTCACCGACCTCTTCGTTGTACTTCACGATGTGCCAGTTACGGTAATAATGGCTCAGCTCGCCCGATTTAAAGGTAAACGGGAAGTTTTGCGTGTTGGGATAATCGTCGGTGCTCATCGCCGCCACAATCAGGTTGTAACCGTACTTGCGCGTGCTGGCCTGCATATCGGCGATCAGCTGCGGAATGGTCGCCGGCTGCAGGAACATCATCACCACGGTGGAAAACACAAACTGATAATCACCGTTGAAACGCACCTGATTCAGGTCGCACTGTTCGGTATGTATCTGCTGTAGCTGCTCTTCCGCGATGATGCTGTTAAGGCGCTCCAGGCTCTGCGGATTGTTGTCCCAGGCGGTCACCGTAAAACCGTGCTGATTAAGCAGCAGGCTGTTGCGGCCCTGGCCGCAGCCGAGGTCCAGCGCGTTACCCACTGCCAGTTTTGGCAGCGCGGCCAGCACTTCGGAGTGGGGCGGCGTCAGGCCGTATTTCTCCGCAAAATAGTTATCGGGGCGTGTTGTCATAGTGCTATTGCGGGCCTGAAGCCCGCGTTACTCCTCTTCCAGCAGCAGTTTCCAGCCGGTGACGTCATTCCAGTAAGCCTGCTCCCGCTCCAGATCCAGCTGAACCAGCGTGTTCTGGCTGAGGAAACCGGCCGGGAAGGTCAGCGTCCAGTGACCATCGTCGGTGCTCAGCTTCAGCGTGTCGGGGCGCGTGGTGGCCTGACGCTGATTGTTCAGCAGGGTGCCGAGCCGCAGCAGGAAGATCATCGGCAGGAACTGTTTCTTTTTAAACAAGGTGAAACGCGGCATCTCATCCTGCTTCACCGCTTTACGGTGGAAGCGTACCAGCGTGGCCAGCAGCATCTGTTGATCCTGATTAAAGCCCGGCATATTGGAGTTCTGCAGGATGTAGGCCGAATGACGCTGCATACCGCTGTGGTTGATGGTCAGCCCGACTTCGTGCAGCAGCGCTGCCCACTTCATCAGCGCCGTCAGCTGGGGATTGGCCAGCTTCGGGTTCTGCTCCAGCCACTGGCTGTACAGCTGTTCGGTGGTTTCCAGCACGCGGCGTGCCTGGTCGCTGTCGATGGCGTAATGATTTGCCAGGCTCTGCGCGGTACGGCTGCGGATATCCTGATGGCGGAAGCGGCCCTCCATCTCATACAGCACGCCTTCACGCAGCGCGCCATCTGACAGGCGCAGCTCGCGAATGGCCAGCGCGTCAAACACGCCACACAGAATCGCCAGCCCCGGCACAAACACCGCCTTGCGCTCATCCGACAGGCCCGGCAGGCTCAGGGCAGCAAAGGATTTGTGCTTCAGCACTTCGCTCACCAGCATGTCGAGGTTTTCCGGCGTCACGCGCTTCTCTTTCTCGCCCATCGCCAGCAGCACTTCGCAGGCCGCTTTGATACTGCCGGACGCGCCCAGCGCATACTGCCAGCCCTGCAGACGGTACTGCCACGCCAGCGTTTCCAGCTTTTGCGCGGCGGCCAGCCGGGCGCGGCGGAAATTCTCCTGGCTGATCTCGCCTTTCGGGAAGTAGAGGTTGGCGAAGCTGACGCAGCCCATGCGGCGACTTTCCACCAGCTGCGGCTCAAAATCTTCGCCGATCACCAGCTCGGTTGAACCGCCGCCGATATCAATCACCAGCTTGCGGCCTTTCTCCGGCTGCGTGTGCTCAACGCCCATAAAGATCAGGCGCGCCTCTTCATTGCCGGAGATCACCTCGATCGGATACGGGATGACTTCCGCGGCGCGCTGCAGAAACTCTTCCGCGTTGGACGCGATGCGCAGCGTGTGCGTACCGACGATGGTGACGTTGGCGGCACTGAACCCCTGCAGGCGCTCGGCAAATAGCGCCAGGCAGCTCAGCCCGCGCTCCATCGCCTCTTCGCTCAGGCGATTTTGCGCATCCAGCCCGTCGGCGAGGTGCACGCGCTGTTTCAGGCGTCCCAGCACCTGCATGGCGCCATCCACCACACGGGCAATCACCATGTGGAAGCTGTTCGAGCCGAGATCGATGGCGGCAAATTCCTGCGGTTTCGGCGTACTTTTATGGGAGATTGGCATAGGCGTTATTCGGGTTGTTCCAGTTTCTTGATGTAATCGTAAATCGCCAGCTGCGAGCGCACCTTCTTGCGATTGCCGCGCGGAACATAACGGTTACTCAATTCTTTGTCTACGATGCGGGCTTTTACCGTATCACTTAACAGAATGGCAATGATATCCAGTATGCGCTGTTTCAGGCGCGGATCGAGCACCGACACCGCCACTTCGATACGATAATCGATGTTGCGCGTCATCCAGTCCGCCGACGACAGGAATACTTTTTTATCGCCGCCGCTTTCAAAAATATAGACGCGGTCGTGCTCAAGGTAGCGGTCAACGATACTGGTGATGCGAATATTTTCACTGATGCCCGGCAAATCGGGGATCAGCGAGCACATGCCGCGCACCAGCAGGTTGATCTTCACGCCGGCCGATGAGGCGGCATACAGCCGATCCACCAGACCATTGTCCACCAGGTTATTGATTTTCAGCGTAATGCCGGAAGGATTGCCCTGCTGCGCGTTGGCAATCTCGTTATCAATCAGCTGATACAGCATGGCGCGCGAGTTTTGCGGCGACACCATCAGGTGTTCGAACGTTACCGGGCGATACGGGTTTTCGATAAAGTTAAATACGCGCCGGACTTCGTTGGTGATGCGCGCATCGGCGGTCAGCAGCGAATAGTCAGTGTAAATACGCGCGGTTTTTTCGTTGAAGTTGCCGGTGCCGATGTGGGCGTAACGCACCACTTCCTCACCCTCGCGGCGGGAGATCAGGAACAGCTTGGCGTGAATCTTCAGGCCGGGCGCTGAGAAGATCACATGCACGCCCGCTTCGGTCAGCCGCTTCGCCCAGCGAATGTTGGCTTCTTCATCAAAGCGCGCCTGCAGCTCGACCACCACCGTGACCTTTTTACCGTTGTAGGCGGCGTGGATCATCGCATCCATAATGCGCGAATTCTTGGCCACGCGGTAAATGTTGATCTTGATGGCCAGCACGTTCGGGTCAAACGACGCCTGACGCAGCAGCTCCAGCACGTGCTCAAAGGTGTGGTACGGATAGTAAAGCAGCACATCGCGGTTGCGGATGGCATCAAAGCCGTTGCGGAAGCCATCAAAACCGATATGACGAATCTGCGGCAGCGGACGATTTTCCAGATTGGCTTTGCCCACGTTCGGGAAGCCGATGAAATCTTTGAAGTTATGATAACGGCCGCCCGGCACAATCGAGTCGTAGCTGGAGATCGATAGCTTATGGCGCAGCATTTCCACCATCGCATCGGGCATATCGCGCTGATAGACAAAGCGCACCGGTTCGGCGGTCAGGCGCTGTTTCAGGCTGGAGGACATCAGTTCCAGCAGGCTGGATTCCATCTCCGTGACCAGGTCGTACTCGGCGTCGCGCGTCATTTTCATTGAATAGGCGTTCAGCGCGTCGTAATCAAAGAAGCCTTTGAAAATCTCATCAAGGCAGTAGCGCAGAATGTTATCCAGCAGAATCATGGGTTTGCGACGGCGCGGCGATTCTGCCGGCAGATTCACAAAGCGCGGCACTTTATCGGACGGGATCTCCAGCAGGGCGTAACGGATTTCTTCGCCGCGGATAATCTCTACCGCCAGATAGGTGTAATCGTCTTTCAGGAACTCAATCAGGTCGGTGTCGTGGTTGATCAGAATTGGCGTGACGTGCTGGCGCAGCTGATGCTTAAAGTAGTAGCGCAGCCACTCCTGCTGATTGGGTGACAGCTGGCGCTCGTTGATCAGGAAAATCTGGTTGCGCGCCATCTCCAGCAGCAGGTCGTTATACAGCGCATCGAACTCCTGATCCGATTTCTGTACCCGCAGCTGAATCTTTTTTAGCAAATGGCGCAGGGTGGTGGGCGTCCCCTGTTCTTCGCCAATCAGAATGCGGCGCTTGAGATCGGCAAAGCGCACTTTGTAAAACTCTTCCAGGTTGTTGGAATAGATGCCGAGAAAACGCATGCGCTCAATGAGCGGATTGCTTTTATCAGCGGCTTCCTGCAGCACGCGTTCGTTAAAGGTTAACCAGCTTAGTTCTTTTTCTATATACAGCTTTTCCTGACCCATTCTGACTCCGTGATGCTGTTGCTGGACGGAATGTCCGGCGGAATAAACGCAAAATTGCGGTTCCGCTCAGTGTCCTCCACCATTATGGCGAGAGTATGGCAGCCTTGTCCAACCTCAACAGTTGTCTTATCAATCAGCTACGGGCAACATAGCGGCATAACTTCAAGGGTAACTCTGGCCTGCATGAGCATAAATCGTATTCCTGTCCACTTTAGTGACCGTCGTCGACGCGCCATCGATCAGTTCGTGCGCCGCATCGTCACGGCCTGCGGTGTGGGAATTTTACTGCTGATGCTGCTGCTGTTCTTCTGGCTGATCTGGGTGGTGATGCCGCTGTTCAGCGCGCCGGGCATGCAGCCGACGCTCAGCCAGCAGCTGTGGGACAAAGCCCCGGCGCTGGCGCTGGGCAGCGAAGGCCATCTCGGCTGGCGCATCAGCCGCAACGAAGCGCGCTTTATTCCGCTCGACGGCCAGCCAGCGGGCGACGCGCTGGCGCTGAACGGCCAGCCGCAGGCGGCGGTGACCAGCAGTGACGGCAGCAGCGTATTGCTCAATATGCAGGGCGATCTGTTGCTGATGCAACCGCTCATCCACGGCCAGCACGGTGAATGGTATTTCCCGCTGGGCGATCGGCCGCTGCATCTGCCGCAGGGCGCGGTCAGCCAGATGGCGCTGGCAGTGCCGGGCGATCACCAGTGGCGCATCGCCGCGCAAACGCCGGCCGGTATCAGCCTGCTGACCTTTGCCGGCCAGAAACGCGTCGACCAGATTGTATTGCCCGGTGAGCAGGCCGACCTGATGCGGTTGTCGCCGGACGGCACGCTGCTGTACACCAGTGCCGGACGGCTGTTGCGGGTGTGGCAGATTACGCCGCAGGGCGCGCAGCTGCGGGAAACCCAGACGCTGACTCAGCAACCGCGCAGCCTGCAACTGCTGGCGGGCGGGCGCAGCTTACTGATTCAGGATGCGCGTGGCATTCAGCAATGGTTTGCCATCACCGGTGACCACGGGCCACGGCTGCAGCAGATTCACACCTTCACGCACAGCGCGGGTGCGCTCGGCATCGTGCCTGAGGCGCAGCGGCGCGTTTTTGCCAGCTTTGACGCGCAGGGCGTGGTGCGCCTGTTCGCCAGCAAGCAGGCGGGCCCGATTGTCACGCGCCAGCTGGCCGCGGGCATCAGCGCGCTGGCGCTGTCTCCGCGCGGCGATAGCCTGATCGTCGAACGTGCCGGACAGTGGCAGCAGTTCGCGCTGGATAATCCGTGGCCCGATTTCAGCTGGCGAAATCTGTGGCAGAAAATCTGGTATGAAAACTATCCGCAGCCGGACTGGGTATGGCAGTCCACCGCCGCTGGCGACAGCTATCAGGCCAAATTCAGCCTGATGCCGCTGGTGATCGGCACGCTGAAAGCGGCGTCGCTGGCGCTGCTGTTTGCCACGCCGCTGGCGCTGGCGGCGGCAATGTATACCGCATGGTTTATGTCGCCGGGCCTGCGCCGCTGGGTCAAGCCGGGCATTGAAATGATGGGCGCGCTGCCGAGCGTGGTGATTGGCCTGATCGCTGGCGTGTGGCTGGCGCCGCACATCAGTCGCGCGCTGCCCGGCGTGATGCTGCTGCCGCTGGTGCTGGCCGCCACGCTGCTGGTATGCGGCATGCTCAGTCCGCGTTTGCCGGCGCGCTGGCGGCGGCCCGGTTTTGAAGTGCTGCTGCTGATGCCGCTGCTGTTACTGGTGACGTTACTGACGCTGTGGCTGCCGACACTGTGGTGGCCGCAGATGGGTGAACAGCTGGCGCACTATGAGCAGCGTAACCTGCTGGTGGCGGCGCTGGCGATGGGCTTTGCGCTGGTGCCGCTGATCTTTACCCTGGCGGAAGATGCGCTGTTCAGCGTGCCGGTGGCGCTGGGGCAGGGCTCGCTGGCGCTGGGTGCGACACCGTGGCAAACCCTGACGCGTGTGGTCCTGCCGGGCGCGTCGGCAGGCATTTTTGCTGCGCTGATGATCGGCTTTGGCCGTGCGGTGGGGGAAACCATGATTGTGCTGATGGCCACCGGCAACACGCCGGTGAGCGAAGGCGGACTGTTTGCCGGGCTGCGCGCGCTGTCGGCCAATATCGCCATTGAAATGCCGGAAGCCGCGGCGGGTAGCGCCCATTACCGCATCCTGTTTCTCAGTGCGTTGCTGCTGCTGATATTCACGCTGGCGATCAACACCGTGGCGGAACTGATTCGTCAGCGGCTGCGCCAGCGCTACAGTCAGCATGAGGGGCAGGCATGAGCGCGCTGCGTCAAAACGATCGCTGGCGCTGGCTGACTGCCGGTGCGGTCGCCGTCTGCCTGCTGGCATTTACCTTATTAATCGGCCTGCTGGGCTGGCAGGGCGTCAGGGCGTTCTGGCCGCAGCCGGTCGATCAGTATCAGTTCCAGCCGCCGCAGGGGGCACCGCTGATGGTGCTGGGTGAAACGCTGGATCGCCAGCAGCAGGGCGATCGCTGGCGCTACGTAGTGAAAACCGGCAACCGCGATTTTGCCGCGCCGGATTTCCGCGTCATCGTCAGTCAGGGCGAAGCGCAAACCCGACGCCCGGCAGAAGTGCTGGTGCTACAGCGACGCAGTGGCGGCAATGCCTACGGCTGGCTGGTGGAGCTGCGTGAAGACAACGAGGTGCTGACCGCGCGCGACCGCGATGCACTGCTGCAGCAGCGGCTGAAGCAGGTGCATGAGCAGCTGCGCCAGGCGAGCAACATCCGGCGTATTGAAATGGCGCGCCTTAACGCGCAGCTGGAGAGTCTGCAACAGCAGGCCGACGAGCAGCGGCGCGGTGGTCACTTCAGCCTGCAGGATCAGTCAGAACTGGATGCCAACAGCGCGGCGCTGCATAAACGCTTCGGCGCGCTGGCGCAGCAGCTGGCGCATCTGCAGCATGAAAGCCAGCGCGATACGCTGGTACTGCGCGACGTGCAGGGCGACGATCATCTGATTCCGCTGGCGCAGGTGGTGGCCGCCTGGTATCCAAACAGCCTGAGCATCGGGCAGAAAATCGGGCATTTCCTCAGTCAGATCTGGCAGTTTGTCAGTGACTCGCCCACCTCGGGCGGCAGTGAAAATGGCGCGCTGCCGGCGATTTTCGGCACTGTTTTGATGGTGCTGCTGATGTCAGTGATTGTCATGCCGCTGGGCGTGGTGGCCGCCGTCTGGCTTCACGAATACGCCGGGCGCAACGCGCTCACCCGGCTGGTGCGCATTGCGGTGGTGAATCTGGCTGGCGTGCCGTCGATTGTGTATGGCGTGTTTGGCCTCGGCTTTTTTGTCTGGCTGATTGGCGGCACCCTCGATCAGCTGTTCTTCTCCCGCTCGCTGCCCAATCCTACCTTCGGCACGCCCGGCCTGCTGTGGGCGGCGCTGACGCTGGCGCTGCTGACGCTGCCGGTAGTGATTGTCGCCACCGAAGAGGGGCTGTCGCGTATTCCGGACAATCTGCGTCAGGGCTCGCTGGCGCTGGGCGCAACCCAGGCGGAAACCCTGTGGCGCGTGGTGCTGCCGCTGGCGGTACCGGCAATGCTCACCGGCCTGATTCTGGCGGTGGCGCGCGCCGCCGGCGAAACCGCACCGCTGATGCTGGTGGGCGTGGTCAAAATGGTGCCTGAGCTGCCGGTCGATGCGGTGTTTCCTTACCTGCATCTTGACCGTAAATTTATGCATCTCGGTTTTCAGATTTACGATCTGGCCTTCCAGAGCCCGAACATCGACGCCGACCGACCGCTGGTGTATGCCACGGCACTGCTGCTGGTGGCGATCATTCTGTCGCTCAATCTGCTGGCGATGGTGCTGCGCCATCGGCTGCGCGAGCGCTACCGGTTAATGACGCACTAAAAAGGTTTACACATGACGCCCGATTACGCTATTGCGCTCACCGTTAACCAGCTGTCGCTGTGGTACGGCGAACGCCAGGCGCTGAATAACATTGATTTGCAGATCCCGAAGCATCGCATCACGGCGCTGATTGGGCCCTCCGGCTGCGGTAAATCGACGCTGCTGCGCTGCTTCAATCGCATGAACGACGTCATTGATGGCTGCCGCATCGAAGGCGAGATTCTGCTCGATAGCCACGCGGTGATGCAGGCGAACCAGGACCTGCCGGCGCTGCGGCGGCGCATCGGCATGGTGTTCCAGCGCCCGAATCCGTTCCCCAAGTCGATCTATGAGAATGTGGTTTACGGTCTGCGCTTGCAGGGCGTGCGCGATCGTCGCGTGCTGAATGAGGCCTGCGAGCGCGCCCTGCGGGCGGCGGCGCTGTGGGGCGAGGTGAAAGATCAGCTGGGGCAGAATGCGCTGACGCTGTCGAGCGGTCAGCAGCAGCGTCTGGTGATTGCCCGCGCCATCGCCATCGAGCCGGAAGTGCTGCTGCTGGATGAACCCACCTCGGCGCTGGATCCGATCTCGACGCTGGTGATAGAAGAGTTGATGACCACGCTGAAGCAGCATTTCACGCTGGTGCTGGTGACGCACAACATGCAGCAGGCAGCGCGCGTATCCGATTACACCGCGTTTATGCATAACGGGCAGCTGGTGGAGTTTGATGAAACCGACCGGATTTTCACCGCACCGCAGGCGCGGCGCACCGAGGATTATATTACCGGCCGGTTTGGGTAAGTATTGTTAGGTTAGCGCGAAGAATCGCGCCGCTACGAAATGTGCAAATAAATCAGGCAGTAATAAAACCCGGCACAGCCCTGTAGCGGCGCAATTTATTGCGCAATTCCTGCAAGCGCACGGCGTCAAGGTCAATCAATCGTGCGCATAACCTTCCGGCGGCAGCGGTTCGCCATCTAACCACGCTTTGCCCGCGCGCATCTGCAAGCGTCCTTCGACAAACCAGCTGATCACCAGCGGATAAATCGCGTGCTCCTGATGCTGCACGCGGGCGCTGATCTCAGCTTCGTCATCGTCAGCAAATACCGGCACGCGCGCCTGCAGAATGATCGGTCCACCGTCCAGCTCGTCAGTCACAAAATGCACCGACGTACCGTGTTCCGCGTCACCGTTCGCCAGCGCCTGGCGATGCGTATGCAAACCGGGATATTTCGGCAGCAGCGACGGATGAATATTCAGCAGACGATCATGATAGTGCGCGACAAACGCCGGGCTCAGAATGCGCATATAACCGGCCAGCACCACCAGATCCGGCGCATAAGCGTCGATCTGCTGCATCAGCTGGCGGTCAAAGGCGTTGCGATCGGGAAAATCCTGCGCGGACAGCGCGTGAGCAGGCACGCTGGCCTGCTGCGCACGCGTCAGACCATAGGCCGAGGCTTTATTACTGAAAACGGCAGCCACGCTGCCGTTGATACGCCCGCTCTCGCAGGCGTCGAGGATGGACTGAAGATTGCTGCCGTTGCCGGAGATCAGTACAACCAGTTTCTTCATGGGTTGATAACCACACGCTCTTCGGCATCAGACGCCTTAATCACGCCAATTTTCCACGCCTGCTCGCCAGCCGCGGTCATCAGCTGTACCGCTTTGTCGGCATCGGCCGGGCTCAGCGCAATCACCATGCCCACGCCGCAGTTAAAGGTGCGGTACATCTCGTGACGGCTGACGTTACCGGCCTGCTGCAGCCAGCTGAATACAGCCGGCCACTGCCAGCTTTTCTCGTCAATCACCGCCTGGGTGTTATCCGGCAGTACGCGCGGAATGTTTTCCCAGAAGCCGCCGCCGGTCAGGTGAGCAATGGCATGCACGTCCACCTGCTCAATCAGGCTGAGGATATTTTTCACGTAGATGCGGGTCGGCGCCAGCAGGTGATCGGCCAGCGGTTTGCCTTCCAGCTGTTTGGTGGTGGGATCGGTCTGGCTGACTTCAAGAATTTTACGCACCAGCGAGTAGCCGTTAGAGTGCGGACCGCTGGAGCCCAGCGCGATCAGCACGTCGCCATCCTGCACTTTGCTGCCGTCGATGATCTCGGATTTTTCCACCACGCCGACGCAGAAACCGGCCACGTCGTAATCTTCGCCGTGATACATGCCCGGCATCTCAGCGGTTTCACCGCCGACCAGCGCACAGCCCGACTGCAGACAGCCTTCGGCGATACCGGTGATCACCGCGGAAGCGGTATCCACATCCAGCTTGCCGGTGGCGTAATAGTCGAGGAAGAACAGCGGCTCAGCGCCCTGTACCACCAGATCGTTCACGCACATCGCGACCAGATCGATGCCGATGCTGTCGTGGCGCTTGAGATCCATCGCCAGACGCAGCTTGGTGCCGACGCCATCAGTTCCGGAGACCAGCACCGGCTCGCGGTATTTCTGCGGCAGCGCACACAGCGCGCCAAAGCCACCCAGTCCACCCATCACTTCCGGGCGGCGGGTTTTCTTTACTACGCCTTTAATACGGTCAACCAGATCGTTACCAGCATCAATATCAACACCGGCGTCTTTGTAGCTGAGAGAGGTTTTGTCGGTCACTGCGGAATCCCCACGCGATTGCGGTTGGTGGCAAAAATTAAGCGCGGCAATTCTACCAGCGCAGGCAAACGTTTGCGAGTCCCATCTCAGGGCACCTTTGCAGCGTGCTGATTTTTCGCTAATCCTTATTCTCAGGCGATTTGTGCACGTTACCTGACCAATCACCGGTGGCGCGGCGGTAAAAAGGCGGTATAATCCGGCGATTTTTTTTTAGCTCAACTCAATTCCGGGAGAATAATCATGAAGATCGTGGAAGTCAGACACCCGCTGGTCAAACATAAACTGGGCCTGATGCGTGAGCATGATATCAGCACCAAGCGCTTCCGCGAGCTGGCCTCGGAAGTGGGCAGCTTACTGACCTATGAAGCCACCGCCGATCTCGAAACCGAGCGCGTGACCATTGAAGGCTGGAACGGTCCGGTCGACGTCGATCAAATCAAAGGCAAAAAAATTACCGTCGTCCCGATTCTGCGTGCTGGCCTTGGCATGATGGAAGGTGTGCTGGAACACGTACCGAGCGCGCGCATCAGCGTGGTGGGCGTTTACCGTGACGAAGAGACGCTGGAGCCGGTGCCTTACTTCCAGAAGCTGGTGTCAAACATCGAAGAGCGTATGGCGCTGGTGGTTGACCCGATGCTGGCGACCGGCGGCTCGATGATCGCCACCATCGATCTGCTGAAGAAAGCCGGCTGCAACAGCATTAAAGTGCTGGTGCTGGTGGCCGCGCCGGAAGGCATTGCCGCGCTGGAGAAAGCGCATCCGGACGTTGAGCTGTACACCGCGTCAATCGATCAGGGCCTGAACGAGAAGGGGTACATTATCCCGGGCCTCGGCGATGCCGGCGACAAGATTTTCGGAACCAAATAAATAAACCAGCCGGCCAGAGAGTCGGCTTTTTTTTGGCAAAAATACCGTTCAGTCAGACACCGTATCGACAGGATGCACATTTTGTAGCGGCGCGATTTATCGCGCTGATGCCGGGCAAGCTATGGTGCCCATCCGGACAAGGCGCAATGAATTGCGCCACTACGATAAGGTGCGGCGTTGACGAACGAGCATAAAAATAAACGTATAGGGGATAAATGATGACTCGCAGAGCCATTGGCGTTAGCGAACGCCCGCCACTGTTGCAAACCATTCCGCTCAGCCTGCAGCACCTGTTCGCCATGTTCGGCGCTACCGTGCTGGTGCCGATTCTGTTCCACATCAACCCGGCGACCGTGCTGCTGTTCAACGGCGTCGGCACGCTGCTGTATCTGTTTATCTGTAAAGGCAAAATCCCGGCCTATCTTGGCTCCAGCTTTGCCTTTATCTCGCCGGTGTTGCTGCTGCTGCCGCTCGGTTATGAAGTGGCGCTCGGCGGCTTTATCCTGTGCGGCGCGCTGTTCTGCATTGTGGCGCTGATTGTGAAGAAGGCTGGCACCGGCTGGCTCGATGTCATGTTCCCACCGGCGGCGATGGGGGCCATCGTGGCGGTTATCGGTCTCGAACTGGCTGGCGTGGCGGCGAATATGGCCGGGCTGCTGCCCGCTGACGGCACCACCGCGGACAGTAAAACCATCATTATTTCGCTGGTGACGCTGGCGGTGACGGTGTTTGGCTCGGTGCTATTCCGTGGTTTCTTCGCCATTATCCCGATCCTGATTGGCGTGCTGGTCGGCTACGCGCTGTCGTCGGCAATGGGTATCGTTGACTGGAGCGCAGTGGAAAACGCGCCGTGGTTTGCGCTGCCGACCTTCTATACGCCGCGCTTTGAATGGGCCGCGATGCTGACCATCCTGCCCGCAGCGCTGGTGGTAATTGCCGAGCACGTGGGCCATTTGGTGGTGACCGCCAACATCGTGAAGAAGGATCTGATTCGCGATCCCGGCCTGCATCGCTCGATGTTTGCCAACGGCCTGTCGACCATGATCTCCGGCTTCTTTGGTTCCACGCCGAATACCACCTACGGTGAAAACATTGGCGTCATGGCGATCACCCGCGTTTACAGCACCTGGGTGATCGGCGGCGCGGCGATCTTCGCCATTCTGCTCTCCTGCGTCGGTAAACTGGCGGCCGCGATTCAGGCGATCCCGGTACCGGTGATGGGCGGGGTGTCGCTGCTGCTGTATGGCGTGATTGGCGCTTCCGGTATTCGCGTGCTGATTGAATCCAAAGTTGACTACAACAAAGCGCAGAATCTGATCCTCACCTCGGTGATCCTGATCATTGGCGTCAGTGGCGCGAAGGTGCACGTGGGCGCCGCCGAGCTGAAGGGCATGGCGCTGGCCACCATCGTCGGCGTTGGCCTGGCGCTGATTTTCCGCGTAATCAGTCTGTTACGTCCGGAAGAGGTGGTGCTGGACGCGGAAGAAAAACGCGAGCTTTAAAGGATCCTGCGGGCAGGGAAGCCCGGTTCATCTCTGCGGAGGATCGTGATAAACTTGCCCGGTTTTCTGCCCGCTCATCCGTTGAGGTACTTCTGAACACGCCGGCACAGCTTTCACTGCCACTCTATCTACCCGATGATGAAACCTTCGCCAGTTTCTGGCCGGGGGAAAATCCGTCACTGCTGGCGGCGCTGCAGGGCGCGCTGGCGCAACAGCACGGCAGCTATCTCTACTTCTGGTCGCGCGAAGGCGGTGGCCGCAGCCATTTGCTGCATGCAGCCTGCGCCGAAATGTCCGCGCGCGGCGAAGCGGTGGGTTATGTGCCGCTCGATAAGCGCACCTGGTTCGTGCCGGAAGTGCTGGAAGGCATGGAAAATCTGGCGCTGGTGTGCATTGATAATATTGAGTGCATTGCCGGCGAAGCCGAGTGGGAGATGGCGATCTTTGATCTCTACAACCGCATTCTGGAAACCGGCAAAACCCGCCTGCTGATCACCGGCGATCGTCCCCCGCGTCAGCTCAATCTGGGCCTGCCGGATCTGGCGTCACGTCTCGACTGGGGACAAATTTACCGCTTACAGCCGCTGTCCGACGAGGACAAACTGCAGGCGATGCAGCTGCGTGCCGGCCTGCGCGGCTTTGAGTTGCCGGAAGACGTTGGGCGTTTCCTGCTGAAACGCCTCGACCGCGAAATGCGCACGCTGTTTGACACGCTTGATCGTCTCGATCGCGCCTCGATCAGCGCACAGCGCAAGCTGACCATTCCCTTCGTGAAAGAGGCTCTGGGGCTTTAGAGAATCTCCAGCACCGCTTCCGGCGGACGACCAATGCGGGCGCGGTCGCCCTGAATCACAATCGGCCGCTCGATTAGTTTTGGATGCTCCGCCATCGCCTGTAACAGCTGTTTTTCGCTGAGATCGTTACTGGCCAACCCCAGCGTTTTATAGATTTCCTCGCCGCGGCGCATCAGCTCGCGCGCGCTGTGCATGCCCAGCTGTTGCAGCAGCGTTTTTAGCGTATCGATGTCCGGCGGCGTGTCGAGATACAGCACCACCTGCGGTTCAATGCCCTGTTGCTGCAGTAGCGCGAGGGTTTCGCGGCTCTTGCTGCAGCGCGGATTGTGATAAATACGGACCATGTTTTTTATCCTGCGTAATCCATTGTTGCCAGGTGCGCATGAATGCGCACCCTACGAATAACTGCTGGTGCGCATCAATGCGCACCCTACGAATAACTGCTGGTGCGCATCAATGCGCACCCTACGAATAACAGTTGGTGCGCATGAATGCGCACCCTACAAAAAACGGCTAATGCGCATCAATATGTACCCTGCGAATTGATGAAATGGTTTATCTGTCGACCGTAGGGTGCGCATTGATGCGCACCGAAATCCTGCCTGCCATCCACTCGCGTAACCGGCTATTTACCCTTTTGCATACTGCTTAAAACGCCGCTGTAACTCGCGGAACTGGTCGATACGCGCATCGTAACGCGCCTGCTTCAGGCTGCCGAGCGGCACCTGGGCGCTGGCGCTGCTCAGGGTGGTGATGGCCTGATCAAGCTGGCCGTTCAGCGCCAGACTTTCAGCCCGTGCCGAAAGCTCCTCATCGCGCAGCCCCTGCGCGGCTGAGGCCTGCGCCAGTAAATCCCATGCGTTGAGATCGTCAGGGTGCGCAAAGGTATAGCGGTTCAGGATGCGGCTGGCGTTGGCCGGCTGCTTCGCCTCGACGTAGGCGTTCGCCAGGTTAAGCTGCAGCACCGGGCTGGTCTGGCTGCCGCGGGCGGCGTTCAGCATGCTGATGGCCTGCTGCGGCTGGTTCAGACCGATGTCGATATCGGTCATGATATCAAGGAACCACAGGTTATCCGGCTGCTTCGCCAGCAGCGGCGCGATGATCTTTTTCGCGTTGGCAAAATCTTTTGCCTGCAGGAACTGCACCGCTTTGCCGTACTGCGCCGCCTGCTGTTCCCGCGTGTTGCCTTTGGCGTACTCATTCAGCAAATCGTCAGTCAGCTGATTGCGGCCGGTGGCGTACATACCCAGCGCGCGCACCTTCGCCATATAGAAATCCTGCGACGACTGCACCACCACCGGGCGCATCTGGTTGGCGCGGTTACGCGCGTCGGCAAGGCGGCTATCGGGCAGCGGGTGCGTCAGCAGAATTTCCGGTGGTTTTGACGAGAAGCGGCTTTGATCGGCCAGCTTTTGCAGAAACGCGGGCATCGCCTGCGGATCGAAACCGGCGCGCTGCAGCACCTGAATGCCGATGCGATCTGCTTCCTGTTCGTTGCCCTGGGTGAAACTGATGATGCCCTGCTGCGTACCGGCCAGCGTACCGGTCAGTGCCGCCATCCCGGCCTGCGGGCTGGCCAGCGCCAGCAGGATCGAACCCAGCGCGCCGACCCAGGTGAGCGGGGCGCTGCGCTTCTGCTCTTCCATGGCGCGCGCCAGATGACGCTGCGTCACGTGCGAAATTTCGTGCGCCATCACCGACGCCAGCTGGCTTTCGTTATCGGTATAGCGGAACAGCGACGAGTGCAGCACCACATTGCCGCCAAAGAAGGCGAAAGCGTTGAGCTCGTCATTCTGAATCAGGAAAAAGTGAAACGGCGTGCGCACTGAATGGGCGTGTGCCACCAGACGCTGGCCGAGTTCATTGATGTACTGATTAAGCAGCGGATCGTTGATCAGTGGCGCGCTGGCGCGCAGCTGGCGCACGTAGAAGTCGCCAATCTGCAGCTCCTGATTAATGGAGAGCGTGGAGCCTGCCGTGGTGCCCATGTCGGGCAAATTGTCGCTCAGATCGGCGCGGACACCGACCGCAGGCGTGAGCAGCAGCGCAGGAATAAGGGCCGCCAGCACTGATTTTTTCAACCGGTTAAACATGCCTTGATCCTGTAAAAGTCTCCTGCCATTGGACAGGAAAGTCATGCCAATGTTCTGTGACGGCGTTTCCTTTTCAGCCGCGGCTCTATCTTAACCACAGTGAGGATACAAGCAAATGCCGCCGTCACATTGACGTGATGGCAAAGAATGGCTGACTGACGCGAAATTTGTAGCAAAAAATTGAATAGCGAAAAGGCAAAAGAAAAAGGCGCAACGCACTGATGAATTTAAAGTTACGTAAAGTTGCTCAAAATAATTGAATCTGGCATGGTTTTTTCCAGGTTTACTCTGAAAAACACGCCTGAAATCCCCCGGTTGGCCCGCTTTATCCATCAGTGATTTTTATCGTGCTGCTCTGGCCGTGCATCACCAGCCCAGAAATGAATGGTCAGCTTTTGCTCACTGGTCAACTGGCGACGCGCGATGACAGTATTAACCCGCACGATGAGGCGCTGTCATTTGCTGTGCATCCCTCTGCCTGGTGACTGCCGGTATTTCCGGCCAGCTATTTTTCAACTCGCCCGCACCGCTCAATTAACAGCCTTATTCAATCAGCTGGCGCAATGATTTCTGCTGGCAGCCAAACGCCGGACAGCCCGCCAGTACAGGCGTTTTGCCCGCCGCGCGCTGTGGTATAGATAAAGCACTTTTTCAAACGGACTGTGAATTAACGCGCAGTGCATGCCGGAGAGTTTCTATGCGTTCTGTTGTTTCCTATGCCCTGATTGCCATCGTGGGTGGGATGGTCGGTGCCGCCGTAATCAAAAGCGATGACCTGTATCAGCGCATCGCGGGCCATTTTTCCGCTGAACCTGCCGATCCGGACGGGTTCTGGAGCACGCCGGCGGTCGCGGGCTACGGCAAAATTCATTATGAAGCCGACGCCGCGTTTAAACCGGCGGTGGGGCTGAGCAACAAAGTGGTGTTCCAGCTGACCCGCAATGAAGGCGATATCAAACGGCCTAACCTCGGGCTGGAGCGCGTGGCGCGCGTGGTCAATCTGTACATCGCCGCTGGCGTACCGGCCGAACAGCTGCAGTTTGTGGTGTCGATGACCGGCGATGCCACGCCCGCCACGCTGGATAACGCGCATTTTAAGCAGTTTTACGGCGTCGATAACCCCAACCTCGCGCTGATTGGCGCGCTGAACAAGCTGGGCGTCAAAGTCTCGGTGTGCGATCAGTCGGTGGCGTTCCATCACTATCCGCGCAACTGGATCGACCGGTCGGTGATTCATGCATTATCCAGCCCGACCACGGTGTCGACGCTGGAAAATCAGGGCTATGCCTTTTTACAGATGTAATCGCGTCTTTGGTTAAGGAGAAGTGTCATGCGTCCAGCATCCTATATTGTTATCGCCGCGCTGGCGGGCTTTGTCGGCGGAAATGTGCTGCAGCTGCCGGAACTGGTGGATAAAGTCAGCGGCAAATTCGCTGACCAGAAAACCGAACCGGCGGATTTCTGGAGCACGCCGGCGATTGCCGGTTACGGTAAAATTCACTTTGTTAACACGCCGGATTACAACCCGGCCAACACGCCCGGGCTGAGCAATAAGATTGTGTTTCAGATCAACCGCAGCGAAGGGGATATCCATCAGCCAAACCTCGGCCTTGAGCGCGTGGCACGCGTCACCAACCTCTATTACGCGGCTGGCGTGCCGCTGAATCAGCTCAACTTTGTGGTGTCGATTAACAGCGATGCGGTGCCGGCCGCGCTCAATAACGATCAGTTCCGTAAAGCGTACGGCAGCGATAACCCTAACCTGAAGCTGATTGATGAGCTGAAGAAAGCCGGGGTGAAAGTGACCATTTGCGACCAGTCGGTGGCCTTCCATCAGCTGGAGCGCGACTGGATTGATACCCGCGTCACGCATACGCTCTCCAGCGGCACCACCGTCGCGTCGCTGCAAAATGAAGGGTACGCCTTCCTGATGCTGTAATCCTGCCGACAGCAGTGCAGGCTGCTGTCATCTTTTCGTCATCCCTTCGCGATGTCACTGTCACAGTTCGCCGTTAGTTTAGGCGCCAATGAGATCGATCTCATCGGCACTTTACGAGGCGAACATGTCCGATTTACTCACGGTGGCAAAGCTGGCAGGCGTTTCACGCGCCACGGCCGCGCGCGCCTTTTCCGATCCCCATCTGCTGCGGCGCGACACGCTGGAGAGAGTGCTGGCGGCGTCGGAGCAGCTCGGCTTTCGTCCTAACCACATCGCGCGCCAGCTACGCACGCAGCACTCTACCACCTTCGGCGTGCTGCTGCCCTCGCTGCTTAACCCGATCTTCTCCTGCCAGTTACAGGCGATGGAGCGCCAGGCGCGCGACGCCGGCTATGGCCTGCTGGTGGCCACCAGCGATTACCAGCCCGAGCGCGAAGCTGCCATCGTTGAACATATGCTGCGCCAGCGCGTGGCGGGCCTGGTCCTGACGGTGGCCGATGCGGATAACAGCGCGGTGCTCAGCACGCTGCAGGCGGCTGGCCTGCCGTTTGTGCTGGCGCATAACGTGCCGCAGCACAGCCACTGGCCGGCGGTGTGCGTGGATAACCGCCAGGCGATGCGCGAAGCCACCGCACAGCTGCTGGCGCTTGGTCATCGCCGCATTGCCATGGTCGCCGGACCGATGCTGCAGTCAGACCGTGCACGCCTGCGCTATCAGGGCTATTGCGACGCCATGCAGCACGCGGGCCTGACGGCGCTGCCGGTGATTGAGATGGCCAGCCACACCCAATCAGACTTTACGCTGCTGGCCCCGATGCTCGGCGGTGCCACCCCGCTCAGCGCCGTGATCTGCACCAACGACCTGCTGGCCATCAGCCTGATTGGCGCGGCGGTGCGGGCGTGCGTGCCTGTGCCACAGCAGCTGGCGGTGATGGGCTTTGACGGGATTGCGATGGGGGCACAAATGGCCCCGTCGCTGGCCAGCGTAGCGCAGCCCGCCGAACGGCTCGGCGCCTGCGCCATCGATATGTTGTTGCATAACGTCAGCCGCGGCACCCGCGTGCTGCCACATCAGTTGCGGAGCGGTGAGAGTGTTGCTGCCCCCGCGTTTATTGCCACCACCAGGGAACCTCATGATGCTGCATAAAAAAGTAAAAATTTACGCCGGCGCCATCGCGCTCAGCGCCAGCGCGTTGTTTACCAGCCTGACGCAGGCGGCGGAAACCGCCATCTGTTACAACTGTCCGCCTGAGTGGGCCGACTGGGGCACTCAGCTCAAAGCGATTGCCAGAGACACCGGCATTCAGGTGCCGCAGGACAACAAAAACTCCGGCCAGGCGCTGGCGCAGCTGGTGGCGGAGCAGGGCAATCCGGTGGCCGACGTGGTCTATTACGGCGTCAGCTTCGGCATCCAGGCCGACAGCGCCGGCGTGGTCGCCAGTTACAAACCGGCGCACTGGGATGACATTCCTGCCGGCATGAAAGACAGCAACGGCAAATGGGTGGCGCTGCACTCGGGCACCATGGGCTTTATGGTCAATGTCGATGCGCTGGGCGGCGCGCCGGTACCGCAATCCTGGGACGACCTGCTGAAGCCGGAATACAAAGGCATGATTGGCTATCTCGACCCGGCCAGCGCCTTTGTCGGTTACGTGGCGGCCGTGGCAGTCAACCAGGCGAAGGGCGGCAACATGCAGGACTTCACGCCGGCGCTGAACTGGTTCAAAAAGCTGCAGGCGAATCAGCCTATCGTGCCTAAGCAGACCGCGTATGCGCGCCTGATTTCCGGCGAGATTCCGATTCTGCTCGACTATGACTTCAATGCTTACCGCGCCCGCTACAAAGATCACGCTAACGTCGCCTTTGTTATTCCCAAAGAGGGCACGGTAACGGTGCCGTACGTCATCAGCCTGGTGAAGAATGCACCGCACGCGGCAAACGGCAAAAAAGTGATCGACTATGTGCTGTCGGACAAAGGGCAGGCCATCTGGGCCAGCGCGTTCCTGCGCCCGGTGCGCACCGGCGCCATGAGCGCAGAAGCGAAGAAATATTTCCTGCCGGACAGCGACTATGCGCGTGCGCACACCGTTGACTATCAGCAGATGGCGGCAGCGCAGAAAGCCTTCTCGGCGCGCTATCTGAGTGAGATTCGCTGATGGCGATGACCGACAGCCTGGCGGCTTCGTGCCGCCGGAGACCGCGCATGGCCGGCAGCCGCTGGCTATGGCTGACGCTGCCGGCGCTGCTGTTCTTCTGCGCCTTCTGGCTGCTGCCGTTTGTCCGGCTGCTGCAGATGGCGATGCAGGACGATCGCAGCACCCGGCACAGCGGCTACTGGACGGTACTGACCCAGCCGCACTACCTGCTCAGCCTGCTGAACACCGTGCTGCTGTCGCTCGCCGTCACGCTGGTGACGCTGACCATCGCCGCGACAGTCGGCTGCTTTCTGGCACGCCAGCGCTTCAGCGGACGCAGCACGCTGCTGGCGCTGCTGACGTTTCCGCTGGCCTTTCCGGGCGTGGTGGTGGGATTTCTGGTGGTGATGCTGGCGGGCCGTCAGGGACTGCTGGCGCAAATCAGCCTGGCGCTGTTCCACGAGCGCTGGATGCTGGCCTATTCGTTTACCGGCCTGTTTATTGGCTATCTCTATTTTTCACTGCCGCGCGCCATCATCACGCTGGTGGCGGCGAGTGAAAAACTCGACCGCTCTCTCGAAGAGGCGGCGCGTTCGCTGGGCGCCAGTCAGTGGCGCATCACCTGGGATGTGATTGTGCCGGGGCTGCAGCCGGCGCTACTCTCCACCGGCGCGCTCTGTTTTGCCACCAGCATGGGTGCGTTCGGTACCGCGTTTACCCTGGGCACCGATCTGGCGGTGCTGCCGCTGACCATTTACGGCGAATTCACCAACTACGCCAATTTCGCCACCGCCGCCGCACTGTCGGTGGTGATGGGCGGCGTCGCCTGGCTGGCACTGATGCTGGCGCGCCGACTGGCTCACCAGGAGGTGACATGAGACGTCGCGGCCTGTTCAGCCTGCAACTGCTGGTCACCCTACTCACCGCCCTGTTCATGATCGTGCCGGTGGTGCTGTCGATGCTGGCCGGCGTGACTAACAACTATTTTACCGGCCTGCGCAGCGGCCTGACGCTGAAGTGGGTGACGCAGGTATGGCAGCTTTACGCCGACACCTTCTGGCTGTCGCTGCTGATTGCGCTGGCCTGCCTGCTGATCACGCTGCTGATCGGCGTGCCGGCAGCGTGGGGGCTGTTAAAAGCGCCGCGGCGCTGGGCGGCGCGCATCGAAGAGTGCCTGATGCTGCCAGTCGCGCTGCCGGGCCTCGCCACCGCGCTGGGCATCATCCTGCTGTACGGCCAGTTCTCCGGCCTGCGCGATAGCTGGCTGTTCATTCTCATCGGTCACGTGCTGTTTACCTTGCCGTTTATGCTGCGGCCGGTGCTGGCGGTGATGCAGGCGGTGGAGATGACGCGGCTGGAAGAGGCGGCGGCCAGTCTCGGTGCCAGCCTGTGGCAGCGCTTTTTTACCGTGGTGGTGCCCAACTGTCGCAACGGCATTCTCGCCGGGGCGTTTATGGTGATCACCCTGTCGGTGGGTGAGTTCAACATCACCTGGATGCTGCATACGCCGCTGACAAAAACGCTGCCGGTGGGGCTGGCAGACAGCTATGCCTCAATGCGACTGGAAGTGGGATCGGCCTACACGCTGATCTTTATTCTGCTGATTCTGCCGCTGCTGCTGATGCTCAACGCGGTCAATCACTGGCTCAACCGTACGCTCACGCGTGCTAATAAGGAGGCGGCATGAACCCTGCGGCCGTAACCGTTACGCTGCGCCACTGTGCGCGGCACTTTAATCACCAGCTGGCGCTGCAGCCGCTCGATCTGACGGTGCAGCCTGGCGAAACCCTGGTGCTGCTCGGTCCGTCCGGCTGTGGCAAAACCACCACGCTGCGCATCATCAGTGGCCTGGAGCGCTGTGACGACGGCGGCGAAGTGTGGTTTGACGATCGTAACGTGACAGCGCTGCCGATCGAGAAACGCAACGTGGGCATGGTGTTCCAGAACTACGCGCTGTTTCCCCATCTCAACGTGGCGCAGAACGTCGCTTACGGCCTGAAAGTGCAGGGCGTGGCGCGCGCCGAACGCGAAGCGCGCGTGCAGGAGATGCTGGCCCTGGTGGATCTCAGCGCGCTGGCGCAGCGCAGCATCGACAAGCTGTCGGGCGGTCAAAAGCAGCGCGTAGCGCTGGCTCGTGCGCTGGCGGCGCGTCCGAAGGTGCTGCTGTTTGATGAGCCGCTGGCGGCGCTGGATGCGCGCCTGCGCGACCGCCTGCGGCTGGAGATTGGTGCGCTGCTGAAACAGCTGGCGATCACCGCCGTGTACGTCACGCACGATCAGCAGGAAGCGATGGCGCTGGGCGATCGCATCGCGGTGATGGAGCAGGGACGTCTGGTGCAGATCGATACGCCGCAAAATATTTACCAGCGCCCGGCGTCACAGTTTGTCGCGGATTTTGTCGGCGCGATTAACTGTGTCGGGGTCGATGCGCGTGGCAATCCGCAGCATTTCTGCCGCCCGGAGGATGTGCTGCTGGCGGCGGACCAGCGCTACGCACGCCCCGGTTTCATCCTCGGCACCACCTTTCTCGGCGCAGCGCAGCGGCTGAGTATTGATATCGGGCTGGCGGCGCCGATCCAGGTTGATCGCCACGCGCGCGAAGCCTGGCACGCCGGCCAGCCGGTAAGCTGGACGCTGGCGCAGGATGCCGCGCTGCACTTTTCTGCCTGATAAGGAGCTGTTGTGACTGACGCAATGACGCTGATTGCGCAAATCAGCGATTTACACATCAAGGCCCATGGCCGTCTCTCCTATAAAAAAGTGGATACGCACGCTGCGCTGCTGCGGGTGATCGACACGCTGAATCAGCTGGTGCCGCGACCGGATACGGTGGTGATTACCGGCGACCTGGTGGATTTTGGCACTGCGGAAGAGTACCAGACGCTGCGCGAGGCGCTGCGCCATCTGCAGCTGCCGTTCCTGCTGATGCCGGGCAATCACGACGATCGCCAGCAACTGCGCGCCGCGTTTCCTGAGCATCATTACCTGCAGCACGGCGAAACGCTCAACTGGCAGATGCGTGTGAATCATCTGCAACTGCTGGCGCTCGACTCCAGCGTACCGCATCAGCCGTGGGGCTACGTCGATGACGCACAGCTGCAATGGCTGGCAGAGCAGCTGGCGCGTGAGCCTGATTTGCCGACGCTGGTGCTGCTGCATCATCCGCCGTTCCTGAGCGGCATTGGCCATATGGATCGGCAGCCGCTGCGCAATCCGGCGGCGCTGGCTGCCATCGTTGGTCAGCATCCCCAGGTGGAACGGGTGTTGAGCGGTCACCTGCACCGCTCGGTGCAGGCGCGTTTTGCCGGCACGCTGGCCTGCGTGGCGCCCGGTGTGTCGCATCAGGTGGCACTGGATTTGCGTGACCACGGTCCGGCGAACTTTGTGCTGGAACCGCCCGGTTTTCTGCTGCATCGCTGGCAGCCGCAGCAGGGGATGACTACGCATCTGTGCGCGATCGGCGATTATCCAGGACCGTGGCCGTTTTACGATGCGCAGGGTTTAATTGATTAGCACCAGTAATAGCACAATAAAAAAGCGTTCCTGAGGGTCTGCGTCGTAGTCAATTTGGCTCAGAGGTGTACAATTGTCTGTTACCTCACCAGGGTAAACACCTCCAATTATAACAAGATAGTCAGGCACGCTAACTTATGAAGCTACTCACCAGGGCGGTTGCGCCATGTTAACGCGCATCCGGCCAAAAACTGATCTGCGCACGCTGATTGCGCTGCTGGCGATCACCAGTATCGTCATCACACTGGCTAATACGCTGTACGCCACCTGGCGCGTACAGCGTATGGTGCTGATCGAAAGCACTCTTGAAGCCAATCGCGCTTACGCCACCAAGCTGGCGGCCACCACCGAAGTGTTTTTCCAGCTGGCGCAGTCGCAGCTGCACTACAGCGCCAATCAGCTGGGTAAAGATTTCGACAATCCCGAACTGCTGCAGCAGGAAGTGAACCGACTGCGCGAACAGACCAGCAGTTTTAACTCGGTGGCGATTGTCGACAGCAACGGCGTGATTAAAGCCATTTCGCCGGAATCGCTGATGCTGAAAGGCATGCAGCTCACCAGCCAGTCTTCGCGCGAAGCGCTGGCGCAGCGTCAGCCGATGGTCAGCCGGCCCACCATTTCTGCCACCAATAACCTGCTGGTGTTTGTTTCCTGGCCGGTATGGAGCACCGATGGGCGCTATCTTGGCTACGTAGGCGGCACTATTTATCTGAAGAAAAAGAGCATTCTTAACGTGCTGCTCGGCGAGCAGTACTATCGTGACGGCACCCATGTTTATGTGCTGGATCGCGAAAACCGCGTGCTGTATCACCAGAATAATCAGCTGATTGGCAAAAACGTGCCGGGCATCGTCAGCGATCGTCAGCGCCAGGAGCACAGCAATGGCGAAGTTCAGCTGACGGAAGAGGGCACGGCGAAGCTGGCGGGCTACGCTGTGGTGCCCACCACCGGCTGGATGGTGGTGGCGCTCAAGCCGACAAATGTCACGCTGGCGCCGCTCTCCGGGCTGCTGCTACAGGTGCTGAAGAATTCGGTGCCGTTTGCGCTGCTGACGCTGCTGGTGGCGGTGATTCTGGCCCGGCTGATTGCCTTGCCACTGTGGCAGCTGGCGCGCAAAGCCAGCCAGATGGATACCCAGGGCGTTTCCGGTGAAATTGGCGTGATCCGCGCCTGGTACTTTGAAGCGGCGCAGGTGAAGCGCGCGCTGCTCACCGGCATTGGTCTGGTGCAGGATAAAATCGGCCGGCTCAAGTCAGAGGTGCAGAGCGATCCCATGACCAGCCTGCTCAATCGCCGCGGCCTGAGCGCGGTGCTCGACTATTTCGATACCATGCAGCAGCCGTTTGCCGTGCTGGCGCTGGATATTGACCATTTCAAGCGGGTGAATGATAACTTCGGGCATGATGTTGGCGACGAGGTGATCAAACAGGTGGCGCGCACGCTGCGCCAGAGCGCGCGTCAGACCGACGTGGTGTGCCGGAACGGCGGCGAAGAGTTTCTGATGCTGCTTCCCGCCACCGCCCCTGATGAAGCGCGGGTGATTGCGGAGCGCGTGCGCACCAGCATTGCCGGCGGCTGGATTGATCCGGTCGGGCAGATCACGATTTCGATTGGTATCGCCAGCTGGCAGCCGACGCACGGCAGTCAGGAACAGATTCTGAAGCAGGCCGATGATGCGCTGTATCAGGCGAAAAACGCCGGACGTAACTGCGTGGTGATCGCCGGGCAGGAGGCGCTGGCCAGCACGGTTTCGCGTTATTAATCGCACAGCGTCACAGCAGGATAAAAAAACGGGTGCCTGGCGGGCACCCGTTGGTAATCAGGCTGATTTCAGGTAATCGAGCACGATATCGTGGTGGTTCGAGGTTTTAAAATCGTCGAACACCTTCTCCACTTTGCCATCGCCGCCAATCAGGAAGCTGATGCGGTGAATGCCGTCGTAGGTTTTCCCCATAAAGGTTTTCTCACCCCAGACGCCAAACTGCTCGCAAACCTGATGATCTTCATCCGACAGCAGGGTGAAGTTGAGTAGTTCTTTCTCGACAAAGCGAGACAGTTTTTCCGGCTTGTCGGTGCTGATGCCCAGCACTTCCACGCCCGCCTTCTTTAAATCATCCATGTTATCGCGCAGACCACATGCCTGCGTGGTGCAGCCCGGCGTCATGGCTTTCGGGTAGAAATAGACCAGAACGCGCTGTCCCTGGAAGTCGGCCAAATTTACTTGTTCGCCATCCTGATCGGGCAAGCTAAATTTCGGTGCGGTGTCACCGGCTTTCAGTGGATTCATCACAACTCTCCATTTTTTTCTTCATGCTGTGGGTAATACACCATCAGCGGCAAAAGCGCCAGGTGGAGTTTACCTCAGGGTTATTTCACTACACGGTATGCCAGCGCGGCAGAGTGTGTGGCGGAATAACCCGGAGCCTGATTCAGACGGCGCTGTGCGCGTCGTCGGTGACACTATAGAGGCGAATTGAACCTTGTGCATGCAGTTCTTCGCACAGCCGATGGAAAGCCTGCTCAAACGGTGCGCTGGCATGATTCGCCGGGCTGTGCGCGGTCATCTGAATATAGAGCACCGGCGGCTCGTCGTCCTGGGCGGGCGTAATGCGCGACACCAGCTCGGCGATGTTCATCTGATGTTTATCGAACAGATCGGTGAAGCGTTCGATGATATGCGGTGAGTCCGGCACTTCTACCTGTACCCAGACGGTAGCGGGCATCGGCGGCGTCACGCGCGCGTTGGTGCGCTTCATCACGATCAGCAGCTCCAGCTCGGCACCCTTCATCGGCAGGGTCGATTCAATCAGGGTAATGGCGTTCCAGCTGCCGGAGAGCAGCATAATAAAGGTAAACTCGTCGCCCAGCATCGCCAGGCGGCTGTCTTCAATATTGCAACCGCAGCTGCTGACGTGGCGGGTAATAGTATTGACGATACCCGGACGATCAACGCCCAGAGCGGTGATCACCAGATGGTGCGGCTGTGACTGCGGCAAAATGGCGTTTCCTGTACGTTCGCTAATAACCATAAGGTAAACATAAAAAAAACTGCTGACAAGCGCGGTAATGGCGTGGCTCGCTTGCTTTTCTTTCGGCGGAAAACGTAACATGAGGCACTTGTTTGTCGAGGGGATAGCCCATGTTCACCGGAAGTATTGTTGCGCTCATTACGCCTTTGAATGAAAAAGGTGATGTCTGCCGCGCAAGTCTGAAAAAACTGATTGATTATCATGTCGCCAGCGGTACGGCGGCGATTGTTTCTGTTGGCACCACCGGCGAATCCGCGACCCTCAGCCATGAAGAGCATGGCGATGTGGTGATGCAAACCCTGGAGCTGGCCGATGGCCGCATTCCCGTGATTGCCGGGACCGGCGCGAATGCTACCGCCGAAGGGATCTCTCTGACAAAACGCTTCACCGGCACCGGCGTGGTCGGCTGCCTCACCGTGACCCCCTACTACAACCGTCCGACGCAGGAAGGTCTGTACCAGCACTTCAAAGCGATCGCCGAAAGCACCGATCTGCCACAGATGCTGTATAACGTCCCGTCACGTACCGGCTGTGACATGCTGCCGGAAACCGTTGCCCGCCTGGCTGAAATCAAAAATATTATCGGAATCAAAGAGGCCACCGGGAACTTATCGCGTATTTCGCAGATCCAACAGCTGGTTGGAGATGAGTTCATTATTGTCAGCGGTGATGACGCGACAGCGCTGGACTCCATGCAACTGGGCGGCAAAGGCGTTATTTCGGTCACGGCTAACATTGCAGCACGTGAAATGGTTGAACTCTGTGCGCTGGCACAAGAGGGCAAATTTGCCGAAGCGCGTCGCCTGAATCAGCGTCTGATGCACCTGCACCAGACGCTTTTCTGTGAACCGAATCCTATCCCGGTGAAATGGGCCGCGAAACAGCTAGGATTAATCGCCGATGACACGCTGCGCTTGCCGATGACGCCGCTGACCGAAGCCGGTCAGGCGAAAACCGCGCAGGCGCTGATCCAGGCGGGTCTGCGATAATTTAGGGAGAATCAATGAGTTATTCAGTTAAGCGCTCGACGCTGGCAACCGTGGTGGGCCTCTCCACCCTGATGCTGCTAACAGCTTGTTCCAGCGATCAGCGTTATAAGCGCCAGGTCAGCGGTGATGAATCTTACCTGCAGGCGCCTGAACTGCATGATTTAAAAGCCCCGGCGGGCATGATTCTGCCGCTGCAGAATGGTGATTACGATGTGCCGCACAGCGTGGCGAAAGGCGCGCTGGGTAAAGAGCTCGACATCCGTCCACCGGCGCAGCCGCTGGCGCTGATGAACGGCACCCGCGCGCAGTTCACCGGTAACACCGGCGTGCTGGCGGTTGACAGCAGCCGTGGCTCCATCTGGTCGCAGGTGGTGAACGTGGTGCAGTCGTACAAATTCCCGGTTGCCCAGCGTGATGATGCGGCGCAGCAGCTCACCACCGACTGGGTGCAGTGGAACCGTGCTGACGAAGATAACCAGTATCGCGGCCGTTACCAGATCAGCGTGCAGAACCAGGGCTATCAGCAGGTGCTGACCGTACGTCTGCTGGAACTGCAGCAGCAGGGCCAGACGGTTACCACGCCGGTCCAGGTTCAGCGCTATACCGGTCAGATGCTGAATGACATCAGCACCGGTCTGGATAAGATCGATACCGCCAGCCAGGATGCGGCTGCCGGACGTGCCAGCGGACAGATTGATGTCCAGAGCGGCGCGGACGACACCGGCCTGCCACTGCTGGTGCTGCGCTCACCGTTTAACGTCACCTGGCAGCGTCTGCCGGCGGCGCTGAAGCGTATGGGCATGGAAGTTACCGATGACAACCGCTCGCAGGGCAGTCTGAAAGTGACCTACAAGCAGCCGGGCAGCAGCGCGTTTGACGCCATCGGCGCGAAAGATCCGGAACTGCCAAACGGCGACTACAAGTTGCAGGTGGGCGATCTCGATAACCGCAGCAGCCTGCAGTTCATCGATCCGAAAGGACACGTACTCACCCAGGCGCAGAATGATGCGCTGGTGGCGGTCCTGCAGGGCGCACTGAACAAATAAATGCAATAAAGGCCGGAGATTCTCCGGCCTTTTTGTTTTGGTTTTGGCATAATAGCGCCCGGCGAGGTAAACGATTGCGTCAGGCAGTCATCGCGCGGTGAAACACCGCTGAACACGGGTTCTTTCATGTTTGGAGTTAACAAGATGCAAAAGCGAGCTGAGTTGTATCGCGGTAAAGCGAAAACCGTATACAGCACCGACAATCCGGATCTGCTGGTACTTGAATTCCGCAACGATACGTCAGCAGGAGACGGTGCACGAATCGAGCAGTTTGATCGTAAAGGCATGGTGAACAACAAGTTCAACCATTTCATCATGACCAAACTGCAGGAAGCGGGCATTCCGACCCAGATGGAAGCGCTGCTTTCTGATAACGAAGCGCTGGTGAAAAAGCTGGAGATGGTGCCGGTAGAGTGCGTGGTGCGCAACCGGGCGGCCGGATCGCTGGTGAAACGTCTGGGCGTGGAAGAGGGCATGCTGCTCAATCCACCGCTGTTTGATCTCTTCCTGAAAGATGACGCCAAACACGACCCGATGGTCAACGAATCGTACTGCGAAACCTTTGGCTGGGTGAGCAAAGCTAACCTGGCGCGCATGCAGGAACTGACCTTCAAAGCCAACGAAGTGCTGAGCAAACTGTTTGATGATGCCGGTCTGATTCTGGTGGACTTCAAGCTGGAGTTCGGTCTGTTCAAAGGTGAAGTGACGCTGGGCGACGAATTCTCGCCAGACGGCGCGCGTCTGTGGGACAAAGAGACCATGGACAAGATGGACAAAGACCGTTTCCGCCAGAGCCTCGGCGGCCTGATCGAAGCGTACGAAGAAGTGGCACACCGTCTGGGTGTCAAACTGGACTAAGCTTCTGCCGGTGTGCGTCACGGTATAACAGACGCAAACCTTTCAGCGCATGAAGGTCGCCCTGGCTGGCGGCCTTTTTTATTGTCTGTTTACGGCCTTCACGCTGCGCCCTGCACGCAATCTCGTTCCGCTGGCATCGCATTGCTGGTACTAACCTCTGCCGCCAACTAAAATCATGCAAAAGTCATTGATAACAGGAGCAGGCCATGCGCTGGCAAGGGCGTCGTGAAAGCGACAATGTGGAAGATCGTCGCGGCGATTCGCCGGGTTTTAGTTCTGGCGGACGCCAGATTCGTCTGCCGCGCGGCAAGGGCGGCATTATTCTGCTGATTGTGGTCGCGGTCGCTGGCTATTACGGCTACGACCTCACCGCGCTGCTGGAAGGCGGCGCTCCGGTGTCGCAACAGCAGCAGCGTCAGGTCAATTCGGCGCAGGATAACGAGGCGGCCAAATTCACCTCGGTGATCCTCGCCACCACCGAAGATACCTGGGGCAAACTGTTCCAGCAGATGGGCAAACAATACGCGCCGCCAAAGCTGGTGATGTATCGCGGTGCGACGCGCACTAACTGCGGCACCGGCCAGTCGGCAATGGGGCCGTTCTACTGCCCGGCCGATCAAACGGTGTATATCGATCTCTCCTTCTATGACGACATGAAAACCAAACTCGGGGCCGGGGGGGATTTTGCCCAGGGTTACGTCATCGCCCACGAAGTGGGGCATCACGTGCAGAAACTGCTGGGTATCGAACCGAAAGTGCGCCAGATGCAGCAGGGCGCCACGCAGGCGCAGGTGAACCAGCTGTCGGTGAAGATGGAGCTGCAGGCGGACTGCTTTGCTGGCGTCTGGGGCCATTACATGCAGCAGGAGAACATTCTTGAGGTGGGCGATTTACAGGAAGCGCTGAACGCCGCCGAGGCGATTGGCGACGATCGTCTGCAGCAGCAAAGTCAGGGGCGCGTAGTGCCGGACAGCTTCACTCACGGCACTTCTCAGCAGCGCTACACCTGGTTCAAACGCGGTTTTGACAGCGGCAATCCGGGCCAGTGCAACACCTTCGCCAGTAACTGATGTTGCACGCTGAACTGACGGCGGCGATGCAGCAAGCCGGTATCCGCCGTCTGTGCGTGATTGCCGGTGAGGCCGGCTGGGCGCGCCAGGAGGCGGCCACATGGCAGGCCGCGCTGCCCGGTGACTGGTTAACGGTCAGCGACAGCGATGACTTCCCGCAGCGCGTCGCGCCTGCGGCGCTGCGTACCCTGCTGGGCCGGGAATTCCGGCATGCCATTTTTGATGCGCGCCACGGCTTTCACGCGGAAGCGTTCGCTGCGCTGGCCGGGACGCTGCGGGCCGGCAGCTGGCTGCTGTTACTGACGCCTGACTGGAACGCCTGGCCGGCGCAGCCCGATCGCGACAGCCTGCGCTGGGCCGATGTCGACCAGCCCATCGCCACGCCGCATTTCATCCACCATCTGCAACAGCATATCCTGCAGGATGCGCAGGTGATGCTGCTGCGTCAACACCAGACGCCACGCCTGCCGGCGGCGCAGCCCTTCGCGCCGTGGCAGTGTCGCGCCCCCGAGCAGCAGGCGCAGATTGTCCGCCAGCTGTGCGCCATGCCACCCGGTGTCGCGGTGAGCATCGCCCCGCGCGGTCGCGGCAAATCGGCGCTGGCGGGGATGCTGGCGCGCCAGACGCAAAGCGCGCTGGTGACGGCGCCAGCCAAAGCCGCGACGGAGGTGCTGGCGCAGTTCGCCGCTGAGCAGTTTAGATTTATGGCCCCGGATGCGATTCTCGCTCAGCCGCAGGAGGCTCAGCCGCTGGCAGAATGGCTGATTGTGGATGAGGCCGCGGCGATCCCCGCGCCGCTGTTACAGCAGCTGGTGCAGCGTTTTCCACGCGTTCTGCTGACCACCACGGTGCAGGGCTACGAAGGTACCGGGCGCGGTTTCATGCTGCGCTTTTGCGCCACGCTGCCGCAGGTGCGCTATTTCCAGCTGGATGAGCCGCTGCGCTGGTCGGCGCAGGATCCGCTGGAGCAGTGGCTGAGTGCGGCGCTGCTGTTTGCTGAGGCCGAAGCCTGCGACGCACCCGCGCAGACAGCGATTTTTGCCGCTACGCCCACGCAGCACGCCGACGCCTTACAGGCCGGCTATCGTCTGCTGGCGAGCGCCCACTATCGCACCTCGCCGCTCGATCTGCGACGTATGCTGGATGCGCCCGGCATGCATTTCTGGCTGGCCGGGCAGCCGCAGCAGGTCACCGGCGCGCTGTGGCTGGTGGAAGAGGGCGGACTGGATGCTGCGCTGGCGCAGGCGGTGTGGGCCGGCTTACGTCGTCCGCGCGGCAATCTGGTGGCGCAGTCATTAGCGGCACATGCCGGTTTTACTGAAGCGGCGACGTTACGTTCGCTGCGCATCAGCCGCATCGCCGTGCAGGCCGCGCAGCGCCAGCGCGGCATCGGTCGCGCGCTGGTGGCGACGGCGCGGCAGCAGGCACAGGGCGCGGATTATCTGTCGGTGAGCTTTGGCTACACCGCAGCGTTGTGGCAGTTCTGGCGCGCCTGCGGCTTTACCCTGGTGCGTATCGGTTCACAGCGCGAAGCCAGTAGCGGTTGCTATGCGGCGATGGCGATCTGTGCGCTGACGCCAGCCGGTGAAGCCCTGCAGCAGCGCGCCGCGCAGCGTCTGGCGCGCGACTGGCCGTGGCTGCAAAAGCTGATCGCGGTGCCGCTGACCCTGTCGTCCACCGACCATCAATCTCTCAGCGCCGACGACTGGCCGCTGCTGGCCGCGTTTGCCTGGGCGCAGCGGCCGTTTGAAGCCAGCTATCCGGTGCTGCAGCGGCTGGCTGGTGTCGCATCGCCACCCTTGCTGTGTGCCATACTGCAACAAAAACAAACGCTGAGTGAAGCGGCACGGCTGGCCGGTGTGAGCGGGCGTAAAGCGCTGATGCTCAGGCTGCGCGCGGAGGCGGCTGACGCACTCATCACGCTGGATGCCGCCGCCGCGCAGCACTGGCAGCAGCGCCTCGGCACATTGCAATAAATCCATTATCTCGTTCAAATTTTCCCAATATCACTTTGCCGTCAGCGGCGTATAGTGATTTGAGGAGGACGTTATGGCACTACGATATGTAATTGTTCAGCAACCGGATAACGCCGCGCAGCTGTTTCTGCTGTATCACGGCGTGAACGACAACCCCGATTCGATGGCGCAGATTGGCAGCTGGTTCGCGCAGGCGTTTCCGCAGGCGCAGGTGGTGTCAGTGGGCGCACCTTATCCGGCCAGCGCGCCGCAGGGCCGCCAGTGGTATGCCGAGATACCGGAACACGACCGCTCGCAGCAGCAGGGCGTGGATGCGGTGATGCCGTCCTTTGTCGAGTCGGTGCGTCACTGGCAGCAACAGAGCGGCGTGCGGCCGGAAGCCACCGCGCTGGTCGGTTTTTCGCAGGGCGGCACCATGGTGCTGGAAGGCGTAAAAGCCCAGCCGGATCTGGCGGGACGCGTGGTGGCCTTTAGCGGGCGTTACGTCACGCTGCCGGAGCAGGCCAGCACGCGCAACACTATCCACCTGATTCACGGCGATTATGACGAGCAGGTGCCGATGCAGCATGCGGAAGCGGCGATGCAGCGCTTAACTGCGCTGGGCGGCGATGTGACGCTGGATATCGTTGACGACCTGCCGCACGCAATTGATGAACGCAGCATGCAGCTGGCGCTGAATCACCTGCGCTATACCGTGCCGCGCCGCTATTTCGATGAGGCGCTGAGCGGGGCGAAGCCGGGCGACGACGATGTGGTGATGATGGTGTGAGACCGCGCGCCATAAAACAAAGGTCGCCGTGCAGGGCGACCTTGTACGCTAAACGATCGGCGGCGACTACTTCTTCTTCGGCCAGTCGTCGTCATCGTCCCACTTATCGTTGAAATCGCGATGCGGTGGCAGATCCGGTTTGTTATCCATATATTTTTTATGATCGATGCGCTTCAGGTCTTTATAGACGTTCATCAGCACGCCCACCATCAGCAGAATCACAATCACCCACCAGTACTCTTTTAACCATTCCATGAGGTTTCTCCTTCAAGGTGCCATCAGGCGATCAGCTGTTCCATAATGCGCTGATACATCCGGCTCAGCAGCTGCAAATCCGAGGCTTTCACGCACTCATTGATCTTATGAATAGTGGCATTCACCGGGCCGAGCTCCACCACCTGTGCGCCCATGCGGGCAATAAAGCGCCCGTCAGAGGTGCCGCCGGTGGTTAACAGCTGCGGCTTGATCTCATTATAGTGCGCCACGGCGTTGACGACCGCATCCACCAGCTTGCCGCGTGAAGTCAGGAATGGCTGACCGGACACATTCCACTCCAGCGTATAGCGCAGCTGGTGGCGATCAAGCAGCGCCGCCACGCGATCTTTGATCATCTGATCGGTCAGTTCGGTGCTGAAGCGGAAGTTAAACTGCACGAAAAACTCGCCGGGGATCACATTGTTACTGCCGGTGCCGGCCTGCACGTTGGCGATCTGCATGCTGGTCGGCGGGAAGAACTCATTGCCCTGATCCCATTCGGTCGCCACCAGCTCGTTGAGCGCTGGCATTGCACGATGTACCGGGTTATCAGCCAGATGCGGATAAGCCACGTGGCCCTGCACGCCGTGAATGGTCAGATTGGCGGTCATCGAGCCGCGACGACCATTCTTCACCACGTCGCCGACCACTTCGGTGCTCGACGGTTCACCGACGAGGCAGTAATCCATGCGTTCATTGCGCGCCATCAGGCGCTCAACCACTTTTACCGTACCGTTGACGGCGCTGGCTTCTTCATCGGAAGTGATGAGAAACGCCAGCCGGCCAGCATGATTGGGATGGGCAGCAACGAAGCGCTCGGCCGCCACCACCATCGCCGCCAGCGAGCCTTTCATGTCCGCGGCGCCACGGCCAAACAGCATGCCGTCGCGAATCGAAGGTTCAAACGGCGGGCTGATCCAGCGGTTGGCATCGCCCGGCGGCACCACATCGGTGTGCCCGGCAAAGGCCAGCGTTTCGCCCTGGCCTCGCGTGGCCCAGAAGTTAAGCGTATCGCCAATGTGCATCGGCTCGACGTGGAAACCAATCGCCTCCAGGCGCGCAATTAACATGGCCTGGCAACCGGCGTCATCCGGACTAAGCGAGGGGCGACGAATAAGCTGCTGAGCCAGCTCAATGACCGGACAGAACATGTTATGACTTCTCCTGGATAAAGGCGTGATAAACGGGTTCTTTGAAACCCACCAGCAATGTACCGTCTGGCGCCGCCAGCACCGGACGTTTGATCAGCGCCGGGTGCGCCAGCATCAGCGCTTTGGCGCTGGCCGCATCGCGGATGGCATCGCGTTCCGCTTCCGGCAACTGACGCCAGGTGGTGCCGCGCGTGTTCAGCAGCACGTCATACCCCAGCTGGTCGATAAAGGATTGCAGCAGTGCCGCATCCAGCCCGTCAGCGCGATAATCATGAAAATGAAAGTCGATGCCGGAAGTGCTCAAATAGTTGCGTGCTTTTTTTATGGTGTCGCAATTCTTAATTCCGTACATCACCCACTGCGCTGTCATCGCGTATTCCCGTCCTGTGTTAAATAAAGCGCGAGTTTACCATAGCGCGCTGTGGGCTGTGAGGTCAGACGCGCAGCAGCGCTGTTTTTCATCTCGCCGCGACGCCAATAAACGACGCTAATCAGGGCCAGTAAACGCTTTCACTTACCTGCGAAATTGTCGCCTGCGGCATCATTAGCGATCTAAGAATTATCTTAGGTGGTAAAAACGGGCCTGGCGGATTAAGTCCGCGCTTTTATGAGTCGCATTAACAGGTTGCTGAAATGTGCGTCAGTCCGCAGTTTCGGCAAATTCAAGCTTTCTGCGGTAGTTGCCGATAGTGATGAGAGGTGGAAACGTATTCACCTGTAGAAAAAAACGGCGTAAAATCGCCACTACAAGAAGAGAGGGTATTATGGTTGAACACGAACTGGGGAACTGGAAAGAATTTATCGAAGCGATGTTACGTAAGTAATTCGTGAAGAGAAAAGCAGGGCACTTCCCAACTTGCTGTTATTCTTACCGCACACATCAATAAAGCCGCCATTCATCATGGCGGCTTTTTATTTGCCCGGATTTAGCCTCAGTCGTGTGGCTTTGCCCGCAGCGGGAAGCGGCGGCGCACCAGCACAAAGAACAGCGGCACAAAGAAGATCGCCAGCACCGTGGCGGAGATCATGCCGCCCATCACGCCAGTACCGACCGCATGCTGGCTGCCGGAACCGGCACCGCTGCTGATCGCCATCGGCAGCACGCCGAAAATAAAGGCCAGCGACGTCATCAGAATCGGCCGCAGGCGCTGCCGCGATGCCTCCAGCGTCGATTCCAGCAGCTCACGCCCCTTACTGTTGATCTCATTGGCGAACTCGACGATCAGGATCGCATTCTTCGCCGACAGGCCAATCACCGTCAGCAGGCCGACCTGAAAGTAGACGTCATTCTCCAGTCCGCGCAGCCAGGTGGCGACCAGCGCGCCCACCACGCCCAGCGGCACCACCAGCATCACTGAGAACGGAATCGACCAGCTCTCGTACAGCGCCGCGAGGCACAGGAACACCACCAGCAGCGAAATCGCATACAGCGCCGGCGCCTGCGAGCCGGAGAGACGTTCCTGATAGGAGGCACCGGTCCACTGGAAGCCAACGCCGAGCGGCAGCTGCGCCACCAGTTTCTCCATCTCATCCATCGCCGTGCCGCTGCTGACGCCGTTAGCCGCCTCGCCGACAATCTCCAGCGACGAATAGCCGTTGTAGCGTTCAAGACGCGGTGAACCAGTCTCCCAGTGGCTGGTGGCGAAGGCGGAGAACGGCACCATGCCGCCGCTGTTGTTGCGCACATACCATTTGTTGATGTCGCCCGGCAGCATGCGGAACTCCGGTGCCGCCTGGACGTAGACTTTCTTCACGCGGCCGCGGTCGAGAAAATCATTCACATAGGTTGAGCCCCAGGCGGTGGTCAGGGTGTCGTTGATGGTGTCCAGCGACACGCCGAGCGCCTGCGCTTTACGCTGGTCGACATCAATCTGCAGCTGCGGGCTGTCGTCGAGCCCGTTGTGGCGCACGCGCGACAGCGCCGGATTGTTGTCGGCCAGCGCCAGCAGCCGATCGCGCATCGCCATCAGCTCGGTGTGCCCGATGCCGCCGTGATCCTGCAACTCCATATCAAAGCCGGAGGAGCTGCCCATGCCGGTGATCGCTGGTGGACTGCTGGCGATGACGCGTGCCTCTTTGATCTTTTTAAAGGCTGCGGTGGCGCGATCGATGATGGCAAACGAGGTGCGATCGCGACCTGGCCGCTGCTCCCAGTCCTTCAGGCGCACAAACAGGCGCGCCACGTTTTGCCCGTTGCCGCCCGGACCAGCACCGATGGTGGAGAACACCGACAGCACATTGTCCTTTTCGGCAGTCAGGTAATAATCCTCAACCTTGGCCACCACCTGCGAGGTTTGCTGCAGCGTCGAGCCCGGTGGCAGCTGTACCTGAGTAAGAAATACGCCGCGATCTTCCAGCGGCAGGAAGGAGGTAGGCAGACGAATAAACAGGAACGCCATCACGCCGATAATCGCCAGGTAGAGCAGCAGCCAGCGGCCGCTCTTCAGCAGAATGCGCGCTACGCCGCGCTCGTAGCGTTCCGCGCTGGCATTGAAGTGACGGTTAAACCAGCCGAAAAAGCCGCGCCGGCCATGGTGCTGGCCCTGCGCCAGCGGTTTGAGCAGCGTGGAGCACAACGCGGGCGTCAGAATCATCGCCACCAGCACCGACAGCACCATCGCCGAGACAATGGTGATGGAGAACTGGCGATAGATAGCGCCCACGGTGCCGCCAAAGAACGCCATCGGCACAAACACCGCGGACAGTACCAGCGCGATGCCCACCAGCGCGCCCTGAATCTGCCCCATCGATTTACGCGTGGCGGCCCGCGGCGATAATCCCTCTTCGCTCATGATGCGCTCAACGTTTTCCACCACCACGATGGCATCATCCACCAGCAGCCCGATGGCCAGCACCATGGCGAACATGGTCAGGGTGTTAATACTGAAGCCGCAGGCGTACAGCACCGCAAAGGTACCGAGCAGCACCACCGGCACAGCAATGGTGGGAATGAGCGTGGCGCGGAAGTTTTGCAGGAACAGGTACATCACCAGAAACACCAGCAGAATCGCTTCCAGCAGGGTTTTCACCACGTCCTTAATGGAGGCTTTGACGAACGGCGTGGTTTCAAACGCCACTTTGGCTTCCAGTCCGTGCGGGAAGTATTGCGCCAGTTCGGCAACACGGGCGCGCACCAGCTTGTCGGTGTTCATCTCGTTAGCGCCGGAGGCCAGTTTGATGCCGAGACCGGATGCCGGCTGGCCGTTATAGCGGCTCAGAAAGTCATACTTTTCGGCGCCCATGGCGATGGTGGCCACGTCGCCGAGCGTCACCACTGAACCGTCGGTGTTGGTTTTTAGCGTAATGGCGCGAAACTGCGCGGGCGTCTGTAGCATTGACTGGGCGTTAACCGTGGCGTTCAGCGCCTGTTTGTCCACCGACGGCAACCCGCCGACCTGGCCGACCGCCACCTGGGTGTTCTGCGATTCGATGGCGCTGACCACATCGTCGGTGGTTAGCGCGTAGTTAATCAGCTTATTGGGATCGAGCCAGATGCGCATGGCGTATTGCGATCCGTAGGCATCGACCTGGCCGACGCCGTCGATGCGGCTGAGCGGATCCTGAATATTACTGGCAACGTAATCGGCAATATCCTGTTTATCCATGCTGCCGTCGGTGGAGACAAAGGCGATCATCAGAATGTTGCTGTCGCCGGTTTTGTTTACCGTGACGCCCTGCGACTGCACCGCCGCTGGCAGTTTGCGCAGCGCGCTCTGCAGCTGATTCTGTACCTGTTGCCGCGCTTCATCCGGGTTAGTGCCGGCGGTAAAGGTGAGGGTGATCTGCGCCTGGCCGGTATTGCTGCTGTTCGAGGACATGTACATCAGGTTATCGATCCCAGTCATATTCTGCTCGATAACCTGGGTGACGGTGTTTTCCAGCGTCTGCGCGGATGCGCCGGGATAGTTGGCGGTGATGCGCACGTTAGGCGGCGCGAGATCCGGATACTGTTCCACCGGCAGCGAGATAATGGCCAGCGTGCCACACAGGCACAGCAAAATAGCCAGCACCCAGGCAAAAATGGGGCGGTCGATAAAAAAGTTCGACATGAAACCGACACTCCTCAGCTGCGTACTTTGTACTTGTTATTAGTAAAAGCGTGTCGCACGCTGCGCTTCACGCTGGCGGAGTGCAAGGGCGATCCTGAAAACTCCGGCTGCTGCTTACTGTACGCGGGGCAAATTAGGGAATCGTGGATAAATTATGGAGAAAGTGTAAAAGTCGCAGCAGCTTTATGTGCGCAATCACACATTGCGGCTCTCCAGCCACAGCACCGTTGCCGCAACGCGGGAACGGACGTCGAGCTTACGCAGCAGGTTGCGGATGTGCACCTTTACCGTTTCTTCCGAAATATGCAGCGTGGCGGCAATCTCTTTGTTGGATAAGCCGCGTGCCACTTCCTGCAACACATCCAGTTCGCGCTCGGTCAGCTGTCTGAACGGATTGGCGCTGGGCTGGCGGGTCGCCAGATATTCTGCCACCACCTCGCTGAACACGTTCTCGCCCTGTGCGCCGCGCATTACCTGCGCCAGCAGCAGTTCCGGTTCGCTGTCTTTAAGCAGATAGCCATCGGCACCGGCATCCACCATGGCGTAAATATCGCTGCGCGCGTCGGACACCGTCAGCACCAGAATGCGTGCCGCGACGCCCTCGTGACGCAGCGCCTTCAGCGTATCCAGCCCGGACATGCCCTTCATATTCAGATCGAGCAGAATCACATCCGGTGCCAGACGGCGCGCTTCGGCCAGTGCTTCGGTACCGTTATTCGCCTCAGCCACCACTTCCAGACGCGGTTCCAGCGCCAGCAACTGGCGGATACCGCGACGCATCAGCGGATGATCGTCAACGATCATAATAGACAGGGAAGGGTGAGCCATAGGTTCTCCAGAGTTTCAATCCATTTGCTAAGTGTAATGCGTTAAGCCAGCCGGTGCGCGGGGCGGGCGGGAAAACGCAGCGTGACGCAGGTGCCCTGCGCCTGCGGGGTAATCAGTAAGCTGCCGGCGAGACGCGCCGCGCGCTCGGCCATGATGGTCAGCCCGTAGTGGCCCGGCGGCTCTTCTACGCTATTGATACCGCAGCCGTCATCTTCGATGGTCAGCAGGTGCTCATCATCAGCGACACGCTGATAGCGAATCTGAATCTGCTGCGCCTGTGCGTGACGAATTGCATTGAGCAGCGCCTCGCGCGCAATCTGCAGCACGTGCACCTGCTGCTGAGCATCCAGCGTTTGCAGACCAGGCTGGTAGTCAAAGGTAATCGCCGCCTGCGACTGCTCCTGCAGCGGGGCGATCATCGCCTGCATCGCCTGCACTAAATCGGCCTGTTCAATGCTCAGGCGGAAGGTGGTGAGCAGCTCGCGCAGCTGCTGATACGCCTCGGCCAGCGCGCGATCAAAATCGGCGATGATCGCCTGTGCCTGCGGCTGGCTGCTATCGACATTACGCCGCAGCAGCGTCAGCTGGATACGCAGAAAAGAGAGCGACTGCGCCAGCGAATCGTGCAGCTCGCGCGCAATGGTGGCGCGCTCTTCAATCAGCAGCATCTGCTGATACTGCTTCTGCGTCTGCCAGATCCACAGTGCACGCGCCAGCATATTGGCCAGACTGTGCATCAGCTCATCGGCCGGCGGCGCGCGGCGGGTTTGCCAGCACAGTTCGCCGAGGCGCTGTTCCTCCTGCTGCAGCGGCAGCCGCTGCCAGCTGAGATCGTCGGCGGGCACGCCAGCCTGAAAGGCGATATCCTCGCTGGCGATTTGCAGCACCTCCAGCGCTTCCCGCCGCTGCACCAGCCGCAGCAGGCCCTGAATCAGCTCGGGATTGAGCGGGCTGCCGGTGAGAATCTGCGAGCTTTCATACAGCAGCGACAGCGTGCGGTTGGCCTGGGTTAAATCTTCGGTTTTATTGCGCACCGCGCACTCCAGCAGGCGATAGTGCGAATGCAGCCGCTCCGCCATGGTGGTAAACGCCTGCGCCAGCACGCCCAGCTCGTTGGGCTGATGCACGGAAAGCGGCGGAAAACTGAAGTTGGCCTGCTCGACGTATTGACTGGCGGTGACCAGCGAATCGAGCGGACGCACCACGTTGCGGCGAATAAAGCCAATGCTCCACAGCGCCAGCGCGACAATCGCCAGAAAGCCGAACAGGCTGCTGGCGGCCACCAGATGCATTTTCAGCTCGGCATAGTGCTGCACCGCCAGCACGAAGCGGTCAATCTCGCTGACGTAGCCCGCCACGCGCTGCTGGTACACCTGCGCCCGCGCCGGCTGCAGCGTCTCCTGCAGTACCGGCCAGCTGTCGCGCAGATAGCGGTAGCGGCTGCTGACCTCAATCGGCACCCACGGACGCTCCAGATGCTGCAGCGCCGGTGACTCCAGCGTCTGCTGATATTGCTGCATATGGTGCGCCAGCTGCTGCGGATCGCGCGTGCTGTCCCACGCCAGCCGGTAGATTTGCATGCGCAGCGAGCCGGCGACATTCACCGCTTCGGCATCGCGCAAACTGCTGGAGAGCGTCATCAGCGCCAGGCCGGTGGTTAACAGCGACAGCAGCACAATCGCGCTGAGCGCGCGGGCAATGGTGCGGGTAACGGGACGTTTCACTATCACAATAATAACCCTTACAAGAGCGGGGGATTATAAGTCAGCCGCAGCGCGGGTGCGAGCGCGAAATTGACACATCTGGTTACTTTTACCAGAGAAACTCACCACGTTTTACGTTTCCCTGGATTAACCGCGTTTGGCTGGCGAAATATTGAACGCTTTTACCGCTCGCGCAGCCTGGTTTGCACTGGCTCGCCGATACTTTGACGCGTAACCCTTTTCCCGCACGACAACAGGAGCACCTCATGAAGACACGTTATGCCGTAATGACTGCTGCACTGCTTGCCAGCGCATCGTTTACTACCTTTGCCGCCTCGCCGTTGAGCGAGGCACAAACCCAGGACCTGCAAAGCAGCGGCACCGTTTCGGTGAGCGGCGTGCGCGGTTCGCTGGATGACGCCACCCGTCAGCTGTCGCAGAAAGCGGAAGAGATGGGCGCCAGCCACTATCGCGTCATTGGCATGCAGAATCCAGGCGATTCCAGCATGTGGAGCGGCAGCGCCGAGATTTACCGTTAATGCCCTTCATTATTCCCCTCTGGTAGTTTTTTCCTGTAGCCACCGATTACCGGCCACCCCACTGGCCGGTTTTTTTGTGCGTCGCGACGGATTATTACAAATCAACCCGTGCAGTCAGCCAGTAAATTTTGCTTCGTTCATGCAGAACGGGTAGGATTCATCGCCGTAATTTCCCGGCTTGCCGCGCGGCATCGTTCCGCCGCTCAGGGGCCGGTTTTACCCCATTTCGCACTGCCCGGCGCAATCGATTGGTTACGCGGTGATTGATGGACAGGACTAACAGGAAAGCTATGAAATCTACTAAAAAAACGCCAGCCGAACAGCGTGCTGCGAGAAGGCGCTGGCTTAACTCTCACGACACGGGTTACCACAAAGCGATGGGTAACCGTCAGGTACAAATGATCGCCATTGGCGGCGCTATCGGTACCGGTCTGTTCCTCGGTGCCGGCGCGCGTCTGCAGATGGCCGGTCCGGCACTGGCACTGGTGTATCTGGTGTGCGGTATCTTCTCCTTCTTTATTCTCCGTGCGTTGGGCGAGCTGGTGTTGCATCGCCCTTCCAGCGGCAGCTTTGTTTCGTACGCGCGTGAATTCCTCGGGGAAAAAGCGTCCTACGTCGCGGGCTGGATGTATTTCGTTAACTGGGCGATGACCGGTATCGTCGATATCACCGCGGTAGCGCTTTACATGCATTACTGGGGCGCGTTTGGTGATGTGCCGCAGTGGGTATTTGCGCTGGGCGCGCTGGCGATTGTCGGCACCATGAACATGATCGGCGTGAAGTGGTTCGCCGAGATGGAGTTCTGGTTCGCGCTGGTGAAAGTGCTGGCCATCGTGGTGTTCCTGATTGTCGGCGTGGTGTTCCTCGGCAGCGGTAAACCGCTGGACGGCAACACCACCGGCTTCCACCTGATCACCGACAACGGCGGGCTGTTTCCGCACGGTCTGCTGCCGGCGCTGGTGCTGGTGCAGGGCGTGGTGTTTGCCTTCGCCTCGATTGAGCTGGTGGGCACGGCGGCGGGCGAGTGTAAAGACCCGAAAACCATGCTGCCGAAAGCCATCAACAGCGTGATCTGGCGTATCGGTCTGTTCTATGTGGGCTCCGTGGTACTGCTGGTACTGCTGCTGCCGTGGAACGCCTATCAGGCCGGTCAAAGTCCGTTCGTCACCTTCTTCTCCAAACTGGGCGTGCCCTACATTGGCAGCGTGATGAACATCGTGGTGCTGAGCGCGGCGCTGTCGAGCCTGAACTCGGGCCTTTACTCCACCGGACGTATTCTGCGTTCAATGTCGATGGGCGGCTCGGCGCCGCAGTTCATGTCGAAGATGAGTAAGCAGCAGGTGCCGTACGCCGGTATCCTGGTGACCATCGGCGTGTACGTGATTGGCGTGGTGCTCAACTACTACGTTCCGTCGCAGGTGTTTGAGATCGTCCTGAACGTGGCGTCGCTGGGGATTATCTCCTCGTGGGCGTTCATCGTGGTGTGCCAGATGCGTCTGCGCAAAGCCATCAAAGAGGGCAAAGCGGAAGATGTCAGCTTTAAGCTGCCGTGGGCGCCGGTTACCTCGTGGCTGACGCTGCTGTTCCTGGTGAGCGTGCTGGTGCTGATGGCGTTTGACTACCCGAACGGCACTTACACCATTGCTTCAATTCCGCTGATTGCCGTGCTGCTGGTGCTCGGCTGGTTTGGCGTGCGTAAGCGCGTGCAGGCGGAAGCGATGAAAGAGCACGAGCATCATCATGACGATCAGGATGATGCGGCGCCTAAACTGGCGGAAGACAACGCGCGTTAATCGCAGTAATTCTCACCTGCGGGGGCCAGTCGGCCCCCGCTTTTATTTCAAATCTCCTTCTCTTGATCCCGCATCGGGAATTACACCTTTCGGGTGATATAGCCCTTCACAACCTCAGGTTATTTTACGCACCATCTCTACATCCCCGCATTGAGATGAGCCGATGGCGCTGTCGCGACGTGAACTCTTTACCGGGCAGCGCGTCATGCCTGCCGGCGGTATCGCGTTGCCGTGGTGGCGGGGAGAGAGCGGCTGTGACGGCTGCGCCCGCTGCGTACAAACCTGCGAGAGCGGCATTATCCGCATCGCCGCTGGCGAAGCGCCGCAGCTCGACTTTATGCAGGGGGAATGCACCTTTTGCGCCGCCTGTGCCGACGTCTGCCCGCAGCCGCTGTTTCAGTCGCGCGACACTGAACCTTTTAGCCGGCGCATCCGCATCGACAGCCGCTGTATCGCTTTTCTTGGCGTTAACTGTCGCAGCTGCCAGGAGAGTTGTGAGCAGCAGGCGATCCGATTTCGCCTGATGCCCAACGGCATCGGCCAGCCGGAAATCCTTCCGCAACACTGCACCGGCTGTGGCGCCTGTATCGCGCCGTGTCCGGTCTCAGCCACAGGACTGCATCATGACGAATAACGACAGCTGGCACGTATGTGGCCTGGTGATTCAGGCACGTCCGACCGCGATCGCGGCGGTGCGGCAGGCGCTACTGAACTTTGCCGATAGCGACATTGCGGCGGAAGATGCCGCACGCGGCACGCTGGCGCTAACGCTGGGCGCGGCCGACAGCGCCACGCTGCTGAGCAACATTGAAGCCACCCGCAACATCCCGGATGTGCTGGCGGTATCGCTGGTTTATCACCAGCAAGACGAAATTGAAGAACCCTGTAAGGAAGCATCATGAACCTGAGTCGTCGTGATTTTATGAAGGCCAATGCGGCGGCTGCTGCTGCAACGGCTGCTGGTCTCACCATTCCGACCGTGACCAAAGCGGCCACCAGCCTGGCTGAGCCGATTCGCTGGGAAAAAGCGCCGTGCCGGTTTTGCGGCACTGGCTGTGGCGTGCTGGTCGGCACGCAGAATGGCCGCGTGGTCGCCTCGCAGGGCGATCCGCAGGCGGAGGTTAATCGCGGTCTGAACTGCATCAAAGGCTACTTCCTGCCGAAGATCATGTACGGCAAAGATCGTCTGACCCAGCCGCTGCTGCGCATGACCGACGGCAAATTTGATAAGAACGGCGAGTTCACCCCGGTAAGCTGGGATCAGGCGTTCGACATCATGGAAGCGAAGTTTAAGGCGGCGCTGAAAGCCAACGGTCCGGAATCGGTCGGCATGTTTGGCTCCGGCCAGTGGACCGTATGGGAAGGTTACGCCGCATCAAAGCTGATGAAAGCCGGCTTCCGCACCAACAACCTCGATCCTAACGCGCGCCACTGCATGGCGTCTGCGGTGGTGGGCTTTATGCGCACCTTCGGCATGGACGAACCGATGGGCTGCTACGATGACATCGAGCAGGCCGATGCGTTTGTGCTATGGGGATCGAACATGGCCGAGATGCACCCGATTCTCTGGTCACGCCTGACCGCGCGTCGTCTCAGCAATGACAACGTCAAAGTGGCGGTGCTGTCGACCTATCGCCACCGCAGCTTCGAGCTGGCCGATAACGCCATCGTCTTCACGCCGCAGAGCGATCTGGCGATCCTCAACTTCATCGCTAACTACATCATTCAGAACAACAAAGTCGATAAAACCTTCCTGCAGAATCACGTCACGCTGCGTAAAGGCGTGACGGATATCGGCTACGGTTTGCGCCCGACCAATCCGCTGCAGGCGGCGGCGAAAAATCCGGACAACGGCGAGTCGACGCCAATCAGCTTCGATGAGTATGCGAAATTTGTCGCGGAATACACGGTGGAAAAAGCCAGCGCCATGAGCGGCGTAGAGCAGGATCAGCTGATCGCGCTGGCGGAGCTGTACGCCGATCCGAACGTGAAGGTGGTCTCTTACTGGACCATGGGCTTCAACCAGCATACGCGCGGCGTGTGGGCGAACAACCTGTGCTACAACATCCACCTGCTGACCGGCAAAATTTCCCATCCGGGCACCGGACCGTTCTCGCTCACCGGCCAGCCATCGGCCTGTGGCACCGCGCGTGAAGTGGGCACGTTTGCGCATCGTCTGCCAGCCGACATGGTGGTGAACAATGACAAACACCGCGCTTTAGCTGAAAAACTATGGAAGCTGCCGCAGGGCACGGTGCCAGCCAAAGTCGGTCTGCACGCCGTGGCGCAGGATCGCGCGCTGAAAGATGGCAAGCTGAATGCCTATTGGGTGATGTGTAACAACAACATGCAGGCCGGGCCGAACCTGACGCAGGAGCGCATGCCGGGCTGGCGCGATGCGCGCAACTTTGTGGTGGTATCCGACCCGTATCCGACCGTCAGCGCCCTGTCTGCCGACCTGATTCTGCCGACGGCGATGTGGGTAGAGAAAGAGGGCGCCTACGGCAACGCCGAGCGCCGTACCCAGTTCTGGCATCAGCAGGTGAAAGCGCCGGGCGAGGCGAAATCGGATCTGTGGCAGCTGGTGACCTTTGCCAAACGCTTCCGCGTTGAGGACGTGTGGCCAGAGGCGCTGATTGCTCAGCAGCCTGAGCTGAAAGGCAAAACCCTCTACGACGTGCTGTATGCCAACGGCCAGGTGAATCAGTTCCCGCTGAGCGAAGTGGCCGACGACCGCCTTAACGATGAAGCGCGTGAGTTTGGCTTCTATATCCAGAAAGGCCTGTTCGAGGAGTATGCCAGTTTTGGGCGCGGCCACGGTCACGATCTCGCACCGTTTGATACTTATCACGAGGCGCGCGGTCTGCGCTGGCCGGTAGTGGACGGCAAAGAGACGCGCTGGCGCTATCGTGAAGGTTTCGACAGCTATGTGAAAGCCGGTGAGGGCGTACGTTTTTACGGTAAGCCGGACGGCAAAGCCACCATTTTTGCCCTGCCGTACGAGCCGCCAGCGGAAGCGCCGGATGCCGAATATGACCTGTGGTTCTGCACCGGTCGCGTGCTGGAGCACTGGCACACCGGCACCATGACGCGCCGCGTGCCGGAACTGCACCGCGCGGTGCCGCAGGCGCTGCTGTATATCCATCCGCTGGACGCCAAAGATCGCGGTTTCCGTCGCGGTGAGAAGGTGCGCGTGGTATCGCGTCGTGGCGAAACCCTCGCCACCGTGGAAACGCGCGGGCGTAATCAGCCGCCGCAGGGGCTGGTATTTATGCCGTTCTTTGATGCCGGCGTGCTGGCCAACAACATCACGCTGGACGCCACCGATCCGCTGTCGAAGCAGACCGATTACAAAAAATGCGCCGTTAAGCTGGTGAAAATCTGAGGCAGGATGCAATGAAACCTTTTATCACTCTTGTAACCGTTGCCGCCCTGATGCTGGGCGGCGTGGTGTACGCTAATAACGGCGTCGATCTCAATCAGTCACCGGAAGTGACGGCAACGCAGCAGGGCACCATTCATCAGCCCAAAGAGCAGAGCCGCAAGCCGCTGAACTATGTTAATCAGCCGCCGGTGATCCCGCACAGCGTGGAGGGCTACCAGGTGACGAAGAACGTGAACCGCTGCCTGCAGTGTCACGGCACCCAGAGCTATCTGACCACCGGCGCGCCGCGCGTCAGTCCGACGCACTTTACTGACCGCGACGGCGTGGTGAGCAGCACGGTATCGCCGCGTCGCTACTTCTGCCTGCAGTGTCACGTGCCGCAGACCGATGCCAAACCGGTGGTGGAAAACACCTTTAAGCCGGCTGACGGCTTTGGGCAGTGAGGTGACGATGAAACAGAAACTTTTACGTATCTGGCGCTGGTGGCGACGCCCCAGCCGTCTGGCGCTCGGCACGCTGCTGATTCTTGGCTTTGCTGGCGGCATCATCTTCTGGGGCGGTTTTAACACCGCGATGGAGATGACCAACCGCGAGCAGTTCTGTATTGGTTGTCACGAAATGCGCAACAACGTCTATCAGGAATATATGCAGACGGTGCACTACAACAACCGCAGCGGCGTGCGCGCCACCTGCCCGGATTGTCACGTGCCGCACGAGTGGGGGCCGAAGATGATTCGTAAGATCCAGGCGAGTAAAGAGGTGTACGCCAAGATCTTCGGCCTGATTGATACGCCGCAGAAGTTTGAAGAGACGCGTATTGAGCTGGCGCAGAACGAGTGGCGCCGGATGAAGAACAACAATTCGCAGGAGTGTCGTAACTGTCACAACTTCGATTATATGGACTTCACCGCGCAGAAAACGGTCGCCGCCAAAATGCACAGCAAAGCGGTTCAGGACGGACAGACCTGTATCGACTGCCACAAAGGCATTGCCCACCATCTGCCGGATATGAAAGACCAGCCGAACGGTTTTTGATCGCGACCCTGGCCGCGCCTGCCGGTGCGGTATCAGGGTTTTCGTGCCGACCGGTTGAGGCAGCCGCAAACCACACAACATCGTAGCGGCGCGATTTATCGCGCTAAGTTAATCACTGCACAGCTGTCCGGATGCGCAATGAATAGCGCCGCTACGATTCGTGCGGCATTTTATTTCTGCACCTTCATCCTGCACACATCGTAGCAGCGCGATTTATCGCGCCAAGTTAATCACTGCACAGCTGCCCGGATGCGCAATAAATTGCGCCGCTACGATTCGTGCGGCATTTTATTTCTTCACCATCATCCTGCACACATCGTAGCGGCGCGATTTATCGCGCTAAGTTAATCACTGCACAGCTGCCCGGATGCGCAATAAATTGCGCCGCTACGATTCGTGCGGCATTTTATTTCTGCACCCTCATCCTGCACACATTGTAGCGGCGCGATTTATCGCGCTAAGTTAATCACTACACAGCTGCCCGGATGCGCAATGAATTGCGCCGCTACGATTCGTACGGCATTTTATTTCTGCACCATCATTCTGCGCACATTGTAGCGGCGCGATTTATCGCGCTAAGTTAATCACTGCACAGCTGCCCGGATGCGCGATGAATGGCGCCGCTACGACACGTGCCATGAGCGTTGAAAAGGCGTAATACTCAACTGACAGCTTTACGCCATCGCAGGCAATCTGCTCCACAATTCAGATAGTTTTCCCTGCGGCTTCGGCCTATTATCTCAGGCTCCCTCAGCTACGCAGTGGAGCGGCTATGTCGTTAAAGATCAACATCATCAAAGATAAGTTGTTGTCTGATAATTATTTCATTCTGCGCAACTACACCTACGAACTCACCCGCAGCAACGGCGACGTGGTACGTCACAAACGTGAAGTCTACGATCGCGGCAACGGCGCCACCATCCTGCTCTATAACCGCGAAAAAAACAGTGTGGTGCTGATTCGTCAGTTCCGCATCGCGACCTATGTTAACGACAACGCCAGCGGTGAGCTGATTGAAACCTGCGCCGGACTGCTGGATAACGACACGCCGGAAGATTGCATCCGTAAAGAAGCGGTGGAAGAGACCGGCTACCAGGTTGGCAAGGTCGAGAAACTGTTTGAGGCCTACATGTCGCCGGGCGGCGTAACGGAATTGCTGCACTTTTTCGCCGCTGAATACAGCGACGCGCAGCGCGCTAACGACGGCGGCGGCGTGGAAGATGAAGAGATCACCGTACTCGAGCTGCCGTTTCCCCAGGCGCTGTCGATGGTGAAAGAGGGGCGCATTCGCGACGGTAAAACCATTATGTTACTGCACTATGCGCAGCTGATGGGCTGGTTGCAGGCATAACCGCGGCGGTGATTCGCAGGGCCGGCACGAATGCCGACTCTGCAGATGGCAGGGCGCAATGCATTGCGCCACTACGCCATGTGCGTTATTTCCGGGGCATTTAACGGCGTTACTTCACACTCCGGATGAGCCTGCATGCGCGCCAGCGCTTCGGCGTAGGAGGGCATGGAATTGGCCGCGCCGGAACGCTCGACGCACAGCGAGGCAAACGCCGCTGCAAACAGCGCCGCCTGCGGTAACGCATCGCCGGACGCCAGGCGCGCCGCCAGCGCACCGTTGAAGGCATCGCCGGCACCGGTGGTGTCGAGCGGCTGGGCAGGAAACAGCGGAATACGCAGCTGCTGCTCCGCGCTGGAAAGCAGGGCGCCCGCGGTGCCAAGCGTAATAATCACCTGACGCGCGCCCTTACGGTGCAGCACTTCGGCGGCGCGCTGCGCGCTGGCAAAATCGGTCACCTTTATCCCGCTCAGCTGCATCGCTTCGGTGCTGTTGGGCGTTAACAGATCCACCTTAGCCAGCAGCGCATCGCTGACTTTCTGCCACGGTGCCGGATTCAGAATGACAAACGTGCCGCCGGCACGCGCGTTGTCGATCATGCGCTGAATGGCGCTGAGGTTGTTCTCCAGCTGCACCAGCAGAATATCGGCGGCAGCCACGGTGGGCTGACAGCGCGCCACTTCGGCCGCGGTCACGGTGGTATTTGCGCCGGGATAGACCGAAATCATGTTCTCGGCATCATCGCCTGCCACGTAAATCAGCGCGTTGCCGGTGGGTTTCTCTTTACAGGTGAACAGCGTAATAGCGTCGAAACCGGTCTTCTCCAGATGGCGGCGGGCAAAGGTGCCAAAATCGTCATTACCCACCTTACCGATATAGTGCACGCGCGCCCCGGCGCGCAGCGCGGCGGTGGCCTGGTTGGCCCCTTTGCCGCCGGGCCCCATCATGCTGTTGTGCGCCGTGAGCGATTCGCCCGGCAGGGGGAAACGGTTCATCACCGCGACCACGTCGAGGTTGAACGAGCCAAACACACACACTTTTCCTTTCATTGCGCGCTCCTGAACAGCCGTTCTGCGGCGAGGCACGCGCCGCGACAGCCGGTGTGATCGGTGGATTGACTGAAGATGATTTTCAAACCATCCCGCGTGGCCGGCGGCCGTAAATGCTGCTGAATCTGGCTGCGCAGCTGCGCCAGCGGGAAATCTGCCATCGCCAGCACGCCGCCGCCCAGAATCAGGTACTCCGGATCGAGAATGTTCATCTCGGTGGCGATCAGCTGCGCCAGACGCTGCACAAACGCCTGTAGCGCCGGGTCAGAACCGTGATGGGTAAACAGCGCCGACATCGGCGTTTGCGCCGCATTGGCCTGCGCCCAGTGACTTAACCAGTGGCCGGAGGTCACGGTTTCCGCGCAGCCGTGGTTGCCGCACGGGCAGGGCAGCGCGTTACCGGCCACCGGCACGTGGCCGAGTTCACCGGCTCCGCCATGCTGACCATGGTAGAAGCGGCCGTTGATCCACAGGCTGTTGCCCATGCCGGTGCCAGGATACAGACCTACCGCATTTTCCGGCAGCTGTTCCAGCTGCATTAAATCCCACAGCATCAGATGGTTAACGTCTTTATCCATCGCCACCGGCACGCCCAGTCGTTCACTCAGCAGCGCCGCTACCGGCTGGTGATCGAGCGCCTGAATGAACGGCAGTGAAATTACCTGCTGGCGATCGCGGCTGAGAATGCCCGGCAGGCCGAGCATCACACCGCTGACCGGCTGCTGCTCCAGCGTTTCCGCAATCAGCTGCCCGAGTGCGGCCAGCGCATCGGGCTGTTGCGCCCAGCTGGCGGTGGGCACTTTACGAAAGCTGCTCCAGATGCGGCCCGCCTCCATCAACTGCAGACGGGTGCCGGTGCCGCCAATGTCGATACCGAGCCAGCGTGTTGTCATGCCGACACCTGCGCCAGGCCCTGCGCTTCATCAATGCTCTCACGCATCATGTTCCACGCGGTGGCGAGATCTTCGTGAATGTTAAACAGGCCGGAGGTGCCGACAATCAGCACTTCGGCACCGGCACCGACCAGCGTGTTGTAGGTGCGCGTATTACAGGAACCGTCAATCTCAATCAGGTAGCGGTGGCCGTGCGCCTGTTTCAGCGCCTTCAGCTCCTGCACCTTCTGCACCATCTCCGGAATAAACGGCTGACCGGCATAGCCCGGGTCCACCGTCATCACGGTGATTTTATCCAGCAGATGAATGTAATGATGGATAAAGGAGACCGGCGTGGCCGGGTTGAGCACCACGCCCACTTTTTTGCCGTAGCTGCGAATCAGGTTAATCACGCGAAACGCATCACGATTGATGGTTTCAGCGTGCGGGCAAATGTAATCGGCACCGGCATTGGCCACCGCTTCAATAAAGTCGGTCGGCTCTTCCACCATCAGATGCACATCGATCGCCACCTGGGTATGCGGGCGGATCTGCTCAATAAAGAACGGCGACAGGGTGATGTTTTTAACGTAGTGACCGTCCATGATGTCGATGTGCAGGAAGTCAGCGCGGGAGTCCAGCACGGCCAGCTGGTGCTTGATCTCCATCAGATTCATACACATCAACGACGGGGAGACTTGAATACGCATCATACTTCCTTTTTTTCGGTCAGAGGATTAAGCGCCGCGGCCAGTTTGCTGAGCCTGACGGCACGGTGATCGTTAAAGCGCGCTTTGAGTTGTTTGAAGGCCAGCACCACCACCAGCACGGCACCCCACATCGCCAGGCTGACATGCTGGCTGATGTTCATCAGGTTGAAGCCGGTGGAGAGCACCTGCAGCGCAATCAGCGCCAGCACCACGCCGGTCACGCGGCCAAAACCGCCGTTGGGATCGGTGCCGCCGAGAATAATGGCCAGTACGGTCAGCAGCAGGTAGGCATCGCCGTAACCCATGCGCGCCGAGTTAAAGCGCGCCATCATGATCAGACCGGCCAGCACGCACAGCAGGCTGGAGATGACATACACCAGCATCACCATACGGTGGGTATTGATGCCGCTGAACCAGGTGGCGTTGATGTTGCTGCCGCCCATGTAGATGCATTTACCGGCGCGGGTTTTGCCGAGGAACAGCGCCAGCAGCGCGGCGGCAACCAGGAATACCCACAGCGGCAGCGGCATGCCCAGCAGCGTGTCTGAGCCGAGCGACTGCACCACCGGCGGCATACCGCTCACCGCCGCACCTTTGGTCAGCCAGATGCCGATGCCGTTGAGCGTCATCATGGTGGCCAGCGTCACCAGAATCGGGTGCGCGCCGATGCGCGTTACCATCACGCCGGTGATCACGCCAATCACGGCGGCAATCACCATCGCGCCGACGATAGCGATAAACAGCCACAGCAGCTGCTGACCGGTACCGGCATCAGCGGGCAGGGCGCTCATCAGGGTCCAGGCGATGAACAGCGCCGTCAGGTTGGCGGTGGCGATGATGGCGAGGTTCAGGCCGCCGCTGAGGATGGCGATAAACATCGCCAGCGTTAACAGGCCGAGCTCCGGCAGCTGAAACGCCATGCTCATAAAGGTCGAGTCGGTGAGAAAGCGGCCTGGCAGCATGACGCTGAAGGTGGCCAGCGCCAGCGCAATTAACAGCATCAGGCCGATGTTGGTGCCGTCCGGCCGCAGCGCAGAGAGAGATTTCATGGTGATGGCTCCTCCCGTCAGACGAAACTGACGTCGGTTTCTTTACGTTTTTTGTAGTGGGTGACGGCAATCGCCACCATAATCGTGCCGCCGACCACAATGTTCATGAAGTAGTTGGAGACGCCGATCAGATTGAGGCCGTTTTTCAGGATGGCGATCAGGAATACGCCCATCAGCGTGCCGCTGACCGTGCCTTTGCCGCCCATCAGGCTGGCACCGCCCAGCACCGTCGCAGCCAGCACATCCAGCTCACCGCCGACCAGCGCGTTCGGCACTACTTCACCCATGCGGTACACCTGCACCAGCCCTCCAATCGCCGCCATCGCCCCGAGCCAGCCGTAGGCAAACACGTGAATCAATCCCACGCGGATGCCAATGCGCCGCGCCGATTCCGCATCGCCGCCCACCGCATACAGCTGACGGCCCAGATTGGTTTTGTTGAGCAGCAGCGCGGTGAGGGCGGCAATCACCAGCATGATCGCCAGCGGTAAGCCAATCTGAAAACTGTTGCCCTGTACGCTAAACGGCAGCACGCTGCGCAGGGTGATCCACCAGTCCGGCAGCGAGTAGAGGCTTTTGCCGCCGGTAACCCACATCAGCAGACCAAACAGCAACGACTGCATGCTGATGGTAATGATGATCGACACCACGCGCAGCGAGGTGATCAGCAGGGCGTTGATCACGCCAAACAGCGTGCCACAGACGATAGCCAGCAGAATGCTGAGCAGCGCGTTATCAAACTGGAACTGCACAAACAGCGAGGCGATCAGGTATTGCACCACCGACGCCACGGCGGCGAAGGAGATATCGATACCGCCGGTCACCAGCACCACAAACAGGCCGAGGGCGAAAATGCCGGTAACGGCATAGCTTTCCGCCAGATCCAGCAGGTTCTGCACCGTCAGGAACTGATCGCTGGCCAGCGAGAAGAACACCATGAAAGCCAGCAGCACCCAGGCGAGCCAGCCCTGGCTGGAGTGCGGACGTAAACGAGAGAAATCAGGCATTAATCACCTCCGCCAGCTGTTCCTGCGCCACGGTATCGGGTTGGTATTCGGCATGGATGGTGCCGTCGCGGAAGTGCAGAATGCGGTCGCAGTTGTACCAGACCTCCGGCACTTCGTCGGAAATCAGGATGATCGACAGTCCCTCTTTCGCCAGCTCGTGGATCAGCTGATAGATGCTGGCCTTGGCGCCGACATCCACGCCGACGGTCGGCGAGTCGAGGATCAGAATGCGCGGCTGGGTCAGCACCCATTTCGCCAGCACGATTTTTTGCTGGTTGCCGCCGGACAGGGTGGAGATCGCCAGGTTGGGATCGGCCACGCGCACGCCGAGCTGCTGAATCCACTGCAGGATCAGCTTGTTCTTGCGGTATTCGTCGATCAGATGGAAACGGTTTTGTAGCTTATCAAGGATCGGCAGCACCATGTTGTCGGCCACCGACTGCTGCTGCACCAGGCCGAGCGTCAGACGATCTTCCGAAACGTAGCCGATGCCGGCTTTGATGGCGTCTTCGTGCCCGCGAAAACGCACCGGCTTGCTGTCGAGCCAGATTTTGCCACTGTCCGGTTTGGTCATGCCAAACAGCGACAGCGCCAGTTCGGTGCGGCCGGAGCCGAGCAGGCCGCACAGGCCCAGCACTTCACCGGCGTAGAGTTTGAAATTGACGTCGTGATACTGACCAGCGCGCGTCAGCTTCTCCACCTCGAGAATCGCCCGATCGGCGTTGCGCGTTGGCGCTTTTAACTGGTAGTCGAGCTTCAGGCCGGTCATCAGTTCGGTCAGGTGATGCGGCGTCATCTCTCTGGCCGGCCAGCAGCCCATCTTGCGGCCGTCGCGGATCACCGTCACGCGATCCGAAATCTCCAGCACTTCATCCAGCCGGTGGCTGACAAACACCACGCAGATATTCTTGTCTTTCAGATAACGCACGGTGCGCAGCAACTGATTGACCTCGGTACGCGTCAGCGACGCGGTGGGTTCGTCCATGATCACCAGTCGTGCCTCGGCCACCAGCGCGCGGCAAATCGCCACCTGCTGGCGCTGGGCAATCGACAGCGCGGCGACTTTCTCATTCAGATCGAGATCGAATTTCAGCTCATCAATAATGCCGCGCGCGGTGTCGCGCAGCCGGGCCTGACGGTGCCAGCCGAGCAACCCGTTGAGGTTATGCTCAAAGGCGATGTTCTCCGCCACGCTCAAATTGGGGAACAGCGACAGATCCTGGTAAATCACCTGGATACCGAAGTCGCGCGCCTGACGGGTGGTCAGACGCGGGAAACTCTGGCCGTCGCCGAGGGTAATGCGGCTGCCACTGTCCGGGGCGTGCACCCCGGAAATGACTTTAATTAAGGTGCTCTTGCCACAGCCGTTGGTGCCAGCGAGACAGTGCACTTCGCCGGCCAGCAGGGTCAGCGAGATATCGCTCAGTGCGCGGTTGCCACCAAATGTTTTCGACAGGTTGTCGAGCGCAATCAGCGTCTGTGGAGTGACCTCTTGCATGTTACAGCCCCATTTTCACCAGTTTTGGCAGGTTCTCTTTATCGAGACTTTCGGTGTTGTTACCGAGAATGGTGTGCGTCGCCTCATCCACCTTCACTTTGCCCAGCCCTTCAATGGTCATGCCGTCGGTGATCGGCTCTTTCTTCTCCATCATGTCGGCGATACGCACAAATACTTCACCGGCGGTCTGCGGATTCCAGATATAACCGCCCTTGATAGCACCGCGCTGTACCAGCGACGCGCCCTGGCCCGGGCTGAAGGCGCCGATGACGCACACCTGATCGATCTTGTTGCGGTTCATGACCGCGCGGCCGGCGCCAATCGGTCCCTGAGAACCAAAGGCCATAATGCCTTTCAGATCCGGGTATTTAGACATCAGCTCGTTGGTGGTGCGGATGGAGTCATCCAGCGATTCGCCGACGCCGAACTTGTCGGTCACCAGCTGCATCTTCGGATAGTGCTGTTTCTGGTAGTTGAGCGCGGCGTCGGTCCACTCCTGATGCAGTGGCACCGTCAGGCTGCCGACATACATGGCGTATTTGCCTTCTTCATGCATGCATTTCGCCAGTGCTTTCATATGGTTGATGCCGTGGGTCGGCGCATCGACCAGCTCGAAATCCCAGTTGGCGTCTTTCTGGCCGGGCGATTCGTGAGTAATCACCATGATCCCGGCTTCACGCGCGCGCTTCAGCACTGGCTCAAGCACTTTCGGGTCGTTTGGCACCACGCCGATGATATCGACCTTCTGCGCAATCAAATCTTCAATCGCGCGCACCTGCAGCGCCGGGTCAGCGGCGGTTGGCCCGACCATCCACGCATCGATGCCGCGTTTTGCTGCTTCACTTTTGATGCCCGCTTCCATGGCGTTGAACCACGGAATACCGCCAATTTTTACCACGATGCCCATGCGGATTTTGTCAGCGGCCTGCGCGCCAGCGGCGGCAAACAGGGCAAGCAGAGAACAGGCGATAAGATGTTTTTTCATAAAGACTCCGGATTAATTTTTTATTAGCTGCATCGAATGGCTGCGTTGCGAGCAATCAATAATATTGACGCCGTTCCACGCCAGTTCTTGTTCCAGCTCTTTGTCTTTTAATTGGTCAGTGATGAGAAAATCCACATCGCGGTAGTGACAAATACGCGCGAATGAGGGGCGCAGAAATTTACTGCCGTCCAGCAGCAGATGTTTTCTTTCTGCCGCTAACAACATTTGCTGTTTTAAATGTGCGTTGTTTTCGTTACCTTCGCGTAAATAACCGTCATTGCCCAAACTGCTGCAGGAAAAAAAGATCTTATTGATCTGAAATTCCCGTAGCGGCTGCTCTGCGACGACGCCGTGGAAATCTTCATAACGGTCAGAATATTCTCCACCCAGGCAGATGGTGCGGATACTGCCGCGCGCTGCAAGGGTCTGGATGATTCTGATAGAATTGGTTAACACCGTTAATTCAATATCCGGTAGCTGTCGTGCCAGATACCAGCAGGTGGTACTACTGTCGAGTAATAAACAATCACCGGGGCTGATAAAATCGAGTGCCCGTTTGGCTATTGCCATCTTGGCCTCGACGTTTTCATTCATGCGCTGGCGAAAAGATAATTCATACTCGTTAATACCGCGTGTATTTCCCTGAATGTTGGCGGCCTGTCGTTTGGCTGGTACTGCACCACCGTGACTGCGCTGTAATACGCCACGTTTCTCCAGCTGGGTTAAATCACGGCGAATGGTTTCCTGCGAAACCTGACACAGCGTGACTAATTCAGCGACAATGACCCGACCATTTAAATTAAGCTCGTCAATAATTCGCTGCTGTCTTTCAATCGGCAACATGACTTCCCTCCGATGGCTATAAATTACTGGATGCCGGAATGTGAAAATGTGGGCTGGGCACGAGTCCGCAGCGACCAACTGGCCCGGCGACATTAAGGTGATTTTCATTGAATTTTTTATGTAAATGAGATCTCTTTATTTCAAATTTAAGTGATCGCATTCACATAAATGCGCGTTATTACGCGAGGGAATGAGAGAGACCATGCACAGCGTTGGCGCTCTGCCAGCACCATAGCATGACCGCTTATGACCGTTTGTGTGTATTTGACTGTTTTGTGAAGGGGGTAAAAATTGTCCGACGAATCCGATTGAGCAGAAATCAGCCGCACCGGATGATGGAGCTGTTGCGCTATTCCACACAGATCGCCCATAAGGCGACGGCTTTTTCAGCAGTTAACTTCGCTTTTCAGGCCACTTCACAGTTTCGGCCTGATGACCGCGCATGCATTGCGCTATCATTTTCTTTCCAGGAATCGGGGATCGTTTGTTTTCATGTCGTATTGGATGAAGTCGCTGCTTTTATTGCCCTTTCTGCTGATCGCCAGCGTACAGGCCGAGCCGCTGCAAAAGTCGTTTTCCGACTGGCAGATCACCTGCAACAACGCGGCGTTCTGCGTGGCACGCAGTTTTCCTGGCGATAATGGCCTGGTGATGACGATTTCGCGTCATGCCGGGGTCAACGATCGGCCGCTGCTGCGCATTGATTACGGCAGCGCCTATAGCGGTGCATTGCCGGGCGCGGCGCTTAAAGACAACCTGCTGCTTGATCAGCGTCGCCTCAATCCGGACCTCAAACACTGGACGGTGGAGCCGCATCATCTGGCCACCAGCAACGCCATCGCCATCGACGAATTTCTCGCCCAGACGCTGGATGCCAGCAATTTACAGCTCACCTATAAAGCCAGCGCCAGTATTCCGCTGCGCGGTATGAAAGCGGCGCTGCTGCTGATGGATGACGTACAGGGGCGGGTTAACGGGGCCAGCGCCTGGGTAAAGCGCGGTGATCGCGTCCAGTGGGATGTGCCACCGCCGCCCTCAATTCCGCAGCTGCCGGCAGCGCTGCCCGCACCCGCGCCGCTGACGCAGCAGGAAACCACCGGCCTGATCGATTACGGAACCTGGCGCGTCAATACCGATAACTGCTCGCTCGATCCGCTGCGGCGGGAAGTCAGCGTTGCGCCACTCACCGACAGCAAAGCGCTGCTGCTGATAAGCTGCGAAACCGGTGCCTACAACGTGATCGATCTGGCGTTTGAAGTCACACGCAGCCAGCCGTATGTGTCGCGCGGCATCACGCTCAACCTGCCGTTTACCCCGCCGTCGCGTACTGATAATCAGCTGGAACTGGTGAACGCCGAGTTCGATGCCAGTAACGGCCAGCTGTATACCTTCAGCAAAGGGCGCGGTCTGGGCGACTGCGGTGTGGCCACACGCTGGCAGTTTGATGGTAATGCTTTCGTGCTGGCGGAGTATGCGGAGGAGAAGACCTGCGACGCCTGGCATAGTAGTGATGACTGGCCCACCCTCTGGGTGACTCAGTAATCCCCGTCATCCTTCGCACTGCAGGGGCGTTGGCCGCCTTCTTTCACCCCGGTCACTTACTGATGTAAGCTCCCGGGGATTCATTCAGTTGCCGCCTTCCTGCAGCACGAATGATTTAGGGGAGCGTTCGCGTGGTGGAAGGCAAGCGGGCTGCTTGCCAAAGACTTAGCGAATATTGCCGATCATCATCGGTGAGCCCGTCTGGTTGCCCACCAGCTCAGCCAGCATGTTGTTGACGCCATCGCTCATCGGGGTGAAGCGGGTCAGCGGCGAGCGAGTCACCACGACAAATACGCCGACGTTGTGCTGTGGCACCATCGCCATGTAGGTGATGAAGCCGCCGCCGCCGCCGGTTTTCTGAATGATGCCCGGATGTCCCGCCTTCGGTGCCATGTAAACCCAGCCCATGCCCAGCGCGTCGGCGCGTCCTGGCACGTCCATGCCTTCCACTTTGGTCAGCTGGTCGCGGCGATAAATCAGCGTTTGCAGCCGATCGATCTGTGGCGTGCGGTGATTCACCGCCGAGTTGAGGAACTGCTGCATCCAGCGTCCCATATCGTCCGGCGTGGAATACACGCCGCCGCTGCCGATGGCTGCCAGCGTGTTATTGCACGGGCTGGCCCCTTTTTCGGCGATCATCAGGCGCTGACACTGGTCCGGTGACGGCGTGAAGGTGGTGTCCTTCATGCCGAGCGGACGCGTCACCAGCTGCTGCAGCAGTGCCGGATAAGGCATACCGGCGGCTTTGGCCAGCGCGTCGCCCAGCAGATCGAAGGCGAGGTTGGAGTAAGCCGCCTGCGTGCCTGGCGCGGCTTTTAGCTGCGCGCCACGCAGCCACTGCCAGCGATCCGCTTTGGTTGGCCAGACAAACACCGGACGATGCGGTTTGCCGCCCGGCTGCTCGCGCGGCAGGCTGCTGGTGTGGGTGGCGAGATTGATCAGCCGAATCGGCTGGCCGTTGTAAGTCGGTACGCGGGCACCCGGCGGCGCGTATTTGCTCAGCGGATCGTCAAGACGAATCTGGCCGCGCTCGGCCATCTTCACCATCACTTCGCTGGTCATCAGTTTGCTCAGCGAGGCGATACGGATCAGTGAGTCCTGCTGTGGGCGCACATTATTGCCGGGACGGGTTTCGCCAAAGCTGGCGAACACGCGCTGGTTACCGTCAATTGCCACCAGCGCCATGCCGGTTGCACCGCTGCCATAGAAAATATGCTCGGCATAGCGATCAACAATCTGCGAGGCCAGCAGCGGATCGGGCGATACCTGCGCCGCGCTGGTAAAGGGCAGCACGGCAACTATTAAGGCCAGTAAAAAAGGAGTACGTTTTTTCAACGGGAAAGCGTCCGCTATAGGAATCGGAGGAAAACCTATAGTAATCAGTTTGCGCAAAGCGGGAAGGGGGCGGGGCGGATTTTTTTCTGTATCAGGCTGTGAAATAAAACGGCCCTCTCCCGGTAGCGGGAAAGGGCCAGACACTCAGGCAGGCTTAAGCAGCGATTCGGCGTGGCTCACCACGTTCTCGACGGTAAAGCCAAAGGCCGGGAACAGCTTGCCGGCTGGCGCCGATTCGCCGAAGGTGGTCATGCCGACAATTTTGCCGTCGATGCCGACGTATTTGTACCAGTAGTCGGCAATACCGGCTTCAACCGCCACGCGCGCGCGCACGGTGGAAGGCAGCACCGATTCACGATAGGCCACGTCCTGTTTATCAAACACGTCAGTGCTCGGCAGCGACACCACGCGCACCTTGTGGCCGTCGGCACTGAGTTTCGCTTCGGCGCCCAGCGTGATCTCCACTTCGGAACCGGTGGCAATCAGGATGACGTCCGGCGTGCCGTCACAATCCTTGAGGATGTAACCACCGCGCGCGATGTTCTCTACCTGTTGCGCGCTACGCTCCGGCTGCAGCAGGTTCTGACGCGACAGAATCAGCGCGGTCGGACCGTGATGGCGCTCAATCGCCGCTTTCCACGCTACGGCGGTCTCGACCTGATCGCACGGTCGCCAGGTGCTGAAGTTTGGCGTCACGCGCAGGCTGGCCAGCTGTTCAACCGGTTGGTGCGTCGGGCCATCTTCGCCCAGACCAATTGAGTCGTGGGTGTAGACCATAATCTGGCGCGCTTTCATCAGGGCGGCCATGCGCGCTGCGTTACGCGCGTATTCGACGAACATCAGGAAGGTGGCGGTATAAGGCACAAAGCCACCGTGATGCGCGATACCGTTGGCAATCGCCGTCATGCCAAATTCGCGTACGCCGTAATGAATGTAGTTACCGGCGTGATCCTCTTTGATCGGCTTCGAGCCGGACCAGATAGTGAGGTTGCTGGGCGCGAGGTCGGCGGAACCGCCGAGGAACTCCGGCAGCAGTTTACCGAAGGCTTCCAGCGTGTTCTGTGAGGCTTTGCGGCTGGCGATTTTCTGCGGGTTAGCCTGCAGATCGCGAATGAACTGGCTGGTTTTGTTTTCCCAGTCAGCCGGCATTTCGCCCTTCAGGCGGCGGCTGAATTCGTCCGCCAGCTGCGGATGTGCCTGCTGATAAGCCGTGAACTTCTCTTCCCAGGATTTCTCCTGCGCGGCCCCGGCTTCTCTGGCATCCCACTGCTGATAAATATCCTGCGGGATCTCAAACGGACCGTAATTCCAGCCGAGCTGTTTACGCGTCAGCGCCACTTCTTCTTCGCCCAGCGCGGCCCCGTGCGACTCCTCTTTGCCGGCTTTGTTTGGCGAGCCAAAGCCGATCACCGTGCGGCAGATAATCAGCGAAGGCTTGTCGGTGACGCTTTGCGCTTCTTTGATGGCCGCCGCGATGGCGTCCGGATCGTGGCCGTCGATGCCTTCGGCGCTGCCCACCACGTGCCAGTTATAAGCTTCAAAACGCTTGTGGGTGTCGTCGGTAAACCAGCCTTCGGTTTCGCCGTCGATGGAGATACCGTTGTGATCGTAGAAGCCAATCAGTTTGCCGAGGCCCAGCGTGCCGGCCAGCGAACAGACTTCATGTGAGATGCCTTCCATCAGACAGCCGTCGCCCATAAACACATAGGTAAAGTGATCGACGATATCGTGGCCAGGCTGGTTAAACTGGGCCGCCAGCGTGCGCTCGGCAATCGCCAGACCGACAGCGTTGGCCAGCCCCTGGCCGAGCGGGCCGGTGGTGGTTTCAACGCCCGGCGTGTAGCCAATTTCCGGGTGGCCCGGCGTTTTTGAGTGCAGCTGGCGGAAGTTTTTCAGCTCTTCCAGCGGCAGATCATAGCCGGTGAGATGCAGCAGGCTATACAGCAGCATCGAGCCATGCCCGTTAGACAGAATGAAGCGATCGCGATCCGCCCAGGCCGGGTTGGTCGGGTTGTGCTTCAGGAAGTCGCGCCACAGCACTTCGGCGATATCAGCCATGCCCATCGGCATACCTGGGTGGCCGGAATTTGCTTTCTGTACCGCATCCATGCTCAGGGCGCGGATCGCGTTAGCCAACTCTCTGCGTGAAGACATAGGGTTCTCCCTTGTAATTGGGCAAAAGCGGACGGGCCGCAACCCGTCCGGCAGAAGGTGAGTTCAGGATTACAGGCGGGCGGCCAGCACGTCTTCCAGCTTCTGCTGGTCGACGGCAAACTGGCGGATACCGTCGGACAGTTTCTCCACGGCCATCGCATCCTGGTTATGCTCCCAGCGGAACTCCGCTTCGGAGAGCGGTGCCGGCTGGTGGAAGCCCTCGGTTGATGGCTCCAGTTTGCGCTCCACCGGCGCTTCGCTGTTGGCCAGCTCTTCCAGCAGGTTCGGGGAGATGGTCAGGCGATCGCAGCCGGCCAGTGCCACAATCTGCTCCACTTTACGGAAGCTGGCACCCATGATGACGGTGTTGTAACGGTGCTTTTTGTAGTAGTCGTAAATACGACGCACCGATTTAACGCCCGGATCTTCGTCGACCACATACGGATCGAGCGGTTTGCGCGTGTTGTACCAGTCGTAGATTCGGCCGACAAATGGCGAAATCAGGAACACGCCGGCTTCGGCACAGGCGCGCGCCTGGGCGAAGGAGAACAGCAGCGTCAGGTTACAGTTGATACCGTTCTTCTCCAGCTCTTCCGCCGCCTTGATGCCTTCCCAGGTGGACGCCAGTTTGATCAGAATACGTGAGCGGTCGATGCCGTTCTCTTCATACAGGCGGACCAGTTTCTCCGCTTTGGTCACACACATGCCACGATCGAAAGAGAGGCGCGCATCCACTTCGGTCGAAACACGGCCCGGTACGCTTTTCAGAATTTCCATACCGAGGTTGATCGCCACTTTATCGCTGGCGTTGATGATTTGCGTCTCTTTGCTGCCGCCCTGTTTTTTCGCGTACTCAATGGCGTCATCAATCAGGTGTTTGTAAGCGTCGAGGCCGGCAGCTTTGAGGATCAGGGATGGGTTAGTGGTGGCATCTTCCGGATGGTAATGGCGAATGGATTCGATATCGCCGCTGTCCGCCACCACGGTGGTGAACTGTTTTAATGCATCTAGCTGGTTCATCGCTTAACTCCTTGATTAGCAATAATGTGGGCAAAACAGGCACCCGGGCAGTCATCGTCTTAGGTGCGCCCTTATCGGGGAAGGGAGGTTCCACACAGTGCAACAGACGCCGGATGAAGAAAATGCGTTTTCTCTGATTGTGACGTCGGGGCGCGTTTCTGATAGTCAGGCCTGCCTGATCGGTTCAGCTCAGCGTTTTGCCACCCTTAAGCATAGCAGGCTGTCCCAAAGCCGCAGGCGAAGCCGTGGCAATCCGTGCCCTGGCGACTATGCGTTCTTTGAGCGCCTTCACCCTCTTTTGCGCCGCGCGTTCTTATACTGAGGGCTTTTCAGCCGTGCAAAAGGATGTCTGATGGACGATCAACTCAAGCAAAGCGCGCTCGATTTTCACCAATATCCCACCCCCGGAAAAATTCAGGTGTCACCCACTAAGCCGCTGGCGACGCAGCGCGATCTGGCACTGGCCTATTCCCCCGGCGTGGCGGCACCCTGTCTGGAAATTGCCGCCGATCCGCTGGCCGCACACAAATACACCGCGCGCGGCAATCTGGTGGCGGTGATCTCCAACGGCACGGCGGTGCTGGGGCTCGGTAATATTGGCGCGCTGGCCGGCAAGCCAGTGATGGAAGGCAAGGGCGTGCTGTTCAAAAAGTTTGCCGGCATTGATGTGTTCGACATCGAAATCGACGAGCACGATCCGGACAAGCTGATTGAGGTGATCGCCGCGCTGGAACCGACGTTCGGCGGCATCAACCTTGAGGACATCAAAGCGCCGGAGTGTTTTTACATTGAGCAGCAGCTGCGGCAGCGCATGCAGATTCCGGTGTTTCATGACGATCAGCACGGCACCGCCATCATCTGTACCGCGGCAGTGCTTAACGGTCTGACCATCGTGAATAAGGCGATTGCTGACGTGCGGCTGGTGGTGTCGGGCGCTGGCGCGTCGGCCATTGCCTGCCTCAATCTGCTGGTGGCGCTTGGCATGCAGCAGAAAAATATCGTGGTGTGTGATTCAAAAGGGGTGATTTACCACGATCGCGAAGCGGACATGACGCCGACCAAAGCCGCCTATGCCGTGGAAGATAGCGGGGCGCGCACGCTGGATGAGGTGATTGGCGGCGCGGATATTTTCCTTGGCTGCTCCGGTCCGAAAGCCCTGACGCCAGCGATGGTGCAGAAGATGGCACCGAATCCGCTGATTCTGGCGCTGGCCAATCCGGAGCCGGAGATCATGCCGCCGCTGGCGAAGCAGGTGCGACCGGATGCGATTATCTGTACCGGGCGCTCGGATTTCCCCAACCAGGTAAATAACGTGCTGTGCTTCCCGTTCATCTTCCGCGGCGCGCTGGACGTCGGTGCCACCGCCATCAACGAAGAGATGAAGCTGGCGGCGGTGCATGCGATTGCCGCCCTGGCGCAGGCGGAGCAGAGCGACGTGGTGGCGTCCGCTTACGACGATCAGGATCTGAGCTTTGGCCCGGAATACCTGATTCCCAAACCGTTCGATCCGCGTTTGATTGTGCAGATAGCCCCGGCCGTCGCCAGAGCGGCGATGGATTCCGGCGTGGCGACGCGACCGATTGCTGACTTTGACGCCTACCGCGAGCAGCTCACCGAGTTCGTGTATAAAACCAATCTGTTCATGAAGCCAATCTTCTCGCAGGCGCGCAAAGCGCCGCAGCGCGTGGTGCTGGCGGAAGGTGAAGAGGTGCGGGTGCTGCACGCCACTCAGGAGCTGGTGTCGCTCGGGCTGGCGAAGCCGATCCTGATTGGTCGTCCCAACGTGATTGCCATGCGTTTGCAGAAGCAGGGGCTGAAAATCGAGGCCGGGCGTGATTTTGAGATCGTGAACAACGAGTCCGACCCGCGCTTTAAGGAGTACTGGAATGAATATTATCAGCTGATGAAGCGGCGCGGCGTCACGCCGGAAACCGCCCAGCGCGCGGTGATTGGCAATCCCACGCTGATCGGCGCCATCATGGTGCATCGCGGCGAAGCGGACGCGATGATTTGCGGTACCATCGGCGACTACCGTGAACATTACGACGTGGTGGAGAAGGTGTTTGGCTTCCGCAATGACGTCAAGGTCGCCGGAGCGATGAACGCGCTGCTGCTGCCGAGCGGCAACACGTTTATTGCCGATACCTATGTGAATGAGGATCCCAGCGCTGAGCAGCTGGCGGATATCACGCTGCTGGCGGCAGAAACCGTGCGGCGTTTCGGCATCGAGCCGCGCGTGGCGCTGCTGTCGCACTCCAGTTTTGGCACTTCGAACGCACCCGGCGCGCGGAAGATGCGCGAGGCGCTGGCGCTGATTCAGCAGCGAGCGCCGGAACTGGAAATTGATGGCGAGATGCACGGCGATGCAGCGCTGGTGGAGAGTATTCGTCGCGAGCTGATGCCGGACAGCCCACTGAAAGGTACCGCCAATCTGCTGATCATGCCGAACGTTGAGGCCGCACGCATCAGCTACAACCTGCTGCGCGTGTCCTGCTCGGAAGGGGTGACGGTGGGGCCGGTGCTGATGGGCATCCGCAAGCCGGTGCATGTGCTGACGCGCATCGCCTCGGTGCGACGCATTGTTAACATGGTGGCGCTGGCGGTGGTGGAGGCGCAGACCGAGCCGTTGTGAGCGGCAAGCTGGCCTGATACCCGGTCGCCCTGAAGGGCGACCCTACGGGCGCGTTTTATCGGGTTATTCCGCAGGGTGCGCATGAATGCGCACCTGGCTTATTTTTCCAGCCCCAGCCAATCCTGCACCGGCAGGAAATCGCGGGTCAGCGCGGCTTCCGGGGAGCCGTCGGCGGGTTGATAATCATATTCCCAGCGCACCAGCGGCGGCATCGACATCAGAATCGATTCGGTGCGACCGCCGGTCTGCAATCCGAACAGCGTGCCGCGATCCCACACCAGATTGAACTCAACGTAGCGGCCACGGCGGTAAAGCTGGAACTGACGCTCGCGTTCGCCCCAAGCCAGTTCTTTGCGCTTCGCTACAATCGGCTGGTAGGCCTGCATGAAGCCGTTGCCGACCGCCTGCATGAAATCAAAGCAGTGGTCAAAATCCGGCGTATTCAAATCATCAAAAAACAGGCCGCCAATGCCGCGCTGCTCGTTGCGGTGTTTCAGGTAGAAGTAGTCGTCACACCACTTTTTGTAGCGCGCATAGACGTCGTCGCCAAACGGCTGGCACAGATCGAACGCGGTCTGATGCCAGTGCCGGGCATCTTCTGTGAAACCGTAATAAGGGGTGAGATCGAAACCGCCACCAAACCACCAGACCGGATCGGCGCCCGGCTTTTCGGCAATGAAAAAGCGCACGTTGGCGTGGCTGGTTGGCACATACGGATTTTCCGGGTGTACCACCAGCGACACGCCCATCGCTTCGAAGCTGCGGCCCGCCAGCTCCGGGCGGTGCGCGGTGGCTGAGGCGGGCATCTGCTCGCCATACACATGGGAGAAATTAACCCCAGCCTGCTCGAACACCTTGCCATTACGCAGCACGCGGCTGCGTCCGCCGCCGCCGCCGGGGCGTTGCCAGGTGTCTTCGGCAAAGCTGGCGCTGCCGTCTTCCGCCGCCAGACCGGCGCAAATGTTATCCTGCAGCGCCAGCAGATAGGCTTTGACGCGCGAAATATCGGGATTGCTCATGGCTCACTCATTGCAAAAATTTGCCGCGATTCTAGCACAAAACGCTATCAGGCCTGGCGACGATCGTACTCATCAAAGTAATTGACGATACCGTCGGCAATCGCCCGGGCAATTTTCTGGCGAAACGCCGTGGTGCCCAACAGCTGTTCTTCACGCGGGTTGGTGATAAACGAGGTTTCCACCAGCACCGACGGGATGGACGGGGATTTTAGCACCGCGAACGCCGCCTGCTCGGTGTGCTGGCTGTGCAGGTGATGCACCGGCCGAATCTGGTCCAGCACGTGTTTACCCAGCGTCAGGCTGTTGCGGATGGTATCGGTCTGCACCAGGTCGAACAGGATCTGGTTAAGATAATTATCTTTTTCCTGCACCGCCGCGCCGCCCACTTTATCGGCGTCGTTTTCGCGCTGCGACATATAGCGCGCCATGGCGCTGCTGGCACCGCGATTGGAGAGGGCAAACACCGATGCACCGTTGGCTTCCGGGCTGGTGTAGCCGTCGGCGTGAATCGACATAAACAGGTTGGCGCCGTGCTGATGCGCAATCTCCACGCGCTGGTAGAGCGGAATGAAGTGGTCGCTGTCGCGCGTCAGCCGCACTTCCACCTTCGGGTGGTTCTGCAGCAGCGTACGCACGGTGTTGGCGATCTCCAGTACGATGTGCTTCTCTTCTGAGCCTTCCTGACCCACCGCGCCAGAATCAATGCCGCCGTGACCGGGATCGATCATCACGATGCGCTTGCCGCTGGTGGCCGGTTTCGGCGGTGTATGGCGTGCGCTGACGGGCACTGCCGCGCGCGTTTCCTGCGCCTGGACCGCGCGCGGCGACAACACCGCCAGCGCCAGGCCGGAGAGGATCAGCTGGCGGCGATTGGTCAGGCGCCGCAACAGTGAAATCTTGTTCATTAACATGTCCCTGAGAGTAAACCTGCCCCGTGTTATAGCCTAAGCGCCGTCCGGCGGCGACTGCCGAACCATTTCAGGACATTACTTTGTATTTCAGGCCGCGAATTGCTATTTAGCCGTTTTTTTCAGCCGTTGCGCCCTGCGAGGGTTGCGCCTGGCAAAGAATGCGTGATAATCAGCGAATTGTGCCTCATTGCAGGGTAACGCCGATGGAAATCCGCTCCTTCCGCCAGGAAGATTTTGAAGAAGTCATTACGCTCTGGGAGCGTTGCGATCTGTTACGGCCGTGGAACGATCCGGAACTCGACATCGAACGCAAAATGAATCATGACCCGGAGCTGTTTCTGGTGGCTGAGGTAGGCGGCGAGGTCGTGGGCACGCTGATGGGCGGCTACGATGGCCATCGCGGCTCCGCCTACTATCTGGCGGTGCATCCCGATTATCAGGGCCGGGGATTTGCCAATGCGCTGATGAACCGGCTGGAGAAAAAGCTGATTGCGCGCGGCTGCCCGAAAATCCATCTGATGGTGCGCGAAGAGAACGATCAGGTGGTGGCTTTCTACGAGAAGCTGGATTACGAGCCGGTCGACTCGCTGCTGCTGGGCAAACGCCTGATTGAAGACCGTGAATATTGATTCCACGCGTCGCGCGGCCGGGTTTCTGCCCGCCATGCAGCACCGCGAATAAACTTTTTGCCGGTTTGCGACTCCAACAGGCACGCCAGTCGGCACAAAAGAAAGGAGTTTGCATGAAAGTTGTTCGTCCCGCCCTGCTGGTCAGCGCCCTGGTGCTGGCCGGTTGCGCCAGTTCCGGTTCATCTTCCCCTGCCAGCACCAGCGAAAGTCACTGGTACAATCCGCTCAGCTATCACTGGTCGGCGCTCAATCCGTTCAGCTGGTTTGGCAGTTCGCTCACCGTCACCGAGCAGGGCGTCGCCGGGCTGAACAGCAACACGGCAATGTCGGAGTCCGCCATTAGCGCCGCGCTGAACAATGATTATCAGCTGCGTCAGGGCATGCGCACGCAGAACGGGCAGGTGGTGGATTTCTGGCAGGCGCTGGATGACGGTAAGGTTAAGCTGGTGATCAATGGCCAGCGCAGCGTCGAGCGCATTGAAGTGCTCGATAGCGACGCACGCAGCGCCGACGGCAGTAAAATCGGTGATGCGTTCAGCGATAAATTCAGCAAAGCGTTTGATAACTGCAAAATGGTTGCCGGGCTGGATGTGCGCGATGTTGAGTGCCGTGCGCCGGGTAGTCAGCATATCGCCTATATCTACAGCGGCGAGTGGCACGGTCCGACCGGGCTGATGCCGTCGGATGATACGTTAAAAAGCTGGAAAATCAGTAAGATCGTCTGGCAGCGTTAACTGGCGAAAAAATTGCGTTAACGCATCTTCTGCGCAGGGCTTTCCGGTATGATACCGGCGAAAAAACGCCGTTAACTTTTATGCCGGAGAGCATTGTCATGTCTCAGTTTCAGAGCGGGATCCTGCTGGAGCACCGCCGTTTCGCCATTTGGCTGGAAGCCCGCGCCACGGGCGACCTCGCTGCGCTGCGTCAGGGTTGCCACGCCTTTCTGCAACAGCTGGCTGCGCTACAGCAGCAATTCCCGGACGCCGGTCTTGGTGCGGTCATCGCCTTTGGTGATGCGCTGTGGCGCGATCTGCAGGGCACCGACTTAGCTCCCGAACTCAAAGCTTTCACGCCGCTCGGCAAAGGTGCGGCACCGGCGACCCAGCGCGATCTGTTGATCCATATTCAGTCGCTGCGTCACGACGTGAACTTTTCGCTGGCGCAGGCGGCGCTGACGGCGTTTGCCGGCGCGGTCGCCATTGAAGAAGAGACGCACGGTTTCCGCTGGGTCGAGGATCGCGATCTTTCCGGTTTTGTTGATGGCACCGAAAACCCGCAGGGCGAAGCGCGCCAGCAGGTGGCGATCATTGCTGACGGCCCGGATGCCGGCGGCAGCTATGTGTTTACCCAGCGCTGGGAGCACAACCTGCCGCAGTTCAACCGGCTGGCGATTGATAAGCAGGAAGCGATTATTGGCCGCACCAAACAGGATAATGAAGAGCTGCCGGGCGATCAGCGGCCAGCGACGTCGCACCTGAGCCGCGTGGATTTGAAAGAAGCGGGCAAAGGCCTGAAGATTCTGCGCCAGAGCCTGCCGTACGGCACCGCCAGCGGACGCCACGGTCTCTATTTTATTTCGTACTGCCATCGCCTGTATAACATTGAGCAGCAGCTGCTGAGCATGTTTGGCGAGCGCGACGGCAAGATGGATGCCATGTTACGGTTCACCAAACCGGTGAGCGGCAGCTACTTCTTTGCCCCTTCGCTGACGGCGCTGCAGGCGCTGTCACGTTAATCCATCGCGTTTTACCGGTGCGCCGCCGTGCGCACCACATCCCCGCTTGACGCGGCTCAGTTAATCCCGCCCTGCGCATAAACTCTGCCGCTGGCTTATGCCTTTTTAGACTTTGAAATCCCTAAACGATATATAAAACCGTTACAGCTTTCGCCAGAGTTATAAATACACTGACAGCATCTAATGGCATAGGCTCGAACTCCATTTCTCAGGGTGCAGCATGACACGTTCGGTTTCGAAAAAATGGCTTGGCGGTATAGCGCTGTCGCTGAGTTTAGCGGGCGCGGCACAGGCAACAGAGCTGCTCAATAGCTCTTACGATGTGTCACGTGAACTTTTTGTTGCCCTGAATGCGCCGTTTGAACAGCAGTGGGACGCGGCGCACCCTGACGACAAGCTGACCATTAAACAGTCACATGCGGGCTCCTCAAAACAGGCGCTGGCCATTCTGCAGGGGCTGCGTGCCGATGTCGTGACCTATAATCAGGTGACCGATGTGCAGGTGCTGCACGACAAAGGTAACCTGATCCCGGCCGACTGGCAGAGTCGTCTGCCCAACAGCAGCTCACCGTTTTATTCCACCATGGCCTTCCTGGTGCGCAAGGGGAATCCCAAGCAGATTCACGACTGGGCCGATCTGGCGCGCGATAACGTGAAACTGATTTTCCCGAATCCGAAAACCTCCGGTAACGGCCGTTACACCTATCTGGCCGCGTGGGGCGCTGCCGACCAGGCGGATGGCAAAGATCAGGCCAAAACCGAAGCGTTTATGACCAGGTTCCTGAAGAACGTCGAAGTATTTGATACCGGCGGCCGTGGTGCCACCACCACCTTTGCCGAGCGCGGGCTGGGTGATGTGCTGATCAGCTTTGAGTCGGAAGTGAACAATATCCGTAACCAGTACGGTAAAGACCAATACGAAGTGATTGTGCCGAAAACCAACATCCTTGCTGAATTCCCGGTCGCGTGGGTCGATAAGAACGTCGAACACAATGGCACGGCGGAAGCGGCGAAAGCCTATCTTAACTACCTCTACACGCCGCAGGCGCAGAAAATCATCACCGGCTTTTACTATCGCGTGAATAACCCGCAGCTGATGGCGGAGCAGAAAGATCGCTTCCCGCAGACTGCGCTGTTCAATGTTAATGACGCGTTTGGCGGCTGGCCACAGGTGATGAAAACCCACTTCGCCAGCGGCGGTGAGCTGGATAAATTACTGGCAGCGGGGCGCGGCTGATGTTGGCTTCTGCACAGAAACGCGTTCTGCCCGGATTTGGTCTCAGCCTTGGCACCAGCCTGCTGTTTACCTGCCTGATTCTGCTGCTGCCGATCAGCGCGCTGATCATGCAGCTGTCGCAGATGACGCTGGCGCAGTACTGGCAGGTGATCAGCAATCCGCAGCTGGTGGCGGCGTATAAAGTCACGCTGCTGTCAGCGGGCGTGGCCTCGCTGTTTAACGCGGTGTTTGGCATGCTGATGGCGTGGATTCTGACCCGCTATCGCTTTCCCGGCCGTACGCTGCTGGATGGCCTGATGGACCTGCCGTTTGCGCTGCCGACGGCGGTGGCCGGCCTGACGCTGGCCGGGCTGTTTTCGGTTAACGGCTGGTACGGTCAGTGGCTGGCACATTTTGATATCAAAGTGTCTTACACCTGGCTCGGTATCGCGGTGGCGATGGCTTTCACCAGCATTCCGTTTGTGGTGCGTACCGTGCAGCCGGTGCTGGAAGAGTTAGGCCCGGAGTATGAGGAAGCGGCGGAAACCCTCGGTGCCACGCCGTGGCAGAGTTTCCGGCGCGTAGTGCTGCCGGAAGTCGCGCCGGCGCTGCTGGCCGGGACCGCGCTGTCGTTTACCCGCAGCCTCGGTGAATTTGGCGCGGTGATCTTTATCGCCGGTAACATCGCCTGGAAAACTGAAGTGACCTCGCTGATGATTTTTGTTCGCCTGCAGGAGTTTGATTATCCGGCTGCCAGCGCCATCGCTTCGGTGATCCTCGCGGCGTCGTTGCTGCTGCTGTTTGCGATTAACACTCTGCAGAGCCGCTTTGGCCGCCGTCTGGGAGGTCACTGATGGCTGAGATTTCACAGATCAATCATGCCGAGCGTCAGCCGGTGAACTGGGGCAAATGGCTGCTGATCGGCATTGGCGTGCTGGTATCGATTGGCCTGCTGGTGGTGCCGATGGTCTCCATCTTCTGGGAGGCGCTGGGGCAGGGCATCGGCAAGGCCTTTAGCAACCTGCAGGATGGTGACATGCTGCATGCTATCTGGCTGACGGTGCTGGTGGCGCTGATTACCGTGCCGGTTAACCTGGTGTTCGGCACGCTGCTGGCCTGGCTGGTGACGCGCTTCACTTTCCCCGGTCGCCAGCTGCTGCTGACCCTGTTTGATATTCCGTTTGCCGTGTCGCCGGTGGTGGCCGGTCTGATGTATCTGTTGTTCTGGGGCGTGAACGGCCCGGCTGGCGGCTGGCTTGATGCGCACAACATCCAGGTGATGTTTGCCTGGCCGGGTATGGTGCTGGCGACGATTTTCGTTACCTGTCCGTTTGTGGTGCGCGAGCTGGTGCCGGTGATGCTGAGCCAGGGCAGCCACGAAGATGAAGCCGCCGTGCTGCTGGGCGCGTCTGGCTGGCAGATGTTCCGCCGCGTGACGCTGCCAAATATCCGCTGGGCGCTGCTGTACGGCGTGGTGCTGACCAACGCGCGCGCCATCGGCGAATTTGGTGCGGTATCGGTAGTGTCCGGCTCGATTCGCGGCGAAACCTATACCTTACCTTTACAGGTGGAATTACTGCATCAGGATTACAACACCGTGGGCGCTTTTACCGCCGCCGCGCTGCTAACCCTGATGGCAATTGTGACGCTGTTTCTGAAAAGCGTGGTGCAGTGGCGATTAGAGCATCAGCAGAAGCGCCAACAGGAGGAAAATCATGAGCATTGAGATTAAACACATTAATAAAGCATTTGGCCGCACGCCGGTGCTGAACGATATCTCTCTGGATATTCCTTCCGGCAAGATGGTGGCGCTGCTCGGACCGTCCGGTTCAGGTAAAACCACGCTGCTGCGCATTATCGCCGGGCTGGAGCACCAGAACAGCGGGCAGATCCATTTTCATGGCAAAGACGTCAGCCGCACGCATGCGCGCGATCGTCAGGTCGGCTTTGTGTTTCAACACTATGCGCTGTTCCGCCATATGACGGTGTTCGACAACATCGCCTTTGGCCTGACGGTGCTGCCGCGCCGCGAGCGTCCGAACAGCGCCGAAATTAAGCAGCGCGTTACCCGCCTGCTGGAGATGGTACAGCTGGCACATCTGGCCAACCGCTACCCGGCACAGCTCTCCGGTGGACAGAAACAGCGCGTGGCGCTGGCGCGTGCGCTGGCGGTTGAGCCGCAGATTCTGCTGCTGGACGAACCCTTTGGCGCGCTGGATGCCCAGGTACGTAAAGAGCTGCGCCGCTGGCTGCGTCAGCTGCATGAAGAGCTGAAATTTACCAGCGTGTTTGTGACCCACGACCAGGAAGAAGCGATGGAAGTGGCGGATAGCGTGGTGGTAATGAGTCAGGGCAATATTGAGCAGGTGGGCGCACCGGATGACGTGTGGCGCGAACCCGCGACCCGCTTCGTGCTGGAGTTCCTCGGCGAAGTGAACCGCTTTGACGGCGAAGTGCACGGCTCGCAGTTCCATGTGGGCGCGCATCGCTGGCCGCTGGGCTATACGCCAGCGCATCAGGGCGACGTGGAGCTGTTCCTGCGTCCGTGGGAAGTTGACGTGTCACGCCAGAGTAGCCTGGAGACGCCGTTGCCGGTACAGGTGCTGGAGATCAGCCCGCGTGGCCACTTCTGGCAGCTGGTGGTTCAGCCCGTCGGCTGGCAGAGCGAGCCAATCTCGGTGGTATTTGCCGGTGAACAGACGGCGCCGATCCGCGGCGAACGGCTGTTTGTTGGTCTGCAACAGGCACGTATCTACCAGGGCACCACGCCGCTGCGCCCGGTTGCCTTTGCCGAAAGCGCCTGATATTTTTGTCACTCCTTCGGGCGGGATTTTCCCGCCCGATTTATTTGTACTCCTTTCAGCTGGAATGACACCGTGACCACTCTGGAAAACACCATCGGCAATACGCCGCTGATTAAGTTGCAGCGCCTGACGCCGGATAACGGCAGCGAAATCTGGCTCAAGCTGGAAGGCAACAATCCGGCAGGTTCGGTGAAAGATCGCGCGGCCTGGTCGATGATCCACCACGCTGAGTTGCGGGGTGAAATCCAGCCCGGCGACACCCTGATTGAGGCCACCAGCGGAAATACCGGCATTGCGCTGGCGATGATTGCCGCGCTGAAAGGCTACCGGTTACGCCTGCTGATGCCGGAGAACATGAGCCAGGAGCGTCAGGATGCGATGCGCGCCTACGGGGCTGAGCTGGTTTTGGTGACACGCGAGCAGGGCATGGAGGGCGCACGCGATCTGGCGCAGGCCATGGCGCAGCGCGGTGAAGGCAAAGTGCTGGATCAGTTTAATAATCCCGACAACCCGCTCGGTCACTATCTCACCACCGGTCCGGAGATCTGGCAGCAAAGCCACGGTCGTATGACGCATTTTGTCTCCAGCATGGGCACCACCGGCACCATCAGCGGCGTCGGGCGCTATCTGAAAGAGTTTGCCCCGGCGGTGAAAGTGATTGGTTTGCAGCCGCAGGAGGGCAGCAGTATTCCCGGTATTCGTCGCTGGCCGGCGGCCTATCTGCCGGGGATTTATCGTCCGGAACTGGTGGATGAAGTGATAGATATGGCGCAGCAGGAGGCAGAAGAGACCATGCGCGCGCTGGCGCAGCGCGAAGGCATTTTCTGCGGCGTCAGTTCAGGTGGGTCAGTGGCTGGCGCATTGCGCATCGCGACGGCGCAGCCGGGCAGTGTGGTTGTCGCCATTGTCTGCGATCGCGGCGATCGCTATCTTTCCACCGGCGTTTTTCACCGCTAGTTCCCCCGCCTGTTTCTGGCTTCGTGCGCCCTGTGACGCGGCGTACGGGCCATTTTTGTCTATAGTCTCCCTAAGCATGTTCTGACGCGGTCACTGTAAGGATCGCGTAAAACCGGCTGCTTTCCCGCGGCACTCAGGACAAAATAGCGGCAATTTTGTACGAGAGAAAAAGATGAAAATCCTGCTTGTTGATGACGATGTTGAACTTGGCACCATGCTGAGCCAGTACCTGATTGCCGAAGGTTTTGAAACCCAGCTGGTGCTGACCGGCAGCGCCGGGATTGAAGGGGCGTTATCCGGACACTACACCGCGATGATTCTCGACATCATGCTGCCGGATATGAGCGGTATTGATGTGCTGCGTCAGGTGCGGCAGAACAGCCGCCTGCCGGTGATTATGCTGACGGCGAAGGGCGACAATATCGACCGCGTTATCGGCCTGGAGATGGGCGCGGATGACTACGTGCCCAAACCCTGCTATCCGCGCGAGCTGGTGGCGCGTCTGCGCGCGGTGCTGCGTCGCTTTGAAGATCAGGCACCGGTGCCGGATAAGAAAGAGGTCCTGCGCTGGGGCGATCTCAGCCTGAACCCGGCCACGCGTATCACGGAGTGGCAGGGCAAAGCTTTTGATCTCACCGCGTCGGAGTTCAATCTGCTGGATTTGCTGCTGCGCGCACCGGACCGCGTGGTGTCCAAAGATGAGCTGTCGGAGAAGGGGCTGGGCCGTCCGCGTGAAGCTTACGATCGCAGCGTGGACGTGCACATCAGCAATATCCGCCAGAAGCTGGCTGCGCTGACCGCAGACAGCGTGAATATTGAAACCGTGCGCAGCATTGGTTATCGCATTCGATGAAACACAGCTACCGTGGCCGCATGTTCTGGAAGATCCTGCTGGGCTTCTGGATTGTGTTTGTGATTATCAGCCAGCTGCTGTGGCTGGGCTTTACCTTGTCAGGAAATCGTCACGAGCCGCCGGAGATTGTGGCGGTGCGCCGGATCGTTAATCTGCAAATGGCTTCAGCGGTGTCGGTACTGGAACGCGGCGGTCCCAGCTCGCTCGACGATATGATGGCCGACTGGGAGCCGAACGATCGCCAGTTTTTCTCGGTGATTCAGCACGCCAGACCGGCCACTACGCCGGATAATGCGCCGCCGGAGACCTTTAATCAGCCGTTTCACGGCCCGTTTCCGCAGGTGATTGTGCGCTGGGTGAAGGGTGCTGACGGTAAAGAGTACGAACTGCGCTATGACGTCAAAGGGCTGCGCGAGGACAGTTCAATGGGCGGCGGAGGCCCGCGTCGTATTCTGAATATCCCCGAGCCGATGTTTACCTTTGCCGGCGCGCTGGGGCTGCTGTTCAGTCTGCTGCTGGCGTGGAACCTGACGCGGCCAATGCGTCAGCTGCGCGAGGGGTTTGCCCGCGTGTCGCGCGGTGATTTGTCGGTGCGGCTCTATCCGGTGATGCGCCGCCGCCATGATGAGCTGTCGATTGTGGCCCAGGATTTTGATGCGATGGTGGAGCGGCTGGATACGCTGGTGAAAGCGCGTGAAGAGCTGCTGCACGATATCTCCCACGAGCTGCGCTCTCCGCTGGCGCGCCTGCAATTAGCCACCGGTCTGGCGCGTCAGACGCCGGAGTCGGTAGCCTCCTCACTGAATCGCATCGACGAGGAGGCGCGCCGTCTGGATAAGATGATCGGCGAACTGCTGACGCTATCGCGCGCTGAACATGAGAGCATGCCTGGCGAGCAGTATTTTGACCTGACCGGCCTGCTACACGCGGTGGTAACTGATGTGCGCTACGAAGCGCAGATCCCCGGTGTGCACGTAGATTTTCTGGTGGATGAGAACGCAGATTACACCGTGCGCGGTAATGCTGAGCTGATCCGCCGCGGCGTGGAGAATGTGCTGCGCAATGCGCTGCGTTTCTCACATCAGGGGCAGCATATCAGCGTGCAGTTGCAGGCGGAGAATCAGTGGCTGGCGATTCGCGTGCGCGATCAGGGGCCGGGCGTGGATGATGAGAAGCTGTCGAGTATCTTCGATCCGTTCGTTCGGGTGAATTCGCCGCTGATGGGCAAAGGCTACGGGCTGGGGCTTTCGATCGTGCGCAAAGTGGTTCTGGCACATCACGGCGAAGTTCAGGCAGTGAACCGTCCGGAAGGCGGGCTGGAAGTGACACTGCGGCTACCGCGCTGGAAGCAGGCGTAAATCATCACGCCAGGCGCAGGCGGTCAGGACGACCGGACAGATCGCAAAGATGGCATAAACCGTCCCTGGGCCTCGTCCCGCGCCATCCATGGCGCGGGACGCTTTGCTTCTCTGTCCGGTCGTCCTGCCCTCAAACAGGCACGGTGCGCTTTGCCAGAAGCGCTCGCCTGCAAATCATTCATCAGCGTGTGAAACAAACAAAAACGGCACCCATTGGGTGCCGTTTTCACGCAATCAGCGCGGTTTACTTCCTGATGCGGATAACCGGCGTTTCGCCCACGGTAACCTGACCGGAGAGTTTCACCAGGTCTTTGATCTCATCCATATTCGAGATCACGACCGGGGTCAGCGTGGATTTGGCTTTCTCTTCCAGCAGCGGCAGATCAAACTCGATCACCACATCGCCTTTTTTCACTTTCTGGCCTTCTTCAGCGATGCGTTTGAAGCCTTCACCTTTCAGTTCTACCGTGTCGATACCGAAGTGCACGAACAGTTCGATGCCGTTATCAGACTCGATAGAAAACGCGTGGTTGGTTTCGAAAATCTTGCCGATAGTGCCATCCACTGGTGCAACCATTTTGTTGCCAGTAGGTTTGATGGCGATACCATCACCGACGATTTTCTCTGCGAATACCACATCAGGTACGTCTTCGATATTCACGATTTCGCCTGACAGAGGCGCAACGATATCGATAGTCCCTGACGCGCTCTCTGATTTATCGCCAAAAAGTTTAGAAAACAAACCCATGATCTTCTCCTAAGCAGTAATTTGGGGCCAGCGTCTCGTGGATCAGCAGAGCGTTTTTTCTTTGATGAACTTGTTCACCAGGTTCATCAAATCTTCCGCTGTGGGTTGAGCCAGAGCCTGCTCTGCCAGTGCCTTCGCATCTTCGAAATTGGTATTGCGAATGATCTTCTTGATGCTTGGGATTGAAATGGCACTCATGCTGAATTCGTCCAGCCCCATTCCCAGTAACAGTAGTGTAGCACGTTCATCACCAGCCAGCTCACCACACATGCCGGTCCATTTCCCTTCGGCATGTGATGCGTCGATCACTTGCTTAATGAGGCCCAGTACAGATGGCGTCATTGGGTTATAGAGGTGTGAAATCAAATCATTACCACGATCGACCGCCAGAGTATACTGCGTCAGGTCATTTGTCCCAATACTAAAGAAGTCGACTTCTTTCGCCAGATGGCGGGCAATCACTGCGGAAGCCGGGGTTTCCACCATGATGCCCACTTCAATGGACTCATCAAAGGCTTTACCTTCTTCACGCAGCTGTGCCTTCAGCATCTCCAGCTCAGCCTTCAGGAAGCGCACTTCTTCCACCGAAATGATCATCGGGAACATGATGCGCAGTTTGCCGAAGGAAGACGCACGCAGAATGGCGCGCAGCTGGGCATGCAGAATCTCTTTGCGGTCCATGGCGATACGAATCGCACGCCAGCCGAGGAACGGGTTCTCTTCTTTTGGCAGGTTCATGTACGGCAGATCTTTGTCGCCGCCGATGTCCATGGTACGCACGATCACGGCCTGGGAACCCATCGCTTCCGCCACGGCTTTGTAGGCCTGGAACTGCTCTTCTTCGCTTGGCAGCGAATCGCGGTCCATGAACAGGAATTCAGTACGATACAGACCTACACCTTCTGCGCCGTTGCGCTCAGCACCGGCGACATCTCGCACGGTACCGATGTTGGCGCACACTTCAACCTGATGGCCGTCCAGCGTAATCGCTGGCAGATCTTTCAGTTTCGCCAGCTCGTGCTTCTCAGACAGATACTGCGTCTGAATCGCTTTCAGCTCTTCCTGCACGTCGTCGGTCGGATTGACGTAAATCTTGTTGTTCACGCCATCGATAATCAGGAAATCACCGTTTTTCACGGTAGCGGTCACGTTGCCGGTGCCGACAATCGCAGGCAGCTCCAGCGAACGCGCCATGATCGAGGTGTGTGAAGTACGACCACCCAGATCGGTAATAAAGCCCAGCACCTTTTTCAGGTTCAGCTGTGCGGTTTCGGATGGCGTCAGATCTTTCGCCACCAGAATGGATTCGTCAGCAATGGCGCTCAGGTCAACGATATGCAGACCCAGAATGTTCTGCAGCAGACGCTTGCCGATGTCACGTACGTCAGCCGCGCGCTCTTTCAGATATTCGTCGTCGAGCTCTTCCAGCGCTTTCGCCTGGCCTTCAACCACAGAGTGGGCGGCGGCGTCAGCGGTTACGTGATCTTTTTTAATCAGGTCGATGATTTCCTGCTCAAGCTCTTCGTCTTCGAGCAGCATGATGTGACCTTCAAAGATCGCCGCTTTCTCTTCACCGAAGGTTTCACCGGCTTTCACACGGATGGCTTCAAGCTGCCCGGCTGCTTTGCTGCGACCGTCGAGGAAGCGCTGAACTTCCTGCTCAACCTGGTCGTCAGTAATCTTTTTACGGCTGATGACGATCTCGTCTTCCTTCAGCAGCAGTGCTTTGCCGAAAGCGATACCCGGTGATGCTAAAATGCCTGAAATCATAACCCTACCTTTTAATCACGATGGCTCATTGACCCAATGCGTTGCCACTGTCGCGGAGCAGTACTCTAAGGAAGCAATAACGCGGACAGGTTGTCCGCGATCAACATAATTGCACTCAATGGGGCAAAGGAGTCGGTTTAATGGCTTGCCGGAGCGGAATTACTCCAGTTCAGCCATCAGTTTGACCAGATGCTCAACCGCCTGCTGCTCGTCTTCACCTTCTGCAGAAAGCGTAACAACCGTACCCTGAGTCAGACCCAGAGTCTGCAGTTTGAACAGGCTTTTCGCGCTGGCAGATTTGCCGTTAGAAGTAACGGTGATTTCAGACTGGAAAGCCTTCGCTTCTTTCACGAACTGAGCTGCAGGACGGGTATGGAGGCCGTTAGGTGCGGTAATGGTAACTTCTTGCTGGAACATTCTATTTCCCCAACTTTATCAGGTTTGGTGTTATGGATCTAAAGTCTAGCCTGGAGCCGTAACTTTAGCCTGTGTAGGTGCGCTGGTACGGCATCACGCTGACCAAAAAATGCGCTTGAATGAAAAAGTCATTTTTTCGATGACGGATCAAAACTGCTGCAATACGTCACTCTGCTGATTATGCCGTGATTCGCCGTTTCACCAAATCAGTAAATCGATTCAGCTTGATCCACTTCAAAGGCAGATTAATTTCAGGCACCGAAATAATTGGCTGCTTAAATACCAGAGCCGCATCACTGAAATCAATCTGCCCGGTGGTAAAAGTGAGATCTGCGCCACAAAAAAGCACCCATTTGGGTGCTTTTTTCATCATTTTCAGACTCTGTCGTTTACTGTTGCAGCTCTTTTTCGGTGAACAGATCGGCAAACAGTGCGGTACTGAGATAGCGTTCGCCGGAAGAGGGCAGAATCACCACGATATTTTTATTGGCGAAGGCTTCATCTTCCTGCAGCTTAAGGGCAGCCGCCACCGCTGCACCGGAAGAGATACCGGCCAGAATGCCTTCTTCTTCCATCAACTGACGCGCGGTGCTGATCGCTTCTTCATTGGTGATGGCCACCACGCGGTCAATCAGTTTCAGGTCAAGGTTGCCCGGAATAAAACCGGCACCGATGCCCTGAATCTTATGCGGACCCGGTTTGATCTCTTCTCCCGCCAGCGCCTGTGCGATGACCGGGGAATCCGTAGGCTCAACGGCCACGGTGATCAAATCCTGCTTGCCTTTGGTGTTCTTGATGTAGCGGCTCACGCCGGTCAGCGTACCGCCGGTGCCCACGCCGGCAATGAAGACGTCTACGGCGCCGTCAGTGTCTTCCCAGATCTCCGGGCCAGTAGTCTTTTCGTGAATTTCCGGGTTGGCCGGGTTGCTGAACTGCTGCAGCAGCACATATTTGTCCGGATCGCTGGCAACAATCTCTTCTGCTTTAGCGATGGCGCCCTTCATGCCTTTTGGCCCTTCGGTCAGCACCAGATTGGCGCCCAGCGCTTTCAGCAGCTTGCGACGTTCAATCGACATGGTCTCAGGCATGGTCAGCGTCAGCTTGTAGCCGCGCGCAGCGGCGACATAGGCCAGCGCAATGCCGGTGTTGCCGCTGGTTGGCTCTACCAGCTCAACGCCCGGTTTCAGAATACCGCGTTTTTCTGCGTCCCAAATCATATTGGCACCGATACGGCATTTAACGCTGAAGCTCGGGTTACGCGACTCGACCTTAGCCAGAATGCGTCCATTACCGATGCGGTTCAGTCGAACCAGCGGCGTATGACCAATTGTCAGAGAGTTGTCTTCATAGATCTTACTCATAGCCCGTCCTTAACTGTATGAAATATTGGGAACCCTCAGAGCATACCTGTTCTGACCCCCGGCGGAAGGAAAGAAATCGTATATCTATATAGCCTGCAACCATAAGCCTGATGCAAAAATGCATAAGGCTTTTTGATGCATTATAGATGACGCGCATGCTGGCTGCGGTAGCGATCGACCCACATGGCGGTCGCGCCGCATACCGCGACCGGCATGATGGCGAGATTGAGGATCGGAATCATGGTGAACAGACTGACCAGCGCGCCAAACTGCATATTGGCGGTTTTATGCTGACGCAGCGCGTTACGCATCTGAGGAAAACTGACTTTGTGGTTGTCGAACGGATAGTCGCAATATTGTATCGATAGCATCCAGGCGCTAAACAGAAACCACAACACCGGCGCCACGGTCTGGCCAAAGCCGGGGATAAAATAGAGCAGCAGCAGGCCCAGTGCGCGCGGCAAATAGTAGCCGAGCTTCTGTAACTCGCGCTTCATGATGCGCGGGATGTCTTTCATCATGCCGAGCCAGCCACTGTCCGGTAGGGGTTTTCCGGTCAGACGTCCTTCCAGCTGCTCCGCCAGCAGGCCGCAAAACGGCGCGGCAATCCAGTTGGCGATGGTGGAGAAGAAATAGCTGAATACCAGCACAATCGAAATCACCGACAGCGGCCACAGCAGATAGCTCAGCCACTGCAGCCAGTCCGGCACGTGCGACATCAGCCGGGGAATCCACTGGCCGAGGCGCTGAAACAGCCAGATAAACGCACCGCCCAGCAGCACAATGTTTACCAGCAGCGGGATGATGACGTAGCGGCGGATACCGGGCAGACGCACCAGTTTCCAGCCCTGGGCAAAATAATGAATACCATTCATGGATGAGACCGAATTCTCAGCGGGCATAGCGAGCCTTTCTCCTTTATGTAGCGGCGCCAACATCATAACCTGGCTTTTTATCGGTGACAGGCGCACTTTGCGCGAAAAAACAGCAAAAAAGCGTGGGGCAGCTATCTTATTTGTCAGAAAATACTGCACAGACTTGCACTTGTGTAGCTGGGCAAATACAGTTAGAGGATAAAGTTTGCCGTGGTGGCAAGGTATTGGAACAACAGAGAATACAATGATGCAGGATTTGCGTCTGATATTAATCGTTGTTGGCGCGATCGCCATAATAGCGCTGCTTCTTCACGGACTGTGGACCAGCCGTAAAGAGCGCTCTTCCGTGTTTCGCGATCGCCCGCACAAACGTCTGAAACAGCGTGAAGAAGCGGATGACGATGATCTGCTGAACAGCGAAGACGATGGCGTCGGCGAAGTACGCGTGCGTCGTCAGCGTGATGCCGAAGACGAGCCGCAGTTCGATGCGCCGGTCACCAAACCTGCTGCTCCGCGTGCGCCGGAACCGGTGCGTCAGCCGTTCCCACGCCAGGAAACGCCGTTAAGCGGCGATCCGCTGCTGGACGATGAGCCGGTACGTCAGCCTGCACCTGCGCCACAACCGCAGGCGCCAGTGGCGCAGCCTGTGCCGCAGCCACAACCGATTCAGGCCGATCCGCTGCTGGATAATGAACCGCTGTCCGCCACCCAGCCGGCACCGGAGTTTACCGCCGCCGAGCCGGAGGTTAAACAACCTGAACCTGCGCCTGTGCAGGAAGCTGCACCGCAACCGCAGCCCGCTGCGCCGGGCAGTAAAAAAGAAGCGGTGCTGGTGTTGCACGTTGCCGCGCATGCCGGTGGCGCACTGAACGGTGAAGCGCTGCTGCAGGGCATTCTGCAGGCTGGCTTCCAGTTTGGTGAAATGAACATTTTCCATCGCCATCTCAGCCCGGCCGGCAGCGGTCCGGTGCTGTTCAGCCTGGCGAACATGGTCAAACCGGGTTCGTTCAATCCGGATGAAATGGGCGATTTCACTACGCCGGGCGTCTCAATCTTTATGATGGTGCCGTCCTACGGTGACGCCAATCAGAACTTTAAGCTGATGCTGCAATCAGCACAGCGCATCGCCGATGATGTTGGTGGCGTGGTGCTGGATGATGAGCGTCGCATGATGACACCACAAAAGCTGGAAACCTACAAAGCACGCATCCGCGAGGTTATTGGCTAAGCGCCGCCAGCAGTATCACCCTTTAACTAAATAACCCCCGCTTGCCGGGGGTTTTTTATCGGACGAGAGAATATGACATCGGTTCAGGAGCAGATCACCGCGCTGCGCACCACGTTACGCCACCACGAATACCTCTATCACGTGATGGATACGCCGGAAATCCCGGATGCAGAATATGACCGATTGATGCGCGAACTGCGTGAGCTGGAGAGCGCGCATCCCGATTTAATCACCCCGGATTCTCCCACCCAGCGCGTAGGCGCGGCACCGCTTGCCACCTTTGAACAGGTGCGCCACGAAGTGCCAATGCTGTCGCTCGATAACACCTTTGATGAAGCCGGATTTCTTGCCTTCAATAAGCGCGTGCAGGATCGCCTGAAAAGCACTGACGATCTCACCTATTGCTGCGAGCTGAAGCTGGATGGTCTGGCGGTAAGTTTACTGTATGAAAACGGCCTGCTGGTGCGTGCCGCCACGCGCGGCGATGGCACCACCGGTGAAAACATTACGGCGAACGTGCGCACCATTCACGCCATTCCGCTGCGCCTGCACGGCGACAATATTCCGGCGCGGGTAGAAGTGCGCGGCGAAGTATTCATGACCGAAAGCGGCTTTGAGAAGCTGAATGAGGAAGCGCGACGCACCGGCGGCAAAGTGTTCGCCAACCCGCGTAATGCGGCAGCCGGCTCGCTGCGCCAGCTCGATCCGCGTATCACCGCGAAACGTCCGCTGACCTTCTTCTGCTACGGTTTTGGCCTGCTGGAGGGCGGCGAAATGCCTGCCAGCCACTGGCAGCGTCTGCAACAGTTTAAGGCCTGGGGATTACCGGTCAGCGATCGGATTCGCCTGGTGCACACCGCGGATGAAGTGCTGGCGTTTTATCGTCAGGTTGAGCAGGACCGTCCGTCACTCGGCTTTGATATTGACGGCGTGGTGATCAAAGTCGACTCGCAGGCGCTGCAGGAGCAGCTGGGCTTTGTGGCGCGCGCACCGCGCTGGGCGGTGGCATTCAAGTTCCCGGCGCAGGAGCAGATGACGGTGGTGCGCGACGTCGAGTTTCAGGTCGGACGTACCGGGGCGATTACGCCGGTGGCGCGCCTCGAACCGGTGCAGGTCGCGGGCGTGATAGTCAGTAATGCGACGTTGCACAACGCCGATGAAATCGCCCGGCTGGGGCTGCGTATCGGTGACAAAGTGGTGATTCGTCGCGCCGGTGACGTGATTCCGCAGGTGGTCAACGTGGTGGAATCTGAGCGTCCGGCGGATGCGCGCGAGATTGTGTTTCCCAGCCACTGTCCGGTGTGCGGCTCTGACGTAGAGCGTGTGGAAGGCGAAGCCGTAACGCGCTGTACCGGCGGGCTGATTTGCGGCGCGCAGCGCAAAGAGGCACTGAAGCACTTTGTCTCACGCCGTGCGATGGACGTGGACGGCATGGGCGATAAAATCATCGACCAGCTGGTGGAAAAAGAGTACGTCAAAACCCCGGCCGACCTGTTCCGTCTCACCGCCGGCAAGCTGACCGGACTGGACCGCATGGGGCCGAAATCAGCGCAAAACGTGGTGGACGCGCTGGAAAAAGCCAAATTCACCACGCTGCCGCGCTTCCTGTATGCGCTCGGCATCCGCGAAGTGGGCGAGGCGACGGCGGCCAACCTGGCGAACCACTTTGGCGAGCTGGAAAAGGTCATGAACGCCGATCTCGATGCGCTAATCGCGGTACAGGACGTCGGCAAAGTGGTGGCAGCTCACGTGCGCAACTTCATGGAAGAGGAGAGCAACCGTGAAGTGATCCGCCAGCTGACGGAGGAGGTGGGCGTGCACTGGCCGGCGGTGGTGGTGGTCAAAGCCGAAGAGATCGACAGCCCGTTCGCCGGAAAAACCGTGGTACTGACTGGCTCGCTGTCGCAGATGAACCGTGACGATGCCAAAGCGCGGCTGACGGCGCTGGGAGCCAAAGTTAGCGGCAGCGTATCGAAAAAAACCGATCTGCTGATCGCCGGTGAGGCCGCCGGTTCCAAGCTGGCAAAAGCGCAGGAGCTGGGGATTGCGGTGATCGATGAAGCCGAAATGATTCGGTTACTGGGCGCCTGAGATGGATAAGCAGCAGCTGGTTGAGATTGCCAATACCGCGATGCCGTTTGGCAAATACAAAGGACGGATGCTGATCGATGTGCCGGAAGAGTATCTGCTGTGGTTTGCGCGTAAAAATGAGTTTCCCGCCGGCAAACTGGGTGAGCTGATGCAGCTGACGCTGGCGATCAAAATCGAAGGCTTACAGGGCTTAGTTAAACCGCTCAAGCGCAGTGAATAAGTGACAGGCCCGCAATTGCGGGCCTGATGTATTATGACTTCTGCGCTTCTATCTGTTGCTTCGCCAGCTTCTTCTCATTGCCGGCTTTATAGCGCTGGGCAATGAACGAGCACACCATCAGCTGGACCTGATGGAAGATCATCAGCGGCAGGACAATAATCCCCACTGCACTGGCCGGGAACAGAATGTTGGCCATCGGCACGCCGTTTGCCAGGCTCTTTTTCGAGCCGCAAAACAGCACCACAATCTCATCCGCACGGCTAAAGCCAAACAGCCGGGAAGCGCCAAGGTTGATGGCCAGTGCGACGAACAGAATCAGCAGGCTGCCAGCCAGAATCCACAGCAGGGTATCAACGCCGACGCGATGCCAGATGCCGTTAACCACCGCTTCACTGAACGCCGAATAGACCACCAGCAGAATCGAGGTTTGATCGGTTTTGCCAATCAGGCTGCGATGCTTCTCCACCCAGCCACCAATCCAGCGGCGTGCCAGGTGGCCCAGCACAAAGGGCACCAGCAGCTGCAGCATGATTTTACCAATCTGCTCCAGACCGTTACCCGGCGCATCGCTGTGCACATTCATCACCAGGTTAACCAGCAGCGGCGAAATAAAGACGCCCAGCAGACTGGAGGCGGAGGCAGCACACACCGCCGCGGCAACGTTACCGCCCGCCATGGAGGTGAAAGCAATCGCGGACTGCACCGTCGCCGGCAGGATACACAGGTAGAGGAAACCGGTGTAAATCTCCGCGCCGACGTTAACCGGATGCCACCACACCAGCAGCAGGCCAAGGATCGGGAAAATCACGAAGGTGCTGCACATAATCCACAGATGAAGCCGCCAGTGGCTGCTGCCGGCGATGATCTTCTCACGCGACAGTTTGGCACCGTGCATGAAGAACAGCAGGGCGATGGCCGCAGTGGTCAGGTATTCGAAGAAATCGACAAACCCGCCTTTGGCCGGGAAGAAGCTGGCCAGCAGCACGGTGATGATGAGTTTGACCATCATCGGGTCAAGTCGTAAAAAGCCCATTGTTACAATCCGGTTAAATGTAATAAATGATGCTGCTGATTGTGCGTCAGACGCGTTTAGAAATAAAATTGATTTATTGCATTAATCTATGAGCGCAATAGATGAATTACACCTTACGACAGTTGCGCACCTTTGTGGCGGTGGTGCAGCACGGCAGTTTCAGCCAGGCAGGGCAGGCGATTGGGCTGAGCCAGTCGGCTGTCAGTCACAGCATTAAAGAGCTGGAAGCGGAGATGGGTGTACGGCTGCTGGATCGCACCACGCGCGAGGTGTTACTGAGTGAAGCCGGACAGCAACTGGCAACGCGGCTGGAACGACTGCTGGAGGAGCTCAATACCACGCTGCTCGATGTGCGCAGCTATGGCGAGCAGCGCAGCGGCACGGTGCGCGTGGCGGCCAGCCAGACGCCCTCGGCGCATCTGATGCCGCAATGCCTGGCCAGCAGCCAGCTGCGTTACCCCGACATTCGGGTGATTCTGCACGACCGCGTGCAGCAGTGGGTATTGCAGAGCGTGCGCAATGCGGAAGTCGATTTTGGCATCGTCATCGGTCCGCTGCAGGATGCGGATTTCGATAGCGAGGAGATTCTGCAGGAGCCGTTTTTACTGTTGTGTCATCAGGATGATGCGCTGGCGCAGGTGCCGCAGGCCCAGTGGTCAATGCTGGCTGGTCGCGCTATGGTGCTGCAGGATTACGCGTCGGGCAGCCGATTGCTGGTCGATGCCGCATTGCAGCGGCTGGCGCTGAACGTGCAGGTGGTGCAGGAGATTGGCCATCCGGCCACGCTTTATCCGATGGTGGAAGCGGGCATTGGCATCAGTATTTTACCGGCACTGGCGCTGCCGCTGCCGTCCGGACGTAAGCTGACGGTGCGCCGGCTCTATCCGGAGATCAATCGCAGCCTGATGCTGATTAAACGCAAAAACCGTTCACTCACGCCGGCAGCGGAGGCTATCTGGCAGGAAGTGCGTCAGCAGGCGGCGCTGCTGACGCAGGATCGCGCGCTTAATCCGGCGTTTTAAACATAAACGTCAAGTTGGTTGCTGTCGGTTGGGCGGTTGATGCCATCCGCTTTCACTGCAGTAACCTCCTGTTTCTCCTGCTTCTGCTCCGCTTTCTCCTTTTCCTGCTTCTGCAACTGCTGGATTTGCGCCTGCAGCAGCTGAATCTGCGCGTTAATCGTCTCCTGCTTATCCTTTCTTTGCTTCTCGGTCAGGCTTTTGTCCTTCGCAATGTCTTTCAGTTCATCGTTCAGGCTGGCAATTTGTTTGGTCAGGCTGGCGATTTTCGAGGCGCTATCGCTACTGCCGGATGCGCTTCCGGAGCCGGAAGTACTGCTGCTGCCAATATTGGTATTGGTCGAAATGGTGGTCATAACGTTCTCCTTGCAAATGTGCTCTTTGGTTATCGGAACGCAGCCGCTGCGGCTTGATAGTGAGAAGTGTTAAATTTGCGAAAAGGTTTCGCCAGGAACGAGGGCGGAAGGGGACAGGGCGGGCACGGCCTCAGGCAGAGCGGGTGCTTTCTTCACGGCTGAAGCAAAAAAGTGCCTTGAGAAAGTAAGAGCGGTCAGGTAAGGCAACCGCAAGTCGCACATTATTCGTAGCGGCGCGATTAATCGCGCAATAAATTGCGGCGCTACCAAACGTGCAACCGTGGTTGAATGCAGTTTCAGCTTTACTGGCAGCCCGGGGGAACGTGAAGAAACGAAAAAAGCGCCCGGTGGGCGTAAGGGCAACCAGGTAAGGCAACCGCAAATCGCACACCATTTGTAGCGGCGCGATTCATCGCGCAATAAATTGCGCCGCTACAACATGTGCAAACGTGGTTGAACGCAGTTGCAGCTTAACTGGCAGCCTGGGAAGTGGGATATGAAGAAACGAAAAAAGCGCCCAAAGGGCGCTCTTTTCTGAATTTGGTGGGTCGTGCAGGATATGCCTCGGCCCATCCGGGGCCTCGCCCTGCGGGTGATGCTGGCGCATCAGCCTGAATCGCTCCCGGCGATTCAGTCGAACCTGCAGCAGGTTCTCATCCTGCACGTTCAGCATCGGCACACAGAAACGAAAAAAGCGCCCAAAGGGCGCTTTTTCCTGAATTTGGTGGGTCGTGCAGGATATGCCTCGGCCCATCCGGGGCCTCGCCCTGCGGGTGATACTGGCGCATCAGCCTGAATCGCTCCCGGCGATTCAGTCGAACCTGCAGCAGGTCCTCATCCTGCACGTTCAGCATCGGTACACAGAAACGAAAAAAGCGCCCAGAGGGCGCTTTTTCCTGAATTTGGTGGGTCGTGCAGGATTCGAACCTGCGACCAATTGATTAAAAGTCAACTGCTCTACCAACTGAGCTAACGACCCGAAGTGGTGGGTGATGACGGGCTCGAACCGCCGACCCCCTCCTTGTAAGGGAGATGCTCTACCAACTGAGCTAATCACCCACTTCGGTACTGCTTAACAAGAGTGTCATCTGACTAAGATATGGTGGGTGATGACGGGCTCGAACCGCCGACCCCCTCCTTGTAAGGGAGATGCTCTACCAACTGAGCTAATCACCCATATCTTATCTCTTGTTCACTGCGGGCCATCTCATTAAGAGTGGTGGGTGATGACGGGCTCGAACCGCCGACCCCCTCCTTGTAAGGGAGATGCTCTACCAACTGAGCTAATCACCCCCGCTGTGTGGAGTCGCATTATAGGGATCCTTCGAAGTGAGTCAACGCTTTTTAAAACATAAATGTGCGTTCGCTTTAAATTTAGACATCATGCAGCGCTTTTAGCCAATGTGCTGGTTTTATTAGCAGAAAAACGCACTTCTGCCCGCGCCGCCAGCGTGACAGTGATTGAGGAATCAGCCTCACCTGCTAGAATATGCGCACTGTTTTTCCGCGTTAACCCGTTTTTTTGTCATCCAGACAACGAAACCTGCGCATTTAAGGCAATGCTGAATGAAAATCAAAACTCGCTTCGCACCCAGCCCGACGGGCTACCTGCACGTCGGTGGTGCGCGTACTGCGCTTTACTCATGGCTTTATGCTCGCCATAACCAGGGCGAATTCGTCCTGCGTATCGAAGATACCGACCTGGAGCGCTCCACGCCGGAAGCGATCGAAGCCATTATGGATGGGATGAACTGGCTGAATCTCGACTGGGATGAGGGCCCGTACTACCAGACCAAACGTTTCGACCGTTATAACGACGTTATCGACGAAATGCTGGAAGCCGGTACTGCTTATAAATGCTATTGCTCGAAAGAGCGTCTGGAAGCGCTGCGTGAAGAGCAGATGGAAAAAGGCGAGAAGCCCCGTTATGACGGCCGCTGCCGCGACAGCCATGAACATCATGCTGTCGATGAGCCGTGCGTGGTGCGCTTCCGCAACCCGCAGGACGGTTCGGTGATTTTTGACGATCAGATTCGTGGTCCGATCGAATTCAGCAACCAGGAACTGGATGATCTGATCATCCGCCGTACCGACGGTTCACCGACCTACAACTTCTGTGTGGTGGTCGACGACTGGGATATGGGCATCACGCACGTTATTCGTGGTGAAGACCATATCAACAACACGCCGCGTCAGATCAACATCCTGAAAGCGATTGGTGCGGAAGTGCCAACTTATGCGCACGTATCCATGATCCTTGGCGATGACGGTAAAAAGCTGTCCAAGCGTCACGGCGCAGTGGGCGTCATGCAGTATCGCGACGACGGCTACCTGCCGGAAGCGCTGCTTAATTATCTGGTGCGCCTCGGCTGGTCACATGGCGATCAGGAGATTTTCAGCGTGGCGGAAATGACCGAACTGTTCACCCTCGATGCGGTAAGCAAGTCGGCCAGCGCCTTCAACACCGAGAAACTGCAGTGGCTCAACCACCACTACATTAATACGCTGCCGCCGGAATATGTCGCGACCCAGCTGCAGTGGCACATTGAGCAGCAGAATATCGATACCCGCACCGGACCGGAGCTGGCGAAGCTGGTGACGCTGCTGGGTGAGCGTTGCAAAACGCTGGTCGAAATCGCCGCGTCCTGCCGCTACTTCTATGAAGAGTTTGACGCGTTTGATGCGGATGCAGCGAAAAAGCATCTGCGTCCGGTGGCGCGTCAGCCGCTGGAAGTGGTACGCGACAAGCTGGCGGCCATCAGCGACAGCGACTGGAATGCGGAAAACGTGCATCACGCCATCCAGGCTGCTGCGGATGAACTCGAGCTCGGCATGGGCAAAGTCGGTATGCCGCTGCGCGTTGCCGTAACCGGTGCCGGTCAGTCGCCTGGGCTCGACGTGACGGTGGAAGCCATCGGCCGCAGCCGCAGCGTGGCGCGTATCGAAAAAGCACTGGCGTTCATCGCGGAGCGTGAAGCACAGGCCTGATTGAGCTGAACAGCGGCCTGTCAGGCTGCTGTGATGCGGCAGGCAACAAAAAAGCCGGAAGCATCTCACTGCTTCCGGCTTTTCTATTCTTCCTGGATTCCTAACCGCTGTAATACGCCCCTGATCCCTTCCCGCAATAACAGCGCCGCCAGTTGTTCCTGTTCGGTGGGCGTCATTTGCTGGACAGAATTTATTAATAACGCAGGTAACGTATTTTGCTGAGCGCCGTAATTCGCCGCCGGTTCGTTTGCATGGCGGGTGGACTGAATGAAGCTTTTGACACGCTCATCAATGTGGATTAATCGCGCCTTACCGCCCTGTACACCGGGCTTGGGCGTGGTCGTCCAGTTTTCACGCTTGATCCATTTATTCACTGTCTGCCGACTGTAGCCCGTTTCCAGCGCGAGCTCTTCGGGAGTGAGCCATTCCTTTTTCACGATGCTGTCCCTGTTAAATACATTAGCTCTACATATTACAACAAAACGTTACGGGGAAAAGTAATCAAGGCAGAAAATGCCTTTTGCTGTGCGACAAAAGGCAAAATCGGTTTACTGCGCTTCGCTGACCGCCGCCTGTGCCGGACGGAAGGCGAGGAAATAGGTGAGGCCGACAAAGATCGCACCGCCCACACCATTGCCTAAAAATACCGCAACCACGTTAGGTGCAAATTCTGCCCAGCTCATCTGACCGGCAAAAATTGCGGCAGGCACGATAAACATGTTGGCCACCACGTGCTGGAAACCGATTGCCACGAAGGCCATCACCGGGAACCACATGCCGAAGATTTTGCCGACCATATCTTTACTGGCGAAGGCCAGCCACACCGCCAGACACACCAGCCAGTTGCAGCCGATGCCGGAGATGAACGCGTGCATGAAATCGGCGTTCACTTTGGCATGCGCGATCGCCACGGTTTTCTTCAGATAGTCGCCTTCGGTCATGCCGAGCAGATGGCCGAAGAACCATGCTACCGCAACGCTGCCAATAAAATTGGCGATGGTGACCCAAAACCAGTTACGCAGCACGCTGAAACCACTAATGCGGCGCGCGAACCAGGCAATGGGCAGGGTCATCATGTTGCCGGTCAGCAGCTCGCCGCCCGCCAGCACGGTCAGAATCAGTCCGACCGGGAATACCGCCGCACCGAGGAAGCCGGCAAACGAGCCCCATTCAGCAGGCAGCTGGTTAATAACGTGCAGATCGAGCAGGAAGCCGGTCGCGATAAACGCGCCAGCCATAAAGCCAAGAATTAATAAGGTGGAAACCGGCAGACGGCTTTTAGCCACGCCGGCCTGAATCGCCAGTTGCGCGATCTCTTTAGGTGTATGCAGCGACATAGTTCACTTTTCTTTTATTAAACAAGGAGGACGTGCTGGCCGGTTAGCGAGTGAATACCCTGGACGGCTAACCGGTTAATTAGCGCGCTAAGTTTTACACGCACCATTAACGAAAACAAGCCTGACGCTAACATCTTTAACCTAAAGTTAACCTCGGCGTGGTGCACCGTTGAGGCGGCGTTGAGATAACGGCTGAGGGCAGGGATGACGAGTACGCGCTGCGCTGAAAAAAAAGCCACGGCGACACAGGGTTGCCGCCTTTTTCAGCGATCGCACGCAGAACGAGAATTTGCCGTTGACACTCAAACAGCGGTCTCATATTATGCCGTCCGTCGAGGTAACTCGGCGGTTTTTTCGGTACGGGGCTATAGCTCAGCTGGGAGAGCGCTTGCATGGCATGCAAGAGGTCAGCGGTTCGATCCCGCTTAGCTCCACCAAACCGCTCCCAACGGTTTGCACTGAAAAAACGAATTCCAGATGTGGGGGTATAGCTCAGCTGGGAGAGCGCTTGCATGGCATGCAAGAGGTCAGCGGTTCGATCCCGCTTATCTCCACCAATTCTCTGTTCGTTCAGAACAAACGTACTTAAAACCCGATAATAATACTGCCCGTTTGCGCAGTGTGACGTTGCATTCGCCGACTGGCTGCGCGCAATGGCGCTGACCTGCAGCGCCTTTCCGTGTTAAACCGTTACGGCCTGTGGCTGCAGCTGCAGCACGCGAAAACCGTGGGTACCGTCGCGATCCAGTTGCGCCACCAGACCATATTCCCAGTCGAGATAGGCCTGCATCACGTCCGGTTCAATATCGGTGCCTTCGTACGGGCGGCGATAACGATCGATGGGCGGCGAGAGCAGGCGCTGCTCGCCCTGTTCGGTGGGCAGACCGGCGGCACGCCAGGCTGCATTGCCTCCCGCCAGCACCCGCACCGGTTTGCCGGTCAGCGTGGCAATTTGCTCCACGGCATAGCTGGCCAGCAGACTGCTGCCGCAGGTCAGCACATAGCGGCCAGCATCGGGCAGTAGTGCTTTGCCCTGCTGCTGCAGGGTGGAACGCAGTAGCCAGGCCGCCCCGGGAATATGGCTGTTGCGGTAATTGGCGAGCGTGGTGAAATCCAGCACCTGCGTGTCGCCAGCCGCCAGCCACTCGGCCAGCTGCGCGGGGGAGATCGATTCCGGCGCAGCAACCGGCGCGACCTGCGGCTGCCAGCTACCGACAGCGCTGAAATCGCTGGCCTGCAATGCATCAAGCACCGCCACCTGCCAGCCAAGCTGCGCCAGCCAGGAGCCGGTCATATTGGCGCGGACACCGTCATCATCCACCAGCACGATACGCGCACCGCGCACGCTGGCGTAATGATCGGTCTCCTGTACCAGCTGGCCGCCCGCCACGTGGCGGCTGCCCGGCAGATGACCGGCGGCGTACTCTTCGGCATCACGCACGTCAAACAGGTAGGTGGTGCGTGCTTCCTGCTGCCAGCGCGTCAGCGTCGCCAGAGGAATGCGTGTCACACCAGCGCGATCGGCAATGGCGCGGGCCTGGCTCGCGGCCTGACGTTGCGCGGTTTCGCTGGCGTTGCCATAGCGGCGGCTCTGCCCATGCTCCAGGGCATGACCAGCCAGCGTCCAGCCAATGGTGCCGTTGCGCAGCGCGAATACCGGATTACGAATACCGGCATTGACCAGCGACTGCGTGCCAATAATGCTGCGCGTGCGTCCGGCGCAATTCACAATCACCGTGGTGCGCGGTGAGGGGGCTAAATCGCGCACGCGCAGCACCAGTTCGCCGCCCGGTACGCTGGTGGCGCCCGGAATGCTCATGGTGTGATATTCATCGAAGCGCCGCGCATCCAAAACCACCACGTCGGCATCATCGCTAATCAGCGCCTGTACCTCATCGGCGGAGAGCGAAGGCGTGCGGGCATGATGTTCCACCAGTTCGCCAAACGCTTTGCTGGGTGAATTAACATCGATAAACAGCTCGCCGCCAGCCGCCTGCCAGCCGGCTAAATCATCGGCCAGTAGCGTGACCTGCTGATAACCCAGTGCGGCGAGACGTTCAGCGGCGGTCTGCGCCAGGCCTTCGCCGTTGTCATACAGCGTAATGGCGGTGTGACGTTGGGGAATGCGGTCCAGCAGCTCCAGCTCCAGCTTTGATAGCGGAATGTTGACGGCAAACAGCGGGTGCCCGGTGGCAAACAGCGCCTCATCGCGCACGTCAATGATCGCCACTTCCTGTTGCTGACGCAGCGCTGTCAGCAGTTCCGCCGCCTGGCGAAACGGGAAAACCGGTTTAGTCATGTGAAAGGTCCCAAATGTTAGGTAGATAACGGTTGCTGTAGCCGGAAATAAAGCGTTTTTCGTGGCCGTCGGCGGTGTAGACCGCGCGCTCAACCGCGCCGATATTCGCGCCATACACGTGGATACTGACAGAGACGCGATCGTCATAGGCGTTGCTGACGCGATGGATATCACCGACCGTCGGCGACACCGCCTCCACGCTGCCGGGTTCAAGCCGCACCGGCGCACCTTCTGCCTGTAAACCGTGCGGGCCCGGCTGCCACGATTGTGAAATCTCGGCGCCGCGCAGCATGCCAATCAGTCCCCAGACGCGGTGATCGTGAATCGGCGTCTGCTGACCCGGCCCCCAGACAAAACTCACCACGGAAAAGCGCTGCTGCGCATCGGCATACAGCAGATATTGCTGATAGTGCTGCGGATGGGGCTGGGTAAACGCCTCATCCAGCCAGTCATCGTGGCGAATCAGTTCGGCCAGCCAGCCGCTGCCCTGCCGCAAAATGGTCGCTTCGTCCGGCTGGCTGTCGAGCAGGGTGGCCAGCCGGGCGACGAAGGTGCGCAGGCGATGTTGCTGATAATCACTCATGATTTGTCTCCCGGCGCGTGCTGGGCGATGCGGTTAGCGGCGGCGGACAGGCTGAAGTCAAACGCCTGGCTGACATCGACCTGCTTTGGCAACACCTGATAACGATGGAAAAAGTCGGCGGATTTCTGCAGCGTGGCAATCAGGTGCGTGTCAAACACCAGCGGGCGGATGCGCGCATCGTCAATCCAGCTGCGGGTAATGGCGGGGGGCATATTCAGGGTTTGGCTCAGCACGCCGGCGAATTCCTGCGGATGGTGTTGCGCCCAGATTTGCGCCTTCGCCAGTCGCGCCAGCAGGTCGGCAATCGCTTCCCGCTTGCCGGCGTCCTGCAACGCTTCATTACGGGCCAGTGCGTAGGAGTAACCAGACATAATGCCTTTACCGCCGCCGTCCGGCACGCGCACCGTACCGTCGATGGCGGTCGAGGTGGCGATATAGGGCTCCCACGGCGCCCAGGCCGCGACCGCACCGGACGTCAGCGCCGCGCGGCCATCCACCGGTCCAAGGAAGCGCAGCGTGACATCCTGCGGCGTCAGGCCAGCGCGCTCCAGCAAGCCAAGCAGCAGATAGTGTCCCCAGCCGCCGCGGTTGACCGCGATCTGCTTACCTTTTAAATCCTGCAGCCGGTGAATGCCGGCGTCGGGGCGGGTCAGCAGGGCGATGCTGTCCGGGTTATTCTGCCAGGCACCCACGGCTTTCACCGGCGCGCCTGCCGCATAGACAAACAGAAACGGCAAATCACCGGTAAAGCCAACATCGAGCGCCCCGGCATTGAGCGCTTCCTGCACCGGCGCGCCGGAGTCAAAGGCGGTGAGCTTAAGATCGTAAGGCAGATTGTTCAGTTCGCCCGAGGCTTTCAGGGCGGCAAAACGATCGCCTTTCACATCGCCAAGGCGCAGCGTGACTTTATCGGCCGCCAGCAGCGGCTGGAGTGACGCGAGGGCCAGCGCAACACCGGCAAACAGAGCGGCGAGACGCATCAGGCGCTCCTTTTTTCAGTTGCGCTGAGCGCAGCCACTTTTTCACGCGTCAGCGGCAGCAGCTCACGGCCGTATTCCACCGCATCATTCAGCGGGTCAAATCCGCGGATCAGCACGCTATGAATGCCGAGGCGATAATAATCCAGCAGCGCCTCAGAAACCTGATCCGGCGTGCCGACCAGCGCGGTGGAGTTGTAGCCGCCCTGCACCAGTTTTGCCACGCCGGTCCACAGCACTTTGTCGTGGCGTTCGCTCTCATGCGCCGCCGCCAGCAGACGCTGCGCACCGACACTCTGCGGCTTCGGCAAACCAAAGGTATAGCCGGTATCCGCCAGCTGCTTCTCTGCGGTGGCGCGGATATGTTCGGCACGCTCCCAGGCTTCTTTTTCGGTGTTACCCAGAATTGGCCGGAAGGAGATGTTAAACGCAATCTGGCGCCCCTGCGCGGCCGCCGCCGCACGCACATTACGTACCGTCTCGGCCGCGCCTTTTAACGGTTCGCCCCACAGCGCGAAGACATCGGCATGTCGCGCCGCCACGTCAATCGCCTCCGGTGACGATCCGCCGAAATAGATCGGCAGCTTATGTTGCAGCGGTTTAATGGCAGAGAAAGCCTGCTCAGCCTGGTAAAACCGGCCCTGATGATCGTAAGGCTGTGGCGACTCAAGGCTCTGTTTCAGCACGCTGAGAAATTCGTCGGTGCGCGCATAGCGTTCAGCCTTGCTGAGAAAATCACCGTCGCGGCGCTGTTCGCTGTCGCTGCCGCCGCTGATAATGTGCACGGCCAGGCGGCCGTCGGTGAGATGGTCGAGCGAAGCCAGCTTGCGGGCCGCCAGCGTGGGCGCGACAAACCCCGGACGGTGCGCCAGCAGGAATTTAATCTTCTGGGTATGCGCCGCTGCGTGAGCGGTGACCAGAAAGCCATCGGGTTGATCGGACCAGTAGCCGACAAGAATGCGATCGAAGCCGGCCGCTTCATGGGCGCGGGCAAAGCGGGCAATGTAATCTTTATCGAACAACGTGCCGGATGCGGGAATGATTTCTGAGGCAAGCCGGTGGCCAATCATGCCAAGGAACTGAATGCTCATGCGATTCTCCTGAGGTGAGGTCAGAAGGAAAAGCTACGGGCGCAGACGGCAACAACGGAAATTCGATATTGTGCAAAGGGTTTGCGGGAAACGGTGAAGCAGGGCGTGACGCGGCGGCAGGCTGACTGGCGCGGGATATAACGCTTAGGTATATAAAAGAAGAGAAGGGCGAGCCGCAGCCCGCCCTGTAGATCAGAAGCCCAGCACCAGACCGGCGATGGCGGCGGAAAGCACGCTCACCAGCGTCGAGCCGTACAGCAGTTTCAGGCCGAAACGTGATACCACGTTACCCTGCTCTTCATGCAGACCTTTGATCGCGCCTGCGACAATGCCGATGGAGGAGAAGTTGGCGAAGGAGACCAGGAACACCGACAGAATGCCTTCCGCATGCGGCGACAGCTGACCGGCGATTTTCTGCAGGTCCATCATTGCAACGAATTCGTTAGAAACCAGCTTGGTCGCCATGATGCTGCCCACCTGCAGCGCTTCGCTGGATGGTACGCCCATTACCCAGGCAAACGGATAGAACACATAGCCCAGCACGCCCTGGAAGCTGATGCCGAAGATGGTATCAAACAGCGCGTTGAGGCCGGAGATCAGCGCGATAAAGCCAATCAGCATCGCCGCAACGATAATCGCCACCTTGAAACCGGCCAGGATGTATTCACCCAGCATCTCAAAGAAGCTCTGACCTTTATGCAGATCCTGCAGCTGCAGGTCTTCTTCGCTGTCCACGCGGTACGGGTTAATCAGCGACAGCACGATAAAGGTACTGAACATGTTGAGCACCAGCGCGGCCACCACGTACTTTGGCTGCAGCATCGTCATGTATGCACCCACAATCGACATCGACACCGTCGACATCGCGGTGGCTGCCATGGTGTACATGCGGCGCTGTGACATTTTGCCAAGGATATCCTTATAGGCGATAAAGTTTTCTGACTGTCCCAGAATCAGAGAGCTGACGGCGTTAAAGGATTCCAGTTTGCCCATGCCGTTGATCTTCGACAGCACGGTACCGATAGCGCGAATCACCCACGGCAGGATGCGGAAATGCTGCAAAATACCGATCAGGGCTGAGATGAAGACGATAGGGCACAAAACATTGAGGAAGAAGAAGGCCAGACCTTTCTCGTTCATGTTACCGAACACGAAATTGGTGCCTTCTGCTGCATATTTGAGCAGATGATCAAACAGCCCGGCGAAACCTTTAACAAAACCGAGGCCTGCTTCGGAGTTAAGGAAGAACCACGCCAGCAGCACTTCAATCACCAGCAGCTGAACGATATAGCGAATCCGGATACTCTTACGATCGTGACTGACGAGTAACGCCAGCACGGCTACCACCACCAATGCTAAAAGGAAGTGCAAAATATGGGACATATCGGCTCCAAATTTGAGGAGGGTTGTATTTTGCTGCGTATTCTATGTAACGCGTTACTTAAAAACGAGATCAAAACCACAATATAAGTATTCGGTATCGCTTTATTTCTCGGATTAGTCTCACCGCTCACAACCTGTTTACAAATCGATCACAAGAAATATCCACAAAGAGATTGTCTATAATTTGACCCGGGAGTAGAGTGAAACCTGTTGCATAATTTTTAGCAAGCGCTAACTTTACCTTGTGGTATAGCAATGGCTATACTTTATAGCACCATCTATCAATGCGATAACTATAACCAAATTTCACTTGCCTTGAATGCCCCGTAAGCTGGATGGGTCAGACAAGCGTTAGGACAGGGTCAAAACTATGTCAGAAAGTCGCACCGCCGAGCGCGCCGCTCGCGGAGCCAGAAAGATCAAGCTCGCGCTGCTGGGACCGGCCTTCATCGCGGCCATTGGTTATATCGATCCCGGCAACTTTGCCACCAACATCCAGGCGGGGGCCGCGTACGGCTACAAACTGCTGTGGGTGGTGGTATGGGCCAACATTATGGCGATGCTGATCCAGCTGATGTCTGCCAAGCTGGGTATTGCCACCGGTAAAAACCTCGCCGAGCATATTCGCGATCGCTTCCCGCGCCCGGCGGTGTGGTTCTACTGGGTACAGGCGGAGATTATCGCCATGGCCACCGATCTGGCGGAATTCATCGGGGCTGCGCTCGGCTTTAAGCTGCTGCTCGGCATCTCGCTGCTGCAGGGCGCGGTGTTAACCGGTATCGCCACGTTCCTGATCCTGATGCTGCAAAACCGTGGACAGAAGCCGCTGGAGCTGGTGATTGGCGGGCTGCTGCTGTTTGTCGCCGCCGCTTATATCGTTGAGCTGTTCTTCTCGCAGCCGCGCGTCAGCGATCTGGTGGTGGGCATGGCGCTGCCGAGCCTGCCTACTTCGGACGCGGTATTCCTCGCGGCTGGCGTACTGGGCGCGACCATTATGCCGCACGTCATTTATCTGCACTCGGCGCTGACGCAGTACGGTAATAAAGGCAGCAAGGCGGAGCGCTACTCCTCCACCAAGCTCGACGTGGCGATCGCCATGACCATTGCCGGTTTCGTTAACCTGGCGATGATGGCCACCGCAGCGGCCGCGTTTCACTTTAGCGGTCACACCAGCATTGTCGATCTCGACCAGGCCTATCTGACGCTGCAGCCGCTGCTGGGTCACGCGGCGGCGATTGTGTTCGGGCTGAGTCTGGTAGCGGCCGGCCTCTCTTCTACCGTGGTGGGCACGCTGGCCGGCCAGGTGGTGATGCAGGGCTTTATCCGCTTCCACATTCCGCTGTGGTTCCGTCGTACCATTACTATGCTGCCGTCCTTTATTGTTATCTGGGCGGGCTGGGATCCGACGCGCATTCTGGTGATGAGCCAGGTGCTGCTGAGCTTCGGTATTGCGCTGGCGCTGATTCCGCTGCTGTCGTTCACCGGGAACCGTGACATCATGGGCGATGAACTGGTGAACTCACGCCTGATGCAAAATGCCGGTCGGCTGATTGTGGTGCTGGTGGTGGCGCTGAATATCTATTTGCTGGTGGGCGAAGCGCTCGGCTGGTAAACAAATGACTGAATAAAAAAATCCCGGCTGCGTCTGCGCCGGGATTTTTTTTAATGGTGATGATGGTCGTGGCGGTCGTGCCGGTGATCGTGACGCCAGTGTTCGCGACGTTCGCGCTCGTGCCAGCGGCGCTCACGTTCACGCTCCCAGGCACGGTGGCGTTTCCACTCTTCGTGACGCCACCAGCGATGATCGTTGTACTGATAGCGATCGTGCCACCAGCGCGGTTCACGCCAGCGACCACCGTCCCAGTAGTAGCCGCGACGATCGCGATCGCCGAGATGCAGCGTGACGCCAGGGGCCAGATTGATGGTAGCGCTACTGGCTTCAGCTGTGTGCAGCGCCAGAGGGGATAACGTTGCCAGCAAAGCGGCAAACAAAATTGCACGTTTCATACTTTCTCCTCATCGATAGCATCGAGGCTACCGTGGCGCTAGTGTGCCATATCGGACCAGACACGCCTTGAGATTTAGTCTGAAAAAGTGTCAGCGAAAGGTTGTGCAGCGTTTTCTGCTAAAGACAGCGCCCGGAAAATTCCGGGCGGGTAAACGGTTACACCAGAATTTGCTCAATGGCAGCGATCTCGTCCGCGGTTAATTCAGGCTGGCTCAGCATGTCGACGGCATCGTCAATCTGCGCGGTTTTACTGGCGCCAATCAGCACCGACGTGACGCGCGTGTCGCGCAGCACCCAGCGCAGCGCCATTTGCGCCAGCTTTTGACCGCGCTGATGCGCCAGCGCCTGCAGCTGCTGCACTTTCGCCATCTTCTCTGGCGTCAGCTGGTTTTCGTTGAGGAATTTGCTGCCGCTGGCGATGCGCGAATCCTGCGGAATGCCCTGCAGATAGCGGTCGGTCAGCACGCCACCGGCCAGTGGTGAAAAAGCAATACAGCCGACGCCATTGTCACCCAGCACGTCCAGCAGACCCTGTTCCGGCGTGCGTTCGAACATCGAATAGCGCGGCTGGTGGATCAGGCAGGGGGTGCCGAGATCGCGCAGCATGGCGATAGCGGCGGCGGCTTTATCCGCCGGGTAGTTCGAAATCGCCGCGTACAGCGCTTTACCCTGACGCACCACCTGATCGAGCGCGCGCATGGTCTCTTCCAGCGGCGTTTCCGGATCCGGACGATGGTGATAAAAGATATCCACGTACTCCAGCCCCATGCGCTTCAGGCTTTGATCGAGGCTGGAAATCAGGTACTTGCGTGAGCCCCAGTCGCCGTACGGACCGTCCCACATGGTGTAACCCGCTTTGGTGGAGATCACCAGCTCGTCGCGCAGGCCGTGAAAATCTTCGCGCAGAATGCGGCCAAAGTTGCTCTCCGCAGAACCGGGCGGCGGCCCGTAGTTATTGGCCAGATCAAAATGGGTAATACCGCGATCAAATGCGTGACGCAGCAGCGCGCGGCTGTTGTCGACGCGCGTGCTGTCGCCAAAGTTGTGCCATAGACCCAGCGAAATCGCCGGCAGCTTCAGGCCGCTGCGGCCGCTGCGGCGATACTGCATCTGGTGATAACGTTCGGCGTGGGGAAAAGTACTCATGCAGCGTTCCTGTCTCAGGTGGGAGAAAGTGGCATCAGCATAGCAGTGTATGCGTTTACACTGCGCCGTAACGCGGCAAAGATCGCAACTTACAGAATTTTCTGTCGTCGTAACGAATGCTTGCCATGCATGACAGCGCGATGATGGTGAAAATCTCGCCAGTTCAGCCACATCGCTAATACTCCTGATCATTCCCCCTCACAGGAGCGGTCGATGAACACTCTTAACGTTGGCGACTATTTACTGCATCGTTTGCACCAGGCGGGTATCCGCCATCTGTTCGGCGTACCCGGCGACTACAACCTGCAATTTCTCGACAGCGTCATTGACCATCCCGGCATTACCTGGGTCGGCTGCGCTAATGAACTCAATGCCGCCTATGCGGCCGATGGTTACGGTCGCTGCAACGGCGCGGCCGCGCTGCTGACCACCTTTGGCGTCGGTGAACTTAGTGCGATTAACGGCATCGCCGGCAGCTACGCCGAATATGTGCCGGTGATTCACATCGTCGGCGCTCCCGCCAGCCACGCCCAGCAGCAGGGCGACTGCGTGCATCATTCGCTCGGCGACGGCGATTTTGGCCATTTTCTGCGCATGGCCCAGGAAGTCAGTGCCGCCAGCGCGGTGCTGAGCGCCGACAACGCCGTGGCTGAAATTGATCGGGTCATCGCTGGCGCGCTACAGCAGCACCGTCCGGGCTATTTGCTGCTGGCGGTGGATGTCGCCGCCGCCACGGTAACGCTGCCGTCAGCCAGCGCCAGCCCGGTACCGGCTGAAAACCGCGACGTGGCGCAGGCGTTTGCCGCAGCGGCGGAACGCCTGCTGGCACCGGCGCAGCGCGTGGCGCTGCTGGCCGATTTTCTCGCTGCCCGCTGGCAGCTGCAGGCGCCGCTGGCTGAGCTGCGTGCGCTGCGTGCCATTCCGGCAGCCACGCTACTGATGGGCAAGGGCGTGCTGGATGAGCAGCAACCGGGCTTCGTCGGCACCTACGCCGCCAGCGGCAGCCGCGAAACCGTGCGCGCGGCAATTGAAGACACCGATGTCACCCTGTGCGTCGGCGTGCGTTTTACCGACACCCTGACCGCCGGGTTTACCCAGCAGCTGTCGGCGCAGCGGGTGATTGATCTGCAGCCGTTTCATGCCAGCGTCGCCGGAGAAACCTTCGCACCGCTGAGCATGGCGCAGGCGCTGGCCGCGCTGCTGCCGGTTTATCAGCGCCACTGCGCGCACTGGGCCACGGGCGTGGCCGACATGCCGGACGATGCACCGCCCGCTGCTGCCGCCGTAATCAGTCAGCAGGCTTTCTGGCAGGCGATGCAGCGTTTCCTGCAGCCCGGTGATATTATCCTTGCCGATCAGGGCACGGCGGCGTTTGGCGCTGCCGCGCTACGTTTACCGCATGATGCGCAGCTGCTGGTACAACCTTTATGGGGTTCCATTGGCTATACTTTACCCGCCACCTTTGGTGCCCAGACGGCGCAGCCTGACCGCCGCGTCATTCTGATCATCGGCGATGGATCGGCGCAGCTGACCATTCAGGAACTGGGATCGATCCAGCGCGACGGCTTAAGCCCGATCATTTTTCTGCTGAATAATGAGGGATACACTGTCGAACGCGCGATCCATGGAGCGGAACAGCGCTACAACGACATCGCGCAGTGGAACTGGACCGCGCTGCCGCAGGCGATGAGCCTGAATTGTGCGGCTCAGAGCTGGCGCATCAGTGAAACGGCGCAGCTTGATGCCGTGATGGCACTGCTCAGCCAGGCGCGTTGCCTGTCACTGATTGAAGTGGTGATGGAGAAACAGGATCTGCCGCCGCTGCTGCGTACCGTGACGGCGGCGCTGCACCAGCGTAATAGCCACAAAGTTTAGGACAGTTGCCTCTGTACAGTTGGGCTGGCGACAGTCAGGCTGTGCGTCGCACTGAATGACCAACGCTCATCGTGCAAGGTGAGCGTTGTTGTTTTATTGGCAGGCTTTTATAGTGTCCTGCACTTGTTTATGACCCAAGCGGAGCAGCAGAAGAATGACAAAATACGCCCTGGTCGGCGATGTGGGCGGCACTAACGCTCGTCTCGCCTTGTGTGAGGTGGAGACCGGCGCCATCTCCCAGGCCAAAACATTCTCAACATCAGACTACGACAACCTTGAAGCAGTTATCCGTCACTATCTGGATGAGCAACAACAGGACATTACCGACGGCTGCATCGCCATCGCCTGTCCGATCACCGGCGACTGGGTGGAGATGACCAACCATGACTGGGCCTTCTCAACGCGTCAGATGAAGGAAAGTCTGGGCTTTACTACGCTGGAAATCATTAACGATTTCACCGCGGTTTCCATGGCGATTCCGATGCTGACGGCGCAGGACGTCCTGCAGTTCGGCGGCAAATCGCCGGTGCAGGATAAACCGATTGCCATCTACGGTGCTGGCACCGGGCTGGGCGTCAGCCATCTGGTGCACGTTGATAAGCGCTGGGTCAGCCTGCCGGGTGAGGGCGGTCACGTTGACTTTGCGCCAAACAGTGAAGAAGAGGATGCGATTCTTGAAGTGCTGCGCGCCGAACTGGGTCACGTTTCTGCCGAGCGCGTGCTGTCGGGTTCCGGACTGGTTAACCTGTATCGGGCGATTGTGAAATCCGATCAGCGCGAGCCGGAAAACCTCAAGCCAAAAGATGTCACCGAGCGGGCACTGCAGGATAGCTGTATTGACTGCCGCCGCGCGCTGACGCTGTTCTGCGTCATCATGGGACGGTTTGGCGGCAACCTGGCGCTGAACCTCGGCACCTTTGGCGGCGTCTACATTGCCGGTGGCATCGTGCCGCGCTTCCTCGAGTTCTTTAAAGCGTCCGGCTTCCGCGCGGCGTTTGAAGACAAAGGCCGCTTCCGCGATTACCTCGTTGATATTCCGGTCTACATGATTACTCACGACCAGCCGGGCCTGCTTGGCGCCGGTGCCCATCTGCGCCAGGCGCTGGGGCGCGTGCTGTAATCTGACGGGCGAACGGCTTCCCGTGCCGTTCGCCTTCAAAGATGCATCAGCTGGCGAAACGCCTTCACCTTGCTGCGGCTCACCGGCACCTGCGCATCCATATCGCGCAGCTTCACCAGATAGGTGTTGTTAAACCACGGTTCGATCTCGCCAATCTTGCTCAGATTAACGCAGTACGAACGGTGGCAGCGAAAGAACATCGACTCAGGCAAACGGCTGCAAAACTCGCTGATCGCCATCGACATCACATAGGCTTCGCGCCGCGTGTAGACAAACGTCAGCTTCTCATGCGCTTCAACGTAATAGATATCGTTAATATCGGTCACGATAATGCGCTCATCTTTAACTAAATTCACCGTTTGCGGCGCGCTGGCTGCCGGATTGTGCTGCTGCGCCTGCTGCTGTTGTGCACTGGCCTCCAGCTTGTTCAGCATGGTGATGATGCGCGACTCGTGATACGGCTTGAGGATGTAGTCAAACGCCTGAAGTTCGAAGGCCTCGACCGCGTGCTCTTTCCACGCGGTGATAAACACAATCAGCGGCTTATGGATAAACTGGTTGATGTTCTGCGCCAGCAGCATGCCGTCCAGCGACGGGATGTTGATATCGAGAAAAATCACGTCCACCCGATGAGTCTGCAGATACTTCAGCACTTCCAGCCCGTCATCAAAGCAGGCTTCGATGCTGATCTGGCTATGCTGCTGGATCATCCAGCTTAGCTCCTGCTGCGCCAGGAATTCGTCTTCGACAATAATGGCTTTCACGCTGAGGTTTCCGCTAACGGGGTGAGCGGGCCGGACAGCCGCTGACCACTTTTGCTGAGGGTAAAGGCGATTTCCGTACCGGGCTGATGACGGGTTATGGTTAAGCCGTGGCCGGACAGCAGTTTCACCCGGTGATGCACATTCAGCAGGCCAATTTTGTTGCCCGGCATTTCGTTGCGCGCCACCCGGCTGACCACCTCTTCGCTGATGCCGGCACCGGTATCGCGCACCGCCACGCGCACGCGATCGCCCAGATCTTTCACGCTTAGCGTGACCACGCCTTTGCCGCGACACGGCTGAATACCGTGCACGATGGCGTTCTCCACCAGCGGCTGAATCAGCAGGCTGGGCAGCGAAAAGTGCAGATCTTCATCGATGTCGTAAATCATCGACAGCTTGTCGCCAAACCGTGCCTGCTCAATGGCGATGTAATCTTTCACCTGCCACAGCTCTTTTTTGATGTCGATGGGTTCATCGTCGTTGAGTTCCAGGTTGTAACGCAGGTAGCGCGACAGATTAATCACCAGCTGGCGCGCCGTGTCCGGATTCAGGCGAATTGATGAGGAGATGGCATTCAGCGCGTTAAACAGGAAGTGCGGGTTGATTTTGCTTTGCAGCGCGCGCAGTTCCGCTTTATTGGCCATCTCGCGTAACTGCTCGGCACGCGAGACTTCCAGCTGCGTCGAGATGATTTGCGACAGACCGACCGCCATCTCTTTCAGTGAACCGGTAATACGATGGGCGCGGCGATAATAGATTTTCAGCGTGCCGGTCACTTCCCCTTTTTCCCAAAGGGGAATCACCAGCATTGAGTGGATATCTTTGGTGCGGTGTGCCTCATCATTATTCTTAATGATAATTTTTCCGCTGGCGATCGCCTGCGCGGTGGTCGGACTGATGCCGTCGTCGCCGTTGTGGTAGTTCTGCTCGCCGTAGCCGACGTAAGCCAGAATCTGTTTGGTGTTAGTGATCGCCACCGCATCGGCATGGATGTCGCTGCGAATGATGGCGCACACTTTGCGCAGCGAGTCGCTATTAACCTGACGAAACAGCGGCAGGGTTTTGTTGGCAATCTCCAGCGCCAGTTTGGCCTGACGCGCAGCAATCGCCTCCTTTTCCCCTTCGACGCTCTGCACCAGCAGCACAATCAAACCAATGCTCGACGCGCCGAGAATCATCGGCAGCGCAATTTCCGACACGATGGTTAAACCGAGTGACATCGGTTTCGCCCACAGCACGATCAGCAGCATGGTCAGGCTTTCACACAGCATGCCGCCGAGGATGCCGGCGCGCCAGCGCTGCTCTTTGCTGACGAAGCGGTTGATGGCGCCGGCGGCGATACCGGCGACGATGCTGGTAATCAGACAGGGCACCGAGGTGATGCCGTCGATATCAATCAGGAAGCGGTGCACGCCGGCAATCACGCCGGTTGCAATGCCGACCCACGGCCCGAAAAGAATGCCGCCCGCCATGACCGCAATCACCCGGACGTTGAGCAATGAGCCGTCAACGTTGATGCCGGACCAGGTGCTGAACAGCGCAAACAGCGAGAAGATGGCGGTCACCACGGCTTTTTCGCCGATTGAGTGTTCATCTTTTTGCAGTAGCTGACGAAATACGCGGGTGCGGGTCAGGAAGAACAGGCAGATCAGCATCAGCGCGGCGCGGTCAAACACCGCCAGCAGCATGTCGAAATGGGAAGGCACGGTGTTCTCCGGAGCAGGCAAGGTTGCGGACATGATAAAAAATGTGATCGCGATCCGCCAGCGTCCCGGCAAGCTGCAGACGTTTCTCATAGCCTGGATCAATTTTTAAGGTGCGCGCTGCCGGTGCGCATGAATGCGCAACCTGCAAGACCGCGGATGCACTCCAGGGGCGCCATTTATGGCGACCAGATACGAAGATGCGCGCTGCCGGTGCGCATGAATGCGCACCCTACAAGACTGCGGATGCACCGTAGGGGCGCCATTTATGGCGACCAGATCCGCCCGTCACATCCGCCCCTGAAGGAGAGCAAGGCAGATTATCCGCTATGAAACCTGAAAAGAGGAAATCCTGAGTGCCAAAAAGAGGATTGCTGAAAGCGTGCAGCGTTCACTGGTTGTCACGGATGCGGTTTGCTATGTTGCCGTAAGCACAACAGCGGAGCGTGGCCATGCAATTACTCACCCCTCGTTTGTCCCTCAGCCGGTTACAGCCGGAAGACTGGCAGATTTTCAAAGCGGTCCATGAAGATGCCGCGACCATGACCTGGGTGAGCGAGATCCCCGATGAAAACGACATCCGCCAGCGCTTTAACGAGCGGCTGGCACCGTGGCAACCCAGCAGTTTTCACATGCTGTGCCTGGTGGCGCGCCTGCGCGACAGCGGTGAAGCGATTGGCCTGTTTGGCTGCAGCGCCGAGTGGCATCCGTATCGTCAGGCCGAAGTGGGTTACATGCTGCGTCACGCCTGTACCGGTCAGGGCTACGGCAGCGAAGCGTTGCAGGCATTGTGCACGTTCCTGCTGCAGGCCGACTTCCACAAACTCAAAGCGCTGGTGATTGAGGGCAACTGGCCGTCGCGGCGCATTCTGGAAAAGAACGGTTTCGCGCTGGAAGGCACGCTACGCGATAACTACCGGCTCAACGGCCAGTGGGTAAACGATTGGGTGTTTGGGCGCTTAAACGAAGCAGGCTAAGAAAATTTGCCGTCCCCCCTCGACAATATTGTTATCAGCGCGTTATGTTCTTGTTTCGGTCACGGCAGTGACCAGCGTCGCTCGGACGGTCCGGGCGCTAACGTAATCCAGAGGACATCATGGCTGATAACAGCACACCCCGTCGTTTCTCGCGTATTGAACGTCTCCCCCCCTATGTATTTAACATCACGGCTGAATTGAAGATGGCTGCGCGCCGGCGCGGCGAAGACATCATCGATTTCTCCATGGGCAACCCGGATGGCGCGACACCGCCGCACATCGTGGAAAAGCTCTGTCAGGTGGCACAGCGTGAAGACACGCACGGCTACTCTACCTCCAAAGGGATTCCGCGCCTGCGTCGCGCCATTTCGCGCTGGTACGCCGAGCGTTACCAGGTGGATATCGATCCGGAATCCGAAGCTATCGTTACCATCGGCTCGAAAGAGGGCCTGGCGCACCTGATGCTGGCGACGCTCGATCACGGTGACACCGTGCTGGTGCCCAATCCCAGCTACCCGATTCACATCTACGGTGCGGTGATCGCCGGCGCGCAGGTGCGCTCGGTGCCGCTGGTCGCGGGCGTCGATTTCTTCAATGAGCTGGAACGCGCCATCCGCGAAAGCTACCCGAAACCGAAGATGATGATCCTCGGCTTTCCGTCCAACCCGACATCGCAGTGCGTAGAGCTGGACTTCTTCGAGCGCGTCATCGCGCTGGCGAAGCACTACAACGTGCTGGTCATCCACGATCTGGCCTACGCTGACATCACCTATGACGGCTGGAAAGCGCCGTCGATTATGCAGGTGCCGGGCGCGCGCGATGTGGCGGTGGAATTCTTTACCCTGTCAAAAAGCTACAACATGGCGGGCTGGCGCATCGGCTTTATGGTCGGCAACAAAGAGCTGGTGGCGGCACTGGCACGCATCAAAAGCTATCACGATTACGGCACCTTCACACCGCTGCAGGTGGCAGCGATTGCGGCACTGGAGGGCGATCAGCAGTGCGTGCGTGATATCGCCGAGCAGTATAAACGCCGGCGCGATGTACTGGTGAAAGGGCTGCATGAAGCGGGCTGGATGGTCGATCTGCCGAAAGCGTCCATGTACGTCTGGGCGAAAATTCCCGATCACTATGCGCATCTGGGCTCACTGGAATTTGCCAAACGGCTGCTACAGGAGGCGAAAGTGTGCGTCTCGCCGGGCATTGGCTTTGGTGACTACGGCGATACCCACGTGCGTTTTGCCCTGATTGAAAACAGCGATCGTATTCGTCAGGCGGTGCGTGGCATTAAAGCGATGTTCCGCGCCGACGGTATTTTGCCGGGAACGGTAAAAGCGGTGGAAGAAGCAGAGTAATTACAAATCGGGGCGACTGAGCGGTCGCCCCGGCTGGCGTCTTTACAGCATCAGCACGAAGGTGCCGACCCAAAGTAAGACGAAGAAAGAGATTCCCATCAAGGCGTATTTCACAAAACAACTCCTCTGAGCGGTTACAATGATGGCGATCCCAAACCAGCGTAACCCGAACAGAATAAGAGAAAGGTGGAGTTCATCATCGCTACACGCTTTCTACTCAGGTCGCTTCGGGCTGCCCCGAAACAGGATCGAGCGCTAATTTACGCGGAATCGATCCGAAAATAAATAGGTCACTTCTGAGAAGTTGCTCACATTTTCATCGGGTCTCAATCTGCGGAATCGCCGACATGCCGACACGTAATTGCGCCAGATCGCTCTGATGCGGATCCAGCACAATTTTCACCGGCAAACGCTGAACCACTTTAGTGTAGTTGCCGGTGGCGTTATCGGGGGCAATCGCGGAAAACGTGGCGCCGGTAGCGGGGGCGATACTGTCAACGTGACCGGTGAAGGTCTTGCCTGGCAATGCATCAATCTTCACCACCACTCTCTGGCCCGGGCGCACATCCGCCAGCTGCGTCTCCAGATAATTGGCGGTGATGTAAGTCTGCTGTAGCGGCACCACGGCCAGCAGACGCGTACCCGCGCTGACCCAGGCTCCCACGCGCACCGAACGCTGACCCACCATGCCATCCACCGGCGCAATAATACGCGTATAAGAGAGATTCAGCCCGGCCTGGTCGACGCTGGCCTGCGCCGCCGCAACATCAGCCTCCGCCTGACGCAGCGCGGCCTCAAGCACCTTCACCTGCTGTTCGGCCGCCGCCAGCGCCGCTGCGCTCTGGCGCACCGTAGCGGCGGCGGAACGCTGGGTTGAGCTGGCTTTCTGCTGATCGTCAGCGGCTATGGTGCCGCTCTTGTACAGCTGGTTATAGCGCGCCGCGCTCTGTCCGGCATACTGTGCCGATGCCTGGCTGGCGGCCAGCGTGGCGCGGGCCTCGGCAATGGTGGACTGCTGCTGGTCGAGCTGCGCCTGCGCGCTCAGCCGTTTGGCGTCGCTGACCTGCAGATTCGCCCGCGCGATCTCCAGCGCCACGCGATAGTCGCGGTCGTCGAGCGTCGCCAGCACGTCACCAGCCCGCACGCGCTGGTTATCCTGCACGTTGACGTGGGCGATATAGCCGGACACCTTCGGAGCCACCAGCGTGTAATCGGCATTCACCCAGGCATCATCAGTGCGATGGTCGTTGCCGGTCATGGCTGACCACAGCCAGAACGCCATCGCCAGCAAAACCAGCAGCAGGGCGCTCAGCAGGATTGTTCGTTTCATAGCAAAAGCGTGCATAACAGTTATTCCGGAGTTTTGGTAACAGGTTGAATCAGGGTTTGCGGTGGCCAGACGCGTTTCGCCAGGCACAGCGTCAGCACTAACAGCCCGGCAGCGAAGGCGATCAGCATCAGATACGCATCGCTCAGGCTCAGCACCATCGCCTGATGCTTCAGCAGGGTGGCGAAGCCGCTGAGATTGGCCGCGCTGCTGGCGCTGCCGTCGGCCAACAGCGGCAGGCTGCTGCTGGCCTGCTGGCTATCCGCTGCGGTCATCAGCCAGCTGCGACTGGCAGCCTGATCGACCAGCACGCTGGAGTGAAACTGCTCACGATGGCTGATAAACCACTCCACCAGCGTGCTGGCGGCAATGCTGGCAAAGCCGCGTACGGTATTGAACATGGCGGAGGCGAACGGCCCTTCCGGCGGCGCGACCACGCTGGTGGCGCTCATCAGCACCGGCAGAATCACCATCGGCTGACCAAACGCCTGCAAGATCTGCATCAGCCAGAAGTTTTGCCGCGCCCAGTCGGTGGTGATCTGCATGCCGAGCAGGCAGGCGGTCGCCAGCAGCAGCACACCGACGCTCAGCACCCAGCGGCAGTCAATCCAGCGGATATTCAGCAGGCTGGCGACCAGCGGTGCAATCAGCAGCTGCGGCAGGCCGATGGTCAACGCCAGCGGCGCGAACTGCAGCGTGCGAAACCCCTCCACCTGACCAAAATAGGCCGACGGCAGCGCCGAACCGGACAGCGCCAGAATCAGTACACCCGCCAGCGCCAGCAAACCGTGCGACAAATTACGCCGGCGCAGCATCTGCAACTTAAACAGCGGCAGCGGGTGAAACCATTCATTAATAAAGAACACAATCAGCAACGCCAGCGCGCTGAATAATAGGGCGACAAACAGCGGCGAGCTGAGCCAGTCGAGACGCTCACCCTGCGTCAGCGCCAGAATCAGCAGCGCCATGCCCGAGCAGCCGCTCAGCATGCCGAACAGGTCAATCTGTTTAAATCGCTCAGTGCGCAGCGGATCCTGCGGCAGACCCCAGCCGATCAGCAGCATGGCGATCAGCATGGCCGGCACCACCTGCCAGAACACAAACATCCAGCTGACGTCATCGGTCCAGAACGCCGCCAGCGACGCCGCCAGATTCGGGCCAAACGTGGCGGTGAGGGCGTAAGCACTCAGCCCATAAAGTTTGATCGGCGGTGGCAGAAAGCGCAGCGCCACCGTCATCAGCAGCGGCGGCAGGGCGCCGCCAAACAGTCCCTGCACCACGCGCAGCGCAATAAGTAGCGGGGCCGTGGGCATAAAGGGCAGCAGGACACCGCACACCATGAAACCGGCCGACACCGCCAGCGCGAAGCGGCGCAGCGAAAAGGTGACGGCGAACCACGGTGCAATCATCATTGCGGCGACTTCCGCTGCCTGATAGGCCGAGATAATCCAGCTGCCGTCATCGTAGCTAATGCCGATTGCGGCACGGATATCGGCCAGCGCGATGTCGGTGACGCGATCGTTTAATCCGGAGGTCAGCGCGGCGATCAGCACCCCCACCAGCCCCAGCGCGAGGCGCAGGGTAAAAGGATGCGGTGCCGGTGCCGCGACGGGCTGGGCATTCATAGCAGGTGTCTCGTTATTAGTTGATGCAGTGTATTGCGATGTGATACAGCTCGCATCTTACATTTCGATATGGTGTATTGCAATGTGATACAGGGTGTAAAAGTGCGATCGTTCGCGCTAAAGTAGGGCAGGCCAAAAAGGAACGTATCATGGTAGAACCTCCCTCAAGCCGTGAGGATGAAAAAGCGGGTGGCATTCAGGTCATTGCGCGTGCGGCAAAAATTTTAAATGCGCTCGGTGAGCATCCGGGCGGCATGAGTCTGGGTGAAATTGCGCAGGTGGTCGATCTGCCGCGCTCGACGGTGCAGCGCATCGTGGCGGCGCTGGATAGCGCGCAGCTGGTGCGCAGCGGCGGGGCAGGCGGGCTGCGCCTCGGTCCGGCGTTGCTGAAGCTGATCTCCAGCGTGCACAGTGACGTGGTGGAAATTGTCCGGCCGTTCCTCGAACAACTCTCGGCGGAAATCAATGAAACGGTGTCGCTGGCGCGGGCCAGCGGGACGCAGCTGGCGATTGTCCATTACGTGGTGGCCACGCGTGAGCTGCGCGTGGTGCCCCACATCGGCCTGAATCTGCCGCTCTACAGTACGTCCGGTGGCCGGGCGCTGCTGGCGCTGGAGAGCGACGAAGATGTGCGGGTGATGGTCGGCGAAGCCTATGCGGAACTGACGGAAATGACGGTAAAAACGCTGCCGCAGTTGCTGACGCTGATTGCCGAAGTGCGCGCCAGCGGACTGGCTATCGATCGCGGCGAAACGCTGGAGGGCATTTCCACCATGGCGGTCGCAATTGATACGCTGTTCGGGCGCTTCTCAATCTCACTGCTGGTGCCGACGGCACGTTTTCACCGCCAGGAAGCGCATTACCGGACAGCGCTGATAAAGTGTAAAGAGGCGCTGATTCGCGAAATTGGCAAAATAACTGCTGCGGAAGGATAACCGACTGATGAAAACCTTGCTGATGGCCATCGATAACTCACCGGTGGCGGAAAAAGTGATCGCCCTGACCATTGAACAGGCGCTGGCGCAACAGGCGCAGGTCACCGTGCTGTGCTGTGTCGATCCGGCTTATTCGTCGTGCAATCAGCCGATTGAGATCGACGCCGGGGAAGATCCAGACGATTTTGTCGTGGCGCAGGATGAACAAAACACGGCTGAAATGGTGGTACGCCATGCGCTGGCACCGCTGCTGCGCGCTGGCATTGACGCACGCGGGCTGATTCTGGCCGGTGAGGCGGCGGAAACCATTGTGGCGCAGTCTGAGGCGTTGCACGCCAGTATGATTATAATGGGCCGTCGTCACCTGTCGCCGCTCAACCGCCTGCTGAAAGGCTCGGTAAGCGCAACAGTGATTGAACGCGCCAGCTGTCCGGTTTTAATTGACGTTCGCAAGGATTAATGTCGCTCCATGTTCTCGCTTTTCCCGCTCACGCTGGCCGCTTTTGTGGTGCTGGCGATCATCATCGTGATACTGCTGCGCACCACCGCGCTGCGCGTCTGGCAGGGTGTCCTGCTGTTTTTGCTGCCTGTGCTGCTGGCCAATCTGCTGTGGTTTAGCTGGCTGCATCCGCGTCAGGAGCGCGAGGCGCTGGCGGCGCAGGTGGCTACCCAACTGAGCGACGCGCCGGGTTATCGCGTGCTGAAAGTGCAGGAGCCGGCGCTGTGGCAACTGCTGAATCGTGAGCTGCAGCACAAGCTGGCAGAGGGCGTACCTGCGGAGCAGGCGCTGGGCGATATGCGCGGCTGGCTGATGGATTTGGTGAATCAGCGCATGGCGCGCGCCAGCGATGCGGCGATCATCAACTACATCCGCGTTTCGGTGCAGGAGATGCAGGCGCTGCAGCAGCAGGATACGCAGCGCTGCTTCCGTTTCCTCTATCCGCAGGTCAGCGGTGGCGTCAATCTGCAACAGGTGCTGTCGCCGGAGCTTAATCAGCGCGATGGTGAAGCGCTCGAGGCACTGCTGCAAAACAGTACCGGCGATGAGCTGGCGGTGGATCAGCCTCAGGCGCAGCGCGATCTGCAGCGCGTGGTGGAAAAACTGTATGGCAAGTGGGGCGATAAGCTGCAGCAGCTGAATATGCCGGCGGATACGGCGGTGGATCGCGGCACGATGTGCGCGATGTCGATAGATCTTTACAGCGGAATTCTCGCATTGCCGGACAAACAAGCGGCCAATCTTTTGCGTAAGATGGTCAGCCTTACCGGATAACGGGCGAAAAAAAGCCCGCTCAGCACGGGCATAAAGGTCACTTTCAGTATGTCTTTTTGTGGGTATCACCTGGTGTGGTGCAGACTTCGTTTTGTCTGAAGTCATCTTCTCACTGCTGATGTGATAAGGAAAACCGTTTGGTTTTATTGATTTGATTGGCGAAAGCTTTGCATTAATCGGACATTTCGCGTCTTTTTCCTATAGAGGCGTGTGGCGTTGCCTTTTACACTGCAACGTCTGATGAGGACACCCTAATGAATAAAATGCTTATTAGCGCGTTAGCGCTTTTTATGCTGGCCGGTTGTAGTGTCAGCAAACCCGGGGGTTTTGAGCGCGTGGATGAAGATGCCCGTTCAAATACCGTACAGTATCGTTACGATCCACAGAAGCTGGATAAAGATGCGCTGGAACTTGATCTGGCGAATTACTGTAACCAGCGCGGCTTCGATAAAGTCGAATCGCTTCCGGCGCAGGACAGCAATTTGCCTGGCCTGAAGAAAGTCTGGTATCAATGTAATTACGCGGTGAAAAGCTAAAAAATAAGGGCGGGATTGATTCCCGCCCTTTCTTTATTCATTTTTTATTATGTGCTGTGTGTGCTTTGCCCAATTACCAATGACGATAGCCGCCATGGCCGTGATGCCAGCCGCCGCCGTGCCCGTGACCCCAGCCGGGACCGCGTCCATGGTCGTGCTCGATAATACACCCGCTTAGCATGGTCATCATCGCCACCACCGAAGCGACTTTTATTAACTTCTTCATGGAGAGTCCTCCTCTTTTCCAATGAGGCCAGATTAACCGGGAAAAGTGGAGTGAAGATGCAGTGAATGTAGAGTTATTTCCGTAATTATTACCAGATATGTCAATTAAAAGCTAAAAGTGACAGGGCGGGAAATAAACCAATCGGAATAAGCTGAATAGCGCCTGATAATAACCCGATTACTCTGAAATGCAAGGTTAAATAACAGTCATTCTCAATGCGTGATCCATTCTGTGGTTATCAATAAAAAGCCTGCCGTGCATTTACACGGCAGGGTGGTGAATTAATTATGCAGTACTGGCGCGACCAGGTTTTGACGATTTGGCAGACGGATACTGAGCGACAGCACCAGCGAGATCACCAGCAGCGTCATAATCAGACTGAAGGTCACGGTGAAGCCGCCGAACACCGAAGCTACCAGCGAGCCAAGCACGCTACCGATGCCGAAGCCGAGATAGATCAGGCCGTAGTTTTTGGTCAGGTTGTTGAGGCCGAAGAAATCGCTGACCAGTGACGGGAAGACGGTGATGGTGCCGCCAAAGCTGAATGCCACGCAGGCCAGCGACAGGAAGAAGGTGGTTTCATTCATGTGGGTGAACAGCAGGATGCTCATGCCGCTCAGCGAAACCAGCTGTGCCAGCGAAATGACCCGGATGCGCGCCATTTTGTCCGACAGCACGCCGAGAATCAGTCGTCCGCTCAGGTTGGCAATGGCAATTACCGTCACCGCATTGGCCGCCGTTTGCGTACTCAGGTGCACCAGGCCTTCACCAATATCCTTCGCGACGCCAATCACATACAGACCGCTCATGCAGGCCGTCAGGAACATCAGTGCCAGCATCCAGTACTGCGGCAGGCGCACCGACTGCGCCAGCGTAAACTCCTGTGTGGCCTGCTGCTGACGTGAACCGGCCTGCTGTAGCGGCGCATCGCGCATCATCAGGGCCCCGGCAATAATCATCGTCATCGCCAGCACACCCCAAATCACAAAGGTATTTTCCAGCCCCTGAGTGCTAAGCAGCGCGCCACAGATAAATTTAAAGCCTAGACTGCCGAGGCCGTAAGCGCCGATCGAACAGGCCGAAATCAGCCCTTTGCGCTCCGGAAACCACTTCACGCAGTTAGAGAGCGTCATCAGATAACCCGCGCCATCGGCCAGTCCAACCAGAATGCCGGCGCTCAGGTACAGCATCATCAGGTTGTCAGCATGGGCGGTCAGCCAGAAGCCAATCGCCATCAGAATGCCTGCACCGATGGTGACGTTGCGCACGCCAAAGCGCTCCTGCAGCTTGCCGGCCAGCGAGGAGGCAATCGCCAGACCAAGACTGAGCAGACCAAAGGAAAAAGCCACCTGGCTGACTGGCGCATCCAGCTTCTGCGCCAGCTGGCCGTTAAACAGGCTCCAGGTATAAACCGAGCCGAGCGCGAACTGGGTAATGATGGTGCCTGCCAGGGTAAAAATACGGACACGCTGATGATTAGGGGTAACGGCTGTTGTCATTTTTCTCTCTCCCATCCGGGAATACGGAAGCTGCAGCGATAATAAGCCTCACGCGGGCGTGGGTGGTGCGGACGGGCGTGAACGGAGCGGGAGACGGAATGAAATGCTGTGAAAACGGTATGAATGGCATTGCGCCTTTGCTTAAGCGCAGCGCGGATGTCGTCACATGAACAGGCATTGCGACAGGTGAGCATGTGTAACAGGGTGTTTTAAGCGCAGCATCTGCGCGGCAAAACACAGGAACTTTGCCAGGCTTATAGTTCACTCAACAGGAGGAAATATGAAAGACCGGGCATATGAATCCGTATCCAGCGGGGATGAGGTTTGCTGCATCATCGGTCAGGCGGTTATCGAGTTAAGCGATGAACAGCAGCCTGTGACCAGGTCCACCCTGTCGCTGAAATTACTGGCGATGGCCGACCGCGACAGAGATGATGAACGCGTTCTGCTTTACTGGATTGCCAGAAAAGCCATTAACCAACCTCACCAGCTCAACATCGGCGTCGGGGGCTGGCGCTAGAGGAGTGACAGAGCGGGCGCCATGCCCGCTCTTGCTTCAGGCCAGACGTAACCGGCGATGAGCCGGCCAGCGCACGAACATCACCATATTCCCTGCCAGAATCATCACCAGCCCGACGATAGCATTGCTATGCCACTGATAGCCTTCATACAGCGTCGAAAGCGTCAGTGCCACCAGTGGAAACAGCAGGGTGCTGTAAGCCGCCTGACTGGCACCGATGCGCCCCACCAGCGTGAAGTAGGCACCAAAGCCCAGCACCGAGCCAAACAAAGCCAGATAACTCATTGCCCCCAGCCACTGCAGATTGAGTGCCGGTGCCAGCGCGTCGCCATTCACCAGCGCCAGCACGGCCATGATCAGCGCACCGTACAGCATGGCGTAGCTGTTGGTGGTCAGCACGTCGCGCTGACGACGCTGATGGCGGGTAGAAATCATATTGCCGAAGGAGAAACCGAGCGTGCCCAGCGCGCTCAGCCCCACGCCCCACAGCAGCTGCGGCGCAACATGGGCTGACTGAATATCCTGCCAGAACAGCGCAACAATTCCGCCGAGACCCAGCGCGGCGGCGGGCAGCAGGCGGAAAGGCGGGCGCTGGCGGAAAAAGATCCAGCTGTTGAGCGCGTTATACAGCACCGCCATCGAAAAAATCACCGACTCCAGTCCGGTGCTGATCATCGCTGCCGCATGGTAAAAGCAGACAAAATTAAAACCGAATACGCAGCCGCCCTGTAACAGACAAAACAGGTGGTCACGCGCATCCAGCGTACGCAGACGTTTCAACAGCCGGAGAAGCACCAGCATGGTCAACGAGGCGAACAGGAAGCGCCAGAACACCGCCACCAGTACCGGCGTATCGGCGGCCTGCTGCTGCAGAAAAATCGCAATCCAGGTGGTGCCCCAAATCAGCACCACCGCGAGGTATAACATCAGGTTCATCAGAAACTCTCCGGCGGAATCAGGCTCGCAGTGTGCCTGAGCGACAGGAGCGCGGCTTGCATGACTTTGCGCAGCACTTGCAAATTCTTGCGCTTTTTCCCGCCTGGTCCGGCATTGGCCTGTTTTCTGTCCGGTCAGTTGCGTAAACTACAGGACATCAACCCAGAGAGCGATGTCAGACCATGCCGGAATATCAGACGTTTACTATGCTTCAGCGTCACAAAGCGCAGCTGCGCGATAGCGTGCAGCTGAGCGGCGGCATTCGGCTGGCGGCGTGGTTCAACAGTGGCGATCGCGTGACCAACCTCAGCGATCACCATACGCTTAGCCTGTACGTGGCTGACGGTTACGACACCTGGCACAAAACACCGCACGGCTGGCGCAACGGCGGCGCGCCGGATCGCTTTTGCCTGATGCCGTCTGGCACTGAGTCGACCTGGGATCTGCGTGCGGATTTATCCTTCGTGCACCTCTACTGCACCGATGCGCATTTGCGTCACCTCGGTGAGCAGGTGTGGGATCGCAGCCCGGCGCAGCTTAACCTGCATGAGAAGATTTTTGCCGACGATGACCGCATCACCCAGCTGTATCGTCATTTTCTGCTGAGCGCCGACTGGCAGCAACCGGCCAACCAGCTGATGCTGAGCAGCGCCTCAACACTACTGATGACCCATCTGCTGCAGCGCTACAGCGAGGTACAGTGGCAGCTGCCGCAGGTGCGCGGCGGACTGGCGCCGGCGGTATTGCGCCGCGTGCTGGCGCTGATCGATACGCAGCTGGATCAGCCGTTAACGCTGGCCCAACTGGCGGCAGAGGCGGCGCTCAGCGAATACCATTTTGCACGTATGTTCCGCAGCAGCACCGGCGAAGCGCCGCACCAGTATGTGATGCGCCGCCGTATGGAAGCCGCGCAGCAACTGCTGCAATTCAGCGCGCTGTCGCTCACCGAGATTGCCCTGCGCTGCGGTTTCCACTCCTCCAGCCATTTCAGCAACCGCTTCCGCCAGCTGCACGGTATGGCACCCTCGGCATGGCGTCAGCGCTGACGGGGCAGTTGGAATGAAGTTTGTGAGGAATAGATTACTGAATTAGCAGCGGCGCGATTGATCGCATACGTCATTATGTCGTGAACCACGCTATCCTGATTGATTCCCTCTGGTCGCTCCCGAACGTTATTTATACGAAATTTCCCGCATGGGTGATGATTTATACGATTACGTTGAACGGATGTAGCACGGGGGCTTAAGTGCGCTCTGTTTTACCTGAAATATTTACTTCATCTCATTACCCTCCTGTATGAGATTCCGCACTGCTGCTATCCGCAATTTTTATCTTTTTATGTCATTTCTTTCTTGATGGTGTGATTGTTTTTGGCGGATTTTTTATTTTGACCTGAATCAACAAACTCACGCTTTGTTAATATTAATCCACAACTTTATTTTTTATTGGCATTAATGTGCGGTCTTTAATGTCTTTGCCAGTTTTTTTAGCTGGTTTCAGGTGACAATGATCTGCATTTTTTAGTGTTAATGGCTTATTGCTGTCACTTTTGTAGCTTAAAGATCTGGCTATTTGCTTTTTTATCGATCATTGCTCTGTTGTTACCTCTAAAGTAGTATGGCGCGAAAAATGTGCGCTGAGATAAACAGAGGGATGATGAAATGGCAGATAGTTTCCAGAATGAAGTGCCAAAGGCACGTATTAACTTAAAACTTGACCTGCATACCGGGGGCGCAAGCAAGAAAACCGAGCTTCCGCTGAAATTGCTGGTGGCAGGCGACTTCAGTCATGGTCAGGCGACCGCACCATTATCAGAGCGAGCCAAAGTTAATCTGAACAAAAATAATTTTGACGCAGTGCTTTCCGAATATTCGCCAAAAGTCACGGTTGCCGTTAAAAATACGCTGGCCGATGACGGTAGCCAAGACAGCATCAGTCTGACTTTCCAGAACATGAAAGATTTCTCTCCGGAACAGGTCTCCCGGCAAATACCTCAGCTGAAGGCCATGCTTTCCATGCGTAATTTACTGCGTGATTTAAAAGCCAACCTGCTGGATAACCAGGCCTTCCGAAAAGAGCTGGAAAAAATCCTGCTGGACCCGGCGTTAAGCGCAGAACTGCGCGCTGAGCTCTCAACTCTGGCACCAAAACAGCCATAACCATCACGATGATTTAACGGATTAATAAGGAAGATGCTGATGTCTGTAAATAATGAGAATGCGACGGGTGGCGAGAGCGTGGTGCTGGAGCGTCCGGCAGCCGGTGGGGTTTATGCCACCCTGTTTGAAAAGATCAATCTCAACCCGGTTTCTGAACTGAGCGCGCTGGATATCTGGCAGGATGCGCAGGCGATGTCGGATGCAACGGCGGATGAGCGTTTAACCGCCGGCATGCAGGTATTTCTGGAGTGCCTGAAAAAATCAGGCGCAAAAGTTGAAAAACTCGACAAAAACCTGATTGACCATCATATCGCCGCGCTGGATCACCAGATCAGTCGTCAGCTGGATGCGGTAATGCACAGTGAAGAGTTCCAGGCAGTGGAGAGCCTGTGGCGCGGCGTGAAATCGCTGGTTGATAAAACCGATTTCCGCCAGAACGTGAAAGTCGAACTGCTGGATATGTCTAAAGAAGACCTGCGTCAGGACTTCGAGGACAGCCCGGAAATTATCCAGAGCGGTCTGTATAAACACTCCTACATTGATGAGTATGACACACCAGGCGGCGAGCCGATTGCGGCGCTGATTTCCGCTTATGAGTTTGATGCGTCTGCGCAGGATGTTGCCCTGCTGCGCAATATTTCAAAAGTGTCTGCTGCGGCGCATATGCCGTTTATCGGCTCTGCCGGCCCGCAATTCTTCCTCAAGGATTCAATGGAAGACGTGGCGGCCATCAAAGATATCGGTAACTATTTTGACCGCGCTGAATACATCAAGTGGAAATCCTTCCGCGAGACGGACGATTCGCGCTACATCGGTCTGGTGATGCCGCGTGTGCTGGGGCGCCTGCCGTATGGCCCGGACACCGTACCGGTGCGCAGCTTCAACTACGTTGAAGAAGTCAAAGGTCCGGATCACGACAAATACCTGTGGACCAACGCCTCGTTTGCCTTCGCATCCAACATGGTGCGCAGCTTCATTAACAATGGCTGGTGCGTGCAAATCCGTGGTCCACAGGCCGGTGGTGCGGTGCAGGATCTGCCGATTCATCTGTACGATCTGGGCACCGGTAATCAGGTGAAGATCCCGAGTGAGGTGATGATCCCGGAAACCCGCGAATTTGAGTTCGCCAATCTCGGTTTCATTCCGCTGTCCTACTACAAAAACCGCGACTACAGCTGCTTCTTCTCGGCCAACTCCACCCAGAAACCTGCGCTGTATGACACTGCCGATGCCACCGCTAACAGCCGCATTAATGCCCGTCTGCCGTATATCTTCCTGCTGTCGCGTATCGCGCATTATCTGAAGCTGATTCAGCGTGAAAACATCGGCACCACCAAGGATCGGCGTCTGCTGGAACTGGAGTTGAACACCTGGGTGCGCAGTCTGGTGACCGAAATGACCGATCCGGGCGATGAGCTGCAGGCTTCTCACCCGCTGCGCGACGCGAAGGTGGTAGTGGAAGATATCGACGACAACCCGGGTTTCTTCCGCGTCAGGCTGTACGCCATCCCACACTTCCAGGTTGAGGGCATGGACGTCAACCTGTCACTGGTTTCCCAGATGCCGAAGGCGAAATCGTAAGCTAAGGCAGGAAGCCAATGAAAACGGAACAACCGTTATGGGGCAGGGGCGTTATGGTCTCTCCCCAGCACTTCCAGCAACAGGTCGCCTATGCGGCCTGGTCTGCGGAATGCATCGCCCGGCTGGGCCTCTGCCATCCCTGGGGGATGATTGCTGCCACCTTCGAACCTGATGCACTGAAGCTGGGCCGCCTGCAGGCCCGTCATCTGCACATCCGTTTCCCCGATGGCACGCTTATCGACACCGATAATGCCGATGACCTGCCGCCGGTGCTGATGCTTGAGGGCGAATCACAGGACGTGGTGGTGGTTCTGGCGCTTCCGCTGCTGCGGGCAAATGGCGGCAACTGTCTTAAACCCGATGAGGTGGCCGAGCGCCCTGTGCGTTATCGCCAGCGCTGGCGGGATGTCCGCAACACCTTTGGCGACGATACCCGGCAGATTGCAGTGATGCAGCCAGAGCTGACGCTGCGTTTTGCCCATCAGAACAACAGTGATTATCTGACCTGTCCGGTCGCCCGTCTGCAGCAGGATTCACAGGGCAGTTGGGCACTCGATGAAACCTGGCTTCCGCCACTGCTGGCTCTGCAGGGCAGCCGCTGGCTGGTAACCCAGCTGGAACAATTGATGACGCAACTGCGTGCCCGTCTGAGTCGACTGATGGCCATGCGACGTGAAAGTAATGAGCGCATGGCCGACTTTGCCGTGGCTGATGTGTCGTTGTTCTGGCTGCTCAATGCCCTGAACAGCGCAGAACCGGTGCTCAGCCAGTTTCAGCGTAACCTGCAAAGCCCACCGGAGCGTTTGTACCCGGAACTGGCGCGGCTTGCGGGCAGCCTGCTGACTTTCTCGCTGGAACATCAGGTGAGTGCTATTCCGGTCTGGCAGCATGAACAGCTGAATAACGTCTTCCCGCCGCTGTTTGACTTACTGGGCGATCTGCTGGAAGCCAGCCTGCCGTCACGGGTGGTGGCGATTGAGCTTGAGCACGATGCCCGGCTGCACGTCTGGCAGGCCCGTCTGCATGACTCCCGTCTGCGCGAAGGGGCGGATTACTACCTTTCCGTGCGTTCACCGATGCCGGTGGCACAACTGCAGGAGCAGTTCCCGCGACAGTGCAAGATCGGCAGTCCCGATCATGTCAGGAGTATCGTCAATTCCTCACGGGTGGGCGTGCCACTGACGCCACTGCGCCATGTGCCGGCAGCCATTCCGCTGCGTCTGGAAAACCAGTATTTCAGCCTTGATGTCTCGCATTCTCTGGCCAGCGAAATGCTTCAGAGCGGCACCTGTATGTTTTACGTTCCGGGCATGCTCGGCGAGCCTGAACTTGAACTTTTTGCGGTACTGAGAACATGAGTGAGCCTAAACGCAGTACTGCTGCACCCATTGATATTGATGCTCTGCTGCAGGATACCTGGCTGCAGGTCATCAGCCTGCGTCACGGTCCGACGTTTCAGGATGGAGAAGGGCGCACGTTGTGGGAGCGTTGCATTGCCGATGTCGAACGTGTGCAGCGTGAGCTGAAAGCGAGCGAACTCGATGAAGTCAGCTGTCAGCATATTCTCACCGCACAGTGTGCGCTGCTTGATGAGGCGGTCAAAGGTCGTGGTGTGGAGGATGACGCCTGCGTGCAGTGGTATGACATTCCCCTGCAGGGGCACTTCCTCGGCACCATGGATGCCGGTGATACGCTGTGCGATCGCATGCGTGATGTGCTGCGTGAACCGGCGCCTGACCAGGCTGTTATGACCTGCTTTCAGCGGGTCATGATGCTGGGGTTCCTCGGCAGTTTCCGCTCTCTTAACGATCCGGAGCGCCAGAAACTCGTCAACGCGCTCAGCGAACATGTCACGCCGTTCAGCTATCCACCAACCCATCCGGTTCTGGCGGAAAGCCGTACCGGACGAGAAATGGGTGGCTGGCTGGCGTCATGGCCCGTGCGTATTGGCCTGAGCGTGGTGGTAGTGGCTGCGCTGTGGTGGGGACTGAGCAACTGGCTGGATCAGATGCTGGTGGCCCTGCTGCCGGGAGCCGTGAAATGAGTCCTGCACAGCAGCGCGGGCTTGCGCTGTGGGCCGCCCTGCTGAGTGCCGTGGTTTGCCTGAGTTTCCTGCCGGTATCGCGACTGGTTTCGGTGCTCTTTCTGCTTGCGGTGCTGGGGCTTATCCTGGCGTTGTGGATTGTCGCCAGGCGTCGTGCGGAGCATGACGTCGACCTGCGTCTGGATGACCTCCCGGAAGCCACTTACCGTCAGCCTGTGGTGCTGGTCTGTGGCGATCTGCCGCTGGCATGTATGCAGCAGTCACCGGTGCTTACAGTGACACAGGGATGCTGGATCCGCGTGGAGGAACATCAGGATCTGCAACAGGTTGCCCGTCAGATTCTGCGATTGCGTCCTGACTGGGGCCGCCAGCTGTCGGTGATGGTCAGCGTCTGTCCGCAAAAACACGCCGACAGCGAGCGGCTTACCCGTCGTCTGCTGGCGCTGCGCTGGCAAATCAGCCAGCTGCGTAAAGAAACCGGGCATTCTGTGCCGCTGGTTCTGAATGGTCAGGTTGGCAGTGCGATGACCAATGATCTGCTCTGGCAGGCGGTTATCCCGGGGGAAGGGGTGAGGGTCTGGCGTGCGTCTTCAGCGCCGGGCTCAGTCGCTGCATGGGTCACCACCGGTGGCGCGCCTGCGATGCAGCAACAGGTGCTGATGAACAGCCTGATGAGCTGGTTCCGGTTGCACGTTAAAGCGGTCTTCATTGATGAGAGCCCGGATGTTCCGGTCATTGCACCGGTTGCAGTGCTGTGGGGATTGGGACCGATCCTGGCCGGAAGTCTGGCCACATCGGTGTGGACGGCATGGCTGTCCCGTCATACTGCGATGCAACAGGTAGCGGGCTGGCAGCCGGTGGGAACGGACAGTACGGTTATTGCCGCGTTGCCGGATTTTATCATGCCGCTGCTTCCGGAAGGGCGAGGCCTGACGCCGCGTGGGCAAGCCTTCCGTTATGCGCTCGCGATTTTTACGCTGGCGGCCATGGCTGCACTGCTCAGCAGTGGCTGGAACAATCGCCAGTTGCTGCAGCGTGTCAGCTTCGATATTGCCCGCTATGAACGCATCCCGATGCAGGATTTCTCACCCAAAGCCGACGCCGTTGCCGTTCTGCGTGACGATGCGGCCGGGCTGGATGACCAGGCGCGTAATGGCGTACCGATGCGGATGGGCCTTGGTCTGTATCAGGGCGAGCGTCTGCGAATGCCTGTGCTGGATGCGATCCGTTCGTATGTGCCCCCGCCACCGCCGCCAAAACCGCAGCCGAAACCGGTGCCGAAAATTGTCCGCCTCGACAGCATGTCGCTGTTCGATTCCGGCAAATCCACGCTGAAAGCCGGGTCCACCAAAATGCTGGTGAACTCACTGGTCGGCATCAAAGCGAAGCCGAGCTGGCTGATTGTGGTCGCCGGCCACACCGATAACACCGGTAACCCGCAACTGAACCAGACGCTCTCTCTGAAACGTGCCGAAGCGGTGCGTGACTGGATGCGTGACACCGGTGATGTACCGGAAAGCTGTTTTGCGGTGCAGGGTTATGGCGAAAGCCGCCCAATCGCAACCAATGACACACCGGATGGGCGTGCGCTCAACCGCCGTGTCGAAATCAGTCTGGTACCGCAGGCTGATGCCTGCCAGATACCGGGCAATCCCCAGACGTCATCGCAGGATGATGACGTATCACAACACAACGGAGAGTAATCCATGGCAATCCCTGTTTATCTGTGGCTGAAAGACGACGGCGGTGCGGACATCAAAGGTTCCGTAGACGTTAAGGACCGTGAAGGCAGCATCGAAGTTGTCGCTCAGGATCACAATATCTACATTCCGACCGACAACAACACGGGCAAACTGACCGGCACCCGTATCCACACGCCGTTTATGTTCACCAAGGAAATCGACTCGTCCAGTCCGTATCTGTACAAGGCAGTGACCACCGGCCAGACCCTGAAATCAGCAGAGTTCAAGTGGTACAAAATCAATGACGCCGGTCAGGAAGTCGAATACTTCAACACCAGACTCGAGAATGTGAAGGTGGTGAAAGTAAATCCATTGATGCATGACGTTAAGAATCCTTCTTACGAAAAGCACAATCACCTCGAACAGCTTGAACTGCGTTACGAAAAAATCACCTGGACCTACAAAGATGGAAACATCATTCATTCCGATAGCTGGAACGAACGTGCCACCGCGTAATGACCTGCCGTGCCAGGTGCTGCAGGGGTGTTATTTAGAGTAACGCCTGATGCGGATGGGGAAACCTGTCCGCAGCTTTTTGCAAGGCCCCTTTGTGCTGAGGGGACAGTGTAAAAGTGAACATCCAAAAATCTGACCTAATGCGCTTAGGGTTCCTTACTAAAAGGAAAAGCGATGGGCGGTAGCGTGCCTGAATGAATCAGGCTTATTTCTGAGACATAAAAGGAGAAAACTATGCCATATACTTTTGATGATTCAGCTGCCAGGCAGCGCTGGGAAAAAGGAAAATCAATCAGTGTGCCGTCTGCCGGAATGCGGAAATATCACGACTGGCGTAGATATATTCTAACCGGCCGTTCTCCGTCAGATGCTGCAAGACTTGCCGGAGATATGAATTATGAACTGTTGAAGGGCAACAGTAACCTCTGTTCTGTCCGGCTTACACAGCAGCACAGGGTTTTATTCTCGGTGGTAGGAATGTCCATAACGATCCTGGAAATTGGCGGCCATTATTAGACCCCGCCCAAATCAAAAATACCCCATTGAATCGTCGCGTTTCAGATGCTGTAACCCTGCCTGAAAGGGCATTAATTGTGTGCAGTGAGGATCTTCCGGTTGGGGATATCTGAAACCGATAGTTCCCATACGGTAAAACCAGATAGTGCGCGTCAGAATGGAGAAAGCCTTTATGGAGCATCACTCATCAACCTTATTACGTCGCCTTAACCCTTACTGTGCTCGCGCGATGGAAGGGGCCGCCTCCCTGTGCCAGACCCGCGCCCATGCGGAAATTTTGCCGGAGCACTGGCTGCTGAAGCTGCTCGAACAGGGGGAAGGTGACCTGACGGTGCTGGCACGCCGCTATGAGTGGGATATGGATATGCTGTGGCAGGATTTGCTTGCCTGGCTGGATAAACTGCCGCGTTCAGTCCGTCAGCGTCCGCAGTTATCTGACACTCTTCAGACGCTGATGCAGGAAGCCTGGCTGATTGCTTCTCTCAACGGTGAGGAACAGATCCGCAGCGTCCATCTGCTGATGGCGCTGGTTGATAAACAGAAACTGGTGCGCTGTGACGGGCTGTGGCCGCTGCTGACGCTGGGCCACAGTCAGCTGGAGCGTCTGCGCCCGCTGCTTGATGGGCAGTCGGAGGAACGCCCGGAGCGGCAACAGGCAGCGGAACTCGCGCAGAGTCATGGTGGTGAGGTGGAATTTGTCGGGCGCCCGGTCGGCGCGGCCATAAAGGAAGGCGAACTCAATCCGGCGCTGCAGAACGCACTCGATAAATTCACGCTCGACGTTACTGCCAAAGCCAGAGAAGGCAAAATCGACCCGGTTTTTGGACGCGATACGGAGATCCGCCAGATAGTGGATATTCTCTCGCGTCGTCGCAAAAACAACCCGATTCTGGTCGGCGAACCGGGCGTCGGTAAAACCGCGCTGGTGGAAGGGCTGGCGCTGCGTATAGCCGAGGGCAACGTGCCGGAATCTCTCAAGCCGGTTATTCTGCGCACCCTCGACCTTGGTCTGTTGCAGGCGGGCGCAGGCGTGAAGGGCGAATTCGAACAGCGCCTGAAAAACGTCATTGATGCGGTGCAGCAGTCCCCGGTACCGATTCTGCTGTTTATCGATGAAGCGCACACCATCATTGGCGCCGGCAACCAGGCCGGCGGAGCCGATGCCGCCAACCTGCTGAAACCGGCACTCGCCCGCGGCGAACTGCGCACCATCGCCGCCACCACCTGGTCTGAATACAAGCAATACTTCGAACGCGATGCCGCGCTGGAGCGCCGCTTTCAGATGGTGAAGGTCGACGAGCCGGACGACGAGACCGCCTGCCTGATGCTGCGCGGCCTGAAAGCCCGCTACGCCGAACACCACAACGTGCATATCACTGATGATGCAGTACGCGCAGCCGTCACGCTGTCCCGCCGCTATCTGACGGGCCGCCAGCTGCCGGACAAGGCGGTTGATTTGCTGGATACCGCCGCCGCACGTGTGCGAATGAGTCTCGACACGGTGCCAGAACAAATTGTGCGCCTGAAAGCAAAACTGACCGCGCTGGCACTGGAAGCGCAGGCGCTGCGGGAAGATATCGCCGCCGGCAGCAACCGTCACGATGACCGCCTGGGTGCCATTGAGCAGCAGCGGACTGAACTGGAGACGCGCATCAAAGAGCAGGAAGCGCGTTTTAGCCACGAAAAAGCGCTGGCACAGCAACTGATGACCAGGCGCAAGGACATTAGCCAGCAGGCTGACGTTGCCGACCTGCAACAGCAGCTTGAACAGGCGCAGCAGGGCGATGTGCTGGTTCAGGTGGATGTGGACATCCGCACCGTCGCGAATGTAATCGCCGACTGGACCGGCGTGCCGCTGTCCTCGCTGATGAAAGACGAGCAAACCGAACTGCTGACGCTGGAAAACGAAATCGGCCAGCGTGTGGTCGGGCAGGACGTGGCGCTGACCGCTATCGCCCGGCGCCTGCGCGCGGCGAAGACCGGACTCACGTCAGAGAACGGCCCGCAGGGCGTATTCCTGCTGGTTGGCCCGAGCGGCGTCGGTAAAACTGAAACCGCGCTGGCGCTGGCGGATGTGCTGTACGGTGGTGAAAAATCGCTGATTACCATCAACCTGTCCGAGTATCAGGAGCCGCACACTGTTTCCCAGTTGAAAGGTTCACCGCCGGGCTACGTGGGTTACGGTCAGGGCGGCATCCTCACCGAAGCGGTACGTAAGCGCCCGTACAGCGTGGTACTGCTCGATGAGGTGGAAAAGGCGCACCGCGACGTCATGAACCTGTTCTATCAAGTATTTGATCGCGGCTTTATGCGCGACGGCGAAGGCCGGGAAATTGACTTCCGCAACACCGTGATCCTGATGACCTCCAACCTCGGCAGCGACCACCTGATGCAGTTGCTGGACGAACAGCCGGAGGCCAGCGAAAGCAATCTCCACGAACTGCTGCGCCCGATATTGCGCGACCACTTCCAGCCGGCGCTGCTGGCGCGCTTCCAGACGGTGATTTATCGCCCGCTGGCAGAAGCGGCGATGCGCACCATCGTGGAAATGAAGCTGTCACAGGTCAGCAAGCGCCTGCACCGTCACTACGGTTTGACCACGCAGATTGATGAGAGCCTGTATGGCGCGCTGACCGCCGCCTGCCTGCTGCCGGATACCGGCGCACGCAACGTCGACAGCCTGCTCAATCAGCAGATTCTGCCGGTGCTGAGTCAGCAACTGCTGAGACACATGGCCGCCAGACAGAAACCACAGTCGCTATGGCTGAGCTGGAGCGAGGAAGAGGGGATTGGGCTGGAGTTTAACCGGACTGAAGGAGATAACGCATGAACACCCGTCTCCCGATCAGATTCAGCCACAGCCATCACCAGTTATCGGTGAAGGGATGTGAAGCAGAGCTTGATGTGCTGGCGTTTGAAGGCGATGAAGCGCTCAGCCGGCCGTTCAGCTACCGTATTGAATTCACCAGCTCTGACCATGCCATCAGCAAAGAGATGATGCTGATGAAAGCGGCCTCCCTGACGCTGCAGGCTCCGGTTGACCAGGGTTACGGCATTAAAATACAGCAGGCGGTGCGCACCCTTCAGGGCGTGGTGAGCGGCTTTGAACGTCTCGGCACCTCAAAAGATGAGACCCATTATGCCCTGACGCTGCAGCCACGCCTGGCGCTGCTCGACCGTTCGCATCAGAACGCCATTTATCAGGACATGTCGGTGCCGCAGATTGTGGAAAAAATCCTGCGCGAGCGTCACACCCTGCGCGGTCAGGATTTTCTGTTCTCGCTCTCAAAAGAGTACCCGCGCCGTGAGCAGGTGATGCAGTACGGCGAGGATGACCTGCGTTTCATTACCCGCCTGCTGGGTGAGGTGGGTATCTGGTTTCGCTTTACCACGGATACTCGCCTGAACATCGACGTGGTGGAGTTTTACGACAGTCAGCAGGGGTATGAAAAAGGCCTGACGCTGCCCTCGGTGCCGCCGTCTGGCCAGCATTCAGACGGAGTGGACGCGGTGTGGGGGATGGAGAGCCATCATAACGTGGTGCAGAAGCAGGTCAGCACCCGCGACTACAATTACCGCCAGGCCACGGATGACATGAATACCGAGGTTGATGTGGCCCGCGGGGATGCCACCACCTGTGGAGATGCCTACCACTGGAGGGACAACTACCTTACCCAGGGTAATGCGTACGACCGCAATCCGGTTGCGGAGTCGGGTGCGTTCTATGCCCGCATTCGTCATGAGCGCTACCTGAATGGCCAGACCCGGACCCATGCCACCACCAGCTGCCCGACCCTCTCTCCGGGCCAGGTGCTCAACGTCACCGGTGGGTATGAAGTGGCCGAGGTGTTTGCTCAGGGCGTGGTCATCACGGCGATGCGCAGCCATGCGCGGCGTGACCGGGATTTTGAAGTGCATTTTGACGGGATCCCGGACAGCACGGATTTTAGTTTCCGTCCTGAGCCAGGCTCACGCCCGGTGATGGCCGGCACATTACCGGCCCGCGTCACCAGTACCACGGAAAATGACACCTACGGACATATCGATAAAGACGGCCGCTATCGCGTCAACATGCTGTTTGACCGGGATAACCGGGAAGCCGGGTTCGAGAGTCTGTGGGTGCGCCAGTCCCGCCCGTATGCCGGCGACACTTACGGTCTGCACCTGCCGCTGCTGGCGGGTACCGAAGTGGCGATTGGCTTTGAGGACGGTAACCCGGACCGGCCGTACATCGCCGGCGTGCTGCACGACTCGGCGCACGGCGACCACGTCACCATCCGCAACTACAAACGCAACGTGCTGCGCACGCCTGCGAACAACAAAATCCGCCTCGACGACGAGCGCGGAAAAGAGCATGTCAAGGTCAGCACCGAGTACGGCGGCAAGAGTCAGCTGAATCTGGGGCACCTGGTCGACGGCGAAAAGCAGAAGCGTGGAGAGGGTTTCGAGCTCAGAACCGACAGCTGGGGCGCCATCCGGGCACAGAAAGGGATGTTTATCAGCGCTGATGGCCAGACGAAAGCACAGGGCCAGGTGCTGGAGATGCAGCCGGCGGTCAGTCTGCTAAAAGGAGCGTTGAATCAGGTAACTGGATGGGGAACGATTACGCAGACTCACCACAACATAACGCCTGATTCTGGGCCATTAAGAGCATTTGTTTCCGCTGCCAGTGAGCTTAAAGAGCCTGCGCTGCTGCTGTCTTCACCTAAGGGTATTGCCGCCGTTACGCCGGAAACGACTCTGATGCACAGCGGGAAAGGGTTGTATCTGCAGAGCCTGGGAGAAGTCAATATCACCGCAGCACAGCGCTATTCGGTTAACGCAAGTCAGGCGGTTTCGCTGCTAGCCCTACAGGAAGGAATGCGGCTGGTATCTGCCAAAGGTGCACTGGAGATTGAATCACATAGTGATGTGCTGTCGCTGACTTCCCTGAAGGATGTCACCGTCCAGTCAACGCAGGGACACCTGCAGCTGACGGCAAAGAATGGGATCACGCTCGCCTGCGGTGGCGCTTACATCAAGCTCACGCCACAGGGCGAAATCAACGTGCATGGTCCAGGCCTGTTAAGCCTCAAGGGGCAACATAAATTACAGGGCCCGGCGAGTGAGGATTATCCGCTGCCTGAATTGCCTTCATCAGTATGCAAAGAGTGTCTGAAAAAGGCGCAGCGGCTGGCACAGGGCTTTGTGCCAAGGGAGGCATAAATGAACACGACCCATATCACTGACTGGGTGAATCTGCTTCAGCAAACCTGCGCTGATATAAACCTGAACCACCTTGATTTTATTCTCGACCAGTGCGGTATTGATTTTTCCGTCATTCCGGTACTGCACGATTTTTCACCACCTTTGGTATGGCAGTCTCTCTATCAGGGCTTGCCGGAAGATGCCCTGCCAGAAGAGTCGCCGCTGTTGATCAGGATCTCTTTGAACGATCCGCTTCAGAAACAGTGGTTGATTGAGCTGGCTCAGAAAGTACAAAAGACTGCTCCACTACTGGTGCTCTGTTCTCCCTGGACTTTCGCGACACTGGCGGAATGGTTAACAACCTGCACCGATGCGACACATGAAGGACGGGCGGGGCTGTTCAGATACTTTGATGCCCGTATTTTTCCTTATTTGTTCTCTCATATTCTGGAACCTGATCAGCAGGCCCAGTTGCAGCGCCCGGCGCTGTTCTGGAGCTGGCTGGATCCTGACGAGAAGCCGGGGTTGCTGATGGGGCAGGGAGCACAGCCCGCCATCAACGAGAAGTGCCAAAACATCGCTTTGAGCGATAGCCAGTTTGAAGCTCTGATGTGCATCTGCGATGCCAGGCTGATGCTTCGCTATCGGGACGTTCCCGATACGGGATTTGCTTCGCAGGCTGAACGGTTTACGGCCTGTTTCAACGGCATGCTTTCAGCCACCGCCAAAGGGATGATACTGGATAAAGAGCGCGAGGATTGGGTGATTAAGACCCTGATCGGACGGTCCTCAGCAGAAGTCTGAAAGTGGGTTCATGAGGCAGTTCGCCTTCCGGAGAGGCTGCCATACAAGGAATGTAAAATGAAAATACGACATTACCTCGTGGTACTGGGTGCCCTGCTGCTGGCGGGCTGTAGCCAGCCGGTGGCGAAAGCCAAAACCCGGAGTGGCGGCGGTGGGATTATTGTCGCCATCAACCACACCAAATGGGCGATTAACCATTTCAGCGTCGACGGTCAGTCGGGAATTGACATTATCGGGCCGTATCAGGGCGGTGGAGGTGGCTGCTGCTATGGCGTGCCGGTGAAATGGCGGCCGGGTATGACGGTGAAAGTCGACTGGGAAACTGGAGTAGGAGATATGGATGGTTTCCCTGGCTTTGGTGATGACGCCAGGTATCTTGCCTGGGAAAAAAAAATGAAGGCCCAGAATAAGCAGCACAGAACGGTGGTACCAGTACCAGATTATACGGCGCAAAAAACCTGCGGGATCACGGTGCACTTTCTGCCCTGTGATGAGGTGAAGGTGACCACCAGCTGTGTGAGCCCAGGCCGGCCGGACTACCCAATCAACGAGCCATTGCAAATGCCGGAGCCGAAAGTATGTCCAAAATAATTACCGATCTGGCATGGTTCCCGCCGGCGTTTCCGGCTCAGGGGCGTTTACCCACCAGGGCTGCGCTGGTTGGCGCAAACTGCGCGCTGCAGGACAGCCACGAGCTTACCTGGCGGCAGGGCTGTGCATATCAGCCTGTTCTTCGACGGCAGCGGCAATAACCCTAATCACGATCTTGCCTTTATTCCTCTTCAGTAATGCTCAGCCATGCCATCCCGAAAAGTCATGGCTGAGCAAGACGGACGTCATCCGTTTCTTCATCAAAGGAATGCAAAATGAAAACACGACATTACCTCATGGTACTGGGTGCCCTGCTGCTGGCGGGCTGTAGCCAGCCGGTGGCAAAGGCGGAAAACCGGAGCGGCGGCGGTGGGATTATTGTCGCCATCAACCATACCAAATGGGCGATCAACCATTTCAGCGTCGACGGTCAGTCTGGCATCGATGCTATTGGTCCGTATCAGGGCGGCGGCGGGGGGTGCTGCTATGGCGTGCCGGCGAAATGGCGACCGGGTATGAGGGTTAAGGTTGACTGGGAAAGCGGAGAAGCCTCAATGAAAGGTTTTCCTGGGTTTGCGGATACAGCTAAGTATCGGGCTTGGGAAAAAAAAATGAGTGCTAATAATCGCCAGCATAGCAAGGTTGTCCCAGTGCCGGACTATACGGGGCAAAAAACCTGCGGCATCACGGTGCACTTTCTGCCCTGTGATGAGGTGAAGGTGACAACCAGTTGCGTGAGCCCCGGCCGGCCGGGGTACCCAATCAACGAGCCATTGCAAATGCCGGAGCCGAAAGTATGTCCAAAATAATTACCGATCTGGCATGGTTTCCGCCGGCGTTTCCGGCTCAGGGGCGTTTACCCACCAGGGCTGCGCTGGTTGGCGCAAACTGCGTGCTGCAGGACAGCCACGAGCTTACCTGGCGGCAGGGCTGTGCATATCAGCCTGTTCTTCGACGGCACCGGCAATAACCTTAATCACGATCTGGCCTTTATTCCTCTTCAGTAATGCTCAGCCATGCCATCCCGAAAAGTCATGGCTGAGCAAGACGGACGTCATCCGTTTCTTCATCAAAGGAATGCAAAATGAAAATACGACATTACCTCATGGTACTGGGTGCCCTGCTGCTGGCGGGCTGTAGCCAGCCGGTGGCGAAAGCCAAAACCCGGAGCGGCGGCGGTGGGATTATTGTCGCCATCAACCACACCGAATGGGCGATCAACCATTTCAGTGTCGACGGTCAGTCGGGAATTGACATTATCGGTCCGTATCAGGGCGGCGGCGGGGGGTGCTGCTATGGCGTGCCGGCGAATTGGCGACCGGGTATGACGGTCAAAATCGACTGGGAAACAGGAGTGGGATACTCAATGGATTTTCCGGGTTATGCTGATGAACAAAAATTTTTATCCTGGGCCCAAAAAATAAAAGCCCAGAATAAGCAGCACAGTGCGGTGGTACCAGTACCGGATTATACGGGGCAAAAAACCTGCGGGATAACGGTGCACTTTATGCCCTGTGATGAGGTGAAGGTGACCACCAGCTGCGTGAGCCCCGGCCGGCTGGGCTACCCGATCAACGAGCCCCTTAAGATGCCGGAGCCGAAAGTATGTCCAAAATAATTACCGATCTGGCATGGTTCCCGCCAGCGTTTCCGGCTCAGGGGCGTTTACCCACCAAGGCTGCGCTGGTTGGCGCAAACTGCGCGCTGCAGGACAGCGATGAGCTGGCCTGGCGGCAGAAGCTGTGCCTGGCCGCCAGGCGGCGCGTGGAGCCTCCCTGCTGTAAAACTTTACACATCAGCCTGTTTTTTGACGGCACCGGCAATAACCTCAATCACGACTTATATATTGCTGACCCAAAGCACCCCACTAATATTGCCCGTCTGTTCCGCGCAACCATCGGCCAGGGCTATGCCGGGGGGCTGGCGGATAAAACAGCGGAGCTGCTGGATGCCAGCGGCAGCGGCAATAATAAATACTATAAATATTATATTCCCGGCGTCGGGACGCCTTTTCCCGAGGTGAACGATCTGGATTTCAGCATGATGGGGCTGGCGGCGGCGACGCACGGGGAAGACAGAATCAACTGGGGCCTGCTGCGGATTATCGATGCCCTGAAGCGGACAATGGGCCTGGATACGCTGTCGGACGACGAAAGCTGGAAGGCGGTGGAAAAAATGGCCACCTCTATGGCGTCCTTTGGGCTGACCGGCGCTGCCAACCGTTTTGAGACCTTCCATAGCCTGCTGAAAGATATGGCACCAGAGCTGCAAAAGGCCCTGGTATCTGTCGAGCCCGGAAAGCCAAAGCTGATGGGAATCAAGCTGTACGTGTACGGCTTTTCGCGCGGCGCAGCGGCAGCACGAGCTTTTGTCCGCTGGCTTAGCGAACTGCTGCCAAAGCCTGAGGAGGGAAAAGACAAACCCGAGCAGTGCCTGGCAGTGGGCGATCTGAAAATTTCGCTCAGTGTTGAGTTCCTGGGCCTGCTGGATACGGTGGCTTCGGTGGGCGTGGCGCATATCGCCCCGGTGGCGGAAGGGCATATGGGCTGGGCAGACAAGACCCAGGAGTTGCCGGCAGAGAAGATCTATGGGGGATTGATCAAAAAGTGTGTCCATCTGGTCTCTTCCCACGAGCAGCGGCTGTGTTTCCCGCTGGATTCGATCCGCCGTCCGGATGGTAAATATCCGGCGAACAGCGAGGAAGTCGTCTATCCAGGCATGCACTCGGATTTAGGCGGAGGCTACCCGCCAGGCGATCAGGGAAAAGCAAAGGATGAATTTGATAGATTGCTTTTATCTCAATTGGCATTGCATGACCTTTATGCAAGCGCTTTTAATTCAGGTGCTCCTTTAAAAGTATCCCCGTTGTCGCTTCCCACAGACTTACAAAAGGATATATGGCGACAGATGTCTCCTGAGCTTCAGCTAGAATTTGCAGTAGCACCTGAGTTAATCAATCGTTTCAACGCCTGGCGCGAGCTTACCCTCGGTCTGAGTTCGCCCATGGTCCCGATTCTCCCCGAACAAGCCGCAATATACGATCCGCCGCGCGCGCCGGTCAGCCTGGAGAAAGCCCTTGAAGATCAGATGGGCTGGATCACCGCCTGGCGTATTAACCGCTATGCCGGGGGAACCTACAAGACTCAGCGCTTCTATGTCGATTCGGCGGCAAATGGGCTGGATAAAGACAGCGATCCGCTGGTCAGAAAGCAGGCTGAGGATGACTGGAAAGAAGCACAGAAAAAAGTTGACGATGCTCGTAAGGAAAAAATTGCCGAACATAAACCTGAAGATGGCTTCCTGATGCTCCCGCCGGGGCCAAAGGATTTCGACGCCGCGCTGGGGCAAACCCAGCTGCGTCAGGCCGCAGAGGAGTTCAGAGAGGATTACCACGGCCTCTCCCGCTCGGGTACCGGGAACTGGATTTTTACAGCCGTTGATTCAATGAGTAACGCCATCTTCCTGCTGAATAACGATAATGAGTATGGCGAATGGCTCAGCATGAAAAACGCCGGAGACGATCGTGTAAAAGTGCTTTTCCCGGCGGCCGGCGAAGCGAGTAACGCCACTGAACCTGGCGGGCTGGTGCGGGCACTGTTTGACGATCAGATCCACGATTCCCGCGCGTGGTTTATGCACAACGCCTTCGGCTCCCGCGAACCCTGGGGCAGCTATTTCCTTTACCGGATGATCTATTTCGGCAGCTGCAGCAGTAAGCCAATGACGCCGTTGATGATTGCCGGAGCGGTAGTGGGCGTTGCGACCCTTGCCGCAGGCGCGGCCGTTATCATCAGACAGAAAAGCGCGAAGGGCAAACTTACGGGGCTTGCCGGTACCGTGGGTGCCGTTTACCTCGAAACGCAGGCCATCGATCTGCTTTCCGGCAAACCGCTGCCAATGCTGCCCAACGCTGCACAGCTGCAGGCGCCAACGATGGAGCCAGGCACAGTGGTGGCACAGCAAACGCAGCTCATCAGCGATCAGCGGCTGGCACTGGCAAAAACGATGATTGAGTCCAGCTGGGCGGAAAATCTTAAGGCGACCGTAACGGCCTGATTCAGGGAGGGATGAAGGATGAAAGCAGTGATACGCGAGGGCGATACCCTGCAGGAGTACGGTGGGAAAGTGCTGGGCGGGCATTATCTTTGCTTCGGTAAAGGGATCGCCTGTAAAGGCGATGCAGTGAAGTGCAATAAACATGGCATCACGGTCATTAGCGAAGGCAGTTCGTTATCGGAAGTGGACGGACAGCCGGTGGCGCTGCATGGTCATCGTTGTGCCTGTGGCTGCACGCTGGTGAGCTCTTTTCCCGATTGCGGCATTGAGCTGTGAGGCCATTACCGGAGTATCCACCCTACCGGGTGGCGCGCGCCCCTGACGGCAAGCGATGGTTGTCAGCGGGGGCGCTGATGGTGTTGCTGTGCGGGGGAGGCGGCGCGCTGCTTCATCCTGCCGGGAGCGGTGCCGGACTGGTGATAAAAGGAATGGCTGGCGCGGTGATTCTGATGGGCGTGCTCTGGTTAATACGTTTGCTGTATTACCGGACGTCGGCCCATAACGCCCGGTATTACCAACAACTGGTTGAGCAGCAGCAGCAGGCCTGGTGGGAGCGGCATCAGAACCGTTTCGCGCTCAGTGAAATGGTGCTGCTGGGCCCGGGCGGGACCGATACGCCACACTGGCTGCGGCTGCTAAAGCGTGAGCATCGGGTTCCTGAGATAAAAAATGAGACGAGCGGGAAAGCGCTGCGTATCGGTCGAACGCTGGTCGATACGGTGGCTGAGCGCGAGGCTTTACTGGCAAAAATGCTGGTGCTGCAATGGCGGACGCAGCGCGCAGATTCCTCTCTGCCACACTTATGGCGCTGCTACTGGCAGGGTTCTCTGGATGCCTGGCGTGCATTCTGTAGCCAAATGCAGGTTTCATTTCCTGACGTGGCGCTTCCTGAAAAACCGGAGACATGGCAAGGCGAAGAGACGTTGTCTGCACTTGCCGCAACGGCTCAAACGCTTCCTGAAACAGAGGCCATTCTGGTCGCCGGGTGTCATTCGATAGCTGCCTCGTTTAATTCTGCGCAGCCTGCCGGTGAGTCCGCTGCACTGTGTCTGGTTGCGCAGAAAGGGCTGGTCAGCCTCACCCGGGGGGAAGTCTACGATATCGCCGGGAAAGAGGTTTTAACCGCAGTCTGCGAACGAGCGGAGCAGCAAAGCGACCTCGAAACGCCGCATGACACCTGCATCCTGTTCTCACAGCCGGCGCTGCCCACCCTGGCGCAAAGCGGCTGGAATGTGACCCATCACGTTCAGGACCTCAACTGGGGGAACCCCGGTGATATGGAAATGCTTATCGTGCTGATTCTGGCGGCTCTTTACGCAAAAAATTATCAACAACCCTGCGGCTGGATAGCCAAAGATCCTCTACATACTCTCGCTCTTGGAATTATTAAACCTTATGGTGAAGGAAAATAAACCCGCTGAATTTTCGGTGTTTGCCACGGCGGTGTTGTTTGTTGCTACTGTCACGCTACTTGTGCTGGCAGGTGGGTTACTGTGGTGGTATTGGGGGGAAGATCTCTCCACGGAATGGGACGTGATACGTCGAATCATGACGGCCTGTTTTGTTGTCTGGGGAGTGTCGCTCTGCGTACTGGTGCTGGGGTTTATCGCGTTTCATTTAATGATTCGGGAAAAAGTAATGGGAGAGGCTTCTTCCAGACCGGTCAAAAAGAAAAGAACGCTCCGTCTGCCGCTCAGGGCGGACATCAGCAACCATCTCCGTCGTCGTTATAGCCTCTTCTGGCGAAGTAAAGTCCGCCTGCTGTTAGTCACAGGCGATGAAAACGCCATCGCTCAGTTGGTGCCCAACCTGCAAGCCCGCCAGTGGCTGGAAGGCAACCGCACGGTCTTGATTTATGGCGGCAGCCTGACTGCTGAACCCGATAAGGAAAAATACGCTGCGCTGCGTAAACTGCGCCGCGGGCGTCCGCTGGACGGGATTGTCCGCGTCATGCCGCAGTCGTTTAATCTGACCCCGCAAATCAGCGACAACGATTTACGCGGCCTGGAAAAAATCAGCGAACTGCTGCGCTATTCCGCCCCGGTTTATTTGTGGCAGCTGTGCGACAGCGCCTGGTCGCAGGCAAAACGCACTGAACAGACGGTAGGGGCTACTTTTCCTCTGCGTGCTGAGCCTGACGATATTTGTCGTCAGCTTGAACGGATGCTGTCGGACCTGCGGACGCAGGGGGTGAGCCAGGTCGCTGAGAACAACGGCCACGACTTCCTGCTGCGCCTGGGTCAGCACCTCAAAGACGGCGGTATCGCCCGCTGGGCTCAGCAACTGGTGCCATGGCTGGCAGCCTCTCAGCAGCGCGTTCCGCTACGTGGTCTGATGTTCAGCCTGCCGGACAGTCACTCTATTCATCCGACAGAGGGAACAGCCGACGCTGAGAAATATATCCCGCAATCACAACGCCATGCGCTGACTTTGCCGGTGACCTGGCGGGGTATCGTGGACGACTGTACCCGTGTTCGTGGCCGCCGAGTCGGTATGGCCTGGGAACAGACGCTTGCCTGGACGCTGATGGCCATCATGGGTATCTGGGGGGCGGGAACGCTGCTGTCGTTCGCGGTCAACCGTCAGCAGATCGTTTCTGTTGCTGAGCAGGCCCATGCCCTGGTGGAGCATCCTTCGGTATCGGATAACCAGCTGACGGCGCTGCATACGCTGCGTAATCATGCCGGTCGCCTGCAGCACCGTATTCAGGAAGGCGCTCCCTGGTATCAGCGTTTTGGCCTGGACCATAACCCGCAGCTGCTCGAGGCATTGCTGCCCTGGTATGGCGTGGCAAACAATCGCCTGATCCGCGATCCGGCCAGTGCTGCGCTGACAAAAAAACTCAATGCGCTGGTGAATTCCGAACCGAACAGCGATCGGCGCGCTCAGCTGGCGACGCTGGGCTATGACCAGCTGAAGGCCTGGCTGATGATGGCGCGTCCGGATAAAGCCGATGGCGCGTATTACGCCCAGACCATGAAAACTGTACAGCCGACGCGAAAGGGCATCTCAACCGGCCTGTGGCAAAGCCTGGCGCCGGATTTGTGGGCTTTCTACATCAACGAACTGCCCGGGCAACCACAGTGGAAAATCACCCCGGATGCGCAGCTGGTGAGCCAGAGCCGCCAGGTGCTGTTGCAGCAAATTGGCCGGCGTAACGCCGAAAGCACGCTGTATGAAAACATGCTCACATCGGTGCGCCGTAACTTTGCCGATGTGTCGCTGGAAGACATGACCAGCGGTACTGATGCCCGCCGCCTGTTCACCACTGATGAAGTGGTACCGGGCATGTTCACCCGTCAGGCGTGGGAGGGCGGTATTCAGCAGGCTATCGAAAAGGCCGCCAACTCCCGCCGGGATGAAATTGACTGGGTGCTGAGTGACAGCCGGAAAGCGGTCTCCTCAGATCTGTCGCCGGAGGCCCTGCAAGCACGTCTGACGCAACGTTACTTCACCGACTTTGCCGGTAGCTGGCTGAGCTTCCTTAACAGTCTGCGACTTAATCCTGCGAACAACATCGCAGACGTTACCGACCAGCTGACGCTGATGAGCGATGTCCGCCAGTCGCCACTGATTGCCCTGATGAATACCATTGCCTGGCAGGGGCAGACCGGCCAGCACAGCGAAAGTCTTTCGGATTCAATTATCAAATCGGCTAAAGATCTCGTAAGTGGACAGGACAAGCCAGCGATTGACCAGTCTGCATCAGGGCCGCAGGGCCCGCTGGATGACACCTTTGGCCCACTGCTTCAGCTTTTAGGTAAAAACAAAGGCAGCAACGTTATGTCGGCGGACACGTCACTGAGCCTGCAGACGTATCTGACCCGCATCACCCGCGTGCGTCTGCGCCTGCAGCAGGTGGCCAGCGCCTCTGATCCGCAGGCAATGATGCAGACTCTGGCGCAGACCGTGTTCCAGGGCAAAAGTGTGGATCTGACCGACACCCAGCAGTACGGCAGTCTGATTTCGGCAAGCCTGGGCGAAGAGTGGAGTGGTTTTGGCAGCACGATGTTTGTCCAGCCTCTGACTCAGGCCTGGGAGACCGTGCTTCAGCCGTCGGCGGCGAGCCTGAATGATAAATGGAGCCGCTCGATTGTCGCCAACTGGCAAACTGCCTTTGACGGACGTTTCCCGTTTGCCGCCAGCAAAAGTGATGCCTCTTTACCCATGCTGGCTGAATTTGTGCGTAAGGACAGCGGGCGTATCGAGCGCTTCCTGACGACAGAGCTCAACGGAGTGCTGCACAAAGAGGGCAGCCAGTGGGTGCCGGATAAGGTCAACAGCCAGGGGCTGAGCTTTAACCCGGCCTTGCTGCGGGCGATTAATCAGCTGAGCCAGCTGTCAGACATTCTGTTCACCGATGGCAGCCAGGGCATCAGCTTTGAGCTGCAGGCGCGTCCTGTACCGCAGGTCGTGGAAACCCAGTTGATTATTGATGGACAAAAGCTGCATTACTTCAACCAGATGGCCGACTGGCAGAGCTTCCGCTGGCCGGGTGACACTTACAAACCGGGGACGATGCTGACCTGGACCTCAGTCAACGCCGGTGCGCGTCTGTTCGGGGATTACAGCGGAACCTGGGGCTTTATTCGCTGGCTGGACCAGGGCAAACGCCAGCAGCTTGACCGCAGCCAGTGGATGATGAGCTTTACTGCCCCGGACGGTCGCACTTTGCAGTGGGTGCTGCGCTCACAACTCGGGAAAGGTCCGCTGGCGTTGCTGGATCTGCGCGGTTTCACGCTGCCGGATCAAATATTCAGTGTCGACAGCGCAGCCACCGCGCAGGCGCTGATGGCTGACACCGCAAACAGTGACATGGAGGAGGTCGAAGAATGAGCACACTGCAGAATCTGGTCACCGCCTGTCAGGCTGACGAAACTCAGCTGCGGCAGCAGGCGCAGACGCGCACGGAAAACTGGCAGCCCTGGCTTGTGCCGGTAAGTGGCGCCAGTCCGACCGGTGAAGACCCGGGCTATGATGATGATTTTCAGCGTATCCGCGAAGAGGTCAATAAGCTCTCCGGCATTGATACCGGGTTGATTTGTACGCTTGCCGAAAAACTGCTGACCACTGCGGCCAAAGATATCCGCATTGCAACTTATTATTGCTGGGCGCGCCTGCACCAGGACGGCGAAGCCGGTTTTGCCGAAGGACTTGAGCTGCTGGCGGGATTGCTGCAGCGCTATGGCACGCAGCTTTATCCTCAGCGCGAGCGGAGCCGTAAACCGGCGCTGGAGTGGCTCGCAAGCTCCCGCGTTCTGGACAGCCTGTCACTCTGGCCGGAAGTGATTCGCGACCATGCACTGCGCACTGCCGGTGCGCTGCTGCTGTTGCGCGACAGCCTGGATACAGAGCCGGAAGCATCGCGGCCAGAGCTGAATGCCTTGTACAGCGCGCTGGAATCCCGCCTGATGAAGGCCGGTGGTGTGGATGCCGTGGTACCGCAGAACGCAGGTGATAAGGCTCCGTCACAGATCTCCACGCCTGTGACGGAGCCAGATGCGCCAGTGCTGAGCCGCATCACCTCCGGTCAGGATTTACTGGCCCAGGCCCGCACCCTGACCGGATATCTGCGTGAGCAACCCGATGGCTGGCTTGCCGCACACCGGCTGATGAAAAGCCTGCGTCATGACACGTTGCACAGCATTCCTGCGCCAGATGCACAAGGCAAAACCCGCATAGATCCGCCTCGCGCAGACCAGCGTGCCATGCTCAAACGCCTGTACCTGCAGCAGAGCTGGCTGGAGATACTGGAGCAGGCGGACAGTACCTTCTCGCGTGGCGCCAATCACCTCTGGCTGGATTTGCAGTGGTATATCCACCAGGCGCTGATGAAATCGGGGCATGAGGTGCTTGCCGGGATCATCGCCGCCGACCTGAAAGGATTACTGCGTCGCCTTACCGGGCTTGAAACCCTGGCCTTTAATGACGGTACGCCGTTTGCCGATGAAGTGACGCTGAACTGGATAAATCAGAACGTACTGGACGATATGTCCGGCTGGCGGGATGAGCCGGTCAGTGCTGCCGGTGAAACAGATAACGATATCCTGGCTCTCGAGCCGGAAGCGCTGGATAAAGCGGACACCGACGGTCTGGATGCCACGCTTCGCTGGCTCCAGACGCGCCCGGGTGCGGATTCCGCGAAAGACAAATGGTTGCTGCGTTTGCTGATGGCCCGCGTGGCCGAGCAGAAGGGCAAAAATGAACTGGCCCTGCATCTGCTGGGAGAGCTCGACAGTGCCGCACAGTCCATCACCCTCACACAGTGGGCACCGGCACTGCTGTTTGAAGTGAAATCGCGCCGCCTCAGACTGCTACGCATGAAAGCCACACGCAGTGAAACCGATAAATTACGGTTACAGCCAGATATGGACCAGCTTCTGGCGGGTCTGATTGCGCTCGATCCGGCCAGCAGCGCAGTGCTTTGCGGCTAAAACGCCAGGCATACCTTTCAAACACACATATTCAGGTTTTTATGGATGATTTAACCCTGCGTTATTACGACGCTGAAATGCGCTACCTGCTGGAAGCAGGTGAAGAGTTTGCGCGTGCTCACCCCGAGCAGGCGGCAATGCTCAATCTCGAGAAAGCGGGAGCGCGCGACCCGTACGTGGAGCGGCTGTTTGAGGGCTTTGCCTTCCTGATGGGCCGGCTGCGCGAGAAGCTCGATGATGACTTGCCCGAATTAACCGAAGGGCTGGTCAGCCTGCTGTGGCCACATTACCTGCGTACCATTCCGTCCATGTCGGTGGTGGAATTCACCCCTGACTGGCGCGAGATGAAAGAGCCGATGCGCATCGTCAAAGGTTTTGAGGTGAACTCGCGGCCGATCGGCGAGAAGGGCACGCGTTGCCGGTACACTACAACCAAAGAGATTACCCTTCAGCCATTGTCGCTTGAGAGAGCCCGACTGGCGACCGATCCGGATGGCCGTTCGGTCATCACGCTGCGCTTTAACTGCAGCCATCTTGCCGACTGGAGTCGTGTCGATCTCAGCCAGCTTCCATTCTACTTCAATGCAGACGCCCCGCTGGCCTGTGCCATGCATGAAGCCTTCACCATGAATGTCGCCCGCCTGTGGCTGCGCCTGCCGGGTGACATCGACACAAGACCGCTCGACGGGTATTTCACCGCGCTGGGCTTTGGCGATAACGACGACCTGTGGCCGAAGGGCAGCAGCAGTTTCAGCGGCTATCAGCTGTTGCTGGAGTATTTCACCTTCCGCGAGAAATTCATGTTCACGGGCCTGCGTGGGCTGGAGACCGTGTTCTTTCCGGCTGAGCTCGCATGGTTTGAAATCGACGTGGTGCTGGCGGAGCGCTGGGAGCATGACTTCAGCTTTACCGAAAAACATCTGCGCCTGAACTGTGTGCCGGTGATTAACCTGTTCCCGCTGGAATCTGACCCGCTGACGCTCAACTCTCTGCAGACCGAATACATGCTGCGCCCGATGCGCGTGCAGGATGGTCATACCGAGATTTATGCGGTGGATTCGGTGATGTCATCCAGCCAGCATAGCTACGTGCCGTTTTCGAGCTTTCGCCATAAAGGCGGCATGATGCGCCATCAGGCCCCCGAATATTACTACCACACTCGCGTACGTCGCGGTCCGTCCGGACTGCATAACACCTGGCTTATCCTTGGCGGTGAAGCGTTTGATAACCACACGGTGCCGGAAGACGAGAGCCTGTCGCTGACGCTCACTGGCACCAATGGCCAACTGCCACGACGTGCTCTGCAGAGCACGGTGCTTGATACGGTGATGAAAACCACCTCAGCCAGCATCGCCGTGCGTAACCTATGTGCGCCGACACTACCCTGTTATCCACCGGCGCAGGACCGTTTCCACTGGCGCGTGCTGAGCCATCTCGGCAGCGGATTCCTGTCGATGATGGACAATGCCGACGTGCTACGCGGGACGCTGGCGCTGTACGAATGGACCGACAGTGAGATGAACCGCCGTCGGCTGGAAGCCATCATTGACGTTAAGCACCGCGAAACCGAGCGTTTCGAGCAGGGCTATCTGGTACGCGGTGTGCAGATTGAGGTGACGCTGGACAGTCACGGCTTTGCCGGGCGCGGCGACATCTGTCTGTTCGGCGAGATGCTGAGCCGTTTCTTTGCGCTGTATACCGATATCTATCTGTTCAACCGCCTGATTATCATCCTGCAACCGACCGGAGAGCGCCTGGAATGGGAAGAGAAGCACAACCGCCGCATTCCCGGCTGACCCCGCGGCTGGAAGCCGACCTTCACCGTATCAACTTTTACCGCTTATGCCAGCTGCTGGAGAAGCGTAATCCTGGCAGGCCGCTGATGGGCTCGACCAGCCACCCGGTGGATGACCCGGTGCGGTTTGCGCCACATCCGGGGATGGGATTTCCGGCCAGCGAAATAAAGGCTGTCGAATATGACGAGGAGGATGACAGCAAGCCACCGCTCATCCGCACGACCTTTATGGGGATGTACGGAGTTGATTCCCCTTTGCCGACCGCCTATCTCGACGACATCACTCAGCGTCGCGAAGGGCATGAGGCGCTGCAGGGTTTTCTGGATATCTTCAGCCACCGTATCCTGACGCAGTTTTACCGTGTCTGGCGTAAATACTCCTACCCGGCCACCTTTGAGCCCGGCGGTACTGACGCTATCACGCAGTCACTGCTGGGTCTGGTGGGACTGGGGATACCGGGCACCGCAGAGCACATCGCCACCCCGGTGTCCCGATTTCTGGCGCTGCTGGGTGTGCTGCAGCAGCCAGGTAAAACCCAGGAGGGGATGCAGGCCCTGGTGAGCCTGCTGGCACCCGACACGACGGTGCAGGTGAGCCCGTATTGCCTGCGACCGGTAGCTGTCAGCCAGCCGCTGGGCTTTTACGGTGATGACGATTTTCTGCTGGATGGCAACACGCCGCTGGGCGAAGAGGCGATGGATGCCAACAGCCAGCTGCTGATTGCTCTGTCCACCGATAACGAGCAGGAATCACAGGGCTGGAAACCGGATGGCCTGTTATATCAGGACTTTCTGGTGATGCTGCGGGTGTATCTCGGCTGGCGTTTTAAAGCAAAAATCACCCTGACCACCCGAACCCGCCTGCTGGCTGCACCGCCACTCGGCGAAGGCCCATTCTGGCTGGGGATGAATGGCGTACTGGGCGCGCAAGATGAAGATCTCCCGGAGGATATTCCGCAGACCTTTACCACGGAACTGGGTTATTACGCCGGGCTGGAGCCTGAATCATCACAACAAGGAAACCGACGTGTTACGTACAAGTTTGATTAAATCCGCATGCTGGCTACCTGCGCTACTGGCATTCAGCCTGACGGGGTGTGGGGTGACGCAGGGTATCACCGATGGCACTAAATCGGCATTTAACGCCATGTTTTACAAAAAGATTAAGGTGCTGCACCTGGATTTCACCGCTCGTGAGGCGCTTAACACCGATTCCCGTGAAAGTAACTCGCTGTCTGAGCCGGTGGTTATTCGGGTCTGGCAGCTGAAAGACCGTAAAACCTTCGACAAAACGATCTATCAGCAGCTACTCAGGGATGGCGACACCATCCTGAAAGCCGATCTGCTGGCGACCCGGGATGTAGTAGTAAAACCTGGCGGTGATGCGAACCTCGATATGCCAATGGAAGAAGATGCGCAGTTTGTCGCCGTGGCAGGGCTGTTCCGCCATCCGGATAGGGTTAACAATACCTGGAAGCTGGTGATAGGGCGTGAAGACCTTGACCCGGATAAGCCGCGCATTCTGGAAGCCGGGAACAACCATCTGACGCTACAACCGCTCAAGGACGACTGATGCCCCAGGGACATAACACACCTTCGCTGTATGAAATGCTCACCGGTAACTTCACCGGTGGCCTGGCTCTCGATCAGGTCAGCGAACAAAATCAGGTGATTTTGTCCGTGCTCGATAACATGCAGCGCATCCTCAACTGCCGCGCCGGCACGCTGGCGCATCTGCCAGACTATGGTCTGCCCGATATGACCAAAATCCTGCAGGGCATGCCGGGTACTGCCCATGAGCTGATTGGCACCCTGTCTGCTGTTTTGCTCAGGTATGAGCCGCGCCTGAAGAGCATCAGAGTGGTGCTACTGGAGCAGAATGTCCCCGGTGAGTTGCGTTATGCCATTGATGCTGAATTGAAAGGCATTGGCCTCGTACGCTATGGCACCGAGTTTATGCCCGAGGGACGGGTTCTGTTGAGGCATCTTAAGCAGCAGAAGTATCTTGCTCACCAGGCCAGAGTTTAGCCCGGTTAGTGAATGAATATCCGTAACAAAAACTGGCAGCAAGTGATGTCGTGCAATGGGCATGATTAGGACATCCCATGAATTATCAAAATGGCTAAATACGACCGGACCTTACGTGTTAAAAAAATGACATCAGAATTCAGGAAATGGAGCCAATTAGTAATACATACACAAAACTATATGTTGAATTTCCTTTGCTGTAGCAAGCCGTTCGTCAGCATCTACTGTTATTTTTTTCATTATAGGTCAGGTGCTGATATTTCCATCATAATGTATGCCTTGTTAATTTTTTGTCGCCACTCACGAGTGCAAATCCATGCCAATAAACAGGGGGTGCTATTTTATTGATTATAATTTAATGATGTGAAATGAAATTGCGCTGATTTCCTTAGTGATGAGAAAGTATTTGACGCATTGGAGATATAGCAAGCAAATCTGTGTTAATCCTATCCTGAAACCTGAAGGTATTTCTGTTCGCCAAAGTGAATCATTTAACCAATTGAAAGAAGTGTGACCTATCAGATGGCAATGATAACCCAAAGAGATTGAATATTTAATCAATTTTATGGGGTTTAATATTAATGTTTTTACTCAGTAACCACTGCGCCAGTATGTTGTTATCGTGGCGCATGTATTGTGATTAGGATGTCAGAAATATAGTGGCTTAGGACCGTCTTGCCCCGGTTGATGTCCGAATTATTAAAGTAGCCAACTCATCATTGGTGGCTGATAAAAGGACTGATGTTATAAAAGTTGATCACTGATGCATTCATTGTTGAATGATAGGTGATTTCAAATAGGTGTATTAAAAAGAGAGATGGTAATGAAAAAAGTAAAGTTAATGATAGTAGGGGCGTGTTTCCTTTCGTCTATATTTGTAGCCGCTGTTGCCAGTGTTAATCACGATGGTGAACCATCAGCGCCATACAATTTAAGGTGGGGTATGAGTTACGATGAGGCAAGGAATATTCCGTTGTACTCATTAGAAGTCCAGGGTATTAACTACGCAGGGATGGATCCTAACCTAATCTCTGCAGAGGTAGAACCATCTGAATTGAATGCTAATGAATTCCAGCATGTGATTTTATATTTTGATAAGAAAGCCGGACTGATAGGTGCCGTATTTACAGCATCAGTCGATGAACAGCATGATAACAAAAATAAATTAGCGATAGTTGATAATGGAAAAGAGGGGCTTGAGATTTATCAAAAACAAACTAAATTTCTGGAAAAGCAATATGGTCTGGCTAAAAATAAAGAAGAGACAGTTACTGACAAGAGGAATTTTTATAAAAGCCTTTCTGAATGTAAGAGAAAACAGAAGGAGTGGTATAATAAAGGACTGGATGTTAGCAAAATAACAAATTGCCCAAAATGGCAGAGCGACTACGAAAAAGGCCGCACAGTTGTCTTGCTTACACTTGAACCATATAAAATAACAACGCAATATATATATAAGTAAAGGGGAGCTCATGAATAAAATTAAAAGGGTCACGATTTCTGCTTTTTTTGTGGTGTTTTCTAGTGTTATGTCTTCCGGATGCATACCTATAATCAATACTGCAAAAAATATTAAAAATAATACATTGACACTTTCCGATCATGCTCGGGCAGTTTCAGCAATGGACAACGGGGATCTAAAATCTGCAGAAGGATTCCTTACAGGAAATCTTTATCCTCATCGTTACAGACCAATCAGCGGCGCAGAATCCTGGGGGAGTTTGCAATATCGTGCTGCAAAAATAGTTGCAACAGCTAAAGATAACGGAAGAACAGTACAAAATGATGCACTTTATTTATCGTATCTTAGTTTGTTTAATGCTGAAGAAGGATTGCCGGAGCATCCTGAAATCATGCTTGGTTATATGCATAAAGCAATGGCTATGTTGCTGGCAGACCCGCATTTGCTTGACCATGTTAATTCTGCACACGCCAGTGAATTACCCAGTCAATTTGAACTTGAGCGCTATGCAATATGGCAATATTTAAGTGATGGTGGGGAGGTTAATTGGAAGAAAACAAACGAAAATGGACAAGGGAGATATATTGCTGGCATAAGTTATCGAGAGTGGAATATTCGACTAAGAAAAGCAATTTGGAATCGAGGTGATAAATTCCTGAGCAATATAGGTAAAGCTCAGTTCATTAGTGAGTCAATAGATTATTCCCTTTTTCCTGTTGTTGTTTGCGTATCAAGGCTAAAAGGATGGTCCCTGACGCTGCCTGATAACTATCCTAAACAGAATTTTAGAGGGGGTGGTGATTTTGATTGGAAAACTTGTAAAAATATCTAAATCAGTAAGCACTAATCATTCCCTTCATTGGTTGTCACTATTACTTTAAAAATGGATGAAAAATGCAGCGCATTGCTATTGCCGAACCCAAAATATTCGTAAGAATAACTGGCAAAGTAAATGCGACCAGCTGATTAGGAAAAGAGAGGCTTACTCTGCCTTTAGTGAGAAAATCACCTTTCTGGAACTCGAAGATAATGCTGCCTGGGAAGGCGTCAGGCAGTAGTTTCTGGATAAAGTTGTCCTGCTGAAAAAGCGCAGGAAGACAAAGAGTATCAGGCTGAGATTAAGCATCAGATGCGGGAAGAGAAACAGCGTCAGGATGAGTTGGACCAGCAACAGCGCGAAGCGGAAGAGGAAGAGTAACGCCTTGCTGAGCAGCAGTGTTTACAGGAAGAAGCCCTGCTCGCTGCCGAAGGTGCCCACAGGGAAGAGCTGGAAAGACAGCGCCTGGCGCTGGAGCAGAAAATTCAGGAGGTACACCAGCAATATGAACGTGTCAAATCTATGGTTCAGCTTCCAAAACAGGGACATGTGTATATGATTTCGAATATTGGATCCTTCGGTGAAAATGTCTTCAAAATTGGCATGAAATGACGACTGAAACCCAAGAAGCGCGTAAAAAAACGAGCGGAACTGCCGTACCTTTTTATTTTGATGTTCACGCTATGAGTTCATGCGATGACGCACCCGCACTTGAAAATATCCTGCATGACTATTTGGAAAGTTACCGGATTAACAGGATCCACTTGCGTAAAAAGTTTTTCCGCATCGTACTCAGTCGCATTATCGATGAAGTGGAACGCCATCATGAGCTGGTGGAATACCTTGCAGATCCGATAGCTTTGCAGTATTTGCAAGCCCTTGAGTATGCAGAAAGTTAAGCCGCATAAATAATAATTGCTACTGCTTCAACTACGCCATATGGATATCTGGCCATGGACAATCTTTCCCAACGTAAAATTAAAACCGGCAGCGACCCGCGTAAGCTGCCGGATTATGCTGCTCTGCGTGAAGAGCTGAGCAAATTGACCCATCCGGCACGGCCAGATATAGACTGGCTTTATGTTGAACAACGCTGCCTTTCTCTGTTCGAACAAAACGGAGTGGAGTTGCAGACCGCGGCCTGGTTCACGCTTGCCCGCCTGCAACTGGCTGGTTTGGTCGGATTGAATGAAGGTCTGGCGCTACTGGAAGCGCTGGTGAGCCATCAGTGGGGTGTGCTGTGGCCGCAACCGATCCACGCGCGCATGGACATTCTCACCAGCCTGAGCCAGCGCGTGCAGCAGCAGATGCGCACCCTTTCCCTGAATTATGACGATCTGAGTCAGCTTTATCGTGCTGAACAACTGCTTACCCGCCTGGGGACCGTGTTACAGCGGCTGGAGCTTAAACACCTTAGCCAGCTTGATACGTTGCGTGCTCTGATGCACAACAGTGCCGCCAGGCTGGAAAGCCGTGACGATACGACCAGCGACATCTTGCCCGGCACCACGATAGATGACGGGGCAATATCCGCACATCCGCATGAAACGAAAACCCCTCATAGCGCCAGATGGGTGTATGTCGCGCAGCAGCAACATCAGCCGAAGATAAAGGTGCAGACAGCGGCGCTGGCCCGTCGTAATAACTGGCAATTTTTCAGTGCCGGGATGTTTACCATGCTGCTTATCAGCGTGGTCGCGGTGGGCGGCTGGCAATATCTGCACCGGCCCGATCCACTGCAGGCTCAGCTGGTGGCATCGCTGGGTCCTGTGCCCGCCACACTCACGCCACAGCAGCGGGATGTGCTGCGGCAGCGGACCTCCTTACCATCAGCCTTGATCGCCGACACGCAGCAGCAGTTATCTCGCCTGGAGCAACTCGCGCCCGACTGGAATATTGCGTATGGCCAGCAGCTGGTGGAGCAGGCGCAGGCGCTGTGGCCCGAACAGACGGGTTCGTTATCTGCGCGGTGGCAGTATCAGCTTGAGGCCAGCACGTTGCCAGCGCAAAACCTTGCGGCCTGGCATCAGGGGATGATGAAGCTGGCACAGTTAAGCGAGCGGCTGAATGGACTGGATGAGCAAAAAGGCAAATACATCACGGTGAGTGAGCTGAAGTCCTCGGTATTTGGCATGATGACCCGTTTTCAGCAGGCTGAGCCCATTGAGGAACAATTGCGGCAAATCCACTCGCTACCAGCCAGTGCCCCCCAGCGGCAGCAGCTTATCCGCCAGCTCGAACAGCACCTGCGATCGCAGATTTACACCTTGTGGCAGATGAAAAACAGCATTGAGGTGGCAGAGGGAGATGAGCAATAAGCGAAGCGGTAAACCAAAGCAGAAGAGGCGTTACTGGTGTCCCCTGCAGGAATCGAACCTGCAACTAGCCCTTAGGAGGGGCTCGTTATATCCATTTAACTAAGGAGACGTGCGGCGCGCAGTATAGCGCACCGTGCAGGGGATTTTAACCGTAGGCCGCCTGTTTGCTCAAAGTGTCAGCAATCAGGCGGTGGCGATCACGCTTTTTCCTGATCTTTCTGCTTTTCCTGCTTTTCCTGCTTCTCTTTACGCTTCTGTTCGGCTCGCGCTTTGGCTTTGGCCGCTTCGCTCATATCGTTACGGATCTGCGCGTGACTGATCAGGGCAAAAATCAGTGTACCGCCGGTGATGTTGCCCAGCAGGGTGGGCAGTGCAAACGGCCACAAAAACTCCTGCCACGGCAGCGTGCCGGCAAACACCAGATACAGCACTTCAACCGAACCGACCACAATGTGTGCCAGATCGCCCAGCGCCACCAGCCAGGTCATCATCACAATCACCACAATTTTGGCGCCGCCAGCATAAGGAAACATCCACACCATGGTGGCGATGATCCAGCCCGAAATCACTGCGTTGGCAAACATTTCACCCGGCGTGTGCTCCATCACTTTTTCGCTGATGGCGGTGAAGGCCTGGCGCGTGGCGTCATCGAAAATCGGCATATGATTAAACGCCAGCGCGCCCAGCGCGGTACCAATCAAATTGCCGATCAGCACGACGCTCCACAGCCGCAGCAGCAGCATAAAATTGCCGCCGGTGGGTTTATGCATCACCGGCAGTACGGCGGTGACGGTATTCTCAGTAAACAGCTGCTGGCGCGCCATAATCACGATGACAAAACCAAAGGTGTAGCCGAGATTCTCCAGCAGATAGGCGCCGGGCACGCCAGCGAGGTGTACCTGAAAAATGCCTTTCGCCATCAGCGAGGCACCCATCGATAAGCCGGCGGCAATCGCTGACCACAGCAGCGCCATGCCGTCGCGTTCCAGCTCCTTTTCGCCGTCCTGTCGAATCTCTTCATGGATCGCCGCAGCCCGCGAGGGCAGGGCGTCTTCGTCCACTTCAATATCCGTTCCCTGTTCTTTTTCTTCACTATCCACGTCATTGTCATGCGTGTTATTTGATGGCGATGGCTTCATTTTTTCTCCCGGTGATAATGCCAGTGCGTAATAAGCGTAGACGTTTTTAGCAAGGGCGAAATGTTACAAAGATTCAAATTAAGAGTAACAAGAGATTAGCAAAGGTGGTTTTTTGAGCGCTTTCTTGATCTGATGCGCATGAATACCTCATTTGGGGGAAGGGGGAGCTTGCGCGCAGACTTCGGCCCCTGGTTTGAGTGTGGTATTATTCCCGCCTCATTTATTGCTATGAATCTCCCTTCTATGCTCGAAGTGATTAATCTCGCCTGCGTTCGCGATGAGCGAACCCTGTTCCACGGACTGAGTTTTCAGATGCAGGCGGGCGATGTGGTGCAAATCGAAGGGCCCAACGGCGCAGGCAAAACTTCACTGTTGCGACTGCTGGCTGGGTTAAGCCGGCCAGAGCAGGGCGAAGTACGCTGGCAACAGCAGTCTATTCGCCGGCAGCGCGAAATATGGCAGCAAAACCTGTTGTATCTCGGCCATCATCCGGGCGTGAAATCGGTGCTGTCGCCGCGGGAGAATCTGCATTTCTGGCACGGCGATCGCAGCGAAGACACGCTGTATGACGCGCTGGAGCAGGTCAATCTGCTGGGTTATGAAGAGGTGCCGGTGGCTCAGCTTTCTGCCGGGCAGCAGCGGCGCGTGGCGCTGGCGCGACTGTGGCTCAGCCCGGCTCCGGTGTGGATTCTGGATGAGCCGCTGACCGCCATCGACAAACACGGCGTGGAAAAATTAATGGCGCGCTTCGCCGATCATGCCGATAACGGTGGCGTGGTGATTCTGACGACCCATCAGGATCTGCCGGACAGCCATGCGCGCGTGCGCAAAATTCGTCTTACATCGGAGTGGGCGTGATGCTTGGCCGGGTTATTCAGCGTGAGTTAAAGATTGCCTTTCGCAGCGGCGCGGAAGTGGTTAATCCGCTGTGGTTTTTTCTCATCGTGATTACGCTGTTCCCGTTAGGCATTGGCCCTGAGCCGCAGCAGCTGGCGCGCATCGCGCCCGGCGTCGCCTGGGTAGCCGCGCTGCTGGCATCGCTGCTGGCGCTGGAGCGGCTGTTTCGCGACGACTTTCTTGATGGATCGCTGGAGCAGCTGCTGTTGCTGCCGACGCCGCTGCCAATCACCGTGCTGGGCAAAGTGATTGCGCACTGGCTGATTACCGGGCTGCCGCTGATTTTACTCTCGCCGCTGGCGGCGCTGCTGCTGTCGCTGGATTTTGCTGGCTGGCGGGCAATGGCGCTGACGCTGCTAATCGGCACGCCAACCCTGAGTTTTCTCGGTGCGATTGGCACCGGCCTGACCGTCGGGCTGCGGCGCGGCGGCGTATTGCTGAGTTTACTGGTGTTGCCGCTGTCGATACCGGTACTGATTTTTGCCAGCGCGGCAATTGATGCGGCCGGTCAGGGGTTACCGATCGGCGGTTATCTGGCGATTCTCGGCGCCATGCTGGCGGTCAGCGCCACGCTGTCGCCGTTTGCGACTGCTGCCGCGCTGCGCATCAGTCTGCATTAAGGCGGGCCTCCGGCAGAGAGGCCGCCATCCGAATTCTTGTTTAGTGTGAGCAATGTCAATGTGGAAATGGTTACACCAGTGGGCAAAGCCTGAGCGGCTTTACCAGCTATGCGGTCGCTTGATTCCCTGGTTCGCAGTCCTGGGCGTCGGCGCGCTGCTGCTCGGCTGGATTTGGGGATTCGGCTTTGCGCCGGCGGATTATCAGCAGGGCAACAGCTTCCGCATCATGTACATTCACGTGCCGGCGGCGATGTGGTCGATGGGCGTCTATGCCTCGATGGCCATCGCCGCCTTTATCGGTCTGGTGTGGCAGATGAAAATGGCCGATCTGGCGGCTGCGGCGATGGCGCCAGTGGGGGCGGTATTTACCTTTATCGCACTGGTGACCGGCTCGGCGTGGGGCAAGCCGATGTGGGGCACCTGGTGGATTTGGGATGCGCGTCTGACTTCTGAACTGGTGCTGCTGTTCCTCTATATGGGCGTGATTGCGCTCTATCACTCTTTCGACGATCGCCGCACCGCCGGACGCGCGGCCGGCATCCTGATTCTGGTCGGCGTGGTTAACCTGCCGATTATTCACTTCTCCGTGCAGTGGTGGAACACGCTGCATCAGGGCTCGTCGGGCATTCTGCAACAGGCGATCGATCCCAGCATGCGCACGCCGCTGCGCTGGTCGATTCTCGGCTATCTGCTGGTGTTTGGTGCGCTCACCCTGATGCGTCTGCGCAACCTGATTCTGTTTACCGAACGTCACCGCCCGTGGGCGATTGACGTGGCGCAGGGAGGACGCAAAGCATGACGCCTGCCTTCTCATCGTGGAGCGAGTTTTTCGCCATGGGCGGCTATGCCTTTTACGTCTGGCTGGCCGTGTGTTTTACGCTGATTCCGCTGATCGGTCTGGTGCTGCACACCGTGTTGTTCCGTCGCCGCCTGCTGGCAGAGATTCGCCAGCGTCAGTCCCGCGAGCGCCGCATCCGCGCGGCAAAAGCTAAACAAGCTGCCAGTGAAGCAGCAGGAGAGTCCGTGTGAATATCCGTCGTCGTAACCGCCTGTATGTGGTGGTGGCGGTGCTGGTGGGCTTAGGCCTTGCCACGTCGCTGGTGATGTACGCGCTGCGTTCCAACATCGACCTGTTCTACACCCCGAGTGAAATTCTGTACGGCAAAGGTGAGGATCACCAGAAGCCAGAGGCCGGTCAGCGCCTGCGCGTCGGCGGCATGGTGATGCCCGGTAGCGTCAAACGCGATCCGAAAACGCTGGCGGTGTCGTTCAAACTATATGATGCCAACGGCGTGGTCAGCGTCAGCTACGAAGGCATTCTGCCGGATCTGTTCCGCGAAGGGCAGGGCGTGGTGGCGCAGGGCGTGCTGGAAGACGGCAATCTGGTCAACGCCAAAGAGGTGCTGGCGAAGCACGATGAGAAGTATACGCCGCCGGAAATTCAGGACGCAATGAAGAAGAATCATAACGGACCGGCAGCGGCCTATCAGCAGGCGGGTACACAATCATGATGCCGGAAATTGGCAGCTTTCTGCTGTGTCTGGCGCTGGGCTTAGCGCTGTTATTGAGTATTTATCCGCTGTGGGGCGCGGCGCGTCAGGATGGCCGGCTGATGGCGCTGGCGCGTCCGCTCACCTGGGGCATGTTCCTGTGCATCGCCGCCGCGTTCCTCGTGCTGGTGCACGCGTTTGTGGTCAACGATTTTACCGTCGGCTACGTTGCCACTAACTCCAATTCGCTGCTGCCGGTGTATTACCGCATCGCCGCCACCTGGGGCGCGCATGAAGGATCGCTGCTGCTGTGGGTGCTGCTGCTCAGCACCTGGACATTAGCGGTGGCGATTTTCAGCCGCGGCATGCCGCAGGATGCGCTGGCGCGCGTGCTGGCGGTGATGGGGATGATCAACCTCGGCTTCCTGTTGTTCATCATCCTCACCTCGAATCCGTTTACCCGCACGCTGCCGAACTTCCCGATTGATGGGCGCGACCTCAACCCGATGCTGCAGGATATCGGGCTGATCTTCCATCCGCCGCTGCTCTATATGGGCTATGTTGGCTTCTCGGTGGCGTTTGCCTTTGCCATCGCGTCACTGATGGCAGGCCGGCTGGATACTGCCTGGGCGCGCTGGTCACGTCCGTGGACCACTGCGGCATGGGTATTTCTGACTATTGGTATCGTGCTCGGTTCCGCGTGGGCGTATTACGAACTCGGCTGGGGCGGTTGGTGGTTCTGGGATCCGGTCGAAAACGCGTCCTTTATGCCGTGGCTGGCCGGCACTGCGCTGATGCACTCATTGGCGGTGACAGAAAAACGCGGCAGCTTCAAGTCATGGACGGTGCTGCTGGCGATTACCGCGTTCTCATTAAGTCTGCTGGGCACCTTCCTGGTGCGTTCGGGCGTGCTGGTGTCGGTGCACTCGTTCGCCTCGGATCCGGCGCGCGGTATGTTTATCCTCGCCTTCCTGGTGATTGTCATCGGCAGTTCGCTGCTGCTGTACGCCCTGAAAGGGGGCCAGGTGCGCAGCCGCGTGCAGAGCGAAGCCTGGTCGCGCGAATCCTTCCTGCTGGGGAACAATGTGCTGTTGATTGCCGCAATGCTGGTGGTGCTGCTCGGTACGCTGCTGCCGCTGGTGCATAAACAGCTCGGGCTGGGCAGCATTTCGGTTGGCGAGCCGTTCTTCAATACCATGTTCACATGGCTGATGGCGCCGTTCGCACTGATGCTCGGCATCGGGCCGCTGGTGCGCTGGCGCCGCGATGAGCCGCAAAAGCTGTGGAAGCGGCTCGGTGTGGGTCTGCTGGTGACGCTGATCCTGTCGATCGTGCTGCCGTGGCTGTTGCAGGATCGCATTGAAGCGATGACGGTGATTGGCCTGCTGATGGCCATCTGGGTGATCCTGCTGACGCTGATGGAGCTGCACGAACGCGCTACCCATCGGCACCGTTTTCTGGCGGGATTGCGCCATCTGTCGCGCAGCCACTGGGGCATGGTGCTGGGCCATCTTGGCGTGGCGGTGACGGTGGTGGGCATTGCCTTCAGCACCCAATACAGCGTTGAGCGTGACGTGCGCATGAAGGCCGGCGACAGCGTGGATATCCACAACTATCACTTTATTTTCCGCGACGTGCACAATCTGCAGGGCCCCAACTACAGCGGTGGCGTGGCGATTATCGATGTCACACGCAACGGTAAGCCAGAAGCGGTGCTGCATGCAGAGAAGCGCTTCTATACCGCAGCGCGCACCATGATGACGGAAGCGGCGATCAGCGGCGGCTTCACGCGCGATCTCTACGCGGCGCTGGGCGAAGAGCTGGATGACGGTTCCTGGGCGGTGCGTATTTATTACAAACCCTTTGTGCGCTGGATCTGGTTCGGCGGCGTGTTTATGGCGGTGGGCGGCCTGCTGTGCCTGCTCGATCCGCGCTATCGCTCGCGCAAAAAAGCGCAGCGCGAGGAACTGGCATGAATAAAAAGATCCTGTTTATTCCTTTAGTCCTGTTTCTGCTGCTGGCGGCAGCGCTGCTGTGGCAGCTGACGCGCAACGCCAGCGGTGACGATCCTACGCGCCTCGAATCGGCGCTGATCGGTAAACCGGTGCCGGTGTTTAAACTCGAAGCGCTGGATCAGCCGGGCAAAATCTATAACCAGCAGGTGCTGACCGATGGCAAACCGCTGCTGCTGAACGTCTGGGCCACCTGGTGCCCGACCTGCCGCGCCGAGCATCAATATCTCAACACGCTGGCGGAGCAGGGCATTCGCGTGGTTGGCCTCAATTACAAAGACGATCGCAGCAAAGCCGTCACCTGGCTTAACACGCTCGGCAATCCGTATGCGCTGAGCCTGTATGACGGCGACGGCATGCTCGGTCTGGATCTCGGCGTCTACGGCGCGCCGGAGACCTTCCTGATTGATGGCCACGGCATTATCCGCTACCGCCACGCCGGCGACATGAACGACCGGGTGTGGAATGAAGAGGTGAAGCCGCTGTGGCAGAAATACAGCAAGGAGGCCGGCGTATGAAACAGCTGCTTATGTTGCTCGCGGGTCTGCTGCTGAGCACCAGCCTGTGGGCCGCGATCGATACTTATCAGTTCGATTCGGTCCAGCAGGAGGAGCAGTATCGCGAGCTCACCGCATCGCTGCGCTGCCCGAAGTGCCAGAACAACAGTATTGCCGACTCCAACGCGATGATTGCCGCCGACATGCGGCTGAAAGTGTATGAGCTGATGAAGCAGGGCCAGAGCCGCCAGCAGATCATTGATTACATGGTGGCGCGTTATGGCAACTTCGTCACTTATGAACCGCCGGTGACGCCATCGACGCTGATTCTGTGGGTTGGGCCGGCGCTGTTTGTGGTGCTCGGCGGGCTGATTATTATTCTGCGCAGCCGACGCGGCAACGCGCGCAGCGAGCTGGATGACGATGAACAACAGCGCCTTGCGGCGATTCTGAAGCGTGACGGGAAGCCGTAATGACTGGATTCTGGATTACCCTGATTATTTTACTGGCGGCGGCGACGGCGCTGTTTGTCGGTGCCGGCTGGCGGCAGCGTCAGGCCAGCAGCGGCGATCGCGATCGTCTCAATACCGATTTTTATCAGCAGCGCCTGCGCGAGCTGGAGCATGATGAAGCCGAGGGCGTGGTCAGTGAACGTCCGGAGATGGTGCGCGAACTGCAGCAAACGCTGCTGACCGACGTGCCCGGCGACGCGGCGGCCCGCGCGCATCACAGCAGCCGCTGGGTGCTGCTGCCGGGCGTGATCGTGCTGGTGCTGGTGTCGGTGGGCGTTTATCTGAAAACCGGTGGCCTCGCCCAGCTGGCGGGCTGGCAGAGCGTGAAGCAGGAGTACCCGGCGCTGCGCGCGCGGGTGATGGATCCCAATGCGCAGCCGCTGACCATGGAAGAGCTGGCGCGTCTGCAGCTCGGCCTGCGCACCTCGCTGCAAAACGATCCGCAAAACCTCAATGACTGGGCGATGCTGGGCCGCCTCGGCATGGTGCTGAACAACGCCACCGATGCCAGCCAGGCCTTTGAGCACGCTTTGCAGCTGGCGCCGGACAACCTTGAACTGCAGCAGGATTATGCCGAAGTGCTGACGCGCTCCAGCGATCCGCAGGATAACCGCCAGGCCAATATGCTGCTGAAAGACCTGCTGAAGCGCGACCACAGCAACGTGCGCACCCTCAGTCTGCTGGCGTTCAATGCCTTTGAGCAGCAGCAGTATGGCGAAGCGATTGGCGCATGGCAGGTGATGCTGAAGCTGCTGCCGGCCGGCGATCGACGCATTACCATGATAGAGCGCAGTATTGAACAAGCGAAAACCGACGCGGGACAGCAAAATAGCCAGCTGGCATTGACGGTGAGCTTAACGCCAGAGGCAGAAAAAATGTTACCGCCGGGCGGAGTGTTGTATATTTCTGTGTCTGACGGTGTTTCACCGGTGCCTGTGGCTGTAAAGCGTTTACCGCTCAGCCACTTCCCGCTATCGCTTACGCTGGATGACAGCAACGCCATGATGCCGGATCGCCTGCTTTCGGCGCAGCATCAGGTGCAGGTCAGGGTGCGCATTTCGCGCGATGGTAGTGCTAATCCGCAGTCCGGCGACTGGTTTGGTTTAAGCGCGGTCACCCCCTGGGATGGTCACCAGCCGATGGCTGTTGAGGTCAATCAGCAGCAGCCCTGAAGCGATACACCTTTTATCTGCACAGGGAGAGAAGAATGAATAATCGCCTGACCGGCCTGGCGCTGGCCAGTTTACTGCTGGTGGGATGTGCCAGTTCCAAACCGGCCGACGAGACGACGCCTGCGCAGCGCAGCGATCCGCTCGAAGGGTTCAACCGCACGATGTTTAACTTCAACTACAACGTGCTGGATCCCTATGTAGTGCGCCCGGTGGCGGTTGCCTGGCGTGATTACGTGCCGGTGCCGGCCCGTACCGGGCTGAGCAACTTCCTCGGTAACCTTGATGAACCGGCCAGCATGGTGAACTCGATTCTGGTCGGCGAGCCGCGTCAGGCGGGCATTCACTTTACCCGTTTCTTCCTGAATACCGTGCTCGGCCTCGGCGGTTTCATCGACGTCGCCGGCAAAGCCAATCCCCAGCTGGCGCGTGAAGTGCCGCACCACTTTGGCAGCACGCTGGGCCGTTATGGCGTTGGCTACGGTCCGTACGTGGTGCTGCCAGGTTACGGCAGCTTTACCGTGCGTCAGGATGGCGGCGACTACGTCGATACGCTTTATCCGGTGCTGAGCTGGCTTACCTGGCCAATGTCGATCGGTAAATGGACGCTGGAAGGGGTGGAAACGCGCGCGCAGCTGCTTGATTCCGACGGCCTGCTCAGACAGCAGCAGGATCCGTACGCCTTTATCCGCAACGCCTATTTCCAGCGTAACGATTTCCTCGCCAGCGGCGGCAAGCTGAAGCCGGAGGAGAACCCGAACGCCAGCGCGATTCAGGACGATTTAAAAGATATCGACTCTCAATAAATGACAACGGCGACCAACAGGTCGCCGTTTTGTTTTCAGCTGCCGACCCGCATGGGCCGCTGCACTGATTATCAGAATTTGTAGTTAAAGTTAGCGCCGTACAGCCAGGCCTTACCTTCGGAATTAAAGGTATAAGGACCTTCTTTCACCGTCACGTGCTGACCGTGCATATAGGAAACCCCGACATCCACCGACGCATCCGGCGTGAAGGCGTAAGACGCACCGGCGCTCAGCCACAGGCGATCCTGATCCGGAATCGAGATGGAACGTTTATCCGCCGGCACCGGGCTGTCATCAAACGCGATACCGGTACGGAACGTCCAGTTATCGTCGTAGTTGTAGGTGGTACCTAACGCGATGCGATATGCATCACGGTAGCCTTCATCTTTATAGAACAGCGTCTGGCCGTTGCTGCCGGTGGCTTTCAGCTCCTGGAACTGGCTCCAGCTGGTATAAGCGAGGCTGTAGTGCACCGCCCACTGTGGCGCCACTTTATGCCAGCCGGACACTTCCCACATTTCCGGCAGGTTCAGCGTCAGCGAACCCGGAATGGTGGCGCCGCTGGTGCCATACGGCAGACCCAGCGCAATCGCCTGCGGCGTGCCGTTAAAGGCGCGCGGGATATTGCTCTTATAGTCGCCGTCGAAGTCGATCTTCACTTTGGAACGATAGGTGAAGCCGAAGCGGTTGTTTTTATCCACTTCATACAGGATACCGGCGTTCCAGCCGTAGCCCCATTCGTCACCTTTCAGGTGCGCGACCTGGGTATCGGCCGGCAGACCGGCGCGGGCACCGGCTTCACCGGCGTAGCGCTCAATTTTCGCTTTGGCGTACACCGCGTCAAAGCCGACGCCGAAGCTGAAGTTATCATTTAACCGATAAGCGGTGCTGAGGTTGAAGTTGCCGGTCATCAGATCGGTTTTGCCACCAAAGCCGCCCGCGGTGTAACCGTTATTAAATTCGGTGGCCAGACCGTAGTTCGAGGTGGCCGAGGCGCCAATCCACCACTGATCGTTAATCGGATGCACATAATGGATGTTCGGGATCCACTGGTTAGGCGCAATATTGCTGGCGTTGAGGCTGTTGCCGGTCGGGCTGTTACCGCTGATATCCACTTCCGGGTCGATATAGACGGCACCGATGGAGAAAGAAGGGCGGTCCATCAGGGCCATAGTGGCTGGGTTACGGCTGGCAGAGGCGGCGGTATCACCCATGGCGCCTTCACCGGAATAGGCGCGGCCCAGGCCGATTGCTGAGAATTCGTTAAGTTGAAAGCCTGCGGCGTAGACGTGAGAAGAGACGAGCGCCACTGCAGCTGCCACAGCTGACTTTGCAAACAGGTTCTTATGGTTCATGACCACAACCTCATCTAAATTATTATTAAACGTAGTTACGTCGCGTAACAAAGGACGGCGGATTGTAGGGACTGACGATACAGACACATATCAGACCAGTGCGACGAGTATAGGTCCGACCTGTGTATTTGTTGCAATATTGTTTTTAAAATATTTCTGCTTTGATCGATAAAATCAGATCTGCTTAACAAAATCCTTGCGGTTCTGCTCCAGCATAGCGAGTCAAATTTGTTTTGGATCAAATTTTAGTGTGATATTCGTCACTTAGCGGGCGGAAGATAGCCGCGACGTGGCATCCGGCGTACACTTTGCAGCAGAAAATGATCCGATAGTGTTGATTTATCGTCAGGAGAAAAACATGACTGATGCCATTAGAAACTGTAGTGCGAACGAAACGGCAGCCTGCTGCTGCGTTGACGTGGGCACCGTGATGGACAATACCGATTGCAGCGCCAACTGGTCAGGTGTGTTCGCTGACCGTCAGGCGGCAGAAGCAATGCTGGCCGAGCTGAGCGCCAAAGCGCGCCAGGTCGAGTCCGATCCGTGCGAGATTCATTCGCGCTTTACCGACGAAGCAGACGGCGTGCGCCTGGACGTCGATTTCACCTTTGCCTGCCAGGCCGAAACCCTGATTTTCCAGCTCGGCTTACGCTAATCCCGCCGCTGCCGACCCGCTTTTTCGGCAGCGTTGCCTCTTTTTCGTGTTACTCCTCGCACTTTTTTTCTTCTGTTATTGGCGACTTAGCAACACCTGGTTAACACTGATGATCAGGTCAGACCTGTTGGGCAATGATGCTCAGGTCGTAAATTACAGGTGAGTGCAATGAGCAAAGCGCAGCCGCTGCTGACGCGTCAGGGCGAACGTATCGCCATTACCCACGGATTACGCACCCCGTTTGCCCGCCAGGCAAGCGACTTTCATGGCATTCCGGCGCTGGAGCTGGGGCGCATGGTGGTCAGCGAATTAATGGCGCGCAGCGAATTGCCGGTGGAGGTGATCGATCAGCTGGTGTTCGGCCAGGTGGTGCAGATGCCGGAAGCCCCCAACATCGCGCGTGAAATCGTGCTGAGCAGCGGACTGAGCGTGCACACCGATGCCTACAGCGTGAGCCGCGCCTGCGCCACCAGCTTTCAGGCAGTGGCCAACGTGGCGGAAAGCCTGATGGCCGGGACCATTGATGCAGGTATTGCCGGTGGCGCTGACTCCTCCTCGGTGCTGCCGATTGGCGTCAGCAAAACGCTGGCGCGCGCGCTGGTTGACCTCAATAAAGCCCGCACCCTGAGCAAAAAATTACACATCTTACGCCGCCTGCGCCCACGCGATCTGTTGCCGGTGCCGCCGGCAGTGGCGGAATACTCCACCGGTTTACGCATGGGCGACACCGCCGAGCAGATGGCCAAAACGCACGGTATTACGCGTGAGCAGCAGGACGCGCTGGCGCTGCGCTCGCACCAGCGTGCAGCGCAGGCCTGGCAATCCGGCGTGCTGGCGCAGGAAGTGATGCCGGCGTTTGTGCCGCCGTGGAAAGCACCGATTGAGCAGGACAACAACATTCGCTTTAACGCCAGTGCGGCGGATTATGCAAAGCTGCGTCCGGCGTTTGACCGTCGCCACGGCTCGGTCACCGCGGCCAACAGCACGCCGCTGACCGATGGCGCGGCGGCGCTGATTCTGATGCGCGAAGGGCGCGCGCGTGAGCTGGGCATTACACCGCTCGGATACCTGCGCAGCTATGCGTTTGCCGCGATTGATGTCTGGCAGGACATGTTGCTCGGACCGGCTTACGCATCACCGCTGGCGCTGGATCGCGCCGGCATTACCCTCGGCGATCTGACCCTGATCGACATGCATGAAGCCTTTGCCGCGCAGACGCTGGCCAACCTCAGGCTGTTTAACGATGAACGCTTTGCGCGTGAAGTGCTGAAGCGCGATCGCGCGCTGGGCGAAGTCGACGAGACGCGTTTCAACGTGCTGGGCGGTTCCATCGCCTACGGTCATCCGTTCGCCGCCACCGGCGCGCGCATGATCACGCAAACGCTGCATGAGCTGCGGCGGCGCGGCGGCGGCTTAGGGCTGGTAACCGCCTGTGCCGCTGGCGGATTAGGCAGCGCGATGGTTCTGGAGGCCGAATAATGAGCGAATCTGCATTCCATTTACAGATGCGTCCGGATCACGTTGCGGTGATCACCATTGATGTGCCGGGCGAAAAGATGAACACCCTGAAAGCGGAGTTTGTGCCGCAAATCCGCGCGGTGCTGGCGGAGGCGCGCAGCGATGCGCAGCTGGCGGGCATCGTGCTGATTTCGGGCAAACGCGACAACTTTGTCGCCGGTGCGGACATCAGCATGATCGCCCGTTGTGAAACGGCGCAGCAGGCTGAAGCGCTGGCGCGGCAGGGACAGGAAGTGATGGCGGAGATCGCCGCGCTGCCGTTCCCGGTGGTCGCCGCCATTCATGGAGCCTGTCTTGGCGGCGGGCTGGAGCTGGCGCTGGCCTGCGATGCGCGCATCTGCTCGCTGGATGAGAAAACCCGTCTCGGCCTGCCAGAGGTGCAGCTCGGCCTGTTGCCCGGTTCCGGCGGCACCCAGCGGTTGCCGCGTCTGATTGGTGTGCAGCAGGCGCTGCCGCTGATCCTCAGCGGCAAACAGCTGCGCGCTAAGCAGGCGCTGAAGCTTGGCCTGGTGGATGATGCGGTGCCGCAGGCGATTCTGCTGGCAACCGCCGTGGCACGTGTCCATAAAGGAAAGCACGCCGCACGCAGCCTGTCGCGCCGCGATCGCCTGCTGCAGGGGCCGCTGGCGCGTCCGCTGCTGTTTACGCTGGCCAAACGCCAGACCGATGGTAAAACCCACGGTAACTATCCGGCCACCGACCGCATTTTGCAGGTGGTGCGCATCGGGCTGGAGCAGGGCAGCGCCGCCGGTCACGCCGCGGAAGCGCGCGCGTTTGGCGAGCTGGCGATGACCGTGCAGTCGGCCGCACTACGCAGCCTGTTTTTTGCTTCCACCGCCCTGAAGAAAGAGCCGATGGCGGATGCGCCGCCGCGCCCGCTGCAGCAGATTGGCGTGCTGGGCGGCGGGCTGATGGGCGGTGGGATTGCCAGCGTCACCGCGCTGAAAGCCGGTCTGCCGGTGCGAATCCGCGATATCAACCTGAACGGCGTTAACCACGCGCTGCAGTACAGCTGGGATTTGCTGAGCAAAAAGGTAAAACGGCGCCAGCTCAAGCCGGCGGAACGCCAGCAGCAGATGGCGCGCATCAGCGGCGGCACCGATTATCAGGGCTTCCGCCAGCGCGATCTGGTGATCGAAGCGGTGTTTGAGGATCTGGCGCTGAAGCAGCAAATGGTGGCCGAGATTGAAGAACACTGTCAGCCGCACACCATCTTTGCGTCTAACACCTCCTCGCTGCCGATTGCGCAGATCGCCGCCGGCGCGCAGCGCCCGGAGAATGTTATCGGCCTGCACTTCTTCAGTCCGGTAGACAAGATGCCGCTGGTCGAGGTGATTCCGCATAGCGGCACTTCAGCACAGACGCTGGCCACCACGGTGGATCTGGCGCGTCGTCAGGGCAAAACCGCCGTGGTGGTCGCTGACCGTCCCGGCTTTTATGTTAACCGCATTCTCGCGCCCTATATAAATGAAGCCATGCGCTGTCTGCTGGAGGGCGAGCCCATTGAACACATTGATAGCGCACTGGTGAAATTTGGTTTCCCGGTCGGCCCGCTGCAGTTGCTGGATGAAGTCGGTATTGATGTCGGCAGCAAAATCAGCCCGATTCTCGAACAGGCCTACGGTTCACGCTTCAGCGCGCCGCAGGCGGTGAGCGCTATCCTGGCCGACGATCGCAAAGGGCGCAAAAACCAGAAAGGTTTTTATGATTATCAGCGCACGCGCTGGCCGCGCAAACGTCAGGCCGATGCCAGTCTGTACCGCCTGCTGCAGTTAAAACCCCAGGCGAAACAGAGCGAGCAGCAGATCGCCACGCGCTGTGTGATGCTGATGCTTAACGAGGCGGTACGTTGTCTCGACGAAGCGGTGATCCGCAGCGCCCGCGATGGCGACATCGCGGCAGTGTTTGGCATCGGGTTTCCGCCGTTTCTCGGCGGGCCGTTCCGCTATATTGACCAGCGTGGTGCGGGCGAGATCGTCAATACATTACGTACATTAATGCAGCAATACGGCGAGCGTTTTACGCCCTGTGACGCGTTAGTGGCAATGTCAGAAGGGAAAACGAATTTTTACACTTCTGCACATTCATGAATAGCCGCACGGATTCAGCGGGTTAGAATCGGGGCCGCGCAGTGCCTGGCGCGGCACCATTCTGAGATATGCTTATTTAATAAACAACCGGTTGACTATACTCAAGCCATTGGGGTAAAACACAGCGTTCATTCGCAGAATGAAGCGTCTGGTGCTGTGGTACCCGGCGATATCGACAAACAACAGCGGTGCTTTATGCAAGTTTTTATCATGCGTCACGGCGACGCAGCTCTGGAAGCAGCGAGTGATGCGGTTCGTCCTCTCACCCTGTGTGGCTGCGACGAATCACGTCAGATGGCGAGCTGGCTGAATGGTCAGACGCCGGGAATCGATAAGGTGCTGGTCAGCCCTTATCTGCGCGCCGGGCAAACGCTCGCCACGGTACGTGAAGCGCTGAAACTGCCGGAAGGGCAGGAAGTGCTGCCAGAACTGACGCCAGGCGGCGATCCGGGCATGGTCGCCTGCCATTTACAGGCGCTGGCAGTGCAGGGTGCGCACGCGGTGCTGGTGATTTCGCATCTGCCGCTGGTGGGTTATCTGGTATCTGAACTCTGCCCGCAGGAAGCGCCACCGATGTTCGCCACCTCCGCCATTGCCTGCGTGGAGTTTGATGCCGACGCCTGCGAAGGCAAGCTGGCGTGGCAGGTGAGTCCGGCCAAATTAGCCAAAGCCATGTAATTCCCCTTCATACTTCAGGCTGCAGCTGCGTTGGCTGCGTCAATTCACCCCAGTCACTTACTGATGTAAGCTCCTGGGGATTCATTTCCTTGCCGCCTTGCTGCAACCTGAATTATTTTGGGGAATGATGTGCGCTCAAACCGCAACTGCGTTGGCTAAGTCATTTCATCCCAAGCACTTCTTCGCATAAGCTCCCGGGGATTCATTCCCTTGCCGCCTTGCTGCAACCTGAATTATTTTGGGGAATAATAGAGATCACTTTATTTCCCACTCGCTGTCCCTTTGCCGGTCAGGGTAATTCCGGCGGCTGCCACTCTTCGACTTCAATCAACACCAGCAGCGCGGCGTCGCCGCCAAACAGTTTGGGTGCCTGGTGAAACGCCATCACGTGCGGATGCTGTGCCAGCCACAGCGGGGTTTGCTGCTTGAGAATGTGCTTGCCGTGGCCGGTCATCACGCTGGCACAGAAAATATGCTCGCGGCGGCAGGCGGCAATCAGCGCGCCGAGTTCCTGTTTCGCCTGAAGCTGGGTTAACCCATGCAGATCGAGAAAAATCTCTGGCGTGTAATCGCCACGCCGTAATTTTTTCAGCTCGTAATGGCTGACGTCGGCGCGTACATAGCGCGTCGGCCCGTCGCTGGAGAGCAGGGGCTGAAACTCATCGGAGAAATAATGGCTGTTATCGGCCTGCTCAGACAGCAGCCGCTTCAGCGGCACTTCACGGCTTTTCACTGCCGGTTTGTGCACGATCGTATCCTGTTTCAGCTGGCGCGTACCGCTCATTAGCTGGCGGAACAGCGCCTGGTCGTCCTGGCTTAGCGGCGTCTTTTTACTCATGTCTCAGTGAATCATCAGAAATGGCGGGTGTCTGGCCGTTACCTTACCGCTAAGCGTCAAAAAATGTCAGCTTTTTCACCTCGCTGCGCTGAATTCTGCCCGGCTTCATGGCACACTATCGGCCGATTGATTTTATGGCCTGCGGAGGGCTACGTGGACAAGATTTTCGTCGATGAGGCAGTGAACGAACTGCACACCATTCAGGATATGCTGCGCTGGGCAGTAAGCCGCTTTTCGGCGGCGGGCATCTGGTACGGCCACGGCACGGACAATCCCTGGGACGAAGCGGTCCAACTGGTGCTGCCGACGCTGTGGCTGCCGCTGGATATTCCGGAAGACATGCGCCACGCGCGCCTGACCGCCAGCGAACGTCACCGCATCGTGGAACGCGTAATCCGTCGCGTCAACGAGCGCATTCCGGTGGCCTATCTCACCAACAAAGCCTGGTTCTGCGGCCATGAATTCTACGTCGATGAGCGCGTGCTGGTGCCGCGTTCACCGATTGGCGAGCTGATCGAAAACCGCTTTGCCGGCCTGATCGACGGCGCGCCACGCCACATTCTCGATATGTGCACCGGCAGCGGCTGTATCGCCATCGCCTGTGCGTACGCCTTCCCGGAAGCGGAAGTGGATGCCGTCGATATCTCCACCGACGCGCTGGCCGTGGCTGAACAGAATATTGAAGAGCACGGTCTGCTGCATCACGTCACGCCGATTCGCGCCGATCTGTTCCGCAATCTGCCGCAGGTTAAATATGATCTGATCGTCACCAATCCGCCCTACGTCGATGCCGAAGACATGGACGACCTGCCGAACGAATATCGCCACGAGCCGGAACTCGGTCTGGCCGCGGGCAGCGACGGCCTGAAGCTGGTGCGCCGCATCCTGGCCTGCGCGCCGGACTACCTCAGCGAGCAGGGCGTGCTGATTTGCGAAGTCGGTAACAGCATGGTGCACATGATGGAGCAGTATCCGGACGTGCCCTTTACCTGGCTGGAATTTGATAACGGCGGTGACGGCGTGTTCATGCTGACGCGCGATCAAATCGTCGCGGCGCAGTCGCACTTCTCATTCTATAAAGACTAAAAATCGGGGCGAGCGCTCGCCCGCAACATCGCAACAAGGAACCCCCATGGCCGGAAACAGCATCGGACAACTTTTTCGCGTTACCACCTTTGGCGAGTCGCACGGTATTGCGCTTGGCTGCATTGTTGATGGTGTGCCGCCCGGCATCCCGCTGACCGAAGCCGATATTCAGCACGATCTCGATCGTCGTCGTCCCGGCACTTCGCGCTATACCACCCAGCGCCGCGAGCCGGATCAGGTGAAGATTTTGTCCGGCGTGTTTGAAGGCGTCACCACCGGCACCTCCATCGGTCTGCTGATTGAAAACACCGACCAGCGTTCGCAGGATTACAGCGCGATTAAAGATCTGTTCCGTCCCGGCCATGCGGATTATACCTACGAACAAAAATATGGTCTGCGCGACTATCGCGGCGGCGGCCGCTCCTCGGCCCGCGAAACCGCCATGCGCGTAGCGGCCGGTGCCATTGCTAAAAAGTATCTGCAGATGAAGCACGGTATCGTGGTGCGCGGCTATCTGGCGCAGATTGGCGACATCGCCTGCGAGCTGAAAGACTGGAGTATCGTGGAAGATAACCCCTTTTTCTGCCCCGATGCCGACCAACTCGATGCGCTGGACGAACTGATGCGCGCGCTGAAAAAAGAGGGTGACTCTATCGGTGCCAAAGTCACTGTAATGGCCGAAAACGTGCCGCCGGGCCTCGGTGAGCCGGTATTTGATCGCCTCGACGCCGACCTGGCGCACGCGCTGATGAGCATCAACGCGGTGAAAGGCGTGGAGATCGGTGATGGTTTCGCGGTGATCAACCAGCGCGGCAGTCAGCACCGTGATGAAATCCGCAGCAACGGTTTTCAGAGCAACCATGCCGGCGGCATTCTCGGCGGGATCAGCAGCGGCCAGACCATCAGCGCCAACCTGGCGATGAAGCCCACTTCCAGCATCACCGTGCCGGGCAACACCATCACCCGCGACGGCGCGGAAGTGGAGATGATCACCAAAGGCCGTCACGATCCCTGTGTTGGCATCCGCGCGGTACCGATCGCGGAAGCGATGATGGCGATTGTGCTGATGGATCACCTGCTGCGCCAGCGTGGGCAGAACGCTGACGTTAACAGCAGCGTCCCGCGCTGGTAAGCCGCATGATGCGCCGCCTGCTTCTCTCCCTTGCCGCGCTGCTGTGCAGTGCGGCCAGCCTGGCTGCCACGCCGTGGCAGCAAATCCATCAACCGATTGCCGGCAGCCCGCAGTCCATCGGCAGTTTTGCCAACGGCTGTATCGTCGGGGCGCAGCAGCTGCCGCTCAACTCGCCCAACTATCAGGTGATGCGTCAGGATCAGCGCCGCTATTACGGCCACCCGGACCTGATCGCCTTTATCCAGCGCCTCAGCACCCAGACGCATCAGCTGCAGCTGGGCCAGGTGCTGATTGGTGATATGGGCATGGCCGCCGGCGGACGTTTTAGCAGCGGCCACGCCAGCCATCAGACCGGTCTCGACGTGGATATCTGGCTGCAGCTGCCGCAGAGCCGCTGGACGGCACAGCAGCTGCTGAAGCCGCAGCCGCTCGATCTGGTTGGGCCGGACGACCGCCAGGTGATTGCGCGTCACTGGCAGCCGCAGATCGACAGCCTGATCAAGCTGGCGGCGAAAGATGACGACGTCACGCGCATCTTCGTCAATCCGGCAATTAAAAAGCAGCTTTGTGCCGATGCCGGTAACGATCGTGCGTGGCTCCACAAAGTGCGGCCGTGGTTCGCCCACCGGGCACACATGCACGTGCGCCTGCGCTGTCCGCCTGGCAGCCTGGAGTGCGAAGATCAGGCGCCACCGCCGCCGGGCGATGGCTGCGGCGCAGAGCTGGAGAGCTGGTTCCTGCCGAAGAAGCCGGGCAGCACGCCGCCGGTGAAGAAATCCCCGCCGCCGTTGCCGCCTTCCTGCCAGGCGTTACTTGATAAGCATCTACTGTAGGAACCTGAGATGGATCTGTTTGTTGTCAGCCCGATGGTGCTTGGCGTGCTGTTTCTGGTCGCGGTGCTGGCGGCCTTTATCGACTCCATCGCCGGCGGTGGCGGTCTGCTGACCGTGCCATCGCTGCTGGCAGCCGGTCTTTCACCGGCGCAGGCGCTGGCGACCAACAAGCTGCAGTCGGTTGGCGGCTCCTTCTCGGCCAGCCTCTATTTTGTGCGGCGCGGCGCGGTGAAACTGCGCGAGCAGCGGCTGAATATCGCCATGACCTTTCTCGGCGCGATTGGCGGAACGCTGCTGATTCAGCATATTCAGGCTGAGATACTGCGTCAGATTCTGCCGCTGCTGCTGATCAGCATCGGGCTGTGGTTCCTGCTGATGCCACGTCTTGGCGAGGCCGATCGCGAGCAGCGCCTGCATGGCCTGGCGTTTGCGCTGGTCGGTGGCGGCTGCGTCGGCTTTTACGATGGCTTCTTCGGCCCGGGTGCCGGCTCGTTTTATGCGCTGGCCTTCGTCACGCTTTGCGGCTTCAATCTGGCCAAAGCCACCGCCCACGCCAAAATCCTAAATTTCACCTCCAACTTCGCCAGTCTGCTGTTCTTTATGTTCGGCGGCAAGGTGGTGTGGGGCACCGGCGTGATTATGCTGCTGGGGGCGTTTATTGGCGCACGCCTCGGCGCCAGGCTGGTGCTGAGCCGCGGTCAGAAGCTGATTCGCCCGATGGTGGTGACGGTGTCTGCCGTGATGAGCGCTAAGCTGTTGTGGGACAGCCACGGCAGTGTCATTCTCGCCTGGTTTGCCGCACTGTAATCCGCACTCGTCAAAACCGGCCGCCAGTGCGACAATGGCGGCGGTTTGTTTAAAGATTAAAATATTATGAGTAAAGAGCACCATTATCAGCAGCTGGTGGATATTTTTGACGGCTGCTTTGCTGACGATTTTCAGACGCGTCTAATTAAAGGCGATGATGAACCTATTTATCTTCCAGCGGATGACACCTCACCGTGGCACCGCGTGGTGTTTGCCCATGGCTTTTACGCCAGCGCGCTGCACGAAATTTCGCACTGGTGCATTGCCGGTGAAGCGCGGCGTAAGCTGGTGGATTTTGGTTACTGGTACTGCCCGGACGGGCGCGATGCGCAAACGCAGGGCCAGTTTGAAGCGGTGGAGATTAAGCCGCAGGCGCTGGAGTGGCTGTTCTGTGTGGCAGCCGGCTTTCCCTTCAACGTCAGCTGTGACAATCTCGACGGCGATTGTGAACCGGATCGCATCGCGTTTCAGCGCAAGGTGCATGCGCAGGTGATGCATTATCTGCAGCACGGCATTCCGGCGCGTCCGGCGCGCTTTATTGATGCGTTAGCCAGCTATTATGGTACGCCTGCACTGACGGCGGCACAGTTTCCGTGGCCGGAAGATCTGTGAGCCGCACTCCGATAAATGAAGGATGATGAGAAGATGATCGTAGAATTCGAGTCCCGCATTCTGGCGCTGATTGACGATATGGTCGAACATGCCAGCGACGACGAACTGTTTGCCAGCGGTTATCTGCGTGGCCATCTGACGCTGGCAGTAGCGGAAATTGAGCAGAGCGGCGAACACACGCCGGAAGCGCTGCAGATTCAGGTCACCAACAGCCTGCAAAACGCCATCGCCGCCGGTGAGCTGTCGCCGCGCGACCAGGCGCTGGTGGTGGGCATGTGGGATAACCTGTTTACCCAGGCGCGCCTCACTGCCTGACTGGCCGGGGCGATCGCTCGCCCCGCGCTTTAGCGTCCTGCCTTTTTCCCTTTCAGCAATTTGCGCACCCAGTAACGGTTGGGATGCAGCGCCGCCAGCGTGCTGCTGTCCAGCGGCTGCGGCTCGCCGCTCATTTGCGCCGCCAGCACTTCTGCTGCCAGCGGCGCGCTGCACAGTCCGCGCGACCCCAGCGCGCCGAGCACGAACAGGCCGGGATGCACCGGCGCTTCCGCAATCTGCTCGCCGCGCGCGCGCCGCGCCGCTAGATCCGCATACTCACTGAACGTCGCCGCGTAATCCGGCACGCTGCCGCTCATCGGCAGATGATCGCGCGTGGCGCAGCGCACGCCGCTGCGCGCTTCATCAGCGCTGACGTCAACCTGCGTCGGCCAGCTGACCTGCGGCAGACAGTTAATCAGCCGCTGGCGATTCTCCTGCTGATCGTCGGCGCGGAAAGCGGTTGTCGTTTCACCGCGATGGTAGCTGGCACCGATGCAGTGCGTGGCAAAGTTCGGGCTGACCGGGGTGAGATAGCCGTCGTAACACAGCACGGTGCGCAGCGGGTTCAGCGCCGCGTTGGTCGGCACATGGCTGACCTGACCGGCCACCGCATACACCGGCAAATCGCGGCTTTGCCCGATCGCCTGCAGCGCATGGCCGTTAGCCAGCACCACCTGCTGATGGGTGACCGCGGGCTGGTGGGCAAACTGCAGCGTCCAGCCAGCCTGCTGGCGTGCCAGCTGCGTCACGCGATGCAGCCAGTGCATGCGCAGCCCCTGAGTCTGGGCATACTCCAGCAGATTGCTGGTGAGCTGTGACGGCGACAGCCAGCCGCCCTGCGGATAGAAAATGCCGCCGCAGTCGAGATCGACGCCGGCCAGCTGCTGCGCCTGCTGCGGGCTGACGCCGTGCGCCAGCTCGTGCGGCAGATCCATGCTCAGCATCTGCGCGATCTTCTCTGCGCTTTTGGCATCCCAGCCGAGCTGCAGCACGCCGCTCCACTGATGTTCGAACATCACCGGCAGCGCATCATACAGGCGACGGGCAAAGCTGAACGCCGCCGGGAAAAAAGTGGCGAGCGCCGGATCGTGCTGGTTAAGCAGCGGATAAAGCGCGCCCTGACGGTTACCCGATGCGCCGAGCGCCGGGGCGGCATCGGCGCAGTACAGCGTAACCTGCCAGCCACGCCGCAGCAGCGCCAGCGCCAGCACCGCGCTGGCCACGCCGCCGCCAATCAGCGCCACCTCGCGGCTGGCGGCCTGCGGACGCGCATACCACGGCTGAGCCGCTAGCTGCCCGGGGGCGCTGTCCAGCACGCCGGTCAGCATTTCACGCTTGTGGCCGAAGCCTTTGCGCTTCGCCACGCTGAAGCCGGCCTGCTGTAAGCCCCGCCGCACAAAGCCCGCCGAGGTAAAGGTGGCGAAGGTGCCGCCGGGACGCGCCAGCCGCGCCATGGCGGCGAACAGCGAAGGCGTCCACATCTCCGGATTTTTCGCCGGCGCGAAGCCATCTAAAAACCACGCGTCAACCTGGCCGTTGAGACTGTCATCAAAAGTATCAATCAGCGCGTTAATATCACCCAGCCACAGATCCAGCGTCACCTCGCCGCCATTGAACAGCAGGCGCTGACAGCCGGGCAGGGCCAGCGGCCACTGCTGCTGTAGCTGTCCGGCCCACGGGGCCAGTTCCGGCCAGTGCGCGTGCGCGCTCACCAGATCGGCGTGGGTCAGCGGGTATTTTTCGCAGCTGATGAAGTGCAGGCGGCGCAAGCCGGCTTGCGGATGGGCGGCGCGGAAGCGATCGAACGCCTGCCACAGGGTAAGAAAGTTGAGTCCGGTGCCAAAACCGCTCTCGGCAACGATGAACAGATCGCGCGGATGTGCGGCAAATCGCTGCGGAAGATGGTTACCGTCGAGGAACACATAGCGCGTCTCCTCCAGTCCGTTGTCGTTGGAGAAATAGACGTCGTCGAACGCTCGGGAAACAGGTGTACCCTGATCGTTCCAGTTTAATTGCGCGTGTTCAACCGGGGATAACTTCACGGGAAAGGCTCATTTTTCAGGCAGTGGCGCGATTTTAGCGAGTGGCGTCACATGACGCAAATTTACAAAAGGAAATGGCTGATCGGACTTGTTCGGCGTACAACTGTAAGCTAGAGTGCACGTCAATCCAAAAGAAGTGGAATGAGGACTATTGAATGAAACGTGCAGTGATTACTGGCCTGGGTATCGTTTCCAGTATTGGTAATAACCAGCAGGAAGTGCTGGCTTCCCTGCGTGAAGGCCGTTCCGGAATCACTTTCTCCGAAGAGATGAAAGATGCCGGCATGCGCAGCCATGTATGGGGTAACGTCAAACTGGACACTAACGGGCTCATCGATCGCAAAATCGTGCGTTTCATGAGTGATGCCTCAATCTATGCCTATCTGTCGATGGCAGAAGCAATCAAAGATTCCGGCCTGACGGATGAGCAGTACCAGAACAACCCGCGTGTTGGTCTGATTGCCGGTTCCGGTGGCGGTTCCCCGCGTTATCAGGTGTTCGGTGCCGACGCGATGCGTGGCCCGCGCGGCCTGAAAGGCGTTGGCCCGTACGTGGTGACCAAAGCGATGGCGTCCGGCGTCTCTGCCTGCCTGGCCACGCCGTTCAAAATCCACGGCGTTAACTACTCCATCAGCTCGGCGTGCGCGACGTCAGCACACTGCATCGGTAACGCGGTGGAGCAGATTCAGCTGGGCAAACAGGATGTGGTATTTGCTGGCGGCGGCGAAGAGCTGAGCTGGGAAATGGCCTGTGAGTTCGACGCCATGGGCGCGCTCTCCACCAAATACAACGAAACCCCGGAAAAAGCGTCGCGTACTTACGATGCCAGCCGTGACGGCTTCGTTATCGCCGGCGGCGGCGGTATGGTGGTAGTGGAAGAGCTGGAGCATGCGCTGGCGCGTGGTGCCCACATCTACGCTGAGATCGTCGGCTACGGCGCAACCTCTGACGGCGCTGACATGGTGGCTCCGTCAGGCGAAGGCGCGGTGCGTTGCATGAAGATGGCGATGCAGGGTCTGGATACGCCAATCGACTACCTCAACACCCACGGCACGTCAACGCCAGTCGGCGACGTGAAAGAGCTGGGCGCGATTCGCGAAGTGTTTGGCGACAACACGCCATACATCTCCGCGACCAAAGCCATGACCGGTCACTCGCTGGGTGCGGCAGGTGTGCAGGAAGCGATTTACACCCTGTTGATGCTGGAGCACAGCTTCATCGCGCCAAGCATTAACGTGGAACAGCTGGATGACGCAGCGAAAGGCATGAACATTGTGACGCAGCCAACCGAAAAAGCGCTGACCACGGTGATGTCCAACAGCTTCGGCTTCGGTGGCACCAACGCCACGCTGACCCTGCGTAAATACCAGGCGTAACGCTTACACTAATGCTCAAAGGCCGGTTAATCCGGCCTTTGTTGTTTTTGTCGCTGACGGATTCAGGTTGCCAGCAGCCTTACCAGCTTCGCGCAGGCGCGGTCAATTTCGCCGGGCGTCAACGCCGCAAAGCCAAGTATCCAGCCCTGCTGTGGCGATGCGCCGGCGTAAAGGAGCGAAAGCCGCGGCAGCAGCAGACCGTCGGCCTGCGCCTGCTGCGTGAGCCGCGCCTCATCTCCCTGTAATAACTCAACCGTCAATTGTAACCCGCCTGTCGCCGGCATCGGCCGCAGCCACGGCTGCAGATGCTGTTCGATCTGTGTCAGCAGCCGATCGCGCCGGCTATGATAGAGCTGACGCATCAGCCGCAGGTGGCTGGCGAAATAGCCTTGCTGGATAAATTCGGCGGTGATCGCCTGCGGCAGCAGGGCGCTGTGGCCGTCCAGTACGCTGCGTGCGCGACCCAGCGCCGTCACCAGCGCCGCGGGCACCACCATCCACGCCAGCCGCAGCGATGGAAACAGGGTTTTGGAAAAAGTCCCCAGGCTGATGACCCGGCTATCGGCTTCCATGCCCTGCAGCGCCGGCGCCGGGCGACCGTCATAATGAAATTCACTGTCGTAGTCATCCTCGATCAGCCAGCTATCGTGCTGACGTGCCCACGCCAGCCACTGCAGTCGCCGCGCGAGGCTCATCGGTGTGCCGGTCGGATACTGGTGGCCGGGCGTCAGATACACCAGTTGCGCCCGGCCGCTGAGTGGCAGCGCGCCCTGATCGTCCAGCGGCATGGCGCGGCAGCGGGCACCGGCGGCGAGAAAGGCGTTACGCGCGCCACGGTAGCCCGGCTCCTCCAGCCACACTTCATCCTCTGCATCCAGAAACATCAGCGCCAGCAGCTGCAGCGCCTGCTGTGAACTGGTGAGCATGATGACCTGCTCAGCCGTACAGCGCACGCCGCGCGACAGCGCCAGATAATCCGCCACCGCCTGGCGCAGCGGCGCATAACCGAGCGGATCGCCATAGCCCATCACCTTACTGCCCAGCACGCGCTGTACGCTGTGGCTCAGCCGCTGCCACTGGCGGTGCGGAAACGCGCGCAGTTCCGGTGATCCGGCGGCAAAGGCAAGGGGAAAAGGGGGATCCTGGCAGCCACCGGTCGCCAGCACCTGCGTGCCGCGCTGCGAAAAGCGCGGTGCGCGCTGCGCTGTCGCCTTTTCCGCCGGTGGCGGCAGGGCGATGGCGACAAAGGTGCCGCGTCCGCTGTGCCGCTGCACGTAGCCTTCGCTCTCCAGCTGGCTGTAAGCGGCTTCGACCGTCACGCGTGACAGCGCCAGATCGGCAGCCAGCTGGCGGCTGGAGGGCAGCTTCTGCCCGAAGCGCAAATGGCCGCTGACAATGGCCTGGCGCAGCGTAGCGCACAGCCGCTGACGTAAGCCGCCCTGAGTCTGATGGCGAAACAGCGGCAAAAAGGCATGGTGCATAATGGTCTTATCGTTCCGGTCAAAGTGGTATCAGAATGCAGACCACTTTGCCGTACACTGCAGGGGAATCACAACAGGAGAATGCCATGTCAGCCGTTTTGTTTTATCCGCCCGCCAGCCCGCAGCACAGCGTGGCTTATTTGCAGCACAAACTCAGCTATTACACCGATGCCTGGGATCTGGCGGCGGATTTGGCGCAGGGCGTCACGCAGATTGTGGTGATTGATGCCCGCAGCCGCGACGCATATCAGGCCGGACATATCTGCGGCGCGCTGTCGTTGCCGCATCGCGAAATGGATGCGGCCAGCACCGCGCGGCTCGATCGTCACCGCGTCTATGTGACTTATTGCGACGGCATCGGCTGCAACGGTTCGACCAAAGCGGCGCTAAAGCTGGCTGAGCTGGGGTTTCAGGTTAAAGAGCTGATTGGCGGGCTGGATTTCTGGAAACGCGACGGCCACCCGATGGCGTGGGGCGCGGCGGCAGGCGAGTGGCCCGCCGCGGCACCCGCGGCGGAGTGCGGCTGCTGAGTACGATGGCTTAACTACAGCAGCAGCCAGAGCAAAAAGAAGAACAGCGCCAGGCCGAGCACCAGCGTCAGCGCCGGGCGCTGCGCCAGTGGACGCGGCAGAATTTCAACAAACGGTGCCCAGATTGGCTGCGGACGCAGCTCGCTGTCGGCCAGCGGCGTTTCGCTGTTGCGCTCGGCGCGGCGGCTGAACAGCAGCATCAGCAGATCCTGACTCTGCGCCGGCGTCAGCAACGTCTGCGGCGTGGCCTGGAAGCGCTGCAGGCTGTAATCCTCCAGCATGCGCTGCTCGTCGTGGCTCAGCGGCTGTTTGAGCGAGCTTTCCAGCAGCTGCAGCGTCGGCGCGCTGTGCTGGCTCAGCGTCTGGCGCACCTGCAAAAACTGCGTCAGCAGCGGGAAGTGGCGTGACGGAACCGGGTCGCCGCTCTTCAGATTAACCAGTTTCAACGTGTCGGCCAGTACTTTTACCGGCGATTCCCCGGTCGCGGCGGCAAGCCGTGTGACCTGCTGGTTGAGCGCCTGCTGTTCGGCCGGTAACAGGGTGCGATCGGTGGTGCGCGTCTGCTGCGGCTGCGGGATCGCCATCTGACCGTTCTGCAACATGGTCAGCACCTGACGCAGCTGATCCTGACTCAGTGCGCTCAACACCGTCTGGTTAAATTGCTGGCGGATAAAATCGCTCACCGCCTGGCGATTGTTGCCCTGCGGCAGCTTTTCCAGCAACTGTTGCAACAGCTGACGCGTGGCGTGGCTGTTCTGCACCTGCGTCAGACGGCTGTTGAGATGCTGCTCCGCCGCCGGAAAATGGCGCGACTGCAGTTCGGCGTCATTTTTCACGCCTACTTCGTGGCGTATGCCAGCCCACAGTTCGGGCGCTTTCAGCGTGCTGAGTGACATGATCCGGACGATCAGGCGTTCCAGCGTGGTGCGCTGGGCCGGGGAGAGCGGCTGGTCGCCCAGTGCCGCGCCGGGGCGGCCGGTGCCGTTAGCCGGGTTAACAGAGGAACGATCGCCCGCGGGCACACCGGGACCGCTGAGAGGTTGCATGGCGGAATCCTTGAAAACGAGTCAGATCCGGGTGCGCCGGAAAAACGATGGCACATGATAGCAAAAGCCCCCGGGAAATCCACGGGGGCGGCAGGGAGAAAAACAATAAGACACGGATTTATTCGGCGGCGGCCAGCTTCATGCGCTTGCGACGCCAGCGCTTCCACAGCGGCGGCACCACCAGCACGGCGACAGCCAGCACCAGCAGCACTTTACAGATCAGGCTTTCCCACAGAATTGGCAGGTTGCCGTTGCTGATTGACAGCGCGCGGCGCAGGTTCTGCTCCAGCATTTCGCCCAGCACAAAGCCGAGAATCAGCGGCGACATCGGGAAATCCATCTTACGCAGGATATAGCCGAAAATACCCAGCCCGACCATCAGCAGCAGGTCAAACGTAGTGCTGTGCACCGCATACACGCCCACCGCCGAAATCGCGGCAATTGCCGGTACCAGGAACCACAGCGGAATGGTCAGCATGCGCGCAAAGATGTTGATCATCGGGATGTTCATGATCAGCAGCATCACGTTACCGATCAGCAGCGCGGCGATCAGCCCCCAGACGATGTCCGGCTGCTCGGTAAACATTGCCGGACCGGGCGTGATGTTATACAGCGTCAGCGCGCCGACCATCACCGCCGTGGTGCCGGAGCCGGGAATGCCCAGCGTCAGCATCGGGATAAACGATCCGCAGGCTGAGGCGTTGTTCGCCGCTTCCGGCGCGGCCACGCCGCGAATGTCACCCTTGCCAAACTGATCGCTGCCGCTGATTTTCTTCTCACTCATATAGGCAATGGCGCTGGCGATGGTGGCGCCGGCCCCTGGCAGCACGCCGACAAAGAAGCCAATGAACGAGGCGCGCAGCGTTGCGCCGGTGGCCTGTGCCGCCTCTTTCATGTTGAACAGCATGCGGCCGCTGGCGCGCACCATCTTCTGGCCGCTGCTGGTGGACTCCAGCATCAGCAGAATTTCGCTCACCGAGAACAGGCCGATGACCACCACCACAAACTGGATGCCGTCCGAGAGATGCACGCTGTCAAAGGTAAAGCGATAAACGCCGGTATTCGCATCAACGCCCACCGTCGCCATGCCGAGGCCAATCAGTGCAGCAAGAAACGACTTCAGCGGGTTGTGGCTCATCATGCTGCCGAGGCAGGCAATGGCGAACACCATCAGCGCGAAATACTCTGCCGGACCAAACGCCAGCGACCAGTTGGCGAGGATTGGCGCAAACAGAATGATGCCGATGATGGCAATGGTCGAGCCGATAAACGAGCTGACCGCCGAGATCGACAGCGCCACACCGGCTTTGCCCTGCTGCGCCATCGGATAGCCATCCAGCGCCGTCATGATCGCCCCGGCATCCCCCGGCACGTTGAGCAGAATCGACGAGATGCGCCCGCCATATTCGCAGCCGATATACACCGTTGCCAGCAGGATCAGCGCGGATTCCGCCGGTAAGTGCAGCGCAAACGCCAGCGGCATCAGAATCGCGACGCCGTTAATCGGCCCCAGCCCCGGCAACAGGCCGACGATGGTGCCGATAAAGCAGCCTATCAGGGCAATCATCAGGTTTTCCGGCGTCATGGCGACGGCAAAGCCCTGCATCAGAAAAGACCAGGTATCCATAAGTGACTCCCGTTAGCTCAGCCAGCTGCCGAAGGGCAGGGTGACATCCAGCAGATGATCGAAGGCGTAGAACAGTGAAATGCCCATTACCGCGCCGGAGAGCGCCGCCGCCCACCAGCGCGCACCAAACAGCATGCCGATGCCAAAGGTCAGCAGCGTGGTACACAGGGCAAAACCAAGACGCTCAAACAGCCAGCCGTAGACGATTAGCATCACGCACAGCGCCAGCAGCTTTTTCAGCGTTGAGGCCACCGGCCACTGCACGCTGTCCGGCTTACGCAGCAGCATCATCACTGCGCAGATCGCCATCAGCCCGAGCAGCAGCAGCGGGAAAGGGCGCGGGCCAACCGGCTCGTAGCTGTACTCGCTCTGAATCTGCCAGCCGATAAACAGTCCGGCCAGGCACAGCACCAGCCAGATGGCAGCAAAAATACGATCGCTCATGTGCGCCTCCGTTATTTCGCCAGGCCGAAGGATTTCGCCTGTTCGCGATAGTCAGCCACCTGTTTTTTCACGTAAGCGTCCAGCTCGCTCCCGAACAGGTTGAACTCAAACAGACCGCGCAGATCGCGCTGCTGCTGAAACTCTTTGGTGGTGACCAGTTTTTTAAACGCCTGTTCCCACCACTGATAATCGGCGTCGCTGACTTTAGGGCCGAGGTAATAGCCGCGAATGATCGGCCACTCGACGTTAAAGCCCTGCTCTTTGGCGGTCGGGATGTCAGCCAGTTCGCCCGGCAAACGTTTATCGCTCATCACGGCGAGCACGCGCATCTTGCCGCTTTGCAGATGGGGCACCATTTCGCTCATGTCGCCTGATACCACCTGGATGTGATTGCCAAGCAGCGCGGTGACCGGTTCGCCGCCGCCTTCGAACGCCACATAGCGCATTTTGCGCGGATCGATACCGGCTTCCCGCGCCAGCAGCGCCGTTTTCATCCAGTCCTGGCTGCCGATGGAGGCGCCGGCACCAACCACCACTTTGGTCGGATCGTTCTTCATCGCCGCCAGCAACTCGCCCAGCGTTTTCCACGGTGCATCGGCACGCACCGCCACCATGCCGTAGTCGGTGCCGACGGCCGCCAGCCACTTCACGTCATCCACCGAGTAACGGCCAAACTTGCCCTGCGACAGGTTCAGCAGCGACCCGCCGGAGAAGGCCACCAGCGTGCCTGCTTCGGCGGGCCGCTGCGCAATGATGGCGTTGTAAGCCACGGCACCGACGCCACCGGGCATGTAGGTTACGCGCATCGGCGTGGTGATCTGCCCGGTTTCCTGCAAGGAAACCTGGATCAGTTTACAGGTCAGATCAAAACCGCCGCCGGGTTTGGCCGGGGCGATACATTCGGTCCGCTCGGGTGCTGCGGCCTGAGCCGCCGCGAGGGAAAAAGCCAGCAGGGTTGTGGCAAAGGCGGTGCGCATTGTTTTTTTCATCTGTCGCTCCATTGTTTCTTCCAGAGTGTGATTGCCACCGAACATTCGGGGTTGCTGAATTGTTAAAACAGCAACCTTTCATTTACCTTTCAGCCATCGGCAAAACTAACAGGATGTGATATGCGTCTCTTACTGGTGGAAGATACCGTGGAGCTGGCCAACTGGCTGCAGAAAGCGCTGACGCAAAAAGGCTTCGCCGTGGACTGGGTGGCCGACGGGGTGGCGGCGGACCATGTGCTGCAAAGCGAAGACTATGCGCTGGTAGTGCTGGACGTGTCGCTGCCGCGGCTCGATGGCCTGGCGGTTCTGGCGCGCCTGCGCCGGCGCGGGCAACACGTGCCGGTGCTGCTGCTCACCGCACAAAGCGCGCTGCAGCAGCGCGTGCAGGGACTGAATGCCGGCGCCGATGATTACCTCACTAAACCGTTTGAGCTGGACGAGCTGGACGCGCGGCTGCGCGCGCTGCTGCGCCGCAGCCAGGGGCAGGCAACGCAGACGCAAAGCCTCGGCCAGCTGGAGCGCGATGCGGAAGGCTATTTCCTGCTGAATCACAAACCGCTGCCGCTGACGCCGCGCGAGGCCAGCGTGCTATCGACGCTGATGCAGCGTCCGGGGCGGCCGGTGTCGCGCCAGCATCTGTACGAGCAGACCTTCACGCTGGCGGATGAGGCCAGCCCGGAGAGCATTGAGCTGTATGTGCATCGGGTACGCAAAAAGCTGGCGGGCAGCGACGTGGCGATCATCACGCTGCGCGGCCTCGGTTATAGCCTCGAGGTTCAGCCGTGCGACTGATTCACTCGCTGCGCGGCGAATTGCTGGCATGGCTGGGGGTGCCGCTGCTGCTGCTGTGGGGATTATCGGTCTACACCCACTATCAGAGCGCGCTGCAGGCGGCAAATCAGGCCTACGATCGCTCGCTGCTGGCCTCGGCGCGCACCGTGGCCGAGCGGCTGGTGGTACGTCATCAGCGGCTGGAGGTGGATGTGCCGTGGGTGGTGCTGGACAGCTTTGAGCGCAACATGAACGACCAGCTGTTCTACCAGGTGATTTCGCCTGAAGGGCACACGCTGTCCGGCTATCCCGATTTACCGCTGGTGCCGGGCAACGCGCCGCTGTCCGATGTCTATCCGGCGCTGGTGCATTTCTACGATGCGCACTACCGCAAGCAGCCGATTCGCGTGGCCGCGCTGTGGCAGCCGGTGAACGAGGAAGGCGTGCAGGGCATGGCGCTGGTGCTGGTGGCGGAAACGCTTAACTCACGCCACGCCTTTGCCGACAGTCTGCTGCGCACTGCGCTGATCAGCCAGAGTTTTCTGGTGCTGATCACGCTGCTGCTGGCCGGGCTGCTGCTGCGGAAAGTGCTGCGCCCGCTGCGCCGGCTGTCACGCATGATGCTGCGCCGCGCGCCGGGCGAACTGACGCCGCTGCCGTCGCTGCTGCCGTGGTCCGAACTGCAGCCGCTGATCGTCGCCTTCAACCGCCATCTGGAGCGGCTGCGCGGGCTTCTGGCGCGGCAGGAACGCTTTAGCGCCGATGTGTCGCACCAGCTGCGCACGCCGCTCACCATCCTGAAAACCCAGGTTGGCGTCGCGCTCAGCAGCGACGACCCGCAGCAGTGGCGCGAAAGCCTGCAGGGCATGCGCCACACGCTGGACGACACCGTTCAGCTCACCGATCGCCTGCTACAGCTGGCGCAAATCAGGGCGCGTCACGGCGAAGACAAGCCTTTCAGTGAGGTCAACCTGAGCGACATCGTGCAGCAGGCCTGTTTTAGCGGTTATGCGGCGGCGCGGCGTAAACAGATCGACCTGGGCTTTGAAGAGCAGGCGGCGAGCCAGGTGCAGGGCGATGCGCTGTTGCTGGCCGAGCTGTGCGCCAATCTGCTGGACAACGCCATCAAATACACGCCACACGGCGGTACGGTGACCGCGCGGCTGCGGCAAAAGGTGCTGGAGATTGAAGACAGCGGGCCGGGCATCGCGGCGGATCAGCAGCGGCAGGCGCTGCAGCCGTTTGGCCGGCTCGATCACGCCAGCCAGCCCGGCGCGGGCATCGGACTGGCGCTGGTGCAGGATATCTGCGCCTGGCACGGCGCGCAGCTGCAGCTGGACCGCAGCCCGCAGCTGGGCGGCCTGCGGGTGACGGTTAGCTTTCGCTGATCGGTGGAGTCATCGCGCGCGCTTTACGCAGCGGGGTTTTCAGCCGCTGCGCCAGGATCACCCCGACCAGCGTCAGACCGCCGCCAATCCAGTGATAAGCATGCAACTGTTCGTGCAGGAACAGCACGGCAATGAGGGCGGTAAACACCGGCACCACGTTCATGAAAATACTGGTGGTGCTGGCGCCGAGGCGCTGCACGCCGAGGATCCACAGGAACGGCGCTACAATCGAGGCAAACAGCCCGGCGAACAGCACCAGCGGAATATTGTCGGCATTCAGCGCCACCTCCGGCGCGTGCCAGAAGCCGGGCAGCAGCAACAGCACGCCGAAGAAAATTTGCACGTACAGGCTTTGCCACGTCGGCAGCGGGATTGCCCAGCGCTTCGTCAGTACGCCGTACAGCGCGTAGGAGGTTGAGGCTGCCAGCATCATCAGCTCGCCGTTGCCGAGGCGCTGACTCAGCAGCTGCGCCGGGTTGCCGGCGCTCACCAGCCACACCAGCCCGGCAAACGACAGCAGGCCGCCAATCAGGATGCCGCGCGTCGGCGCAAGGCGCAGTACCACCAGGCTGAGCAGGATGGTCAGCAGCGGAATGGTGGCGCCGAGAATCCCCATCATCACCGCCGAAACGCTGTGTGCCGCATAATAGGCGAGGCTCTGGTACAGCACCATGCCGAGCAGGCCCAGCACCAGCAAGCGCCACAGCTGGGTTTTGATGGTGTGACGATGGCGCCATACGCCCGGCAGGCAGAACGGCGTGAGCACCAGCAGCGCCAGCAGCCAGCGGTAAAAAGAGATGGCAGCAGGATCGATGCTGCCGGCAGACAGCTTGCTGACGATGGTGTTGATCGACCAAATCAGCACCGCCACCAGCGGTAACAATAAGTTCATAGTACGGCTCCAAATGTAAATCGCGACTAGCTTACGTTTGACCGGTTTAAAGCAGATAGTTAAAATCGGACAAAATTCGTTAGTGACCGGACAGAATGAATCTTCAGGTTGAGTATCAGCCACCGCGCGACGCGCCGCTGCTGCGTTTTTTCATGCGCTATGAGCAAACCAACGCCAAAACTGAATACCTGCCGCACCAGCACGACTGGGGCCAGGCGATATTCGTCACCAGCCACGTGCTGGAGATGGAAGTGGAGGGCGAGCGGCTGCTGACGCCGGCCGAAATGCCGATCTGGATCCCGCCGGGCCAGCGCCACAGCAGCTACAACCACTGTCAGGCGCAGTTTCGCACCTTCAACCTTGCCGCTGATTTATGCGCCGGCATGCCGGAGAAAGCCTGCCTGCTGAGCGTGGACGCCATCGTGCACGCCATCATGAATGATTTTGCCCGCCGCGTGCTGGAGCAGCCGCAGAGCGACGCCGACTGGCGGCTGTGCGAAGTGCTGATTGATCGGCTGCGTCTCGCGCCGGTGAACACCAGCTATCTGCCGATGTCCGACGATAAATTCCTCGCGCCGATTTTGCGCGCGCTGGAAGAGAATCCGGGTGATAACACCACGCTGGCACAATGGGCGAAGCGCGTGTTTACCACCGAGCGTACGCTGGCGCGGCGCTGTCAGCAGCAGTTGCAGATGTCATTCAGCGAGTGGCGCCAGCGTTTACGCTTTTTGCGCGCAATTGCGCTGCTGGAGCAGGGCTGCAGCGTGCAGGGCATCGCCCACGAGCTGGGCTACAGCTCCGCCTCCGCGCTGATCGTGATGTTTCAGCAGCAGGCCGGCACCACGCCGGATCGCTATCGCAGTCGGTTAGGTTAATCCCCGGCTTTGTGCCATGATATGCCCCGTTTATTTCAAGCAGACAGGACCGCCGCCGTGAAAATTCTCGTCGATGAAAATATGCCTTACGCCCGTGAACTGTTCAGCCGCACCGGAGAGGTGGTGGCGGTGCCGGGCCGCCCGCTGCCGGCAGCCGAACTGCAGGATGCCAGCGCGCTGATGGTGCGCTCCGTCACCAAAGTGGATGCCGCGCTGCTGGCCGGCACGCCGGTGAAGTTTGTCGGCACCGCCACTGCCGGCACCGATCATGTCGATGATGCCTCGCTGGCGGCGGCCGGGATCGGCTTCTCGGCCGCGCCGGGCTGTAACGCGATTGCGGTGGTGGAGTACGTGTTCTCCGCGCTGCTGCTGCTGGCCGAACGCGACGGCTTTGATCTGCGCGATCGCACCGTGGGCATCGTCGGCGTCGGTAACGTGGGCGGACGGCTGGCTAAACGCCTCGCCGCGTGGGGAGTAAAAACCCTGCTGTGCGATCCGCCGCGCGCCGATCGCGGCGATGACGAAGATTTTCACTCGCTCGACGCGCTGGTGGCGCAGGCCGATATCCTGACCTTTCACACGCCGCTGTTTAAAGATGGGCGCTATAAAAGCTGGCATCTGGCAGATGCCGCACTGCTGATGGCGCTGCGCCCCAACACCATTCTGATCAATGCCTGCCGGGGTCCGGTGGTGGATAACGCCGCGCTGCTGGAGGTGCTCCGGCTGCGTAACGATCTCAGCGTGGTGCTGGACGTGTGGGAACCGGAGCCGGATCTCAACCTCGATCTGCTGGACAAGGTCGATATCGCCACCGCGCATATCGCCGGTTATACCCTTGAAGGGAAGGCGCGCGGCACCACTCAGGTATTTGAGGCGTGGAGCGCGTTTATCGGTCAGCCGCAGCAGGTGGCGCTGGACACGCTGCTGCCGCGCCCCGAGTTTGGCACCCTTACGCTGCACGGCAAGCTCGATCAGCCGACACTGAAACGCCTGGTGCATCTGGTGTATGATGTGCGCCGCGACGATGCGCCACTGCGCAAAGTGGCCGCGCAGCCGGGCGAATTTGATCGCCTGCGCAAGCAGTATGTCGAGCGCCGCGAGTGGTCTTCGCTGCAGGTGATCTGTGATGAGGCGGAGAGCGCGGCGCTGCTCAATCAGCTTGGCTTCAGCGCCACGCTGCGGGCGAATCACTAATCTCTGATTTTTCTGAATTAATGGGCGATGCATGTCATCGCCTCTCTTTTTTATGTCATTGTCTGGAGTAAACCAACATGTCTGACGGCTGGAATATTGCGCTACTGGGCGCGACAGGCGCAGTAGGGAACGCTGTACTGGAACTGCTGGCGGAACGCCAGTTCCCGGTTGGTGAGTTATATCTGCTGGCGAGTGAAAACAGCGCCGGCGAAAGCGTGCGCTTTGACGGTCGCTCGCTGCGCGTGCAGGATGCGGCGGAATTTGGCTGGTCGCAGGCGCAGCTGGCGTTCTTTACCGCCGGTCGCGAGGCGTCGGCGCGTTATGCTGAAGAAGCCGCCAGCCAGGGTTGCCTGGTAATCGACAGCAGCGACCTGTTCGCGCTGGAGCCGGACGTGCCGCTGGTGGTGCCGGATGTCAATCCACAGGTGCTGGCGGATTACCGCAATCGCAACATCATTACCGTGGCCGATGCGCTGGTGAGCCAGCTGTTAAGCGCCATCAAACCGCTGGTGGATACCGCCGGTTTAGGCCGTCTGCAGGTGACCAACCTGGTGTCGGTCTCCAGCCACGGCAAAGCGGCGGTAGACGGCCTGGCCGGTGAAAGCGCGCGGCTGCTGAACGGCGTACCGGCCGATGAGCACTATTTTGGCCGCCAGCTGGCGTTCAACCTGCTGCCGCAGCAGGCGGACAGTGCCGGCAGCGTGGCGAGCGAGCGCCGGCTGGTCGATCAGGTGCGTAAAGTGCTGCAGGACGAAGGATTACCGATTGCGGTGAGCAGCGTGCAGGCGCCGGTGTTCTACGGCAACGCGCAGATCGTCTATATCGAAAACCTGCGGCCGCTGTCGGCGGAGGAAGCGCGTGACGAACTGGCGCGCGCCGACGATATCAGCCTGAGCGACGACGGTGATTACCCGACGCCGGTCAGCGACGCCTCCGGCAATGAAGCCCTGAGCATCGGCAGCGTGCGCAACGACTACGGCATCCCGGAGCTGCTGCAGTTCTGGTCGGTGGCCGACAACATCCGCTTCGGCGGCGCGCTGATGGCGGTGAAAACTGCAGAGAAGCTGGTGCAGGAGTATCTGTATTAATGCTGGAAGACGCGACCCCGTTTAAGCTGGCGCTCGGCATTGAGTATGACGGCAGCCGTTACTACGGCTGGCAGCGCCAGAATGAAGTACGCAGCGTGCAGGAAAAGCTGGAAAAAGCGCTGGCGAAAGTGGCCAATCACCCGGTGAACGTGTTCTGCGCCGGACGCACCGACGCGGGCGTGCACGGCACCGGCCAGGTGGTGCATTTTGAGACCACCTCCTCGCGTGCCGACAGCGCCTGGACGCTGGGCGTGAACGCCAACCTGCCAGACGATATTGCGGTGCGCTGGGTGAAAGCGGTGCCGGAAAGCTTTCATGCGCGCTTCAGCGCCACCGCGCGCCGTTATCGCTACGTGATTTACAACCAGCGGCTGCGCCCGGCGATTCTCGGCAACGGCATTACCCATTTTTACCATCCGCTGGATGCGGAAAAAATGCACCGCGCCGCCCAGGCTTTACTGGGTGAGAACGATTTTACCTCGTTCCGTGCAGTGCAGTGCCAGTCGCGCACGCCGTGGCGCAACGTGATGCATCTCAACGTCACGCGCCTGGGGCCGTACGTGATTGTCGATATCAAAGCCAACGCCTTTGTGCATCACATGGTACGCAATATCGTCGGCAGTCTGCTGGAGATTGGCTGCGGCAATCAGCCGGAAACGTGGATGGCCACGCTGCTGGCGGCAAAAGATCGTACGCTGGCGGCGGCAACGGCGAAAGCCGAAGGGCTGTATCTGGTGGCGGTGGATTACCCTGCTCAGTTTGCGTTACCTCAGCCTGCGCTGGGACCGTTGTTCCTCGCGGATTCATTTTAATCGGAAAGTGTCAGGGAGTTAGCTGTTATGGAGTTTATCCACTTTATCGTCGATTTCATTCTGCACATTGACGTGCATCTGGCCGAGCTGGTGGCGCAGTACGGCATCTGGATTTACGCCATTTTGTTCCTGATTCTGTTCTGTGAAACCGGGCTGGTGGTTACGCCGTTCCTGCCGGGTGATTCGCTGCTGTTCGTCGCCGGTGCGCTGGCGGCGCTGCCGGGCAACGACCTCAACGTGCACCTGATGGTGACGCTGCTGGTGATTGCCGCGATCCTCGGCGACGCGGTTAACTACACCATTGGCCGGCTGTTTGGCGAGAAGCTGTTCAGTAACCCGAACTCGAAAATTTTCCGCCGCAGCTACCTCGACAAAACCCACGCGTTTTACGATCGCCACGGCGGCAAAACCATTATACTTGCGCGCTTTGTGCCAATCGTGCGAACCTTTGCCCCCTTTGTGGCGGGAATGGGACACATGTCTTATCGCCACTTCGCGCTCTTTAACGTGACAGGCGCGCTGCTGTGGGTCCTGCTATTCTCCTATGCCGGTTACCTGTTTGGTGACCTGCCGGTGGTGCAGGAAAACCTTAAGTTGCTGATTGTCGGCATCATCATTGTCTCGGTACTGCCAGGCGTGATTGAAGTGTGGCGTCACCGCCGCCAGGCGCGTCAGCACAAGTCGCAGTAAGCCTGTTACCAGATTTTTATCCACAGCGTGAACGGGTTGTGGTTTAATGAGCGACATTTACGGCCTGCTGAAGGTGATTTCAGCAGTAACGACAAGACTGGACCAGGTCAGCATTAAACAGAAAGGTCATCAATGAGCTGGATTGAACGCATACTGAATAAAAGCACTACCACGCCTTCGCGCAAAGCCAGCATCCCGGAAGGGGTGTGGACCAAATGCGATAGCTGTGGTCAGGTGCTGTACCGCGCCGAGCTGGAGCGCAACCTTGAAGTCTGCCCGAAGTGCGACCACCACATGCGTATGCACGCGCGCGAGCGTCTGCATAGCCTGATGGATGAAGGTTCGATGACAGAGCTGGGTAGCGAGCTGGAACCGAAAGACCTGCTCAAGTTCCGCGACTCGAAGAAGTACAAAGATCGTCTGGTTGCGGCACAGAAAGAGACCGGCGAGAAAGATGCGCTGGTGGTAATGAAAGGCCAGCTGCACGGTATGCCGGTGGTGGCTGCCGCGTTTGAGTTCTCCTTTATGGGCGGCTCAATGGGCTCGGTGGTCGGCGCCCGTTTCGTGCGTGCGGTTGAGCAGGCGCTGGAAGACAACTGCCCGCTGATCTGCTTCTCCGCCTCTGGTGGTGCGCGTATGCAGGAAGCGCTGCAGTCGCTGATGCAGATGGCGAAAACCAGTGCGGCGCTGGCAAAAATGCAGGAGCGCGGTCTGCCGTATATTTCGGTACTGACCGACCCGACCATGGGTGGCGTCTCCGCCAGCTTCGCGATGCTGGGCGATTTGAACGTCGCTGAGCCAAAAGCGCTGATCGGCTTTGCCGGCCCACGCGTAATTGAACAGACGGTACGTGAAAAGCTGCCGCCGGGCTTCCAGCGCAGTGAGTTCCTGATCGAAAAAGGCGCGATCGACATGATCATCCGTCGTCCGGAAATGCGCTTTAAGCTGGCCAGCCTGCTGGCGAAAATGATGAACCTGCCGGCACCGCTGCAGGATGGTGATCGCCCGACTGCGGCTGAGCCGGAGAGCAACGAAGCCTGACAGGCAACCGAAAGGCGCAGAGTGATGCGCCTTTTTATTCATGCACCACATCGTAAAGAGCTAACAGGGCACATGGACACTCTTCACCTCCCGCAAGCCACGTCGCCTCTGGCCACGTGGCTTCATTATCTTGAGCATCTGCATTCTCAGGCTATCGATCTGGGCCTGGACCGTATTCAGCGCGTCGCCGCACGCCTCGACCTGCTAAAACCCGCTCCGTTTGTCTTCACCGTCGCCGGCACCAACGGCAAAGGCACCACCTGCCGTACGCTGGAAACCCTGCTGATGGCCGCAGGCTATCGCGTTGGCGTCTACAGCTCGCCGCATCTGGTGCGTTACACCGAACGCGTGCGCGTGCAGGGCGCTGAGCTGGATGAAGCCCGGCACAGCGCCAGCTTTGCCGCCATTGAGGCCGGACGCGGCGATATTTCGCTCACCTACTTTGAGTTTGGCACGCTGTCCGCGCTCAATCTGTTCCGTGAAGCGCAGCTGGATGTCGTGATTCTGGAAGTGGGGCTGGGTGGCCGGCTGGATGCGACAAACATTGTCGACGCCGACGTGGCGGTGATCACCAGCATTGCGCTGGACCACACCGACTGGCTGGGGCCGGATCGCGCCAGCATCGGCCGCGAGAAGGCCGGCGTATTCCGCGGCGGTAAACCGGCGGTGGTCGGCGAGGCCGATATGCCCGACACCATTGCCCAGGTGGCCGCGGAGAAGGGTGCGCAGCTGTTACAAATTAACCGCGACTGGCAGTGGCAGCGCGAGGGCGACACTTGGACGCTGCAGGATGCCCAGGGTGAACTGCGCGATCTGCCGCTGCCCCAGGTGCCGCTCCCTAACGCGGCCACCGCCATTGCGGCGCTGCGCGCTTCCGGCCTGACGGTGAGCGAGGCGCTGATTCGTCAGCATCTGCCGCTGGCGATTCTGCCGGGACGTTTCCAGACGGTCAGCACCGCGCCGCGCGTGATCCTTGATGTGGCACACAATCCGCATGCGGCTTATTATCTGGCTTCACGTCTCGCTGAGCTGCCGGCACACGGCACGGTGCATGCGGTGGTTGGCATGCTGCACGACAAGGATATCGCCGGGACGCTGGCCGCGCTGGCACCGCAGGTCAACCGCTGGTACTGCGCGCCGCTCGACGGCCCGCGCGGCGCGTCCGCTGATGAGCTGATGGCGCATCTGCAGGGCGGCAGCGCCTGGCAGAGCGTTGAAGCCGCGTGGCAGGCGGCGCGGCAGCAGGCTCAGCCCGACGATGTGATTCTGGTGTGCGGCTCGTTCCACACCGTGGCGCAGGTAATGCAATCGATGGCAGCGGAGAACGGCAGTGGCAAGTAAGTTTCAGAATCGTTTAGTGGGTACGGTGATTCTGGTGGCGATTGGCGTCATCGTGTTACCGGGTCTGCTGGATGGTAAGAAAAAGCATTATAAAGAGGAGTTCGCGGCGATTCCGCTGGTGCCAAAGCCTGACGATCAGCAGGACAGCGAAATGGTGCCGCCGGTGACGCAGCCGCTGCCGTCGCAGCCGCCGGAAGGCGCGAGCGCGGCGCAGCAGGCGCCCGCCAGCAGCGCAACGCAGAGCAGTGCCGCCAGCGGCAGCACGCAGCCAGCGCAAAACAGCCAGCCCAGCGTCGTGACACCGCCGCCGGTGCACCAGCAGCAGAAACCGGCAGAGCAGGTGAAGCCGAAGCCGGTCGAGCAGCCGAAGCCTAAACCGGTGGAGCAGCCGAAACCGAAGCCGGCAGAACAACCGAAAGCGACAGAACAGCCCAAAGCCACAGAGCAGCCCAAAGCGGCGGAAACGCCGAAGCAGAGCGAGCCGGTCGCACCAGCAGGACAGGCGTATGTGGTGCAGCTTGGTGCCCTGAAGAACGCCGCCAAAGTGAATGAGATCGTGGCGCAGCTGCGGCTCTCCGGCTATCGTGCCTTTACCGTGCCGTCGACGCCGGTGCAGGGGCAGATCACTCGCATTTACGTGGGGCCGGATGCGTCCAAAGCGAAACTGCAGGGCGCACTCGGTGAGCTGAAAGGCATCTCCGGCCTCGGCGGTGTTGTGAAGCCGTACAGCACACGCTGATCAACTGATAAGCCGCGCCGATAGCAGAAACAGGCGCGGCTTTTGGCGTGTTTTTTAGCGAAGCGTTACTGAAAATTTATGCAATATCAGCAGGTTAAATGGCTGACATCAACAAGGGCGAGGAAAGTTTTTTTCATCGCCCTTTTTCTCGGGACAGAACCGGAAAACCCTACGCAAACGTTTTCTTTTTCTGTTAGAATGCGCCCCGAACTGGATGCAGGGGTGCAAATGCACTGTACTGGAAGCGTTCATGATCTGGATTGATTACGTCATTATTGCGGTAGTTGGTTTTTCGGCTCTGGTCAGCCTGATTCGCGGGTTTGTCCGGGAAGCCTTATCTCTTGTTACCTGGGGATGCGCGTTTTTTGTCGCCAGTCATTACTACGCCTACCTTGCAGTCTGGTTTACAGGTTTTGACGACGAACTGGTTCGCAACGGCATCGCCATCGCGGTGTTATTCGTTGCCACCCTGATTGTGGGTGCCATCGTGAACTATGTGATCGGCTCGCTGGTTGAGAAAACCGGCTTGTCGGGAACCGACAGGGTGTTGGGGGTCTGTTTCGGGGCGTTGCGTGGCGTGCTGATTGTATCCGCCATTCTCTTCTTCCTTGATACATTCACCGGCTTTTCAAAAAGTCCGGACTGGCAACAGTCTCAACTCATTCCCCAGTTCAGTTACATCATCAGGTGGTTTTTCGATTACCTGAAAAGCACGTCGAGTTTTTTACCCCGGTAACACCGGGAGTGCGGCTAATGAGGAAATGACAACATGTGCGGTATTGTTGGTATCACCGGTTTTATGCCAGTAAACCAGTCGATCTATGACGCGTTAACGGTGCTGCAGCACCGCGGGCAGGATGCCGCCGGCATTTGTACCATCGATGCGCTGAACTGCTTCCGTCTGCGTAAGGCCAATGGCCTGGTCAGCGACGTGTTTGAAGCGCGCCACATGCAGCGTTTGCAGGGAAATATGGGTATCGGCCACGTGCGTTATCCGACTGCCGGCAGCTCCAGCGCCTCTGAAGCGCAGCCCTTCTACGTGAACTCGCCGTACGGCATCACGCTGGCTCACAACGGTAACCTGACCAACGCCCATGAACTGCGCAAGCAGCTGTTCGAAGTCGGTCGCCGTCATGTGAATACCACCTCAGATTCCGAAATCCTGCTCAACATCTTTGCTCAGGAGCTGGATCGCTTTCAGCACTATCCGCTGGAAGCTGACAACATTTTTGCTGCCGTGGCGGCGGTGCATCAGCAGGTGCGCGGCGCTTACGCCGTGGTGGCGATGATTATCGGTCACGGCATGGTTGCGTTCCGCGATCCTAACGGTATCCGTCCGCTGGTACTGGGCAAGCGTGAGCTGGCCGATGGCCGCACCGAATACATGGTGGCCTCAGAGAGCGTGGCGCTGGATACGCTCGGCTTCGAATTTATTCGTGACGTTGCGCCAGGCGAAGCGGTGTACATCACCGAGCAGGGTCAGCTCTCGACGCGCCAGTGCGCAGAGAATCCGAAAAGCAATCCGTGCCTGTTCGAGTACGTTTACTTTGCGCGTCCGGACTCGTTCCTCGACAAGATCTCCGTCTACAGCGCACGCGTGCGCATGGGCACCAAGCTGGGCGAGAAAATTGCCCGCGAGTGGGAAGATCTTGATATTGACGTGGTGATCCCGATTCCGGAAACCTCGACCGATACCGCGCTCGAGATCGCCCGTATTCTTGATAAGCCGTACCGCCAGGGTTTTGTGAAAAACCGCTACGTGGGCCGTACCTTTATCATGCCGGGCCAGCAGCTGCGCCGCAGTGCGGTACGCCGTAAGCTCAACGCCAACCGCGCTGAGTTCCGCGATAAAAACGTGCTGCTGGTGGATGACTCGATTGTGCGCGGCACCACCTCTGAGCAGATTATCGAGATGGCGCGTGAAGCGGGCGCGAAGCGCGTCTATCTGGCGTCGGCGGCACCGGAGATTCGCTTCCCTAACGTCTACGGCATCGATATGCCGAGCGCTACCGAGCTGATTGCGCACGGCCGTGAAGTGGAAGAGATTCGTCAGCTGATTAAAGCCGATGCGCTGATTTTCCAGGATCTGCAGGATCTGATCGACGCGGTGCGTGAAGAGAACCCGGATATTGCCCAGTTCGAATGCTCAGTGTTCAACGGCATCTACGTCACCAAAGACGTTGACCTGCAGTATCTGGAATATCTGCAGTCGCTGCGTAACGACGATGCCAAAGCGATTGCGCGTCAGAACGAAGTGGAGAACCTGGAACTGCATAACGAAGGTTAAGGTCAGTCTCAGGCAGACGAAACAGGGCGGGCGCAATCCCGCCCTGTTTGTTTTTGTATTTATGGCGGCGGAGCGGCTATTATTGGCGCACTCTTTTGCAGCAGGGCTGAATTATGAAACGACTCATCATTGGTATTTCCGGCGCCAGCGGCGCGATCTACGGCGTGCGTATGCTGCAGGTGCTGCAACCGTTAGCCGAAGTGGAAACCCATCTGGTGATGAGCCCGGCGGCGCGGCAAACGCTGGCGCTGGAGACCGATTACAGCCTGCGTGACGTGCAGGCGCTGGCCGATGTGGTGCACGATGTGCGCGATATCGCCGCCAGCATCTCGTCCGGCTCGTTCAAGACGCTGGGTATGGCAATTCTGCCGTGTTCCATGAAAACCCTGTCGGGCATTGTGCACAGCTACAGCGACAGTCTGCTGACGCGCGCCGCCGACGTGGTGCTGAAAGAGCAGCGCCGGCTGGTGCTGTGCGTGCGGGAAACCCCGCTGCATCTCGGTCATCTGCGCATGATGACCACGGCCGCCGAACTCGGCGCGCTGATTATGCCGCCGGTGCCGGCGTTTTATCACCGCCCGCAGCGCATCGACGATTTGATTGATCAGACGGTCAACCGCGTGCTGGATCAGTTTGATATCGAGCTGCCGGAAGATCTGTTTACCCGCTGGCAGGGTGCATGATGGTGCAATAATGCACTGAATGCGTGCAAAAGCGCGGGGCCGATCACTGTTCGTGCATCTTGTGCACCAAAAGTTAACAATCTCACTTTTTCTTCCTCACACCGCTGTTATATTTCCCTCACAAACTAAGTGCTTGCGTCCCAGATGGACGCGGTATTTAGTGCGCCTGCGCACAGTTTCGCCGATTTGCACAACTGGCATGAAACCTGCAAAACATTCAGCGCAAACACATCACGCACCACATAACAATAAGCACTTCACTTGAGGGTTACCTATGAAAAAGCGAGTTCTGGCTCTTTCTCTGATGCTGGCTATGTCCGGCGCTGCGAGCGTGTTCGCAGCGGTACCGCAGTCGCTGCGCATCGGGACCGATCCAACTTACCCGCCGTTTGAGTCCAAGAACGCGCAGGGCCAGCTGGTTGGCTTTGATATCGACCTGGCCAACGAGATCTGTAAGCGTATCAAGACCAAATGTACTTATGTGGAAAGTGATTTCGATGCGCTGATCCCGTCGCTGAAAGCGAAGAAGATCGACGCCATCATCTCTTCACTCTCGATCACCGAGAAACGTCAGGAAGAGATCGCCTTCTCGGAAAAACTGTATGCAGCGAACGCGCGTTTAGTGGCGCCGAAGGGGTCTAAACTGCAGCCGACCATTGAGTCGCTGAAGGGCAAGAACATCGGCCTGCTGCAGGGCACCACGCAGGAAACCTACGCCAATGAATACTGGCGTCCAAAAGGGGTGACCGTCACGCCGTATGCCAACCAGGATCTGGTGTATCAGGACCTGAACGCTGGCCGTATTGATGCGGCGTTCCAGGATGAAGTGCAGGCGAGCGAAGGCTTCCTTAAGCAGCCGGTCGGGAAAAACTACGCGTTCGCCGGTCCTGCGGTGAAAGATGACAAAATCTTTGGCGTCGGCACCGGTATGGGCCTGCGTAAAGATGACGCCGATCTGAAAGCTGCCATTGACAAAGCCTTTAACGACATGCGCAAAGACGGTACCTACGACAAGATTGCGAAGAAGTACTTTGATTTCAACGTTTACGGCGATTAAGACTCCTGTTCCTGAACGGGTGTATTGAGTCACGCTAACGTGGGTCATAACTATTCACTCCGGGCGCTTACTTATGTAAACTCCCGGAGTTCATACGCTTGCCACCATCCTTCCGTGATTCACATCCTGGTCAGGACTGTCCGTGTGTTGTTGGACAGCGTTTGTTTATTTCCCTCACGACAGGATCGAACCCATGTTTTATGGCTATTCTGAAGTAATTCTCAAAGGCACGCTGGTGACCCTTGAGCTGGCGCTCAGCTCGGTGGTACTGGCCGTGGTGCTGGGCCTGATAGGGGCCGGCGCCAAACTCTCCCGCAATCGCCCGCTGGCGATGATTTTTGAAGGCTACACCACGCTCATCCGTGGCGTGCCCGACCTGGTGCTGATGCTGCTGATCTTTTACGGTCTGCAGATTGCCCTCAACGCCGTAACCGATGCGCTCGGCATGGCGCAGTTTGATATCGACCCGATGGTGGCCGGTATTATTACGCTCGGCTTCATCTACGGTGCTTACTTCACTGAAACCTTCCGTGGCGCGTTTCTCGCGGTGCCGAAAGGGCAGATTGAAGCCGCCACCGCCTTCGGCTTTACCGGCTCGCAAACTTTCCGTCGCATTCTGTTCCCGGCGATGATGCGCTTTGCGCTGCCCGGCATCGGCAACAACTGGCAGGTGATCCTCAAAGCCACCGCGCTGGTGTCGCTGCTCGGCCTTGAAGATGTGGTAAAAGCCACGCAGCTGGCTGGCAAAAGTACCTGGCAACCGTTCTACTTCGCGATTGTTGCCGGGGTGATTTATCTGGTGTTTACCACGCTGTCCAACGGCGTGCTGTGGTGGCTTGAACGCCGCTACTCGGTAGGGGTGAAAAGGGCAGAGTTATGATCGAGATTATTCAGGAGTACTGGAAACAACTGCTCTGGACCGACGGTTACCGTTTTACCGGCGTGGCCATCACGCTGTGGCTGCTGATTCTTTCCGTGGTAATTGGCGGCAGCCTTGCGGTGCTGCTGGCCATCGCGCGCGTGTCGCCAAATCGCTATATCTCCACGCCGGTGTGGCTGTTTACCTATGTGTTTCGCGGCACGCCGCTGTATGTGCAGCTGCTGGTGTTCTATTCCGGCATGTACACGCTGGAGGTGGTGAAAGGCTCCGAGCTGCTGAACGCCTTCTTCCGCAGCGGCCTGAACTGTACGCTGCTGGCATTTACCCTGAACACCTGTGCTTATACCACCGAGATTTTTGCCGGTGCCATTCGCGCCGTGCCACACGGTGAAATCGAAGCCGCGCGCGCCTATGGTTTCTCGCCGTTTAAACTTTACCGCTGCATCATTCTGCCGTCGGCGCTGCGCACCGCGCTGCCCGCCTACAGCAATGAAGTGATTCTGATGCTGCACTCCACCGCGCTGGCGTTCACCGCCACCGTGCCGGATTTGCTAAAAATCGCGCGCGATATCAACTCGGCGACCTATCAGCCGTTCACCGCGTTCGGCATCGCTGCGGTGCTGTACCTGATTATCTCTTACGTGCTGATTAGCCTGTTCCGCCTTGCGGAGCGCCGCTTCCTCGCGCATGTGAAACCCTCTTCGTCGCACTGAGTATGACTATGGCTGAAAATAAATTAAGCGTTACCGAACTGCATAAGCGTTACGGTGAACATGAAGTTCTGAAGGGCGTGTCGCTGCAGGCCAACGCCGGCGATGTGATCAGCATTATTGGCTCGTCCGGTTCCGGGAAAAGTACCTTTTTACGCTGCATCAACTTCCTCGAAAAGCCGAGTGAAGGCACCATCGCGGTTAACAACGAGGCGATAAACCTGGTGCGCGACACCGATGGCCAGCTGAAAGTGGCCAACAAGGAGCAGCTGCGTTCGCTGCGTACCCGGCTGACCATGGTGTTCCAGCACTTTAATTTGTGGAGCCACATGACGGTGCTGGATAACGTCACTGAAGCACCGATTCAGGTGCTGGGGCTGAGCAAAGCCGAAGCGCGTGAGCGGGCAATTAAATACCTCGATAAAGTCGGTATTGATGCGCGCGCGCGTGCCAAATACCCGGTGCATCTGTCAGGCGGCCAGCAGCAGCGTGTCTCGATTGCCCGCGCGCTGGCGATGGAGCCGGAAGTGTTGCTGTTTGACGAACCGACCTCGGCGCTCGATCCGGAGCTGGTAGGCGAAGTGCTGCGCATCATGCAGAAGCTGGCCGAAGAGGGCAAAACCATGGTGGTAGTAACGCACGAGATGGAGTTCGCCCGTCACGTATCCAACCACGTGATTTTCCTGCATCAGGGCAAAATCGAAGAGCAGGGCGCGCCAGACGAACTGTTCGGCAACCCGAAAAGCCCGCGCCTGCAGCAGTTTTTGAAGGGATCGTTGAAATAGGTTTCTGAACCGTAGCGGCGCAATGTACTGCGCGTTTCCCGGCGATGCGGCGGACAAATCCACGCGATACAGCGCGCCGCGACGAATCACAGAAATTTTTAATTAATCATTCAGCAGTTTCAGCGCGGTGTCTTCATCCGTCACCAGCCCGGAGATCCAGCCGCCGTGCAGCGCGGCGTGAATCGCTGCGTATTTGCGCGCGCTGCCGGCAAAGCCGATGATATTGCGCTGCGTCTGGCTCTCCAGCAGCACGCTGGTCAGCAGCTCATCGGTTTCGCCGTACACCCGCTCTCCCTGCCGATTGAAAAAATGCCCCAGCATTTCACCTACCACGCCGCGCGCGTTGAGCGCTTCTACCTGCGCATCGGTGATAAAGCCTTCGGCATTGAGCGGGCAGCCCGGCATTACTTCGCCAATGCCGACAAACGCCACGTTCGCCTGTAGCGCACGCTGGGTGACGCGCTGATAGACCTGATGCTGCACCCACATCGTCTTATCCTGCGGCGTGTCAGCATACAGCGGCGCCGGAATGAAGAAATATTTGCCCTGCATCTTCTCCGCCATTTTCAGCGGTACGTCGTAGCGGGTACCGGAATCGTCACGCGCAATCGCGCCGATCATCGACACACACTGATGCTGTGGCCGTTCAACCCACGGCAGCGCATCAATCATTGAGCGCAGCGTTTTGCCGGAACCGATGCCAAACACCTGCGGCGTCTCTTCGTTGATAAACTGCGCCATCACCGCCGCGCCTTCCACCGCCAGCATTTGCTGAATCGCCTCATCATCCAGCCCGGCTGACGGCACCACGCGGCACAGCGTCAGGCCAAACTTTTGTTCGATCTCGCGCGCCAGATGCAGGCAGTGCGTGACCGGATGGTCGATCTTCACGCTGACCATGCCCATTTCACGCGCGCTGGAGACCAGCCGCTGCGCCACCTGCCGCGATAAGCCCAGCGCGCGCGCAATCTCCTGCTGCGTGACGCCCGCCACGTAATACATCCACGCTGCCCGCGCCGCCAGCTCCTGCTTCTTCTCTTCTCTGCTCATCGCCTTGTTCCGTCAAACTCCGATACGCCAGTTTATCGCGTCTTGCCCCTGAAGCGTTAACTGAGCAAAAGCCCTAAAAAAGAGCAAAAGTATTAAATGTGATGGATCTCGCAGAACGATCGCCCCGGCGGCGACTATGCTACGCCTCATCGGGCAAATGCCCTCAATTGTGGCAAATGTTTATTTCGAGGCGACTATGACGACGAAATCAGTGTGGATGCATATCGGCGCAGGCTCTTTTCACCGCGCGCATCAGGCGTGGTATCTGCACCAGCTGCGCCAGCAGGGCGATGACAGCTGGAGCATCGCGCTCGGCAACATCCGCGGCGATGCGGTAGCGCTGCTCAACCAGCTGCAGGCGCAAAACGGCGAGTACGTGCTGGAAACCGTGACGCCGGAGGGCGAGCGCGCGTATGAAACCATCACTTCGCTGCGCACCATTCTGCCGTGGGACGCGGAGATCAGTGCGCTGGTGGCACAGGGCGCCAGCGCTGAGACAAAAGTGATCGGTTTTACCGTGACCGAAGCCGGTTATTACCTGACGCCGGCGCATGAGCTCGATCTCAGCCAGGCGGATATCCAGGCCGATCTCCGTGGTGAGGCGCGCACTATTTACGGCGCGCTGACCCGCATTCTGCGCCAGCGCGTGGCCAGCGGCGGTGCGCCGGTCACGCTGCTCAACTGCGACAACCTGCGTCACAACGGCGAACGTTTTCGTCACGGCATGCTGGCGTTTCTCGCCGCGCAGGGCGACAGTGCGCTGGCCAGCTGGGTGCGCGATAACACCACTTCGCCAAACACCATGGTGGATCGCATCACGCCGCGCCCCACGCCGGATGTCGCCGAACGCGTCAAAGCGGCCACCGGCAAAGACGATGGCGCGGCGGTGATGGCGGAATCGTTTATCCAGTGGGTGATTGAGGATGATTTCATCGCCGGACGCCCGGCGCTGGAAAAGGTGGGCGTGGAGCTGGTGGCGTCGGTGCTGCCGTGGGAAGAGGCGAAAATCCGCATTCTCAATGCCACGCACGCAGCGATTGCCTGGGCCGGCACGCTCACCGGCCATGACTACATTGATGACAGCACGCGTCAGCCTGCGATTTATCAGCTGGCGTATGACTACATCACGCAGGACGTGATCCCGTCGCTGTCGCCCAGCCCGCTCGATCTGGCGGATTATCGCGACGTGGTGCTGGCGCGCTTTAGCAATCCCTATATCAAAGATACCAACCAGCGCGTTGGTGCCGATGGGCTATCGAAAATCCCCGGCATGGTGACGCCGACGCTGCGCGAATGCTATCAGCGCGGCGCAGAACCGACCGCTACCGCCGTGCTGCCGGCGCTGTTCTACCTGTTCCTGCAACGCTGGGCCAGCAACCAGCTGCCGTATGCGTATCAGGATGGCGTGCTCAATGCTGACGCGCTGCGCCAGCAGCTGAGCGGCGAGAATGCGCTACAAACCTTCCTCAGCGACCGCGCGCTGTTTGCCGAACTGGCCGATGACCGCGCTTTTCATGCGCTGGTGACGCGCAGCGTAGACGCCATTGAGCAGCAACTGCTGCAGCCGGCGACGGTGTAAGGAGCGCACAGCATGTATCTCGGCATTGATATTGGCACCTCTGAACTCAAAGCGCTGATCGTTAACCCGCAGGGCGAGATTGTGGCGTCGAATCACGCCACGCTCAGCGTGCAGCGCCCGCATCCGCACTGGGCGGAGCAGGATCCCGAGCGCTGGTGGCAGGCGTGTGGTCAGGCGATCGCCGGGCTGCGCCAGCAGGCGCCGGACGCGTGGGCCGCGATTCGCGCCATCGGTCTCTCCGGTCAGATGCACGGCGCCGTGCTGCTGGATGCCGCCGGTGAGGTGCTGCGGCCGTGCATATTGTGGAACGACACGCGCAGCGCGGCGCAGTGTGATGCGCTGCGCCAGCAGCATCCGCAGATGATGGAAATCGCCGCCAACCTGATTATGCCCGGCTTTACCGCGCCGAAACTGCACTGGGTGGCGGAACATGAGCCCGAAATCTTCCGCCGCATCGACAAGGTGTTGCTGCCGAAGGATTACCTGCGCTGGCGTCTGACCGGGCGCTTTGTCAGCGAGCCGTCGGACGCCGCCGGTACGCTGTGGCTCGACGTGGCGCAGCGCGACTGGTCTGACGCACTGCTGGCAATTAGCGGGCTGACGCGCGCGCAGATGCCCGAACTGGTTGAGGGCAGCGCGGTCAGCGCCACGCTGCGCGCCGATCTGGCCAGCGAATGGGGCTTAGCCGCCACGGTGAGCGTGGCCGGCGGCGGCGGTGATAATGCCGCGTCGGCGGTGGGCGTCGGTGCGGTTAATGCGGGCGATGCCTTTATCTCGCTCGGCACGTCGGGCGTGATTTTTGTGGTTAACGATCGGCTGCGCGCCGATCCGCAATCCGGCGTGCACGCTTTCTGCCATGCGCTGCCGGGACGCTGGCACCAGATGAGCGTGATGCTCAGCGCCGCCAGCTGTCTGCGCTGGCTGTGCAATCTGCTGTCGGTCACCGAAAGCCAGCTGATGGACGAGATGGCACAGCTCAGCGCGGAACAGCTGCGTCAGGCACCGCTGTTTCTGCCGTATCTCTCCGGCGAACGCACGCCGCATAACGATCCGCAGGCGACCGGGGCATTTTTCCATTTACGCCACGAAACGCCGCGCGCGCTGCTCGGCTATGCGGTGATTGAGGGCGTGGCGTTTGGCCTGGCGGATGGTCTGGCGGTGCTGGGCGATACGCAGCAGCAGATTCAGCAGTGCAGCCTGACCGGCGGCGGTGCGCGCAGCACGCTGTGGGCGCAGCTGATTGCCGACGTGCTGCAGCTGCCGATAGTGACCCATCCGGCCAGCGCCTCCGGCGCGCTGGGTGCGGCGCGACTGGCGTGGCTGGCCGACGGCGGCAGTGAAGCCGACGTGTGCCTGAAGCCGCCGGTGCAGGCGCGCTATCAGCCCGATGCGGCGCGCGGGGCCGTGCTGCAGCAGCGGCTGCGCCTGTTCCGTGAACTCTATGTACAACAACAGCAGGCGCGCGCGTTGCTGCCTGCCTGATCGGATTAGCGAACGGAAGGAAGATTGTCATGCAATCGAACGCATACTGGTTTGGCTTACCGAAAAAGATGTTCTGGGGCTTTATGGCCATCGCCATTTTCATGGCCGGCGACGGCTTCGAAATGGCGTTCCTGTCGCGCCACATCACTGACATGGGCTTTTCGCCGGCCCAGTCGGCGGTGGTGTTTACGTTTTATGGTCTGGCCGCCGCGCTGGCGGCGTGGGCCTCCGGCGTGGTGGCGGAGCTGATTACGCCGCAGCGCGCCATGATGATTGGCTTTGTGCTGTGGATCGTCATGCATGCGCTGTTTATGTCGCTGGGGCTCGGGCTGCGTAACTATCCGCTGATGGTGCTGTTCTACGGCATTCGCGGCCTGGCCTATCCGCTGTTTATCTACTCGTTCATGATGATGCTGGTGCAGGTGCTGCCGCGTGACAAGCTGGCCGCCGCCACCGGCTGGTTCTGGGCGATGTACTCCGTGGGGATTGGCGTGGTGGGCAGCTATCTGCCGAGCCTGACCATCCCGATGCTGGGCGAAACCGGCACCTTATGGCTGGCGATTGTCTGGGTGGCGTGCGGCGGTGTGCTGGCCTACTTCAGCCTGCGCAACGTGCCGGTGGATCGTTCACGCGTTAATCTGCCGCTGCGCGATAAGATGACGGAGATGTCGCGTGCCGTAACCATTCTGTTCACCAACCAGCATGTGTTTTATGCCTGCCTGATCCGCATCATCAATACGCTGTCGCTGTTCGGATTTGCCATCATCATGCCGCTGCTGTTTGTCGATCGGCTCGGCTTTACCATCTCCGAATGGCTGCAGATTTGGGCGGTGTTCTTCTTCGTCACTATCTTTACCAATATTTTCTGGGGCATTACCGGTGAGAAGCTGGGCTGGATCCGTCAGGTGCGCTGGTTCGGCTGTCTCGGTATGGCGATCTCCAGCCTGGCGTTTTACTACCTGCCGCTGTATGCCGGGCATAATTTCTGGGTGGCGCTGATTCCGGCGATCATGCTGGGGATCTTTGTCGCTGCCTTTGTGCCAATGACCGCGGTGTTCCCGACGCTGGAACCGCATCATAAGGGCGCAGCGGTATCGATTTACAATCTGTCGGCCGGGCTGAGTAACTTTGTTGCCCCGGCGATTGCTTCACTGCTGCTGCCGTTCTTCGATATCGTCGGGGTGGTGTGGGCCTATACCGCGCTCTACCTGTTCGCCGGCGTGCTGACCTTTATCATTCGCGTGCCGCAGCCGGGACACACGCGAGAGGCGTCAGCAGTGAAGTCGTCGGTGGTGCAGCAGCGCAGCTAAAGCTGAGCCTGTCGCACCGGCAGCCGCCGCTGCCGGTGCTGACACGGCGCTATTCCAGCTTCTGTTTCACTTTCTTCACGTCGTCAGCGCTGACCGGTGCGGCGGCATTTCCCCAGCTGTTGCGGATGTAGCTCACCACCGCGGCGATCTCCTCATCACCCAGCGTGCCGGCAAAGGCCGGCATTGCCGGTGCCGTGGGGCGGGCATCGGTATCGACACCGCGACTGCCGGCGGCGACCACCCGAATCAGCGAGGTGGCATCATCCTGATTGAGCAACGGATTGTCCGCCAGCTGCGGGAAGATATTCTTCTCACCGCGACCGCCCGGGCTGTGGCAGGCTGAACACATCGCCGCATAGATTTGCGCGCCCAGCTTCATGCGATCGTCCGTCGCGGCAAGTGCGGCGGGCGCTTGCTCATCACGCGATTCACCGCTTTTCAGGTACACCGCCACCGCCTGCAGATCTTCATCGCGCCAGTGCTGCGTGGAGTGACGCACCGCGTCGGCCATTGGACCGGAAGCGATATCGAAACGGTTCACGCCGGTACGCAGGTAGCTGACGATATCCTGCTGGCTCCATTTGCCCAGCCCGCTGTGCGGGTTCGCGGTGATGTCCGGCGCCATCCAGCCTTCGACCACTTCACCGCGCAGAAACGCGCCATTTTTATCGCCGCCGAGCAGGTTTTTCGGCGTGTGGCAGGTGCCGCAGTGGCCCGCGCCCTGCACCAGATACGCACCGCGATTCCACTGGGCGGATTGACGGGCGTCCGGCTGGAACGTGCCCTGGTCAAAGTTGATCCAGTTCCACACCATCAGGCTGGTGCGGATGTTGAAAGGGAAGGGCAGCTGATTGGTCTCGACCGGGTTGTGTATCGGCTGCAGCGTCTGCATCCATGCCCACAAATCCTGCAGATCCTTATCCGACATTTTGGTGTACGCGGTGAACGGCATCGCGCCGTACAGACGCTTGCCGCCGTGGCCGATGCCCTCGGTCATCGCGCGGCGGAAATCTTCATAGCGCCAGTTGCCGATGCCGGTTTCGCGGTCCGGCGTGATATTAGCGCCGACCAGCGTACCAAACGGCGTCTGCAACCTGACGCCCCCGGCAAACGGCTGCTGCGGATCGGCGGTGTGGCAGGCGGTACAGTCCGCCAGCGTGGCGATATAGCTGCCGCGCGCGTACTGATCGTATTCCGGCTGGGCGTGAGACACAAAGCTGGTGAGCAGCAGCGCGGCAGCGCACAGAGAGAGGCGTGTTTTCATGCGGTAATCATCTCCCCGGGACGTTGCAGATAGTAGTGACGAATCGCATGCGCCGCTTTGAATGCCAGCGCGCCGACGGTGCCGGTCGGGTTATAGCCCGGGTTTTGCGGAAAGGCTGACGCGCCCACCACGAACAGGTTCGGTACATCCCACACCTGCAGATGTTTATTGACCGAGCTGGTTGAGGGATCGCTGCCCATGATAAAGCCGCCAACCACGTGCGACGACTGATACGGCACGCTGCTCCAGTGGCCGGTCATCGGTTTGACAATCATCTCGCGCGGGTTCATCGATTTAGCGATTTCCGCCACTTTACCCGTGCAGTACTGCGCCATTTTCAGATCGTTCGCCGCAAAGTCGAAGGTAATGCGCAGCAGCGGTCTGCCATGCGGATCTTTGTAGTTGGGATCGAGCGACAGATAGTTGGTGCGCGTGGTGTAGCTGCTGGCCTCGCAGCCAATCGACATGGTGCTGAGGTAGTTATCTTTCAGCGCGCGTTTCCACTTCGAGCCCCATTTGGGCGTGTTGGGCGGCAGCGGCCGGTAGCCAATCGGTGCCGAGCCGATGGGCGTCACGCGGATGCTGCCGCCGCCGAAGAAGCCCAGACCGCTGTGGTCAAAATTATCATTATTGAATTCATCAATGCCCATGCCCACCGCGCCGGCACCGATAAACGGGTTAAAGTTTTTGTTGTCAAAAAACAGCGTGACGCCGTTGGCGGTCTGGTAGGCGTAATTGCGACCGGTGGTGCCTTTATTGGTGACCGGATCATAAGCCTGGCCAATGCCGGAGAGCAGCATCAGGCGCACGTTTTCAAAGGTAAAGGCGGCGACGATCACCAGATCGGCTGGCTGTTCCCACTTATCGCCGGAGGAATCAATGTAGGTGACGCCGGTGGCCTGTTTGCCGCTGGCATCGGTCAGCACTTCCAGCACTTCGCAGTTGGTGTACGCGGTAAAGTTCTCTTTGCGCATCAGCGCCGGCAGCACGGTGGTGATGGCGCTGGCTTTCGAGTAGTTGGCACAGCCGTAGTTGGTGCAGAAGCCGCAGAAGGTGCAGGGACCCATGGTGACGCCATAGGGATTGGTGTACGCCTCGGAGACCAGCGAGGAGGGCACCGGAAAGGGCTGGTAGCCGAGATTTTTTGCTGCTTCGGCAAACAGCGTCGGACCATAGGGCTGGCGCAGCGGCGGCGTCGGATAGTCGGCCGACCGCGCACCTTCGAACGGATTGCCGCCCGCCCGTTTCTCTCCCTGAATATTGCCGGCGTAACCCGAGGTGCCGGCCACGCGCTCAAACTGCATGTAGTGCGGCTCCATCTCTTCCCAGCTGGTGCCCCAGTCCTGCAGCACCAGCTCATCCGGAATGGCACTGGCGCCGTAGCGTTCGGTCAGGTGGCTTTTCAGGCGAAACTCTTCCGGCTGAAAGCGAAAGGTAATGCCGGCCCAGTGATTGCCCGCGCCGCCGGTGCCGTTGCCCGGATGGAACGAGCCCCAGGTGCGCATCGGCAGGGCGGTTTGCGACGGATTGTTGCGCATGGTGCAGGTGTTCTGCCGCGTACGTAGCATCAGCTCTTCGCGCATCACGTAGCGCAGCTCGTCGGTGACGGTGCCAATATTGAAGTCGCGCGCGGTGTCGCGCCACGGGCCGCGCTCAATGCCGATCACTTCCAGGCCTTCGTCGGCCAGTTCATTGGCGATAATCGATCCGGCCCAGCCGAGACCAATCACCACCACATCGGTTTTCGGTAATTTCTTCATCATCTATCCCCGTGCTTTCCATTGCGCAATGCTGATCGGCTCTAAGCCCAGATTTTCGTTATGGCGCTCAATGTATTCGCGATAGTCGTAGCGCGCGCCGGGAAAGCCCAGCATCTTCCACGACACCATGTCTTTGTTGCCGCCGTAGATCGGATCGGCAAAGAAACCTTCCATGGTGTTGTTCAGCACCTCGAGAAACAGCGACTGCGCATCAAAGCCGCTGAAATGCACCTTACCGGCTTCCATGTCTGCCAGCAGCGCGTCCTGCTGCGCTGGCGTCAGATCGACAAAGTTCTTTTGCGAGGTTTGCTGCACGTAGCGGTTGAGCGCCGCCAGCCCCTGGCGATAGCGCTGCTGCGGCACCAGCGGCGACTGGTCGCCCTGCTCGGTGGTGCCCTGCTGAAACGGGCCCTGCATGTAGAGACGTTCGAAGGTGCCATAAAAGCCGTGCAGCTGGCGGTCGATAAAGACAGCGCAGCCGGCTTCTTTGCCGCCCACGCTCAGCTCGTCCGCCGGGATAATGCGCTCAACCATGGCCTCCACGGTGCGCGCTTCTTCTTCGGTGAAGAACAGCCAGCCCTGAGCCTGGAACTGTTCCGGTGGGTTATCGGCGAAGGGTGTCCAGCCGGGAGCGCCCTTGAGGGAGACAGCATCGGCGGCGCGGGTGACGCCAGCGGCAACGCCCAGCGTCGACCAGGTCAGCACCTGGCGTCGTGTGACACCGGGCAGGGTTTTGGCTCGTTTTTTCATCATCGCTTCCAGACAGAGTAACAAGATAAGGCGTAACCGGCCGGCGTGCGCGGCGGCACAGCGGTCCGGAATCTTCAGTTTTTGTAAATTTTTATGGCGAATGTTAACTGTAGACGGGCTGGGTGGTGACGACCAATAACCGTACAAAAAAGTGCACTATTTGATAATCCGCCGGTTTTTTTCTGAACTAAGCGCCACGTTAAATCTGCAGGCTTCGCTTGAACTCAGCGCGCTGGCTGCCAGGCTTAACCGTTTCAACCACGAAATAACCAGGAGGAAATATGTCGCGCTTTGCAGAGAAAGTGGTGGTGATTACCGGAGCCGGATCCGGCATTGGTGCCGCAGCGGCGCAGCGTTTCGCCAGTGAAGGCGCACAGGTGGTGCTGGTGGGCAGAACCCGCGACAAGCTGGAGCAGGTGCTGAGCACGCTGAGCGGCGAGAAGCATCTGGTGGCACCCTGCGACGTCGGCGATGCGGATCAGGTTAAACAGCTGGCAGAGCAAGTGCAGCAGCAGTATGGACGCGTGGATGTGCTGGTGAATAACGCCGGCAGCATCGTGCAGGGCAAAATTCACGAAGTGTCGATAGCGGACTGGAAATCGCTGATGAGCACTGACCTCGACGGTGTATTTTACTGCACCCACTTCTTTATGCCCGCGCTGCTCAACAGTAAAGGCAACGTGGTGAATACCTCGTCGGTATCCGGACTGGGCGGCGACTGGGGCATGAGTGTCTACAACGCCGCCAAGGGCGCGGTGACCAATTTTACCCGTGCGCTGGCGATGGATTATGGCACCGACGGCGTGCGCGTTAACGCCGTTTGCCCGGGCTTTACCTTCACCGATCTCACCGAAGAGATGAAAAACGATGAGGCGCTGCTCGCACGCTTCTATGACCGTATTCCGCTGGGCCGCGCCGGTGAACCGGAAGATATCGCCAGCGCGATTGCTTTCATCGCCAGCGACGACGCGCGTTATATCACCGGCGTTAACCTGCCGGTCGATGGCGGTCTGACGGCGTCGAACGGCCAGCCGAAACAGGCGTGAGTGATAACAGGCGGAGAGTCAGGTGTACTGTCACCGTCAATCCGCCTGTTATTCCGTCATGGCTCACCCGCTTCGCCATCGTGACACGCTGACACATAGCTGGCCGTATAACCGCCGTTCTCTAACGCCACGATTCTGGCAAAGCCAGACGCGCCAAAATGCATACCGGCAATCACCGTATTTTCCGCTGCCACCTGCTGCAAAATACGCTGGCGCGTCTCTCTGGCCATGACGGGATCGATATCGAAGGCAATGGAAACCTGCGGGCAGGCCAGCTGAACAGGCGGGTAATGCACAATATCACCCCAAATCAATAAACGCTCGCCGTCTGAATCAATGCGAAACCCGCAATGCCCCGGGGTATGACCGGGCAACGCCAGCGCACGGATTCCCGGGCTGATCTCCTCATCCGCCATCAGCTGCAGCCGCGGGCTATAAGCCTGCAGCGTGCGCCGCACCAGCGCCGCGTTTAACTGCGCGCGTTCACTCAGCTGGCTGATCGCCGCATCATCCTGCCAGAAGGCGGCTTCGCTGTGGCTGAGGCAGAGCCGGGCATGGCGAAAGACCGGCTGACCCGCGCTGTCCAGCAAGCCGCCAATATGATCGGGGTGCGCATGGGTTAATAACAGGGTATCGATGTCGTCCGGCGTCACCCCGGCCAGCTGCAGATGAGGCAGTAATTTGCCGCTCTGCGCATCGCGTTTTCCCATCCCGGTATCCACCAGAATCACGCGTCCCTGACCGCGAATCAGATAACAAAACACATGGATGTCGCCCGGCTGTGCTATGCCTGCCTGACGTTGCAGTTCGACCGCATCGTCGTGGTGAATATCCGTTAATAAACTCAGACTGGCTTGCATGGTGCCATCGCTGATGGCGCTGACCTGATATTTCCCGATGGTGTATGAAAATATTGCCTGGCTCATAATGATCTCTGTGCGCTAATTTACTCGTTCACGTTAAACAAAATAACGCGGCAATTTTCGCGGCGGATTAGCGCGATGATAATGCTGCGTCAGTGGCTGTCAGCGCGATAATGACGCTAACACCGTTAAGGTGACCAGTGTCATTTTTGACAGAGTTGAGACCCGGATTGTCATGGACATAAAAATTTTGCGCGCCTTTGCCACTGTCGCGGCGCTGGAGCATATTGGTCAGGCTGCGGAACGGTTACATATTTCGCCGTCACCGCTTAGCCGGCAAATTCAGCAGCTGGAAAGCGAACTGGGCATGGTGCTGTTTCACCGTGAAAAGAAACGTCTGCGCCTGACGGACGAGGGTAAGCGCTTTCTCACCGAGGTGACGCCCTTTTTGCAGCATCACGAACGGTTAAAAGAGTATGCGCAGCATCTGCAGCAGGGGGACGTCGGGCGGCTGGATATTGGATATGTGGAGGCGGCTATTCACTCGCGCCTGCTGCCCGCGGCGCTGGCACGGCTGGCACCGGGGGCGGGCATTGATGTCCGGCTGCATGCGTTACGTTCCGCACAGCAAATTGCCCGGTTAGAGGCGGGGGCGATCGATATTGCCATTGTGCATACGCTGCCGCACGACGACGCGGATTTTGTGCATAAGAAGATCGCGACCGAACCGGTGCTGCTGGCGATGCCAGCGTCCAGTGCGCTGACCGCACCCGTGGCGGCTGATTTGCACGGCCGGGCGTGGATTGCCGACCAGGAAAATCTCAACCCTGCCGCGCGGGCGCGATTGCTGGCAGCCTGCCAGCGCGCCGGCTTCCAGCCGGATATTCGTTTTGAAGTGAATGGTCCGCTGGCGGCGCTTGCCTGTGTCGAAGCCGGGCTGGGTTTCACCCTGATCCAGCACAGCCTGGCGCGCATCGTTCCGGATAACGTTGTGCTGATGCCGCTACCCGATCTGGCGCTGGAGATCGTGCTGTATGCCGTCTGGCGCAGGCAGGATGCCCGACCGTTAACGGCGCGTTTCCTGCAGCAGCTTTGCCACACGCCCGCCGTGGCGCCGCGGTAAGCCTGAGCGGAGATGCATCAGCCGGCGACATCCTGCAGCGCTTCCTGCAAATCGTACCAGCGGAAACCAAAGCCGGACTCCTCCAGCCGCTTCGGCAGCACGTGCTGCCCGCCCAGCACCAGCACGGCGGATTCTCCCATCATCAGTTTGATGGCGCTGGCCGGGGTGCGCATAAAGGCCGGACGATGCATCACCTGGCCCAGCGTGGCGGCGAACTGCTCGTTGCGCACCGCGTAAGGCGCCACCATGTTAAACGGGCCCTGCAACTGATCGTTATCGATCAACCACAGGATGGCGTTGACCAGATCGTCCACGTGGATCCACGGCAGGTACTGTTTGCCGCTGCCAATCGGTCCGCCGACGCCAAGTTTGAACGGCAGCTTCATTTTGCTCAGCGCGCCACCCTCGCGCGCCAGCACCACGCCGGTGCGCAGCAGGCACACGCGGGTGCGCTCGCTTTGCGCCTTCAGCGCCAGCTGCTCCCAGCGGGCGCACAGGGTGTGGGTAAACTCCTCGTGGCCCGGATCGTCCTCGGTCACCACCACATCGCCGGTATCACCATAAAAGCCGGTGGCCGAGCCGGAAATCAACAGGCGCGGCGGATTGCTGCTGGCGTGGATCAGCGAGACGATCTGTTCAGTGATTTGCCAGCGGCTTTCGCACAGGCGCTGCTTTTGCTGCTCGGTCCAGCGCTTGTCGGCAATCGGTTCTCCCGCCAGATTGATGACGCCGTCAATAGCATTGAGATCGGACTGCTGGTTAATGCCCGACCACAGCATCACGCGCGCATCGAGTTTTTCCCGCGCGGCCGCCACGTCACGCGTTACCACATTCACCTGATGGCCCAGCTGCAGCAGGCGCGGAATTAAATGGCGACCTATCAAGCCGGTACCACCGGTAATTAGCAGGTGCATGTTTAGTCTCCCTGTCATTAATTATCTGCTCTGAATTGAGCATAGAAGAGAAGTGCCGCTGCGGCGTGACAGCGCTTACGCTTATGGTGAAAAACCGCCAGTTTGCCTTGGTCCTGCGGCAAAACATCGGACCAGCGCGCCATTGCCTTAGCCGGCAAAAATCGGTAAACATGATGCACACCTGACGCTTAGCCGAGGCAGCTGATGAACTATCCCGCCATTACGTTGTGGTCCGATTCCTGTTTTTTTAGCCCGTATGCCATGTCAGTTTATGTTGCGCTTACCGAGAAGGGCATTCCCTTTACGGTCAGGCGCGTTGACCTGTCGCGCAATGCACAGCTTGACGATGAATACCGCGGCCTGTCGCTGACCTGCCGTGTGCCCACGCTGCAAATTGATGATGTCAGCCTGAATGAATCCTCGGCCATCGCCGAATACCTCGAAGAGCGTTTTCCGGCGCCGGAGTTTGAGCGCCTCTATCCGCGCGATCGCGAAAAACGTGCTCACGCGCGCGAAGTGCAGGCGTGGCTGCGCAGCGATTTACTGGCGCTGCGCACGGAGCGACCTACCGAAGTGCTGTTTGCTGCTGAACGCTTTGCTCCGCTCACGCCCGCTGGCGAACAGGCCGCCAGTAAACTGATTGCCGCGGTGCAGCGGTTGCTGCCGGACGGCCAACAGAACCTGTTTGGCGAGTGGTCGATTGCCGACACCGACCTGGCGGTGATGATTAACCGGCTGGCGCTGCACGGCGATCCGCTGCCGGTGAAGCTGCAGCACTATGCAGAATTCCAGTGGCAGCGCGCCTCGGTGCAGCTGTGGCTGGCCGAGTCGGGTAAAGCACGCTAAAACCTTGCGGCGACGAAAAGAACGCTTTACCTTAGCGCTCATTCTAATAAAGCATCGCAAACAGGCGCGTGCTGGGCACGCCGAAAACAGAGAAAGGGTTACCGGATGGTGGATCAAACGGCAGGTGACGGTATCGAGTGGGTGGATATCGTTAGCGAAGAAAACGAAGTGATTGCGCAGGCCAGCCGTGCGCAGATGCGTGCGCAATGTCTGCGCCATCGCGCTACCTATATTGTGGTGCACGACGGCATGGGCAAGATTCTGGTGCAACGCCGTACCGAGAGCAAAGATTTCATGCCGGGTATGCTGGATGCCACTGCGGGCGGCGTAGTGCAAAGCGGTGAAGACCTGCTGGAATCCGCCCGTCGTGAAGCGGAAGAGGAGCTCGGCATCGCCGATGTCCCGTTCGCCGAGCACGGCAAATTCTACTTCGAAGATCAGCACTGCCGCGTATGGGGTGGACTGTTCAGCTGCGTGTCGCACGGTCCGTTTGCCATGCAGGAAGAGGAAGTGGATGAAGTGTTCTGGATGACGCCGGAAGAGATCACCGCCCGCTGTGATGAATTCACCGATGATTCACTCAAAGCCCTGTCGCTGTGGCTGAGCCGCAACAGTGACGCGGTGCGCAGTAAGCAAAGCAGCGAAGCCTGATTCCTGCGCTTCCGCATTAAGGCACCCTAAGGGTGCCTTTTGTGTTTAATGCTGGCTGAGAATATGGGTGAGAATATTCAGCGCTGTGCTGAACTGGGCGTCCGGAATGGTTAGCGGATAAAGAAAGCGGATCACGTTGCTGTGCACGCCGCAGGTCAGCAGGATCAATCCTTCGGCCAGCGCCTGCTGCTGAATCGCTTTGGCGATCTCCGCCGAGGGCCGGCCGCTGGCGTCATGGAATTCCGCCGCCATCATCGAGCCATAACCGCGTACCTCGGCCAGCGCACGGCATCCGGCGCCGTTCAACGCTTCCGCCAGCTGCGTACCGAGCCATTGCGCACGCTCGCACAAGTTTTCCTCACTGATAATATCCAGCACCGCATGCGCGGCGGCAATTGCCGGCGGATGGCCAGCATAAGTGCCGCCCAGACCGCCCGGCTCCGGTGCATCCATCACCGCGGCCCGGCCGCTTACCGCCGACAGCGGAAACCCGCCTGCCAGACTTTTCGCCAGCGTGATCAGATCCGGCTGCACCTCATAATATTCGCTGGCAAACAGCCTGCCGGTGCGCGCAAAACCGCTCTGTACTTCATCGGCGATCAGCAGGATGCCGTGGCGATCGCACAGCTGACGCAGCGCCGTCACAAACTCTGGCGGCGCGACATAAAATCCGCCTTCGCCCTGAACCGGTTCAAAGATGATGGCCGCCACCTGCTGTGGCGCGATATCGCTGCGGAAAATCGTCTCCAGACTGTCGAGCGCATCGTGCACGCTGACGTTATGCAGCGCATTGGGGTAGCGCGCGTGAAACACCGGGCTGGCAAACGGGCCGAAGCCGGTTTTGTAAGGCAGAACTTTGCCGGTCAGCGCCATGGTCATATTGGTGCGACCGTGGAACGCGCCGCTGAAGGCGATAATCCCCGGGCGGCCGGTGGCTGCGCGCGCGATTTTAACCGCGTTCTCGACCGCCTCGGCGCCGGTAGAGAAGAAGGTGGTTTTCACGGCGCCTTCAATCGGCACCAGCGCATTCAGACGCTCCGCAAGGTGAATGTAGTTCTCATACGGCACGATTTGAAACGCGGTATGGGTGAAGCACGTCAGCTGCTGCTGTACCGCCGCCAGCACTTTGGGATGCCGGTGGCCGGTATTGAGCACCGCAATGCCAGCGGCGAAATCAATATATTCGCGCCCCTGCTGGTCCCACAGCGTGGCGTTTTCGGCTTTCGCCGCAAAGAAATCACACATCACGCCCACACCACGCGGCGTGGCCTGTAACCGACGGCTGTGCACATCACTGTTGCTCATTGCTGACCTCGTAAGTCGCGGGAGAGTGTAATCAGTGTTAGCGCGCAGGCGGGATTTTGCCAGTGCGTTTATACGGGCAGGGTTGTGGCGCAGGATAAAAAAAAGCACGCCCGGGCGGGCGTGCTGATGCGGAGCGGGGAAGGGGATTAGCCTTCAGCCTGCTGCGACTGAATCGCCGTCAGCGCAATGGTGTAGACGATATCATCGACCAGCGCACCGCGTGACAGGTCGTTAACCGGTTTGCGCATGCCCTGCAGCATCGGCCCGATGGAGATCAGGTCGGCAGAACGCTGCACCGCTTTGTAAGTGGTGTTACCGGTGTTGAGATCCGGGAAGATAAATACCGTCGCACGTCCGGCCACCGCTGAGTTCGGCGCTTTAGACTTGGCGACGTCTTCCATGATCGCGGCGTCGTACTGCAGCGGGCCATCGATTACCAGATCCGGGCGTTTTTCCTGCGCAATGCGCGTTGCTTCACGCACTTTCTCTACGTCACTACCGGCACCGGAGTTACCGGTAGAGTAGGAGATCATCGCTACGCGTGGATCGATGCCGAAGGCTTTGGCGGAGTCGGCGGACTGAATCGCGATCTCGGCCAGCTGTTCCGGATTAGGATCCGGGTTGATGGCGCAGTCGCCGTATACCAGCACCTGCTCTGGCAGCAGCATGAAGAACACCGAGGAGACCAGCGAGCTGTTCGGCGCGGTTTTGATCAGCTGCAACGGCGGACGAATGGTGTTGGCGGTGGTGTGAACCGCGCCCGAGACCAGACCGTCAACTTCGCCGCTTTCCAGCATCATGGTGCCCAGCACCACGTTATCTTCCAGCTGCTCCTGCGCGACCACTTCGGTCATGCCTTTGCTCTTACGCAGCTCAACCAGGCGCGGCACGTAGTTGTCACGCACCACCTGCGGATCGACAATTTCAATGCCTTTACCGAGCTCAACGCCCTGCGCTGCGGCCACGCGCTGAATCTCATCCGGATTGCCCAGCAGCACACAGGTGGCGATGCCGCGCTCGGCACAAATCGCTGCCGCTTTAACGGTACGCGGTTCGTCGCCTTCCGGCAGGACAATGCGCTTGCCGGCTTTACGCGCCAGCTCGGTGAGCTGATAACGGAATGCCGGCGGTGACAGACGACGGCTGCGTTCGGACGTGGCGGTCAGCGATTCAACCCAGTCAGCATTGATAAAGCCGGCCACATACTCCTGCACTTTTTCAATGCGCTGTGTGTCGTCAGCCGGCACTTCCAGATTGAAGCTCTGCAGGCTGAGCGAGGTTTGCCAGGTGTTGGTTTTTACCATGAACACCGGCAGGCCGGTCTGGAAGGCGCGTTCGCACAGACGGGCGATCGGCGCTTCAATCTGATAGCCACCGGTCAGCAGCACCGCACCAATTTCGATGCCGTTCATCGCCGCCAGACAGGCCGCCACCAGCACGTCAGGACGGTCGGCTGAGGTCACCAGCAGCGAGCCCGGACGGAAGTGCTCCAGCATATGCGGGATGCTGCGCGCGCAGAAGGTGACGGATTTGACGCGACGCGTGTGGATTTCACCTTCGTTAATGATCTCCGCGTTGAGATGGCGGCACATATCAATGGCGCGCGTCGCGATCAGATCAAAGCTCCACGGCACGCAGCCCAGCACCGGCAGCGGGCTGTTGGCGAACAGTTGCTTAGGATCGATGTTGGCGATGCTGGCTTTCGAGGAGTCGTCGAAAATTTCTGACAGATCCGGACGGGTACGGCCCTGCTCATCCACTGGCGCGTTGAGTTTGTTGATGATGACGCCGGTGATGTTTTTGTTTTTGCTGCCGCCGAAGCTGCTCTGCGTCAGTTCGATGCGCTCTTTCAGCTGTGCCGGTGAGTCGTTACCCAGCGACATAACGAAGACGATCTCTGCGTTCAGCGTTTTGGCAATTTCATAGTTCAGCGCCGAGGCAAACTGATGTTTGCGCGTCGGAACCAGGCCTTCCACCAGCACCACTTCCGCATCTTTGGCGTTGGCGTGGTAGTTGGCGATGATCTCTTCCATCAGCACATCCTGCTGGTTAGAACCCAGCAGCGACTCAACGCGGGACATTGGCAGCGGAACCGCGGCCGGAATAGCGGAGTTTTTGCGAATGATGGTGGTGGTCTGGTCTGGCGCATCGCCGCCAGCGCGCGGCTGGGCGATCGGTTTGAACACGCTCAGGCGCACGCCTTTGCGCTCCATGGCACGAATCACGCCAAGGCTGACGCTGGTCAGGCCGACGCTGGTGCCGGTAGGAATAAGCATAATTGTACGTGACACTATAGAAACCTCGCGGTGTTACAGGGTGTCAAAAACAACACCGTCAGCCGAAGCTGACGGAGAGAAACATTACGCGGTGAGGCGCGCGGCGTCCTGGGCGATAACCCACTCTTCATTGGTAGGAATCACCACCGCCGGGCGGGTACCTTCTTTATTGATGAAGCCGGACTTGCCGAAGCGTGCAGCCAGGTTGCGCTCGTGGTCAACCTCGAAGCCAAGCAGACCCAGTTTGTCCAGCGCCAGCTCACGTACCATCGCCGCGTTTTCACCGATACCGCCGGTAAACACTACCGCATCCAGACGGCCTTCCATCAGCGCGGTGTAGCTGCCGATGTACTTCGCCAGGCGGTGACAGAACACATCCATCGCGCGTTTGGCATCGTCTTTGGTGGCATAGTTATCTTCTACGTAACGGCAGTCGCTGGTGACTTCGGTCAGGCCGAGCAGGCCGGACTCTTTGGTCAGCAGTTTGTTGATCGCATCCACGCTCATGCCCAGCGTATCGTGCAGGAAGAAGACGATAGCCGGATCGATGTCACCGCTGCGGGTGCCCATCACCAGGCCTTCCAGCGGCGTCAGACCCATTGAGGTATCCACGCACTGGCCGTTACGGATGGCCGCAACAGAACCGCCGTTGCCGAGATGGCAGGTGATGATGTTCAGCTCGCTGACCGGCTTATTCAGCATTTTGGCGGCTTCCTGCGTCACATAGTAGTGACTGGTGCCATGCGCGCCGTAACGACGTACGCCGTGCTCTTTATACAGGTTGTACGGCAGGGCATAGAGATAGGACTCTTCCGGCATAGTCTGATGGAAGGCGGTGTCGAAAACGGCGACATTTTTATCCGACAGGTGCGGGAAGTTTTTCATGGCTTCGTCGATACCGATCAGGTGCGCCGGATTGTGCAGTGGCGCGAAGGACGACGCGTCTTTGATGCCCTGAATGACGGACTCGTCAATCACCACCGATTGCGTCAGCTGCTCGCCGCCGTGAACGATACGATGGCCGATTGCAGCGATTTGTGCCGAAAGCTCTGGTTTTTGTGCCAGAATAGTTTTAACGATGAAGTTCAGCGCTTCGCTGTGCGCTGCGCCCGCGCCGAGCGGGGCTTCCTGTTTGCTGCCGTCCAGTTTCCACTTGATGCGCGCTTCCGGCAGGTGGAAACACTCCGCCAGACCGGAAAGGTATTCGTCACCGCTGGCTGGATTGAGAATGGCAAACTTAAGAGAGGAGCTGCCGCAGTTGAGGACCAGTACTAACTTCGTCGACATGGAAGTACCTATTTTGTTAAATAGTGGCTAAAAATAACGCAATCAGACTAACAGCGTAGCCTATGAAAGCTGGTAGATTAATGATTAACATCATGCGCTAGTCAAAAAAGAAACGACACGCAAAAAATTTCGGTAATTTTACGCAGATTTTTGAAATCCACGAAGCGAAACATGGCTCCAGCGCGCTCTTTTATTGAGCTGCGGCTTCCGGTAATGTTGCAAAAACGGCGTCAGAATACCCACTGTGACCCGCAAAGACAAAATCTTTTGAAGGATGTCACGTAAAGTTGTGTAGTTATAAAATTTTTTTAAATGTTGTAGTAATAGTTGAGGTCTACCATGGCGAATGACGCAGGCAATCCAGGCTGGTTCGGCTTATTTCAGCGCGGCCAGCACTACATGAAAACCTGGCCCGCCGACAAACGTCTGGCGCCGGTGTTTCCTGAGAACCGTGTGGTGACGGCAACCCGCTTTGCGATTCGCTTTATGCCACCGCTGGCCATTTTTACGCTGACGTGGCAAATCGCGCTCGGCGGGCAGCTCGGTCCAGCCATTGCCACCGCGCTGTTTGCCTGTAGCCTGCCGATGCAGGGATTATGGTGGCTGGGTAAACGTTCCGTCACGCCGCTGCCGCCAACGCTGCTGCACTGGTTCCACGAAGTGCGCGCCAAACTGGAAGAGGCCGGACAGGCCATCGCCCCCGTCGACGGCAAGCCGACTTACCAGGCGCTGGCGGATGTGCTCAAGCGTGCTTTTAAGCAGCTCGACCGTACTTTCCTCGACGATCTTTGATCAATTGGCGCTTTTCTCTGCCAGAGAATTTGCGCCCAATCCCGGTTCAAATCAAAGAATAGTGATGCGGACATACACGCATCGCTTTCGTTGTGTAATCATTTCTGCATTGTTTAAAACTTAAGCGGCCCTGCGGCCCGGGAGTAAACCATGGAAATGACCCATGCACAGCGACTGATTCTTTCTAATCAATACCAGATGATGGCGATGCTTGAGCCGGATAACGCCGAGCGCTATCGCCGCTATCAGACCATTATTGAACGCGGCTATGGACTGCAATTGCGCGAGCTGGACAAAGAGTTCGGCGAGCTGAGCGAGGCGACCTGCCGTACGCTGATCGACATTATGGAAATGCATCATGCGCTGCATGTTTCCTGGTCCAATCACAAGGCGCCGTGCAACATTGAAGAGCGTCGCCTGGCGTTTCTCGGCTTCGACGCGGCCACCGAAGCGCGTTACCTCGGCTACGTACGCTTTATGGTTAACGTGGAAGGGCGCTATACCCATTTCGATTCCGGCACCCACGGCTTCAATGCGCAAACCCCGATGTGGGAAAAATACCAACGCATGCTGGCGGTGTGGCACACTTGTCCGCGTCAGTATCACCTCAGCGAGAATGAGATCGCGCAAATCCTCAATGCCTGAATAAGGAGCAACGTGTGAAGTACAGGGGGTTTCTGTTTGATTTAGACGGGACGCTGGTGGATTCACTGCCGGCCGTGAATCGCGCCTGGTCACGCTGGGGCGCACGCCACGGCCTTGCTGCGCAGCAGGTGCTGGACTACATTCACGGCAAACCGGCGATCAACTCGCTGCGCCACTTTATGGCGGGCCAGTCTGAAGCAGCGATCCAGGCCGAATTTCGCTGGCTGGAGCAGCTGGAAGCAGAAGACACGGCAGGCGTGCAGGCGATTGCCGGTGCACACGCGTTGCTGACCACCCTGAACGCACTCGACATTCCCTGGGCGATTGTGACTTCGGGATCGATCCCGGTGGCGCATGCCCGTCACAAAGCGGCCGGTTTACCGCTGCCGGAGGTGTTTATTACCGCCGAGGACATTAAATTCGGTAAGCCCAATCCTGAACCTTATTTGCTGGGCGCTGAGCGGCTCGGGCTTTCTGCGCCAGAATGCGTGGTGGTGGAAGATGCACCGGCGGGCATTATCGCCGGGCTGGAAGCAGGCAGCGCGGTGGTGGCGGTCAATCCACCAGCCGATGCGCCACGCCTGAGTGAAGTGGCGCTGCAGGTGGAAAATCTGCAGCCGCTGCACATCAGTAAACAGCCGGACGGTTATTTCAGCGTGACGCTCCGCGCCTGAAACAGCCCACGCTGAGCGGCGCAGATTACAGCGGCGTATCCTGGGAAATTTCATCCAGCGACAGGCTGAAGCTGGGGATGAAGACTTCAACGAAGTAATCCATCTCCGGCGATCGCCGCTGCGCCAGCGTCTTCTCCAGACGGGCTTTGGCCAGCAGAAACTCGTTGTTGCCGGCCGACAGTTCTTCAAGGCACTTAAGGTAGGCGCACAGCGCATCAGCCTGTTTCACCACCGCCTGCTCGCTCTCGCTATGCAGGTGCTCATCCAGCAGCGGACGATACGCGTCCTGCAACTCAGGTGGCAGCATCTCAATCAGCTTGTGCTGCGCAATCTTTTCGATCTTCTTGTATTCATGGGCAATCTGCGCGTTGTAGTACTTCACCGGCGTGGGCAGATCGCCGGTCAGCACTTCGCTGGCATCGTGATACAGCGCCAGCATGGCGATGCGATCGGCATTCAGATTGCCGTTAAATTTTTTGTTTTTAATGATGGCCAGCGCGTGCGCCACCATGGCGACCTGCAGACTGTGCTCGGAGACATTTTCCGTGCGCACATTGCGCATCAGCGGCCAGCGGTTGATGAGTTTCAGGCGGGAGAGGTGGGCGAAAAAGTGGCTACGGGTCATGGACGGTTCCTGTTGCACGGCGGGGAGCTTGTGCGGCTCCCCGAAAGTCAAACAGTATACGCGTCACAGATTACTGACGATAGCCTTGCAGGAAGCGACCAAACTTGTTGATGGCCATCTCAAGGTCGTCCACGCGCGGCAGGGTAACGATGCGCACGTGATCCGGCCACGGCCAGTTAAAGGCGGTGCCCTGCACCAGCAGCACTTTTTCCTGCAGCAGGAAATCCAGCACCATTTTCTGGTCGTCCATGATGTTGAATTTCTTCGCATCGATGCGCGGGAACATATACAGCGCGCCCTGCGGCTTCACGCAGCTGACGCCGGGAATATCGTTGATCAGTTCCCAGGCGCGCTGGCGCTGCTCGAACAGCCGTCCACCCGGCGCGATAAACTCGCTGATACTTTGATAGCCGCCCAGCGCAGTCTGAATGGCATGCTGCGCCGGCACGTTAGCGCACAGACGCATCGAGGCCAGCATCTCCAGACCTTCGATATAGCCTTTGGCGTGCTTCTTCGGTCCGTTCAGTACCATCCAGCCCTGGCGGAAACCGGCCACGCGGTAGGTTTTGGACAGCCCGTTGAAGGTCACGGTCAGCAGATCCGGTGCCAGCGCGGCAATCGAATGATGCTGGGCTTCGTCATACAGAATCTTGTCGTAGATCTCGTCGGCGAAGATGATCAGGTTATGCTGGCGGGCGATCTCCACAATCTCCAGCAGCAGCTCTTTGCTGTACACCGCACCGGTCGGGTTGTTGGGGTTGATGATCACGATCCCGCGGGTACGCGGCGTGATTTTGCTGCGGATATCATCCAGATCCGGGAACCAGCCCGCGGATTCGTCGCACAGATAGTGCACCGCTTTGCCGCTCGACAGCGAAACCGCCGCCGTCCACAGCGGATAATCTGGCGCGGGCACCAGCATCTCATCGCCGCTATTGAGCAGCGCCTGCATCGCCTGCACGATCAGTTCAGACACACCGTTGCCAATATAGATATCTTCTACCGTAACGTCGCGCATGTCGCGCGCCTGGTAGTGCTGCATGATGGCTTTACGTGCTGAATAGAGACCTTTCGAGTCGCAATAGCCTTGCGCGCTCGGCAGGTTACGAATCACGTCTACCAGGATTTCATCAGGGGCTTCAAAACCAAACGGGGCAGGGTTGCCGATGTTGAGTTTGAGAACTTTGTTGCCTTCTTCTTCGAGACGTTTAGCTTCTTTCAGTACCGGGCCACGAATGTCGTAACAGACATTTTCCAGCTTGCCGGATTTATCAATTTGAAAATTCATCGTTACCGCCTTAATGGGCAGAGTCCTTTTAACCTGCCACTAAAATCAAACCTGCTCAATTTACTCCTCTCACCGTAACAAAAGAAGGGCAGCGCTGGGTTTTGGCGCGATAGCCAGGCTTTGCCGGATTCAGTGGCGCGAAACGCATTTTTAACTATTAAAACTGGTTTAATTATCTATTAAAATGGCAGGAATCAACATTAAATGCTTGCGCTGATCGGGTCGCCTGTAAACCGGGATATCCAGCCGCGCGCCGCGCCATTCAGCAATTTTTCATTTAACTGCGGTCTGAGGAATGGTTAGCGACTTGATGAAATAGTTAAAGGAATCTTGTTAGATGCCGAAAAAATGTGCAGCAATGATTAAGCACTATCTGGCATGAGGCGATGACGACGGTTATTTGCTTTGCCAGGCGGTTGAAACCAGGCCCCGTCAGCCGGGGATAAAATCGCGTGGCAGCGGCTTAAATAGCATTTACGCTGTCACTTTAACGCTTATCATTCAGTTTAAGAACCAGGCGGGTTAAAAAATCAGCAGCGTTGTGGCAGGATGTGCCGGAAATGGCTTTTGGTCAAAAATTACGATGTTTTGAACAAAAACATTTCCATTTATAGCGTAAAAATGATTAAGTATAATTTATTATTTGATGCACTTTATCGCTTCGCATCAGCATAACAAGATGTTATTCCTTTTTGCCCCGCAGGACAGTTTGGCGGGAAACCAGGCAACTACACAGCTTCCAGCAACGTTCTACTGACGTCCCTGGCCCAGGAAGTTGTTCTGACTTTTACGACGCCATTGCCTGTTTTGCGGTGATGTGTTCGTCGGCATCCGCCTGACTCGATTTTTTCATGAGCGCCTTCACACAGGGCGATCATTAAGCACCATTACCACTTATCTCTTTGATAAACATGGTAATACACCAGGGTAGTAGTTTCAAAAAATCTTATAAGTGAAGAAATAACATGACTAATGCAAATCGTCCGATACTGAATCTCGACCTCGATCTGCTGCGTACTTTTGTCGCCGTTGCTGACCTGAATACCTTTGCAGCCGCCGCTGCAGCAGTATGCAGAACGCAATCAGCCGTAAGCCAGCAGATGCAACGTCTGGAACAATTGGTAGGTAAAGAGCTGTTTGCCAGACATGGACGTAACAAATTGCTGACTGAGCATGGCATTCAGCTGCTTGGCTACGCCAGGAAGATCCTGCGTTTCAACGATGAAGCCTGCACTTCTTTAATGTACAGCAATATCCAGGGCGTGCTGACGATTGGCGCGTCTGACGATACCTCTGATACCATTCTGCCGTTTCTGCTTAACCGCGTAACGTCAGTGTATCCGAAACTGGCAATCGACGTCCGCGTGAAGCGTAATCCGTTTATGATGGAAATGCTGAATCAGGGCGAAGTGGATCTGGTGGTCACCACCTCCAGTCCGGGTAACTTCACCTACCAGGTGCTGCGCACCTCGCCAACGTTGTGGTACTGCGCGGCAGACTATATTTTCCAGCGCGGTGAAGCCATTCCGCTGGTGCTGCTGGATGAGCCAAGCCCGTACCGTGACATGGCGATCGATCATCTCAACGAAGCGGGTATCCCGTGGCGTATCTCCTACGTGGCTTCCACGCTGGCGGCGGTACGTGCGGCGGTAAAAGCGGGGCTGGGTGTCACCGCGCGTCCGGTTGAAATGATGAGCCCGGAGCTGCGCGTGATGGGGGCGGCAGAAGGCCTGCCGGTGCTGCCGGATACGCAATATCTGCTGTGCCGTAATCCGGACAGCGATAATGAGCTGGCACTGGCCATCTTCAACGCGATGCAGTCCACTAACGATCCTTACAATCTGAGCGCGAATCCGGACGGTACGCTGCTGCTGGATGATGAAGAGTAAGGTTGACCGTTACTGGTAATCCGTCACAACCGGCATGCCAGATAATTGTTAAAAGTTAGAGAAAAGAGCCTTAGCCTGATGAAAATCAGCTAAGGCTTTTTTTATGGCGGTTATTTCCGCTTTTTTAGCACGATTAGCACCTGATAATTTCACTAACTTCCTGAAAAGTGAAATGTGTTTCATTTTCATCCTGCGCGGAATTTATTTATCATTTCGTGCCAACTTTATCTCCGTCTTTCGTCAGACCGCCTGCCGGTTTTTCCAGCAAAAAACGTCAATATGTGTTCTGGATCAAAAAAATACCCCCGATAAGGGGGGGGAAATCCGCGCAAGACCTGTCAAACTATGATTGTTAAACGCACGATCCATGCATGTGAATACCCGCTACACTGAAATTAACCGTACAAACTGAAGCGATTTAGCTGGCGCTCAGGGGTGCATATGTTAATAATATGATGCGGGTGTAAATTAATGTTTGGATACTTTTGTCAAAGTTGACAAAAGGTTATAGAAAGGAGTAAAAAACCCCATAAAATTGCTGCTTAATTGATAAAGACAGCAAAGTTTATAAGGTTTTTTATCCTTCCCTTGAATCGATGTGGTGTGTTTGCTGCGACAGTGCAGGATGCCATCGCCACTTTTGATGAGTAAGCAAAGAGTATGTCAACAACCACAGAAGTCATCGCTCATCACTGGGCGTTTATTGTTTTCATTGTTATCGCGTTTGGCCTGTGTGCCTTTATGTTAACCGGTGGCTGGTTGTTAGGTGGACGTGCACGCGCGCGCCATAAAAACACGCCGTTTGAATCCGGTATCGAATCCGTCGGTGATACCCATATCCGCCTCTCGGCAAAATTCTATCTGGTTGCGATGTTTTTCGTCATTTTCGACGTCGAAGCCCTCTATCTATACGCATGGTCGACCTCCATTCGCGAAAGCGGCTGGGTCGGCTTTGTCGAAGCCGCAATTTTCATTTTGGTGCTCCTGGCAGGCCTGGTTTATCTGGTGCGCATCGGTGCGCTGGATTGGGCGCCTGCGCGTCGTCGCGTAGTCGTCAAATCGAGCCCGGTCAGCCACAGTCACACCAACCCTCATAAGCAGTAAAAGCGAGGCAATAAGATGGACTACACGCTGACACGCGTAGACCCGAACGGGGGCGATAACGACCGTTATCCCCTGCAGAAACAGGAGATTGTTACCGATCCTCTGGAGCAGCACGTTCATCGCAGCGTCTATATGGGCAAGCTCGAGCACGCCCTGCATGACATGGTGAACTGGGGTCGTAAAAACTCTCTCTGGCCGTATAACTTCGGCCTTTCCTGTTGCTACGTGGAAATGACCACGTCATTCACCGCAGTACATGATGTGGCGCGTTTCGGTGCGGAAGTAATGCGCGCCTCGCCACGTCAGGCTGACTTTATGGTGATCGCCGGTACGCCGTTTACCAAAATGGCGCCGGTGATTCAGCGTTTGTATGATCAGATGCTGGAACCAAAATGGGTGATTTCGATGGGGGCCTGCGCCAATTCCGGCGGCATGTATGACATCTATTCGGTGGTGCAGGGTGTGGATAAATTCCTGCCGGTTGATGTGTATATCCCGGGTTGTCCGCCACGTCCGGAAGCTTACATGCAGGCGCTGCTGCTGCTGCGTGAGTCCATCGGCAAAGAACGTCGTCCACTCTCGTGGGTGGTTGGCGATCAGGGCGTGTATCGCGCCAATATGCAGTCTGAGCGTGAAAGAAAGCGCGGTGAGCGTATTGCCGTCACCAACCTGAGAACCCCAGACGAAGTTTAAGCACCCCGTACACGGATGGAGCCACGGCCGCAGCAGATAATGACAACGTAGTGTGTGCCGCCATCCTGACGCCTTCTTTTGAGTGCCTGATTACAGGCCGGAATGGTGAGTAACGTATGACAGATTTAACCACGCAAGATCTCGCTCAGCCTGCATGGCAAACCCGGGATCACCTGGATGATCCGGTGATCGGCGAGCTGCGTAACCGTTTTGGGCCGGATGCCTTTACCGTTCAGGCCACCCGCACCGGCATTCCGGTCGTCTGGGTGAAGCGTGAACAGCTACTGGAAATTATTGAATTCCTGCGTAAGCTGCCGAAGCCGTACGTCATGCTCTATGACCTGCACGGTTTCGATGAGCGTTTACGTACCCACCGCGCCGGTCTGCCCGCCGCGGATTTTTCCGTTTTCTATCACCTGCTGTCGATTGAACGCAACCGCGACATCATGCTCAAGGTGGCGCTGTCTGAAAACGATCTGAATGTGCCCACCATCACCAAAATTTTCGCCAACGCCAACTGGTACGAGCGCGAAACCTGGGAGATGTTTGGTATCACCTTCAACGGCCACCCGCACCTGACGCGCATCATGATGCCGCAGACCTGGGAAGGGCACCCGCTGCGTAAAGACTACCCGGCGCGCGCCACCGAGTTCGATCCTTTCACGCTGACTAAGCAGAAAGAAGATCTGGAGATGGAGTCACTAACCTTCAAGCCGGAAGACTGGGGCATGAAGCGTGGCACCACCAATGAGGACTTCATGTTCCTCAACCTCGGTCCGAACCACCCTTCAGCGCACGGTGCGTTCCGCATCATTCTGCAGCTGGATGGCGAAGAGATCGTCGACTGCGTTCCGGACGTGGGTTACCACCATCGCGGCGCGGAGAAGATGGGCGAGCGTCAGTCCTGGCACAGCTATATTCCGTATACCGACCGTATCGAGTACCTCGGTGGTTGCGTAAACGAAATGCCGTACGTACTGGCGGTGGAAAAGCTGGCGGGCATCACCGTGCCGGATCGCGTGAATGTGATTCGCGTGATGCTGTCAGAGCTGTTCCGTATCAACAGCCACCTGCTGTACATCTCCACCTTTATTCAGGACGTCGGTGCCATGACACCGGTGTTCTTTGCCTTTACCGACCGTCAGAAAATCTATGACGTAGTGGAAGCGATCACCGGTTTCCGTATGCACCCGGCGTGGTTCCGCATCGGCGGTGTGGCGCACGATCTGCCGAAAGGCTGGGAGCGTCTGCTGCGCGAGTTCCTAGACTGGATGCCGAAGCGTCTGAAAGAGTACGACAAAGCTGCGCTGCGCAACACCGTGCTGATGGGCCGTTCGCAGGGCGTGGCCGCCTATAACATGGACGAAGCGCTGGCGTGGGGCACCACCGGTGCCGGTCTGCGCGCCACCGGTCTGGACTTCGACGTGCGTAAATGGCGTCCCTATTCCGGCTATGAAAACTTCGACTTCGAGGTGCCGGTCGGCGCCGGTATCAGCGACGCTTACACCCGTGTGCAGTTGAAGATGGAAGAGATGTGGCAGTCGCTGCGTATCCTTGAGCAGTGCCTGAAAAACATGCCGGAAGGGCCGTTTAAAGCCGATCATCCGCTGACCACGCCGCCACCGAAAGAGCGCACGCTGCAGCACATTGAAACCCTGATTACGCACTTCCTGCAGGTTTCGTGGGGCCCGGTAATGCCGGCCAACGAATCGTTCCAGATGATTGAAGCGACGAAAGGGATCAACAGCTACTACCTGACCAGCGATGGCAGCACCATGAGCTACCGCACCCGCGTGCGTACGCCGAGCTTCCCGCATCTGCAGCAGATTCCTTCGGTGATCCGCGGCAGCCTGGTATCCGACCTGATCGTGTACCTCGGTAGTATCGATTTTGTTATGTCAGACGTGGACCGCTAATTATGCACGATCAAAAAATTGCCATTCAAACCATCGACCCGACTGAGGTCTTTGTGCTGAGCGAGGCCGAGCACCACGCTATTGAGCATGAAAAACATCACTACGAAGATGCGCGCGCGGCGTCGATTGAAGCGCTGAAGATCGTGCAGAAGCAGCGCGGCTGGGTGCCAGACGGTGCCATCAACGCGATTGCTGAGGTACTGGGCATTCCGGCCAGCGACGTAGAAGGTGTGGCGACGTTTTATAGCCAGATCTACCGTACGCCGGTTGGCCGCCACGTGATTCGCTACTGCGACAGCGTGGTGTGCCACATCACCGGTTACCAGGGCATTCAGGCGGCGCTGGAGCAGAACCTGAACATTAAGCCAGGACAAACCACGCCGGATGGCCGCTTTACGCTGCTGCCAACCTGCTGCCTCGGCAACTGTGACAAAGGCCCGACCATGATGGTGGATGAAGATACCCACGTTCACCTGACGCCGGAAGGCATCGCCAACCTGCTGGAGCAGTATCAATGACCATTAAACAGATCATTCGTACTGCGGAAACCCATCCGCTGACCTGGCGTCTGCGTGACGACAAACAGCCGGTATGGTTCGATGAATACCGCAGTAAAAACGGCTACGTTGGCGCCGATAAAGCGCTGAAGGGCATGAGCCAGGACGAGATCGTCGCCGCGGTGAAGGATTCCGGCCTGAAAGGGCGCGGCGGTGCGGGCTTCAGCACCGGCCTGAAATGGAGCCTGATGCCCAAAGATGAATCCATGAACATCCGTTACCTGCTGTGTAACGCCGATGAGATGGAACCTGGCACTTATAAAGACCGCCTGCTGATGGAGCAGTTGCCGCACCAGCTGGTGGAAGGCATGCTGATCAGTGCGTTTGCGCTGAAAGCCTACCGTGGCTACATCTTCCTGCGCGGTGAATACATCGAAGCCGCGGAAAATCTGCGTCGTGCCATCGCCGAAGCCACTGCCGCGGGCTATCTCGGTAAAAACATTCTTGGTACCGGCTTCGATTTCGAGCTGTTTGTTCACACCGGTGCCGGCCGCTATATCTGCGGCGAAGAGACCGCGCTGATCAACTCGCTGGAAGGGCGCCGCGCTAACCCGCGTTCCAAGCCGCCGTTCCCGGCCAGTGCCGGCGTCTGGGGCAAACCGACCTGCGTCAACAACGTTGAGACGCTGTCCAACGTGCCGGCGATCTTCCTGAATGGCGTGGAGTGGTACAAAAACATCTCCAGCAGCGAAGACACTGGCACCAAGATGATGGGCTTCTCCGGCCGGGTGAAAAATCCGGGCGTGTGGGAGCTGCCGTTTGGTACCACCGCGCGTGAAATCCTCGAGGATTATGCCGGCGGAATGCGCGATGGCCTGAAGTTCAAAGCCTGGCAGCCGGGCGGAGCCGGTACCGACTTCCTGACCGAGCAGCACCTCGACCTGCCGATGGAATTTGCCAGCATCGGCAAAGCCGGCAGCCGTCTGGGTACCGCGCTGGCGATGGCGGTCGACCACGAAATCAATATGGTGTCGCTGGTACGCAACCTCGAAGAGTTCTTTGCGCGCGAGTCGTGCGGCTGGTGTACGCCGTGCCGTGACGGTCTGCCGTGGAGCGTGAAGATCCTGCGTGCGCTGGAGCAGAAAAAAGGCCAGCCGGGGGATATCGAAACCCTGCTGCAGCTTTGCCGCCAGCTCGGTCCGGGCAAGACGTTCTGCGCCCACGCACCGGGTGCCGTTGAGCCACTGCAGAGCGCGATTAAATATTTCCGTGACGAGTTTGAAGCCGGCATTGCGCCGCAGGTGTTTGGCAATACCCGCGCCATTGGCGGGATTCAGCCTAACCTGCTGAAAGCGCGCTGGTAAGCCGCCGTCGTACACGGAATCGCCCGGGCCTGAGGCTGCGGGGCAGGAATTAGATGTTTAACGCTCGTCTGCGGACGAGCCTTACGGAAGCATGTTCACTATGGCTACAATCCATGTAGACGGTAAAGAATATGATGTGAACGGAGCGGACAACCTGCTGCAGGCGTGTCTGTCTCTGGGCCTTGATATTCCTTATTTTTGCTGGCATCCGGCGCTGGGAAGCGTGGGAGCCTGCCGCCAGTGCGCGGTGAAGCAATTCCAGAATGCCGAAGATACCCGTGGTCGCCTCGTCATGTCCTGCATGACGCCTGCGTCTGACGGCACCTTTATCTCCATCGACGATGGCGAAGCGAAAGAGTTTCGTGAAAGCGTGGTGGAGTGGCTGATGACCAACCACCCGCACGACTGTCCGGTGTGCGAAGAGGGCGGTAACTGTCACCTGCAGGATATGACGGTAATGACGGGACACAGCTTCCGTCGCTACCGTTTTACCAAGCGTACCCATCAGAATCAGGATCTCGGGCCGTTTATCTCGCATGAGATGAACCGCTGTATCGCCTGTTACCGCTGCGTGCGCTACTACAAAGATTACGCCGATGGCAAAGATCTTGGCGTGTACGGCGCGCATGACAACGTCTACTTTGGCCGTCCGGAAGATGGCACGCTGGAGAGCGAATTCTCCGGTAACCTGGTAGAAATCTGCCCGACCGGCGTGTTCACCGATAAAACCCACTCTGAACGCTATAACCGTAAGTGGGATATGCAGTTTGCGCCCAGCATCTGCCAGCAGTGCAGCGTGGGTTGTAACACCAGCCCGGGCGAGCGCTATGGCGAGCTGCGTCGTATCGAAAACCGCTACAACGGATCGGTGAACCACTACTTCCTGTGCGACCGTGGCCGTTTCGGCTATGGCTACGTAAACCGTAAAGATCGTCCGCGTCATCCGGAACAGCTGCGCGGTAGCGACCGCATCACGCTGAACGCAGAGCAGGCGGTTAATGCCGCCGCGGATATCCTGCGTCAGGCGAAGAAGGTGATCGGTATCGGTTCGCCACGCGCCAGTATCGAAAGCAACTTCGCGCTGCGCGAACTGGTGGGCGCAGAAAACTTCTCAACCGGTATGCCGGCAGCTGAGCAGGCGCGGGTTGAGCTGATGCTGAAAGTGTTGCAGCAGGGCGGCATCTACACGCCATCGCTGCGTGAAATTGAAAGCTATGACGCCGTGCTGGTGCTGGGTGAAGACCTGACTCAGGTTGGTGCCCGCGTGGCGCTGTCGGTGCGTCAGGCCGTTAAAGGCAAAGCACGCGAAATGGCCGCCGCTCAGAAAGTCGCGGACTGGCAGATCGCCGCCATCCTCAACATTGGTCAGCATGCCAAACATCCGCTGTTTGTCACTAACGTTGATGAAACCCGTCTCGATGATATCGCCGCGTGGAGCTATCGCGCACCGGTGGAAGATCAGGCACGCCTGGGCTTCGCCATCGCGCACGCGCTGGATGACAGCGCACCGGCGGTTAGCGACTTTGACAGCAGCCTGAACGGCAAGCTGGACGTGGTGGTACAGGCGCTGGCCGGCGCGAAAAAACCGCTGATCATTTCCGGCACCCACTCAGGCAGCACGGCAATGATTGAAGCGGCAGCCAACGTGGCTAAAGCGCTGAAAGCGCGCGGTGCCGACGTCGGTATTACCTTCCTCGCCGGTGCCGCCAACAGCTTTGGTCTTGGCCTGATGGGCGGTCAGTCGCTGGACAGCGCGCTGGAGCAGCTGGATAAAGGCGAAGCGGAAGCGCTGGTGGTGCTGGAGAACGATCTCTACCGTCACGCGCCGAAAGCCACCGTCGATGCGGCACTGCACAACACCGCGCACGTGATTGTGGTTGATCATCAACGCACGGCCACGCTGGAGAAAGCCGGTCTGGTGCTCTCCACCGCCAGCTTTGCTGAGAGCGACGGTACCTCCATCAACCATGAAGGTCGCGCCCAGCGCTTCTTCCAGGTTTACGATCCGGCCTACTACGACGATAGCGTGGTGATGCTGGAGAGCTGGCGCTGGCTGCATTCGCTGCACAGCGCCGTCGAGAGCCGCCAGATTGACTGGACGCAACTCGATCACGTGATTGATGCCGCGATTGTGGCGCTGCCGCAGCTGAAAGGGATTAAGGACGCGGCGCCGGACGCCAGCTTCCGTATTCGTGGCCAGAAACTGGCGCGTTCACCGCATCGTGCCAGTGGCCGTACCGCTGCGCGCGCCAACATCAGCGTGCACGAACCGCGTCAGCCGCAGGATAAAGACACCATGTTTGCCTTCTCCATGGAAGGTAACAACCAGCCGTCGGCACCGCGTTCGCAGATTCCTTTTGCCTGGGCACCAGGCTGGAACTCACCGCAGGCGTGGAACAAGTTCCAGGCGGAAGTGGGCGGTAAACTGCGTCATGGCGATCCGGGCGTGCGGCTGTTCGAAGCCAGCGAAAGTGCACTGGACTGGTTCAGCCAGGTTCCGGCACGCTTCGTGGGCGGCAGCCAGTATCGCGTGGCACCTTACTATCAGCTGTTTGGTAGTGAAGAGATGACTCAGCGCTCGCCAACCTTCCAGAAACGCATGGCACCGGCCGCGCTGGTGATCAACCCGGCAGATGCTGAGAAGCTGGGCGTTAACAACGGTGCGTCCGTGGAACTGGTTTGCGCCGGTGAAACGCTGCGTCTGCCGGTGCGCTTCTCTGCGGCACTGCAGGCGGGGCAGGTGGGTCTGCCGCTCGGCATGCCGGGTGTACCGCCGTTCCTCGCGGGTGCGCAAATTGACAAACTGCAGGAGGCAGCGCAATGAGCTGGCTGACACCGGACGTTATTGACATCATCCTGCAGGTGGTTAAAGCCATTGTCATCCTGCTGGTGGTGGTGGCCTGTGGTGCCTTCATGAGCTTTGCCGAGCGTCGTCTGCTCGGCCTGTGGCAGAACCGTTATGGACCGAACCGTGTAGGCTGGGGCGGCTCGCTGCAGCTGGCGGCGGACATGATCAAAATGTTCTTTAAAGAGGACTGGGTTCCGCCATTTACCGATCGCTTTATCTTTACCCTGGCACCGGTCATCGCCTTCGTTTCGCTGCTGCTGGCGTTTGCGATTGTGCCGGTTTCGCCGAGCTGGATGGTCACCGACCTGAACATCGGTCTGCTGTTCTTCCTGATGATGGCGGGTCTGGCGGTATACGCCGTACTGTTCGCGGGCTGGTCGAGTAACAACAAATACTCGCTGCTCGGTGCAATGCGTGCCTCCGCGCAGACCCTGAGCTATGAAGTGTTCCTCGGCCTGTCGCTGATGGGCGTGGTGGCGCAGGCGGGTTCCTTTAACCTGAACGCCATCGTTGAGAGCCAGACGCACCTGTGGAATATCATCCCGCAGTTCTTTGGCTTCGTGACCTTCTGTATTGCTGGCGTCGCGGTGTGCCACCGTCATCCGTTTGACCAGCCGGAAGCGGAACAGGAGCTGGCCGACGGTTACCACATCGAATATGCCGGGATGAAGTTCGGCCTGTTCTTTGTCGGTGAGTACGTGGCCATTACTACCGTTTCGGCGCTGATCGTCACCCTGTTCTTCGGTGGCTGGCACGGTCCGTTCCTGCCGCCGTTCATCTGGTTCGCCCTGAAAACGGCGTTCTTTATGGTGATGTTTATCCTGATTCGTGCTGCGCTGCCGCGTCCACGCTATGACCAGGTGCTGTCGTTCGGCTGGAAAGTATGTCTGCCGTTGACGTTATTGAACCTGCTGGCCACTGCCGCAGTGATTCTGTACAACGCGCAGTAAGGGGTTTTGAAATGACTTTAAAAGATATTGTCGTTGGCTTCGGCACGACAGTGCGCAGTATCTGGATGATTGGCATGCATGCCTTCGCCAAACGCGAAACCCAGATGTATCCGGAAGAGCCGGTTTATCTGCCGCCGCGCTACCGTGGCCGTATCGTGCTGACGCGCGATCCGGACGGCGAAGAGCGCTGCGTGGCCTGTAACCTGTGCGCCGTTGCCTGCCCGGTCGGCTGTATTTCGCTGCAGAAAGCGGAGATGCAGGATGGCCGCTGGTATCCGGAATTTTTCCGCATCAACTTCTCGCGCTGCATCTTCTGTGGTTTATGTGAAGAAGCCTGCCCGACCACCGCGATTCAGCTGACGCCGGACTTCGAACTCGGTGAGTTCAAGCGTCAGGATCTGGTGTATGAGAAGGAAGACCTGCTGATTTCCGGCCCGGGTAAATATCCGGAGTACAACTTCTACCGCATGGCAGGTATGGCGATCGACGGTAAAGACAAAGGCGACGCGGAAAACGAAGCCAAACCGATCGACGTTAAAGGCTTATTACCTTAAGGAGCCAGGTATGGAATTTGCGTTTTATCTTTGCGGACTGGTGGCGGTGCTGACGACATTGCGCGTCATCACCCACACCAATCCGGTACATGCGCTGCTGTACCTGATTGTTTCGCTGCTGTCGATTGCCGGCGTGTTCTTCTCCATGGGTGCCTATTTTGCCGGTGCGCTGGAGATCATCGTCTATGCCGGTGCCATCATGGTGCTGTTTGTGTTCGTAGTAATGATGCTCAACCTGGGTAAAACCCAGCAGGATCAGGAGCGCGAATGGCTGAAGCCGTCGCTGTGGATCGGTCCGGGCATTGTCTCGCTGCTACTGCTGGTGGTGATGATCTACGCCATCCTGACCGCGACCGACCAGGGTATTGATGGCACCGTCATCGATGCCAAAGCGGTGGGCATCAGTCTGTTTGGCCCGTATGTTCTGGCGGTTGAGCTGGCGTCAATGCTGCTGCTGGCCGGTCTGGTGGTGGCGTTCCATATCGGACGTGAAGATCGTCAGGGCGAAGTGCTGAGCAACCGCGTGTCAGACGCGGCGGCCAATAAGGAGGAGCACGCATGATCCCGTTACAACACGGCCTGATTCTGGCTGCTGTGCTGTTTGTTCTCGGCCTGACCTCGCTGGTACTGCGCCGCAACCTGCTGTTTATGCTGATCGGTCTGGAGATCATGATCAACGCCGCAGCGCTGGCGCTGGTGGTGGCAGGCAGCTACTGGGGACAAGCCGACGGCCAGGTGATGTACATCCTGGCAATCAGCCTCGCGGCGGCGGAAGCCAGTATTGGTCTGGCGCTGCTGCTCCAGCTCTATCGTCGTCGTCAGACGCTGAACATTGACACAGTGAGCGAGATGCGCGGATGAATCTTCTCTATTTAACCGTATTATTTCCGCTGATTGGCTTCCTGCTATTGGCGTTTTCCCGTGGTCGCTGGTCGGAGAACCTGTCGGCTGCGGTGGGGATGGGTTCAGTAGGCCTTGCGGCGCTGACCACCGTATTTGTGGGTGTGGACTTCTTCAGCCACGGCCAGCAGCCATTTACCCAGGCGCTGTGGACCTGGATGCACGTCGGTAACTTTGACATCAAAGTGAACCTGGTGCTGGATGGTCTGTCGCTGACCATGCTGTCGGTGGTCACCGGCGTCGGCTTCTTCATCCACATGTTCGCTTCGTGGTACATGCGCGGTGAAGAGGGTTATTCACGCTTCTTCGCTTACACTAACCTGTTCATCGCGAGCATGGTGGTGCTGGTGCTGGCCGATAACCTGATGCTGATGTACCTGGGCTGGGAAGGGGTAGGGCTGTGTTCCTACCTGCTGATTGGCTTCTACTACAGCAATCCGGAAAACGGCAAAGCGGCGATGAAAGCCTTCATCATCACCCGTGTCGGTGACGTGTTCCTCGCCTTTGCGCTGTTCATTCTCTACAACGAACTGGGTACGCTGAACTTCCGTGAGCTGATGGAGCTGGCCCCGGCGCACTTCGCGGCGGACAACCACATGCTGCAGTGGGCGACGCTGATGCTGCTGGGCGGTGCCGTGGGTAAATCGGCACAGCTGCCGCTGCAGACGTGGCTGGCCGATGCGATGGCCGGTCCGACGCCGGTCTCCGCGCTGATCCACGCTGCCACCATGGTAACCGCAGGCGTCTATCTGATTGCCCGCACCCACGGTCTGTTCCTGCTGACGCCGGAAGTGCTGCATCTGGTGGGTATCGTTGGTGCGATTACGCTGGTGCTGGCGGGCTTCGCCGCGCTGGTGCAGACCGACATCAAACGCGTGCTGGCTTACTCCACCATGAGTCAGATCGGCTACATGTTCCTGGCGCTGGGCGTACAGGCGTGGGACGCCGCGATTTTCCACCTGATGACCCATGCGTTTTTCAAGGCGCTGCTGTTCCTCTCTTCCGGTTCCGTGATTCTGGCCTGTCATCACGAGCAGAACATTTTCAAAATGGGCGGTCTGCGTAAGAGCATCCCGCTGGTGTATGTCTGCTTCCTGGTGGGCGGTGCCGCGCTGGCTGCGCTGCCACTGATTACCGCCGGCTTCTACAGTAAGGACGAGATTCTGTTCGGTGCGCTGGCAAACGGTCACATCAATCTGATGGTCGCCGGTCTGGTGGGTGCATTTCTTACCTCAATCTACACCTTCCGCATGATCTTCATCGTGTTCCACGGCGAAGAGAAAATTCATGCGCATGCCGGTAAAGGCATTACGCATCACCTGCCGCTGATTGTGCTGCTGGTACTCTCGACCTTCGTTGGCGCGCTGATTACGCCTCCGCTGGCGGGCGTGCTGCCACAGAACGAGTTTGGTGAAACCGGCAAAGTGGCGCTGGAAATCACCTCGGGTGCCGTGGCGATTATCGGAATCCTGATTGCCGCCGCGCTGTGGCTGGGCAAACGTCAGCTGGTCACCCGCATCGCCAACAGCGCGCCGGGCCGTTTCTTCGGCACCTGGTGGTTTGCGGCTTGGGGCTTCGACTGGCTGTACGACAAGGTATTTGTTAAACCGTACCTTGGCATTGCCTGGCTGCTGCAGCGCGATCCGCTCAATTCACTGATGAACCTGCCGGCGCTGCTGTCGCGCATCGGTAATAAAGGTCTGGTGGTGAGTGAGAACGGCTATCTGCGCTGGTATATCGCGTCGATGAGCGTCGGTGCCGTGGTGGTACTGGCGCTGATGCTGGTGATTTAACGATTGATGAGCGGGGCGCGCGATGGTTTAGCGCCCCACGTAAGAATGTTCAAAATTGTCTGATGCACGGGTGAGATCAACGCAGTCAGTTTGGTGTTCGTTAGCGCAGCAACCGGCGCGTAGTAATACGTGAACGTTGCCCGCGCGGGCGAGGCGAAACAGGCGCGTCCGATAGCCTGAACGAAGACGAAAATAGGGAATGTACGCCGTGTTATTACCTTGGCTAATAATTATACCCTTTGTTGGGGGCTTGCTTTGCTGGCTGGCTGAGCGCCTTGGCGCGAAGGTGCCGCGCTGGATTGCCCTGATCACCATGGGGCTGACGCTGGCGCTGGGCCTGCAGCTGTGGCTGCAGGGCGGCTATTCGCTGACGCAGGCTGCGGGCCTGCCGCAGTGGCAGTCGACTTTCCTGGTGTCGTGGATCCCACGCTTTGGCATTAATTTCCATCTGGCGCTGGATGGCCTGTCGCTGCTGATGGTGGTGCTGACCGGCCTGCTGGGTCTGATGGCGGTTCTCTGCTCGTGGAATGAAATCGAAAAGTATCAGGGCTTCTTCCACCTCAACCTGATGTGGATTCTCGGCGGCGTGATCGGCGTGTTCCTCGCCATCGACATGTTCCTGTTCTTCTTCTTCTGGGAAATGATGCTGGTGCCGATGTACTTCCTCATCGCGCTCTGGGGTCACAAAGCGTCTGACGGGAAAACCCGTATCAGCGCGGCAACCAAATTCTTCATCTATACCCAGGCGTCAGGTCTGGTGATGCTGATTGCCATTCTGGCGCTGGTGTTTGTGCACTACAACGCCACTGGCGTCTGGACGTTCAGCTATGAAGAGCTGCTGAAAACGCCAATGTCACACACCGTTGAGTATCTGCTGATGCTCGGCTTCTTCATCGCCTTTGCGGTGAAAATGCCGGTGGTGCCGCTGCACGGCTGGCTGCCGGATGCCCACAGCCAGGCACCGACCGCTGGTTCGGTTGACCTTGCCGGTATCCTGCTGAAAACTGCGGCTTACGGCCTGCTGCGTTTTAGCCTGCCGCTGTTCCCGAATGCGTCGGCGGAGTTCGCGCCGATCGCCATGTGGCTCGGCATCATCGGTATCTTCTACGGCGCGTGGATGGCGTTCTCGCAGACCGATATCAAACGCCTGATCGCCTACACCTCGATTTCGCACATGGGCTTCGTGCTGATTGCCATCTACACCGGCAGCCAGCTGGCGTTCCAGGGCGCGGTGGTGCAGATGATTGCGCACGGCCTGTCGGCCGCGGCGCTGTTCATCCTGTGCGGTCAGCTGTATGAACGTCTGCATACCCGTGACATGCGCCAGATGGGCGGCCTGTGGTCGCGCATCAAGTGGATTCCGGGCCTGTCGCTGTTCTTTGCCGTGGCTAACCTCGGTATGCCGGGCACCGGTAACTTTGTGGGTGAGTTCATGATTCTGACCGGCAGTTATCAGGTGGTGCCGTTGATTATCGTGATTGCCACCTTCGGCCTGGTATTTGCCTCAGTGTACTCGCTGATCATGATGCAGCGCGCTTACTACGGCGAAGCCAAATCAAAAGAGCCGCTGGCTGGAATGTCGCCGCGCGAATTCCTGACCATCGGTGTACTGGTCGTGCTGCTGGTGCTGCTGGGCGTTTATCCGCAGCCAATCCTCGACACGTCCCATGCTGCGATGAGCAATATTCAGCAGTGGTTTACCGCTTCAATTTCAACTACAAGGCCGTAATTCGCCATGACAATAACTCCTCAACAATTGATCGCGTTGCTACCGCTGTTAATCGTCGGATTGACGGTGGTGGTTGTGATGCTGTCCATTGCGTGGCGACGCAACCACTTTGTTAATGCCACGCTGACGGTCATCGGTCTTAACCTCGCGCTGCTGTCGCTGTGGTTTGTGGGCCACGTGGGCGCCATGGATGTCACGCCGCTGCTGCGCGTGGATGGCTATTCGATGTTCTATACCGCGCTGGTGATGCTGGCGAGTCTGGCAACCTGCACCTTTGCTTATCCGTGGCTGGCCGGTTTCCCGGACAACAAAGATGAGTTCTATCTGCTGGTGCTGATCGCGGCGCTGGGCGGGATTGTGCTGGCCAGCGCCAACCATCTGGCGGCGCTGTTCATCGGTATCGAACTGCTGTCGCTGCCGCTGTTTGGTCTCATCGGCTACGCCTTCCGTCAGAAGCGCTCGCTGGAAGCGGCGCTGAAGTACATGATTCTGTCGGCTGCGGCTTCCTCATTCCTGATCTTCGGTATTGCGCTGGTCTACGCCGATTCCGGCAGCCTGAGCTTTGTGCAGCTCGGCAAAAGCCTGAATGACAGCATGATTCAGCAGCCGCTGCTGCTGGTCGGGCTGGGCATGATGATCATCGGTCTTGGCTTTAAGCTGTCGCTGGTGCCGTTCCATCTGTGGACGCCAGACGTTTATCAGGGCGCGCCGGCTCCGGTCTCGACCTTCCTCGCCACCGCCAGCAAAATCGCTATCTTTGCGGTCATCATGCGTCTGTTCATGTACGCACCGGTAACCGACAGTGAAGCGGTGCGCACCGTGCTGGGTGTGATTGCCTTCGTCTCGATCCTGTTCGGTAACCTGATGGCGATTTCGCAGAGCAACATCAAGCGTCTGCTCGGCTATTCATCTATCGCGCATCTTGGCTATCTGCTGGTGGCGCTGATTGCGGTGAAAACCCATCAGCTGTCGCTGGAAACCGCCGGTGTCTATCTGGCCGGTTACCTGTTCAGCAGCCTGGGCGCCTTCGGTGTGGTCAGCCTGATGTCGAGCCCGTACCGTGGTCCGGATGCCGATACGCTTTACTCGTATCGCGGTCTGTTCTGGCATCGTCCGATTCTCTCCGCCGTGATGACGGTGATGATGCTGTCGCTGGCCGGTATCCCAATGACGCTGGGCTTTATCGGTAAGTTTTACGTCATCGCGTCCGGTGTTAACGCGCATCTGTGGTGGCTGACCGCGGCGGTTGTCGCCGGTAGCGCCATTGGTCTGTATTACTACCTGCGCGTTACGGTGAGCCTGTACCTCAGCCCGCCGGAACTGCACACTCGTGATACTCCAGCCAACTGGGCGTTCACCGCCGGTGGTGTGGTGGTGCTGATCTCCGCCATCCTCGTATTGCTGCTCGGTGTTTATCCGCAGCCGCTCATCACGCTGGTGCAGCTGGCCCAGCCGCTGATGTAAACAGCGCGTCATCTTCACAATCAGGCCTGCGGGCCTGATTTTTTTTGCCTGCAATTTGAGAGTTTGATCACATTGCTCCGCGTGTCCGCCCCTGTTACGTGCAGCCAACTGCGTTTAGCGCATGCGCTGTGATAGGCTGTGAAGATCACTTTTTTCGCTCAGACAAGGAAGCACGATGGATATGCAATGGCTTGATTGCCACCACAGTGAACTGACCGCGCAGCAGCTGTATACCGTGCTGGCGCTGCGCAATCAGGTGTTTATCGTCGAACAGGCCTGTCCGTATCAGGATATAGATGGCCAGGATTTGACAGCTGATAACCGCCATCTGCTGGGCTTTCTTGATGGCAAACTGCTGGTGTATGCGCGTCTGCTGACGCCCGCGCTGGCTTCTTCGCCGGTGACCATTGGTCGGGTGATTGTGTCGGAAGAGGCGCGCGGCCTGAAACTGGGCTATCGGCTGATGGAGCAGGCGCTGAACAGCTGCGAACAGCACTGGCCGCAGCGGGCGGTGTATCTGTCCGCGCAGGCGCATCTGGAAGGCTTTTATGGTCGCCTGGGCTTCCGGGCGGTCACGGACGTTTATCTGGAAGATAATATTCCGCACGTTGGTATGCAGAAAAACTAACGGCGAGGTGTTGGCCTCGCCGTGCAGGTTAGCCCGGCGTCATCTGCCGGTCGTCGGTGTACTTGCGCTGATCGGGCGGTGGCGGGAAATACTGATACAGCCAGGTTTCGCTCAGCGTCTCATCTTTGGTGCGCAGGAACAGGCGCATATCCACCGGTTTGGTTGAGTCGCTATTCGGATACCAGTCAAACAGGATACGGTAACCTTTCAGCGGTTCGACGTAGAGAATCTCTACCTGTTTGAAGGTGCCGGACGACACGGTGATCACCGGTTCGATACCTTTCGGCGCGGCCGCCTGCAGGTCGCCGCCAATGAAATCGATAGCAAAGCGGCGGCACCACTGGTCCGGGAAGTGTTCGCCCGGTGCCCAGCCTTCCGGGAAGCCACCAATACCGGTGCGCGTGGCATCAACACGGGCCAGACCGCTGCGGACCGGCGGCAGCTGGCTCCAGTAGAGTTTGTACTGGAAATTAAACTGGCTGCCAGCTTTGACCGGCTCGGCCGGCTGCCAGAAGCAAACAATGTTATCCAGCGTTTCCCCGGTCGTCGGGATCTCCATCAGGTTGATGGCGCCTTTACCCCATTTACCGATCGGCTCCACCCACAGGCTGGGTCGTTTGTCATACCAGCCAATCACGTCCTGATAATCTTTGAAATCATGATTCAGCTGCAGCAGACCGAAGCCGCGCGGGTTTTCATCCTGATAGGCATTAAACTGCAGGCGCTGCGGGTTATTCAGCGGACGGGCAATCCACTCGCCGCTGCCGCTCCACATCGCCAGGCGATCGGAGTCATGAATCTGCGGATGATAGGTATTGCACATGCGGCGTTCGTTGGTGCCGCAGCTGAACATGCTGGTCATGGGCGCAATACCGAGCTGACGAATCTCGTTGCGCGCAAACAGGTGGTTTTCCACCTCCATCACCACGCGTTTTTCTTCGCAGTGAATGGTGAACTTGTAGGCACCGGTGACGCTGGCCCCGTCCAGCAGTGCATACACCACAAAGGTGGTGTCTTCAGCTTTTGGCGTCTCGAACCAGAAGGCGGTGAAGTCGGGAAACTCTTCCTGGCCATTGCTGAAGGTGTTAACCGCGACGCCACGGGCTGACAGGCCATATTGGTAGGTTTCATCTACCGCGCGGAAGTAGCTGGCACCGAGGAAAGAAACGATGTCGCGTCGCGCCAGCTCCGGTTTTTTAAAGGCGCGGAAACCGGCAAAGCCGAGGTCGGTTTTACCCACCAGCTGCTGGGTATCCACGTTGGCGTTGTGATAATTAAACAGTTCCGGACGGAAGTGGATTTCCCGCGCCTCGCGGCTGGCGGCGTCAACGGAGAACATGCGAATGCGGCGCTTAAAGCCCATGCCAACGTGGAAGAACTGCACATCCAGCTCGCGGTCGGCGATGTTGTTCCACAGTGAGTGGTTAGCGTCGTACTGAATTTCGTTGTACGCCTGCGGTGTCAGATTGGCCAGGGTCGCGGGCAGGGGGCCGGGCGCGCCGCCCCAGGGCTGTTTGGCCAGCGCCGCGGCTTTCTTTTTCAGCACATCGAAATCGAAGCGCACGGCGGTTCCGTCGGCGATGCCATCATCGGCCCAGGCGGACTGCGCAAACAGCGAGGAGAGCCCGGTCATGCCGCTAACGGCAGAGAGGGCCATGGACGCTTTCATAAATTTTCTACGATTCATGCCGGAAATCTTTTCCTTAGCTGCTCGGGTGTATTGAGGCTGTCGCAAGACATTTAGCGTCAGGCTACAGGGGGTTACGACAGTGGCGAAAATAAAAAATTCAGTCCGCTGAAAATTTATCAGATTAATCAAATAAACGAAGCACAATTCCGCGTGCAACGCCCCGGATGACATAACTTTGCGTTCAGCGCGGCAAAAAGCGCAGTCAGCGGATGACGGCGCGGCGCAAAAACGCGATTTATGACTATAGTTAATCGACACCGCATTTAAACATGGAGGATTGTGAACATGTCATCTACCGATCAATTTGAAACCCGTCTTGATGACGATCTGGCGCTGCTGACGGAAACGCTGGAAGAAGTGCTGCGCTCCTCGGGCGATCCGGCGGACCAGAAATATATCGAACTGAAGCAGAAAGCCGAGCAGGCGCTGGAAGACGTGAAGAATCGCGTGAGCCAGGCGTCCGACAGCTATTACTATCGTGCCAAACAGGCAGCGTATCGTGCCGACGATTACGTGCATGAAAAACCGTGGCAGGGCATTGGTATCGGTGCGGCTGCCGGTCTGTTTGTTGGCCTGCTGCTGGCGCGCCGTTAATCCCCGTGGGCGCGATGTCCGTCGCGCCCGATTCCTGCTTTCCCGCTGTTTCCTTTCCGCATCGCGATTAACCCGCTATTTCGCACCGGCGGCGATTGTGTTTCGCCTGCGCGCTCCCTACAGTGAAAGCCACAGGGATAAGGAGAAAAGATCGTGATACGTGTCGAAATGCTCTCAACGGGCGATGAAGTGTTACATGGGCAGATTGTCGATACCAACGCCGCGTGGCTGGCCGATGTGCTGTTTCAGCACGGCCTGCCGATGACCAGTCGCAGTACGGTCGGCGATGCGATGAGCTCGCTGGTTGAAGCGCTACAGAGTCGCAGTCAGATTGCCGACGTGCTGATTGTGAACGGCGGTCTCGGGCCGACCAGCGACGATCTCAGCGCCCAGGCAGCGGCCACCGCCAGCGGCAGCGAACTGGTGCTGCAGCAGGCGTGGCTGGAGAAGATGGAAGCCTGGTTTGCCAGCCGCGGGCGGCTCATGGCACCCAGTAATCGCAAGCAGGCGGAGATTCCGGCCAATGCCGAGTTGATCGATAACCCGGTCGGCACCGCCTGTGGGTTTGCCCTGCAGCTTAATCGCTGCTGGATATTCTTTACCCCCGGCGTGCCGTCAGAATTCAAAGTGATGGTTGAGCAGCAGATTATTCCGCGTCTTAAGGCGCGTTTTAGGTTGCCAGAACCCCCGCTGTGCCTGCGTCTGACCACCTTTGGTCGCGGCGAGAGCGATATCGCCGCGGAGCTTGAACCGCTGCCGCTGCCGGAAGGCGTAGTGATGGGCTACCGTTCGTCGATGCCCATTATTGAGATCAAACTGACCGGCCCGGCCAGCCAGCGCGTGGCGATGGAGCAGGTGTGGCAGCAGGTTAAGTTACTGCTGGCCGAGTGCACCATTTTTGAAGGCTTTGAAGGATTGCCGGCCGTGCTGGCGCGGGAACTGCACGATCGCGGCTTCCGCCTTGCTCTGAGCGAACAATACACAGCCGGGTTGCTGCACTGGCAGCTGGCCGCCGCGCAGGTGCCGCTTAGCGCCGCTGAGCTGCTGCCGGCTCGTGAGGAGTCGCTGGAAGCGCAGGTTACGCGCACGCGTCAGTTGGCCGCTCAGCAGGGCACAGTGCTGGCCTTGTCGGTTGGCGATCTGCAGGAAGGGGAAGTGTCGATTGCGCTGCACACACCGGAAGCCAGCCGGGGCCAGCGGGTGAAATTTACCCACGGGCGGCATAATCTGGAAACCCGGCAGAAAGTGGTAGCGATGATGGCGATGAATATGCTGCGCCGCTGGCTGCACGGCAGTGAAGTCAGTACCGGTCACGGCTGGATTGATGTTCTGGAGACGGTGAAGAGCTAACGCTTTCCAGGCTTGTGATTGCTGATGCCATGGGATCAGCATCGCTTTGTGTTGGGTGCCGCGTCGTGAGAGGCATAGCTGCTTGCCGCACCGGCATGAACCCTTCCCTGGGGCCTGCCGCCGCGCCATCCATGGCGCGGAGGCTGCTGCAAGCGGCTATGCCTCCCACGCCCTGCTGGATTCGGTGGTCGCTGTTGTCGGGTGCCTGTTACAGCAGCACCAGAATTGAAAGGGAAGAGGGGGAAGCTGGGCTTAGCCGGACGTCACGCGGCAGGGATGCCGCGTGTCGAGGCCCGCAGGGAGCGGGTTTTGCCGTTCCGGCGTGCTCAGTTCCCCCTCTGACCATGCGGGATCTTAACGCGATAAAAGGAGATTCAGCAGTACGGCCGGCAGGTTACAGCTCGATCTCAATCTCCCCTCTGGCCTTACAACAGCAGGGCAGAATCTCGCCCTGCTGAATAAACGCCAGTGGGGTTTCCGCATAATCCACTTCGCCTTTCAGCAGACGCATGCGGCAGGAGCCGCAGTAGCCTTCGCGACACTGAAACTCGACGCACACATTGTGTGCTTCCAGCGTCGTCAGCAGATTAGGGTGTTCGTCTGCGCACTCCAGCCGGGAGCCGGAGCTGCGCAGAATGACCACGGAACGGCTCATGCTTACAGCTGGAAATCGTTGAAGTCGTCTTCGCCCACTTCGGAGTCGATCTGACCCACCAGATAAGAGCTCACTTCAACTTCCTGCGGCGCCACCTGCACGTTATCTGACACCAGCCACGAGTTAATCCATGGAATCGGGTTAGAACGCGTCTGGAACGGCAGATCAAGGCCCACCGCCTGCATGCGGATATTGGTGATGTACTCAATGTACTGGCACAGAATGTCTTTGTTCAGACCAATCATTGAGCCGCCGCTGAACAGATACTCAGCCCACTCTTTTTCCTGCTCGGCCGCTTTCTTAAACAGGTCGAAGCACTCGTCGCGGCACTCGGCGGCGATCTCTTTCATTTCAGGATCGTCTTCACCGGTACGCATCAGATTCAGCATATGCTGGGTGCCGGTCAGGTGCAGCGCTTCGTCACGGGCGATCAGACGAATAATCTTGGCGTTACCTTCCATCAGTTCGCGCTCGGCGAAGGCGAACGAGCAGGCAAAGCTGACGTAGAAGCGAATCGCTTCCAGCGCGTTAACGCTCATCAGACAGATATACAGCTGCTTCTTCAGCGCACGCAGATTCACGGTCACGCTCTTGCCCGCCACCTGATGCGTGCCTTCACCCAGCAGATGCCAGTAGTTGGTCATCTCGATCAGATCGTCGTAATACTTCGAGATATCCTGCGCGCGCGCCAGAATCTGCTCGTTAGTCACGATGTCATCAAACACCAGTGACGGATCGTTGACGATATTACGGATGATGTGAGTGTACGAGCGTGAATGGATGGTCTCGGAGAACGCCCAGGTTTCTACCCAGGTTTCCAGCTCGGGAATCGAGATCAGCGGCAGCAGCGCCACGTTCGGGCTGCGGCCCTGAATGGAATCCAGCAGCGTCTGATACTTCAGGTTACTGATGAAGATGTGCTTCTCGTGCTCCGGCAGCGCCTGATAGTCGATGCGATCGCGCGAGACGTCAACTTCTTCCGGACGCCAGAAGAAAGAGAGCTGCTTCTCGATCAGCTTTTCAAAGATGTCGTATTTCTGCTGGTCGAAACGGGCAACGTTCACTGACTGGCCGAAGAACATCGGCTCTTTCAGCTGGTCATTTTTGTTCTGTGAGAAAGTAGTGTAAGCCATGACTAAGTCCAAAAGTGAAACGGGCCAGCCGCTGCTGGCCCAGACACGATAAGGCGCCCGCAGGCGCCTTTCGATCAAATTTTACAGGCGCCGCTTTCGCAGCCATCGTCCTGAATAGACGGCGCCAGATCGTCCTGCGCATCCTCGGCACCGTCACGGGTGTTTTGGTAGTACAGGGTCTTCACGCCAAATTTGTACGCGGTCAGCAGATCTTTCAGCAGCTGTTTCATCGGCACTTTGCCATTGGCGAAACGGCCTGGATCGTAGTTGGTGTTCGATGAAATCGCCTGATCGATAAACTTCTGCATCACGCCCACCAGCTGCAGATAGCCGTCGTTTGATGGCATCTCCCACAGCAGTTCGTACTGATCTTTCAGACGCTCATACTCCGGTACTACCTGGCGCAGAATCCCGTCTTTCGACGCTTTGATACTGATGTGACCGCGCGGCGGCTCGATACCGTTGGTGGCGTTCGAAATCTGCGAAGAGGTCTCAGACGGCATCAGTGCAGACAGCGTGGAGTTGCGCAGGCCGTGGGTTTTGATCGACTCACGCAGCGCTTCCCAGTCAAGGTGCAGCGGCTCATTACATACGCTGTCGAGATCCTTTTTATAGGTATCGATCGGCAGAATGCCCTGCGAATAAGTGGTCTCTTTAAACCACGGGCAGGCACCTTGCTCTTTCGCCAGCTCGTTGGAGGCTTTCAGCAGCCAGTACTGAATGGCTTCAAAGGTTTTGTGCGTCAGGTTGTTGGCGCTGCCGTCGGAGTAGCGCACACCGTGTTTCGCCAGGTAATAGGCATAGTTGATCACGCCAATACCCAGGGTACGACGGCCCATCGCACCGCGTTTTGCCGCCGGGATCGGGTAATCCTGGTAATCGAGCAGGGCATCCAGCGCGCGTACTGCCAGCGTCGCCAGCTCTTCCAGATCGTCCAGGCTTTCAATCGCACCGAGGTTAAAGGCGGACAGGGTGCACAGCGCAATCTCGCCGCTTTCGTCGTTGACGTCTTCCAGCGGTTTGGTCGGCAGTGCAATTTCCAGGCACAGGTTAGACTGACGCACTGGCGCAATGGCCGGATCGAACGGGCTGTGGGTGTTGCAGTGGTCAACGTTCTGCACGTAGATACGGCCGGTTGAAGCACGTTCCTGCATCATCAGCGAGAACAGGTCGACGGCTTTCACGCGCTGCTTGCGGATGCTGTCGTCCTTCTCATATTTGGTATACAGACGCTCAAACTCATCCTGATCGGCGAAGAACGCGTCATACAGGCCTGGCACGTCGGACGGGCTGAACAGGGTGATGTCTTCGCCTTTCAGCAGGCGGGTGTACATCAGCTTGTTGATCTGCACGCCGTAATCCATATGACGCACGCGGTTGCCTTCAACACCGCGGTTGTTTTTCAACACCAGCAGGCTTTCCACTTCCAGATGCCACATCGGGTAGAACAGCGTTGCCGCACCGCCGCGCACGCCGCCCTGCGAGCAGGATTTTACCGCCGTCTGGAAGTGCTTATAGAACGGGATACAGCCGGTGTGGAACGCTTCACCGCCGCGGATCGGGCTGCCGAGCGCACGAATGCGACCCGCGTTGATGCCGATGCCGGCACGCTGTGAAACATATTTCACGATAGCGCTGGAGGTGGCGTTGATGGAATCCAGGCTGTCGCCGCACTCAATCAGTACGCAGGAGCTGAACTGACGGGTCGGGGTGCGCACGCCGGACATGATAGGCGTAGGCAGCGAGATCTTGAACGTGGAGATCGCATCGTAGAAACGCTTGATGTAATCCATGCGCGTATCGCGCGGATAGCCGGAGAACAGGCAGGCGGCGACCAGAATATACAGGAACTGGGCACTCTCGTAGATTTCACCGCTGACGCGGTTCTGCACCAGATATTTGCCTTCCAGCTGCTTCACCGCCGCGTAGGAGAAGTTCATGTCGCGCCAGTGGTCGATGAAGCCGTCCATCTGCTCAAACTCTTCGGTGCTGTAGTCTTCCAGCAGATGGCGATCGTATTTGCCCATCTCGACCATTTTCACTACCTGGTCGTACAGCTTCGGTGGCTCAAACTGGCCGTACGCTTTTTTACGCAGGTGGAAGATAGCCAGACGCGCGGCCAGGTACTGGTAATCAGGCGCGTCACGGGAGATCAAATCGGCAGCCGCTTTGATGATGGTCTCGTGAATGTCCGAGGTTTTGATGCCATCGTAAAACTGGATGTGCGAACGCAACTCAACCTGCGAGACGGAGACATTGTTCAGCCCTTCAGCTGCCCAGTCCAGCACCCGGTGAATCTTATCGAGGTCGATGCGCTCCTGGCGGCCATCGCGTTTCGTAACGAGCAGACTTTGGTTCATGTCGCGTGTTTACCTGTCCATGAAATACAAAATTATCCCCCGTCTATTCACAGGCGGCTCATTGTGAGTAAGCCTGTGGATAAACACTATATATAGGGGGTGCGGAAAGTTTGAACAACAATATGGTGAGTATTCTAGTCAGCAATCGGTTCATCACAAGAGTTGATTTTCACAAAATTTTACGCCCTGGGGGGTGGGGAAAATCCTGGATCCCCACGCCACAAGGCCTGCACCTGGTGTCAACGGATAACAGGTTTTTTTTCAATTTTTGATCGAGCGCGTGTTTATTGCTCAACCGCTGCGATTCGGGAAATTTCCCAGGCGAAAAAAGCCCGCGCCGCTCCGTCAGCAGCGAACTTATCTGCGTTTGCTTATGAATTTTTTATGACCTTTTCACCTTACAAAAAGCGCATCGCAGCGTCTAAAAGGAAATTGATCTGGATAGGGCCAGCGCGTGATAAACCGGGTGCGGTCGGAAGTGAAAGGAGGACTGGCAGTTTGTAGAGCGTTATGCCGTTCAGTTGGGTAAATTGCTGGTCGTAGATTCCATAGCGGCGCGATTTTTCGCGTAATACATCGCGCCGCTACAACAGCGCTGCCCACGGGCGGGCAGGCGAAACAGGTCGTTTACGCCTGACGGTGGGTATGCACCATATAATTGACGTCCACCCCGCGGCCAAGGCGGAACTGATTGGTCAGCGGATTGTAGTGCAGGCCAGTCATATTGCGTTCACGCAGGGCGGTTTCGTCCACCCAGTTCAGCAGCTCGGCGGGACGAATAAACTTTTTCACGTCATGGGTACCGCGCGGCACCATGCGCAGCACGTATTCAGCACCAAACACCGCCAGCAGCCAGGCTTTAGGGTTACGGTTGATGGTGGAGAAAAACACCTCGCCGCCCGGTTTCACCAGCTGCGCGCAGGCCAGCACCACGGAACGCGGATCCGGCACGTGTTCCAGCATCTCCATACAGGTCACCACGTCGTACTGACCGGCATGGCTGGCCGCATGGGCTTCAACCGTCTGCTGCACGTAATTGACGCTCACGCCGCTCTCCAGCGCGTGCAGGCGCGCGATCTCCAGCGGCTCGGCGCCCATATCCAGACCGGTGACCTCCGCCCCTTCACGCGCCATGCTCTCGGCGAGAATGCCGCCGCCGCAGCCGACATCCAGCACTTTCTTACCGAACAGCCCATGGCTGTGCTGAGCAATCCAGCCAAGACGCAGGGGATTAATGCGGTGCAACGGCTTAAATTCACCCTCTAAATCCCACCAGCGTGATGCAACCGCCTCAAACTTGGCAATTTCGGCGTGGTCAACGTTCTGGCGGCTTTCCTGCGGTTGTTCATTCATTGAATCATGACTCCTGACAAAATATGCCACCAGTATAAACACATAAACCCTGCGAGGCATCTCTCAGCGCAAAGGAAAAGCGCCACAAAACCCTGCTTTACGTTCACCGCACGCAAGCGATGTGATATACTTTCGCACCTTTAAAATCCGGGATTATGTAGAGGGATAGCGGCTCCATGAGCGACCTTGCGAGAGAAATTACACCGGTCAATATCGAAGAAGAGTTGAAAAACTCCTACCTCGATTACGCCATGTCGGTCATCGTTGGCCGAGCCTTACCCGATGTACGTGATGGCCTGAAGCCGGTGCATCGCCGTGTGCTTTTTGCCATGAGCGAACTGGGTAACGACTGGAACAAACCCTATAAAAAATCTGCCCGTGTGGTCGGTGACGTTATCGGTAAATATCACCCACACGGTGACTCCGCTGTGTACGAAAGTATCGTGCGCATGGCCCAGCCGTTCTCCCTGCGCTACATGCTGGTCGACGGTCAGGGTAACTTCGGTTCGGTCGACGGCGACTCCGCCGCAGCGATGCGTTATACCGAAGTGCGCATGGCGAAGATCTCCTCTGAACTGCTGGCTGACCTGGAAAAAGAGACGGTCGACTTTGTGCCGAACTATGACGGCACCGAGCAGATCCCAGAAGTCCTGCCGACCAAAATTCCTAACCTGCTGATCAACGGCTCCTCCGGTATTGCCGTCGGCATGGCGACCAACATTCCGCCTCACAACCTGACGGAAGTGATCAACGGCTGCCTGGCGTTCATCGAAGATGAAAACATCAGCGTCGAAGGGCTGATGGAGCACATTACCGGGCCGGATTTCCCGACCGCCGCCTTTATCAACGGTCGTCGTGGCATTGAAGAAGCCTACCGCACCGGGCGTGGTAAAATTTACATCCGCGCGCGCGGCGAGATCGAAACCGACGCCAAAACCGGTCGTGAAACCATCATCGTCAATGAAATCCCGTATCAGGTGAACAAAGCGCGCCTGATCGAGAAAATTGCCGAGCTGGTGAAAGAGAAGCGCGTTGAGGGCATCAGCGGCCTGCGTGACGAATCTGACAAAGACGGCATGCGTATCGTCATTGAAGTGAAACGCGATGCGGTCGGCGAAGTGGTGCTCAACAACCTCTACTCTCTGACGCAGCTGCAGGTCTCTTTCGGCATCAACATGGTTGCCCTGCATCAGGGCCAGCCGAAGATCATGACGCTGAAGGAGATCATTGAAGCCTTCGTTCGCCACCGCCGTGAAGTGGTGACGCGTCGTACCATCTTCGAACTGCGTAAAGCGCGCGATCGTGCGCACATCCTTGAAGGTCTGGCGATTGCGCTGGCCAACATCGATCCGATTATCGAGCTGATTCGTCGGGCTCCGACGCCAGCCGAAGCGAAAAGCGGCCTGCTGGCGCAGTCGTGGGATCTCGGCAACGTCGCCGCCATGCTGGAACGTGCCGGTGACGACGCCGCGCGTCCGGAGTGGCTGGAAGCGGAGTTCGGTATTCGCGACGGTCGCTACTACCTGACCGAGCAGCAGGCACAGGCTATTCTTGATCTGCGTCTGCAGAAACTGACCGGCCTTGAGCATGAAAAACTGCTCGACGAGTACAAAGAGCTGCTGGACCAGATCGCCGAGCTGATTCACATCCTGCAGAGCGCTGAGCGCCTGATGGAAGTGATCCGTGAAGAGCTGGTGGCGATGCGCGATCAGTTTGGCGATGCACGCCGCACGGAAATCACCGCTAACAGCGCTGACATCAACATCGAAGACCTGATCAACCAGGAAGATGTGGTGGTCACCCTGTCGCATCAGGGCTACGTCAAATACCAGCCGCTGTCAGACTATGAAGCCCAGCGTCGCGGCGGTAAGGGCAAATCGGCGGCGCGCATTAAAGAAGAAGACTTTATTGATCGTCTGCTGGTGGCCAACACCCACGACACCATTCTGTGCTTCTCCAGCCGTGGCCGCCTCTACTGGATGAAGGTCTATCAGCTGCCGGAAGCCAGCCGTGGCGCGCGCGGTCGTCCAATCGTCAACCTGCTGCCGCTGGAAGCCAACGAGCGTATCACCGCGATTCTGCCAGTGCGTGAATACACCGAAGGCTTCAACATCTTCATGGCGACCGCAGACGGTACCGTGAAGAAAACGGCGCTGCAGGAGTTCAGCCGTCCGCGCAGTGCCGGCATCATTGCCATCAACCTGCGTGAAGACGATGAGCTGATTGGCGTGGCGCTGACCAACGGTAACGACGAAGCGATGCTGTTCTCTGCCGCCGGTAAAGTGGTGCGCTTTGCGGAGAGTGCGGTGCGCGCCATGGGCCGTTCAGCCTCAGGCGTACGCGGCATCAGGCTGGCCGAAGGCGACAAAGTGGTGTCGCTGATTGTGCCACGTGAAGAGGGCGCGATTCTCACCGTGACGCAGAACGGCTACGGCAAGCGTACTGCTAACAGCGAGTATCCGACCAAATCGCGCGCCACGCAGGGCGTGATCTCGATTAAAGTCACCGAGCGTAACGGGCCAGTGGTGGGCGCGGTACAGGTGGTGGACAGCGATCAGATCATGATGATCACCGATGCCGGTACGCTGGTGCGTACCCGCGTGTCGGAAGTCAGCGTGGTGGGCCGTAATACGCAGGGCGTGATCCTGATTCGTACCGCGGAAGATGAAAACGTGGTCGGCCTGCAGCGCGTCGCTGAACCGGTGGAAGAGGAAGAACTCGACGCCATCGACGGCAGCGTGGCAGAAGGCGAAGACGATATCGCGCCGGAAGTCGACAGCGACGACGACGCACCGGAAACAGACGACGAAGAGTAACCGTTCGTTGTCTGTCACAAGCGGCAGGTCAGGGCAACCGACCTGCCGTTTTTTTTGTCTGACTTTCACTCCCAAAGTCGCGTGCCAACTGGCTTTTTCGCCCTGATAAAGCTAGTGTATGAGAACTTTTCAACGTCCCGATAACCCTTGCCGCCAGTGAGTCTCTTTTGAAATATCTCGTCTCCTTTCGCACCACGCTTCGCATCTCGCGCTACCTGTTTCGTGCGCTGGCACTGCTGCTCTGGTCGCTGGGTGCGCTGTTGACCACTTTCTACATCATCAATGTGCTGCACGAGAAAGAGAACGCGGTGCGCCAGGAGTTTGCCACTAATTATGGTCAGGCCGAATGGTATGTGCGCCACTCCGCGGATGTGATGCGCGAGCTGAAATACATCACTGAGAATCGCCTGAGCAGCAGCGTCAACGGGCTGGATATGCTCAACGGCATGCCGGGCGGCAAAAGCACGCTGCCGCAGTTTACGCCGCTGTTTACCGACGGTGACTGCACGTCAATGAGCAACACCTGGCGTAACTCGCTCGATTCCCTTAGCTATTTCATTAACTACTGGAAAAGCAATTTTGCCTCAGCCTATGAACTCAATCGGGTGTTCTTTATCGGCGGCGAAAATCAGTGCCTGGCAGACTTCACCATCGGTAACAATAATCCGGTCGATCGCGAACGCAGCCTGAAGGCGCTGCGCGAAAACGTGCTGCACTACCGCAGCGGCAACGAGGAAGAGCGGCGTAATCCAATGTACTGGATTACCAACAGCAGCCAGCCAGGCATCGGCAACTTCTACATGGTGGTGCCGGTCTATGTCGCCAACAAACTGCAGGCGCTGCTCGGCGTGGAGCAGAACATTCGCCTGGATGAATTTATTCAGCCCGGCGGGCTGCCGCTGGTGGCCACCATCACCGACGAAAACTATCGCCCGCTGATCAGCTCACGACGCGGCGGACCCGGTTATTCGCTGGACGATCTGCCGGATAACAGCACCTGGTTTGGTTATCTTGACGGCTATCGTCAGCTGGTGCTGAAAAAGCCGCTGCCGCCGTCCAGCCTCAATGTGGTGTGGTCGCTGTCGACCGATGTGCTGATGGATCAGCTCAAGCTGATGCTGATTAACGCGCTGCTGCTCAATATCCTCAGCGCGCTGATTCTGTTTACCCTGGCATGGGTGTTCGAACGCCGCATGTTCCTGCCGGCGGAAGACAACGCCCACCGGCTGGAGGAGCACGAGCAGTTCAACCGCAAGATTGTCGCGTCAGCGCCGGTTGGCATCTGTATTTTGCGTACCAGCGATGGCACCAACATCCTCAGTAATGAACTGGCGCATAACTATCTGACGCTGCTGACGCAGGAAGATCGCCTGCGGCTGAATGAAATCATCGGCGGCCAGCAGGTTAATTTTGTCGATATGCTGACCGGCAGTAACACTAACCTGCAAATCAGCTTTGTGCATTCGCGCTACCGCAACGAGAACGTGGCGATTTGCGTGCTGGTCGACGTCTCGGCGCGCGTGCGCATGGAGCAGTCGCTGCAGGAGATGGCGCATGCCGCCGAGCAGGCCAGCCAGTCCAAGTCGATGTTCCTTGCTACCGTCAGTCACGAACTGCGTACGCCGCTGTACGGCATTATCGGTAACCTCGATCTGCTGCAGACCAAATCGCTGCCGAAGGGCGTGGATTCGCTGGTCACGGCGATGAACAACTCATCCAGCCTGTTGCTGAAAATCATCAGCGATATTCTCGACTTCTCGAAGATCGAGTCCGAGCAGCTGAAGATTGAGCCGCGTCCCTTCTCGCCGCGTGAGGTGGTCAACCATATAGCCAGCAACTATCTGTCGCTGGTGGTGCGCAAGCGCCTGACGCTGTATGTGTTCATCGAGAACGATGTGCCGCTGGCGCTGGATGGCGATCCGCTGCGCCTGCAGCAGGTGATCTCCAACCTGCTGAACAACGCCATCAAGTTCACCCACACCGGCTGCATTATCCTGCACGCCTATGTCAAAGAGGGATATCTGGCGTTTCGCGTGCGCGACACCGGCGTGGGAATCCCGGCAAAAGAGATCACGCGCCTGTTCGACCCGTTCTTCCAGGTCGGCTCCGGCGTGCAGCGTAATTTCCAGGGCACCGGGCTGGGACTGGCGATCTGTGAAAAGCTCATCAACATGATGGATGGCGACATCGAAGTCGACTCTGAACCGGGCATGGGCAGCCAGTTCGTGGTGCGTATTCCGATCTACGCCGGACAGCAACCCGCGCCGCCGCTGCTGGATGGTCTGCAGGAAAAAGCCATCTGGCTCGACCTGCGCAACGACTATCTGGCGGCCTTCCTGCTGCGTCTGCTCCAGCAGCAGGGCATCCAGGTTGCGCACTATCAGGGGCGGGCTGGGGCGGACGATGTGATGATCTGCGATCACCACGACGCGCCAGCGCAGACGGTACGCGCGCGCATCCGTATCTGCGGTGAACACATTGATATGCCGCAGGAAACGACGCCGGGACAGTGGGTGCACAGCAGCGCGACGCTGCACGATCTGCCGCTTCTGCTGGGCCGGATTTATCGCATTGCCATCGACAGCGAAACGGCGACCACGCTGGAACTGCCGGTGCCGCAGCAGGCCTCCAGCTATGAAGACATCATGGTGCTGATCGTTGATGACCATCCGATTAACCGCATGCTGCTGTCTGAACAGCTTGGCACGCTGGGCTATCAGACCAAAACGGCACAGGACGGCGTGGATGCGCTCAGCGTGCTCAGCCGTAACCATATCGATATCGTACTGAGCGATGTCAACATGCCAAACATGGACGGCTACCGGCTGACGCAGCGTCTGCGCCAGCTGGGGCATGCTTTCCCGGTGATTGGAGTGACCGCTAACGCACTGGCGGAAGAGAAACAGCGCTGTATGGATGCCGGCATGGATAACTGCCTGTCAAAACCGGTGACGCTGGATGTGCTGAAAACCACGCTGGCGCTGTATGCCGAACGTGTTCGCAAAAGCCGGGAAGGATAAGCAGGGCAGAGGAGAGGCGGTGCCGAAGCACCGCCGCAGGGATTACTCTTTGTCGACCTGAGTGGCGCTGACGGAAGAGAGGTAGTTCAGCAGCGCGATATCGTTATCCACGCCCAGCTTCATCATTGCTGATTTCTTCTGGCTACTGATGGTTTTGATACTGCGGTTCAGCTTCTTGGCGATCTCGGTGACGAGGAAGCCTTCGGCGAACAGGCGCAGCACTTCGCTCTCTTTCGGTGACAGACGTTTGTCGCCGTAGCCGCCGGCGCTGATTTTCTCCAGCAGTTTGGCCACGCTTTCCGGCGTGTACTTTTTGCCTTTCTGCAGGGCTGCCAGCGCTTTTGGCAGGTCAGTTGGTGCACCCTGCTTCAGCACGATGCCTTCGATATCCAGATCCAGTACCGCGCTCAGGATCGCCGGGTTATTGTTCATGGTCAAAACAATAATGGAGAGATCCGGGTAGTGACGCTTGATGTACTTGATCAGCGTGATGCCGTCGCCGTATTTTTCGCCCGGCATCGACAGATCGGTAATCAGGACATTGGCATCCAGTTTGGACAAGCTATTGATCAGTGCTGTTGAGTCTTCAAACTCACCTACCACATTCACCCATTCGATCTGTTCCAGAGATTTACGGATACCGAACAGAACGATTGGATGGTCATCGGCAATAATTACATTCAGGTTATTCATCTTATTGGTTACCTTGCTGCAGCAGTTGGTTGACGTACGCGTCAATTTCACTGGTGGTATTTTTAATGGTTAAATCGTCGCACAGTTTAATGTGCTGTTCTAACTCTTCACAAAGCTGTTTACCCGGCAGTAAATTGAGCATGGCAAACACGCCTTTCAGGCGATGCGCTGTCTGAGCAAGCGAGGGATAGTCCTTCTCCGCCGACTCAGTATACAGTCTCTTCACATCTGGCGGTACTGTCTCCGTAAACAGCTGGAAATAGCCGCCGCTCAGCAGCGGCGTGGCAGCCTCATCGTCGTCGCTCTCCTCTATCGAATCGTGAGCCAGTTGCTTCTCAATCAGGGCCAGCAGCGCATCAAGCAGCGCATTGCTGAGATTGAAATTGACCCGGAATTGCTGGTCGTTGAGGGCGTTATGCCCCATTTCGTCGCCCGCCAGCAACAGCGCCCAGCCGTGCAGGCGTGCCGGGTCGTCCGTCACCAGCACATCATGCTCCTGCCCGGACAAGCGTTCGTCCGAGGTCAGGCAATTTGCCCCCCAGTTCTCGAGGTGGCGGCAGACAATTTTGTGTACGTCCTCGACCGCGATATCCACCAGCGCCGTCACGCCTTCCAGCAGTTTCTCTTCCTGCTCGCTCTGCTGCTCCAGCGCCAGCGGCAGCTGAATGTTGTAGCGCGTGCCGATATCCGGTTTGGCGATAATCTCCAGCTGGCCGCCCATCTGTTTGCACAGCTGCTTACACAGGAAAAACGCCATGCCGGACGCCTGACCGTAACGGTCCTGCGTGGTTTCGCCGAGGTAAGGGAAATCGACGTTGGCCAGCTCGTCGCCGGTCAGGCCTGAACCGGTATCCACCAGCTGGAACAGCACGCTGTTGGCTTTGCTGTCGCTGGCTTTGATATCGAGGGAAATCTTGCCCCACTGCGTGGTGGTGAGCGCGTAGTGCATCAGCGTGGTCAGGACTTTACGCAGCGCGCGGCGATCGCCAAAGCGCATCTCGTCGTTGGCCAGCTGATTGTTGACCACCAGCGTCAGCCCTTTGCGGCGCAGCAGCGGCAGGCTCTCCAGCGCAATCTCATCCAGCAGGTCCTGCAGGTTAAACACGCCCGCATCCGGCGACCAGTCGTGGGCTTCCAGCCGGTTGAGCAGGACGATATCGTCCACCAGCCGCGCCAGACCCTGGCTCTCATCCAGCAGATCCAGCACGCTCTCGTCGTCATCGCGCTGGCTGAGTTGCACCAGCTGCGTCACCATGCTCTGCAGCGGACGATTAAGCGCATGGCCAAGATTCTGCATCAGCTGCTGGCGCATCTGATGGTTGCGATCCAGCACCTGCTGCGCTTTTTGCAACTTCTTATTCACCAGCAGCTCGCGATCCTGATCGCGCATCATAAACAGCTGGGTGTGCGGCGACAGCATGCTGCGCGCGTGGCGAATCTCATACACTTCGTTATTGATGGTAGCCTGCAGCACGCCCTGATGCTGATCGGACATATTGATGATCTTCTGCAGATTGAGATGCGGCAGCAGATGCTCAGCGATTTTGTTGCTCAGCAGGGTGCGATTGGTACCAAAGTCATACACCAGCAGCCCGACCGGCAGGCTGGCGACGATCTCCTCATTCAGCATACGCAGCGAATCAAGCTCAGCGCTCTGGTTCTCATTTGGTCGCAGCGACTGCTGGCGCAGCAGCGTAATGCCGGCAATAGACAGCAGGAACAGCAACAGGTTGATCAGCAGCGGCCACATCAGGTTGTGCAGGGTATCCATCGCCAGGCTGGCGAGCGGCACCCGGTACACCAGCTGGAGCGAGGTGCTGGGCAGCGTGGCGGCAATCTCCAGATTCGGGTTAACCAGCGTCACCGCGGTGCTTTCGCTGCTGGCGTCATCGCTGGTGGCGCTGCCGGGCTGGCTGGCATCCTGGCGCAGCTGGAAATTCTCCAGCGGCATACTGCGTGGAATCAAATCGTTAACCGGCAGATCGAACGCCACCACCGTGGCTAAATGACCTGGCTGGTTAAACGTGGTGCGCAGCGTGAAGTAGTGATCGTTCTGCCAGGCAAAGTGGCGCAGCGGCGAGAAGCTTTCGCGTTCGTCGAGCGCATTGGCCTGCTGCAGCATTTCGGCGCGGCGGCTGTCCACCAGCGTATTGATGGCGCTCTCTTTATAGCGCGTCGCCATATCCTTGAGCGGCAGGGTCGAGATCATGATCAGGCTGTTGTCCTGACCATTGAGGAAGTACATCGACCACGCCGGATTTTCAGCGCCCCACAGCGTATCGAGATAATTGGACATGCGCAGCGTCATATCCAGCGTGCTGCTGTCGTGCGAGCCAAAAATCAGCGCTTCGGTCTTGCGGCGGGTTTTCTCCAGATAGTAAACATCCGGGCGCAGGCGCGTCTCCTGCAGGCTACTGCTCGGCGTCGAGCCCGCGGCGCTGGTGGCGAGATTTTCATAGATTTGCCAGGTGGCAAAGCGGTAAGCATCAATGCGTTTTTGCATCGCGCGCGCCAGGTCGGTCATGGCGTAGCGCTTTTCCATGATCCACGCATTCACACTGTTATGCACCATGGCACCGAGCGCGAGAAACAGCACCAGGTTAAACACCACGAAAAAGCGCGTTACGTTGCCGGAGGTCAGCGGAAATTTATAAGGCAGCATAGGTGTCTCAGGATCCTGCAATTAACGCGCGACCAGCCGGGCGCTGGCGGCAACCGCCAGCAGCAGCAGGGCGATAAGTAAAAACGCGCCGCTCAGGCTGAGCCACTGGGAAATAAAGCCGATTAAAGCCGGGCCTGAAAGAATACCCGCATAGCCGAGCGTTGTCATGGCGGAAATCGCCAGATTGGCCGGCATATCCTGTTGATTACCGGCGGCATTAAACAGCATCGGCACGGTATTGGCCAGGCCAAAGCCCACCAGCAAAAAGGCCAGCAGCGCCGCCTGCGGCCATGGCAGCAGCACCGCCAGCGTCATGCCGGCTGCCGCCGCCAGCGCACCGGTCAGCATCACCGGATAGCGGCCAAAGCGCTGAATCACTTTATCGCCCGTCAGACGACCTATGGTCATGGCGATGGAGAAGATGGCGTACCCCAGACCGGCGTGCGCCACGCTCATGACCGGGCTCTGCAGCAGCAGCAGGGCGCTCCAGTCGAGTACCGCGCCTTCCGCAAGGAACAGAATAAAGCACAGGCAACCGAGGAAGGCGACCCAGCCGCGCGGGATCACCAGCCAGGGTTGATCGGGCTGATGCAGGCGCTCTGTCATCAGCGTCGGCAGGCTGCACAGCAACAGCAGCACCATCAGCAGCATGATAACGCCGACTGCCTGCAGCGGTGTCAGACCCGCGCCAAGTAACAGGCTGACCGCGCCGGCGCCGAGAATACCGCCAAGGCTGAAGAAACCGTGGAAACCGGACATCATCGGCTTCGCCGCCGCTTTCTCAACCTCAACCGCCTGCACATTCATGGCCACATCCAGCATGCCGAGCCCGGCACCGAACACCATCAGCGTAGCGGCCATCAGCCACATCACATCCAGCGTCGCCAGCAGCGGCAGTACTGCCAGCACCACCAGCGTGGAGCACAGCATAACGCGGCGGCAGCCAAAGCGTGCCACCAGCGCACCGGTCACCGGCATTGCCGCCAGTGAACCAATGCCGAGACACAGCAGCAGGCCGCCCAGCGACGCGCCCGTCAGCTGGAGACGCTGGCTGGCAAACGGCACCAGCGGTGCCCACGCAGACATGCTTAAACCGGCGATGAGAAAAACGAGGCGTGTTCCCAGATTGACACGCTGATGCAATTTGTTGGGCTGTGCGGCGTCCAGTGCTGTCATAAAGGTGTCGTTGTCATAAGTCGTTCGAGCGACGAAGTTTAGCATTAAAGCTGGCGCGGCACCGCTCAATGAAGGCGAAGAGCAGGGCAAAAATGGTCGCCAGAAACGAGCATATTACCTATCTTTTGCCAGGCGCTGCGCTTTTCCAGACATTTCCTGGACTTCATAAGCTCTCTGGCTCTTAGTAAACCGATAGATTCAGTGAAAATTTGGCTTAAGTTGGGGTGAAAATCGATTACTGCGGCAACGCTAACTGACTGAATAGTGGTAAAGAATATTCCGCAAACGGTTGGGGAAACGCATCGGCTATATTCCTGTTCAACTTTATTACGCCCGGAAATTAACATTGTGCAATCATGGCTAAGTAATGAACAAAAAGTGCGAAAACGAACAAATAATGGCGTCCTGAGTGGCGGTTAATTTAACCTCAGTAAACAGGTTTACATAAAATTACACAGCGGAAGAAAAATGGCAGGCAAAAAAATGCCGGACAATCATGTCCGGCGGGAATTAGGGTAAATCTCTCATTCGGGGTGAATGAAGGTAATAATGAAATAAATGATGATAGCGGGAGTAATTGTATGCGCTGAGTGGCGTTAAGTTTTATCATTCAGTGCGGCAGCTTATCTCATCTTATCTCTATGTATTTAAATGAATAAAATTCGGTTTATCAATTAGTGCGATATTTTTTGCCGATGTGTGCTGATTATTAGTTCCGCGAAATTTACATTTAGAAATAACTATTTAATACAATGAAACACTTTCGGAAATTTAGTATCATTTTCGTGATAGATTATTGCTCTCCATAAAATAACAATGGCTTGCCGGCTGATTTTTTAAGCATTCAGTTAGCAGTGGCACATATAAAAGGCACATTACAGAGGGTAATAAAATGAAACGTCGCGTTCTCTCCCTGATGATTCCTGCATTGCTGGTGGCAGGCTCAGCAAGCGCAGCTGAAATTTATAACAAAGATGGCAATAAATTAGACCTCTACGGCAAAGTAGACGGCCTGCACTATTTCTCGGACAACGATGGCCAGGACGGTGACCAGTCTTACCTGCGTTTTGGTTTTAAAGGTGAAACTCAGGTGACCGACCAGCTGACCGGCTACGGTCAGTGGGAGTACCAGGCTGCGCTGAACACCGCAGAATCGCAGGGCACCGCCAACAGCTACACCCGTGTCGGCTTCGCCGGTCTGAAATTCGGTGATGCGGGATCGTTCGACTACGGCCGTAACTACGGCGTACTGTATGACATCGGCGCCTGGACTGACGTGCTGCCGGAGTTTGGTGGTGACACCTACGGCGCGGACAACTTCATGTTCCAGCGCAGCAACGGCCTGGCGACTTACCGCAACAGCAACTTCTTCGGCCTGGTGGATGGCTGGAACTTTGCCGTGCAGTATCAGGGCAAAAACGACAACCCAACCGAATCCTCTTCCGGTCGTGATGTCCTGGGTGAGAATGGCGATGGCTGGGGCCTGAGCACCACCTACGATCTGGGCTCCGGCTTCGGTCTGGGTGCGGCGATGTTCCAGTCTGACCGTACCAACAATCAGAACGGCAACGCGCCAGGCATTCTCGGTCGCGGTGATAAAGCCGAAGCCTACACCGGCGGTCTGAAATATGACGCTAACAACGTGTATCTTGCGGCGATGTACACCCGTTCTTACAACGCAACCCGCTTCGGCGCGGTGGATTCCGCTGCGTACGGCTATGCCAACAAAGCCGACAACTGGGAACTGGTGGCACAGTATCAGTTTGACTTCGGTCTGCGTCCATCTCTGGCCTTCGTCTCTTCACGCGGCAGCGATATCGAAGGTTACGGCAGCCAGAACCTGAAAAAATATGTCGACGTGGGTGCGACCTATTACTTCAACAAAAACATGTCGACCTATGTTGATTACCAGATCAACCTGCTGGACGACAACAACTTCACCGATGCGACCGGTATCAACACCGACGACATCGTTGCGCTGGGCCTGGTTTACCAGTTCTAAGCCGGAGAGCGTGGCCTGCGGGTCACGCTCTGCTCTCTAGCAGCGCGTTCAGCGCCGCCTGTAGCGTTGCCGTCACCTGCTGCGCCGCTTCCCCCATCTGAACCTGTACGATTGCACCATCCACCAGCAACACGATCTGCCCGGTTTTATCCTGCTGCGCTGTGCTGAGTTTTTCGGCAATGGCGGCCGCCATCTCACGCTTGTGCTGGCGAATCAGTGTGCTCGCTTCCGGCAGGGTATCAGCCAGTTCTGCCGCGCTATTAATAAACGCACAGCCGCGAAAATCCTCCTCCTGAAACCAGCTCAGTAACGCCGCCGGCAGCGCCACGTTGATGGCAGGCTGCTGCGCCAGCGCGCTGCGAAAGCCGCTCATCCAGCGCTGATGACGCTGCTGCAGAAACGCCAGAATTAAGTCATTTTTAGCCGGGAAGTGGCGGTAGAAGGTCACTTTGGTCACGCCAGCGGCGGCAATCACTTTATCGATGCCGGTAGCACGGATGCCTTGCGTATAAAACAGCTGTTGCGCGCTGAGCAGGATGCGGTCACGCGCGCTGGCGCTGGCATCAAACAGCAGGGGTGCGAGCATAAGAAAAAATTCCTGTTTTCGGGGGTAGACAGAATTGTCTACATACGGCAGGATGAATCAAGTAGACAGACCTGTCTACATCATCAGGAGATAAAAAATGCTCATCCCCCCGTTCGATCATCAAAGTGCCTTAGAAAAAGTGCGTATGGCGGAAGATGCCTGGAACAGCTGCGATCCGCAGCGCGTGTCGCAGGTTTACAGTGAAGATACCCGCTGGCGCAATCGCAGCGAATTCGTTAACGGTCGCGCGGACGTCGTGACCTTTCTGCAGCGCAAATGGGCCCGCGAGCTGGATTATCGGTTGATTAAGGAGTTGTGGGCGTGGCACCACGACAAGCTGGCGGTGCGTTTTGCCTATGAGTGGCGCGATGACAGCGGCAACTGGTTCCGCAGCTACGGCAATGAAAACTGGCACTTTGGTGCCGATGGTCTGATGATTCAGCGCTTCGCCTGCATCAACGATTTGCCGATTAGCGCTGAAGCGCGGCTGTTTCACTGGCCGGCTGGCAGACGCCCGGACGATCATCCGGGCCTGAGCGAGCTGGGTCTGTAATTTACGGCGCGTTGCGCCAGCGTCTGGCCTTTGCCGCCTGCTGCGGGGATGTGGTGGCAGGCGGCAGGCTGCCTTCCAGCGCCACGCCCGCCAGCGTAAAGGCGGAAAAGCTCAGCCAGCGCTGCCATTTATCCTGTTGTTCTGTTGCCTTACTCATATTGCACCTCGCTGATGTTCAACCCAGCATCAACGCTGCACAATTCATGCCATGCCACCGCTCTCAGCGCCACGTGCCCCGTGGCCGCTTTGTTACACTGCGCCAGCTCTGATGCGGTGCAGGATGCACGACGCTGGTGCAATGCCTTAACGTCGGCGCGACGGATAGTGCTGAATCAGGCGGTGGCGATAGTGCTGCCAGCAGCGGAAGCTTCCGTAAGCAAATAACCCGGCGGTAATAGCAAGAATCATATAAATCATCTGTCGCTCCTGTAAGGATTCTCGTGCAGGAACGCAGTATGCTGTGCCAGCCAGCGATCAACTTCAAGCAGCTTTAGACGGTTTTACAAGCGAGTTATGCTTTGTAATAGGCTGTAGTAATGAGTTACAGACGAGGAATTGATGAATTTTCAGAACATTCTGCTGACAGGCATGGTAGCACTGCTGCTGAGCGGGTGCGAGCAAAAACCGGCGCAGCAGGCGCTGGTGCTGGAAGGCAAAACCATGGGAACGGTGTGGCGCGTGAGTCTGGCGGGCGTAGATACTCAGCGTAAGGCCGCGCTGCAGCAGGCGATTCAGCAGCAGCTCGATCGCGACGATGGCGAACTCTCCACCTGGAAAAAGGACTCAGTGCTGTCGCGCTTCAACCAGTATCAGGGACAGGATCCCCAGCCGGTCAGTGCTGATATGGCCGATATCGTCACCCGCGCGCTGCGCATCGGCCAGCTGACCGGCGGCGCGATGGACATTACCGTCGGACCGCTGGTGAATCTGTGGGGCTTTGGCCCGGCGCAGCAGCCGGCGCATACGCCATCGGATGCCGCCATCGCCGCCGCCAAAGCGCAGACCGGCCTGCAGCACCTGCGCGTGATTGAAACGGTGAACGGCCAGTGGCTGCAGAAAGATCTGCCTGGCCTGTATGTTGATCTCTCCACCATGGGCGAAGGCTACGCCACCGATCACCTGGCGCGGCTGATGGAGCAGCAGGGCATCACTAATTATCTGGTGTCGGTGGGCGGGGCGGTGCTGAGTCGCGGCCTGAATGCCAGCCAGCAGCCGTGGCGGGTCGCCATCCAGAAACCGACCGATCGCGAGAACGCGGTGGAGGCACGCGTCGATCTGCAGGGGCACGGAATCAGCACCTCCGGCAGCTATCGCAACTATTATGAACTGGATGGCAAACGCATCTCGCACGTGATCGACCCGGCCAGCGGCCGGCCCATCGATCACCGGCTGGTCTCAGCCACGGTGATTGCCACCACTGCGCTGGAAGCCGACGGCTGGGACACCGGGCTGATGGTGCTCGGCACCGAGCGTGCCAAAGCGCTGGCGCTGAAACAGCATCTGGCGGTGTATCTGATTACGAAGCAGGGCGACGGCTTCAGTCACTGGATGTCGCCACAGTTCAAATCGTTTCTTATCGATCAGCCCTGACCTGACAGGAGGTAACTGTGCTGGATCTATTTAGTGAAGACGCGCCATGGCAGGAGCCGCTGGCCGAGGGCGCGGTGATTCTGCGTCGCCGGGCGCGCGAGCAGGCCGATGCGCTGCTGGCGGCGATTCATGACGTCGCGGCCCTTAACCCGTTTGCCCATCGCATCACGCCGGGTGGACATCGCATGTCGGTCGCCATGACCAACTGCGGCGATTACGGCTGGTCGACCGATTCGCGCGGTTACCAGTACACCGAACAGGATGTCAGCAGCGGTCGTAAATGGCCGCCGATGCCCGCGCTGTTCCGCACACTGGCGCAGCAGACCGCGCAGGAGGCCGGCTTTGTCGGTTTCAATCCGGATGCCTGCCTGATTAACCGCTATGAGCCCGGTGCCAAACTGACGCTGCATCAGGATAAGGATGAGAAAGACTTACGCCAGCCGATTGTCTCGGTATCGCTTGGCCTGCCGGCCGTTTTTCAGTTTGGCGGTTTCGAGCGCGGCGATGCGACGCAGCGCGTGCTGCTGGAGCACGGCGATATCGTGGTGTGGGGCGGTCCGTCGCGCCTGCGCTATCACGGCATTTTGCCGCTAAAAGCGGGCATCCATCCGCAGGCTGGCGCGTTCCGTTACAACCTGACATTCCGCCGCGCCCAGTAACCGTAAAACGGATGAGAATTATTCTTGCCTTCACCCGAGGCGCCATTAAACTGCAGGCTGCCTGGTTGACCTCTGGATAATTTTTAATGGCATTGCTACAGGTTGTTTTTCGCCAGTACCGCTGGCCGTTTATTGGCGTGATTGTGCTGACGCTGCTCAGCGCCGCGCTGGGTATCGGGCTGATCGCCTACATCAATAATGAACTGATCGTGGCAGTTAATACCTCGCTCACCGTGCTGCCGGGCTTTCTCGCCCAGCTGTTTCTGCTGATGGCGGTGACGCTGGCATCGCAGCTGGCGCTGACTCAGCTCGGCCACCATTTTGTCTGGCGGCTGCGCGGTGAGTTTATCAAGCGTATTCTGGATACCCGGGTTGAACGCATTGAGCAGATTGGTAACGCTCAGCTGCTGGCCGGCCTGACCAGCGACGTGCGTGCCATCACTATCGCGTTTGTGCGCCTGCCGGAGCTGATTCAGGGCATCATTATTACGCTGGGTTCCGCGATCTATCTGGCATGGCTGTCACCGCAAATGCTGTTGATCACCACGCTATGGCTGGTGGTGACGCTGATCGGCGGCTGGCTGCTGGTGTCGCGCGTCTATCAGCACATGGCGAAGCTGCGCGACATCGAGGACGAGCTGTACCGCGATTTTCAGACCATCATTGAAGGGCGCAAAGAGCTGCAGCTTAACCGCGAGCGCGCCCGGCTGATTTACGACACCGTGTATCAGGAAAATGCCACGGATTATCGTCGTCACATTGTGCGCGCCGATACCTTCCATCTCAGCGCGGTGAACTGGTCGAACATTATGATGCTCGGCGCGATTGGTATTGTGTTCTTCATGGCCAACGGTCTGGGCTGGGCCAATACCGCTGTCGCCGCGACCTATTCGCTGACGCTGCTGTTCCTGCGCACGCCGCTGCTGGCGGCAGTAGGCGCGCTGCCGACGCTGCTCAGCGCACAGGTGGCGTTGCGGAAAATTAATACCTTCGATCTGGCTCCCTACAGCGCCGGTTTCAACGCGCTGCCGACGGTGAACGACTGGCAGACGCTGGAGCTGCGCGACGTCTGTTTCCATTATGGCGAGCACGGTTTTGCCGTCGGGCCGATCAACCTGACGCTGCGCCGCGGTGAACTGGTGTTTCTGATTGGCGGTAACGGCAGCGGTAAATCCACGCTGGCGATGCTGCTGACCGGCCTGTATCAGCCGCATTCGGGCCGCCTGCTGCTGGACGGTAACGAGGTGGACTGGCATAACCTTGATGCTTATCGCCAGCACTTCTCGGCGGTGTTCACTGACGTGCATCTGTTTGACCGCCTGATTCGTCGCGGTGGTGAGCCGGCTAATCCGGCGCTGGTGCAGCAGTGGCTGGAACGGCTGAAAATGCAGGACAAGCTGAAGCTGGAAGGCAACCGGGTACTCAACCTGCAGCTGTCGAAAGGGCAGAGCAAGCGGCTTGCTCTGCTGCTGGCGGCGGCAGAGGAGCGCGATATCCTGCTGCTCGATGAGTGGGCGGCCGATCAGGACCCGCACTTTCGCCGCATCTTCTACCGCGAGCTGCTGCCGTGGCTCCAGGCATCCGGCAAAACCGTGTTCGCCATCAGCCATGACGATCACTACTTTATTCATGCCGATCGGCTGCTGGAAATGCGCGATGGGCAGTTAAGCGAGCTGACCGGCCGCGAGCGCGAAATGGCCACGCTGGACGCCGTCAAACGCACCGATACCGGCCATTGACGGCTGGCGGCAAAGCTTAGCAAAAACCCTTATTGGGCAAGACGTTGTCAGCGGGATACAGTGAATGGCAGCAGAGATCCTCGTCTCTGCCTCCCTGGAACACTTCTGTCGTCTTGTGTTGTCACCGGCCCGGGCTCATTCCGCGCCGGTTTTTTATTGCGTGCAGGCCGGGTGAGTGAGCAGTGTGACCACGCGCGCCGGTTGCAGCCAGAAGCGTGCGTCCAGCACGGTGCTGCGGGTAAATTCCGCGCTGAAATCCTGACACAGCTGCAGCCTGGCGCGCTGCTGCGGCAGGTCGAGCTCGATCAGCTCAGCCTGATGAAACGCCATGGGCTGATGCAGCCGCGGCCATAACGCCTTATAAAGACTCTCTTTCAGCGAAAACAGCAGCGTTGCCGTCTGCGCAAAGGGCAGCGGCTGGCTCTCAAGCAGCGCGCGCTCCTGCGCGTTCATCAGCAGTTCCGCCGTGTCCTGCGCGGTTTCCTCTGCCATCACCTGCTCAACATCAATGCCCACATACAATGCCTCACGCGTCGCGGCCAGCACCACGCAGTCATGGCTGTGCGACAGTGAAGCACGGATGCCTGCCGGCCAGCACGGTGAGCGATCCGGCGCGTTGTGCAGCACAAAATCAGTGATTCCCAGCTGCGCCAGCTGTTGCCGCACCAGCCAGCGGCTGGCGAGATATTCAATTTTGCGTTTGCTGGCTGCCTGCTGTAGCGCGGACGGCAGCGGCAGTTGCCACTGCGCAGGTAAAGCGGCGTGCCACTGTTGCCGATCAAAGCGGCACCACGCCAGCGATAGCGATTCAGCGGTGTGGCCAGCGGCGGTGATAAAACCACAAGCGGGCAGCGGCAGGGGCGTTTCGGCTGAGAACATAACGAGTAACGGCTGATGGAAAAGCGTGTTTTACCAGTCAGCCGCGGGCAGAGCAAGCCGAAAAGGCTGCTGCGGGTTAGCGATTTGGCGGGATAGCGAAGCTCTTCATCTGCACCACAAAATGGTGGTGGCCTTTGGTTATGCGTGCACCACGGTCACACCAGTGGCTCGCCAGGCGGAAGAAATCATCGCTGCCAATATCATACGCCAGCTCCACTTTGCTGATGCCTGAGTGCAGGAGTTCTTCCGCATCCTGCAGGTTTTTTGCTTTGATGACCATAACGAGATTCCATCAAATAAACGGGAGCTTTAGGGTAGGGGAAATCTGTGACATTTTTGTTTCACTTTAATGAATTGCTGTCACAAATCAGTAAAAACGTGATCCCGCTCGGCTTTGCTGACTTCAGTTAAGTACCTGATTCGCAGAATGAATGAAGCCTGAGGAGAGATTATGCTGCAGAATTTTGTACCCTGAACAGTAAGGTGAGGGCCTGTCGCAGTGGTGACGAATAGCCGCGTCTGGCGCGGTAATGACGCGGTCATTTTCCATCTCTATCCTTCCTGTGGTGGCTGTATTATGAAGCCCATCACACATCGATAGCCGCTTCGTTTAACCGGGGTAAAGCGTGGGCGTAACATGCTGGTGGCTGACGAAGAGGCTAAGGAGCGAACGATGCAAAAACTGGCTGGCATAATATTACTGGGTTGCATGAGCGTAGGCGCTGCACAGGCAGCAGATCTCAGCTTCCAGAATGCGCAGGGCAATATTGAAGTGGTGCCCGGCAAACCCACCTTTGTGCATAAACTGCACTACCGCAAACTCTATGATGAAAAGCCGTTCCCGGATGCGGTGATTTATTACTACAGCAACGGGGTGTATAAAATCCTGTCGCAGGGCGAAAATCATTATGGCCTCTACGTGATGCAGGGCAGCGTTGAGGACCAGAGTTACACCATCCGCTATATTTCAACGCCGTCAAAAGACTGGGGTAACAAAACCGCCTTCCATCAGCTCACCTTTGTGAATGGCGCGCAGGCAAAGGTGTTTATTCAAAACGCGATTACCGATACCGGTGAGCAGATCGCCCAGCAAAACGGCGAGTTTTTACTGCAGGATCACGATCCCGCAAACGCGGCGGCAGACCGCTGGGATGATGAATTGAAAATCCAGCGCTGACGGTTAAAGCCTTCCCTCGGCGCCGCAACCGCTACGGATCGGGTTGCGGCGCCCGATGTGCCAGCGTTAGCAAAGATTTTCCCTATCCCAGCGAGAATTGTTTCCGGCTGGCAACGCGGCCAAATCTCGATAATTATCAGGGCATGACTAAATATCGTGTAAGAGTGGGTTTTCACAACCCCTCAGCCCTGACCTTCAGGCAGCTGGATGAAATCCTGGAACCGCAACGCTTCTGGCGCAGCGACACGCGCAGCGGTACGTTTCGCTACTTCATGGAGTATGAGTATGAGTCGGAAGTGCGCGATATCTGTGAAGTGTGCGAGCTGGCTTATTCGCAGGCGTGTAAGGTGAAGAAATGCCCGCTGATTCTGGTGCAACCCTGCGAGACGGAAGTTCCGCTAACGTTTAACCCGTAGACGCGTGGCAGTCCGCGCGCTGAAAACCACCGCGCTCGGGGCGCGCCGGGTTTTACCCTCGCAAAATGCAGACAATAAAAAAGCAGCCGTAAAAGGCTGCTTTTCTTTGGGATTTTGGTCGGCACGAGAGGATTTGAACCTCCGACCCCTGACACCCCATGACAGTGCGCTACCAGGCTGCGCTACGTGCCGAACGTGGAGGGTTATACTACTGGTTCCGTTGGCGATTGCAATATGCCGGCAGCTTAACTGCCTCATAATTAATCAGTTTGCCGTGAACCGTTTCTCTTCCGTCAGCACCTGCAACAGCAGGGCCAGCTGAGGTTTATGATCTTTCAGCTCTTTGCCCTGGGCATCGTACGCGCTGTAGTTACCGTTGTTGCTGAGCACCAGCGTCACCGTTGGCGTGGTCACCACCAGTTTGCCATCTTCACTGCTGGCGACCCAGTTATGGCTGCGCTGCGCGGCAAACAGATCTTCACCCTGTGAATAGTTAACCGGACTGGTGCGCACGTGCAGCAGGCGCTGCATCAGCGTGGTCATCACATCCTGCTGATCGGTCAGGCGATCGATGCTCTGCGCCGGGGTATTCGGCCAGTGCACCACCAGCGGTACCTGCAGCGTCGCGCGGTTGCCCGGATTATCGCTGTTGTCGAAGGTGATGGCGCGCTGCGCCGTGATCACCACCACGGTATTCTTCAGCGCATCATTCTGCTGCAGCGTATGCAGCACCGTCGCGATTTGTTCATCCACGCCTGTCGCCTGGCGCATATAGCTGCGCTGGCGCGCTTTGGTGCTGTCGCCGGTTACCGTCACGCCGTTGAGCGCAATCCATGAGAACCAGGGCGCGCCGCCTTTCTGACCATTGAGCCAGTTCTGCCACTGCGTCACCGTGGTGCTGTTAGGCTGGGTATCAGCCTGCGGCAGGCTGTAATCCGCCAGCAGCGCCTGACGGTACAGCGGCTGGCTAAAGCCATCGGAAGAGAACAGGCCGAACTGATAACCCTGGCTGTTCAGCGCGCCGAGCAGGGCAGAGGGCATGCGCGCCGCCAGCACGCCGTCCATGTAGCTGGAGGAGATACCGTAGAACAGGCCGAACAGGCCTTTTTCCGGTTGCAGTCCGGCGCTGTAATGCTGGGTAAAGCGCACGTTTTCACTGGCGAACTGATTAAGCGACGGCAGCGCTTTATCCACCGTGGCATTGTTCAGACCGTCCACCGTCAGAATCAGCAGGTTGTGGCGCGTTCCGCCATCGCGGAACGTAATATCGCTGAGCGGATACTGCACCGACAGCGCTTCCGGATCGCCCTGTTGCACCAGACGGCGCTGATACTCCTGCGCATCCAGCAGGCCGTGTCGCTCCAGAAAGCGCCGTGCGGTCATCGGATAGGAGAGCGGCAGGTTGGCACGCTGCATGGTGATCGGCCGGTAGAAGTTGGCGTCCGCCCAGATATACAGCAGATGACTGGCAAAGAAGGCGCTGATAAACAGCGCGGCCAGCGGCTTGCCAAACGAACGCCGGTTCAGGCTGCGCAGCTTTTGCCAGCTCCAGGTGGCAAACAGCATCTCAACGAGGAAAATCAGCGGTACGCTGATAAACATCAGCTGCCAGTCGCGCGCCATCTCGCTTTGATCGGGGTTGACCACCAGTTCCCACACCACCGGATTGAGGTGCAGATGGAAACGGTTGAACACCGCGCTGTCGACCATAATCAGCGTCAGCCCGGCCGTGGCGACCACGGCGGAGAGCACGCGCAGCAACCGCTGCGACATGGCGACAAAGGTCAGCGGGAAGATAATCAGCAGATAAGCGGCAAACACGATAAAGCTGAAATGGCCAATCCAGCTGGTAAACGCATAAATACGGCCGGCGAGGGAAGAGGGCCAGTCGGCGACCAACAGGTAGCGGCTGCCTAAAATAAGCGCAAACAGAATATTAAACAGGGCAAACCAGTGCCCCCAGCTGATCATCTGGGAGACTTTTTCACGGTAGCGCTGCCGGTTGGTTACCATATTTATGAGGTCAAATCTGCAATTTAGTGGGCGTTGTCATCGCGCACGGAAGACTGCAGCGCTTCCGCAAACGAGCGGGCGAGGCTGCGGCGCTGGGCCGGTGCGATGTCGGTGTTGATCAAATTGGTCACCATGTTCCCCAACACCATCAGGGAAAGATCGGTTGGCGCTTTGTCTTTTTCAAGAACCTGCGCCAGCTGCGCGAGAAGCTGTTCGACGCGCGCGTCGCTGTAACGGGATGATTGTGGCATATCGTCGACTAATCAAGTGTGAAAACGCGGTATATTACCGTAACAACGCACTTTTTTCCGCAATTTTATCGCAAGCAGAACGATCAGTTTGTGCGCGCAGTTGAAAGCGGCTGCGGGCGGTGTTTGAATACGCGCCTGAGCCAAAAGGAGAGTCTACCATGAGTCTGGATATCGACCAGATTGCCCTGCATCAGTTAGTCAAACGTGATGAAAACCAGCTGGAACTGGTGCTGCGCGATACCCTGTTACCTGCCACGCAGGCGGTGGAGGAGATGGCGGAAGAGTTACACCGCGTCTATAGCGCCAAAAGCAAGGCTTACGGCCTGTTTAATGAAGACAGCGAGCTGGCGGAAGCGCTGCGCAACTGCCGCAAAGGGCAGGATGACTTCCTGGCGTTCAGCCGTGCGGCTACCGGACGCCTGCGCGACGAGCTGAGCAAATACCCGTTCGCCGAAGGCGGCGTGGTGCTGTTTCTGCACTATCGCTATCTGGCGGTGGAGTATCTGCTGGTGGCGGTGCTGAACAGCCAGTCGAGCATGCGCGTTAACGAGCAGCTCGACATCAGCAGCACGCACTATCTGGACATCAACCATGCCGATATCGTGGCGCGTATCGATCTCACCGAGTGGGAAACCAACCCGGAATCCACGCGCTACCTGACCTTCCTGCGCGGACGCGTGGGGCGTAAAGTGGCCGATTTCTTCATGGATTTCCTCGGCGCCAGCGTCGGTCTGGACACCAAAGCACAGAACCGCGGGCTGCTGCAGGCGATAGATGATTACTGTGCCGAGTCCAGCCTGGATAAAAATGAGCGCCAGAACTATCGCCAACAGGTCTACAGCTACTGCAATGAACAGCTGCAGGCGGGCGAGGAGATTGCGCTGGAAGATCTCTCCAGCGAGCTGCCGCCACTGGGCGAAAAAACCTTTCAGGCGTTTACTCAGGAGCAGGGTTATGAGCTGGAAGAGCATTTCCCGGCCGACCGCAGCACCCTGCGTCAGCTGACGAAATTTGCCGGTAGCGGCGGGGGATTAACGCTTAAATTTGATGCCATGCTGCTGGGCGAGCGCATTTTCTGGGATCCGGCCACCGATACGCTGACCATCAAAGGCACGCCGCCGAATCTGCGCGATCAGCTGCAGCGTCGTACCGGCGGTCAGTGATCGCCCGATTTGCGCCATAAAAAAACGCCGCAGATGCGGCGTTTTTTCGTCAACCCGTTAGCGATTAAGCGCGAACGAAGTCGATGTGGTGCAGTTTTGGCTTGAACGGGTGACGCTGAACAGCCTGAACTTTAACTTTGGTTTCTTTACCGTCAACAACCAGAGTCAGCACGTCGCTGTAGAACTCAGGCTTAGCCTGCATGTTCATCACAGAGTCGTGGTCCAGTTCGATAGAAACCGCAGCGTCTTTACCGCCATAGATGATGGCCGGGAATTTGTTCGCTGCGCGCAGGCGGCGGCTCGCACCCTTACCCTGCTCTTTACGTACTTCTGCATTAATAGTGAACATCTTAAGATCTCTTCTTTAGTTCCTGCTACAGGCGACCCAGCAACAGGACGGTTATTCAATACGCTTTTACGGATGCAAAAGCGGGCGGCATTATAGCCGGATTGCCACAGCGGGGCAAATGATTCCGCCGCTTAGCGCAGCTCGTTGGCGCGGCGATAGCGTCCCTGATAATCGAACATTTTTTCCCGCACCTGCCAGAAGTGGCCTTTGGCGCGCGCCACCACAAAATCGGGATGGCGCAGCAGCGGCTGCAGCGCCACCACATCGGCGGCGGTCTGCCAACCGAGCTCCACGCCGGGCGCACGCTGATGTGGCCGCATAAACAGCTGCTCAAAGGCGGTGCGCTGCGCCGGGGTGCGCAGGCGAAAGCGCTCGCTGACGCTGGTGCCATCCTCATCAAAATAGGTGGCTTGCAGCCACTCGCCTTTATCATCGCGTCCGTGCGCCAGCGTCATACCACTGCAGCGCAGTACGCGCGCGTCTTTCAGCTTCAGCGCCGCTTTCAGCATATCATCGGGGTCGACCAGCACCTTGTCGCACTGCTGGCAGCGGCGTGCGGCGATATCATTTTCTGCACCGCAGTCCGGGCAGCTTTTAAAGCGGAAACGGTAGTCGCACTGCGCGCGATTGCCCTCGTCATCGTCGATCACGCCCTGACAGCGGCGGCCAAAGTGCTCGATGACGTGGCCATCTTCGGTCGCCTTGCCCCAGAAGGTATTCGCAAAGCCGCAGGCCGGACAAAACACCTGCACCGGCTGGTTATCGCTGGCACCTTTCGGTGCGCCGACTTCGGGCGTAAAGAGATCGTGCGGGTTTCCGGCGTAATCAAGGATCAGGCAGTCGGTTTTGCCCGGTGCCAGCCGCAACCCGCGACCGACAATTTGCTGATACAGGCTGACCGATTCGGTCGGGCGCAGAATGGCGATCAAATCGACGTGCGGCGCGTCGAAGCCGGTGGTCAGCACCGCTACGTTAACCAGAAACTTAAGCTGCTGCGCTTTGAACTGCTGAATCAGCCGGTCACGCTCTTTCACCGGGGTTTCCGCCGACACCAGCGCACTGTTTTCCGGCAGCAGGCTGAGAATTTCCCGCGCGTGTTCAACGGTTGCGGCAAACACCATCACGCCGCGGCGCGTCTCAGCGAACTCGATGATCTGTCGCATGATCTGCGGCGTGACGCGCTGCTGCTGTTTCAGTTCACGGTTAAGATCGGCCTCACTGAACAGGCCATTATTCTGCGGGATCAGCCGACTGAAATCGTACTGCACCACCGGCATATCCAGCCGCTCAGGTGGCACCAGAAAGCCATGTTTGATCATATAGCGCAGCGGCAATTCGTAGATGCAGTCGCGGAACAGCGCATTATCATCGCCGCGCACCATGCCGTGATAGTGGTACTGGTAAATCCAGCCTTTGCCCAGGCGGAATGGCGTGGCGGTCAGCCCCAGCAGACGCAGCTGCGGATTGTACTGGCGCAGATGGGCAAACAGCTGCTGATACTGGCTCTCCTCGTTGTCGCTGATGCGATGGCACTCATCGACGATCACCAGCGAAAAGGCGCTGTCAAAACTGGCCAGATTGCGCGCCACCGATTGCACGCTGCCGAATACCACTTTACCGTCGCTCTGCTTGCGCTGCAGGCCCGCGGCGAAGATGTCCGCCTGCAGGCCATACGCCTGATATTTACTGTGGTTCTGCTCCACCAGTTCTTTGACGTGAGCCAGCACCAGCACGCGACCGCGCGCCAGCCGCGCCAGTTCGGCGATCACCAGGCTTTTGCCGGCGCCGGTCGGCAGCACAATCACCGCTGGCGTGGCGTGGCGGCGAAAATGGGCAACGGTGGCATCAACGGCTTCTTGCTGATAGGGGCGCAGGGTAAACGACATGGGAACCGGCTTTTTCTGGAACGGACGCGCATTATGCCATGAAAGTGGCTGAAACGCAGGATCGGCACTATTAGCAGGCGAAGGTTCAGGCTATACTGCCCACACTTTTTCAACGGTTAACCCTGCGCTCAATTATGCCGTGGCCGCCGCGCTACGCTGTAAATGATTTACCGGGCAAACGCCGTTTCAGTTCCCCTCCGCAGTAACAGGCAAAAAAGCGAATTCATGCGACTCGACAAATTCATATCTCAGCAACTGGAAGTTAGCCGTGCCATCGCCGGCCGTGAAATACGTGGCAGAAAGATCACCATCAATGGCGAAGTGGTGCGCGACACCGCGTATAAAGTCCTGCCGGACGATGCCGTAGAGTACGACGGCAATCCGCTGACGGTGCAGCAGGGCCCGCGCTATTTCATGCTGAATAAACCGCAGGGCTATGTCTGCTCCACCGACGATCCGGATCATCCCACCATTCTCTATTTCATTGAGGAGCCGGCGGCGTTCAAACTGCACGCGGCAGGGCGGCTGGATATTGATACCACCGGGCTGGTGCTGCTGACCGATGATGGTCAGTGGTCGCATCGCATTACCTCTCCGCGCCATCACCTGGAGAAAACCTACCTGGTGGAACTGGAGCAGCCGCTTGATGCGGGGCTGATCGAAAAATTTGCTGCCGGCATTCAGCTGCACAACGAGAAAGATCTGACCAAACCGGCGCAGCTGGAAATCCTCGATGAGAAAGCCGCGCGCCTCACCCTCAGTGAAGGGCGCTATCACCAGGTGAAACGTATGTTTGCGGCGATGGGCAACCACGTCACGGCGCTGCATCGCGAAAGCATCGGTGAGATTGTGCTGGATGACGAGCTCGGTGAAGGCGAATACCGTGAACTGACCGAGGCGGAAATCAACAGCATCGGCCTGCCGGACGAACTGAAACAGCGCAAATAGCGGGAGACAGTGGTGCGTAAGGAAAAAAATTCACCGGTGGGATTAGTGGTGATTCTGGGATTGCTGGCGATGCTGATGCCGCTCTCCATTGATATGTATCTGCCGGCAATGCCGCAAATCGCCCGTGAATTCGCGGTGTCGGCCGGCAGCGTACAGATGACGCTGAATCTCTACATCCTCGGCTTCGCCATTGGTCAGCTGGTGTATGGCCCGCTGGCCGACAGCTACGGACGTAAACCGGTGATTGTGCTTGGCACGCTGATTTTCGCCTGCGCGGCGGCAGCCTGTGCGCTGTCGCAATCCATTGACCAGCTGATTCTGATGCGTTTCCTGCACGGGCTCTCCGCCGCCGCGGCCAGCGTGGTGATTAACGCCCTGATGCGCGACAGTTATTCGAAAGAAGATTTCTCGCGCATGATGTCGTTTGTCATGCTGATCACCACCATTGCGCCGCTGCTGGCCCCGATCATCGGCGGCTGGCTGCTGCTGCTGTGGAACTGGCACGCCATCTTCTGGACGCTGGCATTGGCCGCACTGATTACCACCGTGCTGGTGGTAACGCAGATCCGCGAAACGCTTAAGCCCGAGCAGCGGCAGCGTTTTCACCTGCGCACCACGCTGAGCAATTTTGTCGCGCTGGTGCGGCACAAACGCGCCTTCAGCTATATGCTGGCAAGCGGCTTCTCGTTTGCCGGGCTGTTTACCTTTCTTAACGCCGGGCCGTTTGTTTACATTGAAGTGAACCATGTGTCGCCGCAGAATTTCGGCTACTACTTTGGCCTCAACGTGGTGTTTCTGTTTGTCATGACGCTGATTAACAGCCGCGCGGTGCGCCGTTTCGGACCGCTGGCGATGTTCCGCCTCGGTCTGCTGATTCAGTTTGCCATGGGCATCTGGCTGCTGATTGTCAGCGCGCTTAACCTCGGTTTCCTGCCGCTGGTGTTTGGCGTGGCAATGTTTATTGGCTGCGTATCGACCGTCTCCTCCAATGCGATGGCGGTGATCCTTGACGAATTTCCCCATATGGCCGGCACCGCATCCTCGCTGGCCGGTACGCTGCGCTTTGGCGTCGGTGCGCTGGTTGGCGCGCTACTGTCGCTGGTCAGCGTCAACAGCGCCTGGCCGATGGTCGCCACCATCGCGCTGTGCGCTACCGTCTCAATCGTACTGTTCAGCTACGCCGCCCGTCCGCGCCACACCGCGTGATGGCGGCGGGTCGATCCTTAGCCCGCTGTTATTTCACCTACTGATTTGCCCCTCTCCGCGCTCTCGCTCTGCTTAATGTTTCCATATTGTGAAAATTAATTGATAAAAAAGTAACGGCATTGCGTCTAAAATGATTGTTAAGCGCCGCGTAACGCGGTAAACATAGGCATAAATGCGAGAAAGCTCGCAAATAATAAAGTTGCATCACGCTTTGTGCTTAAAACGAGAAGGCTATCCTTGACGTCCGTATGCTGAGCTTGCCAGGTGGGGATTCACCGCGATGAAGCCGTCCGTTGTGAATAACGTTACTGTCTCTGGGAACCGAAACACTATGCTGCAACTCTCGGTTGTGCATCGTTTACCACAACTATACCGCTGGTCGCTGGAACATGCCGGCGCCATTGAACGCCAGGAAGCAGCGAACGGCGCGCATGACGGGGATCTGGTCGCGCTGCGCCTGCTGAGCCATGATGGCCATCCTGCGCTGGAGATCCTGCAGCAGCTACAGGAAACGCTGGCGCAGATTCAGGTCGAGTGCAAAATTGCCGAATGTGAAGGGCAGCCGTGTTTACTGATTCAGCGCGGCGACGAGAGCGCCACTAACTGCTGTCTGAAAAATCAGGGCGTGGCGATCGCCGAAACCTTTGACGGTCACTGAGGCCCGATCTCGCCCTGCGCGGAGGCCAGCAGCTGACGCGTATACTCTGCTGCGGGCGCGTTGAACAGCGCTTCGCATTCACCCTGTTCCACCACTTCACCCTGGCGCAACACCACCAACTGATGACACAGCGCGCGCACCACCTGCAAATCGTGACTGATAAACAGATACGCCAGTTGATGCTGCTGCTGTAAACGGCGCAGCAGGGTGAGGATCTGCTTTTGCACCGAGCGGTCCAGCGACGAGGTGGGTTCATCCAGCACGATCAGCTGCGGCTGCAGGATCAGCGCGCGGGCAATGGCGATGCGCTGGCGCTGACCGCCAGAGAATTCCGCCGGGTAGCGGCTGCGGCTCGCTGCCTCCAGGCCAACCTCTTCCATCACCGCAATGACTCTGGCTTCCTGTTCGGCAGCGCTGAGCTGCGGCTGGTGCACCGCCAGCCCTTCGGCAATCACCTGCTGTACCGTCATGCGCGGATTGAGTGAAGAGTTGGGATCCTGAAACACCACCTGAATGCGCTGGCGCAGCGGCAGTAGCTGCTTCGCGCTCAGCCGATGCAGCGGCTGGCCGTCGAACCAGATCTCGCCGCGCGCAGCAATCAGGCGCAGCAGCGTCAGGCCGGTGGTGCTTTTGCCTGACCCGGATTCGCCGACTAACCCGAGGCTTTCGCCGCGCCGCAGGGTAAAACTGAGATTGTGTAGCGCGGTTTTTTCCGCCACGGTGCGCTTCAGCAGTCCACGGCGAATCGGGAAACCCACCTGCAAATTATTCACCTGCAACAGCGGCGGCGCGTCGTTCAGCGGCACCGGTGCGCCGTCCGGCTCGGCGGCCAGCAGCTCACGGGTATAAGGCTGCTGTGGCTGGCGAAACAGTGCGTCACAGCGGTTGTGTTCCACCTCGCGCCCGTTGCGCATCACCGTCACGCTGTGGGCCAGCTGACGCACAATGTTCAGGTTATGGGTAATGAACAGCATGCCCATGTTCAGTTCGCGCTGCAGTTCGCGCAGCAGCTGTAAAATCTGTGCCTGTACCGTGACATCCAGCGCCGTGGTGGGCTCATCGGCAATCAGCAGTTTGGGCTGCGTCAGCAAGGCCATGGCGATCATCACGCGCTGGCGCTCGCCGCCGGACAGCTGGTGCGGAAAATCCTGCAGGCGCGTCGCGGCCTGGCGAATGCCTACGCGATCGAGGCAGCTGAGAATTTCAGCGCGCGCCGCTTCACGCCGCATGCCACGGTGCAGCGACAGCACTTCATACAGCTGCTTTTCCACGCTGTGCAGCGGATTGAGTGACACCATCGGCTCCTGAAAAATCATCGCCATCTGGTTGCCGCGCAGCCCGCGCATCTCACGTTCGCTGGCCTGTAACACATCGCGCCCGTCAAACAGGATCTCGCCCTGCGGATAACTCACCGGCGGCTGCGGCAGCAGACGCATAATCGACAGCGCCGTCACGCTCTTGCCCGATCCCGATTCGCCCACCAGCGCCAGCGTTTCGCCGGCGTCGATGCGCAGCGAGATATCTTCCACCACGCGGCGCGGCCCGAACGCCACCGCCAGATGATTCACCGTTAACAAACTCATTTAGCGCCCCCGGCTCGGATCAAAGGCATCGCGTACCGCTTCGCCGATAAAAATCAGCAGCGACAGCAGCAGGGCGAGGGCGAAGAAGCCGGAAAGGCCAAGCCACGGTGCCTGTAAATTGTTTTTTCCCTGCAGCAGCAGTTCGCCCAGCGACGGCGAGCCCACCGGCAGGCCGAAGCCGAGAAAATCCAGCGAGGTTAACGTAGTGATCGAACCGCACAGGATAAACGGCAGAAAGGTGAGCGTGGCAACCATGGCGTTGGGCAACATGTGGCGCAGCATGATGCGGCTATCGCTCACGCCCAGCGCGCGTGCGGCGCGGATATAGTCAAAGTTACGCGTACGCAGGAACTCAGCGCGCACGACGCTCACCAGGCTCATCCAGCCGAAAATCACCGTCAGCAGTAACAGCCACCAGAAATTGGGCTGAATCACGCTGGAGAGCAGAATCAGCATGAACAGCGTCGGCATGCCGGACCACACTTCAATCAATCGCTGGCCGATCAGGTCAACGCGGCCGCCAAAGTAGCCCTGCAGGGCACCCACCACAATGCCAATCACGCTGGAGAACAGCGTTAACAGCAAACCGAACAGCAGCGAGATGCGCGTGCCGTACAGCAGACGCGCCAGTACATCGCCACCGTTAGCATCGGTACCCAGCCAGTTTTGCGCGGACGGCGGTGACGGGAAGGGCACGTCGGTGGCGAAATGAATGGTGCTGTCGCTGAAGCGGATGGGATCCCATAGCGCCCAGCCCTGCTGATCAATACGTTGTTTCAGCCACGGATCCTGATAATCCGCCGCCGTGGCAAACTGGCCGCCAAAATCGCTCTCGCTGTAATTAAACAGCAGCGGTGCGTACCAGCGCTGCTGATAGTGCACCAGCAACGGTTTGTCATTGGCTAATAATTCCGCGCCCAGCGACAGCATAAAGATGAGCAGAAACAGCCACAGCGACCAGTAGCCGCGCCGGTTGTGACGAAAGCGCTGCCAGCGCTGCTGGTTAACGGGAGATAAACGCATCAGCGGCCCTCAAAATCAATGCGTGGATCGACCAGCGTATAGGTCAGATCGCTGAGAATATTCATCAGCAGGCCAATCAGCGTAAAGATATACAGCGTGCCGAACATCACCGGATAGTCGCGCTGAATGGTGGCATCATAGCCGAGCAGCCCCATGCCGTTAAGTGAGAACATCACCTCAATCAGCACCGAGCTGGTGAAAAACATACTGATAAAGGTGGCGGGAAACCCGGCGATCACCAGCAGCATGGCGTTGCGAAACACGTGGCCGTACAGGATGCGCTTCTCATCCAGACCCTTGGCGCGCGCCGTGACGACGTACTGTTTGCGCACCTCATCAAGGAACGAATTTTTCGTCAGCATGGTCAGGGTGGCAAAGCCGCCAATTACCGTAGCCAGCACCGGCAGGGTGATATGCCACAGGTAATCGCTGATTTTGCTGTACCACGGCAGCGTGTCAAACTGCGGCGAAGTGAGGCCGCGGAGCGGAAACCAGTCGAGATAGCTGCCGCCGGCAAACAGCACAATCAGCATGATGGCAAACAAAAACGCCGGAATAGAGTAGCCGATGATAATAAAGATGCTGCTCCAGATATCAAACGCACTGCCGTTGCGCACCGCTTTTTTGATGCCCAGCGGAATCGACACCAGATAGATGATCAGCGTGCTCCACAACCCGAGGCTGATCGACACCGGCAGGCTCTCTTTAATCAGCTGCAGCACCGAGGCGTTACGAAACAGGCTGTCGCCAAAGTCAAAACGCAGGTAATTCCACAGCATTTCGCCATAGCGCTGCAGCAGTGGCTTATCGAAGCCGTAGCGATGAGTTATTTCTGCCACCACTTCCGGATCCAGCCCGCGCGCGCCGCGGTACTGGCTGTCGCCGGGATTGTCGCGCACCAGCGCACCGCTATCACTGCCGCCGCTGCCAGGCAGACCGGTACTATGACCAAACTGGATGTTGGCCAGCGCCTGATCGACCGGACCGCCCGGCGCAATCTGTACGATAAAGAAATTCAGGGTGATGATGGCCCACAGCGTGGGAATAATCAGCAACAGCCTGCGCAGGAAATAAGCACCCAAACCGCTCTCCTCAGCGTCGATCGGCCGGTAAACGACCGGCTTTATTCACATCGTACCACCAGTTTTCCAGCCCGGTGGCAAACGCCGGTTTTATCTGCGGATGGGAAAACTTGTCCCACCAGGCCAGCCGCTGCTCGGCGTTGTACCACATCGGAATCATGTAGGCGTTCCACAGCAGCAGGCGATCCAGCGCCTGACCGAGCGGCAGCAGCGCTTTTTCATCGCCCTGATGCGCCACGATCTGCTGCACGAAATGGTCGACCAGCGGATCTTTTACCCGCGCGGTGTTCCACGAGGAGCTGATGTAATCCGACTGCCAGACATACTGCAGGCTGGTGGAGGGCCACGGCATCGCCTGATAAAGCGACGGAATCATGTCGTAATCGCCTTCGCGCAGCCGGCGCAGATATTGCGAACTGTCCACCTGGCGTAGCGTCATCGTAATGCCAAGCCGTGCCAGGCTGTGCTGGAACGGCAGCGCCCAGTCGTTCAGAGAACCGCTGCGCAGCAACAGTTCAAACTGAAACGGCTGGCCGGTTTTCACGTTCACCAGCTGCTGATTTTTGATCTGCCAGCCGGCCTGCTTCAGCAGCGCCATCGCCCGCAGCAAATTGTTGCGGTCAAAGCCGCTGCCGTCAGAGTGCGGCGGCGCGTAGGCGTTGTTAAAGACTTCGGCAGGCAGCTGCGCCTTGTAGGGCGCGAGCAGAACCAGCTGATCGGCGTCAGGATAGCCTTTGGCGGCGTAAGCGGTGTTCTGGAAGTAGCTGTCGGTTCGCTTGTAAGCGCCGTAGAACAGCGCTTTGTTCATCCACTCAAAATCAAACGCCAGCGTCAGCGCCTCGCGCACGCGGCGGTCGGCAAACAATGCTTTCTCGTTATTGAACGCCAGCCAGCGCGTGTCGGTGGCGACGTCATTCGGCGTGGTGGCTTTCACAATGGCGTGGCTGGTGAAATTGCGCCCGCGATATTGTGTGGCCCATTTCTTCGCCGAACTCTCCTCGCGCAGGTCATAGGCACCGGCCTTAAACGCTTCAAAAGCCACGTTGTCATCGAGATAGTAGTCGTAGCGCAGGGTATCAAAATTAAAGCGACCGCGGTTCACCGGCAGATCGGCCGCCCAGTAGTTCTTCACCCGGCCATACTGGATGAACTGGCCGGATTTGTACGAGGTGACGCGGTAAGGCCCGCTGGCGAGCGGCGGATAGCCAATCGGCTCATTGAATTTTTTGTTCTGCCAGAATTTTTCCGGCAGTACCGGCAGCGTGATCCAGCTCAGCACCAGGTCTTTATCTGGTTTGGGCATCTCAATGCGCACCGTCAGCCGGTTCAGCGCTTTCACCTGCACGCCACGAAACGCCACGCGAAACTGCGGCACGCCTTCGGTCATGAATTTGCTGAAGGTGAAGGCGACATCCTGCGCGGTGATCGGCGTACCGTCCTGAAACTGCGCGTGCGGATTGATTGACACCTCCATCCAGTGATAATCGCTGGGATAGCGTGCTGATTCGGCGATCAGCGGATAGTAGCTGCCGGGCTCATCGTCTGAGGTGGTAAACAGGCCGTCGTACAGCGTGTCAGTGCCGATACCGGGATTGCCGCGCGACGCATAGCGGTTGAAGTTGTCGTAAGTGCCTACCACGGCGAGGGTGATCTTGCCGCCTTTTGGCGCCGCCGGATTGGCGTAATCATAATGGCTGAAGTTGACCGCGTATTTCGGTTCGCCCAGCTTCGCAAAGGCATAGCTTTCATGAATAGTAACCGCGTGCACCGGCGCAATGGCGCTGCACATCAGTAGTGCTGTGGCAAGACGAAGCAGCATAAGTGGGGCGCTCTCCTGTGGTAATCCGCACTGTATGGTAGCAGTTTCATGCGCGGTACGTGACGTTAACCCAAACTGGCCTGGTTCTGATAGTAGCTAATCAGCTTTTCCGGGCGCAGCGGGCGGCTAAACAGATACCCCTGCAGATGCGTGACGCCCCGGTTAACCAGCCAGGCCGCCTGGTCGCCAGTTTCCACCCCTTCCGCCACGGTTTTCAGGTTGAGTTTTTTTGCCAGCAGCAACACGGTGTCAAGCACCGGCGAGGTTACGGTTTCGGTGCCGATACTCTGCACAAAGCCGCGATCGATTTTCAGGTAGTCGAACGGATATTTTTCCAGGTAGATCAGCGCGCTATGGCCAGTGCCGAAATCATCGATGGCAATCTTGAAATTGTGTTCATGCAGCCAGGCGAAGATTTCGCCGGCGTTTTTCTCCCGCACCATGGTGCGCTCGGTGATTTCAAATACATAGTTAAAATGATCGGCGGGCATACTGGCGATCCACGCTTGCACGTCGCGGCGAAAACTGGCCGATGCCAGATGCTGCGGAGACATATTCAGACTGAGACGGGTGCCGCGCGGCAGTTGCTGACAGAGAAAACGCGCGTCGCGCGCTACCAGGCTGAACAGATGTTGGGTCAGAGGAATAATCAGGTTTTGCGCTTCGGCGTGGCTGATAAATACATCGGGCGGGATCATGCCTTCAACCGGGTGAGTCCAGCGCAGCAGCGCTTCAACGCCATAGGGTTTGCCGTTGTGTGCCGTTACCAGCGGCTGATACTCAACGTGAAACTGACCGCGCCGGATGCCGAGCAGGATTTCACGTCCCGGTCGCTGATGCAGCGACAGCAGCAGCCAGCTGATTGCGGCAACCAGCAGCGCCAGCAGCAGGCCGGTCAGCAACGCCAGCGTGTAATCGCGTGAGGCCAGCGTGCTGCCGTAAAGCACAAAGCGCATGCTGCCGTCATCAAGCGTCAGGTCGGTAAGAGCAGGCGGCAGATCGCGGCTGCGCACTACCTGGCTGGTGCCGCTGAGCAGTGCGCTGTCGCCTGCCACCAGCGCCATGCGCGTGATTTCGGGATGGTAAGAGGCCAGCAGCTGGTAAGGCGTCATGCTGAGGTTCATGGTGGCGAGGATGCCGGTTTCGTTCGCTCCCGGACTTTTCAGCCACAGCGCCAGCGCTGGCTTGGCAGGCTGCAGCGGCGTGCCGGGCAGCAGGCGGACGTCACGGTCGCGCTCCAGCTCTGAATCGGGTGAAATGGCGCTGGCGGCCAGCAGAAATGCGCCGGTGGCCGAGGAGCAGTAAGCGTTGCCGTCGCGTACCAGTAATATTGCGCGAATGTTGCCGGCAAAGGCGGCGCGAGAGGTCAGCTCACGGTTGACGCTGTTGCAGCTGAGTTGAGTGTATTGCTGCAGTGGATAAAGGCTCTCGACCAGGGTTGACATCACCTGTTGCAGATCGTCACGGCTGTGAGCCAGCAGCTGCTGGTGTTGCTGGACGCGTTTTTGCCAGGTCAGCGTGAGCAGGACGGTGACAAACAGGATAAAAAACGCGACCCCAATAATTACGCTACTCCAGGCGATGCGCCGCGAGTAGCTGGCATGACGATTTAACGTCCCCGACAGTGGCATGGAGTTGGTTCCCCTGATCTTGCCCTTTTTATTATAAAAACGCATACAACTGTGCTGGTTCAAGGCAACGAGAATATAACGAGGCTGCGCGAAAAGTCTCGTTATATTTTTGATTCACAATTACTTTTTCCGTCATGGATTTGGCTTAAGCAACCGCAGACGAAAAAAAACGCTGCCGGGGCAGCGTTTTCAGATTCTCTGGCTGAGAACATCAGGAAGGAAGGGGATTAACTGGGATTTTTTGCCAGTACCCGACGCGCTTCGCGGTAGCGGTTTTTCCAGTAACTGTCGTTAAGGCTGGAAATCATCACGCCGCTGCTGGTAGACGCGTGTACAAAATTGTCGTTGCCGAGATAGATGCCGACATGACGACCGGTGGAGCCGGCGCGGAACAGCACTAAATCACCCGGACGCAGTTTACTGCGTGAAATCTCTTTACCGCTGTCCTGCTGTTCCGATGTGGAACGCGGCAGCTCTAAACCAAACTGTTCGCGAAAGGTGCGCTGAACAAAAGCAGAACAGTCAATGCCACGTTTGGTGTCGCCGCCTAAGCGATAACGCACACCTTTCCAGTCACTGTACTGCTCCATGATGCGGGACTTAACGTCCACGTTCTGCACCATTTGTTCAAATTCGTCCTGAGACGCCTGAAGTAAAAAACCATTCTGGTTGTTAACTTCATGATTCTCGTTATTCGCGTTCTGACCGTTATGGGTACTGCTACATGCCGATAAGAGGGTTGCTAATGCTACTGCGGGAATAATCCGCCTGAGGTATCTCAGAATTGGTTGAGACTTGACCATTGTACGTGTTTTCCTTCGATGTCCTTACGACAGAATGTCGCCAGCCAGATGACAAAACGGGTTGAGATTAATAAGTGCGACCCTCTAAGACAATTCCTTAATTACTAAAATGTGTTAATGCACACATTTTTGTTGCTTAAGGTACCGAATTTTATGCTGCACGGTAGTAATCGGAGTTGAGGTTAACCGATTACAGACCGCGTGGCGAGTGCTTTTATATAAATTTTTATAGGTTTTTTTGATGTGAAATCAATCTGTAACACAACGGTTACTTTATCAACAACTGGTAGCGATTTAAGCGTCAATTAACGGCAGGAACAGCGGCTAATTCTGGCGCTCAGGGAGATTTTAAGAGGGTTCTGACTGGACAGGCCAGGAATAACGCCATTGTCAGACGATTTGACGCATAGGTTTTTCTTTTATCAGAAAACGCTTAGTCCGCTAATAATTTATTGCAGGATTAAATAAGCGCAGGCGATCTTAAAAACAAGAAATAATCGCCCGCGCTAAACAATTACGCCTGGGGTTTATATTTTCCGGGCAGCGAACGATAGAGCCAGTTCACCAGTTTGTCGCTGGCCGGTGTTAATAACCACCAGCTCAGGCCCACCAGCACCACCGACAGCGAACCGACCGCGATATCGGTAAACCAGTGTGCGCCTGCCATTACGCGCGGCAGGGAAAAGAGCACCACAATCAGCAGGCCCATCAGGAAGGCGCGGAAGCCGAAATAGCGCCACATAAAGCAGGCGAAGATAATCAGCATCATGCCGTGGTCGCCGGGGAAGCTGTCTCGGGACGCATCTTTTGCCGGAATGCCGGTCAGTTCGCTGACGCGATGCACGTTATCAAAGAACAGCGTCGGGCTGGCATGCTTAACCGGCAGCAGATGGCCCAGCTGGTTAAGAATCACCGCCGTCAGCAGCATGGTGATACCAATCGCCAGCATACGACGTCGGCCCTGCGGCGTTTCGCGGCGCCAGAACCACAGATAGAGCAGGCCCATCGCCAGCAGCGACACCGCATCAAAACCGCGGAAATTGGTGATCGCCACCAGCAGCGCAAAGCCGTGATGGTCGACCATCTGGTCGTTAAAGCCAAAAAAGATGCCTTTGTCGAGAGCGAACCAGAACCCGTGCTCCGGCGGCAGATACCACGACATAAATAGCATCACACCCAGCGCATTCAGCAGCAGGATGGTAATCAAACGAGAAGTGCGCATAAAAGTAACTCAAAAGGAAAAAAATAACGGGCAAACCTACCGCAGCTAATTTAAACGAATCTTCAACAGGGCAGTCTGCAAGGCGTTCCAGTCGGTGGCCTGATGGTGGATCAATTCGATACGGCTATCCGGCGGCGTGACCGGGCGCGTTTCGATGAACAGGTCTTCACCCTGACGGTTAATGCTGACCAGACCGTCAGCGGTACGCAGCACGCCTTTCACGCGATCCACCGGCGCAAGCCGCGCCCACTCTAAAGCCGGAATAGTATCGAACACCGTGTCACCATCGAAAATCCAGCCACAGGAAGCATAGCCCTGACCTTCATTTAACGCACGACGCCAGCGCGCTTCACCTTCCAGTTTCAGCGCCGCCAGCCCCTGCGGGCGTGGCGAATGATGATGATGCGCGGCATCGGGTACCGCACGATCCGCCAATGCCGGCTGACTCAGCAACGCCGGATCAATGTTGCCCCAGCTGGCTTCCACCAGTTGACGGTCGCCCAAATGCTGCTGCTGCCAGCTCGCCAGCCGCTGACGATCTTCCGCATCCCACTTGTCGCTTTTGTTGGCGATGATGATGTCTGCGGCGATCAGCTGGTCGCAAAAGTTTTCATTCTCCGTGACGCGCGTATCGGCTAACTGACGCGGATCGAGCAGCGTCAGCGTGGCGTCCACGCGGATCCACGGCTGATAGACCGCTGCGCGCAGCATATTCAGTAACTGTTTGGGATGGCCAAGGCCGGTGGGTTCGATAATCAGGCGGTCGGGCTGAGTCTGCTTCAGCAGCATATTCAGCCCGACCTGCAGCGGCAGGCCGTTAACACAGCACATGCAGCCGCCGGGGATCTCTTTCAGCGTGGCGCCGCGGTCGGCGAGCAGGGCGCCGTCAATGCCGATCTCGCCAAACTCGTTGACCAGAATGGCCCACTTCTCATTGGCCGGTTTGTGCGCCAGCAGATGTAACAGGGTGGTGGTTTTACCGCTACCGAGAAAACCGGTAATCAGGTTCACGCGCGTCATAATTTACTCCGTTAAAATAGCCGCGCCGGACAACCGCATCCGGCGCGCAGGCTGTTGTTATACTATAACAATCAACCGCCGCCGGAGAAAATCGTGCGCTTAATCGGCGCGTCCCATATAACGACGCTCGGCAATATGGATACGGATGCGATCGCCATTGCTCAGGTACTCCGGCACCTGAATCGACAGCCCGGTGCTCATGCCCGCCGGTTTGGTGCGCGCGCTGGCGGATGCCCCTTTGATGCCAGGTGAGGTATCAACGATCTCCATGTCTACCGTCTGCGGCAGTTCCAGCGCCAGCACCTGACCATCCATGGTAAGCACCTGGATACCGGGAATGCCGCCTTCCGGAATAAACAGCAGCTCTTCTTCGATCTGATCTTTTTTAAAGCTGTACGGCGTGTAATCTTCGTCATCCATAAACACGTATTCGTCGCCGTCGATGTATGAGAAGGTCACCGCGCGGCGGCTGAGCTGGATGGCATCAATAATGTCGTCGCCCTTGAAGCGCTCTTCAACTTTCAGGCCGGTGCGCACATCGGTGAAACGCATCTTGTACAGCGTGGCGGCACCGCGCGCGCTTGGGCTCTGGACATCGATATCCTTCACCAGCAACAGTTTACCGTTCCAGGTGACGGCCATTCCTTTTTTGATTTCGTTTGCCTTTGGCATAATGCTTGACTCGCTATAACCAGGTAGATGCGCGCCAACTTACTCGCGCGGTGAAAAACAGGCAAGTGAGGCCGGTGAAAATTGTTGGTCGCGCATGGAATTCCGCGGTGCAGACTGCTATTGTCGGCCGCTAATCTTTGCAGGAGCGCATGATGTTATGTCGAGACCAGTGCGGTGCCTGCTGCACAGCCCCCTCCATCTCTTCCCCCATTCCCGGTATGCCTGACGGCAAACCGGCCAATACCCGTTGCGTTCAGCTCGACGAACAGCAGCGCTGCAAAATCTTTGGCTCGCCGCTGCGTCCGGCGGTGTGTGCCGGTTTACAGCCACAGGCGGAGATGTGCGGCAGCAGCCGCGCCGACGCCATGATCTACCTGTTGCAGCTGGAAGCCGATACCGCGCCCTGAGTTTAAGCTGACGCGAGCTGAACAGCACGCTCGTCGCAGGTGCCGCGTTACAGCAACGCGTCAGCGCGCCCGCTGTGAAAAATCCTAAATCCGCCGCGAAGTGTGCGGAGCATCAAAAATCTGCTACGCCGATTGCGCATTTTCTTGCCTGTAATCGGGTGCTGTACCATATTCCCTGAAACGTTTCAGCGTTGTCCTCCCGGCTAAGTCCGTGTCGCACAGCGTATTTTTTCGCCATCAGGCTGAAACGATTCACTTTCAGCAAGCGAGGAGAAATATGTTCCAGCTCGAAGTTCAGGCCATTCACACCGGCGCCAGCGCGTCCGATAAAGAACAGGCCATTCGTCAGGTTGCCGCTGCGCTTACCGCGGCCGGAAATGTGGCCGAAGGCTACGTCGACGGCATGCTGGCGCGCGAACAGCAAACCACCACCTTTCTCGGCAACGGCATCGCCATTCCGCACGGCACCACCGATACCCGCGATCTGGTGCTGAAAACCGGCGTGCAGGTTTATCAGTTTCCGCAGGGCGTGGACTGGGGTGATGGCCAGACGGCGTACGTTGCCATCGGCATTGCCGCTAAATCTGACGAGCACCTCGCGCTGCTGCGCCAGCTGACTCACGTATTAAGCGATGACAGCATCGCGGAGCAGCTGAAATCTGCCTCTGCTGAAGAGCTGCGCGCGCTGCTGATGGGTGAAAAGCAGGCCGCTGAATTCCAGTTCGATACGTCGCTGATCACCACCGACGTGGCCGCCAGCGATCTGATGACGCTGCAGGCGCTGAACGCTGGTCGTCTGCAGGCGGCCGGTGCCGTCGACGCCAGCTTTGTCGCGGACGTTGTCTCGCACGCACCGCTCAGCCTCGGTCAGGGCATCTGGCTGAGCGACAGTACGCACGGCAACCTCAACAGCGCGGTGGCAGTGAGCCGCAGCGCGACGCCGCTGACGCATCAGGGCGAACCGGTAGCGCTGCTGCTGACGGTCGCCGCCACCGATCAGCGCCCGCTTGAGGTGCTGGGCTACCTCAGCAATCTGCTGCTGAACAAGCAGGCTGAACGCCTGCTGAAGGCGGACGCGGCAGGCATTCTCGCGCTGCTGACCAGCGAAGTGGATGAAGCTGCGGACGTCTTAACCGCGGAATTCACCATCCGCAACGAGCACGGTCTGCATGCGCGTCCGGGCACCGCGCTGGTGAGTGTGATCAAGCAGTTCAACAGCGATATCACCGTCACCAATCTCGACGGCAGCGGTAAGCCGGCTAACGGGCGCAGCCTGATGAAGGTGGTCGCGCTCGGCGTGAAGAAAGGCCATCGTCTGCGTTTCACCGCCAGCGGTGACGATGCGCAGCAGGCACTGCACGCTATCGAAGAAGCCATTAATAGCGGTCTGGGCGAGGGGGCAGCATGAGTCGTCGCGTTGCCACTATCACCCTGAACCCGGCGTACGATCTGGTCGGCTACACGCCGGAGATCGAGCGCGGCGAAGTTAACCTGGTCAAAACCACCGGGCTGCACGCTGCGGGTAAAGGCATCAATGTCGCCAAAGTGCTGAAAGATCTCGGTATCGACGTCACCGTCGGCGGCTTCCTCGGCAAAGAGAATCAGGACGGCTTTCAGCAGCTGTTCAGTGAACTCGGTATCGCTAACCGTTTTCAGGTGGTGCAGGGCCGTACCCGCATTAACGTTAAGCTGACGGAAAAAGACGGCGACGTCACCGACCTCAACTTCTCGGGCTTTGACGTCACGCCCCAGGACTGGGACCGCTTCACCGCCGACTCGCTGACCTGGCTGGGCCAGTTCGATATGGTGTGTGTCAGCGGCAGCCTGCCAGCCGGCGTTGCGCCGGACGCCTTCACCAAATGGATGAGCGATCTGCGCACCCACTGCCCATGCATCATTTTTGACAGCAGCCGTGAAGCGCTGGTGGCCGGTCTGAAAGCGGCACCGTGGCTGGTAAAACCCAATCGCCGCGAGCTGGAGATCTGGGCTGGACGCAAGCTGCCGACGCTGCAGGATGTGATTGACGCCGCGCACCAGCTGCGCGAGCAGGGCATTGCCCACGTGGTGATCTCCCTCGGTGCGGAAGGCGCGCTGTGGGTCAATGCCTCTGGCGAATGGATCGCCAAACCGCCTGCGTGTGAAGTGGTCAGCACCGTAGGCGCCGGAGATTCGATGGTTGGCGGCCTGATTTATGGCCTGCTGATGCGGGAATCCAGTGAACACACGCTGCGTCTGGCGACGGCGGTGGCGGCCATGGCCGTCAGCCAGAGCAACGTCGGCGTGACCGATCGTACCCAGTTGGCCGCGATGATGGCGCGCGTCGACTTACAACCCGTTAACTAACAGCAGGAGAGCGATAATGAAAACGCTGCTGATAAAAGATTCTTCACTCGGCCTGGCATCAGGCCATTTAGCCTCGGAACGTCTGCAGGCGGCGGCAGGGCAGGCGGGACTGACACTGGTCGACAGCGCCGCGGACGCCGAACTGGTGCTGGTGATTGGCCAGCAGGTTACCAACAACGCGCAGCTGGCCGGCAAGTCCGTTGCCCTCGTGGATGTGCAGCAGGCGCTGCGCGATCCGCAGGCGGCACTGGCGCTGGCTAAAGATGCGGCGCAACCGTGGCAGCCGGCTGCGGCAACCCCGGCGGCAAGCGCACCGGCGCAGAGCACCGGGCAGAAACGTATTGTGGCCGTCACTGCCTGTCCGACCGGCGTGGCGCACACCTTCATGGCAGCCGAGGCGATTGAGGCGGAAGCCAGCAAGCGCGGCTGGTGGGTAAAAGTGGAAACCCGCGGCTCAGTCGGCGCCGGCAACCCGATCACCCCGGAAGAAGTGGCGGCGGCCGATCTGGTGATCGTTGCGGCGGATATCGACGTTGACCTGGCGAAATTTGCCGGCAAGCCGATGTACCGCACCTCCACCAGTCTGGCGCTGAAGAAAACCGCACAGGAGCTGGATAAAGCGCAGGCGGAAGCCAAAGTCTGGCAGCCTTCCGGCAACCAGGCGGCAGCCAGCCAGAGCGACAGCAAAGAGAAAGCCGGTGCCTATCGGCATCTGCTGACCGGCGTATCTTATATGCTGCCGATGGTGGTCGCCGGCGGTCTGAGCATTGCGCTGTCATTCGCCTTTGGGATTACCGCGTTTAAAGAGCAGGGCACCTTAGCCGCGGCGCTGATGCAGATCGGTGGCGGCAGCGCCTTTGCGCTGATGGTGCCGGTGCTGGCGGGCTTTATCGCCTTCTCGATTGCTGACCGTCCGGGTCTGACGCCGGGTCTGATTGGCGGCATGATCGCCACCAGCATCAACGCTGGTTTCCTTGGCGGCATCATCGCCGGTTTCATCGCCGGTTACGCCGCGAAACTACTGAGCAGCAAAGTGAAGCTGCCGCAAAGTATGGAAGCGTTGAAGCCGATTCTGATCATTCCGCTGGTGGCCAGTCTGATTACCGGCCTGCTGATGATTTACGTGGTAGGCAAACCGGTTGCCGGCATCATGAGCGGCCTGACCAGCTGGCTGGCGAACATGGGCACTGCTAACGCGGTCCTGCTGGGCGCGATTCTGGGCGGCATGATGTGTACCGACATGGGCGGTCCGGTGAACAAAGTGGCTTACGCGTTTGGTGTCGGTCTGTTGAGTTCGCAAACCTACGCGCCGATGGCCGCGATCATGGCGGCCGGTATGGTGCCACCGCTGGCGATGGGGCTGGCAACGCTGGTAGCGCGTCGTAAGTTCAATAAAGGTCAGCAGGAAGGCGGTAAAGCCGCGCTGGTACTCGGCCTGTGCTTTATCTCCGAAGGTGCCATTCCGTTTGCGGCGCGTGATCCGATGCGCGTGCTGCCATGCTGTATCGTGGGTGGCGCAGTGACCGGGGCTATCTCCATGGCGATGGGTGCCAAACTGATGGCGCCGCACGGCGGACTGTTCGTCCTGCTGATTCCAGGCGCCATTACGCCGGTGCTGGGTTACCTGCTGGCGATTGTGATTGGTACGCTGATTGCGGGTCTGGGCTATGCGATTCTGAAACGTCCGGAAGAGGAACTGGCCAAAGCCGCGTAACGGCAGCCAGGAACAACAAAGGGAGCCGCGGCTCCCTTTTTTTATTGGCGACAGGCCCCGGTGAAACCCGTTACGCCTGCTGCTCGGCCTTCAGCCAGGCAATTTCATCCTTCCAGATATCCGGATTGATGGTTTCAAGAATCATCGGGATACCGTCAAAACGCGCATCCTTCATTAGCCAGCTAAACGCGGTCTTGCCAATGTTGCCCTCGCCGAGGCTGTGATGGCGATCCACGCGGCTGCCGAGCGTACTTTTAGCATCGTTGAGGTGCATACCGCGCAGATACTGAAAGCCCACCACGCGCTCAAACTCGGCAAAGGTGGCTTCACAGGCAGCTTCGCTGCGTAAATCATATCCGCCAGCGAAGGCGTGGCAGGTGTCGATGCATACGCCGACGCGCGATTTATCCTCGACGTGGTCAATAATCGCCGCGAGGTGTTCAAAGCGGAAACCGAGGTTGCTGCCCTGACCGGCGGTATTCTCAATCACCGCTACCACGTTGTGGGTTTTATCCAGCGCAATGTTGATCGACTCGGCGATGCGCTTCAGGCAGGCATCTTCATCAATCTGCTGCAGGTGGCTGCCGGGATGGAAGTTGAGCAGCGTCAGACCAAGCTGTTCGGCGCGCTGCATCTCATCGATAAACGCCTCGCGTGATTTCTCCAGCGCGTCCATCACCGGGTGGCCGAGGTTAATCAGATAGCTGTCGTGCGGCAGGATTTGCGCGGCGCTGAAGTTGTACTGATCGCAGGCGGTTTTAAAAGCGTCGATCACCTGCGCAGAGAGCGGCGCGGCTTTCCACTGGCGCTGATTTTTAGTGAACAGCGCAAAGGCTGTGGCTTCGATTTCATGGGCACGGATCACTGCCTGGTCTACGCCGCCGGATGCGCTTACGTGTGCGCCGATATATTTCATGCCGCTCTCCTGAATGGGCGATTGCTGATGCAAAACGCCCATGATAGCGGATGCGCTTACGCCATGAAATGTTGCACCAGCACATTCAGTGCGCCGCCGCCGAGAATCAGCCAGATAAACATCAGCAGACCAAGCAGCAGCGGTTTGACGCCCGCCTGCTTCAGCGCGCCGAAACGGGTGGTTAAGCCCAGCGCCGCCATCGCCATCGCCAGCAGCAGATTCGCCAGCTGATTCAGTCCCGCTACCACCGGCGGTGGCAGCAGATGCAGCGAGTTAAACAGCGCCACCACAATAAACAACAGGGCAAACCACGGAAAGCGGATCGGCTGCTGTGCCTGACGCTGGTGGCTGCGCTGGCGCTGCAGCCAGCTGCCTAGGATCAGCAGAAACGGTGCCAGCATCATCACCCGCAGCATCTTGGCGATGACTGCCGTGTTCTCCGTTTCCGCGCCCATTGCATGGCCGGCCGCCACTACCTGCGCCACTTCGTGCAGCGTCGAGCCGGTAAAGACGCCAAAGTGCTGCGCGCTGACCTGCGGCAACAGCGTCCAGAGAAACGGGTACAGCACAATGCCGACGGTGCCAAACAGCACCACGGTGGCCACCGCGACCGCCACTTTCGAAGGTGCGGCTTTTATCACCGGTTCACTTGCCAGCACCGCTGCCGCACCGCAAATGCTGCTGCCGGCACCAATCAGCCACACGGTTTCGCGATCCATTTTCAGTACACGGATGCCGATCAGGCAGGTGATCAGAAAGGTTGAGCTTAGCACCAGCACATCAATCAGCACGCCGCTGACGCCGACATCGGCGATCTGCTGCACGGTGATGCGGAAGCCGTAAAGAATGATGCCGAGTCGCAGCAGTCGCTGTTTGGCCAGCAGCACCCCACTGTCGCACGGGGTCGCAACGCGGGGATACAGGCTATTACCCAGCACGATGCCGATAATGATGGCCAGCGTCAGCGCGCCGAATCCCGCGCCCGCCAGCCACGGCTGACTGGCCAGCCACGCGGCACCTGCGGCGATGGCGGCGGTCAGCAGCAGTCCCGGCAGCCAGCGATGAACATGAAAAGGGGTTTTGTTGACGCTTAGTTCAGCCATAATACGCTTCTCCTCAGTGAGGCTTTAGCGTGCGCCTGGCTGGCTTAAAAGTGAAATTGATAATATATTTATAATCAACCGGAATAAGTGATAAGGAAGGGCAACAATGTTCATGCGCTTGCGCCGCTGGGCGAAGCTCATCAAACGGGACGTGCTGACGCTGTGGTTTGCCTGTCGCGATCCGCGTACGCCGTGGTGGTTTAAGCTGCTGGCGTTTGGCATCGTCGCTTATGCGCTCAGCCCCATCGATCTGATTCCGGACTTCATCCCGATTATTGGCCTGCTGGATGACGCGATTATCATCCCGCTTGGCGTGATGGTCCTGCTGCGTCTGCTGCCGCGCGACGTGCGCATCAGCAGCGCCGAACGCGCCGAGGTGCAACGGGCGCGCGGCAAAAAGATCGTCAGCTGGAGCGGCCTGATTCTGATGCTGCTGATCTGGCTGGCGGTGGTGATCTATCTGGTGAAGCGGTACGCCATGTAAGGAGCACGCATGCACATTACGCTGCGTCAGATTGAAGTGTTTACCGAGGTGCTGAAAAGCGGCTCCACCACGCAGGCCTCACAGGTGCTGGCGCTTTCGCAGTCGGCGGTCAGCGCGGCCCTGGCCGATCTGGAAAGTCAGCTCGGCGTGCAGCTGTTTGACCGCGTCGGCAAACGGCTGGTGCTCAACGAGCACGGCCGGCTGCTCTATCCGCGTGCGGTCGGGCTGCTGGAGCAGGCGATTGAGATCGAACAGCTGTTTAAAGAGGACAACGGAGCGATTCGCCTGTTTGCCAGCAGCACCATCGGCAACTATCTGCTGCCGGGGATGATCGCCGCGTATCGCCGTGATTTTCCCACGCTGCCGCTGGAGCTGAGCGTCGGCAACAGCCAGGACGCCATCAATGCGGTGGCTGATTTTCGCGTCGATATCGGCCTGATTGAAGGGCCGTGCCATGAGCCGGATATCATCAGCGAACCGTGGCTGGAAGATGAACTGGTGGTGTTCGCCGCGCCGGATGCGCCGCTGTTACAGCAGCCGGTGACGCTGGAGACGCTGGCCGCTGCGCCGTGGATCCTGCGCGAGCGTGGTTCCGGTACGCGTGAGATTGTCGATTACCTGCTGCTGTCGCACCTGCCGCAGTTTCAGCTGGGGATGGAGTTGGGCAACTCGGAGGCGATTAAACACGCGGTGCGCCACGGCATGGGCATCAGCTGCTTATCGCGCCGGGTGATTGCCGATTTGCTGGAGGCGGGCACGCTGACGGAAGTGCCGGTGCCCCTGCCGCGCCTGACGCGCACCCTGTATCGCATCCATCACCGGCAGAAACATCTGTCGAAAGCGCTGAGCCGCTTCCTCGCCTATTGCCGGGAATAGCTGCGGTGTGCCCTGTGCTGTGGCTAATAATTCCCGGCCGATTATGAAGGTAACTAATAACCCGAGGCGAATGCTATACAGTGCAGGCTTTGCTGCTACAATCGCGCCTTATTTTTATCCAGCATAGCGTTTACACATGCATAATGACTCAAAAACAACACAACAACCTGGGCTGCGCCGTGAATTAAAAGCGCGCCATCTCACCATGATCGCCATTGGCGGTTCTATCGGCACCGGCCTGTTTGTCGCCTCGGGTGCCACTATCTCTCAGGCGGGTCCTGGCGGTGCGTTACTCTCCTACGCGCTGATCGGCCTGATGGTCTACTTCCTGATGACCAGCCTCGGCGAACTTGCGGCGTTTATGCCGGTCTCCGGTTCCTTTGCCACCTACGGCGCCAAATATGTCGAAGAGGGCTTTGGCTTCGCGCTGGGCTGGAACTACTGGTACAACTGGGCGGTGACCATCGCCGTTGACCTCGTCGCCTCACAGCTGGTGATGAACTACTGGTTCCCGGACACGCCGGGCTGGATCTGGAGCGCGCTGTTCCTCGGTCTGATGTTCCTGCTCAACTATATTTCGGTCAAAGGCTTCGGTGAGGCGGAATACTGGTTCTCACTGATCAAAGTCGCCACCGTTATCATTTTTATTGTGGTCGGTGTGCTGATGATTACCGGCATCCTGCGTGGCGCAGAAAATGCAGGCTGGCACAACTGGACGGTGGGAGATGCGCCGTTTGCCGGCGGGTTTGCGGCGATGATTGGCGTGGCGATGATTGTCGGCTTCTCTTTCCAGGGCACCGAACTGATCGGGATTGCCGCCGGTGAATCAGAAGACCCGGCGAAGAATATCCCGCGCGCGGTGCGCCAGGTGTTCTGGCGTATTCTGCTGTTCTATGTGTTCGCGATCCTGATCATCAGCCTGATTCTGCCGTATACCGATCCGCAGCTGTTGCATAACGATGTCACCGATATCAGCGTCAGCCCGTTCACGCTGGTGTTCCAGAATGCCGGTCTGCTGTCCGCGGCGGCGGTGATGAACGCGGTGATCCTGACGGCGGTGCTGTCGGCGGGTAACTCCGGCATGTACGCCTCAACGCGTATGCTGTTTAACCTGGCGCAGGAAGGCAAGGCACCGCGCATTTTTGCGAAACTGTCGAAAGGCGGCGTACCGCGCAATGCCCTGCTGGCGACCACGGTGGTGGCAGCGCTGTGCTTCCTGACCTCGAAATTTGGCAATCAGGAAGTGTACCTGTGGCTGCTGAATACCTCAGGGATGACCGGCTTTATCGCCTGGCTCGGCATTGCTATCAGCCATTATCGCTTCCGCCGCGGCTATGTGGCACAGGGGCTGAATCTGGCCGATCTGCCTTACCGCTCCGGCTTCTTCCCGCTGGGTCCGATGTTTGCGTTCGCGCTGTGTCTGATCATTACGCTGGGGCAGAATTATCAGGCATTTCTCGCCGATCGCATCGACTGGTACGGCGTAGCCGCAACCTATATCGGCATTCCGCTGTTCCTGGTGATCTGGCTGGGCTATAAGCTGACGCGCGGCACCCGCTTCGTGAAATACAGCGAGATGGAATTCCCTTCCTTTAAGCAGTAATGCCTGACAACGCGGCCTTGACGCGTTTTTGCGCGATGAATCGCGCCGCTACAAATCGGTGCAACCCTCTGTTGCGGCGCAATTTATTGCGCTGGCAAACAGGCAGTAGTGCCCGACAACGCGGCCTGGAGGCGTTTTTGCGCGATGAATCGCGCCGCTACAAATCGGTGTAACCCTCTGTAGCGGCGCAATTTATTGCGCTGGCAAACAGGCAGTAATGCCTGACAACGCTGCCTTGGGGCGTTTTGCGCGATGAATCGCGCCGCTACAAATCGGTGCAACCCTCTGTAGCGGCGCAATTTATTGCGCTGGTAAACAGGCAGTAATGCCTGACAACGCGGCCTGGTGGCGTTTTTTCGCGATGCATCGTGCCGCTACAAATCGGTGCAACCCTCTGTAGCGGCGCAATTTATTGCGCTGGCAAACAGGCAGCATTGCATGACAACGCGGCCGCGGCCGCGTTTTTTTGCGATTTATTACGCTATGCAAACCTGGCGCAAACCATTCGGGCTTTGTTACAGAGACAGCATTGATAATTATTATCACCTGCTCTATTGTGGCAGCCGTTATAAGGCGACAGGAAACAGGTAGAACAATGCGTAGTACGGACTCCGCGCTGGTGGCGGAACATGGCACCGAAGCCGATACCCTGACCCGTTATCGTCAGGTTCTGCGTCAGCGACTGCTGCTGATTGGTGTGCTGGTGCTGGCGATCCTCGCTTCAGTTATCCTCGATTTCACCCTTGGCCCGGCCGGCCTGACGCTCGACACGCTGTGGCAAACGCTGCTCCATCCCGCAGCGGTGGACGCTGGCACGCGCGTGATCGTCTGGGACATCCGTCTGCCGTATGCGCTGATGGCGGTGGTGGTCGGCTTCTCACTCGGCCTCGCCGGTGCAGAAATGCAGACCATCCTCAATAACCCGCTGGCCAGCCCGTTTACGCTCGGCGTCTCGTCGGCAGCGGCGTTTGGTGCCGCGCTGGCGATCATTCTCGGCATTGGTATTCCCGGCGTGCCGGACCAGTGGCTGATCTCCGCCAATGCCTTTGTCTTCGCCTTGTTTGCCGCGCTGATGCTGGATGGCATCACGCGCTGGACCAAAGTCTCAACCTCCGGCGTGGTGCTGTTTGGCATCGCGCTGGTGTTCACCTTTAACGCCCTGGTTTCGATGATGCAGTTCATCGCCAGCGAAGATACGCTGCAGGGCCTGGTGTTCTGGACCATGGGCAGTCTGGCGCGTGCCTCATGGGAAAAACTGGGCGTGCTGAGTGCCGCCTTTGCCATCCTGCTGCCGTTCTCGATGCTCAGCAGCTGGAAACTCACGGCGTTGCGCCTTGGTGAAGATCGCGCGGTGAGCTTCGGCATTGATGTGCGGCGTCTGCGGCTGGCGACGCTGTTGCGCATCAGCATTCTCTCGGCGCTGGCGGTGGCATTCGTCGGCCCGATCGGCTTTATCGGCCTGGTCGCGCCGCACATTGCGCGCATGATGTTTGGTGAAGATCACCGCTACTATCTGCCGGCCAGTGCGCTGACCGGCGCGCTGGTGCTATCGCTGGCGTCGGTGGCCTCGAAAAACCTCATTCCCGGCGTCATCATTCCGGTCGGCATCGTCACCTCGCTGGTGGGCGTGCCGTTCTTTCTCAGCATTATTCTGCGGCATCGGGGGACAGTGTGATGGAGCAGGGCTTACGCGTCAGCCACTTTTACGCCGGTTACCCGAAGCGGAACGTTATCGACGATCTCAATGTCACGCAGCTGCCACGCGGCAAAATCACCGTGCTGCTGGGGCCCAACGGCTGCGGCAAATCGACGCTGCTGCGCGCGCTGGCCGGTCTGAGCAAAGGGCAGGGCGAGCTGTGGCTCAATGGCGAAGAGCTGATGAGCCAGCCGTTTGCCCGGCGCGCGCAGCGCGTGGTCTATCTGCCGCAGACGCTGCCAGCCGGTGTGCATCTGCACGTGCTGGAGTCGATCATCGTGGCGCAGCGTGCCTCCGGTGGATTACACAGCGCCGCCAGTGAAGCGGAGATCATGCACCTGCTGGAGCAGCTGGGCATTGCCCATCTGGCGATGCGTTATCTCGATCAGCTGTCCGGCGGCCAGAAGCAGCTGGTCGGGCTGGCGCAGTCGCTGATTCGCCGTCCGGAACTGCTGCTGCTGGATGAACCGCTCAGCGCGCTGGATTTGAATTATCAGTTCCACGTAATGGATTTGGTGCGGCGCGAAACCCGGCTGCGCAACATGGTGACGGTGGTGGTGGTGCATGATATCAATATCGCGCTGCGTCATGCCGATCATGCGCTGATGCTGAAGCAGGGGCAACTGCTGGCCGACGGCGTGCCGTCGCAGGTGATTACGCCGGAGACGCTGGCACAGGTGTATGGCTTGCGCGGCCGCATTGAGCACTGCTCACAGGGCATGCCGCAGGTAATGATTGATGGGCTGGTGGCGGAATCACTGGCCTGACGCCAGACACGTTCTGCCCCTCAGCATCAGAGGGGCAGAGAAGTGCACTACGCCAGTAAATGCTGCGCGTGGAACCGCAGATGGTCCTCCACAAAGCTGGCGATAAAGAAGTAGCTGTGGTCATAACCCGGCTGGATACGCAGCTCCAGCGGGAAGTTCTGCTCGCGCGCCACTGCTTCCAGCCGCTCCGGGCGTAGCTGATCGGCGAGGAACTGATCGCTATCGCCCTGATCGATCAGCACCGGCAGGCGATGTTCAGCGTTCTGCATCAGCAGGCAGCTATCCCACTCGCGCCACGTCTGGCGATCGTCGCCCAGATAGGCGGCAAAGGCTTTCTGTCCCCACGGCACTTCGCTCGGGTTGACGATTGGTGCAAACGCGGACGTCGACGCAAAGCGCCCGCCGAGGCGCAGCGCCAGCACCAGCGCGCCGTGGCCGCCCATCGAATGCCCCATTACCGACTGGCGATCGCTCAGCTTGAAGTTATCCGCCACCAGTGCCGGCAGCTCCTCGCTGAGATAATCGAACATGCGATAATGTGCCGCCCACGGTTGCTGCGTGGCATTGAGATAAAACCCGGCACCCTGGCCCAGATCGTACCCGCTGTCATTGGCCACTGCATCGCCGCGCGGGCTGGTGTCCGGCATAATCAGCACCAGACCGAGTTCGGCCGCCACGCGCTGCGCACCGGCTTTGGTGGTGAAGTTCTCATCGTTGCAGGTCAGCCCGGCGAGAAACCACACCACCGGCGGTGGCGCGTCGTCGCGCGGCGGTGGCAGAAAAATGCTGAACGTCATCGGGCAGTTGAGCACGGCGGACTGATGACGCCAGCGCTGCTGCCAGCCGCCAAAAATACGGTGTTCTTCCAGCAGCTCCAGAGTGGATGCCATATCGCCTCCTGCTTACTTATTAAAATGCACCACGGAACGGATCGATTTGCCTTCATGCATCAGCTCAAATGCCTCGTTGATCTCTTCCAGCGGCATGGTGTGGGTGATGAAATCATTCAGCGCAAACTTACCGTCGAGGTAATCCTGCACGATGCCCGGCAGCTGGGTGCGTCCTTTCACGCCGCCAAACGCCGACCCGCGCCATACGCGACCGGTAACCAGCTGGAACGGCCGGGTAGAAATCTCTTCGCCGGCACCGGCAACGCCGATAATCACTGATTCGCCCCAGCCTTTATGGCAGCACTCCAGCGCGGAACGCATCACGTTGACGTTACCGATACACTCAAACGAGAAGTCCACGCCGCCGTCGGTCATCTCAACGATAACCTCCTGAATTGGCTTAGCAAAATCTTTCGGATTAACCAGGTCGGTTGCGCCCAGTTTGCGCGCCAGGTCAAACTTGCTGGTGTTGATATCAATACCGATGATGCGACCGGCCTTGGCCATTTTCGCCCCAATGATCGCCGACAGGCCAATACCGCCGAGGCCGAAAATCGCCACGGTGTCGCCTTCTTTCACTTTGGCGGTATTCATCACCGCGCCCATGCCGGTGGTCACGCCACAGCCGAGCAGGCACACTTCTTCCAGCGGCGCTTCTTTGCTGATTTTCGCCAGGGAGATTTCCGGTACAACGGTGTACTCAGAGAAGGTCGAGGTGCCCATGTAATGGAAGATCGGCTTGCCGTCTTTAAAGAAGCGGGTGGTGCCGTCGGGCATCAGCCCTTTGCCCTGCGTGGTGCGGATTGCCTGACACAGGTTGGTTTTGCCGGAGAGACAGAATTTACACTTGCCGCACTCTGGCGTGTACAGCGGGATCACGTGATCGCCGACCGCCACGCTGGTAACGCCTTCGCCCACCGCTTCAACCACGCCGCCACCTTCGTGACCGAGGATCGCCGGGAATACGCCTTCCGGATCTTTACCTGACAGGGTGTAAGCATCGGTATGGCACACGCCGGTGGCCACGATGCGCACCAGCACTTCCCCTTTCTGTGGCGGCATCAGATCCACTTCTTCAATCTTCAGCGGTTCGCCAGCAGCCCAGGCCACGGCCGCGCGGGTTTTAATCATGTTCATGCAATCCCTCTTCCTGTGATGTCGTGATTGGATAAAAAATAACGCTTACTCAGCGGCCTGCAGCGGATGCAGCAGTTCATCGTTGAGCGGGCGGTCATCAAACATTTCAATAATCAGATACTTCAGCGCCTCAACGTTGGGCGTAAAGGCGTCGCGGCGCCACATCAGCCAGGTGGCCGTGTCGCGCCAGGTCGGCGGCAGGCTGTGCTGCTGCACGCGCGCGCGGGCCGGCATCTGCGCCAGCACCGAGGCGGGAATCATCGCCACGCCGCCGCCGCCGGCTACGCAGGCGACCATGGCGTGATAAGACTGAATCTCCATAACGCTGTGCGGTGCGCTCTGGCTGTCGCGATACCAGGACTCCAGCCGGGTGCGGTACGAGCAGCTGTTGCCAAAGGCAAACAGCGTATCGCCCTGCGTATCGCGGGCGCTGAGAATCGGCGCGTGTTCGAGGCTGGTGATCAGCACCATCTCTTCACGAAAGGCGATGCAGCCATTCAGGTCATCATGACTGGCCGGACCGTCCACCAGCGCCGCCGCCAGCGTGCCGGCGCGCACTTTATCGATGATATCGCCTGAGGTGCCGGTCACCAGCGACAGCGCGACGTTGGGGAAGCGCTGATGATAGGCGGCCAGCAATCCCGGCAGGCGGGTGGCGGCGGTGCTCTCCATCGAACCGAAGGCAAAGTTACCACCGGGTTCACCGGCGCGCGCCATGTTCAGCGCCTCGTCGCTCAACGCCAGAATACGCTGCGCATAATTGAGGAAATTGTGGCCCATCGGCGACAAACGAATGCGCTGCTTCTCACGAATAAACAGATCGACGCCGATTTCTTCTTCCAGCTGTCGCAGTCGCGTGGTGAGATTAGACGGCACGCGATGCAGCATTTCGGCGGCGCGCGCCAGTGAGCCGGTTTCGGCCACGGAACAGAACATGCGGAGCTGTACTAAATCCATATTCTCTTCTCGTAAACAACTTGGTTAATATTATTCACTTTTCGTGAGTCTAAACGTCATGCATGCTGCTGACAAGTGATAATCCAATCGATCCGGAGTCAGAATGGCGTGGCGAGTCGCGCTTAGCGCGTTTTTAAGTTTAGTGGTTGCAATGGGGATTGGGCGATTTGCGTTTACCCCGCAGGTGCCACTGATGATTCACGACGGTCAGCTCACGCTCGCCAGCGCCAGCCTGGTCGCGGCGCTGAACTATCTCGGTTATCTGGCCGGATCGTTTGACGCGATGCGCGCGCAGCGGCGCGTGGAGTGGCGGCTGCAGCTGGGCGTCTGGGGTGCCGTCGCGCTGACGTTGCTGTCCGCCTGTATCAGCGGGCCGTGGCTGCATGCGGTGGTGCGTTTCCTGATCGGCGTCGCCAGCGGCTGGGCAATGGTGCTGGTGGCAGCATGGAGCAATGAGCAACTGCTGCATCACGGCCGGCCGGGCCTGTCGGCAGCGGTGTTTGCCGGTCCCGGCACCGGCATCTTCATCAGCGGCATGCTGGCGGTACTGCTGCACGCCAGCGGCGTGAGCGCGGCGTTTGCCTGGGCGGCGTACGGTGTGCTGGCGCTGCTGCTGATTGCCGCAATTGCGCGCTTCCTGCCGCGCAGCGGACAGCTGCATCGTCCGCAACAGGCCGCCGCACCGCTGCTGCTGACGCGTGACCTGAAGCGCCTGATCCTCAGCTACAGCCTCGCCGGCTTTGGCTATATTCTGCCCGCCACCTTCCTGTCGCAAATGGCGGCGGCGCGCTTCCCTGATAGCGCTTTTGCGCAGTTTGTCTGGCCGGTGTTTGGCGGGGCGGCGGTGATCGGCATCGTGCTGGGGATCGTGACGCGCCACTGGGGCAGCAGCCATCGGCGGCTGGCGCTGGTGCTGTGGGCGCAGGCGCTGGGCGTGATCGCCGCCATCGTACTGCCGGGCATCAACGGTCTGCTGCTGGCAGCGCTGCTGATTGGCGGCGGCTTTCTCTGCGTGGTGCAGCTGTCGCTGCAGTACAGCCGGGAGCTGGCGCCGCACCACGCGCGCTATCTCGCCGGCCTGCTCACGACCGGTTATGCCATCGGACAGCTCGGTGGGCCGCTGCTGTCCTGGATTTCCAGCCTGCTATGGCACAGGCTCGATCCGGCGCTGTGGGTGGCCGGCGGCGGTTTGCTGCTGGCGGGGGCGCTGGTGATGCGGCGATCGTCCACCTGAAACGCTTTCATTTCCAATCGGATTGATTGCTGGATTAAGCGCGCGTTGTGTTTCACAATACGCGCTCAGAATTCCCCCCGCAGGCGCAGACCTGCGGGCGCATCACCTGCCGGAGAAGAGTACGATGAGCACCTTAAGTCAGGAAGCCGCCCTGGTTCACGAAGCACTGCTGGCGCGTGGCCTGGAAACGCCATTACGCGCCCCGGTGCGCGACATGGACGACGCGTCACGCAAGCGTGAGATCGCCGGCCACATGACCCAGATTATGCAGCTGCTGAATCTGGACCTGGAAGACGACAGCCTGATGGAGACGCCGCACCGCATCGCCAAGATGTACGTCGACGAAATCTTTTCAGGTCTGGATTACGCCAACTTCCCGAAAATCACCGTCATCGAAAACAAGATGAAGGTGGACGAAATGGTTACCGTGCGTGATATCACCCTGACCAGCACCTGTGAACACCACTTCGTGATCATCGACGGCAAAGCCACCGTGGCCTATATCCCTAAAGACAAGGTAATTGGCCTGTCGAAGATCAACCGTATCGTACAGTTCTTCGCCCAGCGTCCGCAGGTGCAGGAGCGTTTGACCCAGCAGGTGCTGGTGGCGCTGCAAACCCTGCTGGGCACCAATAACGTGGCGGTGTCGATCGATGCGGTGCACTACTGCGTGAAAGCGCGCGGCGTCAAAGATGCGACCAGCGCGACCACCACCACTTCACTCGGCGGATTGTTCAAATCGAGCCAGAACACGCGTCAGGAGTTCCTGCGCGCGGTACGCCACAGCTAAGCAGCGCGGGCGGCGTCGTTGTCGCCCGTGTTCCTCTCACCGTCAGGGCACTCGATGCAACGCTATCTCGCGCTGGATTTCATTCGTGGTTGCGCCATTCTCGGCATATTGCTGCTGAATATTGTCGGCTTTGGTCTGCCCTCGGCGGCCTATCTCAATCCGGCCTGGCAGGGTGAAGCCTCCGTTTCTGATGCCTGGACCTGGGCAATCATGGATGGCCTGGCGCAGCTAAAATTTCTGACGCTGTTTGCGCTGCTGTTTGGTGCCGGACTGGCACTGCAGGTGCCGCGCGGTAGCCGCTGGATCTCCTCGCGCTTAACGCTGCTGGTCTTCATCGGGTTCATCCATGCGGTGTTCCTGTGGGAAGGCGACATCCTGCTGGATTATGGCCTGATTGGGTTGATTGTCTGGCGCATGCTGCGTGACGTGCCGTCGGAGCGGGCGCTATTACATACCGGGGTGCTGCTCTATCTGGTGGGCTGTGCCGTGCTGCTGGTGTTTGGCGTCATCTCCAGTCCGCAGCCGACGCGCTCATGGCTGCCGGGCGCGGCAGATCTGGAGTATGAGAGCTACTGGAAACTGGTCGGTGGCTGGGAAGCGGTGCAGAACCGCCTCGAACACCTGTCATCTGGCCTGATGGCGCTGGCTTCGCAGTATGGCTGGCAGCTGGCCGGGCTGATGCTGATCGGTGCCGCGCTGATGCGCAGCGGCTGGCTGAGCGGCCAGTTTAGTCTGCAACACTACCGACGCGCGGCGGCGCTGTTACTGACTATCGGCTGGCTGATTGCCATACCCGGCGTGCTGGCGCAATGGCTGCTACAGTGGGAATTTCGCTGGAGCGGCTTTTTCCTGCAGGTGCCACGCGATCTCGCCAGTCCGTTTATCAGCCTTGGCTACGCTGCACTCTGTCTTGGTTACTGGCCGGCCATCGCCGCCACGCGGTTCAGTTACGCCATTCAGTGCGTCGGGCGCATGGCGCTGAGCAATTATCTGCTGCAGACGCTGATCTGCACCACGCTGTTCTACCGCTTCGATCTGTTCCTCAAATTTGACCGCCTGCAACTACTGGCTTTTGTACCGGCCATCTGGCTGATCAATATTCTGTTCTCCGTGCTGTGGCTGCGCGTCTTCCCGCAGGGACCGATGGAGTGGCTCTGGCGCCGGCTGACGCAGCTCGCCGCCGGAAAAGCGGACAACGCGTCCGCTGGCAGATAATGATGTTCATCACAAAGGTTGCATAATTGTATGTAACCGTTTTCATCCGTGTGACGTAATTCACGCAGCTGTTTCCGATGCCCTGACAGAATAGCGCCGTTACGCGCCAGTCGCGCATTTTCTCCTCTGTGGAACAACTGCATGATAACGATTCGTGATGTCGCCCGTCAGGCCGGGGTTTCCGTTGCCACCGTGTCGCGGGTGCTCAATAACAGCAGTGCAGTCACCTCTGATACCCGCGAAGCCGTGCTGCAGGCGGTTGAATCGCTCGGCTACCGGCCGAATGCTAACGCGCAGGCGCTGGCTACCCAGGTGAGCGATACCATCGGCGTGGTGGTCATGGACGTTTCCGATCCCTTCTTTGGTGCGCTGGTTAAAGCGGTGGATACCGTGGCGCAGCGCATGCACAAGCATGTGCTCATCAGCAATTCGTGGCATCAGGAAGAGAAAGAACGCCATGCCATTGAGGTGCTGATCCGCCAGCGCTGCAACGCGCTAGTGGTGCACGCGAAAACGCTTACAGACGCGGAGCTGGCGCAGTTTATGGATCAGGTTCCCGGTATGGTACTGATTAATCGTACTATTCCCGGTTACGAGCACCGCTGCGTCTGCCTCGACAATGTTACCGGGGCGCAGGTAGCGACGCGCATGCTGTTACAGCAGGGCCATCAGCGCATTGGTTACCTCAGCTCCAGCCATCCGATTGAGGACGTGGCGCAGCGCCGCGACGGCTGGCTGCAGGCACTGGCAGAGCAGGGCATCCGCCCGCCGGAGGGCTGGATTGCGCATGCCGAACCGGACATGCAGGGCGGTGAAGCCGCGATGGTGGAACTGCTGGGGCGCAATCTGCACCTCACTGCGGTGTTCTCCTATAACGATGGCATGGCGGCCGGTGCGCTCACCGCGCTGAAAGATAATGGTATTCAGGTACCGCAGCATTTCTCTGTCATCGGCTTCGATGACATCCCCATTTCCCGTTATACCGACCCGCAATTGACCACAGTGCGCTATCCCATTGTTTCTATGGCGAAACTGGCGACTGAGCTGGCCCTGCAGGGCGCAGCAGGCACGCTCGATCCGCACGCCGCGCACTGCTTCATGCCTACGCTGGTGCGGCGCCATTCAGTGGCGCAGCGGCAAATTGTGGAGTCGGTCACTAATTCAGGCGATAGCGCCGTGTAACCGTTTCCAATCTGTGATTGTATTCACAGTTAATTAACATGGCGCTCACTATGATGGCAGCGTCTTACCGGACTGAAACATTATGTAACGCCGGGCTTTCCTTCCCCGGTCTGGTTTCAGTAGCCGATTGAAATGGTTCACAACACACTTCAGGAAGCGTTTACCTACAGGGAAGTCAGGATAGCGATGGTGGTCCGGCTTGGTAGCAGCGCCTGCCCCATAAAAAATAGCGTTTCAACCGACTGCGCTGTCTGCCCGCAGGCAATACGGCGCGATGAAATACCCTGCATAAAAAAACCGGAGATACCATGAATAAGAAGGTTTTCACGCTCACAGCACTGGTTGCCAGCATGATGTTTGGTGCAACTGCGCACGCCGCCGATACCCGCATTGGCGTGACAATTTATAAATATGACGACAACTTCATGTCGATGGTGCGCAAGGACATCGAAAAAGAGGCGAAAGCCGTTGGCGGCATTCAGCTGCTGATGAACGACTCACAGAACGACCAATCCAAACAGAACGACCAGATTGACGTGCTGATGGCAAAAGGCGTGAAAGCGCTGGCCATCAACCTGGTGGATCCGGCTGCTGCGGCAGTGGTGATCGACAAAGCGCGCTCGAACGACGTGCCGGTGGTGTTCTTCAACAAAGAGCCTAACGCGAAAGTGCTGGCCAGCTACGACAAAGCTTACTATGTCGGTACCGACTCCAAAGAGTCCGGCATCAAGCAGGGTGAGCTGATCGAGAAACACTGGAAAGCCACGCCAGCCTGGGATCTGAACAAAGACGGTCAGATTCAGTTCGTGCTGCTGAAAGGTGAACCGGGCCATCCGGATGCCGAAGCGCGTACCAAATACGTTATCGAAACCCTGAATAAAGACGGCATCAAAACCCAGCAGCTGGCGATGGATACCGCAATGTGGGATACCGCGCAGGCGAAAGACAAAGTCGACGCCTGGCTGTCTGGCCCGAACGCCAACAAAATTGAAGTAATCATCGCGAACAACGATGCGATGGCGATGGGTGCGGTTGAAGCGCTGAAGGCGCACAACAAAACCAGCATTCCGGTGTTTGGTGTTGACGCCCTGCCAGAAGCGCTGGCGCTGGTGAAATCCGGTGCGATGGCCGGTACCGTGCTGAACGATGCGGAAAACCAGGCGAAAGCTACGCTGGACATTGCTAACAACCTGGCCAATGGCAAAGAGCCAACCGCAGGTACCAACTTCAAGATGGATGGCAAAGTAGTACGTGTACCGTACGTACCGGTTGATAAAGAAAACCTGTCGCAGTTTGTGAAGTAATTCGTCCCGGGCGCGGCTTTTCTGCCGCGCCTTATTGCATCTGACCAACGCTTTTTTTAGCCAGGTAAATTATGGCCAGTGAGAATCCGACCACACAGCGAGAATATCTGCTGGAGATGACGAATGTCTCGAAATCATTTCCAGGGGTGAAAGCCTTAGATAATGTGAATTTAAAAGTGCGGCCGCACTCCGTCCATGCCTTAATGGGTGAAAACGGCGCCGGAAAATCCACTTTATTAAAATGCCTGTTTGGGATTTATAAAAAGGATACGGGGAGCATCCTGTTTCAGGGTGAGGAAATAGATTACAAATCCTCCAAAGAGGCGCTGGAAAATGGCGTTTCAATGGTGCATCAGGAATTAAACCTGGTGCTGCAGCGCAACGTGATGGACAACATGTGGCTGGGGCGCTATCCGCGCAAAGGTCCGTTTGTCGATCAGGATAAAATGTATCGTGATACCAAAGCGATCTTTGATGAATTAGATATTGATATCGATCCGCGTGATAAAGTCGCGACGCTTTCGGTATCGCAAATGCAGATGATTGAAATCGCCAAGGCGTTTTCCTATGACGCGAAAATCGTCATTATGGATGAGCCCACGTCATCGCTGACCGAAAAAGAAGTTAACCACCTGTTCACCATTATCCGTAAGCTGAAAGATCGCGGCTGCGGTATTGTTTATATTTCGCATAAAATGGAAGAGATTTTCCAGCTGTGCGATGAGATCACCATTCTGCGTGACGGCCAGTGGATTGCCACTCAGCCGCTGGAAGGGCTGGACATGGACAAGATCATCGCCATGATGGTCGGCCGTTCGCTCAACCAGCGCTTCCCGGACAAAACTAACGTGCCGGGTGAAGTGATTCTGGAGGTGCGCAACCTGACCTCGCTGCGCCAGCCATCGATCCGTGATATCTCGTTTGACCTGCACAAAGGCGAGATTCTCGGGATTGCCGGCCTGGTGGGCGCCAAGCGTACTGACATTGTGGAAACCTTATTTGGTATCCGTGAGAAGTCGGGCGGCACCATTAAGCTGCACGGTAAAGCGATTAATAACCACAGCGCCAACGAAGCCATCAACCATGGTTTTGCGCTGGTAACGGAAGAGCGGCGTTCCACCGGGATTTATGCCTACCTGGATATTGGTTTTAACTCGCTCATTTCTAATATCAAGAAATATAAATCCAGTATGGGTCTGCTGGATAATAAACGCATGAAAAGCGATACCCAGTGGGTCATTGATGCCATGCGGGTGAAAACACCCGGCCATCATACCCAAATTGGATCGCTCTCCGGCGGTAACCAGCAAAAAGTCATTATTGGTCGCTGGTTATTGACGCAGCCGGAAATACTGATGCTTGATGAACCGACGCGCGGTATTGACGTCGGCGCTAAATTCGAGATTTATCAGCTGATCTCGGAGCTGGCGAAAAAAGAAAAGGGCATCATTATTATCTCTTCTGAAATGCCAGAGCTGCTGGGCATTACCGACCGTATTTTGGTAATGAGTAATGGTCAGGTAGCGGGCATTGTCGATACTAAAACGACCTCGCAGAATGAAATCCTGCGTTTAGCGTCATTACACCTTTAATGAAGCAAGGGCTTTAACATGAAAGCGACTACTAAAAAGAATGCGCTAACCTGGTTAAAAGAGGGCGGCATTTATGTTGTCCTGTTGGTACTGCTGGCGATTATTATTTTCCAGGATCCGACCTTTTTAAGCCTGATGAACCTGAGTAACATTCTGACTCAGTCATCGGTCCGTATTATTATCGCCCTCGGCGTAGCCGGTCTGATCGTGACCCAGGGCACCGACCTGTCGGCGGGGCGCCAGGTGGGTCTGGCGGCGGTGGTGGCGGCAACGCTGCTGCAGTCGATGGATAACGCCAACAAGGTGTTCCCGCATCTGGAAACCGTGCCGATTCCGCTGGTGATTCTGACCGTGTGCATCATCGGTGGCGTGATTGGTCTGGTTAACGGCGTGATCATCGCTTACCTGAAGGTGACGCCGTTTATCACCACGCTGGGCACCATGATCATCGTTTACGGCATCAACTCGCTGTACTACGACTTCGTGGGCGCTTCACCGATTGCCGGATTTGACGCTGGCTTCTCGAAGTTTGCCCAGGGCTTCCTGCGCTTCGGCGACTTCAAGCTGTCGTTTATCACCTTCTACGCGATTATCGCTATCGTGTTCGTCTGGATCCTGTGGAATAAAACCCGCTTCGGCAAAAACATTTTTGCTATCGGCGGTAACCCGGAAGCGGCGAAAGTCTCCGGTGTTAACGTTCCGCTTAACCTGATCCTGGTATATGCGCTGTCCGGCGTGTTCTATGCCTTCGGCGGGATGCTGGAAGCGGGCCGTATCGGCAGCGCCACTAACAACCTCGGCTTTATGTATGAGCTGGATGCGATTGCGGCCTGCGTGGTGGGTGGCGTGTCGTTCGCTGGCGGGGTAGGTACCGTCGCGGGTGTGGTGACCGGTGTGATCATCTTCACTGTCATCAACTACGGTCTGACCTACATCGGCGTGAACCCGTACTGGCAGTACATCATCAAGGGCGGCATCATCATCTTCGCCGTGGCGCTTGATTCGCTGAAATACGCGCGTAAGAAATAGCAGAGAACAAGGTCAACCATCAGGGCTGCGGCAACGCGGCCCTCGTTGTTTTTTTGCACATTGAGAATAGCGGTGAGACTTGCAGGGGATGGCCGGTATTTTGTAGGGTGCGCATTGAGGTACGACCGGGCACATGGGTAACAGATCAGACCGGGCACACAGGTAACACTTTTTGTGGTCAGTCGATCCGGATAATACGCTTTTCTGCCCGGTCATAATACGCAAGGATGAGCCTGTCGAAGAGGATGACGTCAATGCCGTCGTCCACTTCCAGGAACCGCACGTACTCGCCCCGTAACGCTGCGCTCAGGAAGGTCCGCCCGTTCAGCCTCAGGTCGCCTTTTTCACCGACTTTGTACAGCTTCGCCCCCTCCGGATAACCCACCTCCGGCACTTTTCCGTTCCATTTCCGCGCTGAAGGCGTCCATATTTTTGCGGGCGGCTGCTGCCCGTGTGCCTCATGCGGCTTTTCCTGATTGAACTCGTTCCGCCATCCGCTGCACCACGCCTGCTGCTCTGGCAGCGAGCCAAAGACGTCGTGATGGCTCATGGCGACCTTCAGCGACCGGTGCATCCGCTCGTGGCGGGCGTTCTGCCCCGGACAGCCCGGTGCGGTTCTTTCCGGCTGTATCCCCAGTTTTATCAGCCACACGCTCAGCTGCGTCAGCGCGAGGATGCCCGGCGCAACGAAGGGCGAGCCGTTGTCGGTGCGGATAACGTCGGGCAGCCCGCCTTCCAGGAAGGCCTTTTCCATGCAGCCGCGCACGAACACCGTGGTCTCCGACGTGCCCGGCTCGCAGGACAGCAGGTAGCGGCTGTGGTTATCGGTGAGCGTGAAGGGGCGGCACCAGCTGCCGTCTTTCAGGCGGAAGCGCCCTTTAAAATCAGCGCTCCAGACGTGGTTATTCCTCACGGGTGTCGTGAGACTGCGCAGGTTGCCCGGCGTTCGCTTACGCGGCGTCCGCGGCTGCACCATTCCCGCCGCCTTCAGCAGGTCGCCGATGGTGCTGGCGGCGGGCACGATGAAGTCAGCGCCGTTGCTGAGGAACCAGTGGCGGATTTTTTTTGGCCCCCAGTCGGGGTGCTGCTGGCGGAACTGAACAAGGCGCGCGGCGATGTCGGGGGCGATTTTATCGGGCTGGAGATGGCGGGCGCGGGAGAGATTTTCAAGCGAGGAGAGCTCGCCGGGGTTAAAGCGGCTGAGCCACTTGTAGCCGGTTTTGCGGCTGATGCCGTGGCGGTGACACAGCTGCGTCATGGATTCCCCGCCTGCCTGGCAGGCGAGGATGAATTCAAGGCGTTGCATGGTAACAGTCTCAGTCCAGGGCATAGTGAGTCTCCTCTGCTATGCCGTTTATAACTGTTACCCATGTGCCCGGTCTAAAGTGTTACCCATGTGGCCGGTTTGTACCTTGATGCGCACCGGCAGCATCGCCGCGATCCTGCTTAACTCGCCAACGTCAGATCCGGCTGCTGGCCTCTCGCCGATTATTTCCGCAGCTTCTCTTCCAGCTCGAGCAACTGCTCCGGTGTGACCGCCGGGTAGCTCTGGGCATCTTCCGGCACTTCATGCACCGCCGGAATCGGCACCAGCGGGCCAAGGAAACGCGGCTCGCGCTTCATCAGATAGAGATCCGCCAGCGCACCGAGACGCGCACCCACCTCGCGGAACCGCACCGACAGCATATTCTTGGGCGACGGCACGGCGTAGCACTGCGCCTGAATGCCCAGATGCTGGGCGATATACAGTGCGCGTTCACAGTGGAAGCGCTGGGTAATGATGATGAAGTCGTTGGTGTCGAAGACTTTGCGCGTGCGCACAATCGAATCCAGCGTACGGAAACCGGCATAATCCAGCACGATGTCCGAGGGATCGACGCCGGCTTTGATTAAATCGCGTCGCATGGTCATCGGCTCGTTGTAGCTCTGCAGCGCATTATCGCCGCTCAGCAGCAGATAATTCACCTTGCCGCTGTTGTAAGCGTTGAGCGCGCCCTGAATGCGATACAGGTAATACTGATTGATGACGCCGGTGCGGTAATACTTGGCGGTGCCCAGCACCACGCCGACCTGGCGATGCGGCAGCGAAGCGACATCTTCATAAATAAACGGCGCGGTTCGCCAGCTAATCCAGCGATCGAGGCCGAGCGCGGTCGCCATCACCAGTAAGATGATGATAAACAGACCAAAGAAAACGCGTTTAAGTATGCGCACGGGCACTCGGTTGACGAAAATTCAGATGGGTCAAGGCTACTTGAGGCGGCACGGCTAAGCAAGTTCGCGCCGGTCGGCTGGCGTTTTTTTAAGCGCTGCCGCACCTGAAGCGTGCGGCAGCGTCGGTTGGCAATTAAATCGAGGTACGGCGGTAGTGACGATACTGCGGCAGCCAGAAGTTGTTGTTGATGGCTTTCGACAGCACGTCCTCGGAGGTGACCACCGCTACGCCCGCCAGCTGCGCCGCTTTGCCCACTTCCATGGCGATCACTTTGGAGACGCCCTGGATGTCCTTAATCTCTGGCAGCACCGGACCTTCACCGTCGTTAACCAGCGGTGAGCAGTCAGCCAGCGCGCGGCTGGCGGTCATCAGCATCGAATCCGTTACGCGGGTGGCACCGGCAGCGATAACGCCGAGACCGATACCCGGGAAGATATAGGAGTTGTTGCACTGGGCAATCGGGTAGGTTTTGCCTTTCCAGGTGACCGGTGCAAACGGGCTGCCGGTGGCGACCAGCGCGTCACCGTCGGTCCAGGCGATGATATCAGCCGGGGTCGCTTCCACGCGTGAGGTCGGGTTCGAGAGCGGCATCACGATCGGGCGTTTGCAGTGCTTGTGCATCTCGCGAATGATCTCTTCGGTGAACAGTCCCGGCTGGCCGGAAACGCCGATCAGGATATCCGGCCGGGCATTGCGCACCACGTCGAGCAGTGAAATCGAATCGCTGGTGACGTCCCAGTCTTTCAGATTGTCGCTCTTCTGCACCAGCTTGCTCTGGAAATCGAGCAGGTTAGGCAATTTGTCAGTGAGCAGGCCGAAACGGTCTACCATCATCACGCGCGCGCGCGCTTCATCATCGCTCAGGCCTTCAGATTTCATCTGTGCGACGATCTGCTCGGCGATACCGCAGCCGGCGGAACCGGCACCGAGGAACACCACTTTCTGCTCGCACAGACGGCTGCCTGCAGCGCGGCTGGCGGCGATCAGCGTGCCCACCGTGACAGCGGCCGTGCCCTGAATATCATCATTGAAGCAGCAGATCTCATCGCGGTAACGCTCCAGCAGCGGCATGGCGTTTTTCTGCGCGAAATCTTCAAACTGCAGCAGCACGTTTGGCCAGCGGCGCTTCACCGCCTGAATGAATTCATCAACGAAGGCTTCGTACTCTTCGCCAGTGATGCGCGGATGACGCCAGCCCATGTAGAGCGGATCGTTGAGCAGTTGCTGATTATTGGTGCCGACATCCAGCACCACCGGCAGGGTGTAGGCCGGGCTGATGCCACCACACGCGGTGTACAGCGACAGCTTACCGATAGGAATGCCCATGCCGCCAATGCCCAGGTCGCCGAGGCCGAGAATACGCTCGCCGTCGGTGACCACGATGACTTTGACATTCTGCTTGGTGGCGTTTTGCAGCATGTCTTCAATGCGGTCGCGGTTGTTGTAGGAGATAAACACCCCGCGCGCGCGACGGTAAATTTCTGAGAAGTGCTCGCAGGCCGCGCCAACCGTTGGGGTGTAGATGATCGGCATCATCTCTTCCAGGTGGTTGTCCAGCAGGCGATAGAATAGCGTTTCGTTGGTGTCCTGGATGTTGCGCAGGTAGACGTGCTTGTCGTTATTGTTTTTGAAGTCCAGGAACTGACGCCAGGCGCGCTCGGCCTGCTCTTCGATGGTTTCTACGGCGTCTGGCAGCAGGCCATTGAGGTTAAATTCGTTACGTTCTTCCAGCGAGAAGGCGCTGCCTTTGTTCAACAGCGGAAATTCCAGCAGGATCGGACCCGCGTAAGGAATATACAGCGGACGTTTACTTTCGTACTCGAGTTCCATGCAGTGTTTGCTCCGGTTGCAGTGTTTTCTGACGTGTCGCCAGCAAGAAGGTAACGCCAGACCCGTTTATTGTGAAGTTCTGGCGCCCGATCCTATGAAAATTCCTGCAGATGTACAGCTTTTGTTAATAGAAGGTCACAAAAGCGGTAAAAGGATCACTAAACTGTTGGTTTCGAAACTAAAGTAACTGAGAAATTGCTGCAGCCGAGCGCGGCGAGGGTGGTGCGGGTGGCATCAAACTGGCTCAGCGTGGCGTCGGCGCTTTCTGCCAGCACCGCCTGCTGAATCTCCTCCATCGCTTCGTTGTGCATATTCATCAGAATCAGCGCGGCCTGTAATGGCGGCAGGCTCGGATTAAAGGCGGCATTTTCGGCATAGCGCCCGGTGTAAATCTGGCCGCTGCGGCTCTGCAACGCCACGCCGCTATAACTCTGGCTGTAGGGTGCGTGGCTGCGGCTGGCGGCATCAATCGCGGCCTGCTGCAGCACATCGCCCTGCGGCAGGAAACCGTGGTCGACGGGGGTCAGCAGCCGTTCGCTGATATTGAGATCGGCCGGGCCAAAGGCATCGGGTAAATAGTCGGCCAGCGTGCTGACCGCGCGGCCCGGCAGGCTGATGCGAATCGCCGTACCGCTATTGAGTTCATTCATAAACTGGCGGCAGTGTCCGCACGGCGTGTAGTTGACGGTGATGGTCGCCAGCTGCGCTTCGCCCCGCAGCCAGGCATGCGTGACTGCGCTCTGCTCGGCGTGGACCGTTTGCTGCAGCGGCGCATGTAAAAACTCCATGTTGGCACCGAAATACCAGTGGCCACTGATGCCGCGCGCAATAGCGCCCACGTTAAAGTGCGAAACCGGTGCCACGGCACAACAGGCGGCAATCGGCAGCAGTGCGAGTGCCAGCGCATCATCATCCAGACCGGTTGCCTGTTGCAGCTGAGTCACCTCCTGCGGTCGCAGCACGCCGTGAAAATCAGCGGCGTCCAGCAGCGGCTGGAGCGCGCTCTGCAGCGCAGCGGGCAGGGCAGAGAAAGCGGAAGTGAATCGTGCATGCATGATGTTATGGCCTCATTTACTCGTGAGCGGCGAAGCGCCGCCTCAAGGTTTATATGTGATCCATGTCGCTATGACAATGCAAGCTGATTGGCTTGTTTCAACTTTGCGAGATCTCTCGCAAGTTTTACCCCAGCCAGCGCATCAGCAAAGGAAAAATGAAGGGCGCCAGTAACGAAGTGATGATGCCGCAGATTACCAGCGCCAGTGAGCTGAAAGCGCCTTCCTGATAGTCAATCTCCGCGGCGCGCGCGGTGCCGAGCGCATGTGACGCGTTGCCAATCGCCAGTCCGCGTGAGGACTTGCTGCGCACTTTAAACAGATTCAGCAGCATGTGACCAAACACCGCACCCAGTACGCCAGCAATCAACACGCAAATGGCGCTGATGGCCGGAATACCGTGTAGCGAGCCAGACACTGCCATGGCGATGGGCGTGGTCACCGACTTCGGCAGGATGGTGGCCGCGATTTCCGGCGTCGCTCCCATCCACAGCGCGATCGCCGTGCCGGACACCATGGCGGTAATGCTGCCGATAAAACAGACGCTGATGATGGTTTTCCAGCGCGCGCGAATCTGGTGCATCTGCTCATACAGCGGCAGCGCCAGCGCCACCACGGCGGGCTGCAGCAGCTGATTAAGCAGCGCGCTGCCGGCGAAATAGCGCGCGTAGGGCAGGTGCGTCAGCAGCAGCAGTGGAATAATGATCGCCATGGCTACCAGCAGCGGGTTGACGATGGAGAGGTTGATTCTGGCTGCCAGACGGCGTGCCAGCAGATACGCCACCACAGTAAGCGGCAGTGACCACCAGGCGTCACTCATGGCCAGACTCCTTCGGACGCTGCAGGCGCTCGGCGCTCAGGCCGACAATCAGTAATACCAGCAGGGTGCTGACCATGCAGGAGACGACAATCGGGCCAAACTGTGCGCTGAGGATATCGGTGTAGCCCATCACGCCAACGCTGATCGGTACAAACAGCAGCGCCATGTAGCGGATCAACAGCTGACAGCCGGGTTTCACCCACGTTACCGGGATAATCTGCAGCGCCAGCAGGGCAAACAGCAACAGCATGCCAAGGATGCTGCCGGGAATGGTGAATGGCAGCAGGGCGGTAAGGCCGTTGCCGGCATACAGCGCGGCATAGACGATGGCAAAGGCGCGCAGATAGCGCCAGCAGGCAGATAGCACGGTGGGCATGTCAGGCTCCTGTTTTCGTGGCGCTTCATCATACGCATTAAGCGCTTAGCGTGCTAGCGATCACACTGGAATGCAGATTCAGGATTTCAACACCTTTGCTTTGAAGATGCGCAAAGCGGCGTAAGCTGGTGGGCAGAGCGAAGGAGCAGCGATGAACCACACCGTGCAACCGCAGCGCGCGCTGCGAAAGGCGATGCCGCAAGCGGAGCAAAAACTATGGCGCTATTTACGCAACCGAAATGTATGTGGCGCGAAGTTTCGCCGCCAGCATCCAATAGGAGGGTACATCGTTGATTTTGCTTGTGTTGAGCAATCGCTGATCGTGGAACTGGATGGTGGACAGCACAATGCGCCTGAAGATCAGGCTTACGATGCCCGGCGCACGGCATATTTACAGCGCTGCGGCTGGCGCGTAATTCGCTTCTGGAATCATCAGGTGTTTAATGAGTTCGAGGCGGTGATGGCGGAGATCTATCGCTGTCTGATGCTGGCGCGATGAGCGCGGTGCGGTTTTCCCCTCACCCCAGCCCTCTCCCGCAGGCGGGAGAGGGGGTAGTCTTGCGCGGGGTTTTGCTATGTGCAGGTTTGATACATGGGTAACGACGTGCGCTGTTCGGCCCCACTGGCAAAAGCGGATGAGGGAGACAATCGAGCGAGGTGCAGGCCTGGCTCTGAACCCAAACCCCGCACTCAGCAGTTCCCTCTCCCGTAAGCGGGAGAGGAGGTAGACTTGTGCGGTGTTTTGCTATGTGCAGGACTGGCTCTGAACCCAAACCCCGCACTTAACGGTTCCCTCTCCCGTAAGCGGGAGAGGGTTAGGGTGAGGGCCAGCGCGCACTGACCTTTACTTCACCGGCATACCCGGCTGGGCACCGCTATCCACTGACAGCACAAACAGATCTTTGCCGCCAGGGCCGGCAGACAGCACCATGCCTTCGGACACGCCAAAACGCATTTTGCGCGGCGCCAGGTTAGCGACGATGATGGTCATCTTGCCCACCAGCACCGACGGATCCGGATAAGCGGCGCGAATGCCGGAGAAAATCTGGCGCTTCTCGCCACCCAGATCCAGCTGCAGACGCAGTAGCTTATCGGAACCTTCTACCAGCTCAGCCTGCTCGATCAGCGCTACGCGCATGTCGACTTTGGCGAAGTCATCAATGGTGATGGTCTCGCCAATTGGTGCATCGGCCAGCGGACCGCTTGCCGCCGGCTGGTTCGCCGCTGCTGCGTCCTCTTTCGAAGCCGCAATCAGCGCCTCCACTTTTGCCATCTCAATACGACCATACAGCGCTTTAAACGGCGCTACGCTGTGGTTGAGCAGCGGCTGCGCAATGCCATCCCAGCTCAGTTCGCTTTGCAGGAAGGCTTCAGTGCGCTCGCTCAGCGACGGCAGCACCGGCTTCAGCCAGGTCATCAGCACGCGGAACAGGTTGATACCCATAGAGCAAATCGCCTGCAGGTCGGCATCGCGGCCTTCCTGTTTCGCCACCACCCACGGTGCCTGCTCGTCAACGTAGCGGTTGGCCAGGTCGGCCAGCGCCATGATCTCGCGGATCGCACGGTTGTATTCGCGGCTGGCCCAGGCTTCACCAATCTTCTCTGACGCATCAACAAAGGTCTGATACAGCGCCGGATCCGCCAGTTCGCTTGCCAGCTGGCCGTTGAAGCGTTTGGTGATAAAGCCGGCGTTGCGTGAGGCGAGGTTCACCACTTTATTAACGATGTCAGCGTTCACGCGCTGGACGAAATCTTCCAGATTAAGGTCAATATCGTCGATGCGCGAAGAGAGCTTGGCCGCGTAATAGTAACGCAGGCTGTCGGCATCAAGGTGCTGCAGCCATGTGCTGGCTTTGATGAAGGTGCCGCGCGATTTCGACATCTTCGCGCCGTTCACCGTGACATAACCATGCACAAACAGGTTGGTTGGCTTGCGGAAATTGCTGCCTTCCAGCATCGCTGGCCAGAACAGGCTGTGGAAATAGACGATGTCTTTGCCGATGAAGTGATACAGCTCGGTGCTGGAATCTTTCTTCCAGAACTCGTCGAAATCGATGTCGCCGCGTTTGTCGCACAGGTTCTTGAACGACCCCATATAGCCGATTGGCGCATCCAGCCAGACGTAGAAGTATTTGCCCGGCGCGCCAGGGATCTCGAAGCCGAAGTACGGCGCATCGCGGGAGATATCCCACTGTTGCAAACCGGCTTCAAACCATTCCTGCATCTTGTTCGCCACCTGCTCCTGCAGCGCGCCGGAGCGCGTCCACGCCTGCAGCATCGCGCTGAAGGACGGCAGATCGAAGAAGAAGTGTTCAGAATCGCGCATCACCGGCGTCGCACCTGACACCACCGATTTCGGCTCAATCAGCTCGGTCGGGCTGTAAGTCGCGCCGCACACTTCGCAGTTATCGCCGTACTGATCGGGCGATTTACATTTCGGACAGGTGCCTTTGACGAAGCGGTCAGGCAGGAACATGCCTTTTTCCGGATCGTACAGCTGCGAAATGGTGCGGTTTTTAATGAAACCGTTCTCTTTCAGGCGCGTGTAAATCAGCTCAGACAGCTGGCGGTTTTCGTCGCCGTGCGTGGAGTGATAATTGTCATAGCTGATGTTGAAACCCGCGAAATCGGTCTCATGCTCCTGCTTCATTTCCGCAATCATCTGCTCCGGCGCGATACCCAGCTGCTGGGCTTTCAGCATGATCGGCGTGCCGTGGGCGTCGTCCGCACAGATGAAGAACACCTGATTGCCACGCATTCGCTGGTAACGGACCCACACGTCAGCCTGAATGTGTTCAAGCATGTGACCTAAGTGGATAGAGCCGTTTGCGTACGGCAGGGCGCACGTTACCAGTAGTTTTTTAGCGACTTGAGTCATAATTTGCGTAGCATTCCGTGAATAAAAAATCGGGCTTAGATGTTAACCGAAGCACCCTCTGGCGTAAACACAGCAGCTCGGCCACGTCACTTTTAGCGCCTATCTGATATGATTGATGGCACACCGCCATCGTCTGGCGTCATGACTAAATAAGGAGTTGGGATGACCGCACAATCCCGGGACCATCATTCACCTGAAGCGTTGCGCGCCGTGGTTATCGGCGTGCTGAGCGAGTTTGAGCATCCGACGTTGCAACACAATCTGACTACCCTCAAAGCGCTGCGCCACGTGGCGCTGCTCGACGACAAGCTGCACATTGAACTGGTGATGCCATTTGTCTGGGCCAGCGCGTTTGAAGCGCTGAAAGCCCAGACCAGCGCGGAACTGCTGCGCCTGACCAACACGCGCGCCATCGACTGGCGGCTGCGTCATGACATCGCCACCCTGAAACGCGTGAAAAATCAGCCGGGCGTCAACGGCGTGAAAAACATCGTCGCCGTCAGCTCCGGTAAAGGTGGCGTGGGCAAATCCAGCACTGCCGTGAATATGGCGCTGGCGCTGGCGGCCGAAGGAGCGCGCGTCGGTATTCTTGATGCGGATATTTACGGTCCGTCGATCCCGGACATGCTCGGCACCGAAAAGCAGCGTCCCACCTCGCCGGATGGCACGCACATGGCGCCGATCATGGCGCACGGCCTGGCAACCAACTCTATCGGCTATCTGGTGACCGACGATAACGCCATGGTGTGGCGCGGACCGATGGCCAGCAAGGCGCTGATGCAGCTGCTGAATGAAACGCTGTGGCCGGATCTCGATTACCTGATTCTGGATATGCCGCCGGGCACCGGTGACATTCAGCTGACGCTGGCGCAGAACGTGCCGGTGACCGGCGCGCTGGTGGTGACCACGCCGCAGGACATTGCGCTGATTGATGCGCGCAAGGGCATGGTGATGTTCGAAAAAGTCAGCGTGCCGGTGCTGGGCGTGGTGGAAAACATGAGCATGCACATCTGCAGCGAATGCGGCCATCACGAGCCGATTTTTGGTACTGGCGGTGCGCAGAAGCTGGCTGAGGATTATCACACCCGCCTGCTGGCTCAGCTGCCGCTGCACATTAATCTGCGCGAAGATCTCGACGATGGTGAACCGACCGTGATTCGCCGTCCGGAGAGTGAATTCACCGCGCTGTATCGTGAACTTGCGGGCCGGGTTGCCGCCCAGCTTTACTGGCAGGGTGAGGTGATTCCGGGCGACATCGCCTTCCGCGCGGTTTAAGCCTTAGCTGCCGCTGGTGCGTGACGCCAGCGGCAGGTGCATCAACACGTACTGGCCCTGTTCACTCTCTCCCAGCGCTTCGCGCTGCCAGCCGTGCTGCTGATAAAACTGCAGCGCCGCTTCGTTCTGTAGCAGACATTTCAGCGCGCCGGTGGAGGTAAAACGCTGCTGCACCGCGTTCAGCAGTGCACTGCCGACGCCCTGGCCCTGAAAGGCCGGATCAACATACAAACTGTGCAAAAAATTATCGTTGTCCATTACGCCAGCAAAGCCTGCGCGGTGGCCATCGATCTCCGCCACCAGTACCGTTTCACCGGGAATAATCGCGTCGAAATCTTCAAGCTGCCAGTCGTCGCCGGCCAGCCATGTCCAGTTATGACGGCGCGCCGCGAGATACAGCGTGCGTAGAAAAGGGCGGTCGGCTTCTTCAAAAAGACGAATTTTCACTTCCAGACTCCATAACGAGTAAGCGGGCACGTTTTGTAGCGGCGTTGTGCACGCAGTAAAATCGTGCAGCAAAGATGATTGAATGTTTATAAAAAAATAGCAGTTGCCGTGCGCAAAGATAAAGCCTGTTAACTCTGCGGCTTTTCTGTGTAGAATGCCGCGGCAAGCCGCATCAAATCTGGCGTCGGCACTTTGATAGCTTTTGATTATCTGATTGATAACGTCTGCATATTAGAAGTTGGCCCGAAAATTATGTAGCCTGCATCACATCTTTTTAACGGAGGTCACCCATGTCTATCATCAATACCAAAATCAAACCGTTCAAAAACGCTGCATTCAAAAATGGCGAATTCATCGACGTAACCGAGAAAGACGTTGAAGGTAAATGGAGTGTTTTCTTCTTCTACCCGGCTGACTTCACCTTTGTATGCCCGACTGAACTGGGTGACGTGGCAGACCACTACGAAGAGTTCCAGAAACTGGGCGTAGACATCTACTCCGTTTCAACTGACACGCACTTTACCCACAAAGCCTGGCACGGTTCTTCAGACACCATCGCGAAAATTCAGTATGCGATGATCGGCGACCCGACCGGTGCTCTGACCCGTAACTTCGAAATCATGCGTGAAGCAGAAGGTCTGGCTGACCGCGGTACCTTCATCGTTGACCCGGAAGGCATCATCCAGGCCATCGAAATCACTGCAGAAGGCATCGGCCGTGACGCATCTGACCTGCTGCGTAAAGTGAAAGCGGCTCAGTACGTGGCTTCTCACCCAGGTGAAGTTTGCCCGGCTAAATGGAAAGAAGGCGACGCAACGCTGGCTCCATCACTGGACCTGGTTGGCAAAATCTAAGTCACCTACGCCCTTTGATCTTTCTTCCATCGGGTGCTGCGGCACCCGATTTTCTTCACAGGAACTCACTATGCTCGACACCAATTTAAAAATCCAGCTCAAGGCCTACCTTGAGAAACTAACGAAACCGGTTGAGTTGATTGCCACACTGGACGATGGCGCAAAATCCGCAGAGATCCGTACTCTGCTGACCGATATCGCGAGTCTGTCTGATAAAGTCAGCTTCCGTGAAGAGAACGATCAACCGGTACGTAAGCCATCATTCCTGATTACTAACCCAGGCAGCCACAGCGGTCCGCGCTTTGCCGGTTCGCCAATGGGCCACGAATTTACCTCACTGGTGCTGGCACTGCTGCAGACCGGTGGACATCCGTCGAAAGAGGCGCAGAGCCTGCTGGATCAGGTTGTTGCGCTGGACAGCGACCTGCATTTCGAAACCTATTATTCTCTGTCGTGCCACAACTGTCCTGACGTGGTACAGGCGCTGAACCTGATGGCGGTGCTCAATCCACGCATCCGTCATACCGCCATCGACGGTGGCATGTTCCAGAACGAGATCACCGAACGCAACGTCATGGGCGTGCCGGCGGTTTACCTCAACGGCAAAGAGTTCGGTCAGGGTCGCATGAGCCTGGCAGAAATCGTCGGTAAGGTAGACACCAACGCGGATAAGCGTGCGGCTGAAGAGCTGAACAAGCGTGATGCCTATGAAGTGCTGATCGTCGGCAGCGGCCCGGCGGGCGCTGCGGCGGCCATCTACTCGGCGCGTAAAGGCATCCGTACCGGCCTGATGGGCGAGCGCTTTGGCGGCCAGGTGCTGGACACCGTTGACATTGAAAACTACATCTCCGTGCCGAAAACCGAAGGGGCCAAGCTCGCCGGTTCCCTGCGTGCGCACGTTGATGACTATGACGTGGACGTGATCGACACCCAGAGCGCCATCAAGCTGATTCCGGCAGCCAAAGAGGGTGGCCTGCACGCCATCGAAACCGCTTCCGGCGCAGTGCTGAAATCACGCAGCATCATCATTGCTACCGGCGCACGCTGGCGCAACATGGGCGTTCCGGGCGAAGAGCAGTATCGCACCAAAGGTGTAACCTACTGCCCGCACTGTGACGGCCCGCTGTTTAAAGGCAAACGCACGGCGGTGATCGGCGGCGGTAACTCCGGCGTTGAAGCGGCCATCGATCTGGCCGGTATTGTCGAGCACGTCACGCTGCTGGAGTTCGCCAGCGAAATGCGCGCCGATAAAGTGCTGCAGGATAAACTGCGCAGCCTGAAAAACGTCGATGTGATCCTCAACGCGCAGACCACCGAAGTGAAAGGCGACGGCAGTAAAGTTACCGGTCTGACCTACATCGACCGCAATAACCAGACCAGCCACGAACTGGCGCTGAGCGGTATCTTCGTCCAGATTGGTCTGCTGCCTAACACCAACTGGCTGGAAGGCGCGGTAGAGCGCAACCGCATGGGCGAGATCCTGATCGACGCCAAAGGCGAAACCAGCCTGAAAGGCGTATTTGCCGCCGGCGACTGCACCACGGTGCCGTACAAGCAGATCATCATTGCCAGCGGGGAAGGGGCCAAAGCGTCACTGAGCGCGTTTGATTACCTGATCCGCACCAAACCGGCTGAATAAGTTTTGCGATAGCCACGCAAGCGCCCTGCAACCTGTGTTGCGGGGCTTTTTTTTATCCCAGCCAGCGACGCGCCTGTTCATCGCTGATATCGCGATAATAAATTTTATGGATGCGCTCGCCGCAGCGTTTGCATTCGGCTTCGAGGTACGTGGAGTACCGGTAACGGCCGCCGGGGGCAACGGCGCCTTGACGGGAAATGGTGATATTGTGCCAGTGGTGCGCGTGCGGAAGAAAACTGAATAAAGTCATTAGCGATTCCGGGTGAAGGTGAAACAGCGGTCTTCAAATCCGGAAGGGAATTAGGCCGTGTTACGCCGCCGGCCGGTTTGATATTAATCAAGTTGCGCGCTTTCTCCTCTTTATTTCCCGCCTACTGCCCCGGCAGATTAAATTAACTATCCTTATGAATTTTCGGTATTTTGGGGAAATTGATCTCCATCGATTTGTTTGTATTTTCCTGATGATCAAAAAATCATGAAAATTGATGGCGCACGTATTTTTGCTCATCGTTGTCCGGCAAATAAAGCGCACCCGCCGCAGGATTTACAACTTTAAGCTGACCCTTTATGCTGTGAAGGCACGTCTGACACGGACGTGCATGACTCGGGGTGCCCTTCTTTGTGAAGGCTGAGAAATACCCGTAATACCTGATCTGGATAATGCCAGCGTAGGGAAGTCAGATGCCTGACCGCATTCGCCTTCCTGATTGCCGGTTGGGAGCCTTATGACACAGCCTGACCCTCTTTCCCCGGCGCAACTCGCGCACTCTCTGCAACTGCTGCGGCAGCAGGCACCGCTGGTGCACTGTATGACCAACGACGTGGTGCAAACCTTTACCGCCAACGTGCTGCTGGCACTGCAGGCTTCGCCCGCGATGGTGATTGATGGCGATGAAGCGGCGCAGTTTGCCGGTTTTGCCGATGCGCTGCTGATCAACGTCGGTACGTTAACCCGTGAGCGCCGCGATGCGATGCTGGCGGCGGTACAGGCCGCTAACCAGGCCGGCACACCGTGGACGCTCGATCCGGTGGCGGTAGGCGCGCTAACCCTGCGTACGGAATTCTGTCAGCAGCTGCTGAGCCTGCGACCGGCGGCCATTCGCGGCAACGCTTCAGAAATTCTCGCCTTAGCCCACCAGGGCACAGGTGGACGCGGTGTGGATAGCGCGCATCAGGCCGATGCCGCACTGAACGCTGCGCAGCAGCTGGCGCAACGCTGCACCACTATCGTCGCGGTAACCGGCGAAGTCGATTACGTCACCGATGGCCGCCAGACGCTGGCAATACCCGGCGGCAGCCCGCTAATGACGCGCGTGGTCGGCACCGGTTGTGCGCTATCCGCCGTAGTCGCGGCGTGCAGCAGCCTGCCGGGCGAGCGCATCCAGCACGTGGCAGCGGCCTGCCGCGTAATGTCACTGGCGGGAGAGCAGGCCGCGCGCAGCGTGGCAGGGCCGGGCAGCTTCGTCGCCGCTTTTCTCGATGCGCTGTGGACGCTGGAGGTGGCGGCATGAAACGCATCAATGCATTGACCATTGCCGGCACCGATCCCAGCGGTGGCGCGGGTATCCAGGCGGATCTGAAAGCGTTTTCCGCGCTCGGCGCGTACGGCACCAGCGTGATTACCGCGCTGGTGGCACAGAACACCCGCGGCGTGCAGTCGGTGTATCGCATCGAACCGGCATTTGTCGCGGCGCAACTCGACTCGGTGCTGAACGACGTGCGCATTGACGCCGCCAAAATCGGTATGCTGGCGGAGACGGCGATCGTTGAGGTGGTGGCAGAGAAGCTGAAACGCGCCAGCCTGCCGTTTGTGGTGCTGGATACGGTGATGATTGCCAAAAGCGGCGATGCGCTGCTGTCGCACGATGCGGTAGCCAGCATTCGTGAACTGCTGCTGCCGCAGGTATCGCTGATCACGCCCAATCTGCCGGAAGCCGCGGCGCTGCTGGGTTGCCGCATGGCGCAGGACGAGGCGAGTATGCTGCAGCAGGGCGATGCGCTGCTGGAACTGGGCTGCGAAGCGGTGCTGATGAAGGGCGGTCATCTCAGCGATGCGGAAAGCCCGGACTGGCTGATCACCCACGCCGGCCGCCAGCGCTTTACCGCACCGCGCGTTAACACCCGTCATACGCACGGCACTGGCTGTACGCTGTCGGCGGCGCTGGCGGCATTGCGACCGCGCCATGCGGACTGGGCGGGCACCGTAGCGGAGGCCAAGGCCTGGCTGCAGCAGGCGCTGCTACACGCCGATTCGCTGGAGGTCGGCCACGGCATTGGGCCGGTGCATCATTTCCATCAGTGGTGGTAGGGCGTAACGCCAGATTGCCGCTTTTTCACTGCGTATCCGTCTGAAAAATGGAGTCAGCAATTTGCCAGCCTGGCGCGTTTCGGTCCAGGCTGTGGGGGCGAATCGGCAGGTGCCGGTTCTTTTCCAGCCATTTATCAGGAGCGAACATGACGGACATCGTACAGTTATTGGGTAAAGAGGCGGATACGCTTCTTCAACATCGCTGCATGACCATTCCAGCGGACAGCCTTTATTTGCCGGGCGCGGATTATGTCGATCGCGTGATGATTGATAACAATCGTTCTCCTGCGGTACTGCGCAATATGCAGACGCTCTACAACACCGGCCGTCTGGCGGGTACCGGCTATCTGTCGATTCTGCCGGTGGATCAGGGCGTGGAACACTCTGCTGGCGCCTCGTTCGCTGCCAATCCGGCCTATTTCGACCCGAAGAATATCGTCGAGCTGGCGATTGAAGCCGGCTGTAACTGTGTGGCATCAACCTATGGCGTGCTGGCCTCCGTGTCACGTCGCTACGCGCACCGCATCCCGTTTATGGTCAAGCTGAACCATAACGAAACCCTGAGCTATCCCACGCAGTATGACCAGACGCTCTACGCCAGCGTCGAGCAGGCGTTCAACATGGGCGCGGTTGCGGTCGGCGCCACCATCTATTTTGGTTCTGAGCAGTCACGCCGGCAGATCGAGGAAATTGCAGCGGCCTTCGAGCGCGCGCACGAGCTGGGCATGGTGACGGTGCTGTGGGCTTATCTGCGCAACAACGATTTCAAGAAGGATGGGGTGGATTATCACGCCAGCGCCGATTTAACCGGTCAGGCTAACCACCTGGCGGCCACCATTGGTGCCGACATTGTGAAGCAGAAAATGGCGGAGAATAACGGCGGCTATAACGCGGTGAAGTTTGGCCACACCGATGAACGCGTGTACAGCAAGCTGACCAGTGAGAATCCGATCGATCTGGTGCGCTACCAGCTGGCCAACTGCTACATGGGCCGCGCCGGGCTGATTAACTCCGGCGGTGCTTCAGCCGGTGCGACCGATGTGGCGGAGTCGGTGCGTACGGCGGTGATCAATAAACGCGCCGGCGGCATGGGGCTGATTCTCGGGCGCAAGGCGTTTAAGAAGTCGCTGAAAGAGGGCGTGGCGCTGATTAATGCGGTGCAGGATGTGTATCTGGCGAAGGATGTGACGATTGCCTGATGGTGTGAGGGGCGTTTTTTCACCTTCACCCTTACCCTCACCCTAACCCTCTCCCGCGAGCGGGAGAGGGGACTGTTTTGTGCGGTTTTTTAATGCGTTAATTCTCTGACAGCTTACTGGAACAGCTCCCTCTCCCGGTGGGAGAGGGCCGGGGTGAGGGCATCACACCGCACCGTATCGCACCGCACCACACCTCAAGCTCAAAGCACCCCAAAACACTACGGCCCTTCAAACCATTCGCTGTTGCGCTCGGCAATCGGCGTGATGGTCAGAATCATCTCCTGCAGATGTCGCCGCATCGCCTTCTCCGCCGCATCGGCATCTTGCGCTTTCAGCGCGGCAAAAATCTCTTCGTGCTGCTGAATCAGGCTCTCCGGCGGCGACACTTCGCTCAGCGTCAGAAAGCGCACGCGGTCCATCGTCGCTTTAATGTTCTCCACCGTCTCCCACGCCAGCAGGCAGTCAATGCCTTCGGCAATCAACCGGTGAAACTCATCGTCGAGCGCCAGAAACGCCTGGCTGTCGTGGCGTTCCGCTGCCAGACGCTGCAGCTGCAGATTGTGTTCCAGCGCCATCAGTCCGGTGGCAGCGATCTCCAGCGCGGCGCGACGAACCACGGCGATCTCCACCGCTTCACGGATGAAACGGCCGTCGGCGACGCGCTGGGCGGAGATTTTGCGCACGAAGGTGCCGCGCTGCGGCAGAACCTGCACCAGGCCGGCTTCCGCCAGTTTGATAAAGGCTTCCCGCACCGGCTGCCGCGACACGTTGAAGCGCGCCGACACTTCTTTCTCCGACAGCAACGAGCCCGGATGGATCACGCAGGTCACGATATCCTTCCGCAGATAGCGATAAATTTGCTGATTTACCGGTTCGCTGGTGGTTATGGTATAGGCAATCGACATGCAGCAATATCCGTATTACGGCTGGCCGCCGCCAGCCCGATGAGAAAGCGTCAGTCTAATCAGCACGCTGCGTCTGCGCTACACATTTGTGCAGGCGGCTTAGCCTTCTGTGACCAGCGCCTGCACCGTGGCGCGTGCACCGGTAAGCCGCAGCTGCTGATACAGCTCAGTAAGCCGCGTAACAAACACCGTGTGATAACGTAAGTCGTCGCCGAACACCGCCTGCAGGCGCAGTAAGGCCTCAACGCGCTGCGGGCCATCCTCGCTATTGGCAACAATGCTGGCCAGCTGCGCGCTGAGCGGATCGCGAATCTCAATCGCCGCGCCCTGCTCATCGACGCCGCTGATATAGCGCATCCAGCCTGCCACGCCCAGCAGCAGATAATCACAGGCCGTCCCGTTACGCAGATGCCAGCGCACGCTATCCAGCAGGCGCTGTGGCAGCTTCTGCGTGCCGTCGGTGGCGATTTGATAAGTGCGATGTTTAATCGCCCGGTTTTCGTAACGGGCGATCAGCGAGTCGGCATAGGCGACCAAATCAACATCCTGCGTGCGCAGCGTGGGTGCCTGATCCTGCAGCATCAGCGCGCGCGCCGCCTGACGAAAATTGGCGTTGGCCATGCAATCGCTGATGTGCTGATACCCGGCCAGGTAGCCGAGATAAGCCAGGAACGAGTGGCTGCCGTTGAGCATGCGCAGCTTCATCTCTTCGTACGGCAGCACATCACGCACCAGCTCTGCACCGGCCTGTTCCCACGCCGGGCGGCCGCTGACGAAGTTATCTTCAATCACCCACTGGAAAAAAGGTTCGGCTTCCACCGCCACCGGATCGCGACTGCCCAGCCGCGCTTCCAGCGTCGCGAAAGCCTCATCGGTCATCGCCGGTACGATGCGATCCACCATGGTTGAGGGAAAGGTGAGGTGGGTCTGAATGTAATCCGCCAGCGCCGGGCTGCGACGCTGCGCCAGCTGGGTAATCACATTGCGCGTAACGTGGCCGTTCTCAGGCATGTTGTCACACGACATCACGCTAAACGACGGCAGATCGCGCTGGCGACGGCGTTCAATCGCCGCCAGGATCACGCCGGGCAGCGAGCGCGGCGCGTCAGGATGCGCCACATCGTGCACGATGTCCGGATGCGTCAGGTCGAGCTGGCCGCTCGACGGCAGCGAACAGTAGCCTTTTTCCGTGACCGTCATCGACACGATGGCGATTTCCGGCTGGCTCATCGCTTCAATCACCGCCTCAATACCGTCACTTTTCGCGTGCAGCGCCTGGGTAATTACGCCAACAATGCGCGTGTGCAGGCTGTCGTCGGCCATTTCGGTCACGCTGTACAGCAAATCCTGCTGGCGCAGAGCGGCGATCAGCGCGCCGCTGTTGAGATTCACTTCGCAGTAGCCCCAGTCGCTGCCGTGCTGCGCCAGTTGGTCAGTGGCCAGCGCCTGATGCGCGCGGTGAAAGGCACCAAAACCGATGTGCACCATGCGGGTTTTCAGCTGGCTGCGGTCGTAACGGGGGCGCTGTACGTCAGCGGGAAGGCGATCGGGTTGTAACATGCATAATCCTTGTGGCAAACGGGGCGCGCGGCGCCCCGGCAGAGTCATTCGATTAAACGGAAACCGGTTTGTCGCTGGCTTTCGGGCTGCGAATCACAAACAGCACCAGCAGCGCACCAAGGGCCGCCACCACACCCGCCAGCACAAAGGCGCTGTCAAATTTGCCGGTGTGCTGCACGATGAAGCCGGTAACGATCGGGCCGATAATGCCGGACAGGCTGCCAATCAGGTGGATAAAGCCGCTGATGCTGCCGACGCGGCTCTTGTGCACCACATCCTGAATAATCGCCCAGTAAATGGCACCGGTGATGTAGAGGAAGAAGATGGAGACCGACATCATGATCACCGCCGAATTCACCTCTTTGATGGTGCCCGCCAGCGCCACACATATCGCTGCCGCCAGCAGCGACACTACTAACACAATCTTGCGCGATAGCAGCAGCTTACCGGTGATATTAAAGATTTTATCGGAAATCCAGCCGCCCAGCGCCAGGCCAACGAAGCCGACAATCCACGGGATCATGGTAGTGATGCTCATGGCTTTGATATCCAGCCCGTGCGCCTGCACCAGATAGGCCGGGAACCAGCTCAGGAAGAAGAACAGAATGTAGTTGTAGCAGAAGAAGGCGAAGGCGGTGACGAGGATAATCGGCTGACGCAGATAGTAGCCCATGCCGTGCGCTTTGCCGTCCGCGTCGATGATATCCGCCGGCTCTTCCGCTTTCAGTTTCTCTACCAGCGCGCGCTCCTGCGCTGAGACGCGCTTACTGCGCGCCGGATTGTCGGCGGCGAAGAAGAACCACAGCGCCATCCACACCAGACCAATCAGGCAGATCACCACAAACGCCGGACGCCAGCCGAAGGAGAGCGCCAGGTAGCCGACAATCGGCCCGGCGACCGCGCCGCCGAGCGGGGAACCGGCACTCAGCAGGCCCATGGCGGTGGCGGCCTGCTTTTTCGGGAACCAGCCGTTGATGGCTTTGTTAGCCGAGGCGCAAATCGGACCTTCCGCCATGCCAAACAGAACGCGCAGAATCATCATCGACCAGAAACCGGTCGCCAGCGCGGTCATACCGCAGAACAGCGACCACATGCCGACGGCGGTGCCGAGCACAATTGTCGGACCAAATTTATCGGTGGCTAAACCGCCAATAAAGTTGAACAGCGCGTAGCCGAAGAAGAAGCTGCCGAAGATCAGGCCGAACTGCTCGGCATTGATCATCAGATCTTTTTCCACCAGCGGCACGGTGAGCGACAGGGCAATACGATCGAGGTAGTTGATCATATACACCAGGAACAGCAGCAGTACGAGGGTCCAGCGTAGATTCTTCAGCATAGAAACTCCGTTTCCCTGTTCTTCTTCAGGCTGCAGCATCACGGGGAGATGACCTTGATGACCGCGGCGCTGCGCCTGATTTATGCAGGGGATTATTGTTGTGGCCGGCGGGTACGCACCGGCATCAGGGACATCTGGTGTGGCGCCTCACTCAATCCATTTGCAGGATCACTTTGCAGCAGGTGCGCGGGTCTTGTTCAAACAGCGTCATGGCGCGCTCGATCTGCGCCAGCGGGAAATAGTGGGTGACCAGTTTCTCCGGCTGGATCAGCCCCTGTTCCAGCCACGCAATCACCTGCGGGAAGCGGTTGCTGTTCAGGCGCGAGGTAAACAGCGACAGCTCTTTGCTGGTCAACGCCTGCTGCGTCAGGCTGCACGGCTCAGCAGAAAACCCGAGCAGGCCGATGCGCGCCGCCGGCGAGGCCAGCGCCGCCGCTTCGGCGAGGATCGCCGGATGGCAGGCGGCGTCAATAATCAGCGTCGGCTGAACGCCTTCCAGCTGCGCCGCCAGTGGGATCTCGCTGTTGTTATACAGGCGATCGGCACCGTTTTGCTGCGCCAGCGCCAGCCGCTCTGGCAGGCGGTCCACCACCAGCACCTGCTGTACGCCGTACACGCCTTTCAGCACCTGAATGGCGGTCAGCCCCATCGGACCGGCACCGTAAATCAGCGCCACATCCTGTGGCTGCGGTTTGAGGAACGCCGTGATATTCGCGGCAATGGTGAAGGGCTCAACCAGGCTGGCGAGTTGGTCGGGAATGCTCGCCGGCAGGCGATGGGCATTTTTGGCTGGTGCCACCGCATACTCACTGAAGCCGCCGTCGCGGTGGACGCCAATCACCTGCAGTGACTGACAGACATTAGGACGGCCAACGGAGCAGGGATAGCAGTGGCCGCAGCTCACCACCGGATCGACCGCCACGCGCTCGCCCAGCCGGCTGGCATCAACGTCCTGTCCGACCGCGTCAATCACGCCGAAGAACTCATGGCCGATGACGCGCGGATAGCGGGCAAATGGATTGTGACCGTGCCAGATGTGCACGTCAGAGCCACAGATGCTGGCAAATTTCACTTTTACCCGTACTTCATCAGCGGCGGGCTGCGGCAGCGCGCGCTCGGCCAGCAGCAGTTTGCCCGGTTGTTCAATCACCACACTTTTCATCATTCACTCCTGGCTGGTGGCCTGAAGGCGCGGCACACCAGTAATAACGCGACAGTAATGACGAAAAAATACGCGCAATAATACTACCATACAAGTTGCTGTTGCAGAGTTGTGAACGCAATCACAGAGCGGATGGGGTAGTTGTAAAGAGAGGTTTAAAAATGGCGTTGCGGTGCGCATCACTGCGCACCCTGTAAAGTCGTTACCCGGATTACAGGGTCGGCATTCAGGGCGACCGGAATAAACGCAGCAAAATGACAGGCCTGCGGCGATCGACGGCTCGCTCGCCGCGTAACATCACGGCTGCCGTAGCGTCACCGCGCTGAGCGTGCGCCACAATAACTCTTTATCCTGCGGTGACACATTACGCTGCTGAATGTCGCGCATAAATTCGGCCTTCTGTGGTGCCTGCAGCGTCGTGCCCTGTTTCAACTGCGCGGCAAGCTGCGTCAGAATCGCGTCGCTGTAATGACCAATGCTTTTGCGCACCTCATCCAGCGGACGCGGCTGCCAGTGCGGCTCCGGCGTTGCCAGCCAGTCGGCGCGATAGCGATACTGCACCGCTTTCGCCACATCCATCTGTGCCTGAATAAACGGCTGCACCGTGGCATCGTCCAGGCCCAGCTGACGCGCTTCCGCCAGGGCTTTGTCCAGCACCTTGCGCTCCTGACCCAAATCTTCAATCGGCTGATGATGCTGCGCTTTATAACCCGCCACATCCTTCATGTAAGACAAGCGCGTGTTAATAAGCTGGCCCGGCGAAGGACTGCTGAGTTCTGCCGCGGCGGCGGAACAGCTGCAAATCAGCAGCGCTAACGTGGCCGATCGTAACTGCATTTCCATACTGATGCTCCCAATGTTCAACCCAGGCGCTGGATCTGCGCGAGGCTCAGGCTAAGACAAAATAATGACATGACAAAGTACAGGGTGAAAAATTATCTTGTTTTTTAATCTACCAACTAGTAGGTTTGTTTTCCAGCGCCTTTTGCCGCAATGTTATTGCGCTTTGGGTTGAATGATTTCTGGCACAGGGCTGCCGCTGAGGCAGCGCTTATCATCAAAAGGAACACTCCATGACGGTCTTATCACATCACAAACGCCTTTCACTGCTGATTGCCGGTTCACTGCTGGCCGGCGCCACGCTGTCGCCGGCGATGGCGGCAGAGATGGCAGGGCAAAAAGTGCAGGTACGTGGCGTTGTTGAATCGGTAAACGGGCAGCAGCTCACTATCAAGTCACGCGAAGGATCGGAGGTCAGCGTGGCCATGAAGCCAGGCGCGATGGTGTCTGCGGTGGCGAAGGCCAGCATCAGCGACATTAAAAAGGGCGATTACGTGGGCATTGCCTCGCTGCCGAAAGCGGGCGGCGGAGATGGCGCGCTCGAAGTGCTGATTTTCCCGGCGCAGCTGAAAGGCGCAGGCGAGGGCAACTTCAGCTGGGATCTGAAGCCGGGCAGCTCAATGACCAACGCCACGGTCGCCAATAGCGTCACCTCGGTGGATAACAGCGAAGTGACGGTGAGCTATCACGGCCATCAGAAAAAAATTGCCATTCCGGCCGGTACGCCGGTGGTGACGCTGGCGGCGGCCACCCCGGATGACCTGAAACCCGGCACCACGGTGTTTGTTCCGGCCGAGAAGGGCGCCGACGGTAAGCTCACCGCAGGCAATATCATTGTCGGCAAAAACGGCGTAGTGCCGCCGATGTAATCCGGCTCCAGCCAGGCCTCGCCTGGCTGGTAAGGGGCTTGATGATGCAACAGCCTTCACCTTCCCGCAGTAAAACCCTAATCCGTCGTCATTCGCTGCTGGTGCGCGTGACGCACTGGGTCAACGCCCTGTGTTTTGCCGTACTGCTGATGAGCGGACTGCAAATCTTTAATGCACATCCGCGTCTGTATGTCGGCCTGTATGGCGCGGACCATGAGCAGCCGGTGTTTGAAATCGGCAATCGTCAGCAGCAGGGATTTGTCCGGCTCGGCTCGCTGCAACTGAATACCACCGGCGTGCTCGGTGTCTCGAAGCTGGAGGGCACGCTCACAGCGCGCGCGTTCCCCGGCTGGATGACGCTGCCGTCGTGGCAGGATTTGGGAGCCGGTCGCCACTGGCACTTCTTTTTTGCCTGGCTGCTGCTGTTCAACGGCGTGATTTATCTGCTGCACGGTTTCTGGCATCGGCATTTCCGCCGCGATCTGTTGCCCGACCGTCAGCAACTGGGCGCGCGTCATTTGTGGCAGGAGATTTGCGACCACGCCCGGCTGCGCTTCGCCCGCGGTGAAGCGGCGCGGCGCTATAACGCGTTGCAGAAACTCAGCTATCTGCTGGTGATCTTCATACTGCTGCCGCTGATGCTGCTCAGTGGATTAACCCTGTCGCCAGCGCTGGATGCGGCACTGCCGTTTTTACCCGATCTGTTTGGCGGCCGTCCCACGGCGCGCACGGTGCACTTTATCACCGCCACGCTGCTGGTGCTGTTTGTGCTGGTGCATGTGGTGATGGTGCTGGTATCAGGCGTGTTCAATAACCTGCGTTCGATGATCACCGGCCGTTACGCGATCGACAAAGAGGATACCCCATCATGAAAATCGAGCTGTCGCGTCGCCGCCTGCTGCTGGGCGCGCTGTCCGGCGCCGGCGCGGCGCTGCTGAGCGGTTGCGATCAACTGACGCAAAACGACACGGTCAGCGGCTGGCTCAATCAGACCGAGCGGCTGACGCGTGCCAGCCAGCGCCTGCTGGGCGGCCAGCGGCTGGCACCGGAGTTCAGCGAGGCCGATATTTCACCGCTGTTCCGCGCCAACGGCACGCAAATGCCCGACTCCGACGAGTATGCGCGTTTGCTGGCGAACGGGTTTGCCGACTGGCGGCTGCGCGTCACCGGGCTGGTGCAACAGCCGCTGAGTTTATCGCTCAGCGATCTGCAGCGTTTTCCCAGTCGCACACAAATCACCCGTCACGACTGCGTGGAGGGCTGGAGCGCGATTGGCAAATGGCAGGGCGTACCGCTCGGACTGGTGCTGGATGCAGCGCGCCTGCGGCCAGGTGCCCGCTACGTGGTGTTCCTGTGTGCCGATGAGCTGGAGCAGACGCTGGACGGCAGCGGACGCTACTATGAAAGCATCGATCTGCAGGATGCGTGGCATCCGCAAACGCTGCTGGCTTACCGCATGAACGACCAGCCGTTACCGGTGGCGCACGGCGCGCCGCTGCGTCTCCGGGTCGAGCGCCAGCTCGGTTACAAGCACGCCAAGTATCTGATGGAAATTAAAGTGGTGGATTCGTTTGCCCAGCTGTGGGGCGGACGCGGCGGCTACTGGGAAGATCGCGGTTACGAGTGGTATGGCGGGATCTGAAGTTCAGAACGCCGAAAAGCAAAAAGCCTGCTTTAAAAGCAGGCTTTTCTAAATCTGGCTCCTCTGACTGGACTCGAACCAGTGACATACGGATTAACAGTCCGCCGTTCTACCGACTGAACTACAGAGGAATCGTTTGGAACGGGGCGCATATTATCGGGCAGGCTGTGGCTTGTCAAAGCTCTTTTTCACAATTTTTTCTGACTGCTGAATAAAGCGTCAATTGCCCGACGCGGGCCCGCGCGATGGCGCGAATTAGCGCCAGCACTGCGCCTGATTGTGAGAGATGTCACCAATGCTATGCAAAATTACATTCTGATTTGTCGCTTCTGTCAGATACCTCGCATGTATGATCACAGATATTTCATTTCGCCGTTGTCGCCGCCCAAAACGAAACATATATTCCGGGAAACTCATCCCCGTGAACCGCAGGTGCAGCATGAACAAAGTCAGAATCGGTATGATTGGCAGTGGATATATTGGGCGTTGTCACGCGATTGCCTATGCGCAGGCACCCACGGTGTTCGCCCTGAAGGGCGAGATTGTGCGCGAGATGCTGGCAGAGGTGAATCCGGCGCTGGCGGCGCAGCAGGCGGCGACGTTTGGCTTTGCCCGTTCGACGGGCGACTGGCGCGAGCTGGTGCGCGATCCGCACATCGACGTGGTCGATATCTGCGCGCCCAATTTCCTGCACAAAGAGATGGCGCTGGAGGCGATTCGCCACGGCAAGCACGTTTACTCCGAAAAGCCGCTGTCGCTCTCGGTGGCCGATGCCGAAGAGATGGTGCAGGCGGCAGAGCAGGCGGGGGTGAAAACCCTGGTAGGCTTCAACTACATGAAAAACCCCACCAGTCAGCTAGCACGGGAGATTATTGCGTGCGGTGAGATCGGCGAGGTGGTGCACTTTTACGGCACCCATAACGAAGATTATCTGGCGCGCGCGGAGACGCCGCTCGACTGGCACTGCCAGAAAGCGCTGGCCGGTCTCGGCGCGCTTGGCGATCTGGCGGCGCATATCGTCAACATGGCGCACTATCTGGTCGGTGATATTGATGAGGTGAGCGGTGACATGATGACGGTGATCAAACAGCGACCGGATCCGAAGGCGCCGTCACGTCTGCTGCCGGTGGAAAATGAAGATCAGGCCAGCGCGCTGCTGCGCTTTAAAAATGGCGCGCACGGCGTGATTGAAACCTCGCGTATCGCCTGCGGCAGCAAGATGGGGCTGACTTATGTGGTGACCGGCACCAAAGGCACGCTGCGCTACACGCAGGAGCGCATGGCTGAACTGGAACTGTATCTGCACGACGATCCGGCCGGTCGCCAGGGCTTTAAAACCATTCTCACCGGTCCGGCGCACCCGGATTACGCCAGCTTCTGCGTCTCGGCCGGCCACGGCATCGGTTTTAACGATCAGAAAACGGTCGAGATTCGCGATCTGATTAACGGCATCGCCGCCGGCGATCGCATGTGGCCGGATTTTGCCGAAGGGCTGCAGGTGCAGAAGGTGCTGGAAGCGGTGGCGATTTCCGCCGTGGAGCGCCGCTGGATGAAGGTGTGATGCAGAGCGTCAGCCGCAGACGCACGTAACCGGTCGCCATCAATGGCGACCCTACACTGTGCGTGCAGGGATGGCGATCCTCACAGGGTGCGCATTTATGCGCACCGGGATAATGCAGAAATTTTCCAAAGATTACGCCAGCAACGGACACTGCGGCGGCAGGCGGCAGCTCAACGCGCCGGGCTGCACCTCAATCTCAAACTCGCTGCCGGACAGCGGCTCGCCGTCGAGGTTAAAGGTCATCTCATGCGGTGAACGGATGGTCAGTGACGTCAGCTGTGCCGCGACAATGTTCGGGTTTTCATCGTCGCGCGTCAGCGAGTGCAGCAGCGTTGGCAGCAGCTCTTGGGCGGTTACGATGCTGAGATTGAGCTGTCCGTCGTTGATCAGCGCTTCCGGGCACAACCGCTGCCCGCCACCGGCCTGACGGCCATTGCCAATGCCAATCACCAGCGCGTCACCCTGCCAGTGAAAGCCCGGTCCGCTGATTTCGCAGCTGTCCGGCTTCAGCGCATCAACGCGCATCAGGCCATGAATAAAATAGGAGACGCCGCCCAGCGCCGATTTCAGTTTCTCCGGCGTTTCGGTGGTGATGCGCGTGCCAAAACCGCCGGTCGCCATGTTGATGAAGTAACGGTCGCCGTTCACCCGCGCCAGATCGATGGCCGTGGCTTTGCCCAGTACCGCCAGCCGCAGTGCCGCTTCCATTTCTGCCGGGATACCGGCGCTGGTAGCAAAATCGTTGGCAGTGCCAAGCGGTAAAATCCCCAGCACCGGCCGCTGCGCGGGCGGCAGGGCGGCCAGCGCGGTGGCAATCTCATTGATGGTGCCATCGCCGCCGCCAGCCACCACGGTTTCCGCCTGCAGCTGCAGCGCTTCCTGCACGTAGCGGTCACCGTCGCCTTTTTCCCAGGTCACGCGCACCGCCAGGTTAAAGCCTTCGTCGCGCAGGGTATTCACGGCGGCACGCAACTCTTCATTGCCTGCGCCTTTTCCATTCAGAATCAGCAAAGTGAGGGGTTTATTTTGCATTATCGCTTCCCTGATGAGTAAGACAGAGCTGTGGTTATAGCATAGCTGCGGCGGGAACTTTATCGGCGAACGATGAAAAAAAGAAAACCCGCACGGGGGAGCCGGGCGGGTGAATGAGGTGGTTCCTGGTACTACCTGCTGTTTGTTGTTACTCGTTAGCAGCAGGCGCGATTCTAAAGCGCGGCGAAGCGGCGGTCTGTGATCCTGTTCTAACTTCGCCGTTTTCTTTTCATTTAGTGCGATTTTTACCGTGTGGATCGTAAGTGCTATTACCGTCGGTAAAATTGCGCAGCAGCAGCGCATAGGCCAGATCGACCCCCTCCGGCACGCTGATCCAGACGCGATGACCATCACCCGGCGCCACCTCAACCGCGGCACCCTTGTCATTCTGCATCGCCTGCAGCGTGCAGTTGAGATTGCCGTCCGGCGTCATGATCTCCACGCTATCGCCCAGCATGAATTTGTTCTTCACCGCCACCTGCGCCCACGTACCGCGCCGTTCACCGGTAAATTCACCAACAAACTGCTGACGCTCCGAAATGGAAAAACCCTGCTCGTAGTTTTGATAGCTGTCATGGGTATGGCGACGCAAAAAACCTTCGGTATAGCCGCGATGCGCCAGCCCTTCCAGCGTCTCCAGCAGTGCCGGATCGAAAGGTTTGCCGGCGGCCGCGTCGTCGATTGCGCGGCGGTACACCTGCGCGGTACGCGCGCAGTAGTAGAACGATTTGGTGCGGCCCTCAATTTTCAGCGAATGCACGCCCATCTGGCTCAGGCGTTCGACGTGCGCCACCGCGCGCAGATCTTTCGAGTTCATGATGTAGGTGCCGTGCTCATCTTCGAACGCGCTCATCACCTCGCCTGGCTTCATCTTCTCTTCCAGCAGGAATACCCGGTCGGTGGGCTGACCGACGCCGAGCGTCGCGGGCTGCACCGCAACCGGCTGATGAAAGCCAACAATGTTGCCGACCTCATCCTGCTGGCCTTCGGCCACGTTATATTCCCAGCGGCAGGCGTTGGTACAGGTGCCCTGATTGGGATCGCGCTTATTCAGATAGCCAGAGAGCAGGCAGCGGCCGGAGTAGGCCATGCACAGCGCGCCGTGGACAAAGATTTCAATCTCCATCTCCGGCACCTGCTGGCGAATTTCGGCGATCTCCTCCAGCGACAGCTCGCGCGACAGAATCACGCGCGTCAGCCCCATCTGCTGCCAGAACTTCACCGTGGCCCAGTTCACCGCGTTAGCCTGCACCGACAGGTGAATCGGCATCTGCGGGAAGGCTTCGCGCACCAGCATGATCAGGCCGGGATCGGACATGATCAGCGCATCCGGCTGCATCTCGATAACCGGCGTCAGATCGCGGATAAAGGTTTTCAGCTTGGCGTTGTGCGGGGCAATGTTCACCACAACGTAAAACTTCTTGCCGAGCGCGTGCGCCTCGCTGATGCCTTTGGCGAGGTTTTCATGGGTGAATTCGTTATTGCGCACGCGCAGGCTGTAGCGCGGCTGGCCGGCATACACCGCATCGGCGCCGTAGGCAAAGGCGTAACGCATATTTTTCAGCGTGCCTGCCGGCGAAAGCAGTTCGGGTTTAAGCATGGGAAGTTCTCACTGATGTCAGGTCAGCATGCCATCACGGATGGCACGTGCAGCGGCCGCGTCAGGCGGCCCTGCAAAAGGTGGGGAATTGTAGGCAGGGCGACTCCCGATGTAAATTGACCTGGATCAATCTAAGCGGTTACAGCAGGCGGCCAACATCCGCTTCCCAGCGATATCCCATGCCGTACACGGCGCGAATAAACGGCTGTTCGGCATCAAGGTTCTCCAGCTTGCGCCGCAGGTTCTTGATGTGGCTGTCGATGGTGCGATCGGTGACCACGCGATAGTCGTCATACAGATGGTTCAGCAGTTGCTCGCGCGAGAACACTTTGCCCGGCTCCAGCGCCAGCGTTTTCAGCAGGCGGAACTCGGCGGGCGTCAGCTCCAGCGGCTGTTCGCGCCAGCTGGCCTGAAAACGCCCTTCGTCGATCAGCAGATGCGAGGCCAGCTGCGCCTCTTCTGGCGAACGTTTCACCCGGCGCAGAATGGTTTTCACCCGTGCCACCACTTCACGCGGGCTGAAGGGTTTGCAGATATAGTCGTCAGCGCCAATCTCCAGCCCGAGCAGGCGATCGATCTCTTCCGTGCGTGCGGTCACCATGATAATCGGCAGTTCAGAGAAGCGGCGGATTTCCCGACACAGCGTCAGGCCGTCACGGCCCGGCAGCATCAAATCCAGCAGCATCAGGTCTGGCGGCGTTTGTTGCACATAACTCAGTACCGCGTTGCCATCGGCGAGGTGATGCGTGCGGTAGTTTGACGCCTGCAGATAATCAATCATCAGCTGCGCCAGTTTGGGTTCGTCTTCCACAACAAGAATCAGGGGATCGCTATTTTCCGTGCTCATAAAGGGTGTCTAGTAAGGAACATACGGCAAGTTTAGCGTGATTTTCAGCCCACCTAAATCAGAGTCGGCCGCATTAATGCTGCCGTCATGCGCCTCAACAATATTCTTGCAGATCGCCAGACCGAGCCCGGAGCCGCCGCTGGCGCGATTGCGCGAGCTTTCGGCGCGGAAGAAGCGCTCAAACAGCTGTGCCTGCTGCTGGCGCTCGACGCCCGGTGCGCTGTCGGCAAACTGCAGCTGCCACTGCTCGCCGCTGAGCTGCATACTGAGCTGCACCGTGCCGCCGGCATCGGTGTAGCGCAGGCTGTTTTCCAGCAGGTTAGTAAACAGCTGCATCAGCCGGTCCGGATCGCCAAAGCTGCTGGCCTGCGCCGGCAACATCAGGCTGAGCGTCAACCCCCGGCTGCGATAGCGTTCGCCAAAACTGCCCGCCACCACCTCCAGCAGACTGACCAGATCCACCGGCTGTTTGCGGTAGGCGAGGGCGCCCGCGTCGGAGAGCGACAGCTGGTGCAGGTCTTCCACCAGTTGGGTCAGCAGCGCGACTTCACTCTGCAGCGAACTGATGGCGTCGGGCGTCAGCTTGCGTACGCCATCCTGCATCGCCTCCAGCTCACCGCGCAAAATCGCCAGCGGCGTACGCAGCTCATGGGAAATATCGGCCATAAAGGCGCGCCGGTTGCTCTCATTTTTCTCCAGCGAGCGCGCCAGCTGGTTGAAGTCGCGTGCCAGCTGACCAATTTCGTCGCTGCTGCCGACCTCTACCCGGGTGGTAAATTTGCCCGCCGCCAGCTGATGGGTGCCGTCCACCAGCCGTTTCACCGGCGCCAGCAGACCGCGCGCCAGCAGCCAGGTGACCAGCGCGGCCAGCAGCGTGGTGAGGCCGACAATCAGCCAGCTGGTCTGGCGCTGCTGATGGTCAAAGTTGATATCGGTGCTGCGCGTCAGTCGCTCGGCGGGCGACGCAATCACCCAGCCAACAATCTTGCCGTTGCTGGTGGTGATATTGCGGCGCGAGCCTTCCGGCGGCACCGGCGAGCGCGGGCCGGACAGTATTTTGTACTGCTGATCGATAATCCAGAACTGGGTGCGCCAGCCGTGCGGCGGCAGCTGCGTGCCGCTGCCGGGGTTCTGTTCCAGCGAGCGCAGAATGGTGAAAATCAGCCGGTCGTTGTTACGCAAAAAATCCCAGCTACCGTGCTGTTCGTATTGATCGGCCAGCGCATCGCTCAGCAGCGTCAGGCGCTGCTCGTTGCCCTTTTTGATGTAATCGACAAAGCCATGCTCAAAGCTGAGGCGCACGCCCCAGTGCATGGTGATGATCACCAGCATGCAGGTGGAAAAAATCGCCATGAACAGTTTGGCGCTGATGCCGAGTTTTACCGGCTGCTTCATCCTTTTCTCCTGCCTCTCAGGTCCACGTTTTTACTCACATCGGCGGGTACGCGCCAGAACACCAGTGCCGGCAGCGCAATCACCAGCGCCATGCACAAATAGGTGTACATAAAGGTTTGATGGGTCGCGGCGCTGTCGCTCACCGCGCCATGGCCGAAAGCGCCGAGCAGCAGACCGGCCACGGTGACGCCGATACTCATCGACAGCTGCATGATCATCGACAGCAGGCTGTTGCCGCTCGAGGCCAGCTCGTCCGGCAGCTCTTTCAGCGTCAGGGTATTCATGGACGAAAAGCGGATGGCATTGACCATGCCCTGCAACAGCAGCACCACGGGCAGCAGCCAGATCCAGCCGAGCAGCGCCACCACGGGAAACAGCAGCACCACCAGCGCCAGCGCCAGCGTGCCGCCCACCAGCGCGTTACGATAGCCAAACAGGTTCACGATGCGCACCACCACACGTTTGATGCCCATGTTGCCCAGCACCATCGGGATCATCATCAGCCCGGCGTGGAACGGGCTAAAGCCGAGACCCACCTGCAGAAAAATCGGCGTCATGAACGGCAGCATGCCGCTGCCGATGCGGCCGGTGAAGCTGCCGAGCAGGCCGATGGCGTAAATGCGGTTATCAAACAGCTTCAGGCTAAACAGCGCGTTATCGTTGTTGCGGCCGTGCATCAGGTAGAACAGCAGGGAAAACACCCCCAGCAGAATCAGCAGGCACAGCAGCAGCGGTGAGCCGCCGGCGCTGCGCTGGCCGTCGAGCGCCAGCGTCAGCGTAGCCATGCCCACCGCCAGCAGCACAAAACCAAGGAAGTCAAAGCGTCGCGTCTGCATGGTGTAGTTCGGCATCAGCAGCAGCGTGGCAATGGCACCGATGATGCCGACCGGAATGTTGATCAGGAAGATCCAGTGCCAGCTGGCATACTCCACCAGAATGCCGCCCAGCGCCGGGCCGAGCAGCGGGCCAATCTGGCCGGGCAGGGTGACAAAGGTCATGGCCGACATGTACTGCTCACGCGGCACGATTTTCATCACCGTCAGCCGGCCTACCGGCACCATCATCGCGCCGCCGATCCCCTGGACCACGCGCGCCATCACCAGCTGGTCAAGTGACGTGGCGAAGGCACACAGCAGCGAACCGAGGCTAAACAGCACGATGGCGCAGAAGAAGATGTTGCGCACGCCAAAGCGGTCCGCCAGCCAGCCGCTGAGCGGTAGCGTAACCGCCACGGTGAGCACGTAGGAGACAATCACCGAGTGCATATGCAGCGGGCTGACGTTGAGATCGTGGGCCATCGCCGGTATCGCGGTGTTCACAATCGTGGTATCCAGCGTCTGCATAAAAAAGCCGAAGGCCACAATCCACAGTTGCCAGCGGACAGTGGCGGTTTGTGCGTTCATGGTCATCCCGTGTTAACAGTTTCATCAACCGCAGGTCGCGTAGCGGCGCGATTTATCGCGCGTTAAATTGCGCCGCTACGCTTAGTGCAGGTATGACGTTATGGCTCCGTTATCAACCGCGGCTGCTTTTTCCGCCGGCGCAGTTTATCCATCATCAGGTACACCACCGGTGTGGTGTACAGCGTCAGCAGCTGGCTCATCACCAGCCCACCGGCAATGGTGATGCCCAGCGGCTGGCGCAGCTCCGCGCCGTCCCCGCTGGTCAGCACCAGCGGCAGCGCACCAAACAGCGCCGCCAGCGTGGTCATCAGAATCGGGCGGAAACGCAGCTGGCACGCCTGGAAAATGGCGTCGCGCGCCGACAGGTTGCCGTTGCGCTCCGCCTCCAGCGCGAAATCCACCATCATGATGGCGTTCTTTTTCACGATACCGATCAGCAGCAGGATGCCGATTAGCGCAATCAGGCTGAACGGCGTATTAAACAGCTGCAGCGCCAGCAGCGCGCCGACGCCCGCCGAGGGCAGGGTAGAGAGAATCGTCAGGGGATGCACGTAGCTCTCATACAGAATGCCGAGCACGATATACACCGCGGCAATCGCCGCCAGCATCAGCCACAGCTGGTTCGATTGCGAATCCTGAAATACCTGCGCGGTGCCGGCGAAGCTGCCGCGCACGCTGGACGGCACGCCAATCGCCGTAATGGTGCGGTCAATGGCCTCTGACGCCTGCGACAGCGAGACCCCTTCCGGCAGGTTAAACGAGATGGTCGAGGCCGCCGACAGCCCCTGATGGTTGACCGACAGCGGCGCGTTGGCCGGCTGCCATTTGGCAAACCAGCTCAGCGGAATCGCTTTGCCGTCGCTGTTGATCACGAACATCTGATCCAGCGCGCTGACATCCTGGGTATAGCGCGGATCCACTTCCATCACCACTTTGTACTGATTCAGTGGCTGGTAGATGGTGGAGATTTGCCGCTGGCCGAAGGCGTTATTCAGCAGCGCATTGGCCGCCGACACGTCGATGCCGAGGCGCGCCATGCTTTCGCGATCGTAAGTCAGCGCCATTTCGCTGCCGTTGTCCTGCTGATCCGAGTTCACATCGGCCAGCTCTGGCAGCGCGGCGAACGCCTGGCGGATTTTCGGCTCCCACTCACGTAAATCGGCGAGGTTATCCGACAGCAGGCTGTACTGATAGCTGGCGTTCGATTCGCGTCCGCCGACGCGAATATCCTGCACCGCATTGAGGTACAGGTTGGCACCCGGTTCTTTCGCCAGCTTCACGCGCAGGCGGGCGATCACTTCCTGCGCGCTTTCGCTGCGTTCTGACAGCGGCTTGAGTGACACAAACATCGAGCCGCTGTTGGTGCGCGAGCCGCCGGTGAAGCCGGTGACGTTATCGACCGCCGGGTCAGCCTTGATGATGTTCATGAAATCCTGCAGCTTACCGCGCATCGCCTGGAACGAAATGCTCTGATCGGCGGAGATAAAGCCGTTGAGACGGCCGGTATCCTGCTCGGGCATAAAGGTTTTGGGGATGGTGATAAACAGCCAGATGGTCAGCCCGACGGTGCCGAGCAACAGCAACAGCACCCAGATCGCGTGGTTCAGCACCCAGCCGAGCGAGCGCGCATAGCCCTGCTGCACTGCCAGCAGCACGCGGCCAAAACCACGCGTGCGCGGCTGGCTGCGCTTCGCCTGCGGTTTCAGCAGATACGCGCACATCATCGGCGTCAGGGTAATGGAGATAAACAGCGAGATGAGAATCGCCACCGACAGCGTGATGGCAAACTCCGAGAAGAAGCGACCAATAATGCCGCCAATCATCAGCAGCGGCAGGAACACCGCAATCAGCGACAGGCTCATCGACAGCACGGTAAAGCCCACCTCGCGCACCCCAGTGAGTGCCGCCTGCAGCGGCTTCATGCCGGCTTCGACGTGGCGCGCGATGTTCTCCAGCACCACAATGGCGTCATCCACCACAAAGCCGGTGGCGATGGTCAGCGCCATCAGCGATAGGTTATTCAGGCTGAAGCCGCACAGGTACATGGCGGCGAAGGTACCAATCAGCGATACCGGTACCGCCGCCGCCGGAATTAGCGTGGCGCGGCCGTCGCGCAGGAAGAAAAACACCACCAGAATTACCAGCGCCACGGCGATCACCAGCGACTGCTCCACTTCGTGCAGCGAGGCGCGGATAGTGGGCGAGCGGTCCTGGGCGATTTGCAGGTCGATAGCCGCCGGGATCACCTCATGCAGCTCCGGCATTTCCGCCCGGATGCGGTCGACGGTATCAATGATGTTGGCGTCCGGCGACTTGCGCACCACCAGCAGCACCGCCGGTTTGCCGTTGGTCATCCCGGCGTTGCGCACATCCTGCACCGAATCCTGCACGTTCGCCACATCGCTCAGCCGTACCGCCGCGCCGTTGTTGTAGTGCACCACCAGCGGCTGGTAGACGCTGGCGGTTTGCAGCTCATCGTTGGTCCGTACCTGCCAGCGCTGCTGGGTATCGTCGATGGCGCCCTGCGGACGGCGCTGGTTGGCGTTGCTGATGGCGGTGCGCACCGCATCCAGCGACACGCCCTGATTAAACAGCGCCTGCGGATTGAGGTCGACGCGCACCGCCGGCAGCGAACTGCCGCCTACCGTGACATCACCGACGCCATCAATCTGCGACAGTTTCTGCGCCAGTTGCGTCGACGCGTAATCATACAGCTGACCGGGATTATAAATGTCCGAGGTCATGGTGAGGATCATGATTGGCGCATCGGACGGGTTGGCTTTGCGGTAGGTTGGACGATTAGGCATGCCGGTCGGTAGCAGGCTCTGGGCGGCATTGATCGCCGCCTGCACGTCGCGCGCCGCGCCGTTGATGTCGCGGTCGAAATCAAACACCAGAATGATGCGCGTGCTGCCCAGCGAGCTGGTGGAGGTCATTTCACTGACGCCGGCAATGCGCCCCAGCGAGCGCTCAAGCGGCGTGGCGACCGAGGCCGCCATGGTTTCCGGCGACGCGCCGGGCAGCGAGGCCGAAATCAGAATCACCGGGAAATCCAGCTGCGGCAGCGGCGCCACCGGCAGCATACGGAAGCCAAGAATGCCCGCCAGCGCAATCGCCAGCGTCAGCAGCGTGGTGGCAACCGGCCGATGGATAAACAGGGCGAAAAACTTCACGACTGCGCCTCCGTGCCTTTCAGACGCCGGCGCGTGGCGTGGGCAAGGCGATCAAACAGCAGATAGATCACCGGAGTGGTAAACAGCGTCAGCACCTGGCTCAATACCAGGCCACCGACCATGGCGATGCCGAGCGGACGACGCAGTTCCGCGCCGACGCCGGTGCTGAGCATCAGCGGCAGCGCGCCAAGCAGCGCCGCCAGCGTGGTCATCAGAATCGGCCGGAAGCGCAGCAGACAGGCCTGATAGATCGCCTCACGCGGCGCCATGCCCTGTTCACGCTCGGCGGCCAGCGCGAAGTCGATCATCATGATGGCGTTCTTCTTCACGATACCGATCAGCAAAATGATGCCGATGATGGCGATGATATCCAGTTCGTTGCCGCTCAGCATCAGCGCCAGCAGCGCGCCAACGCCGGCGGTGGGCAGCGTCGACAGAATGGTAATCGGGTGGATGAAGCTCTCATACAGCACGCCGAGCACGATATACATCGCCACTACCGCCGCGACGATCAGCCAGATGGTGCTGGTCAGCGCCGCTTCAAACGCCAGCGTGCTGCCCTGGAACTGCGTCATCATCTCTGCCGGCATGCCGACCTGATCTTCCGCCGTGGTGATCGCCTGCAGCGCATCGCCGAGCGAGTAGCCGTGCGCCACGTCAAACGAGAAGGTGGCCGACGGGAACTGGTCGAGATGATTAATGCTCAGCGCAGCGTGGCGCTCTTCGACTTGCGCGATGGCGCTGAGCGGCACGCTGCCGCCGTCGCTGCTGTTCAGGCGAATCGCGTCGAGGCTGGCGAGACCGGGGGTTTGCGTGTTGTCCTGCTCCAGCACCACGCGATACTGATTGGCCTGAGTGTAAATCGTTGAGATCAGGCGCTGACCAAAGGCGTTGTACAGCGCGTTATCAATGTCGGCCATGCTGATGCCGAGCCGGCTGGCGCTGTCGCGATCGACGCGTACAAAGGCTTCCAGCCCCTGATCCTGCCAGTCGCTGCTGACATTGCGCAGCTGTGGCAAGGTGTTGAGCTGTGCCAGCAGTTTCGGCACCCAGCTGCCCAGCGACTCCAGCGAACCCGACTGCAGGGTAAACTGGTATGGCGTGCGGCTCGCCTGGGTATCAATGGTCAGATCCTGTACCGGCTGCAGCCACAGCGACACGCCGGGCAGGCGATCGATCGCCTGCTGCAGCCGCTGCTGCACTGCCGGAATACGATCGTCACGCTGGTCCAGCGGTTTCAGGTTGATTTGCAGCCGCGCGCTGTTGAGCGCCGCGTTGGTGCCATCCACGCCGACGAACGAGGTCAGGCTCTGCACCGCCGGATCTTTCATAATGATCGACGCCACGTCGCGGGTGCGCTGCGCCATACTGGCGTAAGAGACCGACTGCGGCGCCTGCAGCGTGCCCTGAATGATGCCGTTGTCCTGCTGCGGGAAGAAGCCCTTCGGAATCACCACCCACAGCAGCACCGTCAGCAGCAGCGTGCCAAGCGCCACCGACAGCGTCAGCCACGGATGGCGCAGCACGCGCGTCAGCCAGCGGCCATAGCCGGCAATCACCTTATCGAACATCGCCTCGCTGGCGCGGGAGAAGCGGTTCTGCCTGCGCAGCGATTCGGCGCTCAGCATGCGCGCGCACATCATCGGCGTCAGCGTCAGTGAGACCACCGCCGAGATCAGAATCGCCACCGCCAGCGTCACGGCGAACTCACGGAACAAACGGCCAATCACATCGCCCATGAACAGCAGCGGAATCAGCACCGCGATCAGCGAGAAGGTGAGGGAGATAATGGTGAAGCCAATCTCACCGGCACCTTTCAGCGCGGCGGTCATCGGCTTTTCGCCTTTTTCGATGTAGCGCGAGATGTTCTCGATTACCACGATGGCGTCATCGACCACAAAGCCGGTGGCGATGGTCAGCGCCATCAGCGTCAGGTTATTGATCGAAAAGCCGAGAAAATACATGGCGGCAAAGGTGCCGACCAGCGACAGCGGCACCGCGACCGCCGGAATAATGGTGGCCGGGACATTACGCAGAAACAGATAGATGATCATCACCACCAGCCCGATGGCCAGCATCAGCTCATGCTGGGTATCCGCTACCGAGGCGCGAATGTTGGTGGTGCGATCGGTGAGCAGTTTGACGTCAACCGACTTCGGCAGCGTGGCGGTCAGCGACGGCAGCAGCGCGCGGATGCTGTCAGCGGTAGCGATAATATTGGCGCCCGGCTGGCGCTGCACGTTCAGCACAATCGCCGGCTGACGGTTGGCCCAGGCGCCCAGCCAGCTGTTTTCTGCGCCCTGTTCAACCGTGGCGACGTCGCCCAGCCGCACCGGCGCGCCGTTGCTGTAGCTGACGATCAGCTTGCGGTAATCCTCCGCGGAGGTCATCTGGTCATTGGCCGACAGCGTGATGGAGCGCGTTGGACCATCAAGGCTGCCTTTCGCCGAATTGACGTTGGCGTTGCTGATGGCGGTGCGCACCGTCTCGCTGGTGAGGCCGAGGGCCGCCAGCGCCTGTGCGTTCATCTTCACCCGCACTGCCGGACGCTGGCCGCCGGAGAGCGTGACCAGACCGACGCCGGAGACCTGGGAAATCTTCTGCGCCACCCGCGTTTCCACCATGTCCTGCACCTGCGTCAGCGGCATGCTGGTGGTGGTAACGGCCAGCGTCATGATTGGCGGATCGGCCGGATTGACTTTGTTGTACACCGGCGGATTCGGCAGATCGTTAGGCAGCAGGTTAGTGGCAGAGTTGATCGCCGCCTGCACTTCCTGTTCGGCAACGTCGAGCGCCAGCGTCAGCTGGAACTGCAGCGTAATCACCGAGGCACCGCCGGAGCTTTGCGACGCCATTTGCTTCAGGCCGGACATCTGCCCGAACTGGCGCTCGAGCGGCGCGGTAATCGACGAGGTCACCACATCCGGGCTGGCGCCGGGATAGAGCGTGACGACCTGAATGGTCGGGTAATCGACTTCCGGCAGCGCGGAAACTGGCAGGAAGCGATAGCCCAGCACGCCGGCCAGCAAAATCGCGATCATCAGCAGCGTGGTGGCCACCGGGCGCAGAATAAACTGGCGTGACGGGCCGCCGCTGGCGTCGGGAGGCATCACCTGCATTATTGACGTTCTCCGCGAGCCGGTTGCGCCGCGCGCGTGCTGTGCGTGGTGGTACTCTGTGCGGCGACAATCTCCACCGTGGCGCCTTCGGTCAGGCGGTCGAGACCGTCAGTGACCACGCGCTGACCGGCCTGCAGCCCGGCATCAATCACCACTTTCTGGCTATCCTGCAGCCCGGCGGTGACGCGTTTCTTACTCACTTTGTTATCGCTGTTCACCACCCAGACAAAGTGGCCGTCGTTGCTCATTTGCAGCGCGGCAGTCGGGATCACCACCGCGTTTTGCAGCGTATCCACCTTCAGCCGGGCATTAACAAACTGATTGGGAAACAGGGCGTCGTCCTGATTGCTGAAGCGCGCCTTGAGTTTAATGGTGCCGGTGGTGACATCGATCTGGTTATCAATGCTCAGCAGCGCACCCGTGGTCAGCAGGGTTTTATTGCTGCGATCCCAGGCTTCAACCGGCAGCGGCTGGCCGCTTTTCTGGGCTTTCAGGATCTGGCTGATATTGTTCTCGGCAACGCTGAACACCACGTCAATCGGGTGCGTCTGGGTGATCACCACCAGACCATTGGTATCGCCGGCGGTAATGTAGTTGCCGACATCCACCTGCTTCAGCCCGACGCGTCCGGCAATCGGCGCGGTGATGCGGCTGTAGGTCAGATTGAGCTGCGCGCTGGCCACATTGCCTTCGTCGGCTTTGATGGTGCCGAGGGTTTCACTGACCAGCGAGCGCTGGGTATCCAGCTCCTGCTGCGACACCAGCGAGGTTTTCGCCAGCTTTTCATAACGGCTGAGGTCGCGGCGCGCGTTAGCCAGCGTCGCCTGATCTTTGGCCAGCTGGCCCTGCGCCTGGGTGAGCGCTACCTGCCATGGGCGGGGATCGATTTCTGCCAGCAGCGCGCCGGCCTCCACCTGCTGACCTTCCGTGAAGTGCAGCGCCATCAGCTGGCCATCGACCCGACTGCGCACCGTAACGGTATTGGCCGCGGTGACGGTGCCAAGTCCGCTGAGGTAATAGGGCACGCTTTCGGTGGTCGCCGTTGCGGCCTGCACCGGTGCCAGCGGACGGCGTCCGCCGCTGTTGTTGCCACCGCGTCCGTGATGCGGCTGACCATCAGCCTGGTTAGCCTGTGCTGGCTCGGCCGGATGCTGCCACCAGTAGTAAGCGCCCGCCAGCGCAGCCAGTACCACCACGCTAATCAGGCCTGTTTTTAATCGTTTGTTCATTGCTCTGTGTGCTCTCCGGCGGTTTCGTTTTCCCCACATGCGCGCGCAAACGAACCGCGGCGCAAACGAAATGATTGTAGTCGCCCGGGCCGGGCAAAAATTGAAGGAATTAAGAATATCGCCCCGGGCACGCTAAGTATTCATATTCAGTAAATATTTTGGCAGCAATACGCATAAGCGTGACTTTTTCCTTTGCTAAGCTGAATGACAGACCAGTCTCGTTTCACTAAGGAGGATCACATGCGTCAACACAAAACCCGTCAGCTGGGCGACAGCGGTATCAGCGTGCCGCTGCTGACGTTTGGCGGCAACGTTTTTGGCTGGACCGTCGATGAAAAAACCTCGTTTTCACTGCTCGACGCGCTGGTGGAAAAGGGGCTGTTCTTCATTGATACCGCAGACGTTTACTCACGCTGGGCGCCGGGCAACGCCGGCGGTGAATCGGAAACCATCATCGGTAAATGGCTGAAAAAAAGCGGTAAGCGCGACAGTATCGTGCTCGCCACCAAGGTAGGCATGGAGCTGACGCCGGAGAAAACCGGGCTGAAACCGGCCTATATCCGCCAGGCCGTGGAAGATTCGCTGCGCCGCCTGCAGACGGATGTCATCGATCTCTACCAGGCGCACCGTGATGACGACAGCACGCCGCTGGTGGAGACGCTGAAAGCCTTCGACTCGCTGATCAAAGAGGGGAAAGTGCGGGCAATCGGTGCGTCCAACTACAGCGCGCAGCGCCTGCAGGAAGCGCTCGACATCAGTAAGCAGGAGGGACTGGCGCGCTATGAAACCCTGCAGCCGGAGTACAACCTGTACGATCGCCAGGAGTATGAAAGCGGACTGGAGCAGGTGGCGGTGAAAAACGGTCTCGGCGTGATTAACTACTACTCGCTGGCCAGCGGTTTCCTGAGCGGGAAATACAAAAAGCCGGAAGACGCCAGCAAAAGCGCGCGCGGCCAGGGCATTGTAGAAAAATACCTCAACGATCGCGGTAAGCGCATCATTGAAGCGCTGGAAGATGTCGCGGCCTCGCACGATGCCTCTGCTACCCAGGTGGCGCTGGCGTGGCAGATTGCGCGACCTAGCATCACGGCACCGATTGTCAGTGCCACCTCGCTGCAGCAGCTGGATGAGCTGGTGAAAGCCACCGAGCTGGAGCTCAGCAAGCAGGAGATTGAAGAGCTGGCCAGCGCCAGCAAGCCGTAACGCGAAGCGGGACGCTGCGGCGTCCCGTCACGTAATAATTTTTTCGCCACGCAAAAAATGCCTTTTTCCTCCAGAACATATCCATTCATCGATCGCTGTCACAATTGCGTTAAGTCACTGTCACCTTTGCACTCACTGCGCACAGATTTGCAAAAACTGACATAACCTCAGCATTATTCTCTGCCCGTTCCTCTCCGGAAATTCACAGAAGAATAATCATCATGAACAGAAAAAAAGCAGTGCAGCATATGCCTCGCCTGGCAGCGGGCACCCTGATGTTTGCCATGTTGAGTGCGTCGGCGGTGGCAGCCGATGCGTTCAGCTACGATTCTCCCTATATGTTTGGCGACTGGGGCGGTAACCGAACGCAGCTGGAAAACGACGGCGTGAAGTTCGACGTTAACTACACCATGGAAAGTGCCTCGAACCTGGGCGGCGGTGCCGATACCAACACCTCGATGCGCTACAGCGATCAGTGGGCGTTTGGCCTGAATCTTGACCTGCAAAAACTGCTCGACTGGCAGGATGCGCAGTTCCAGATGACCATTACCGACCGTAACGGTCGCAATATCTCCGATCAGGTGGCAGACCGCCGTACCGGCATGCTGTCATCGGTGCAGGAAGTGTACGGACGTGGCCAGACCTGGCGTCTGACGCAGTTCTGGCTCAGCAAAGGGCTGTTTGATAACACCGTCAACCTGAAAGCCGGTCGCGTTACCGTCGGGGAAGATTTCGACAACTTTGACAGCAAGTTCCAGAACCTTGCATTCGGCAGCGGCCAGGCGGGTAACTGGCGCGGCGACCGCTGGTTTAACTGGCCGGTTTCCCAGTGGGGCGGGCGCGTGAAGGTAAACTTCACGCCGGAAGTGTTCTTCCAGGTGGGCTTCTACAACCAGAACAGTGCCAACTACGATCGCGGTGACGGTTTCCGTCTGGATACCAGCAACTCCGAAGGCAACCTGGTGCCGGTGGAACTGGGCTGGAAGCCGACCTTCGGGCCGGCCAACCTGCCGGGTAACTACCGCATTGGTTACTACTACTCGTCGGCCAACGGCGATAACTACGGCAGCTGGCGCGATGGCGCTTATCAGAGCAAGGATCACGCCTACGGCGGCTACGTGCTGTTACAGCAGCAGCTGACCGCGCAGGGCGGCGATGCCAGCCGGGGTCTTGGCGTAACGGTGCAGGCGGTGATGAACGATCACAAAACCTCGAAAACCGACAACTATCAGTCGATCAGCTTTACCTGGAAAGGGCCGTTTGATGCGCGTCCGCAGGATGAGATTGGCGTCGGCGCGGCGCGTATTCACGTCAACAGCGCGTATACCCGTTCGCTGCGTCAGCAGAATGATGCCAACGGCGAAACTGATTTCGACAGCCCAACTTATCTGCCGATTCAGGATGGTTCCGAGTACAACTACGAGGTTTATTACAATGCGCAGCTGACCAAATGGCTGCAGCTGCGTCCAAACCTGCAATACGTGGTGGCACCGGGTGCGGTGAGCGAAGTGAAAGATGCGTTTGTGGGTGGAATCAGTGCGAACGTGAATTTCTAATCTGGCAGAATGTGTGACTTTTCCCTCTCCCTTTGGGAGAGGGCAGGGTGAGGGGAAAATCGCACGGAGCTGTCTGGCCCTCACCCTAACCCTCTCCCGCAAGCGGGAGAGGGAATTATCTGAACATCACTTCCGCCCAGCGTGCCAGGCCGGCGGTGACCGAACCGAAATCATCGCCGCTGGCGATGGGCGTGTCGGGCAGCGCCTGCTGCAGCGCGGCGCGCAGGATCGGCGAACGGGCACTGCCGCCGGTGAGGTAAATCACCTCCGGACGGGTGTCACAACTGGCCAGCGCCAGCTGCACCTGCTCAAGAATGCGCGCCAGCGGCTGGTTAATCGCTTCTTCCAGCTGCGCGGCGCTGATCTCCGCCTGCAGCGTTTGCGCAATAAACGCCAGCGAGGCCGCGGTCTCGCGCTGATCGGAGAGCGCAATCTTGCTCTCTTCCGCCGCGCGCACCAGCCGGTAGCTCAGCTTCTGCTGCCAAACTTTCAGCAGATGCGCGACTTTATCGCCCTGTTCGGCATCACGCACCAGATCGCGCAGCAGCTTACCGCTGGCGGCCGAGTAGAAGTCGCTTTGTGCCGGCACATCGTTAATCGCCACCGCGTTCCACCACGGCAGGGCGGGCAGGGCAGTGCCCTTCAGCGTGTTACCGCCCAGACCGAGCAGCGGCATCAGCGTTTTGAACGCCAGCATAATATCGAGATCGTTACCGCCGACGCGGCAGCCGCTGTGGCCAAGCAGGCTGGCACGGCGATCGGACTGATTACGCCACTGCGGACCCATCAGCAGCATGGAGCAGTCGGTGGTCCCGCCACCGATATCCACCACCAGCACGCGTGTCTCCTGCTGCAGCGTGGCTTCAAACTCCAGACCGGCGGCAACCGGCTCGAACTGAAACTCGACGTCGCGGAACCCGGCACGCTGTGCGGCACGCAGCAGAATGCCCTGCGCCTGCTGGTTGGCGTCTTCACCGCCCAGCCCCTGGAAGTTGATTGGCCGGCCAATCACCGCCTGATCAATCGGTTGATCGAGCTGGGTTTCACCCTGCTGGCGAATGTGCAGCATCATGGCGCACACCAGATCTTCAAAGAAGGCGATCTGCTGGGGTTTCAGGCCGCTGGCGCCGAGGAACGACTTCGGCGATTTGACGAACCACACCTCTTCCGGATCAACCATATAGTGCTGCAGCGCGGTCAGACCAAACTGTACGCTGGCAGGCGTTACCTCGATATCCTCTTCGCGGTTATAACGCAGCGCGCGCTGCAGCAGCGCGGTGCTTTCGCTGTCTGGCGTGGGGACCTGATGGTGGCGGTGCAGCCATTCACTGATGGCTTCGCGCGTGGGCGCGCAAATCATGGAGGGAAGCAGGCGCTGACCGTTTTCCAGTGTCAGTAACCGCGGTGTGCCGCTATCCGTTACTGCGATGGAACAGTTAGCCGTGCCGTAGTCGAATCCGATAAACATTGTATCCCCCATGCCAGAAAAAAGGGGGCGACTTTAGCGCAGCCAACGCGGGCTGGCAATGGGCAGCGCCGCAGTTTATCCCTGAACTTCCTGGTAAACCTGATACTGGCCGCGCCCGGCGTGTTTGGCGCTGTAACAGGCGACATCGGCCTGCGACATCACCACATTGCTGATGCAGTTATGCTGATCGATTTGCGTGATACCGGCGCTGGCGCCGACGTGATACGGCCGGTCCTGCCAGATAAAGGTAAAGTCATGCACCGCGCTGACGATGCCCTGCACCACCTCGCGCACCTGGTCAACATTGCTGTAGGGCAGCAGCAGGCCAAATTCGTCACCGCCGAGGCGCGCCAGCACATCGCTATTGCGCAGGTGCTGTTGCATGAGATCGGCCAGTGCGCGCAGCAGCGCATCGCCAGCGGCATGGCCGGCGGTATCGTTGACCGCTTTAAACTTATCCAGATCGATAAACACCAGCACGTGCTCGCTGTGATGCGCGGCGGCGTCATTCACCAGTCGCTTCAGCTGCTGTTCAAAGCTGTGACGGTTCGGCAAACGCGTCAGCATATCGTGAGAGGCGCTGTAGCTCAGGCGTTTCATCATGCGGCGCGACTCGCTGACGTCATGAATGACCATTACGGCACCAATGTCGCTGCCGGTCAGGGTTTTCAGCGGCGTGATGCTGTAGTGAATCTCGACCTGGGCACCATCCGGGGTATGCAACACCAGCTCTTCTTCCAGGTCCGGTGTGGTTTTGCTGGCGGGCAGGCTGCACAGCAACAGATTCTCCACGCGCGGCCCCTGCGCGCCACGCGTAATCGTCAGCAGTTCGCTCAGCGCCACGCCAGCCGCTTTCGCCTGCGGCCAGCCGCTCAGCGTCTCGGCCACCGGATTCATGAAGGTCACCCGCATCTCATCGTCAGTACAAATCACCGCTTCACCGATCGAGTCGAGGGTGATGGCCATGCGTTCCTTCTCCTGGAACAGCGCTTCATTCAGCGTGCGCAGCGAGGTGATGTCCTGACAAATGCCCAGCATGCGTTCGATCTGCCCATCCTTGCTGATGATGCTATTGGCCTCGGAGCGCACGTAGCGCAAGCCCTGCGGCAGATTGATGCGGTACTCCAGCTGGAAGGCGCTGCGGCGTTCAATCGCCTGCTGAATGGTGAGCGCGGCCGCTTCGCGTTCCTGAACATCGACCAGATGCAGCCACAGGTCGTAGCTCGGCACCCGGTGCGGCTCCAGCGCAAATAACTCGTACATGCGCTTGTCCCATAACATCTCGCCGTTTAGCAGGTTCCACTCCCACACGCCGATGCCGCCCGCTTCATTGGCCAGCGTGATGCGCTCCATCAGCCGCTGGTTGATCTGCTCGCTCTGCTTCAGCTCGGAGATATCCACAATCTGCGCGATAAAGTAGAGCGGTTGCAGCCGCGCATCACGCACCATCGAGACCGTGAGGCGCGCCCAGACGATCTCGCCATCTTTGCGGAAATAGCGTTTCTCCAGGGTATAGGTCAGGATCTCACCGGCGATTAGCCGCTCCAGCTGTTGCAGGTCGCTGTTGAGATCGTCCGGATGGGTGATCTGCTGGAAGGTGAGTTTTTTCAGCTCCTCCGCCGCGAAGCCCAGCGTGCGGCACAGCGACTGGTTGACCTGCTGCCAGCCGCCTTCCGGTGATACCAGCGCCATGCCGATGGCGGAATACTCCATGGCGTTGCGGAAGCGGGTTTCGCTTTCGCTGATGTGGTGCTTTTCACGCTGGAAGGCATCCATCACCAGCGACATTACGTGGCTCGGCAGCAGCACCAGCAGAAACGGCAGCCAGGTGCTGACCTGGCCGAGCAGCAGATCGTTGCGCGCCAGGTTGACCCACTCGAGCGCCAGCAGCAGCGAGATAAAGCTGGCGTTGAGGAAAAACAGCAGAAAGGCTTCGAATTTGGGCAGGCGCACCGCGCACCAGAACAGAATCACCACGATAAAGGTAAACGGCCACGGCAGGAAGCGCAGCGCCAGATAGCTGGCCAGCAGCGTGACGATTAGCGTGAGCAGCGTCTCCAGCTGACGTTCCGGCGTGATCAGCTGGCGCAGCGGTTTATCAGGCCACAGCAGCAGCACCGGACCGAAGGCCAGCACGCCAATCACTTCAGAGATCACCCAGGTGGAGAAAAACGGCAACGAGGCATGGCCATCGACGTGCAGCATCCACAGCGCCACCACGCCGCCCAGCAGCGGCGCGATCAGGCCCGCAGCCAGCGCAAAGCGTATCCAGTCGGCCAGTGAGTTGAGCGGGGCTTTGCGGTCGAGCAGCGCGCGAAGCATGAGCCCGCCGAGGATGGCCTGCACCATATTAAGGATGGCGAATTTGACATTGCTCAGGGCCGGGCCGATCACCAGCAGATTGGCCAGCGCCGTGCCGAGCACGCAGCTGGCCAGCAGCAGCGGTACCTGTCGCGAGGGCGCGCGGAACACCACGACGGTCATTAACGCGGTGGAGTACCAGAGCGGGGAAATGCGGCCGCTGACGACAATCAGTTCCAGACAGAACAGCGTCAGTAAAAATGCCAGCGCGCAAAGCAGCAGGGCGCTGAGCCACTTTTTTTGCGGATTATCCTGCGAGGTTACTATCTCAAGAGTCATGCACGAATCCAGCAGCGCGCATTGATTACTCGAAGAAAAATGCGCCAGTCAATCTCTTAATCCATGCTAGCACATCTGTCAGATATCTTTGTGCGGAAATGTTTTTTTGCGGCCTGCATCCAGGTGCGCATGAATGCGCACCCGACAAAACCGTTGAAATCTGCTGGCAGTATCGCGCCTGCTGGATCTGCAGCGATTCAGGTAAGGACACGACAAATTGCACAATTTTGTAGCGGCGCGATTTATCGCGCAATAAATTGCGCCGCTACCGTATGTGCAATCATTTGTGGAACGTGTTCAAAACGTAATGGACAGACCTTACACCCTTTACCGCCCAACGCACTCAGCGGAACAAATCGGCGCGGGTGAAGGGCTTTTCCAGCCCGGCGAGGTCAGCGGAAAAACGCTCGAGGAACTGCTGGGTGGTGGCGACGCGGCCGTGGCCCATCAGCAACAGCGGAATCAAAAATGCCACCGCCACCTGCACCACGGTAAAACCCTTCAGCGCGGTGCGGCGCTGGCTCAGCAGGAACGCGCTGCTCAGGGTAAAGCCCAGCATCAGTCCGGCCAGCACTTCACTTACCGAGTGCGCATGGATCACCAGGCGCGATAATCCCACCATCAGCGGAATCAGATAGCCGATACCGATGGTCAGGGCACGCCAGAATGTGGGCCAGCGGCCGGAAATCAGCCACATCATCACCGGCCACAGCGTCGCTGACATCGCGCTATGGCCGCTGAACCCGGTGAAGTTGTAGCGCGCGCTGCCAATGCCGAAGCCGAGAAACATAATTTTCGAGATGCTGACCAGCAGGCCCGCCAGGCCAAACGCCAGCAGCCAGTACCAGACGGTGCGACGGTTGTCGCTTTTCCACGGCAGCACCAGTGCGATGATCACCGCAGTGGGGATCAGCAACATACTGTCGCCGAAATAGGTCAGGGTTCTCCAGCTCATACTTTTCCTTGCAACGACTATCGGGCTCCCGCCAGTCATACGGCGGGCAGAGAAACAGTGTATCGATTAAGCCGCTGGCTGCAAAACGGGATAGTCTGAAAAGGCGGCGCGCCGGTTTTCACTGGCATCAACCCGGTGAAATCCCTATAATTGCCGCCAACTAACCCTCTCAATCGGCCTGTTTTTGTGCAGACAGAAACCGGCTCCAGTTATCAGGTCTTAAAAAAGTATGACTGACAAGTCTCATCAGTGCGTGATCGTTGGCATTGCAGGTGCATCCGCATCCGGAAAAAGTCTTATTGCCAGCACGCTCTATCGTGAAATCCGTGACCAGGTCGGTGACGAGCATATCGGTGTGATCCCCGAAGATGCCTACTATAAAGATCAAAGCCACCTCACCATGGAAGAGAGGGTGAAAACCAACTACGACCATCCGAGCGCGATGGACCACGATTTGCTGCTGCAGCATCTGCGCGCACTGAAGGCCGGCGAAGATATCGACCTGCCGGTTTACAGCTACGTTGAGCACACCCGCACCGATGAGTGTATTCATCTGAAGCCGAAGAAAGTGATTATTCTGGAAGGGATTCTGCTGCTGACCGATGCACGGCTGCGCCAGGAGCTTAACTTCTCGATCTTCGTTGATACCCCGCTGGATATCTGCCTGATGCGCCGTATGAAGCGCGACGTCAACGAGCGCGGGCGCTCAATGGACTCGGTGATGAGCCAGTACCAAAAGACCGTGCGCCCGATGTTCCTGCAGTTTATTGAGCCTTCCAAGCAGTATGCCGACATCATTGTGCCGCGCGGTGGCAAAAACCGCATCGCCATTGATATCCTCAAGGCCAAAATTAACCAGTATCTTTGACGACGCCCGTCCGGTTCAGCGTGACCGGAACGGGACACCGTGCGTCCGGATGGACGTGACGCGAACGGTTTGTCACAACCTGACCACCTTTCGCTACACTTAAATCATGGAGTTTCTGCGATGAGATTATGCGATCGCGATATTGAAAGCTGGCTGGACAGCGGCAAGCTGGCCATCGATCCCCGTCCGCCGGTTGAGCGCATCAACGGTGCTACCGTGGATGTGCGCCTCGGTAACCAGTTCCGTACCTTTAGCGGCCACACCGCACCGTTTATAGATTTGAGTGGTCCAAAGCATGAAGTGAGCGCGGCGCTGGATCGCGTGATGAGCGATGAGATTGTGCTGCCGGAAGGCGAAGCGTTCTTTCTGCATCCGGGTGAACTGGCGCTGGCGGTGACGCTGGAATCCGTCACCATCCCCGACGATCTGGTGGGTTGGCTGGATGGCCGTTCGTCGCTGGCGCGCCTCGGGCTGATGGTGCACGTTACCGCGCACCGCATCGATCCGGGCTGGCAGGGCCGTATCGTGCTGGAGTTTTACAACTCCGGTAAGCTGCCGCTGGCGCTGCGTCCCGGCATGCTGATTGGCGCACTGAGCTTTGAACCGCTGTCCGGACCGGCGGCGCGTCCTTACAATCGCCGCGAAGACGCCAAATATCGCGGGCAGCAGGGCGCTGACGCCAGCCGTATTGATAAAGACTAACGTTTCTCCTGGAGTGATTTCGCGCCAGCGGCCTGAAATCTGACGGTGATGAGGATGCAATGAGAAGACTGATAACCACGCTGGCCATCCTGTTAGTGGTGGTCGTAGCGGGCATGACGGCACTGGTGTTGCTGGTCAATCCCAACGACTTTCGTACCTATATGGTACAGCAGGTAAAACAGCGCAGTGGTTATCAGCTTGAAGTGAGCGGCGACCTGCGCTGGCACGTCTGGCCGCAGCTCAGCATTCTGGCGGGCCGCATGAGCCTGACCGCGCCCGGCGCCAGCCAGCCGATGGTGACCGCCGATAATATGCGTCTGGACGTCAATCTGTGGCCGCTGCTGTCGCATCAGCTGAGCGTCAGTCAGGTGATGCTGAAAAACGCGATTATTCGCGCTACGCCGGACAGCGCGGTGCAGAAACCGCAGGGCGCGCCGATTGAGCCGGGCGACAGTGAACCGGCCATCGCCGCCAGCAACGGCTGGACCTTTAACATCAGTAAACTGCGCATCGCCGATAGCCTGCTCATCTGGCAGCAGCCGGGCGGTGACGAGTACAACTTCCGCGATCTCAACCTCAATCTGAATCAGGACGATAACCGGCAGGCCAGCGTTGAGCTGGCGACACGCGTGTCGCGCAATCAGCGCAATCTCAGCCTGAACCTGAAAGGGCAGATGGACGTGGCGCACTATCCGCACCGTATCAGCGGCCAGCTGGATGAACTGGAGTACACGCTGGACGGCGCTAACCTGCCGCCGCAGGGCATTAAAGGGACGCTGAGCGGGCAGGCGCAGTGGGATGGCGACCAGCAGCAGTTTGCGCTGAACAAGCTGCAGTTAACCGCGAACGACAGCGCCCTCGACGGCAGCGCTGAGGGCCGGCTGGCCCTGCCGCAGCAGCTCAACCTCGCGCTGCACGCGACCTCGCTCAATCTGGATAACCTGATGGCCAGCGCGCCCGCCAGCGATAACAGCACCACACAGCAGGCTAACGTGATGCGCACGCCGGTGATCGCTGAGCCGCGCGCGCACAGTAACGCCGACTCGCCGCTCAACAGTATGGATTTACAGCTGACGCTTGACGCTGACAGCAGCGTGTGGCGCGGTCTGACGCTCAGCAATCTGCAAATTGACGCCCGCAATCAGCGCGGACTGCTGACGCTCAACAAGCTGCAGGGCAAATTTGGTGACGGCCACTTTTCCATTCCCGGCTCGGTGGATATCCGTCAGCCGGTCACGCAGGTGGCGTTTCAGCCGGAGCTGAGCAGCATTGCCATCGCGCCGCTGCTTAAAGCGCTGGAACTGCCGGCTTCGCTGCAGGGCACGGTCTCGCTCAAGGGCGACATCAGCGGTGCCGGGCTGAGCGTGGCGGAGGCGAAACAGAACTGGCAGGGCAATGCAGAACTGGAAGCCACTAATCTGCAGCTGGCGCAGCTGAATCTGCAGCAGATGGTGCGCCGCGCCGTGGCGCGCGTCAGCAATCGCGTCAGTAACGATCAGCCGGATGATCAGGGAATTGAACAGTTAAGCGGTCGCATCAGCCTGAAGCAGGGCAACGTCACGCTGCCGGATCTGCAGGGCGGCAGTAGCCGGCTGGCGCTGCAAACCCACGGCAACGTGGATGTGGTGAAGCAGCAGCTGGATGTCACCATTAATATGATTCTGCGCGGCTGGCAGGGCGACGACCGGCTGGCGAAAGTCCTCAACGGCCAGCCGATTCCGCTGCGCATGTACGGCAGCTGGGGCAATCTGCAGTATTCGCTGCCGGTGGATGACGTGGTGCGCCAGCAGTTACAGGGCGAAGCCAAAACGCGCCTCAATCAGTGGCTGGATAGCCAGAAGTCTGCACCGCGGCAATAAAACCCGATGCCGGTGCGCATGAATGCGCACCCTACAAAAAACCGATGCTTTCCGTGTAGGGTCGCCATTTATGGCGACCAGCTAAGCAACACGCGATAAATCACGCCCCGGCACCGGGTTAAATAGACGGTGCGGGCGCGACCGGCACAATCTCGACTTTTTGCACCCGATGGTTCTCCACCTGCAGGGTGCGCAGCAGATAATCCCCGACGCGCAACTCCTCACCTTCGGCCGGCACGTGCTGCAGGCTATCCATCAGCAATCCCGCCAGTGTATGGTAATTGCGCCTCTCGTCGAGCGGCAGCGCCACGTACAGCGCTAAATCTTCCAGCGGCATATGGCCGTTGGCGATCCAGCCGCCATGCTCTGCGGGCTGAATATCGTAACGGGCATCAATCTCTTCCCCTTCATTGGGCAGGTTGCCGGCGATGGTCTCCATCACGTCGCTCAGCGTCACCACGCCTTCCACCGAACCAAACTCATCCACCACAAAGGCAAAATGGGTGCGCGCATGGCGAAACTGCTCCAGCGCCTGCAGCAGGGTGACGCGCTCGGGAAACACCAGCGGCTGGCGGATCAGCGCACGCAAATCCAGCGATTTACTATGCAGCGACTGATGCAGCAGATCGATCACATGCACCACGCCCAGCGGCTCGCGTCCCTGTTCGGTGATTAGCAGGCGCGTATGCTGGTTGCGGTCGAGTTTATCCATGATCGACTGCGGGTCTTCGCTCAAATCAATATGCTCGACGTCATGGCGTGACGTCATGATGCTGTTGATCTGGCGCTGACCCAGACCCAGCACGCGCATGATCATGCGCCGCTCCTGACGGTTAAACAGCGCTGCGCCCTGGTTATCACTCAGCAGCGATGCCGTGTCGGCATCCAGATCGGCGCGCTGCGCTTCACCGCGCAGAATGCGCAGCACGGCTTCGGCAGTGCGCTGGCGCAGCGGCCGTCCGGCGGTAAGAAAACGGCGGCGATTAAACAGCGCCAGCTGATTAAAAATCTCAATCACAATCGAGAAGCCAATGGCCGCGTACAGATAGCCTTTCGGGATGACGAAGCCGAAACCCTCTGCCACCAGACTAAAGCCGATCATCAGCAGAAAGCTCAGGCAGAGAATCACAATGGTAGGATGGCCGTTAACGAAGCGCGTCAGCGGCTTGCTGGCCAGCAGCATTAACAGGATGGCGATGGTCACGGCGATCATCATCACCGGCAGGTCGTTGACCATACCGACGGCGGTAATGACGGCATCAAGTGAAAAGATGGCGTCCAGCACCACGATTTGCGCCACCACCGGCCAGAATTTAGCACCGCTGTTATTTTGACCCGATTCCTCGTCGCTGCCCTCCAGCCGGGCGTTCAGTTCGGTGGTGGCTTTAAACAACAGGAAGATACCGCCGCCCAGCAGCAGCAGGTCGCGTGCGCTGAAGCTGTGCTGGAAGAGGGTGAACAGCGGTTGGGTCAGCGTAACCAGCCACGACAGCGACGCCAGCAGCACCAGCCGTGATACCAGCGCCAGCAGCAGACCGAACACTCGCGCGCGGTCGCGCAGCGTCGGCGGCAGCTTTTCCACCAAAATGGCAATGAAAACCAGGTTATCAATACCCAGCACCAGCTCAAGAACGATTAGCGTGACTAATCCTGCCCAGAGCGACGGATCGATGATCCACTCCCACATACTTTCATCACCATAATGTCTAAAAATGAGCTTAGTCTGATGATAGTTAATCGTCAGACAGGGTACAAATACGCCCCGGCCGCGCGGATGTCGCGGGCTGGCCGCTTATTAGGATTAATCTTACCTTGTTCAGCCGGGCGATAAGTGAAAAGTATGGATAAACATCCTGTGTGGATGAAGACCACTATTTATTCTTATCCAGCGGCAAAAGCGTACGTTTTTAATGCGACTAATCTGAAGGCGGGTATCGAATTATTCTGAATTTTGGCGTGAAATTGCCTGGCGGGGCTGGCATCAATACTTATGGCTGGTAGTCTTTTTCCTAAAATAGTGCAGGGAAGACGGGGCCTACTTGTAAACAAGCCAGTAATAACTAGTATAGCAACGTGTTAGTAAATGTCTGCGCCAATGTTGTTAATAGCGCGCTGTTTAGCTTCTTAATGTTGTGAATTGTGATCGTGCACGGGTTAAGGCGGGTATTTCCCGGCGTGGCGACAAAGCGCGGACAAAAAATAGGGTGTTGTAAGCGGTATTGGCAGCGACAGCCAAGGGCGGTAGCGTGCCTGACGTGGTTTTCACAGGTTAAGAATTGTCTGGCCTTGCGGCAAAAGGAAGTCAGACTAATCTGTTGGTATTTATCACAATTTTCTTGCTTAACTGGAAAGAGAATTGGCCTAAATGCCGGGGAATTCGCCGCAGTTTGTCTCGCTGGTTTAGTTAGTGCATCGCTCATTAATTACTCAGGCTTAGGCGTTAGGGATTAAGGGAAATAAAATAAAAGAGTCAAATATGCGCGATAATGAATTTACATATAAAAGTCTTCTGACAAAAATTTTACTGGCGTGCTCGGATTTAATTTGTTTCAACGCGGCATTGTTTATTGCACTCGCGCTGATTAATTCGTTCGCCGATTCTCCACTGGCAGATATTTCTGAAAAAGACCTCAACTTAAAAATCGCCACCCATGTCTGTCTGTCCTTAATTTGTACAGGCTGGTTCTGGGTTCGCCTGCGTCATTATACCTATCGCAAACCCTTCTGGTTTGAGCTGAAAGAGATCTTTCGTACCATTCTCATTTTCTCTGTCATCGATTTGTCAATTTCAGCATTATCACAATGGCAGATGTCCCGTTTTGTCTGGGTATTAACGTGGATTTTAGCGCTGGTGCTGATTCCGCTGGCGCGCGCTATTTCCAAACGCGTACTGAATCATTTCGGTATGTGGAAAAAGCAAACCATTATTATTGGCAGCAACCGTAACGCGCAGGAAGCCTGGCAGGCGCTGCAGAGCGAAGAGGTGATGGGCTTTGATGTGATCGCCTTCTTCGACGTCGATGGCAGCTGCCCGCAGGCCAGCATCTCCGGTGTACCGGTGCTGCATAACGAGCAGGAGCTGTGGCAGCTGACCAACAGCGAAACCCAGTTTATCGTCGCGGTTGAGTTTGAGCAGAGTCAGCACCGCGACCGCTGGCTGAAAATGCTGGCGATGCATAACTGTCGCTCGGTCTCGGTTATCCCGACGTTGCGCGGCGTACCGCTGTACGGCACCGATATGGCTTACATCTTCAGCCATGAAGTGATGATTCTGCGTGTGAATAACAACCTGGCGAAACGCACCTCGCGCGTCCTGAAGCGGGCATTCGATATCGTCGGCGCGCTCAGCATCATCATCGCGCTGTCACCTGCGCTGCTGGTACTCGGCTTCATGGTTGGCCGTGATGGCGGACCACCGATTTACGGTCACGAACGTGTGGGTCTCAATGGCCGCAAGTTCAAGTGCCTGAAGTTCCGCTCGATGGTGATTAACTCGAAAGAGGTGCTGGAAGAGGTGCTGCGCACCGACCCGGTAGCCCGCGCCGAGTGGGACAAAGATTTCAAACTGAAAAACGATCCACGTATTACCAAAGTCGGTCATTTCATCCGTAAAACCAGCCTGGATGAGCTGCCGCAGCTGTGGAACGTCGTGCGCGGTGACATGAGCCTCGTTGGCCCGCGCCCGGTGATTGAAGATGAACTCTGCCGTTATGCCGGTGATGTTGATTATTACCTGATGGCAAAGCCAGGCATGACGGGATTGTGGCAGGTCAGCGGTCGTAACGACGTTGACTATGAGACGCGCGTCTATTTCGATTCGTGGTATGTCAAAAACTGGTCGCTGTGGAATGACATCGCGATTCTGTTTAAGACGGTCGGCGTGGTACTCAAACGCGACGGCGCTTATTGATAGACAGCAAGGGCAGGGGACGAAATAACGTTCCCGCCTGATAACTGCCGGTGCTGGGAGTGTCTGTAACTGATAACTGCCATTATCGAGCCCGAACAGAGCGGGTTATTAAGCCGCTTAACGATAACCCACTTTAATTGAAGTCGTCTGCAACCAGGATGACAACATAAACCAGGGAGCTAATGATAATGAACCTCAGTTTCAGTGTTTAATTCCTTGCCTTTATTTTTGTTAGACGCTTACACAGCGGCGTTTTCGCCTCTATCAATCATTAACTGATAGCGAAGAACCAGATGATAATGAAAACTAAATTGATACCGTTACTGGTATCCGCGACTTTCCTCTCCGGGTGCACCATCGAACCAGGTTCGCACCTTTCCACTAGCGGAAAAGATGTCATTGAGCAACAGGATAGCAATTTTGACATCGACAAATACGTTAACGTCTTCCCTCTGACGCCGCGTCTGGTTGAACAGATGCGTCCGAAGCCGCTGGTTGCTCAGGCTAACCCGCTGCTGCAGAACGAGATTCAGAGCTATCAATACCGCGTTGGCATCGGCGACGTACTGAACGTCACCGTATGGGATCACCCTGAGCTGACCACGCCGGCCGGTCAGTACCGTAGCGCCAGCGACACCGGTAACTGGGTGCAGGCAGACGGTACCATCTTCTATCCGTACATCGGTAAAGTACGCGTTGCAGGCCGCACCGTGACGGAAATCCGCAGTGAAATCGCGCGTCGTCTGGCGCAGTTCATTGAAAGTCCGCAGGTGGATGTCAATGTGGCCGCGTTCCGTTCGCAGAAAGCCTACGTGACCGGTTCGGTCACCACCTCCGGCCAGCAGCCGATCACCAACGTGCCGCTGACCGTGCTGGATGCGGTGAACGCCGCGGGTGGCCTTGCCGCTGACGCCGACTGGCGCAACGTGGTGCTGACGCACAACGGCCGCGAGCAGCGCATCTCGCTGCAGGCGCTGATGCAAAACGGCGACCTGAGCCAGAACCATCTGCTCTATCCGGGCGATATCCTTTACGTACCGCGTAACGACGATCTGAAGATCTTCGTAATGGGCGAAGTGAAACAGCAGACCACGCTGAAGATGGACCGCAGCGGCATGACGCTGGCTGAAGCGCTGGGTAACGCACAGGGCATGGATCAAACCACCTCTGACGCCACCGGCGTATTCGTCATTCGTCCGATTCGCGGTGCTAACCGCACCAAGATCGCCAACATCTATCAGCTGAACACCAAAGATGCGGCGTCGATGGTGATGGGCACCGAATTCCAACTGGAGCCGTACGACATTGTCTACGTCACCGCAACACCAATCACCCGCTGGAACCGCGTGATTTCCGGACTGCTGCCGACCATCGTGGGTATCGACGATGCAAGCTCCGCAGCGCTGCGTTTCCGCAACTGGTCGGACTAAGGTTTTACCATGATTAAGTCAGTGTTAGTCGTCTGCGTCGGCAACATTTGCCGCTCCCCCACCGGGGAGCGTCTGTTTAAACGCGCACTTCCGCATACCCGTATCGCCTCTGCCGGTCTTGGCGCCCTGAAGGGCCATCCGGCGGATAAGACGGCCAGCGCCGTCGCCGCTGAACATGGCGTCTCGCTGGACGGTCATGAGGCTCAGCAGTTAACGGCCAGCATGTGCCGTGACTTTGACCTGATTCTGGTAATGGAGAAGCGCCACGTTGAGCAGGTGAATCGCATCGATCCGGCGGCGCGGGGGAAGACCATGCTGCTGGGCCACTGGCTTAACCAACAGGAAATTGCGGATCCGTACAAAAAAAGCCGTGAGGCCTTTGAAGAGGTTTACGGGTTACTGGAAAACGCTACCCAGAAATGGGTTAACGTACTAAGCCGATAGTTGGGAATATCCATGAATATCAAAAACAAGGTTATGACTGCGCCAAAAGAAGATTCGAATGGATGGGATCTGGCGCATCTTGTGGGACAGCTGATCGATCATCGCTGGATCATCGTGGCGGTCACCGCTTTCTTTATGCTGATGGCAACGCTCTACACACTGTTTGCTACGCCAATCTATAGCGCGGACGCTATGGTGCAGGTGGAGCAGAAAAACACCGCCTCGGTGCTGAACGAATTACAGGATGTGATTCCGACCACGCCAGCATCAGACACCGAGATTCAGATCATCGAATCCCGCATGGTGATTGGTAAAACCGTTAATGACCTCGGTCTGGACACGGTCATTCAGCAAAACTACTTCCCGGTGATCGGTAAAGGTCTGTCGCGCCTGATGGGCAACAAGCCAGCGCAGATTGCCATTTCACGCCTGGAAATTCCGCGCAGCATCGACAAACGCACCGTTGAGCTGGAAGTCACCGGTCCGCAAACCTATACCGTGAGCAAAGACGGCGACGAGCTGTTCAAAGGCCGCGTCGGTCAGCTGGAGCAGCACGGCGACGTCACCATGCTGGTTAGCGGCATTCAGGCTGACGAAGGCACCAGCTTCAGCGTCACCAAGCTGAGCGACCTGCAGGCGATTAAAACCGTACTGGGCGCGCTGACCGTCGCCGATAAAGGCAAAACCACCGGCGTGCTGGGCCTGGAGTTCCAGGATGAAGATCAGGAGCAGGCGAGCCGCGTGCTGAACCAGATCGTCAACAACTATCTGCTGCAGAACGTTGAGCGCAAGTCTGAGCAGGCGGAAAAGAGCCTCGAATTCCTGCGCACCCAGCTGCCTAACGTGCGTGCCAAGCTGGACGATGCGGAAGACAAGCTGAACACTTTCCGTCGTCAGAACGAGTCGGTCGACATGTCGCTGGAAGCCAAATCGGCGCTCGACTCTTCCGTTAGCGTCCAGAGCCAGCTGAACGAGCTGACCTTCCGTGAAGCCGAAGTTTCCCAGCTGTTCACCAAAGACCACCCGACGTACCGCGCGCTGCTGGAAAAACGCAAAACGCTGGAAGCGGAACAGGCGCAGCTGAACAAGAAAATCTCGGCCATGCCGCAGACCCAGCAGGAGATTCTGCGTCTGACGCGTGACGTGCAGGCCGGTCAGGAAATCTACATGCAGCTGCTGAACCGTCAGCAGGAACTGGGCATCAGCAAGGCCAGCACCGTGGGTGATGTGCGCATCATCGACCGTGCCGAAACCAGCACCAGCCCGGTGGCACCGAAGAAACTGCTGATTATTGTCGCGGGCCTGATTGTGGGTCTGATGCTGTCGGTTGGTCTGGTGCTGCTGAAAGCGCTGTTCCACCACGGTATCGACAATCCGGAGCAGCTGGAAGAGCTGGGCATGAACGTCTATGCCAGCGTACCGCTCTCCGAGTGGCAGCGTAAGAAAGACACCGAAGCGCTGGCGCGACGCGGCAGCAAAGAGAAGTCGGATCCGCACAACACGCTGCTGGCGCTGGGTAACCCGACTGACCTCTCCATCGAAGCGATTCGTAGCCTGCGCACCAGCCTGCACTTCGCCATGATGGAAGCGAAAAACAACATCCTGATGATCACCGGTGCCAGCCCGGGGATTGGTAAAACCTTTATCTGTGCCAACCTGGCGACGCTGGTATCCAAAGCAGGTCAGCGCGTACTGTTCATCGATGGTGATATGCGTCGCGGCTATACCCACGAGCTGCTGGGTGCGGACAACAAGACCGGCCTGTCTAACGTACTGTCAGGCAAGAGCGAGTTCTCGCCGGCGATGATTCAGAAGGGCGTGTACGGTTTTGACTTCCTGCCGCGCGGTCAGGTGCCACCGAACCCGTCTGAGCTGCTGATGCATCGTCGCATGCAGGAGCTGCTGGACTGGGCGAGCAAGAACTATGACCTGGTGCTGATCGATACGCCGCCGATTCTGGCTGTGACCGACGCTTCCATCATCGGTAAGCTGGCCGGTACCTCGCTGATGGTGGCGCGTTTCGAAACCAACACCACCAAAGAGCTGGATGTCAGCTACAAGCGCTTCGCCCAGAACGGTATCGAGATTAAAGGCGTCATCCTCAACGCCGTGGTCCGTAAAGCGTCGAATGCCTATGGTTATGGCTACGACTATTACAACTACGAATACGGCAAAGAGAGCAAAAGCTAAGCAACATCGGGGGCGGATTTTCCGCCCCTTTTTATGACTAAAAAGCGTTAGCGAGGTGCGCATAAATGCGCACCCTACGTGGACGGTGCAGGAGAATTGACCTCTTTGCTGGTGCGCATAAATGCACTGCCGGTCAGAACCGTGCCCGAGGCTGCAGGGTCGTCATTGATGGCGACCGGCAAACCGCCTGGCCGGACATGACGCCATACATGGCGACTAAATTTTTCGGTGCGTTTTGCACCATCCAACATACACACAGCACAATCTTAGGTATTTCCGTGACGGTACGAAAAGTCTTATTGAAAAAGAATACTAACGGCATGATTTTTCAGAACAAAGCCGATTCCTTTCTACAGGCCGCTCGCGTTACCGTTGAATCTGGAACAGCTGTTTAAGAGGTGCTGGCAATGCAGGACATCCGCTTCTCAATTGTAATTCCCGCTTATAACGCGTCGAAATCGATTGTCACGACGCTGGATTGCGTCAAAGCGCAAACCTATCGCAACTTTGAAGTCATCATCGTGGATGACAAATCCGCTGATGCCGCGGAACTGGCGCAGGTGGTGCGCGGCGAGCGCTATCAGGATCTGGACATCAAACTGGAGCTGTCTGAGGTCAAACTCAACGGTGCCGGCGCGCGCAACAAAGGTATTGAACTGGCGCAGGGCGACTTCATCAGCTTCCTCGACGCCGACGACGAGTGGCACGCGGACAAGCTGCTGGAAGTGTGCGATACCATCCGCAAGCTGGAAGCGCAGGGTAAATCGCGCTATGTCATCTTCAGCCAGGTCAATATTCATCAGGACGGCAGCTTCCTCAAAGTGATGCCGATGCAGCCGCCGGGGAAAAATGAGACCGTGGCGGAGTACCTGTTTGGCTGTTACGGCTTTATCCAGACCAGTACCATCGTGCTGAAACGTGAAGATGCCGCCAGAATCCAGTTTGATGCGCGCTATATTCGCCATCAGGATTATGACTTCTGCATCCGCGCCGACCGCATGGGCTATGAATTTGTGATGATCGCCAAACCGCTGGCGACCTACCATCTGGTGACCAAATTTGGTTCCAAACACAAAGGCGAGTCGGTGAAGTACTCCTTCTTCTGGCTCGACACCATGAAGCCGCACCTGACGGCGCGCGATATCCATACCTACAAAGCGTTCAAGCTGCCGCTGCGCTACAAAATGGATGGCAATTCGCTGCTGGCCAGCGTCAGTTTTGCGCGCTACTTCTTCCTCACCAACCGTGATAACCGCGCCTACTTCATCAATCGCCTGGTCGATAAGCTGAAGTCGCGCTTCACGGGGCGAAGAGCGGTTTCCTGATCGATTTATGACTTTCACTTGCTCCCGCAGCGGGAGCATTTTTTCGGTTCCTGACACTCCGGGTATACAAATGACAAATCATGTTGGCACCATCGGTATCGTGATGCCGATGTACAACGCGCGCAACACCGTGCTGCGTGCGGTTGAGTCGATCGTGAATCAGACCTACAGCGACTGGCATCTCTACCTGGTCAATGATAAATCCACTGATGATTCACTCGCTTTTGTGCGTGAGCACTGCCAGGACGCGCGCATCACTATCCTCAGCAACGAGGTCAACCTCGGCGCGGCGGAAACGCGCAACGTGGGCCTGCGCGCGGCCAAAGAGGAGATCATTGCGTTTCTCGACAGCGATGACGAATGGCACGCGGAGAAACTGGCCGAACAGGCCGCGGCGCTGGCCGCCGGTGACGACTTCGTGATCACCCATTATCACTACAAAACCAAAACCGCCGATCACGACATCAATTACAACAAACCTTATCTGCAGCAGGAAAACTTCGTGAAGAAGCAGTATCGCGTCTGCTTCTCGTCGGTGTGTTTCCGCCGTCCGCCACAGGGCATCTTCTTCCAGCGTAAAGGCCATGAAGACTTCCTGTTCCTCTATGAGCTGTTCCTCCGCTACAAACAAGCCCGGGTGATCCAGAAGAAGCTGGTCAACTACTACGAGCTGGGCGATTCGCTGTCGCGTAACAAAAATAAAGCGGCGAAATGGCACCTCGAATTATTAAGAATTATCTATAAAAACAATCCTTTAAAAATCTATTACTATTACGGCTGGTATATGGTGAATGGGGTTCTTTTCACCCTTAAGCATCGCTAATAACCGTCTTACTTTGAGCTGCCGCGGCGTTGGCTGCGCGTGCCCACCACAGTCACTTACCTGAGTAAGCTCCTGCGGATGGTCCCGCTTGCCGCCTTGCTGCAACTCAAACTACTCGGTTATTGAAATCGCCATTTGTTTGAGGTGAAAAGCATTTTCATGAAAAAGATTGTTTTAGTTATTAAGGATGCCTACTCCTACGCAGGCACGGAGAACATCTGCAACTTCATGTCGGAGTGCCTCGGTGAAGAGCATGCCGTTACCATTTACTCGCTGGAAGGGCACGGCAAAACCTTTTACCCGTTTGAGCGGGTGAAAGAGATTGTCAGCTTTGAAGGCCACAGCAACCCGATTAAAAGTGCCGTGGCGCGCATCCATCAGGAGGGCTTCGACAGCGTATTCCTGATCAGTATGGGGCGCCTGAGCGTGATGTTTGCCTTCTGGAACCTGATGGCAATGAAGAAAAAAACCTTCAAAGCCTACGCCTGCGAGCACATCGCCATCAACTCGTTCAGCAAGCCGATCAAACTGCTGAAGTGGCTGCTACTGCGCTACTACGACCAGGTGATCGTGCTGACTGACAAAGACCATCAGGTCTTCACCCGCTGGCATATCCCCAGCCAGCAAATTCCTAATCCGGTGGTGTACAAATCCTGGAAGCGCGAGACGCGCAGCCGTCAGGCACTGGCGGTGGGCCGCCTTGATAACCAGAAGGGCTTTGACCTGCTGCTGGATATCTGGGCCGACTTCAGCAAAAAACACCCGGAGTGGAAGCTGGTTATCGCCGGTGACGGCGAACTGCGCCAGCAGCTGCACGATCAGGCCGCTACGCTGGGCATCACCGGCAGCGTTAACTTTGTCGGCAAAGTCAGCAATATCAATGATTACTACCGCGACAGCGACATGGCGCTGATGACTTCACGTTATGAAGGACTGCCGCTGGTACTGCTGGAAGCCAAATCCTGGTCGCTGCCGGTGGTGGCCTATGACTGTCCGACCGGACCGCAGGAGATCATCAACCACGGCGAAGATGGCTTCCTGGTGCCAATGAACGACAAAGCCACTTTCCTGGCGCGCATGGAGCAGCTGGCCAGCGACGATCGCCTGTTCTTTGCCATGAGCGAAAAGACCAAAGAGACGGCGCTGAAGTTTGACGGTAATCAGATCAAACAGAGCTGGCTGGCGCTGGTGTAATCACTTTTATCGTGCCTCGGGGATACCTTTTCGGCCGCCATGCGGCCCCATGACCACGGGATTGTTAGCATGAAAAGAAGAGAAGTCTTGCAAACTGCAGCCTCCTCCATTGTTGCCGCGCTGTCGGTGAGCGCGTTTTCCAGTTACGCCGCCAAAAGTGGTCAGCCGGCGCTGAAAGCGGTTGATGCCTCCAGCGTCCCGCCGGGCGATGTGCCAATTCTGACGCCGGAAAACGTCTATACCATGCCACCGCAGTTCTGGCAGAACTTTGAGGGCAAACTGTGGATTGGCGCAGCAGGCAAAGATGCCAGTCAGGCCGGCAACCAGATTCCGGTATATCTGCGCGACGCCAGCGGTAAGGTTTCCCAGGTGAGCCAGCCAATTGCGCTCAATAAAGGCAACTTTGCCCAGTTTATTCACGATAATGCTGCGTTAATCGCCAATCCCGCGCACTCGATGGTGGTGGAAGATAACCAGGGCAATACGCTGTTTTCTATCAGCGACGTGTCGCGCCCGAACGCCAGCAACTTCAGCCAGCGCCTGGCGCAGCCGAACGGCTATCAGCTGATCGGCGAAATTCCGTCGGTGGAAGAGCTGCGTAAAACCCGACCGCTGTTTGCCGGGGCGAAAATCAAGCTGAAGAGCTGGCACGAAGGGCTGGAAGTGGGCGGCGGCGAGTTTGTCGGCGTTTATGGCGAAGGCGAAGATGATGGCGGCGTGATTTTCAGCGGCAACGGGTTCTACTGGCGCCGCGTGGTGGAAGATTTCAACCGCCTGACGCTGTTTGACTTCGGCGCCATCGCCGACGGCAAAACCGATACGGCACCGGCGATCAAAGCCATGTATCAGTGGTCGCTCAAGGCTAACCAGCAGATCTGCGTGCAGTTTCCGGCAGGCACCTTCTTCGTGACCGGCTGTGACTTTGGCGATCAACAGCAGCGCTTCTTCCGCATTTCCGGCGCGATGGTTAACTTCGGCTATTTCCCGGCGACCACGCTGGTATCTGACGGTCGTTCCGAATTCCTGTTCCAGGTGAATGCGCGCTGGACCGAAATCTCCAACCTGATCTTCAACGGTCAGAACGACAAGCGGCCAAACAAACAGGGGCTGTTCCGCAACACCTGTCCGGGCGGCCAGTTCTTCCGCGGTGCCTGCCTGCGCTTCAACCGCGTCGGCGGCACCTCAATTAGCCTGCTGGATACGCTGGATTGCAAAATCGACCAGTGGTACGCCGATACCTGTACCGGTGACGTGATCAAAGCCAGCTGGTCCGGACAGAAGCAGGGTGCGTGGGACCACAGTACGGCGATTGAGCTGTCGAACTTTAATGCCCAGCGCTGTACCGGCGGCATGGTGCTAAACCTGCCGCGCTGCAGCCAGTCGATCATTCATAACGGCTGGATTGAGCACAGCGAGCACCCCGGCGACATCTCGAACGGCCAGTGGATTATTGATGCGCTGAGCCTGGAAGATTGCAAAAACCCGCTGAACGCGCGCAATTCCCGCCTCAACATGCGCCAGACCAATCTGCAGTCTGGCAGCTGGATCGATAACTCGCTGGAAGGCGAGCGCTGGCTGAATATCTGGGAGATGGGCTCAACGCGGGTGGAGTCTTACGGCGTGGCCATCGACGGCAGCCTGAAATACAACTACATCACGTCGCGTTTCCGTCTGACCAACAACACCAATCAGGCCACCTGGTTCGAGCTGGGTAATTTTTACTCGCCAACCGTGGGTGACAGCTGGGAGATCGAGCTGTTTGGTCAGTCGCAGTTCAGCAACGGCAGCGATAAACAGCCGCTGCTCGACGTGATGGGCGGTAAACAGACCGGCGGTCGCGCGGTGATTCATCTGCAGCGCAAAACCAGCAAGGCGGAAGCCAGCTGGTCTGCGGAAGGCAGTTCGCCGGTGCTGGAGGTGCGCGTCGATGCGCGCAGCGATACCGATAGCAAAGTGTTCGTCAAACTGGCGGGCTGGACGCCGACGGCGGTGGTGCTGATTAAGAGCACCGCCAAAGACCGGTTCCTCACCGGCCGCTGCGCGCGCGTTGATGCCACCATGGCGCAGGGCAGTCCGACCAGCGGCAGCCAGCCGGCCCCGCAGCGGTTTAGTCTGCACAACGGTAAAGCCGGCATCGGCGGCAACGAGCAGGGCGATTTGCTGCTGGCGTCGCGCGCGCTGAAGCCCGAAGAGGTGGATACGCGCCAGCCGAAGGGGTTTGTTTCGGTGGTGATCAACGGCGAGCAGGTGGCGCTGCCGTATTTTGCGCTGAAGTCGTGAGGATTTAACGCAGGTAACGGTGCAATTTATCACGGAGGCCACAACGGCATCGAGCCAGGACGGGCAAAGCGCAATAAATTGCGCCGCTACGGTTTGTGCAGAGGAGATTTCTGCACTGACCCTTTGCACAGTCTGTAGCGGCGCGATTTATCGCGCATGTAACACCTGTCGCAGGTATCAATTACGTCACAACAGGCAGTCGTTAATTTCGGGCCGCTGGCCCATTAGCAGTTTTTTCTTACAGAGTTCACTTAGCCAGTATGGAACTGGCGGCTTGTAAAAAATTACAAAAATTTATCTGGAGTTTTTATGAAGATTTTATTGGTGGGTAACCATACCTGTGGAAATCGTGGGGATGGCGCGATTTTACGTGGACTGATTGATTCATTGCAGGCCGCGCGTGGGGATCTGGATATCGATGTCATCAGCCGCTATCCAACCAGCTCCGGATATTTACTGCAGCAGCACATCCAGCAGGATTCGCTGTTTCTGCACAACAGTAAGGCGCCAAAAGGGCTGGTCAGCAGCCTGAAGCGCAAAGTCGCCAACCGTCTGATGCCGGACATCATGATGGCACACCTCGGCAAAGGTGGCGTGTATAAGTCCTTTTCGGTGCCGCCGCATCTGGCTGAATTCACCCGCAGCCTGGCGAAATATGACGCCATCATTCAGGTCGGCGGCTCGTTCTTCGTCGATCTGTACGGCGTCACCCAGTTCGATCACGCGCTGTGCGCGCTGATGGCGAAGAAGCCGCTGCACATGATCGGTCACTCGGTGGGCCCGTTCGAAAACCCGCGCGTCAATGCGCTGGCAAACTTTGTTTTTGATCGCGTCGACAGCCTGGTGCTACGCGAAGAGGTCAGCCTCGATCGCCTGAAGCAGGATGGCGTGACCACCAGCCGGGTGAAGAAGGGCGTGGACACCGCGTTCCTGGTGCAGGCGCGTGAGGTGGAAAATCCGAGCCACAACCTGCTGCACTGGCAGAACATCATTCAGTCGCGCAAAACCATCGCCATCACCGTGCGTGAGCTGGCACCGTTCGACAAACGTCTTGGCGTTACGCAGAAAGAGTATGAAGCCGCGTTTGGCCGGGTGATCAACGCCATGATCGCCGAAGGCTATCAGGTGGTGGCGTTCTCCACCTGTACCGGCATCGACAGCTATGCCAAAGATGACCGTATGGTGGCGCTGACGCTGCGCGACCACGTTGAGCAGCCGGAGCACTACCATGTGATCATGGACGAGTTCAACGACCTGGAGCTCGGCATCCTGCTCAGCCACTGTCATCTCACCATCGGCACGCGCCTGCACTCAGCAATCATCTCCATGAACTTCGGCACGCCAGCCGTGGCCATCAACTACGAGCACAAATCGCTCGGCGTGATGAACCAGCTGGGTCTGCCGCAGATGGCCACCGATGTGCAGAGCCTGATGGATGGCTCGCTGATCGACAAAGTGCAAACGGTGCTGGCGGACTATGACAACGTGAAGCAAAAAGTGAACACCGCGGTGGCGCAGGAGCGTGAAATCGGCAACCGCATCACCGAAGAAATTCTCAACGTCCTGGGGTAAGTGATGAAGCTAACCTTTTTCACCATGCGTTTTCCGGTTGCCTCTGAGACGTTTGTCCTCAATCAGGTGACGCATTTCATCGATGCCGGCTATGACGTCGAGATCATCTCGGTGTTTCCGGGCGACATGATCAACCGTCATGCCGCGTTCGATGAGTACAATCTGGCGGCGAAAACCCACTATCTGCTGCCGGAAGAGAAGGTATCAAACCTCGACAAACTGACCCAGCGCATCGGGCTGATGCTGCCGAAAATCGCCAAACCGGCGCTGCTGAAGTCGCTCAATGTTGGCCGCTACGGTGCGCAGGCGAAAAAGCTGCTGCTGCCAGCCATTGTCGCAAACGCCCGGCAGACCTTTACCGCCGATGTGTTCCTGGTGCACTTCGGCTATGCCGGTGCGCTGGCGAATAAACTGCGCGAGCTGGGGGTACTGAAGGGCAAGCAGGCGACGGTGTTCCACGGTGCGGACATCTCGCGTCGCCACATTCTCGAAGAGCACAAACAGGATTACATCAACCTGTTCAGACAGAGCGAACTGATGCTGCCGATCAGCCATCTGTGGGAGAACAAGCTGATTGAGATGGGCTGTCCGCGCGAGAAAGTGCACGTCACGCGTATGGGCATCGAGCCGGAGAAGTTTAACTTCCAGCCGCGCGACGCGTTCCACAAACCGCTGCGCATCGTTTCGGTGGCGCGCCTGACCGAGAAAAAAGGACTGGATGTGGCGGTCAAAGCCAGTGAAATCCTGCGCGATAACGGCGGTCAGTTCCAGTTCACCATCATTGGTAACGGCGAGCAGGACGGCATGATGCGCGAGCACATCGCGCGTGCTGGCCTGGAAGACATGGTGACCATGCCAGGCTTCAAGCCGCAGGAGGAGATTCGTCAGGCGCTGAGCGAGGCCGATATCTTCCTGCTGCCGTCGAAAACCGCCGCCGATGGCGATATGGAAGGCATTCCGGTGGCGCTGATGGAAGCGATGGCGGTCGGCCTGCCGGTGGTGTCCACCTACCACAGCGGCATCCCGGAGCTGATTCAGAATAACGTCAGCGGCTGGCTGGTATCGGAAAATGATGCCGACGAGCTAGCGGACACGCTGCTGCGCCTGTCGCGCGGCGACGTTGACGTTGCACCGGTGGTGGCCGCAGCGCGCCATAAAGTGGAAACCGAGTTCAATCAGCACATCGCTTACGGTGAGCTGGCGAAAATTCTGGAGCGCATGGTGTGAGTGGATTAAAAAAACAGGCGGTGTGGCTGTTTGGCAGCACCTGCTTTGCCGCGCTGCTGCAGGTGCTGCAGCTGGCGGTGCTGGCGCGCAAGCTTGAAGCGCACGAGCTGGGTTTGCTGGCGATCATCAACGCCATTCTGGCGGTGGCTACCGTGCTGCAGGACATGGGCATGAGCAGCTACATCGTGCATCGTCAGGAGATTACACGTCGTGAGCAGAGCACCATTTACTGGGTTAACGTCTCGCTGAGCTTCTGTACCGGTCTGATCATGCTGGCCATCGCCTGGCCGGTGGCGTGGTTCTACCATCTGCCGGAGCTGACAGCGCTGATTATGCTCACCAGCCTCAACTTCCTCGTGCTCGGTCACCTGTCGCAGTATCAGGCGCACTATGTGAAAACCAAACGCATGGTGACGCTGGCGAAGATTGAGATGGGCACCAAGCTGTTTGCATTCCTGTGTACGGTGGCGATGCTCTATTTCACCTCCCTGACGGTAGCGGCAGCGATTCTCGGGCTGTTCATCAACGCCTTCACGCGCATTCTCTGCATGATCTACTTTGGCGAGAAGTCGTGGCGACCAACGTGGGAGTTCGACGGCAAAACCTTTGTCAGTGCGGTGCGTTACGGTATCTATCAGCTGGGTTCACAGACCATTAACCAGCTGCGTACTCAGGCCGATGCGCTGATCGTCGGTAAAGTGATGGGTGCCGAGATGCTGGGGGTTTACTCACTGGCGAAAGAGCTGATTCTGCAGCCGCTGAAACTGGTGTCGCCGGTGATTAACCGCCTGGCGCTGCCGCGCTTCGCCGAGAAGCAGCACGATCCCGAGCAGCTGAAAAAACTGTTCCTCAAGGGCACCTTCGTCATCATGCTGTTCAGCAGTGCGATGTACCTGGCGATTGGTATTCTCTCTCCGGTGATTGTGCGTGTGCTGTACGGCGCTTCGCACGAGCAGGTGTATCACCTGATCCCGCTGATGCTGCTGTTCGGTATGCTGCGCCCGATGGGCGGCCTGACCGGCGCGATCTCCCAGGCGAACGGACGCACCAACGTCGAGTTCTACTGGAATATCTTCGCCAGCCTGGTGGTGGTGGTGGTGCTGGCGACCACGTGGATCTGGCCGAATGTGATTTACGTGGCGCTGACGCTGTCGATTTCACAGGTGCTGATCTCCGCCTTCGCGCATCCGTTCTTCATCAAACCGGTGATTGGCATCCGCTTCATGCCGTATGCGCGCCAGTGGGTGTCGGTGTCGGTGGTGTTTGTCGGCCTGATGCTGCTGGTGAATCATTTCAACCTGTTCGTGATGCCCGAGTGGTTTGAGGGCTGGCTGTAAGCGGTGATGACAGGGGCGGTCGTTGGCAATGACAACACGTTTGTCAGTAAAGCTCTGAAACCGTGCAGCAACCGTTGCACATTTGGTAGCGGCGCAATTTATTGCGCGATAAATCGCGCCGCTACGAATTTTATGCGATTTGTATTTGCTGTTACTGAACGGCATTACGCCATTTTGCGACCAAACCCTGACGCCATCGGTCAAAACAACATCTTTAATCGCCGCCAGCCTTTTCCGCTGCGATACCACACCTTCGCCCTAATGATGTTTCCGCAACGCCGGTCTGAACGCTCAACAATCCCTGGCCTCACCGGTCATCGCCTTGCACTCTGCCTTCCACTGTTTTTCAGCCATTTAGCCACTTTTTTTTCCCGCCTGATTACCGGGTGGCAGATGGACTTTTTGACGATTTTTTATGTGTTGACAGAGAGTTAGTGCCGGTTTTTCAGATAAAGATTATACTTGCTCAACCGGCCGATCCTGCATAATCGACCCCACGTATTCACTTCATGAAATGGAATAAATATGACCAAGCTTAAAGCAGTAATCCCGGTTGCGGGTCTCGGTATGCATATGCTCCCTGCGACTAAAGCCATTCCGAAAGAGATGCTGCCTATCGTCGATAAACCAATGATTCAGTACATTGTCGACGAGTGCGTGGCGGCGGGCATCAAGGAGATTGTGCTGGTCACCCATGCTTCCAAAAATGCAGTGGAAAACCACTTCGATACCACCTACGAGCTGGAAGCGCTGCTTGAAGCGCGCGTGAAACGCCAATTGCTGAGCGAAGTGCAGTCAATCTGTCCGCCGGGCGTGACTATCATGAACGTGCGTCAGGCGAACCCGCTGGGTCTTGGCCACTCGGTACTGTGTGCCCGTCCGATGATTGGCGACAACCCATTTGTGGTGGTACTGCCAGACGTGCTGCTGGATGACTCCACCGCTGACCACCTGCGTTACAACCTTGCCGCGATGGTGGCACGCTTCGAAGAGACCGGCCGCAGCCAGGTTCTGGCGAAACACATGCCGGGCGAAGACCTGTCCGAATATGGCGTGCTGACCACCGAGCAGCCGCTGGATAATCCGGGCGATATCAGCACCATCACCAACTTCGTGGAAAAACCTGAGCATCCGTCCGAGCTGAACTCAGACCTGACCGCCGTGGGCCGTTACGTGCTTTCTGCGGATATCTGGGGTGAACTGGAGCGCACGGAGCCAGGTGCCTGGGGCCGTATCCAGCTGACCGATGCCATCGCCTCTCTGAGCCAGAAAAAACCGGTTGATGCCCAGCTGCTAACCGGCACCAGCTTCGACTGCGGCCGTAAACTCGGCTACATGCAGGCATTCGTCTCTTACGGTCTGCGCAACAACACGCAGGGCCGCGATTTCCGCGAAGCAATCCAAAAAATTCTGGCAAAATAATCTCTTTCCCCGCCGCGCAGGTTGCGCGGTTTTAAAGGAGTACACATGGCTATTTTGGTAACGGGCGGAGCAGGGTACATCGGCTCCCATACGGTGCTGGCGCTGTTAGAGCGCGGCGACGACGTTGTAGTCCTGGATAACCTTTGCAATGCCTCGCGCGAAGCAATCAATCGCGTTGAGAAGCTGGCCGGTAAGAAAGCGGTCTTCGTTGAAGGCGACATCCGCGACCGCGCCTGCCTGCGCGATCTGTTTGCCAGCAATGACATCTCGGCCGTCATCCACTTCGCCGCGCTGAAAGCGGTAGGCGAATCCACGCGCATGCCGCTGGAATATTACGAAAACAATGTCGCCGGGACCGTGGTGCTGCTGGAAGAGATGCGCGCCGCTGGCGTGTGGAACTTTATCTTCAGCTCATCCGCCACCGTATATGGCGCTGACGCACCCGTTCCGTACGTTGAAACGACGCCGATTGGTGGCACCACCAGTCCGTACGGCACCTCCAAGCTGATGATTGAGTTCGTGATGCGCGACTTCGCCAAAGCCGAGCCGAACTTCAAAGCCATCGCGCTGCGCTACTTCAACCCGGTCGGCGCGCATGAATCCGGAGAGATTGGCGAAGACCCAACCGGTATTCCGAACAACCTGCTGCCGTACATTGCGCAGGTGGCGATTGGGCGTCTGGAGAAGCTGGGCGTATTTGGCGATGACTATGCGACGCCAGATGGCACCTGCCAGCGCGACTACATTCACGTTTTCGACCTGGCGGAAGGGCACCTGAAAGCGCTGGATCACCTGCCAAAAGTTGAAGGCTACAAAGCTTACAACCTCGGCGGCGGCAAAGGCTTCTCGGTGCTGGAGATGATCAAGGCGTTTGAGCAGGCATCCGGTAAACAGATTCCGTTCGAGTTCAAACCGCGCCGCGACGGTGATCTGCCGGCGTTCTGGGCGGATGCCAGCCTGGCGAACAAAGAGCTCGACTGGCGCGTCACGCGCGGTATCGATGCGATGATGCGCGATACCTGGAACTGGCAGTCGAAGAACCCGAATGGGTTTGAGTGATTAAGCAGGTAATGAGTAAAAACCCGGCATATGCCGGGTTTTTTTATGGGCAAATAATTTACTTTGATGTTTTTTTGGTCAGGCATTCATTTGCGGGATGCAGAAAAATCCTAATCAGCGCCAGACTAATGCATCAACGTCACAACTCATCATATTGATTTAGTGAAACCCCGCTGCAGCCTTTCATTCTGCGAATCGCCAGCTATATTCTTTCCGACTCAGTAGCTTGCAGTTAACCGCAACGATGAAAAGAAATTAAGATTCGCCGCGTCGGCATCAGACAATAACCATGTTAATTCGGCAGCACAAAATGTATTATTTGCGATGGTCTCAGACAAAGCGGTTGATGCTGCAATATTGACCATAATTAGCCGAGACGGAAAGCACAGGATTGACTTGTTACACAGCATATTGGTTGCTGCAAGCCAAGGGCGGTAGCGTGGCTATTTTTTGTTTTGCTGAAAAATTGTCCCGCTGGAAATGATAGAGCAGTCTAAAAGACACATTAGAGGTTGTGGAATGTTACTTCCCGTAATCATGGCCGGAGGAACCGGCAGTCGTTTGTGGCCCCTTTCACGTGAATTGTATCCAAAACAGTTCATCAGCTTGCACGGACAGCACTCGATGCTGCAGGAGACTGTCAACCGCCTGACCGGTGTCGAAGCGCGAGCTCCGCTGGTCATCTGCAACGAAGAGCACCGTTTCCTCGTCGCTGAACAGCTTCGTCAGATCAACAAACTTTCCCATAACATCATCCTTGAACCGGTTGGTCGCAACACGGCGCCGGCGATTGCTCTGGCAGCGATTAACGCGATTGAGCAAGGCGATGATCCGGTACTGTTAGTGTTAGCCGCCGACCATGTCATTGAGAACCGCGCGGCATTCCACCAGGCCATCACCACCGCAACGAAATATGCCAAGCAGGGGCATCTGGTCACCTTCGGCATCGTGCCCACCGGACCTGAAACCGGTTACGGCTATATTCATCGCGGTGAGCAGCTGGCGGGTGATGAACATGCGCCGTTTAGCGTGCAGCGTTTTGTGGAAAAGCCTAACCTGAAAACGGCTCAGGATTATCTGGCTTCCGGTGAATATTACTGGAACAGCGGGATGTTTATGTTCCGCGCCAAACGTTATCTGCAGGAACTGGAAAAATTCCGTCCTGATATTCTGGATGCCTGCCGCCGTGCCATGGCGAATGTGGCAGAAGGTAACGACTTCATCAGCATTGATAAAGACGATTTCATTGCCTGCCCGGATGAGTCCGTTGATTATGCCGTGATGGAGCAAACGGACGCTGCCGTCGTGGTGCCGCTGGATGCAGGCTGGAGCGATGTCGGATCCTGGTCCGCGCTGTGGGAAGTGAATGAAAAAGATGCAGCCGGTAACTCGCTGAAAGGCGATACCTTCCTGCATAACACTAAAAATTGCTACATCAACAGCGAAGATCAGTTAGTGGCAGCTATCGGCGTGGAAAATCTGGTGATTGTTAACACCAAAGATGCCGTGCTGGTGGCGCGCAAAGATCAGGTTCAGGACGTCAAACGCGTGGTGGAGTTCCTGAAGAGCGAATGCCGTACGGAATATCGTCGTCATCGTGAAACTTACTGGCCATGGGGACGCTGCGATCTGGTGGTCAATACCGGCCGTTTTAATGTAAATCGTATCACCGTTAAACCGGGTGAACGTTTCGAATTACAGATGCATTATCACCGAACTGAACACTGGGTGATCTTATCCGGCACTGCCAAAGTGACTATTCAGGATAAAACCTTATTGCTGACGGAAAACCAATCGACCTTTATTCCTATTGGCCATCAGCACACGTTAGAAAATCCAGGCAAGATTCCGTTAGAGCTGCTGGAAATTCAGTCAGGCTCCTATCTGGGCGATGACGATTTAATTCTGATTAAAGAACAATTTGCAAGTAAGTAAGGACAGACGAAATCATGGCAGCATTGACCTGTTTTAAAGCTTATGACATTCGCGGTGAGCTTGGCGCGGAATTAAATGAAGAAATTGCATATCGTATTGGTCGCGCTTATGGCGAATTTTTAAAGCCGGAAACGATTGTTGTGGGCGGCGATGTTCGGCTGACCAGCGAAAGCCTGAAAATGGCCCTGGCCAATGGTTTAATGGATGCGGGTACCAATGTACTTGATATCGGCTTAAGCGGCACGGAAGAGATTTATTTCGCCACCTTCCATTTAGGCATTGATGGTGGCATCGAAGTGACGGCAAGCCATAATCCGATGAACTATAACGGCATGAAGCTGGTGCGTGAAGGTTCCCGTCCTATCAGTGGCGATACAGGCTTACGTGATGTTCAGCGTCTGGCTGAAGCTAACGATTTTGCGCCGGTCGATGCAGCGAAGCGTGGCAGCTATAAACAGATTTCGGTATTGGATGCCTATGTCGATCACCTGATGGGCTACATTGATCTGGCAAATTTCACCAAAGCCATGACGCTGGTCATCAACTCGGGTAATGGCGCTGCCGGTCATGTTATCGATGAGATCGAAAAGCGCTTCCGGCAGGCGAATGCACCGGTCACCTTCGTTAAAGTTCACCATGAAGCGAATGGCAACTTCCCGAATGGTATTCCTAATCCCTTACTGCCAGAGTGCCGGAAAGATACCTCCGATGCGGTGAAAGCGAACAAAGCCGACATGGGCATCGCATTTGATGGCGACTTTGATCGCTGCTTCCTGTTTGACGAGAATGCAGAGTTCATCGAAGGTTATTACATTGTTGGCCTGCTGGCCGAAGCGTTCCTCAAAAAAGAGCCTGGCGCGAAGATCATTCACGATCCCCGTTTGACCTGGAACACCATCGACGTCGTCACTAAAGCGGGTGGCATACCTGTTATGTCTAAAACAGGTCATGCGTTTATTAAAGAGCGCATGCGTGAAGAAGATGCTGTGTACGGCGGCGAAATGAGCGCACATCATTACTTCCGTGATTTTGCTTATTGCGATAGCGGAATGATTCCGTGGCTGCTGGTAGCAGAGTTGCTGGCGGTGAAAGGAATGACGCTGTCTGAACTGGTTGCGGAACGTATGAAAGCATTTCCGTGCAGTGGCGAGATTAACTATAAAGTTAATGATGCAAAAAAAATCCTTGAAAATTTAAAAAGTGAATTTGGACTGGATGCTTTTAAATCAGATACTATTGATGGCTTGAGCTTTGAATTTCCTGATTGGAGATTCAATGTTAGAACATCAAATACTGAGCCATTACTAAGATTGAACGTTGAATCAAGATCAAATAATGGTTTAGTGAAAGAAAAGCTTGAGGCTATCTCTTATTTAATTAAGGCGCAGGAATGAATCTATCTCTTTTTAAATCCTTATGGGGTTATCGTGGGTTCGTTTTAGGTAATGTTAAGCGAGAATTTCAAGCGAAATATCAAAACTCACTATTAGGTGCGCTGTGGAATATACTTAACCCACTATCCATGATAGTGGTTTACACAGTTATATTTTCTCAAGTGATGCATTCGAGGATGCCTGGAGTTACTAATAGCTTTGGCTATAGCATTTACCTTTGCTCCGGTATTTTGACTTGGGGGCTTTTCGCTGAAGTCGTTGGTAGAGGTCAGAATGTATTCCTTGAATATGCTAATCTACTTAAAAAAATTAGCTTTCCGCGCTTATGTTTGCCAGTGACAATTATATGTAATGCTTTATTAAACTTCTCAATAGTTTTTAGCTTATTTACACTATTTTTATTGGTTTCTGGCAACTTTCCGGGGTTAAGTTATTTTTACTTAATTCCAGTGCTTTTAGTATTAATGGTCTTTGCAATTGGCTTGGGTATCACATTAGGTGTATTGAATGTTTTTTTTCGAGATGTTGGGCAATTTTTCGGAATAGCTCTCCAGTTTTGGTTCTGGCTAACTCCGATCATATATCCTGCAGACATATTGCCGGCTAAGGCTCAGCAATACCTATCATACAATCCCATGTATGGAGTAATTACTGCAGCGCAGAATATTCTAGTCAAAAGCGAATCGCCTCAACTGCACCAGTTAATACCTACGTTATTTATCGGGATTATTCTATGCGTAATTGGCTTGAAGTTGTTTCGCAAGCATTCCGGTGAAATGGTGGATGAATTGTAATGGGTAAGATAACAGTTAATAATGTTGGAAAAGCATATAAGCAGTATCCCACAAGGTGGAGTCGTTTAGCGGAATGGTTTCTACCAGGTAAAAGAAAACGCCATAAGCTAAAATGGGTATTAGAAAATATTTCCTTCGAGGTCCATCCTGGAGAAGCGCTGGGTATTATAGGGATTAACGGCGCAGGTAAAAGCACACTTCTAAAAATGATTACTGGTACCACGCAACCAACTACTGGAAAAATTAGTTTAGAAGGTAGGGTTGCAGCTATGCTGGAATTAGGGATGGGATTCCATCCAGATTTTACAGGTAGACAAAATGTAATTATGTCTGGACAGCTTTTAGGATTTAGTCTTGAAGAAATTTATCAGCTGATGCCGGGGATAGAGGAGTTTGCAGAGATCGGAGCATATATAGATCAGCCTGTTCGAGTGTATTCGAGCGGGATGCAAATGAGACTAGCTTTTTCAGTCGCTACAGCTGTTAGACCAGATATTCTTATTGTTGATGAAGCACTCTCTGTTGGTGATGCTTATTTTCAGCATAAAAGCTTCAATAGAATCAGAGAATTCAGTCGTGCAGGCACGACTCTCCTTATAGTTTCGCATGATAAACAATCCATCCAGAGTATTTGTGATAAAGCCATCTTGTTAAACAGGGGCAAGCTGGAGATGGAAGGGGATCCTGAGTCTGTAATGGATTACTACAATGCTCTGTTGGCTGATAAACAGAATCAGAAAATAGAACAAGTTGAGCTTGCTGATGGTAGTATCCAAACTGTATCGGGCAGTGGAGAAGCAACCGTCAAAGATATTCGGATATTAAATCAGAAAGGAGACAGCATTGAATTTATCGATGTAGGTGAAGCTGTTACACTCAAAATAACAGTGGTTGTTAATGAAAATCTGCCGAGACTTGTGTTGGGTTACGGTATTAAAGACAGACTGGGACAAGTAATATACGGAACCAATACTGACTTAAAAAAACAAGCCATAATTGAGGCTAGAAAAGGGTCAGAGTATGTGTTTAACATTAGATTTAACGCTAACTTAGGTCCTGGTAGCTACTCAATTCAAACAGCATTAGTCAGTACGGATACTCACTTAGTTAACAATTACGAGTGGCGAGACTTGGCGATGGTTTTTAACATCATTAACATTAATAAACCACACTTTGCCGGATGCGCATGGATTGATCCAGATATAGAGATAAATTGAAATGCCGATAGTAAGTTTCGCTCAAAACTTTGAAGACGTGATGTTGTGGCGTTCTTTAAAAGATATAACTAATGGATTCTATATTGATATTGGTGCTAATGACCCGCTAATCGATTCTGTTACCAATCTTTTTTACCTAAATGGATGGAGTGGGATAAATATAGAACCACTCAAAAAACATTACGATGCATTAGTTGAAAATAGAGAACGAGATATAAATCTGAACTGTGCTATATCAAATTGCACAAGCGAATTAGATATTTGGGAATCTGATATTAGAGGGTGGGCGACACTGGATAAAAGTGTTGTCGAGCAACATGAGTTAAATGGATTTAAGGGCGTTTGGAGAAAAACGCCAGTAAAAACTCTTAAACAAACAATCGAAGAATCGTTGCCAGCTAATATTACTGATATACATTTTCTAAAAATTGATGTTGAAGGAGTTGAAGAGCAAGTCGTAATGAGTAACGATTGGTCAAAGTATCGACCCTGGATTCTTGTTATTGAATCGACAGCACCAAACTCACAAAATGAAAGTCATACTAGTTGGGAAGAGATATTGCTTGCTAACGATTATATATTTTCATACTTTGATGGTTTGAATAGATTTTATATTAGCAAAGAGCATGAGGAATTACTTCCTAATTTTAAAAACCCACCTAATGTTTTTGACGAATTTATTACTTATGCTGAACATTTGAATAAAGAAGTTATCGCGGAGCTTCAAGATAATCTTCAAGTAATGAATGACGAGGTTAGCTCTCTGAATGAGCTTTTAGTAGACAAGAATGAAGAGTTGCGTATTTTTTTGGATGAAAATATGATCTTGAAAAATAAATTGAGTGAAGTTTACAGCAGCCACTCATGGAAGCTAACATCTCCTTTTAGACGTGTTTCAGCATTTTTAAGAAGGAAATAAATATAATGAAAAACATCCTTTTTTTGAGCACTTATCCATTTGCCAAACCAAGACATGGCGGTCAGATCAGACTTAGCCAGTTAGTCAAGAAGTTCGAGCGAAATGGTTGGAAGACTAGGTCCATCGCAGTATATGAGGAAGAAAGTTTTTTGGGTGACGAACTTGGTCCCTATGATATCCCATTTCCTGTTGATTCCTTATTTAGATCTTACAAGGGACGACACGTTCCACTAATTAATGATCTTTTAACTGGCGCATATGCTACTTCAGATGAAGGGGGGTTCAGTAAAATTTTAGCTAACCTCCCGACAGAAATTGACGTAATTCACGTTGAACAATGTTGGCTCTGGAATCTGGTCGAAAAAATAAAGAGCATTCCAAAATATAAAAACGCGATCGTAGTTTTTGGTTCTCAAAATATAGAGTTTTTATTAAAGAATGATATATTAGAACAATATAATATTGCAGACCGAGACGATGTAATTGAAGACATCAAGCATCTGGAAATGAGAGCCGTACATGAAGCAGATGTAGTAGCTGCGGTGACAAAAAATGATGTTAAGTCTATGCAAGGTTGGGGCCGTGAATCCATTACGTTAGCAGCAAATGGTATTGAACCATGGAAAACGGATACTTTGACCAGTAAATGGGAAAGTAAATTACCTAAATCCCCATGGATGCTCTATGTTGCCAGTGCTCATCCACCTAACTTTACCAGTTTTAATAAAATTATTGGGGAGAGTTTAGCTTGTATTCCGCCTGATAGTAAGCTTGTTATTGCTGGTAGTGTTTGTGAAAATATTTATAAAGAAGTTTTAAAATCGAAATGGGCTAGCATTAATATCAGCCGTCTAGAGTTTTTGTATGTGTTAGATGATGATGACTTAGCGGAAGTTAAGAATAGAGCACATGCATATTTTTTACCTATTGAACATGGTGGTGGTTCAAATCTCAAAACCGCTGAAGCTCTTTACTCAGGCAAGCCAGTAATAGGCACTCTATCAGCTTTTAGAGGTTTCGAAGAATTTTGTGATAGCTCTCGTATCAATATTATTAATAATCCTGAAGAATTCTTTTCAGCAACCAGGCAAGTTTTGACAAGAATTTCACCAATTTTAGATTCCAAAGAGCTTTCCAGCTTAGAAAAGTTAACATGGGACAAAACATTGGATAGTTTGATTCTCGAGGTGGAAAAAGAATATGAGGCTAGTCTAAATGCATAATACTTGGATTGATGTCACAACAATTTTAGGATGGCATAGATCTGCTGTTGGTATTGTCAGAACAGAAGTTGAATGCGCCACGTATGCCTTAAAGATGAATTCATCAGCCTCTGTTAAATTCTGCGCATATAATCCATCAAAAGGTTATTATGAGGTAGAGAAAGGAGTTGTCGAAGAAACAATCAAGCGGATAAATGGACATATTAAAAAGAAAGAAACTTTAATTGCTCAGCCGGGACCGTCAACGATTAATTATAAAGCAAAATTCAAAAGTTTCATTCTTAATTTAATTCGTAAGTTACCAACGAGCTTACAGAGAAGAGTTTTAAACTATCTTCTGCCACGGCGTATTGCGGCTAGTAGTTTGTTAGCTTCCTTAAGATATGCAAAGTTAGCTTTACAGCAGTTGTTAAAACCTAATGCAACTCCCGTAAACGTTCAGCAGCTTGGACATAGGGCTTCTGATAATGTGAATTCACCTTTTAGCCAAGGTGATGAATACATATCAATGGGACTGGATTGGGATCAAAAAGATTTTCAGTATTTATATAGATTAAAAAAAGAACTTAATCTTAAAGTTAAGCTTTTCTGTTACGATGTGATTCCTGTAAAATTACCTCATCTTTGTGTGGGGGACGTTGCTGGAAAATTTTCACATTATTTTTCCGATGTTGCCTGGTGTGCCGATGAAATATTTTGTATTTCTAAATGCTCCAGGGATGATTTGAAAGAATTGTTAGAGCAACTTGGAACGCCTATCCCAAAGTTAACTATCGTTAAGTTAGGTTGTGAAATTAGTGAAGTTGATACGCAACCAGAAATCTCTAATGAAGTACAATTTTTATTGGGCAAAAAATATTTATTATTTGTTTCTACGATTGAAAGAAGAAAGAATCATGAGGTATTATACAAAGCCTATACAAGACTAGTGGATAGCAAGGTCCATGATCTGCCATTACTTGTATTTGTTGGCATGCCGGGTTGGGGTATGAATGATTTTATTACCGATCTGAATCTGGATCCAAGGGTGAAAGGTAATATTATTCAATTGAATAATGTTTCCGATCCAGAATTAACACTGCTCTATAAAAATTGTTGGTTTACAGTTTATCCGTCATTATATGAAGGTTGGGGATTGCCTGTTGCTGAGAGTTTAGCGTTTGGAAAATACTGCCTGGCTTCTTCAGCAGCATCTATCCCAGAAATCGCTGGGGATTTGCTCGATTATGTGGATCCCTGGGATGTGCCCGCATGGTCAAATAATATTAAGTATCTTATTGAAAATCCGGATGTTATAAGGCAGAAAGAGTTAAGAATCAGTAAAGAATATAGTTCGACCAAATGGTCTGATACCGCTGAATCTATATTAGTAAAGTAAAACTGTATTTATGTTTAACCAAAAAAGTGGAATTTCTTATGAGTAACAAGGTTGCAATCGTAACTGGTATCACTGGACAAGATGGTGCTTATCTTGCAGAGCTTCTCTTACAGAAAAATTATACAGTTTATGGCACATATCGTCGTACTAGCTCCGTGAACTTCTGGCGTATTGAAGAGTTGGGAATTAAAAACAACCCAAGCTTGCATCTGATCGAATATGATTTGACTGATCTATCAGCAAGTATTCGCCTTCTTCAAACTAGCGGTGCAACTGAAGTTTACAACTTAGCGGCTCAGAGCTTTGTTGGTGTCTCATTCGAACAACCATTGACGACTGCCGAAATAACAGGTGTAGGCCCTGTAAATTTGCTTGAAGCCATCCGAATTGTTAATCCATCAATTCGGTTCTATCAGGCTTCTACGTCCGAAATGTTTGGGAAAGTTCAGGCTATCCCTCAAAAAGAAGACACACCATTCTATCCAAGAAGCCCATATGGCGTGGCTAAGTTGTATGCGCACTGGATGACGATTAACTACCGTGAAAGCTATAACATTTTTGCTTCAAGCGGAATTTTGTTTAACCATGAATCCCCGCTGCGTGGTCAGGAATTTGTTACTCGCAAAATCACTGATTCAGTTGCAAAAATCAAACTGGGTAAGCTTGATGTACTTGAACTGGGCAACCTTGATGCGAAACGCGACTGGGGCTTTGCTAAAGAGTATGTAGAAGGAATGTGGTTGATGCTTCAGGCAGATGAACCGGATACCTTTGTACTTGCTACCAACCGAACAGAAACTGTACGTGACTTCGTATCGATGGCATTTAAAGCTGCTGGTATTGAATTACGTTTCGAAGGTAAAGACGAACAGGAAGTGGCAATTGACGTGGCAACAAATAAAGTTGTTGTAAAAGTGAATCCGAAATTCTACCGTCCAGCCGAAGTTGAATTACTGATCGGTAATCCCCAGCGTGCTAAGGATATTCTTGGATGGGAACCTAAAACTACTCTTGAAGAGTTATGTGCTATGATGGTTAAAGAAGACCTTCGCCGTAACGAACAAGGATTCTCTTTCTAATATGACTAATGGCAAAAAAGCATTGATCACCGGGATCAAGGGCTTTACCGGCCATTATATGGCAGCGGAACTTTCCGCTGCTGGATATGATGTTTATGGCCTGGGTTCAGCTTCCTCGGATAATATCGATAACTATTTTCAAGTAGATCTCACAGATAATATTCAAGTTAAAAACGCAGTAGATTGTATAAGTCCCGATGTGGTCGTTCATTTGGCAGCAATTGCTTTTGTTGGTCACTCAAATCCGAACGCATTCTATGATGTCAACCTTTCCGGCACGCGCAACTTGCTATCTGCGTTAACAGAAACAAAGAAAAAGCCCGAAGCCGTATTAGTGGCAAGTAGCGCAAACGTTTATGGAAATAATATTGCTGGTAAGCTTGATGAATCAACGCTTCCGAATCCTGCCAATGATTATGCCGTTAGCAAACTTGCTATGGAATACATGGCTAACCTGTTTAAAGATAAGTTGCCATTAATTATTACCCGTCCTTTTAACTATACGGGAGTAGGGCAAGCTGAGAATTTTTTAATTCCTAAAATTGTCAAACATTTCCGCGAACGCAAAGACGTTATTGAACTTGGTAATATAGATGTATGGCGTGACTTCTCAGATGTACGAGATTTAGTAAAATGCTATGCTGAATTACTAAAGTGTAAAGCTTTTGGGGAAGTGGTCAATGTTGCTACTGGAGAGATGCATTCACTTAGAGATGTTATTAGCCTTTGTGAAGATATTACCGGTCACTCCATAACCATTGAGGTAAATCCTGGATTTGTTAGACCAAATGAAATCAAAGAGTTGTGCGGTGATATTTCGTTGCTGAATAGTCTGATTGGCCATGAAATGCAAAAAGTACCACTTAGGGAAACTCTGAAATGGATGCTGGAAACAAAAAGCTAGAGGTTGTTTTCTCGACGGATTGCATAAAATACCCTTTAACGGGTATCGGGCGTTATGCTTTTGAACTGGCGAAACAACTTCAGCAACGGGAAGATAAACTTTCACTTACTTTTTTGCATGGAACAAGAATAAGAGATTCATTGGCGGTTGCAAGTGAATCTTCGCAATCAGTTCAGTCGCTTAAGCGAGAGTTACAAAAAAGCAAAATAGTTAGTGAAGTTTATCGCCTTGTTTTTCCTCATTTAAAGTCCCGGGCACTTAAAAAATTCAAAGAATACATTTACCATAGTCCTAATTATTATCTCCCTCCGCGTGTTAAAAATTGCGTTGCGACTTTTCACGATCTGTCAGTATTTCATTGGCCACAGTTCCATCCTGCTGGGAGAGTACATCTCATGCAGAAAGAGTTGCGTAACACTGTAAAACGTGCTTCGGTATTGATTACGGATTCGTATTATACAAAAAATGAGTTGATGGAATTTTTTTCGCTGGATGAGAAGAAAATTTCAGTTGCACCATTGGCGTGTAATCACCAATTTCATTCGCGAACTCAAGAGGATGTTCACGCAGTATTGGATAAGTATCATTTAAAATGGCGTCGCTTCTTTCTTTATACTGGTACAATCGAACCGAGAAAAAATATTTTAACGCTTCTACGTGCATATGATCGCTTGTCATTACAAGAGAAGAACAATTTCCCGCTCGTTATTAGCGGATATAAAGGCTGGGAAAATGAAGAGCTCTTTCGTCTTTTTGATAAAGGCGAGCGGGAAGGCTGGTTGAAATATTTAGGCTTTGTGCCAGGTAACGATTTACCCATGCTCTTTAGTGCTGCTAACAGTTTCCTCTTTCCTTCGATTTATGAAGGGTTTGGATTACCAGTTTTGGAGGCTATGTCATCTGGCACTCCCGTTATTTGTTCAAATGCAACGTCATTACCTGAAGTTGTTGGAGATGCCGCGCTAATGCATGAACCGGAAGACATAGAATTGCTCACGCATTATCTGAAAATGATGATTAATGATGAGGAGTTGAAACAGAAAATGATCCAGGTTGGTCTTAGTCAAGCCCAAAATTATTCGTGGTCATTCTGTGCCGATAAAACGATAGAAGCGTATGATCAGGTTTCTAAATTAATATGATAAAAGTCCTTCACTGCTATAAAACATATTACCCGGATACTTTTGGTGGGATTGAGCAAGTTATTTATCAGCTCGCTGAAGGCGGTGTGAAAGAAAATATCCAATCAACGGTTTTTACGCATAGTCCTGATTTTGATGATGCTATTTCAATGTTGGATCATCATACTATTCATCGTGTTAAAACATTATTTGAGTATGCTTCTACGCCAATTTCATTTACTGCTATTGCTGAGTTTAAAAAGCTAGCAACACAGGCAGACATTATTCATTATCATTTTCCCTATCCGTTTATGGATGTCCTGCATTTCTCAAATTTTACAAAAAAGCCATCGATCGTAAGCTATCATTCCGATATTGTTAAACAAAAGGCTTTGCTAAAACTTTATACACCATTGATGAATAGGTTCCTTTCCAGTGTAGATTGCATTGTTGCTGCATCACCAAATTATGTCGAAAGTAGCCCGATTCTGCAAAAATTTAAAGATAAAGTTAAGGTCATTCCCTATGGTCTGAATGAAAGTTTTTATCAAAACAATGATCCCCAGGTATTAGAAAAGTGGTCCCAGCGATTCCCTAACGGCTTTTTTCTTTTCATTGGGACTTTTCGTTACTATAAAGGGCTTCACATACTCATCGATGCTGTCGCTGGTAGTGATTATCCTGTTGTCATTGTTGGTGCGGGACCCATCGAATCTGAACTGAAAGCGCAAGCCCAGTCGTTGGGTATCGACAATATTCATTTCCTTGGTGCATTACAGGATGACGATAAATCTGCGTTATTACAGCTTTGCACTTGCTTAGTTTTTCCTTCACATCTTCGTTCAGAAGCTTTTGGTATTTCTTTGCTTGAAGGGGCTTTGTACTCAAAACCACTGATTTCAAGCGAAATTGGAACCGGTACTACTTTCATCAATATTGACGGTCTTACCGGTCTGGTTGTCCCGCCTTCAGACCCCAGGGCTTTACGCGAAGCTATGGATGAGATCTGGTTCAACCCAGAGAAGGCTCATACCTTTGGCCAGGCTGCTCAACAACGATTCGAAAAACTTTTTACAGCGGACAAGATGATTGAAAGTTATGCAGGTTTATATATGTCTCTGTTAAATAAGTAAATTTTATCACTCGCTGCATTTCTCAAAAAGCATCAATAATTACCTCTTATCACCTCTCATGAGTTAACATATTGGTCACTTACTGAATGGTGTTACTGGTAACACCTAGCGAGACCACAGACAGGAGTATGTAATGTCCAAGCAACAGATCGGCGTTGTAGGTATGGCAGTGATGGGGCGCAACCTTGCTCTTAACATCGAAAGCCGCGGTTACACAGTCTCAATCTTTAACCGTTCACGTGAAAAGACTGATGAAGTTATCGCTGAAAATCAGGGCAAAAAACTTGCTCCTTATTACTCCGTGGAAGAATTTGTCGAGTCGTTAGAAAAACCCCGCCGCATCCTTCTGATGGTACAGGCAGGCGAAGCGACAGATAAAACCATCGCTTCACTGACGCCACACCTCGATAAGGGCGACATTCTGATTGATGGTGGTAACACCTTCTATAAAGACACTATCCGTCGTAATAAAGAACTGTCTGATCAGGGCTTCAACTTCATCGGTACCGGTGTCTCCGGCGGCGAAGAGGGCGCACTGAAAGGCCCGTCGATCATGCCTGGCGGTCAGAAAGAAGCGTATGAACTGGTAGCGCCAATTCTGGATAAAATTGCTGCGCGTGCAGAAGACGGTGAAGCCTGCGTTACTTACATCGGTCCGGACGGTGCAGGCCACTACGTTAAGATGGTGCACAACGGTATCGAGTATGGCGATATGCAACTGATTGCAGAAGCATACGCGTTACTGAAAGGCGCACTCGGTCTGAACAACGAAGAGCTGGCGAAAACCTTCACTGACTGGAACAACGGTGAGCTGAGCAGCTACCTGATCGACATCACCAAAGATATCTTCACAAAGAAAGATGAAGACGGTAAATACCTGGTTGATGTGATTCTGGATGAGGCAGCCAACAAAGGTACCGGTAAATGGACCAGCCAGAGCTCCCTGGATCTTGGCGAGCCACTTTCTCTGATCACTGAGTCTGTGTTCGCACGTTACCTCTCCTCACTCAAGTCACAGCGTGTTGCAGCTTCTAAAGTGCTGAACGGCCCTCAGGCGCAAGCCTTCACCGGTGACAAAGCTGAGTTCATTGAGAAAGTGCGCCGAGCACTGTATCTGGGTAAGATCGTTTCTTATGCTCAGGGCTTCTCTCAGCTGCGTGCGGCTTCAGAAGAGAACAATTGGGATCTGCATTACGGTGAAATCGCGAAGATCTTCCGTGCTGGTTGCATCATCCGTGCACAGTTCCTGCAGAAAATTACTGATGCATATGCGACTGATGCTAACATCGCTAACCTGCTGCTGGATCCCTACTTCAAAAACATCGCTGATGAATATCAGCAGGCGCTGCGTGATGTTGTCTCTTATGCCATCCAGAACGGTATTCCAACGCCAACCTTCTCAGCGGCAATTGCATACTACGATAGCTATCGCTCAGAAGTGCTGCCTGCCAACCTGATTCAGGCGCAGCGCGACTACTTTGGTGCGCACACTTATAAGCGTATCGATAAAGACGGTGTGTTCCATACTGAATGGCTAGTTTGATCATTTATCTTTAGTAAAAAATCCCAGCTTGCTGGGATTTTTTGTTTTCTTTTATTATTCAATTAAATTATCTCGGGATTTAAAAAGTGAAACTTATTATTCAAATGCCATGTTTCAATGAGGCTGGAACTTTAGCAATTGCTTTGGCAGCGTTACCCCGTCATGTCAAGGGGTTTGATAAAGTCGAATGGCTTATAATTGATGATGGCAGTACGGACAATACTGTTGAAGTCGCTAAGGAATGCGGTGTTGATCATATTGTTCAACATATGGGTAATAAAGGATTAGCAGTAGCATTTATGACGGGTATAGATAACTGTCTAAAATTAGGTGCTGATGTAATAATTAACACTGATGCAGATAATCAATACAATGCTGATAATATTCCTGATTTAGTAACTCCAATTCTTGAGAAAAAAGCTGAAATGGTTATCGGTGCCAGACCAATAGCAACCATTGAACATTTTTCACCTGCAAAAAAGTTTCTGCAAAAATTGGGTAGTTGGGTTGTAAGAGGAGCAAGTAAAACAAATATTCCTGACGCACCTAGTGGGTTTCGAGCAATAAGCCGAAGCGCCGCACAGAAATTGATCGTTTTTAGCGAATATACTTACACATTAGAAACCATAATTCAGGCGGGACAAAAAGATATTTCAATCTGCTCTGTACCTGTTGACGTTAATGACGACCTTCGCCCATCAAGGCTAGTAAAAAGTATTCCCTCATATATTCAAAGAAGTATATTTACTATTATAAGAATATTTGTCATCTATAGACCATTCAGATTCTTTTTAACAATTGGTTCTTTATTAATGTCAGTCGGGGTTTTGATTAGTATAAGATATTTATATTTTTACTTTTTTCGTGATGGTGAAGGGCATATTCAGTCGCTAATTCTTTCCGCCATTTTAATCATGATGGGATTCCAAACGATATTAGTCTCATTTTTGGCTGATTTGTTATCCGCCAACCGAAAATTATTAGAAGATATTCGTGTTAAGACAAATAAGATATTACATGATGAAAAAGAGTGATTCGGTATTTTATTAGGGTGTGGATGAGATGAACGGTAAAATACCTGTAAACAATAGCAAAAGTGTAAGTGCTAATAAAAAAAATTACGCAAAAGCGTTGAATTTTATTGGTGGCCTTATTGCAATACTGAGCATTATCTTTGTAGCATTGCGTTTGAATAGCTATCTTACAAGTGAGAGCTTGTCGTTTTTTAATTTGAAGCATGTTCTCATTGTGTTGATACTGGTTGTTCTTTATGGACTTGGTAGTCTATTGTTAGGATGCGCCTGGAAAAATATTTTGGCAATGTCTGGTTCTGAGAAAAAGCTTAAGTGGGCAGTTTCAACTTATGGTCTAGCCCAAATTGGAAAATATATACCTGGCAATATATTTCATTTGGCAGGCCGTCAGGCATTAGGTTTGAAAGATGGCGTATCAGGAGTAGCCCTTGCTAAGTCCACTGTTTGGGAGCTTGGTTTGTTAGCAATAAGTGGAGCAGTTTTTCTGATAATTGCAGCCCCCGCTTATTTTAATCTTCCTGAAATAGCGACAGTATTATCTTTACCTGTTTTTTTAGTAACAACAGTCGTTTTCTATTACTTTTTATCTGTTTTTTTTAATGAGTTGTTAGGTAAAGCTTTTATACAACAAGTTATATTTCTAACCTTGTCAGGATTTATCTTTTATTTCCTTATTTGCATTGTAAGTGAACAGGGTTTTCTTGATTTTAGTAAAATGCATTCCCTCTTTTTCGTGCCTGCAGCCTTTGTTACAGCCTGGTTAATAGGATTGGTCACCCCTGGAGCTCCGGCAGGAATGGGGATTAGAGAGGTTGTGCTTATTTACTTATTGGGCGAATTATACGATAAGGATATTATAATTTTAACAGTATTGATCTCCAGGATAGTCACTGTGTTAGGTGATGTGTTTTTTTATGCTATTTCTTTTTATATTCGGAGAATCAACTAAGATGATGGTTGGTGAGGTTAAATTCTCTTCTGGGAATTTTGTTTTCTGTGCCATATGCTTATTATTGGCATTAATAATCAACAATGTTATACCTTTTTTATCACTGCCTACAATGGGACAGGCACTGTGGGCTATGGGTTATGCGAAATCTCTATCTAACGAAGGTTTTTTCAATTTATATGCTTATGATATAGGGTTCCCACACCCTGCCGCTATCGCATTTGGATTATCCGCTGTTTTACCATTAAGTTGGTTAATTAAGTTCGGCATTTTGCCCGAGGCTGCTTATAGCTTAGTTTTTGCTTTATATATTGGCTTGGCATTCTTAGGATGCTATAAAATCAGTAGGTTATTTCATGCAAGCCAAAATATTGCATCTATTTTTTCATTACTTTGGCTTATCACACCAGTTATCGGACGCCACTCAGGCTATTCGATGTTGATGCTTGGAATAGCTCTCATTCCATTTTATTGTTGGATAACCTATGTTTTCTTTCAGGCATCTGAATATGATTTCAGTCAGCTTTCATTAAAGTTTTTAGCCTTTCTAAGTTCTGTAATTATATCCGTTTTTATGGATGGCTATACTTTTATCATGTTTGCGGTAGCAGCATCTGCAATAGCTTTATTCTCATTCCTTCAATCAGCCAATAAAAAATCATTCTTTCTCAAGAAATTAATTGGCTATTTAGTGGCTTTTTGCTGTGCTTACCTTCTTTATTCCTGTTTCATAGGGAAAAGTTCATATCAACCAGAGTCTTTAGATTTTTTTAGAGGTTGGGGGTTAGATTTAAGTTTTTTATTTATTCCTACTCAAGGTGTGTTTTGGTTTTATGATCTATTAGCTTTGTCGAAACATCGAACAGCATCACAATTTTTTGGTGATGCCTCAGTATGGAATACGAGCTTTATTTTGCCATTTTTATTGTTAGGTGTAATTGGATGGTATCAAAACAAGAGAAAAAGTATCTGGTTTTATTGTGTTTTTATTTTGGGTGTTTTTTCTGTTTATATGGCACTAGGACCATCGATAAAGCTTTTCTCATTTAAACCTGATAATTACATCGCGCCATCTGATATGGCTAATACTATGCTAATGCCTGAGAAGTATGCATTAGCTCCAACTGGTAATTCTTTTATATCGCAATACCTTCCTGGCTTCAATGTTATGCGAGCCTCATATAGGTGGATCGCTTTAGCATCCTTTTGCTTTTGGGTCCTAACTTTAAGTATGTTGGTAAGAGTAAGTAAAAAGAGGCAATATATATTTTCAATTCTACTGGTCGCTCTATTTCTTCCTCATTTATCTAAGGCCTGGAACTATGGAAGAGCTAATTTTTTATCCGTAGCGGATATTAACAAGAAAATGGTCGACAATCTTAAAATTGATATCGATCGTTCGTCTCGAGTGGCATTCATTCCATGGAATAATGATTTCTTTGCTAATTATTTAGCGCCTTATTCTAATTTCAAAACCTTTAATATTGGTGGTGATAAGAATTTAGATGTGGCTAAATTGCATTGGCCGCCGGTTATGCTCAATCTACAAGGAGCAGTTTCTGACGCTCAAATTCCTTATATAACTCAGTTGTTATTAAATAAAGACGTTGATTATATCATAATTCCTTTTGTTAACATGTTATGGTCTGCCCATTATTGGGAATGCCCTGAGGATACACTACTGCCTTTATCATCAGAAAAGCGGATTTCACTTAAAAATGATCTGGATTTCAAGTGTCCCGCTGTTATAAAAAAGAATTATTCGTCTTTAATTTATAAATTAGATGAGATTCCATTCTTCAATGTTAAAGAAAGAGATTACTATGCTGTTATTAGTTTAGATGAAAAGAAATATACCGAATATCTTAACTCCGAAAACATCCATTATCCTTTTGTTATAAATGATACAGATTTCAATCTTGACTTTGTACTTGATGATGGATGGTATTATAGAGAACCGGGTCATGTTTGGTCAAAAGATAAGGCAGTTTTACAACTTCCAGTGCCAAATGACTCATCGAATTTTTATGTGCTTAAATATAATGTTTTATTATCAAACGTGAGAAATTCGGTTGATATAGAGTTTAAAACTTCACAAAATAATCAGATTGTTACAGAGGAAGTTACATCCAAAACCAATGATGCTTCGATTGTTTTAATTCCAATCGATCATTCTCAGAAGGTCCAAAAGATAGAGTTGTTTGTAAAGGACGCTAAATCTCCAGCTGAGTTAGGTCTTGGTACGGATAACAGAATGTTAGGACTTTCTTTACAGGAAGTATCTATAAAACATTAATCTTTAACGGCCTTTAAATAGGCCGTTTTTTTCCTATACCAGCAAATCCCCTCTGCGTCCCGCATTCTCCCCCGCCAGCCTCACCACCAGCATCCCAGCCGTGACAAACTTGGTCAGGTTTCGTGCATACAGCACGCCGCCAAACTCAGCGACCAGTGGTGTCACGTAGTCATTGATCGGGTCGACAACCTCCGCCACCACTTCGCCCGCTTTAACCCACTCACCTAATTTTCTGCGGTTCAGCAGCAGTCCGGAGTGAGGTGCGTGGATGTACTCACAGCCCGCCAGCTGGGTTGGTGCATGGATCAGGGCAGGGGAGTCTCCGGTTTCTCCGGCAATATATCCCCCTTCAATCAGCGCATTGATAATCGCATCCGCATCCTTCTCCGCCTGTTCCGGCGATACATCGGCTACGCCGCGCAGTTCCAGCGTCACCGGCAGCAGCCCGCGCGGCATCGGGTAGTCCTTGCCAAAACGCTCAGCCAGTGTCAGCCAGGGTTCGCAGCAGGCCTCATCAAACGGCTCTCCGCCGGAGATCTGCGCCAGTAGCTGCACTTCACTGCCAAGCCAGCGCGCCAGCGGCTCAATCTCCGGCCAGGCGTGCGGTGTGGTGTAAAGATGCGGCAAGGCATCCCAGTCGCAGTGCAGGTCAATCATCAGGTCTGCCTGGCTGGCCATGCGCATCAGGGTGAATCGCTGGGCCTCCAGTTCGGTTTTGGCGATGCGGTCGCGGTAGTGACGATCGATGGCGTCGCGAATCAGTCGTTTGTTTTCATATTCACTCTGTGTCAGCGAGCCCGCCAGTTCTGCCGCCAGCGTATCGCCCAGCGCCGGGAAGCGACGGTTAAAATCCTGACCAGAAAGAGTATGAAAACGTCCGAGGTGAGTGCCGTGCCAGTGCTGACCCAGCGCGAGCGGATTCGCGACCGGCACCAAGGTGACTTTGGCTTTCAGCTTGCCCGCCGACTCCAGCGCCAGCAGCTTCTGCTTGAGATACCACGCCACTGCCATGCCCGGCAGTTCATCGCCATGCAGCGCCGCCTGAATATACACCCGCTGCTGTGAGTCGGTGCCGAAGTGGAAGCTGACAATTTCCCGCTGGGTGCCAAGCGTCGCGCTTAACAAAGGATGATGTTGTTGTTGCATAACGCAGTCGATGTCCTGTGTCTGGGGCACGCTCGTGGCCGCGCCGCATGAAATTGATGAAGGGAATTATAGTTCTGCTGGAAAAAGGGCGGCAAATGCGCCGCCCCATCGATCACGGCTTAATAGAGATATCCGTCGCAAAATACTTCTTCTGCAAGGTATCAAAGGTACCGTTCTTTTTGATCTCCGCGAAGGCGTTGTCCAGCGCGGTTTTTAATTCGGTGTCGCCTTTGCGCAGGCCGATGGCGGTGCCAGGGCCGATAATCGGATCCTGCACAATCGGGCCAGCCAGCTCGAAATCTTTGCCCTGCGGATGTTTCAGGAAGCCGTTTGCGGCCTGTGCGGCATCGGTGAACACCACGTCAAGGCGTCCGGAAATCAGGTCGCTCTCGACCTGTGCCTGATCGCCATATGGCACCACGTTCACGCCGTGCGGCTGCCATTTTGCCAGCGCGTAGCGCTCCTGCACGGTGCCCTGTTCCACGCCCACGGTTTTGCCTTTCAGCGATTCCGCAGTGGGCAGCAGGCCGGAGCTTTTACGCGCAATCAGCTGGGTGTGGGTGTCATACAGCGGCACGGTGAAGTCGATCTGCTTCAGACGCTCTTCGGTGATACCCATATCCGACAGAATGGCGTCAAACTTACGCGCCTTCAGCGCCGGGATCATGCCGTCGAACTGGCTCTCGACCCACACGCATTTGGCCTGCATCTGCGCGCACAGCGCATTGCCAAGGTCGATGTCAAACCCGACCAGCTTGCCCTGCGGCGTTTTGGATTCAAAAGGGGGATAGGTAGGATCAACGGCGAAACGCACCTGATCGATTTTTGCCTGAGCGCCGAACGCGCAGCCTGCCAGCACAGCCAGTGCCAGCGTCTGGCGCAGACGGGCGGTAAAACGGGAACTTGCCATAGTTGCGGTCTTCTTTTGTCGTGATGATAAGTCATCGAGAGTACCGCTCAGCGTGGTGTATGGCAATTAGAGTATTATTTTCATCACGTTACCATTATGCAGTGCGCGGTAATCCTCCACCTGCAGTACCACCGACTTCTCCAGCAGCCCGGCGTTAAAGGCAATTTCGTCGTAGCGCTCGAACAGCAGCGGGTCGACCACCAGCTGTAAATCCGCATGAAAGCTAAACGGCGGAATCGCGCCAAACACGCAGCCGGTCAGCGCATCCACCTCAGCCGGCGAGGCCAGCGAGGCGCGACGGCCACCCACGGCGGCTGCCACTTTACTCAGGTCGGCCTGCTGGTCGGCCGGTAGCACCGCCAGCACATGCTGTTTGATGCCGTTGCCCTTGACGTGACACACCAGCGCTTTGGCGCCTTGTCCCACTTCCGTGCCACGAATCGCGGCCACGGCTTCACACTTTCCGATCGCTTCATGCTCCATGAGTCGGTAACGGGCGTTATGCTGATCGAGCAGGGCGAGCAGTTTTTCATGCGTGGTCATGAGGGTTTCCATTCTGATGAAGCGCAATTGATCGCACTCTTTTGCGAAGTATGCTGCTCAAAATCGAGCCAGAAAGCCCGTTTTGAGCAGCATGGCGCACAATCGTTACTTATGGCGTGCGCGCAGGTTGTTGATGATGGTGCTGAGATCCAGCTCCTGATCCTGCAGCAGCACCAGCAGATGGTACAGCAGGTCGGAGGCTTCGTTGGTCAGTTCGTGGCGGTCATTGACGGTAGCGGCCAGCGCGGTTTCAACACCTTCTTCTCCCACCTTCTGTGCGATGCGCTTGGTGCCGCTGGCGTACAGCTTCGCCGTATAGGAGCTGGCCGGATCGGCGCTTTTACGCGAGGCCAGCAGTTGCTCCAGCTGATACAGGAACGTCCAGTCCGGTGCAGCAGGCGAAAAGCAGCTTGAGGTACCGAGATGGCAGGTGGGGCCAATCGGATTGGCCAGCACCAGCAGTGTGTCGTTATCGCAATCCGGCGTTATGCTGACCACTTTGAGGAAGTGGCCCGACGTTTCGCCTTTGGTCCATAAACGGTTTTTGGTGCGGGAGAAGAAGGTGACGTTGCCGTCGGCCAGCGTCTTGTGCAGCGCGTCCTCGTTCATATAACCGTGCATCAGCACTTCGCCGGAGACGTTGTGCTGGACGATGACGGGCATCATGCCCGCGGTTTTGGCCCAGTCCAGTCTGGCCAGTTGTTCTGCAGTTAACACGCGCGAATCTCCACACCGTTGTCAATCAGGAAGTTTTTCAACTCGCCGATATTGATAATTTGTTTGTGAAACACCGAAGCCGCCAGCGCGCCGTCGACGTTTGCCTGCTCAAAGGCTTCGAGGAAGTGCGCCATGGTTCCTGCGCCGCCGGAGGCGATCAGCGGCACCTTACACACATCGCGCACCTTCTTCAGCTGCACCAGGTCGTAGCCATTACGCACGCCGTCCTGATTCATCATATTCAGTACGATCTCGCCAGCGCCCAGCTTCTGCACTTCCTCTACCCAGTCCAGCGTTTCCCACTGGGTAACGCGGGTGCGCGCTTCGTCGCCGGTATACTGATTGACGTGATACTTGCCGCTGGCTTCATCAAACCAGGTATCGATGCCGACCACGATGCACTGCACGCCGAAGCGGTCCGCCAGCCGGGTAATCAGCGTCGGATCGGCCAGCGCGGGTGAGTTGATGGAGATCTTATCTGCGCCAAACTGCAGAATGCGCGCCGCATCTTCCGGGGTTTTGATGCCCCCGGCGACGCAGAACGGAATATCGATCACTTCCGCCACGCGCGATACCCAGCTTTTATCCACCACGCGGCCGTCGGAAGAGGCGGTGATATCGTAAAACACCAGTTCGTCAGCGCCTTCCTGGGCATAGCGCTGCGCCAGCGGGACGATGTCGCCAATGATTTCGTGGTTGCGGAACTGCACGCCTTTCACTACTTGCCCGTCACGCACGTCCAGACAGGGGATTATCCGTTTTGCCAGCATGCAATTGCCTCCGCTACCGTAAATTTATCTTCCAGCAGGGCGCGACCGACAATCACCCCCTGCGCACCGCTGCCGCGCAGGGCAGCGATATCGTCCAGTGAACCGATGCCGCCGGAAGACTGAAACGCGATGTCCGGAAACGCCTGGGACACTTCCTGATACAGCGCCACGTTGGAACCGCTCAGCGTGCCGTCGCGCGAAATATCGGTACACAGTACATGTTTCAGGCCCACCGGCTGATACCAGCCAATCACCTCTTCCAGCGTCACGCCTGCCGCTTCCTGCCAGCCGCTGATCGCCACTTCTTTGCGATTGCTGGCGTCAATGCGCACGTCAAGTGCCAGCACAATGGCGTCGGCACCGAATTCGCTAAACCAGCTTTTCACTTCTTCTGGCTGCTTGACTGCGGTGGAGCCAACCACCACGCGCGTAGCGCCGGCTGCCAGCAGGGCGGCCACATCGTCACGATGACGGATACCGCCGCCAACCTGCACCGGCACGCTGACGCCGCGTAAAAGCGTGGTTAGCAGCGGGATCTGGCGCTTTGCCGGATCTTTCGCCCCGGTCAAATCCACCAGATGTAACACTTCCGCGCCCTGGCGTTCATAATCCTGCAGGCGCGGCAGGGGATCGTTGCCGTAATCGCGCTGCTGGCCGTAGTCGCCCTGATGCAGGCGTACCACTTTGCCGTCGATCAAATCTAATGCGGGGATAATCATCACATCTCCAGGAAGTTTTTCAGCAGCTGCGCGCCAGCTTTACCCGAGCGCTCCGGGTGGAACTGCACGCCAAAGAAGTTATCTTTCTGCAGGGCGGCCGTGAACGGCAGGCCATAGTCGCACTGGGCGATGGTGGCGGCATTCACCGGCATGGCGTAGCTGTGCACAAAGTAGAAGTAGCTGCCGTCCGGAATGTTGCGGAACAGGTGATTGCCGGCCTGCGCGGTGATCTGGTTCCAGCCCATATGTGGCAGCGGTAAACCCCGGGTATCCATCAGCGATACCGGCTCATCAACGATGCCCAGCGTGCTGACGCCGCCGTTCTCATCGCTGCCGCGTCCGAGCAGCTGCATGCCGAGACAGATGCCGAGCACCGGCTGGGTGCAGGCTTTCACCAGCTCGATCAGATCGCGCTCCTGCAGCTGGTCCATCGCCGCCCGTGCGGTACCGACGCCGGGCAGAAACAGTTTGTCGGCGCGCAGCACCACGTCCGGATCGCGGCTCACCGCGGGCGTGTAGCCAAGGCGCTCAATCGCCCACTTAACTGAAGAGAGGTTGGCGCAGCCGGTATCAAGAATCACCACGTTCATTACAGCACTCCTTTCGAGCTCGGCAGGGTGTTGCCCTCAACGCGAATCGCCTGACGCAGTGTGCGGCCAAAGGCTTTGAACAGGCTTTCCACGCGGTGATGATCGTTGCGGCCTTTGGTTTTCAGGTGCAGCGTGCTCATCATGGCGTACGACAGCGAGCGGAAGAAGTGCTCGACCATTTCGGTGCTCAGGTCGCCAACGCGCTGGTAGCTGAACTCGGCTTTGTATTCGAGGTGCGGACGGCCGGAGATATCCAGCGCGCAGCGTGCCAGGCACTCATCCATTGGTAGCACGAAGCCGAAGCGGCCGATGCCGCGCTTGTCGCCCAGCGCCTTCAGCAGCGCTTCGCCCAGCGCCAGGCCGGTGTCTTCTACCGTGTGGTGATCGTCAATATACAGGTCGCCTTTCACCTCGATGTTCATGCGGAAGCCGCCGTGCACGGCGATCTGATCCAGCATGTGATCAAAGAAGCCGACGCCAGTGTTAATTTTGCTGCCGCCTTCGCGATCCAGCCACACTTCCACTTTAATCTGCGTCTCTTTGGTGTTGCGGTTAACCAGCGCGTGACGATCGCGTTTGGTCAGGCGCGCCTGAATCGCGTCCCAGTCTTCGCCTTCCGCACCGTAGCGCAGGCCCTGAATGCCCATGTTCTGCGCCAGCTGGATGTCGGTCAGACGGTCGCCAATCACATAGCTGTTGGCGGTATCCAGCGCGCCGTCGGCCAGCCAGGCTTCGACCATTTTGGTCTTTGGCTTGCGGCAGTCGCAGTTCTCTTCCGGCAGATGCGGGCAGATTAGGATATCGCTGAAGTTCACGCCCTGTGAGCGCAGGATCTGCATCATCAGGTTGTGCGGGCCGTCAAAATCGGCCTGTGGGAAGCGCTCAGTGCCCAGGCCGTCCTGGTTGGTGATCATCACCAGCTGATAACCCGCCTCCTGCAGCGCCAGCAGGGCCGGGATGGCGTTCTTCTCAAACGCCAGCTTCTCCATACGGTCCACCTGAAAATCCGTCGGCGGCTCAGAGATGAGGGTGCCATCGCGGTCGATAAAAAGGATCTTCTGACTCATGCTTGCTCCACAGATAAGGCTTGCAGCGCGGCGATCAGGCGCTCGCACTCTTCACGGGTGCCGATGGAGATGCGCAGACATCCCGCCAGGCCAGGGTTTTTGTTTTGGTCGCGCAGAATAATGCCCTGATCCCACAGCGTTTTAAACACTTTTGGCGAGTCGGTGAAGCGCGCCAGAATATAGTTGGTTTCGCTCGGGAAGACCTGCTGCACCACACTCAGCTGCGGCAGCTGTTCGCACAGCCAGGCGCGGTTGTCGTTAAGCTGCTGCGCGTGCTGACGCATCAGCGCGATGCCTTGCTCGCTCAGCGCCTGCGCCGCCACGTCGGCCACCGGCGTCGCCAGCGGGTAAGGTGCAATCACCTTCAGCAGCAGATCGATCACCGGCTTGTTGGCCAGCGTAAAGCCGCAGCGCAGGCCAGCCAGCGCAAAGGCCTTCGACAGCGTGCGCAGAATCACCAGGTGCGGGAATTCCTGCAGCCAGCCGGCCAGCGTTGCTTGCGGGCAGAACTCGATGTAGGCTTCGTCGGCGACCACCAGCGCTTTGCCGGCGGTCATCGCCAGCAGCTGGCGGATGTCATCCTGATTAATCAGATTGCCGGTCGGGTTGTTCGGGCTGCACATGTAAACCACTTTCACGCCGTCCAGCTGGTCCGCGATGGCGGGCAGGTTGAGCTGCCAGTTGTCCAGTGCCGGCACGGTGCGGTACTCAATGCCGATGGTTTCGGCGCTGACGCTGTACATGCCGTAGGTCGGCGGGCAGAACAGAATGGCGTCTTTGCCCGGCTCGCAGAAGGCGCGCATCAACAGCTCAATCCCTTCATCCGCCCCGCGGCTCACCAGCACCTGCTCCGGCTGGACGCCGGCATAGGCGGCGTAGCGCGAAATGACTAATTTGGGCTGGCACTCCGGATAGCGGTTCAGCGTCTGCTGCGACAGCTCAAACGGCACCGGCAGCGGAAATTCGTTCGCATTCAGCCATACATCACCGTTGCCACCGAGGCGACGAGCAGACTGATAGGGCGTCAGCGCGCGCACGTTGGCGCGGGCTAAATCTTCAACGTTGTTGCTCATGCTTGCTCCTTCAGGGCGGCGACGCGCAGGGTCACGGCATTTTTGTGCGCGTCCAGCTGTTCCGCGGCGGCGAGGGTTTCAATGGTGGCGGCGAGGTTGAGGAAGCCCTGCGGCGTCAGCTCCTGTACCGTCATGCGTTTCTGGAAATCGGCCAGCCCAAGGCTGGAGCAGGTCGCGGTGTAGCCATAAGTCGGCAGCACGTGGTTAGTGCCGGAGGCATAATCACCGGCGGATTCCGGCGACCAGTCGCCGAGGAACACCGAACCGGCGCTGGTGATCTCCTCAACCAGCGCGCGCGGCTGGCGCGTCTGGATAATCAGGTGCTCCGGGCCGTACTGATTGGAGATTTCCACGCACTGCGCCAGATCCTGCGCTACGATCAGGCGGCTGCTCTCCAGCGCCTGACGTGCCGTAGCGGCACGCGGCAGCTGCGCCAGCTGTTGTTCAACCGCCAGCGCCACGCCTTCGGCCAGCTGTAGTGAAGGCGTCAGCAGGATCACCTGGGAATCCGGACCGTGTTCGGCCTGCGACAGCAAATCTGAAGCGACAAATGCCGGCGTCGCGCCTTCGTCGGCAATCACCAGCACTTCAGACGGACCGGCAGGCATGTCGATCGCTGCGCCGTCGAGACGCTGGCTGACCTGACGTTTCGCTTCGGTCACGTACGCGTTGCCCGGGCCAAAAATCTTGTCTACTTTCGGTACGCTTTCTGTGCCGAAGGCGAGGGCGGCAATCGCCTGCGCGCCGCCGACCTGAAACACTTCCTGCACGCCGCACAGCTGCGCCGCATACAGAATTTCATCGGCAATTGGCGGCGGCGAGCACAGCACCACGCGGCCACAGCCAGCGATGCGCGCCGGCGTTGCCAGCATCAGCACGGTAGAGAACAGCGGCGCCGAGCCGCCAGGAATATACAGGCCGACCGACTTCACCGGACGAGTGATCTGCTGGCAGCGCACGCCCGGCTGAGTTTCCACGTCCACCGGCGGCAGAATCTGCGCGTTGTGGAAGGTTTCGATATTCGCCATGGCGTCTGCCATCGCCTGCTTTAAATTGTCGCTCAGCCGCTCGCCGGCCGCCTGCATCTCAGCGGCGGACACGCGCAAATTCTCCACCTGAGCTTTGTCGAAGCGCGCGCTGAACGCCCGCAGTGCCGCATCGCCCTGCTGTTTTACCTGCACCAGCACGTCCTGCACGGTGGCGCTGATGCTGGCCGATGCCGAGATTGCCGGACGCTGCAGCAGCGCCTGCTGCTGTTCGGCACTGCACGCCTGCCAGTCGATAGGTTGCATGATTGCGCTCATCGGTTACTCCAGCATTTTTTCAATTGGCAGCACGAGGATCGAACTGGCGCCCAGCGCCTTCAGTTTTTCCATGGTTTCCCAGAACAGCGTTTCGCTGCTCACCATGTGCATCGCCACGCGGCTCACTTCACCGGCCAGCGGCAGCACGGTAGGGCGCTCGGCACCCGGCAGCAGGGCGATAACTTCTTCCAGCCGCTCGCTAGGCGCGTGCAGCATGATGTATTTGGATTCACGCGCTTTAATCACGCCCTGAATACGCGTCATCAGCGTGTCCACCAGCTGCTGTTTCGCCGCTGGCAGTTCGCCATCCCGCTGAATCAGCACCGCTTTAGAGCGGTAAATCACCTCAACTTCACGCAGGCCGTTGGCTTCCAGCGTGGCGCCGGTGGACACCAGGTCGCAAATGGCATCGGCCAGACCGGCGCGCGGTGCCACTTCAACGGAGCCGTTCAGCAGGCAGGATTTAAACGCGATGTCTTGTTTATCAAGGTATTTCTTTAGCAGGTGCGGGTAAGAGGTGGCGATACGGGCATTATTCAGGCATTGCGGACCGGTGTACTCGGCATCGACTGGCATTGCCAGTGACAGGCGGCAACCGCCGAAATCGAGGCGGCGCAGCGTAAAGTAGCGCGGGTCTTCACCCTGCGCGCGGCGCGTCAGCAGCTCCTCTTCCAGCACGTTTTCGCCAACGATACCGAGGTCGACCACGCCATCCATCACCAGGCCAGGGATATCGTCATCGCGCACGCGCAGGATGTCGATCGGCATGTTCTCCGCAAACGCAATCAGACGCTGCTGCTGAAGGTTAATTTTAATACCGCAGCGTGCCAGCAGTTCGCGTGATTCATCACTTAAACGGCCGGATTTCTGCATAGCTATGCGTAAACGGGTGTTATCTAACATGGTTCCTGTCCTCTTATTCAATCCTGTCTGAAGCGTTTTGGGTTGCGTTCGCACATAAAAAAACCCCCGGAAGATGATCTTCCGGGGGCTCTCTTTGCGCTCGCACCACTGGAAGATCCTAAACGTCTTCCAGCACACATCGCCTGAAAGACTAGTCAGGGTGATGGTGATGATGGTGGTTGAACTGAACGCGTGTCATAAAAAATTCCGTTGCTGAATGAGTATTCATTTGCGTGCTGATTAACCTAACGAAGATGGCGGCGCTTGGCAACCCTTTTTTAACGTCAGTTTTCGCAACCTTCGGCAACAGTTTGCGCTGGTCTGGCTGGCGCGCTGGCACTAAGATGGGGTGTCTTAGCGCGGGAGAGCAGGAGTCGATATGAAAAAGGTGGCGATTGTAGGTCTGGGATGGCTGGGAATGCCGCTGGCGATGGCGCTGTCAGCGCGCGGCTGGCAGGTAACCGGCAGCAAAACCTCACCGGACGGCGTCGATGCGGCGCGCCGCTGTGGTATTGATGCGTTTCAGCTGGTGCTGTCACCGGAGCTGGAGTGTGAAGCAGACGATTTGGCCGCGCTGATGGCGGTGGATGCGCTGGTGGTGACGCTGCCCGCCAGCCGCACCGTGCAGGGTGGCGAAGATTACATGCAGGCGGTGCAGAACGTGGTCGACACCGCGCTGGCGAATAAAGTGCCGCGCATCATCTTTACCAGCTCTACCTCGGTATACGGCAGCGGCGACGGCGTGAGAAAAGAGAGCAGCGCGCTGCAGCCCGAGACGGTAGCGGGCAAAACGCTGGTGGAGCTGGAAAACTGGCTGCATGACCTGCCGGGCACCAGCGTGGATATTGTGCGTCTCGCCGGCCTGGTCGGCCCGAACCGCCATCCGGGGCGTTTCCTCGCCGGTAAAACCAACCTGGAAAACGGCGCGCACGCGGTGAACCTGGTGCATCTTGATGATGTGGTCGACGCGATTGTGCTGCTGCTGCAAACGCCAAAAGGCGGGCACGTTTACAACCTCTGCGCCCCGAAACATCCATCACGCGACAGCTTCTATCCGAGCGTGTCAAAGCAGTTAGGCCTGGTGCCACCGACGTTTATTGCCGAGCCGGTGCGCGCCAGCGGCAAGGTGATTGACGGTTCGAAGATTTGTCACGAGCTGGGGTTTGAGTACAGCTACGATGACCCGATGAAGATGCCGCTGGAGTAGGGGCGGTGCGGGGTTTCCCTCACCCTAACCCTCTCCCGCCCGCGGGAGAGGGAACCGCCCGAGCGCGCATTCCTGGTACTGCTCCCGGCTTAAATAAACGCACCGTTATTCTCCCTCTCCCCGTGGGAGAGGGCCGGGGTGAGGGCAGCAAACCGCACCCACCTAAACCCCCAGCCGATCCCTTAACGCGTACCAGGCCGCGCCCATCGCCGTCAGTGGTACCTTAAAGCGTCTTCCGCCGGGAAACGGCAGGTGCGGCAGCTTCGCAAATGCATCAAACCGCTCTGCATGGCCGCGCAGCACTTCGGCAATCAGCTTGCCGGAGAGGTGCGTGCAGGTCACGCCATGTCCGCTATCGCCCTGCATAAAGAACACATTCTTCTCCAGCTGACCAAACTGCGGCATGCGCGACAGGGTGAGCAGGAAGTTACCGCTCCAGCGATGGCTGATCTTCACGTCGCGCAGCTGCGGAAAGGTGCGCAGCAGCTTGGGCCGGATCAACGCCTCGATGTCTTCCGGTTCGCGCGCCCCATACACCACGCCGCCGCCGTACAGCAGGCGGTTGTCGGCAGTCAGGCGGAAGTAATCCAGCAGATAGTTACAATCTTCCACACAGTGGTTATTGGGCATCAGCCCCAGCGCCTGATCGCGGCTCAGCGGCTCGGTGGTGACGATCTGCGAGCCGCACGGCATGCTTTTGCGCCCCAGTCGCGGTTCCAGCTGTGACGGCAGATAGGCGTTGCCGGCAAAAATCACAAAGGTGGCGCTGACTTCACCCTGCGCGGTTTTGACCCGGTTGGGTGCGCCGTAGGTCACTGCCAGCGCCGCCGACTGCTCATAAATACGGCCGCCGTGCCGGCGAATTGCCTCGGCTTCACCTAACGCCAGATTGAGCGGATGCAGATGACCGCCGCGCCGGTCCAGCAGACCGCCGACGTAACGGTCGGTGGCCACCTCACGGCGGATGCCGCGCTCGTCCAGCAGCTCCAGATCGCTGTTGCCGTAACGCGCCCAGCTGGCCTGCTGGCTGCGCAGATGCCCCATCTGGCGCTGATTGAGGGCTGCGAAAATGCCGCCGGGACGATAGTCGCAGGCGATGGCGTAACGATCGATGCGGTCGCGGATAATCTCCGCCCCTTCGAACATCATGCTGCCCAGCATCTGCGCAGTCTGTTTGCCGTAGCGCTGCTCAATCACATCGACATCGCGACTGTAGGAATTCACCACCTGGCCGCCGTTGCGGCCGCTGGCGCCAAAGCCGACGCGGGCCGCTTCCAGCACCACCACATCGTAACCGGCTTCGGTGAGAAACAGCGCGGAAGAGAGCCCGGTAAACCCGCCGCCGATGATGCAGACGTCACACTGAATGCTCTCCTGCAGCTGCGGCCACGGCGCGTGCGCGTTGGCGGTCGCGGCGTAATAACTTTGCACGTGGTGCATCATAACCTCCTGTAGCGCGTGAACTCAGAAATTGGCGGGCGTATGCGCGCTGACAATGCGACACGGCTGATCTGACGTATTGGTAAAACTGTGCGGCAAACCGGTATCAATCACGTAGCTTTCGCCGCGGTTAAGGTGATAACTCTGACCGTTCACCACCAGGGTGATTTCCCCCTCCAGCACCGTGCCGGTCTCTTCCCCCGGATGGCGCAGCTTTTCACCGGTGCTGGCCCCCGGCTCGTAGCGTTCCAGCAGCATCGCCAGCGCGCGCTTCGCCGCACCGTTATCAATCAGCTGTAAAGAAACACCGAGGCTGCCGATCTCAACGCAATCATCCGGGCGCACGATGATGCGCGGCGTGGCATTCACTTTCGGCTCCGAGAAAAACTCCGACAGCGACAGTCCATACACTTTGAGTAGCTTTTGTAACGTGCTGACTGCCGGGCTGACTTTATCCTGCTCAATGGTGCTGATAGCGCTGTGTGTTAAACCTGACAACTCAGCGACGCGACGCTGAGACAATCCCAACTCCTGCCGGATTTGCGATAAGCGTCGTCCGGGCGCCAGAGTGGCATCATTCATGGCTGCTTTTCCTTGTGATAACGTGCTGCGGCGTGGATAAAGGCCTCGAATAAACGGCGCGAGACCGGATCGCGATCGGATTGCCACTCCGGATGCCATTGCACCGCCAGCGCAAACGGATGCTGGCGCAGGCTGACGGCTTCGATCAGGCCATCCGGCGCGCGCGCTTCAATGCGTAACTGCGGGCCAGGCTCGCGGATGCCCTGGCCGTGCAGCGAATTGACCGCGAACGCAGCAGCACTGCCCAGCAGCTGGCTCAGCAGGCCGTCGGGTTCGGGCTGCACCAGATGCGCCGGCGCGTACTGCTGCTCCAGCGGCTGACTGTCATCTTCGCGGTGCTCCTGAAACAGATGCGTCTGATGCAGCTGGCGATGCAGCGCGCCGCCGTTGGCAACCACCAGCTCCTGCAAACCGCGGCAGATGCCCAGCATTGGCATCTTTTTCCCGCTGGCGTGGGTGATAAGCGCAAAGGACAAGCGGTCACGCGACGGATCGGCATGCGCCTCATGGCCCTCTTCACCATAATGCCAGGGTTCAATATTGCTTGGACTGCCGGTGAGCAAAATGCCATCCAGCAGCGTCATACTGTTTTCTAATAGCTGCGGCGTGTGCATCAGCTGATGCGGTAAAGGCAGCGGCACGCCACCAGCGAGCACCACGGCGTCGAGGTATTTGTTATGCACGGTCTGCCCAACGTGGTTGCCGATGGGGTTCTGGCACATCACTACGCCAATCAAAGGCTTGTCAAAAATAATGCCCATTACGTCTCCACGCTGCTGTTCAATATTTTCGCCGGTTTTGCGCGCTAAGTAGAAAAAGTGTGCAATATATTGTCAATCTAGCAACCGTCTGGTTGTTCTTCAAACAGAATTGTTACATTTGCACACCATTTGCGTTAGAGCTATGTTAGAGGTGTGGCTGTTATTTTGAGCATGTGCAAACCATCTTAAACGGTATAGGGCGGGTGGGAAGATGACGAACCTCGTGGAAGTAGAAGACTTCACGCGACACAGTGAAGAAAAACGAACCAGCGCGTTCCAGCTGGAGGTGAAAACCTGGCTGGAACGCCATCCGGAAACGCAGTATGTCGATATTCTGTTAAACGATCTCAACGGGGTATTTCGCGGTAAACGCATTCCCGTCTCCGCGTTAGCCAAGCTGGAAAAAGGGTGTTACTTTCCGGCCTCGGTTTTCGCCATGGACATTCTCGGCAACACCGTCGAGGAAGCCGGCCTCGGACAGGCGCTCGGCGAACCTGATAACCTCTGCATACCGGTCCCCGGGACCTTAATTCCTTCCGCCTCTGACCCGCAACGCATCGCCCAGCTGCTGCTGACCATGTGCGACCAAGATGGCACTCCCTTTGACGTTGAACCCCGAAACGTGCTGAACCGGCTGTGGCAACAGCTGCGCAATCGCGGTCTGTTTCCGGTGGTAGCGGTAGAGCTGGAGTTCTATCTGGTGGACAAAAAGCGCGATGCCGAAGGCTATATTCAGCCGCCATGCGCGCCAGGCAGCGAAGAGCGCAACATGCAGAGTCAGGTGTATTCGCTGGATAATCTCGACCATTTCGCCGACGTACTGCGCGATATTGACGCGCTGGCGAAACTGCAGAATATCCCCGCCGACGGCGCGCTGGCGGAAGCCTCGCCGGGCCAGTTCGAAATCAACCTGCACCATACGCGCGATATCCTCAAAGCCTGCGACGACGCCATTCTGCTGAAGCGGCTGGTGCGTCAGGTGGCAGAAAACCACGGCATGACCGCCACGTTTATGGCCAAGCCGTATGAGGAGTATGCGGGCAGCGGCATGCACGTACACATCAGTATGCTGGATGCCGCCGACCACAACGCCTTTGCGCTGGATGATGGCAGCGATTCGCCGCTGCTGAAGCGCGCGCTGGCTGGCATGATCGATCTGATGCCGGCATCAATGGCGCTGCTGGCGCCTAACGTCAATGCGTTTCGCCGCTTCCTGCCGGAGGCGTTTGTGCCGCTGCAGGCGTCATGGGGACACAATAACCGCACGGTGGCGCTGCGCATTCCCTGCGGCGATGTAGAAAACCATCGCGTCGAGTACCGTGTGGCGGGCGCCGATGCCAATCCGTATCTGGTGGTGTCAGCAATTATTGCCGGTATCTTGCACGGTCTGGATAATCAGCTACCCTTACCGCATCCGGTGAAGGGCAATGGCCACGAGGCGGAAGGACTGGAACTGCCGATTCGCCAGAGCGATGCGCTGTATGAGTTTGAAAACAGCTATCCGCTGCAAAAGCTGCTTGGCGAGCGTTTCAGCGGCGTGTGGCACAGCTGCAAACAGTATGAACTGCGCGAGTTTGAACGGCTGATCACCGCCACGGAAATTGACTGGATGTTAAAGAACGCCTGACCGACAGAAGAATTGATCCAACATCTTGTGTCGATGGCCTAAGTTGGGGCAAAATACGCGCCCTGCAAAAGACAAAACATAACCGACGCTTATTACGTCGGTTATTTTTTTGCATGGTGCTTTCACTACATGAACGAGGCCGGACACGCATCCGGATAGATAGACACTGAAACACGCTTGTGCGTGAGATTTGAGGAACAAAGATGGGACTGTTTACAATTGCACCAGCGCAGGCTGGTTCTCGCTTCCGTGATGATTATGGCGCGGCGACAATCGCAAACACTAATATCACTTCTCACTGCAGCACATTGCGCAGTATCCCTGTGGTACAACTGAACTCAGTTGTTGCTGTAGGGGGCCTGAACAATGTCGCTTAATACCTCTGCCGCACCACAGCGTGCACATCTGAAAAAATCTCTGACTCTGATCCCGGTCGTCATGATGGGCCTGGCGTATATGCAGCCAATGACCCTGTTTGATACCTTCGGCATCGTGTCAGGCCTCACCGACGGTCACGTCGCCACCGCTTATGCTTTCGCGCTGATCGCGATACTGTTTACTGCCGTGAGCTACGGCAAGCTGGTACGCCGCTTCCCATCTGCGGGCTCCGCTTACACCTATGCTCAGAAGGCTATCAGTCCGCACGTCGGCTTTATGGTGGGCTGGTCATCACTGCTGGACTATCTGTTCATGCCGATGATCAACATCCTGCTGGCGAAAAGCTACTTTGAGTCGCTGGTGCCGGGCATTCCGTCGTGGATTTTCGTGGTGCTGCTGGTGGCGTTTATGACCATCTCCAACCTGCGTGGGATCAAAACCGTGGCCAACTTCAACAGCGTCATTGTGGTGCTGCAGGTAGTGGTGATGGCTGTGATCACCGGTATGGTGGTGTATGGTGTGGCACACGGTATTGGCGCCGGTACGCTGACCAGTACGAAGCCGTTCTGGTCTGAAAATGCGCAGGTGGTGCCGATGATTACCGGTGCGACCATTCTGTGCTTCTCGTTCCTTGGCTTTGACGGTATCAGCTCGCTGTCGGAAGAGACCAAAGATGCCGAGCGCACCATTCCACGCGCGATTTTCCTGACCGCGCTGATTGGTGGGGTGATCTTTATTGGCGTCTCGTACTTCCTGCAGCTGTACTTCCCGGATATCTCGCGTTTCCAGAATCCGGACTCTTCACAGCCGGAAATCATGCTGTTCGTGGCGGGTAAAGCGCTGCAGATCGGCATTCTGATTTTCTCGGTGGTGACGGTGCTGGCCAGCGGCATGGCGGCACACGCCGGCGTTTCGCGTCTGATGTACGTGATGGGCCGTGACGGCGTATTCCCGCAGCGTTTCTTTGGCTTCGTGCATCCGAAATTCCGCACGCCGTCGCTGAACGTGCTGCTGGTTGGTGCGGTAGCGCTGCTGGCGATCAACTTCGACCTGGTCACCGCAACGGCGCTGATTAACTTCGGTGCGCTGGTGGCGTTCACCTTTGTGAACCTGTCGGTGATTGCCCAGTTCTGGATTCGTGAGAAGCGTAACAAGACGCTGAAAGATCACCTCAACTATCTGGTGCTGCCCATCATGGGTGCGCTGACGGTGGGCGCGCTGTGGATCAACCTGGAAGAGACCTCGATGGTGCTCGGCCTGGTGTGGGCGGCGATTGGTATTGTTTACCTGGCGTTTGTGACCCGCACGTTCCGCAATCCGGTACCGCAGTTTAGCGAAGAGGTGTAAGGCTTTCCCTCACCCTAACCCTCTCCCGCCCGCGGGAGAGGGAACCGCCCGAGCGTGTGTCAGGTATCAGCCCTGGAGTTACACCAAAACGCACTATACCTCTCCCTCTCCCGTAGTAGAGTACCGGGGTGAGGGCTCCAGAACGCACTATACTTCCCCCTCTCCCCGTTGGAGAGTACCGGGGTGAGGGCACCAGAACCCACTATACTTCCCCCTCTCCCCGTGGGAGAGGGCCGGGGTGAGGGCATCAGCCCGCACGAAACCCTGCTACGACACCAGCTCCTGCGCATACAAATACAGCGCTTTCAGCTGCGCCATCTTCTCTGCATCGCCCTCATGCAAACTGGCCAGCGACTCCAGCTCCAGCAAAAACGCCTGTACCCGCTCCGCATTAAGCTGCTCGCGGCGATGCTGCAGCCAGCGCTGCTGCTCTTTATCATCCAGCGTGCCGGGGAAGTTGCGGGCGCGATAGCGGAACAGCAGCTTCGCGATACGTTTATCCTCAAAGGTCAAATCGAGCGCCGGCAGGTTCTGCGGCGGCGTCTGGCGCAGGATGTTCATACCGGCGCGATCGGCGTCGCTGAAGAAGCCGTCATACAGCTGCGCATCGACATCCTCCGACGGCGTGAACGGCTCCGCTTCGGCAAACAGCGTCACCACATTTTCCCGCACTTCGGCATGCTGGCGCAGCAGGGCCAGATTCGCCAGACAGTGCTGACGATCGATACCCAGTCGTTCGGCATCTTCCGGGCGCAATGTATTGGCCGGGGCCAGCACCGGGCACTTATTGATGTGCACCAGCTTGATCGGCACCGCCGGCAAATCGCCCAGATCGCTGTGTCGCGTATACAGCCGCTCGCGCAACTCATCCGGCGACAGCGTCAGCAGCGGCGTCATGTCGCCGGCCAGATCGGCCACGATCAGCGCGTTTTTGTTATCCGGATGCCACGCCAGCGGCACAATCCAGCTGGTATTGCCGCGCGCCGCGCCGAACATGCCGGAAACGTGCACCAGCGGCTTCATCTGCGGAATATCAATCAGCGTCATCAGTTTCTGCTTGTTGCGATGGGTAAACAGAAACTCAAATAGCTTCGGCTGCTTCTCCTGCACCAGCTTTGCCATCGCCAGCGTGGCGTACACATCGGACATCGCATCGTGCGCCTGTTCGTGTGCCACGCCGTTAGCCTGGGTGAGATGCTCCAGCTTAAAGCTCGGGAAACCGTCGTCGTTCTCCGGCCAGACGATGCCTTCCGGGCGCAGCGCATAGCAGGCGCGCATCACGTCGAGCAGATCCCAGCGCGAATTGCCGTTCTGCCAGCTCCAGCCATACGGGTCGATAAAGTTGCGGTAGAAGATATTGCGCGTCACTTCGTCATCGAAGCGCACGTTGTTGTAACCGATCACACAGGTCTGCGGTTCGCTGAACAGCGCGTGAATGCGCTGAGCAAACTCCACTTCCGGCACGCCGCGCGCGTTGGCCACCTGCGGCGTGATACCGGTGATCATTACCGCTTCCGGCTGCGGCAGGTAATCGTCCGCGAGCTGGCAGTAAAACACCTGCGGTTCGCCTACGGCGTTAAAGGCTTTGTCGGTACGCAGGCCTGCAAATTGCGCCGGACGATCCAGCGACGGGCTTTTGCCGAAGGTTTCATAATCGTGGAACAGAAAAGTGAACTCAGAGGCGGGCACGGCGTTATCCTGGCTATGGAAAATCAACGCACAGAATAGTCGTCAGCCCGGTACAGCACAACCTCGATCGCCATCGCTGCGAGCGGGCGCGCAGCATTTGTCCGCGGTTCATACTTTTTTTCAATTTATTCAGATATCAAAGCGCTATTTGCCGTAAAACGTGCGGCGGTAAATTCATTTATTTGATGTTGAGGAAGAAGTGTTGAAAAGGCGTCTGTTGGTAACTGTATCTGGAATGATTGTTTGGGCATCGCTGGCGCACGCGGATGACAGCATGCCGTTTCCCCTGACGCCGCCGGCCATTGATGCCGCGTCCTGGGTGCTGATGGACGCCACCACCGGGCAGATCCTCACCGCAGGCAACCCGGACGCGGAGCGCAACCCGGCCAGCCTGACCAAACTGATGACCGGTTATGTCGTCGACCGCGCGGTCGATCAGAAGAAAATCACCCGCGACGATGTGGTCACGGTGGGTAAAGACGCGTGGGCCGCCGGCAATCCGGTGTTTAAAGGCTCGTCGCTGATGTTTCTTAAGCCGGGCGATAAAGTCACCGTGCGCGACCTGATGCGCGGCGTGATCATCGATTCCGGCAACGACGCCTGCGTGGCGCTGGCCGATTATGTGGCCGGCAGCCAGGAGAGCTTCGTCAACATGATGAACAGCTACGTGCAGAAGCTCGGTCTGACGCACACCCACTTCGAAACCGTGCACGGTCTTGATGCGCCGGGGCAGCACACCACCGCGCGCGATCTGGCGGTGCTGTCGCGCGCCATCATCAACGGTGAGCAGGATTTCTACGCCATGTACAGCGAGAAAACCCTCAGCTTCAACGGCATTACCCAGAACAACCGTAACGGCCTGCTGTGGGATCAGAATCTGCACGTCGACGGCATGAAAACCGGCCACACCGAGAGCGCCGGGTTCAACATCGTCGCGTCAAACATCGTTGGTCGCCATCGTCTGATTGCGGTGATCATGGGCGGGAAAAGTTCGAAGGGACGTGAAGAGCAGGCGCGTAAACTGCTGGTGTGGGGACAGAACAACTTCGACACCGTGCAGCTGTTCCACGCCGGGAAAAAGATCGGCAGCGAAAACGTCTGGTACGGCAACCCGCACAAAGTGGACGTCGGTACCACCGAAGATATTTACCTGTCACTGCCGCGCAGCGAAGTGTCGAACGTGATGGCGAAGTATGTGATCAATCGTAAAGACCTCGAAGCGCCACTCAAAGCCGGCGAGCAGGTGGGCGAAATTCAGGTGCTGGATAAAGACAAGCAGCTGGCCAGCTATCCGCTGTACGCGCTGCAGTCGGTCGATGAAGCAGGCATCATCACGCGCATCAGCGATTACGTGAAACAGAAACTGTAAGCCGTCGGGCAATAAGCAACCGCTGCGTTACATCCTTGTGTGCACTGAGAAAACAAGATGTAGCGCAGTTGTATTATTGCGCAAAAAGTTGCGCCAGCCCCTCAATGTTCGTGCTGTGCCAGGGTAACATAGCGCGCAAATTTTTATCGCACCCGGACCACCATGTTACGCGCTGACAAGCCCATCTCTCCGATTGAGTTCTGGTTTTACCGCCACTACCGCGCCGTGCACGGCGTACGCATCGCTATCGCCTTTGTGCTGTGCTTCCTATTTGTCCGTCTGACCGATATTCCGGAAGGCACCTGGCCGCTGATTACGCTGGTAGTGGTGATGGGACCGATCTCCACCTGGGGCAACGTTTTGCCGCGCGTGGTGCAGCGTATCAGCGGTACCTTTGCCGGGCTGATATCAGGGCTGATCGCGCTGAAGCTGGAGCTGCTGTCACTGCCGCTGATGCTGGTGTGGTGCTTTATCGTGATGATCGTCTGCGGCTATCTGACGCTGGGCAAACACCCGTATATGGCACTGCTGATCGGCATTACGCTCGGCGTGGTGGTCGGCGCGCCGGCCGGCGATTTCACCGTGGCGCTGTGGCGCGGCGGCGATGTGATTCTCGGCTCGCTGATGGCCCTGCTGTTCAGCGCCATCTGGGCGCAGCGCGCCTATACCCACTGGCGCATCCAGCTGTCGGACGCCTTTATCAATATGGCGAAGATTCATCACGCCGGCTTTTCTGCCAATCTGGTGGAGAAGCCGCGCCTCAATCCGCGCTTCCAGAAGCTGCTCACCAGCGTGATCAAAATGCGCGCGCTGCTGGAGCCGGCGAGCAAAGAGACGCGCATCCCTAAATCGGTGTTTGAAGCCATTCAGACCATCAACCGTAATATGGTTAACACCATGCAGATGCAGATTGAAGCCTGGTGGGCGTCGCGTGAGAGCCATCTGATTTTGCTGAACGCGCCGACGCTGCGCCGCACGCAGCAGATGACCGAGAACACCCTGAACGCGCTGTCAGCGCTGATGGTGAAAGGCGAGACCGAACAGGTGATTGCCAACAGCCACGAGCTGGAAGCCATCACCCAGGAGCTGGAAGCGCTGATTGCCAACGGCAGCGCGCGGCTGGAAACCACCGCGATTTACGGTTACGTCTGGCTGAGTCTGGAGCAGGCGCGTCAGCTGGAGCGCATGACAGACCTGGTGCGTCTGGCGCTGCGCAAATAGTTTTCTCAGGCAATGACTTAGTGCGAATTGCCCTTTCTTTGCGCTAAGATAAGTGCCAGTCCGAATTTAGCGGTGAAAATTGCGAACCCGGCTTATAAGCCGCTAAGCTAAATGTCTTCCCGGTTTATGACTATTTTGCCTGCCGCGGCAGGCCACAAGAAAGGTGCCAACATGGAAAATGCCAAGCAATCATTTCAGGACGTACTGGAGTTTGTGCGTATGTTTCGTCGTAAAAACAAACTGCAGCGCGAAATTACGGACAACGAAAAGAAAATCCGTGATAACCAGAAACGTGTGTTGCTGCTGGACAACCTGAGCGAGTACATCAAACCTGGTATGAGCGTGGAAGCGATTCAGGAAATCATCGCCAGCATGCGCGTGGATTATGAAGATCGCGTAGATGAGTACATCATCAAAAACGCCGATCTGTCGAAAGAGCGTCGCGAGCTGTCGAAAAAGCTCAAAGCGATGGGCGAACCAAAAGGGCAGTAAGCTTCACGGGCCTGATAGCCGCGTTTTGCTCCAGGGTCGCCATTTATGGCGACCTTTTTAATGCCCGCGCCAGCTGCTGTAACTGCTGCGCAATCTCCGCCACATCCACCTGCTGCTGCAACGGTGCCGCCGTGGTGGCGCGCAGGACCAGTTCGGTCTCCAGCGGCTGACTGTCCGGCATCTCTCCCTCCAGCTGCGCCAGCAGACGATCGACGCTCACCGTGCCTAACTGCTGTAAATCCTGGCGCACCGTGGTCAGCGGTGGCTGATACCACGCGCTCTCCGCCGTATCGTCGTAACCGATGATCGACATCTCCGCCGGAATTCGTACGCCATGCTGATGTAGCGCGCGCATCGCCCCCAGCGCCATTTGATCGTTAGCCACCAGCAGCGCCTGCGGCAGCTGGTCGGGCAGCAGTGTCAGCAGCGCCTGGTAGCCGGACGCTGCGCTCCAGTCGCCGCTCAGTACGCAGTGCGGCACCAGCCGATGACGCGCCAGCGCCTGTTGCCAGGCGCTAAATCGCGCCCGCGCTGACGCGGAGCTGGCAGGCCCGTTCAGCACGCCAATCTGCCGGTGGCCGAGCGCCACCAGATGATCCACCGCCTGCTGCGCACCGCTGGTGCTCCGGTACTGACACTGTGCCACGGCCGCGCTGCGCTCCACATCCAGAAACAGCGTCGGTTTGCTGCCGCACTGCTGCTGAATCTGCGCCGCCTGCGCGGCATCCAGCGGCAGGTTGATCAGCAGAGCATCGACGCGCTGCGCCAGCAATTCATGCACCGTGTCCTGCGCGTGGCTGGTGGCATTGGCCATGGCGATCACCAGATGATAGCCCTGCGCCGCCGCGCGCTGCTGAATCGCCGAAGCAATCTGCGCCGGCGCCATCAGCGCCAGATCGCTGGTCGCCAGCCCGAGCGTGCGCGTGGCCTTGCCGGCCAGCTGCTGCGCGACCCGGTTTGGCACGTAGCTGAGCTGCTGCATCGCGGCTTCCACCCGCGCGCGGGTACGGGGTGACACCTGCGCCGAATGGTTCAGCACCCGGGAAACCGTTTGATAGGAGACGCCAGCCAGCCGGGCGACATCGTCAAGCGTTACGGAACGCGCTGTCATTGATCCCTCCTGATGAGAATGCGGCGAGTGTAGCAAATTTTTCCCTGCCGTCGCGGTATTAAGGCGTTACACTGCCAGTGATAACGCAAGGAGAAAGTGATGCAGCTCAATGACCATCAAATTCAGGATATCAACACCATTGCCGCCTGGCTGGCGCTCGATCAGCTGCCAAAGGACGGTACGCTGGAGGTCGATTTAGCCATACTTGCCGGACATGCGGTGCTGCCAAACGTCGAAGCGGTAATTGCGCTGGCGAAGAAATATCAGCTGCCCTTGCTGATCAGCGGCGGCATCGGTCACTCAACCGCGCTACTGGCCGCGATGATTGCCAGCCATCCGCTCTATCGCCAGATCGACACCGCCGGCAAGGGCGAAGCGCAGCTGCTGGGCGAGATGGCGCGCGTGTTCGCGGAGCTGCCTGACGATCAGCTGCTGCTGGAAACCGCCTCACGCAACTGTGGCGAAAATGCCGCCCTGAGCCAGCGCCTGCTGGATGAGCAGCAGTGGCAGCCGCAGCGCGTACTGCTGGTGCAGGATCCGTTGATGCAGCGTCGCAGCTGGGAGACCTTCCGCTGGCAGTGGCGCGATCGCGAAAACGCGCCGGAGTTCATCAGCTGGCCGGTATTTGTGCCGCAGGTGATGATGGATGCGGGCATGCTGCGCATCGTTGGCGCGCCGCCGCAGGGGTTGTGGTCAGTGGAGCGTTTTCTGTCGCTGCTGATGGGCGAGGTGCAGCGCCTGCGTGACGACGCCAGCGGCTACGGCCCGAACGGCAAGGGGTTCTTCGGACACGTTGATGTACCCGACGCGGTCGAAGCAGCCTGGCAGCGCCTGATGCAGCTGCCCGGCGTACAGTCGCGGTTGGGTTGAACCCGTTCCCGGGATTAGGGTGAATCCGGTGGTTCCGGCGTGATATCGGTCGCCATGAATGGCGACCCTACAGTATCGTAGGGTGCGCATTCATGCGCACCAGGCACGCCACGCACCGGACCGATCACCGCGTCTGCAAATACACCTGCAAATTCACATACACCGCGTTCAGCAGCGGCGTCGCCACCGCATGGCGCGCGCCGCGCACCAGCAAATCGCCAATGATCTGATCGGCTTCGATATCATAGCCCTGGGTTAAATCGCGGTACATGGATGAGGTCATCGCCGCATCAGGATTGTTCAGCGTCTCATAAATCTTCGCCGTCACGGCCGGACGCTGTTGGTAGCCATCGGCGGTGATCACCGCCAGCACCTCGGCGAAAATGCCCTGTAGCAGCGCTTCACCACCGGCTGAACGCAGGATGTGCTGCGTATTGCCGCGCGCCACACAGCACACGGCACCCAGCGTGCTCAGCAGCAGCCACTTTTCCCACAGCTCACTGATAATGTTATCGGCGAACACGCTATCAAACTGCGCATCACGCAGCGCGGCATCCACGCGCGCCAGACGGGCATCGTTGTTGCCGTCCAGCGCGCCGTAGTAAAGCACGTGCAGCGGCGACAGCTGCATCACTTCGCTGTGCTCGCCCAGCGTGGCGTGAATCTTACACAGCCCGCCAATCACCTTGTCACCGAAACGTGCGCGCAGCGTATCAATGTGACGCATACCATTGAGGATCGGCATGATCAGCGTCTGCGGCCCAACCGCCGGGGCGATATCTTCCATCGCCTGTTCCAGCGCAAAGCTTTTCACCGTCAGGATAATCAGATCGTAATCACCGGTCAGCGTCGAGGCCAGCGCCAGCTGCGGTTGCAGCACCGTGCTGCCCTCCGGCGTTTGCAGCACCAGTCCAGTCTGTTGCAGCTGCTGCTGGCGGCGCTCGCGCACCAGAAAGGTCACATCACGGCCGGCCTGCGCCAGGCGCGCGCCAAAGTACCCGCCGGTGGCACCGGCTCCCACAATCAGAATACGCATGGACTGTTTTCCCGTTAGGCATGAAAGCCTTACCTTAAAGCGCTGCGCGTCACTGCGCCACACCGCAAATGCGGAAAACCGTGACAATCTCAGCGATGAGCAAAAAAAGCTCAAACTGTTCGTATTCTTTCGTACAATGGGTTTATGCTGGGGCACAGCGGCGGGCAATGGTGCCTGCCGGTTTTTTTCGTCAACAGACTAAGGACGCATCATGCCCCGACCCCTCCCCATCGAACGTTATCGCAACATCGGCATCTCCGCGCACATCGATGCCGGTAAAACCACCACCACTGAGCGCATCCTGTTTTACACCGGAATGAGCCACAAGCTGGGTGAAGTGCACGATGGCGCGGCAACCACCGACTGGATGGCGCAGGAGCAGGAGCGCGGCATTACCATCACCTCGGCGGCGGTCAGCTGCTACTGGCCGGGCATGGACGGCAGCTTCACGCCGCACCGTATCAACATCATTGATACTCCCGGACACGTTGACTTCACCATTGAAGTGGAGCGCTCAATGCGCGTGCTGGATGGTGCCGTGATGGTGTACGACGCGGTCGGTGGCGTTCAGCCGCAGTCAGAAACCGTGTGGCGGCAGGCGAATAAATACCACGTGCCGCGCATTGCGTTCGTCAACAAGATGGACCGCCAGGGCGCGGACTTTTTCCGCGTGGTGCAGATGATGAAAGATCGCCTGCAGGCGCATCCGGTGCCGATTGTCATTCCCATCGGCGCTGAAGAGCAGTTCAGCGGGGTCATCGATCTCAACAAAATGCGCGCCATCTACTGGGACGACGCCAGCCAGGGCATGAGCTTTAGCTATGCGCCGATTCCAGACGTGCTGCAGGCGCAGGCGGCGGAGTGGCGGGAAAACATGGTGGCAGCAGCGGCAGAAGCCAGCGAAGCGCTGATGGATCGCTATCTGGAGCAGGGCGATCTCAGTGAAGACGAGGTGATTGCCGGGCTGCGGCAGCGCACGCTGGCGGGCGAAATCCAGCCGATGCTGTGCGGCAGCGCGTTTAAAAACAAAGGGGTGCAGCGCATGCTCGATGCGGTCATCGAACTGATGCCTTCCCCGCTCGACGTGCCACCGGTCGCCGGCATCAACGAGCGCGGCGAACACGACGAACGCCATGCTGACGATGAGGAACCTTTCTCGGCGCTGGCGTTCAAGCTGATGAGCGATCCTTACGTCGGTCAGCTGACCTTTGTGCGCGTCTATTCTGGCGTGCTGCGCAAGGGTGACAGCGTATGGAACGCGGTGAAAGGGCGTAAAGAGCGCATCGGCCGCATCGTGCAGATGCAGGCTAACGATCGCATCGAAATTGATGAGATCCGCGCCGGCGATATTGCCGCCTGCGTCGGGCTGAAAGAGGTCACCACCGGCGAAACGCTGTGCGATCCTAATGCGGTAATCACGCTGGAGCGCATGGAATTTCCCGATCCGGTGATTTCGCTGTCGATTGAGCCAAAGACCAAAGGCGATCAGGAAAAAATGGGGCTGGCGCTGCAGCGGCTGGCGGCAGAGGATCCGTCGTTCCGGCTGCACACCGATGAGGAGTCCGGTCAGACCATCATCTCCGGCATGGGCGAACTGCATCTGGAGATCATCGTCGACCGTCTGAAACGCGAGTTCGGCGTGGAAGCCAATATTGGCCGGCCGCAGGTAACCTACCGCGAAACCATCCGCAAAACGGTGCGCGAGGTGGAAGGGAAATTCGTGCGTCAGTCAGGCGGTAAGGGCCAGTATGGTCACGTGGTGCTGACGCTCGAGCCGCAGGCGGCCGGAAGCGGTTTCGCCTTTGAAGACGCGACCAAAGGCGGCGTGGTGCCACGCGAATTCATTCCTTCGGTGGAGAAGGGCATTCGCGAAGCGCTCAACAGCGGCGTGCTGGCCGGTTATCCGGTGGTCGACATCAAAGCCAGGCTGACGTTTGGCTCTTATCACGACGTTGACTCGTCGGAGATGGCGTTCCGCATGGCGGCGATCTTTGGCTTCAAAGCGGCAGCGAAACAGGCTAATCCGGTGATACTTGAGCCGGTGATGCAGGTGGAAGTGGAGACGCCGGAAGAGTATGCCGGCGGCGTGATGGGCGATTTGTCATCCCGGCGCGGCACGCTGCAGGGCATGGACGAGCGTTTCGGCGCGCGCATTATCCGTGCTGAAGTGCCGCTGGCCGAGATGTTTGGCTACGCTACCACGCTACGCTCGATGTCGCAGGGCCGCGCCACGTACAGCATGGAGTTTGCCCACTACGCCGAAGCACCGCGTAACGTCGCGGAGGCGATTATCGCGGCTCGTGCACAGTAAGCTTGCTGGCGGCAGGGATGTCGCCGGTTAGTGCTTAATTTACAGCGCCGTCACGCCCAGCGCGGCGGCGTCATCTTCCCAGCGTTTAACCTCGTCAAACCAGTCGCGCTGCGGCACAGAAAAGCCCGCCAGCAGGTTGGCCTTCATCACATCCTTGTAATCCTCCACATTGGCCAGCTCAAACAGCGTGCTGCGCAGCTTTTCCAGTAGCAGACTGTCGGTTTTCGCCGAGGTTATCAGCGGCAGCGCGGCACACAGCGGGGTTTCACCGATAATGGCTAAGCCCTGCAGCTCCTGCGGCCGGTATTTGCGCAGCAGCGCCCAGGTGATGCAATCAATCGCGGCGAGGTCGGCCTGTCCGGCGCGCAGCGCGGCCAGCGACTGGCGGTGGCTGCCGCTGAACCGGGTAGTGGCGAAGAATTTGCCGTTCTGGGCCAGCGGCGCGACCACATAGCGCAGCGAATTGTATCCGGAGTGTGAGTCATTGCTGTTGCACACTGCGCGGCGGCCGCGGAAATCGGCGAGGCTCAGGTTCTCATCTTCCTGCCGTGCCACCAGCCAGCTGCGATAGCGCAGATCATGGCAGCCAGGCGCATTGGACTGAAACGTGCCGACCAGTTGCACGTCAGGCAATAGCGCGACCAGCGGATAGCCACAGGTCTGACTCAGCAGCAGATTGTCATCACGCCAGTGTGGCAGCAGGTCGTCGTGCCACTGCACCTCAGCCTGCACGCCGCGCTTCGCCAGCAGCCGCGTCAGCACTGAGGTCATGGCCAGCGTGCTCGGGTGGTCGATGTCGTACATCGGTAAAGAGATGATGTGCATTCTGTGCGTCCTTGTGGTGTCCCGGGTGGGCGTTAACGTCGATCGGCTGACGCCAGAAGCGCTTCATCCATTCGCCGTAACCGGCAACGCGAAAACCCTGATTACGCTGATAGTAACCGTCGCGGTAGAGCAAATAGACTTTGCGCAGACCGTACCAGGGTAAACCGGGCAGATCGTGATGTACAGAATGATAGTTGAGATTCAGGAACAGCAGGCGCCATGGCCAGGCCGCTTCGTTATTCACCGAGCGCGCCAGTGGCGCCTCATCGGCACGATGTTCGTAAAATGAACGCACCTTGGTCAGCATCAGCGCCGGATAGCTCACCGCCAGCACCAGCCACAGCGGGGAAAAGCCGTGCAGGCTGAGCCAGTAAAACAGTCCGGCCAGCAGTAGCAGGTGCACCAGCCACATCATCATCGCCGGCACGTCGCGCTGCACCACGCTTTGCGTCAGCGCGCCCAGCGTGGCGAGGATATCCAGCAGCGGTCCCAGCAGCAGACGTCCCGGAAAGGTATTACGCAGATGGATGATGCGCTGTTGCCAGGGTTTGAGCCGTGCCCAGTGCGCCGGCGACAGATAATAGGTTTCCGGATCATCATGTGGATCGGTCAGGGTGTGGTTGCGGTGATGTGCCAGGTGCGAATCCCGGTACAGACCATACGGATACCACACCGCCAGCGGCAGCGTGCCAAACAGCTGATTAAGGCGCGGCAGGCGCGTCGGATGGCCATGAATCAACTCATGCTGCAGCGACAAATACCAGGTGGTGAACAGGATCAGCAGCAGCGTGGCGAGGGGCAGGCCCAGCGTTTGCCAGTACAGCACGCTGGCGAACCAGCCGCTATAAACGGTAATGATTAACAGCCAGGTCGGCAATTCGCTGCGCCAGAGCCAGCTGCGCGTCAGCTGGTGCACCACTTCGCGCTGTTGCGCACTGAGGTAGGCGGAGGTTCCTTTGACCATGTTCATGTGTTCAGTCAGCGAGACGGGAAAAGATGCGCTCACGATGCGCGATACGCGTGATAAACACAAAGACGGAAAATTGCTTTGTTATGCAAAAAAGTTGAAGAAGCGCGCGAAAACTATTGGCTATCAGTCCTCTTCGCACAGGCGTAACCTTACCTCATCGAATTCTGATTGATGACGCCGGCGCCGTTCTGGCCCGCGAGGAGCATTTAGCATGAAAAAAATTGGCTTTTTATCTTTCGGTCACTGGACCCCGTCACCACACTCGGCCACCCGTTCGGCGCAGGATGTGCTGCTGCAGTCGATTGACCTGGCTGTCGCCGCCGAAGAACTGGGTGCCGACGGTGCCTATTTCCGCGTACACCACTTTGCCCGCCAGCTGAGTTCACCGTTTCCGCTGCTGGCGGCGGTCGGTGCCAAAACCAGCCGCATCGAGATTGGTACCGGTGTGATCGACATGCGTTACGAAAATCCGCTGTATATGGCGGAAGACGCCGGGGCAGCGGACCTGATCGCCAACGGCCGTTTGCAGCTCGGCCTGAGCCGTGGCTCGCCGGAGCAGGTGATTGAAGGCTACCGCTACTTTGGCTTTAATCCGCGCGAAGGGGAAACCGATGCGGATATGGGACGTCGTCACACCGAAGAGCTGCTGGAAGTGCTGCGTGGCGAAGGGTTTGCCAAACCCAATCCGCAGCCGATGTTCCCGAATCCACCGGGGCTGCTGCGCCTGGAGCCATATTCCGAAGGCCTGCGCGAGCGTATCTGGTGGGGCTCTGGCTCGAACGCCACATCGATCTGGGCAGCCCAGCTGGGGATGAATTTGCAGAGTTCGACGCTGAAGGATGACGAGACCGGCGAACCGTTCCATGTGCAGCAGGCGAAGCAGATTCGCGCCTATAAAGAAGCCTGGCAGGCGGCAGGGCATCAGCGTGCACCGCGCGTGTCGGTCAGCCGCAGTATTTTTGCCCTGATGAACGACACCGATCGCGCTTACTTCGGTCGCGGCGGACAGGAGCAGGATTCCGTCGGGTTCCTCGATGAGAAAACCCGCGCCATCTTTGGGCGTAGCTATGCCGCAGAGCCGGAGCAGCTGATTAAACAGCTGGCACAGGATGAAGCGATTGCGGAAGCCGATACCCTGTTGCTGACCATCCCTAATCAGCTTGGCGTGGATTATTGTGCGCACGTGATCGACAGCATTCTGACCCACGTCGCGCCAGAGCTCGGCTGGCGTTAAGCCACAGTGCGCAGGGAAGCGCACAATTATTGCGCGATAAATCGCGCCGCTACCAGGTGCGCATAAATGCGCACCCTGGGAAATGCGGCAAGGTCTTTTGACGTGTATCAGATTCTGCAGGGTTGCCATTGATGGCGACAATGCGTCCTTCACGAACGCACCCAGACCTTGTAACCCGCATTCGACCCTGTAGGGTCGCCATTTATGGCGACCAACCCATTGCGCGATAAATCGCGCCGCGACCAGGTGCGCATAAATGCGCACCCTGGGAAATTCAGCAAAGGCTTTAACCCGTTTTAGATTCTGTAGGGTCGCCATTCATGGCGACCAACTATTGCCCGATAAATCGCGCCGTTAACAGCCATTAATCTGCGCCCAGCTCCCACCACAGCTTATCCAGCGCGTAATAACGGTCGCGCTGCGCCTCTGGCTGGTTCAGGTCGCGCTTCCACGGTTTGGCGAGAATGTAGTGCAGATTTTTCACCTCATCGTCATGCCATAAGCCGGCATGCTGGAACGGCAGGGTTTTCAGCGCGTTGTAGATGTATGGCAGCGGCAGCCAGCGTCCGGCAAACACTTCATTGAGCAAATCCTGTTCGGAGAACGGATAACGGCGCAGGTCGTCAATCTCAGCTACTTTCTGCTGCAGCCAGTCGAATACCGCCTGATCCGGCTGCAGCACCAGAAAGCCGCCGTTGAGATAGTTATCAAGATCGGCGGGCGGCGTTTCACCGCGCGCCTGCCAGGTGTAGTGACAATGCTCCGGCTGCCAGCTGTCTGGATAGCTGGCGATTTGATTCGGGTTGCAGCGGCAGGCGTGACAGGCCGCCAGCGCATGCTTGCCGAGGTCAAGCGTAAACAGCTCATCCATGTTGCGCAGCACCAGCATATCGGCATCAAGAAACACCACGCGCTTGCAGCCGGTCAGCTCCCAGGCGCGCAGCTTGCTCCACACTTCACCAAACTGTGCCGAGGCATAATGCTGCTCCAGCGCGGCGTCCGGCATCAGCGGCTGGACCGGATGGATCACGCAGCCCAGCGCCTGTAATGCTTCGCGCATGTTCAGGTCGATGGCATCGGTGACCATCACAATCAGCGGCCAGCGCGTTTCGCTGCGTTTGAGTGAGCGATGCAGCGCTTTCACCCCGACATAATATTCCGGCTGCGTTAACAGCGTTACCCAGGCGTACATAGATTCTCCCCATCAAACTCAATCAAACAAAGCCGTGACATAGTCATTGCTAAAGCGGTGCGTCGGATCCAGCTGTTCACGCACTGCACGAAACGCATCCCACTGCGGATAGATGGCGCGCCACTGATAGCGCTGCGGATCGTAATATTTACCCCAGTGCGGACGTCCACCTTCTGCCGCCAGCAGTTTTTCCACTTCGGTGAGGAAATGCAGTCCGTCCTGCGACAGCGAGCCGTCATCCGCGTAATACACCACGAAACCAAAAAAGCAGGTCGGCTGCTGATGCGCCGGGCTCATCCACGCCTGTGAAGCGCCGGTGCAGCGCAGGATAATGGGATAGTGCATGTGCGGACGATTCTGTGCGTACCAGGCTTTGATCTTGCTGATAATTTCCGGCGTTTTGGCCAGCGGCACGCCAATCTCAACGTTGATCTGCGGTACGGCGATGCCACGACAAAACAGCTGGTAGATATCGCCGCTGATGTCAGTGAAATCACGGAAGCGGGTGACGGTACGGAACTGTTTGCCGCCTTTGCCGTGAATCTGCGTGTCGCGATGCATGTGTTCCAGCGTCTGATCAATGGTGTCGTTCAGGCTGCTGTCGGCCTGATCGCCGTGCTCAATCACTTCGCGCTGATGGTCGTGCCACGCCTGGCTGTTTTCCGCACTGGCGACATCGGCGTTCCAGACATGCATCAGGTTGTCATCGACAAACCACCAGGCTTTGCTGAGTTCGTGCTGCTCATTCCACGTCAGCAAATCCTGCTCCAGTGAATCGGCAGACGCCGCGAATTTATGGCAGGTAAACAGGCGAAATGGCTGAGTGCGCAACGTAATGGCGGTGACGATGCCGAGCGCGCCAAGTGACACCATCGCCGCCGGGAAATCAGCGTCACCGCGCTGAAACTCGCGCACGCTGCCATCGGCCAGCACCATGCGGATATGCAGCGCTTCGTCCGCCAGCGAACTCTGTGCCAGGCCCTGACCGTGGGTGCCGGTTGCCAGCGCGCCTGCCAGCGTCTGCACCGCAATCACGCCGGGCGAGGAGGCCAGCATGCGATCCATCTTTGTCAGGCTGTCATACACCTGCTGCAGCGGCGTGCCCGCGGCAAACGTGACGCTCTCTTCATCCTGAGCGAGGATGCCGTGCAGCGCACTGAGATCCAGCAGTACGTCCTGCGGCTGTACGCACAGCATGCGACCGGGCGACAGGCGGCTGCCGAGCACGCGCACTTTGCCGTGCGAGTCGCGCAACAGCTGTTGCAGCTCGGCTTCACTACGCGGCTGATGCAATTGCTGGCGCTGGCCAACTACCGAATTCTGCGCCCAGTTCCAGAGCGCAGGCGTGTCATCGGTATGTTGCGTGTTGCGTAACGGATAGAGGAGAGCATCTTTCTTCACTACAGCGTTCCTTAATCTGAGGTCTGTCACGGTCCCGTTTATTTGATCAAGCGTAGACCATCACAGCGAACCCGCAGATTACGGGGCTTTGCGTATATAGCGCAGCGTGGCCGTCACCGCCAGCTGACGGTTGCGGCGAATACTGTCCTCTTCACTGTCGTGGGGGGTAAACAGCGTGTGGAAGGTGTAGCGGTTGGAGACGTGATGCACACAAATACTGCTGAGCAGGCGGTGTACGTCCACGGTATCCAGGCCGTCGATAAAGATGCCCTGACGCTGGCCGCGGGACAGGATGTCATCCAGCAAATCGAGGGTACTTTTGTTCATCGCTTTGATGCGCTCAGACTGCATGATGTAACGCCCGCGCAGCAGGTTTTCTGTACACACCAGGCGCATAAAATCGGGATGCGTGACGTGATAGTCAAAACTGGCTTCCACCAGTTTGATCATCGCCTCTTCCGGCTCCAGCGTAGTAAGATTCAGGCCGGTTTCATGCTGGCGGATCGCCTGATACACCTGCTCCAGCACCTCAATATACAGCTTCTCTTTGTTGATGAAGTGATACACCACCATGCGCTTGGTGGTCTGTGCCAGTTCAGCAATCTGCTCCATTCGCGCGCCCTGCATACCGTATTCGGCGAAGGTTTGCAGCGCACCCGCGAGGATGCGTTTTTTCAACCCTTCCGGGTCATTTTTACGTTTGGGTGTGGTATCCGACATAGCGCTCAATAACGGTCAATCAAACAGGCATGGTAGCACAGCCGCCCGGGGCCTTTTGGCGCGATGAGCGGCGGCATGGCTTTATTCATTTCAGGAATAGCATTCCTGGATAAATCATAATGCTGGAATAAGCAACTGCGTATACTGCGCGTATCTGTCGATCACGGCAGCTTATTTTGACTCGCGTAATAATAACACTCAGGAAATAATTTATGCACACACGCTTTGTATCAGCCAAAAATAAATTGTTGTTAACTGTCGGCGCGTTACTGGTTGCCGGCAGCGTGGTCGCGCCGTTTTCAGTGGCGCAGGCAGCGGATAAAACCGCGGTGAAGGTCGGTATCATGAGCGGCGAGGACGAAGACGTCTGGCGTGAAGTGATCAAGCAGGCCGCCGCGAAAGGGCTGACGGTGAAGACCGTGATTTTCAATGATTATAATCAGCCCAACGAAGCGTTACAGAATGGTGAAGTGGATGCCAATGCCTTCCAGCATCAGCCGTTCCTGAATAATCAAATCAAGGTCAATCATTACGATATCGTGCGCGTCGGCGATACCGCCGTCTGGCCGATCGGTCTCTATTCGAAGAAAGTGAAAAGTGCCGCCGCTCTGAAAGACGGAGCGGTAATCGGCGTGCCTAACGATCCGTCGAACGAGGCGCGCGGTCTGGTGCTGCTGCAGCAACAGGGGCTGATCAAACTCAAACCGGGCGTCGGCATTGCCGCGACCACGGCCGACATCACTGACAATCCCCATCACCTGAAAATCAAAGAGCTGGATTCCGGCATCATTGGTCGCTCGGTACCGGATCTCGATGCGGCAGTGGTCAATACCGACTGGGCGCTGAAAAGCGGTCTGACTGCGGCGGATCGTATCGCGCAGGAGCCGGTGAAAGACAATCCATACAACAACTTTATCGCGGTGAAAAAAGAGAACGCCAGCGCCCCGTGGGTGAAAACCCTGGTGGCATCGTACCAGAACGATGCCGTCAAAACGGTGTTTGACAAGGTCTACAAAGGCACGGGCGAAACCGCCTGGTAAGGAACCCATCCATGACGCTATTTTCCGAGGCCACCGTGCCCCTGACCGCCGTGGCGCGCGGCGTGATCGAAGAGGCTCAGGTACGCGATCGCGTGGCGCAGCACAGCAACGTGGTGCGTTTGCAGGGCGTGTCGCGCCGTTTCGGCCAGACACAGGCGCTGCGCAATGTCTCACTGACAGTGCAAAAAGGCGAAATCCTTGGCCTGATTGGGCGCAGCGGCGCCGGAAAATCGACGCTGATTCGCTGTCTCAACGGGCTGGAGCAGCCCGACGAAGGCGTAATCGAGATTGAAGGGCGGGGTATTACCGGTCTGTCGGAACAGCAGCTGCAGGCGGTGCGCAGTCGCGTTGGCATGGTGTTTCAGCACTTCAATCTGCTGTCGGCAAAAACCGTGGCGCAGAATGTGGCGCTGCCGCTGAAAATAGCTGGTATGGAAAAGGCACAGCGCAACCAGCGCGTAGCGGAACTGCTGGCGCTGGTGGGGTTGAGCGACAAGGCCGGACACTATCCGGCGGCGCTCTCCGGCGGACAAAAACAGCGCGTCGGCATTGCCCGCGCGCTGGCCGCCAGCCCGGCGCTGCTGCTGTGTGACGAAGCCACGTCGGCGCTCGATCCGGAAACCACCCGCTCGATTCTCGCGCTGCTGAAATCGCTCAATCAGCAGCTTGGTATCACCATTCTGCTGATCACGCATGAGATGGAGGTGATCAAATCCGTGGCGCATCGCGTGGCCGTCATCGACGCCGGGGAGATTGTCGAGCAGGGCCCGGTGTGGCAGGTGTTCGCCCATCCGCAATCTGCGCTGACGCGCACGCTGCTGCGCGGGCTGCTGCCGCAGCTGCCGGAGAATCTCGCAGCGCGGCTTAGCGAACAGCGTGAAGGTGAGGCGATCTATAGCGTTCACTTTGCTGGCGTGGCGGCGCAGGGGGATTTACTGACGCAGTTTGCCAGCGCTCTGCCGGGTAAGTTTCGCCTGCTGCAGGGGGGCATCGACCACATTCAGCACTACGCGGTAGTGCGTTTCTTTATTGCGCTCCCGGCCGCCAACGCTGCCGATGAGTATCAGGTTCTCAGCTGGCTGCGTGCGCAGCAGGCACAGGTGGAGTTGGTCGGTTATGTCGCCAGTGATGATTGATTTACTGCTCAACGCGTTGGGTGAAACGCTGCTGATGACGGCGGTGGCCGGCCTGTTTTCGCTGCTGGCCGGATTACCGCTGGGACTGATTCTGGTGACCACCAGCCCCGGCGGCATTGCTGAAAACCGGAGCATCAACCGCCTGCTGGGTGTGGTGATCAATGGCTTTCGCTCGCTGCCGTTCATTATTCTGCTGGTGGCGCTGATTCCCTTTACCCGTCTGCTGGTCGGCACCTCCCTGGGCACCTGGGCCGCAATTGTGCCGTTATCGATCACCGCTACGCCGTATTTTGCCCGGGTAGCGGAAGTTTCACTGCGCGATGTCGATCGCGGGCTGATTGATGCGGTGCGTGCCATGGGCGCCAGCAAATTACGTATTGTCTGGGAGGTGCTGATTCCTGAAGCGCTGCCGGGCATTCTTTCCGGTTTTGTCGTCACGCTGGTGGCGCTGATTGGCGCCTCGGCAATGGCGGGTGCCATCGGGGCGGGCGGCCTGGGCGATCTGGCGATTCGCTACGGTTATCAGCGTTTTGACACTGCGGTGATGGTGGCGGTGATCGCCGTACTGATCGTGCTGGTGTGCGGTATCCAGTGGCTCGGCGATCGGCTGGTGCAGCGCATTGACAGGCGGCACTGAGAAAAACGTCTGCGCCAGTACGCTCTCCTGCAGACAAATGCTTCGCATCAGGCGCTGGCGGTGAATATTGTACAAAAACTCAACAGGCCCCTGTTAAAGGGGCCTATGGGTTAATCAGCAATTCATCCATCCTGGGCAGCAGGTAAAGACAGTTAATTCTGATGGAATGAATGATTAAAAGTCGTATTGCAAACTCAAACGATTCTGCCAGAAATGTGAATCGTACAGAGGCGATGTCTGCACGCCGGCAAAATCGGTCACGCTTAATCCTTTTAATACACCGCTGAACGCCCAGGTGAAATACACCAGATATTCCGACTGATTAATGCTGGCAGACTGTGCCGAGGGTTTTAAATCCATAAACGAATATTGTGTACCCAGAGAAAGATGCTCATTAAGCACGTAGTTCAGGTTGGTCATATATGCATTGCCACTGCCAAGATCCTGGGTACTGGTGAAAAACGGCTGGGCGAAATAGGGACCCGATGAACTGTTGTGGGCATAAGGCACCACCAGTGAACCGTTACCCCAGCTATTGGGGCTGGCAGCAATATGGTCGTAGCCCAATTTCCAGTTCAGTGCAGGAGTGAAACTCAGCGCGAGCTGAGCACCGTAAGAGGTGCTATTGACCTCTCCGGCCAGCGCTTTCCCTAAGCTGGTACCGCGAATAAACTGCAGAGCCACATCCGGCTGCAACAATGTATCCTGCCACTGCACATGACTTTCGCCATAGACAACGCGGGAATAATCAGCATATTCCTGATACCACACTTGTCCGGTAAGTTTTTTGTTACCCCACTGCGTGCCCTGTCCGCCACCAATCGCCCACATGCCGTTAGTGCGCTCATCGATATCCGAATAGGCCGTGGTATCCAGGAACTGATCGTCGCCCCAGGGCTTGTAGCGCCAGACTTTGGTCGCATGTAAATACTGGGTGCTGTCGCCATAATTGGCATCAACGCCCCTGAAGAGTATCGGTGTAATACGCCAGTCATAGTCACCGACGAAGGGAATGTTAATGCGTTGATCGCCGGCAGTAATTTTAAAATCATCCTGTTGCCAGCTTAAATAAGCTTCCCCGATATTGGTCTGATTATCACCAATGTCGCTGATGGTATGCGCTTCATCCGGGTGATCAATCCCCCGCAAAAAGATGGCGCTCACGCCAGCACGAAAACCATACGCGGGAGCCGTTTCATATTTCACACTGCCGCCGTAACTGGTGGTGTCCTGATTAAAGCCTTTGGAAAAATAGGCATTGTGCGTGGAGTAGTAGAGCGTACGTAAACTGCCGCTAACGGTACCGCAGGTGAATATATCGCTGAAGCTGTCTACACCGCTGGCATCGTAATGACAGTCGCTGATATTACTTTGTGTCGCAGCCAGTGTTGCTGGCGCGAAGGGGAAAAACAGCGCAAGTAAACCGACACGTTTTAGTGCTCTCATTGCATGATCCCTGAATAAACACACCCGATGAGGAAAGCGTAACGATGCCAGCCGGGTGAGAGGATCACCCGGCGGTGAGTTATGCCGTAAATAAAAAGTGATGATCAATTAACGCCGGGAATATGTACCGCCGGCAAGGTTTCACGTACTTCCCAGCCACGTAGCTTGCCGGGGTTTAATAAGTTGTAAGGATCGCAGGCGGATTTTAGGGCAACCACATCAGGCCGCACCATACCTTGTTTGCCATCCTCAATATGAATGACATGCGGATTATTTATTTTCACATTATGGCTACGATAAATATCCATAATGGCGTTGAGCCGTTCCGGGCTGCTGTAACGGATTAATGGCAGGCCGCTACAGGTGAGCGCACCGTTCATGTCGCGCAGAAATTCAATATGTGACATCACCTCATCCGATAATTCGGCTTCCATCGCCAGTGCCTGTTGATAATAATTATCCGGGGAATACGCGGTTTGCAGATAGGTCAGGGTCTTGTCGATCTTCAATGCCTGCAAGGTCGTGTGGTTCCAGCAATATTCAATCAGGGAGTGGCCGCTATTTTCACCTTCGGCAAAGTGCAATGCATTATGGCCATGGTGTTGCGCCACAAGGGCGGGCAGCAGACCATCACTCTCGCTTCCTGTTACCGAAATGACACCGTGTTGCCCCTTAACCTGCGCATCCGCTAAATCGCTGAAATAATCCAGTACCGGTGCGGCAAACACGGCAATCTGGCGTTTAACGATGCCCGGCGACCGCGCCAGCGCATCGGCATAAGCCATCGCGGAGGGAAAATCGGCAAAGGTATCCAGACGTTCGATCCAGTCATGGCAGGGCGCCAGCGCAAGTTCGATCTCCAGCACGATGCCATTGCTGCCATAGGCATGATGCAATAGCAGCGCATCCGGTGCCTGTAAAGTGATGATGCGCGGCGTCTCTTCCATGGTCATCATCCGAATCGACAGCACGTTGCCTGGCGCGGCCAGTGGACCGTAGTTAATCGATCCCACCCCGCCAAAACCGCCGCCAAACAGCCCGCCAAGTGTGGCAAGTTTCCGGGTTGAGGGCATGCAACGTAACTCCCAGCCGTGCGGGCGCGTGTGGGCTTCGAGATCGCCTAATCGAATACCCGCCTGCGCGCGCACCGTACCGGTGCCCAGCGCGGTGACGCTGTTCAGGCGTGTCATGTCGACTATCACACCGCCATTGAGCGGAATCAGCTGGCCATAGTTGCCGGTACCGCCACCGCGAAGGTTCAGTGGCACACGGGCTTTTGCACAGGCGGCCACCACCGCCAGCAGCTCGTTTTCATCGCGAGGACGCACGGCCAGCTCGGCAAATTTCTCTTCCAGCTGGGATTTCAGCACCGGGCTGAACCAGTGAAAGTCGCGTGACAGACGTTTCACTTTCGGCGCTTCTTTAATCCACTCCAGTTCCGGCAACGCCGCGACCAGCGCCGCCAGGGCAGACTGGCGATCGGGTTCAGACATGTAATGCTCCTGTTCGTAGGGGGCGCAGGGCGGAGGTTTTCCGCCCGTTTGGCATTAATTCGGGCTTAACTCACTCTCGTGCCAGGCGGCTAATACGCGGCGCGTCAGCCACGACATCAGGGCAAACAGCAGAAAGCCGGCCAGAGAAATCAGTAACAATGCGGCAAACATCAGCGGGATATTGAGTTGATAGCCAGCCTGTAAAATCTGGTAGGCCAGCCCGGTATCCGTGCCGCCGGTGCCCGCCACAAACTCCGCCACCACGGCACCAATCAGTGACAAACCGCTGGAAATACGCAGCGCGCCAAAGAAGTAGGGCAATGCAGATGGAATGCGCAGGCGGAGTAAAATTTGCAGCCGCGAGGCATGGTTCAGCCTGAAGTAGCTCAGCAGACCCGGCGACACGCTGCGTAAACCCTGGGTGGTGCTGGAGATGATCGGGAACACCGCCATCAGGGTGGCGCACACCACCAGCGATGCGGTGGTGTCTTTCACCCAGATAATGATCAGCGGTGCAATGGCCACGATCGGCGTGACTTGCAGAAAGACGATGTAAGGAAATAACGCCGTCTCGATAAACCGATTTTGCACCAGCAAAAAGGCAATCAGGGAACCGATCACCGTTGCCAGCGCAAACGAGATCAGCGTGATTTTCAGGGTGTAAAGCAGCGACATAAACAAGGCAGGAAAGTTTTGCGCCAGGCTTTGTGCCACCACCACCGGCGAAGGCACCAGAAACGCCGGGACCTTAAACGCGGTAACCAGAAACTGCCACAACAGCAGCATGGCGACGGCCACCACCGCTGGAAACAGCCACTGTTGAAATCTACGGTTTGCTGCGAGCGGTTTCATGACTGGCTCTCCTGACTGGCTGCCAGCAGGCCGCGCTGCAGCAACTGCGCATAATGGGTAAACGGCTGGCTGACACGAAACGCATCATCACGCGGCTGGCTGGTGTCAATGCGGATATCATCCACCACGCGGCCCGGTCGTGCGGCCATCATGATCACCCGCTGCGACAGGAATACGGCTTCCTGAATGGAGTGGGTAACAAACACGACCGTCAGCTTCTGTTCCTGCCACAGCTCCAGCAGGTCGCTGTCCAGTTTGTTGCGGGTGATTTCGTCCAGGGCGCCGAACGGTTCATCCATCAACAGCACCCTGGGACGCGTCACTAAACCGCGAGCAATCGACACCCGCATCTGCATGCCACCGGAAAGCTCGCGCGGTAATACGTGACCAAACTGGCCCAGGCCAACCAGTTCCAGAATCTCGCGCACGCGGGTATCGGCTTCGGCGCGCGGAACGCCCGCCAGATCCAGCGGCAGGCGGACATTCTTGTGCACGCTGCTCCACGGCATCAGTGTCGCTTCCTGAAACACAAAGGAAAGCGGCAGGTCACGTTGATTCTCCCGGCGATCGCGGCGGAACAACATCAGTTTGCCATCGCTGGGTTCAATTAAGCCGGCAATCATTTTCAGCAGCGTACTTTTGCCACAGCCGGAGGGACCGAGCAGTGAGACAAATTCGCCCTGACGCACCGTCAGTTCGACCGGCAGCAGCGCCCGCGTCCCGTTGGGATAGATTTTCTCCGCAGAAAGCACCTCAATCGCCGGCGGCGCTACAGGCCGCGGCTGGCTATCCGGATTGATCGGCGTTATGTTGCTGGCGGTGTTCATGGCATGACCTTAACGTCTTTGATGAACTGCAGCGTGTAGCTACCTGCAAACGGCACTTTGGCCGGATCGATCAGCTTGTTGTCCACCAGCAGTTGCCATGTCTGTTTGAGCCGTGGCTCGGTAATGATACCGATACCCGCCGTTTGCGCATCACCGCCCGTCAGCATCTGGTATTTCTTCATCTGGGCAATGCCGAAGGCGATCTGCTCCTCGCTCATCTGCGGATTCTCTTTGCGGATCAGCGCATTGCCAGCGCGCGGATCCTGCAGATAGTTTTTCCAGCCCTGCATTGAGGCTTTGACGAACGCGGCCACCGCTTGCGGACGTTTTTCAATGGTCGATTTCATGCACACAATACTGTTGCCGTAAGGCGGATAGCCCCATTCGCTGATCGGGTAGACATTGGCTTGCGCATGGGCTTTCTGCACCGCAAAAGGTTCCGAGGTGATATAACCCTGCTGCACCAGCGTCTTATCTGCCAGGAATGGCTGGATGCTGAACGTGTAAGGGCGCACGCGCGCATTTTTCAGGCCGAGCGCACTTTGGGCCCACGGCCAGTAGGAGGTGTAAGCTTCCGCCGCCAGCAGGAAGGTTTTGCCTTGCAGATCGGCTTTATCTTTCACATCAGGATGGGTGAGAAAAGCAATCGCCGAGTGCTGGAACGTGGTGGCAACGGGCATGGCTTCCACGCCTTGCTGCCAGGATTCCAGTGCCTGCATGTTGTCGCTGATGATGCAGTCCGCCTGGCCTGCCGCCATCAGCTGCATGGTGTGAACCTGTGGGCCACCCATTTTCAGGCTGACGTCGAGCCCGGCATCTTTATACAGATTCTGCGCCAGTGCCTGATAAAAACCGCCATGCTCGGCTTGCGCATACCAGTTGGTCATGAAGGTGAATTTCTCCGCCGCCATGCTCTGGGCCGACAGCGCCAGCGACAGTGCCGCAATCATGTTCAATTTTTTATTCATCGTCGATCCCCGTTTAGCGCGGTGGTAAGAGTGATGCTGCGTCGTTGTGGTCTAACACTTTGCCCTGCCAGTGACCGGTGCCCCATGCCGGTTCAGCGCGCGTCACCCAGCTCATTTGATGCACTTCGGTGATGACCTGTGCCCAACTTTCCGCCAGCGAATCCAGAATCGCCGCGCCTTGTTCGGGCGTGGAAGGCCGTGGATCGCCAATCACGCCGCTGGGGCCGAAATCATAGGAAGCCCATGCCGCCATCGGTTTACTGGTGGAGAGCGTCGGGCAGGGAAATTCAGGCGGATAATTCGCCACGGCCTGGCTCATCTGCACGGTATCGGGGGCGAGCGCCAGCATCAGCGCGGTTTCCGCGTGACCGGCGTGCATCGCCATTTGGCGCTCTTTATCGTCCATAAAGCTTTCGGCGCAGTTAGGCACTTTGAAGGTGTCTTGCATGATGATGATCATGTCACCGTGGCGCAGACGCAGTTCGCGTGCGGCCATTTGCAGCGGCTGCGGCTGGCCGCCATGGCCATTCACCATGAGAAACTTGCGAAAACCGGCGCGATACAGCGATTCACCAATCTCCAGAATGGTATGTAATAAGGTTTCGCCGGTCAGCGTTAACGTGCCGGGAAAATGCAGGTGCTCATCGGATTTACCGTAGGTGATCGGCGGAATGGCGTACGCGGGGATGTCAGCGGGCAAACGTGCCAGCGCATGCCCGACCACGCCCGATGAAATCACGCTGTCCACGGCGCACGGCAGATGAGGGCCGTGCTGTTCAATCGCCCCGGTCGGCAAAACGATTACCGTGTTGGCTTTATTATCCAGCGTGGCAATGTCGGTCCAGCTCAGATACGGCAAAAAGCGGTTTGCCGGGATATAACCATGCAACATACTGTTTCCTCGCGTTATTGTGGCAACCACGCCGTGGCTTCAACTTCGATTAATACGTCCGGGCTGGGCAACATTTCACTGACCTGCACCACCGTTGACACCGGCGGTTCATCCGGGAAGAACTGCCTGCGCACCCGGCTGTAGTGCGGGAAATGGTCCAGATTGCGGAAATACTGCACCAGTTTGAACACATCGCTCATCTGCCCACCGGCGCGTTCAACGGTGGTGCGGATGCTCTCCAGCACATACCAGCTCTGTGCCAGAATCGGGCCCTCTTTGAAATCGGTAGAGAATTCACCGCTGCGTCCCAGCAGCCGTTGCGCCGCGTCAGGGATATCGCTGTAACCGCGCACGATGGTGGCGGTTTGCGGGTTCACCGGAATAATGCCGGAGAGAAAAATAAAGTCGCCGACGCGTCGCCACGCCGCATATTTGGCCAGCGGTTTACCCGCGCCATCATCAAGCGTCATCTGTTTCGTCTCCATAACGCACACCCTGTTTGAGCCGATAGCGCTGGCGCTGGCGCAGCGGCCAGCTTGCCGCATCGGCAGACGGAAAAATCACCACATCGTTGTGATAAAGCGCATCGGGCTGGCAGATGAGCTGAGAGGCTTCATCAAAGGCAGAACCCAGCTGCAGGCTCAATACGCCGCTGAACAGGGTATCGAGCGGGTCATAACTGCCGAGGGGGCAGAAAGCGTCCTGCACGTTATCAGCGCCCAGCAGCAGTGAAAGCCCCCGCGCCTGCGCTTCTTTCACCAGCGTCAATCCGCGCTGACGCGGTGTGCGATCAGGCACCGCGTCCTGCAGCAGCAGGTTGGTCAGGGGCAGGGCGATCAGCGTCACGCGGTGCAGGGCCAGCCGGTCAAGAATTTGCAGGGCATCTTCCTGTTGAGACAGCGCACAGCTGTGGCTGCAGGTAATATGACCACTGAACGGATGTTGTTGCAGGTAGTTCGCCAGCCAGCGCATGCCCTGCGCATCGGCATTCAACTCTTCATCTATGTGCAGGTCGATATCGAGCTGCCACTGTTCGGCCGCGTGCAGCAGATTGGCGAAGGCGACTGCATCCCAGTTGCTGCTGTGGATGAAACCGCCGAGAAGCGCGCCCGGACCGCTGACGGCCACCTGGGCGGCAATATGCTGCGCATCATCCTGGCGGGCAAAAAAGCTCAGCGGGGCGAGCGCCACGCGTTCAATACGGCACAGCGGATGCTGTAACTCACCGATCACCTGCCACGCCAGCGGCGCTTCAGGGCTGAACCAGTCGACGTGGGTGCGCAATACACCTACGCCACTCCCCACCGCCCAGCGCAACGCCTGCTCAGCGCGCTGCTGCAAATCCTCACGGCTCCAGTGCACGCGATCCTGATGCATCGCGGAAATCGCAGCCAGTAAACCGGGCTGGCGTGCCGGGCTACGCTCAAAGGTGAACGTTTTATCCAGATGCGCATGCGGTTCGATCAGTGCGGGAAGCACCAGCGCGCCATTGAGCGGCAGATAATCGGCACATGCTCCTTCACAGGGCGCGAATTTCAGCCCGTCAGGGTGAAAATGTAACGTCGCCAGCTGCGGCTGATGGCCCTGCATCGGCCAGTTGTCTGGCAGCAGCCAGCGGGGTAAGCGTGCGCCGGTCGCGCCCGGATAGATTTTCATAAATCCAGCACCAGCAGCGGAGATCGCGCACGTGAGCAGCACAGCACGATGCAGTCATTCGCGGCACGCTCTTTCTGGCTTAACACCTCGTCACGGTGGTCGGGTTCACCCGCTAACACCCCGGTAATGCAGGCACCGCACATGCCCTGTTCGCAGGAGAGTTCGATGTCGATGCCTGCCGCTGCCAGCACCCCGGCAATGCTTTGCGTCTGCCCGACGTGAAAACGCGCGCCGGAAGAAGCAATCTCCACCTCGAAGCTGTCGCCTGCAGGGGGGATTGCCGCATCAGCATGGAAACGTTCGCTGTGCCATTGTTCTGGCTGCCAGCCCTGTTCCAGCGCCCGCTGCTGCAGATGTTGCATAAAGCCAGCCGGGCCGCAGGCTACCAGCGCGCTATTGGCTGATGTTTCCAGATCGTCAGGTATACGGGTGCGCAGGCTGTCACCTTCGCTGCTGTAGTGAATAACGACACGATCACCGAGTTGCGCCAGACGCGGTGCAAACGCCAGTTCATCATGACGTTTGAGGTAGAGATGCAGCGTAAACGCCGCCTGCCGCGCGGCCAGGGCTTCCGCCATCACCAGCAGCGGCGTGAGGCCAATACCGGCCGCAAAGAGTAAGGTGCGCGGTGCATCCGGCAGGGGAAAATGGTTGCGCGGTACCGACAGGGTTAAGGTATCGCCGACATTCAGCTGTTGATGCAACCAGCGGGAACCGCCCGTCGAGGCGGGATCAAGACGCACGCAGATTTCATAGCCAGCCGCACTGGCTGGCGAACACAGGGAGTACTGGCGCACCCCGCCGGCTGGCAGATGGACATCAATGTGCGCGCCCGGTGTAAAGGCCGGGAGCGGTTGGCCGCTGGCACTTTCCAGCGTCAGTAACAGATTGCCAGCACCGTTGGACTGCTTTGCGATGACGGTGGCGGCCAGGTGTGATGATTTCATAATCAGCCTGTCTTTACAGGGCTGTCATCAGCGTTAATGCCGCGCATGCCCTTGTCTTTATCATGGAGGCGATTATTATTTTGCCGTTGTGTAAGCGTCCATCTGTTTAATTCGCATGATGCGTTGCAAAAAAGAGAGCACCCACTATGTTTGCCTTCTCCCGTTTTCTGATTTATTTCACCGAAGTGGCCCGTCAGGGTTCGCTCCGTAAGGCTTCCGAGGTGTTACACGTCTCAGCCTCTTCAATTGACCGGCAGATTTTACGTGTGGAAGAACAGCTGGATATGCCGTTGTTTGAACGTCATCCATCAGGTTTATGTATGACGGCAGCGGGGGAGATCCTGTTTAATGCGGCTAAAAACTGGCAACGTGATTTTGGCCGGGTTTGTACGCAATTAGAGGATCTGCGTGGTTTGCGACATGGCCATGTGCATATCGCCACCATTGATGCCATAAATCGTGGCTTCTTCTCATCCATCCTGCAGCGCATACGTGAAGATTATCCCGGCATTTCGTTTACCCTCACTACCATGAGTAACATCCATATCGCCAATGCGCTGACCGCCGGCGATGCGGATTTTGGCATCATGCTAAATCCGCAAAGCTCGCGTGAACTGCTGGTGAAATCCTTCGCCGATCTTCGTCTGGGAATTGTGGTAAGCCGTCACCATCCGCTGGCAGCGCTGGAATCTATTCGCTTCAGCCATTGCGAGCCGTGGCCGTTTATTGTGCCCGCTGCGCCGTTAATGCTGGCCGATCCACTGGACGCGCTGGTAAACAGTTCCGGCATACGCCTGAAGGAAGTGGGACGCACCAATAACATTCATATGCTGCGATCGTTAGTGCGTGATGATGTCGGGATCAGCCTGATGTGCTGGCTGGATATCGTGGACGAATATCGTCGCGGTGAACTGAAATTCATTCCGTTGATCGACACGGTATTAAAACCCTTTACCCTGTCGCTGTGTGTGGCACCCCAACGCCAGTTATCCGTCGCCGCGTCAATGATGCTGGGTCAACTGGAGTTATTTTTTGCCATGATTGAGAGCGAGGAAGCGCAGGCCGGCAAGGAAGAAAAGCACCGCGTATAAAAGCCTGGGTGGCCTGACTGGCCCGCAGCACAAGATATGTCAACCCACTAACGGCCCAGCAGCCTCCTGCTATACAGGTATCACGATGGTAAAGATTGAACATGCAGACCCGCGCTCGGCGGAATCACAGTGGCTGATTGAAAAACTCTCCGCCGAGCTTGCGGCTATTACTGGCGATGGCGGGAACAGCCGCGCCAGCGTGGACACCCTCCAGGGTGAAGGCGCATTGTGGGTGATCGCCAGAGATGCGCAGGGCAGTGCCGTCGGCTGCGGCGCATTACGGCCTTTGGCACCCGGGATCGCCGAACTGAAAAGAATGTTCTCCGACCGCAGTTTACCGGGCATCGGACGCGCTTTGCTGGCGTTTCTGGAAACCGCGGCAAAAACTCTGGGATATCGTGAACTGTGGCTGGAAACGCGGCATGTTAATCAGCGTGCCGTGGATTTTTATCTGAAGCAGGGTTACCGGCAAATTGAAAATTACGGGCCTTACCGCGGCCGGGAAGAGGCCATTTGCCTGGGTAAGACACTTTAACTGCGCGATTAGCTGCCATCAGTCTGGCGGGTTTTTCTTGAAGGCGCGTATCTCCCTTCATCTTCCCGCCGACCACCGACAAACAAAAAGCCCGCTCAGGTTTCCCTGAGCGGGATTCTTTAAATCTGGCCGGATATTAAAATTGATATTTAACGCCGCCCTCGCGGGTACGCCAAATCATCATAAGAATATTTTTGTCGATACAATTTTTTGGCGGTTTCATATCAGAGAAGCAAAGCCTGTCTTCGTTACCTTGCGCTTGATAGCCTTTTCCAAAAGCATAAATAGCGATCAGGAACGGCGTGTTATTTCCAGATGGAATATTATATTTATCCAGTATTTTTTCACGATTATTTTTCCACCAGTCAATTTTCCTGGACTCAGCAAAAGGTAAATTATCAACAATAATTTTTGCTGTATTGCCATCATAATGAGCATCAATAACAGAAACTTTATCATTCCCGATAAAAAGATAAATGAGGCTGCATAAAGCTATCACCAGGGCTGGAATAACTAACTTACGCATCATCGCTTTCCCTCGATATCGATCACCGCTTCCATGTTAGTCAGAAATGGACGGAAGCCGAATCTGTCAAAATGTTGCAATACAAACCAGATTTTGAAAAACTGGAACTGGCTGAATTTTTGCTTACCTATATCACGGGCGTCAAGCCCAAAATGGTCCTGCCCGGAAAATTTGATACTCGCACGCCATCCAGTATCGTTAACATCGAGACGGATAATTTCTATTTTCGTTGCATGGACATCATGCACAGTAATCCCCATGCCATTGATTTTATCAAGTAGCATTGAGTCAAACTTTGGTAGAATTGAGAGTTTAATGGCTGAAGTTAATTGCTCTAATTTCTCCTGAGGAAAGCCCATGCTGTTATAGTCAATAAATAATCCTATGGTCTCACGCATGATCGACGTTGTTTTTCTGGCATCATAATCAGAATGTAACTTATCTCGGTACGCTAAATTAAGTTGAGCGTTATAGAATGCTGAACCGCGTGAAAGCTGAAAATGCCTCAGCATTTGATTGATAAGATGTCTGTGCGGACCGATGAAAGAGTAAGGCAGAGAGGTTACCTGCATTTCTTCAAACAGCAGTTGCGCACATTGCTCAACGCTGAGTTTGCCACCACGGTGTATGCCATTGTATGCCCCTGTGAACCTCGATTGTGGAGTATCAAAGGCAGTCAATCGGGTCAGGGTGTAAGGATCCACCACGTTTGATACGTTGACCAGTCCAAACTCTCTTTTCAGCCTCTCTTCCGGGATATCCCCATAACGCATATCGTCAGAAGAGTAATCGTTAAAACGCCGTTGGGTGGTGAAAACCGTCGCTGGAAATACAGCATTACTCATAGAAAGTGCTCCCTTGCTGGTGTCTGTCCCTGTTAAAAACACACATGAATGCGCAGATTTGCCCATGCTGCGGGTTTTACCGCCTCACTGCCTGGTGCCAGAACAAAAAAAGGTCATTAAATCCCGTAAGCGGTACAGAATGTTTGCGGAGCAATCCGGGGGGCGCATGCCCGCGACTGAACACAGGGTGAATGCAGCGCTGGTCAGCCAGTAAGCCATGGCAGGATGGTGGTCTGGAGAAGGGAGCACGCAGAAGACAAGAAGCCCGCTCAGGTTTCCCTGAGCGGGCTTCTTTAAATCTGGCTCCTCTGACTGGACTCGAACCAGTGACATACGGATTAACAGTCCGCCGTTCTACCGACTGAACTACAGAGGAATCGTTGGAACGAGGCGAATATTAGCGATGCCGATCCCCGTTGTCAAAGCCCGATCGCACACTTCTGGTTTAAGTGCGCGTAAAAGCAGCGGATTGCTGCTTTTCTGCCTTGAATGGGCAGATTTCAAACTGCCAGCAAGATCTCACTTTAAACGCATTTCCTTTGAGATGTTAGATGCGTGTCAAAGTTTTGTTATTTGCCGATTTTAAAACAATCATTTCAGTGCTTTTATGATGAAAATTTCAAAAGAAGAAAGGATGAAACAAATGAACTGCTTATCATCACGCCCGAAACGAGTTTTGTCCGCTCAACGCTTCTTGCGAAAGTAACATATTGATAAGGAAGATGTTGAAAAAAGGAGCAGCACGGTACCGATAGCGTCAGACCAGAAGCCTTACCTCTACGAACAGAAAAAAAACGCCAGCGACGTTGAGTGAATGTAAAAGATATTTTTCATTCGCGGACTCAGCCAACCTGAGCACGTTAACAAATAAGAAGGGTTACCTATGAAATTCAAAAAAGCGTTAGTGACTTCCCTGTTAGCTTGCATGTTACCTGCCGCTGTGATGGCAAAAGATATCCAGGTGGGCGTTTCTATGGCGCTGTTTGATGACAACTTCCTCACCATCCTGCGCACAGCCATGCAAAAAGAGATGCAAAAAGACAACGTGAAAGGCCAGGTGGAAGATGCCAAAGGCGACGTCTCTCAACAGCTGCAGCAGGTACAAAACTTCATCGGCCAGGGCGTCGACGCCATCGTCGTTAACCCGGTCGATACTAACGCGGTGAAGCCGATCATGGATGCCGCGACCAAAGCCGGTATTCCACTGGTATTCGTCAACCGCAAACCGGCGGGTCAGCTGACCGACAAGATGGCGTACGTCGGCTCCGACTCTGAACTGGCGGGCCGTCTGCAGATGGAAGCACTGGCCAAAGCGATGAACGGCAAAGGCAACGTGGCGATCCTGATGGGCGACCTGGCGAACGAATCAACCCGTGACCGTACTAAAGGCGTCGAAGCGGTGGTCGCCAAATATCCGGGCATTAAGGTGGTACAGAAGCAAACCGCCAAATTTACGCGTAACGATGCGGTAGACGTGGTGAGCAACTGGATGACCGCCGGTGACGATATCCAGGCCATTGCCTCAAACAACGATGAAATGGCGATTGGTGCGCTGCAGGCGCTGGGTAAAAACCCGAACCACATCCTGATTGCCGGCGTGGACGGTACGCCTGATGCGCTGCAAATGCTGAAGAATGGCAAAATGGTTGCCACCGTATTCCAGGATGCGAAAGGTCAGGGCGAAGGTGCCGTACAGACTGCGGTGAAACTGGCGAACGGCGAAAAAGTGGAAAAAATCATCAACATCCCTTACCAGCTGATCACCAAAGACAACATGGCGCAGTTCGAAAACCGTAACCAGAAATAATCGCTCCCCCTTAAGCCGTACGGAGGTGATGTATGACCGCTTTTGCGCTTGAAGCCGAAGGCATCAGCAAGTTCTTCCCCGGAGTGAAGGCACTCGACAATGTCTCACTGCGTATTAAGCCGGGGTCGGTACATGCCCTGATGGGTGAAAATGGCGCGGGCAAATCCACTTTAATGAAATGCCTTATCGGGATGTATCGTCCCGATAAGGGCACCATCCGCATTAAAGGGGAGCCAGTGCAGTTTCAGGACACCATGGACGCGCTGCGTTCCGGCATTTCCATGATTCACCAGGAGCTGAATCTGGTGCCTTACATGACCGTGGCGGAGAATATCTGGCTCGGTCGTGAACCGATGAAATACGGCTTTGTCGATCACGGCAAGCTCAATCAGCAGACGCAGGAACTGCTTAACAAGCTGAATATCCGTCTGAAAGCCGATCGGCTGGTCGGCGAACTCAGCATTGCATCCCAGCAGATGGTAGAAATTGCCAAAGCGGTGTCGTGGAACTCCGACATCGTGATTATGGATGAACCGACCTCGGCGCTGACGGAAACCGAAGTGGCGCATCTGTTCACCATCATCCGCGACCTGCGTGCCCAGGGCAAAGCCATCATCTATATCAGCCATAAAATGGATGAAATTTTCGCCATTACCGATGAGATCAGCATCTTCCGCGACGGCACCTGGGTCGGCAGTAACAGCACCACCGCCTTTACCCGTCAGTCGCTGATCACCCAGATGGTGGGACGCGAACTGACGCAGCTGTTCCCTAAATTCAACAGTGCCATCGGCGAAGAAGTGCTGACGGTGCGCAATCTGACCTGCAAAGATCGCTTTACCGATGTCAGCTTCAGCGTGCGCAAAGGCGAGATCCTCGGCGTGGCCGGGCTGGTAGGTGCCGGACGCAGCGAGGTGATGGAGAGCCTGTTCGGCATGGAAAGCTTCGACAGCGGTGAAGTGCTGATTGATGGTGTGCCGGTGAAAATCGATTCGCCGTCAACGGCGATTGAGAAGGGCATGGCGTTCCTCACCGAAGATCGCAAAAAGTCCGGGCTGTTTCTGGTGTTGTCGGTGCTGGAGAACATGAGCATCGTCAATATGCCCGATTACATCGGCAAAAGCGGTTTCGTTAGCCACATGAAGATGGCGCAGGACTGTATGGAGCAGATCCGCAAACTCAATATTAAAACGCCGACCATGGATCAGATCATCAATAACCTCAGTGGCGGTAACCAGCAGAAGGTGCTGATTGCGCGCTGGCTGCTGGCACAACCGAAGATTCTGATCCTCGATGAACCAACCCGCGGCATTGATGTTGGCGCTAAAGCCGAAATCTACCGCCTGATCAGTGAACTGGCTAACCGTGGCGTGGCCATCATCATGGTGTCCTCTGAGCTGCCGGAGATTCTCGGCATGAGCGACCGGGTGATGGTGATGCACGGCGGACGTATAACCGGCATCCTCGATAAAGAAGAGGCCGACCAGGAAACCATTTTGTCGTTGGCATCCGAGTGAGGCACGAGACCCCTATGAGTAACGTAAAAGTAACGGCCCCGCAGGCCACCGAACAGAGTTCTTTCTTCGGCAATCTGCGCCATAAACTGCCGAAAGACACCGGCATCTTTGTCGTGATGTTAGGTATTGCGCTGATTTTTGAAATAGCCGGCTGGTACGTGCGTGACCAGTCATTTTTGCTCAACACCAACCGTTTAGTGCTGATTGTGCTGCAGGTAGCGATCATCGGTATTATCGCCGTCGGCGTCACCCAGGTGATTATTACTACCGGTATCGACCTGTCGTCCGGTTCGGTTATCGCCCTGACGGCGGTGGTTGCCGCCAGCCTGGCGCAGACGTCTGACAGCCTGTCGCCGATGTATCCGTCGCTGGTCAATCTGCCTGCCGCCATCCCGATCGTCGCCGGCATCGGCGTCGGCCTGCTGTGCGGCGTGGTCAACGGTGTGCTCATCACCAAAACCGGCATTCCGCCGTTTATCGCCACGCTCGGTATGATGGTGTCGGCGCGCGGTCTGGCACAATATTATACCCAGGGTAACCCGATCAGCTTCCTGTCGGACGGTTTCACCTCCATCGGTCAGGGCGCGATGCCGGTGATTATCTTCCTGGTGGTCGCCTTCCTGTTCCACATCGCACTCAAACACACCCGCTACGGCAAATATGTCTATGCGATTGGCGGCAACATGACCTCCGCGAAAGTTTCGGGCATCAATGTTAATAAATACCTGATCATCGTATATACCATCGCCGGGGCGCTCTCGGGTCTGGCGGGGGTGGTGCTGGCGGCGCGCGTCAGCAGCGGCCAGTCGAGCATGGGGATGGCGTATGAACTCGACGCCATCGCCGCCGCAGTTATCGGTGGCAGCAGCCTGATGGGCGGCGTCGGGCGGATTACCGGCACGCTGATCGGCGCAGTGATCCTCGGTTTAATCAAAAGTGGCTTTACCTTTGTTGGCGTCGATGCTTACGTGCAGGACATCATTAAAGGGATGATCATCGTCGCAGCGGTTTCAATCGATATGCACCGCAACCGCAAAAAACGCTAACCCGTTCTGCTCCTCTCTTCCGGGAGAGGAGCAGGGTAAAGGCGGTAATTGCACGCTGCCGGGCTGCCGGCATCGTCAGACGCAATAAGTTTTCCCACTGATAGCCACCGCGCAATTTCTCTTTATTCTCCTTTCTGCCCCCGCAATCCGTGCATTTTCTGCCCGTTTTGCACCACAGCAGCACGCGCAGTCATCACTTTTTTGCACATCTGCCTCGCAAATGCTGCACCATCAGGGTGCGTCATCGCCAGCGGATAAACGTTATGGGTCATGTGCGGCACTTATTAACCCATTCGGGGTAATCAGAAACGCTTATTTTCCCGTTCGTTAGGAAAATTCTGGTCAGTGCCCGCCGGGTAAAGATCAAACCTGGCCTGCATATTGCAATTTCCTTGTCACAAGCCAGCAGGCTGAGAACTCATCATTTGGGCATTCGGGGATCCGTGACGGAGGCAATATGAACTTAAGACGACTGAAATACTTTGTAAAAATCGTCGATATCGGCAGCCTGACGCAGGCAGCAGAAGTCCTGCATATCGCACAACCTGCACTCAGCCAACAGGTGGCGACGCTGGAGAACGAACTCGACCAGCAGTTGCTGATCCGCACCAAGCGCGGCGTAACGCCAACCGAAGCCGGTAAAATTCTTTATGCTCACGCACGCACCATCCTGCGCCAGTGCGAACAGGCCCAGACAGCAGTGATCAACGCTGGCCAGGCGCTCAATGGTCAGGTATCGATTGGCCTCGCGCCGGGCACGGCAGCCTCTTCGCTCACCATGCCGCTGCTGCAAACGGTACGCGAGCAGTATCCTGACGTGCTGGTGTATCTGCACGAGAACAGCGGCACTTCGCTCAATGAGAAAGTGATGAATGGCCAGCTGGATATGGCCGTGCTGTACGATCGCGCGCCGACTGCCGGTATCAACAGCATTCCGCTGATGAAAGAGGAGCTGTATCTGGTAGGGGCGACGGCCTGTCCGGGTGCTACGGTGGATCTGGCTGACGTGGCGCAGATGAACCTGTTCCTGCCGCGTGACTACAGCGCAGTGCGCAAACGCGTGGACGAAGCGTTCTCGCTGCGTCGTCTGAGCGCGAAAATCATCGGTGAAATTGAGTCGATCTCAACCTTAACCGCGGCGGTGTCGAGCGGCATGGGCGTTACCGTACTGCCGGAATCGGCGGCACGCGCGCTGGTGAGTTCAACGCATGCGTGGATGGCACGCATTAACAGTCCATCGCTGAATCTGCCGCTGTCGCTGAACGTCTCAGCGCGCCTGCCGCTGTCGCCATCGGCGCAGGCGGTCAAAAATATTCTGCTGTCGCTGCTGAATAAGCCGATGGTGGAGGAGCGCGAACTGATGTTAGTGGGGTGATAGAGAGGTTTTTTCCCTCACCCTAACCCTCTCCCGCCTGCGGGAGAGGGAACCGTCTGGCGCAGCCATCCATCCCGGCACGCCATCTGAATATCGCGCGATCCACTCCCTCTCCCTATGGGAGAGGGCCGGGGTGAGGGCAGCAAATCGCACCCATCCCCAACCTCACGCTTATTACTATTCCGCATAACACACCGTTTTTTATTATTTGTTGCAATCACACCAACTTCATAACATGGACGAAACAGGGGCAGGAAACAGGAGAAAAGGGTGTGAATTTCCAGCAACTTAAAATTATACGCGAAGCGGCCCGTTGCGAATTCAACCTGACAGAAGTCGCCAATACGTTGTTTACCTCGCAATCGGGGGTGAGCCGGCATATTCGCGATCTGGAAGATGAACTGGGCGTGGAAATCTTCATTCGTCGTGGCAAGCGGCTGTTAGGCATGACTGAACCGGGCAAAGCGCTGCTGACCATTGCTGAACGCATCCTCGATGAGGCCGGCAAAGTGCGCCGCCTTGCGGATGTGTTTACCAATGAGACCAGCGGCGTGCTGACCATCGCCACCACGCACACCCAGGCGCGCTATAGCCTGCCGCGCGTCATCAAAGCGTTTCGCCAGCTCTATCCCAACGTGCGGCTGGAACTCAATCAGGGTTCACCGCAGGAAATAGTCGCCATGCTGATGGCCGGTGAGGCCGATGTCGGCATCGCCTCGGAGCAACTGGTAAACAACACCAGCCTGGCGGCATTCCCGTGGTTCAGCTGGCACCACTCGCTGCTGGTGCCGCACGATCACGAGTTGCTGGCGAATCAGCCGGTCACGCTCGCCAGCCTCAGCCGCCATCCGCTGATCACCTATCGTCAGGGGATCACCGGTCGCTCGCGCGTGGACCGTGCATTCCAGGCTGCTGGCCTTCGCCCGGATATCGTGCTCAGCGCGCAGGATTCTGACGTGGTGAAAACCTATGTCGAACTCGGGCTGGGCGTCGGTATCCTCGCCGATCAGGCGTGCGATATTTACGATGGCGAAGACCTGGTGAAGATCGATGCTCACCATCTGTTTGACGCCAACACCGTGTGGCTCGGGCTGAAGCGCGGCCAGCTCCAGCGCAACTACGTCTGGCAGTTCCTTGAACTGTGTAACGCTAACCTGTCACTGGAAGAGATCAAACGGCAGGCGCTCTCTTACGAAACCGACGACGAACCCGCCATCGATTTCCAAATCTGAGTTTCCTCTCTGGCCCGGTGCGGGCCTTTTTTATTTGCTTCCGCAAACGGACGTGGCAAGCTGGCGGGCAGAACGCCTCTCAGGGAGAACAGAATGAATACGATATTGCGCGCCATGACCCTCGCGGACGCCGAAGCGGGTTATCGCCTGACTCAGCAACTGGGCTGGGCGCACCGCCGCGAAGACTGGCAGCAGCTCATCGCCCTGGGTGAAGGCGTGGTGGTTGAGGCGCAGGGCGACTATCTCGGCGGGGCGATTGGCTGGCGCTGGGGGCCGGATGCCGCCACTATTGGTCTGGTGATTGTGAGCGAACAGGCGCGCGGACGCGGTATTGGCCGCCAGGTGATGCAGGCAATGCTGGAAAAATTCTCCGGCTGCAACGTGCGGCTGCACGCCACCGATATGGGGCAGGTGCTGTATGAGAAGCTCGGCTTCCAGGCCTGCGATCGCGTGGCGCAGCACCAGACGCGCGCGCTGGCGCAGCAGCCTGCGGTAATCGTACCGGATGGCCTGACGCTGCGGCCGGCCGTTGAAGCGGATGCCGCCGCCATCGACGCACTGGATTATCAGGCGAACGGGCTGCGGCGCACGCGTCTGCATCAGCAGTTGCTGGCGCAAAGCGTGGTGCTGCAGGATGCACAGGGCAGGTTGCAGGGGTTTGCCAGTCGCCGCCGCTTTGGACACGGCTGGACTATCGGTCCGGTGATTGCTGACGATGTTGCGGCGGCGCAGGCGCTGGTGTCGCAGCTGATGCAGGATCTGACGCAGCAGTTTGTCCGGCTGGACACGCCCGATGCCCGGCTCGGCGCGTGGCTGCTCAACCTTGGGCTGGCGCAGGTCGATGCGCCTTATGCGATGGTACACGGCACACCGTGGCGGGCGGCACCAAACGGGCCGCAGACCTTTGCGCTGGTCTCGCCTGCGCTGGGTTAACTAAGCGTAACGGCGGTGATTTCTAAGCCAGACGCGGCGAACGTCGCCGAACAGGCGTTATCTGTCACATTCCATTTCGTCGGCTACCCTTAACGTTTATTGCAAACGTCTAAGGGAGAGCCCGTCATGAGCAAGAAAACCAGCGATTTCTTTGTTGAACGCCTGCAGGCATGGGGCGTCACGCGCATTTATGGCTATCCGGGCGATGGCATTAACGGCGTGCTGGGCGCTATCCAGCGGGCCAATAAAGCCGGTGCAGGCATCGAATTTATTCAGGTGCGACATGAAGAGATGGCGGCCTTTATGGCTGCCGGTCACGCCAAATTTACCGGTGAGCTCGGCGTCTGTCTGTCGACCGGCGGCCCCGGTGCCACCCATCTGCTGACCGGCCTGTATGATGCCAAAATGGATCACGCGCCGGTGCTGGCGATTGCCGGCCAGGCGGAAACCACCGCGCGCGGCGCCAGCTATCAGCAGGAGATGAATTTAGACCGCATCTTCGCCGATGTGGCGAACTTCGTGCAGGAAGCGGCAGCGCCGGCGCAGGTCCAGCATCTGGTCGATCGCGGCGTGCGCATTGCCAAAGCGCAGAACGGCGTCGCGGTGATCATCCTGCCAAAAGATTTGCAGGATGAGAACTGGCAGCCGCCGCAGCATGCGCACGGATTTACCCATTCCGGGCCGGGCTATCAGCGGCCGAAGATTGTGCCCTACGACGAGGATTTGCGCCGTGCCGCTGAGGTACTCAACGCCGGCAAAAAAGTTGCGATATTGATTGGCGCCGGTGCGCGCGGTGCTGCGGTTGAAGTGGTGCAAATTGCCAATGTGCTCGGCGCGGGCGTGGCCAAAGCGCTGCTGGGCAAAGACGTGCTGCCGGACGATGCGCCTTTCGTCACCGGTTCGATCGGCCTGCTCGGCACCAAACCGTCGTGGGAGCTGATGCAGAATTGCGACGCTTTACTGATGATTGGCAGCGGTTTTCCGTGGACCGAATTTCTGCCGCCGGAAGGTAAAGTGCGCGCGGTACAAATCGATATCGATCCGGCGATGCTGGGGCTGCGCTATCCGTGCGAGGTCAACCTGCACGGCGACGCGGCAGAGACCCTGCGCGCGCTGCTGCCGTTACTGACGCATAAAGCGGATCGCCACTGGCAGGAGGCGATCGCGGTGCAGGTGCGCGACTGGTGGGCGTTGATGGAACAGCGCGCCATGGCGCCCGCCAACCCGGTCAATCCGCAGCGCGTGGTGTGGGAGATGTCCCCGCAGCTGCCGGACGATGCGATTGTCACCTCGGACTCGGGCTCCTGCGCCAACTGGTTTGCGCGCGATTATCGGGTGAAGCAGGGCCAGCGCGCCACGCTGTCGGGTGGGCTGGCTTGCATGGGGGCCGCCGTCCCGTTTGCCATCGCCGCGAAATTTGCTTTTCCCACTCAGCCAGTGGTGGCGCTGGTGGGCGACGGGGCGATGCAGATGAACAACCTGGCCGAGCTGATCACCATCCAGAAATACTGGCAGCAGTGGGCCGATCCGCGCCTGATTGTCTGCGTGTTCAATAATCAGGATCTCAATCAGGTCACCTGGGAACAGCGGGTGATGGAAGGCAATCCACGCTTTGAAGCTTCGCAGCAGCTGCCGGACGTGCAGTATGCGCGCTTTGCCGACAGCCTCGGTTTGCAGGGCATCTATGTCGACCGGCCCGAAGACCTGGCGGCGGCGTGGCAGCAGGCGCTCAGCGCCACCCGACCGGTAGTGCTGGAGGTGAAAACCGATCCGGAAGTGGCCCCGCTGCCGCCGCATATCACGCTTAAGCAGGCCAAAGCTTTTATGTCGTCAATGGCGAAGGGCGACCGCGGCATGGCGCAGGTGATTAGCGACACCGCCAGCCAGTTGCTGCACAGCAAGGGTTAGCGCGCCGTCCTGTTTATGCCCGGGATAACGCCGGGCTACATATTTACTGTTTCACTGTAGGGTGCGCATTAATGCGCACCTGGAATATACAATCGATCTGATTCCCACCGTTTTGCATTATCCATAATATATTTTCGTATATGCAGTAATTCGTTTTCATTGCGGATAACGCGATCGTAGAAGCTGCGTTGCCAGATTTTATATCCTGCCTGGCGCGTGACGCCGCCTTTAAACAAATTAATTATTTGATTGATGGATCGTTCATTACGTTCCTGTAACCACAGGATGGCATGGAAGTGATTGGGCATCAGCGCAAATGTATCAAGCGTGGCGAAACGCGTCCGGCGCGGAACCTCGTTCCAGGCGGAGATAACGATATTCCCTAAAGGCGAGGCTATCATTATGCCATGATGTATATCGCCAAATAAGGAGCGACGCTGATGACACACCAGCGTTAAAAAATAGGCGCCTGCCGAACGATAATTATAATGCTTCAGGCGGGGATATTTGCGATTTTTCATTATGACCTCCTTGTGTGTAAAGAATGTGCTCCTTTTATTTGCGGAAAGCCATTAGAAGAGGGGAACGTTGGAAGTTGCATTCCAGATATTCAGAGTGCGATGAATGGGTTATTTTTAGATGAGTGCGGGTTTTTACCAGGTCGCCATAAATGGCGACCCTACAGGTTAGGGATTGTGTTTGGTCGTAGTAAATGGCAAAACCACAGGACGGTACAAGGTTTTGTAGGGTGCGCATTTATGCGCACCGGGATAATTTTAGATGAGTGCGGGTTTTTACCAGGACGCCATAAATGGCGACCCCATCGAACGGCGCAGGGTTTTGTAGGGTGCGCATTTATGCGCACCAGGACAAAAACAAACGAATTAAACGCCGTTCTCCCCTCACACCATCCGCTCAATCTCGCTCAACGGCACCGCCCGGCTGAACAAATATCCCTGCAGCTCATTACACCCGGCATCGGCCAGCGCGTTTTTCTGGCCCTCAGTTTCGACGCCTTCGGCGGTGACGGTCAGGCCCATGGCGTGGCCGAGGCGCACCACGGATTCAACAATCGCGGTGGAGTTCTCCGCCACGCCCAGCGACTGGGTAAACGACCGGTCGATTTTAATCTTGTCGACCGGAAACGTGCTGAGATAATTCAGGCTCGAATAACCGGTGCCGAAATCATCCAGCGCGATACGGAACCCGGCGTCGCGCAGCGCGATGATACTGTTGCGCGCTTCGTGTTCATCCTCAATCAGCACGCCTTCAGTGATTTCCAGCTCCAGCCGCTGCGGATCGGCACCTTCCGACTGAACAATCTCAATCATGCGTTCGACAAACCCGCTGGCGCGGAACTGCACCGGCGAAACGTTCACCGCCACAATCACCTGCGGTAACTTCAGGGCGGTTTTGCAGGCCTCGCGCAGCACCCATTCGCCCAGCGGAATAATCATGCCGGTCTCTTCGGCGATGGCGATAAAGTCCGCAGGCGAGACATCGCCGCGCTGCGGATGATGCCAGCGCAGCAGCGCTTCCAGTCCGACAATCCGCTGGCCGCTGATCTCCATCAGTGGCTGATACCACACCGCCAGGCCGTCGTAAGTGACCAGCGCCTGACGCAGATCCGCCGCTATCTGCTGGCGCGTGCGCAGCGATTCATCCATCACCTTTTCAAACTGGCGATACTGACTGCGTCCGCCATTTTTCGCCTCGTATAGCGCTATGTCGGCTTTGCGCATCAGCTCCAGCCGGTCAATGCCATCGCGGGGTGCCAGCGCCAGGCCAATGCTAACGCCAACCCACAGTTCGTTGCCCACCAGCTGATACGGCTCGCCCAGCGCGGCGATGATGCGCTGCGCCAGCGCCTGCACCTGACCGATATTCTCTACTTCCGGCATCACGATGATAAATTCATCGCCGCCAATACGCCCGACGGTATCGCTGGTGCGCACCAGGTGACTCAGGCGGCGCGCCACCTCGATAATCAGGTCATCGCCGGCGTGATGGCCCCAGGTATCGTTAATGATTTTGAAGCGATCCAGATCCAGCAGCAGCAACGCCACGCGCTGGTCGTGACGGGTCGCGGCGGCCAGCGCCTGAGTCAGCCGATCCTCAACCAGCGCCCGGTTCGGCAGCCCGGTCAGCACATCGTGAAACGCCAGATGCTGCGCCTGCGCCTCGCTGGCCCCGAGCTTCAGCAGCGACTGCGATAAATCGAGCGAGGAAGTCCAGATGCGCCGCACCATAAACAGACACAGCAGGGTGATCAGCAGCACCGAAATCAGCGTGGAAGGGCCGAGGGTACGCAACATCTGCGCGCCCGGCTTGTCCGGATCCCAGCTGAGGTAGCCGACGATATCGCCCTGACGCGAGGTCAGCGGATAGCGCGCTTTGTGTTCGTTCTGCGGTACGCCATCGCTAAAAAAGAGCTGCCGCAGCTGGCTGCGTTCAGACAGGTTGCGCAGATAGCCATCATCAAGAAACTTAATACTCACCAGCCGGTAGCGCCCGGCCTCGCGCGTGCTGCTGATATCGCCCACCGCCAGCGCTGCCGCACGCTGGCCGATGCGCACAAAATCCGCGCGGTCGGCCGGACCGGGTACCTCATCACTGCTTTGCACCAGTGGCGTCTGCAACAGATCGCGCAGATACGGGCCGATGCGCAGATCCGCCACCGGCTGGCCGTTGCGCCACACGGCGGTCGGCTGATTGGTGCGGTCAAGCAGCACAATCAGCTGATGATCAAACATATCGTACAGCCAGCTACCGACGTTTTGATTCAGCCAGTCGCTGTCCGGCTGCGGCTGCGCCAGTTGATCGGCGAGCGGGGACCAGCGTGTCAGGCTGCGCAGCTGGCGCAGATGTTCACTCAGACTCTGATTGAACGAGGCGGCGATCATCCGCTGCTGCTGCTCGCGCGCCTCATGGTTGGTGGCCGAGGTGCTCCAGAACAGGCCGAAACCGGCACCGAGAAAAGTCAGCAGCAAAATCGCCACCAGCGGCAGGATCACTTCGCGCAAAAAATTGCGGCGAAAACCGTGCGAAAGTTTGAAGGTGTTTATCATTTTAAGGTTTCGCGCTCCGGGCAGGGCTTACTGATTAAATTAGCAGAATTTACGCAGCCTGCATCAGGTAAGGGAAGCGTTAAAGGCGTGAAACTGCAGGCGATTTTTTTTGCGCATAGTCACAAAGGTAACAGTTAAGTGGATTTTATTGAATTGGTTGCCGTCTGGCTGCCATCCTGCTGCCTTAAAGCAAATTCATCCGCACGTCACTGAGCCGTCACGGCACTGTCATCTGTCTCCCGCACTGTAGTCGCCATTCCGCAGCCTCTTCCGCTGCGCCCCTCAACCTGAAGCGAATGAGGTATTGAGCGTGATGGAGATATCCAGACATCCGACCACTGTCTATCAGGCGGTTGCCGCCCAGCTGGAGCAGGCGCTGCAGGAGCGCTATCGCTGCGGCGATTATCTGCCGTCTGAACAGCAGCTGGCCGATTACTACGCCGTCAATCGCCACACGCTGCGCCGGGCCGTGGATGAGCTGGTGAACAAAGGCCTGCTGCAGCGGCGCCATGGCGTCGGCATCCTGGTGCTGATGCGCCCGTACGACTACCCGCTGCATGCCCAGGCGCGCTTTAGCCAGAACCTGCTGGAGCAGGGCAGTCATCCCACCAGCGAACGGCTGCTGGCGGTACTGCGTCCGGCCAGCAGCGACGTGGCTGCCGCGCTGGGCAGTGACGAGGGCGCCAGCGTCATTCATTTACGCACCCTGCGCCGCGTCAACGGCGTGCCAGTGTGCGTGATCAACCACTATCTGCCCGACCTGCGCTGGTGGCCGGCGCTGCAGACGTTCCAGCACGGTTCCCTGCACGACTTCATGCAGCAGCAGCTCGGCCTGCAGCTGAGCCGCCGTCAGACCCGCATCAGTACCCGCCGCGCACAGGCCAAAGAGTGCAAACAGCTGGAGATTACGCTGCACGCGCCGCTGCTGTGCGTGCGCACCCTGAATACACAGCCGGACGGTCTGGTGGCGGAGTACTCCGTCAGCCTGACGCGTGGCGACATGATTGAACTCACCCTGGAGCACCAATGAAACAGCAAACCGCCCGTCAGCACTGGCTTTCGGTGCTGGCGCACAGTGAAGCCAGCGCGCTGGCCAGCCACTGGCAATCGCTACAGCTTACACCCGCCTTCGAGCGCCTGCGCCCGGCGGAAACCGGTTTAACCCGTCTGCAGGCGCGCATGGGCGGCAGCGGGAAACGTTTCGTCATGGGCGATGCCACCGTCACCCGCGCGGTGATCAGACTGCACGACGGCACGCTGGGTTTTAGCTATGTGCTGGGGCGCGATAAGGCGCATGCCGAACGCTGCGCGCTGATTGATGCGCTGCTGCAACAGCCGGAAACCCAGGCGCTGCTGCAGGAAAAAATTATTGCCCCGCTGGCGGCACTGCGTGAAGAGCAGCGCCAGCTGCGCGCACGGGAAATCGCCAGCTCCAAAGTGGATTTCTTTACGCTGGTTCGCGGAGATAACGAATGACATTACTGGCAAGTTTTAACCATCCGGTTGCCGACGCCCAGCGCGCCTTCCGCCGCATTCTCAAAGCGATGAGCGAGCCGGGCGTGATGGTCTCGCTGCCGCTGGCGCAGGGTTGGGGCGATCTCTCCCCGGCAGCAACGGCGGTGCTGCTGACGCTGGTCGATCAGGAGAGCGCGCTGTGGCTGGATCGCCGTGTGGACAGCGATATCGTGCGCAGCAACCTGCGCTTTCACACCGGCGTACCGATTGTCGATGAGCGCGATGCCCCATTTGCGCTGACCCACGCGGCGGCCAATCCCGATCCCGCCTGCTTCGCCGCCGGTGACAATCTGTCCCCTGAGAAGAGCACCACGCTGATTGTCGAAGTGCCGTCGCTCAACGGCGGGTTGACGCTGCGCCTCTCCGGGCCCGGCCTGCGTGAGCCGCGCGCCATCGCGCCGCAACTGCCGGCCGCCATTCTGACCTATCTGCGCGAGCGCCCGCATCCGTTCCCGCAGGGGGTGGATCTGATTTTCACCTGCGGTGAAGCGATGATGGCGCTGCCACGCACCACCGACGTGGAGGTGTGCTGATGTATGTAGCCGTGAAAGGGGGCGAAAAGGCGATTGCCAGCGCCCATCAGCTGCAGGCCGATCTGCGCCGTGGCGATCGCAGCGTCGCGGAGCTGGGCTGCGATCAGGTGGCGCAACAGCTGGGGCTGGCGGTGGACCGGGTGATGACCGAAGGCGGCATCTATGACACACAGCTGGCGGCCTTAGCCATCAAACAGGCCAGTGGCGATTTGGTCGAGGCGATTTTCCTGCTGCGCGCCTACCGCACCACGCTGCCGCGCCTCGCGGACAGCCTGGCGCTGGAAACCGCGGAAATGCGCATCGAGCGCCGCATCTCGGCAGTTTACAAAGATCTGCCCGGTGGCCAGGTGCTGGGCCCGACCTATGACTACAGCCACCGCCTGCTGGATTTTACCCTGCTGGCCAACGGCGAAACGCCGGCCGCCGCGCGTGACGATCAGGCGCTGGCGCAGCGTTGCCCGCATGTGTTCAGCATGATGACGCGTGAAGGGCTGGCGGCGCGTGAAGAGGATGACGGCAGCGAGCCGTGCGACATCACGCGCCAGCCGCCCGGTTATCCGGCGTCACGCGCTGCCCGCTTACAGCAGCTGGTGCGCGGCGACGAAGGGTTTCTGCTGGCGCTTGGCTATTCGACCCAGCGCGGCTATGGCCGCAACCATCCGTTTGCCGGTGAAATCCGCACCGGCTATCTCAGCGTGTCGATCTGCCCCGAAGAGCTGGGTTTTGAGATTGAAATTGGCGAGATCCTGCTGACCGAATGCGAAATGGTCAACGGCTTCACCACCCAGGGCGACAGCGCGCCGCACTTTACCCGCGGCTATGGTCTGGTGTTCGGACGCGCAGAGCGAAAGGCGATGGCGATGGCGCTGGTGGACCGTGCGCTGCAGGCACCCGAGTATCAGGAGCGCATTGCCGGGCCGGCACAGGACGAAGAGTTCGTGCTGTCGCACGCCGATAACGTCGAAGCCGCCGGCTTTGTCTCGCACCTGAAACTGCCGCACTACGTGGATTTCCAGGCGGAGCTGGAGCTGCTGCAGCGGCTGCGCCAACAGCATCAGGAGCAGAATGATGAGTGAGTTAACCGGCTACAACAACGGCTACCTGGATGAGCAGACCAAACGTACCATCCGCCGCGCCATTCTGAAAGCGGTCGCGATCCCTGGCTATCAGGTGCCGTTTGCCGGCCGCGAAATGCCAATGCCGTATGGCTGGGGCACCGGCGGCATCCAGATCACTGCCAGCATTATTGGCGACAGCGACGTGCTGAAAGTGATCGATCAGGGCGCGGATGACACCACCAACGCGGTCTCTATCCGGCGCTTCTTCCAGCGCGTCAGCGGGGCGGCAACCACCGAAGCCACCAAAGACGCCACGCTGATCCAGACGCGGCACCGCATTCCGGAGACGCCGCTTGAAGAGGATCAGGTGCTGATTTTCCAGGTGCCGATCCCGGAGCCGCTGCGCTTTATTGAGCCGCGTGAGACAGAAACCCGCACCATGCATGCGCTGGAGGAGTACGGCATCATGCAGGTCAAGCTGTATGAAGATATCGCCCGCTACGGCCATATCGCCACCACCTATGCCTATCCGGTGAAGGTTAACGATCGCTACGTGATGGATCCGTCGCCGATTCCTAAATTCGACAACCCGAAGATGCACATGATGCCGGCACTGCAGCTGTTTGGTGCCGGACGTGAAAAACGCATTTATGCGCTGCCGCCCTACACCAAAGTGGAAAGTCTTGATTTCGACGATCACCCGTTCAGCGTGCAGAGCTGGGAACAACCCTGTGCGCTGTGCGGTTCGCGCCACAGCTATCTCGACGAAGTGGTGATGGATGATGCCGGTACGCGCATGTTTGTCTGCTCCGATACCGATTTTTGCCACCAGCAGCAGGAACAACAGCATGCACAGTGAACAGCCGCTGCTCGCGGTCAATAACCTGACGCACCTCTACGCGCCGGGCAAAGGTTTTGAAGACGTCAGTTTTGCGCTCTATCCCGGAGAAGTGCTGGGGATTGTCGGTGAGTCCGGCTCGGGGAAAACCACGCTGCTGCGCAGCCTGTCGGCGCGTCTGGCGCCCCAGCAGGGCAACATTCTTTATCGCGGCCGCGATCTGTATCAGCTCAGCGAGAGCGAGCGCCGGCGGTTACTGCGCACCGAGTGGGGCGTGGTGCATCAGCATCCGCTGGATGGCCTGCGTCCGCAGGTGACGGCGGGCGGCAATATTGGTGAGCGTCTGATGGCGATTGGACAGCGCCATTACGGCGACATCCGTAACGAGGCGCTGCGCTGGCTGCAGGACGTCGAAATTCCGGCCAACCGCATCGACGATCTGCCCACCACCTTTTCCGGCGGCATGCAGCAGCGTTTGCAGATCGCGCGCAACCTGGTGACGCAGCCGACGCTGGTGTTTATGGATGAGCCGACCGGCGGGCTGGATGTTTCGGTACAGGCGCGCCTGCTGGATCTGCTGCGCACGCTGGTACGCGAGCTGAATCTGGCGGTGATTATCGTCACCCACGATCTCGGCGTCGCGCGTCTGCTGGCGCACCGCCTGCTGGTAATGAAGCAGGGCAAAGTAGTGGAGAGCGGGCTCACCGACCGGGTGCTCGACGATCCGCACCATCCGTACACCCAGCTGCTGGTTTCATCGGTGCTGGCATAGAACACGCTGGCGGTGCGCATTAATGCGCACTACTCACGAGGTGTGCACCAATCGTAGCGGCGCAATTTATTGCGCTCAGTTGAACAGCGAGCGTTGCTGTTAAATGCGCGATAAATCGCGCCGCTACGGTTACGTGCGGCTGCACGAATCATTATCAGGACATCAACATGCAACCCATTTTGCGCGTAGAAAATCTCAGCAAAACCTTTGTGCTGCACAACCAGAACAGCGCCGAGCTGCCGGTGCTGCAGCACGCCAGCCTTGAAGTGGCCGCTGGCGAATGCGTGGTGCTGCACGGGCGCTCCGGCAGCGGTAAATCCACGCTGCTGCGTGCGCTGTACGGTAACTATCAGGCCAACAGCGGCCACATCTGGCTGCAGCACCACGGCCAGTGGGTCGATCTGGCAGAGGCACCGGCGCGTCAGATGCTGGCGATCCGCCGTGACACCGTCGGCTGGGTCAGCCAGTTTCTGCGCGTGATTCCGCGCGTACCGACGCTGGAGATCGTCATGCAGCCGCTGCTGGAGCGCGGCGTCGAACGCGCCCGCTGTGAACAGCGCGCCCGCGAACTGCTGACGCGTCTTAACGTGCCGCAGCGCCTGTGGTCGCTGGCCCCCTCGACCTTCTCCGGCGGGGAACAGCAGCGCGTCAACATCGCACGCGGCTTTATCGCTGACTATCCGGTGCTGCTGCTGGATGAACCCACGGCGTCACTCGACAGCGCTAACAGCGCGGCGGTGGTGGAGCTGATTGAACAGGCGCGCGCCCGCGGCGCCGCTATCGTAGGTATTTTCCATGACGAAGCGGTGCGCGCCCGGGTGGCCGACCGCCTGCACGTCATGCAGCCGCTGCACACAGGAGAACAGGCATGATCGTGAATAATGTCCGGCTGGTGCTGGAAAATGAGGTCGTCAGCGGATCGCTGGAGATGCGCGGCGACCGGATCGCCAGCTTCAGCGACAGCGGCAGTCAGCAGCCAGGCGCGCTGGACGGCGGGAACGCGTTTTTGCTGCCGGGGCTGGTCGAGCTGCATACCGACAACCTCGATAAATTCTTTACGCCACGGCCCAAAGTCGACTGGCCAGCGCATTCGGCGATGAGTAGCCACGATGCACTGATGGTCGCCAGCGGCATCACCACGGTGCTGGACGCCATCGGCGTCGGTGACGTGCGCGACGGCGGTCATCGCCTCGAAAACCTGAGCAAAATGATTACGGCGATTCAGGACAGCAACCGCAAGGGCATTAACCGCGCCGACCACCAGCTGCACCTGCGCTGTGAGCTGCCGCACCACACCACGCTGCCGCTGTTTGAAGCGCTGATGAGCACTCCGGAGCTGTCATTGGTGTCGCTGATGGATCATTCACCCGGCCAGCGCCAGTATGCGTCGCTGGAGATGTACCGCACCTACTATCAGGGCAAATATCAGCTCAACGATGAGCAGATGGATCAGTTTGAGCGCGAACAGCTGGCGCTGGCTGCCGAATTCTCCACGCCGAACCGCAACGCCATCGCTGGCCTGTGCCAGGCGCGCGGTATTCCGGTTGCCAGTCACGATGATGCCACGGCGGCGCACGTCGCGGAGTCACACGCGGTGGGCAGCGCCATTGCCGAGTTTCCCACCACGCTGGAAGCGGCTCGCGCCTCGCGCGACTGCGGCATGCGGGTACTGATGGGCGCGCCCAACATTGTGCGCGGCGGATCGCACTCCGGCAATGTCGCGGCGTGGCAGCTGGCCAGCCACGGCCTGCTGGACATCCTCTCGTCGGATTACTATCCGGCCAGCCTGCTGGATGCGGTATTCCGCCTGGTGGCCGACGAGCGTAATGCGCTGACGCTACCGCAGGCGGCGGCGCTGGTCACGCGTAACCCGGCACAGGCGATTGGCCTGCACGATCGCGGCACGATTGCGGAAGGGCTGCGCGCCGATCTGGTGCTGGCACACACCGATCACGGTCATGTGCACATTCGCCACGTCTGGTCACAGGGCAGGCTGGTGTTCTGATGGCGCGCCTCATCTGGCTGACCGGGCCCTCGGGCTCGGGAAAAGACAGCCTGCTGAACGCGCTGCGCGAGGCGCCGCCGGACAAGCTGGTGATCGCCCATCGCTATATCACGCGGCCGGCCGATGCCGGCGGTGAAAACCACGTGGCGCTGAGCGAAGCCGAATTCCGCCGGCGTGAAGCGCTCGGCCTGTTCGCCATCAGCTGGCGCGCACACGGCCTGAGCTACGCGCTCGGCGAGGAGATTGACCACTGGCTGGCGCGCGGTCTTAACGTGCTGGTCAACGGTTCACGTCTGCATCTGCCAGTCGTGCGTCAGCACTACGGCGAGCAGCTGCTGCCGCTGGTACTGCAGGTCTCGCCGGCCGTGCTGGCGGCACGGCTGCGCCAGCGCGGGCGCGAAAGTGAAGCTGACATTCAGCGACGGCTGGCGCGCGCAGCAGAACCGCTGCCTGCCCACTGCCACGCGCTCAACAACGACGGCGCGCTGATCGACACGCTCCATCAGCTGCGCCAGTTACTGGAGCATCCGCCATGAATCTGACCTTTCTCGGTACGGGCGGCGTGCAGGCCGCGCCGCTGTTCGGCTGCGACTGTCGCGCCTGTGAACGCGCCCGGCAGCAACCGCGCTATGCGCGTCACGCCACCAGCGCGCTGATCGACACCGGCCGCGAGCGCATCCTGCTCGATGCCGGTCTGCCCGATCTGCATCAGCGCTTCCAGCCCGGTGAGCTGAGCCGCATTCTGCTGACGCATTTCCACATGGATCACGTGGCCGGCCTGTTCAGTCTGCGCTGGGGCCGGGGCGCGTCGATTCCGGTGTGGGCGCCACCGGATGAAAAGGGCTGCGACGATCTGTTTAAGCATCCCGGCCTGCTGGCGTTTCGCCCGGCGCTGACGCCTTTTGTCGCGCACAGCTTCGGCAGCCTGCAGGTGACGGCGCTGCCACTGCAGCATTCGCGGCTGACTTACGGCTACCTGTTCGACTGGCATGGCACGCGGCTGGCGTGGCTGTGCGACACCTGTGGTTTGCCGCCGGACACCGCCGATTTCCTGCAGGGCCAGCCGCTCGATCAGCTGGTGATCGACTGCAACGATGCGCCGCGCGCCGCGGTGGGTAATCACAACGACGTTACCCGCGCACTGGACATCGTGGCCCGGCTGGCTCCGCGCCAGGCATGGCTGGTGCACCTGTCACATGAGATGGATAACTGGTTGCTGGACAATGGGTTACCGGAAAACGTCAGCGTACCGTTCGATGGCCAGCAGATTGCTGTCGGTTTGCGCGACGCTGTCACCGTTTAATCATGGTTCTGTCATCAGACCTTCATCGCCAGTGTCCGTAATAACGGGCAATCAACACCTCAGAAGAGATGGAGCGCAACATGGCACAGGCACTACTCAAAACCGTCGTCGACAATGCACATCCTGCCCAGCGCCATGGCGACAAGGTGCTGTCGGTGCAGGGGCTGTGCAAAGCCTTCGGTGATAACCGCGTGCTGGATGATGTCAGTTTCGATCTGCATGCGGGCGAGCTGGTGGCGGTAATCGGCCGCTCGGGCGCAGGCAAATCGACCCTGCTGCATATGCTGAACGGCACCATTGCCAGCAGCGAAGGCGCGATTCTCAGCATGCGTCACGGCGAGGCGGACCGCGATGTGGTGACGCTCAACAGCCGGCAGATGCGCGAATGGCGCAGCGAGTGCGGCATGATCTTTCAGGACTTCTGCCTGGTGCCGCGCCTCGACGTGCTGACCAACGTGCTGCTGGGCCGGCTCAGCCAGACCTCAACGCTGAAATCCTTTTTCAAAATCTTCTCCGACACCGACCGTGCGCAGGCCATTGAACTGCTGCAGTGGATGAACATGCTGCCGCAGGCGCTGCAGCGGGCGGAGAATCTGTCCGGCGGCCAGATGCAGCGCGTCGCCATCTGCCGCGCGCTGATGCAGCGCCCGAAAATCCTGCTGGCCGACGAGCCGGTGGCCTCGCTCGATCCCAAAAATACCAAACGCATCATGGATGTGCTGCGCCAGGTGAGCGAGCAGGGCATCAGCGTGATGGTCAACCTGCACTCGATTGAACTGGTGCAGCAGTATTGCACCCGGGTGATCGGCATCCAGCGCGGCAAAGTGCTGTTTGACGGCCATCCCGCTCAGTTGACCGACAGCCTGCTGCATGCGCTGTACGGCGACGAAATTAACCAGCTCCACTAACTCCCACGGCAAGAGAAAATCTCACAATGAAACTGACTGCTTTAGCTTTACTGACAGGCGCTCTGATGGCTTTTGGCGTCAACGCAGCGGATGCACCGAAACAGCTGAACCTGGGAATTCTGGGCGGGCAGAACGCCACCCAGCAGATTGGCGATAACCAGTGTGTGAAAACCTTCTTCGATAAAGAGCTGGGCGTGGATACGCAGCTGCGCAACTCGTCTGACTATGCCGGCGTGATTCAGGGGCTGCTGGGCAATAAGATCGATATGGTGCTGAGCATGTCGCCGGCCTCTTATGCCTCGGTCTATCTGCAAAACCCGAAGGCCGTGGATATCGTCGGTATCGTGGTGGACGACAAAGATGGCTCGAAAGGCTACCACTCGGTGGTGATCGTCAAAGCCGACAGCCCGTATAAGAAGCTGGAAGATCTGAAAGGTAAATCGTTTGGCATGGCCGATCCGGATTCCACCTCCGGCTTCCTGATGCCCAATCAGGCCTTTAAGAAAGAGTTTGGCGGTACGGTGGATGATAAGTACAACAATACCTTCTCCAGCGTGACGTTTTCCGGTGGCCACGAGCAGGACATCCTCGGCGTGCTGAATGGCCAGTTCGACGGCGCGGTGACCTGGACGTCGCTGATTGGCGATTACAACAGTGGTTATACCTCGGGGGCCTTTGGTCGTCTGATTCGTATGGATCACCCGGATCTGATGAAGCAGATCCGCATCATCTGGCAGTCGCCGCTGATTCCTAACGGCCCGATTCTGGTGAGTAATAACCTGCCCGCTGACTTCAAAGCGAAAGTGGTGGCCGCGATCAAAAAGCTGGATAAAGAAGATCACAGCTGCTTTGTTAAAGCGGTGGGCGGTGCCCAGCACATCGGCGCCGCCAGCGTCGCGGATTACCAGAATATCATCGATATGAAGCGCGACCTGATGAAGGGTGCTCGCGGGTAACGAGCGGGTGGCTTCGTGCGGTATTTCCCTCACCCCAGCCCTCTCCCGGGGGGAGAGGGGGCCGCACGTGCTACCGGACAATTCCCTCGCCGCTGGCAGCAAAGGATAGGGTACGTGCCTGCATCAATCTGCCGGACAATTCCCTCTCCCGCTGGCGGGAGAGGGTTAGGGTGAGGGCAATCCCTCGCCATCAACAAAGGATCTCTCCCTTGACCGATTTCGAACACTACTACCAACGTATTCGCCGCCAGCAAAAGCGCGACACGCTGCTGTGGTCGCTGCTGCTGGTGGCGCTCTATCTCGCGGCCGGCAACGTGGCGGAATTCAACCTGGTCACGGTCTGGCAATCGCTGCCTCACTTCTTTGACTACATCGGCGCGACGCTGCCGGTGCTGCACCTGCCGCTGCTGTTCGCGGACGTCAAAACCGAAGGTTCGCTGGCTTACTGGGGCTATCGTCTGCACTTTCAGCTGCCGCTGATCTGGGAAACCCTGCAGCTGGCGCTGTCCTCCACCCTGATTGCGGTACTGATCGCCGCCGTGCTGGCGTTTTTCGCCGCTGATAACACCCAGACGCCGCGCAGCCTGCGCATGGCGATTCGCGCCTTTGTTGCCTTCCTGCGCACCATGCCGGAGCTGGCGTGGGCGGTCATGTTCGTGATGGCGTTCGGCATCGGTGCCATCCCCGGCTTTCTGGCGCTGGCGCTGCACACCATCGGCAGTCTGACCAAACTGTTCTACGAATCAATTGAGAGCGCCTCCGATAAACCGGTGCGCGGTCTCGCCGCCTGTGGTGCCAGCAAGCTGCAGCGTATGCGCTTCGCCTTCTGGCCGCAGGTGAAACCGACCTTTCTCTCCTACAGCTTTATGCGGCTGGAAATTAACTTCCGCTCCTCCACCATCCTCGGGCTGGTGGGCGCGGGTGGCATCGGTCAGGAGCTGATGACCAACATCAAACTGGATCGCTACGATCAGGTCAGCATGACGCTGCTGCTGATCATCGTGGTGGTGTCGCTGCTGGATACGCTATCCGGCTGGCTGCGCCGCCGTGTGGTAGAAGGAGACGTAAAATGATCGCCTTAGCGCCCGACGTGGCGAAACTGAAACAGCAGCACGCTGCACTGTTTGCCGCGCAGAACCGTTATCTGCGGCGCATCGCGCTGATTGCGCTGGCGCTGGTGCTCTACTATCTGTTCTTCTTCAGCGTGTTCGGCATCGACTGGCAGCGCTTTGTCATCGGCTGCCAGCAGCTCGGACGCTATTTCCTGCGCATGTTCGTCTGGCAGGATTTCGTCAACTGGCCGTTTGGCTACTATTTCTCGCAGGTCGGCATCACGCTGGCTATCGTGTTTGCCGGCACGCTCACCGCCACCGTCATCGCGCTGCCGGTCTCCTTTCTGGCGGCGCGCAATGTGATGCACGATCCGCTGACGCGGCCGATATCGCTGCTGGTGCGCCGGCTGCTGGATGTGCTGCGCGGCATCGACATGGCCATCTGGGGATTGATCTTCGTGCGGGCGGTAGGCATGGGGCCGCTGGCCGGGGTGCTGGCGATTGTGATGCAGGACATCGGCCTGCTGGGCAAGCTGTATGCCGAAGGGCATGAAGCGGTTGAACGCTCACCCAGTCGCGGCCTGAGCGCAGTGGGGGCCAACAGCCTGCAAAAACACCGTTACGGCATTTTTACCCAATCGTTTCCCACCTTTCTCGCGCTGAGTCTGTATCAGATTGAGTCCAACACCCGCTCGGCGGCGGTGCTGGGCTTTGTCGGCGCCGGTGGCGTCGGGCTGGTTTACGCCGAAAACATGCGCCTGTGGAACTGGGATGTGGTGATGTTCCTGACCGTGATTCTGGTGGTAGTCGTGATGGTGATGGACGCCATCTCCAGCCGGCTGCGTAAACGCTACATCACCGGGAAAGGGGTGCCGCTGTGGCAGCCTGCCGTGCGCGACTGAGCCGTTCGCTGCGCTGCCAGGCGCGCTCCAGCGTTTGCACCAGCTGCGCCTGCTGCCAGGGTTTCGCCAGCCGTTCACACAGCGGTAGCGTCACCGGCGTCTGGCGCAGATCCTGACCGCTGATCAGCAGGGTGGCCAGCTGTGGCCACTGCTGCTGCGCCTGACGAATCACATCCGCACCGTTCAGGGCGCCCGGCAGCATCAGGTCACTGATCAGCAGATCGATATCCGGCGTCTGGCGCAGCAGCGTCAGCGCGCTCTCGCCGTCAGCACACTCCAGCGTCAGATAACCCAGCTGATGCAGATGTTCGCACAGCGTCTGGCGCACCGCCGGCTCGTCATCCAGCACCAGTATTAGGCGATCGCGGCTGGCACGCGGCGTCAGCACCGGCGCGCTCACCAGCGGCTGCGCGGCTTCCGGCGCGCGCGGCAGCAGCAGACGCACCGTGGTGCCCTGGCCCGGCGCGGTCTCCAGTTCGATCTGTCCGCCGGACTGGCGCACAAATCCGTACACCATCGACAGCCCCAGCCCGCTGCCGCTGCCGGTGGCTTTGGTGGTAAAGAAGGGTTCAAACACCTGTTCCCGCACCTCGGCGGACATGCCGCAGCCGTGGTCAATCACTTCAATGGTGACGCGGTCGCGCTTGCCATCGGCCTCCTGAATTCGCTGATTCCAGATGCGCAGGCGGATCTCGCCGCTCTGGCGCTCCATGGCATCGCGCGCGTTCACCACCAGATTCATCAGGGCGTTCTCCAGCTGGCCGGCATCAATCCACGCCGGCCAGCCGGGGCGCTGCGCATCCACCACCAGATGCTGGCCGGGCAGCAGGGAGTGCTGCAGCAGCGACTGCAGATTTTCCACCAGTTCCACCACCGCAACGGCACGCGGATAAAGCGCCTGTTTGCGTGAGAAGGCCAGCAGGCGCTGCGTCAGCTGAGCGGCGCGATCGGCGGCCAGCCGCGCGCGCTCAATGCGGCTGGCCAGCGTGCCGGGCGGCAGCTGATCGACGGTCAGCGCCAGGCTGCCGATGATCACCGCCAGCAAATTATTGAAATCGTGCGCCAGGCCGCCGGTCAGCTGACCGACCGCTTTCATCTTCTGGCTGTGCAGCAGTGCCGCTTCCAGCGCCTTACGTGAGGTGCGCTCCAGCACCGTGTTGACCATGCCGCGCCGCGGCACCGGGCTGAAGCGCAGTTCCAGCGTGCGGCCATCCGGCAACCTGACTTCCTGCGCGTCGTGCAGGCTGCTGAGCTGCACATCGACGCGATCGAGCAAACGCTGATAGTGCATGCCGCGATGCAGCTCGCGCGGCGCGAAGCCCAGCAGTTCGGCGTACTGCGCATTCCACACCACCAGTTGACCGCTGTTATCAAACAGCGCGAAGCCGTCGCGCATGGCGAGGAAGGTCGATTCCAGCTGGTTACTTTTCTCTTTCAGTAGCTGCGAAGTGTGCGCCAGCGAAGCGGTGTTGCGGGCGAACACGTTAAAGGCGCGCGCCAGATCGCCCAGCTCATCGCGCCGTGCCAGGCCGGGCACGCTGACGCTTTTCTCCCCCTGCGCCAGCCGCGTCATGGCGTGCGCGATGGCGGTAAGGCTGGAGCCGAGATTGCGGTAGATGTAGTAACCGGCGTAACCGGTAATCAGCAGCGCCAGTAGCATAAACAGACCGATGAAACCGATGATTGAATCCAGTTCCTGATGGGCGGTGGCGCTGCGCGCATCGCTCTGCTGCGCTACCAGCTGAACGTAGTGGGTGATGTCTTCGTTGAGCATCGCCACCAGCGCCTTGATGCGATACGTGGCGTAGGCGATGGCGATGTCACTCTGCTCCAGCTGACCGGCCACCGGCAGCAGCTGCTGGCTGGTGCTGACCAGCCGCGCGCGCTGCATCGCCAGCACGCCCTGCAGCGGCAGCGCAGACCAGATCGGCAGCACGCTGTTCAGCTGTTGCACTGCGGCCTGCGGCGTGGCGGACTGAATTGCCACGGTTAACAGCGCGGCCGTCTGCTGGCGCAGCGGCAGAAACGCGCCGTCGCTGGCCAGCAGGTCGATACGGTTGAGCAGCAACTGCGCCTGCCACAGGCCGCTGAGCATCACGTTACGCTGTAAATGGCGCTGATGCCCCTCCAGCAGCAGCTGGCTGATGCTTTGCTCCAGCATCTGGCTGCGCTCGCGGATGCGTGCCAGCAGCGCCGGCTGCTGTGCGGCCAGCGGTGCGCTGGCCAGCTGACTCAGCGACTGCTGCAGCGCCTGCTGGGTCTGCTGCAGGCGCGCCGATTCGCTCTGGTATTCGAGCGCGCCCACCACCTGCGCCAGCCGCACCGCGGCGATAGCGACATTGGCCGTATCACGCGCCAGCGCCAGGCTGCCGTTCATATCGGCCAGCGTTTGTGCCTGCGCCTGCTCCTGAATGTGACCGGCGTGGCGAAAACCAAAAATAGCCACCAGGCTCACCGCCAGCGTAACGCTCACCACCAACAGGTTAAACATCAGCAGGCGCCCGCGCGCGCCGGCGTGCCAGTGCAGACTGTGACTCATTGCTGCAGCTCCTTACCGCTCAACTCCGGCGAGTATAGAAGCGCGGCCGGAGCGCAATATGACAAATATGAACGGCGTCTGACATTTTCCATTTATCTGGCGTTGCTTAACTCGCGGCTATCCACTGGCAGCAGGAGCCTGAAGATGGCGGCGACACCGATATTAGAAATGCGGGCAATTACCCGGCGCTTCGGCAGCTTCTATGCGCTGAAAGGCGTCGACCTGACCGTCTGGCCGGGTGAAGTGCACGCGCTGATGGGCGAAAACGGTGCCGGTAAAAGTACCTTAATGAAGATTCTGGCCGGCGCGTATACCGCCAGCAGCGGGGAAATTCTTATCGATGGTCAACCCTACGCGATCAGGGGCCCGAAAGAGGCGCTGGCGGCAGGGATCACCCTGATTTATCAGGAAATCAACCTGGCGCCGAATCTGACGGTGGCAGAGAACATCTTTCTCGGCAGTGAAATTTCCCGCGGCGGGCTGGTGAAGCGTCGCCAGATGGCGGAAGAAGCGCAGCAGGTGATTAACCGCCTTGGCGCGCAGTTCAGCGCCACCGATCTGGTGAGCCGCCTGAGCATCGCCGAACAGCAGCAGGTGGAAATTGCCCGCGCGCTGCATCGTAACAGCCGCATTCTGGTGATGGACGAACCCACCGCTGCGCTCTCAAACCGCGAAACCGAACAGCTGTTTGCGCTGATCAAACGCCTGCGCAGCGAAGGCATGGCGATCATCTACATCAGCCACCGCATGGCGGAAGTGTATGAACTCTCCGATCGCGTCAGCGTGCTGCGCGACGGTCAGTACGTCGGCAGCCTGACGCGCGAACAGCTAAACGCCAGCGAACTGGTGCGCATGATGGTCGGCCGTCCGCTCAGCGATCTGTTCAACAAAGATCGCGCCATTAGCTTCGGCGAAATTCGTCTGGCGGTAAATCATCTGACCGACAACCGGAAGGTGCATCCCAGCAGCCTCGCGGTGCGCGCCGGGGAGATTGTCGGGCTGGCCGGACTGGTCGGTGCCGGCCGCAGCGAGCTGGCGCAGCTGATTTTTGGTGTGCATCAGCCAGCCGGCGGTGAAATCTGGATCGACGGGGAAAAAGTGCAGATTCACTCGCCGCGAGACGCCATTGCGCGCGGCATCGGTTTCCTGACCGAAAACCGCAAAGAGCAGGGGCTGTTTCTGGAACTGGCAGCGCAGGAAAACATCGTGATGGCCACGCTTGAGCGTGATGCCAGCTACGGCCTGCTTAACCGGCGCAAAGGGCAGAAGATCGCCAGCGAGGCGATTCAATCGCTGAATATCCGCGTGCCGCACGCCCAGGTGCGCGCTGGCGGCTTATCCGGCGGCAACCAGCAGAAGCTGCTGATTTCGCGCTGGGTATCGATAGCGCCGCGCATCCTGATTCTGGATGAGCCGACGCGCGGCGTGGATGTCGGCGCCAAGAGTGAAATCTACCGCATGATGAACCAGATGGCGCAGCAGGGCGTGGCAATTTTGATGATCTCCAGCGAGCTGCCGGAAGTGGTAGGCATGAGCGACCGCGTATACGTGATGCGCGAAGGCACCATCGCCGGCGAGCTGAGCGGCGAGCAGATTAGCCAGGAAAACATAATGACACTGGCCACCGGCGCGCAGCCGGTCCAGGCCTGAGGAGACGGGAATGACCAGTGAAACCGCACGCGTAAAAAGTCCAACGCTAAAACGTGCGTTGATGAGTGACCTGCTGCAAACCGTGGGTATCTTGCCGATTCTGATCCTGATCGTGGCGGTATTTGGCTTTGTCGCCCCGAACTTTTTTACCGAAGCTAACCTGCTGAATATCACGCGTCAGGCCTCCATCAACATTGTGCTGGCGGCGGGCATGACGTTTGTCATTCTCACCGGCGGCATTGACCTGTCGGTTGGCTCAATGCTGGGTACCACGGCGGTGGTGGCGATGGTGGTGTCGCTCGATCCGGCGTTTGCCGGGCTGACCATCCCCGCCGCGCTCGGAGCCGGGCTGATCATGGGGCTGTTCAACGGCATTCTGGTCGCCTGGGCGGGCCTGCCGCCGTTTATCGTCACGCTGGGCACCTATACCGCGCTGCGCGGGGCGGCCTATCTGCTGGCTAACGGCACCACGGTGATCAACTCGGATATCAACTTTGAGTGGATAGGCAACGGTTATCTCGGCCCGATCCCGTGGCTGATTATCATTGCCTTTGCGGTGATTGCGCTGTGCTGGTTTATTTTGCGTCGCACCACGCTTGGCGTGCACATCTATGCGGTGGGCGGCAACATGCAGGCAGCGCGCCTGACCGGTATTAAAGTGGGTGCGGTACTGGTGTTCGTCTACGCCATGAGCGGCCTGTTGTCCGGGCTGGGTGGCCTGATGAGCGCATCGCGCTTGTACAGCGCTAACGGCAACCTCGGCGTGGGCTATGAGCTGGACGCGATCGCCGCGGTGATTCTGGGCGGGACCAGCTTTGTCGGCGGCATTGGCACGATTACCGGCACGCTGATTGGCGCGCTGATTATCGCCACGCTGAACAACGGCATGACGCTGATGGGCGTGTCGTACTTCTGGCAACTGGTGATTAAGGGCGGGGTGATCATCATTGCGGTGCTGATCGATAAGTACCGTACGCGGCATCACGTGGGGTGAGGGGCGGCCGCTGGCCCTGGCCCTCACCCCAACCCTCTCCCGCTTGCGGGAGAGGGGGCTGTCCGGAGAGAAGATTTAGAAAACAAGTGCTTCACCTGAACACCACGCAGAACGGTTCCCTCTCCCGCGCGCGGGAGAGGGGGCAGCCCGGAGCGAAGATCTGGAAAACGAGAGCTTCACCTGAAAACTATGCAGAACGGTTCCCTCTCCCGCACGCGGGAGAGGGTTAGGGTGAGGGCAAAGGCAAAGGCAATCAGGGCATAAAACCAAAAAAGCAGGAGAACATCGACTATGCGTTTTAATCCGATTATCACCGGACTGCTGGCCGCGACGCTGTTCAGTGCGCCATTTGTGCAGGCCAAAGAACTGAAATCCATCGGCGTGACGGTGGGCGATCTGGCTAACCCGTTCTTCGTCCAGATCACCAAAGGGGCGGAACTCAAGGCGCGTCAGCTGGCGGGCGATAAGGTCAACGTGACGCTGGTCTCCAGCGGCTACGATCTTGGCCAGCAGGTGGCGCAGATTGACAACTTCATTGCCGCTAAAGTGGACATGATCATCCTCAACGCCGCCGACTCCAAAGGCATCGCGCCGGCGGTGAAGCGGGCGCGTGATGCCGGCATCGTGGTAGTAGCGGTGGACGTGGCCGCGGACGGTGCCAATGCCACCATCACCTCTGACAACACCCAGGCCGGGGCTATGGCCTGTAAATACATCTCCGACCGCCTGAAAGCCAAAGGCAACGTGGTCATCATCAACGGACCACCGGTGTCAGCGGTGCAGAACCGCGTGGAAGGCTGCATGAATGAGCTGAAAACCCACCCGGATATCAAATTGCTCTCTTACAACCAGAACGCCAAAGGCAGTCGCGAAGGCGGACTGGAAGTGATGACCGGCCTGCTGTCGGCCAATCCGAAGATTGATGCCGTATTCGCTATCAACGATCCTACCGCTATCGGTGCCGATCTGGCGGCGAAACAGGCGCAGCGTAACGAGTTCTTTATCGTCGGCGTCGATGGATCGCCAGACGGTGAAGAGGCGCTGAAGCGCAAAGGCTCGCTGTTTGTCGCAACGCCTGCCCAGGATCCGCAGGTGATGGCGGCCAAAGCAGTTGAGATTGGCTATGACATCCTGCAGGGCAAGCCAGCGCCGGACAAGCCGGTGCTGATTCCGGTAACGCTGATCGATCGTAACAATGTCAGCAGCTACAAAGGCTGGACGGTGAAATAAGCCACACGGGCGTCGCGGTGCACACTGCGCGCCGCGACGCCCGCCGGAGACGCAGCTATGCAACGTTCCGAAGTTAACGCGATTTTACAACTGACCCGTGAATTCTTTCTGCGGCAGGATGTGCATCTGCCGCCGTGGGCCGATTACGGTCTCAGCCAGTGGCGCGCGCTGGACACCTCAGCCGCCGCCGAACTGCTGGCGCTGCACCTCGGCTGGGATGTCACCAGTTTTGGTGCCGATGATTTCAGCCAGACCGGCCTGACGCTGTTTACCCTGCGCAACGGTTCACGCGGCGGACAGCCGTGGGGCAAACCGTATGCAGAGAAGATCATGCACGTGCGCGAAGGGCAGGTGACGCCGATGCATTATCATCCGCAAAAAATGGAAGACATTATCAACCGCGGCGGTGGCAACCTGATTGTCACGCTACACAATCGCGACGGCGATCGGCTGGCGGATACGCCGGTACAGGTCACGCTGGATGGCATCTGCCAGACTCATGCCGCCGGTTCCCAGCTGCGGCTGTCACCCGGCGAAAGCGTCACGTTACTGCCCGGTGTCTGGCACAGCTTCTGGGGCGAAACCGGCTACGGCGATGTGCTGGTGGGCGAAGTCTCCATGCCCAATGACGATGAGCACGACAACGTCTTTCTTACCCCGCTGGCGCGCTTTAATCCGATTGATGAGGATGAAGCGCCGCGCTGGCTGCTGTGTAACGAATATCACCGCTGGCTGGCATAACAGGAGTGTTCCATGGCACTGATCTCTCTGGCGCAGGGCCTCGCCCATGCGCAGCAGCACGGTTACGCGCTCGGCGCGTTCAACGTTCTCGATACCCACTTTCTGCGCGCGCTGTTCCATGCGGCGGAGCAGCAGCGTTCGCCGTTTATCATCAACATTGCCGAGGTGCATTTTAAATACGTCAGCCTGGAACCGTTGATCGCCGCTATCCGTGCCGAAGCGGCGCTGCACGCCATCCCGGTGGTGCTCAACCTCGATCATGGCCTGCATTTTGATGCGGTGATGCAGGCGATTCGCCTCGGCTTCACCTCGGTAATGTTCGATGGTTCAACCCTGAGCTATGACGAGAACATTCGCCAGACGCGGGAAGTGGTGAAGATGTGCCACGCGCTGGGTATTTCGGTTGAGGCCGAGCTGGGCGCCGTGGGCGGCGATGAGGGGGGCGCGCTGTTTGGCGAAGCGGACAGCAATAAATTCACCGACCCGGCGCTGGCGGCGGAATTTGTCCAGGCAACCGGCATCGACTGCCTCGCAGTGGCCATCGGCAACGCGCACGGCAAATACAAAGGCGAGCCAAAGCTTGATTTTGACCGTCTGGCGGCGATTCGCGCAGCGGCCGGCATTCCGCTGGTGCTGCACGGTGGTTCCGGCATCAGCGACGCCGATTTCCGTCGCGCCATCAGCCTCGGCATCCACAAAATCAACTTCTACACCGGTATGTCGCAGGCGGCGCTCGGGGCGATTGAAACGCAAATCACCCAGCGCGACGCGCGCTACGACTCGTTCGCCGAACTGTTAATGGCGGTCGAACGCGACATCGCCAGCGTTGTGGCCCAGCAGATGCAGGTGTTTGGCAGCGCCGGGAGGGCCTGACATGGCAGCACGCAACGGCATTCTGGCGGCGGGTAACATGCTGGTGGATCACGTGCAGCGCATCAGCCACTGGCCAGAACAGGGCTGGCTGGCCGAGATTAGCCACAGCGAGAAATGCAGCGGCGGTGCGGCGCTGAATGTGCTGTTTACCCTGGCGCGCATGCAGGTCGATCTGCCGCTGGCCGTTGTGGGGATGCTGGGCGAGGACAGCGACGGCGATTACCTGCTGCAGCTGCTGGATGAACATCATGTGGACCGTCAGCACGTACAGCGCACCGGTGCGGCAGCCACGGCGATGACGCAGGTAATGACCGCGCCGGACGGTCAGCGCACCTTTTTTCACGCGCGCGGGGCCAATGCGCAGCTCGATGTGGCGCACTTCGCTCACCTCGCCACCGCGCACCGCATCTTCCACCTCGGCTATCTGCTGTTACTGGATAAGCTCGACCAGCCTGATGCGCAGTACGGTACCCGCAGCGCGCGGCTGCTGGCGGAGATGCAGCAGCGCGGTTATCTCACCTCGCTCGATCTGGTTTCGCGCGCCGGCGAGTATCAGGCGCTGGTGAAGCCGGCGCTACGCTGGCTCGATTATCTGGTGATTAACGAACTGGAAGCGCAGGCGCTCACCGGCATCGAGCTGCGCAGCAGTGGCACGCTGGCGTCACCGGCGGCTTTTGCTGCGGCGGCACGCTGGCTGCTGGCGCAGGGTGTGCGCCAGCGCGTGGTAATTCATGCACCGGAAGGCGCCTGGGGCCAGCAGCCAGTGGGCGACGGCCTTTGGCAGCCCGCCTGGTGCTTAGCGGCAGAGGAGATTGTCGGCAGCGTCGGGGCGGGCGATGCCTTCTGCGCCGGCGTGCTGTACGCCAGCCATCAGGACTACAGCCTGCAGCAGACGTTAAAGCTGGCCCATACCTGCGCCAGCTTTAATCTGCATGCGGCCAACGCGCTGGACGGCATCCGGCCACTGAGCGAGATGCAGCGCTGGATGGATCAGGCGATTTGCGTTTCGCGCGCCGCGGCGGACGGGCGCATTACATCGGCGGAAAAAACATAGCCCAGTCCGCGAATGGTGCGGATCAGGATCGGCTGATGCGGATTAGCCTCGATTTTGCGTCTGAGGCGCATGATCAGCACATCAATGGTGCGATCGAACACGTCGAGGCTCTCGCTGTGGGTCAGCTCCAGCAGCTGGTCGCGCGTCAGGACCTTACGCGCGTGGCCGACCAGCGCGCGCAGCAGGCTGTATTCGCCCTGGGTGAGCGGTACGCTTTCACGCTGCGGATTGAACAGCTGACAACGCACATCATCCAGCCGCCAGCCATTGAACTGCCAGCCGTCATCAATCACCGTTTCCGGCTGCGCCAGTCGCCCGCAGCGGCGCAGCGCCGCACGGGCCCGCGCCACCACCACGCGGGGATTAAAGGGTTTGGCGATATAGTCGTCGGCGCCCATCTCCAGCCCAACCACCATATCGGCTTCCGATCCCATGCCGGTCAGCATGATCACCAGCAGCTCAGGGCGCTGACGCTGCATCTGCTGTAATACCAGCAGGCCGTTGGTATCGGGCAGCATCATATCCAGCATCACCAGGGAGATTTCCGGATGCTGCGCCAGCAGCGCCAGGGCGTCGCGCCCCTGATGACAGCTATAAACGGTAAACACATGTTCGCTCAGCACATCGTGCAGCAATTCGCAGATGGCACGATCATCATCAACGACCAGAATCGCGGGCTTCATTGCACTGCCTCTTTTGTTGCGAAAGGGTTAAACGCAGTGTAACCCGGCGTTTTTAAGCTGCTGAAACGCGCAGCAGAAACGTGAGCGCCATCGCCTGGCAGAGTGTGAAAGCGTGCGTTACCGCAATATTTCACCCCCGGCTGCGCACGGCGGGAAAACGTTTGCGCGCAGGTGGTGCAATGCACCATAATCGCGCCTCGTTCTGGTTCAGAATTTTCTTAGCCGCAACGGCATGCTGAAACGGAAACGATTGCGTCAGGGAGTGGCATAGCAATTGCTATGTGGACAGGGGATAGCACACGACGTTCTGCTGCCAGCGGTGGCAAAACGTCGGCATAAAAAAATAATTTTCCTCACTTTTTCCGCGTCAGCTTAGCCACCACGCGCGGAATAGCGGGAAAACGCCTTGGCAAGAGAGAGCAGGCCTGCGGGCCGTCTCCGCTGATGAGAGATGATGATGTTAGAAAAACTTTTTAAGTTAAAAGCTCACCACACCACGGTGCGCACCGAAATCATTGCCGGTATTACGACCTTTCTGGCAATGGCCTACATCCTGTTTGTGAACCCCAGCATCCTCGGGGCGACCGGTATGGATAAAGGCTCGGTGTTTGTTGCCACCTGTCTGGCCGCGGCCATCGGTTCGATTCTGATGGGCCTGATCGCTAACTATCCGATCGCGCTGGCACCGGGCATGGGCCTGAACGCCTTCTTCACCTACACCGTGGTGCTGCATATGGGCTACACCTGGCAGATCGCGCTGGGTGCGGTGTTCCTTTCGGCGGTGATCTTCTTTGCGCTGTCGATTTTTAAAATTCGCGAATGGATTATCGCCAGCATTCCGCTGCCGCTGCGTGCCGGGATTGCGGCAGGCATTGGTTTGTTCCTCGCACTGATTGCGCTGGAAGGGGCGGGCATCGTGGTGGATAACCCGGCTACGCTGGTCGGTCTGGGCGACCTGACTAAACCGGGTCCGCTGCTGGCGCTGCTTGGCTTCTTTATCATTGTGGTGCTGGAAGCGCGTCGCGTCACCGGAGCCGTACTGATCGGCATTCTGGTTGTTACCTTTATCTCGATGGGCATTGGCCTGACGCCGTTCGCGGGGGTGTTTTCTGCGCCGCCGTCGATTGCACCGACCTTTATGCAGCTGGATATCGCCGGCGCGTTCAACGTAGGCCTGGTGAGCGTGATCTTTGCGTTCCTGTTTGTCGACGTGTTTGATAACACCGGCACGCTGCTGGGCGTGACGAAACGCGCCGGTCTGGCCGATGAGCAGGGCAACGTGCCGAAAATGGGCCGTGCGCTGATCGCCGATAGCGCCGCTGCGCTGTTCGGTTCACTGCTGGGTACCTCAACCACCACCAGCTATGTGGAGTCCGCTGCGGGCGTCAGCGCCGGTGGCCGTACCGGTCTGACGGCGATTGTGGTCGCCATTCTGTTCCTGCTCAGCCTGTTCTTCTCGCCACTGGCGGGTAGCGTGCCGGTCTACGCCACGGCGCCAGCGCTGCTGTTCGTCGCGGTGCTGATGGCTTCCGGTCTGGCAGAAATTGACTGGAAAGATGTCACCACGGCGGCACCGGTCACCGTGACCGCGCTGACCATGCCATTGACTTACTCAATCGCCAACGGTATCGCCTTTGGTTTTATTACCTGGACGGTGGTGAAACTGCTGAGTGGCCGCACCAAAGAGGTCAATGCGGCGCTGGTGATTCTGTCGATTCTGTTTGTGATTAAACTCGGCTGGCTGAGTGCCTGATGCTGTGTTACGGAAGCCCGCCCGGGCTTCCGTGTAAGTTGTTACATTCGCGCAATCATTGTTTGCGTGATGTCTCGCAATTCCTGCCCGTCGCCACTTTTCTCTTTCAGGCCTGTTGTTTACTGTCTCTCCGTAAATTCTGCCATGCGCAAATTTTTTGCCTGCAGTGGCGGGATCGTGGAATGTTTAATCGCTGCCGCTCTGCTTAAATAGCGGTGGAGTGACGCGATGACACAAGGTTGCTGAAGAAGGACAAGATAATGGATTATCCCGTTTGCACGCTGCCGCATCGGTTGCCGCCTCGCCTTCTGGCGTTAAGAAATCAGGGAGCACCGCTAATGGTACGATTAACCCAACACGTGGAACAGCTGGCGAACACCACCCACCTGTTACAGCAGGATGTCGCGGTCCTGACCGCGCGTTTTGAAAATTTTGCCACCAGAGCGGACGTGGAACGCGTGCGTACCGAACAGGGGCTGATGTGCAATCAACTGATGAATGAGATCGGTCAGGTGGAGAAGCGCATCGATAAAAAGTTCGAACAATTAAATGACAGGCTGATCTGGACCCTCATGCTGCCGGCTCTCCTCGCCGTACTGGCATGGTTGGTAAAAGTGGCGGTGCTGAAAATTTAAGGTTGCCAGCAGAAATCCGGCCCGTCCATGGGCCGGAACAGCGGATTTAGCGGAAGGGCGGTTCGTTGAAGGTACGTAGTTTCCTGGAGTGCAGTTTGTCACCCTCGGCGCGCAGCAGCTCAACGGCGCAGATGCCAATCTGCAGATGTTCCGAGATCGCGCCCTCATAGAAACGGTTGGCCTGGCCGGGCAGCTTGATTTCACCGTGCAGCGGTTTATCCGAGACGCACAGCAGGGTGCCGTACGGTACGCGGAAACGATAACCCTGTGCGGCAATGGTGGCGCTCTCCATATCCACCGCCACCGCGCGGCTCAGGTTGAAGCGTAACGCAGATGCGGAGTAGCGCAGCTCCCAGTTGCGGTCGTCCGTGGTGACAACCGTACCGGTGCGCAGGCGCTGCTTCACCTCTTCGCCGGGCATACCGCTGACCGCTTTGGTGGCGTCGTACAGGGCACGCTGCACCTCCGCAATGCTCGGGATCGGGATATCCGGTGGTAATACGCTGTCCAGCACGTGGTCGTCACGCAGATAGGCGTGCGCCAGCACGTAATCGCCGATGCTCTGGCTTTCACGCAGGCCACCGCAGTGACCAATCATCAGCCACGCATGTGGGCGCACCACCGCGAGGTGGTCGCAGATGGTTTTGGCGTTCGACGGACCGACGCCAATATTCACCAGCGTGATGCCGCGACGATTGGGCGAGGTTAAATGCCAGGCGGGCATCTGATGCTTCTTCCACGCCAGATCCGACATCATCGCCGTTGGGTCCTGCGTTTCCGCCGTGATCACCACATCGCCGGCGCAGGCGAGACTGTCGTAAGGCGTGCTGGGGTCCTGCACCTGCTCAATCGCCCAGCGCACGAACTCATCGACGTAGCGCGTGTAGTTAGTGAACAGTACAAACGGCTGGAAGTGTTCTACCGCGGTGCCGGTGTAGTGACGCAGGCGCGCCAGGGAGAAATCGGTGCGCAGCGCGTCGAAATGCGACAGCGGGAACAGCGCGTCGGCGTTGAACAGGCCATCAGCGGTTTCATCGCCAATCTGCGACAGTTCGGTCGTCGGGAAATGGCGCGCAATACTGGCGCTCATGGAGCGGTCCAGCGACAGGTCGGAGCCATCAATCACATAGGGATAAGGGATTTCCTGCTGTGACGGACCCACCTCAATCAGCACGTCGTACTCTTTTTCGATCATCTGCAGCTGTTCGCTGAGATAGTGACGCAGCAGCGCCGGGCGCGTGATGGTGGTGCTGTAGCGACCGGTGTGGGTAAAACGTCCCCAGGCGCGGGTGCGATTTTGCTGCGGGCCTTCACCCTGCCAGGTGATGCGCAGCTCCGGATAGACAAACAGCCCCTGCTGGCGCAGCCCGGCGTCCGGCAGTGTGCCGCTGGCAGTGAACGTGCGAATGGAGTTGCGCAGCGCTTCAACCGCGTCGTCATACATACGCTCCAGTTGATCCAGCGCCTGTTCGGTGGTCAATCCGTTCCGTTGCGTATTCATAGATTCTCCTTCAGCAAGTTGGACCGATTTGACCAGAGCATAGCGGATAAACCTCTCATCACGATGAAGAATCTGTGATCGACCGCATTCTGCACCATCACGGTGCTGGTAGGCGGCAAAAGGCTGGCTATGTTTATCAGGTGCAGGGAGGCCACATCGCACGTTTTCCGCCCGGCTGCGATGCCGCTGCAAAAAAATTGTCACCGATTGTCTTCTCTGGCGAGCTTTTTGCTTAAATTTCAACCGTGGTCGCGCTGACCACACTGCTCTCGAAGTGTTTCAGATTGATTTCTCCCAGGCCGTGGTATGGCTCCGTTCCTGACCCGTTGAGGATTGAAAGCATGTCTTTGAAATTCATAAAACACCCATTGAAGGTGGTGATGGCAGGTTGTTTAAGCATGGCGTTCTACGCGCAGGCTGACATAAAGATTGGCGTGGCCGGTCCGTTTACCGGACCGAATGCTACGTACGGTACGCAATACTGGAAGGGCGCCAGCCAGGCCGCGGCGGACATTAACGCTGCGGGCGGCATAAACGGTGAAAAAATTGTGCTGGTGCAGGGCGATGACGCCTGCGAACCCAAGCAGGCGGTGGCTGTTGCCAACCGGCTGGTGGATCAGGACAAAGTGATGGCGGTGGTGGGCCATTTCTGCTCATCCTCGACCATGCCAGCCTCAGAGGTGTATGACGAGGCGGGCGTACTGGCGATTACGCCCGGTTCAACCAATCCACAAATCACCGAGCGCGGCATGAAAACCCTGTTCCGCATGTGCGGGCGTGATGACCAGCAGGGGACAATTGCCGCTAATTATATTCTCGATACGCTGAAAGCGAAGAAAGTGGCGGTGATCCACGACAAAGACACCTACGGTCAGGGGCTGGCCGATGCCACCAAAGCGGCGCTGGAGAAACGCGGCGTCAAAGAGGTGCTGTATGAAGGGCTGTCGCGCGGTGAAAAAGACTTTAACGCGCTGGTCACCAAAATCGGCGCGGTGAAACCGGATGTGGTCTATTTCGGTGGCTGTCATCCGGAGGCGGGTCCGCTGGTGCGTCAGATGCGCGAGCAGGGCGTTAATGCGGCTTTCTTCTCCGGCGACTGCATCGTGACGGAAGAACTGGTGACTGCCGCCGGCGGTCCGCAGTTCACTAAAGGCGTGTACATGACCTTCGGCAATGACCCGCGCACCATCGCGGATGGCAAAGCGGTGATTGAAAAATTCCGCGCCAGCGGTTTTGAGCCGGAAGGGTATACGCTGTACGCCTACGCCTCCATTCAGGCTCTGGCCGCCGCCTACAAAGCGGCAGGTAAAGACAATGCCAAAGCCAGCGACTGGCTGAAGGCCAGCAGCGTTGACACCGTGATGGGCAAGAAGGCATGGGACGAAAAAGGCGACCTGAAAGTCTCGGATTACGTGGTCTATCAGTGGGATGACAAAGGCAAATATCACCAGCTGTAATTCGCTCTGCGGCCCCGCGCGCAGCGGGGCCGTTCGCATCTGAGCGTGACCTGTGCACGCCTTCCACCTGCGAGAGACAATATGGACGCCTTTTTTATACAGCAGCTGATTAACGGCCTGACGCTGGGCGCGGTCTACGGGCTAATCGCCATCGGCTACACCATGGTTTACGGCATTATCGGCATGATCAACTTCGCCCACGGCGAGGTGTACATGATCTCTGCTTATCTGTGTGCGATCGGGCTGGCGCTGCTCAGCTACTTTGGCATTCACTCCTTTCCACTGCTGATCTTTGGCACGCTGTTGTTCACCATCGTGGTCACCGCCGCTTACGGCTGGGCCATTGAGCGCATTGCCTATCGTCCGCTGCGCAATTCCACGCGGCTGGCACCGCTGATCTCTGCCATTGGTATGTCGCTGATTCTGCAAAACTATGTGCAGCTCAGTCAGGGACCGAATCAGCAGGGCATTCCCACCTTGCTCAGTGGCGTGCTGCGTATGGAGATCGACGGCGGCGTGGTGCAAATCACCTGGACCAAAGTGTTTATCCTGGTGGCGGCGCTGTGCGGGATGGCGCTGCTGACCTGGATTATCCAGTACACCAAACTGGGCCGTATCTGCCGTGCGGTCCAGCAGGATCGGCGCATGGCGTCGATTCTTGGCATCAATACCGACCGGGTGATTTCGCTGGTGTTTGTCATCGGCGCGGCGATGGCCGGGCTGGCCGGGGTGCTGGTTACCATGAACTACGGCACGTTTGATTTCTACGCCGGCTTCATTATCGGCATCAAAGCCTTCACCGCGGCGGTGCTGGGGGGCATCGGTTCGCTGCCCGGCGCGATGCTGGGCGGTTTGCTGCTGGGCGTGGCCGAGGCGCAGTTCGCCGGGCTGGTGAACTCCGATTACAAAGATGTGTTCTCATTTTCGCTGCTGGTGGTGATTTTAATCTTCCGTCCGCAGGGACTGCTGGGCCGGCCGCTGGTCGCCAAAGTGTGAGGAAGCCAGAATGAATGCAATGACGCAAACAGGCGGCATCCGTCAGGTGCTGCTCGACACGCTGCTGGCCGGTGCCGTCGCGCTGGTGGTGTTCGGCCCGGTGGTGGGCGTGGTGCTCAGCGGCTACAGTTTTACGCTGTCGCCGCTGCGCGTGGCGCTGCTGGTGGCGGTGGTGATGGCAGGACGTTTGCTGCTGGGGCTGTTTCTGCATACCGCCGTGGGGCGCCGTTTTCTGCACAAGTTTGAGGGCAACGATGACGGCGTATATGTGCGTGAACCCGGTTACCGTTCGCGCCTGCGCTGGATAATACCGCTACTGCTGGTCGTGGCCCTGGCGTTTCCGTTTCTCTCCAGCAAGTATCTGCTGACGGTGGCGATTCTCGGGCTGATCTACGTGCTGCTGGGACTCGGGCTCAATATCGTGGTCGGCCTCGCCGGGCTGCTCGATCTGGGCTATGTGGCATTTTACGCCATTGGTGCTTACGGGCTGGCGCTGGGCTATCAGTATCTCGGGCTGGGTTTCTGGAGCATGATCCCCATCGCTGCGCTGCTGGCGGCATTGGCCGGTGCGCTGCTTGGCTTTCCGGTGCTGCGCATGCACGGTGACTATCTGGCTATCGTCACGCTCGGCTTCGGTGAAATTATCCGGCTGGTGCTGAACAACTGGCTGTCGTTCACCGGGGGGCCGAACGGCGTCTCGGTGCCGTCACCGACCTTTCTCGGCCTTGAATTCGCCCGCCGGGCAAAAGAGGGCGGCATACCGTACCACCAGTTTCTGCATCTCGATTACAACCCCAACATGAAGTTCATCTTTATCTACGTGGTGCTGGTAATGGTGGTGCTGCTGGTGCTGTTTATCAAGCACCGGCTGACGCGCATGCCGATTGGCCGGGCGTGGGAAGCGTTGCGTGAAGATGAAATCGCCTGTCGCGCCATGGGGCTGAATCACGTGCTGGTGAAGCTGTCGGCGTTTATGCTCGGCGCCTCAACCGCCGGTATTGCCGGGGTATTTTTCGCCAGTTATCAGGGGTTCGTTAATCCCACCTCGTTTACCTTTTTTGAGTCCGCGCTGATTCTGGCCATCGTGGTGCTGGGCGGGATGGGCTCGACGCTCGGCGTAGTGCTGGCCGCGTTTGTGCTGACGGTGGCGCCCGAGCTGCTGCGCAGTTTTGCCGAGTACCGCGTGCTGCTGTTTGGCATGTTGATGGTGCTGATGATGATCTGGCGTCCGCGCGGCCTGGTGCGCACCGCACGCGTCGGGGTGCCGCTGAGAAAAGGAGTACGCCATGAGTGATGCCATCCTGCAGGTGGATAACCTGATGATGCGCTTTGGCGGCATCAAAGCGCTGAATGATGTCAGCCTGCGCGTGGAGCGCGGCTCGGTCACCGCGCTGATTGGCCCCAACGGCGCGGGCAAAACCACGGTATTTAACTGCCTGACGGGATTTTATCGCGCCAGCGGCGGGCGCATTGTGCTCAATGCCCATCAGCGCAGCACCGATGTGATTCAGGTGCTGGGCCAGAAGATTCAGCCGGGTGACTGGCTGCGGCCGGCGCGGCTGGGCTCGCGCATCTGGTACAAGATGTTTGGCGGCGCACATCTGGTCAACCGCGCCGGTCTGGCGCGTACCTTTCAGAACATCCGCCTGTTTCGCGAGATGTCGGTGGTGGAAAACCTGCTGGTGGCGCAGCATATGCAGGTCAACCGTCAGCTGCTGGCCGGCATCCTCAATACCCGCGGCTATCGGGCAGCGGAGAGTCGCGCGCTCGATCGCGCTTTTTACTGGCTGGAGCGTGTTGATCTGGTCAGCAGTGCCAACCGGCTGGCCGGTACGCTCTCTTACGGCCAGCAGCGCCGGCTGGAGATTGCGCGCGCCATGTGCACCCGGCCGGAACTGATCTGCCTGGATGAGCCCGCAGCGGGGCTTAATCCGGTCGAAACCGAGGCGCTGAGCCAGATTCTGCACCAGCTGCGCGCCGATCATCGCATCAGCGTGCTGTTGATTGAACACGATATGCCGATGGTGATGCGCATTTCCGATCACATCGTCGTGCTGGATCACGGTGACGTGATCGCCCAGGGCACGCCGCAGCAGATTCGACACGATGCGAAGGTGATCGCCGCTTATCTCGGCGCGGAAGAGGAGAGCGAGCATGGCTGAAGCAATGCTGGCGTTTGAACAGGTGGATGTGTTTTACGGCCCGGTGCAGGCGCTGAAGCAGGTGTCGCTGACCGTGGCGGAAGGGGAAACCGTGGCGCTGATTGGGGCCAACGGTGCAGGAAAATCCACGCTGCTGATGTCGATTTTTGGTCAGCCGCGCATTGCCAGCGGTGAAATTCGCCTGCGCGGAGAACCCATCAGCCAGCGGTCGACCCATTTTATCGCCGCCAGCGGTATTGCCCAGGCGCCGGAAGGACGGCGCATCTTTCCGGATATGACGGTGGAAGAGAACCTGCTGATGGGCACCATCGCCATCGGCGAGCGCTACATGAAGCAGGATAAAGAACGAATGTACACGCTGTTTCCACGCCTGCTGGAGCGGCGAAATCAGCGGGCAATGACGCTCTCCGGCGGCGAGCAGCAAATGCTGGCGATCGCCCGCGCGCTGATGAGCCGGCCGCGTCTGCTGCTGCTGGATGAACCCAGCCTCGGGCTGGCCCCGCTGGTGGTAAAGCAGATTTTCAGCATCCTGCGTGAGCTGACGCAGCAGGGCATGACGCTGTTTCTGGTGGAGCAGAACGCGCGCCACGCGCTGCAACTGGCGGATCGCGGTTATGTAATGGTCAATGGCGAAATTCGTCTGAGCGGCAGCGGCAGCGAACTGTTGCACAACGAAGAGGTGCGCAGCGCCTATCTGGGCGGCAGCGTCGGCGCGGGCGGGGAGTCAGCAAAAAGTTTGTAATAATGATTAAATGGTGACGGGAAACACTTTGCATAATCGTTAGCAGCCTATCATCATTATTACTCTACTTCTTAACCAAAGTGATTTGGTACTCCCTTGCAAAATCCTGGCGTAGCAGTAATGCGGGCGATCAGAAACACGGCGTGGTATCCCAAACGCCGTGCTTATCGCACGCTGTTGTGGCGTGAAATCACCCCACTGGCGGTGCCCATCTTTATTGAGAACCTGTGCGTGATGCTGATGGGGGTTCTCAGTACCTTTCTGGTGAGCTGGCTGGGCAAAGAGGCGATGGCGGGCGTGGGGCTGGCCGACAGCTTCAACATGGTGATCATCTCCTTTTTTGCCGCCATCGATCTCGGCACCACGGTGGTGGTGGCGTTCAGCCTGGCCAAACGCAACGGCAAGCGTGCGCGTGCGGCGACGCGGCAGTCGCTGGGATTGATGACAGTGCTGGCGTTTGTGCTGGTCATCGCCATCGAGTTCTGGGGGCATCTGATTGTTGATGTGATTGCCGGCAACGCCGAGCCGCAGGTCAAAGAACTGGCGCTCAGCTATCTGCAAACTTCCGCGTGGAGCTACCCGGCAGCGGCGATTGCGCTGATAGGCAGCGGCGCGTTGCGCGGTGCCGGCAACACTAAAATTCCGATGCTGATCAACGGCGGCATGAATATCCTGAATATCATCATCAGTAGCGTGCTGATCTACGGTGCGCTCGGCTGGGAAGGGATGGGATTTGTCGGTGCCGGGCTGGGATTAACCATTTCACGCTATATCGGCGCGGCGGCGGCCATTTACGTGCTGTATCGCGGCATCAGTCCGGCGCTGAAAATCACGCTGGCCAGCTATTTCCGCCGCTGGGATCGCAACATCCTGATGGAAGTGCTGGGGATTGGCGTACCGGCCAGTATCGAATCGGTGTTGTTTAACGGCGGCAAACTGCTGACGCAGATTTTTGTCGCCGGCATGGGCACCAATGAGATCGCCGGTAATTTTATTGCCTTCTCCATCGCCACGCTGATTAACCTGCCGGGCAACGCGCTGGGTTCTGCGTCGACCATTATCACCGGCAGGCGCTTAGGGAAAAATCAGGTGATGCAGGCGGAGCGGCAGATCAAGCACGTATTCTGGCTGGCGATGATTGGGCTATGTACGCTGGCGTTTATCACTGTGCCGCTGGCGGGCACGCTGGCGCGATTCTACACCCGCGATCCGCAGGTGATTGAGGTAACCAAACACCTGATCTGGCTGAATGCCGCCTTTATGCCTGTCTGGACCGCTTCCTGGGTGCTGCCGGCCGGGCTAAAAGGCGCGCGCGACGCACGGTACACCATGTATGTATCGATGTTCAGTATGTGGGGCGCGCGCGTGGTGGCCGGTTATCTGCTGGGTATAGTGCTGGGCATGGGGGTGATTGGCGTCTGGCTCGGCATGTTCCTCGACTGGACGGTGCGCGGTATCTGTTTCTGGTGGCGTTTAACCAGCGGCAAATGGCTGAACAATTACCGCAAAATGCTCGCGAAGAGTAGTGGCCCGTAGGCTGAGGAATTCCCACAAATAAAGACAGGCACAGGGTTTTATGATCGGCTTATTGCGCCAGCAAAAACAGATCGTACCCTATGCCTGCCATACCCGGCCCCGCCTCAAGCCGCACGGCTATTTTCGGACTGACCGCTGCCTTTCCGCTGGCAACCTAACTCAGCGCTTTCGTGAATTCGAACGTGATGCGACAACTGTGCGCCTTGCCACGCATACGGGCCGCTTCAGCGTTTACACAAATCTTCAGGCTTGCAGCCCGGAGCAGTACAGTACACAAAGCTTGCCTTCGTCGTGGCGGTTATACATCCAGCTACGATGATTCAGCGCGAGTGAATTGTTCGATGGCTGTAACGCTGGCGCAGCCCGAACAAGGTGCCGGCACCGGCTCGTTACCCTGCTAATCCCTTGCCAGTAAACCTAAAAAATTTTTTTATTTTCCTTAAGAATCGTCTTTATTGCGCCGTCCTGAAAATGAGAGCTTTCTTAGTGCGATGGGTGTAGAGATGATGGCAGTCAACTGGCAGACAATAGATAAGGTTGTATACATCAACCTGAACAAACGCAAGGATCGCAGGGTACGTATCGCTCGTCAATTAAAAGCAATTGGCGTACCACGTGAAAAGATTGTCCGTTTTGAGGCTATTGAAGAAGCGCCAGGCTATATCGGCTGTATTAAATCACATATTCTCGTGCTGCAAATGGCTCAGCAAAACGGCTGGAAAAATGTATTGATTCTGGAAGACGATATGGTTTTCCATGATGATATTCAGACCAAACAGCGAATTGATCTATTTCTCTCCTCTTTACAGCAGATCAACTGGCATGTCGCGCTGCTCGCTGCCCACTATGATAACGTCGTGCCGTTAAAAAGTGTGAACTTTATGGTTAAGCCGCAATATGCATGGTGCGCTTGCGCTTACATTGTGAACGGTGATTACTACTCCACTCTCATTGATAATTATGCAGAAAGTTTGCAGGGGTTACTGGCGGGTGGCGTTCCTCAGTGCTGGGCTTTAGATGTACGCTGGAATAGTTTGATAAAACGTGACCGCTGGTTGGGTATCTTTCCCAATGCGGGCTATCAGGCCGCTGATAAAAGTGATATCGAAAACCAACCTGTTGATTATCGAGCGCATTTCGCTAAAAAATTAGAAGAAATAGTGTGGCCAGCCTATCAACCTGGCGAAGAAAAGATAAAAGTGGATATCTTTTTCCAGTGGGCCCCCGGCTGGACTAACTTTGAGTCGGTATATCGCGCTATGCAGGCCAAACCGCATTTTGATTGTCAGATTATCCTTGCGCCCTATTTCAGTCGGGGCGCAAAAGCACCGGATTACACTGCACAGCGTGATTTATTAAATGATAAGGGTATCCGGTATACCGAGTATCACGAGTATGAGATTACGGCGCGTAAGCCCCATGTGGTTTTTTTACAAAATCCTTATGATGATGCACGTCCCAATGAACTGCAAAGTTTAACGCTTAATCGACGCAATATTTCTATCGCCTATATTCCTTATGGGTTAGATATGGGTGATGGCGAGAGAAACCGTGTTTATCAGTACAATCTTCCCTGTCAAAATGTTGCCAGGTGGGTATTCGTTCGCTCTCAGCGGCATAAAGATGAGTTTGCTAAATATTGCGGAAATGGCAATCATCACGTCTATGTTAGCGGACATCCAAAGCTAGATAACTATCCATCACGCTTTGGCGTCCAGACGGATGGCAAAGTTAATAAAGGCAAGCCAACGCTATTATGGGCGCCGCATTTCGTCATGCCTGATGATGAAAAGATGTGGTCTACGTTTAATTTATATACACAGGCAATGCTCGATATCATCAAACGTGATGACGTTAATTTGATTATTCGGCCACATCCGCTTTTTAAACAATTTCTGGATATTCGTATAGAGCGCGGAACACACAGCGAAACTGCTCACAACTGGCAAATGCTGCGCGAATACTCTCATCTCAAATCACATGTGGAGTGGGATTTTTCTGCAGATTATCGCTACGCCTTTTCACAATCAGATGCGCTGATGGCAGATGCAGGATCGTTTTTGCTGGAGTATTTACCTTCGCGTAAGCCAATCCTTTTCCTGACTCATAAAAACTGCCTCGGTATTAACAGTAGCGCTGAATTTATTTATGACGCTTATGACGTTGCGAATGAATCCGCAGATATTAAAACTTTCGTTGATAATCTTGTTTCAGGCAAGGATCCCATGCGTGATAAGCGACTGCAGGTTTTACGTGATGAACTTCATATGCCAGAGCAGGGCGCAGGCAGTGAGATTGTAAAAATCATTGAAAAAACCCTTATGCCCGCTGGAGTTCATCACAATGTCTTCTAAACGCGCCGCAATATTACTGGTTGCTGGTCAGGGAACGAGAATGGGGCATCTGACCCTGAATTATCCTAAATGCTTGCTGCCGGTCGGTGAAATCACCGTGCTGGATACGTTGCTGACTGAGCTGTTAAAATGCGGCGAGCGTGAAATTGTACTGGTTACCGGTCATCAGTCATCAGTTGTAGAACGCTGGATTAAAGATAATTATGCTGATGCTAATATTAAGTTAGCGCACAATGATAATTATAAAAATGATGTCAACATATTATCCGTTGAAAAAGGTGTCAGCGCGCTTAATCATCCTGAATATGGCTATACAATTATCGAAACGGATGTTCTGCTGGATCCACGTGTATGGCCGCGGTTAATGCAAGCTGAAATGGGCAGTGACAGTTTTTGGCTCACCCATGGTTATTACAACTCTTGCCTTACTGGCGGTATTGTCGAAGCCAGTAAAGCTGAACCTGCTATAAAGAAAATTGCCTATGTGCCCGATTACGACTCCGCATTTGATGGCTGGATGAAAATGGTCGGCTTGCTAAGTGTCTCTCCGGAACAGGTGGAAAACGATCGACGCCTGCGGCAGACGTTTTTACAGACAAGCACTCAGCAATATTACATGGCACCCTGGATTGTACACCGCTCTTGCTTACCCTGCCGTGCTGTAGATATTACGGATTTGTTTGCAAGATCTTTCAACGAAGAAGTCGATTACCGGCAGGCGGTTGCGGATTATCATTTATTATTAGAAAATTTTGAGGCACTAAAATGAATGTAGAGTTTTTTGAACCACAAAAATTGCGTCATATTGAAAAATTCAGTTCACGTCGCGTTGAATGGTTGCGTAATAAAATTATTCAGGAAGGCGTATGGGTAAAACCTCTGGCGCTTGATCTACACCATAATCTGGTACTGGACGGCCAGCACCGTATGGAAGTCGCGCTCAGTCTGGGACTAAAAAGAGTGCCGGTCGTACGATTTGATTACGCCTCGGTGCCATTAAGATCGTTGCGCGAAAATCATCAATTTGACTGGCAGGAAGTGGCGAGGCGTGCATTAATTAATGACATCTACCCTTATAAAACGGTAAAGCATGATTTCGTTGTACCCATGCCGGTATGTCAATTTTCGCTGCAGGAGTTAGGCTATCATGGTTGAAAATGCCATCATTCTGGCCGCCGGCAGAAGCCTGCAACTGGATGGTAAAAATAAAGTTTTAATTCGCCATCCCAAAACGCGGAAAACGATTCTCGACTATGCTATTGATGCCTTTCATGGGAAAAGAATTACCGTAGTGATTGGCTTTGGTGCGTTACAGATTATGGAGTCCTACCCTGATCTGAATTACGTTATCAATGACAACTGGGCAACGACTAATAATGCAATGAGTCTGGGATTGGCCCTGAATCAGATTAATAGCCCCACGTATGTTGTCTCGGGAGATATGTTTTTTTCTCCTCAGCTTATCCATGAAATGGATCACGCTGAGGGAAATCTCGTTTTGACTCACCAGCGGCATAATCGCATGCTGACCTCCATTCATTGTGACGTTAATCGCCGGGGCATCGTGGAGGAGACGTATCTGGGACCGATACGCGCCGCAGAGCACCCTGAGGCTATGGGTCTGTTTAAAGTCAGTGATATGGCACTCCTGAGTCAGTGGCATAAGCAATGCCTGCGGTATGGTAATTTGTATGCCGCCCAAACGTTACCGTGTCAGAAAACGACAGCACTCTACGCTCACGACCTAGGGGAGCATGCATTTAATGAAATTAATACGCTGGCAGATTACTGGCGTCTGATGCAGGAGGATCACGGTTAATGATACGAGCTATTACGCTGGGCTTGCCTTACTCCGCTATTTCCGACGGGCATTCTGAGTCACGTTTACATCACTTTCGCACGTTAGTGATTGATAAACTCCAGTCTCGTCGTTGGCCACTGCGAACCTTACGTTTAACTCTGCCACCATTGAATGATCGTGATGAAGATGAGATTTATACCCTGCCAGCACGAATAAATTCAATCAATGCGTTGGCTGAAAGACTTGATATTCGTTGGTTTTGCTTACCGCTGGACTTAACGCATGGCGATAATTACCGCGGACGGTTAGATGCCGCGTTTGCTTTACTCTTCAGGCAACCGCGTATGTTTCTGAATCTGATGGTAGCCGATGAGCAGGGTATAAATATTCGAGCCAGCCATGACGTTGCCCGTTTCATGTTGCAGGTAGCACATCGCAGTAATAATGGCTTTGATAATTTCCGCCTCGGTGCCTCATTGCGTTGTCCGCCAAATGCCCCGTTTTTTCCGTTTTCCCGGCATGAAGGTGAGACACTGAAGTTTAGTTTTGCCCTCGAAACTACCGATATTGCTTTGGAATTGAGTGAGCAGGTACGGGAAGGCAACATGCTGCTGGCGGACTTTGCTGACCAGTTTATTCTTCGACTCTGCGCACGCTTACGCGAAATTGATGCATTCGGTCATGAGCTGGCGTCTGATTCTGGGCTTGAGTATGCCGGTCTGGATGCCTCGCTGGCGCCTTTTCCGGATGGCAGTATTTCTGTTGGCAGGTTAGTTGAAAATCTTGGTGCGCGTCCTGGTGGCGTTCAGGGATCACTCTTTATAACCAGTATTCTGACTAATGCGATTAAAAGCGCAGTCGCAATCAGTGGTGCTCGCGCAACGGGTTTTAATGGCGTCATGTTCTCAGTACTGGAAGATGATGCCCTGGCGAGTACCAATAATCGTCGTGCATTAAGCATTGATACGCTTAATGCATGGTCAACTGTTTGTGGTTGTGGATTAGATATGCTCCCGGTGCCAGGTTCGACACTGCCTGAAGATATTGCCGCGATTATTCTTGATACGGCTGCACTCGCGGTGCGGTTAACGAAACCGCTCGGTGTACGTTTATTACCTATTCCTGGCGGAGAGGTAAATGAATTTACACGCTTTAATTATGACTTCCTCTGCAATAGCCGCATTATGAATATCGCGAAAAGTGATGTCGATTTTTCTGCTGATAATGAACGCTGGACGTATCGCTAAAATCAGGCTTAATGAAATGTTAGATGCAAAAAAAGTGAAGGATTTTTGGGATCGCCGAGCGGATAATTACAATAAGTTATCGTTTGAAAGTTTAGCAAATCTGGAAAACGATCCAAAATTTCTCGATATTAAAATTCGCACAGAGATGCAAAAAGTTTTTGCCTGGTTGCCTGACCTGACAGGGAAAACGGTACTTGATCTCGGCGCCGGGGTCGGGCAGTGGGCTTTTCGCTTTCAGCATGAGGGCGCAAAAAAAATCACCGCTGTAGAGTTTTCAGCTGCAATGATTGAAGTGGGTAAGCTTGAAGCCAGCAAACGCAATATTAATAATGTCGATTTCATTCTTTCATCTGCTGAGAATTATTGTAGCTCAGAGCAGTACGATGTCATTTTTATATCTGGCCTGATGATCTACCTTAATGATGAGCAAACTGAAAAATTGTTAGGTAATTTGCGTGCTTACAGTAAACCAGAAAGCACTATATTATTGCGTGATGGTACGGGGGTCGGTGAAAGATTCGAAATCAATAACCGCTACTCTGCGAATCTGCAAGCAGAGTATTCGGCTACATATCGAACTGCTGAGCAATACGAAGCTATATTTGCGCGGCATGGTTTCAGCTTAACCAGGAGTGAAAATATGTTCCCTGAAGGTCATATGCTTAATAAGTATCCTGAAACCCGATTACGCCTTTATCACTTTGAGCAAAAAAATGGTTAATATCTCACCTCTCTATGACGATGTTAGCTGGCCGGCAGATGAAGGTGTTTTAGGCGTCGTAGGCGTAGCCCCCTGGGCAACACTGGATTTTTGCCAGCAGCTGTATGGCCTGGTTCAGGCAGATAAAGAGTGGCAATATCCGCGACTTATTATTGATAATAATAGTAAAATTCCCAGCCGCGGGCGTCATTTGCAACTGGGTGAACGTGATCCTTCTCCCTGGATTCACGCAACTATCACAGAACTCGCTGCTGCGGGTGCGACGGTTGCCGTTGTGCCTTGTAATACCGCTCACCTCCTTTGGTCGCGCTGGAGCAAGGACGCAGCTATTCCGGTTATTAATATTATTGATGCCACACTTGAGCATATTGCGCCTCAGGGCAAGCGGGTCGTTGTGCTCGGTTCTCAAATGTTGTACCAGAGCAGGCTGTATCAGGATGCGCTTACGCAACAGCACGCCGAGATCGTCAATGTCGCTGCATCCACCCAACAGCTAGTGACACGCTGCATTAACGAGATAAAAGCGACAAAAAGCGTGTCTGAACTCTCAATGCGGCAGTTAGCGGACGCCGTAAGTAGCTGGAAGCAACAGGGCGCTACGCACATTATTCTGGCTTGCACAGAGTTGAGTTTGTTAAAACACAGCGCGATCTGGCAGGAAATGACGTTAATTGATTCTAGTGAAGCTCTCGCGCGTGCCGCTTTGCGCGCCATATCATTTCGCCGCCTGCGTGATTAAGGCGGACGAATTATTTCCACGACGAAGGGCCACTTATCTCATTAATTTTCCCGCCCCCGGGCCTGTGAAAATCCTGCTTTGATTTTCCCCCGGGCGGGGTAAACACCAATTTGTATCACACTGTATCTCCCGCCACACAGCACACACGCCGTTGCATAACCCGCCAGTCTGTACATATCCGCTATACATCGCCGTGGTCTTCTGTACGCATCAACCGAATGCATGGAGATACCACGATGTTAACCCGACTGTTTATTTCAACGTTACTGATGGGCGCCTCTGCGACCTGTGCCTGGGCGGAGCGACTGAGCGCTGCTGACGTGCTCGGCCCGGCAGCCGTGGCGCCACTGGATCATCCCCAGCCGCCTGCGCGATTAATTGTCGATGCGCCGCTGGCCGGACCGCTGCGCAAGGGCGCGGTGTTTATCCAGTACCGGGCAGAAAACCTGCGCATCGAGCCAGTGTTTGGCCAGGAAGCGCTGAAAATCACGCCGCGCATCGGCCACATTCACGTCATCGTGGATGACAACCCGTGGCACTGGGCGGACACCAGCGGTGAGCCGGTGATTCTGGTCGGTCTGCCTGTCGGGCCGCACAAGGTCACCATTATTCTTGCCGATCCTACGCATAAACCGATCGACAGCAAAACCATCACCTTTAACGTGCCCGTACAGATTGCACCGCACTGATGACCCGGAGATAAATTATGAAAACACTGTTACGTCAGACTCTGTTGGCAACGCTGGTTCTCACGGCGGCAGGCACCGCGTTTGCCGCCACCCCGGCCTCACACGATTACGCTGCTGACTTCAGCCACGTGCAGCAGATCAACGCGGGCGTGCTGAACACAGGCTATGTGGACATCGGTCCGCGTGACGGCCAGGCGGTGATTTTGCTGCACGGCTGGCCGTACGATATCCAGAGCTATGCTCAGGTGGCACCGGCGCTGGCGGCAAAAGGGTATCGGGTGATCGTGCCGTATCTGCGCGGCTTCGGCAGCACGCGTTTCCTGTCGGATAAAACGCCGCGTAACGGCCAGCCTTCGGCAATCGCAGCGGACGTCGTGGCGCTGATGGATGCGCTCAATATCAAACAGGCCGTGCTGGGCGGCTTTGACTGGGGCGCACGCACGGCGGACATCGTCGCGGCCCTATGGCCTGAACGGGTAAAATCGCTGGTGTCGGTCAGCGGCTATCTGATCAGTAGCCAGCAGCTGGGTAAAAAACCGCTGCCGCCACAGGCGGAACAGCAGTGGTGGTATCAGTTCTATTTCGCCACTGAGCGCGGTCAGCAGGGGTATGCTGCCCATACACACGACTTTGCGAAACTGATCTGGCAGCAGGCATCGCCCGGCTGGAAATTCAGCGATGCCACCTTTAACCAGAGCGCCAAAGCGCTGGATAATCCGGATCAGGTGGCGATCACTATCAGCAACTACCGCTGGCGCCTGGGCCTGGAAAAAGGCGAGCAAAAATATGCCGCTTATGAGAAAACATTAGCCACGTTACCGACAATTCGCGTCCCCACCATCACCATCGAAGGGGATAATAACGGGGCGCCGCACCCGGCACCGGAGACGTACCGCACCAGGTTCAGCTCCAGGTACCAGCATCGCACCTTCACGGGCAATATCGGACACAATCCGCCAGCGGAAGCCCCGCAGGCGTTTGTGCAAGCCGTTGAGGATGCGGCCGCACTGTAGCGGAGTAATTCACGACCCGGACCGGCCATCGCGTGCCGGTCTTTTTTGCATAAGTGGCTGACAGGAGGCTGTTTTGGAGCACGTTGATCACATTCTGGTGGTGGATGATGATCGGGATATCCGCGAACTGATAACCGACTATCTGATTAAGTCCGGTTACCGTGCCACCGGTGCGGCCAATGGCCGCGAGATGCGCGCCGTGCTGAGCAGCAGCCTGGTGGATCTGGTGGTGCTGGATATCATGATGCCGGGTGACGATGGCCTGACGCTGTGCCGTCAGCTGCGCAGCGATCCCCGGCAGAACCTGCCGGTACTGATGCTTACTGCCCGCAGCGAAGAGACCGATCGCATTCTCGGGCTGGAGATGGGGGCGGATGATTACCTGATCAAACCCTTTGTGGCGCGTGAGCTGCTGGCGCGCATCAAAGCGATCCTGCGCCGTACCCGGGCGCTGCCGCCAAATTTACATATTACCGGGGCCGGCCGCATCATTGCTTTTGGCGAGTGGCAGCTGGATACCTCCGCGCGCCATCTGCTGGACAGCGACGGCGTGATTGTGGCGCTGAGTGGCGCAGAGTACCGCCTGCTGCGCGTGTTTCTCGACCATCCGCAGCGCGTGCTGAATCGCGATCAGCTGCTCAACCTGACGCAGGGCCGCGACGCAGAGCTGTTTGAGCGCTCGATCGATCTGCTGGTTAGCCGGCTGCGCCAGCGGTTACGCGAAGATGCCCGTGAACCGGCCTACATCAAAACGGTACGCAGCGAAGGTTACGTACTGGCGAGCACGGTGGTGATCAAAGAGGCGCATCAATGAGGCTATGGCCGCGATCGCTGCTGTCACGCCTGCTGATTATCGTGTTGGGCGGGTTGTTGCTGGCGAATACTCTCACGCTGGCAAGCCTGCTGATAGAACGCATGAGCAGCGCTAAAAGCGTGATGCTGGGCAACCTGGAGTACGATGTGGCGACCAGCGTGGCAATCCTCGATCGCCTGCCGGCGGACGAGCGTCCGGGCTGGCTGGCGAAGCTGGCGCGCGGCAACTATCGCTACAGTCTGTCGCCGGGCGAAGCGGGGCCGTATCCCTCCAGCTGGCGCACGCGCGACGCGGTACGCTCACTGCAGGAGACGCTTGGCGGGCGCTATCAGATGAGCATTCATGCGATTCCGGGGCCGCGGGAGCATATTCAGGTGCATCTGACGCTGCATGACGGCGCGCCGCTCACGCTCGATCTCTGGCCGCGCATGCCGGCGATTGCGCGCTGGCTGCCGCTGGTGCTGATGGGTCAGCTCCTGCTGCTGCTGTGCTGCGCATGGCTGGCGGTGCGGCAGGTGGTGCGACCGTTTGTGCGCTTTACCCAGGCGGTTGATGCGCTCAAACCGGCCGCCAGCCACGCACAGCTGATGGCAGAGAATGGCCCGGATGAAGTGCAGCAGGCGGCGCGTGCGTTTAACGCGATGCAGCTGCGGATTCAGGATCACCTCAAAGCGCGTGCGCAAATCCTCGCGGCCATCTCCCACGATCTGCAAACCCCGATCACGCGCATGAAGCTGCGGGTGGAGATGGCGGAGCAGCCTGAGCTGCGCGACAAACTGCTGAGCGATCTCGATAACATGAGCCGTCTGGTGCGCGAGGGCATCGCCTATGCACGCTCATCGGAAGTGCTGGAGGAGAAGCGCCAGAGCGTCAGCCTCAACGCGCTGCTGGATAGCGTCGTCTGTGACTATCAGGATGTCGGTAAAGCGGTGAACTTTGTGCCGTGCACCGGCCATGACACCTTCGCCGTGCGGCCGCAGGCACTCCGGCGCATCATGACCAACCTGATCGACAATGCGCTCAAGTTTGGCGGCGAAGCGGAGGTTGAACTTTGTTCGCCCCAGGGTGACAGCGTAGAGATTCGGGTGCGTGATAACGGGCCTGGCATCCCGGAGGAGGCGTTACAGGCGGTGCTGGAGCCCTTCTACCGCGTGGAGAGTTCGCGCAATCGCCACACCGGCGGGACCGGGCTCGGCCTGGCGATCGCCACCCAGCTGGTGAGCCAGATGGCGGGTAGCCTGCAGTTGCGTAACCGGGCAGCTGGCGGGCTGGAAGCGTGCATCATCCTGCAGCAGCAGGATGTGTAACCTGATGTATCTGCCTGCCCGCTACACACATAACCCGACAAAACGGCGTTTCCCCGACACAGCCTGAACACATGCGGTGGATGTAATAGACGTACTGCCGGACGCGCAGACGTTTATCCACCGTATGAGGTTCTCTATGACACTGCTTATCGCTTTTCTCGCCGGGATGCTGACGCTGCTCAGCCCCTGTACCTTACCGATTATTCCTTTTGTATTTGCCAGCGTACGCGGTCGTCGCGGACAGCTGCTGGCGCTGCTGAGCGGCATGGTCCTGATGTTCACGCTGGTGGCGCTGCTGGTATCGCTTACCAGCCACTGGGTCAGTCAGGTCACCAGCATTGGTCGCGACCTGGCGCTGTTGTTCCTGGCGATAGTCGCACTGACGTTAATCTCCACGCGCATCGCCCAACGCGTTACCCGGCCGTTTGTCGCGCTGGGTAATCGCCTCAACGATGCCAGCCAGCGGCGTAGCGGGGTGCTCGCCGCGCTGCTGGCGGGCCTGGCAACCGGTCTGCTGTGGTCGCCCTGTGCCGGACCGGTGCTGGGCGCGATCCTCAGCCTGGCCGTCGTGGGCGATCATCCACTGTCGGTAGGCGTGTTGCTGCTGGCGTATGGCAGCGGTGCCGCGCTGATGCTGGCGCTGCTCTATTTCGCCGGACGATCGCTGGTGGCGCGACTGCGTCCGGGGCTGGCGATGAGTGCGCGGCTGCGTCAGGCGGCGGGCGTGCTGATGCTCGCCTCGGTGGGCGTGATTGTTACCGGCTCACAGAGCCAGCTGCAGGCAGCGCCCGCTTTTGCCCTGAAGCTGGAGCAGCAGCTGAGCCAGTGGTTGACCACGCCGGCACCCAAAGTGCGCCTGGAGCCGGTTAGCCTGCCGCAAGCCAGCAGCGCGTTGCCGTCGCTGGAGGGGGGCACGGCGTGGCTGAACGGGGCGCCGGTGACGCCTGCCACGTTAAAGGGCAAAGTGGTACTGGTCGATTTCTGGACCTGGGATTGCATTAACTGCCAGCATACGCTGCCATACGTGCGCGACTGGGCCAGTAAGTATCAACGTGACGGACTGGTCGTTGTGGGTGTGCATACGCCGGAGTACCCGTGGGAGCGCGATGAAAAGGCGCTGAAGCGCGCGATTACGCGCTGGCAGCTGCCCTACACCGTAGTGGCGGATAACCATTACAGCATCTGGAACCGTTTTGGTAATCAGTACTGGCCCGCGCACTACATCTTTGATGCACATGGCCAGCTGCGCTACACCGCGTTTGGTGAAGGCAACTATGAAGAGCAGGAGAGGGTGATTCAGCAGTTGCTGAAAGAGGCGCGTGCATGACAGGTCTGGCGACCCGCCCGCGCCGCCACTGCTTCTCATTTAGGTTGTGGTTCGCGGGCTATGACTTTGAAAGCCGGGGGTGACACAGGGACTATCAGGCAAACAGCGTGCGGCATTGCCGGGGACCTCCCAGCCCGCAAGGTCACCCTTCAGGGTGACCATCATGGCGCAGGCCCCCTTACCACCCCGATATGCAAAATACAGTAATCCTACGCATAACTTGTCGTTTGGTTCCGCGTCCAGGCTGGGGTTTACTGTCAGCGTTAACCTTTTTTGGAGAAGCTGACAATGAAGAAGATCCTGCAGCAGTGGCTGGCGCGTCTGGCAGCCAGCAAAGCCGCCACCCCTGACGGGCGCGAATTCGACCCCGGTGAGCATATCGATCTGCTGATCCCGATCAGCCAGCTGTACGGCGTGGAGTTTCATCCTTCCGTGTATCGCTACTATGAACGATAACCGCCGCCACCAGCGCATGCGCTATTGCTACTGGAATGAACTGTGCACGCCAGACTAAAAACCCGCTCACGCCGAGCGGGTTTTTTTATGCTGTTTGCCCGCCTGATGAAAAAATTGCCGTAACGTCCCGCCGGTTTGTTCAATTGTATTGATTTCGTAATTTTAACGTAAAGAAAAGTATTCCCAAGCGGCAGTGTGCGTGTAAGAATATAAAGGTAAATGATAACCATTGGCGTTATCATTTAGGTGTTGTCTGGGAAAACCGTGTTGATTCAGTGCGATGCCTGAATGGCAGGTGCGGTTAAGACAATGAGTGCGTTAATAACGATAAGAAACTCACCTTTTAACATGGATAAAAATCGCCAGCTGCCGTTTGGTAGCTTCAATTCGCTGACCCTGTTCACCGGGTTTTGTATTGGTATTTCGCCGGCTGCGGCGCTGGGGGCCGATAACTCCGGCAAAAAATCTGATGATACGCTGGTGGTTGAAGCGCGCACGCCTTCGCTGTACGCGCCAAATGCCTCGGCCGATCCCAAATTTACCCGTCCACTGGTGGATACCACCCGCACCATGACGGTGATTCCGGATCAGGTTATTAAAGATCAGGGCGTCACAAATCTGACCGACGCGCTGAAAAACGTGCCGGGCGTCGGGGCGTTTTATGCCGGGGAAAACGGCAGCTCAACCACCGGCGATGCGGTGTACATGCGCGGAGTCGATACCTCCAACAGCATTTACGTGGATGGCATTCGCGACATCGCCAGCGTCACGCGTGACACCTTCAACACGCAGCAGGTGGAAGTGATCAAAGGGCCTTCCGGCACCGACTATGGTCGCAGCGCGCCATCCGGCTCGATCAATATGATCAGCAAACAACCGCGGCTGGATACCGGGCTTGACGCGTCAGTCAGCGCCGGCAGCGCGTGGATGCGCCGCGGCACGCTCGATTACAACCAGGCAATCAACGACAATGCGGCGTTTCGCCTTAACCTGATGGGTGAGAAAACCCATGATGCGGCGCGTGACAACATCCAGAACGAGCGTTATGGCGTCGCGCCTTCGCTGGCGCTGGGGCTGGACACCGCAACGCGGCTGTACGTCAACTATTTGCACGTCCACCAGAACAACACACCGGACGGCGGTATTCCGACCGTTGGTCTGCCAGGCTATTCGGCACCGTCTGCCGCCTATGCTGCGCTGAACAATTCCGGCAAGGTCGCCACCAGCAACTACTACGGCACCGATTCTGATTTCGACAAGTCGACCACCGACAGTGCCACGCTGCGCTTTGAACACGATTTGAGCGATAACACCACGCTGCGCAACACCACGCGCTGGTCGCGGGTGAAGCAGGAGTATCTGCTGACGGCGGTGATGGGGGGAGCCAGTAACATTACTGCACCCAACCCGAACGATGTGGGCAGCTGGCGCTGGTCGCGCCTGGCAAACACCAAAGATATCAGCAACCGTATTCTCACCAACCAGACCAATATCACCTCGAAATTTGCCACCGGTTCCGTCGGGCATGATGTGAGTGCGGGCGTAGAGTTCACGCGTGAAAACCAGACCACCTATGGCGTCAACGCGCTGACCCCACCTGCGGTGAATATCTACCATCCCATCAGCAGCATTTCGATTGGCGGTCTGGACCGCAACGGTGCGAACGCTAACGGGCAGACTGACACGTTTGGTATCTATGCATTTGATACGCTGGCGATTACCTCTGACTTTGAGCTGAACGGCGGCATTCGTCTCGACAACTATCACACCGAGTACGACAGCGCGACGGCCTGTGGCGGCACCGGACGCGGCGCGCTGGCTTGTCCGGCGGGCGTGGCGCGTAATACGCCGGTGACCACGGTGGACACGGCGAAATCCGGCAATCTGGTGAACTGGAAAGCGGGGGCGCTCTATCGTCTGACCGAACAGGGCAACCTGTATGTGAATTACGCCATTTCCCAGCAGCCGCCGGGTGGCAGCAGCTTCGCGCTGGCGGCGGGTGGCAGCGGCAACAGCGCCAACCGTACTGATTTTAAACCGCAGAAGGCCAAATCCAGCGAAGTGGGCACCAAGTGGCAGGTGCTGGACAAGCGACTGCTGCTGAACGCCGCGCTGTTCCGCACCGACATCGAAAATGAGGTCGATGCCAATGATGACGGCACTTACTCGCAAACCGGCAAGAAGCGCGTGGAAGGCTATGAACTCTCAGCAACCGGCAACATAACGCCGGACTGGGAAATCATTGCCGGTTACACCATGCAGCACGCGTCGGTGCGTGAAGGTGCCAGCGTGGCGCAGGATGGCTCATCTGCGCTGGCCTATACGCCGAAGCACGCCTTTACGCTGTGGACCAACTATCAGGCCACTGATGCGTTGTCGGTGGGCGCGGGCGCACGTTACGTTGGCAGCCTGCGTCGCGGCAGCGATGGGGCCGTGGGCACGCCGGATCACACCGAAGGCTACTGGGTGGCTGACGCGAAGCTCGGGTATAAGGTCAACAATAACCTCGACCTGCAGCTCAACGTGTATAACCTGTTTGATACCAACTATGTGGCATCGATCAACAAGAGTGGCTACCGCTATCATCCGGGCGAGCCGCGTACCTTCCTGTTGACGGCTAACGTGCATTTCTGATGGTCAACCGTGGGGCGTTCACGCTCCACGCTTAATGGCGAGAACTCCGCGATGATGTATCACATTCCTGCCGTGCTTAACGCTGAACAGCTGGCGCACTTTACCGCCCAGCTGCAGCAGGCTGACTGGGTTGACGGACGGGCGACGGTCGGCAGCCAGGGCGCGACCGTAAAAAATAACCAGCAGATTGACACCGGCACGCCACTCTATGATCGGCTGCAGGCTGCAGTGCTTCAGGCACTGAATAGCCATCCGCTCTTCTTTGCCGCCGCGCTGCCGCGCACGCTTTCTGCGCCGCTGTTCAACCGTTATCAGCAGGGGGAAACCTACGGTTTTCACGTGGACGGTGCGGTACGCCACAATGGCGCGGCCGGCTGGATGCGTACCGATCTCTCCGCCACGCTATTTCTGTGTGAACCCGACAGCTACGAGGGCGGGGAACTGGTGATCGAGGATACTTACGGTCAGCACCGCGTAAAACTGCCGGCAGGCGACCTGGTGCTTTATCCCTCCAGCAGCCTGCACTGCGTCACGCCGGTCACGCGCGGCGCGCGGGTCGCCTCGTTTTTGTGGATTCAGTCGATGGTGCGCGATGATAAGCAACGCGCGATGCTGTTTGAACTGGACCGCAACATTCAGAGCCTGAAAGCGCGCCACGGTGACAGCGAAGAACTGCTGTCGCTGCTGAATATGTACCACAACCTGCTGCGCGGCTGGACGGAGGTTTAGTCGTCACGCAATAACAAAAAGCCCGCTCAGGTTTCCCTGAGCGGGCTTCTTTAAATCTGGCTCCTCTGACTGGACTCGAACCAGTGACATACGGATTAACAGTCCGCCGTTCTACCGACTGAACTACAGAGGAATCGTTGGAACGAGGCGAATATTAATGGCAGCCCCTGTGGGTGTCAACCGCTAAAAACACATTTGTATTCAACTGGCTAGCAAAGCGGCAAAGCGATCGTGATTTAAGCAGATTCCGGTGCCTGCTGCGCCAGACGCGCCAGCGGATCCTGATGGTAAAACTGCTGCAGGTGGCGATACATGGTCGGAAAACGGCTGGCGAGCAGGTCGGGGGCGCTGAAAAAGTACTCCGACAGCACGGCAAAACATTCCGCCGGATCGCTGGCGGCATAGGGATCGAGGGTCGCGGCCTGTTCACCCACCAGCTCCACTTCCGCTTCAATCTCGGCCATCGCCTGCAGTAAATCTTTCTCCCAGCTGGCCACATCGCGCAGCGCGATGGCCGGGATGCCGCTGGTGTAACCGCTGCCGCGCGCGTCGAGCTTGTGCGCCACTTCGTGGATCACCAGGTTGTAACCAGAGAGATCGTATGAGTCCTGGATGTCCAGCGCGTTCAGCACCACCGGTCCCTGCGTCCAGCTCTGGCCGGCATGCACGGCCGGCGCGTGGTGCACCAGGCCGCTGTCGTCCTCCCAGCGATCGTCAACGCTGAACGGCTCCGGGTAGATCAGCACTTCGTGGAAGCCGTCGAGCCATTCCAGACCCAGCTTCAATACCGGCAGGCAAAACAGCAACGACAGGCGAGCCAGCCGCAGCTCGCTGAGTTCCAGCCCCTGTAGCGGGGTGATTTTTTTCTGCAGCAGGAAGCGTTGCGCCAGTGCTACCAGCGCCTGCTGTTCGTCGCTGTTCAGCAGAGAAAAGATCGGCTGCCCCAGCGCCTGTTGCCAGGGCAGGGCAGTCACGGCAGCATCTTTTTGTGCACGCCACGGCCATTTGATCATTGCGTCACTCACTCTGCAGGGCGGAAATCATATCCTGACGCGGCAGACGAAAAATTGCCAGCGTGGAATCAAAGCCGCTTATTCAACCTGTTAGCGGCGGATTTGTCTGTGACAGGGATTGCAAACTGGCAAGGTGGGAAAGGGGGCACGCTGTGCCGCCGGTGAGGGGGCAAGGGCTGGTGATTCACTGAATCGCGCAAAAGGCGACGCCCTCTTCCGTACGGAAGAGGGCAAACGGTTAGCCTTCACGCTCCACACGCTGGAATGCGATGACCCAAACCCAGGGATTTACCTCCCAGCTGGTGGCGCCGTACTGCTTCTGCCACGCCTTGCGGTAAGCTTCTTTCGGCGATTCGGAATTCATGTTCATCGTGAAGAAATTATTGAGGAAGTGCGAATCGGTCTGCACGCCTTCCGCCATGATGTCGTCTTCGCTGATGTCCTGAATTTTCTCCGCGCGTACCGCCGTAATTTCCAGATCGATGCGGCTGGCCCAGCGCGGCATATGGATGGCGGTCTGCCAGCCAAACTGCTCGGCGACCTGCTGATTTTCTTCCTGTTGTCCAAGTTCATGGCTGTCGGCGCGATACTGGCAAAACGCCGGATTGCGGAACGGCAGCGGATCGCGCTCGTATTCCGCCAGCTGCGCTTCAGGCACAATCGGACCCCGCCAGGTTTCACGCACCCACAGGCGATCGCCGACCTGGCCAAACGGGCACTGGGCGCCAATGTCCGCCATCGACATCAGCTTATAGCCATGCAGATGATTAGCGCTGACATCAAACGCGTGCACGCCTTCATGATGATCCTGTCCCGGGCCAAACGCCTGAGTTTTCATAATGCGCCGGGTCTGAGTTTGCTGGCCAACCAGCAGGGCGCGCACCCGCTGTTCGGAAAAAAGAATCGGCCGTTCTTTCATTATGTACCTCATGTTGTATCACGTACCCGGAGAACTTCGACGAAACATCCGTATCCTCGGATGAGAGCATTAGCATAATGGGTTTGAATCAATTTGCTTAATAATTTGTCGCCTTATTATCGGGCAATAACTGCCGCTTCCGGTATTAAAAATGGCTCATAAGCAAACAGTGTGCTGACGAAGGCTCCGGGTACAGGTGAGAGCCGTAAATTTCCCCTATACAGTACGTTATAACGGTCGCAATGGGAATCTTTTCAGATTATGTCGCTATGCAAATGGACGTTTTAATGCTGGGGTTGCGACAGGCTAAACTGGACCTTTGGCAATGCTGAAAATTCACCCAGCGGGAAATGCATCACCGAAATTAAACAGAGTGGCTTAACTAAAACAGGTTAAGGAAATACTGAAAACCGTATCGCGACTGGGCAAGCGGCTTTAACAGCGCTATAACATGATCGGGATCGCATTTTTTTGCGCTGGACATCCGGGAAGGGTGTAAAGAAAGTGTCATCACCGGGCCGCTATGATGGGCGTAAGCCGTACCCGGTGCGAAATAATAGCAATAACAGGAGAAGCACGATGTCACTGACCCATTGGCAACACCGTTACGAAAGCTGGCTGCAGCTGAACTGGCTGCACGATGATAAAGCCCATGATATCGCGCACCTGCGCCGCGTCTGGATGAGCGCGGCCCGCATTATGCAAAACACCAATGCCGATCCGCTGGTGGTGCTGACCGCCTGCTATTTCCACGATGTGGTGAACCTGCCGAAAAACCATCCGGAGCGCCATCTGGCTTCGACTTACGCGGCGGAAGAGACGCGCCGCATTCTGCAACAGGATTTTCCGGACTTCCCCTCAGCGCTGCTGGACAGCGTGGCGCATGCGGTGCAGGCCCACAGTTTCAGCGCCCGCATTACGCCAAAAACGTTAGAAGCGAAGATCGTTCAGGACGCCGATCGTCTCGAATCATTAGGCGCGATTGGCCTTGCGCGCGTTTTCTATACCGCAGGTGCGCTGGGACGGCCGTTGTTCGACAGCGACGATCCGCTGGGTAAAGACCGTGAACTGGATGACGTAAAGTGGACGCTGGATCATTTCCAGAAGAAACTGCTGAGCCTGCCGCAGACCATGCAGACGGAAACCGGCCGTCTGCTGGCGGAACACAACGCCGATTTTCTCGTCCGCTATATGGCGAAGCTGTGCGCCGAACTGCAGGGGAATCTGACCGATATTGATGAGTCCGTGTTACGCGATTTCAGTCCCATACCGGCACAATATTAAATTTTTATGACAGTCTGTTAACTTTCATCTGCTTCCGCTACGTTGTTGTAAATCAAGAGGGAGTGTGAAGATGACCGAGACCGTTAACTTAACCATTAAAATTGACCCGGCGCTGAAAGAGCACATTAAACAGTTAGCCGCTGATAACCAAATCTCCATGAGCCAGGAGATCGTTAACCGCCTGCAGGCCAGTTTAGATGCCGTTGAGCCACCGGCCGTCGACAGCCTGCATACTGAAGAGGCGGGCGATCAACTGAGCGCCGCCGAGCTGAAGCAGGTGCGTGCACTGCTGAAGAAAAGTAAGAAAAAGAAATAATACGAAAACCCGTCGCTGACGGGTTTTTTCTTTCTGCGCCTTAGCTAACGCGGAACTGCTGCGCGCGCTGCGTCAGTCGCGCTGAAAGTTCACTCAGCTGCGCCGCTGCCTGCACCTGCTGATCAGTCAGGGCTTCGTTTTGCTGGAGCTGAAGACTCATTTCCACCACTTCCCGGGCAATTTTGCTCACGCGATGGCTCTGCGCCGTACTGTTATCCTGCAGCTCATTCAGCTGGCTGACCACGCCTGATACCGCCTGGCCAATCCGCGCAAACAGCACTTCCAGCGCCTGCACCTTCGCAAAGCCATCCTGCACGTGCTGCTGCGTGTGCTGGATTAAACCGTCGATCTGCCGCGTGGATGCGCCGCTCTGCTGCGACAGCAATCCCATCTCTTTGGCGACGACCGAAAAACTGCGCCCGTAAGCGCCAGCATGCGCAGACTCTATCGCCGCATTAAGCGACAGCAGACGCGTCTGCATCGACAGGCTGTCCAGCATGCCGACGATGCCAGCGATATCGCCGGCGGCCGCGACGATCTGCTGCATCTGGTGTTCCATATTGTCGACTTCATGGGCGCAGTGACGCATCAGCGCATCCGCGGACTGCGCGTCGTGCGTCGCCTGTTGCGAGAAGTGTGCACCTTTTTCCACCTCTTCTGACACGCGATGCAGCCGCTGCGACAGATGATGGAAGCTGGCATTTTTCGCCTGATGCTGCTGCATCACCTGCTGATTATGCTGCTGCATCTCGTCAGCGCCGGCCGCCACCCGGGTTGCTACCGTCGTAATGTCGCTGACGATCTGCTGCAAACCCTGACGCATGGTATCGATGGACAGGAGCAGCTGGCGCGTTTCCAGCGACTGACGACGCGTCGGCGCCGGGCTGGCGACCAGATCGCCCTTCGCGATTTGTGCCAGCTGGGCGTTGGCGTGACGCAGCGGCAGCAACACGCCGTGCATCAGCAGCGCGGCGGCCAGCAGCGCCATCAATAACGCGGCGATCGCCAGCGCCAGATTGCGGCTCTGCTTGAGCGTGCTGAGCGAATGCTGGTTGACGCTGCCGAGCTGCTGATTGGCCTGTTCGATTTCGCTAAACCAGGCATCGTTGAACTGCTGCTGGAAAGCCTGCATCGGCACCATAAAAAATGCGTTGATATCATTGGCTGCCAGCCCTTTCAGCTGCTCCTGCAGCCCGCCAGCCAGCAGCACGAATCCCTGTGCCAGCGGGCTATCGTTTTTCGCCTGATAGGCAGCAAACAGCTGCTGCGCCTGCTGCAATGAGGTAGTGGCCGCCGCCGCCAGGCTTTTCCAGCTGTCGACCGAACCGCTCTGCTGGTCCTGCATCAGATAAATACCGGCACGATGGCTGTTGTCGCTGGCGGTGAGTAGCTCAATGCGTGCTTTATCCAGCAGGGCCAGCCGTTCGCGCAGCTGGCTGGCCTGCTGCAATGAGTGTTGCGTCTGATTCACGTGCTGGTTGAGCAACAGCACCCCGGCAAACTGCAGCAGACAAAACAGTACAATAAACAGCATGAACTGGCTGCGCAGGCTGGAGAGCCAGACGGGCAGACGCAGGGTAAAACGAGGTCGCAGCCGCAGGGAAATTACAGACAGGAGAGACATCAAACAGCTCCGCAAAAAATAAAACGCAGTATTGGTTTGATGCGTGACAGTCCGGTGACAGTGCGCGCGATGTGCAGCAAAACAGCACATCGCGCGTTACTAAAGCAAATTGCGGGGCGGAAAACCGGGGCGTGAAGCGCGGCTGCGTTTTCAGCGGCGCTGACGCGCGTGCTGCTCAATCAGCGGCAGCAGCAGTTTCGCTACGGCGGCGAACACCGGCACCACCACCGAGTTACCAAACTGTTTGTAGGCTTGTGTGTCGGAGACCGGAATGCGGAAGCGCGCTTCGCCCGGCGCTTCAAAGCCCATCAGGCGGGCACATTCACGCGGCGTCAGTCGGCGCGGGCGGCGCGCCATGTTCGCGGCCTGCTGAAAATCCTGTTCGCCCAGCGCGTGATCCCAGCCGCGATCGATCAGGATTTCCGACCCGTCTTTATAGTAGCGCGCTGACAGCGTGCGCACGCAGCAGTGCGGATTGCGCGGATCGTTGAGGCCAAAGCCAAAACCGTTGCCTTTGGCTTTATGCTTCTTCGCATACTGGTAGAGATAGTGCCACAGCGTGGGCGACAGGGTATATTTTGCCGCCGGCTGCGGCTCCAGCAGGCTGTGCAGCGGCGGAACTTCAGGCGGATAGAGCGCCGCCAGCGCGCGCAGCGAAAAACCCTCGCTCAGGCCGGTATCGCGCCGGATCCCCACCAGCACGATGCGCTCGCGGTGCTGTGGCAGGAAGTGACGCGCATCGACAACTTTGGCATCCGGCGATGAGTCGTCAGCCGCGTCAGCGACGTCGTAACCCAGCTCATCCAGCGTGGCCATAATAATGGCAAAGGTGCGGCCTTTATCATGGCTCTTGAGGTTCTTCACATTCTCCAGCACGAAAAACGGCGGTTTTTTGGCGGCGAGGATGCGCGCCACATCAAAAAACAGCGTGCCCTGGGCTTCACATTCAAAACCGTGCGCGCGACCCAGCGCATTCTTCTTACTGACGCCGGCCAGCGAAAAGGGCTGACAGGGAAAGCCGGCCAGCAGCACCTGATGGTCGGGAATCGTCTTATCGATATGCTGATAAATCGCCTGCTCATCCGGCAAACCGGCCGGCTGGGTAATCAGCCGGATATCACTGTTGAACTGATGCAGGGCGGGATCGCTGTAGTGATTGGCTTTATAGGTGCGCACCGCTTCTTTATTCCACTCGCTGGTGAATACGCACTGGCCACCAATCTGCTCAAAGCCGCGGCGAATACCCCCGATGCCGGCAAACAGATCGATAAACTGAAAGCGGGGATTGTCATAATGCGCCGGTCGCGACGGCAGCAGCGCCTGCAGACGGGCGACCTCCGCCGCTGACAGCGCGGGCGCGGCACTTTTTCCCGCGCGAATACGGTTAAGCTGCGTAATGCTCCAGTCGCGGCCGCCGGCCTCGCTCAGGATGACCACCAGATCGCGGGCCGCGTAGATATCCAGTACCTGCAGCAGTAACGCGGTGGCGTCATCATCAGCGGAGTGCGGGGAGGGCGAAGCCGTCGCGGCGGGATCGAGTGCAAGCATGCGTTTTTCCTTAACAGTGAAGCGGCTATGCTACCACTCCTGGCGCGGCGTGGAAATTAACGATGGCTGCGCGGCGTCTCGCAATCTGCTCCGCACAAACTTTCGCTTTTGCCTCAACGCGCTAAAGTTGAAGAAGCCCGCAAAAAAGGAGACGCCATGGCAGACGTCCACTCGCATGATATTCGCAGCAAAAATATGCGCGCCATTCGCAATCAGGATACGGCGATTGAGCAGCGTATTGCGCTGCTGCTGAAAGATCGCGGCTTTAGCTTTCGCGTACAGGATAAAGCGCTGCCGGGCCGGCCGGATTTTGTGCTGCCGCAGCACAAAGCCATTATCTTTGTGCACGGCTGTTTCTGGCATCGTCACCACTGTTATTTGTTCAAAATGCCCGCCACGCGTACCGAATTCTGGAGCGGCAAAATCAACAGTAACGTGGAGCGTGACCGGCGCTATGTGCAGCAGCTGCAGGAAAGCGGCTGGAAGGTGCTGATCGTCTGGGAATGCGCGCTGCGCGGCAAACTGCGGCTGGAAGATGAAGCGCTGGTGGAGCGGCTGGAAGAGTGGCTGCTGGCCGCCACGCACAGCAGCGAGATCGATCATCAGGGATTGCATCACTATCGGGCGGATTAAGGCAGGGTGATTGCTTTTACCTGCCATAACAGTTTAGATCAGCGTTTTCTCTGGGACGCGGAACACCAGCATGAGCAGCATCAAACTGACGGTCAGACGCCTGTATCAACTGCGCGACGAGCGCATGGTCAATGCCCATGCCACGGCGCGCATTTACCTGGACGATACGCTGGTGGCCACCGAGGAGATAAGCGGCATGACAGAAAGTCCGGTGAGCAAGTATCTGCACGCCGACGATCTGCACGGGAAAACGTTACGCGTCGAATGGGACTGTGCGGGCATCGCCGATATGACGGTGACGGCGATTGAGCGGTGCCCCTGTTGTCAGGATCACGAACCGGAATAAGGAATGACATTTTGGCAGGAACCAGCTTACTGACTCTTCTGGATGATATTGCCACGCTGCTCGACGACATTTCCGTCATGGGCAAAGTGGCGGCAAAAAAGACCGCCGGCGTGCTGGGCGATGACCTGTCGCTAAATGCACAGCAGGTGACGGGCGTGAAGGCCAATCGTGAGCTTCCGGTGGTGTGGGGCGTGGCGAAAGGCTCGTTTATCAACAAACTGATCCTGGTGCCGCTGGCGCTGCTGATCTCCGCGTTTGCGCCCTGGCTGATTACGCCGCTGCTGATGATTGGCGGCGCCTATCTGTGCTTTGAAGGAGTGGAAAAAGTGCTGCACAGCCTGCACCACGACAAAGCGGAGAAGAGCCCGGAAGCGCGGCAAAAGCGCCTGGATAATCTGGCGCAGCAGGACCCGCGCCAGTTCGAAAAAGATAAGGTGAAAGGCGCAGTGCGCACCGACTTCATTCTGTCGGCTGAAATTGTGGCGATTACCCTGGGCATTGTGTCGGATGCGCCGCTGCTCAATCAGGTGTTAATCCTCGCCGGTATTGCCATTCTGGTGACCATCGGCGTGTACGGTATTGTGGCGATGATCGTTAAGATTGACGATCTCGGCTACTGGCTGCGTGAGAAGTCTTCCACGCTGGCGCAGGCCACCGGCGGCGCGCTGCTGGCGCTGGCACCGTGGCTGATGAAAATCCTGTCGGTGGTTGGCACCGTCGCGATGTTCCTGGTGGGCGGCGGCATTATCGTGCACGGTATCGCGCCGCTGCATCATGCTATTGAAGAGTACAGCAGCGGCTTCCCGGGTGTGGTTTCCATGCTGCTGAGCAACGGCGCGAATCTGGTGCTGGGCTTTATTGTTGGGTCGATTGTGCTGTTAGTGGTAAATCTGGTTGCGAAGCTGCGCGGTAAATCGGTATAAAGCGCAGGAAATTTCTAATCACGGGTCAGGAGAACGATGATGAACGACGATATGTTTGAATTTGATATCGATGCACAGCTGGAGCAGGCGGAAGCCAAAGCGGCAGAAAAAGCCAGTGAAGTGCCGGCAGATATCAGCGACGAAGCCGACTGCGAAGGCTGCAAAATCTGATTTTCCACCCGGGAAAATCGTTCAAAGCCGATAATAACTTTTATCGGCTTTGTTTATTTACGGCATTTTTCACTGCTTATTCCGAATTTGTCACAGTAATAGCAATATCCTATAGGCAAAAAACGCGCACAGCTGCTATACCTTAATCCGTTCAATCAACGGTGAGAAGGGAGGGCGCGGTATGACCTTTGCAATCAGTGACGAAGTTCAGCACAAACAGGGCGGACCCACCATGGTGGTGACCGGCTATGCCAGCGGAATGGTAGAGTGTCGTTGGTATGATGGCTACAGTGTACGCCGCGAAGCGTTCCGCAGTGATGAGCTGACGCATCTGTCGGCCGCGCGCCAGCTGGCCAGCTGAGCCCCTCGGGACGGTCAGCGCGCCGTCCCGATGTCATTGTCACTTTTCACGTTTTTCCTGATCTCTGCCTGTACGCCGTTTTCCCGCCTGACTACACTTCTTCAATTCGTTGTTATCCGGAGCCTGGCTACTGATGCCAATCTCGCCACTGTCATCACGCCGCATGACGCCTGCGCTGCGCGTGCATCTCTGTTTTCTGGCGGTCTTTCTCTTTTCACTTTTTCTCACCGTCCATGAAGCGCTGGAATTAAAAAATAACTATCAGCAGCGGCAGCGCGCCCAGCTGTCCGAGATCCAGCGCAGCCTCGATAGCCGCTTTCAGGAGAGTCTGGACGAGCTTAATTACTATCAGCGGATGCTCAGCTACGCGCTGACGCACCCGCTGAATGCCGATTATGGTCAGCACGCCCTGCAGCGTTTTCAGCAGTTGCGCCATCAGCCGGTGTGGCAGTTGCAGATCGCTAACCTGCGCAGTATGCCGATTAACGGCGTCAGCGACGAATGGCTGCAGCGTGATGCGCTGCTGCAGCGCGATGATACTTATCTGCTGCCCGAGCTGCGCGCTGCGCTGGAGTTCAGCTTTATCATGCAGTTCAGCGATGAGGCGCAGGACTTTCATTCACGCTTCTGGTACACCTCGCGCGCGGGCTATTACATCAGCTCACGTCCGCCGCGCGACGCGCAGGAGCTGGCACAAAGTTACGCCACCATGACGCAGCGACCCTATTTTCGCGACCAGCAGCCGGGCCGGGCGCCGCAGACGCGATGGCACTGGACCGAAGCCTATCAGGGGGAGTTCAACGAAGGGTTGATGCTGACGGTGAGCGCACCGGTGATCGCCCATCAGCACTGGTACGGCGTGTTGTCGATGGACTTCACCCAGCAGCGAATAAATGCATTGCTGCACCAGTCGCGTCACAGCGTGCTGCAGGGCAAGCTGGTGCTCGAAGATCGCGCACTCAACGAGATCACCCGGCTGCCGGCACCGCACGATGTGGCATTGACCCCCGCGCAGCGCGGCCAGCTGATGCAGGCGATTCACCTGCAGCCGGCCGGAACACTGTGGCTGGGCAGTCAGCTGGCCAGCTGGGTTAAGTTAAAAAATGTCGATGCCTGGCTAATCAACGTGCAGAGCTTGCGCCAGGGGCTGGCGCAGGAGCTGGGGCGGGTAGCGCTGTTTCTGTTGGGCATGTGGCTGCTGTTCGTGCTGTTACTGGCGCTAGCGCATCAGGTGATTTTCCGCCTGGTGCGGCGACTGGAAGATCTCTCGGCGCGACTGGCCTGGCGCGCTAATTATGACGGCCTGACGCGCCTGCTTAATCGCAGCGCCTTTTTCGACCAGTTTATCGCGCTGGCGCGGCGCTGCGAACAGCAGCAACAGCCGCTGGCGGTGATCCAGCTCGATATTGATCATTTCAAAAAGGTCAATGATAGCTGGGGCCATCACGCGGGTGATCAGGCGCTGATGCGCGTGGCCGGCGTCATCAAACATACGCTGCGCCCTTACGACGTGGCCGGACGCATCGGCGGCGAGGAGTTTTGTATCGTGCTGCCGCACACCACGCTGGCTGAGGCGCAGGGCGTGGCAGAGCGTATCCGCAGCCGGCTGGCGGCCAAAACCATTCTGGTCAACGCCAGCACCACCTTTAGCGTTACGTTGTCGGCAGGTGTCAGCTGCAGTACTGAGCAGGGCAGTTACCATGCAGAAAGTCTGCAGGCGGTAGCGGACCACCGCCTGTATCTGGCGAAAAGCGGCGGTCGCAATCGGGTGTGCGCGGCTGGTTAGACTTTGCCCTCGTTATCCTCTTCTACCGCCTGGTAGATGCGCTGCAGGATATCGGGGAACGCCGACTGCACGCGGCTCCAGCTGGGGATAAACGGTTTCTCGTTTGGCCGCTCGATGAAAGACTGGCCGGCGTCGAGAATCGCCTGAGTGAACATCTCGACCGCCGCTTCTTCAATGTGCTGATCAAACTTCAGTCCGTTCATGGTGGCTTCGTGGTTGTAGATCTCCATCATGTCCAGCGCGTTGCGATAATAGGTGGCCTTAAGCACGCGGAACGAGTCGCTGGTGAGCGGCACGCCCATTGTCGCCAGCTTACGCAGTAGCGACTGCACGATATCGTTACTCATGCGTTTCAGGCCACCGGTGCCATCCTCTTCCGCCAGCGGCTGATGCTTATGGTCATAGTTGTCCGCGATTTCAACCTGGCAGGTCTGCCGCGTGGTGTAATTGCGATAAATCTCTGACAGCACGCCAATCTCCAGCCCCCAGTCGCCAGGGATTTTGATGCCGTTCAGCACGTGGGTGCGCATGGCAAACTCGCCGGACAGCGGATAGCGGAAACTGGTGAGATAGTCGAGATACTCCGAATGGCCGTAGACTTTCTGCAGCGAGCGCAGCAGCGGGCCCACCAGCAGACGCCCGACGCGGCCATTAAGCTTACCGTCCGCAACGCGCGCATAGAAACCTTTGCAGAATTCATACTGAAACGCCGGGTTGGCCAGCGGGTAGAGCAGACGTGCCAGCATGCCGCGCTCATAGGTCACGATGTCGCAGTCATGCAGCGCCACGCACTGCGAGCGGTCGGAGGCCAGTGTGTAGCCGGTGCAGAACCACACGTTGCGCCCCTTGCCGGGCTGGCTGGGCGACAGGCCCTCTTTATCCAGCTCGGCGTCCAGCGCTTTCAGCCGCGGGCCATCGTTCCACAAAATGCGGTGGCGCTGCGGCAGGCGAGAAAAAAACTCGCGCGCGAAAAGAAACTGATCGCGATCGGCACGATCGAGGCCAATCACAATCTCCTCCAGATAGGGCACTTTCGCCAGTTCGTTGACGATATTATCCAGCGCCGGGCCTTCCAGCTCGGAAAACAGCGAGGGCAGAATCAGCCCCATTTTGCGCTTGCGCGCAAAGCGCACCATCTCTTTTTCCAGCGACTCCACGTTGCGGTGGGTGAGATTATGAAAGTTGGTAATTACGCCGTTCTGGTAAAAATCACTCATCGTCTCATCCTTCTGGTCAGCTGCCGTTATTCAGGTTGGGCAAGAAAGTAATCCAGACCTTCGCGCCAGCCCTCAGGGCCAACGTGAGCGGTGTGGTAAACGTTGTGATGATCGCTGCGTTGCAGCACCACCGGGGTTTTACTGAAACCTTTAATCACCACGGCATAATCGACGCGCTCCAGCATCGGCGCATCGTTAGGGCCATCGCCCAGACCAATCGTGGTGCGCTTCGTGCCTTCCTGCTGCTGCAACTGCTGCAATAACTGTTCCAGCGCCACGCCTTTACCGCTGCCCGCCGGCATCACGTGCCAGAAACGTCCGCCCTGCGTCAGGGCCAGCTGATGCCCGGCCAGCGCCGCGCGGAAGGCGTCGAGCCGCGTTTCATCATCGCGCCATACGATGACTTCAGACGCATCGCGCAGTCGGCTCTGGCTGGCTTCCGTCAGTGTCAGGCCGGTGAAACGGGCCACTTCTGCGTCGCTGAAGTCATGAAAGCCGGTGAAGCGAAAATCCGCCTGCAGGTTGCTGAGCGTGGCACAGAGCGCAAGATAATCGGCGCCGGGCTCTTCGGCAATCTGCGCTTCCCCGCTAAAGGCAACGCGGGCGCCGTTTTCCGCGATAAAGGGCGCACCGGCAATGCCCAGCCGCTTCTGCAGCGGAATAATTTCGGCCGCGGTTTTACTCGAACAAATCACCAGCGGAATCTGTTGCTGCTTAAGACGCGCCAGCCACTCGCTAGCGGCCTGCCAGTTGTAATCATGATGATCGAGCAGCGAACCATCGAGATCGGTCACGATCAGCAGGGAGGAATCTAACGGGATCATCAATACACTCCTTACGCCCAAAGGCATCCGTAAAGCGACGTGTAATCAGTATAATAGCGTAATCACGATCACACTTTTCCTTGCCGCCGGCGCGGCCACTATCCAGGATAATTCTTAAAACATAAGCCAGATACCGAAGCGGCTGCACGTTTTGTGCATGCAGAATGTCAGCCGTAGCGCGATGTTTTCGGTAACAGCAGTGCATGATTATGCAGATTTGTTCGAATTGCGTGCAGAATTGAGACTTGTCTTACTTCAGCTAAGGCGTACTCTGAAGCGGTGTTAAGATTTTCCTGGTGTAACGAATTTATTCTTTTTTCAACCCGGCCAGCGTGCCGGGTCTTTTTTTGAAATCGATTTCAGCGGTTCACCTCAGTGATGGTGAAATCACGAATATCAAGTTCAAACGCCTCGGCCAGTTCGGTGTAGGAGTCAAACGCTTCGCCATTCACCTTCACGCGGTGCGCATCTTCAGCCTGCATAAACTCCTGCACTTCGCCTGACGTTTTTTTCTGAATCGCTTCCAGCAGCGCGTCCACGTCGATGTTCACTTCGCGCTGCACGTTATCGCTGTACTCTTTTGCTGTAGCCATGACAGCCTCCCGGAGGCAAACGGATTCCTGACAAGTATAGACGGTGACAGCGGGCGAGGGACGTGGACGGGAAACGGGCAAAAAAAAGCCCGCGCTGCGCGGGCAAAAATCCTTGTTACTTTTAGGTTGACTGCCCCTTTGGGGTTGGTGCAGTGATGACAAGTGTACGAGGGTGCCGCGTCAAAAGTCTTTCCGGGAAACGTTAAGAAAGTGAAAAGCCCGGCTTTGACACTTCTTTACCCGCTGCATTCCCCATTCTGGCGTAAAGCAGCTATGCTTACAGCTGGTTGATTATTATGGTTATCAGGGAGTTAGTATGGATTTAATTCGGATCATTATTGCCATTCTGTTGCCACCGCTGGGCGTGTTTTTACAGGTCGGCTTTGGCGGCGCCTTCTGGCTCAACATTCTGCTGACGCTGTGTGGTTACATCCCCGGCATCGTGCATGCGGTGTGGGTAATCGCCCGACGCTGATCGCGATCAGGCAGCGCTGACTATCTTCCGTTACACTATGCGCAGGACTGTTTCTGGAGAGAAATCAATGAAGGTCAATGACCGGGTAACGGTAAAAACCGACGGCGGCCCACGTCGCGTCGGTACTGTGCTGGCTGTGGAAGGCTTTAATGAGGGCACCATGTATCTGGTGGCGCTGGAGGATTACCCGCTGGGGATCTGGTTCTTTAATGAGAGCGATCACGCCGAAGGCGTGTTTGTCGAGCCGTATGCGGGGGAAGGGTAGTGTGGTTTTGCGATTAGATTGCCCTCACGTTGCTCTCAGGTTGCTCTCAGGTTGCCCTCACCCTCACCCTAACCCTCTCCCGCTTGCGGGAGAGGGAACCGTTCAGCGACGATGCTTAGTAATAAGTTGTTCCTGAAGCGTTGTGTGAAAGCCATACTCAACAGCCGCACTGACAGCCCCCTCTCCCGCAAGCGGGAGAGGGATGGGGTGAGGGAAAAATACCGCACCCCAGCTCACTCCTCTTAAAACGTCTCCCAGTTATCATTGCCCGCTGCAGCCAGCGTCGGACGTGGAGCGAGCGCAGGGGCTTTCAGCGCCGGCTGTGGCGCAGCAGCCACCAGCGAAGCCGGCGTATCATTCAGGCGGAACACCGCCACCGCCTGCGTCAGTTTACCGGCCTGATCTTCCAGCGAAGCCGCGGCTGAAGAGGCTTCCTCCACCAGCGAAGCGTTCTGCTGCGTCACGTTATCCATCTCTGTCACCGCCAGGCTGACCTGCTGAATGCCACGGCTCTGCTCATCAGACGCTGCCGCAATCTCGGCCATAATGTCGGTAACGCGGCGCACCGCTTCGACAATCTCGCCCATGGTGCTGCCGGCTTCACCGACCTGATGCGAGCCGTTACTGATCAAATCCACCGACTCGGCAATCAGCGACTCAATCTCTTTCGCCGCCTGCGCACTGCGCTGCGCCAGATTGCGCACTTCACTGGCGACCACGGCGAAGCCACGGCCCTGTTCCCCGGCGCGTGCGGCTTCTACCGCGGCGTTCAGCGCCAGGATATTGGTCTGGAAGGCGATACTGTTAATGACGTTGGTGATCTCGGCGATTTTCTTCGAGCTGCCGGAGATGTTATTCATGGTTTTCACCACACCGCTCACCAGTTCACCACCGCTGCGCGCTTTGCCAGACGCATCGGCGGCCAGCTGGCTGGCGTGATGGGCGTTTTCGGCGTTCTGCTTCACCGTGGCGGTGAGCTGCTCCATGCTGGCGGCAGTCTGCTCCAGCGCAGAAGCCTGTTGCTCGGTGCGTGATGACAGATCGGTGTTACCTGCGGAGATCTCGCTGGAGCCCTGATAAATCGCCACCGCGCCTTCCCGGACGGTGCCAACGGTGCGCACCAGCGACGCCTGCATCAGCTGCAGGTTGTGCAGCAGGCTGCCAATTTCGTTGCGACCATAGGCCTGCTCGGGGGCGGTGAGATCGCCCTGTGCGATGCGCTCAATGCGACCCACCGACAGGCGCAGCGGATTGATCACCACGCGGCGCAGGAATACGAAGGTGAGCAGCACCAGCAGCAGCGCGGCGGCAAAAGCCGCAGCCATCGCGATAAAACCGACGCGCGACTGATGCGCCGCTTCGGCGTTAATCGCTTCGGCGCGCTCGGTGCGGATCTTAATCGCCTTCAGCAGCACGGCATTATAGGCATCATCCAGCTTGCGGGTGACATCGGTCTCCTGCGCGACAATCCCCTCAAAGCTGCCCTGTTTCGCCGATTCGATCATCGGCTTCAGGCCTTTATCAATATAGGCGTTGAAGCTGGTGGTGAGCGGACCGTCGAGCGCCAGGTCAGCCGGCGTCTTCATTTTGCGATCCATATAAATTTTGAAGCCCTCGCGCGCCTGCTTAATGCGCGTTTCGGTGCGCGCCAGATCGGCACGATAGCCATCCATTTCACCGATGCGCGCCGCCGCGCCCGACTGCAGTACATTAAGGCGTGCGGTTCGCAGATGGTTTGAGCTGTTAGAAATGCCCATGCGCACCTGAATCTCATCGGTGGCGTCATTGAGGGAATTATTGCTCTGAATCAGAAAGTAGCTGGCGAGTCCAATGCACAGGGCAAAAAGCAGCAGAATGCCACCAAAGATCATGCTGAACAGAGGCATCAGGCGTAGGTTTTGCCAGATGCTGAGCTTATGTTGCTCATCTATCGATGCTGTTTTCATTTCCTTGCTCTCATAGTGGTAAGGGGTTCTGAAAACAAGCATCGGCAGCAGGGGATAAAAGCTTAGCGGGGAAGTGGGATCGCGCTCGCAAAACGCTCAAAAATAATCAAGGCCAGTCGCGGGGACTGGCCTTGACCACAAAGCGTATTATCGGTGGGTGAAATTATCGCACGTTGACATAAATGCCCGAGGTAACATTATCAGTCAGGCGCACCACATGATAAATAACCTGTTTATTATGCGTTTTAATTTTGCGTTTAATATTGCCTTTATGTGACGAAACAGTTTTCGCTTTGATTTGCATCTTATCCGAAATCTGAATGGTGTCATGACCTGACATCCACATCTTCAGCATATTCGATTCAGTCTGGCTCAATGTCAGTGGATGAATATCCAGCCCGGCAGAAATGCGCGGTGACGCATTGAGTTTCTTTTGCAGGTAGGTGCCCAGCAGGGAGTCCAGTGTCGATGTTTTTATCGATTTTGACGTAATAATCAGGTTCTTACGAACGTAGAGGTATTCCTCAAAATGGATATTCGAGATCGCCATAAAAATAAAGAATAGCGTATCCGGATGCTGCATGATAATAGAACGAATGCGATCGCTGGAATCGGATTCGTGAATAAAGCATTCTTCGTTAATAAATACTACGCCCGGTTTTAATTGCTCACACCGTTGTTGCAATTGTTCGATGTCAGACACGGAAGTAATATTTTTCTTTTTGACTCCTTTTGCCGACATATAGTCTGACAAACCCAGGCGTGTGTAGTTACATGAATCCATAATAATCGTTGGCATTATAGCGACCCTCACCAATTTGTTATCCGTTTAAATCAACGATGAATACGCGTTTGCGGTACGAGAGAGATTTCCAAAGACACTTTTTTATTCTGCTCGGCAGACTGGCGTAATGCATTCCTGCGCCATCTTGACTCGTCCCTGACCCGTTCTGCGAAGTTTATTGTGTTACTTCCACGTCACTCTTGTCCCCGCGATAGTGGGAATCGCCGGGAATTTGGTTTATGTGTTTCTTTCGCTCTGTTTTGAGAGCCCTGTCACTATCGCGCAAGTCACAGACAAATCTGATAGGACAATTCTTAAAAACATTTGAATCGCGAAAGTGTGACGTTTCAGCGAGTGTTGACAATGCCGGAAAAAAGGGATTTAGACAAGAAAAATCGCTGTAATATTTTTTTTGTTTAAAAACAGCCCTTTGAGCATTTTATCAACCGATTCACCGGCTTAACCGGCTTAGGAATCGTCTGACTAAAATACGCGAAGCGCCGTTTAATAAGAATAATTTTCACCATAAATGCGCATTTATCAGAATATCCTCAGTTGATTTCTGAAAAATATGGTTCGAAAAATGCACAGAATGTTTTTGATTACTTAACTATCGTATAAGAAGGTTAACAGTATCGTTAATCAACGGGCAGGGGAAAGTTCTGATACAAACTGCGCGAGTAAATCAAAGACTTCACCGAACAGATGTTCACAGAAAGGTGCAAGCAACGGCATCATCATACCCAGACTCAGGATCCCTACCGTTAAGGTGATTGGGAAGCCGATGGCGAAAACCGACAGCTGAGGTGAAACGCGGTTTAACAAACCTAGTGCCAGGTTTAGCGTGAGGAGCAGAATTATTAGGGGTAGCGCTAACATCATGCCATTAAGGAAAATTAAGCTGGCGGCTTTGGTCAGCGCCATGAAGGCGTTGGCGTTGAGTGGCTGATCGTTAATCGGCAACGTGTGAAAACTGTCCACCAGTAACGAGATCAACCACAGGTGACCGTTGAAGGTCAGGAACAGCAGCATCGCCAGCATGTCGAGAAAACGGGCCAGCAGCGGCATGTTGATCCGGCTGTTCGGGTCGAGCAGGGTGGCAAAAGAGAGACCCATCTGCAGACCAATCATCTCACCGGCCAGCCGCACGGCAGAAAAAGCCAGCTGCATGGTCAGACCAATCCCCACGCCAATCAGCAACTGCTGCACCAGCATCCAGAAGCCCGCCGGAGTAAACAGCGTCACTTCGACCGGCGGCAGCAGCGGCATCAGAATCCAGGTGGTGACTACCGCCAGTCCAATTTTGACCCGTTTTGGAATCGAACGTTCATTCAGCAGCGGCGCGCTGGCAAACAGCGCCAGCAAACGCACCATCGGCCAGAAGAATTGCGCCACCCAGTGCACCAGCTGGCTGCTGTCGAGGGTGACCATTAGCCGATGATATAAGGCAGGTTGCTGAACAGGGTACGGATGTAGTCCAGCATCAGGTTGAGCATCCACGGTCCGGCCACCACGGCGGTGGCCGCAACGGCAAGAATTTTCGGGATAAACGACAGTGTCTGTTCGTTAATCTGCGTTGCCGCCTGCAGAATACTGATCAGCAAACCGCTCACCATCGCCACCAGCAGCAGCGGAGCGGCCATCATCAGGGCGATACGCATCGCTTCCTGGCCCATTACCATTACCGATTCCGGTGTCATGTTGCGCTCCTGTCGAGAGAAAGGTGAGGGCGGAAAGCCACTCAGGAGTAAAAACTTTGCGCCAGCGATCCCACCAGCAGCTGCCAGCCATCCACCAGCACGAACAGCATCAGCTTAAACGGCAGCGAAATCGTGGCCGGCGGCACCATCATCATCCCCAGCGCCATCAGTACGCTGGCGACCACCAGGTCGATGATCAGAAACGGAATAAAGACGGTGAAACCAATCTGGAAAGCGGTTTTCAGCTCGCTGGTGACATAGGCGGGCAGCAGAATGCGCATCGGCACCGCTTCCGGCCCCTGAATCGGCGCGCTGTTGGCGAGACGGGCGAACAGGGCCAGGTCGGCTTCGCGCGTCTGGCGCAGCATGAACTCACGCAGCGGCTGGGCACCTTTGTCGATCGCCACGTCCATGCTGATTTTGTCCTGGCTGAACGGCAGATAGGCATCGGTGTAAATCTTGTCGAAGGTCGGCGCCATGATAAAGAAAGTCAGGAACAGCGCGAGACCCAGCATCACCTGATTCGGCGGCGCGGATGGCGTGCCCAGTGCGTTACGCAGCAGACCAAACACAATAATGATGCGGGTGAAACTGGTCATCATCAGCAACACCGCCGGAATAAAGGTCAGCGAGGTAATGAAGACCAGCGTTTGCACCGGCAGCGACCAGCTCTGGCCGCCATTGGCCAGCGGCTGGCTGATCAAACCCGGCAGCTGCGCATGGGCAGCCGGTGCCAGCAGCATCAGCAGCGGCAGAAGAGGGAGCAATCGACGCATCATTGGGGTTTTCCGGGACGTTTAACCAGGTTCTGAAACAGCTGACGAAAATCCTGCGGCGCCGCGCTGACGGGCAGGGATGCTTCCGGTGGCAGCGGCGGCAGCGAGTGCAGATGGGTGATCTGCTGAGCGGTGACGCCCAGCACTAAACGCGCATCGGCGGTATCAACAATCACCACCCGCTCCTGACGGCCAACCTGCACGCTGGCGCTGACTTTCAGCGCCTGACCGCTCACCGCTTTCGGCGCAAAGCCGAGGCGTTTTGCCAGCCAGCCGCAGGCAAGAATCAGCAGCACGATCACCGCCAGCACGCTGCTGACTTGCCCGACGACCGAACTGGTAGACACCACCGGCTGGGCGTGAGCGGGCTGCACGGTTTGCGCGTTTTTTAACATGATTAGCGGCTCAGACGACGCATACGTTCGGACGGGGTAATAATGTCGGTGATGCGCACGCCATATTTGTCGTTCACCACTACCACTTCACCCTGCGCGATCAGATAGCCGTTGATCAGAATGTCCAGCGGCTCGCCGGCCAGGCCGTCAAGCGCCACCACCGAACCCTGCGTCAGGCGCAGCAGCTCTTTGATGGTCATCTTGGTACGACCCAGTTCCACGGTCAGTTTGACCGGGATATCCATGATCAAATCGATGTCCTGCAGCGAGCCGCTAGCGGCGCTGGCCTCAAGCGACTTAAATACGTTATCGCCTGGCTCCGCTGTACTGCTGGTCGCCGCCTGCTCGTTCATCGCTTCAGCCCACAGATCGTCCGCAGAGATATCATCGGACGGTTTTTTGCTGTCACTCATTGGGCTGTTCCTCATTCAGCGAATTCAAAATCGGGTTAATCAGATGTTCTACACGCAGCGCATACTGGCCGTTGAGCGTGCCATACTGGCTCGTCAGTACCGGTACGCCGTCGACGTGGGCAATGATGCGGTCCGGCTTCTCAATGGGCAGGACGTCACCAGGTTTCAGTTGCAAAATACGTGACAGACGCAGCGACGTTTCAGCGAAGTGGGCAATCAGCTCCAGCTCCGAGTGCTGCACCTGTTTCACCAGATTGTCGCGCCAGTGGTTATCTTCCTGACGCGAGTTCTCCAGCGGTGGATTGACCAGCAGCTCGCGCAGCGGCTCAATCATCGAAAACGGAATACAGATATTGAATTCACCCACCAGGTTGCCAATCTCCACCTGGAACGGCGTGTTGACCACGATATCGTTCGGTGAGGTGGTGATGTTGGTGAACTTCACCTGCATTTCAGAACGCACATATTCCACTTCCAGCGGATAAATGGCTTTCCATGCGTCGCTGTAGCCTTCCAGCGCCAGCTTGAGCATGCGGCGAATCACGCGCTGCTCGGTGTGGGTGAACTCACGGCCTTCCACTTTGGTCGGAAAACGACCGTCGCCGCCAAACAGGTTATCCACGGCGATAAACACCAGGCTCGGCGAGAACACCACCAGCGCAGTCCCCCGCAGCGGCTGCAGGTGAATCAGGTTCAGGTTGGTTGGCACCGGCAGGTTGCGGGCAAACTCATGGTACGGCTGAATCTTGATTGCCCCAACGCTGATATCCGGGCTGCGGCGCAGCAGGTTGAACAGCGCCATACGGAAATGACGGGCAAAACGCTCATTGATGATCTCCAGCGCCTGCAGACGCTCGCGCACCACGCGACGCTGGGTATTGGGATCATAGGGGCGGATATCGCCATCGGCCCCTTTGGAACTGTTCTCTACTTCCGCACTGTCACTGTCGCCATTGAGCAGCGCGTCAATCTCAGCCTGGGAGAGAATGCTATCGCCCATTAAGTCACCTCAAAATGAAGGCGGTAAACAGCACGTCACTGACTACCTGCGCAGGTTGACCTTTTACCAGCGGTGGCGCCAGCACCTGTTTGATCTGTTCAACCAGGGCCTGTTTGCCTTGCTCGGTTGCCAGCGCGCTGGCGCTCTGACGTGAAAGCAGCAGCAGCAAACGGCTGCGCACCTCAGGCAGGTAGTCATTCAGCCGACGACGGGTATCCTCATCCGGCAGACGCAGGGTAAAGCCTACGTACAGCACGCGATCGGGATCGTTATCGGGATTGACCAGGTTAACCGTAAACGTATCCATTGCAAAAAATACCGGGGCGGGCGGTGGCTCCACTTTGGCAGCCTCCGGCTTGTCACCCTCGTGTTTATTCATCATTCGCCAGACTGCATAGCCTGCCACGCTGCAAGCGGCCAGCGTTACAATCAGTAACACCGGAATTAGTAATGAACGTTTGCGGCCTTTAGCTTTCGCGTTATCAGACATGTTTGCAGTTACTTCCTGTGAATTATGGGCAAGCCTCTCGGCTTACCTGGACAGATTATCCCGCGTCTTAAGTCAAACAATGGGAAGAAAAGACGCGGGTTTTACGCTTACCTTCAGCGTTTAGTCGCTGTCAGGCAAAGATATCGACAGCGCCGTTGCCGGTCGCGCGCGCCTGGAGGGCTGCCGGGACGGCAATAGGCGTTATCTCGTTGTCACTGTCCTGGGAGAGGGTAAAGCTGCCGTACTGGCCGTCGCGACGTCCTTCCTGCTGGCCCTGATAACTCTGGCCCTGTGCGAAGGCGTCGCTGTTGACGTTACTCTGTCCCAGGTTAATGCCGCTCTCCGCCAGCGCCGTACGCAGCTGTGGGAGCGCCGCTTCCAGCGCGGCCCTCACATGGCTGTGGCTGGAAACCATTGTTAACTGTGCCTGATCTTTATCCAGCGTCAGGCTGATCTGTATCGCGCCGAGGTCTTCCGGATGCAGACGTAATTCGGCGTTCTGCTGGCCGTTACGGCTGAACATCACAATCTGCTGACTCAGCGCCTGCTGCCACTCGTTGCTGCCCAGCTGCGCATTCAGCATCGGCGTGGAAGGCGCGCTGCTGGTGCTGGCCGTGGTGCTGACCAGCGGACTTGTACTGCTCAGCGGGCTGCTGATGGCCGGCGCGCTGCTGTCATGGCTGCTGGGCATCTCGCGCCGCTCTTCCGGTTTGCTCAGCGTGCTCAGCACCTGCTGAAAACTCTCATCCAGCGTCATACCGCTGTTGCTGGCCGGCGTGCCGCTGGCGGCCGCGCTCTGCACCGGGCTATGGCTGACACCGGTCAGGCTGGTCAGCGCATCGCTGCCTTTAGATGGCTGTCCATCCGGCTTCGCCTGTTCCTCTTTCAGCACACTTTGCAGCGAACTGTTAAGTAACGCAGCGTTTAAGCTGGTGCGCGCCTCACCCCGGGTTTCCAGCGCGGTGCTGTTATCCGCTGGCGGGCTGCTGCGGTTTTCGACCACCGCTGGCAACATGGCAAACAGCGCCTGCACATTCTGTAAGTCGCTGGCAGTTAACGAACTTGCTGCGCGCTTGTCATTATCATCGGCTGATTTCAGTCCGGCTTTAGTGTTTTCCGGCTGTAAAAGTGCGTTTAACGCCTCTGGTTTGTCCAGTGCCTGCAGCAGGGCGCTTAATGACGCTTTTGTGACGTTTTTAGCGTCAATTTCTGCCGCCAGATCAGCGGATTGCGCGCCATTTCCCTGCTGCTTAACCAGCGTCAGCAGGCGGTTGCCCAGCTCAGTAATAAATCCCTGCGGCAGGGTGTCAGCAGCGGACAGATTGTCCACTGCCGATGAAGGTTGTGCTTTGCCGGTTTTAGCAAGCTGTGTCAGCAGTGTTGGCAGCGTGTTCATTCGCCTTTCCTCAATGCGGCCCGTTGGGCAAATTCATCCATCCGTTTCTGATCGAGACGGCTTTCCTGTCGTAATGCGTTCTCTTCCGCGCGGGTAATCAGCGTCTGATAGGCATTCAGCTTCTTATGCTTTTCACGCCAGTTGCTCAGCGCCTGTTCCAGCCGCTGGTTCCACTGATTAAGCTGCTGGCGATGCTGTTCGATGGCTTTTTCCAGCGTCTGAATAAACTGGTGATAATTGCTCCAGCGCGTGCTGGCGATGCCGCCGGACATATCCTGATTGAGCTTATTACGGTACTCATCCTGGTAATCGAGCAGCATGCTGAGCTGCTGATCGGCCTGCTGCTGACCGCGACGCATGTCGCCGAGGTGGATCACCGCCTGTTCCAGATCCTGCTCCGCCAGGTCGCGCAGCGTATCAATCGCATTGGCTGTCTTCATCGCGTTACCTCAAGTTGGGCGGCGTTAGCCGAACATCGCCTGCAGGTGCAGACAGGCATCGTCATAATCGCTGCGTTCAAAAATGCCCTGCTGCAGGAAAGCTTCCATCTGCGGATAGAGCTTAATGGCCCGGTCCAGCATCGGATCGCTGCCTGCGGCATAAGCGCCGACGCTCACCAGATCGCGGTTACGCTGAAAGCTGGAGAGCAACTGCTTGAACTGGCGCACGCGCGCATAGTGGGTTTCATCAATCAGCGAGGTCATGGCACGGCTGATCGACGCTTCAATATCAATGGCCGGATAGTGACCGGCCTCCGCCAGGCGACGCGACAGCACGATGTGGCCGTCGAGAATAGCGCGTGCCGAGTCGGCAATCGGGTCCTGCTGGTCGTCGCCTTCGGTCAGTACGGTATAGAACGCGGTGATTGAACCGCCGCCGTGAATGCCGTTGCCGGCGCGTTCTACCAGCGCCGGCAGCTTCGCGAACACCGATGGCGGATAGCCTTTGGTGGCCGGCGGCTCGCCGATCGCCAGCGCGATCTCACGCTGCGCCATGGCGTAGCGGGTGAGGGAGTCCATGATCAGCAGCACGTGCTGACCGCGATCGCGGAAATCTTCGGCGATGCGCGTGGCATAAGCGGCCCCCTGCATACGCAGCAGTGGCGAAACGTCGGCCGGCGCGGCGATCACCACCGAGCGCGCGCGCCCTTCGGCGCCAAGAATGTTCTCGATAAACTCTTTAACTTCGCGGCCACGTTCACCAATCAGGCCCACCACGATGACGTCGGCTTTGGTGTAACGCGCCATCATGCCGAGCAGCACCGATTTCCCCACGCCGGAGCCGGCAAAAAGCCCCATACGCTGGCCGCGGCCCACAGTGAGCAGGGCGTTGATTGCCCGCACGCCGGTATCCAGCACATCGTGGATCGGCGTACGCTGCAGCGGATTGAACGGCGCGGTGATCAGCGGCGCGCGGTAGCCGGTTTCCGGCGCGGGCAGGCCATCCAGCGGCTTGCCGCTGCCGTCCAGCACGCGACCAAGTAGCTCCGGCCCCAGCAGCAACTGTTTACCGCTGTGATCGCCGTGCACGCGGGCATACACGCGCGCGCCGGGCAGAATGCCATCGACCTCTTCCAGCGGCATCAGAAACAGTTTCTGGCCGTTGAAGCCGACCACTTCGCTTTCCACTTCGGTAATCGTGCCGTTGTCGTGGCGCTCAATAATGCAGGTGGCGCCCAGCGGCAGCTGCAGGCCGGTGGCTTCCAGCACCAGACCGGTGGCGCGCGTCAGGCGGCCGTAGCGGCGCACCGTCTGCACCTGACTGATGCGGTCTTCAAAACTGTCGAGCGCGCCCAGCCAGCGCGAAAGGCGTGACGTCATCAGAATGCTCCCGGTGCCGCCAGACGGCACAGCTCCTGCCAGCGCGTGGCGACGCTGGCATCCAGATCGCCGTCTTCGGCGCTGAGTTTACAGCCGCCGGGATGCAGCGAACTGTCGGCCAGCAAACGCCAGCCGTGTAAATCGAGCGTTGGGCCCAACGTCTGCTCAACGCGCTGCAGATCGTCCGGGTGCACGCGCAGCTGCGGTTTGCCGCTGAACATTGGCTCCTGCTGAATCAGCTGCTGGATCTGGCGCAGCAGGGCGCTGCCATCCACCTGCGTCGCCTGGCCAATCACCGTGCGCGCCGCTTCCAGCGCCAGCTGCATCAGGCGCGACGCAATCACGCTATCCAGCGCTTCCAGCGTGTGATGAAACTCGGTGACCAGCTGCTGCATACGCGCCTGTAACGGAGCCTGCTGCTGCTGGGCATCGGCCAGTCCCTGCTGGAACCCGGCGTCATAGCCGTTTTGCTGCGCTTCGGCGAAGCCTTTCTGATAACCTTCGCTGTAGCCCTGCGTCTGCGCATCTTTACGCATCTGCTGCTGCAGACGTTCCAGCTGCTGCTGCTGTTCATCTTCCTCGCTCAGCACGAGGTCGCTGTCCGGCTCCTCTGCCAGCAGCAGTTCAGGTTCGGGCGGCTGCGGTGCGCCTAAATCATCAGGCTGCCAGCGCTGCCATGCACGGGCGGAAAAGGCATCAGACATAGGTTTCCTCGCCACCACCAATTACCATCTCGCCTGCTTCCGCCAGACGGCGCACGATAAGCAGGATTGCTTTCTGTTCGTTCTCCACCGCGGACATACGGACCGGGCCACGGTTGGCGAGGTCGTCGCGCAGGATATCGGCGGCACGCGCCGACATGTTTTTGAGGAATTTCTCGCGCAGCGGCTGCTCGGCGCCTTTCAGGGCAATCAGCAGCTGCTCGGACTCCACTTCCTGCAACAGACGCTGGATGCTGCGGTCGTCCACTTCCACCAGGTTTTCGAACAGGAACATCTCGTCGATGATCTTCTGCGCCAGCTCGCCATCGAAGTCGCGTACTGCTTCGATAACCGCTTCTTCCTGCTGGGTTTTCATCAGGTTGATGATTTCCGCTGCGGTTCTCACGCCGCCCATCTTCGCGCGTTTGAGGTTGGTGCCATCCAGCAGGCCATTGAGCACTTCGGTCAGCTCTGCCAGCGCCGCTGGCTGTACGCCGCCGAAGGTGGCGATACGCAGCATCACATCGTGGCGCAGACGCTCGTCGAACAGCGCCAGAATATCCGCCGCCTGGCCGCGCTTCAGGTGTACCAGAATGGTGGCGATAATCTGCGGGTGCTCGTCGCGGATCAGATCCGCCGCCGCCTGCGGCTCCATAAAGTTGAGGGTTTCCATGCCGCTGGTGGTTTCGCGTGTTTCGAGGATATCTTCCAGCAGGCTGGAGGCGCGCTCTTCGCCCAGCGCCTTGATCAACACCGAACGCAGGTAGTCGTTGGAGTTGAGGCTCAGCGCAGCAAACTGTTCGGCATCGGTTTCGAACTCGCGCAGCACTTCGGTCAGCTGCTTGTGCGAAATCTGTTTCATGCTGGCCATCGCGGCGCTGAGGTGCTGTACCTCACGCTGGTTGAGGTGTTTAAACACCTCGGCCGCACGCTCTTCGCCAATGGTCATCATCAGAATGGCGCTCTTTTCAGTACCGGTCAGACTCATAGTTCGTTACTCATCCATTCGCGGATAACCAGCGCCACAACGCGCGGATCGTTTTCAGACATATCGCGGATGCGCTGGCTCATCACCTCGGCGCTCATGCGGTTGTTAGATTTGCGCTCCTGGTCCAGCTCGTCTTTATTGATCTGGACGCTGTAAGCGGCTTCTTCTTCACGCGCGGCAGCACGGGCAGCGGCGGCTTCGGCGGCGGCTTTCTCGGCTTCGCGTTTACGCAGCAGCTGCGGACGCACCATTTTGCGGTAGAGGATGAAGGCAACCAGTGCCACCAGCAGCCAGCGACCGGCGGTCATCAGCTGATCAAAGAACGACTGCTGCTGCCAGAAGGGCAGGTCGCCGCCGGTCGGCTCGGTGGTGTTGAACTGCGAGTTCACCACGTTGACGCTGTCGCCACGTGTTTGCGAATAGCCCATCGCTTCGCGGGTCAGATCTTCAATCTGCTTGATCTGCTGATCGTTCAGCGCCACCGCTTTGCCTTTGCCGTCATCGCGGTAGTTGACCACCACGGCGACCGACAGGCGCTGCACGTCACCGACGTTGAGTTTGGTGTGACGAATGGTGCGATCCAGCTCGTAGTTCACCGTATCGTTGCGGCTGGAGCTGCTCGGGCCGCTGCTCTGCGCGGTGCTGGTCGAGGTGCCGGCATTCTGCGCGTTGTTGTTCTGCTGGCCGTTAGCGTTGTTATTGTTCTGCTGCTGCGGGTTGGTGACCGGCGCGGTATTGGCCGGCGCAGGCTGATTCGACAGCGCACCCGGCACGCCGCCCGGATACGGGCTGCCGTTCTGATCGCTGGTGCTGGTCTGGCGTGAGCGAATCGCCGTGTTATTCGGGTTCGCATTCGGCTGATACTTCTCGTCCGTCTGCTCGCTGCGGTCAAAGTTAATCTGCGCGGTCACCTGCGCATGCACATTACCCTGACCGAGAATCGGATTCAGAATGGCTTCAATGCGCTGCTGATAGCGTGCTTCCACTTCGGAGGCGTATTTCAGCTGGGCATCATTAAGATCGCGGCCTTCGCTGTCGGAGCGCGTCAGCAGGCGACCCGCCTGATCGACCACGGTCACATTGCCTGGTGGCAGACCGGCCACGCTGCTGGAGACCATGTGCTGAATCGCCTGAATCTGGCCTTCATCCAGCGCACGGCCCGGTTGCAGGTTCAGCGTTACTGAGGCAGACGGAGATTTTTGCTCGCGCACGAACAGCGTCGGTTTTGGCATCGCCAGATGCACGCGCGCGCTCTTCACCGGTCCGAGCGTTTCGATGGTGCGCGCCAGCTCACCTTCCAGCGCACGCTGGTAGTTAATCTGCTCACTGAACTGGCTGATACCAAACTTCTCTTTATCCATCAGTTCAAAGCCTACCGAACCCCCTTTCGGCAGTCCCTGCTGGGCAAGGCGCAGACGCAGCTCATGCACTTTATCGGCGGGCACCATCAGGGCGCCGCCGTTTTCAGCGAACTGGTAAGGGATGTTCATCTGGGTGAGCTGGGTAACAATCGCGCCGCCATCCTCATCAGAGAGGTTGTTATAGAGAACGCGATAGTCGGGCGCTTTGGCCCACAGCACCAGCGCCAGAACCACGGCGATAGCGGCCGCGGCAGCAACGATTAATGGAATACGCGGATTTGCGCGCAGGCGGGCGAGAAGGTCATTAAAGCCTTTCTTTGCTGTATCCTGTGTGGCGGCTGCACTCGCATTCATGACCAATTCCTGCCTGACATAATTGACCGGGTGTATGTAGGTGACAAAACTGACTCCCTGATACGCATCCCCGCCCGTTGATGCCGTGTAGCTGGCCGACGGGGTAGGGGAAAAAATGAAATTCCAATCTAATGCCTGGCATTATTTGATGAATCGTGTCACTTCGATGGCTGGATAAGCCGGGTTTTTTGCAGTCATTTAGCGCCTTTGTCCTATTGACAGTGTGTTAACTTTTCCTCCGTGAAAAAAAGAACCCTTCATCTATGAGGTACAGGCAATGTCAATTCAGGCAATTGATGGCGTACTGCAGCAGCTGCAGCTGACGTCACTGCAGGCCAGTGGCAAACCGACCGAGTCCGCCAGTCAGCTCGATTTTGGTGCCACCATGAAAGCCGCGCTGGATAAAATCAGCGCCACCCAGACCGCTGCGCGCAGTCAGGCGCAGGATTTTGAGCTGGGTAAACCGGGCATCCAGTTGAATGATGTGATGGTCGATCTGCAGAAATCGTCGATTTCGATGCAGATGGGGATTCAGGTGCGTAACAAGCTGGTGAATGCCTACAGCGAGATCATGAGCATGCAGGTCTAGCGGCGCGCAATAAAAAACCGCCTGAGAGAGGCGGTTTCGTCAGGGTCAGGGCAGTGACAGTTTTTCGCTGATCGTCCTGTAGCCCTGTTCAGCGAAGCGTTGCTTGCTGATGGCATCGTTTTTGGTGGGTTCAAACCAGGCACCTTCTCCACTGGTTGAGAAAAACCAGACTTCTGGCTGTTCTGCGCCGCGCTGCACCCAATAAAATCCTTCCTGCATTATCATGTCCTCCTCACAGGAATATAGTTCAGCTACGCTGCGCTTAACAGCGTAACTGACAATATTCTCACCTGCAGACGAAAACCTAAGCAGATTGCACCTCTTCCGGTGGCATCAGTTTGCCACTGAGAAGTTTAAAACCGGCAGATTTAAAACGAGGCAGAGAAAGCGGTATCGGCTCCATCGGGCGATAAAAACCGCGTCCAGCATCCCAGTACCATACCTCAGGCTCAGTTGTGCTGCTGCCTACCCAGTAAAAACCCGTATCCATCAGTGCTCTCCAGAAATGAATGAAGGCACGCCTTCTCTAATTTCCGCAAAATAATGTCTTAATTAAACTCAATGATCAATCTCGGTTGCCGCTTCGCTTATTAACGCCAGCAGTCAGCGGCCACGAAAATAACATCCGGTGGGTCGGTCCAGATATCATCGAAGGTATTTTACTGATCCTGATAAGGATCTTTTTTGTCATCCTGACTGTCATCGCGTGTACGCGGGATTTCGCCGTGCTCACGAGCATCATCATGGGCTGGATGATCATCTTCCTCATAAGCATTACCTGCATGCGGCGCGGCTTCCGGTAAACCCTTGTGTACCTCGCCCTCGTTTTTACGCTCCTTGTTGGTTTCGTGTTGTTTCATCTTTCTCTCCAGTAGGGGTTTTGTTGTGATGAATTTTAGCTGATCGCTGGCCGTTTCTGGCGGCCGTAATCGTTTTCACACTCTACACGCAGAACGGCTAAATTGTACAGTTTTGCAAAGTTGTACAAGTTTATGGGGGCTGTATAGAAGTGCACGCGTCAGCAAGGAGTAAAAATAATTTTGTTGAGCAGAAAGAGAGGCTTAGCACAGTGCCTGATATTTTATTCAGGTTAACCGCATGATTTTTCCTGCAAAAATGGTGATTTATTGTTGAAGAGAATGGCAAAATTATTGTGCAAATCTCCTCTGACCACACGAAATGCTAACTAAATTGTTGTACAAGTTTTCCATCTTTGTATAACTTCTCGCTTGTGGCAGTCAGTCACACGTAACGAATGATGCTTTGCATCGCCTCTGAAGGTGTTGTGGATTTCCACTTTCAGAGGCTGCTTTTTTACCTGTGCTGATTCAAAAATTTAACCTGAGTAACCGATTAATCACTGCAGTTTGCACTGCAGCTTACCCGATGAGGCTTGTTATGAAACAGAATGCATCGACGTCAGCAGAGTCTCAATTGTCAGAATATTTCCAGCACGCGGGTTCAGAATATGCCAGTGAAAAAGAGGTCATCGCGCTGATTTACAAACAGCTGGCGGCGGTGAAACTGCGCGTGAGCAATAAAGATATTATTCTGGCGCTGCTGGAGCGATTAGAGTCTGAACATGACGTGGTTCAGCTGGATATTTATCGCCAGGCACTGGAACTTATTGTTCAGCGCACGCCTGACGATATCGCTTCCTGAAACCTGTGTCTGTCGTACTCCACTCCATTGCCGAAACACGGACGTTTAGTTGCCTGTTTGTTTCGCCCCTTAGCTTAGGGGCATTTATTCTCTTCGCGTCTCGTTTCCTGCCTGAATAAGCCCAGCGTGAAATGCACAATTGCCTCTATTCTCTGCTACAGTATTTAGCTGGAGTAAGCTTTCATGCAAGCAGGGTTACTCATTACGCCAGAGGGCGTATCACTTTATCGGGCACGCATGAATGTCTGATTCGCGGCGCAGGCCGCTGGGCAAACCTATGAATGATGGTTATTACTGGATTAAAGATGGCGAGCGTCATCCGGAAGTGTGGCTGTACCAGAAGCAGTTTGGCTGGTTTCGCCCGTGCAGCGCGGTGCCAATGACGCAGCGTACCTTTGAGATGATGAAGTACGTAGTGCTCAGTGAACGGCTGGAAGAACCGGCGCGTGAGACTGAGTGTTAAGCCTGTGACCGCCGTTACGGCGGTCAGCTTTGCCGGTTACTTAATCTCCGGCCAGGCTACTGCCGGGAAACCATTAAACTGTGGGCGGGCAAACAGATAGCCCTGGAATTGACTGACACCGACCGCTTCCAGCCACATCCACTCCTCGGCTTTCTCCACGCCTTCAGCAATCACCGCGATCTCCAGCGAAGCGCAGCACTTAATAATGGCATGCACAATCGCCTGTTTTGGGCCGCTTTTGTGCACGTCACTGATGATTTCCCGATCGATTTTGATCTTATCCGGCTGGAATTTAGACAGCAGCGACAACCCCGCAAACCCGGCACCAAAGTCATCCAGCGCCAGGCTGATACCGGCCGCCTTAAGTTTTCTTACTTCTGCCGTAAATTCTTCAGCACGCGAGATGATTTCATTCTCCGTCACTTCCACCACGATCTGCTCCGGTACCAGACCGTTGGCCGCGATTTCCTGCAGCAGGAAATCCACCGCATTCGGGACGGTGACCAGTGACATCGGCAGCAGATTGATGGTCAGCGTCTGCTCGCCGAGGCCGAGATTTTTCGCCAGGTTGAAGGCCAGACTTTTGGACTGAATATCAGCATGGTAAATCGCATCACCGCCAAACGCAGAGAAGTACTCCTGAGGTGAACCGCCGTCCGGCGTGCGAATCAGTGCTTCATAGGCCGTAATACGCCGCGAGAAGGGATCAACAATCGGCTGAAACGCAAACCGGCAATCCTGCACATAATGGTGCAGACTCTCCAGCTGACGCTGGCTTTCCGCATCAGTGATAAATTCCCAGGTATTCGCCGGCGGGATCTCGAAATAGTTCTCTTTTTCCCGCGCCTCAACGAAGGTGCGCAGGAACTGCAGTGCACGGTCGTCATAGGTCAGCTGGTAACGCGACGTGCCTTTATCCAGCACCGCCTGCAGTACGCTGGATTTGTCATGCTCGCGCAGGTCAAACAGCTCCATTCCGACGTTACCAAAGCGCCGGGCTGGCGCGAAGTCATGCATCAGCTCCACCAGATTGTGATGGCGGGCGTCGCGGCAGATACGGTCGTAAATGCCCTGAACGGCCTGATCGGGCCCTTCAAGCAGCTGGAAGAAATGTCGTCCATCAAACAACAGAATGCCGGTGACATCTGAAACTTCGTTTTTCTTATTGGCTTTGCCAACCATATCCTCCAGCGTTTTGATGGGAACGTGATCATAGAGATGGCTGCGGTAAAGGATGGTAGTCAGCATGAGATTGTCCGGCGCTATCGTTATTTTGCCTTACATTAACAGCCAGACGGCAGGTTCTGTCCAGCGCTGAGACGCGTAATCGTTAACTATTTTATTAAATTCCACTTAACCGAAGCGGCTGGCGGGGCACGCCAGGTGGAATTTTAACTCAACCGCTGGCCAGCGAGATTAACGATAAATAAATTCGATTGAAAGGATAAATGAAAAGCGTATCGTTAGCCGGGTTAACCGGAGGTGATAAAGATGTTGCGTGATTATTTGAAGATTGATGAAAGCGATCGTTTAGTTGAGCAGAGCTTGTTACGCCTGCATAACCGGGGACAGGAAGATGTCACCGAATGGCACATTGTCGGTGCCAACGGTGAGCAAAAGGGCAGCGTGGCGCTGTTCGATAAACTGAGTAACCGTCGCTCTTATCGCGTTAGTTACCGTATAACGCAAACCGATACCGAGGGAAGGGTGATCGTCGATCATCTCACCGACACGTTGTGATTTTTGCCGTAGTCTTTTGTTGGATTTGACCCGCCGCGTGGCGGGTTTTTTGCTGCTTCAGCGGCTGCCGCGCCGCCGCATTTCCACCAGCGTGCCAATCAGTTCCAGCGAACTTTTCTGACTCTGCTGCACGGGAAAATCTTCGTTCAGCGGCCGTAACGAGAAAATTTGCTCGTCGTGCATCCGAATAATTCGCACCATCGCGACGTCGTCAACCCGCGCCAGCACCACATCGCCCGGCTGGGGCACGCGTTGCGGATCAAAAATCAACCGGTCGCCGGCGCGATACGCCGGGTTCATGGCGTCATCTTCCAGCGTAACCGCCAGCGCACTGTCGCTCAGCGCTTCGTCACTGTAAAGAAAGCGGACGGCCTCCTGCTGCCACTGCAGTCGCTGCTCATTCAGCCAGTCCGCGGCCTGCACCAGCGTGACCAGCGGCACGGCAGTGAGAGCGGGGGAAGCGTGCGTACTGGCAAACGGCTGGCCGTCGCCATCAATAATCCACGCCGCGCTACACTGCAGCAACTCCGCCAGCCGCAGCAGATGCTCACCACGCGGCACCGTCTCTTCTTTCTCCCACTGCGAAACCGCAACGTGCGACACGCCAATGCCATTGGCCAGCGCCTGCTGCGTTAATTTCAGTGCCTTACGGCGCTGGCGAATGCGCTCACCACCAGATTCTTTTTTCATCATCTTGACAACTCCTCCAGGCTTGACTTAAGTATACTTAAAATCATTATTTAAAGTAAACTTAAATATGCCGCTGGCCGTGATACTGGCGAGGGAGGTCAGCGGGGTGTCCGGCTAACCCTCGCCAGGTGAGAGAGGTAGGGCATGGAGAGTAGTTTGGTCACCAGCGTAGGCGCACTGCTGCTTGGCGGTGGCGCGGCAGCGGTGTTCTGGAAACCCCTGATGGCGGGGATCGCGTCTATCGTCACCAGCAATCGCGCGGGCGGCGAGATCATCACCAGCTACAAAGAGCAGGTGCTGCTTCTCAAGGAGAGCCATGCGCTGATGCGCCAGGAAAACGATGAACTGCGTATCCGTCACGACAAAAACCTGCGGCGTATCTCATCGCTGGAGACCGATCTGCGTTTGATTAAGAACGCACTCGGTATCCTGCTGGCGACCACCGAAGCCGAGCACAGCGATAAGTTTCGCAGCCAGATTAATCAATTGATCACCACTCTGGAGGAGAACCGCGATGGTGCAGATAAACAGTGAACTGCTGGTGCGAAGCCACCGCCGTCATCTGATGCTGGGTGGCCTGCTGATGCTGTTATCGCTGCTGTGTGTGGCGATGACCATTCTGTTTCTTTACGTCAATAACGACGCCAACCGGCGCGTGGAGGAGATTCGCCAGCAGTACCGGGCGATCTCCGATCGACGCGAAGCAAAGGTCGCCGAACTGACCAGCCAGCTGGTTGAGCTGCAGAAAAAGCTGGATGCTCAGCCGCCGCGCAGCGCCAGCCACACCACAACGCCCTCCACGCCGCCGGCCGGGCAGCAAACCGCGCCACAGCAGCGGCGCTAAGGAGGACCTGATGCGTATTACCGAGCGGATCGCAGTCCGTTTGCATCAACTGCGGTCTTTATTTAGCAATAAGGAGAAAATTATGAGCGATCAAACTGTCATCAACCCAACCAGCGCTGCGGCGCAACAGGAATTGTCACCGCTGGAGAGTTTTGCCAACGAAACGGCCAGCGCGCCAGCTGCCGCTGACAGCGCAGCTGACAGCGTTGCCCAGCCAGCAACGCCGCCGGCAGCCGCAACGCCAGCCGCGCAACCGGCAGCGCCAGCCAGCGCTGAGCAACCGTTTCATGCGGATGCTCCGGTCGATCTCGATCAGCAGCTGGCAACGCAGGATACGCTGGCGAACGGCTCGGCCAGCGCAGGCGCCTCAGCGGCCGCCACGCCTGGCGTGCGCAACGCGCAGGCCGCCGCACCGGTTGCTGTCCCCGACGCGCCAGTTACTGCTACTGCCGCCAGTGATGCGGTGGCGCAGGATATCAGCGCCGGGGTGAAGGACTTTGTCCAGGCTTTCAGCTTTGTTGAACAGAGCGTGCTGAAGCTGGGCAGCGCCGCAAAGGATGAACTGATTGCGCTGGCGAAGAAGTATCTGTAATTCAGACGGGCAGGGATGCCCTGATCACCCGTTCGGTCGCGTGATCTGCCTTTCCAGTTCCAGCGGATTTCGCTGCCGGCTATTAATCTTTTTAGCGGGCGAGCCGAAGTAGATCGACCACGCTTCGGTATCGCGCGTTATCAGTGAATTGGCGCCTACCGCCGTTCCCTCTGCCAGCCTAAGGCCTGGCATAATAATGGATTGCGAACCGACGATAACATGTCGGCCCAGCACCACTTTCCCCGAGGTGACGCCGGTCAGGTGGGCAGGCACGGTGGGATTGGTCATGAATTCCCCACTGTAGTCATCACTTTTCGAGTAGATTTTTACGCCCTGCGAAAGCCCCGAGAAATCCGCCATTTCCACACCGGCACCCGCCAGTACGGCGCAGTAACCGCCAATATGAATGTAGGAGCCAAGCGTCAGATACCCATCGCCGGCAGCCACGAGGGTCGAGAATCCGTCGATGCGCACGTGATCGCCAAGGGTGATATTGTGCAGGCCAATAATGGTGCAGTTTTTTGCCACCATGACCTGCCTGCCGACGTGTTTAAAGCCGAAACTGTTCAGCTCATGTTCGGTGTAATAACCAGGATTGAAAGGTTCAGTCGACACAGTGCATTCTCCGGATGATCGGGGCTGGGGTGCCATTATAGGTGCGAAGGCAACAGTCTGTAGCGAAAGAAAAGCGCTAAATCTGACGTCAATTCATCGCAATCAGCCACGAATGGAGACTAAGTTAAGATAATTCTGCAGGCGGCTTCGCTATTATCTGCTAACTTTAATTGCTCAGGCGTTATTTTAACTGGCTTTATCAGCAAAAAGGAAAATAGCATGAGTGATACAGAGGCAATCAAAACCAAAACTGACTACCTGCGTGATGTCACCTCACAGCTAAAAGAGATGCGTCACTATGCGCAGACCAACACTGAGACGCTTTCCAGCCACTGGCTGGCCTTTGATGCCGGGGAGTATAAGGATAAAGAGTACGCCACGCGTTTCGATGCGCTGATCAACAAGCAGGGACAGCTGCTGGATGATATCGATCAGGCGATTCAGGATCTGGAAATCGCCATCAATCACAGCGAGCAGGAAAGCTAAACGCGGCAGCTGGTGGCCTAATCGGCCACCAGCCACATCTCGGCTTCATCGAACATCTCTTCAACAATACGCGCAATCGTCGCCTTGTCGTTTTTACTCATATCGGTTTCGATGGCATTACGCTCCATCGGCTTAACCCGCACCTCCAGATCCGGAAAGACGCGCTGCACGCGTTTCTCCAGCTCCTGCAAAATCATTTCGCGCGCGCCCGGTAAACCGGCTACGTTGCGCTTGTCGTAAATCAGCTCCACAAACATCAGGGCATTCCAGTAATCAAAGTGGGAGCGTCATATTACTGTAAATAAAACCAGTGACAAGCGGCATGGCGGCAATTATTTTCATACGGGTGAAACAGCGCGGCGTAAAGATGCAACGACAGGGGAACAAAGCGGGCAAAAGCAGAGGGCCTACGCAAAAAATCGAACCTCTGGAGGTGGAAATCCAGCAACACCTCCAGAGGCGGTGCAATAGCACCTTTCGTTCAAGGACAATCGACGACAGTCGTCGTGAGTATTAAGTTATACAACTTTTCCCATCTTGTACAACTTTTTCCCCGGAAATTTCTCTCCGATCGCCTTTTTATCAGTGCATCGCTTATAACTCGTTCTTAATACAGAACTCTTCCCACGTCATACCTAACGCTTCCGCGTGAGATTTCAGATAGGTTTCAATCGCTTGTGCAGCAACTGCTTTATCCGGTTCCGCCAGCTGGATGGAGAACAGAATGCCGTCGAGCTTCTTCTGACGCAGAAACGCGGCATAGATGCGCTCGGCGTGCCACGCGCGCAGTTCACGCAGGGACATATTGGCGGCGCGCGCATCACTCTCACTCAGTTCATCCAGCGCGGACTGAAAATCAGGGTGGGCGGTGAAAAACAGGCTGCGGGCCAGGGCGTAATACTCTTCAGGGGTTTTCATTCGGGGGTTCCTGCCGGTCAAATTGCGCGTTAGTGTAACCCGCACACGGCGACTTGTCAGGAACCCCGAATGTTTACTGCTGTGCGGCTTGCAGGCGCGTCACGTCCTGCTGATTTTTTTCCAGCGTTTGGTCCACCGTCAGCTTGCCCTGCAGCAGCGCCGCCAGATTCTGCCCGACGGCGTTACCCATCTGATCAAAGCCAGCAATACTGACGTACTGCACACCGGTGTAAGGTACGGTGTTCAATGTCGGTTGATCGACGGTGGCGGATTCAATCGCGCTGCGCACCTGAGCGGCGTAAGGCGCCAGGCGCTGGTAGTTTGGCTGCTGGTAGGTGGAGTTGCGGCTGCCGGGTGGCACCGCTCCCCAGCCGACGGTATCCGCAACCTGCTGAATATACTGCCGCGAGGTCGCCCAGCTGATGAAGTCCACGGCGGCAGCGCGCTGCGGTGAGTTAGCCGGTACCGCAAGCGCCCACGACCACAGCCAGTGCGAGCCGTTGCGCGTAATGCCGCCCGGCGCCGGCGCAAACGCCAGCTTGTCCGCTACCAGCGAAATCTGCGGGTTAATCAGCAGCCCGGCGGCGACGGTACTGTCGATCCACATCGCGCATTTTCCCTGTGCGGTAAGATGCAGGATCTGGCCAAAGCTATTGCTGGCCGTATCCGGCGGACCGTCCTGTTTCACCATCGCCAGATAATCGGTCAATACCTCGCGCCACTCTGGCGAATTCAGCGTCGGCTGCCAGCGATCGTCAAACCACTGCGCACCATAGGCGTTGGCCATGGTGGTGAGCAGGGCCACGTTATCGCCCCAGCCGGGCTGGCCGCGCAGGCACAGGCCATAGATACCGTGCTGAGGATCGGTGAGTTTCGCCGCGAAATTTTTGATGTCGGTCCAGTCGGGATCGTCCGGCATGGTCAGCCCTTTCGCCGCAAACAGATCTTTGCGGTAATAGGTCATGCTGCTTTCCCCGTAAAACGGTAGCGCGTACAGCGTTTGCTGCCAGGACAGTGCTTTGCGCACCGGCGTCAGCAGATCGTCGCTGTCATACTCTGGCGGCAGGTTATTAAGCGGCGCCAGCCAGCCTTTTTTACCCCACAGCGGCGCTTCATAGGTACCCACGGTAATCACATCAAATTTTGCGTCACCGCTGTTCATGGCTGCCAGCACCGCCTGGCGCAGGGCGCCATCATCCATCACGTGCCACTGCAGTTTCACGTCCGGATGCTGCTGTTCGTAACGGCTCGACAGCTGCTGCATGATAGTCATGTCACCATTGGCAATGGTGGCGATATTGAGCGTGGTGGCGGCCTGGCTGAGCAGCGGCAGCGCGGCCAGCAGCGCAATTATGGTACGCTTCATGGCGGCTCCTTATGGCTGCTGCAGGCGGAAGAACGCCATTTTTTCCACCAGCAAACCGGCATGCTGGCTCACCGTCTGGCTGGCCGCGCTGGCCTGCTGCACCAGCGATGCATTCTGCTGGGTGGCACCGTCCATCTGGATTACTGCGGTGTTCACCTGCTCAATGCCGCTGGATTGCTGGCGGCTGGCCACAGCGATCTCACCAACGATATCCACCATGCGCGCCACGCCGTGGTTGATGTCGTTGAGCATCTCGCCAGAGCGCTGCACCAGCGCGCTGCCGGCTTCGACTTTACCCACGCTGGCATCGATCAGCGCCTTGATCTCCTGTGCGGCACCGGCCGAACGCTGCGCCAGCTGTCGCACCTCTGACGCCACTACCGCGAAGCCGCGTCCCTGTTCCCCGGCGCGCGCCGCTTCTACCGCCGCATTCAGTGCCAGCAGGTTGGTCTGGAAGGCGATTTCATCAATCACGCGGTTGATATCCGCGATGCGCTTGCTGGAGGATTCAATCTCCTCCATCGCACTCACCGCGTCGCGCAGTACACCGCTGCCGCGCTCGGCCTGATGGCGCACATCGCTTGCCAGCTCATTGGCCTGCGCGGCGTTGTCCGCGTTGTGTTTCACCGTGGCGGTCATCTGCTCCATACTGGCCGCAGTCTGCTCCAGCGAACTGGCCTGCGCGTGGGTGCGCTCCGACAGGTCGTCGTTGCCATCCGCCATCTGGCGTGCCGCATCGCTCAGTGCATGGGCACTTTCGCCCACCTCGCGCACGATCTCCGCCAGCCGCACATCCATGCGCAGCAGCGCCTGCATCAGTTCACCCATCTCATCGCGCGTTACCGTACCGATACGGTGATTGAGCTCGCCGCCGGCAATGGCATCCGCCAGTTCGCGCGCCTGGGCGATGGAACGGTTAATCGAGCGGATCAGCAGCCAGCCGGAGACCAGCGCCAGACTCAGACCCAACAGCAGGATGGCGATCAGGCTATTGCGTGCCAGCAGGTAGTCGCGGTTGCCCTGCTGCCAGGCCGTCTGCGCATGCTGCCGCATCAGCGCATCCAGCTGGTCAATGTCCTGCTGCAGCAACTGGCTGCCGCTGCGCAGGCGGGTTTCGATGACCACCAGTGCGGCGGACGGGTTACCGCCTTTCAGCAGCTCACCGGCTTCATGCAGCGCACCCTGCCAGCCGTCGAGATGGGTCAGGAAGCGCTGGCTCAGCGGTTTGGTCTGCGCATCAAACGCCAGCTGCTGCCAGGTATGGCGATCGGCGTTGATTTGCTGACCGTACTGCGCAATGCGCGCCAGGCGTTTTTCCACTTCACTGCTGTCGGTCCAGTAGCGCAGCGCATCGAACAGGGTAGCGGATTGCTCCTGCACCATGCGGTACAGGCGTGAGGAGTATTGCAGCGGAAGCAGCTCGTTCTGATAGGCATTTTGCGCGCGCTGATCGGCAGCGCGCAGGCCGATAATTCCCCAGACGGCAGCAATAATCAGTAACAGGCACAGCAGGCTGACAATCGCAGCCAGACGTGCGCGAAGGGTCAATCGCATAACAGCGTTCTCCGAAACCAGGGTGAGTAAGTCGTCAATATTGTTATGGGTGCAGGTGCTTTAGACTTCACATCAGGTTATCGGCGAAGAGTTGAACAGCTTGAGGGCGCCGGAGAAAGAGAAGGGGGATTCCACCGCAGATACCTTGCGTCACGCCGGGAAAACATTATAACGTAGCCGCCATTGATGCGAGTGTAGGGACCGAAGATGAAAAAGTGGATGGTACTGGCCGCGCTGGCGCTGAGCGGCTGTGCGCAAATCAACAGTTATGACGAAGCGGTAAAAACCCCGGCACCGCTGGAACTGCAGGGTAACTGGCAGACGATGGGGCCGCAGAGCAAGCTGATCAGCAGCGAGGCTATGGCCAGCCTGATCGTCAGCGCTGATGGCACTACCCTTGACTGCCGCCAGTGGCAGCGGGTGATTGCCAAACCAGGCAAGCTGACGCGCCTGGATGATGACTGGGTTAACGTTAACCGTCAGGCGCGCGTGATGCCGCTCTCGCTGGAGAACGGTGAGCTGCACTACGATGGCCTGACGCTGCGTAAAGTGGAACGCCCAACCGTCGAGTGCCAGCAGGCGCTGGACGAAGTGGCAAAGCGCCCTGGCGATGCGGTGATTCAGGATATTGAGCCGCAGATTCTCAGGCCGGTCTCGGCAGAGAAATAAGGGACAGAGCTGAAATGCTTTTCTTCCTCTCCCGACTGCGGGAGAGGACATTTCATCAGGCTGGAACGGTTATCGCTTCTGCAATAAATAGCTGTTTTCAAAGCCGGGCAAACTGCCAATCACATCGAAACCATTAAAATAGCCACCCGCGCGTAATAAATCCACGGCAGGACCGACCTGCGGTGAATACTGGTGATCGCGATAATCGTCAAAGACGATAAAGCCGCCTTGCACCAGGGTGGGCGAATATAACAGGAAATCGAGCAATACATGGCGGCCTTCGTGTCCGCCATCAATATGCAGTAATACGGTACGCGGATTAAGGGCCTGCACCCGCTCAATACTTAATTCAGAGTAGCCACGGATGAGATTAACCTGGGGAAACAGCTTTTCGTGATAAAAGCGCAGCTCACTTTCCTGATTTGCCAGCTCCATGGGATCGATGCTGATAATGCGACGTTTATGCTGGCAAATTTCATTCATGAAAGCCGTCGATTTCCCTTTCCACACGCCGATTTCAATGATGTCACCCGCCACATTATTATGCTCGAGTAACCAGCAAAGATAACCCAGGCATTTTACATGGCTATGGAAAGAGAGTTCACGGCGCGCCATGGCCAGCTCTGCCGGTAATTCTGCCTGCGCCTGTGCCAGAGCATCACCGACCTTATCCCAGGTGTCATCGATGAGCTGCTGTATTTCAGGCTCCTGAAAAAAAACTTTTAAATCCGCGATATCGAGCATGTTGTTGCCTTATAAAGAGAGAATGCAGCCGGCAAGGCTGAAAAGGTCTGCGTTAAATGTGCCACAGTTGCCATCATTCAAGGCGGTAATAAGGCTCAGTTTAAGGGGGTAATTAAACGCTTAGCATGGCGGGGCGGTAAGAATCCAGGGAGAACAGCGTCTCCCTGACAGAGAGGATTATAAATCGCTGGGGTAAAGCACCTGACTGGAAAAACGACCATACGCGTTGGTGACTTTCTGTTGCTGCGTGGTTTGCTGGACCAGCGAACGCAGTTCTTCCATGCGGGTCGCCATCAACTGCTTAATCTCAAGCTCATTGTCCATCACCTGCTTCAGCATGGGCCGTAACTGGACACGCAGCGCAGCAGGCAGGGCGGAGGTATCGCGGTCGCGCGCTACGTGCGTAACGCTGCTCACGTAAACTGCCTCATTGGCCACTAAATCATCCCAGTGCCCCTGGCGCGCCTGTTTCAACATCTGATTACTCAGGCTGAGCAAACGCTGATACCCCTGCAGCAGGTCGTTATCTGAAGTCATGGTTACGCTTCCTGAACGGCGTGAGGACCAATTTGTTTCCACGCGTCGGCAATGTTGCTCAGCAAGCGCTCGACTTCCGCAATCGCTGCCGGATCGTTGTGCAGGTTGGCTTCCAGCAGACGGCGGGTCATGTACTCGTAAAGATTATCCAGATTGGCAGAAATCTCTCCACCGGCTTCATGGTTCAGCCCGGCGCGTAAGCCATTAGTAATGATATTAATGGCTTTCGACAGCGCCTGGCCTTTACCGGGAATGTCGCCCTGATCCATCAGAATGGTGGCTTTCTTCATGGCGCTGAGCGCGCCATCAAACAGTAAAACCACCAGCTGATGTGGGCTGGCGCTTAACACGGCACTTTCCAGACCGACCTGTGCGTAGGCCTGCGTTCCCGATTTAGCGTACATATTTAACTCCTGTTAACTGCTCATGTTCGCGAACTGCTGCGTCAGATAGTTCTGAGTCTGGGTCATGGATGAGACCAGCGTATTGAGGTTCGTGAACTGGGTCTTGTAGCGCGCCATAGTGGCGGTAATCTGTGCGTTTACCCGATCGTAATCGTCAGACAGTTTTTTCAGCGTTTTATTGATGCCGTCAGTGGCATTCTGTACAGAGCCATTGCTGCCTAAAATCTGATCCAGATAGTTACTGGTTTGCGTCGCAAAGCCGGTGGTTTTGCCGTCACCGGACAGGAAACTGACCACATCCGCCGATTTTTCATCCAGCGCTTTGTTCAGTTTGGTGCTGTCGACGGTCAGCTTGCCATTTACATCCTGGGTAATGCCAATCTGTGACAGCAGGGAAATGCTGCCGCCGCTCTGGGCACTGGTGGACAGCTTGGAGCGCAGGCTGGTCTGAATGTTACGCAGCGTGCCATCACCTAACAGATCGCCATTGCTGGAGTCCTGCGAGGTACTGCCCTGATCCACGGCGGTATATTTGGTCTGGTTACTGATGGTGGTCTGCAGCGAGTTGTACGCGTCAACGTAAGCCTGCACTGCGGCGATCATCGGCGCATTATCCTTGGTGACGGATAAGGTTTCCGGGCTGCCGGTATTGGTTTTGGTCAGATTCAGCGTGACGCCTTCCGGCGCATCAGTAATGGTGTTGCTGCTGCGGGTGATGGCGACGCCGTTGATGCTCAGTTTGGCGTCGGCAGCGGTTACCTGCTCCGTCATGCCATTGCTGCTGCCACCTTTGGTAAAACCAATATACTGCGCCAGGGCGCTGTCATCGGTAGAAACTGTCATCTCATTGGTGGTGCCGGTATCACGCGAGGTCAGGGCCAGATAATAGGTATTGTCATCGGATTTGATGATACTGGCGGTAACGCTGCCCTGCTGTTTATTAATGGCATCTTTAATGTCCGTCAGGCTGGTTTGATCTTTGCTCAGCGTGATGGTCATTGGGTCTTTCTGACCCGGTTGCGTAATGGTGATGGTGCGCGAGGCGAGGCTGGAATCGCCTAAATCGCCATCTTTACTGGTCGCGCTTTTCGACAGCAGCGACTGCGCTTTAGCCAGTTGGGTGACTTCAACCGAAAAGTTACCGGCCGCCGCATCATTGGCCAGCGTGGCGGTGAACGCGGTATTGGTGCTACTGACTTTTGTTGAGGCAATTGCAGACGTGTCTTTGAGCGCAGCGGCAGCTGTCTGGACTTTCGCCAGTGCCGTTTGCACGACGCCCCATGCTGTCAGCTTGGCTTTATAAGAGGTTTGCTGATTTGTAATTGGCGTCAGGTTGGCTTTTTCTGCCGTTTCAAGCTGGTCATACAGATCGCTCAAACCCAGGCTATTACCAGCATTGAGGTTACTTACACTTGCCATGTTGTAATCCTTTATAGGTGGATAATCACTGAGGAGGGTATCGGCAGTGAGCGGAAAAATATTAGACAAAATATAAAAAAACAATGAGGCAAATAAAGAAGGGATAAGGGCCTGTTTTCGGGGTTTAAAAAAATAGCTAAGGTTTTCTCAGGTACCGACGATAACCAAAGCAAGCTGAATGGCCCCGGGCCAAAAGCCCGATAGAATCTCAACTCATTGACTCAAGGAATTTATCATGGCCGTTATCAATACCAACACATTGTCGCTGACCACGCAAAACAACCTGTCCAAGTCTCAGGCTTCTCTGGGTACCGCTATTGAGCGTCTCTCTTCTGGTCTGCGTATTAACAGCGCCAAAGATGATGCTGCAGGTCAGGCGATTGCTAACCGCTTCACCTCCAACATCAACGGCCTGACCGTTGCTGCCCGTAACGCCAACGACGGTATCTCACTGGCTCAGACCGCTGAAGGCGCGCTGTCCGAGATCAACAACAACCTGCAGCGTGTGCGTGACCTGACCGTGCAGGCGCAGAACAGCTCGAACTCGGCCTCAGACATCGACTCCATCCAGGCTGAAGTTAACCAGCGTATGGAAGAGATCAACCGCGTAACGTCGCAGACCGACTTCAACGGCATCAAAGTGCTGAACACCGGTTCCGGCTCAACCGACTACAGCTTCCAGGTGGGTTCAAAAGACGGCGAAACCATCGCTATCACCATCAGCGCCAGCGATGGTTACAACCTGGCGAAAGCCGGCACCAGCGGTACGGATCTGAACACCCGTGCAATGGCTTCCGGCGATACCGTTAACGGTACCACGCGTTCAACTGAAGCTGTTGGCTTTGACGTACTCAAAGGTAAAGTGACCGGTGGTGCATCTGGTGCAGCTTCTGGTACCACGCCACTGGCAGACATCGATGCGGCCATCAAATCTGTTGACTCACAGCGCAGCCTGCTGGGTGCCTCACAGAACCGCTTTGAGTCCACCATCACCAACCTGAACAACACCGTGAACAACCTGTCAGCTGCGCGCAGCCGTATTCAGGATTCTGACTACGCGACAGAAGTGTCGAACATGTCGCGCGCGCAGATCCTGCAGCAGGCAGGTTCTTCTGTGCTGGCACAGGCCAACCAGGTGCCACAGACTATGCTGTCTCTGCTGCGTTAATTCTCTCGCGCACAGACCGGGCCCCGCATGGGGCCCTTTTTTATTTCTGCTGCTGAGATTTTCTTCGATCGTTACTTACCGCTTAATTTTAATGAAATCATCATTAAAGCTTACGCAGCGGCTGCCGATAAATTTTGGCGACGGCGAGAACGCCACGGGTTTTCGACCTGAATTCATCATCAGTTAAGGAATAAACATCATGGCAGTCATTAACACTAACACCTTGTCGCTGACCACGCAGAATAACCTGTCCAAGTCACAGGCTTCTCTGGGTACCGCTATTGAGCGTCTCTCTTCTGGTCTGCGTATTAACAGCGCCAAAGATGATGCTGCAGGTCAGGCGATTGCTAACCGCTTCACCTCTAACATCAACGGCCTGACCGTTGCTGCCCGTAACGCCAACGACGGTATCTCACTGGCTCAGACCGCTGAAGGCGCGCTGTCCGAGATCAACAACAACCTGCAGCGTGTGCGTGACCTGACCGTACAGGCGCAGAACAGCTCGAACTCGGCCTCAGACATCGACTCCATCCAGGCTGAAGTTAACCAGCGTATGGAAGAGATCAACCGCGTAACGTCGCAGACCGACTTCAACGGCATCAAAGTGCTGAACACCGGTTCCGGCTCTACCGACTACAGCTTCCAGGTGGGTGCGAAAGATGGCGAAACCATCGCCATCACCCTGAGCTCAAGCGACAAATTCAACCTGGCGAAAGCCGGCACCAGCGGTACGGATCTGAACACCCGTGCGATGGCTTCCGGCGATACCGTTAACGGTACCGCGCGCTCTACTGAAGCCGTTGGTTTTGACGTGCTGAAAGGCGCAGTCACCGGCGGCGCGTCTGGTGCAGCTACCGGTAGCACGCCTCTGGCAGACATCGACTCCGCTATCAAAGCCGTCGATTCACAGCGCAGCCTGCTGGGTGCCTCACAGAACCGCTTTGAGTCAACCATCACCAACCTGAACAACACCGTGAACAACCTGTCAGCTGCACGCAGCCGTATTCAGGATTCTGACTACGCGACCGAAGTGTCGAACATGTCGCGCGCGCAGATCCTGCAGCAGGCAGGTTCTTCTGTGCTGGCGCAGGCCAACCAGGTGCCACAGACCATGCTGTCTCTGCTGCGTTAATCGCAAACGCGCAGACTTCAACGGAGCCAGCTGGCTCCGTTTTTTTATTTCCGGAAGAGGGTAGCCACAGCCTCGTTGCTAATTTTCTGATTATTAACATCTATTTTTTGTCTGCAAAGACGACAAAATCAATATTAAAAAGAGTGAAGTTTTTGCGCAGCCTGTCGATAACTTTAATACGGTGTTGAACCGCAGGCCTGAAGGGCTGAATTATCTCTCTTAATAAAGGAAACTTGCTATGGCAGTGATTAATACCAACACATTGTCGCTGACGACTCAGAACAACCTGTCAAAGTCTCAGGCTTCTCTGGGTACCGCTATTGAGCGTCTCTCTTCTGGTCTGCGTATTAACAGCGCAAAAGATGACGCTGCAGGTCAGGCGATTGCTAACCGCTTCACCTCTAACATCAACGGTCTGACCGTTGCTGCCCGTAACGCCAACGACGGTATCTCACTGGCTCAGACCGCTGAAGGTGCGCTGTCCGAGATCAACAACAACCTGCAGCGTGTGCGTGACCTGACCGTGCAGGCGCAGAACAGCTCGAACTCGGCCTCAGACATCGACTCCATCCAGGCTGAAGTTAACCAGCGTATGGAAGAGATCAACCGCGTAACGTCGCAGACCGACTTCAACGGCATCAAAGTGCTGAACACCGGTTCCGGCTCTACCGACTACAGCTTCCAGGTGGGTTCAAAAGATGGCGAAACCATCGCCATCACCATCAGCTCCAGCGATGGTTATAACCTGGCGAAAGCCGGCACCAGCGGCACCGCGCTGAACACCCGAGCGATGACCTCAGGCGATACCGTTAACGGTACCGCGCGCTCTACTGAAGCCGTTGGTTTTGACGTGCTGAAAGGCGCAGTCACCGGCGGCGCGTCTGGCGCAGCGTCCGGCACCACGCCACTGGCAGACATTGATGCGGCCATCAAATCTGTTGACTCACAGCGCAGCCTGCTGGGTGCCTCACAGAACCGCTTTGAGTCAACCATCACCAACCTGAACAACACCGTGAACAACCTGTCAGCTGCGCGCAGCCGTATTCAGGATTCTGACTACGCGACAGAAGTGTCGAACATGTCGCGCGCGCAGATCCTGCAGCAGGCAGGTTCTTCGGTGCTGGCGCAGGCCAACCAGGTGCCACAGACCATGCTATCTCTGCTGCGTTAATTCTTTCTTACGCAGATCAGGCCCCCAACTGGGGGCCTTTTTTATGGGCGGGATTAACCGCTTTTTTACTGGATAATGGCGCGATTGTTTCCAGGCGCGCCGCGTATTCTGAGCTGAAAGAGACGTCACACAGACGTGAGTTATCGCCGAGGCTGAGGATACAACCGACAATGAACGCGAACGCACTGGTAAGCATAATCATTCCTGCTTATAAAGCCACCTGGTTTGAACTGGCGCTGAAAAGTGCATTAGCACAGGATTACCCTCATTGTGAAATCATCATTGGCGATGATTGCCCTGATGCAAAAATCGAGGATATTGTTAGTGCGTATCAGGTAAACAGTAAATTTCCCATCTATTACCAGCATCATCATCCCGCATTAGGCGAAATCGCCAACCTCAGTCAGGCAATACGTTGCGCCAAAGGCGAATACGTAAAATTCCTTTATGATGATGATGTACTTCTGCCGCAGGCCGTGTCGCAATTAGTCGCGGCGCTGTCGCAGGTGCCGCAAGCGGTGATGGCGACAGCCAGACGTAATCGCATTGATTCCGTCGGTAAAGCGATGGCAGACGAGATTTACAGCGTATCGCCGGTATTAGAAGACACGATTTTTCATGGTCAGGATATGGCCCGCTGGCAGGCTGATTTCCTGAACAACTTTATCGGTGAACCCAGTGCCGTTTTAGTGCGCAGCGCGGCGCTGCGCAAGCTGGTGGACGAACCGCGCGAGCTGCATGCGTTGATCGATGAAGGGCTACCGTTCATTGCCGATCTGGTGATTTACCTGCGCTTGCTACGTCATGGTCATCTGGTCTATTTACCGCAGGTGCTGGCGCAGATTCGTATCTCGCGTGAGCAAACCAGTCAGGAAGCGCGCCTCGATGGCAATATAGCCAGTCAGTCTCACCAGCGCTTTCCGGAAGAGATCAAAAAACTGGGCTGGTATGATGAGCAGCTGCCGCAGGGCTGGATCCGTCACGCCACGCTGCGCAGCCAGCAGGACTTCCAGCCGTTTGACCTGACAACGGCGCTGCAGAATGCGCGGGTAGAGAGCCATTTTGCCGAGTGGTTCCGTCAACGCACACTGCGGCCCATCGAACAACAGCTGATTGCACAGCATCTTGCCAGTCAGCCGGTCGCACGTATTGCCGTGGTGATTGATGTTCGCGACGCGACTGAGACCGAGTGGCTGCTGACACAGGCCAGCCTGGATGTCTCTGTGGCCGGCCTGAGCCTGCAGCCGGTGGTGCTGGCGGCACCGTATCAATCGTTTATTCCGGCCTCTGTGCAGCGTATTGATGTGCGCGACAATCAGGTAGTTGCTGCGCTCAACACGCTGACCGAAGAGGGACATTTCGACTGGCTGATAGTATTACGGGCCGGCAGTCAGCTGTATACCTCAGGTTTGCAGGCGCTGGGAACGGTGCTGCCGGAGGTCGGTCATTGCCAGTTGATTTATGCCGATGAGGTGTATCCGGTCAATGGCCGTCCGGTTGGCGCATCCTTCCGCCCTGACTTTAATCTTGACCTGCTGCTCAGTAACCCATCGAGAATGGCCTGCCACTGGCTGTTCCGCCGCGAATTTTTGCAACAGACTGGCGGGTTTGCCACGCACTGGCCGGGCTGTTTTGAACTGGACGTGATTCTGCGCACCATCGAAAGCCAGCCTTTTAATGTGATTGGGCATCTGGCTGAGCCGTTAGTGCAGACCGCCTCATTACGACAGCCGGTGGATGAAGAGCGCGCCCTCATCCGCACCCACCTGCAGCACCGCGGCTACGCACAGGCCGATGTCAGCCTGAGCCCACATAATGTTTATCAGCTGCATTATGGTCACCCGCAGTCGGCCCCGGTTTCCATCATCGTTCTGGTGAGTAATCACCTCCCGAACCTGGTAAGTTGCGTCACCTCACTGATGGAAAAAACCGCCTCACAGAATTATGAATTGCTCCTGGTTTCTGCTCAGGGCGGAAGTGCCGCCCAGGACGAATGGCTGCGCGGTATCGCTGAGATCGACCCGGCACGCATTCGCACATTGCAGATTGAGGGCGGTTTTCATCGCGCCAGAATGGTCAATGCCGCCGCCGCTGTGGCCAGAGGCGATTACCTGCTGCTGCTGAGTAGCGATTTGGCCATGCTTGATAACAGCTGGCTGGAAAATCTGCTTAACCATGCCCAACGTCCGGAAGTCGCTATTGTTGGCGCCCGGCAAATCTACGCAAATGGCCAGGTACGCCACGCCGGTTATGTGCTGGGGATTAACGGCCTGGTAGGTGAGCCGTTCTATGGTGAGAGCCATGAAACCGCGGGACACATGGCGCGTTTGCAAGCCGACCAGAACTACAGCGCGGTGTCAGGCGATCTGATGATGGTGCGTACCGAGGTGTTTCGCGCCGTTGAGGGGCTGGATGAGACGCTGCAGCATTTCGACGATGTCGACTTCTGTCTGCGCGTGCGCGAAGCCGGGTTGATGACGGTCTGGACACCGTACGTGCGTATGCTGCGGCAGGTTAATCCTGAACTGACGATCGACACGCAGAGTCGAAGCCAGGAGGAAGATCGTCAGCTGCAGAAATGGCAGGCCATCGTGACCCAGGATCCGGCGTATAACCCCAACCTGACGCTCAATAACATCAACTTTAGCGTGTCCTCCGACAGCGAACTGACATGGCGTCCGCTTTCGTGGCGGCCATTGCCGGTGGTTATGCCTTTCATGGCTGATTTTGCCGGTTGTGGTTACTATCGCATCATCAAGCCCTATGAGGCGATGCGCGATGCCGGCCTGGTGGATGGCAAACTATCCTCCACGCTGATAAATGTTGCCGAGCTCAATCGCTTCGCGCCCGATAGCCTGATTTTCCAGCGTCGGATTGACGCCGAGTTCCATGAATGGCTGGAGAAAGTCAGTAAGCATACGCAGGCGTTCAAAATTTATGAGCTCGACGACTACCTGCCCAATATTCCGCTCAAAAATCATCATCGCTCACAGTTTGGCAACGATGTTAAAAAATTGATGCGGCGCAGCCTGAGTTATATGGATCGCTTTGTCGTATCCACCGAACCCCTAGCCGAAGCGTTCGCGGATATGCACCACGATATTGTGGTGCGTAAAAACCGTCTTTCGCATGACTGGTGGGGCAAGCTGCAGTCGCTGCGCAATCAGGGAAAAAAACCACGCGTTGGCTGGGCCGGGGGCTCCAGTCATACCGGCGATCTGGAAATGATTGTCGATGTAGTGCGCCATTTTGCTAATGACGTTGAATGGGTGTTTTTTGGCATGTGCCCGCCAAAGCTGCGGCCTTTTATTCATGAATATCACCACGGCGTAGAAATTGAGCGTTATCCGGCCAAACTGGCTTCGCTTAATCTCGACCTGGCGTTAGCGCCTGTCGAAGATAACTTTTTCAACACCTGTAAAAGTAATCTGCGCCTGATGGAATATGGTGCCTGCGGCATTCCGGTGATTTGCAGTGATGTGGCGTGTTATCGCGGTGATTTAACCGTCACGCGCGTGAAGAACCGCCACAAAGACTGGGTGGACGCCATCAATATGCATCTGCTGGACCCCGCAGCGAGTGCCCAAATGGGCGCCAGGCTGCAGCAGGAAATTCGCCAGGACTGGATGCTGGAAGGCGAGAACCTGCAAAGCTGGTCACAAGCCTGGACGCTGAAGCGTTAATTTTTGACCTGCTGCACCGCAGCGGGTCAATGCAGTTTCAATCTATCTGGATAACACCACACTCTGCGGTCATTCACCGCCTCATCACTGGCTGAGGCGAATACCTGTTCTGCAGGGAATGACCCGGCTGATAACCTTCAAGAGTGGGTTGGTGTGAAAAGGCACTCTGCTGAGGTGAACGATTATGAATAATAAACCTGTGTATGTAACCAGCCCGCTTATGCCACCGCTGGAAGAGTTCATGCCTTACCTTGAACAGATCTGGCAGAATAAAGTCCTGACCAACGGCGGGCCCTTCCATCAGCAACTTGAACAGGAGCTGGCACGCTATTTAGGTGTTGAGCATCTCTGCTTATTTACCAATGGCACGCTGGCGTTGCTGACGGCACTGCAGGCGTTGCGTATTACCGGTGAAGTCATCACCACACCTTATTCTTTTGTCGCCACCTCGCATTCTCTGTTGTGGAATGGGTTAACCCCGGTGTTTGTCGATATCGACCCGATAAGCTGTAATATCGATGCCTCCAAAATAGAGCAGGCCATTACACCGCAAACCACAGCCATTATGCCGGTGCACTGCTACGGCAATCCGTGCGACGTGGAGAATATTCAGCGCATCGCTGACCTGTACGGGCTGAAAGTCATTTACGATGCGGCTCACGCCTTTGGCGTCCGTAAAAACGGCAACAGCATATTGAATTATGGTGACTTGTCGATTTTAAGTTTTCACGCAACGAAGGTTTTCAATACCATTGAAGGTGGCGCAATTATTTGCCCGGATGCTAAAACCAAAAAGCGCATCGATTACCTGAAGAATTTTGGCTTTGCAGATGAAACCACCATTGTGGCGACCGGCATTAACGGCAAGATGAACGAGGTGCAATCGGCCTTTGGCCTGCTGCAGTTAAAGCACATCGACCAGGCATTAGCGGAGCGGGCGCGTATTCAGGCGCACTACTATGATTTGCTCGCGGAAATCGATGGCATTACGCTGCCGCATATTCCGGCTGATGTTGAATGGAACTACTCTTATCTGCCGGTGATGGTAACCGAAGATTTTCCGCTGAGTCGTGATGAGCTTTATGCCCATCTGCGTGAGCACAACATTATTGCCCGCCGTTATTTCTATCCGCTGATCACCAGTTTCCCAATGTATCGTGGATTACCTAGCGCTGATGAAGCGGCCTTACCGATTGCACAACAAATGTCTCAGCGCGTGTTATGTTTGCCGGTCTATCCTGGCTTAGCATTGGCCGAAGTTGACAATATTGTGCAAATCATTCACCGCCTGGCTGAGCAAAAGCTAACAAGCCGCGCGTTACCTCTGGTGGGATAATAACAAGGCGTCTGAGACGCCTTGTTTTATATTTATTGCAGGGCGGTGATGTCAGGAACGGGCTGAACGATGGCTGAATCACCGGCTAAGCAGGCGGATTGCACGCGGTTTTGCCAGTCCGATGCTTCAACCCCCAGCGCCGCTATCCGCACGGTATTCAGTACGCTATTTACCGGCCTTGCCGCTGCCATCGGATATTGCGCACTGCCAATCCCTTTCACCAGCACATCCCGCTGCGCGGCCACAAAAATCGCCTGGGCGAATTCGCACCAGCTGACCGCCACATCGCCACAGTAGTGATAAACGCCGGCGGCTTCCGCGCGGGATGCCAGGGTGATAATCGCCTGTGCCAGATCGCCGGCATAGGTCGGGCAGCCGAACTGATCGTTCACCACGCTGATTTCGCTGCGGGTTTCTGCCAGCCGCAGCATGGTTTTGACAAAGTTTGCACCGTACTCACTGAACACCCACGAGGTGCGAATCACTACGGCGTCCGGCAGCACTGAGAATACGCGTTTCTCACCCTCCCATTTGCTCAGGCCGTAGAAATTAATCGGGCAGGGCAGATCGCTTTCGGTATAAGGCGTTTTTTTACTGCCATCAAACACGTAATCGGTGGAGAGATGAATCAAGCGGGCGCCCTGCTGGTGAGCGGCGATGGCGAGATTTTCCGGGCCGATGGCGTTGACCTTCATGGCGCGGATACGGTCGGTTTCAGCCTTATCGACCGCGGTATATGCGGCGGCATTGATGATCACATCGGGACGGAATTTCTTCACCACCCGTTCCACCGCCGGGCGGTCGGTAATATCTAACTCGGCAGAGCCACAGGCTAGCAGCACCCACTCTGCCGGCACCCGATCCAGTAAACAACGGCCAAGCTGGCCATAAGCACCGGTTAACAAAACGCGCATTGCACTAACTCCTGCAGGGAGAGTCCTTGTTGATCTTTTACCGATAGCAGAGGCGTCGCTACCGGCCATTGCACCGCAATTTCAGCGTCATTCCACATCAGGCAGGCTTCATCCTGTGGGTTGTAGTAATCAGTACATTTATATTCGAAGTCAGCGACCTCGGAGAGCACCACAAAACCGTGTGCCAGACCCGGCGGGATCCACAACTGGGTTTTGTTCTCTTCAGACAGCTCCAGCCCGGTCCATTGGCCAAAGGTGGGCGAATCCGCACGGATATCGACGGCAACGTCAAACACCGCGCCGCGTACCACGCGCACCAGCTTGCCTTGCGGCTGGGTTTTCTGAAAATGCATCCCGCGCAGCACGTTACGCGCCGAACGGGAGTAGTTGTCCTGCACAAAATCCAGGTCGATATCCAGCAGTTGCTGATAACGCCGCTTCTCAAAGGTTTCGAGGAAGAAGCCGCGGGCATCGCCAAACACTTTAGGCTGGATAATTTTGACATCAGCAATTTTCGTGGTGATGACCTCCATCTCACTCCTCCACCAGCATCTTCAGATAGTGACCATACTGCGTTTTGCCGAGATAGGCGGCGCGCTGCAGCAGCGATTCGCTGCCGATCCAGCGCTTGCGCCAGGCAATCTCTTCCAGACAGGCAATTTTGAAGCCCTGGCGCTTTTCAATGGTATGAATGAAGTGTGACGCTTCGAGTAAGCTCTCGTGGGTACCGGTGTCGAGCCAGGCAAAGCCACGTCCCAGCACTTCAACGTTAAGCAACCCATCGTCGAGATACATCTGATTGAGGGTGGTAATTTCCAGTTCGCCGCGGTGAGAAGGGCGAACTTCCCGCGCCATGGCGCAGACATTTTTATCGTAAAAATAGAGGCCGGTGACGGCATAGTTCGATTTTGGCTGTAGCGGTTTTTCTTCAATGGACAGCGCGCGGAACTGCTTATCAAATTCCACCACGCCGAAGCGCTCAGGGTCCATCACCTGGTAGCCAAATACCGTAGCACCCTGCGGTCGCGCGACCACATCTTCGAGCTTTTTACCAAAGCTTTGACCAAAGAAAATGTTATCGCCCAGCACTAATGCGCAGCGCTCACCGGCAATAAAAGACTCACCGATGATAAACGCCTGCGCCAGGCCATCGGGCGATGGCTGCACCGCGAACTGCAGATTGACGCCGAAATGGCTGCCGTCGCCCAGCAAACGCTGGAATCCCGCCAGATCTTCAGCGGTAGTAATCACCAGGATGTCACGAATGCCTGCCAGCATCAGCACCGAAAGTGGATAGTAAATCATCGGTTTGTCATAAACCGGTAACAGCTGCTTCGATACGCCGCAGGTTACAGGATGCAGGCGGGAACCTGTCCCGCCCGCCAGCACTATACCTTTCATCATTGCCTTCCTTATTACGCGTCTCTGCTCTCCACAGAGTCATGCTGTGAGCATACGAGCGCGCAGGAATAATTGATGGCGCGAATAACCGATAAAAAAGCGGGCATTGCCGGGGATAAGCGGAAGGAGAGAAAAGCAGCGCGTGGGCTTTCCTGCTGAGCTAAATCAAATTGGGCTGTTGTGCGGCAGACGATTTCCCCTTGCGCATCATAACCTCAAAAAAGTAACCATCCTGTTACAGCCTGGGTGAGAACTGCCGATAACCCTCTTCAGAATCATTCCAATTTTTACGCTCTATTTTTCCTGTTTCTGGGGTGTCTATGCGCTTCAATTATGACTTGTTACCGGGTGAGCAACTGACCTTCGATGAGATCGCGCTGCGCTATGCGCAGCAGCATCCTGATGAGAAGGAACTCACCGCCCGCGGGTTGCTCAGCCCGTCAACCAGCTACCGCAACCTGGTGATCCGCGCGCTGTTTGCGCAGGAGGAGCTGAACAGTCCGCTGGAGGATCTGCTGTTCGTCTCCGACGATAACGAGCGCAAAAACTACCTGCGCCGCTTCGAGCATTACCTTAAAAACCAGCAGGCGTTTCTCTATTTTCGTCGTAACGATGAAGCGCGTAAAAGCGGACGCTGGAAAGTGATCGGCGAAACCCGGGTCTACGCGATGCTCGATCCCCGCTCGGCGGAAGCGCAAAACCTGCTCAACAGCCGCGGTTTCAAGCTGGTGCTGATGCGTCAGACCGAAGAGGATGAGTACTGGCAGCTGTTCGATCCGCAGGCGCATCCGTGTTTCCCACTGTCACGCAAAATACAGTTTTTAGTGGTGCTCAGCACGCCGCAGCAGAAAATGCCCAGCGCGGTAATGCCGGGTACTGAAGTGGGGCGGCGCGTCAAGGCGAAAGTGTTCCAGCGCGCCAGCCAGGCGGAGTTCAGCGCGGCGGTGAAGGCGCGCTATGGTGCCTGCATTATTACCGGCACGCGCTTAACCGAGCGCCACAGCTGGCCGTGGGTGGAAGCCTGCCATATCGACACCCAGGAGAATGAAGAGGGCTTTCTGGCGGATAACAGCGTCGACAATGGCCTGTTCCTGCGCAGCGACCTGCAGCGGCTGTTTATCAACAAAATGATTAGCATTGACGCAGAAACCGGTCAGGTGCTGTTTAATTCCGCGCTGGAATGCGACGAGTCCATTAGCCCTTTTTATCAGGCGCTTGAGGGCAAAACCTGTGCGCTGTGGGACGCCGTCCCGCCTGGCACAAGGCAGCGGCTGCGTAATCTGCGCTGAACCTGCGCACAATGGCGGTGCGATCCACCGCCATCCATAACAAATTTGAAATAACCTCGCTTTTGCCTGCCTATTCTGCCAATCGAAACCGCTACAGAATTGGATAATCATGCCGATAACTTTATTAACGCAGGGTAGTCAACGTGAACGATCTCTATACCGCCGATGGCGTGATGGATAAACATTCGCTCTGGCAGCGCTACGTTCCTCTGGTGCGGCATGAAGCGCTGCGCCTGCAGGTGCGTTTGCCAGCCAGCGTTGAGCTTGACGATCTGCTGCAGGCCGGTGGTATTGGCTTACTGAATGCCGTGGAGCGCTATGACGCGCTGCAGGGCACCGCCTTTACCACCTACGCCGTGCAGCGTATCCGGGGCGCAATGCTGGATGAGCTGCGCAGCCGCGACTGGGCACCACGCAGCGTACGTCGTAATGCGCGCGAGGTGGCCGGCGCCATGCATCAGGTAGAGCAAGCGTTGGGGCGCGCGGCTACCGAGCAGGAAGTGGCTGAGCGGTTGAATGTTTCGCTGGAAGAGTACCGGCAGATTCTGCTGGATACCAATAACAGCCAGCTTTTCTCGTACGACGAGTATCGGGAAGAACACGGCGACAGTGCGGAACTGGTCACGGAGGGGCATGAGGAAGCCAACCCGTTGCATCAGTTAATGGAAGGAAACCTGCGTGAACGCGTGATTGAAGCGATTGAGGCGTTGCCTGAACGCGAAAAATTGGTGCTCACACTGTACTACCAGGAAGAACTGAACCTGAAAGAGATTGGCGCGGTGCTGGAAGTGGGGGAATCCCGCGTCAGCCAGTTGCACAGTCAGGCGATCAAACGCCTGCGGGCCCGTTTGACGGGAGCGCGCTAACAGACTCAGTTCCTGGGGAACCAAAAATAAAAAAACCGGGGACTCAGCAATGGGAGCCAAAGTTAAAGCCAGACCGTTAAGTCGCTACCTTAAAGACTACAAACACAGCCAAAGCAACTGTTCACACTGTGGCAAAGTTTTAGACCGTATGGCGTTAGTGTTCCGCGGCCAGATCATCAATAAAGAGGCCATCGCACGCATGGACCAGATGATTGACGATCAGGTATGGATGAAACTCCAGCCGGAACTGACGGCGCTGTGCCGTTTCTGCAGCGATATTTTTTGTAATACCCATCCGAATTACTTCGATATCATGGCGTTCAAACAATATCTGTTTGAGCAGACCGAGATGAGTCACAGTACCATTCGTGAATATGTGGTGCGTCTGCGTCGTCTTGATGACATGCTGAAAGCGAAAAATTTCCCGGCAGAAAGGTTACGGGGCAACAGCTGGCATGAGTGTCTGCAAAACGATCTGCCCGATGCGGGCAACAATAACTACCGTATTGCACTGCGCAAATATGACCAGTTCTTAGGCTGGCAGCGCGGCTAAGGGTGATTCAACCCCGGTTACTGGTGAGCATGCCAGCAACCGGGGCGCGTCGCGATCAATTCCGGATGCGACTTTTCTCATCTTCTGCAACACTGTAGGGATAACTGCACATTGCCCGAATGGAGGCTGCATTGTCCTTACATCTTCTGCACCAGTTTCCCCGTCTTGAACTGCTTGGCGCACCGACGCCGTTAGAGCATTTGCCACGCCTGTCTGATTACCTCGGACGCGATATCTTTATTAAACGTGATGACGTCACGCCGGTGGCGCTGGGCGGTAACAAGCTGCGTAAACTGGAGTTTCTCGCTGCCGATGCGCTGCGTGAAGGCGCCGATGTGCTGCTGACCGCCGGCGCGATCCAGTCCAACCACGTGCGCCAGACGGCAGCCGTGGCGGCGCGTCTGGGCCTGAAGTGCGTGGCGCTGCTGGAGAACCCGATTGGCACCGACGCCGCCAACTATCTGAGCAACGGCAACCGCCTGCTGCTGGACCTGATGGATGTCGAGGTTGTGATGGTTGATGCGCTGCACAATCCGCCGCAACAGCTGGCAGAGCAGGCAGAACGGCTGGAAGCGCAGGGCTTCCGGCCTTACATTGTGCCGGTGGGCGGCTCGAATGCGCTTGGCGCGCTCGGCTACGTCGAATGCGCGCAGGAGATTGCCCATCAAAGCGAAGGCGTGGTGGATTTCGCTGCGGTGGTGGTGGCGTCGGGCAGTGCCGGGACGCATGCCGGGCTGGCGGTCGGTCTGGAACAGCTGCTGCCGAATAGCGAGCTGGTGGGCGTGACGGTGTCGCGCAAGGTCGAGGCGCAGCTGCCGATGGTGGAGCGCATTCGCAGCGCGCTGGCACAGCAGCTGGAGCTGGAAGCGCGTGCGCCGGTAACACTGTGGGATGACTATTTTGCGCCACGCTACGGCGAACCCAATGACGAAGGCATGGAAGCGGTGCGCCTGCTGGCGCGGCTGGAGGGCATTATGCTCGACCCGGTCTACACCGGCAAAGCGATGGCGGGTCTGATTGATGGCATCAGCCAGAACCGTTTCCGCCGGGAAGGGCCGCTGCTGTTTGTGCATACCGGCGGCGCACCAGCGTTATTTGCTTATCATCCTTCGGTATGAGACAGCAGCAAAAAAAGGTTTATAATCCAGCGGTTATTACAAAGAGCACATGCCGGAGCGGCACCCTTTATTGCGAGATAAAGCACGCCGCGCCCAAAATGAGCGTTAATTAACCATAAGCACACAACACATCACAATAATGGGGTAAACATGGCTTTCTCTCCGATTCGTCGCCAGCTGGTGATGGGAATGATGGCGGTCGCACTGGTGGCGGGCGTGAACGTAAAAAGCTTTGCGGCAGAAGATTTGCTGGCGCAGGTCAAGAGCAAAGGTGAGCTGCGCGTCGGGCTGGAAGGCACCTATCCGCCGTTCAGCTTCCAGGATGAAAACGGCAAGCTGACCGGTTTTGAAGTCGAGTTTGCCCAGGAGCTGGCAAAACACCTCGGCGTGAAAGCGGATCTCAAACCGACCAAATGGGACGGTATGCTGGCCTCGCTGGATTCCAAACGTATCGACGTGGTGATCAACCAGGTGACCATCTCCGACGAGCGCAAGAAGAAGTATGACTTCTCCACGCCGTACACCATCTCCGGCGTGCAGGCGCTGACGCTGAAGAAGAACGCGGGCTCCATCACCAAACCGGAAGATCTGTCCGGCAAGAAAGTCGGCGTGGGTCTCGGTTCTAACTATGAGCAGTGGCTGCGCGACAACGTCAAAGGCGTGGATATCCGTACCTATGATGATGACCCAACCAAATATCAGGATCTGCGTTCAGGCCGCGTTGATGCCATTCTGGTCGACCGCTTAGCCGCGCTGGATCTGGTGAAAAAAACCGGCAATACCATGGCGGTGGCTGGCCCGGCGTTCTCCCGTCTGGAAGCGGGCGTGGCGCTGCGCAAAGGCAATGAATCGCTGCTGAAAGCGATTGATGGTGCGATTGGCGACATGCAGAAAGATGGCTCGCTGAGCAAGCTGTCTGAGAAGTGGTTCGGCGCGGACGTCACGAAATAATGCAGGAAAGTTTACAGCTGGTGCTGGATTCAGCACCTTTTCTGCTGAAAGGCGCGCTGTTCACGCTGCAGCTGAGTATCGGCGGGATGTTCTTCGGCCTGATACTCGGCTTCGTGCTGGCGCTGATGCGCCTGTCACGCTTCTGGCCGGTCAACTGGCTGGCGCGTTTCTATGTGTCGATCTTTCGCGGCACGCCGCTGATCGCCCAGCTGTTTATGATCTACTACGGTCTGCCGCAGTTTGGCATTGAGCTCGACCCGATTCCGTCAGCCATGATTGGTTTGTCACTTAACACCGCGGCCTATGCCTCGGAATCGCTGCGTGGCGCGATTGCGGCTATTGAGCGCGGTCAGTGGGAAGCGGCCGCCAGTATCGGCATGACGCCGTGGCAGACGCTGCGTCGCGTTATTCTGCCGCAGGCGGCGCGAACCGCGCTGCCGCCGCTCGGTAACAGCTTTATCAGCCTGGTGAAAGATACCTCGCTGGCGGCCACCATTCAGGTGCCGGAGCTGTTCCGGCAGGCGCAGCTGATCACCTCGCGCACGCTGGAAGTGTTCACCATGTATCTGGCGGCCTCGCTGATTTACTGGGTGATGGCTACGGTGCTGTCGGCGCTGCAAAACCGGCTGGAAGCGCACGTCAATCGTCAGGATCGGGAGGCAAGATGAGTGCAATTGAAGTCCGTCAGCTGGTGAAACAGTTTCACGGCCAGACGGTGCTGCACGGCATCGACCTCGATGTCGCGCCCGGCGAAGTGGTGGCCATCATCGGTCCGAGCGGCTCGGGCAAAACCACGCTGCTGCGCAGTATTAATCTGCTGGAAGTGCCGGAAAGCGGCCTGGTCAAAGTCGGTGACATCAGCATCGACGCCAGCCTCGGCCTGCATAAGCAGAAGGATAAAGTGCGGCAGCTGCGCCAGCAGGTCGGCTTTGTGTTCCAGAACTTCAATCTGTTCCCGCACCGTTCGGTGCTGGAGAACATCATTGAAGGGCCGGTAATCGTCAAAGGCGAAGCGAAGGCGGAAGCCATTGCGCGCGCGCGCACGCTGCTGGAGAAGGTTGGTCTGCACGGTAAGGAAGAGAGTTTTCCACGCCGGCTTTCCGGCGGTCAGCAGCAGCGCGTCGCAATTGCCCGGGCGCTGGCGATGCGTCCGCAGGTGATTCTGTTCGATGAGCCAACCTCGGCGCTGGATCCTGAACTGGTGGGCGAGGTGCTCAGCACCATCCGCGCGCTGGCGCAGGAGAAACGCACTATGGTGATCGTTACGCATGAGATGAGCTTCGCGCGTGACGTCGCCGATCGCGCCATCTTTATGGATCAGGGGCGTATTGTGGAGCAGGGCCCGGCGAAAGCGCTGTTCAGTAATCCGCAGCAGGCACGCACCCGGCAATTTCTCGACAAGTTTCTCAATCAATAATCTCTCCGGGCCGGTTCGCTGGCCCGAATTATTTCCCCGCTAGCAAAATATTAAATGCCGCGCTTACCTTTTTGACGCATTATTAAAATTATTTCTGTGCCACAGAATTAATAGCTGGCTTTCCCGCGTGCGGAATGTTCTTAATTTCCCCGCCACATTCACCACATAATCTGAGGATAACGATCCGGATGAAGGCTTAAATAACAGTCGTTCACGGCTAACCCGTCGGGCGGTCAATGTATCTCTGGTACTGTAAAGTATTGTTATATCAGGACCAGCGAAAAAGTTTTAGGAGTTTCGCTAGAGTCAGCCCCTGCTGCTTGTTGAATAATCGTTGAATAACCATAAAGGCTTCACTGCCTGTTTCTTCATTTTTCTCCTTTAAGACCTACACCGCAGCAGGAGTCAAAAATATGAATAACGCCAGAAAAGAAGATATTGCATGGGTGAATACCCTGAAAGGGGTGTGCATATTGCTGGTGGTACTTTACCACACCGTATTACCCGGCTTTGAAGGCACGGTTAAATATCTCAGCGCCGGCTGGATTCCGGCGGAAATATGGGTGCAGTTTAATACGGTGTTATCACCGTTGCGTATGCCCGCCTTTTTCTTCGTCTCCGGCCTGCTTGCCACCAACGGCATTCTCAACCGACCGTGGAAACAGGTATTTACCAGCCGCATTACCAATCTGTTCTATCTCTATGTGCTGTGGGGCTTTATTCAGTGGTGGTCGATTGTCGGCATTTCGACTGAAATCACCGGCCAGCGTATCTCGCAGAACCTCAACGCGGCTTACGCCGGTTCGCTGCTGGAGTTCCTTAAGCTGACTTTCCTGGCGATGAGTACCTCGTGGTACCTGTACGGTCTGGCGATCTACTTCCTGTGCGCCAAAATCTTCCGTCAGCACAAAGTGGCGCTGCTGGTGGCGGCGGTGGTGCTGAATTATCTGGCGGTGGAGAAGATCATTCCCTACTGGGGACCGCAGAGCGTGGCGCAGTATTTCCTGTTCTTCCTGCTGGGCGCGTTCTGGAGCCCGCTGATGTTGCGCCTGAGTCAGCTGCGCCGCGAGAACCTTCTGCCGTGGGCCGCGCTGGCCGCACTGTCCGGCCTGCACGTGATTTTTGGCCTCGATAAGAGCCTGTTCATGTGCATCATCGCGGTGCTGGTGAGCGTGGCGGCGTGCCGCTGGCTCAACGCGCACTTCAGCATGCGTTACTTCAACTGGATTGGCCGCAACACGCTGCAGATCTACGTTATCCACCGCATTTTTATTGAGTTCTTCGGCATGTCAGCGATTCTGTTTGCGCAGCGCCATCATCTGTTTGAGCAGGCGTGGTTTGCGCTGCTGTGGGCGTGCTTCTATCCGCTGGCAATTGTCGGCATCTGTTCGCTGTGTTCGGTGGCGGTGTGGTCGCTGACCAACCGCGGGCTGGGGCAGTCGCTGTTTGTGTTCCCGACGCTGATTGGTTTGAAACGCAGTAAGTCGGTGGCGTGATGTGCGCAGGTAAGTTTTAAAATGGTACAAAAACGACGGAACGTTTCGTAGCGGCGCGATTCATCGCACAATGAATCGCGCCGCTACGACCTTATTGCAACTTGCGGTGTCCTTCACCGATCTCCATTACGCCATCCATGGCGATCCTGCTTTACTTAACCAATGGTCATCAGGCTGGCGTTGCCGCCGGCGGCCGCGGTATTGACGCTCAGCGAGCGCTCAATCAGCAGACGTTCCAGCAGCAGATTGGTCTCGCCGCGGGCAAAGCCCTGCACTGACACAATCGCGCCTTCGCGGGCGGCAATCTGTTCGCACAGGCTGCGCAGCTGATCGGCATCGCCGTGATAGATCACCGCATCAAACTCCGCCGCCAGCATATCTTTCGCCAGCGTGATGCGTGCCTGCACCGCGGCCGGCAGCGACTGGCGCAGCGTCCGATGCAGTTCGTCATCCTGCCACAGTGCCTGGCTACCGACGCTGGTGACCGCCGCCAGCTGAATCAGTGCATCCTGCTGATTGTCCGCGATACACAGTACCCGATCGCGCGGCAGCAGCGTAAAGGTATTGCGCTCACCGGTCGGGCCTGGCAGCAGTCGCACGGTCCCGGCCTGGCTCAGCGCATCGTAACGCTGACACAGCGCCAGCAGCTCCGGCTTATCCTGTGCCCAGCTCTGCAATGCCTGATGCGCGCTCAGCAGCGTGGTGCGCACGCTGCTGTCCACCGGCCGTTCGGCATCCTGACGATCAAAGGTGATGCGCAGGGCACCGTCCGGACGATGGGCCAGCAGGCGGTAGAGATAGAGCGGACCGCCGGCTTTCGGACCGGTGCCCGACAGGCCTTCGCCACCGAACGGCTGCACGCCAACCACCGCGCCAACCATGTTACGGTTAACGTACAGGTTGCCGACTTTCGCCCCGGCCGTCACCTGCGCAATGGTTTCATCGATTCGGGTATGCACGCCGAGCGTCAGGCCATAGCCCGAGGCGTTAATCTGCTCAATCAGCTGCGGCAGGTTGTTGCGCGCAAAGCGCACCACGTGCAGCACCGGACCGAACACCTCTTTATCCAGATCGCTGACCTGATCGAGCTCAATCAGCGTCGGTTTGATAAAGGTGCCGCTGTGCCACTCTTTGCTGTCCTGCGGATGCTCCTGCACCGCCTGATACACGGTAAAGCCTTTATTGCGCATCGCCTGGATATGGCGCTCGATGTTGGCTTTGGCTTCAGCGTCGATCACCGGACCGACGTCGGTCGACAGACGCTCCGGATTGCCCATGCGGCATTCGGCCATGGCACCACGCAGCATCTTCAGCGTGTGGTCCGCCACATCGTCCTGGATGCACAGCAGACGCAGCGCCGAGCAGCGCTGACCGGCGCTGTCAAACGCGGACGCCACGATATCCACCACCACCTGTTCGGTAAGCGCTGAAGAGTCGACGATCATGGCGTTCATGCCGCCGGTTTCGGCGATCAGCGGCGTCGGGCGACCCTGCGGATCGAGACGGCCAGCCAGGTTGCGCTGCAGCAGGGTGGCGACTGCGGTTGAGCCGGTGAACATCACGCCGCGCACCCGCTCGTCGCCGGTCAGCTGCGCACCCACCGTTTCGCCCTGGCCGGGCAGCAGTTGCAGCACGCCGGCCGGTACGCCGGCATCCAGCATGATCTGCACCGCCTGCGCGGCAATCAGCGGCGTCTGCTCGGCGGGTTTTGCCAGCACGCTGTTGCCGGCCGCCAGGGCGGCGGCAATCTGGCCGGTGAAGATCGCCAGCGGGAAGTTCCACGGGCTGATGCACACTACCGGACCGAGCGGGCGATGGGTTTCGTTATCGAAATCGTCACGCACCATGCCGGCGTAGTAGTAGAGGAAGTCCACCGCTTCGCGCACTTCGGCAATGGCGTTGTTGTAGGTTTTACCTGCCTCACGCACCAGCAAACCAATCAGCTGCTGCATCTGGTCTTCCATTGTCTGGGCGGCACGTTCAAGAATCGCGGCACGCTCCTGCGGCGGCGTGGCGAACCAGATTGGTCCGGCATTGACCGCGGCATCCAGCGCACAGGAGACCTCTTCAGGGGTGGCTTCCCGCACGCTGCCGACGATATCCGCCGGCGTGGCCGGGTTGATCACCGCGCGGCTGCTGCCGCTACCCAGCTCGCCATCAATGATCGGCTGAGCCTGCCACGGCTGGCTGGCGCTGGAGAGCAGGGCGCTGGAGAGCGACGCCAGGCGGTGTTCGTTGGCCAGATCCAGACCGGCAGAGTTAACACGCTTGTCGCCATACAGATCGCGCGGCAGCGGAATCTTCGGATGCGGCAGGCCAATGGCGCCTTCTGCGACACCCATTTTCTCCACCGCAGCCACCGGATCGGCCACCAGCTCGTCAATCGGCAGCGTGTTGTCAGCGATGCGGTTGACGAACGAGGTATTGGCGCCGTTTTCCAGCAGGCGACGCACCAGGTAGGCCAGCAGCGTTTCGTGGGTACCGACCGGCGCATAAATCCGGCACGGCCGGTTCAGCTTGCCGTCGGCCACTTTGCCCACCACCTGCTCGTACAGCGGTTCGCCCATGCCGTGCAGGCACTGGAACTCGTACTGGCCAGGATAGTAGTTGTTGCCCGCCAGCTGGTAGATCGCCGCCAGCGTGTGGGCGTTGTGGGTGGCAAACTGCGGATAAATCAGGTTAGGCACCGCCAGCAGTTTACGCGCACAGGCGAGGTAGGAGATGTCGGTGTACACCTTGCGGGTGTAAACCGGATAGCCTTCAAGGCCTTCCATCTGCGCGCGCTTGATTTCGCTATCCCAGTAAGCGCCTTTCACCAGACGGATCATCAGACGACGGCGGCTGCGCTGCGCCAGATCCACCAGCGCATCAATCACAAACGGGCAGCGCTTCTGATAAGCCTGAATCACGAAACCGATGCCGTTCCAGCCTTCCAGCTCCGGCTCAAAACAGAGTTTTTCCAGCAGATCGAGCGACAGCTCCAGGCGATCGGCTTCTTCGGCATCGATGTTGATGCCGATGTCATACGAGCGCGCCAGCAGCGTCAGCGATTTCAGGATCGGGTAAAGCTCTTCCATCACCCGCTCATACTGCGCGCGGCTGTAGCGCGGATGCAGCGCCGACAGCTTGATGGAAATGCCCGGACCTTCATAAATGCCGCGCCCGTTGGAGGCTTTACCAATCGCGTGAATCGCCTGCTGATAAGAGACCAGATAGGCTTTGGCATCGCTGGCGGTGAGTGCCGCTTCGCCCAGCATGTCATACGAATAGCGGAAGCCTTTCTCTTCCAGCTTGCGCGCGTTGGCCAGCGCCTCGGCGATGGTTTCGCCGGTGACGAACTGTTCGCCCATCAGGCGCATCGCCATATCCACGCCTTTGCGGATCAGCGGTTCACCGCTCTTGCCGATGATGCGGTTCAGCGATTTAGACAGGTTGGCTTCATTGTGCGTGGAGACCAGACGCCCGGTAAACAGCAGGCCCCAGGTGGCGGCGTTGACGAACATCGACGGGCTGCGGCCCAGATGGGACTGCCAGTTGCCGTTGCTGATTTTATCGCGGATCAGCGCATCGCGGGTGGGCTTGTCAGGAATACGCAGCAGCGCTTCCGCCAGGCACATCAGCGCCACGCCTTCCTGCGACGAGAGCGAGAACTCCTGCAGCAGGCTTTGCACCATGCCGGCGCGTCCGGTTGCCCCTTTTTGGTGCCGTAGCTTGTCCGCCAGGCTGTATGCCAGCTGGTGGGTTTTCTCTGCCAGCGGGGCAGGGAGACGCGCCTGCTCCAGCAGCATCGGCACCGCATCGGTCTCCGGACGACGCCACGCGGCGGTGATGGCCGAGCGGCTGACCGACTGCGGCAAAATGTGTTCGGCGAAGTCGAGGAAAGGCTGGAAGCTCTCTTCCGGCACACGCTCATCGTCTGCGGCATCATTCAGCTGCAGCGGGATCTCCGCCAGCGTTTCTCCCGCTTCCAGCTGGCCGAGATAGTTAAAAATTGCCTGCTTGATCAGCCAGTGCGGCGTGCGGTCAATCTTTTGCGCCGCCAGTTTAATGCGATCGCGGGTGGCTTCATCCAGCTTCACCCCCATGGTGGTGGTTCCCATGATTTCCTCGTCCTCAAAGTGTGAATCAACTTCAGCGTGGGCTGCACTATCACTCATGTTGCAACTTTGTGCAACCGTGTTAAATGTGACCTCGGTTGCACGTTTTTAACCGCCTTTTTTGTTAACGCAGCAAAAGCGGCACAGAACTTGCTGCAAGAATCTCGCCAGAGTTGCAACCCACCGCAACAAAACGCATCCTGGCTGACATCAGGTGCAACTTAAAATGTGAACAGGCGCAACCTGTGAGCATGAAAAATGCAAAGTCAGGTGAAACCCAGGTAACAGCTGTGTTAAATGCATTGTGCGCGTCGCACCTTTGCGGCAGGATACCGCGCCTTATGAGAAATCGCTTTCTCTGGATGCGGTAAAGCCCTGACGTTATCCCGTTCCGGTAACGCAGGAAAAAGATTTCTCTTAAGAGATCAAATAATAAGTGGAGAGACAGATGACAGTAAGTACACCGATGCTGGTGACATTTATCATTTACATCCTCGGGATGGTGTTGATTGGTTTTATCGCGTACCGCTCAACCAAAAACTTTGACGACTATATTCTGGGCGGTCGCAGCCTGGGCAGCGTGGTGACCGCGCTGTCAGCCGGGGCCTCGGACATGAGCGGCTGGCTGCTGATGGGACTGCCGGGCGCGATTTTTCTCTCCGGGATCTCTGAGAGCTGGATTGCCATCGGCCTGACGATTGGCGCGTGGCTGAACTGGAAAATTGTTGCGGGTCGCCTGCGCGTGCAGACCGAGCATCACAATAACGCCTTAACCCTGCCAGACTTTTTCACCAGCCGCTTCGAAGACCACAGCAAAATTCTGCGCGTCATCTCGGCACTGGTAATCCTGATCTTCTTCACCATTTACTGTGCCTCGGGCGTCGTGGCGGGTGCGCGCCTGTTTGAAAGCACTTTCGGCATGAGTTATGAAACCGCGCTGTGGGCTGGCGCGGCAGCAACCATTCTTTATACGCTGGTGGGTGGCTTCCTGGCGGTGAGCTGGACCGATACCGTACAGGCCAGCCTGATGATTTTTGCCCTGATTCTGACGCCGGTGATTGTGATTATCGCCGTCGGTGGCCTGGATGATTCGCTGGCCGTGATTGAAGCGAAAAGCCTGGAAAACCTCGATATGCTGAAGGGCCTCAACTTCGTGGCGGTGATTTCACTGCTCGGCTGGGGCCTCGGCTACTTCGGCCAGCCGCACATTCTGGCGCGCTTCATGGCCGCAGACTCGCACCGTTCTATTCGCACCGCGCGCCGCATCGGCATGGCCTGGATGATCCTGTGCCTGGCCGGTGCTGTTGCGGTGGGCTTCTTCGGTATCGCCTATTTCCAGAACCATCCGGAGCAGGCGGCGGGCGTAAGCGAAAACGGCGAGCGCGTGTTTATCGAGCTGGCGCGCATTCTGTTCAACCCGTGGATCGCCGGTATTCTGCTGTCAGCTATTCTGGCGGCGGTGATGTCGACCCTGAGCTGTCAGCTGCTGGTGTGCTCGAGCGCACTGACCGAAGACCTGTATAAAGGTTTCCTGCGTAAAAATGCCAGCCAGAAAGAGCTGGTATGGGTTGGCCGTTTAATGGTGCTGGTGATCGCGCTGGTGTCGATTGCGCTGGCCTCCAACCCGGAGAACCGCGTGCTCGGCCTGGTGAGCTACGCCTGGGCAGGCTTTGGTGCCGCATTCGGTCCGGTGGTGCTGTTCGGCGTGTGCTGGAAGCGCATGACGCGCAACGGCGCGCTGGCCGGCATGATTATCGGTGCCGCCACGGTGCTGATCTGGAAGCAGTACGCCTGGCTCAATCTGTATGAAATCATCCCGGGCTTCCTGTTTGCCAGCATCGCGATTGTCTTGGTAAGTCTGGCCGGTCGCGAACCGTCGGCTGAAGCGCAGCAACGTTTTATTGCTGCCGAAGCGGAATACAACACCAAATAAGGGTGATGGCCTGAGTAAAGCGGGGAGCGCGTGTGCCGTGCTCCCCGCACTGTTAGTGTCACGTCCTCTGCGCGCGATTTATCGCCTAATCTGTCACTCCACCCTGACTTTCCCGCATCGCACCCTGACCCGCAAAAGCAAAATTAATTTCGCGCGGTGACTTGTATTTTCATTCGCGATAATGATAATCGATATCGTTCGCACTTTACGTATTTTTACCTAAGGTTTACCCTCCTTAACATTCAAGAGGTTGGTGATGTTCGTTCCCTTTCTCATTATGCTGCGCGAAGGTCTTGAGGCAGCACTCATCGTCAGCCTGATTGCCAGCTATCTCAAACGCACCCAGCGCAGCCAGTGGTTCCCTGCGATGTGGGCCGGCGTGTTTATCGCTGCGGCGCTGTGTCTCGCGCTCGGTATTTTCATCAACGAAACCACCGGTGAGTTCCCGCAGAAACAGCAGGAACTGTTCGAGGGCATCGTGGCGGTGATTGCCGTGGTGATCCTCACCTCAATGGTGTTCTGGATGCGTAAGGTGTCGCGCAATATCAAAGCCACGCTGGAAAAATCCGTCGATCAGGCGCTGCAGAAGCCGGGCGGCAGCGGATTGCCACTGGTGCTGATGGTGTTTCTCGCCGTGGCGCGTGAAGGGCTGGAGTCGGTGTTCTTTCTGCTGGCGGCCTTCACCCAGGATGTCGGTTATGCGCCGCCGATTGGCGCGGTGCTGGGTCTGGCGACCGCCATCGTGCTCGGCATGCTGATTTACTACGGCGGCGTGCGGCTTAATATGGCGCACTTCTTCCGCTGGACCAGCCTGTTCATCCTGCTGGTGGCGGCCGGACTGGCGGCGGGGGCGATCCGCGCCTTCCACGAGGCGGGACTGTGGAACCACTTCCAGGCGACCGCGTTTGACTTCAGCAACACGCTCTCGACCCATTCGATCTTTGGCACGCTGCTGGAAGGCATTCTGGGTTATCAGGAAGCGCCGAGCGTCAGCGAAGTCGCGGTATGGCTGATTTACCTGATCCCGGCGCTGCTGCTGTTTTTCTTCCCGGCGCGTCCGGCACCCAGCGCCGCACGGTCGGTGCGCTAACTTTTCGCAGGCGCGCGTGCGCCTGTACCTTCATGTAACAGGGATATGACTATGACGATTCGCTTCCGCCGTAAGGCGCTGTTGCTCTCCATGCTGGCGCTGTCCGGTGCCGCTTCTGCCGCTGCCGTACCGCAGGTCACGGTGACGGTCACTGACAAGCAGTGCGAGCCGATGTCGCTCAACGTGCAGGCCGGTAAAACCCAGTTCATCATCAAAAACAACAGCCAGAAAGCGCTGGAGTGGGAAATCCTTAAAGGCGTGATGGTGGTGGAAGAGCGCGAAAACATCGCGCCCGGCTTCAGCCAGAAGCTCACCGCCAACCTGGAAGCGGGTGAATATGACATGACCTGCGGCCTGCTCACCAATCCGAAAGGCAAGCTGGTGGTCAGCGGTGACAGCCAAACCGCCAGCAGCGGCAAGCCAGACGTGCTGCAGCTGGTCGGGCCGATTGCCGATTACAAAGTCTACGTGATGGGCGAGGTGAGCGCGCTGGTGGCCGGCACCAAAGCCTTTACCGACGCGGTAAAAGCCGGTGACGTGGAAAAAGCCAAAGCGCTGTATGCGCCGACGCGCGTGCACTATGAGCGCATTGAGCCGATTGCCGAACTGTTCTCCGACCTCGACGGCAGCATTGACGCGCGTGAAGATGACTTCGAGAAAAAAGCGGAAGATCCGAAATTTACCGGCTTCCACCGGCTGGAAAAACTGCTGTTCGCCGACAATACCACCAAAGGCGCGGACGCGTTCGCTGACCAGCTGTATAAGGATGTGCAGGATCTGCAAACCCGCGTCAGCGAGCTGGCCTTCCCGCCGGCGAAAGTGGTCGGTGGCGCGGCAGGCCTGATTGAAGAGGTGGCGTCCAGCAAAATCTCCGGTGAGGAAGATCGCTACAGCCGTACCGATCTGTCCGATTTTCAGGCCAACATCGACGGCGCACAGAAAATCGTTGATCTGCTGCGTCCTCTGCTGCAAAAAGCCAATCCGCAGCTGCTGGCGAAAGTGGACGCGAACTTTAAGAAGGTGGATGGCATTCTCAGCAAATACCGCACCAAAGACGGTTTTGCCTCCTATGAAAAGCTGACCACCAGCGACCGCAATGCGCTGAAAGGGCCCATCACCACGCTGGCGGAAGATCTCTCCCTGCTGCGCGGCACTTTAGGTCTTGATTAATCATGAGTAAAAAAAATGACGCGGCGCAACCGTCGCGTCGTCGTCTGTTACAGGGATTAGGCATGCTGGGTGGCGCGGCGGCACTGGGCGGCGGCTGTCCGTTCCATGCCGCCAGCGCGGCAGAGAGTTTCTCACCTGGCACGGTTGCACCCGACGCGCGCCAGCAGGCGCAACCGTTTTACGGCGCTCATCAGGCCGGCATCCTGACGCCGCAGCAGGCATCTATGATGCTGGTGGCGTTTGATGTGCTGGCCAGTGATAAAGCTGAACTGGAACGCCTGCTGCGGCTGCTGACGCAGCGCTTTGCCTTTCTCACCCACGGCGGACCGGCGCCGGCGGTGCCCAATCCGCAGCTGCCGCCGCTCGACTCCGGCATCCTGGGTGCGGACATTGCGCCCGATAACCTGACCCTGACGCTGTCGGTGGGGCATTCACTGTTCGACGAGCGCTTCGGGCTGGCCGCGCATAAGCCCAGCCAGCTGCAGACGATGACACGCTTTCCCAACGATTCGCTCGACGCCGCACAGTGTCATGGCGACCTGCTGATTCAGATCTGCGCCAATACCCAGGATACGGTGATTCACGCGCTGCGCGATATCATCAAGCACACGCCGGATCTGCTGGCGGTGCGCTGGCGGCGCGACGGCTTTATCGCCGATCACGCTGCACGCAGCAAAGGGCGCGAAACGCCGATCAACCTGCTGGGTTTCAAAGATGGTACCGCCAATCCGGATACGCATAATGCGCAGTTGATGGACCAGCTGCTGTGGGTGACACCAGAACAGCAGGAACCGGCGTGGACGCACGGCGGCAGCTATCAGGCAGTGCGCATCATCCGTTTTCACGTTGAAATGTGGGACCGCACGCCGCTGGGCGAGCAGCAAACCATTTTTGGTCGTGAGAAGTTGTCCGGCGCGCCGCTGGGGATGCAGCACGAGCATGACGTGCCGGATTACGCCCGCGATCCGGACGGCGAGATTATCGCGCTGGATGCGCATATCCGGCTCGCCAATCCGCGCACGCCGCAAACCAACAGCAGCCTGATGCTGCGGCGCGGCTACAGCTATTCCTCGGGGATTACCGGGGCAGGGCAGCTGGATATGGGGCTGCTGTTCGTCTGTTATCAGCACGATTTAAGCAAAGGCTTTATTACCGTGCAGAAACGACTCAACGGCGAAGCGCTGGAAGAATATATTCGTCCCATCGGCGGCGGATACTTTTTTGTTTTGCCCGGTGTGGCGGACAAAAATCATTATCTGGGGCAGCCGTTGCTCGAAGCCTGATTAATTAATGTACAGCGCTTGTTCGCCGTTCGCGGTGCCAGGCGCTGCTGTTAAGCCCGCCTTAAATTTCTCCTGTCTCGCTGTCATGTCCGAATTTTCTGAAACAGTTTGTTAAGTGCTGAATTACCTATCTTACTGAATATTAATATTAATTTAATTTAAGCGCACCGGGCTGATGCAGCGCCACGCGGGTTTTCTTTGCCGTAAAGTAAAAATAGTGTTGCAAATCGGCGGAAATATGATGAACTTTAGTCATAGCGTTGTCAGTTGTGTGGCTAAGTCCACTGGAGTTCGCGCATGGCCCGGTCCTTATACGGACAGTTAAATACACTTCAGCTAGCGCAGTACGCTGCGGGGGATTGCCTCCCGCGTGAGAATCCTCTTCACTTTTCTTTTATCGCCTTCGAATTCTTTTCCGATGTTTACCGGTGCGCGGCAGCGTTTCGGCGTTGTTGCACACTTTTCTCACTGGCTCGATACGGCTTACAAGGAAGCCAACAAAACCTCTAAAGCGTTCAAATCATCGCCGCGGGTGATCCGCCGCGATAAATGAAACCAACTGTAAGGTGCCACTATGGGAAGACAGAAAGCAGTGATCAAAGCGCGTCGTGAAGCCCGCCGAGTGCTTCGCAGTGACTCTCGCAGTCATCGTCAGCGTGAAGAAGAATCGGTCACTTCGCTGGTGCAGATGGGTGGGCTGGATGCAATTGGCATGGCGCGCGATGTGCGTGACCGGTCACCAATTGAGGCCAGAAACGATGCTCAGGCGCACTATCTTAATGCCATAGAAACGAAACAGCTGATATTCGCGACCGGTGAAGCCGGCTGCGGTAAAACCTGGATCAGCGCTGCGAAAGCAGCCGAGGCCCTGATCAATAAGGACATCGAAAGGATCATTGTGACGCGCCCGGTTTTACAGGCGGATGAAGATCTCGGTTTCCTGCCAGGAGACATCTCCGAGAAATTTGCCCCCTATTTCCGACCGGTTTACGACGTTCTGGTTAAACGTCTCGGCGCTTCCTTTATGCAGTACTGCCTGCGACCCGAAATCGCCAAGGTAGAGATCGCGCCCTTCGCTTATATGCGCGGACGTACCTTTGAGAATGCGGTGGTGATTCTGGATGAGGCGCAAAACGTCACCGCTGCGCAGATGAAGATGTTCCTGACCCGCCTGGGTGAAAACGTCACGGTCATTGTCAACGGTGATGTCACCCAGTGCGACCTGCCCGCCAGCGTCAAATCTGGCCTTGCCGATGCGCTGGCGCGCTTCGAAGAGGATGAGATGATTGGCGTGGTGCGTTTCGGTAAAGACGACTGCGTTCGCTCGGCACTGTGCCAGCGTACGCTGCATGCTTACAGTTAACCTTGAAAAAATAGCTAATCTCAACCCGGCTGCGGCCGGGTTTTTCATTGCTATGCTTACGGGACGAAAAAGGGCGGAAACGATGAGCGGAGAAAGTCATGCACTCTCTTGATGTGCAGGTGGTAAGGATGGCGCAGCAGTGGGCGGAAGCGCAGCCGGTGTGGCTGTGTACCGTGCTCAGCACGTACGGATCATCGCCGCGCCCGCCGGGCGCGATGATGGTGATTCGCGCCGATGGGCGCTACAGCGGTTCCCTTTCCGGCGGCTGCGTCGAGGAGAATTTTATCACCCGCGTTCAGCAGCAGGCGTTCTCTGCCGCCAGTCAACTGGTGCGCTACGGTGAGGGGGGCGACATGCCTGACCGCGCGCTGCCGTGCGGCGGCGTACTGGATATTCTGGTCGAACGGTTGCCTGCCGGTGCCGCCACGCTGGGCTACTTACAGCAGCTGGAGGATGCGCTGACCGGCGCGCGAGCCATCACCAAACGCCTGACGCTGCCGCAGCCGTGTCACGCGCTCGAACCGGCGCCTTATACCCGGCGCACCCATACCCAGGTCACTGACAGCGAAATCGTTCTGACCCTGAGTGCCGCGCCGCGCCTGATCCTTGCCGGACTCTCCAGCGTCGCCGTTTACTGTGCCAACTTCGCGCTGGCGCTGGGATTCGAAACCATCGTCTGTGAACACCGTGAAGAGGTGCTGAGCAATATGGCGGCCGAACTGGCGCCGGACGTCAAACTGGTGCAGCAGTTTCCGGCGGTGTATCTGGAACGCGAGGGCTGCCATGCCGCTACGGCGATCCTCTCGCTGACGCATGATGCGCGTATTGACGATCTCACCATGATGGAAGCGGTTAATCTGCCGGCGTTTTATCTCGGTGCGATGGGCTCGCAGCGCAACAGCGCAAAACGCAAAGCGCGCCTGAGCGCGATTGCGGAGCTGACGCCGGCGCAGTTGCAGCGCATTCACGCACCGGTTGGGCTGGATATCGGCAGCAAAACCCCGGCGGAGATCGCGCTGGCAATCATGGCGGATATTGTGCGTCACAAAAATGGGTTAGCGGCAACGGATGCGCTTAGCCCGGTGCACGCAGCGTCTGAATGATCACATCACTCATCCCACGAAAAACCCGGATGCACCAGGATGCCAGCAGACGGGCAAACGGCTATGCCAAATTTTCGCGCCGCAAATAATCAATAAGCTGTGCTTTATGTTTCATGATGTGTTCAACGCTTGCGCTTTACCGGTAACACCTTATCTTCAGAGAAGCGTGTACAAACACCTGAACTGAGAAGGGGTATTTATGGCTAAGCGTCATTGGATTAAATCAATTGAAATTACAGCAATTATTGTCTTCGCGCTGGTGATCGCCTGGCTGGCCGTCACGGGGATCCTGTCATCAACCGGCCTCGATCATGCGTGGCCTTATCCACATCAATAACTAAGTCCGGCACTAGGGAAATCAATTACGCTTAAATATAAACAAAATAAATTATCTAACCTGCACACCCGTGTCAGCGGCGATACCGTATCACCACACAGGGTTTCGGTGTCAGATTTGCCGCGTATAAATCAGCGACGTTCGGGAAACACGTTATGCTGTTATTCGAAGTCCGCATGGCGGCTGAACATGCTCTCGCTGGTTTCACCGCACTGATGCATGATTTCAAGCACCATGGCGTCACAGGTAATGAAGCAGAGTTGCTCAAAGGCCGAGCCCATTGGCTGCGAGAATCGTCCGGCGCTACGTGCGTTATCGGTTTTAACGTTGCCGGGTAATACCAACACGCATTTGGCCAGTCTGCCGATGCCTGAATCTGCTTTCAGGGTAATCAGCGCCACATCGACACCGCGCTCAACGGCGTTCAGCGCCAGCGCTTTCAGGCTCGCGGTTTCGCCACTGCCAGAACCAATAATCAATAAATCGCCTGGTCTGGAGTGGGGTGACGAGATTTCACCCACCATGCTGACAGAGAAACCCAGATGCAACAGGCGGTTAGCGAACGCGCGGATAGCAATGCCGCTGCGCCCGGCACCCTGCAGGAAAATGTGTTTCGCGCTGCGAATTTGTGCGATCAATGCCTGCGCCTGGCTCTCATCTATCTGCCGGGCGTTATGCGCGAGTTCGGTAAGAATATGGGTGACATTTGACTGAACGGCCATGTTAACGCTCTCCCGTCACGTGAGCGTTCGTCCGTCTCATTAAACAGCGAAAAGAGTGGCCGGAACAGGGCCGGTGCTTTTTCAGTCTGGTCATCGTGCATTCCCTCTTAATTCAAAGACATCATCAGTGGATGAAAAGGATACCCTGCAGAATTTCCGGTAAGAGTACACGGTCCGCTGCCCACGCGATATTGCAGCGAAAGGGGATCTTTCGATTATGCGTCCTGTGGCACAAAAGCGGTGAGTGTGCAGAGTTGGTGGGCAGATTTGTGATGGATTGTGGCATCAAATGGGGTAGCGCAATCGCCAGATCGCGGGGTCGGTGCTGCAAGGAGAATAAAAGTGAAAAAGCTTCTGTCGATAGTCAGAGGCTTTCATGGCATCAAAGTGCACGTGCATTTCACGTGCATTTTTTTGCTGATTTTGTAGGTCTGTGTTTCTGTAATCAATTCACAAGCGGTTTTGTCCGCCTGAAGTCTTGTTACAAATGGTAGAGGGGATTGGTGAGCTTCGCTCACCCTGCGGGCAGCGTCGCAGGCTCCGCTGTCCAACTGGCATGCGCCAGTTGTCGAACCCCCAATCGGGGATTCTCATCCCCCCACGCCTGGAGAATATAAAAGAAAAAAGCCCGTACTTGCGTACAGGCTCTTCTCTGAATAATGGCGGTGAGGGGGGATACGAACCTGCGTTTATTCCTTCGTAAATAATTGATATTAAATGATTTCACAAAAGGATCTTTTTTCACGTGCACTACACGTGCATTTTTCTGAAAATCACACCGTTATTCGCTGCCGGTTTTGATCGTCGGCCTTGACAGGTGCCCATCGTAGTCATCTGCGCAGTTACAGTTACGGGTTCGTAACCATTACAAATGGCGGCTGCAACTGCCCTTGATAATGATTCTGGAGAAACTATGACCCCGGCAAAAGAGATAGGCAAATGCCTGATTACAGTGGGTGAGGATGACTATTTCTTAAGACCGTCATTTGCAAACATGATGCGAATCTGCGACCCGCAGGAGATAGTTTAGGCCTTCTTCGACCTGCATAATGATGAGCAATCATCACTGGTGAGGCGCTCTGTCGCTGCTTTTGGCGGTATTCCTGCCTGGCGAGTTATCTGAGCCGCCCGCAGTCCAGTAAGCAGGTTGTATACGCTGCTATGAATGTGCTGACGGCGTGCTGCGATGAAGATATCAGCACCCTGATTGGCGAGTTAAGGCCGGGAAAGTCCGGTAAGTGGCTATTCGTCTACCGTAAAGGCTTGATGCCAGTCACTGGTATGGTGCTGATTGCATAGTCACTCATACAGCATGGAATCATCAGCAAGGCTAAGGTAAGGAAACTGCAGCGCCATGAAGGAGGTCAGGCGTCATCTGAATTCAATGCTTTCGAGTACATCAACGCAGCGCGAACCCACCTCGGCATGAGGCGCGAGGAGGCGGAGCAGCTGACCATGACAGAGTTTCAGATGCTGCTTGCTGCGAAGTTTCCTGAGCCGAAGGGCTTTACGAAAGAAGAGTATGACGCTGTGGCTGATGACTATATAAATAGGAAGGGTAAGCGAGAAATAATTTACAATCGCACCATATAACAATGTATGTAAATTATATTTAGCGTGGTATAGTTTTCGGCATCAAAAAGGAGATTTTTATGCATTTAAATAATGTTTTTGGTGTCTCAAAAGATCCGGTAGCCAGTTATATTGAACGTGACGCGGTTGATCAGGCTCTGTCTGATGCACTAGCAACAACAAAGCAAATTGTTATTTATGGCTCATCTAAACAAGGTAAGACTGCCCTATTACAAAGGCATTTATCTGAGGAGCAGAGGTCAACCTACCACTGTGGACCTACCAGCAGCGCAGAAGATATTTACAGAGCGTTTCTGCGTGGGTTCGGCATTGAGATTACTACAGAAAAGTCTACAACCAATTCTAAAGAAGCTACCGCATCAGCTAAAACAACATTTTCGGCTATTTTACCTTTCTTGGCGAAAGCAGATGTTGAGCTAGGTGGGGAGGGTAAGGCTGGTAGAGAAACTCAAACTACCACAAGGCCAATTGAGTTCAATTTAACTGCGGCGCAGGATGTTGGAGAGTTGCTTTTATCTGTAGGTGGCGGTGAAAAGTTTTTAGTTTTGGAAAATTTTCATTATCTTTCTGTTGAGGTTCAAGGGCAACTGGCATTTGATTTGCGCACCTTTGAAGAGATGGGTATACGTTTCATAATACTTGGCGTTTGGCGTGAGAACAACAGACTAATACAATTCAATGGTGATTTGCAGGATCGTATGGCCGAAGTTCCAGTGGAGCCATGGGAAGAAACAGATTTTGCTAGAATTGCGGAGGCTGGGGAAAAAGCTCTAAATATTGCTATTGATGACACCATTAAGAATAAAATCTTTCATCAGGCTCATGGTAGTGTCGCTGTGGTGCAAGAGTTACTCAAGAAATTTTGTGAGTTGTCAGGAGTTAAAAGTGTACTCTTGGAATTTGAAGAGTTAACAGATGAAGAAATTTTAAAGTCAGCTATATTTGCAAAAGTTGCTGAGTATTCATCTAGACATGTCAGAAGCCTTGAGTCAATTGCTGCTGGCAGCAGGAGTAGAAGGCCTAGCGAAGATGCAGTAGCTTTGTATCTACAGTATTATCTCGTACAAGTTCTTTTAAGTCGTAGTTATGTAGAACTAAAAGACGGAATCGAAAGGAAAACACTTCAGGAATTAATAAGAGAGATTCATTCTCATCCTGAAAATGTTAGGACGTCCGACGTTACAGGTACCTTAAAAAGGCTATCTATCCTACAAACCAATCAAAATATCGTCCCTCCGCTTTTTGATTATGACCAAGGAACTAGGCGTTTAAAAATTGTGGATTCAACTCTTTACTTTTTCATCGACAATTGCGACGCTGATGAAGTAATGGACGAGATACCTCACCCTGATTCCCTAGCTGGTTCGTGAAATTATACCTCTCATACCTGTAAAGTTGAGCGGTTTGCGTTTACTCCATGCTACGATTTCCCCACTGTTACTTATGGGGATAGGGATATGAAGCTTCAGGGTTTTGCTCCTCAAAAGGTCGCATGGTTCAGAGATTAGGTGCTGAAAAAGAACTTCTTAGAAGTCGTCGATTTGCACTTTACCCTAACCGGGGCTGTTAAAACGCATTACCGACTGCGTGGTGATGAAAAGCATCTAAGGATTGCAATCAGCGCCTGTGAATACATGGTCAGCATTTCGGACATCGTGATGGATGCTTTGATTGCGCAGGCCCATTACCAGATTTACGAATACGAGCAGATCATTGGCCCGTATCCTCATCCCAGAACTTTCGTCAGACCAACGAATGTCGGCTATGACCAATTAGGTGTTCTATTACGGCGTTATAAGCAGGCCGAAAGAGATACTACCCTGAAAGAGAAAATGCTCTCTGAAGGTTGGAAGGGAGGGACGATAAACCTTTCCGAAGTCAAAGGTCGATACTTCTTACATCAAAAAGGATAAGGATATGAAGAAACTGATTTTGGGTGCAATGGCCATAGTTGCGGTCATTACAGCGGCCAACAAGCCCCCTTACAAGTTTCACGTACCGTCAGATTGATTCGTTTCGCTCACCCTGCGGGCAGCGTCCCAGGCTCCGCTGTCCAACTGGCATGCGCCAGTTGTCGAACCCCCCATCGGGGATTCTCATCCCCCCACGTCTGGAGAATATAAAAGAAAAAAGCCCGTACTTGCGTTCAGGCTCTTCTCTGAATGATGGCGGTGAGGGGGGGATTGATTCGCTTCGCTCACCCTGCGGGCAGCGTCGCAGGCTCCGCTGTCCAACTGGCATGCGCCAGTTGTCGAACCCCCATCGGGGATTCTCATCCCCCCCCCACGCCTGGAGAATATAAAAGAAAAAAGCCCGTACTTGCGTACAGGCTCTTCTCTGAATGATGGCGGTGAGGGGGGGATTCGAACCCCCGATACGTTGCCGTATACACACTTTCCAGGCGTGCTCCTTCAGCCACTCGGACACCTCACCACATTTTGTTTGCTGACCGCACTGGGTCAACGGGGCGCTACTATAGGGAGTTCAGCGATAAGGGTCAAGGGCTATTTTCTCCTTTTTTTCTATTCGCTTAACCTCTGCGCAGATTGCCTTAAGCCTCTCCACTTTGCCGCTTTTGTCATCAAAACATTCCTTAACTGACACAAAAGTGTCACCGCACTGTCGCAGACTTGTCGGCGGAAACATTTGGTTATATCTACGGATAAGGATGCTGATAAATGAAACGCTTGCCTCTTTTCACGCTCTCTCTGCTGGCTTCACTCACCACCCCGTCCGCGCTGGCAGAGAGCACCAGCTATCAACGCGCAGCCACTGGCGATATTACCCAGCACGGCGGCGCGCGTCGCCTGAGCGGTGACCAGACCGAGGCGCTGAAAGCCTCATTGAGCAATAGCACGGCGAAGAATGTCATCCTGCTGATTGGCGATGGCATGGGCGATTCCGAAATCACCGCGGCGCGCAATCAGGCGATGGGGGCCGGCGGCTTCTTTCCCGGTATTGATGCGCTGCCGCTCACCGGCCAGTACACCCATTACTCGCTGGACAAGAAAACGCACAAGCCAAACTACGTAACGGATTCTGCCGCGTCGGCCACCGCCTGGGCCACCGGCACGAAAACCTATAACGGCGCGATTGGCGTCGATGTCAACGGCACAGATCAGGTTACGCTGCTTGAGCTGGCCAAAGCAGCCGGTAAAGCCACCGGCAACGTCTCGACCGCAGAACTGCAGGATGCCACGCCGGCCGCGCTGATGGCGCACGTTACCTCGCGCAAATGCTACGGCCCGGAAAAAACCAGCGAGCTGTGTCCGGGTAACGCGCTGGAGCAGGGCGGGAAAGGATCGATCAGCGAGCAGCTGCTGCAAACCCGTCCCGACGTCACGCTGGGCGGCGGTGCCAAATCTTTCGCTGAGCGGGCTAAAGCGGGCGACTATCAGGGCAAAACCCTGCGCGAGCAGGCCGAAATACGGGGGTTCCAGCTGGTCGATAATCTTGCCGCGCTGAATGCGGTACAGCAGGCGAATCAACAGACGCCACTGCTGGGGCTGTTCTCGGAGGGCAACATGCCGGTGCGCTGGCAGGGGCCGAAAGCCAGCTATCACGGTAATCTGGATAAACCGGTGGTGACCTGTGAGGTCAACAAAGATCGTCCGGCATCAATGCCAACCCTGGCGCAGATGACGCAAAAAGCCATCGACCTGCTCAGCCACAACGACAACGGCTTCTTCCTGCAGGTGGAGGGCGCGTCGATTGATAAGCAGGATCACGCCGCCAACCCGTGCGGTCAGATTGGTGAAACCGTCGATTTAGATGAGGCGGTGCAGGTGGCGCTGGCGTATGCGCGCGAGCATGGCGATACGCTGGTGGTGGTCACCGCCGATCACGCGCACAGCAGCCAGATCGTCGAAAACGGCACTAAAGCGCCGGGTCTGACTCAGGCGCTCAACACCAAAGATGGCGCAGTGATGACCATCAGCTACGGTAACTCGGAAGAGGATTCCCAGGAGCACACCGGCACCCAGCTGCGCATCGCGGCCTACGGTCCGCACGCGGCGAATGTGGTCGGCCTGACCGATCAGACCGACCTGTTCTTCACGCTAAAGCAGGCGATGGCATTGAAGTAAGCGCGTCAGTGCGGGCGGATGCGCAGCACCAGCAGTCCGCCCAGCACCAGTCCGCCAGCGGCCAGCAGCAGCGCGGGGTGCAGGGAAGCAAAAATCTGCACGCTGGCGGCGGAGATCAGCGGCCCGATTAGCTGGCCAGTGGCATAGCCTGACGTCAATATCGCCACGGTTTTTGCCACGCTGATATTGGAGACGGCGCGCGCCAGCTGCATCGACAGCTGCATAATCGAAAGAAACCCCAGCCCGACTATCACCGTTGAGATCAGCAGCCCGCTCACGCCCGGGATGAGCACGCCGCTTGCCACGCCCAGCCCCTGCAGGATCATAACCCACGCCAGGCTGAGGCGCGTATTCAGGCGCGCTGAAAACAGCATAATCAGCACCACGCCAGCCACTGCGCAAAGTCCAAACAGCGGCCAGAAAAGCGCTGCCAGCTGACCCTGCGCAAACAGGCTGTGCGCCATTTGTGACAAAAACGTCGCGGGTAAAATGTAGCCGAAACCGGCCAGCGTATAGGCCAGCCATAGCCGTTTTACCGCACTACCCGGTGCCGCCGGCGCACTTTCCCGCTGCCGGGCGGGGAGCGACGCGGGCAGCGCGCGCCACAGCAGCAGCACGCCAGCCAGCGCTACCACGCCATAGCATTGCCAGGCGCGATCGTCATTCAGGTGTAACCGGGTGATAAGCCACGCCAGCACGCCGCTCAGGGTGATGCCCGCTCCCGGGCCGGCAAATACCGCGGCGGACATGCGCGGGGCTTGCTGCTGTGCCAGCACCATCTGCGTCCAGGAGGTGACGATAATCAGGGCCCAGGCACCACCGATACCCGCCACCACACGGAACAGGCACTGCAGCACCCAGGCATGACTAAAGCCGGAGAGCAGGGTCACCAGCGCGGTGGCCAGCAAACCGGCCTTCAGGTAGCGCACGTGATGGGCGGTGATGCGGCTCACGTGCAGTGCGCCCAGCAGATAGCCGATGTAATTCATCGCTGCCAGCACACCAGCGCTGGAGAGCGTCAGGTGACCGTTGGCGATCATCAGCGGGATCTGCGGCGTGAGTGAAAAACGGCCGATACCCATTACCACAATCAGGGTCACCATGCCGGTGAGCATGGTGATCAGGCTCACCCGGGTGTGCCGGACTGCTTGCCGTCCGGCGGAAACTGAATCTGCTGACATACTTTGCTTTACTCCGCTGAGATACCTTACTCTGTCCGGTGATAGTAAATGTCAATCAGTCAGTGAAAAATGGGGTGGTTTATCCTATGACTACAGGTCATACCCAGGCCGTCAAATCGCGTGGTGAAGATGTAAAAAACTTCCTTACCCGCCAGCGCGCGCGTATTGATCCGCAGATCTATGGCTTCAGCCGGCAAAACCGGCGCGTCAGCGGACTGCGGCGCGAAGAAGTGGCACAGCTGGCAGCGGTCAGCGTCAGCTGGTACACCTGGCTCGAGCAGGGTCGCGACATCAGTATTTCGCCCGCCGCGCTGCAGCGCATCGGCAAAGTGCTACAGCTCTCGGTCACCGAGCAGGAGTATCTTGAAGCGCTGGTGTTTGGTAACGCACATTCGCAACCCTTCAGCCATGAATTGCCGCCTGAGGTGAGGGCGATGGTGGATGCGCTGGACCCGCATCCGGCGTTTGTGCGCCGCGCCAACATGGATATTGTCTACTGGAATCCGGCGGCGCAGTCGCTGATTGTCGACTGGGCGGCCCTGCCGCCGGCGGATCGCAACTCGCTCAAGCTAATGTTCATCAGTGAAGCCTACCAGCAGCGCATTCATGGCTGGGAAGAGGCGGCGCGCCATACGCTGTCGGCGTTTCGCGCCGGTTATGCCGCCAGCAATCAGGCGCAGGAATTCGAAGTGGTGATCGAGGATTTGCTGGCGCGCAGCGCCGGGTTTCGCACGCTGTGGAATGACCATGATGTGGGGAAAATCGGCGCGGGTAATAAAACCCTGATTGATGTCGAAGGCAGGATGCAGACATATACCTTTACCTCGCTGCAAATTGAGCAGGCACCGGGAATGCATCTGATCTTCTATCTGGCGCATTAGCGCGGCGTGCGCAGGTCGGGCGCACGCCGCCGGGGAGATTACAGACCGCGCTGTGCCATCAGGCGCGCGAGGTCAACCAGACGGTTGGAGAAGCCCCATTCGTTATCGTACCAGGCAAGGATCTTCACCAGGTTGCCACCAATCACCAGCGTCGATAAGCCGTCGATGATCGATGAGCGCGCATCGCCCTGATAATCGCTGGAAACCAGCGGCTCATCGCTGTAGCCGAGGATACCCTGCAGCGGACCGGCAGCAGCAGCGGCTTTAAAGGCGTCATTCACCTCTTCGGCCGTCACGTCGCGTTTCAGCGTCACCGTCAGATCCACTACCGACACCACCGGCACCGGCACGCGCAGCGAGTAACCGGTTAAGCGGCCTTCCAGTTCCGGAATCACCCGGCCGAGCGCTTTAGCCGCGCCGCTGGAGTAGGGCACAATCGACAGCGCCGCCGCACGCGCGCCGCGCAGATCTTTCTCTGGCTGGTCGTGCAGCGCCTGACTGTTGGTGTAGGCATGGGTGGTGTTCATCAGACCGTGCTCAATACCAAACGCCTGATGCAGCACCTGCGCGGCGGGCGCCAGGCCGTTAGTGGTACAGCTGCCGTTGCTCACTACAAAGTGCTGCTGCGGATCGTAGCGCTGGTCATTGACGCCCATCACAATCGTCAAATCATCATTTTTGCCCGGCGCAGAGATGATCACGCGTTTGGCGCCGCCGTGCGTGATATGCACCGCGGCCTTGTCACGCTCGGTAAAAAAGCCGGTGGCTTCGATGACGATATCCACGCCCACGTCACGCCAGCGAATATTGGCCGGATCGCGCTCGCTGAACACTCGCACTGGTTTGCCATCAATGCGCAGCTCGCCGTCGCCAGCGCTGACTTCTGCCGGCAGCCGACCCAGCAGGGAGTCGTGCTTCAGCAGATGCGCCAGCGTTTTGCTGTCGGTGAGATCGTTAATCGCCACAATATCGATGTCGCTGCTGCCCAGCGCGGCGCGGAATACGTTACGTCCGATACGGCCAAAACCGTTAATGCCTAACTTGATCATGACTGACTCCTTAGTGAAGTTACTGCAGTCACTGTAGGCCTGGCGTGCACTGGCGTAAACGACAAAAAAGGATCACTTTACGCCATTTTGCGGCTGTGAAAGCGCTGGCGATATTCGTTAGGCGTGAGATGCAGCTGGCGCTCGAAGCTGCGCCGCAGGTTGATGCTGCTGCCAAAGCCGGTGGCGATGGCGATGCGTTCCAGCGTCTCGCGCGTCTGCTCCAGCCGCTCGCGCGCCGCCGCCAGCCGCGCTTCTGCCACATAGCGCGCCGGTGAAACGCCGGTTTCGCGGCTGAACACGCGGGTAAAGTTACGCGGGCTCATCGCCACCTGGGCTGCGAGTTTCTCCACCGACAGGTCTTCCGCCAGATGGGCGGCGATCCAGCTCTGCAACTGAGCAATCGGCCCCGACTCGCTGACGGACTGCAGGTGAAAGCGGCTGAACTGCATCTGGCCGCCGGGACGACGCAGATACATCACCATATCCTGCGCGATGTCGCGCGCCACGCTGAAACCAAAATCTTCCTCTACCAGCGCCAGCGTCAGATCGAAGCCGGAGCTGACGCCGCCAGAGGTCCAGATTGGGCCGTCCTGGATATACAGCGGGCCGCCTTCAACCTGCACGCGCGGATAGCTGGCCTGCAGCGTGTCCAGCAGACGCCAGTGGCTGGTGGCGCGCCGGCCATCCAGCAATCCCGCCTCCGCCAGCAGCATCGCCGCCCCGCAAATCGACACCACGCGGCGCGCCTGCGGGGCAGCCAGCTTAATCCAGTCCACCACCATGTTGCGTTCTTCGGGGTTATCACCGCGGCCGGTAATCATGATGGTGTCCCAGCGTTCGCGCGGATCGAGTTCAGCCAGTTTGAGGTCGGCGAGCAGATTGAGGCCAGACTGGCCGTGGATCACCTGGTGCGGCTGCGTGGTCGCAATGCTGATGCGATAGCGTGCGCCAGCCACGCCCACCGGCAGGTGCAGGTTGGCGTGCATCAGGATGTCGGCGATACCCGCCGCTTCGAACAGCATGCCGCCGTCCGGGACAATAATCAGAAAGGTTTTCATGGCGTAAAATGTACCTGCACCACGAAAGAAGTCAATGTGCTATGGGCTATCAGGCGCGCGAGCTGAATACCCGGCCGCGGCCATCAGACGGGGCGTTTCCGGCCTGTTGGTTCAGGCGCTATATTTATATAAAATCATGATGTCGCAAATGATCTTATATCCATCATCGTGCAGTTAAAAATATCTGCAGACTGAAGCGTTGAATGCCAGATTAATCAGGTGCCTGTTATTTTGGAAGTGAAATGCCAGGATGGGTTAAGAGAAACTCTATTTTATAAAGCATTCCTTTGCCAGGCAGTGATAATGACTACGATAATGAGCAGCTGAGTAAATCAGACTTAAAACCATCAATTATATTCAACCTGCAGAAAAGTCAAACCACGCTCCCGGGTAATGTGCGCGGTGCCCAGCGCGTAAGGTAATTCACGCGCGGCACCATTAACCTGCAGGGTTTCGCTCTTTTTAATCCCTTCGCGCGTGCAGTTCAGCGAGACGCTGCGCGTCACGGCATAATCACAGGAGGGTTCAACAATCGCGCCGACGAACGTGATTTGACCGTCGGCGGCAAGGGTGGCGTGGCTGGCAAGTAAAGCTATCATCGGTAACAGCAATCTTTTCATCACAGAGGCCCTTTGAGAAGTCGGGAATTATCCGGTTAATGTTGTCTTAATGACTAATAGCGCGCCACAGTTGAATATTGCTTAAACCGGATAGATTTATTAGCGGGATAACGTCGGGACAGAAAACGGGCAGATATCGTGGTGGCGCAAGCTGCTGAGGGAGAGAAAAGCGGGCTGCGATGAAGGTAATCAGGCGCACCCGACATCGGTGCGCTCTTGTGGTTTATCAGCTGCGGGAAATCTGAGCCAGCGTCACGTCGGCTGACGCAGCGTCTGCGGCGACACCGTCGATAAACAGCGCACGCTGTTCACCGGCGGGCAGGGCAATCTGCAACGTTTGCCATGCCGGCTGATAGTCACCTTTGCGCCGCAGCGTGAGGTGAATGGCTGTGGCTTCGCAACGCATTTCCCATTGCAGCCACAGCGCATTGCCCTGCTGATAACCCCAGGATTCGCCATCATCTTCGAACAGTTCGCCGCGGCTCACGCCTTTGCCCTGCAACGGATAGAGCTGCAGCGTGCGACGATCGTCTGCCGCGGCGTCGACGTGAGCAATACGCTCGCTGAGTGGCAGTGCCGCACCTGCGCGCACCAACAGCGGCTGCGTTTCCAGGGGCGCAGGCAAGGTGATCCATTGACCCCCGCTGTACCACTGCTGCGTGGCGAAATCATACCAGCCGGTCTGGTTGTCGGGCAGCCACAGGCGGCGTTCACGCTGGCCGGGTTCCACCACGCTGGCGACCAGCAGATCGCGGCCGAGCAGGAATTCATCACACTCAGCAAAGGTCTGGGCATCGTGTTCATGATCGAGGAACGTCGGGCGCAGCATCGGTTCATCGTCCGCATGCGCCTGCCACAGCAGCGTGTAAAGATACGGCAGCAGGCGATAGCGCAGCGCGATGGCCGCCCGAATCGCGGGCGTGACCGAAGGATACATCCACGGCTCATTCACGGTGTGATCGTCATTCCACGAATGAATGGTGAAGCGCGGATGCATGACGCCATTCTGCACCCAGCGCACAAAGAGTTCTGCGTCGGGTTTATCGCCCGAGAAGCCGCCGACATCGTGACCGACGTTATACAAGCCGGACAGGCTCATGCCGAGGCCCATGCGAATGTTGTAGCGCAGCGAGGTCCAGTTGGTGCGGTTATCGCCGCTCCAGGTTTGCACGTAGCGCTGCATCCCGGCGCAGCCGGAGCGCGAAATCAGGAACGGTCGCTGTTCGGGGGCAAAGCGCTGTTGCGCCTCCATCGAGGCGCGCATCATCAGCAGCGGCATCACCGGGCGAATATGCTTGATGGCAATCGGCGTACCGAAGCCGTGGCAGCGCGCTTCGCCGTCCCAGACTTCATACTCGTTGTTATCATTCCAGGTGGCGTCGATGCCTTTTTCCAGCAGCTGACGGGTGACGTTCTCCTGCCACCAGGCCACCGTTTGCGGATGGGTGAAATCGAGGTGCGATCCTTCATCATCCCAGAACACCGAGCGCTCTGGCACATCTTCTTCCGAATCGCGGATAAACAGTCCCTGAGCCGCGACTTCTTCATAGCGCGGGTGATCCTGCAGCAGGCAGGGTTTGATGTTGGCCGCCAGGCGCAGCCCGGCATCGTGAAATGCCTCGCTCATCGCTTCCGGCTGCGGCACTTTGTCGTAGTTCCAGTTGAACACATAACGCTTGTTATTGATCGAGGTATAACCCGAAGAGAGCTGGAAGGAGTCGCACGGAATAGCGTGCTCCTCACACAGGCGGATGAAGTTCATCAGCTGGTTTTGCGCGTCCGGCGCATCGGTGTAGTGCATGGTCGAGCCGCTGTAGCCCAGACTCCATTTGGGGCCGAACAGCGTTTTGCCGGTCAGGCGCACGAAGGTTTTGGTGATATCCAGCACCCGCTTACCGACAAACAGGTAGTAATCGATATCGCCACTCTCCGCCTGCCAGCGGCGATACGGCTGGTGATAGTTATCCAGCTCGTTACCCAGATCGAACCAGCTGGTGCTGAGGTTATCGTAGAACAGGCCAAAGCTGACGTCGTTACGCCGCGTGAGGGTGAAGGGCACATGTTTGTACAGCGGATCGGTGTAGGAGGCGTTGTAACCCATAGCATCCAGATTACGCATCTCAAAGCGTTTGCCGTTGCGTTGCAGATCGCCAGTTTTTTCGCCCAGACCGTAGTAGCGGTCGTCCGCCATGCGGCGCTGATAGTGCGCCACGCCGTCGCCGTGTGCGTTGATCTGATAGGCGCTGGTGGGGCGATCGCCGGTCAGCAGTTGCCAGTCGCCTGCGGCATCACGGTACTGCCACTCCAGCGCCAGCGGCTGACGCACTATCACGCGCAGCGTGTCGGTACTGATGGTCAGACAATTGGCTTCTTCCTCCAGCGTAAAACCGGGCAGGCTAAACCCGGCCAGGCTGTCGCGCGGACGCCCTTCCCATGGAACATCCTGTTCCGGCGCAATGCTCCAGGTGCGGTCCAGACTGTAGTTGCCGTGGCGCTTGATCACCACGCGGAACAGACCTTTTTCCAGCACGTACAGGCACAGATGGTGTTTGCCATCGACGTTAAGCACCACATGGTGACGATCAGAATGGGCTAAAGACCAGTTTTTTAAGGTTTTCATCGTTACCTACTTCATTGGGTCGCTGAACGACGCTCAGCAATAAACGCAATCAGGAAGACTGCACCGATCAGGTCAAAAAAGCCCATGGCGACAAACAGCGGGTTAAAGCCGATTTTGTCAGCCGTCACGCCAATCACCAGCGAAAACAGGAAGCTGGAGATCCAGGCAAATGAGCCGCGCATGCCATTCACCGTGGCCATCTGGCCCTTATCGAATTTTTCCACCACCAGCGCACTTAACATGCAGGAGATGATCTGATGACCAAAACCGCCAATTGAGATCAGGGCAATCGCGACATAGGGGTCTTTGGTCATCGCCACCAGTGCCAGCGACAGCATCAGAAAGGCGCCGGTGACCGAGCTGGCGACAACGGAATTTACCTGCCTGAAGCCAAACAGCCGGGTATAGATGCGCGTCAGGTAGCCGCTGGCTGCACTGCCGAGATCCGCCGCGAGGAACGGCAGCCAGGCGAACATGGCAATCTGTTTCAGGTCCATTCCCAGGTCTTTTGCCAGATAGAGCGGTACCCAGAAGCTCAGCACGCCCCATGCCGGTTCAGCCATAAAAGCGGGAATGGCGATACCGTAAAAACGCTTGTTTCTGGAGACGGTTTTCAGGGCTTTGAAAAAGGGCAGTTTGACCGCCGGTGGCTCATTATCCTGACGAATAAAGGCCAGCTCATCGCTGCTGAGATTCGGGTTACGTTCCGGATCGCGATACAACAGCCACCACAGCACCACCCAGCCCAGAGCCAGACAGCCGGTAAACAGGAATGCGCCCTGCCAGCCGAACGAGGCGTGGGCAAAGTAGATGATGGGAGGTGCGAGCATGGCGCCAATCGAGAAGCCGACGCCGGCCCAGCCGGCCGCGATCGGACGCTCTTTTTTCGGGAACCATTCACCAATCACTTTGGCGTTAGCCGGCGTGGCGGCCGCTTCAGCTCCGCCCATGACAAAGCGCAAAATGGCCAGGTGCAACCAGCTGGCGGCGCCGGCATGGAACAGACAGGCCAGCGCCCAGATGGTGGCGCAGATGAAGAAGCCGAGTTTGAGGCCAATGACGTCAATCAGCCAGCCGCAGATCGGTTGAAAGAAGGTATAAGCCAGCTGAAAAGCGCCGACTATCCATGAATATTGTTCTGTGGTGATGCCGAGACTGGTTTTCAGCTCGGGGGCCAGAATGCCTAACGAGTTACGGGTAATGTAGTTGACGGTGACGCCGGCCAGAAACAGCACCAGCACCCACCAGCGCAGATGACGGATGACGCGTTTCGTGCCGGTTGCGGCAATCCCTGGATTCAAACTGCGGTTCATCGGATTCTCCATTCATTATTAACAGCATGTGTGAGCAACGTCTGTGACTGCCTGGCCGGAGGTGGAGTCCATACCGGCCAGCGCATAACCCCTGGCCCTTGATTGCCGGGCGTGGCGTGATGCGTCCTGTTTTACCTATCCGCCGGGAGTGAACCACAGTTAGGCCAGGTGGTCGCCAGCCTGATGCGGTATTTGTGATCTGGTTAACCAAAATCATTTATCAGGTTGACTTCCGGCGGTGAAAAGCCGAATTTGACGCTGCGCAGGCACTTTTTATGACTCATAAAGCGCTTCGCTTGTAAAATTGGTCAACCAAAATGGAAGGGCTTTGAGGATGATGCTCAGGCCCGCAGGAGAGAACGACATGAAGCAGACCTGGCGCTGGTATGGCCCTGACGATCCCGTTTCACTCGCCGATGCCCGACAGGCGGGCGCTACCGGCATTGTGACTGCCCTGCATCACATCCCTAACGGCGAGGTGTGGCCGGTGGAGGAGATTTTGCAGCGCAAAGCGATGATTGAGGCGGCCGGGCTGGTCTGGTCGGTAGTGGAGAGTGTGCCGATCCATGAGGAGATCAAAACCGGCAGCGGGCAGTGCCAGCAGTGGATCAGCAACTATCAGCAGTCGCTGCGCAATCTGGCGCAGTGCGGCATCCACACCGTGTGCTACAACTTCATGCCGATTCTGGACTGGACGCGCACCGATCTGGCGTTCGAGCTGCCGGATGGCGCGAAAGCGCTGCGCTTCGATCAGATTGAATTTGCGGTATTTGAGCTGCATATCCTGCAGCGCCAGGGCGCAGAAAATGATTACAGCGCTGACGAGATAGCCGAGGCCGCTGCGCGCTTCGCCAGCATGAGCGAAGAGCACAAGCTGCGGCTGACGCGTAACATCATCGCCGGATTACCTGGCGCGGAAGAGGGCTACACGCTGGCGCAGTTCCGTGCTCAGCTGGCGCGCTATGACGGCATCGACAAAGCCCGGCTGCGCGAGCACTTTGCCACGTTCTTGCGCGGCATTATCCCGGTCGCTGAAGAGGTCGGTATCCGCATGGCGGTACATCCGGACGATCCGCCGCGCCCGATCCTCGGCCTGCCGCGTATCGTCTCCAATGCCGACGATCTGCAGTGGATGATCGACACCATCGACAGTCCGGCCAACGGCTTCACGATGTGTACCGGCTCCTACGGCGTGCTGGCGGAAAATGATTTAGCCGGCATGGTGAAACGTTTTGGGCCGCGCATCTATTTTGCCCATCTGCGCTCAACCCGGCGTGAAGCCAACCCCAAAACTTTCTACGAAGCCGCGCACCTTGGCGGTGATGTCGATATGTTTGCGGTGATCAAAGCGATTGCCGAAGAGGAGCAGCGCCGTCGTAATGCGGGGCAGGAAGACCTGATCCCGATGCGGCCCGACCACGGGCATCAGATGCTGGACGATCTACATAAGGAAACTAACCCGGGTTATTCCGCGATTGGCCGGCTGAAAGGTCTGGCTGAGATTCGTGGCGTTGAGCTGGCGATACACCGCGCCTTTTTCTGACGCTGGTCGCCCTGTACCGCTTGCCCGGCGGACGCGCAGTCGCGCCGGACACTGAGGAGTTCACATGCAACACAACCTTGCCGACGCCAGCATTAAAGTGGCGCGGCCCGCATGGCAGCAGCAGCGGCTGGTGCCGCGCATCGTGCACATCGGCTGCGGCGCGTTTCATCGCGCGCACCAGGCGCTCTATCAGCACCATCTGCTGGAGATAAGCGACAGCGACTGGGGCATTTGCGAGGTCAACCTGATGTCGGCCAGCGGCAGAAAGCTGGTGGAACAATTGCGCGAGCAGAATTTGCTCTACAGCGTCACCGAGCAAGGTGCGACGCGTCATGACGTCAAAATCATTGGTTCCGTGCATTCAGCGCTGCACCCGGCGCTGGACGGTTGTGACGGCATTCTTAACGCGCTTGCCCGCGCGGAAACCGCCATCGTCTCGCTGACGATAACCGAAAAAGGCTATTGCACTCATGGCGCAACCGGCGAACTGGACAGCACCCATCCGCTGATCGTGCACGATCTGGCCCATCCCCGGCAGCCGAAATCCGCCATTGGCTTTATCGTTGAGGCGCTGCGCTTGCGGCGTGAAGCCGGGTTAGCGCCTTTTACCGTGCTGTCATGCGACAATCTGCGTGATAACGGCCACGTCGCGCGGGCTGCGGTCATCGGTCTGGCACAACGGCAGGATGCGGCGCTGGCGGCATGGATTGAGCAACAGGTTACATTTCCCTGCACCATGGTTGACCGCATCGTGCCGGCCGTGACGGAAGAGACGCAGCGCGAGATTACCGGGCTGCTGGGCATCGCCGATCCCTGCGGTGTCGCCTGCGAACCGTTTCGTCAGTGGGTGATTGAAGATAACTTCGTGGCGGGACGTCCCGACTGGCAGCGCGTTGGTGCGCAATTTGTTCGGGATGTCGCCCCCTACGAGTTGATGAAACTGCGTCTGCTGAATGGCACGCACTCGTTTCTGGCGTATCTTGGCTACCTCGGCGGTTGTGAAACTATCGCTGATACCATGCAGCTGCCCGCTTACCGTCAGGCCGCGCTGTCGCTGATGCTGACTGAACAGCGTGCCACGCTAACGATGCCAGCAGGCAGCAATCTCAACGCGTATGCGCATCAACTGCTTGAGCGCTTCAGTAATCCGTCGCTGCGCCATCGCACGGCGCAAATTGCCAGCGATGGCAGTCAGAAACTGCCACAGCGCATGCTGGATTCGCTGCGTTATCATCTGCACCACGGCAGTGACTGCCGGCATCTGCTGCTCGGCATCGCGGGCTGGATGCGTTATATCCTCGGCGAAGACGAAAAGGGCGAGCGCTACCCGGTGGCTGACCCGCTGGTCGCTAAGTTTGAGCGGATTAATCAGCAGTTCCCTTCAGGGCCCGCCCGCGTGCAGGCGCTGCTGGGCATTAACGAGATTTTCGCGGACGACTTACCCGCCAATCCGGCCTTTGTTGCCGCCCTGCAACACACCTATGACCGCCTGTGCCAGCAGGGTGCCAGAGCCGCGGTTGCATCCCTCAATCCGGAGGCCAAATGAAGCGTTTTATGGATGACGATTTTCTGTTGCACAGCGAGGTGGCGCGTCGCCTGTATCACGACGTGGCGGCGCAGATGCCGATCTATGATTACCACTGCCACCTCAATCCGCAGGAGATTGCAGAAGACCGACAGTTTGCCAACCTCGGGCAAATCTGGCTGGAGGGCGATCACTACAAATGGCGCGCACTGCGCGCGGCGGGTGTAGAGGAATCATTGATCACCGGTAACACTACCAGCGATTACGATAAATATCTGGCCTGGGCGCAGACCGTGCCAAAAACGCTCGGCAATCCGCTCTATCACTGGACGCATCTGGAGCTGCGCCGGCCGTTTGGTATCACAGACACGCTGTTTGGACCAGAAACCGCACCACGCATCTGGCATGAGTGTGCGGAGAAGCTGGCCACGCCTGAATTTTCCGCGCGCGGCATCATGCGCCAGATGAACGTGCGTATGGTGGGCACCACTGACGATCCGATCGACTCCCTGCAGTACCATCGTCAGATAGCTGAAGACAGCAGCTTTGATATTGAGGTGGCACCGAGCTGGCGTCCGGACCGGGTGTTCAAGATTGAACTGGAAGGATTCACCGATTACCTGACCCGGCTGGAAGCCGCCGCAGATGTCAGTATCGACAGCTTTGATGCGCTGCGTGTGGCGTTACTGCGCCGACTGGACCACTTTTCCGCCCATGGCTGCCGTGCCGCCGACCACGGCATTGAAACCCTGCGCTATGCTGCGGTGCCAGCCGACAGCGTGCTGGATGGCATTCTCGCCAGACGCCGCAGCAATGCGGCGCTGAGCGAGCTGGAGATTGCGCAGTTCAGTACCGCTGTGCTGGTGTGGCTGGGCGCGGAGTATGCCCGCCGTGGCTGGGCGATGCAGTTACATATCGGTGCGATCCGCAATAACAGCACGCGCATGTTCCGTCAGCTCGGCCCGGACAGCGGTTTCGACTCCATCGGCGACCATCCTGTTGCCTGGCCGCTGGCGCGCCTGCTGGACGCGATGGACACCAATGACCAGCTGCCAAAAACCATTCTTTACTGCCTCAATCCGCGTGACAACGAAGTGCTGGCTACCATGGCGGGTAACTTTCAGGGCGCAGGGATGGCGGGCAAGATGCAGTTCGGCTCTGGCTGGTGGTTCAACGATCAGCGTGACGGCATGCTGCGGCAACTGGAGCAGCTGGCGCAGATGGGGCTGCTCAGTCAGTTCGTTGGCATGCTGACCGATTCGCGCAGTTTTCTCTCCTATACGCGGCACGAATACTTCCGCCGCATTCTGTGTAATCTGTTTGGCGAGTGGGTGCGTGACGGCATTGTGCCGCACGATGAAGCTGCGCTGGGCGCGATGTTGCAGGATATCTGCTTCCATAACGCCCGACGCTACTTCAGCCTTAACCCACGGTGAAAATCACGCCCTGTGTTATAGTGCAGGGTAGAAAATTTGGCGGCCTAATGTCTGAACCAGCAGAAAAGAGCGTTATGAAACCACAAGCTTCAGCACAGCGACCCTATCAGGAAGTGGGCGAGATGCTTCGCAACATGATTACGCAGAAACAGTACGCGATTGGCGAGCGATTGCCGCCAGAGCGTGAACTGGCGATGCTGCTGAACGTTACGCGCACGCTGGTGCGTGAGGCGCTGATTATGCTGGAGCTGGAAGGGTTAATTGAAGTGCGGCGTGGCGCAGGCATTTACGTGATCAACGACACGCCGGCACCGCGTGCCGCTGCGCAAACCGCCTGCAATGCGGCCGGGCCGTTTGAGATGCTGCAGGCCCGCCAGCTGCTGGAGAGTAATATCGCCGAATTCGCTGCGTTACAGGCGACGCGTGAAGACATTATCAAAATGCGCCAGGCGCTGGCGCTGGAAGAGCGCGAACTGGCGTCAGGCGCGGTGAACGACAGTGAAAACGGCGATCGTAATTTTCATCTGGCGATTGCCGAAGCCACGCACAACAGCATGCTGGTGGAGCTGTTCAAACAATCCTGGCAGTGGCGGGAAGACAATGTGATGTGGAGCCAGCTGCACCGGCATCTGATCAACACCAACTACCGCAAAAAGTGGCTCGACGATCATAAAAAGATCCTCGCCGCCTTAATCAAGAAAGACGCGCGCGCCGCGAAACAGGCGATGTGGCAGCACCTGGAAAACGTCAAGCAGCTGCTGCTGGAGTTCTCCGATGTGGATGATATTGATTTCGACGGCTACCTGTTTGAGTCATGGCCGCTGTATGCCACTAACGGATCGGATAATTAGCCTGGCGTAGCTGCTTCAGTAATCATTCGCGCGGCCGCGTTGCTGCCATTCAGTCAATGAAACCGCAATTCGCACAATAGCCGGAGCGGCGCGATTCATCGCCTTGCGTGGGGTTTATTTACCGGGCTCATGAGATTGTTTGAAGCCTGATGGGACATCAGCTTGCCGAGCCAGAAGGGAACGTGATGTTGGTTCAAAGCTTTGATATACTCTTGAGGCTATGGTGTCTTACGCAACTGCACTGATGTAGAGAGGGCTTAATGACCAACAACAGAAAAAAAGCGCATTCAGGTTATGCTAAACCTTCTCGCTCCGACATCATTCGCTCAGTAGCGACGTCAACGGCTGTTGAAACCGGCCAGTCTTCAGCTAGCGTCGAGGCTTCACTGGAAGCCGCGCGCAAAAAATTCGCGCATCTTCGCCTGGCTTAGTGCCTTCTCAATGCCCGACTGACCCAGTATTTCATTGGCGCGTAGTCCATTGACATACCAGCATGAATAGCCGAAATATACTGGGTTTTATTCTGCTCCCAGCTTTGATAATCCAGCGGTTTGTATCCTCCCTGAACCGCCATGACATCCGCTAACAGCCGCGACAAACGTCCGTTTCCTTCTCTGAAGGGATGTATAAGTATCAGCTCGACATGGGTAACGGCGATAGCAATGATGAGTTCTTCTTCTTCCATGACGTTACAGGGCGTGTAATGGGCAAGATACTTGTTGTATTCGTTCAGCAGTTTTGGCAATTGTGCTGAAGGCGCAAACATAAAACCACCCTTGCTAATATTGACCGTTCTCTCTTGTCCAGCCCATTCGTAGATGTTACCCAGCCAGCGGCGATGCCAGCTTTTTAGTAGCGCGACGTTAAGTTTCCCTTCGGGAAAGTTTTCTTCAAAAACTGACTGGTAGAGTTGTTCTAACAGAACAAGTTCTGCCTCGTTCATCTCAGTGGAATCGGTGAGCCCCAGCTTATTGGCCATGACCTGCTCGCCTGAGTCTTTTTCAAACTTACCTTCACTGCCAGCAACATGGTATCGGCTCATGAGTGCGCTCTGTAATAATGACAAACGAAGCGTAAGTATATTTAGGTCCATCAGGTTTATCAGCCAATCCTGCCTCGAAACCTTTCGTTCATCAGGATAAGTTAAATTGCTGTATATCCAGGGAGTACCGTTGGTTGCAGCCAGGCTGTACCTCAATAGCATCAGCCCGGTTGCCCGTTTCGATCAAACAGGTAATGTGGTTCGGTAAGGGGAGCTATAAGTAGCGCTGCAGCCGAGATTTTGACCAGCCGCCGTAAAGAGTGCGATGTGACTGGCGCTGGCAATTTATCCCCGCCCGTAAAAAGCATGTAATAAAAAATCCACGCAATTGCGTGGATTTTATAGTTATTGCGCTCTTGATGAGGCTCGGTGAAACCTCATGAGACAACACATTTTATTTAGACGTTAAACAGGAAGTTCATCACATCGCCATCTTTCACGATGTACTCTTTACCTTCTGAACGCATTTTGCCGGCTTCTTTCGCGCCTTGTTCACCTTTGTATGTGATGAAATCTTCGAACGCGATGGTCTGAGCGCGGATAAAGCCTTTTTCGAAGTCGGTGTGGATTTTACCGGCTGCCTGCGGTGCGGTCGCGCCAACCGGGATGGTCCAGGCACGCACTTCTTTCACGCCTGCGGTGAAGTAAGTCTGCAGGTTGAGCAGGGCATAACCGGCGCGGATCACGCGGTTGAGGCCCGGCTCTTCCAGGCCCAGTTCGGCCATGAATTCGTCGCGCTCTTCATCTTCCAGCTCGGCGATGTCCGATTCCACTGCCGCACAGACCGGCACCACCACTGAGCCTTCGGCTTCAGCAATGGCGCGCACCTGGTCGAGATACGGGTTGTTCTCGAAACCGTCTTCATTGACGTTGGCGATGTACATGGTCGGCTTCAGCGTCAGAAAGCTGAGATAACGGATGGCTGCTTTCTCATCGGCGTCCAGCGCCAGCGAGCGCAGCATACCGGCGTTTTCCAGATGCGGCAGGCACTTCTCCAGCGCGGCCAGTTCCGCCTTAGCATCTTTGTCGCCGCCTTTGGCTTTCTTCTGGCAGCGCTGAATGGCACGTTCGCAGGTGTCGAGATCCGACAGCGCCAGCTCGGTGTTGATGACATCAATATCTTCTGCCGGGTTTACTTTACCGGAGACGTGGATGATGTTGTCGTTTTCAAAGCAGCGTACCACGTGGCCGATGGCTTCAGTTTCGCGGATGTTAGTCAGGAACTGGTTGCCCAGGCCTTCACCTTTCGACGCACCTTTTACCAGACCAGCAATGTCCACGAACTCCATGGTGGTCGGCACCACGCGCTGTGGCTTAACAATCTCGCTCAGCTGATCGAGGCGCAGGTCAGGCATCGGCACCACGCCGGTGTTGGGTTCGATGGTGCAGAACGGAAAGTTGGCTGCTTCGATACCCGCTTTGGTCAGCGCGTTGAACAGGGTGGATTTACCGACGTTCGGCAGGCCCACAATACCGCATTTAAATCCCATGATCTTACCTTTCTCACTGAGTGTGCAGCGCTGGCAGACAGCGCCGACTGATTCAAAAATTTTCGCGCATTATACACAGAATTCCCTGCGGCGGCGCGGGAATTGGCTTAGCTGGCTTTGAAGGCGTGCAGGCGGTTCATCGCCTTAATCTTATCTTCTTTTAGCCACAGTTCGGTGCAGCGCACCGCTTCATCGACCGCCTCGTCAATCAGCTTCTGCTCGCTGGCCGGTGCCTTGCCGAGCACAAATCCGGTGACCTTGTTACGATCGCCCGGATGGCCGATACCGACGCGCAGGCGATGAAAATTGTTGTTATTACCGAGCTTGCTGATGATGTCTTTCAGGCCATTATGACCGCCATGGCCGCCGCCCTGTTTGAATTTCGCCACGCCCGGCGGCAGGTCCATTTCATCGTGTGCCACCAGAATCTCTTCCGGCGTAATGCGATAGAACGTTGCCATCGCCGCCACCGCTTTGCCGCTCAGGTTCATAAAGGTGGTGGGCACCAGCAGGCGCACATCCTCGCTGGCCAGCGACAGGCGCGCGGTGTAGCCGAAAAACTTCGGCTCCTCTTTGAGGGACTGATTATGGCGCGAGCAAAGTAAATCCACATACCAGGCGCCAGCGTTATGGCGCGTTGCCGCGTATTCAGCGCCGGGATTGGCCAGCCCCACAATCAGTTTAATGCTGCTCACGATGTTTATCCTGTCTCGCTGCGAAAGGGCGATAGTTTACTGCCTGCCGGCGGGGATGACAAAGGGCGCAATGACAGATTAATGACCAAAGGTGACTAATCAATTTCTATCGAAATCAAGGTGCTGGCGGTAAAGTTTTGTCAGACATTGTGAAGGATGTGTGATCCTGTACGCATCTTAACCGCCAGCCATTGCCTAAACTTATGGCCAGTTAACCAAACGTGCTGTTTTCTGCGTTGCTGAAAAGGATGGAGGTGAATCATGAAACGTCAACACTGCCGCACCGTCGGTAATGGTTTGATGTGTCTCGGCTTGTTAACCATGGTGCTCGGGGTGGGGTATTCCATCATTAACCAGCTACCGTCGGTCAACCTGCCACAGTTCCTCGCGCATGGAGCGATGTTCAGTATTTTCGTGGGTGCGCTACTGTGGCTGGTCGGCGCACGCGTCAGCGGGCGGGAGAGGGTGGAAGACCGCTATTACTGGCTGCGTCACTACGGTGACAAACGCTGCCGTCGCGATCACCACTCAACGCACTAACCGGCTTCCGCCATTGCCGCCTGCGGCGTCTGATAACCTTCGACGCGGTTACGTCCGGCGGCTTTAGCGCGATACAAGGCTTCATCAGCCAGCGCCAGCAGGGCGGGAAACGCCTGATGCCGCTGGCTGGCAGTGGCAAAGCCAATGCTCACCGTATAGCCGATGTCGTTGGGTAGCGACAGCTGTGTCGCCAGCCGGATACGCTCACATATGCGCTGCGCCTGCTCACTGTCGCCAGGAAGCAACGCGGCAAACTCCTCACCGCCCAGCCGGGCAAACTGACCTTCAACCGGCATTAACGCTTTTACCACCTGACAAAAATCGACCAGCACCCGATCCCCCTGCTGATGGCCATAGCGATCGTTGATGCTTTTGAAATGATCGAGGTCGAATAGCACAGCACTGTAAATATAAGGCTGCGGCAAACGTGCGTGGCGCAGCAGCAGTTTTTCTGCGGCTTCAAACAGTGCGCGCCGGTTCCAGACGCCGGTAAGCGGATCGTGCAGCGACGCCAGCTTATGGGCGATCTGCGTACGCTCATTGACCATCGCCAGAATGGTGAAGGTCAGGCCGATGACGAAGAGGATCGACTCCAGAATCACATACACCGAAAAGCCGGAACCGCCAATGGCACCCGGAACGGGGGTGGCCACCGCATCGTCAAGGAAAATGCGCGCCATATGGAACAGTAAGTGGATCCACAGCAGTATCTGCGCGGGCCAGAAAGTGACGGTCAGCGTGGCGCGTGCCTGCCACAGCAGACGAATCAGCGCGGCAGTAAAGATGATGCACAGCAGGCACATGACCAGCACGCGTTTCGGCTGGCCGTGATAGAACTGCGGAAAGGCACAAAGCAGGGCCCACAGTAGCGCGCCGGTGATCCAGCAAAAACCGAGCGGAAGGCGGCAAAAAGTACGAAAGGCGTTGAGCAGGGTGCCGTAGGCCAGCAGCATGATGACATTCCCGACCGCCACCGGCAAAAAGTGCAAACCGGCGCTGCGCAGGCTGCTGAGCAGCACGGCGGCAAGCGTCAGTATTAGCGTCAGGGTGGTAAAACCCAGCACCCGGTCGTACTGCGCCCCGACCCAGGCAAAAATCAAAATAATGCTCAGAAACCCCAGCACGTAGAGCTCGCAAATAAACAACGTATAAATGTCGAGTGGCATGGTGGTCGGAGTTCTCAGCAAAAGTGTGGTGAAAAATATCACTAATCACTGGACCGCTAAAGCCCGGATGCGCTTGTCTGATAAAAAGAGTGGAAGGCGGGGAGATTGGTGGATTTTGAGGCCATTTATCGCGCAAATAGTGGCGGCGGAAGCGGCTTTATCGGGATGTTACTCCGCCCACAGGCAATAAAAAACCGGGCAGGGCGCCCGGTTTTTCGCGAACAATTAATGTTCGAACATCGCCGAAATCGATTCTTCGTTGCTGATACGACGAATGGCTTCGGCCAGCATGCCAGACAGCGTCAGCGTACGCACATTTGGCAGCGACTTCATCTCTTCCGACAGCGGAATAGTGTCGCAAACAATCACCTGATCAATCACTGATTTGCGCAGATTTTCCACCGCGTTGCCAGAGAAGATTGGGTGGGTGGCGTAAGCGAACACGCGTTTCGCGCCGCGCTCTTTCAGTGCTTCAGCCGCTTTGCACAGCGTACCGCCGGTGTCGATCATATCGTCGACCAGTACGCAGTCACGACCGGCAACGTCACCGATGATGTGCATCACCTGCGACACGTTCGCACGCGGGCGACGTTTGTCGATGATGGCCATGTCGGTGTCGTTGAGCAGTTTGGCGATAGCGCGAGCGCGCACTACGCCACCGATGTCCGGCGAAACCACAATCGGGTTTTCCAGACCAATCTGCAGCATATCTTCCAGCAGAATCGGGCTACCGAACACGTTATCCACCGGGACATCAAAGAAGCCCTGGATCTGTTCAGCGTGCAGGTCAACCGTCAGTACACGGTCCACGCCGACGCTGGAGAGGAAATCAGCCACAACTTTGGCGGTAATTGGCACGCGGGCAGAACGCACGCGGCGGTCCTGACGGGCATAGCCAAAGTAAGGGATTACAGCAGTAATACGACCAGCAGAAGCCCGACGCAGTGCGTCGACCATCACAACCAGCTCCATCAAGTTATCATTGGTGGGGGCACAGGTGGACTGGATGATGAAAATATCACCACCGCGTACATTTTCATTAATCTGTACACTTACTTCGCCATCGCTGAAACGGCCGACAGCGGCGTCTCCGAGGCTGGTGTAAAGGCGGTTGGCAATACGTTGTGCTAGTTCCGGGGTGGCGTTACCAGCAAATAGCTTCATATCAGGCACGAGAAGAACCTCAGGCTTGGCGTCCAGAGAATGAACCGCTCAAAAATAACCGGCGAATACATTTGAGCCTGTTCATACGGGTGTGTTAATGCGTCACGTGCAGTGTCTGGAACAGGGTGACACTGTCACGTTTACGCTTAGAGCCCGGAAAGGGTACGCTGTAACGGCGAGAGATTAAGCCCACGCGCCACAAATCCGCACATCCATTTCGGGGCAAGCTCCAGCACCTGACGAGCAGCGGACTCGGTGTCAAATTCAGCAAACACACAAGCGCCGGTCCCTGTCAGGCGCGACGGCGCGTATTCTAGCAGCCAGGAAAGCAGCGCATCAACCTCACGAAAACGTTTTCTTGCTACCGCTTCACAATCATTGTGAAAAGGACGCTGCAACAGTTCATCTAATGTGCGTATTGGTGAATCGCGCGTCAGTTCAGGATCGCGAAACAGATCCGGGGTAGCGATGCTGACACCAGGATGCGCCACCAGATACCATTTTTCCGCAGGATTTGCGGGCTGCAATTGCTCGCCGACCCCTTCGGCAAACGCCGCGTGGCCGCGCACGAATACCGGCACATCGGCACCGAGACGCAGGCCAAGCGTAGCCAGCTCATCCACGCTGAGCTGGGTGCGCCACAGATGGTTCAGCGCCACCAGCACCGTCGCTGCATCAGACGAGCCACCGCCCAGACCACCGCCCATCGGCAGGCGCTTCTCCAGCGCGATCCGGGCACCGGCCTGCGGCGGCAGCGTGCCTTTGTCCGCCGCTGCGGCGCGCAGCGCCAGCGCCGCCCGCACGATCAGGTTGTCTTCATCGGCCACACCGTCGAGCGGCGTCAGCAGGGTGATACTGCCGCTGTGATCCGGGGTAATCTCCAGGGTGTCGCCAACATCGAGAAACTGAAACAGCGTCTGCAAATTGTGGTAGCCGTCTGCACGACGGCCGGTAATGTAGAGAAACAGGTTGAGCTTTGCCGGCGCGGGCCAGGTGGTGATCATTGTGTGGTCCAGCTATCCATGCGCAGTTTGATGCGCTGACCGCCTTCGGTCAGTTCGAGGTTGGCCGGCAGCGGCGGGTTCACCTTGCTGTCGTAATCGCTGATAGTCACCTTCCACTGCTGGCCGTTGCGGCTGTAGGTCAGGCTTTGCAGCTGATAATTATTGTTCAGCTGGTAGTCGCTGGCGTCGCCTGGCAGCCCCATCATCCACTGACGCAGGTTCGCCAGCGGAATATCCATGCCGGTGAGCTGGGAAATCATCTTCTCCGCGTCGTTGCTGACGTAGCGTTTGCCTTTGTTATCGACAATCTGCACCACCGAACCCTGCGCGTCGAGCTGCAGTTCTGTGCTGCCGAGCGGGTTAGTCAGCAGCAGACGGTAACGGTCTGCGGCTGTTTGCTGCCAGTTGAAGCGGGCGTAAACCTTCTGCTTATCCGACAGATAGGCAAAAGCGCCGCGCGTCTGGTACTGGGTAATTTTCGCTACCGCCTGCTGGTGTTGCTGCCACTGCGGTGATGTCGTGCTGGGACCGGGACCTTGCTGGGGTTTATTGATGCTACAGGCAGCCAGCAACACGCTGGCAAGGGGCAAAAGGCGCAACAGCTGGCGCGGGGGCAAATGCATCACGTGGTCGTCTCCTCAGACACGTTTTTACGTCGTAACCGGTAACGCTAACCATCCGTCTCTGTGCCGTCAATGGCGATGTCAGGATAATTGCGCACGATCAGTTTAATCTTATTACAGTCATAGGCTTTGTATGGCTTTTCTTGATCTGTTGCATCTTGTAGAATGCGCAGCACAAAACCTGACAATTATTGGGACTTCCCAACCCGAATTACCATGACGCTGCTTGCTCTCGGAATCAACCACAAAACCGCTCCTGTTGCGCTGCGCGAACGTGTGTCGTTCACGCCAGACACGCTGGACCAGGCGCTGAACAGCTTGCTGTCTCAGCCGATGGTGCAGAGCGGGGTGGTGCTTTCTACCTGTAACCGGACGGAACTCTACCTCAGCGTAGAGCAGCAGACCGATCTGCAGGAGCAGCTGGTGCGCTGGTTGTGCGAGTATCACGACTTACGTGAAGATGACGTGCGCAACAGCCTGTACTGGCATCAGGACAACGCGGCGGTCAGCCACCTGATGCGCGTGGCCAGCGGACTCGACTCGCTGGTGCTGGGCGAGCCACAGATTCTCGGTCAGGTCAAAAAAGCCCATGCTGACTCCTCGCGCGACCATGCGCTGAGCAGCGAGCTGGAACGCATGTTCCAGAAAACCTTCTCGGTGGCCAAGCGCGTGCGCACCGAAACCGAAATCGGCGCCAGCGCGGTGTCGGTCGCCTTTGCTGCCTGCTCCTTAGCCCGTCAGATTTTCGAATCACTCAGCAGCGTTAACGTGCTGCTGGTTGGTGCCGGTGAAACCATCGAACTGGTGGCGCGTCACCTGCGCGAACACAGCGTGCGTAAACTGATGATCGCCAACCGCACGCGCGAACGCGCGCAGCTGCTGGCGGACGAAGTGGGTGCCGAAGTGATCGGTCTCGCCGATATCGAAACCCGTCTGGCCGATGCTGATATCATTATCTCCTCCACCGCCAGTCCGCTGCCGATTATTGGCAAAGGCATGGTGGAACGGGCGCTGAAGGCGCGCCGCAACCAGCCCATGCTACTGGTCGATATCGCCGTGCCGCGCGATGTTGAGCCGGAAGTGGGCAAGCTGGCTAACGCCTACCTGTACAGCGTGGATGATCTGCAGGCGATCATCGAGCAGAACATGGCGCAGCGCAAAGCAGCGGCGGTGCAGGCGGAAAGCATTGTGGTGCAGGAGAGCGGTGAATTCATGGCCTGGCTGCGCGCGCAAAGCGCCGGTGAGACCATCCGCGAATACCGCGCGCAGGCCGATGACGTGCGTGCCGAGCTGCAGGATCGCGCGCTGGCGGCGTTGCGTCAGGGTGCTGACGCCGAAAAAGTCTTACAGGAGCTGGCACACAAGCTCACCAACCGTTTAATTCATGCACCAACCAAATCACTGCAGCAGGCCGCGCGCGACGGCGACAGCGAACGCCTGCAGATCTTACGTGACAGCCTCGGTTTAGAGTAATCTGGTCTGTCACGACCTATCACTGGGATACCCTCTATTAGATGAAGAGCTCGATTGTTGCCAAGCTGGAAGCGCTGCAGGAACGCCATGAAGAAGTTGAAGCGTTACTGGGCGATGCCGGCGTAATTGGCGATCAGGACCGTTTCCGCGCGTTATCACGTGAATATGCCCAGCTGAGCGACGTCACCCGTTGTTTCCGCGAATGGCAGCAGGTGCAGGAAGATGTCGAGACGGCTGAAATGCTGCTCGACGATGCGGAAATGCGCGACATGGCGCAGGAAGAGTTAAAGCTGTCACGCGACAAGCGCGAGGTGCTGGAACAGCAACTTCAGGTGCTGCTGCTGCCGAAAGATCCCGACGATGAACGTCCGTGCTTTATCGAAGTGCGCGCCGGCACCGGTGGCGACGAAGCGGCGATTTTCGCCGGCGATCTGTTCCGCATGTACAGCCGCTATGCCGAAGCGCGTCGCTGGCAGGTGGAGATCATGAGCGCCAACGATGGCGAGCATGGCGGCTACAAAGAAGTGATTGCGCGTATCACCGGTGACGGGGCTTACGGTCGCATGAAGTTTGAATCCGGCGGTCATCGCGTGCAGCGCGTGCCGGAAACCGAATCGCAGGGGCGCATTCACACTTCCGCCTGTACCGTGGCGGTGATGCCGGAGCTGCCGGAAGCCGAGCTGCCGGACATCAATCCGGGCGATCTGAAAATCGACACTTTCCGCTCTTCCGGCGCGGGCGGTCAGCACGTTAACACCACCGATTCGGCGATCCGTATCACCCACCTGCCAACCGGCATCGTGGTGGAGTGCCAGGATGAGCGCTCGCAGCACAAAAACAAAGCCAAAGCGCTGGCGGTGCTGGGCGCACGTATTCACGCGGCGGAAATGGCGAAGCGCCAGGCGGCGGAAGCCTCAACGCGGCGTAACCTGCTGGGCAGCGGCGACCGTTCCGACCGAATCCGTACCTATAACTTCCCGCAGGGGCGCGTCACCGATCACCGCATCAACCTGACGCTCTACCGCCTCGACGAAACCATGGAAGGCAAGCTGGATACGCTGATCGAGCCGATTGTGCAGGAGTATCAGGCTGACCAGCTGGCCGCACTGGCCGGGCAGGAGTGATGAACGTCCGGCGCTGGCTGCAGCAGGCGCAGGCTGCGTTGTGCGGAGGCGATAGCCCGAAGCGCGACGCGGAGATTCTGCTGGGTTTTGTCACCGGCAAGTCGCGCAGCTGGCTGGTTGCGTTTGATGACAGCCCGCTTGATGATGCGCAACTGGCGCAGCTGGAGACGTTACTGGCACGCCGCGTGCGCGGTGAGCCGATTGCGCATCTGGTGGGCGAACGCGAGTTCTGGTCGCTGCCGCTGCGCGTCAGTGATGCCACGCTGATTCCGCGTCCGGATACCGAAGTGCTGGTAGAGCAGGCGCTGCTGCGGCTGCCCGCGACGCCGTCCGAGGTGCTCGATCTTGGTACCGGCACCGGCGCCATTGCGCTGGCGCTGGCCAGCGAGCGGCCCGATTGTCAGATTACCGGCTGCGACCGCATCGCCGCCGCGGTTGCGCTGGCGCAGGACAACGCCCAGCGCCTGCACCTCACCAACGCCGGATTTGTGCTCAGCCACTGGTTCGAAGATCTGCCCGCCCAACGTTTCGATCTGATTGTCAGCAATCCGCCTTACATTGATGCCGCCGATGAACATCTGCAGCAGGGCGACGTGCGTTTTGAGCCGCTCAGCGCGCTGGTAGCGGAAGAGGCTGGGCTGGCCGATTTACGATTAATCATTGAACGCGCGCCGCACTGGTTGCAGCCGCAGGGTTGGCTGCTGCTGGAACACGGCTGGCAGCAGGGCGAGGCTGTACGCGCGCTGCTGACCCATCACGGTTTCCTGGCGGTCACCACCGTTGAGGATTACGGCGGCAATCCGCGCGTCACTCTTGGACAACTTACTTAAGGAAGCACTATGGCCAGCTGGTATCCGCTGATTAAAAATTTCCATCTGCTGACAGTCGCGATCACCATCACACTGTTTCTGCTGCGTTTTTACTGGCTGACCACCGGATCTGCCCTGCTGCAGCGCCGCTGGGTGCGCATTGCGCCGCACGTCAACGATACATTCCTGCTGCTCAGCGGTGCACTGCTGGTGCTGATTACCCACTTTTATCCGTTTACCCCACAAGGAAGCTGGCTGACGGAGAAGCTGTTAGCGGTTATCATCTACATCGCCTTAGGTTCCGTGGCATTGAGTCGTCGCCCGCGCAGCATGGCGACCCGCTGGGTCGCCTGTTTAGTCGCCGTGGTCGCATTGTTGCTGGTGATTAAACTGGCGATGACCAAAATGCCGTTATTGGGGATAGTATGACCTCGCCAGTGCAACTTGATTACAGTGAAACACCGTTAAGTGAAGCGGTGATCGGCGCGACCTGCGCCATACGCAATGATTTTTCCGCGCCTTCCGTCCAGCAGCAGCTGGCTGACCTGGTTGAAGAGGCGCGGCGCTATGTCAGTAGCGAACAGGATGCGGATCTGCAGCTGGAGAAGCTGCTCGATCTGTTTTACCAGCAGTGGGGCTTTGGCGGTGCCAGCGGCGTCTACAATCTGTCAGACGCGCTGTGGATCGATAAAGTGCTGAAGAGCCGGCAGGGAACGGCGGTATCACTCGGCGTGATTCTGCTGCACATTGCGGATGAGCTAGAGCTGCCGCTGATGCCGGTGATTTTCCCGACGCAGCTTATTCTGCGTGCCGACTGGCTCGACGGTGAAATGTGGCTGATCAATCCGTTTAACGGTGAAACGCTCGACACCCATACGCTGGAAGTGTGGCTGAAGGGCAACATCAGCCCGACGGCAAAGCTCTATTCTGACGACCTCGATGAAGCGAAAACCGTCAGCGTGATGCGCAAAATGCTCGACACGCTGAAAGCGGCGCTGATGGATGAGAAGCAGATGGAGCTGGCGCTCAACGTCAGCCAGGTGCTATTGCAAATCGACCCGGACGATCCCTATGAGATTCGCGACCGCGGTTTGATTTACGCCCAGCTGGAGTGCGAGCATATCGCACTGACCGATTTGACCTATTTCGTTGAACAGTGTCCTGAAGACCCGGTTAGCGAGATGATTAAAGTGCAGATCCACGCAATTGAACAGAAACAGGTGACGCTGCACTAAGCGTCCCCCGACATTTAAGGAAAGGGCATGACACAGAAAGTAGTGAGTATCGGCGATATCAAGGTCGCAAACGATCTGCCATTTGTTCTCTTCGGCGGCATGAACGTGCTGGAATCCCAGGATCTCGCCATGCGCATCTGCGAACATTACGTGAAGGTAACCGACAAGCTCGGCATTCCGTATGTGTTCAAAGCCTCTTTTGACAAAGCCAACCGCTCTTCCATCAAGTCTTACCGTGGTCCTGGCCTCGACGAAGGCATGAAAATTTTCCAGGCGCTGAAGCAGGCGTTCGGCGTGAAAATTATCACTGACGTGCACGAAAGCTGGCAGGCGCAGCCGGTCGCCGACGTGGTGGATGTGATTCAGCTGCCGGCCTTCCTGGCGCGTCAGACCGATCTGGTGGAAGCGATGGCGAAAACCGGTGCCGTGATCAACGTGAAGAAGCCGCAGTTCGTCAGCCCGGGCCAGATGGGCAATATCGTCGATAAGTTTGCCGAAGGTGGCAACGACAAGGTGATTCTGTGCGATCGCGGCAGCAACTTCGGGTATGACAACCTGGTGGTTGATATGCTCGGTTTCAATGTGATGAAGAAAGTCACTAACAACAGCCCGGTGATTTTTGACGTTACCCATGCGCTGCAGACGCGCGATCCGTTTGGCGCGGCCTCTGGTGGTCGTCGTGCGCAGGTTGCCGAACTGGCGCGTGCGGGCATGGCGGTAGGTATCGCCGGTCTGTTCATCGAAGCGCACCCGGAGCCGAACAGCGCCAAATGCGACGGCCCGTCCGCGCTGCCGCTCGATAAGCTGGAACCGTTCCTGGCGCAGATGAAAGCGATTGACGATCTGGTTAAAAGTTTTCCGGAGCTGGATACCAGTAACTGATTGTTATCAATCAGCAAGATGACGTTGCAATCATCCCCGTCATTGAGCCGTTAGGATACCTCTATCCAGGTGCGCATAAATGCGCACCCTACATTGTACGGTCGCCGTTCATGACGACCGATTCACCTGATGCACATGAATGCGCGCCCAGCGTTGTTGGGTCGCCATTTATGGCGGCCGTTTCACCTGATGCACATGAATGCGCACCCTACATTGTACGGTCGCCGTTCATGACGACCGATTCACCTGATGCACATGAATGCGCGCCCAGCGTTGTTGGGTCGCCATTTATGGCGACCGTTTCACCTGATGCACATGAATGCGCACCCTGCGCTGTAGGGTCGCCATTTATGGCGACCGTATCACCCGTATACCCACTTCAACATCACAGCATAATCGTCAGCAGATAGCCGGCAAACAGGGCCAGATGCGCTGCGCCGTTGAGCACGTTGGTGCGGCCAGTGGAGAACGAGATGTGGCACAAAATCAGCACCGCGCTCATCACCACCATATGCGGCGGCTCAAGGCCGAAAATCAATTGCTGACCGGTCAGGGTGGCGATAATGGTCACCGTCGGCACCGTCAATGAAATGGTGGCCAGCACCGAACCGAAAAACAGGTTCATCGCGCGCTGCACCTGATTCATCAGCACCGCCTTGATTGCGCCCAGACCTTCCGGCGACAGAATCAGCAGCGCGACGAGGAAACCGGTAAACTGCTCCGGCGCGTTCATTTCAGTGAGCAGCATTTCCAGTGAGTTGGCGTTCATCTTGGTCACGCTGATCACCGCAATCAGATGCACAATCAGCCACGCGGTGTGCCACAGCGAGCTGTGCGCGGAAGGCTTACCGTGATGCGGGTCGCCATCATCGCTCTCGTCTTCATGCTCGTAAACAAACAGGCTCTGGTGGGTTTTGGTCTGAATCAGCAGGAACACGCCGTACATCGCCGCAGAGATCGCAGCAATGATCAGCGCCTGCGCGGTAGTGAAATTGCCGCCGGGCAGGGCATTGGGAAACACCAGCACCAGAATCGCCAGCGGGAAAATGGCGATCATGTACTGCTTCACGCCGGCCAGGTTAACGTACTGGGTGGCAAATTTACGCCCGCCTAGCAGCAGGGCACAGCCCACCAGTCCGGCGGTAACGATCATGATGATGGAGTAGAGCGTATCGCGCATCAGCGCGGGCGCTGCATCGCCGGTCGCCATCAGCGCCGAAATCAGGCTCACTTCCAGAATTACCACGGACAGGCTGAGAATCAGCGAGCCGTAGGGTTCACCTAACCGGTGCGCCAGAACGTCGGCGTGACGTACTACGCTGAAGGCGCTGCTTAAAATCGCTACCAGCGCCAGCAGATTGATGCCAATTACCGGCAGAAGCGCTGTCTGGCCGCCAAAAAAGCTCAGCACCGCCAGCGCCAGAATCGGGAAAATCAGCGAATACTCGCTGTGTCGGGTCTTCTCATGTCCAGCCATGCGCCATCCTCTTCGGCAAAAAGAACAAAAACAGGCAATTGCTGCCTGATAAATATAGTGACTCATCTGACGAAGCGCAGTGTAACTTTTCACCACTGCTGACGCAGATTTTTTACGCGTTTTTACTTTTTGTCATTTTTGCCTGAACGAAGCGAAATTAGCGCTAATCAGCGGATTAACCCTTTTCATCAGCAGGTTAATAGTGCGTGTTTCGCATCTATCCTGCGTGAATCGAGGAAGAACAGAACTGAATCATCTGGCCTTATCCCCACTATCAGCCTTATTTGCTGGCAGAAGTATGAAATAGCAGGTTTGCGTTTTTGCCGTTCTCTTCCAGACTTATACAGGGAACCTGAAACAGGAGGAACTATGCCTTATTCATCGAACCGGGAACTGCCGGACAGCGTGCGCCACGTGCTGCCGGGCCATGCGCAAACCATCTACCAAAAGGCGTTTAACAGCGCCTGGGATCAGTATAAAGATGAAGATGATCGTCGCGGTGATGAATCGCGCGAGCAGGTGGCACACAAAGTCGCCTGGGCGGCGGTCAAAAAAGAGTACGCCAAAGGCGAGGACGACAAGTGGCATCCTAAACACTAGCTCCCGCGCGGGCCACTGCGGCCCGCTTCACACTTCTCCGCGCTTCGTTCAAGAATCCTGCCAGGCAGCCGATGCTATTTACAGATAATTTCCCCTTTGTGATCGGGGTCAATCTTGAAACGTTTATGGCAAATGCATTACTGTCTTGTCTTAAGTCGACGCCGCGTGCGCCGCCTGTAAAATCGCAGATTCAGGGAGCCATAACGACAGGAAGGTCAGCGCAGTAGAGGAGATCGCAGTGTTAACCCGGGAATTCTTACTAAAAGCGGATTGCAAAACTTCATTTGGTGATATTGACGAAGCGCTGCTGTGGAGCTGTGAGAAGCGCGCGGCGTCGCTCTGCGCCACGCTTGCCTGTCGTCCCGATCAAAGCCCGGTGTGGATCTTCGGCTACGGTTCCCTGATGTGGAACCCGGTTTTTGAAGCGGAAGAGGTGGCGACCGGACGGCTTGAGGGCTGGCATCGTGCTTTTTGCCTGCGGCTGACCGCCGGACGCGGCACCGTTGCCGCACCGGGACGGATGCTGGCGCTGAAAGAGGGCGGTTCTACCAGTGGTCTGGCGTTTCGCCTGCCGGAAGCGCGCCTGCATGAAGAGCTTGAGCTGCTGTGGAAACGGGAAATGATCACCGGCTGCTATCTGCCCACCTGGTGTGAACTGACTCTGGAGGATGGCCGCACGGTTACGGCGCTGGTGTTTATCATGGATCCGCGTCATCCGCTGTATGAAGCCGACTCCTGCCGCAGTACCATTGCTCCGCTGATCGCTCAGGCCAGCGGCCCGCTCGGCAGCAACGCGCAGTATCTGTTCTCGCTGGAACAGGAGCTGGGCAAACGCGGCATGCAGGAAGAAGCGTTAACGCGCCTTGCGGCCGAAGTGCGCGCGCTGCAGCAGAGCGCCGCGCGCGGCTAACCTCAATTACCCGGATTAATCAGCCAGGTGCCCGGCTGGTTAATCGTCAGCATCTGGCTGCGCACCTGGCTGCCGTGATGCACTTCAATACGATAGCTGCCTGCCGCCAGATTCAGCGAGGCGAAACCGCTGCTGGCGGGTTTCACATCCTTCGCTTCGCCGTTCAGTACGATATTTTCCCCTGCCTGCAACTGCAGGTAAACCGTCGCCATGGTTGGTGCGCTGCTGGCGGGCGCGCTGCCCGCTGATGGGGTCGCCGCCGGGGCGCTGCTGGCCGCCACCGGCGGTGCGTCGCTCGGGCGATTGGCTTTCCACACTACGACCACCACGGCAAGCAACGCCACGGCAGCGGCGGCGAGCAGGGCAGGCGACAAACGGCGCACATTGCGCGGCGTCACCGGTTCAATCGCGGCGGCGGCATGATTAACCGCCATTACCTGCGGTTCCGGCACGGCCGCTACCGGCTCCGGCACGGGCTGGCTCTCCGCGGTCACCGGGAAGGTCGTCACCAGCGCTTCGACATCGCTCACCGGCAGATCGATCAGCCGGGCAAAAGCATCAATACTCTGTGGACGGTCTTCCGGCTTCATCGCCAGCGCGCAGTCGATCGCGTGCAGCAGCGGCAGCGAATACCCCTCAGGCTTGCGCTCCACCAGCGGCTGGTAGTTATCTTCAATGCAGCGCACCACGCTGACCGGCGGCGCGTGGCCGGTGATCAGCGTATGCAGCACCGCGCCCAGCGCGTAGATATCGGTCCAGGGTCCCTGTTCGACTTCTCCCTCTTCGCTGTACTGCTCAATCGGCGCGAAGCCCGGCTTGAGCATGATCTCGGTTTCATCCGACAGGTTGCCAATCTCTTTGCGCGCCGAGCCAAAGTCGAGCAGCACCGGCAGCTGATTTTCCTGAATCTGAATGTTATCGAGCGAAATATCACGATGCAGGTAACCGGCGGTGTGAATAGTGTTAATGGCACCAAACAGCGGCGGTAACAGACGGCGAATCCACGCTTCGTCAATGCTGTCCGGGCTGGTGAGCTGCCACTCTTTCAGCGTCATGCCGCTGTAGTAGAGCGTGCCCATGTAAGCCGTGCCGTTCTCTTCCCAGAAGCGCAGGACGTGCAGCAGACCGGGATGATTGAAGCGCGCCAGCAGCCGTGCCTCCTGAATAAAGCTGTTGCGTCCGGCATTAAACAGTTTCTGGAAGCGCTCGCCGCGCAGTTCCAGCGCCAGATCCGCACCGCGTACCGCCAGTGACACCGGCATGTACTCTTTGATGGCGATAGTGCGTTCCAGCTGATGATCCCAGGCGCGATAGACAATGCCAAAGCCGCCGCCGCCGATCACTTCCTTGATTTCAAACTCGTTAAACCGGTAGCCCGCAGGCAGGGCATTGGGGGTATGATTTTCGTTTGCCGACATAGTGAGCTCTCTGAACACGTCCTGTAGCGCCCCGTCACGCCGGTGACGGCGGGCAACAACCGCTAATTAATTAATGTTACGCCAGGCACCAATTGCCGGATCGGCCAGATCGGCGTGCAGGGTGTCAATCAGTAACACAGTCACTTTTTGCTGTGGCATAAACTGCGGCGACCAGATGCCGCGTAAGCTATCAACCCGCGATTTCACCGCTTCGCTATCCGTGCCGGTGTTTTTATCCATTTTAATCAGCAGCGTGCCGCTGAAGCGCCAGACGTGCTGCTGAGCATCAAACGGCAGCACCAGCCAGCTATCGCTGGCATCGGGCCGCGTGACAATCATGCGCTGTTTGTTCACCGCCACCACCTCCAGCGGCGTGCGGGTCAGCGTAAGATCGGCGATGGGATAACCCTGCAGGAAGGTTACCGTCTGGCTGCGCGTTTTGCCGTCACTCAGCAGCGTCATCGCCGCCGGACCTTCCAGCCAGCCCTCGGTTGAGCAATGCTGCTGCGGGTTCTCAGGAATAAACAGCGAACCGCCGTTTTCATCCCACCAGGTACGGAAATGGCAGCCGCCGGGCAGGGCGAAGTGCTGCAGCGGCGTGCTGTCGGCCGGACGCGATAAATCCAGCGGCGCCGCGGTATTGGCGCTGGCGCTGGCGGTCGCGTCGTTAAGGATGATCGGCCGCCAGTTCTGCAGTTTTGCTGCGCTGCCGTTAGCCAGCACGCTGCCCTCTTTGCTGGTCATCTGCCAGGGGATCTCATCCAGCAGGCCGCACTGGTTCGCCAGCAGCGTACCGACGCGCGGCAGGAAGCTGGTAAGAATGCTGGTGTCGCTGCTTTTGCCGGACACGATGCGCAGCGGCAGCGTCTCTTTACACCAGTCGTCGGGCGCATTACTGGCAACGTTATCGATATAGACTTCCAGCGACAGGCTGGGCGAGTAGACCACCCGGTAATCTTCCGCCTGAGCATTCAGGGCCAGTAACAGGGCGGCAACGCCCGGCAACCACAGTTTCATAATGATCCTTGCAATCAATAACGTGACGGCAGAAAACGTGCCGCATCAGCCTGGGAATAAAGCAGCGTCGCGTCCTGCGGTTCGCCAATCCAGATTGCCAGAGCGCTGAGATTGTCGCTTTTAACACTGCGGTTTACGGCCTGTTCCATCAATGCCAGCCACTCTTCGCAGGCGTTCACCATGCGCAGTGCCTGTTCCATTTCGTCGGTGGTGAGGTTGAGCCAGAAGCCGTCGGTACAGACCAGAAATGCGTCACCATCGGTCAGCTCAATCACCTCGCTGAAGGTGGCCGGTCGGGCCGGCTCAATACCCAGCGCATTATAAAGTAAATTACTGTTAATGCCGGTATTTTCATAGCCGGCTTCACGCAGCTGCTGCGCCAGACTGTGGTCACGCGTCACCTGATGCAGCACCCCGTGGCGGAAGTGATAAACCCGGCTATCACCAGCGTGCGCCCACCATGCGCGCTGCGTTGTGCGGTCAATAAACAGGGCGGCAAGGGTGGTGCTCATGCGCGAAAAATTCGGATTGTTCCCCTGGGCGCTGACCAGCGTTTGCTGACACTTTTCTATCGCCGCGCGTGTACTCTCCGGCGTGAACGTGTCGTTTTGCTGCAGCTGCGTCAGCAGGGTATCGCGCACCAGCTGGGCCGCATAATCGCCGCCGGGCAGACCGGCCACGCCGTCGCACACCAGAAAACAGGCTTTCTGTTCATCGACTTCGGCACCGGTGCGATCCTGGTTCTCGTCACGCATACCCTGCTGGCAGCGGCTGGCAAACTTCATCTTCATGCGTCTTCGGTCCGCGTCTGGGAATCTTTGTACTGATTCACTTCCATGTCGTAGGCATGCAGAAAGGCTTCACCAAACAGGGTGTGGAAGTCATCTTCAATCTCGCCCGCGGTGCGCTGATAGTGACGGAGAAAATAGTCCCACAGCGCCGCTTTGCGTCCGCCGCTGAACGGCATCTTAGGCAGCACGCCGTCTTTGCGCGCTTCCTCTTCCAGACGCTGCGGATTAAACGACTGCAGCATCGCGGCAATGATGGCGCGAATGCCGGCAATCATCCCCAGCTGATGCGCCTGTAAATCCACCAGCGCATCGCGCACCGCTGCTTCCGGTGGCATAAAGCCAGGCATCTGGCTCTGGTACATCTGCATCAGCACGGTTTTACCGGAAGGCAGAATTTTAAACGGGTTATTGGCTTCGTTAAGGATCATCGTCATGTCGGCTTTCACGCCGCGCTTGAGGATGGAGCGCGAAGAGAGCAGGGCAACCGTACCCTGCGAAAACAGGCTGAGCATACGGCCGGTGACGCGCATCTGCTCTTCGGTGATCGGCGTCTGGTGACCATTATTCAGGCCCATGCCTTCCAGCAGCGCGGCGATCAGTTTGTCCTGATCGGCGCCCGGCAGCACGGCTGGCATCACGGGCGCATCGCTTTGCGGATCGATCGCCAGGCGTGCGTCCGGGCGGCGTTCGTGACGCGGACTGTCGCTCTGCGGCAGGACTTCCGGTTCCGGCACGTTTTCGTCCTGCTGCATACCCAGCGGATCGGCGGCGCTGTCAGCAAAAAACGCCAGCGGATCATCCTGCGGTGCGTTCTGACACGCCGGGTCGCGCACTTCCAGGCCATATTCGCCAATCTGCAGCGTATCGCCGTGGCGCAGCCGCACCTGCGAGCCGCGCTGCAGCGCCACGCCGTTCAGCACCACTGAAGTGACGCTGCCCTGGTTGGTCAGGCGGCACTCGCCGTCTGGCGACAGGTGCACCAGCGCCTGCAGGCGCGAGATAGCGCGCGATTCGTCGGGCAGCACCAGGTCGTTATCCTGGCTGCGGCCGATAGTCCCGCCAGGCGGGCTAAACGCGACGGTTTTGGCGGGCACATCCGTATTGCACTGCACAATGGTAAATTGCATGAGTCATCCCGTTAACAAGGCAAGCGCACTGGCCTACTCAAACATCGGTGGATAGAGGCCATTACGTCCCGGCTGGGCACCCGCCGCCGGGTTAAACAATAACGAAAAAAGTTGCGCGGTGAGCGGGCCACTGTGTTTATGCGTGGCGTGGGCAAAGCCGTCACTGCGATTACTCCACCAGTAGCTAATGTGCTGTTGGGGATCAAAACGGTCGGCCACTTCACGCCAGCTCAGGGTGCAGGGCAAATCGTCAAAACCAATCACGTCCATGATGTCGCTGCGCTGCTTATCCGGCAGCAGCAGCGGAGCCAGCTGCTGAATCTGCGTCTCCAGCGCGTCCGGGCTGTGGCGATCGCGCACCGCCTGCCACAGCAGTGCGCCGAGTTCCTGATACCAGTCGCCGGAGATCGCCAGCTGTGAAGCATGCCACGCGCTGAGCGGAATGCTGTGCAGCGCCAGCAGCGGCCACGCACGGCCGACGCGATCGCATGAGGGCAGCAGACAGCCCAGCTGCACCTGCTGGCGCAGCGGCGATAGCGGCAGGACAAAATTCCATACCGGCGCGCGTAAAAACTGTTGCGTGCTGGCCTCTTCCTGCTGATGCCAGTGGATTAAGCCTTGTTGAAACCAGTGGCTCCACGGCGTCACCGTGGCTTCACTGAGCCGCTGGCGCAGAAAATCACCGGTGGCCGGTAATTTGCCATACCAGCCCGGCGCGGTGTAACTCGCCATGGTTACCTCACCATTACTCACTGTGTCCGGTCAATCGCTGCGATACGGTGTGTGGCGCAACCGCCAGCATACGGCCATTCTGACCGGCATTTTTCAGATTTTCCGCAAGCTTACGCATCATCAGCGCATTGTCGCGCGCATAAGGCGACGACTGAATCTGCTGATCGAGCAGCTGGCTCAGGTGCCAGTCAAGCTGCTGCAGATCGCGCGCGCTGACGTTGTCCGGCAGCGTGCGCTGCAGATTTTGCATCAGCCAGCCGCGCAGAAATTCGCCGTCATAGTTACGCGGCTGATACAACATCTGATAAGCGCGCAGCGCATTGCGGCTGTAGTCATTGTCGGTGCCGGGATCGTCACGCAGCAGGTTGGTAATTTGCTGGGCCACACGCGGCAGCAGTAAAGACTTAAGCGCATTTTGATAAAGCACCCATGCGGCATCGCTCACCTGGTTACCGCGATACAGTCCAGCGCGCATGGTAAGCGGTGGATTGTCGAGAGAAAAATGCGCCGACAGCGGCAGTTTCACCAGGTTATTTAAAAAGGGTAGCAGATCAAAAATATTATCGGCTGGCTGATGAATAACCTGCTGACTTTGCGCGGTAATCGGCCCGATGCGCGCCGCGACCTGATCGAGATAACGCTGATTCTGTACGTAGCTGGTGAGCCACAAACCGGAGAGCAGCACCAGCGCGCCGGTGAGCGCGCCGTAACCGATCCAGTGCAGCAGCCGGTTACGATACTCCCAGTGACGGTTGCTGCCGGCAAGGCCGCTTTCGCGGAACACCAGGTCGCTCAGCAGGTCGCGAATAAAGAAGCTCTGGCCTTTGGTACCCGGAATCGGATTGCTGCGGTTAACGCTGTCCCACGCGGCAAGGCTCGACTCGCCGGTGTGTGGCAGCTGTAGCTTACGGTTGAGTTCGCCCATGATGCGGTCAAACGGCAGGCCTTCCTGGGTACCGCTGGTGAAGAACAGGCCGCGCGCCGACCAGGCAATCTCATCCTGATGGCGGGAAAACACCACGTCGAGATATTCGTTGAGTAACGGACGCAGCGAACTGAACTCCTGCGGGAACAGGAAGCTGTCGGCGCGCTGGGTGAGATCGCGCTCACCGGCCATCACGTCGGCCAGCTGCTGCTGCAGACGCTGCTCCAGCTGCTGAAAGCGCTCGCTAAAGCTGCGGTGCCAGTCATCTTTATGCGGCTTGCCCGGTTCCCACGGGAAGGTGAAGCCCCAGATGGCATCGCGCTGCGGCTTACTCAGGTTGCCGTAAAAGCTCATAAATCCTTTCAGCAGGTCGGTTTTGGTGACCATCACATACACCGGGAAATGAATGCCGGTTTGCTGATGCAGCTCAACCATGCGGCTGCGCAGCGCGCTGGCCTGGGCGTGACGTGCCTCAGCGGAATCGGTCAGCAGGTCGGCCACGCTGATGGTCATGATCACGCCGTTGATCGGCTGGCGCGTGCGGTAGCGCTTTAGCAATTTAATGAAGTTATGCCACTCGGCGCCGTCGCGCGCGCGCTGGCTCTCCTGCAGTGCGTAACGGCCCGCGGTGTCGATTAAGACGGCGCTGTCGGTGAACCACCAGTCGCAGTGACGCGTGCCGCCGACGCCGCGTACCGCCTCTTTGCCGAGGCTGTCGGTTAACGGAAACTCCAGGCCAGCATTCAGCAGCGCGGTGGTTTTACCGGCACCGGGCGCGCCGATCATCACGTACCACGGCAACTGATACAGATAGTGACTCTGAAAACGCGCCAGCCAGCTTTTCTGATGCCGGCGACCAAACTGGGTGCGTTTCAGCCGCAGCGCCGCTTCGCTGAAGCGCTGGGTCAGCAGCGTCTCGGTCGCCTGGCGATCGGACGCTTCTTCGTGACTCATCTCCTGCAGGCGATTGAGCAGCTTGCTGTTAAACCAGCCGCGCCAGATGGCGGGAATAAACTGGAACAGCACCCAGCAGAAATAGAGCAGACCGACCGCCAGCTGGCGCGGGAATACCGGCTCCAGTGGACGGGTATCGCCCCAGCTCCACAGCGGACCGAGCATCCACAGCACGCAGCTCAGCGCCGTGACGCCAATCAGGCCCCACAGCAGGCGATGGGTTAACAGATGTTGGAGTGATGCGCGCATCACTGGCCTCCCTGATGGTTGCCGAGGGTTTCCGGTGCCGCAAACAGGGTGATCTCCACCCGGCGATTGCGGGCGCGGTTTTCATTGCTGTCATTGGGTAAGAGCGGATTGCTGTCGCCGCGTCCTTCGGCTTTAACGCTATGACCGTCCGCCAGCTGCGTATTCAGCAGTTGCGTAACGGCACGGGCGCGGGCGAAAGAGAATTCATAGCTGGAGGCGAACCGACCATCCACCGGACGATTATCGGTATAGACCGATACCAGCACCGTGCCTTTTACCGTCTTCATGGCGCTGGCTACGTGCGCCAGCAGCGCGCGGCCAACCTGGTTCACCACCGTACCGTCCAGCGCAAACAGCTTGTCCGCAGGGATGATCACTTTACTGCCAAAGGCACCGTCGCTCACTTCCAGCTGGCCTGCGGCAATCACGTCGTTAAGACGCTGATGCAGATCGAGCAGTGCCTGCGGTGAGGTGGGGCGGCGCCCCGGCATGATTTGCGGCAGCGGGGTTTGATAGATGGCGCGCAGCAGCGGTTCGGCTGCATTGCCCAGCCGCCAGTTGAGCCCGCTGTAGATCAAACAGGCAATCAGCGTAGCCAGCGTGACGCAGGCCCACAGTGGCACCATCGGTCGCGTCAGGGTGCTGACCAGCGGATGCACTTCCACCAGCGGCGCGCGCGGTGGTGCCGCCGGGCGGGTTTCCGCAATCAGCTGCGCCAGCCGTTTACGGATGCCTTCACACTGTGCGCGTCCGCTGTCGCTGCCGCGATAGCGCCCTTCGTAGCCCAGCAGCAGGCAGTAGTGAATCACTTCCAGCAGCCATAAATGCTGCTGCGGGCTTTGCGACACGCGTGACAGCAGCTGGAACACTTTTTCGCCGCCCCAGCTTTCGTTATGAAAGGTCACCAGCATGCCATTGCCGGACCAGACGCCGCGCGTGCCCCATGGGGTTTGCGCCGCCGCTTCGTCCAGCACGCTACACAGGCAGTAGCGTGCGCCGATGATCATCTCAAACGGCAAACCCGCCTGCTTGCAGCGTTGCTCGAACTGGCGGATCTCTTCAATCAGCAGCTGACGCAGGCCGGCGGGATCGTCGTGCGTCGCCGCCTGCCGTATACGCACGACGGCATTCAGAATCGGTGCTGCGGCATTCAGCAAAAGGTTATCGTTGCCCGCGACAATGCCATCGCGGGCAAGGGAGTCCTGAGTCATTAAATCTCGATTATCCTGGCAATAACGGAACGGTTAGCCCGCAAAGCAGCGGTGTGCTGCGGGCAATATGCGCCGGATTGCATCATCAGTCTAAGATCCAGGTCGCGGTATCATTGGTGCGGCATGCTTTACTGGCGCCGCCCACGACCACGCAGACCTGTTTAGTACGACGGGGACGCGGCCGGTCGCTGCGCAGCGTGGCATCATAGCGGCTGCTCTCCACGCCAGCTTTGGGGGGCACGTAGCCAATCAGCTGACCGCTGGGTTCTTCTGCAATCGCCAGCCAGTTGTGCTCGACGCGACCCAGCACCTCAAAGGTTTGGGCGTTATCCAGATAACGGACCACTTTGCCGCCGTAATCCGGCAGGGTCATCACAGAGGCGGCATACAGCGCGCGAAAGCTCTCATTCACCGGGGTAAATTCACCGGGTGCTGCCACTGCATGACGATGAACCAGTTTTACGCCGTTCACTTCGCTGGTGACCAGGGTGTCATCCGTCACGGGCGGTGGAGGCGCTTTACATCCCGCCAGCGTTAAAGCCGCCAGCAGCGTTAGCAAGAGACTCTTATTCACCATGATCCTCAAATTTTCATCAGTGTCGCTGCAGAGTTGTATCCGGCACGCACTCAGCGGGCGGGCAGATTATGCAGTGAGAAGGCCACTAAAAAACAGTCAAATTACAGAAAGATAGTGCTGACTTAAGTCTACCTAAGACTTTTGAGAATTCAAACCATTGCACCGCGGCAAATCCCGTGCTACCGGGCGAAAAAACGCCTTAACGGCACGCCGCGATAGTTCTGGCTGGGACGATAGATAAGCTGCATTAATTTATTTGCGTAAGCAAGCGCGGCTGGTGTGCGGCGCGACATTTGCCCCCTGATGGTGCTTAATGGAATTGGTAAATAAGATTTATCTATTTTTTCAGATAAAAAAAGATTGCGCGGCGAAACAATTTTATGATTTTCGGAATTTCCGGGCGCAGCCACGTCTTTAACCCAGCCAGTCCGGCACGGCTTTTGCTTGCTCCACCACTTAACCGTATTACGCAGCAAAGGTCGCGGAACCGTTCGCTGGTGATTGGCCCGCACCAGGTTAGCGCAGGTCCTGATTTCACTTATGGCTAAATAAACCCATCTTTTTCTCGCTTAATCCGCGCTTTAGACCCGAAGGGTTTTGGCATCCTATGCTCAGAATTCCTGCCAGCTGAGGTATGTCGTGGCTGAAGAGAGCAACGAGGACAAAACAGAATCGCCCACCCCCCACCGACTTGAGAAAGCACGGCAGGAGGGGCAGATTCCGCGTTCGCGCGAGCTGACTTCGGTACTGATGCTGCTGGCCGGGCTGCTGATCATCTGGCTGGGCGGCCACAATATGGCGCAACGGCTGGCCAGCATGGTGGCCACCGGCTTCCGCTTCGACCACGGCATGGTCAACGACGATAAAATTATCGTCTCGCACATCGGCAACCTGGTGATGCAGGCGGTGATCGCGCTGCTGCCGCTGATGGCCGGGCTGGTGATCGTTGCCATCGCCGCGCCGATGATTCTGGGCGGAATCAACATCAGCGGAAAATCCATCAAATTCGATTTCAAAAAGCTCAACCCGTTACCGGGCATTGCGCGCATGTTCTCCGGTCAGACGTGGGCGGAACTGGTGAAGGCGATCCTCAAAGCGGTGCTGGTGGCGCTGGTGGCTGGCTGGTATCTGTGGAGTCACTGGCAGGAGATGCTGCGCCTGATGAGCGAATCGCCTGTGAATGCGCTGCAGCATGGCCTGTCGATGACCGCCATCAGCTGCGCGCTGGTGATGCTGGGTCTGATCCCGATGGTTGGCTTTGATGTGTTCTGGCAGCTCTACAGCTACTTCAAAAAGCTGCGCATGACGCGCCAGGAAATTCGCGATGAACACAAGCAGAACGAAGGCGACCCGCACGTTAAAGGGCGTATCCGCCAGGCGATGCGTGCCGCCGCCCGCCGCCGCATGATGGCCGACGTACCGAAGGCGGACGTCATCGTGACTAACCCGACGCACTACTCGGTGGCGCTGCAGTATCAGGAAGGCAAGATGAGCGCGCCGAAAGTGATTGCCAAAGGCGCCGGTGACATTGCCCTGCGCATTCGTGAAATCGCAAAAGAGCACCGCGTACCGATTCTGGAAGCGCCGCCGCTGGCGCGTGCGCTCTATCGTCATACGGAAATTGGCCAGTTTATTCCCGGCGCGCTCTATGCCGCCGTGGCAGAAGTGCTGGCGTGGGTCTGGCAGCTGCGACGCTGGAAGCGTGAAGGCGGCCTGATTCCAAACAAACCAAAACATCTGCCGGTCCCGGCAGAGATGGACTTTGCAGGAGAGAACACCAACCATGGCTAATCTGGCCGAAAAGCTGCGTTTACCGGGCAATTTTAAAGACACGCAATGGCAGGTGCTGGCTGGTCCGGTGCTGATCATGCTGATTCTGTCAATGATGGTATTGCCGCTGCCGGCGTTCATCCTTGACCTGCTGTTTACCTTCAACATTGCGCTGTCCATCATGGTGCTGCTGGTGGCGATGTTCACCCAGCGCACGCTGGAATTCGCTGCCTTCCCGACCATTTTGCTGTTCTCAACGCTGCTGCGTCTGGCGCTGAACGTCGCCTCAACGCGTATCATCCTGCTGGAAGGGCATACGGGTGCTGATGCCGCCGGGCGTGTGGTTGAAGCCTTTGGTCACTTCCTCGTCGGCGGTAATTTCGCCATTGGTATCGTGGTATTCATCATCCTCGTGATCATCAACTTCATGGTCATCACCAAAGGTGCCGGACGTATCGCCGAAGTGGGCGCGCGTTTCGTGCTGGATGGTATGCCCGGCAAGCAGATGGCGATCGATGCCGATTTGAACGCCGGCCTGATTGGTGAAGACGAAGCCAAACGCCGGCGCACCGAGGTGACCCAGGAAGCGGACTTCTACGGCTCAATGGACGGTGCCAGTAAGTTTGTGCGCGGCGACGCCATCGCCGGCATCCTGATCATGGTGATCAACGTGATCGGCGGCCTGCTGGTGGGCGTGGTGCAGCACGGTATGGATCTCGGCCACGCCGGGGAAACCTATACGCTGCTGACCATCGGTGACGGCCTGGTGGCGCAGATCCCGGCGCTGGTGATCTCTACCGCTGCCGGTGTCATCGTTACCCGCGTCAGCACCGATCAGGACGTCGGCGAACAGATGGTGGGCCAGCTGTTTAACAATCCACGCGTGCTGATGCTGAGCGCCGGCGTGATTGGCCTGCTGGGCCTGGTGCCCGGCATGCCGAACTTTGTGTTCCTGCTGTTCACCGCGGCGCTGCTCGGCCTGGCCTGGTGGCTGCGCGGTCGCGAAATGCAGCCGAAGAAGCAAAGTGAAGCCTCCAGCGTGGTGAAAACGCAGGAGACGCCGGCCACGGTCGAAGCCTCGTGGACCGACGTCCAGCTGGAAGATTCGCTCGGTATGGAAGTGGGCTATCGCCTGATTCCGATGGTCGATCATCTGCAAAACGGCGAGCTGCTCGGGCGTATCCGCAGTATCCGTAAAAAGGTGGCGCAGGAGGTCGGCTTCCTGCCGCCGGTGGTGCACATTCGTGACAACATGGAGTTGCCGCCGGCGCGCTATCGCATCCTGATGAAGGGCGTGGAGATTGGCAGCGGCGATGCTTATCCGGGACGCTGGATGGCGATCAACCCGGGCACGGCGGCGGGCACGCTGCCGGGTGAAGCGACGGTTGACCCGGCGTTTGGCCTCGCGGCCATCTGGATCGACAGCGCGCTGAAAGAGCAGGCACAGATTCAGGGCTACACCGTAGTGGAAGCCAGTACCGTGGTGGCTACCCACCTTAATCACCTGATCGGCCAGTACGCCAGCGAGCTGTTTGGGCGTCAGGAAGCGCAGCAGCTGCTGGACCGCGTCACCCAGGAGATGCCAAAGCTGACGGAAGATCTGGTGCCGGGCGTGATTACCCTGACCACGCTGCACAAAGTGCTGCAAAATCTGCTGACCGAGCGCGTCTCGATCCGCGACATGCGCACCATTATCGAAACGCTGGCCGAACATGCGCCGGTGCAGAACGATCCGCAGGAACTGACCAGCGTGGTACGCGTCGCGCTGGGCCGCGCGATTACCCAGCAGTGGTTCCCGGGCAACGGCGAAGTGCAGGTGATTGGACTGGATGCCACACTGGAACGTCTTCTATTGCAGGCGCTGCAGGGTGGTGGCGGTCTGGAACCGGGTCTTGCCGATCGACTGCTGATGCAGGCGCAGGCCGCGCTGCAGCAGCAGGAGATGACCGGTGCGCCGCCGGTGCTGCTGGTTAACCATCCGCTGCGGGCGCTGCTGGCGCGCTTCCTGCGCCGCAACCTGCCGCAGCTGGTGGTGCTGTCCAATATGGAGCTGACCGATAACCGGCAGATCCGCATGACTGCTACCATAGGCGGCAAATAATGCGCGGCGTGACGCTCTCATGGCTGCTGGCAGCGCTGCTGGCGCTGCCGCTAACGGGCAAAGCCGCCAGCGGTGCGTGGCAGGCCAGCGCCAGCGGCCCGAGCCTTGGCGTGCGCGGCAACTGGCTGCTGTCGCCGGCGCTCAAAGCGCCCTCGGCGGCTCCAGGGACTATTTCGCTGGTGAACTGGCGCTACACGCTGAGCCGCCCGGCGCCATCTGGTCTGGTGGTGCGGCTGTGCGCCAGCCAGCGCTGCGTGGAGCTCGACGGCGCCAGCGGCAGCACACGCGGTCTCGCCAACGTGGCAGCCGATGAAACGCTGCATCTGGCTTTCGGCTTTCAGGGGCAGGGCGCGTTGCCGCCCGGCCTGCGGGTGGTGAGCAGTGAAGTGATGGTCAATTACCAATAGCAAATAGCCAATAGCCAATAAAAAACCCGCCGCAGCGGGTTTTTTTAAGCTTACATTCGCTCGACGGTTTTGATGCCCAGCGTATCCAGCCCCTGCTTCAGGGTTTTCGCCGTCAGCGCCGCCAGCTGCAGACGGCTATTGCGTACGTTTTCCTCTTCGGCGGAGAGAATCGGGCAGTGCTCATAGAAGCCCGAGAACAGACCGGCCAGATCGTACAGATAAGCACACATCACGTGCGGCGTGCCGTCGCGCGCGACCTGGGTGATGGTCTCTTCAAACTGCAGCAGACGGGTCGCCAGCAGCGCTTCGCGCTCGTCAGTCAGGATGATATCACCGTGCAGGCTGTCTGCCTCAATGCCCGCTTTACGGAATACCGAGAGCACACGCGTGTAGGCATACTGCATGTACGGCGCGGTGTTGCCTTCAAACGCCAGCATGTTGTCCCAGTCGAAGATGTAATCGGTGGTGCGGCTTTTCGACAGGTCGGCGTATTTCACCGCGCCAATGCCGACCACTTCCGCCAGCTCTTTCAGCTCTGCCGCGCTCATCTCCGGATTCTTCTCGCTGACCAGCGCATGGGCGCGCTCAACGGCTTCATCCAGCAGATCGGAGAGTTTGATGGTACCACCGCTGCGCGTCTTGAACGGACGGCCATCTTTGCCCAGCATCATGCCGAACGCATGGTGCTCCAGCGGCACTGACTCCGGCACGTAGCCCGCTTTGCGCACGATGGTCCACGCCTGCTGCAGATGCTGATGCTGGCGGGAATCGATGTAGTACAGCACGCGATCAGCATGCAGCGTTTCGTAGCGATATTTGGCGCAGGCGATATCGGTGGTGGTGTAGAGATAGCCGCCATCCTTCTTCTGGATGATCACGCCCATCGGTTCACCTTCCTTGTTTTTGAACTCATCAAGGAAGACCACGGTGGCGCCTTCGCTGGTCACTGCCAGCCCTTTTTCGCGCAGATCGGCGACGATGCCCGGCAGCATGTCGTTATACAGGCTTTCACCCATCACATCCTTACGCGTCAGGGTGACGTTAAGGCGGTCATACACCTGCTGGTTCTGACTCATGGTGATATCCACCAGCTTTTTCCACATGGCGCGGCAATATTCGTCGCCACCCTGCAGTTTCACCACGTAACCGCGGGCGCGCTCGGCGAAGGCTTCGTCTTCGTCATAGGTGCGTTTCGCTTCGCGGTAGAAGGCTTCCAGGTCGGCCAGCGCGATATCTTCATGATGCTCGTTCTGCTGCTTCTCCAGATAGGCGATCAGCATGCCAAACTGTGTGCCCCAGTCACCGACGTGGTTAGCGCGGATGACGTGATGACCGAGAAACTCCTGGGTGCGCACTGCGGCATCACCGATGATGGTGGATCGCACGTGACCGACGTGCATCTCTTTCGCCACGTTAGGCGCCGAGTAGTCAATCACGATAGTCTGAGGTGTCACTTCGCTGACGCCCAGGCGTGGCAGCTGTAGCGCCTGCGCGGCCTGCTGTGCCAGCCACTGGCGGTCGAGGAAGATGTTGATAAAGCCGGGACCGGCGATGTCGACTTTGCTGGCGATGCCAGCCAGATCCAGATGCTGAACTACCTGTTCAGCCAGCTGGCGCGGCACCTGACCGAGCTTTTTCGCCACGGCCATGATACCGTTCGCCTGGTAATCGCCGAACTGCACTTTTGCAGACTGACGAACCTGCGGTTCGCAATCGGCCGGTGCGCCTGCCGCCACCATCGCCTGACTGACTTTATCGGAAAGAAGAGCCTGAATATTCACCGCGTTACCTTCATATGCTGAAAAGGCCCGCCAGCTGAGGGCGAGCCGATGTCGTCATCCCGCGTGCGTGTCGGGACGGAAAAAATAAGAGGGGAAGTATACGTGAAATGTTGGGGTGCGTCAGCAATCGGTTATGGCTGCCGGTGGACGCAGGCCCGCGCGCCGGTTAACGGCGGCGCGGGTGGCGACGGGGATTTTTAACGCTTTTGTCTTCACGCACCTTCCAGTGGCGGGAAATTGCAAATCCCATCAAGGCTATCAGGACCGCGACAACAATGAGCATAGACATAGGGCCATTCCTTGTAGTTGTGAAACCCAAATTTATAAGAAAGGGTCAGCTACTGCAATTGATTGACGGGTAAATAAGAGTTATCTCATTGTATTAACTATTGTTAATAATAACAGTTGGTTAAGGCACTTTTATAAAGTAACGTGTGGACCTGATTACGCGATTAATCCGAAAGAGAGGGGCGATTTATGCGGTTTTTGAAGGTTTCTGGCGTGAAATCGGATGAATCCGAGCATTTTGTCAAGCGAAAGCTGCGGCAGCCCTGTTTTTTTATTGATTAAAAGATCTGAACTGAGTTTGAGGTATTTAACGTATGAATCTGGATTTTCCTTCAGAACTGAGTGACTTAAAACAAGACCTGTCCCGATTTGAACAGGCTTTGCAACACTTTGCGGCACGCCTCGGCCTTGACCTCACGCAGCATGAGGCGGACCACGTGGCGGTGCGCTGTCACCAGTTCGCCACGGCAGAACGCTGGAAAGCCGGGTTACTGCAAATCGGCGAGCAGTTTTCCGAAGCGATGATTAATGGACGGCCGATCTGCCTGTTTAAGCTGCATCAGCCGCTGCGCATCGCGGGCTGGCAGGTGGATGTGATCGAGCTGCCGTGGCCCGGTGAGAAGCTGTATCGCCATGAAGGCTGGGAGCATGTGGAAATTGTGTTGCGCGGCGAGCCGGAAACGCTGGGCATGCGTGCGATGGCGTTGCTGGCAGACGAGGCGCTGACGCAGCCGGGCATCGCGTTTAAAACCAGCACGCCGCAGGGCGAAAATGAACGTCTGCCCAATCCGACCTTAGCGGTGACGGACGGGCAAACTACCATCAAGTTTCATCCGTGGCGGCTGGAGGAGATCGTTGCCAGCGAACAGGCTTAGCGCCGTGCTGCCACCGCCTGCAGCAGGCGCGATACCGCCTGCTGCAGGGTGGCGTGCGTGCAGCCAAAGTTGAAGCGCACGAAGCGATCGTCGCCGAAATCACGGCCCGGCGAGAAACCGAGACCGTGTTTTTCGAAATACAGCGCCGGGCTGGCGACATCCAGCTGGCTGGCGTCAATCCAGCCGAGGTAGCTGGCCTCTGGCGCAACCATGCTGAGTTCCGGCAGCGCATTCACCTGCTGCACCAGCCAGTCGCGATTGGCGCGCAGGTAAGCCAGCTGGTCCGCCAGCCATGCATCACCGCCGCGCCATGCGGCTTCCGCCGCTACCAGCGCCAGAATATCCACGCCCGGTACGATGCCTTCACGCACCTGCTTAAAGCGTTTCCGCAGTTCGGGATGAGGGATAATGGCCATGGACGCACCCAGCCCGGCGATGTTGAAGGTTTTAGACGGCGAAATCAGGGTAATGCTGCGCTGGGCGGCGTCTTCGCTCAGCGAGGCAAACGGAATGTGCTGTACGCCAGGCGTCAACAGCAGGTCACAATGGATTTCATCGGAGCACACCAGCAAATCGTGGCGTTGGGCAAAGGCCAGCTGCGCCTCCAGTTCATCACGGCGGTAGACGGTGCCGCCCGGATTCTGCGGATTGCACAGCATGAGCAGGCGCTCGTTGCCCTGCATCTGGCTGTCATCCAGCTGCATCACCCAGCGTTCCTGCTGCAACTGCAATGGCAGATTGACCTGAGCGCGCTGCGCCAGCCGCGCCGCCGCGCGAAACGGCGGATAAATCGGCGTCGGTGCCACGGTGCTTTGCGACGACTCGGTAAATGCCCGGACCGATAAATTCAGTCCGCTCACCACGCCCGGCAGCAACACAATCCATTCCGGCTCAATCTGCCAGCCATAGCGCTGGGCTAAGCGGGAAATAGTGATATCAATCAAACCGTGCGGCGTCGCGCCGTAGCCGAAAACACCGTGGTCGGCACGCTGTTTAATGGCCTCAATGATGCACGGCGGCGAGCGAAAATCGGTGTCGGCAACCCACAAAGGCAGCACATCGCGATCACCATATTTGTGCCATTTCAAACTATCGCTGTGACGACGGTCTATCCCTTGATCAAAATCGAATGCCATAGTGCGCTTTCCACGTAAACTGTCTGAATGAGCAGACTAACTGATGCACTCCTCCCGAGCCAGCAGTCATGAAAAGGAGCAAGGTATGACGAAACTGGAAATTTGTTGCTATGGCATCGACTGCGCAATGACTGCGCAGGCGTCCGGTGCCGATCGCGTGGAGCTGTGCAGTGCTCCGCGTGAAGGCGGACTGACACCTTCGGCGGGTATGCTGGAAGCCGCACAACGTGAACTGACCATTCCGGTCCACCCGATCGTGCGGCCGCGCGGCGGCGATTTTTGTTACACCGCACGCGAATTTGAGGTGATGAAATCGGACGTGGCGCGCATCCGCGAGCTGGGTTTTCCTGGCCTGGTGATTGGCATGCTGGACGAAGATGCGCACGTCGACACGGTACGCATGCAGCAGATTATGGCGCTGTGCGACGGCATGGCGGTGACTTTCCATCGCGCCTTTGATTTGTGCCACAGCCCGAAGCGTTCGCTGGAGGTGCTGACTGATTTAGGGATCGCCCGCATTCTGACTTCCGGTCAGCAGCAGAGCGCTGAAACCGGAATTGCATTATTACGGGAACTAAATGAATACAGCACCGGTCCAATCATTATGGCAGGGGCAGGCGTGCGCCTCAGCAATCTGCAAAAGTTCCTCGACAGCGGATTGCAGGAAGTCCACAGCTCCGCCAGCCGTGCCGTCGCGTCACCGATGCGCTACCGTAAAGCCGGTGTCTCGATGTGTTCTGAAGCGGAAACCGATGAATTCAGCCGCTCCTGTGTCGATGGCGATGTCGTCGAAGCCATGAAGAGCATGATGCAGATGAGCGTTGACCGGGTCGCCTGACCCGTACCAATTTTGCCGCGCAGCACGCCGAAAACCTGACGTGATGTTTGCAAGTACCAAACCCCAGTTCCTTGCTGGGGTTCTTTTTGTCTGCCGCTTCGCCATGAATAGCGCATTGGTGAAAAAGATGCTTTGATTACTCTATGGCTTAACGCGCGGATAACGCTGATGAAATCCCTCCCTTATGCTGTTGTGATTCTGCTGTTCCCCGTTGCCGGCGCGGCGCTGGCCGCCAGCAGCACCTGCCCGCCGCTGAGCAAAAATATCACCAGCAGCAACAACTGGATTATGCTGGGCGGCGACGCCAAAGGCGCGGTGCGCCAGGTGGTGGCCGGGGAGTTTGGTAAAGACGTCAACTCGCAGAAGCGCGTGCTCGGGCAGTTTGACCAGTGCGGCGATCTGATGGTGGCTGACATCACCTATGACAAAAGCGAAGGTAACGTGGTGCTGAGCATGGAGCAGCATATCGCGCGCGTGCAGCGCGGCTGGGTGGCTGACTATGTTTATCTGGTTAAAGTGACCCGTGCGGGTAAAGAGGAAGTGGTGGATAACCGGCAGGGCACCATCAGCTGGCAGATGGGGCAACACGGCAACATCATCAGCGCCTCAGACAAATTTACCAGCATGGGGAAAGAGGGCTTTACCGATACCACTTACCGCTACGATAAACACTTCCGGCTGGAAAAAAGTATTGCGCGCGGCAGCGATGAACTGACTAACGGCGAGAATACCTGGCGCTGGAATCCGCAGGGGCTGGTGGTGGCATCCACCAGCGCGCGCAGCAAAGAGACCTATAGCTACGATAATCAGTGGCGTGAACTGCGGCTGCACGGCACCTCGACCACGCCGGTCAGCACTTTGCGATCGGTGGATGAGTGCCAGCTGTGGGACGAGGTGGGCAATTGCACGCTGAGCTATTTGCATGAGACCGAAGTGTTTGCCAAAGGCACCATTGAGCGGCATCTGAGTTCGGCCTACAAATATCAGTACTGGGATCGTCCGGCGACGGACAATTGATGCGCCGTCGCGTATGCTGTTCTGTGCACAACCCGGGAGCCCATCATGACACTGATTATTTCATTCCTTTTCGCCATTACCCTGCTTACGCTGACGCCCGGCTTCGATACCGCGCTGGTGCTGCGTTCAGCGGCTGCGCAGGGTTGGCAGCGTGCCTCAGCGACAGCATTGGGCGTTACGCTCGGCTGTCTGGTGTGGGGCGTGGCGGTCGGGCTGGGCTTAGGCGCGCTGCTGCTGGCTTCGGAAATGGCTTATAACCTGCTGAAAGGCATCGGTGCCGTGTACCTGCTGTATCTCGGCGTCAGACTGCTGCTTAACCCGCGCAGCACGGTGGCCAGCGGGCAGGAGGGGCAAAAGCGGGAAGAGCGCTATCTGACCTGCTTCGCGCGTGGCCTGACCGGTAACCTGCTCAATCCCAAAGTCGGAGTTTTTTACGTCACTTTCCTGCCACAGTTTATCCCGGCCGGCGGCTCGGTGGCGCTGTGGTGCACGCTGATGGCGCTCACCCACATGGTGATTGGCTTAGTGTGGAACGCGGTATTGATTAGCGGCAGCCAGTACTTTGCTGGTCATCTGCGCCGTCCGGCAGTGTTAAAAGTGATGGATCGCCTGACCGGCTGCGTGTTTATTGGTTTCGCCGCGAAGCTGGCGCTGTCGCGGCGTTAAGCGTTACGGTTTGCGCGCCACCAGCACGGCACGCAGCGGGGCGGGATAGCCTTCAATCGTTTTGCTGCTGTCGTGCGAATCGAGGAACTCCGCCAGCGATTCGCTGGTCATCCAGTCGGTGCGACGCTGCTCTTCCACCGAGGTGATGGCGTAATCGGCGATGCGCACATCGACAAAACCACACTTCTCCAGCCAGTTTTTCAGCGCCGCTGCAGACGGAATAAAGTAAACGTTGCGCATCTGCGCATAGCGTTCACCCGGAACCAGCACCGCGTTTTCATCGCCTTCAATCACCAGCGTTTCCAGTACCAGTTCGCCGTCGCTGACCAGCTGATTTTTCAGCTGCAGCAGATGGTCGAGCGGCGAACGCCGGTGATAGAGCACGCCCATGGAGAACACGGTATCGAACGCCTGCAGCGCCGGTAGCTGCTCAATGCCCAGCGGCAGCAGATGTGCACGGCGATCGTCACCCAGCAGCTTACGCACCGCTTCGAACTGGCACAGGAACAGCTGCATCGGATCGATACCGACCACCAGCTGCGCGCCGGCACCAATCATACGCCACATGTGATAACCGCTGCCGCAGCCCACATCCAGTACGGTTCGACCGGCCAGCGAAGAGATATGCGGCAGCACGCGGTCCCACTTCCAGTCGGAGCGCCATTCTGTGTCGATGTCGCAGCCGTAGAGCGAAAACGGCCCTTTGCGCCACGGCATCAGGTTACGCAGCAGCTTTTCGATGCCGGCGCGCTGGCGATCGGTTAACGCGTCATGCTGCGCGCTGACGCTGTGCAGCAGATCGAGCTGCTGCGGCACCAGCAGCGGCAGATTGTCGACCGACTTCTCCCAGTTGCGAAAATGTCCGTGCAGGTTTTCACGCTGCCAGGCGGCGACCTGCGCCGGCAACACTTCCAGCCAGCTGGCGAGCGGGCCGGTGGCGATTTGCTGATAAAAACGGCCAAAATCAATCATTTCAACGCCACCAGTGAGCCAAAGTTAAAGCACTGGAACCACAATTCGGCATGGGCAAAGCCGGCGCTTTTCAGGCGGGCCTTATGCGTTTCCACGCTGTCCGTCAGCATCACGTTCTCCAGCATGCTGCGCTTCTGGCTGATCTCCAGCTCGCTGTAGCCGTTGGCGCGCTTAAAGTCGTGGTGCATGTTGAACAGCAGTTCGCCGACGTCGGCATCCTCAAAGCTGAACTTTTCCGACAGCACCAGCGCACCGCCCGGATTGAGGCCGGCGGCGATTTTCTGCAGTAGCGTCAGGCGCGCGTCCGGCTCAAGGAACTGCAGGGTAAAGTTGAGCACTACCAGTGAGGCGTTTTCGATGTGGATATCGCGGATATCCGCTTCCAGCACCTGCACCGGCGTAGCGGCGCGGAAGGCGTCGATGTGACGGCGGCAGCGTTCCACCATCGCCGGCGAATTATCGACGGCAATAATCTGGCAACCCGGTGCCTGAATATTGCGGCGCACCGCCAGCGTGGCCGCGCCCAGCGAGCAGCCGAGATCGTAAACCTGGCTGTTGGGCTGCACAAAGCGTTCTGCCAGCATGCCAATCATCGAAATGATGTTGGAGTAACCCGGCACCGAGCGCTGAATCATATCGGGAAAGACTTCAGCCACGCGCTCGTCAAAGGTCCAGTCGCCCAGTTTATCGATGGGCGCGGAGAATAGCGTATCGCGGTCAGACATAATGAATTATCCGGAGAGAAAACGGAAAGGGCGCTATTCTGGCAGAAACTGCCGCAGGCTGCACCCGTTTCCCTGCGTTTAGAACAGGCTGGATTGCTGTGGCCAGGCGGGGAGCGGGCGCAGCGTCGGCTCCAGCTGTTGCAGCTGCGGCCACAGCGCCTGCAGCAGCGGAAACACCGCGCCCATATCCGGCGTGTGGATGAACAGCAGCGGGTCGCTGTCGTGCTGCCAGTCCGCCAGTTTTTGCTGCCAGACATCAAACAGCGGCAGGCTCTCCTCCACGCTGTCGCTGCCGATAAAGCGCACCATCGGCTGACCGGCAGTGCGCACCGCGTGCGTCGGCACGCGCGGCTTTTGCGCGCGCGCATGCACGGCGGCCGGGCTGAGCGAGGCAGAGGCGTGCACCGGACGGCTGTCGAGAATCACCCGATTAACCCCGCGCTGATGCAGGCCGCGATTCAGCGCGCGCTCGGCCTCGCCTTTGGCAAAAAAGGCCGCATGGCGCACTTCAACGCCATAGTGAAAGCTGCGCGGCAGGCGATCGAGAAACGCCCATAAATCTGTCAGCTGCGCCGGTGAAAAGGCGGCGGGTAGCTGCAGCCAGTACTGACCGATGCGCTGGCTGAGCGGATCCAGCAGGCGCAGAAATTCATTCACCAGCTCATCGCAGTTCTTCAGCGCCGCTTTGTGGCTGATGGTGTCAGGAAATTTAAAGCAGAAGCGAAAGGCGTCGTCAGTCATGTCATACCAGCGCTGCACCACTTCGGGTTTAGGCAGCGCGTAAAGCGTGGTGTTGCCTTCAACGCAGCCGAACAGCCGGGCGTAATCCGCCAGGGTTTCGATACCCAATACTTTCCAGTTGGCGTGCTGCCATTGTGGTAATCCAATACGAAGTGTCAAAACTGCTCCTGCCTGCTGTGGCGCGGAAAATGCGCCGTACGTTACGTGGTTTTGCCACGGGCAGGAACCGATCGCGCGGCAAACGCTGACGATTTGTCCGCTTTGCGCGGGATCTGCTTATCCTGCCTGCCATTTTCCATTATAATAGCTGCCTTTTTTGCGGCAGCATCTCAGAAGGTTACGCGGCCTGATGCTGTCTGGCAGCAGCGGCGAAGTTAAAAGGATACGTTATGCGTACAGAATATTGCGGACAGCTCAATCTGTCTCATGTGGGTCAGCAAGTTACTCTCTGCGGCTGGGTCAATCGCCGTCGCGATCTCGGCAGCCTGATTTTTATCGATATGCGTGACCGCGAAGGCATCGCGCAGGTGTTTTTCGATGCCGATCATCAGCAGGCTTTCCAGCTGGCGTCTGAACTGCGTAATGAATTCTGTATCCAGATCACCGGTACCGTGCGTGCGCGTGAAGAGAAAAACCGCAACAGCGACATGGCCACCGGTGACATCGAAGTGTTCGCCCATGAGCTGAACATCATCAACCGCGCAGAACCGCTGCCGCTGGACTCTAACCAGACCAACAGCGAAGAAGCGCGTCTGACCTATCGCTACCTCGACCTGCGTCGTCCGGAAATGGCGCAGCGTCTGAAAACCCGTGCCAGAATTACCAGCTTCGTGCGCCGCTTTATGGACGGTGAAGGCTTCCTCGACATCGAAACCCCGATGCTGACCAAAGCCACGCCGGAAGGCGCGCGTGACTACCTGGTGCCGAGCCGGGTGCACAAAGGTAAATTCTACGCGCTGCCACAATCACCGCAGCTGTTCAAACAGCTGCTGATGATGTCTGGTTTTGACCGCTACTATCAGATCGTCAAATGCTTCCGTGACGAAGACCTGCGTGCAGACCGTCAGCCGGAGTTCACCCAGATCGACGTGGAAACCTCGTTCATGAGCGCTGAGCAGGTGCGCAGCGTGATGGAGCAGATGATCCGTGAACTGTGGCTGGACATCAAAGGCGTCGACCTCGGTGACTTCCCGCAGATGACCTTCGCCGAAGCGATGAATCGTTACGGCTCCGATAAGCCAGACCTGCGTAACCCAATGGAGCTGGTAGACGTTGCTGACCTGCTGAAAAGCGTTGAATTCCAGGTATTCGCTGGCCCGGCAAACGACCCGAAAGGGCGCGTTGCGGCGCTGCGCGTGCCGGGCGGTGCCGCGCTGACGCGTAAGCAAATCGACGAATACGGCAGCTTTGTCGGCATTTACGGTGCCAAAGGTCTGGCGTGGATGAAGATCAATGCGCGCGCCAGCGGTTTCGATGGCGTACAGAGCCCGGTGGCCAAATTCCTGACGCCGGAGATCGTTGAAGCTATTCTGCAGCGTACCGACGCGCAGGACGGCGACCTGATCTTCTTCGGCGCCGACCGCGCCAAAGTGGTGGCGGATGCGCTGGGTGCACTGCGCCTGAAAGTGGGCCGTGATCTGCAAATCACCAATGATAAAGCCTGGGCCCCGCTGTGGGTGGTCGACTTCCCGATGTTCGAAGAGGACGACGAGGGCGGCCTGGCGGCGATGCACCATCCGTTCACCTCGCCAAAAGCGCTGACGGCGGAACAGCTGGCGGCCGATCCGACGCAGGCGGTGGCGAACGCCTACGATATGGTGATCAACGGTTATGAAGTGGGCGGCGGTTCGGTGCGTATCCACAGCGGCAATATGCAGCAGACGGTGTTTAGCATTCTGGGCATCAGCGAAGAAGAGCAGCGTGAGAAGTTTGGCTTCCTGCTGGATGCGCTGAAGTTCGGTACCCCGCCGCACGCAGGTCTGGCATTCGGTCTTGACCGTCTGACCATGCTGCTGACCGGCACCGACAATATCCGCGATGTGATTGCGTTCCCGAAAACCACCGCGGCGGCCTGTCTGATGACCGAAGCACCAAGCGAAGCCAACCCGGCGGCGCTGGCTGACCTCGGTATCCAGATCGCGCCGAAGAAAGTCACTCCAGAGACGAAATAATGGGCTATAAACACCCGGTATCGGTGCTGGTGGTGATTTTTGCGCAAGATACCGGCCGGGTGTTAATGCTGCAGCGGCGCGATGACCCCAGCTTCTGGCAGTCGGTTACCGGCAGCCTGGAGCCGGGCGAAACGCCGGCGCAAACGGCGCAGCGCGAAGTGGCTGAAGAGCTGGCGATTGATATCGCCGCAGAGGGGCTGGTGCTGGAAGATTGCCACAAACAGATTGAGTTTGAGATCTTTCCGCACTATCGCCATCGCTATGCGCCGGGCATCACGCATAACCGGGAACACTGGTTCCGGCTGGCGCTGCCCGCCGAACGCCAGCCAGTGCTGAGCGAGCACCTCGCCGCACAGTGGCTGACACCGGCCGCCGCCGCCGCACTAACCCGCTCGTGGAGTAATCGTCAGGCAATCGACGAATTTATCTGAATGCCCGCCACCGCGCGTTTTTCCGGTGGTTTTATCGTTAAATTACAGACATACGGTGTAAGTCGAAAGATTTGCACCGCTAAAATAGAACAGTCAGGCGTCATCGGCGCAGCAAGGTTGTTCACCGCCAGCGCACAGCAACCGGAGCGTACATGAGTACGTGAGGATTGCGCGCACTGCCGGGGAACAAGATTGCCAGCAAGATAGCCTGCACCCTGTTAAAGATCGGAGAATATGTAAGATGGCTGGACATAGTAAATGGGCGAATACAAAGCACCGCAAAGCGGCTCAGGACGCCAAGCGCGGTAAAATCTTCACCAAAATCATTCGCGAGCTGGTGACAGCGGCTAAGCTGGGCGGTGGCGATGCCGGCTCCAACCCGCGTTTGCGCGCAGCGATGGACAAAGCCCTGTCCAACAACATGACGCGTGACACCATGAACCGTGCTATCGCGCGCGGCGTCGGCGGTGAAGATGACAGCAACATGGAAACCATCATCTATGAAGGTTACGGTCCGGGCGGCTCTGCGGTCATGGTGGAGTGTCTGAGCGATAACCGTAACCGTACCGTGGGCGAAGTGCGTCACGCCTTCAGCAAAACCGGTGGCAACCTCGGCACCGACGGTTCGGTCTCTTACCTGTTCAGCAAGAAAGGTGTGATCTCCTTCGCGCCAGGCCAGGACGAAGATGCCGTGATGGAAGCGGCGCTGGAAGCCGGTGCAGAAGACGTCGTGAGCTATGACGATGGCGCGATTGACGTCTTTACCGCGTGGGAAGAGCTGGGCAGCGTGCGCGATGCACTGGAAGCCACTGGTCTGAAAGCCGACAGTGCTGAAGTGTCGATGATTCCATCAACCAAAGCGGAACTGGATGCCGAGACGGCTCCTAAACTGCTGCGTCTGATCGACATGCTGGAAGATTGTGATGATGTGCAGGAAGTTTACCATAACGGTGAAATTTCTGATGAGGTAGCGGAAACGCTGTAATGGCGTTACGCAAACCCCTGCAATACGGAGACGCGCTATGGCGATAATACTCGGGATTGACCCCGGCTCGCGCGTCACCGGCTACGGTGTCATCCGCCAGACCGGCCGCCAGCTCAGCTATCTGGGCAGCGGCTGCATCCGCACTAACGTCACCGATCTGCCTTCCCGCCTCAAACTGATTTACGCTGGCGTCAGCGAAATCATCACCCAGTTCGCGCCGGATTACTTCGCCATTGAGCAGGTGTTTATGGCGAAGAACGCGGACTCGGCGCTCAAGCTGGGGCAGGCGCGTGGCGCGGCAATTGTCGCAGCGGTTAATCTTGATCTGCCGGTATTTGAATACGCGGCCCGCCAGGTGAAGCAGACGGTGACCGGCATCGGCAGCGCAGAGAAAAGCCAGGTGCAGCATATGGTGCGCACGCTGCTGAAACTGCCGGCCAATCCGCAGGCGGATGCCGCCGATGCGCTGGCCATCGCCATCACCCATTGCCACGTCAGCCAGAACGCGGCGCGCATGAGCGACAGCAAACTGGTGCTCACGCGCGGACGTTTGCGATCCGGTTAGCAAAATCGTGGCAGTTCAATAGGCTGGATATGCATCCAGCCTTTTTTATGGTATACATAGCCAACATTTTCATCCGGCAGGCGCGCGGCTTGTCGCTGGTTATCGCGGTATGGCAGGGTGCAGATGACCCGGACGCTTACCCCTACATTAAGGAACTGCTCAGGTGATTGGTCGTTTACGAGGCCTTATTCTGGAAAAACAGCCGCCGCTGGTGCTGATTGAGGCGCACGGCGTCGGTTACGAAGTGCACATGCCAATGACCTGCTTTTACGAGCTGCCGGACATTAATCAGGAAGCGATTATCTTCACCCAGTTTGTGGTGCGTGAAGATGCGCAGCTGCTGTTCGGGTTCAACAGCAAGCAGGAGCGGGCACTGTTCCGCGAGCTGATAAAAGTTAACGGTGTTGGGCCCAAGCTGGCGCTGGCGATTCTCTCCGGGATGTCGGCGCAGCAGTTTGTCACCGCCGTAGAGCGTGAAGAGATTGCCTCGCTGGTGAAATTGCCGGGCGTGGGCAAGAAAACTGCCGAGCGTCTGGTGGTCGAGATGAAAGACCGCTTCAAAGGTATGCACGGTGACCTGTTCGGCGGCGACTCGGCGTTTACCCTGACTACGCCAGCGGCACAGCAGGATAACAACGACGCCGAAGCTGAAGCCGTTGCGGCGCTGGTGGCGCTGGGTTATAAACCGCAGGAAGCCAGCCGTATGATCAGCAAGGTTGGCAAACCGGATGCGGATTGTGAAACCCTGATTCGCGAAGCTCTGCGCGCAGCTATTTGAGGTAATGCATGATTGAAGCCGATCGTCTGGTCTCGGGCAGTTCTTTCACGGAGGAAGAGGGCCTTGACCGCGCTATTCGCCCCAAGCTACTGACGGAATATGTCGGGCAGCCGCAGGTGCGCGAGCAGATGGAGATTTTCATCCAGGCCGCCAAACTGCGCGGCGATGCGCTGGACCACCTGCTGATCTTTGGTCCGCCCGGGCTGGGCAAAACCACGCTGGCCAACATCGTGGCTAATGAGATGGGCGTCAATCTGCGCACCACGTCCGGTCCGGTGCTGGAAAAGGCCGGTGACCTGGCGGCGATGCTCACCAACCTTGAACCGCACGACGTCTTGTTTATCGATGAAATTCATCGCCTGTCGCCGGTAGTGGAAGAGGTGCTGTATCCGGCGATGGAAGATTATCAGCTGGATATCATGATCGGTGACGGACCTGCAGCGCGCTCGATCAAACTGGATTTGCCGCCGTTTACCCTGATTGGCGCCACCACCCGCGCAGGCTCGCTCACCTCACCGCTGCGCGATCGCTTTGGGATTGTGCAGCGCCTGGAGTTCTACAATGTGCCGGATCTGCAGCACATCGTCGGACGCAGCGCCGCCTGCCTGGGCCTGACGCTGAGCGAAGAGGGCGCGCTGGAAGTGGCGCGTCGCGCGCGCGGCACACCGCGTATCGCCAACCGCCTGCTGCGCCGTGTACGTGACTTCGCCGAAGTGCGCGCCAGCGGCAACATGAGTGGCGAAGTGGCCGCCAGCGCGCTGGATATGCTCAATGTGGACAATCAGGGCTTCGACTATATGGACCGCAAGCTGCTGCTGGCGATCATCGACAAGTTCATGGGCGGTCCGGTGGGGCTGGATAATCTGGCGGCGGCGATTGGTGAGGAGCGTGAAACCATCGAGGACGTTATCGAACCCTTCCTGATCCAGCAGGGCTTTATTCAGCGCACGCCGCGCGGCCGGATGGCCACGCAGCACGCCTATAAGCATTTCGGCATCAGCCGCGAAGAGTAACCGGCGTCACGCCGCCGGTTTTTTTGCCATGCTGATAATGAACAGTACCGCAGCACACAGCACCACCGACGGACCGGCCGGGGTGTCGTAGCTGGCGGAGAAGCTCAGGCCACCGGTGACGGCAATGATGCCGATGAGCACCGCAAAGCCGGCCATCTGTTCTGGCGAACGCGAGAAGCGTCGCGCCGTGGCGGCCGGAATGATCAGCAGTGAAGTAATGATCAGCGCGCCAACAAATTTCATCGCCACACCAATGGTCAGCGCGGTTACCAGCATCAGCATCAGGCGGGTACGCTGAATGTTTACGCCATCCACCTGCGCCAGCTCCGGACTGATGGTCATCGACAGCAGCGAACGCCACTGCCACGCCATCACCACCAGCACGATTGCCACGCCGCCCGCCATCAGCGACAAATCGTCCGGGGTGATCGCCAGCAAATCGCCAAACAGATAGGCCATCAAATCAACGCGTACGCCCTGCATCAGACTGACCACCACCAGACCCAGCGACAGCGCGCTGTGCGCCATAATCCCTAACAGTGTGTCGATCGCCAGATGCGGGCGTCGCTCCAGCCACACCAGCCCGAGCGCCAGACAGACGGTGACCAGAATCACCGCATAATAAGGGTTGACGTTGAGCAGCAGACCAAACGCCACGCCGAGCAGAGAGGCGTGGGCAAGGGTATCGCCGAAATAGGACATGCGGCGCCAGACGACAAAAGAGCCGAGCGGACCGGCCGCCAGGGCCAGCAATACGCCGCCCAGCCAGCCGGGTAATAACAGTTCAATCATGACGGGCCGTTTCCTTTGCGCAGAACAATGCGTCCCTGTAAATCGTGACGGTGATTATGGTGATGACGGTAAATTGCCAGCTGCTGTGCGCCGCGCGGGCCAAACATGGCGATAAATTCCGGGTGCTGCGAGACGGCTTCCGGCGTGCCGGAACAGCAGATGTGATGGTTGAGGCACAGCACTTCGTCGGTCTTTGCCATCACGAGGTGAAGATCGTGCGACACCATCAGCACGCCGCAGTTGAGCTCGCGTCGCAGTTGATCGATCAGGTCGTAGAGCGCCACCTGGCCGTTAACATCCACGCCCTGCGTCGGTTCGTCCAGTACCAGCAGCTGCGGCTGGTTGAGCAGGGCGCGCGCCAGCAGCACGCGCTGCGTTTCGCCACCAGACAGTTTTTGCAGCGGTGACTGCAACAGATGGCCGGCCTGCACCCGCTTCAGCGCCGGCAGAATATCATCACGGCGACTGCCGTGCGTCAGACGCATAAAGCGCTCAACGCTGATAGGCAGTGTCGGATCGATGTGCAGCTTTTGCGGCACATAGCCAATACGCAGCCCCGGCGCGCGTCGGACGCTGCCGCTATCTGGCGTGAGCAGGCCGAGTACCGTGCGCACCAGCGTGGACTTGCCGGCTCCGTTGGGACCCAGCAGGGTGAGAATTTTGCCCGGCTGCAGCGACAGGCTGATGCCTGCCAGCACCGCGCGCTGGCCAAACTTCACCGAAATGTTTTCGAGTGTAACAAGTGACGACATGATATTTACGGGTTGCATTGAATTTCGAATGTTATAATATCACATTCCATCACCTGGTCACGATGGAATGACGCATTATGTTACACAATAAAAAGCGCCTGGCTTTTACCCTTTCTGCGGCGGCGATCGGCCTCGCCACCACGTTTTCCGCGCAGTCTGCGGTGGTGGCTTCAATCAAGCCTCTCGGATTTATCGCAGCCGCCATTGCCGATGGCATTACGCCGGTTGAAGTATTGCTGCCGGATGGTGCCTCAGAGCACGATTATGCCTTACGGCCATCCGATGTAAAACGTATTAAAAACGCTGACTTAGTAGTATGGACCGGTCCGGAGATGGAAGCCTTTCTGACGAAGCCCGCCGGGGAGTTACCGGCCAGTAAAAACCTTGAAATTGCCGCCTTGCCTGGCGTAAAACCGCTATTGATTAGCGGTGGTGAAGATGAGGACGAACATGAGCACGGTCACGATCACGACCATGACTCAGACAATTCTGAGAACCAGGACCCGTCTCATACTCATCACCACCACGGCGAGTTTAATATGCACCTGTGGATGTCGCCGGAGATTGCGAAACAATCTGCTGTTGCAATCCACGGAAAATTATTGGAACTTATGCCGCAAAGCAAAGCCAAACTTGACGCCAACCTGCAGCAGTTTGAGGCACAATTGGCGGACACAGACAAACGGATTGGCGCACAACTCGCGCCGGTACGGAACAAGGGTTATTTCGTTTTTCACGACGCTTACAGCTACTTTGAGAAACATTACGGTTTATCACCATTAGGTCATTTTACCGTCAATCCTGAGATCCAGCCGGGCGCCCAGCGTTTACATCAAATACGAACACAGTTGGTTGAGCAGAAAGCAGTCTGCGTTTTTGCTGAACCACAATTCAGGCCGGCGGTCATCGATGCCGTGTCTCGCGGAACCAGCGTGCGTAAAGGCACCCTCGACCCGTTAGGCATGGGAATCAGCTTAACCAAAGACAGCTACGTGAAATTCCTCTCACAGCTGTCAAGCCAGTATGCGAGCTGCCTGAATGGAGCATAGAGGAATAGGTAAAAGTGCAGCAGATAGCCCGCTCTGTCGCCCTCGCATTTAATAATTTGCCGCGCCCCCACCGCGTTATGCTGGGGTCACTCACCGTTGTTACACTGGCCGTCGCTGTCTGGCGGCCTTACGTCTATCATCCCCGCGATGTTGCGCCCATCGTGAAAGACATCACGCTGGACAAAAACGAGCTGCGCACGCTGCTGCCGGAAGCCAGTGAACCGATCGATCAAACCACGGCGGAACCGGAAGACGAAATCCCGTCGGATGACATCGACAAAGACGTGCCGGTCAATCCCGATCAGCATGACTACACCGTTTCCTCAGGCGATACGCTGAGCAGCGCGCTTAATCAGTACGGTATCGATCTCGGTGACATCAACGCGCTGGTCAGCAGCGACAAGAGTTTGCGTAATCTGCGCGTGGGACAGCAGCTGAGCTGGACGCTGGATGCTGATGGCGCGCTGCAGGATTTCACCTGGGAGATCGATCGGCGTGAAACCCGCACCTATGCGCGTCAGCCGAATGGCAGCTTTAAGATGCAGCAGGAGATGCAGAAGGGTGAATGGCAGAACAGCGTCCTGAAAGGCGAAGTGCGCGGCAGTTTCGCCGCCAGCGCCCAGCGCGCCGGCCTGACCAGCGCCGAAACCAGCAGCGTGATTAAAGCCATGCAGTGGCAGATGGATTTCCGCAAACTGCGCGCCGGCGATGACTTTAGCGTACTGATGTCGCGCGAGATGCTGGACGGTAAAAGTGCGCAGAGCCAGCTGCTCGGCGTGCGGCTGCGCACCGGCGGTAAAGATTACTACGCGTTCCGCGCGGAAGACGGCAAGTTCTACGACCGCAACGGCTCCGGTCTTGCGCGTGGCTTCATGCGCTTCCCGACGGTGAAACAGTACCGCGTCTCGTCAAACTTCAATCCGCGCCGTCTCAATCCGGTAACCGGCCGCATCGCGCCGCATAAAGGCGTCGATTTTGCGCTGCCGATTGGTACGCCGGTGCTGGCCGTCGGCGATGGCGAAGTGGTGATCGCGAAGAACGGCGGAGCCGCCGGTAACTACGTCGCGATTCGTCACGGTCGCCAGTATATGACCCGCTACATGCATCTGAGCAAAGCGCTGGTGAAACCGGGACAGAAAGTGAAACGCGGCGATCGCATCGCGCTTTCCGGTAACACCGGTCGCTCTACCGGACCGCATCTGCATTATGAAGTGTGGATCAACAACCAGGCGGTCAACCCGCTGACGGCGAAGCTGCCGCGCATGGAAGGGCTGACTGGTAAAGATCGCAGCACCTATCTGGCGCAGGTGAAGAGTTATCTGCCACAGCTGACGCTGAAATAACGTTAATTTCCGGGCAAACGCGCAAAAACCGACGAATTCTTCGTCGGTTTTTTGCTATCTGGCCTGTGAAGATTGCAAAATTACCTGCCGTCACTATTATTGAGCCGTCATTGTCAGAGGCGAGTGCATGGAAACCCGAAAAAAAAATAACAGTGAGTTTATTCCCGTTTTTCAACGTTCTTTTTTAAAGCCGAAATACTGGGGCAGCTGGCTGGCGATTGGTGCGCTGGCCGGTATGGCGATGCTGCCGGCAAAGGTGCGCGATCCGGTGCTGGGCGGGCTGGGTAAGTTTGCCGGCAAGCTGGCGAAAAGTGCGCGCCGCCGTGCGCTGATCAATCTCTACTATTGCCTGCCGGAGCTCAGCGAAGCGCAGCGCGAAGAGATTGCTGATCGTATGTTTGCCACCGCGCCGCAGGCGATGGTGATGATGGCCGAGCTGGGGATGCGTAATCCTGAACGCGTGCGCCAGCGCGTTGAGTGGCACGGCCGCGAGATCATCACGGCGCTGCAGGAGAATCATGAGAACGTGATTTTCCTCGTGCCACACGGCTGGGGCGTGGATATTCCGGCGATGCTGCTGGCCTCGGAAGGCCAGATGATGGCGGCGATGTTCCACAATCAAAGCGATCCGCTGATGGATTATATCTGGAACACCGTGCGTCGCCGTTTCGGCGGCCGCATGCACGCGCGCAACGACGGCATCAAACCGTTTATCGCCTCGGTGCGTCAGGGCTATTACGGCTACTATCTGCCGGACCAGGATCACGGTGCTGAGCACAGCGAGTTTGTCGATTTCTTTGCTACCTATAAAGCGACATTGCCGGCGGTCGGACGTCTGATGAAAGTGTGCCGTGCGCGCGTAGTGCCGCTGTTCCCGGTGTATAACAGCGCGACGCACAAGCTGGAGATTTATGTGCGCCCGCCGATGGACGATTTGCTGGATGCCGATGACACCACGCTGGCGCGGCGCATGAACGAAGAGGTGGAAATCTTCGTGCGTCCGCATCCGGAGCAGTACACGTGGATTCTTAAGCTGCTGAAGACGCGTAAAGCAGGGGATATTGAGCCTTACGCGCGAAAGGATTTGTACCCGCGTAAATAGCTAACGCGTGCTGAACCGTGCCGCCCGGCACGGTTCGTCATCACTCATTCGACGCTTGTCAGGCGACTGCGCCGCTTGCGCTCGCGCAGGAACAGCGTCACCAGGCCAAACCACAACACGCCGGCGACGAAGTTGATTGCGCTGAACCACGGCGTACCGCCGCTGAAATAACCGCTTTTCGCCACTTCAATGCCCGCCGCCAGCGTCAGAATGCTGATCATCCCCAGCATGGCGGCGATGCTGCCTTTACCTTCGCTGCTGGAATAGAGCGTCAGCCGGTACAGCCCGGCGTTGACCATCCCGGCACCAAACGCATACAGGCTAAGGCCGGCGGTGAGAAGCAGGTAACTGTGGCTGTTGAGCAGGTTCGCCACCAGCGCGATGCTCAGGCCGAGCAGAATCGGCCAGGCGGCAAATTTTACCGGTTGCTCGATGGCCACGCGTCCCGCCAGTTTGCCCAGCGTCAGGTTACCGGCGATCATTGCCAGAAACACCGGTAATTGCAGCAATGCGTACTGCAGGCGGGATAAGCCCTCTTCATGCATCAGAATCACCGGCGACAGCGCCACCCAGGTAAGAATCGGGATGAACACCAGGCCGATAGCGAAGGAGCCGTACATCACCTGTTTATCGCGCGCCAGCCGTCCGTAGCCGCGCGCCAGGTTCGGTAATGCAATGGAGTGGCTGCGATCGCCGGCGGTTTCCGGCATGATGCGCCACAGCACCACAAACGCCAGCAGGCTGCAAACCGCAAACAGCCAGAACATGCTGCGCCATTCGCCCACCGTGAGCCAGGCGGCACCGGCCAGCGGACCCGCCAGCGGTGCCAGCAGTGCCACGTTAGCCATCAGCGCCATCATGCGCACAGCTAACGCCTCGTCAAACGCCTCCTGCACTGCGGCATAGCTTACTGCGCCAATGAAGCACAGGCTGATGCCCTGGATAAAGCGCAGCGTGACGAACTGCTCGATGTTGCTCACCCAGGTGGTGAGAACACAGGCAACGGCAAAGAACAGAATGCCGAACAGCAACACCGGACGTCGGCCATATTTATCCGACAGCGGACCGAGCAGCCACTGCAGCACCACGCCGCCCATCAGATAGGCAGTGAGTGAGGTGGATACCCATTCCGGGCCGACGTTAAACTCGGCGGTGACCAGCAGCATGCCGGGCTGAATCATGTCATGGGCGATGTAGGTCGCAAACTCAAACAACACCAGCGCGAGCGGAAACAGCAGCACGCGCCCGGTGAGTTGACTGATGGGTTGATAGCGGGCCATCTGGCCTCCTTGTCAGTGAAAAATAAAACGCGACTGCCAGGCAGTCGCGTTTGTCCATGTTGTTACAGCCGCTGTCAGGAGGTGCGTAAAACTCAGTCTACGCGCAGGACACGGCTGGTGTTGGTGGTGCCGGTGGTCGCCATCACGTCGCCCTGGGTGACAATCACCAGATCGCCGGAGACGAGGAACCCTTTGTCGCGCAGCAGATTAACTGCATCGTGCGCGGCGGCGACACCATCGTTGTTGCTGTCAAAGAACACCGGGGTCACGCCACGGTACAGCGCGGTCAGGTTCAGGGTACGTTCATGACGTGACATTGCGAAGATCGGCAGACCGGAAGTGATGCGCGACGTCATCAGTGCGGTACGGCCAGATTCGGTCATGGTAATGATGGCCGACACGCCCTGCAAATGGTTAGCGGCGTACATCGCCGACATGGCAATCGCTTCTTCGATATTGTCGAACTGCACGTCCAGGCGGTGTTTGGATACGTTCACGCTTGGAATTTTTTCCGCGCCGAGACACACCTTCGCCATCGCCGACACGGTTTCCGCCGGATACTGACCGGCCGCCGTTTCCGCCGACAGCATCACCGCATCGGTGCCGTCCAGCACGGCGTTTGCCACATCCATCACTTCCGCGCGGGTCGGCATCGGATTGGTGATCATCGATTCCATCATCTGGGTAGCAGTAATGATGGTGCGGTTCAGCTGACGCGCACGACGAATCAATGCTTTCTGAATGCCCACCAGCTCCGGATCGCCAATTTCCACGCCGAGATCGCCACGGGCCACCATCACCACGTCAGAGGCGAGGATGATGTCATCCATCGCTTCCTGCGTTGCCACCGCTTCGGCGCGCTCCACTTTCGCCACCAGTTTGGCGTCGCAGCCGGCATCGCGTGCCAGACGGCGCGCGTAGTTCATGTCTTCGCCGTTACGCGGGAACGAGACCGCCAGATAGTCGACGCCAATTTTCGCCGCGGTAATGATATCCAGCTTATCTTTTTCGGTCAGCGCTTCAGCCGACAGGCCGCCGCCGAGCTTGTTGATACCTTTATTGTTGGAGAGCGGGCCGCCGACGGTCACTTCGGTGAACACTTTCACCCCCTGAACTTCCAGCACCTTCAGCTGCACACGACCGTCGTCCAGCAGCAGGATATCGCCCGGCACCACATCTTCCGGCAGGCCTTTATAGTCGATACCGACTTTCTCTTTGTCGCCTTCGCCTTTGCTCAGGTTGGCATCCAGCAGAAAGCGGTCACCGACATTGAGGAAAACTTTGCCTTCTTTGAAGGTTGATACGCGAATTTTAGGGCCTTGCAGATCGCCAAGAATGGCGACGTGACGACCGAGTTTGGCCGCAATCTGCCGCACTTTATCGGCGCGCAGTTGATGATCTTCCGGGGTGCCGTGGGAGAAATTGAGTCGCACAACGTTAGCGCCCGCCGCGATGATTTTTTCGAGGTTGTTGTCGCGATCGGTGGCGGGGCCGAGGGTTGTAACGATCTTGGTTCTTCTGAGACGTCTGGACATGAAGGACTCCGTTGACAAAGTATCGTGTCGATCACAAGTGACACGCAATGGTCACTCATTCTATATGATCGAGGGGCTGTGATTCGACTCACATTGTGAATGTGATGTTAATTATTTTGCTGTGCACGTGATTCCGGTGCCGGCTTTTCGAGGCGCGATGCTTTTAGTGCCTCTTTTACCCGCTTGAGATTCTCACGGAAAGCGGTACCGCGCTCCAGGGTAAAACCGGTTGCCAGTACGTCAACCACGGTGAGCTGGGCCAGGCGGGAAACCATCGGCAGATAGATGTCGGTATCTTCCGGTACATCCAGCGTCAGCGCCAGCGTGGCTTCATCTGCCAGCGGCGATCCGGGCGAGGTGATAGCCAGTACGGTGGAAGCGTTTACACGCGCCAGGCGAGCCAGTTCTATCATATTTTTGGTACGGCCAGTATGCGATATCAGAACAAACACGTCATTTGGTCCACTATTTATGCAACTCATGCGCTGGATCACAATATCCTCGGACCAGATGACCGGCAGATTAAAACGCAGGAATTTATTGGTGGCATCGTGCGCCACCACTGCTGAAGCACCGAGGCCGAAAAAGGCAATTTTGTGCGCCTGCGACAGTGCCTGCACTGCCTGATCGATCACCTGCATATCCAGCTGCTGACGCACCCGGCTCAGACCCGCCAGCGCGGAATCAAAGATTTTGTGACTGTAACGTTCCACGCTGTCACTGTCTTCCACGTCGCGGCTTACCCAGCTCGGGCCTTTCGCCAGACTCTGCGCCAGCTGCAACTTGAAATCGGGAAAGCCGCGCGTGCCCATGCGGTGACAGAAGCGGTTCACCGTCGGTTCGCTGACTTGTGCCGCCTGAGCCAGTGCAGCGATGCTGGAGTGCATCGCCTGCTGCGGCGCGGCGAGAATCTGCTCTGCGACCTTGCGTTCTGACTTACTCAGCGCGGCCAGCTGCGCCTGTATCTGTTCCAGCATGTTGTTAACCCGATGACCATCAATCACTTTTTTTGCGTTCACCCGTGCGTGAAATCGCTGCCAATTATGCGGAATATACCGTGTAATAGCCTGACGTACGCAGCGGCGGACAAATGTAACCGCGCTTTTTTTGTCATACTTTGATCGCTGCCGGGTTTTCGCCCGACAAACATCGAAACAGAAAAAGGCGCGTTAGCGCACTTCGCAACACGTTAAATGCGCCCCGGCGGTGCAGGATAATCACCTGTAACCGACCGCAGCCGGGTTGTCCTGGCGCGGTGAAAAAAGTACATTGTGCTGTAAGAAAATTACAATAAGGACCCGGCAGGATGAGGACGCTCAGGCCGGGTATATCCTGCAACGAGGAGAGGAAAATGGCGGTAACACAAACAGCCCAGGCATGCGATCTGGTGATTTTCGGTGCCAAAGGCGATCTTGCACGCCGGAAACTGTTGCCTTCACTGTATCAGCTGGAGAAAGCCGGTCAGATTCACGATACTACGCGCATTATCGGCGTGGGTCGCGCGGAGTGGGACAAAGAGGCCTACACCAAAGTGGTGCGTGAAGCGCTGGAAACCTTCATGAAGGAGAAGATTGACGAAGCGCTGTGGGACAAACTCAGCGGCCGTCTCGACTTCTGCAACCTCGACGTTAACGACACCTCGCACTTCTCGAAACTGGGCAAGATGCTGGATCAGAAAAACCGCGTCACCATCAACTACTTTGCCATGCCGCCGAGCACCTTTGGCGCCATCTGTGAAGGCCTGGGCGCCGCTAAACTCAACGCCAAACCGGCGCGCGTGGTGATGGAGAAGCCGCTCGGCACCTCGCTGGAGACTTCGCAGGAGATTAACGACAGCGTCGGTAAATTCTTTGATGAAAGCCAGGTGTTCCGTATCGACCATTATCTCGGTAAAGAGACGGTGCTCAACCTGCTGGCGCTGCGTTTTGCCAACTCGATTTTCGTCAATAACTGGGACAACCGCACCATCGACCACGTGCAGATTACCGTGGCGGAAGAGGTGGGTATCGAAGGCCGCTGGGGTTACTTCGACAAAGCCGGCCAGATGCGTGACATGATCCAGAACCACCTGCTGCAGATCCTGACCATGATCGCCATGTCGCCGCCGTCCGATCTCAGTGCTGACGCGATTCGTGATGAGAAGGTGAAAGTGCTGCGCTCGCTGCGCCGCATCGACCAGACCAACGTGCGCGAGAAAACCGTACGCGGTCAGTACACTGCCGGTTTTGTGCAGGGCAAAAAAGTGCCGGGCTACCTGGAAGAAGAGGGCGCCAACAAGCAGAGCAGCACCGAAACCTTCGTCGCCATCCGCGTGGATATCGATAACTGGCGCTGGGCGGGCGTGCCTTTCTACCTGCGCACCGGTAAGCGTCTGCCGACCAAGTGCTCAGAAGTGGTGGTGTACTTCAAAAACCCGGAAATGAACCTGTTTAAGGACTCTTACGCCGAACTGCCGCAGAACAAGCTGACGATTCGTCTGCAGCCGGACGAGGGCGTGGATATTGAAATCCTCAACAAGGTGCCGGGTCTTGATCACAAGCACAAGCTGCAGACCACCAAGCTGGATCTGAGCTACTCCGAAACCTTCAATCAGTCGCATCTGGCGGATGCCTATGAGCGTCTGCTGCTGGAAACCATGCGCGGCATTCAGGCACTGTTTGTGCGCCGCGATGAGGTCGAAGCGGCGTGGACTTATGTCGATTCGATTATTGAAGCGTGGAATGCGGATGGCGACGCCTCCAAACCGTATCAGGCCGGCACATGGGGCCCGGTCGCCTCGGTGGCGATGATCACCCGCGACGGCCGTTCGTGGAACGAGTTTGAATAACCGCTCCTGCATCGCTGACTGAGAAGTTTATATTTACGCCCCTGCGCTGTTCGCCAGGGGCGTTTTGTTTTCAGTCAGTAGGGTTTATCCTGGTCGCCATTAATGGCGACTCTGCAGACCGATGCGAAATGATGCGCACCAGGCAATCATTCAAAAATGAACCGCGGTTTCAAAAATTGATGATATCCAATAGACGTCCGTCCGGCCGATCTTGTATGGTAGGGCTCTCTTTCTGACAGCCGGACCGCGCGTTGGGCTGTCTCTCCTGAGGAAACGTAATGAAGAACTGGAAAACGAGTGCGGAACAGATTCTGACTACCGGCCCGGTTGTGCCGGTGATTGTCGTCAACAAGCTGGAACATGCGGTGCCGATGGCCAAAGCGCTGGTCGCAGGTGGCGTACGCGTGCTGGAAGTGACGCTGCGCACGCCGGTAGCAATGGATGCGCTGCGGGCAATGATCAAAGAAGTTCCGGAAGCGATTGTGGGTGCCGGCACGGTGATCAATACCCAGCAGCTGAAAGAAGTGACCGACGCCGGTGCGCAGTTTGTCATTAGCCCGGGGCTCACCGAACCGCTGCTCAAGGCGGCGGTGGAAGGACCGGTGCCACTGATTCCTGGCATCAGCACCGTGTCGGAACTGATGGTTGGTATGGATTATGGTTTGCGCGAGTTCAAGTTCTTCCCGGCAGAGGCGAACGGCGGCGTCAAAGCGCTGGCGGCGATTGGTGGTCCATTCCCGCAGGTGCGTTTCTGCCCGACCGGCGGCATTTCACCAGCCAACTATCGTGACTATCTGGCGCTGAAAAGCGTGCTGTGTATTGGCGGTTCGTGGCTGGTGCCAAACGATGCGCTGGAGAGCGGCGACTGGGATCGCATTACGCAGCTGGCGCGTGAGGCAGTGGCGGGCGCGGCTTCCCCCGCTGATCGGTAATAACGCTGCCGCACAGAGGCTACGCGGCAGCAATCCATCTTTACGGGTGGTGATGACAACGCTTCACCACCCGGGCAATCAGCCCTGAACCTGCACCGCCGCGGCGCTGGCAATGGCGCGAGCCACGGCATCATCGGTGCTGTCACCGGTCGCCAGCGCGACACCCAGACGGCGCTGCCCGGCAATTTCCGGCTTACCAAACAGGCGCAGCTGCAGACCCGCACCGAGTGCGGCTTCCACATTCACAAACTGCACGTTGTGGCTATCGAGCTGTGGCAGGATCACCGCCGAAGCAGCCGGTCCATACTGGCGAATGCCGCCAATCGGCAGGCCGAGGAACGCGCGCACGTGCAGCGCAAACTCAGAGAGATCCTGCGAAATCAGCGTCACCATACCGGTATCGTGCGGACGCGGAGAGACTTCGCTGAACACCACCTCGTCGCCGCACACAAACAGCTCCACGCCAAACAGGCCGTAACCGCCGAGCGCTTTCACCACGTTAGCGGCGATGTCCTGCGCGCGCTGCAGGGCCAGTTCGCTCATCTGCTGTGGCTGCCAGGATTCACGATAATCACCGTCTTCCTGACGGTGACCAATTGGCGCGCAGAAGTGGATGCCGTCCACCGCGCTGATGGTCAGCAGGGTGATTTCAAAATCGAACTTCACGACGCCCTCGACGATCACCCGGCCCGCGCCCGCGCGTCCGCCTTGCTGCGCGTAATCCCAGGCGTGATCCAGCTGGCTGGCTTCGCGAATGAAGCTCTGGCCTTTACCGGAGGAGCTCATTACCGGTTTCACGATGCAGGGAAAACCGATCTCGTGCGCGGCCGCGACGAAACGCGCTTTGCTATCCGCAAACTGATAGGTTGAGGTCGGTAACGCCAGCTCTTCTGCCGCCAGACGGCGAATGCCTTCGCGGTTCATGGTCAGACGTGCAGCACGGGCCGTCGGCACCACTTTTTGCCCCTGCGCTTCCAGCTCCAGCAGTTTTTCGGTGGCGATGGCTTCAATTTCCGGCACCACAAAGTGGGGCTGCTCCTGCGCAATCAGCGCCGCCAGTGCGTCACCGTCCAGCATGTTAATGACGTGGCTGCGATGCGCAACGTGCATCGCCGGGGCATCGGCATAGCGATCGACAGCGATCACTTCCACCCCGAGACGCTGACACTCCAGCGCCACCTCTTTGCCCAATTCACCTGAACCTAACAGCATGACACGCGTTGCGGCAGGTCGCAGCGCGGTTCCGAGAGTCGTCATAATTTCACCTTAGCAGTCAAAATGCGCGCGCAGTATAAACGAAAACGTTTGCGTACTCACGCATTGCGCACGTCTGGCTTTGCCATACTTTGCCGGCTCTGACGTTAACTGACACAGCGTGCGGCAGCATAGTGAGCGGAAACTTAAACAGGAGTTAAACGATGAGTAACTGGCTGCAGCAAATTCAATCGGTTCTGGCAAAGAAGGGCGGTGACGGCACATCAGGCGGCCTGAGCGATATGCTGGCACCCGGCGCGCTGGGTGGCCTGGCGGGTTTACTGGTTGCCAGCAAATCGTCGCGCAAGCTGTTAACCAAATACGGCGGCACCGCGCTGCTGGTCGGCGGCGGGGCGGCGGCAGGCGCGGTGCTGTGGAATAAATACAAGCAGCGCGTGCGGGAAACCCATCAGGATGAACCTGCGTTTGGCCAGCTGCAGACGCCGCTCGACCAGCGCGCGGAGCGACTGGTAACCGCGCTGGTGTTTGCTGCGAAAAGCGACGGGCACATTGACGATCGCGAGCGCACGGCCATCGAGCAGAATATCCATCAGGCCGGTTACGGTGCGCAGGCGGAAGCGCTGATTCAGCAGGCAATGAACCGTCCACTCGATCCGCAGTGGCTGGCCGCCGACGTGAAAAACGAAGAGGAAGCGCTGGAGCTCTATTTCCTCAGCTGCGCGGCGATCGATGTTGATCATTTCATGGAACGCAGTTACCTCTCCGCGCTCGGCGATGCGCTAAAAATTCCGCAGGACGTGCGCGACGGTATTCAGCGCGACATCGCGGCGGAAAAAGCGGCCTGAGTCACGCCGGAGGCGGTTGCGGCGGCCTCCGGTTACACTTCGCGTGCGTTTCCGGCTTGGCTTCCTCTGCCAGAAGTGCCACGCTTGCAGGATGTCGTCTTTCAGGGAGAAACTCTGTAATGAATCAGCCGCAAGCGAAAAAAATCCCCCACCACATGACGTTACACGGCGAAACGCGCACCGATAACTATTTCTGGCTGCGTGATGATGACCGGCAAAACCCCGAGGTACTGGCTTATCTGGAGGCGGAAAACCGCTACGGTAAAGCGATGATGGCTTCTCAGGATGCGCTGCAGGATCGGGTACTGAAAGAGATCATCGATCGGCTGCCGGCGCAGGACCATTCGGTACCGTACGTTAAACGCGGCTATCGCTATCAAAGCCGTTACGAAGCTGGCAATGAGTACGCGGCCTATTTCCGCCAGCCGGTGGATGCGCCCGCCGACCAGCCGTGGCAGCTGCTGTTAGATGGCAACCAGCGCGCCGCGCACAGTGACTTTTACACCATGGGCACGCTGGATATCAGCCCGGATAACCAGGTGATGGCGCTGGCGGAAGATTTTTTATCGCGCCGCCAGTACGGCATCCGCTTTCGTAACCTCAACAGCGGCAGCTGGTATCCGGAGGTGCTGCGCGACGCGTCCTCCAGCGTGGCGTGGGCCAACGACTCACGCACCCTCTACTACGTACGCAAGCATCCGAAAACGCTGCTGGCTTATCAGGTGTGGCGTCACGAACTGGGGCATCCGCAGTCGGAAGATCAGCTAGTGTATGAAGAGCAGGATGAGTCTTTCCACCTCAGCGTGCATAAAACCACCTCGGAACACTTCATCCTGATCGCGCTGTTCAGCACAACTACCAGTGAAATTCTGCTGATTGACGCGGAATATCCGGACGCACAGCCACAGGTGTTTTGTCCGCGGCGGCGCGATCATGAATACAGCATCGATCACTATGATCACCAATTCTTCATTCGCTCCAACCGCGACGGCAAAAATTTCGGCCTGTACCGCAGCGCGTGGCTGGCTGAAGATCGCTGGCAAACCCTGATTCCGCCGCGCGACCACGTAGTGATGGAAGATTTCCAGCTGTTTCGTAACTGGCTGGTGGTCGAAGAGCGCCAGCGCGGAGTAAATACTCTGCGCCAGATTAACTGGGCCAGCGGCGAGAGTTACGGTATTGCCTTTGACGATCCGGCCTATGTCACCTGGCTGGCCTACAACCCCACGCCGGAAAGTGACACGCTGCGTTACGGCTACTCGTCGATGACGACGCCGACTACACTGTTCGAACTGAACATGGAGACCGGCGAGCGGCGCATTCTCAAGCAAACCCCGGTGCCGGGCTTTGACTCTGCCGACTACAAAAGTGAACACCTGTGGATCACGGTGCGCGACGGCACGGAAGTGCCGGTCTCACTGGTTTATCACCGTAAACACTTTCAGCGCGGCGCCAATCCGCTGCTGGCGTACGGCTACGGCGCGTATGGCAGCAGCATGGAGGCCAGCTTCGGCACCAGCCGCATCAGTTTGCTGGAGCGCGGTTTCATCTACGCGATTATCCACGTGCGCGGCGGCGGCGAGCTGGGCCAGCAGTGGTATGACGATGGCCGGCTGCAACATAAAATGAACAGCTTCACCGACTTCATTGATGTCACTGAAGCGCTGGTAGCGAAAGGCTACGGTAACCCGCAGCAGCTGTACGCCATGGGCGGCAGTGCCGGGGGCTTGCTGATGGGCGGTGTGCTGAATATGGCGCCGCAGCTGTTTCACGGCGTGATCGCTCAGGTGCCGTTTGTCGATGTGGTCACGACCATGCTCGATCCGTCGATTCCGCTGACTACCGGTGAATATGATGAGTGGGGCAATCCGGAGCAGGCGGAATTCTATCGCTACATCCGCCAGTACAGCCCGTATGACAACGTGACAGCGCAGGCGTATCCGCACCTGCTGGTGACCACCGGGCTGCACGATTCGCAGGTACAGTACTGGGAACCGGCGAAGTGGGTGGCAAAGCTGCGTGAGCTGCGCACCAACGATGCGCTGCTGTTACTCTGCACCGATATGGATTCCGGCCACGGCGGCAAATCAGGACGTTATAAATCCTATGAAGGCGTGGCGCAGGAGTTCACTTTCCTGATCGCCCTGGCGCAGGGTACGCTGCCGCCGCGCAGCGATTACTGAGAGTCCTTAACGTATTTGCGCAGCGTCTGCCGCAGCGGCGCGCGCAAATCACGTACATTTTCCAGTACCCAGCGCAGATAGCCCGGATCTTTACGCGCGATGCTGCCGATGCTCTGACCACGATATTTACCAAACGGGAACACTTCGTCGCTGACCGGCGCCGGCTGGCAGCGACTCACCATCTCGCTGGCGCTCCAGCCGGAGGTTTCCATAATGCGGATCAGTAGCGCGGCGGTGACGTAGCAATCGTACAGCGCGCGGTGCGCGTGCAGATCATCCGGCGGCGACACCTCAAGTTTGAGGCTGTGGCGCAGCGCCTGATTACCGTATTTAATGCCCGGCCACAGCTGGCGCGCCAGCGTCATGGTGCAGATCCATTCGCCCGGCATCGTCGGCAGCATGCGCCGGTCAAAGCTGGCGTTATGCGCCACATAGTGCGGGCTACCGTGATAGCGGCCAATCGCCTCTTCGATGGTCGGCTTGCCCACCACCATGGCTTCAGTGATGCGGTGCACCGCCATCGCCTGACGACTGATGGGCCGGTCCGGGCAGATCAGATCGCTCATCGGATTGACGATCTGGCCGTCAATGACATCCACCGACGCCACTTCCACCACGCCGCCCTGCAGGCCACAGGTTTCCGTATCGATTACGCGTAACATAAATTATTTCTGCTTAGGTTCGTAGGGCAGGCGGGAGAGGCTGAGCGATGCCTGTCGATAGGCCATCAGGCGCTGACGGAACCAGTCGCGCAGCGCTTCCGGCTGCTCGCGCTCCACCATCTCGGCGATCACCGGCATGTTATAGCGCTCTTTAAACGCCACGCCAGCGGCGGCGAGATCGACGTTTACTTTGTCTTTCTCTTCCTGCGACAGCAGGGCAAGGTTTTGGCTCATGCTTTTCTCCTGATAAACAGGGGCAAAAATAATGGTTTCGCCCTGCTGGATCAAGGGAATTGGATCGCACCGCAAGTCTCGACAGCCTAAAAGCAGCGGCGTATCCTGCTGCCACATTTGCGGCGCAGTGCCGCAGTTAAAAGGGAAGACGTGATGATGAAAACTGCATCCAGGCGCGTTATCGCGCTACTGCTGGCGGGCGCGACGCTGGGCTTCAGCCAGCTGGCTCTGGCACATGCCCACCTGAAAGCCCCGGTGCCGGCGGACAACGCCGTGGTGGAGCGCGCGCCGCAGCAACTCACCCTGACATTCACCGAAGATATTGAACCGGCATTCAGCGGCGTGGAAATGATCAACGCGCAGCAGCAACCGGTGGCGCTGGAGAAAGCCCAGCTGAATCCGCAGCAGCACGATCAGCTGATTGTGCCGATCGCCCAGCCGCTGGCGTCGGGCCATTATCAGGTCAACTGGCACGTGCTGTCAGTGGACGGCCACAAAACCAAAGGTAGCTACAGCTTCAGCGTGAAGTAATGAGTCTTAACGCGTTCTGGATCGGCCTGCGGGCGCTGCATTTTCTGGCGCTGTTTCTGCTGACCGGCAGTGCATTTTATACCGCGCTGCTGGCGCCGGCGCGCTACCGACCGGTGCTGACACAGCGCTGGCGGCGGCTAATGGGATACAGCGCCGTGCTGAGTTTACTCAGTGCGCTGTTGATGCTGGCGGCGCAGACCGGGCTGATGAGCGGCGACTGGCGCAGCATCACCAGCATCGACGTCTGGCTGGCGGTGCTGGGCACGCGCTTCGGCGCGGTGTGGCGCTGGGTTATCCTGTTTGCCCTGCTCAGCACGCTGGCGCTGCGCCTGCGTGGTAATCTGCGCCAGCAGGCGTTACTGGCGACTGCGCTGTTGCAGCTGGTGGCACTGGCGGGCGTCGGCCATGCGGCGATGCGCGATGGCATGCCGGGACTGCTGCAGCAGGGGAATCATGCGCTGCACCTGATCGCGGCCGCCTTCTGGGCCGGTGGTCTGCTGCCGCTACTGCTATTGATGCGCGAGGCGCGTAACATTGCCTGGCGCACCGATGCCATTCGCAGCATGATGCGCTTTTCACGCTATGGTCATCTGGCCGTGGCGCTGGCGATTGTTACCGGCACGGTCAACAGTCTGCTGATTGCCGGTACGCCGCTCAACTGGACCGCCACGCTGTGGAGCGAGCTGCTGGTGAGCAAAGCGTTGCTGGTGGCACTGATGGTGCTGATTGCGCTGCTTAATCGCTATCTGCTGGTGCCGCGTTTTCGCCTGGCCGCCAGCCGGGCACCGAAACTTTTTATCCGTCTGACGCAGCTCGAGCTGCTGCTGGCGTTGATTGTTATCGGGCTGGTAAGCGTGTTTGCCACGCTTTCGCCGGCCTGAATCTGTTAAAAGATGAGATGAGGTCGAGATTTTGCTGAAGAAACTGATTCCAGCTGGGTTACTGATGGCGTTGTGTAGCCAGGCGTTCGCCGGGCAGATTATCACCGTCAGCCGTTTTGAAATTGGCAAAGATAAGTGGCCGTTCACCCGTGAAGAGGTGATGCTGACCTGCGAGAAAGATGGCGCGCTGTTTGCCATCAACCCCAGCACACTGCTGCAGTATCCGCTCAATGATAAAGCGCTGGCGCGCGGCAATGCAGGGCAGGGCACATTGCAGTCCATCGATACCATCCTCGCCGCCGATAAAGCGCATCCGGGACAAAAAATGAGCCTGCAGCCGATCGTCGATCGCGCCCAGCAACTGTGCGGTAAATAATCCCTGCATTTTCAGGCGTAGCGCACATTTTTGCCGCTGCGCCTGCCAGCCGTTAGTGCCAGCGCGATCACAGAGTTGGCAGCTTTTGCCGGCGGCGTAGCCCGCTGGCTGGAAAATCACCGATGCTGGTCTACCTTTAAAAGGCAAGGCGTCCTCGCCTGCAAAAATGCCAACTTTTAGCGCACGGCTCTCAACGAGCCATTTCCCTGGACCCGATACAGGAATCGTATTGGGTCTTTTTTTATCTATATGTTATTAAAGGATATTTTTCAGGCCTGTGCGAAGATGTCCGAAAATTTTCCGAAATATTCATACTCAGGTTAAATCATCACGTATTCCTGACCGCGTCAATCCCGATACTTTTTGGTCCTGGACATGTTCTTATAGCCTGGCAACCTTTGCGCAAAATTTCCCTAATTCTCCGCTGCGTATAAGCGGCATGTATTTTACTGGCACCAGACTTTTAAACGCTACTTATCGCTCCTGAATGCCAACCATTCTGCCCAGCAATTTTTAGGGTCTATATCCCGATAGCCGCGGCTCTCCGCCATCGCCAACGCAGTTTCACTATCCAGACTGAGAGCTGTCGCATCGTCTCTGATGCTATTTACTTCATCCTCAGTCAGTGGGCTGCCTTTCTTACTCTCCCTGCTAAGCAGAAGCGTGATAAGCGGGGGAACAAAAATTATGCTCATTTATACGCATCCTTATGATAAATCGGGTTGGTGTGCAGATTCTGTGTTTTTCTTAGCTTCATAATTTCGTTGTATATTTATCATCCTGATGTAAAAGTCGTACAGCTCCTTAAGCGTCTTCCGGTTCATTTCATCAGGCAACGGTTCCTGCAACTTAAAGATAAAACGGGTCAATGCCGCGCGGACACAGCAGCGCGATACTTCTGTAATGCTCCGGGTAAAGCATGGCATGAAAGATTGCATTGAAGTAAGTTTTTTATTGTCTCAAGCTACATTATTTCTGTGCTAAGCGATTGTTGCAATTCAAAATTGCTTTCAGGCAAGCGGTGAAACGCGACGTTGCCGGTCGCTATAGCATCAGCACCTTCAACCTCATCAAAGAACTTGACCGCCTGAGCTGGCATTAAACACTGCGGGCTGCCAATCAGTGGATCGAGATGCACACCACGGTGCTCCGAGACATCATCACCACAGTAAAACTCTGAACGTCATGGACATCTGCTCTTTATCAGATAAAATGACAGTCGTGGCCGCAGCAAAATAATTATTTTAAATGCCTGAGGCTTTCAGAGATTAAAATAGTGACTGATTCTATCCACTTAAAACTTTAAACGCAGAGCATTCACCGTTTCGTTACGCCTTTAATTGGCCATTAAATTTTATTAGCGCTTGTGTTTACCCGCCAGACGTGCGTTAATACATCTCCGGTCTGATAAGCAGACAGTCCCATAGTTAGTTCGTTTTGTATCTCTCATCTGTGTTAGTGCCTTTCCTGTGCCTTTCTCTTTGAGTTTTATCTCAGGTTCTGATGTGTCGCTGCGGTTCAGCCTCTAATGCCATATGGCTCATTATCAAGGTATAAACATGTCAAATAAAATGCTCGGTACAGTAAAATGGTTCAACGCTGAGAAAGGTTTCGGCTTCATTTCTCCGGAAGACGGCAGCAAAGACGTTTTCGTCCATTTCTCTGCCATTCAGGGAACTGACTTCCGCTCACTCGATGACGGTCAGAAAGTTGAATTCTCTGTGGAAAACGGCCCTAAAGGTCCGTCAGCTGTTAACGTTACAGGTCTCTGATTATTACAGTAATTAATGCTATGAGATGCCCACAATGTCAGGGCTCTCAGTATCGCCAGTCCGTTTTTGACAGGAACAGGCAAAACCCACTCGGCGCAAAATGTATTTTTTGTAAGTCGATTATGATTGCCATCGCCTCGTCGTTGTATGTGATGAAAGAAGCGAATTAATTCAGTTGTGTTATTCATGTGGCGAAATAAATTAATAACCACACCTGATGACTAACGCAGCGAGTACCCTATTATTGGTCACCTTCGGGTGGCCTTTTTTGTTTATCGCGTTAGCCGAGGGCAGGCGATAAGCAAAGCGTTAACCCATAACTAATTTACTTCTTACGCTTAATTCACAGATGCGTGATAAACCCGCCGGGCTGAAGGATAACGCAACTAAAATAGTTATTACCCAATGTGGGGTATGGAGGTGCTTATGTCAGAACGACCCGATGATGTCACTCCGCTGCCTGATGATGCGCAGGTACCCGGCGAAGAGCCGCTTGATGACGATGATGATACCGACACCGGATTGCCTGAAGACGATGGGCAAAAACCGATCTAATCGATAAACCTCCCGCGGGAGGTTTTTTTATCATGTGGGTATTGGCTGTGGTGGAATCAATAGCTTCCCCAATCATCCACATTTCCATTCAGCGCGGTGGTTTATGCTGTTCACGTTGAGGCGTTTTTCTTCGCGCGCCGGGTACGCAGATATTCTTCCAGATAAGGCAGCAGTTCAAACACCACGATTGCGCACAGTACGCCAATAATATAACCCTGCGGCAGCGGATCGGCACGCAGCGTAAGAGTAAGCCGGGGCGTTTCATTGCCAGCCCCAAACAGCGCGAGAAATTGCGGCCAGTGACGGGAGATCACCAGTAGCAGCGCCATCAGCGGCACCATTTCGAGAAAACTGTGGATGTGTTGTTCGACCGGCGTCACTTTTCTGCTTTTCACTGCATAGCTGACGTCCCATAACGCAGTGGCTTCATGACAAAAAAACAGCACGATCATTAGCGCAATAATCAGCGCATTCACCTCAAGAAATAATGCCAGCAGCAGCGGAGTGCCCATCTCCAGAAACATTAAAATATGTATCCACGTCTCTTTAACGCCGGAGGTGTGCTCTATTTCGGTTGCGCGATGACAAAGCCAGTCGGCAAAACCAGCAATAAGCCAAACCGGTAAGACAAAATAGAGTAACAGCAACATCTGTGGATCAAGACTGTGCATCAGCATATCCTATATTTCAGCGTAATAACCAAGCATAGCTATGAAAAATTAATCAGGATAATGGCGGTGAACTTTAATTAAGCCAGACGTAAAAATGCCGCCGGGAATAAAACCAGGCGGCAATGAGGACGATAAATTTTCAGGGCAGGGCGTGATAAGTGCTGATGCCGCTAACAGTCAGGCCTGCGGCTGACCTACCGGCCCCTTACTCATTGGACCGCCGGGCACCGGTTGTTCTGCAGGGACATTAGGGCGTCCGTCCGGACCAATTGGCCGTTCAGGTTGCTGACAGCCAGCCAGCGCGGTCAGGGTGGAGAGGATTAACAGACTGGCAAACAGGCTCTTCATGCGATGATTTCCTGCGAAGGGAAAGATAACGTCCGCCGCACACGCGACGGCGGACCGGACAATAATGCATTAAGGTTCTTCAATACGTGCAACATCGACGCGGGTATTTTCGCCCCGGCCATACACTTTGCCGCTTACCCGTACCTGATCCTCAGCGTTATAGGTTTTGCCTTTGAAGGTATCGGCAGCGGCTTTAATAGTGATGGTGCCGGTGCTGTCACGAAACTGATAATTATCACCGCTTAACTTTTTAACGATATAACCTTCCAGCGTGACATAGCCGCCCTGACGAAAATCCCGAATCTGTTCGATATGTGTCTGGCCGGTATCTTCAGAACCTTTATAACCGGCGTCCTGTTGTTTCTGCGGCGGCGGGGTTTTACCGCCCTCAAAGCCGCCCTGTTCAGCGATAGCGCTCAGACTAAACACCATCAGCAGTGACGCCAGTACCGTTTTTTTCATCATAATCATTCCCTCTTGATTGCAACATTCCACAATGACTTAAGCCTGGCACAGGATCGCGCATCGCGGGAGCCGTTACGCTGAATCGTTATTTAGCACGCTGGCCGGAATGTCGATGCGATCGCCCAGCGACCAGCGTTTCTGCCCCAGCACGCGCTGCGGCGTGGTGTCCGGTACGTTGAAATAGTAACCGGCGGCGCCGTTATCGTCGGGCTGCGCTTCGAACAGCGTGTCCGGACGGATGCCCATATCATTGAGGTCCTCGTCGCTTAACGCAAGGTAGGTGGCTAATGCAGACTGGCTCATGGCTTTCCTCCTGTCTTATGGGTACGTATTCAGTTAAGCATCGATTGGTATTTATGCCATCGGCTGCGCTTATTGCAGGCGGTGATGATTTGACGAACGCCAGATGCTGTTCTTGACTGAGTCGTACAGGCATTAAATTGAGGTTGCTACCATGACTGAGCTATTCCATATTATTTCCGTCGGTACCCTTGTTGCCGGACTTTATTTGCTCAATTAGCGCATTTATTAAGCGCGATAACATTGCGTGAGATAATACACAAGTGACGTTGTCACATGTGATGCATTGTTATGCTGGATTCAACACAGCGGATATTTGCAGCAGCCAGCCACAGCGAAAAATGGTATAACAGGGCGCATTGATTGATGGCCGCTTAACAGGATTTCGCATGGCAGCAAATACACACTATCTTCTCTGGGTAATGATTGGCACGCTCACCATTCTGAGCATTTTTATCGGCGCGATTGTCGGTCAGGCCAAAACGCCGCGCACCGGATTGCTGACCTTTGCCGGTTTGTTTGTCGGTTTTATGCTGGCGATCTTTTTAATCACGCGTTAGGCATAGATTGGCCATAGCAGTAGTGTGATTGTGATATGCACCGTTGACTCAGCCAGACAGCGTGCCAGATCAATAGTTGAGAATGATAGTTAATATCATTTAACTTGTTCGGAATAATCTTAAGCGCTACAGTAGGTGCCGTCCCTTACAGAGCTAACACCTTGATTGAGTGCCGGAGATAAGCGCCGGGGGGAATTTTCACAGGGCTGCAGGATGCAGCCACTGCTGAAAACCTTACAGCGGCCTGCGCGCCGCCAGCAAAAACAGCATCGGACGCTCGCGCTCCTCGTCCAGCGCCGGATTCTCCGCTACCTGCTGTACATCCGGACCCCACTCATCCAGCCGTTCAATCACCAGACCGGCGGCAATCAGCGCATTGATCCACGTTGCCAGCTTGCGGTGCTGCTTCTTCACGCCAGCGGCAAACCAGTTGCTGACCCGTTCCCCTTCCTGCTGATACTGATTGACTGGCCAGCTGCGCTGCCCGGCATCATCAATGATCCACTCCTGCTGACGCGGAGCGGTATAAATCGGGTGCTCGCATGAAAACACCAGCGCGCCGCCGGGACGTAACGCATGAAAGATCGTGGCAAACAGGGCGTCGATATGGCTGAGATAGTGCAGCGCCAGTGAACTGTACACCACGTCAAAAGTGCTGCTGAGCTGCAGGGTTTCGAGATCAGCGCGCTGGTAAGTGATGCCGGGACGATCGGTCATGGCAGCGGCCTGCGCCAGCATTTTTTCTGACACATCCAGCCCCACAACTTCACGCGCGCCTTGCTGCTGCGCGTAACGACAAAACCAGCCGTAGCCGCAGCCCAAATCCAGCACGCGCTGGTCACGCAGTTCAGGCAGCATTGCCCGCAGCGCGGGCCACTCGGGCGCGCCGTCCAGTCCGTTGACCGAACGCGGCAGGGTGGCGTAGCCAGCAAAAAAATCGGGGTTATCGTAGATATTCTGACTCATGGCGACTCCTTTCAGTAAGACGCAAAGGAGTGTAAGCGTTTAGCGCGGTATGAAACACCGCTCAGCCAACAAAAAGCAGATGCACCAGGCGCGCGAGCGACTCCAGCAGTAGCAGGCTGCCAATAAAAATCATCACGAGGATGCCAACAAACTGTTTCCGACTGCTCACGCTGATGCCTCCGCGGCTACCCCTCACCGGACTATACTTTATGCCGGGTTTACTAAACTTCCAGTCAACCGGGGCAGATTACATGTTTTATCAGACGCTGCGTGCAAATAACTGGCGCAATATTTGGGTGGTCGGTGATTTGCACGGCTGCCGCGCGCAGCTTGATGCGCAGCTGCTGCGGCAGGGCTTTGATCGGCAACAGGATCTGCTGCTATCGGTCGGGGATTTAATCGACCGCGGGCCGGACAGCCTTGGCTGTCTGCAACTGCTGGAAGAGCCGTGGTTCCGCTGCGTGCGCGGTAATCACGAGCAGATGGCGCTCGATGCGCTGCAGGGCGACGATCCGATGCTGTGGATGATGAACGGCGGGGACTGGTTCTGGCAGCTGAGCGGTGCGCGGCTGATTGCCGCGCGTCATGCGCTGAAGCGCTGTGCCGAACTGCCGCTGATATTACATCTGCAATTCGAGGAGCGCGTCATCGTCATTGCTCATGCTGACTATCCTGCCAGTGCCTATGCACTGGGACAGGATGTCGACTGGCATCAGGTCGTCTGGAGCCGCGACCGGCTCGCTCGCCATCAGCGCGGTCGTTCGCAGCCGATCGCCGGTGCCAGTGCGTTCTACTTTGGCCACACGCCGCTGGAGCAGTCGCTTAACGCCGCGAATCAGCACTACATTGATACCGGCGCGGTATTTGGCAACAGGCTGACGCTGGTGCAATTGCAGTAATGCATGTTAGCGGAACAGCCGGCCGTCGCGCACCAGTTCACGCGGATAGCTGTTTTTGACGCGGCTTCCGACGCGTTTCGCCAGGCCCAGCGGCTGCTGCTGGTAAGTGACAATCACTTCATCGCGCGCGGGCGGCGTGTCGGGATGGATATCCTGACCGCGATACCAGCTTTCCGCCTGCGCTTCGTCCAGTTCGAACGCCAGCGCGCTGTCCGGTTGCGCCAGCGCCACCACCGCTTCATGCTGCCAGCGAAAGCCTTTCGGGAAGGTTTCCGCCAGTTTGAGACCAATACGCGAGAAACGCACTTTGCTGAGCCAGCTCTCCAGCGCCGCCGGGAACAGCCACAGCTCTTTGTCGCGCTGCCACAGCGTCAGGCTCTCATCCCAATGCAGTCCCACCTTGTGCGCGGCCTGCGCCACCTCCGCCACCAGCTTGCGGCTGGCGGGTGAGAAGGGCAGCTTACCGAGTTTGTAGGTCGGTGCCGGCAATGGCGGCACGCTGGCAGTTTTGCGCAGCCGCGCGACGAAAAAGCCTTCGCTGTCGTAGATATGCGGAAACACGTGCAGGAAGCCTTCCGGCGTCAGCGCGCGTTCGGCGCCAGCGAACAAATCGTTGAGCGGCACAATTTCCAGCGCCTGCGGATAGCGCTGCTGCAGCCAGGCAATCACCTGCTGGTTTTCGATGGTATTGAGCGTACAGGTCGAGTAAATCAGCGTGCCGCCCGGTTGCAGCGCGTGAAAAGCGCTGTCGAGTAAATCGCGCTGGGTGGCGGCGATGGCCTCGGTGCTGGCCAGCGTCCAGTTGCGCAGCGCGTCAGCATCTTTCCGTACCACGCCTTCGCCGGAGCAGGGCGCATCCAGCAGTATGGCATCGAACTGTTCCGGCAGCGCGGCACCAAAGACGCGCCCGTCAAAATGGGTCAGCGCCACATTGCTGACGCCGCAGCGGCTGATATTGGCATGCAGCACTTTCACCCGGCTGGCGGAGTATTCATTGGCGAGGATCGCGCCCTGATTGCGCATCAGTGCGGCCATCTGCGTGGTTTTAGAGCCTGGCGCAGCGGCCACATCCATCACCTGGCGGGCATCCGGCGCGGCGTCAAACAGCGCGCTGACCGGCAGCATTGAGCTGGCTTCCTGAATATAGAACAGACCGCTGAGGTGTTCCGCGACGCTGCCGAGCGGCAGCGATTCGTCATCACGCGCAATCCAGAAGCCTTCCCGACACCACGGAATCGGCGTCAGCTGCCAGCCGTAGCCCGCCACGCGCGTGAGAAAATCCTCCACGCTGATTTTCAGCGTATTGACGCGCAGACTGCGGCGTAGTGGCTGCTGACTGATGGCGAGAAAGCGTTCGAGTTCGGCCTCGTCGGCCAGGCTGGCGCGCATCAGCGCGAGAAAATCTTCAGGAAAACGATCGGACACGGATATCTACCGGACTAACAAAGTGAGGGCGAAGTGTAACGCTGAGCCCGGCTCAGGTACAGCCGTGCGCAATATCCCTGACGCAAATAAGTCGGGCAGCCCGCAGGCTGCCCGTTGTCTTAGTTTGGCGACGGAATCGCCGTGCCCCAGTTGCGCCACTCTTTTGGCGCTTCATCCTGCAGCAGGAAGTGCTTGTCGGCACCGGCCTGTGGTGCCAGCGGCACCGTCGGTGGTGTGGCAAACTGGATGCCGCCGCGAATGAACTGCTGGAAGGTGCCGGTTTTCACCACGCCGCCAATCAGGCCAAAGTCGAGGTTATAACCGGAGGCCAGCCAGAACACCGAGTTGTTACGCACCAGATGCTGATACTTTTTGCTGATGCGCAGCGCGATTTGCACGCGATCGGCCATGTTACCCAGCGAAGTGCCGGTTACCGTGCCGACTTCTACACCGCGGAACAGCACCGGCGTGCCAATCGACAGCGATCCGGCTTCGGTGGTATCCACATAGATGTTCAGCCCGTTAAGGTAACGCGAGTCGGTAATGGTGCTCTCCTGCAGCTCAAAGCTGCGCGCCAGCGCGCCTTTGCCCGGATCCACGTTCACATACGGCTGCAGCAGCGTTTCCAGGTGATTGACGCCGGCGGGCGAAATCTCCGGCGAGACGACAGAGAAGCGGCTGCCGATGCGCGCGAAGTCCTGCACATACTCCGGATAGAGCACCGCTTTCGCCACCACCTGGTTGTTATCCTGGCTCAGCGCCAGCGACTCCACCTGACCGACGTTGATACCGAGGTAGCGGATTGGCATGCCGGCCGACAGTTTGCTGGCATCAAAGGTGTGCAGGGTAATCTGGCTGCCGACCGCACGCGCGGCGGTCTCTGACGGATAGAGTACGCGCTTAACGCCTTTCGCTGCCTGCGCGCCCGTCAGATTATCAAAGCTGATTGCGCCTTTCAGTGCGCGGTTCAGCGGCGAAGCCTGCACGGTCAGACCGCTGCCGTTGAGCTGGACTTTGGCGCCGCCTTCGGCCCAGAACACGCTTTCGCTGGTCAGCAGCTTGCGATACTGCGGCTGGATATGGACCGAAATCTCAAACGCATCGGCGCGCGGCACCACATCTACCACTTCACCGACCTGGAACTTGCGGTACAGCACCACCGAGCCGGCCTGCACATCCGGCAGGCTGTTGGCGGTCAGTTTGAGCGTGGTCGGCGGCTGATCGCCGGTAATGCCTTCCGCCGCGCGCTCTGAGTCGGCGTACAGCGGATAGCGGCTGGACGGCTGACCTTTCGCACCCGGCACCAGCCGGATACCGCCGTCGACCCATTCGCGCGCGCTGGCGCCCAGCACCTGCATGCCGTCGAGGCCAAATTTAACGTCGAGACGGCTGTTAACGATGAACTTGCTGTCGGCGTGCACCAGCTGGCGGTGCTCCGGATTGATGGCTGCCACAAAGCTGATGCCGTTTTCATCCAGCCGGCGCGAAATTACCTGGCCGATCTTCACGCCATACAGCATCACCGGCTGCCCGGCGTCGATACCGTAGGTTTCCGGCGCGCTGAGCTGAACGGTGAGCACATCCGGCTTCTGCAACAGCGTTTCGCTGGCCGGCAGCACGCTGAAGTGATCCTGCGGCTCACCTTCGCCCGGGACCAGTTCCAGCGTATTGCCGGTCAGCAGGCTGCTCAGGCTGGTGTCGGTCAGGCTGAGTTTCGGCGCGCGCATCTCAATCCGCGTGCCGCTGCGCATCAGGCCGGTGACGGAGGGATCGATCGTCAGCTCGCCGGACACTTTGCCGCCCGGCAGCAGCGTCAGTTTGGTCAGGGTGCCCACTTCCAGTCCCTGATACATCAGCGGCGTGCTGTCGGCTTTCAGGTTGTCGCCGTTGGGCAGATCGAGCGAAATCAGCACGCCGCGCTGGCTGTGCGCCAGATCCGAATAGAGCTGATAGTTTTGATCACTGTTGGCCTGTTCGCCGCTGTCCGGCGAGTCAAAGGCAATCGCGCCATTCACCAGCGCGGCCAGGCTCTCCAGCTTCACTTTGGCGCCGCTCAGGCTGACATCGGCGTCAACGCCCGACACATTCCAGAAGCGGCTCTGTTTTTTCACCAGGTTGGTAAAGCGCCGCTCAATCAGCACGTCGATGGTCACGCCATCGGTATTACCGTTGATGCTGTAGTCATAGACGCGGCCGACCGGAATTTTACGGTAATAGACCAGCGAACCGGTGTTGAGCGAGCCGAGATCGGGCGCGTGCAGGTGAATCAGCAGTTCGCCGGTGTTTACCCGGTATTTCGGCTGGGTATCCAGCGCGGTAAAGTGATCGCGCTCTTTGCCGTCGCCGGGCATCATGCCGATGTAGTTACCGCCCACCAGCGCATCCAGCCCGGAGACGCCCGCCAGCGAGGCTTTTGGCGTCACCAGCCAGAACTGGGTGTTCTCTCGTAGCGCATCGCGCATGTCGCTCTTGATGCTGGCTTTGATCTGAATGCTGCGGTAGTCATCGCTCAGCACAATGCCCTGCACGGTGCCCACTTCCACGCCCTGATAGCGAATCGGCGTGCGGCCCGGCACGATGCCATCCGCGGTCTGGAAGTTGATGGTGATGGTGGTGCCGCGCTCCTGATAATTGGTCCATAACAGCCAGCCGGCAATCAGCAGGGCGATAATGGGCAAAAGCCAGAACGGCGAAATCTTGCGTTTATTACGCAGATTAGCGCTAGTCGGTGTAGTCGGCGTTTCCTGTTGCATGTGCATCCCAGATCAGGCGGCTATCGAGCCACTCAACGGCCATAATGGTCAGGATGACTGCCGCGCCAAAGTAGAAGGCGGCAGGTCCCATGGTAAAAGCCAGCAGCTGGTCACGATTGACCAGCGACATGGTTAAAGCGATGACGAACAGATCCAGCATCGACCAGCGGCCCACCCAGGTGACGGCGCGCAGCAGACGGATGCGGGTTTTCAAACCCTGTTCACACTTAAAATGGATGCTGAGCAACAGCGTCAGCATCACTAACACCTTGGTAAACGGCACCAGAATACTGGCGATAAACACCACCGCGGCCACCGGCACATTACCGGAGGCGAGGCCGAGAATCCCGGAGAAAATGGTGTCTTCGCGCCGCGCACCGTTGACGTACACCACCGAAATCGGCAGCAGGTTAGCCGGGATCAGCAGCACAATCGAGGCGATTAGCGCCGCCCAGGATTTTTGCAGGCTGTGGCGGCGGCGAAAATTGAGCGGCGTATGGCAGCGCGTGCAGCGTCCGCGTTCATCGGGCATACCGGTATGGTGGCAGTTCAGGCAAACCTGCCACCGCTCGGGCGGTTCGTGCGGCACCGACTGCGGGTAATAATGTTCCCACAGCTCCTCCACGTTGAGATGAATCAGCGTCAGCAGGCTCATGATGGTCAGCGCGATATAGGCGACCAGCCCGTAGCCGACCTCCAGCGCGGCATAATCCTGCACCTTAATCGATGCCACCGCTACGCCGACCAGATAGATATCCAGCATGACCCACTCTTTGAGCTTCTCCAGCATCAGCAGGACCGGGCGCAGGTTCATGCCGAGCGCGTGGCCAATCCACAAATAGCAGATGCCGGCCACCAGCGTCACTGGCGCGCCAATCGTGCAAAACGCCACCATGGCGGCTGTCAGCACGTTGCCCTGTTGCGCCATCTGCAGCACGCCCTCCAGCAGGCTGGCGTTGATGCGCATGCCAAGCAGGCGGATATCCACCAGCGGCAGGCTGAAGGCGAACGGCATCAGTACGATCATCGTGACGGCCATGGCGGTGAGCCGCGTCATTGACCAGTCGCGACCGTTCTGAATACGGGCATGACAGCGCGGGCAATAAGCCGACTGATGCGATTTCACATCCGGTAAGGAAAAAAGGGTATCGCATTGCGGGCAACGCTGATAACGTGCGTGGGGCAACGTCTGGCTGATGGCGTGAATTTTCATAAATGACGCAAGGGGCCCATTATTCGTTACAGTTACCGGCATGCGGAGCAGAGCTCGTCTGTCTGCATCAATCTATGGTACGAGAATAGTCTCAAGCATAGCGTGCTAAGGGTATAGTAACTAACACAATGATTCACCTTGTGGGGTTGGATTATTAGTGCTTATTTTAACAACTGAGTGACAACAAGGTCACGCCAGTGATGAGTTATGGTTAAACAATGAACAAAAAAGCCTTTTACGAGGATTTAAATCGCGATGTCCGCGCACTGTTAGCGGGCGAAACTTCTTTCCTGGCGGCGCTGGGCAACTGCAGTGCGCTGCTGTTTGAACGCCTGGAAGGGGTTAACTGGGCAGGCTTCTATCTGCTGACCGAGCCGGAGACGCTGGTGCTGGGGCCTTTCCAGGGCAAAATCGCCTGCGTACGCATTCCGGTGGGTAAAGGAGTATGTGGCACCGCGGTTGCGGAGGATAGCGTGCAGCGGGTTGAAGACGTGCACGCTTTCCCGGGGCACATTGCCTGCGACGCCGCCAGTAACGCGGAAATCGTGATTCCTCTGAAAGTGAATGGCACGATGGTCGGTGTTCTCGACATCGACAGTACGGTTTATTCTCGCTTCGATAGCGAGGATGAAGCGGGGCTGGTAGCCCTTACCGACGGGCTTTGTGCAGTGCTGGCGAACAGCGACATTGAAAAATTTCTTCAGCTGACGCGCAGCTAATCGACTGGATCACATAGCATTTGGCGATGTTGTCATTATAATGTCGCCTGTTCATGCCTGCTCTGGTCGGCAAACCCGTTGTAATCAGGAAATTTCATGGAAAATCAACCTAAGTTGAACAGCAGTAAAGAAGTCATCGCCTTTCTGGCGCAGCGTTTTCCGCACTGCTTTAGCGCCGAAGGTGAAGCGCGTCCGCTCAAAATCGGTATCTTTCAGGATCTGGTGGAGCGCGTTCAGGGCGAAAACAGCCTGAGCAAGACGCAACTGCGTTCGGCCTTACGCCTTTATACCTCAAGCTGGCGTTATCTTTACGGCATTAAAGCCGGTGCCACCCGTGTCGATCTCGACGGCAACGCCTGTGGCGTGCTGGATGAGCAGCACGTAGAACATGCGCGCAAGCAGCTGGAAGAAGCCAAAGCGCGCGTGCAGGCGCAGCGCGAGCAGCAAAAAGCGAAAAAACGTGAAGCCGGTGAAGAGACCGCTGAGCGCCGTCCGCGCAAGCCTGCTGCCCGTAAAGCGGCGGAGGGCGACGCACCGCGCAAGCCACGTCCACAGGCACCGCGTGCTGCGGCCGGTGAGCGTCAGGCTGCTCCGCGTCCACCGCGGGCAAAACCCGTCACTGACACTTCAACGTTGCAAGCGGGTCAAAACATCAAAGTCAAAGCAGGCAAAAGTGCAATGGACGCTACCATCCTGGAAATTACCAAAGATGGCGTCCGGGTCCAGCTCGCTTCCGGCCTGGCAATGATTGTGCGCGCAGAACACTTGCAGTTCTGAAACGGAGGCCCGACCCTGGCATGAACAGCATTTTTAAGATCGGTATGATCGCGGGCCTGCTGCTGGCAGGCCCCACCTTTGGCGCGGACAACATTACCCGCGCCGACCAGATTCCCCAGTTACACGAAGAAGCACAGCATCCCACCGTCAGTGAACGCGTCACCTCGCGTTTCACCCGCTCTCACTATCGTCAGTTCGATCTGAATCAGGATTTTTCGGCGAAAATTTTTGACCGCTACCTGAATCTGCTCGACTACAGCCATAACGTGCTGCTGGCGTCGGACGTGGCACAATTCGCCGACAAGAAAACCACGCTCGGTGATGAGTTGCGCAGCGGCAAGCTGGATGTGTTTTACGATCTTTATAATCTGGCGCAGAAGCGCCGCTTCGAGCGCTATCAGTATGCGCTCAGCGTGCTGAACCGCCCGATGAACTTCACCGGCAATGACACCATCGATATCGATCGTGCCAAAGCACCGTGGCCGAAAAGCACAGATGAGCTAAACGCGCTGTGGGATGCCAAGGTGAAGTATGACGAGCTGAGCCTGAAGCTGGCCGGGAAAGATGACAAAGAGATTCGCGAGACGCTGACCAAGCGCTACAACTTTGCCATCCGTCGTCTGGCACAAAGCAACAGCGAAGATGTGTTCCAGCTGGCTATGACCGCGTTCGCGCATGAAATCGACCCGCATACTAACTATCTGTCACCGCGCAACACCGAGCAGTTCAATACCGAAATGAGCCTGTCGCTGGAAGGTATCGGTGCCGTGCTGCAGATGGATGATGACTACACGGTGATCAACTCGATGGTCGCCGGTGGTCCGGCGGCCAAGAGCAAATCCATCAGCGTGGGCGACCGCATTGTGGGCGTCGGCCAGCCGGGCAAGCCAATGGAAGATGTGATTGGCTGGCGTCTGGATGACGTGGTGTCCAAAATTAAAGGGCCGAAGGGCAGCAAAGTGCGCCTCGAGATCCTGCCAGCCGGCAAGGGCACCAAAACCCGTACCGTGACGCTGACGCGTGAGAAAATCCGTCTGGAAGATCGCGCGGTGAAGGGCACCGTGCACAACGTCGGCAAAGAGAAAGTCGGCGTGCTGGATATCCCGGGCTTCTACGTTGGCCTGACCGATGATGTGAAAGTGCAGCTGCAGAAACTGCAGAAGCAGAACGTCGACAGCATCGTCATCGATCTGCGTACCAACGGCGGCGGCGCGCTGACCGAAGCGGTATCGCTCTCCGGCCTGTTTATTCCGAGTGGTCCGGTGGTGCAGGTGCGTGACAATAATGGTCGCGTGCGTGAGGACAGCGACAACGACGGCATCGTTTACTACAAAGGTCCGCTGGTAGTGCTGGTCGATCGCTTCAGCGCCTCGGCGTCGGAAATCTTTGCCGCGGCGATGCAGGATTACGGCCGCGCGCTGATTGTCGGCGAACCGACCTTTGGTAAGGGCACGGTGCAGCAGTATCGCTCACTTAACCGCATCTACGATCAGATGCTGCGTCCGGAATGGCCGGCGCTGGGCTCAGTCCAGTACACCATTCAGAAGTTCTACCGCATCAACGGCGGCAGTACTCAGCGGAAAGGCGTCACGCCAGACCTGCTGATGCCGACCGGTGTGGAAGCAGCAGAGACCGGCGAGAAGTTTGAGGATAACGCGCTGCCGTGGGACAGCATCAACGCGGCGACCTACACCAAAACCGGCGATATCACGCCGCTGGTGCCGCAGCTGACCAAAGAGCACGCCGATCGCATCGCCAAAGATCGCGAGTTCCAGTACATCATGAAAGACATCGCGCGTTTCAACGCGATGAAGGATAAGCGTAACATCGTGTCGCTGAATCTGGCCCAGCGCGAGAAAGAGAACCACGAAGAAGATGCGCTGCGTCTGGAACGTATCAATGCGCGCTACCAGGCGGAAGGCAAAGCGCCGCTGAAGAGCCTGGACGATCTGCCGAAAGACTACAAAGAGCCGGATCCATATCTGGATGAAACGGTGAAAATCGCTAACGATTTGGCCCAGCTGGAAAAAGACCAGCCAGCGCCGGCGGCAGCGAAGTAACCCTTCGGCCTGAAATCACAGCACCGCTGCGGCGGTGCTTTTTTTTGCCTGCAACTCGCCGCCCGGCAGGCTGCAGCCGCTACCATTACCAAATGTAAAGTTATGTCTTTTTAGGCACTTAAAGATTAAGGTCGCTTGAAAAGCGCCACAATGGACATAGGATGTATATCCGCGCATGAGCGCGAGCACAACTGAGGAAGATTAACGTTTATGATGCGTATTGCGCTTTTCCTGGTCACCAACCTGGCGGTGATGTTGGTATTCGGACTGATTCTGAGTCTGACAGGAATCCAGTCAAGCAGTGTTCAGGGTCTGATGATTATGGCAGGTCTGTTTGGCTTTGGCGGTGCGTTTGTTTCACTGCTGATGTCCAAATGGATGGCGTTACGCTCGGTCGGCGGTGAAGTGATTGAACAACCCTGTAACGAGACGGAACGCTGGCTGATGGAAACCGTCGGCCGCCAGGCTCAGCAGGTCGGCATTGCGATGCCGCAGGTGGCGATTTACCACGCGCCCGATATCAACGCCTTTGCCACCGGCGCACGCCGTGACGCCTCGCTGGTAGCGGTCTCCACCGGTTTGCTGCAGAACATGAGCCGCGATGAAGCGGAGGCGGTGCTGGCGCACGAGATCGCCCACATCGCGAACGGTGACATGGTCACCATGACGCTGATTCAGGGTATCGTGAACACCTTCGTGATCTTCATTTCGCGTATCATTGCGCAGGTGGCGTCTGGCTTCCTGTCCGGCAACCGCGACGGTGAAGAGAGCAGCAACGGCAATCCGCTGGTCTATTTTGCCGTGGCGACAGTGCTGGAACTGGTGTTTGGTATTCTCGCCAGCATCATCACCATGTGGTTCTCGCGCCATCGCGAATTCCACGCCGACGCCGGCTCTGCGAAGCTGGTGGGGCGTGAAAAGATGATTGCCGCGCTGCAGCGCCTGAAAACCAGCTACGAACCGCAGGAACCCAGCAGCATGATGGCGTTCTGTATTAACGGTAAAGGTAAGTCGCTGAGCGAGCTGTTTATGTCGCACCCGCCGCTCGACAAGCGTATCGAAGCGCTGCGCAGCGGTGCCTACCTTAAGTAAGCCATATAGAAAATGAACAGGGCGCCTGCGGGCGCCCTTTTTTTTATGACTCTGCCGGCTGAAGGCTTTGTGTCATGCGCAGCATACTGACGATCGCCGCCACGCTGGCAAAGGTTCCGGCCAGCAGCAGCGAGGCATGCGTGCCGCTGTCGTTGAACAGGTTAAACATCAGCGCCACCAGCGCGGCACCGGTGCTTTGCCCGACCAGTCGTGCGGTGCCGAGCATGCCGCTGGCACCACCGCTACGCTGGCGCGGAGCCGACGAGATGATGGTGTGATTGTTGGGTGACTGGAACAGCCCGAAGCCGGCACCGCACAGCATCATGCGCCAGATAATATCGGCATCTGTGGGTTGTGCAGGCAGCAGCGCCAGCAGAAACAGCCCGGCGGCAAACAGCGCCAGCCCCAGCCCACCCAGCAGCCCGGCATGAAACTTCTCGATGAGACGGCCGGCAATCGGTGCCATCACCATGGTAGCCAGCGGCCACGGCGTCAGCAGCAGGCCGGTCGCGACTTCATCCCGGCCCAGTACGTTTTGCAGGAAAAACGGCAGCGACACCATCGCCAGCATTTGTGCACAGAACGAACAGATCGAGGTGCCGATCGACAACGAAAACACCGGAATGCGCAGCAAATCCACTGGCAACAGCGGCACCGGCATTGCCAGCTGACGCCGCACAAACACCACGCCGATCAGCAGCAGCGCCAGCAGCATACCCGCAATCAGCCAGCCATTTTCTCCCTGCGCGAAGCCGGTCAGCGCTGAAATCAGCAGGCCGAAAAACAGCGCATTCATGATGGCGCTCGGCACATCAAATTTCTGCTGCTTCGCTTTCTGCGTGTTATCCGGCAGGAAGCGCAGCGCCAGCCACAGCGCCACCACACCGAGTGGCACGTTGATCAGGAACAGCCATTTCCAGCTGGCGATGGAGAGAATCGCCGCCGCCACCGTGGGACCGGCGGCGCTGGAAACGGCCACGATCAGCGAGTTGATGGCCATGCCGCGTCCCAGAAAGCGCTGCGGGTAAATAATACGGATTAGCGCAGTGTTGACGCTCATCAGCGCCGCACCGCCGAAGCCCTGCAGCACGCGCGCCACGGTGAGCATATTCAGCGAAGAGGAAAGGGCGCAGAACAGCGAGGTGAATACAAACAGCACCAGCCCGACCTGATAGACGCGCCGGTAGCCGAACATATCGCCAAGAAACGACAGCGACAGCAGCGAAATCACGATAGCGATTTGATAGGCGTTGACGATCCAGATCGATTCCGCCGGGCTGGCGTTCAGCTCACGCGCAATGGTCGGCAGCGCCACGTTGGCAATCGCGCCGTCCAGCACCGCCATCATGATGCCAAGCGCAATGGTAATTATTGCGCCGTAGCGCTGTGGAACGGGTAATCCATCCTGAGACACGGTAGGAGACATAAACAGGGAGAAGTGAAGTAAGTGAATATCATCATGCTAATCAATTTTCTGCCTGAAATCACCGCATTGATGGACAAAAATTACAAGTGGATGTGTCGTTGCCGCCGTCCGGCTGTAACCTCTATACTGGCGTTTTTTGCAAAAGCGTTAAGGAAGTCCCGCATGGCGAGCCGCGATAACGATAAACAGCCGGATGCCGTATCATCGGTGATGAAAGTGTTTGGCATTCTGCAGGCGCTGGGCGAAGAGCGCGATCACGGCATTACCGAGCTTTCGCAGCGGGTGATGATGTCGAAAAGCACGGTCTACCGCTTTCTGCAGACCATGAAATCGCTCGGCTATGTGGCGCAGGAGGGCGAGAGCGAAAAATATTCGCTGACGCTCAAGCTGTTTGAACTTGGCGCGCACGCGCTGCAGAACGTGGATTTGATTCGCAGCGCCGATGTGGAGATGCGCGAACTGTCGCGCCAGACCAAAGAGACCATTCATCTCGGCGCGCTGGAAGAGGACAGCATCGTCTATATCCACAAGATTGACTCGCTGTATAACCTGCGCATGTATTCACGCATCGGCCGGCGTAATCCGCTGCACAGTACCGCCATCGGCAAGGTGCTGCTGGCGTGGCGTGAGCGCGCGGAGGTGAACGACATTCTGCGTGAAGTGGAATTTCGTCGCAGCACCGCTAACACTATCGTCAGCGCGCAGGCGCTACTGCCGGTGCTGGAGCAGGTCAGGCAACAGGGCTTTGGCGAGGATAATGAAGAGCAGGAAGCGGGAATTCGCTGTCTGGCGGTACCGGTATTTGATCGCTTCGGCGTGGTGATTGCCGGCATGAGCCTCTCTTTCCCGACGGTGCGCTTCTCCGAACCGGCAAAAAAAGAGTATGTGGCGATGCTGCATCGTGCTGCGCGCATGGTGTCGGAGCAAATGGGCTATTACGACTATCCGTTCTGAATCCTGCCGGGCTGACGCGCAGCCCGGCAGGCGGCTTAACTTAGTTATCGACCACTTCGCCGCTTTTCTTCAGCAGTGGACAATCGGTAACGCCAACAATGCCGCTGTCGGTGTGCAGATACTGTGCGGTAATCATGCCGCGCGCGGTCAGGTAGCTGCACTGTAAGCCCAGCCCGGCTGCGTTTTTATTGCTGCCGGTTAACACGCCGTAGCCGGTAAACAGCATCGCCAGCCACAAGACAGCCAGCACCATCACCGCACGAATCAGTAGTTTCATTTTTATCTCCTTGTGTTACATAACGCAGCTGTTCCCGCATTGCTGCGAACTCTATAGTAGCAGCATGCCTCGCTTTTCTCGCCGGATCGATCAGAGATAACTGAAAGCGGCACGCAGGCGGGATAATCTGCTTTATCTCCGCCACCATATCTTTTCCGCACGCAACGAGTAGAATCAGCGGCGATGTACCTGAATGATGTTTGAGGATTGATGCAGTTATGAACGAATTAGCCGCCAGTACCGGTCCGCTGTTTAACTATGGCGTGCTGGCCATCATTGTGGTTGTGGCCTTTATTGCCTGGTTTTTTGTTAACCGGGCCAGCGTGCGCGCCAGTGAACAGCTTCAGCTGCTGGAAGCGCTGCTGGAAGAGCAAAAGAAACAGAACGCGCTGCTGCGCCGTATCGCTGAGGCGCAGCCGGTGGCCGAAAAAGCGCAGGATGAGCAGGATGCCGGGGATAAGCGCGACTTTATTCGCCTGATTCCGGAACGTTAAGCACACAACGGAGAGGCCATGGCCTGGCAAAATCCCTGGTATGACGCTTCGCTGGCCCATCATACGCCGCACGGCTTTCGTAACCCGGAAGAGGAGTTGCGTCAGCCTGGCGATCTACAGCGCTGGCGGCGCGAGCGTAAGCAGCAGAATCTGCCGCTGCCACCGCAGTCCGGCTATGCGGCCTTTACCGCCAGCTGGTGCCAGCAGGCCGACCTGAGCGGTGAAGATGACCGTGTCTGGTGGCTGGGCCATGCCGCGCTGCTGCTGCGTCTCAATCAGCGCTATATTTTGATCGACCCGGCGCTGTCGGCACGTGCTTCGCCGTTGCCGTTTGCCGGGCCGCAGCGTAAAACCCCGGCGCCGCTCAGCGTGGCGCAGCTGCCGTATCTTGATTATGTGCTGATCTCGCATAACCATTACGACCACCTTGATCGGCCTACGGTAAAACGCATCGCCCGCCGCTTTCCTGCCGCGCACTTTCTGGTGCCGCTGGGGATGGCCGACTGGTGTCGCCGGCGTGGCGTGCGCACCGTCACCGAACTGGACTGGTGGCAGCAGGTGCAACTGGACGACATCAGCTTCACAGCCGTTCCCGCGCGCCACTGGAGCATGCGCACCTTCTGGGATCGCAACCGGTCGCTGTGGTGCGGCTGGGTAGTGCATAATGCGCCGCTCAATTTCTGGTTCTCCGGCGATAGCGGCTACAGCGATAATCTCTCTGCCATCGCGCAGCGTCTGGGGCCGTTTAATCTTGCTGCGTTACCGATAGGTGCCTATGCACCAAAATGGTTCATGCGCGGCCAGCACATGGACCCGGATCAGGCGGTACAGCTCTGGCAGCAGATAGGGCGACCGCTGGCGATTCCCATTCACTGGGGCGTATTTGAGCTTGCGGACGAATCGCTTGACGATCCGCCGACGGTGCTGGCGCAAGCCTTGCAGCAGGCGGGCGAGGTGGATGCGCCTTTTGCCCCATGGCGAATTGGCGAGAGCCGCAGCCTGATGAATTACGATTAAGATTTATCCTAAGCCATTTTTGTTAAATGCCAGCGGCTTCCGCGCTTTTTAACATTTAATTGTTGGGTGTTTAGAAAAAAATGAGATAAATGCCAGCGTGCAGTCTGCTTATATTTGGGGCAACGGCGATTATATTTTCCTGATTTTGGTGCAAAACTATTTTTAACTTGTACTGCCAGCAATTTATTGTACAAGATTTGAGCGCTACGCAGTTTATGTTGCTCATTGCACAACGGCCAGTGAAATAGCTTATCTGTGCCATATTAATGCAATATTTTTTGCCTAAACTTATTCGGTTTAAATGTGAAAAGGCAGCGTTTACCGCTGCGCTTGACGAAACGCGAGTCTGGCGCTAACTATACTGACGCATAGACTTTTTTTGCACACGTTGAGGCGTTGCTGTCAATAACGTTATCCACCTTTCGCTGCCGGTTTCAGGCAATTATGTGCGGCATGTCGATCACTGTTTAAAAATGGCTTGCCATTAATTAGCGGATATGTGATAACGAATCGTGGGTCAAACGAGGTACAGTTCTGTTTATGTATGGCATCTTCAGTAAAGAAGTTACGAGTAAAGACGTTGACGTTGAATACCGCTTCCTTGCCGAACCTTAAATTAGTGCCTCATTCAGTAATGTCTCTGGTTTCTCTGTAAGACTGCCTGCGGGCAATATAAACACTCTAAGGAATTTGCAAAAATGGCAAAGATTAAAGGTCAGGTTAAGTGGTTCAACGAGTCTAAAGGTTTTGGTTTTATTACTCCTGCTGACGGCAGCAAAGACGTGTTCGTTCACTTCTCTGCTATCCAGGGCAACGGTTTTAAAACCCTGGCCGAAGGTCAACAAGTTGAGTTTGAAATTCAGGACGGCCAGAAAGGCCCGGCAGCAGTTAACGTTACTGCTATCTGATTTCGCTCTCAGGCTCGGTGTCATGCACCGCTGAATCGAATCTTAAAAGCCCTGCTCAATGAGCGGGGCTTTTCTTTATCCTTTCTGTTACCGGATGATCAGGGTAAACTGCGCCGCGAATCGCTAACCCGGAGTTATCTATGTCGTTGATTTGCCCACTTTGCCACCTCGCTTTGCACCTGCACGCCAGCAGTTATCGCTGTGCGTCCGGTCATCAGTTCGATCGGGCGAAAGAGGGGTACGTCAACCTGCTGCCGGTGCAGCACAAAGGTTCACGCGAACCGGGCGACAGCGCAGAGATGCTTCAGGCGCGCCGGGCCTTTCTGGATGCCGGACACTATCAGCCGCTGCGCGATCGGGTGGCGCAGCGTCTGGCTCAGCCACTCACAAACCGGCCCGCGCAGCTGCTGGATATCGGCTGTGGCGAAGGCTATTACACCGCCGCCCTGGCTGCCGCGTTGCCCGACAGCCAGCTGTACGGTCTGGATGTGGCCAAAGCCGCGGTGCGCATGGCGGCAAAGCGCTATCGCGCGGTTAACTTTTGTGTCGCCTCCAGCCAGCGCCTGCCGTTTGCCGATGGCTCACTGGACGCTATCGTGCGCATTTACGCGCCCTGTAACGAGCAGGAGCTGAGCCGCGTCATCAGGCCCGGCGGCTATTTGCTGACGGTGACACCGGGGCCGCACCATCTGCAGCAGTTTAAGGCGTTGATCTATCGTGAAGTGCAGCTGCATACGGCGGAAGAGAAAAACTATGCGGGATTTGAGCAGATCGATCAGCAAAACCTCCATTATACGATGACGCTGAACGGGGCGGAAGCGGTGAGCCTGCTGCAGATGACCCCCTTTGCCTGGCGTGCGCGTGAAGCGGTGTGGCAGCAGCTGGCCTCCAGCGCCACCTTTAGCTGTGACGCGGATTTCACCCTGACGCTGTGGCAGCGCGTTTAACGCGCCTCCACCAGCGTATGGTAGATTTTCTCCAGGTCGTCGAGCTGTTTCACCGCAATCAGCAGGCGACGCTGCTCCAGCTGCATCACCAGAATGCCATCCTCTGACAGGTTCATACTCTGAATACGCCGGTAATCGATCCACACGCTGGCGAAAAACAGGCCGTCATTTTTCATCAGCAGCCGCGGGCTGCGGATCCAGAACAGCCAGATAGCCATAAAGCACAGCACCATCAGCAAAGTGGTGGTGAGCTGCGGGCCATGATGGCTGACGTTGTTCCACAGCAGAATCAGTAGCAGCACGATAAAGATGCCGCTGTCGATTTTATGGCGGCGGCGCAGGGTGACGCGCAGTCGGGTCGGTCCATTGCGGCGGGGCAGGATGACATCGTCGTAAATCGCAAACAGGGCGAGAGCGGCGATCAGCAGGGCAATCAGGGCGTCAGTCAGTGACATACAGGCTTCTTCCTCAACCGAAGTGACCTCAGCGTTGGCGCTCAGGTCACGCCGTTCAAAAAACGCCGGGAGTCTGACTCCCGGCGGTGAGATTACAGACCGAGCAGGCCGATCCAGTAACCAAAGATACCGATGGCAAAGAAGCCAACGATGATCCACAGCGCGTTAACTTTACGGCGCAGCAGCCACATACAGCCAAAGGTCAGCAGCAGTGGAATCAGGCCGGGCATCAGCTGGTCGAGAATCGACTGCACGGTGGTGACCGTGGTCTTGCCGGTCTGGTCGGTGATGCGGGATACCACCAGCGGCACGTTGACGTGCGTCCACTTGTTGACCAGCGCTCCCATGACAAACAGGCCGAGTATCGATGCCCCCTCGGTCAGTTTTTGCAGGAAGCCGCCGCCCATATCGCTGACGATATCCACCCCTTTGCGATAGCCATAAGCCACGCCGTAATAACGGGTCAGCATGCGCGCAATGTTAAACAGGAAGAAGAACAGCAGCGGACCAAGCAGGCTGCCGCTCATCGCGATACCGGCACCCAGCGCGGCGAACACCGGACGCACGGTCCCCCAGAAAATCGGGTCGCCCACGCCAGCCAGCGGCCCCATCAGGCCCACTTTGATGCCGTTAATGGCACCGTCATCGATCGCCGCACCGTTGGCGCGCTGCTCTTCCATGGCCATGGTCACGCCGAGCACTGGCGCGGCCACGTAAGGATGGGTGTTGAAGAACTCAAGGTGACGCTTAATCGCCTGCTTGCGCTCGTCGTTGTTTTCCGGATACAGGCGACGGATCACCGGCACCATTGAGAAGCAGAAGCCCAGCGCCTGCATGCGTTCAAAGTTCCACGAACCCTGAAACAGGTTGGAGCGCAGGAACACACCGCGCACGTCACCGGGGGTGAGTTTCTTTGGAGTATTGGTTGTATCTACCATGATGTCACCTGTTCCTAGTCGAGTTCGTTGTCGAGGTCGTTGTTAGCCGGGCCCGCCGAGGCAGCGCCTGCGACGCGGTTGTATTTTGGCGCCAGCTGGATGTACAGCACCGCCATTACCACGCCAATCACGCCCAGCGCCACCAGGTTGAAGTTGGTGAACGCGGCGGTGACAAAGCCAAGATAGAAGAACGGCATCAGATAACCGGCACGCATCATGTTGATGACCATCGCGTAACCGACCACCACGATCATGCCGCCGGCGATGTTCAGACCATTGGTGACCACTTCCGGAATCGAACTCAGCAGGCTGTGTACCGCGCTGGTACCGACCGAGACCGCCACAATCAGCGCCGGGATAGCGATACGCATCGCCTGCAGCAGCAGGGCAGAGACGTGGATCCATGAAATCGCCGTCAGATTGCCTTTCTCCGCAGCTTTATCCGCGGCGTGCTGGAAGGCGACAGTGATGGTACGCACGATGATGGTCAGCACCTGACCGGCCGCGGCCAGCGGGATGGCCAGCGCAATACCGGCACCGACGCTTTGACCGCCGGCAATGACCAGAATGGTGGAGATGATGGAAGCCAGCGCCGCATCCGGTGCCACTGCCGCACCGATGTTCATCCAGCCCAGCGCGATCATCTCCAGCGTACCGCCGATGATGATGCCGGTTTTCATATCACCCAGCACTGCACCAATCAGGGTACAGGCCACCAGCGGCCGGTGGAACTGGAACTCATCGAGAATGGATCCCATCCCGGCAATACAGGCCACAATAAATATCAACACTATTTGTAGCGAGGTTATTTCCATTGCATTTTTCCTCAGCAAGATCAGAACTTTTTGCCCACGCGCGCAGGCACAGGCGAATCAGGCATTGACCTTCGCAATCAGGTCCATCATTTTCAGTTTCGGGTCGTTGGAGACTTTACGCACTTCCAGTTCGATACCGCGCTCATTCAGCTTGCGGAAGGCAGCGATGTCCTTCTCATCCACCGACACCGCGTTATTAACCTGCGTTTTCCCCTGACGGAAGGCCATGCCGCCGATATTCACCGACTTGATATCCACGCCTTGCTCCACCACGCGCTCAACATCGGTCGGATTGGTAAACAGCAGCATAACGCGATCGGAACCGTACTTCGGGTTGTTCCACACGCGGATCATCTTGGCGATATCCACCACGTGGGCGGTCACGCCCGGCGGCGCCACCTGAGTCAGCAGGGTTTTGCGTACGTGATCGTTGGCCACTTCATCACTGACGACGATGATGCGCGTCACGTTGGTCTCTTTGGTCCAGCGCGTGGCCACCTGGCCGTGGATCAGACGGTCATCGATACGGGCCAGGCCAATTTTCATGTGCTCGCCCGGCGCCAGCTGTTTCTGCGGCTGGGCAGGGGCTTTCGGGGCCGGTGCGGCCGCGGCCGGCGCGGCGGATTCGGTTTTGAGCGCTTTCACCCCCTCGCGGCCGGCCTCGACGGCGATGTGGATCAGCTCTTCCAGCGATGGATCGTCATCGCGGCCCATCAGGGTTTCCACCAGCATGGGAATGTTGACCCCGGCAATAACGTCATAGTCCGGTTTGTCCACCACGATGCGGCTGGCGGCGTTAAACGGGCTGCCGCCCCAGGTGTCCACCAGAAACAGCACGCCCTTCGACGTGTCGAGTCTGGCGAGCTGCGCCTGATATTTTTCGATTAGCGTTTCTGCATTCTCGCCGGGCACGAAATCAATCCATCCGACATTTTCCTGCTCGCCCAACAGCATTTCTGCTGTTTTAAGCAGCTGTTCTGCCGCCCAGCCATGTGTACCAATTACAAGCGCAATGGTCACTTGCTACCTCCGTTCGCATGAGAGTTCCCGACCATGGCCGGGAATCATTGAGAATTACCGTTGTTATTTTCTGTGGATCGCCCGGGACTAAATTGAAGAAAGTCATCAGGAAAAGGCCCAAAACATTCCGCGATACAGCAGTAAGGTCGCGATTTATTTTAGTGAGCGAAAAAATAAAATATGTGACGTTGCTCTGCTATTCAGAGCGTACCGGCGGCAACGGGCATTTTTATGGCAGTTTCTTGCGCTGGCGCAGTTATTTGTAAATGTAAGAAAATTTTTTGACGTTGTTGATGTAACTGATACATTAGCTTTCTGTTTATTACTCAGGAGTACCGGGCTTTAGCTCACCTATATGGACCGTCACCGACGTCGCTTCACTTGTTCCCCGCGCTGCTCAGCGCGCACCCTGACACCTGCCGGTGTTGCCTCATCCGTTAACGCTCTCTCGTCTCGCCTTCCGGCGCAGGCTCAGTCGCGTTCGCCCTTACGTTTAGCAAGGAGTCATTGATGGAATTTCTCTTCGACCCCTCAATCTGGGCGGGTTTACTGACGCTGATCGTGCTGGAGATTGTGCTCGGCATCGACAACCTGGTGTTTATCGCCATTCTTGCCGACAAGCTGCCACCGAAACAGCGTGATAAAGCGCGCCTGATTGGTCTGTCGCTGGCGCTGGTGATGCGCCTCGGCCTGCTGTCGCTGATCTCCTGGATGGTGACGCTAACGCGACCCCTATTCAGCGTAGGCGATTTCAGCTTTTCCGGACGAGATTTAATTCTGTTGATTGGTGGTTTGTTCCTGTTGTTTAAGGCCACCATGGAACTGCACGAGCGGCTGGAAAACCGTGGCATGGAGCATCAGGGCAATAAAGCCTATGCCAGCTTCTGGGCGGTCGTGACGCAGATTGTGGTGCTGGACGCGGTGTTTTCCCTGGATGCGGTGATTACCGCCGTCGGTATGGTGAACCATCTGCCGGTGATGATGACGGCGGTGGTGATTGCCATGGGCGTGATGCTGCTGGCCTCAAAACCGCTGACCCGCTTCGTCAACGCGCACCCAACGGTGGTGGTGCTGTGTCTGAGCTTCCTGCTGATGATCGGTCTGTCGCTGGTGGCGGAAGGCTTTGGTTTCCATATTCCGAAAGGCTATCTGTACGCGGCAATTGGCTTCTCGATTCTGATCGAGCTGTTTAACCAGATTGCGCGCCGGAACTTTATCCGTCATCAGGCGCACCGTCCGATGCGTGAACGTACCGCCGAAGCGATTCTGCGTCTGATGGGCGGGCGCCAGCGTAACCAGCCGGCGCATACTGAAGAAGCGTCGCTGACCGAAGCGATGCCGCAGGAAGCGTTTAAAGACGAAGAGCGTTACATGATTAACGGCGTGCTGACGCTGTCACAGCGTTCGATTCGCAGCATCATGACGCCGCGCGGCGATATCTCGTGGGTCGACGTCTCGCGTCCGCTGGATGAGATCCGCATTCAGCTGCTGGATACGCCTCACAGTCTGTTCCCGGTGTGTCGTGGCGAACTGGATGAGATCATCGGCGTGGTGCGCGCCAAAGAGCTGTTGGTGGCGCTGGAGCACGGTATGGATGTCGCGACCTTCGCGGCCAACACGCCGCCGATTGTGGTACCGGAAACGCTGGATCCGATCAACCTGCTGGGCGTATTGCGTCGTGCTAAAGGGAGCTTCGTCATCGTTACCAACGAATTTGGTGTGGTACAGGGCCTGATTACGCCGCTGGACGTGCTGGAAGCGATTGCCGGTGAGTTCCCGGACGAAGACGAAACGCCGGATGTGGTGGCGGATGGCGACGGCTGGCTGGTGAAGGGCGGTACCGATCTGCACTCGCTGCAGCAGTTGCTCGACCACCATGAGCTGGTCGATCCGGATGAAGATCACGCGTCGCTCGCCGGCCTGCTGATTGAGCAGAAGGGACAGCTGCCGCTGCCGGGCGAGATTATCGATTTGCCACCGCTGCACTTCCAGATTATCGAAGCCACGGATTACCGTATCGATCTGGTGCGCGTCACCAAAGACAAGCCGCACCACGACGAGGAAGAGGGCGACGCCTGATGTCGTCCGGCATCAGGCGCCCAGCTGCGCCTGATGCTGCGCCAGCCATTGCGGGAAGTCCTCAATCGGCATCGGGCGCGCATAGTAGTAACCCTGCAGATGATCCACGCCGCGCTCGCGCAGATAATGCGCCTGCTCGGCGGTTTCTACGCCCTCCGCGACCAGCGCGATATTCAGCCGCTGCGCCAGTGAAATCACCATATCCGTCACCGTGGCGTTGATCGCGTCAGTGCCAATCGCGGCGGTAAAGATTTTATCGATTTTCAGTACGTCCGGCTTCAGGTCTTTCAGATAGGCCAGCGAACTGTGGCCGGTACCGAAATCGTCAATCGCCAGCCGCACGCCAATTTCATGCAGCTGCGCCACGACCGTCTGGTCGATGACCGGCAGCGCATCGCGCTCGGTCAGCTCCACCACCAGTTTCGGCAGGGGATTGGCGGGCCACCAGTAGCGCTGTAAATCCTCAACAATCAGGCGGTCGCGGAAGTGGCTGGCCGCGACGTTAATCGCGATATGAAATGCCGGGCACTGTGGCAGATTAGGCAACTCCGCGACGACTCTGGCAATCACAAAGCGCGTCAGCGGTGCAATCAGATTCTGGCGTTCGGCCAGCGGAATAAATACGTCCGGGGCAATCCAGCCCTGACGCGGATTGTGCCAGCGCAGCAGCAGCTCGATACCATCGCAGTCGCCGCTGCGGGCATTGATCAGCGGCTGGCAGTAAACCATAAATTCGTTAGCGGTGATGCCATAGCTGATTTGCCAGCTCAGACTCATGCGATTGGCGGTGGCCAGCCAGACGATATAGCCCAGCAGCAGGCTCAGCAGTACCGCCAGCGGCAGCTGAGACGGCAGCGTGTTGAGCGCCAGCCGCGCCGGAGAGGGACCGTACAGCGTAATGCTGTAGGGATAACGCAGCGAGGCCTGATCGTACGCCACTTCGTCATCGGACGGCACGGTATGCTCGATCAGCGGATTACCGTACTCGAGGCTCTGTCCGCCTACGTTGAAGATCGCGCGTTCCACCCACGGCAGCTGCGGCTCCAGCAGATAGTTGGTCATCAGCTCAATGTTGATGATCTGCAGCAGGCCGTCCTGGTTATCCAGCGACTTTGGCGTCCACAGCAGCAGCACCGGCGAACCTTTTAGCAGGTAGTCGTCGGTGGACAGCATCATGCGCTGGTTGTTGATCGCCAGCTCGGGATAGGTCTGGCTGAACGAGATGTGGCGCGGGCCATAAATACTCGAACAGTAGATGGTATCGTCCTGCACCAGCAGCACGGTGCGCACGGTTTGCAGCGCGGCGATCTTCTCAATCAGCGGATAGCGCACCTGCGTGCAGGGCACGCCCACCAGCCCCAGCGTGTTGTTGGCGGAGACGTCCAGCGGCGAAAACATGCGGTCAAAGCGCTCAATCGCGCGGGTGGCAAAGTCAAGGGACTGCTGCTCAATGCGTGACTTCTCTTCGATGTAGCGAAAAGTCAGCGTAAGAATGAGAACCAGCGACGCGATCACCAACGCAATAAGCAGGCGCTTACGGCGAAATTGACCCACAAATTGCTGGGGAAGGAGCATCAGTAACCACCTTGCTAAGACAAAGAATGAGGCCAAATTAACGTAAAGGTTATCGGCATGGCGGCGGCCAAATTTAGCGCGGCTGGAGAAAAAAAGCGGCACTAAAAAATCGCGCGACCATTAGAGGTCGCGCGCAAAAATAATGTATCTGGTTTGATAACGCGGAGGTAGAGGCCATTGCAGAAATAATGGCCGATCGCTGCAATTGTCAGCAGCGAAACGCGACTTTGCCGGTCAGTCGCACTGCACCTTGATCGCCAGACCGCCGCGCGAGGTCTCACGATATTTAGCATTCATGTCTTTGCCGGTCTCGTACATCGTCTCGATCACCTTATCCAGCGATACGCGCGGCGCGCTGGTGCGGCGCAGCGCCATTCGCGCGGCATTAATCGCCTTGACGGAGGCAATGGCGTTGCGTTCAATGCACGGCACCTGTACCTGACCAGCGACCGGATCGCAGGTCAGTCCGAGGTTGTGTTCCATGCCGATTTCAGCGGCAACACACACCTGCTCCGGGCTGGCTCCCAGTAATTCAGCAAGGCCGGCGGCGGCCATTGAGCAGGCCACGCCCACTTCACCCTGGCAGCCGACTTCGGCACCGGAAATCGAAGCGTTCATTTTATACAACACGCCAATCGCGCCCGAGGCGAGGAAGTAGCGGATAAAGATATCCGGCGTGACCGTTTCGATAAAGTGATCGTAATACGCCAGCACCGCCGGCACGATGCCGCAGGCACCGTTGGTCGGTGCAGTGACCACACGACCACCGGCCGCATTCTCTTCATTCACCGCCAGCGCAAACATATTGACCCAGTCGATGACGTTCATCGGATCGTTAGAATGTTTGGTTGAGGAGACCAGCAGACGTCGCAGCGACGCCGCCCGACGCGGCACGCGCAGCGGGCCCGGCAAAACGCCTTCGGTATTCAGGCCACGATCGATACACGCCTGCATGGTTTGCCAGATGTTGCCAAAATAGGCGTAAATCTCGTCACGGCTGTGCAGCGCCAGTTCGTTTTTCATCACCAGCCCGGAAAGCGACATGCCGGTATCGCGGCAATGACTGAGCAACTCTTTGGCTGAATGGAACGGGTAGGGTACGGCGACCTCATCCAGCACTGACTGACCAAAATGCGCTTCGTCGACAATAAAGCCGCCGCCAATCGAGTAATAGGTTTTGCGCTCAAGCAGACGATCGCCGGCAAACGCGTACAGGGTCATGCCGTTTTCATGCAGCGACAGGTTTTCGCTACGGAAGACCATGCCGCCGTCACGCGGGAAGTCGACCTCGCGCGCGCCCTGTGCCAGCAGCAGGCGCTCACGCGTTTCGACATCTTTGATAAACGCCGGAATGCTGTCGATGTCGACGCTGGCAGGCTCAAAGCCGGCCAGACCCATAATGATGGCAATGTCGGTGTGGTGTCCTTTACCGGTGAGCGACAGTGAGCCGTAGACGTCCACCGCCACGCGCGTCACGTCCTGCAGCTTGCCCTGCTCGATCAGCAGATCAACAAACTGCTTGCCCGCTTTCATCGGGCCAACGGTATGCGAACTGGACGGGCCGATACCCACTTTGAACATGTCAAAAACACTTATCACCGGTGACGCTCCTCACAAATCTTCTTTTCTACGGCGCAGGCCGTTAATGCGGCTAATAGTAATCGCCAGCGGGCAGCAGCGAGCAGCTTTTCGCATGAAATAAACTAATTATAAACCACAGAAATAGTTATCCGTATCCCCGGATGTGAACGGGATCAATTTTTCGGCCAGGGTGAAACGGGACGGGGGATCAGGGCAGGGCGATCTGCTGGCCGAGCGCGCGCAGGATACCGGCGGTCATGCCCCAGATAAAATAATCTTCATACCAAGACAGCCACACCTGGTGCTGGCGATGACCGCGGCGCAGCGTCAGTCCGCTGTAGCGCCCCAGCCGCAGCGCCTCTGCGAGCGGCATGGAAAAGGCGCTTTCAACTTCATCCGGGTTGAGCCGCAGCGGTAAGTGCGGCGGAATGATACCGACCACGGGCGTGACGGCGAAACCGGTACTGCTGGTGACTGGCGGTAACACGCCGACCACCCGCACCTGCTGCGGCGCGATGCCCACTTCTTCCTGCGCTTCACGCAGCGCGGTGGCGATCAGCGAATCGTCAGTGGCATCCATCATGCCGCCGGGGAACGCCACCTGCCCGGCATGTTTGCGCAGCAGCGCGGAGCGGCGGGTCAGCAGCAGTTCGGGCTGGTCGCCATCAATCACCGGTACCAGCACCGCGGCACGGCGTCCGCTGGTCACGCTGTGCGCGGTCGCTAGCGGCGGCTGCAGCACAAAGCGACTGAGAAACTGCGCCAGCGTCAACTCCATATCACGCCTCATCACGCAGACAGGGCAGAATACGGTTGAGCTTGTGCAGCGTCTCCTGATATTCCGCCTCAGCATCGCTGTCAGCCACCAGACCGCCACCCGCCGCGCAGTACAGCTGCTGATTTTCGGCAATCAGCGTGCGGATGGTAATGCTGCTGTCCATACGCCCGCACAGGCTGATGTAGCCGATACTGCCGCACCACGCATTGCGCCGCTGCGGTTCGAGTTCTTCGATGATCTCCATGGCGCGGATCTTGGGCGCGCCGGTAATGGAGCCGCCGGGGAAACAGGCGCGCAGCAAATCGGTAGCGGAGAGCGCGTCCGGCAGCCTGGCCCGCACCGTGCTCACCAGGTGATGCACCGCTGGGAACGGCTCTACTACGAACAGCTCCGGCACGCTGACGCTGCCCGGCTCGGCGACGCGGCCAATATCATTACGCAGCAGGTCCACAATCATCAGGTTTTCCGCCCGATCTTTTTCGGCGCTGGCCAGTTTCTCCGCCTGCAACCGATCGGCCTGCGGATCGGCCAGACGCGGCAGCGTGCCTTTAATCGGCCGGGTTTCAATCTGCTGCTGCTGCAGCGAGAGAAAACGCTCCGGCGACAGGCTCAGCACGGCACTGTGCGGCAGACGAAGGAAGGCGCTGAACGGCGCGCGGTTGGCGCGGTTGAGACGTAAAAACGCCTGCCACTCATCGCCGCGATAGCTGGCCTGGAAACGCTGCGCCAGATTAACCTGGTAGCAATCGCCCGCCTGGATGTAGGCCTGCACCGCCTGGAAACGCGCGGCGTACTGCGCATAGCTCATATTGGCCTGCCAGTCGCTGGTCAGGGCAAAGGGTTTGGGCTGCGGCACCGCCAGCGCCTGTAGCCACTGCCAGCGCTGCTCCGCGTCGTGCAGGGCAATCAGCGTCAGCGTCTGGCGATGATGATCGGCAATCAGCGCCCAGTCATAAATGCCGACCGCCATATCCGGCGTGTGTAAATCCTGCTGCGCCCGCTGCGGCAGCGTTTCGAAACGGCGACCGAGGTCATAACCAAACAGACCCAGCGCGCCGCCCTGAAACGGCAGATTTGCATCAAACGCCGGCCGGATGCCCAGCGCGTCCAGCTGCTGCTGCACCAGCTGCAGCGGATCGGCGTTAGAGTGGCTGATGCCTGTGCCATCGTCGATGACGGTGCTGTCACCGCGCGTCGTCAGGGTCACCCGCGGGTCGGCGGTGAGAATATCGAAACGGTTATCCGCGTGCTCGGCATGACCAGAGGTCAGCAGCATCGCCCAAGGGCGGTGCGCCAGCGTGGAAAAACGGTGTAAAAGTGTATCGGGCGTATACTGTAGCGAGAGGGTTTTCACGTTCGTTTGGCTAAATCAGTTCAGCAGGCAGGCGCGTAGCCTGGCATATTTTTTTGCTGCTGGCACCTGTTTGTTCAGCGTGGAATAATGCGTCCCCCCATTACAGGAGTGCATCATGTTTTCAGGTCTTCCGGCTTTATCGCACGAACAGCAGCAGCAGGCAGTGGAACGTATTCAGGAACTGATGGCCGGCGGCATGTCCAGCGGGCAGGCGATTGCGCAGGTGGCGCAGGAAATTCGCCAGAACCATCAGGGCGAAGCGATTCGGGCGCGCTTCGAAGAGGACGAAGACGACGAATAGCGCCCGGCGAGCGTTATAGCGCGGCGATGATTTTGATTTCCACTTTATAGCGCGGATTCATCAGGCCGGCCTGCACCGTGCAGCGTACCGGCGCATTACCCGGCGAGACCCACGCATCCCAGGCGCGGTTCATCGCGGCAAAGTCCTCTTTGTCTACCAGGAAAAGGGTGGCGTCGAGAATTTTGCTTTTATCCGAACCCACGCGCGTCAGGATGCGGTCAATCACCGCCAGCGCGTTAGCGGTCTGCGCTTCCGCATCGTCATCCAGATTCTCCGGCACGCTGGTGTAATACACGGTCTGGTCATGTACAACCGCTTCGGACATGCGGTGCTCGGCATCAATACGCGTAATGGTCATGCTGTTCTCCTTTATTTTAGCTGCGTTAGCCTGCCATATCCCATGGCCGGCTGTCATCTGTTGTGGTCGCCTGCGGTGAATCCTGACATAATTACAGTAGTTTTAAGAGCAATCGGTGAGGATGTGTGGCAGACGATTTTGCAGCGGATGGCGCGTTAGCGCAGGCGATTCCCGGCTTTAAGCCGCGCGAGGCACAGCGCGAAATGGCGCAGGCAGTGAGCGAAGCGGTGCAGCAGGCGGGCGAGCTGGTGGTCGAGGCCGGCACCGGCACCGGTAAAACTTATGCTTATCTGGCACCGGCGTTGCGGGCGAAGAAAAAAGTCATTGTGTCGACCGGTTCCAAAGCGTTGCAGGATCAGCTCTACAACCGCGATCTGCCGACCATTGCCCGCGCCCTGGCGTTCAGCGGCAAAACTGCGCTGCTGAAAGGGCGCTCCAACTATCTGTGCCTGGAACGGCTGGAGCAGCAAAATCAGACCGGCGGCGATCTCAGCGTGCAGGCGCTCGGCGATCTGATTAACGTGCGCAGCTGGTCATCGGAGACCGTTGATGGCGACGTCAGCAGCTGCGCTGGCGTCGCGGAAGACAGCCCGATCTGGCCTTACGTCACCAGTACCAACGATAACTGCCTCGGCAGCGATTGCCCGCTGTATAAAGATTGCTTCGTGGTGAAGGCGCGCAAAAAAGCGATGGATGCGGATGTGGTGGTGGTGAACCATCACCTGTTTCTCGCCGACCTGGTGGTCAAAGAGGGGGGATTTGGCGAGCTGATTCCGGAAGCCGACGTGATGATCTTCGATGAAGCGCACCAGCTGCCGGATATCGCCAGCCAGTATTTTGGCCAGCAGCTGTCGAGCCGGCAACTGCAGGATCTCGCCAAAGACATTATCCTTGCCTACCGCACCGAGGTGCGCGATGTGCAGCAGCTGCAGAAATCCGCCGACCGGCTGGCGCAGTGCGCACAGGATTTCCGCCTGACGCTGGGCGAGCCCGGTTTTCGCGGTAATCTGCGTGACCTGCTGAGCGACAACAACATCATGCGCATGTTTACGCTGCTGGATGATGCGCTCGAGCTGTGTTACGACGTGATTAAGCTGTCGCTGGGCCGTTCCGCGCTGCTGGACGCCGCCTTCGAGCGTGCCGCGCTGTATCGCACCCGGCTCAAGCGTTTACGTGCGATTGATGAACCGGGCTTCAGCTACTGGTACGAATGCAGCAGCCGGCACTTTACGCTGGCGCTGACGCCGCTGTCGGTTGCGGAGCGCTTCCGCGAAGTGATGGACGGACGCAAAGCGGCGTGGGTATTTACCTCGGCGACGCTGGCGGTCAACGAACAGATGAGCCACTTCGCCAGCCGGCTCGGCGTGGATAATGCCCGCACCCTGATCCTCGAAAGTCCGTTTGATTATGCGCAGCAGGCCTTGCTGTGCGTGCCGCGCAACATGCCGGAACCCAACTATCCTGGCGGTGCGCGTCAGCTGGCACGCATGATGAAACCGCTGATTGAAGCCAACAAAGGGCGCTGTTTCTTCCTGTGCACCTCGCACAAAATGATGCGCGAGCTGGCGGCGGAATTCCGCGCCTCCATGACCTTACCAGTGCTGTTGCAGGGCGAAACCAGCAAAGGGCAGCTGCTCAAACAGTTTCTTGATGCTGGCAACGCACTGCTGGTGGCCACCAGCAGCTTCTGGGAAGGCGTTGACGTGCGCGGTGATGCGCTGTCGCTGGTGATCATCGACAAGCTGCCGTTTACCTCGCCGGAAGATCCGCTGCTGAAGGCGCGCATGGAGGATTGCCGTCTGCGCGGCGGCGATCCATTCAACGATGTGCAGCTGCCGGACGCGGTGATCACCCTCAAGCAGGGCGTGGGCCGTCTGATTCGCGATACCGACGATCGCGGCGTGCTGGTGATTTGTGACCAGCGGCTGGTGTCGCGTCCGTATGGCGGTCTGTTCCTTAATAGCCTGCCGCCGACACCGCGCACCCGCGATTTACAGCGTGCGATTGACTTTGTGCGTCCGCCAGAGCAGCACTAATTTGTGCCCGGCTGTGGTAAGATGCGCGCCATTTTGATTCTCTGAGGTTGTTATGTCCGCCCGAATTTTAGCCCTGGACACCGCGACAGAAGCCTGCTCTGCCGCGCTGCTGAATCAGCAGCAGATCGATGCCCGCTTCGAAATCGCGCCCCGCGATCATACTCAACGTATTCTGCCGCTGGTGCAGGAATTGCTGCAGGCGCAGTCGCTGGCGCTGAGCGCGCTGGACGCGCTGGCGTTTGGCCGCGGGCCCGGCAGTTTTACCGGCGTGCGCATCGGCATTGGCATCGCGCAGGGCCTGGCGCTGGGCGCAAATCTGCCGATGATTGGCGTATCCTCGCTGGCAACCATGGCGCAGGGCGCCTGGCGTTTGACCGGGGCAACGCGCGTGCTGGCGGCGATTGATGCGCGCATGGGTGAAGTCTACTGGGCAGAGTATCAGCGTGATGAGCAGGGCGAGTGGCAGGGCGCTGAGAGCGAAGCCGTACTCAAGCCGGAAGCGGCACAGGCGCGCATCGCGCAGCTGAGCGGCGAGTGGGCCACCGTCGGCACCGGCTGGCAGGCTTATCCGCAGCTGCTGGCTGGCGCGACCGGGGCACAACTGCTGACCACCACGGTCACGCTGCCTGCCGCAGAAGATATGCTGCCGCTGGCGCTCAGCGCCTGGCAGCGCGGCGACAGCGTGGCAGTGGAAAATGCTGAGCCGGTTTATCTGCGCAATGAAGTGGCATGGAAAAAATTGCCGGGACGCTAGGCGCCCACGCAACTTATTTTTGCGCCTTCAGTCTAACGGAGAAATAACAGGAGAAGTGCTATGCCAATTAGTCGTAAAGGGATGTCTGGCGCTCTGTTAGCCTGTGCGCTGTTGCTCAGCGGCTGCGTGTCAGTGCCGGATGCCATTAAAGGGAGTTCTCAGCTTCCACAGCAGGATTTATTACGCGTGATGAATGCGCCGCAGCTGTATGTCGGCCAGGAGTCGCGCTTCGGCGGCAAAGTCGTGAAGGTAACTAACCTCAACGGCCTGACCCGGCTGGAAATTGCCACTCAGCCGCTGGATGACAGCGCGCGACCGCGCCTCGGTGCTGCCTCAATTGGCCGCATTTATGCGGACATTCATGGTTTTGTTGATCCGATCGACGTCAATAATCAGTACGTCACGGTGCTGGGCAACATCAAAGGCACCGAGAAAGGGGAAATTGGCAAAGCCAGTTACAACTTTGTGGTGATTGATGTGCGCGGTTATCAGCGCTGGCATTTGACTCAGCAGGTGATGACGCCGCCGCAGCCGATCGATCCGTGGATTTGGTACGGGCCGACGCGTCGCCATCCCGGCTATTGGGGGCCTAACCCCTACTGGGGCATGAATACCGGCGGTCCGGCGCAGGTCGAGACCATTCTTACCGAATAGCGCTAAACAGGTTTTTTTACGGCCCGGTCGCGGTGCTCGCGAACGGGCCTTTTTATTGGGCGCGCAACCGATGCGCGAAATTTAGTGATGCGCCTCGCAACCTGAAAATGCCGGAACAGGCAAACTGGTACAATCAGTTAAAATATTGTTAACAACACTGATTGCAGAGGCGGCGATGGCTACGCAACAAGAATATCGGGGTGAATCTTTGAACAAGGTTTGGCTGAAACGCTATCCGCCAGATGTACCAGCGGAAATTAACGCAGACCGTTATCCCTCTTTGGTCGATCTTTTCGAACACGCAGCGCAACGTTATGCCGATCAGGTGGCTTTCATTAACATGGGCCAGCCAATGACTTACCGCCAGCTGGAGCAGCAGAGCCGTGCTTTTGCGGCCTGGCTGCAACAGGGATTAGGCTTACAGCAGGGCGATCGCGTCGCGCTGATGATGCCGAATCTGCTGCAGTATCCGGTGGCGCTGTTTGGTGTGCTGCGTGCCGGTATGGTGGTGGTGAATGTTAACCCGTTGTACACGCCGCGCGAGCTGAAGCACCAGCTTAATGACAGCGGTGCCAATGCAATTGTCATTGTCTCCAACTTCGCCCATACGCTGGAAAAAGTGGTCGCGGAAACCCCGGTTAAGCACGTGATGCTGACGCGCATGGGCGATCAGCTGGCGCCGGTAAAAGCCACGCTGGTGAACTTCGTCGTTAAATATGTGAAAAAGCTGGTACCGAAATACCATCTGCCAGGGGCGGTACCGTTCCGTCATGCGCTGCAGCAGGGCGAGCAGATGAGCTATCATCGTCCTGTGATCAATAATCAGGATCTGGCATTTCTGCAGTACACCGGTGGCACTACCGGCGTGGCGAAAGGCGCCATGCTGACCCACGGCAACATGCAGGCTAATCTGGAGCAGACCAAAGCCACCTACGGTAAACTGCTGCGCGCCGGTCAGGAGCAGGTGGTGACCGCGCTGCCGCTTTATCACATCTTTGCCCTGACGGTGAACTGTCTGCTGTTCCTCGACCTGGGCGGCACCAACCTGCTGATTACCAACCCGCGCGATATTCCCGGCTTCGTTAAAGAGCTGAGCAAATTTCCCTTTACCGCCATCACCGGTGTTAATACGTTGTTCAACGCCCTGCTGAACGATGCCAATTTTAACCAGCTGGATTTCTCCACGCTGCGTCTGTCTGCCGGCGGCGGTATGGCGGTGCAGAAAGCGGTGGCCGAGCGCTGGGAGAAACTCACCGGACACTATCTGCTGGAGGGCTACGGACTCACCGAATGCTCACCGCTGGTGTCGGTTAATCCTTATGATATTACCTGCCACACCGGCAGCATCGGTTTGCCGGTTCCGTCCACCGACGTGCGTATTGTCGATGATGAAGATCGCGACGTGCCGCCGGGCGAACCGGGCGAACTGTGCATTCGCGGGCCACAGGTCATGATTGGCTACTGGCAGCGGCCGGATGCCAGCGAGGAAGTGCTGAAAAATGGCTGGCTGCACACCGGTGATATTGTTACCGTGGACGCTGAAGGTTTTATCCGCATCGTCGATCGTAAAAAAGACATGATTCTGGTGTCCGGCTTTAACGTGTATCCTAACGAAATCGAAGATGTGCTGATGCAGCACGCCAAGGTGCGCGAAGCGGCGGCGATTGGCGTGCCGAGCGATCTCTCCGGCGAAGCGGTGAAAGTGTGCATCGTGAAAAAAGATCCATCCCTGACGAAAGAGGAAGTGCTGGATCATTGTCGCCGTCAGCTCACCGGCTATAAAGTGCCGAAGATTATCGAGTTTCGTGATGAGCTGCCGAAGACCAACGTCGGTAAAATTTTACGTCGCGAATTGCGCGACGAGGCGAAGCGCGAAGCGTAGTACTGGCTTCCGCTGAATGCTCAGGTTAACGCCGGCACCGTCCGGCGTTTTTATTGCTTTTAACATGGAGCGCTGTGCGAGGTTTGCCGCAGCGAGAAAGACAACGTGAATTACACCCTGATCGACCATAATGACCAGCTGGCCGCCGTATGCCAGCAGGCCCGTCAGCATCGCGCCGTGGCGCTGGATACCGAATTCGTGCGCACCCGCACGTACTATCCGCAGCTTGGCCTGATCCAGCTCTTCGATGGCGAGCAACTGGTTCTGATCGATCCGTTAACCATCAGCGACTGGGCACCGTTTATTGCGCTGCTGCAGGATCGTCAGCTGACCAAGTTCCTGCACGCCGGCGGGGAAGACCTCGAAGTCTTCCTGCATCGTTTCGGCTGTCTGCCGGAGCCGATGATCGATACGCAGATTCTGGCCGCTTTCGCCGGGCAGCCGCTGTCATGGGGCTTTGCCGCGATGGTCAATCATTTCAACCAGATTGAGCTGGATAAGAGCGAAGCGCGCACCGACTGGCTGGCGCGTCCGCTTACTGAGCGGCAGTGCCAGTACGCTGCGGCCGATGTGGCTTATCTGCTGCCGATCGCCCATCAGCTGGTGGCGCAAACCGAAGCGGCAGGCAACATGGCGGCGGCGCTGAGTGAGTGCGCTACGTTGTGTCAGCGCCGTCTTGACGTGCTGCAGCCGGAAGAGGCGTGGCGCGATATCACCAATGCGTGGCAGCTGCGTCCGCGCCAGCTGGCGGTGCTGCAGCGCCTGGCCGCGTGGCGTCTCAACCTCGCCCGGCAGAAAGACATGGCGGTGAATTTTGTGGTGCGCGAAGAGAACCTGTGGAAAGTCGCGCGCTTTATGCCCGGCAGCCTTGGCGAGCTGGATCATCTTGGACTGAACGGTCACGAAATCCGCTTCCACGGTAAGGCTTTGGTGGCGATGGTGGCAGAGGCGCAGGCGCTGGATGAGGCCGCGTTACCGCCGCCGTTGCCTAATCTGATTGACCACGCGCATTACAAGCAGGCGTTCAAAGCGATTAAAGCACTGGTACAGCAGGTGAGTGAGCAGACCGGTTACAGTCAGGAGCTGTTAGCATCACGGCGCCAGATTAACCAGGTGCTTAGCGTGCACTGGGGACTGAAAAGCGCCACGCGTCCGCCGGAACTGCTGGCAGGCTGGCGGGGTGAGGTGTTGAAAGCCGGTATCGACGAGATTTTACACACGCTGTAAGCGGAACGTTTTCCCCTGCGCAACCACGCAGGGGAAAATCAGGAACCCGCTACAATCATTTAGGAACGTCTTCCGTCTCCGGCAGCGTCACGTTGAGCTCGAGGATAGAGATGTCATCCCCTTTCTGATCCAGCTGCACCGTGACCATGTCCGGGTCAATTTTCACGTATTTACAGATCACTTCCAGGATATCGCGCTTCAGCTGCGGCAGATAGTGGGGCTCACTGTCGCCCCTTCTGCGTTCGGCCACGATAATCTGCAGCCTTTCCTTGGCTATGTTGGCTGTGTTCTTCTTACGGGATAAAAAGAAATCAAGTAATGCCATTGGTTATCCCCCGAACAGGCGTTTCAGGAAACCCTTCTTCTCTTCTTCGATAAAGCGGAAGGGGCGTTCTTCGCCAAGCAGGCGATCTACGGTATCAGCGTAAGCTTTACCGGCGTCAGAGTTTGCATCGAGGATCACGGGCTCACCCTGGTTAGACGCGCGCAGCACCGACTGATCTTCCGGAATCACGCCGACCAGAGGAATGCGCAGGATTTCCAGCACGTCTTCCATGCTCAGCATGTCGCCACGCGTTACGCGTCCCGGGTTATAGCGGGTCAGTAACAGGTGCTCTTTTACCGGCTCTTCGCTGTTTTCAGCGCGGCGCGATTTCGATGAGATGATGCCGAGAATACGGTCTGAGTCACGCACGGAAGAGACTTCCGGGTTGGTGGTAATGATCGCTTCATCTGCGAAGTACAGCGCCATCAGCGCACCGGTTTCGATACCGGCCGGCGAGTCGCAGACGATAAAATCGAAGTCCATTGCCGCCAGGTCGTTCAGCACTTTTTCCACGCCTTCGCGGGTCAGGGCATCTTTATCACGGGTTTGTGAGGCGGGCAGAATGTAAAGCTGCTCGGTGCGCTTGTCGCGAATCAGCGCCTGATTCAGCGTCGCATCGCCCTGAATAACGTTGACAAAGTCATACACCACGCGGCGTTCACAGCCCATGATCAGATCGAGGTTACGCAGACCGATATCGAAATCGATCACCACGGTTTTTTTGCCTTTCTGCGCTAACCCTGTGGCGATGGCCGCGCTTGACGTGGTCTTGCCAACGCCCCCTTTACCCGATGTAACTACAATGATGCGTGCCATAAATGTTGATTTCCTTAACGAAAGAAAAGGGGCCTAATTAAGTGTCTGGATGGTGAGCGCGCCCTCTTTAAGGCACAGGCGCGCAGCTTTACCAAAGAATTCCGCCGGGATCTGGTCCATGATCCAGTATTCGCCGGCAATGGAGACCAACTCTGCTGACAGGTTGGTGCAAAAAATCTGGCAGTCGCGATCGCCGCTGGCACCGGCCAGCGCGCGGCCGCGCATCATGCCGTAAATATGAATGTTGCCGTCAGCCACCAGTTCGGCACCGGCGCTGACGCTGCTGGTGACGATCAAATCGGCGTTGCGCGCGTAAATCTGCTGACCGGAACGCACTGGCATATTGATGATACGCGTTTTGCTGGCCGGTTCGCTGACCGGCGGCGCGACCGCTTCCGGCTCCGGCGCGGGCGCATCAGCGCGTTTGCGGTTCTCTTTACCCTCTGACAGCACCGGCAGGCCAGCGCGGGCAATCATCTTTTTCAGGGCTTCATCTTTACAGCCGCTCACGCCCACAATGCGTAAGCCGGTGGCGCTGACGGCCTGCTGCATCTGCTTCCAGTTGATGTCACCGTTCAGGGCTGACACGTTCAGCACCACCGGCGCGTTGTGCAGAAAAGCCGGGGCCTGGTCGATTTTGTCCTGCAGCGCCTGACGAATCACCTCGGGTTGCGAATGGTGCAGATGAACAACTGACAGGGTAAAACTGCTGCCCTTGAATTCGATTGGCGATTGCGACATCTGTCCTGACTCAGTCCTGTTTTACGACCCTGAAGTAAACGCCGATAAAATCGTCATTAACATCCGCGGGTCAATATTCGAAGTTCTGCAAGCATGTTATAGTTACTGCTATATTCAGGCAAGTGACGCCCTTAGTTAATTCGAGTAAAAAATATGTTTTGTGTGATCTATAGAAGCCCGCAACGTGACCAGACTTATCTGTATGTAGAAAAAAAAGACGATTTTTCGCGCGTCCCGGAAGAATTGCTGCGCGGCTTTGGTAAACCGCAGCTGGCGATGGTGCTGTCGCTCGACCAGCGCGACAGGCTGGCCAACGCTGACATCAATAAAGTGAAGCAGGGTTTAAGCGAACAAGGTTATTATTTGCAGATCCCACCACCGGTTGAAAGTCTGCTCAACATTCATCTTGAACAGGGTAAAAAAGTTTAATTCAGATTCATCTGTAAAAATATATCCTGTAAATATAATCAGTGCTTCGGCATTAATTTAATTGCTCACCTTAACCCATTATTGTGGGCAATAATCGTTGTCTTAAGCGGCGGACCTGATGAACAGGGGAACGGCTTTTGCCGCTTTCCGTCACGTGCGCCGCGATAAACCCGCTAATATAGTGCTCAGCAGCCTGCCACGTTCCGGCGGCTGATGAGACATCTTCGCCAGCGCGGCTGGCACCAAACACAACTCAAGCAGGGGATTAGCATGTATCAGCATCGTAACTGGCAGGGCGCGCTGTTGGATTATCCGGTCAGCAAAGTGGTGTGCGTCGGCAGCAACTATGCAAAGCATATTAAAGAGATGGGCAGCGCCACCCCGAGTGAGCCGGTGGTGTTTATCAAACCGGAAACCGCGGTGTGTGATTTGCGGCAGCCACTGTCGATCCCGGCCAGCTTTGGTGAGGTGCATCATGAAGTGGAGCTGGCGGTGCTGATTGGCGCCACCCTGAAGCAGGCCAGTGAAGAGCACGTGGCAAAAGCGATTGCCGGTTATGGCGTCGCGCTGGATTTGACGCTGCGCGATCTGCAGGCCGGGTTTAAGAAAGCCGGTCAGCCATGGGAGCGCGCCAAGAGTTTCGATAACTCCTGTCCGCTGTCCGGGTTTATCCCGGCGGCTGAATTCAGCGTCGATCCGCAGGATGCCGAACTCAAGCTGGTCATTAACGGCGAGGTGCGTCAGCACGGCACCACGGCAGACATGATCCACAAAATTCTGCCGCTGATTGCTTACATGAGCCAGTACTTCACGCTGCGCGCCGGTGACGTGGTGCTGACCGGTACGCCTGAAGGCGTGGGCCCGCTGCGCTCCGGCGATAAGCTGGAAGTGTCGCTGGCCGGTCACGGTATTAGCACCCGCGTACTGTAATACTTGCATCACCGCACCTGAAGCTTTATAAGGTGCGGTCTTGTTGCTCAACCCGGACCGCTATCATGACCGACCAACCTTTCTGGCAGACCAAACGCCTGGACCAAATGAACGACGCAGAGTGGGAATCGCTGTGCGACGGCTGTGGACAGTGCTGTCTGAATAAGTTGCAGGATGCGGATACCGATGAGATTTACTTCACCAACGTCGCCTGCAATCAGCTCAATATCAAGACCTGTCAGTGCCGCAATTATGAGCGTCGCTTCGAGTACGAAGAAGATTGCATTAAGCTAACGCGCGAGAATCTCACCACCTTTAACTGGCTGCCGCGCACCTGCGCTTACCGGCTGTTAGGGGAGGGCAAAACGCTGCCGGCGTGGCACCCGCTGATTGCCGGGTCGAAGAAAGCGATGCATGCTCAGCGTATTTCGGTGCGATACATCGCGGTGCGCGAGAGTGAAGTGCGCGACTGGGAAGAACACATTATTGACCGGCCGGATCGGAACGGCTGATAACGCAACAGGCAGCCGCGGCTGCCTGTTTTGTCTGAGACTTAGTTTGACTGGGAATCAGCGACCAAACAGATCGCGACGTTTTGCTTTGAACGGTTGCGCAATCAATACCAGAATGCCCACCAGCAGATAAGCGGCAAAAATCACAATCATCCACTGCGGCATGCTCCAGGTCAGGAAAGTCCATCCGCGTTCGGCGCAGTCACCGCTGGCGACAAATACCGCCGGCAGCCATTTATCCAGCGGCAGCCAGCTCGGGAAGCGAGCAGCAAAATCGCAGGTCACAAACGGATTGGGATGCAGCTGAATCATGGTGTGCTCATAAGAGAGGCGTACCCCTTCATAAGCGCTGTAGAGCCAGATGGCGATGGCTGCCCAGCGCAGCGGCGTTTTAGGCGCAATTGCACCCACCAGGCCGGCGCCCATGACGCCAAACAGCGCACAACGCTCATAAATACACATTACGCAGGGTTGCAGTCCCATCACGTGCTGAAAGAACAGCGCAACCAGTTCAAAAAACAGGGCGGTCAGGGCCATTAATAACCAGGCACCGCGTCCGCGTGAGCATTGATTCAAGTATCGCAACATATTGCTTTTCCCGTAGCCGTTAATGCATCGCAGTGTAAACCAAAAGCGTACCCGTGCCAGCCAGGCAGGGGGAAAAAATCATGTATAAAAATGACTTATCCCTGATCCACGCCAAAAAATCGTGGCTTTTAGCACACGGCATCAAAAGCGCCCACGCAAGCGCAGCGTAACCCACGGCTTTTTTCGCTGCGCAGCTGCTGAATTTTGCGCCAGCGCGCGCTTTTAATCCGCTGGCAGGCTATTTCCGCTATGACCCCTCTGGTATGATGAGTGCCATTACGACAAAGAAAGCAATGAGAAATAAATGCTATGGTGATTAAGGCACAGAGCCCTGCAGGATTCGCTGAAGAGTACATAATTGAAAGCATCTGGAACAGCCGTTTTCCGCCGGGATCGATTCTTCCTGCCGAACGTGAGCTTTCTGAACTGATCGGCGTGACCCGCACCACTCTGCGTGAAGTGCTGCAGCGGCTGGCTCGTGATGGCTGGCTGACCATTCAGCATGGTAAACCCACCCGCGTCAATGATTTCTGGGAAACGTCTGGTCTTAATATCCTCGAAACGCTCGCCCGTCTTGACCACGACAGTGTGCCGCAGTTAATTGATAACCTGCTGTCAGTGCGTACCAATATCGCGTCAATCTTTATCAGCCGCGCGCTGCGCCATCATCCGGATAAGGCGCGTGAAGTGCTGGAGAGTGCGCTGAGCGAGGAAGATCAGGCTGAAGCCTATACCGAGCTGGATTACCGCGTGTTTCGCGGCCTGGCCTTTGCTTCCGGCAACCCGATTTACGGCCTGATTCTCAACGGTCTGAAAGGGCTGTACACCCGCGTTGGCCGCCATTACTTCTCAAATCCGGAAGCGCGTGAACTGGCGCGTAACTTTTATCGTCAACTGGCGGATCTGTGTGGCAAACAGCCAACGCAGGATCAGATCGTCGACAGCGTGCGTAACTACGGCCGCCGCAGCGGTGAAATCTGGCACAGCATGCAGAAAAGCATGCCGGATGATTTGAGCAGTAAGCGTTAACAGCGCACAAACGTTTCGCGGGTTCCAGTCCCGGACAGTCAGTATTCGCTGCTGCCGGGCTGCTCCTCGCGCCGCTTACGCGGTACCTTCGGCGTTCACGTTGCGCCTGACGGACCGGCCGGTATCGGTCTTCCTGACCGGCCCGGCCTGATTCCCGCCTCCCCGCGGGAATCTCCTGGCGCAACGTAAAAGCCTCAGCGCTGCGAATAGCCCGCTGCATCAGCGGATACTGACTGTCTGTGAAGTTGGTGCAGGATTATCTGTGAGATTAGGGGCCTACCAGGCAGGAAGATAAATGCTCGTCCCTGAGCATGGAGATTTTGTTTAAAGCGCCGGTCCGCGCGCCGGACAGCGATCCAGCAGCTCCACGCTGCCATCTTCGTTCTGCTGTTCCAGATTGACATCAAAACCCCACAGCCGATGCACATGCTTCAGCACATCGCGACGGCTCTTATCAAGCGGGGCGCGCTGCTGCGGCACATAGCGTAGCGTCAGCGAACGGTCACCGCGCAGGTCAACGTTGTACACCTGAATATTCGGCTCCAGATTGCTCAGATTGTACTGCGCCGACAGCTGCTGACGAATTGCGCGATATCCCGCCTCATCATGAATGGCGGCAATCTCAAGATAATTATTGCGATCGTCGTCCATCACCGTAAACAAACGGAAATCCCGCATCACTTTCGGCGACAGGAACTGGCTGATGAAGCTCTCGTCTTTAAATTCGCGCATGGCGAAATGCAGCGTCTTCAGCCAGTCGGAGCCGGCGATGTCCGGGAACCAGTAGCGATCTTCCTCAGTTGGCGACTGGCAGATGCGCTTGATGTCCTGGAACATGGCAAAGCCCAGCGCATACGGGTTGATACCGTTATACCACTGGCTGTTATACGGCGGCTGATACACCACGTTGGTATGGCTGTGCAGGAATTCCATCATAAAGCGTTCCGACACTTTGCCCTCATCGTACAGGTGATTCAGGATGGTGTAGTGCCAGAAGGTCGCCCAGCCTTCATTCATCACCTGGGTCTGTTTCTGCGGGTAAAAATACTGGCTGACTTTACGCACAATGCGCAGCACTTCACGCTGCCACGACTCCAGCAGTGGCGCGTTCTTTTCCATAAAGTACAGCAGGTTTTCCTGCGGCTCAGAGGGATAGCGCGCCGCCTCGACCTGAGTTAACTCTTTCTCTTTGCGTGGCAGGGTGCGCCACAGCGTATTGACCTGGCTTTGCAGATATTCTTCCCGGCTTTTCTGCCGCGCTTTCTCTTCCTGCAGCGAAATCTTTTGCGGGCGTTTATAGCGATCGACGCCATAGTTCATCAGCGCATGACAGGAGTCCAGCAGCCGCTCGACCTCTTCCACGCCATAACGCTCTTCGCAATCAGAGATGTAGTTACGCGCGAACAGCAGGTAATCGACAATCGAGCTGGCATCGGTCCAGCTGCGGAACAGATAGTTATTTTTGAAGAAAGAGTTGTGGCCATAGCAGGCGTGCGCCATCACCAGCGCCTGCATGGTCATGGTGTTTTCTTCCATCAGGTAAGCGATACAGGGATTCGAGTTAATGACGATCTCGTACGCCAGTCCCTGCTGGCCATGTTTATAGCGCTGCTCTGTTTCGATGAACTTCTTGCCGAACGACCAGTGGGCATAATTGATGGGCATCCCCACGCTGGAGTACGCATCCATCATCTGCTCGGAGGTGATCACTTCGATTTGGTGCGGGTAGGTATCAAGCCCGTAGCTTTTCGCCACGCGGTCGATTTCAGCCAGATACACATCCAGCAGTTCAAAGGTCCAGTCGGGACCGTCACTGAGTCGTTTGCTGCTGCGGGTTGGCTCGTCAAACATTGTCGTCATAGCGCACCTCTGTTTTGCAAGCGGCAGGCAACAGAGTGTCACCTGTCACGATCGTTTAAGGCTTCATCCTGAGAAAGACAGCCCAAAAAAACTGAGCGAACACTTCAATGATAGTCCACTGTCGCTTATCCGATGCGGGAACTCAATCGAATTCTTTTGGTACAAAATCATCATAATAGGCGTGCTTTGGTAGCTAATAAGGTTATGTGTTATCTGAATGATAAATTGCAGCATTAAATCCTGTTTATAAGCGCGCGATATGACTGCGGCGCTTTCTCCTGAAAAAAGTGAGACGCTCTGCCTTTCGCATAATAATTCGCTGGTTAACGCTTTTAAGGCACAAAAAACTCTGATTTTGGCGCGACCGCATGATTTTAGTGTGCAGTTAAGTGAAAAACATGTGAAATGAAAGGGTCGAATGTAATATCAGTTCAGTCATCGGGTTATGCTAAACCCGATGGTGATACCAGTTAATTATGCTTTTCGCGATGAGGGGCTTATGCGCGTAGTCATTCTGGGTAGTGGTGTCGTAGGGGTAGCCAGTGCGTGGTATCTGGCGCAGGCGGGGCATGACGTCACCGTAATCGATCGCCAGCCCGGCGCGGCGCTGGAAACCAGTGCCGGCAATGCCGGGCAAATTTCGCCCGGCTATGCGGCACCCTGGGCGGCGCCCGGTGTACCGCTCAAGGCGTTAAAGTGGATGTTTCAGAAGCATGCGCCGCTGGCAGTGCGACTCGACGGCAGCAAATTCCAGCTGGAGTGGATGTGGAACATGCTACGCAACTGCGACATGCGTCACTACCAGGAAAATAAGGGCCGTATGGTGCGCATCGCCGAATACAGCCGCGACTGCCTGAAGGCACTGCGCAGCAGCACCGGCATCGCCTATGAAGGGCGCCAGGGCGGCACTTTGCAGCTGTTCCGCACGCAGCAACAGTTTGACAGCGCCAGCAAAGACATTGCGGTGCTGCGTGAAGCGGATGTGCCTTATGAGCTGCTGGAAGCGCATCAGCTGCACAGCGTAGAGCCGGCGCTGGCAGGTACCGCGCACAAGCTGACCGGCGGCCTGCGCCTGCCGAATGACGAAACCGGTGACTGCCAGCTGTTTACCCAGCGGCTGGCGGCAATGGCAGCCGCAGCCGGCGTCACTTTCCGTTACGACACGTCAGTGGATCAGCTGTTGCGCGAAGGCAATCGCATCTATGGCGTGAAGTGCGGCGATGAGGTCATCAAAGCCGATGCTTACGTCGTGGCGTTTGGCTCTTACTCCACGGCGCTGCTGAAAGACATCGTGTCGATTCCGGTCTATCCGCTGAAAGGCTATTCCCTCACTATCCCGATCAAAGATCCGCAGGGCGCGCCGGTCTCCACCATCCTGGATGAAACCTATAAAGTGGCGGTGACACGCTTCGATGACCGCATTCGCGTCGGTGGCATGGCCGAAATCGTTGGTTTTAACACCAAACTGTTGCCGGCACGACGTGAAACGCTGGAGATGGTGGTCCGCGATCTCTATCCTGAAGGCGGGTATGTTGAACAGGCTACGTTCTGGACCGGACTGCGCCCGATGACGCCGGATGGCACGCCAATTGTCGGGCGCACGCCGCTGACCAATCTCTGGCTGAACACCGGGCACGGTACGCTGGGCTGGACGATGGCCTGTGGTTCCGGCCAGTTGCTGGCCGATCTGATTTCGGGACGTAAACCGGCCATCGCCGCCGACGACTTGTCGGTGCTGCGTTATCTGCCGGGCTTTGCGGCCCCGGCATCGCCGCTGCGTAATGCCAGCGCGACGCGCTGATACTTCAGGGAGAGTAAAAACATGTCACGTCCTACGGGTGCCACCATTAATCAACAGGCGCTGCGCCACAATCTGGCGATTGTGCGTCAGGCGGCACCGCACGCGCGCGTCTGGTCGGTGGTGAAGGCCAATGCCTACGGCCACGGCATTGCCCGCGTATGGCAGAGTCTGGCGGAAACCGACGGTTTCGCGCTGCTGAATATGGAAGAGGCGATCCTGCTACGCGAGCAGGGCTGGAAAAAGCCAATTCTGCTGCTGGAAGGCTTCTTTCACGCCGATGACCTGACGCTGATCGATCGCTATCGCCTGACCACCAGCGTACACAGTAACTGGCAGATTCAGGCGCTGGCGAAGGCGCAGCTGTCGGCGCCAGTCGATGTTTATCTGAAGATCAACAGCGGCATGAACCGTCTCGGTTTTCGTCCGGAACAGGCACAGGCGGCCTGGCACAAGCTGCGTGCGTTGCCCAACGTGGGGGAAATGACGCTGATGGCGCACTTTGCCGATGCGGAAAACCCGCAGGGGCTGGTGGAACCGATGCAGCGCGTGGAACAGGCGGCGGAAGGGCTGAACTGTCCGCGTTCGCTTGCCAACTCAGCGACCACGCTGTGGCATCCGCAAGCGCATTTTGATTGGGTGCGGCCCGGGATTATTCTCTACGGCGCGTCACCGAGCGGCGACTGGCAGGATATCGCCAGTACCGGTCTGCAGCCGGTAATGACGCTCAGCAGTGAAATTATTGGCATACAGCAGATCGGTGCCGGCGAGGGTGTTGGCTACGGTTATCGCTACCACGCGGCCGCGCCACAGCGTATCGGTATTGTGGCCTGTGGCTATGCTGACGGCTATCCGCGCCATGCGCCGACCGGTACGCCGGTCAGCGTTGATGGCATCCGCACGCAAACGCTTGGGGCGATCTCGATGGACATGATGATGATTGACCTCGAACCCTGCCCGCAGGCGGGTATCGGTTCGCGCGTGGAGCTATGGGGCAACGAGGTGAAAATTGATGAGGTAGCGAAAGCCGCCGGAACGGTAGGCTACGAGCTGATGTGTGCACTCGCGCCGCGCGTCCCGGTCACGCTTAGTTAAGCGCCGTCACTGTACCACGCATGTTCTTACTGCAGCGCCAGGCGATCAGCGCCAGCGCTGCACCCACCAGCATCATCAGCGCTAACGCTGATTTCTCCGCCACCGGCAGCGCCACCATCGCCAGGCTGCCACCCGCACCGCCCGCCATCTGAATAAATCCCTGCAGCGCCGCCGCCACACCCGCCTGCTGCTGATAGGGTTCCAGCGCATAGCTGGTGGCCGGCCCGACGGTGAAGGCCAGGCCGGCTACCGAGATCGCCACCGGAATCATGTACAGCGACCAGTGGGTTTGCCAGGCCGCAGGTAACAGCGTCATCCCCGCCACCAGCAGCAGCGCACCGAGCAGCATGGTGACAAACCCCATGGCGAGACAAAACGGGCGGCCCGCCTTGCGAATGGTTTTATTAACAAAGGCGCTGACCAGCATGATCCAGAAACCGTTGGCGCCAAAGGCAAAGGAAAACTGCAGCGGCGTCAGGCCACCTTCGGTCATCAACACGTGCGGCGCCAGCGAAACGTAGGTCAGCACCATGCCGAGCGCGCCCGCGTTGGCAAAGGCGAAAGCGAGAAAGCGCGGCTGCCGGGCGATGGCAGCATACTGCGCCAGCGGCAGCCCGTTAACGCGCAGCGTGTCCGCCGGACGTGTTTCCGGCAGTGCGACCACAACAATAATGGCAATCACCAGCGCATAACCGCACAGGAACCAGAAGGGCGCACGCCAGCCATAGGCTTCCGCCAGAATACCGCCGAGCAGCGGTGCCAGTGCCGGCACGATGTTCAGCGCGCCATTGAGGAAACCATAAGCCCGCGCCGCGGCATCGCCGCTCAGCCGATCGCGCACGCCGCTAAATGCCACCACCGCGCTACAGCATACCGCGCAGCCCTGAATCAGGCGCGCCAGGAAGAACACCGGCCAGACGGTGGAGGTTGCAGCCACTGCGCTGCCGATGATGTAAAGCGCGAGGCCGATCAGCGCGATCGGCTTACGGCCAAAATTATCCACCAGCGGACCGGTGACCAGCTGACCTATACCCATCACCAGCAAAAACAGCGGAATGGTGGTCTGGATCAGACTGACCGGGCTGTTAAGACCTTCGGCAATCTGCGGCAGCGTGGGGAGGTAGAGATCGATGCCCAGCGGTGCCAGCAGCACCAGGCTCAAAAGAAGTAGGGTAAACTTTTGCATTACGAACCAGTAACGTCCTGTTAAACAGGCGAGAAGGGTAATGAGTCTGCGGCCAAAAAGAAAGGGCTAAAACGAAAAGGCGATGTCTGCCGGGACGGCGCAGACATCGCGTCGAGGGTATCAGTAAGCACCGTCGCGGCGCAGCACCACGCCAGCGGTTTTGAACAGAATAGCGATGTCGGTCCACAGCGCCCAGTTCTTCACGTACCAGGAGTCAAAATAGACGCGCGTGTCGTAGTCGATATCGTTACGCCCACTGACCTGCCACAGGCCGGTCATGCCCGGTTTGGCCATCAGATAGTAGTCGACATCGCCCGCGTAGCGTTCCAGCTCAGCTTCAATCACCGGACGCGGTCCCACCAGACTCATTTCGCCACGAATCACGTTCCACAGCTGGGGCAGTTCATCCAGGCTGGTTTTCCGCAGGAAGCCACCGATTTTGGTGATGCGCGGATCATTCTTCAGTTTGAAATCACGATCCCACTCAGCGCGCGCTTCGGCACTGGTGGCCAGCAGATTTTGCAGCACTTCCTGCGAGTTGGTCACCATTGAACGGAACTTCAGGCATTTAAACTTCACGCCATCCTGACCGACGCGTTCGTGGCCGTAAATGGCATTGCCGCCATCGCGTTTTACCATCCAGCACAGCAGACCGAACACCGGGGCAAGAAACAGCAGCAGCAGTGAGGCAACCACCACGTCGAAGGTGCGCTTGAGGAAACGCGAGGAGCGTTTCGCCAGGTTGTTACTGACGCGCAGGATCATCACTTCATGGCTGAAGATAAACGACATATCGGTGCCATACAGCGGCACACCGCGCAGCGTAGGGATAACCGAAATTGAGCGGCATTTCATCTTGGACAGAAACTTCAGCCATTTATCGCGCACCACCTGCTGTTCAAATTCGGTGGCGACGATAAATTGCGTGTTGTCACGGTCCATGGTTTGCCAGTTGATGTCTTTCCAGGTGATCACCGGCACGCCGTTGACGCTCTCCTGATGATGCTCATCGTCCAGCGAGATAAACGCCTGCACGTTATAGCCGAGGATCTCCTCGCTCTGCAGCGCCGCGTAGGCTTCCATGGCGTTTTTACCGGAGCCGATGATAATGGTCTCTTTCTGCCACTGGCCAGCGCGATTGATGGCACGCTTCACGCCGGCGCGCATCAGCGGCAGCAGCAGCAGGGCATAGGTCCAGCTAAACACCCACACCATGCGCGAGAAGTCCCATTTGGAAAAGGCAATCAGCGCCAGATCCAGCAGCGAAAACACAAACAGCGTTTTGACGATTTCTTTCAGCTCAAACCAGAACGGTTTGCGGTAGGTGTAGTGGCGCATACGCACCCAGAACCAGGCTGTGCACAGCACTGACAGACCTAACTGTGCGACAAATCGGTATTCAATTTGCTGCGGCGGAATAAAACTGTCCAGTTCTCCCCAAATACCCTGGACGGTGGCCGCGGATAAAAATAATGCCAGGTTCAGTGCAATTAAATCCGAAAAGCTGAGTGCCACTTTCGCGATGAGATTTTTGCGCAGTCCGCTCCACGAGCGGGTTGCATCGTTCATTACCAATGTACTTGCCATAAAACCTGCTCTCTTTTCTTAAGTAAAAGATGGCCTGACCAGAATCAAGTACGCGCTCAGGAGTCGTCCGCTGAAAGCAGAAATAAAATAATATTCAGCGAGATATGAGTCAGTGCTGCCATAAGCGCTGCATGGAAAGGGCCGTTTGAGACGTGATTTACGTCACGAAAAGCTGCAGCAACGTTTAAGAGTATGCAGGAGTTATTTGACAGAGTTAATATGGAAAGAGTCTGAAAAAACAATATTTGATTAAAGTACAGGTCAGCTAATTTATTGAAAAATAATAATAAAAGTAAAAGGCGCCATGAAATAACAGACTATTTTAAGACTACTTTTCGGAATGACCGCCAGTCAAAGTGAATGGCGGTGAGGAAAATATCAGGCCGGTTTTTTCAATACCCAGCGGTCTTGCTGCTTGTCATAGTGGCCGATTTGCAGATCAACCGGTTCGCCATCAATCCACGCCGGTACGCTGGTTTCATGATCCCAGCCGTCGAGCTGATAACTCAGGCCGGGGTTGGTATGACAGGGGATGCCGACGGTATCCAGCTTCTCCACATCCATTACTGCATCGACGATCTCGTAACGACCAATCTTCACCACGTGTCCCATCATCTTCTCCCGTTTGCTGGGTGGAATAGTGATCATAGACGCTGACACGCAGTTTACGAGCGATACGGCCTCAGATTATTCCTTCTCTTCCCGCACGCGCACCCCGATTTTGACGATTTGGTTATCCTCTTTTTCCGCCACCGTCCACGTCAGCTGGTTCCACTCGACCTGATCTCCCACCACCGGCGTGCTGCCGAGCAGACCCATAATCAACTGGCCGAGCGACTGCTGATCGTTAGTCTCTTCATCGAGCTCCAGGCCATAGATCTGCGCGACATCGCGCAGGCGCGCCTCGGCATCAAGGATAAAGTCACCAAAGAAGCGCTGATCCAGCGCCACCGGCGGCGTCTGGCTGAACATCTTGCCCAGCGCCGGCAAATCGCGCTCACGGCCAATAACGCACAGCACGTCACCCTCTTTCAGACGCGTATTGCCGTTGGGGTGCATCAGCGCGTTATCGCGGAACAGGGCGGCAATGCGCGTTTCGCGCGGCATTTGCAAATCGCGCAGCGCGGCGCCAACGCACCATTTGTCGGCGCTGAGCTGATAAACGAACTGCTCCCACGGATTTTCCGGATGGATATCCAGCCCGACGCGGCTGATGGGCGACGCGGTCGGCGGTACCACCACCTTAGCCCGTTTAGCGGCATAGCCCAGCGACGTGCCCTGCAGCATCAGAGATACCAGAACCACGAAGAAGGCGATATTGAAGTAGAGTTTTGAATTCTCCAGCCCGGCCATCATCGGGAACACCGCGAGGATAATCGGCACCGCACCGCGCAGGCCTACCCAGCTGATAAAGATGCGTTCACGTCCGGTAAAGCCTTTAAACGGCAGCAGCCCGACCAGAATCGACAGCGGACGCGCCACCAGAATCAGCCACAGTGAGAGAATCATCGCCGGCAGCGCGATATGCCACAGGTCAGACGGCGTCACCAGCAGGCCGAGCACGATAAACATACCAATCTGGCTCAGCCAGGCCATGCCGTCGAAAGTCTGCAGAATGCCGTGGCGGTTACGAATCGGGCTGTTGCCCAGCAGAAAACCACACAGATACACCGCCAGAATGCCGCTGCCTTCCATCACCGTGGTCAGGGCAAACACAATGATGCCGCCGCTCAGCGCCAGCAGCGGATAGAGCCCTTGTGCCAGGCTGATGCGGTTGATCAGTTGCTGCAGCGCCCAGCCGCCGCCCAGTCCGAGCACAATGCCAAGGCCGAACTGCTGCACCAGATGCACCACAAACATCCAGCTCAGGCCGCTCTGCCCCTGCTGGATCATGTCGATTAGCGTAATGGTAAGAAACACCGCCATCGGATCGTTGCTGCCTGATTCAATCTCCAGCGTGGAACTGACGCGCTCGTTAAGCCCTTTGTCGCCCAGCAGTGAAAACACCGCTGCGGCGTCGGTCGAGCCGATAATGGCGCCAATCAGGAAGCCCTGCATCAGATCGAGCTTAAACAGCCAGGCGGCAGCCAGACCGGTGAGGCCGGCGGTAATCATCACGCCAACGGTGGCCAGCGACAGCGCCGGACCAAGCGCCACCTTGAACGAGCTGGCCTTGGTGCGCATGCCGCCGTCGAGCAGAATAATCGCCAGCGCCAGGTTGGACACCAGATAGGCCACCGGATAGTTATCAAAGGCAATACCGCCGATGCCGTCCACGCCGGTCAGCATCCCCAGCGCCAGGAAGATCACCAGAATCGGGATACCGAGACGCGACGAGAAGGAACTCAGCAGAATACTTGCTGCGACCAGCACGGAACCAATAATGAACAAACTGTAAATCATGCTGGCATTCAACGGCGTTCTCCTGCGGCGGGGCATAAAAAAGCAAATTGCGGGCAATTCACACAGACAAGGTGAAAAGATAATGCCTTATCAATAGCTTGTCAGCGGTTAATTGCACATTTTTTCATTCTGTGGCGCGCTATCCCATAGAAGGTTAAATCCGCACAGAAAAACAGCAGGGTTTTCAGAGGGGTTAAGCCGGGCGGGGTAAAGAAAAAGCCGGTCGGTGACCGGCTGGTAAACTCAGGCTTCAGCGACCTGTTTATGGAAAAGCTCACGAAATACCGGGTAGATGTCTTCCGGCTCGCGGATGTGCTGAATGGCAAAGTTATCAAACATCGCCTGCAGATGCTCATACTCGCGCCACAGAGTTTGGTGCGCCCGTCGGGTAATCTCAATGTAGCTGTAGTAGCGCACCACCGGCAGAATATGCTTCGCCAGAATTTCATGACACAACGGTGAGTCATCCGCCCAGTTATCGCCGTCCGAGGCCTGCGCCGCATAAATATTCCACTGCGACGGGTCATAACGCTCTTTCACCACTTCGTCCATCAGCTTAAGCGCGCTGGAGACGATAGTGCCGCCGGTCTCCTGCGAGTAGAAGAACTCCTGTTCATCGACTTCTTTCGCCTGAGTATGGTGACGGATATACACCACATCGACGTTTTTGTAAGTCCGGCTGAGGAACAGATAGAGCAGGATATAAAAGCGTTTCGCCATATCCTTGGTTGCCTGGTCCATCGAGCCGGAAACGTCCATTAAGCAGAACATTACCGCCTGGCTGGACGGTTCAGGCCGCTTCTCGAAATTCTTGTAACGCAGGTCAAAGGTGTCGATAAACGGCACGCGCTCAATGCGCGCCCGCAGTTCCGCAATCTCTTTACGCAGCCGCTCCTCTTCCAGCAGTTGCGCCGGCTCGCTGTTTTCGACTTCGCTCAGTGTGGCTTCAAGTTCGTGCAGCATACGACGTTTGCCTGCGGTCATGGCGGTTCTTCGCGCCAGCGAGTTTTGCAGCGAGCGCACCACGCTGATATTGGCCGGCACGCCATTCGAGGTGAAGCCCGCGCGGTGAGTTTTGTACTCATTGAGCTGGCGATGCTGATTTTTGCGCAGGTTAGGCAGCGCTAAGTCTTCAAACAGCAGATCGAGGTACTCATCCTTGGAAATCTGAAACACGAACTCGTCCTGACCTTCTCCGTCCTGGCTGGCATTGCCCTGACCGCTGCCGCCACCACCGCCGCCCTGCGGCCGCTCAATGCGGTCGTTTTGCACAAAGTGGTCGTTCCCCGGATGCACGCGATGACGACTGCCGCCGCGCCCCTGATGGAAAATCGGCTCGTTGATGTCGTCAACAGGAATCGACACCGATTCGCCACTCTCCACGTCGGTGACCGAACGCTTGTTGATGGCCTCGGAGATCGACTGTTTGATTTGCGACTTATAACGGCGCAAAAAGCGCTGCCGGTTGACCGCACTTTTATTCTTGCCGTTAAGACGCCGATCGATGAAATAGGCCATAAATTCCCCCAAACTACGCTGTAAGCCAGGCCGGAACGGGTCCGGCCTCCTCAGGCGGCATGTGGATGCCGCGTAGCTTACCGCTGTCGATTATGACGATTTGCGCACGCGCAGATACCATTCACACAGCAGACGCACCTGCTTGCGGGTATAGCCTTTTTCCATCATGCGATCGACAAAATCGTCGTGTTTTTTCTGTTCGTCCGTGGATGTTTTGGTGTTGAACGAAATCACCGGCAACAACTCCTCGGTGTTGGAGAACATTTTCTTCTCGATCACCGTGCGCAGTTTTTCGTAGCTGGTCCAGTTTGGATTGCGTCCGTTATTCTGTGCCCGTGCGCGCAGCACAAAGTTGACAATCTCGTTACGGAAATCTTTCGGGTTACTGATCCCGGCAGGTTTCTCAATCTTTTCCAGCTCGGCGTTGAGTGATTCACGATCGAACAGCTGGCCGGTATCCGGATCGCGGTACTCCTGATCCTGAATCCAGAAATCCGCATAAGTGACGTAGCGGTCGAAGATATTCTGACCATACTCCGAATAGGATTCGAGGTAAGCGGTCTGAATCTCTTTGCCAATGAACTCCGCATATTTCGGAATCAGATAGCCTTTCAGGTGTTCCAGATACTTCTCCGCCTGATCCTGCGGGAACTGCTCGCGCTCGATCTGCTGTTCCAGCACGTAAAACAGGTGCACCGGGTTAGCCGCTACTTCGGCATGGTCGAAGTTAAACACGCGTGACAGAATCTTAAACGCGAAGCGGGTCGACAGGCCGTTCATGCCTTCATCCACCCCGGCGTAATCGTGATACTCCTGCCACGACTTCGCTTTCGGATCGGTGTCTTTCAGGCTTTCACCGTCATAGACGCGCATCTTCGAGTAGATGCTGGAGTTTTCCGGCTCTTTCAGGCGCGACAGAATTGAGAAACGCGCCAGCGTTTCCAGCGTGCCGGGTGCGCAAGGCGCGGTGGTCAGTTCACTGTGGTTGAGCAGTTTTTCATAAATTTTGATCTCCTCGGACACGCGCAGGCAGTAAGGCACCTTCACGATGTACACACGGTCAAGGAAAGCTTCGTTGTTCTTGTTGTTACGGAACGTCACCCACTCTGATTCATTGGAGTGCGCCAGAATGATGCCGTTAAACGGCAGGGCGGAAATCCCTTCGGTACCGTTATAGTTACCTTCCTGAGTAGCGGTCAGCAGCGGGTGCAGCACTTTAATGGGTGCTTTAAACATCTCCACGAATTCCATGATGCCCTGGTTGGCGCGGCACAGCGCACCCGAATAGCCGTAGGCATCCGGATCGTTCTGCGCGTGGTTTTCCAGCTTACGGATATCCACTTTACCCACCAGCGCTGAAATATCCTGGTTGTTCTCATCACCCGGTTCGGTTTTGGCGATAGCCAGCTGTTCCAGAATCGACGGCCACACTTTCACCACTTTGAAGCGGGTGATGTCGCCGCCAAAGTCATGCAACCGTTTTGCCGCCCACGGCGACATAATGGTGCCAAGGTAACGCCGCGGCACGCCGTACTCTTTTTCCAGAATATTGGCGTCTTCCTGCGGATTAAACAGGCACAGCGGATGGTCATTGACCGGGCTGCGTTCACCGTCGGCACTCAGCACATAGATTGGCACGCGCTGCATGAGCGCTTTAAGCCGTTCGGCCAGCGAGGATTTACCGCCGCCCACCGGGCCGAGCAGGTACAGAATCTGTTTCTTCTCCTCCAGCCCCTGTGCGGCGTGTTTCAGGTAGGAGACGATCTGCTCAATCGCTTCCTCCATACCGTAAAACTCTTCAAAGGCCGGGTAGCGTCCGATGACGCGGTTCGAGAAGATACGGGAAAGGCGAGGCTCCTGGGCAGTATCGACCATCACAGGCTCACCGATGGCCATCAATAGTCGTTCTGCCGCGTTGGCGTATGCACTGCGATCCTGCTTACAGATGGTGAGGAATTCCTGCAGTGTGAACTCTTCGTCCTTGGCAGCTTCATAACGCTGACGATAGTGATCGAATATATTCATAGCGATGCCCGTCCTTTCGTTTTTAGCACAGGTAAAGGAGCGTAATAAGATGCTCTTGCAGCTCCCGGAAGATATTCTTTATTGAGTACAGCAACCCTTATGCCAACCTGACGATTTTTTATCGGGATTCACAATTCTTATGGTTACTCTGCTCGTACAAAAAATTCTCGTCTTACTTTTACTGTAGAAGGCAATCAGAAAAATTGCTCCGTCTTTTCTCCTTATTTAGCGATATATCAATAACAAAGTCTCATAAGCGCTAAGGCCGTCACGCCCTTGCGGCAACAGGTGCGCTGCGTCTCAGACGCTTCTGACAGGATAAAAAGGAAATCAACATTAAAAGTTAAACCAGTGGCAAAATTTGGTTAGACTCTGCGTGTGATTGTTATATTAATGGAATGAATAAATTGTGAACCATTTCAAACTTAAAGCGCTTGCTCTGATGTGTCCTTGCTATTTTGCGGCGTTCAGCACTTACGCTGAACCCGTGTCACTTGGGGCTTCGGTTATTTATGCCCAGTCGCCGTACCGCGGCGGCCAGGACCGTTATCTGCCGATCCCGGTCATCAATTATGAGGGGGAAAACTTTTGGTTCCGCAGCCTACAGGGCGGTTATTACCTGTGGAAAGACCCGCAGAATCAGCTGTCGTTAACGCTGCTGGGCTCGCCGCAGCAGTATGACCCGAAAGATAACGATCTGGGCGATATGAAAGGGCTGGACAAGCGTCGTATGACGCTGATGGCCGGCGCGACTTATCGTCACGTTGCTGACTGGGGAATTGTGCGTACCGCGCTGCTGGGCGATGTGCTGAATAACAGCAACGGCATGATCTGGGACCTGACCTACCTGTACCGCTTTGATTTCGGCGCGTTCAGCCTGACACCGGGCATTGGCGCAATGTGGAACAGTGCCAACCAAAACCGCTATTACTACGGCGTTTCCGGCCACGAAAGCGCGCGTACCGGCATTGATCGCTATCACCCGGACGACAGCTGGTCGCCTTACGTCGAGATGAACGCCAGCTACCAGATAAGCGAGAGCTGGAACGCCAGCCTGTCAGGCCGATACACCCGCTTCGCCAGTGAAATTAAAGACAGTCCGATGGTGGATAAAGACGGTCAGTTTACGCTGTGGACCGGCGTTAGCTACAGCTTCTGATGACCGTACGAACGCCTCATAATGAGGCGTTTTTGTTACCCTGCACCAATATTGCGCCCCGTAATGGCGCAACGGGAGGTGGGATGAAGACAATTCAGTTTAATGACGATACGCCGTTAGCGGCTATCGGCCAGGGCACCTGGTATATGGGCGAAAATCCGGCACAGCGGGCGCAGGAAATCGCTGCGCTGCAGGCTGGACTGGACGCCGGACTGAAACTGATCGATACCGCTGAGATGTATGCCGAAGGCGGCGCGGAAGAGGTGGTCGGCGCAGCGCTGCGCGGACGGCGCGATCAAGCCTGGCTGGTATCAAAAGTTTACCCGTGGAACGCCGGTGAGGTCGATGCGATTGACGCCTGTGAGCGCAGTCTGCGCCGTCTGCAGACGGACTATCTCGATCTTTATCTGCTGCACTGGCGCGGTAATGTGCCGCTGGAGGAGACCGTGCGCGCCATGCAAACGCTGCAGCAGCAGGGCAAAATCCGCCACTGGGGCGTCTCCAATTTTGATAGCGACGATCTGCAGGAGTTGTGGAGTGAAGCCGGAGGGATGGGCTGCGCGACTAATCAGGTGCTGTACCATCTGGCTTCACGCGGTATTGAATTCGATTTACTGCCGCTCTGTCAGCAGCACCATACGCCCGTCATGGCTTACTGTCCGCTGGCGCAGGCCGGACGGCTGCGTCAGGCGCTGTTTGACGATGCGACTTTGCAGCAGATTGCACAACAGAAGAGCATCAGCATCGCTCAGTTGCTGTTGAGCTGGGTGATTCGCCAGCCGGGCGTAATGGCCATTCCAAAGGCGGGCAGCGTGGCGCACGTGCAGGAGAATGCGGCGGCCCTGAATATCATCCTGACCAGCGATGAGCTGGCGCTGCTGGATCGCGCCTTTCCGCCGCCGCAGCATAAACTGGCGCTGGATGTGGTGTAAACGGCGCGTGCGCGCCGTTCAGCATTACTTATTGCGGATTCTCAGCGTGACGCCAAGGCGGGCAGGGGTTTCTCCGGCACTTTTCATCGGTTTGCTAATCCGCGCCGTCTCCACGCATACCATGGTTTTATAACCATCATTAGGCATATCGGCCATGCTGCAGGACAGTGCCGGGCCAGGATTCCAGGTGACAACGTCACTTTGATAATGGTGATAGACTTCAATCTGGCGTTTACCGGCGCGATCGTGGATCACGCTGCAGTCTTCCGCTGCGGTATGAATGCGATCAACCCGATCGGGATAAGTTTGTTTCCCGTCCGCTGCGCTGCCGATGGCACTGTCCTGCACCTTATCGATGTAGCTGTTGCCGAGCCCGCTGACTTCAACCTGCGCAATGTCCGCCACCTGAAAATAGCTGTGCAGCGCGGCAGTGGCTTCATAATCGCCCCAGGCTTCCAGCTCAATCTCACAGTGTTCAGCAATGCGGAAGCGCGCCAGCAGTGTGAAGTCGTGCGGCCACAGTTTTTTCGTTTGTGCATTACTTTCCAGCGTGAACGTCAGCATGACCGCATCTTCGTTCTCATCATGCGCCGTCAGCGTCCACGGCTGATTGCGGGCAAAGCCATGCGCAGGTTCACCTGCCGGACCAAACCACGGCCAGCAGACCGGCACGCCGCCGCGAATGGCTTTTCCGCTGACGAATGGCGTCTTGTCGCTGAGCCAGATGGCGGGCTGCTGACCGGCCGGTTGCCATGCCAGTAGGTGCGCACCCTGCAGGGCAATGGCGGCGCGCACTTTCGGATGGCTGATCACCAGAATCGATAATTCACCCATCTGACGCTGCGACAGGTAAGGGGTGATCTGCGTCACCACGGGCAAGTTAAAGAGCGAATTGTGCATTGTCAGACCTTCTCTCATCCAATCGAAAAAAAAGGGGCGACCGAAGTCACCCCTTGTCTGTTTAGCCGGTTAGCTTACTTAGCAGCAACCAGTGCAATCAGATCCAGAACCTTGTTGGAGTAACCGGTTTCGTTATCGTACCAGGAAACCAGTTTCACAAAGTTGTCGTTCAGAGCGATACCGGCTTTCGCGTCGAACACGGAAGTCAGGGTTTCGCCGTTGAAGTCGGTAGAAACCACGTCGTCTTCGATGTAGCCCAGCACGTCTTTCATGTCACCTTCAGCAGCGGCTTTGATGGCTGCGCAGATGTCTTTGTAAGACGCTGGTTTTTCCAGACGAACGGTCAGGTCAACCACAGAGACGTTTGGTGTTGGTACGCGGAACGCCATACCGGTCAGTTTACCGTTCAGCTCTGGCAGAACTTTGCCTACTGCTTTTGCTGCGCCGGTAGAAGATGGGATGATGTTCTGCGCTGCACCGCGGCCGCCGCGCCAGTCTTTGTGAGACGGGCCATCAACGGTTTTCTGAGTGGCGGTGGTGGCGTGAACAGTGGTCATCAGACCTTCAACGATACCGAACTTATCGTTGATTACTTTAGCCAGCGGCGCCAGGCAGTTGGTGGTGCAGGAAGCGTTAGACACGATGTCCTGGCCGGCATATTTGTCGAAGTTGGCACCACGAACGAACATTGGGGTGTCATCTTTAGACGGGCCAGTCAGAACCACTTTCTTCGCGCCGGCAGTGATGTGTTTACGTGCGGTTTCGTCGGTCAGGAAGATACCGGTTGCTTCAGCAACAACGTCAACGCCCACTTCGTCCCATTTCAGGTTAGCCGGGTCTTTCTCAGCGGTAACACGGATTTTTTTACCGTTAACGATCAGCGCGCCATCTTTCACTTCTACGGTGCCGTCGAAACGACCGTGTGTAGAGTCATACTTCAGCATGTAAGCCATGTAATCGGCGTCGAGCAGGTCGTTGATCGCGACGATTTCGATGTCAGAACGCTGCTGAGCAGCACGGAAAACGATGCGACCGATACGGCCAAAACCGTTGATACCTACTTTGATAGTCATATATTCCACCAGCTATTTGTTAGTGAATAAAAGGTTGGCTGTAAAATTACAAAAACCTTACCAGGCGTCAAGCGGAATCGTGTCAATTGTTGCGACAGGTCAATTCCAGCGCCAGGAATAATTGGGTGCGCAAACGCTTGCGCAGCGCCCTTATTGCGCACCTATCTTACGCCGAATGCAGACTAAAAAGGGATGACTGTTGCAAAGAGTGATCGTCATCACAAAATTGCGCAGTGCTGGTCGGGGCAAAAGCATCCGCACGAAAAAAGACCCGGAAGATGTTGTTCGTTTGTTAGAATACTAGACGATTTTTACAGAATGACACTCCGGAACTCAAAATGGCTAAAGACACCGCACCCGAGGCAAAAATTGCCCAGCTGTCGGAAATGCAGCGCTACGTCACTCAGCATCGTGGAACCGAACCGCCTTTCACCGGCGCGCTGTTGCACAACAAGCAGGAGGGTATCTATCACTGCCTGGTCTGCAACGCACCGCTGTTTCTCTCCGAAACCAAGTATGACTCCGGCTGCGGCTGGCCGAGCTTTTATCAGCCGTATAACGATGAAGCTATCCGCTATCTGGAAGATGACTCGCACGGTATGCACCGCGTCGAAATCCGCTGCGGTAACTGCGACGCCCATCTGGGCCACGTCTTCCCGGATGGCCCGCAGCCAACCGGTGAGCGCTATTGTGTCAACTCAGCGTCGCTGAACTTTACCGACGAGCAGGGCAATCAGCACGAGGGCTGAGCATGAAGCAGGAACTGGAAGCAATGCTGGCGGCGATGACGCCGGAAGTCTACGAGCGCCTCGCCACTGCGGTGGAAACCGGCAAGTGGCCAGACGGCGTGGCGCTGACGCAGGATCAGAAAGATAACTGTCTGCAGCTGGTGATACTGTGGCAGGCGCGGCACAACGACGAACCGCAGCACATGACCATCGGTAAAGGCGGCGAGATGGTGATGAAGTCGAAAAAACAGCTGAAGGAAGAGTGGGGAATCGAGTCCGACGTGACGCGCATTAACCTGCATTGACCGGCTGCAGGGCTGGAGAGTTCCAGCCCTGATTTTCAGATAATGACCGCACCCTGCGCCTGCATCTGCGCGATCGCGATCTCGCTGTCGTCCGGATTGAGATTGACGCCCCGGCAGCCTTCCTGCACCACTTCAACGTGATATCCCAGTTCCAGCGCATCCAGCACGCTGTACTTCACGCAGTAATCGGTCGCCAGGCCCAGCATCACCAGGTGAGTAATGCCGCGCTCGCGCAGCCAGCTGTCGAGCTCGGTTTTGCGGCGGTGCCCGTTATCGAAAAAGGCGCTATAGCTATCCACATCCACATCGCCGCCTTTATGGAACACCGCATCAATCAGACTGCGATCGAGATCCGGATGGAAATCCGCGCCGTGTGAGTGCTGCACGCCGTGATCCGGCCACCAGATCTGCGCCAGGCCATTCAGTTCACCGAGCGTATACACCGGCTCGCCAGAGACCGAGGCAAAGCTGCCGTGATTGGCCGGATGCCAGTCCTGCAACGCCACCACGCATTCACCGCGCGCGCGGAATTCGCGTGCATAGCGATTAGCAACGGCAACCGTCTGGTCACCTTCACGCACGGCCATCGGGCCGCCGGGGCAAAAATCGTTCTGAATATCGATGATTATCAATGCCCGCTTCATGGGATTTTGCTCCGTATCAGTCTTCGGTCAGTTCGCCACGTAAATTCTGCTGCATTTTGGCACGAATTTCAGCGCTGGTGAGGTTCTGGCTTAACAAAAAGTGCAGTTTAGTCAGGGTGGCCTCGACGGTCAGATCAAAACCACTGATCACGCCGGCGTGTTCCAGTGCATTGCCGGTGGCGTAACCGCCCATATTGACCTTACCGGACATGCACTGCGTCAGGTTCACCACCACAATGCCGCGCTCGCTGGCCTGCTGCAGTTCGGCAAGAAACTCGGCGTTTTGTGGCGCGTTGCCCACACCGTAAGAGCGCAGAATCAGCGCTTTGACCGGCTGACGCAGGAAATTGCGCACCACGTCGGCAGAGATGCCTGGATAGATGGTCACCACGCCAATCGGCTGAGGCGTGATCGGATGGACGATCAGCTCACCGCTGCCGCGCGGTGCCGGCGGCGTATTGAGACGGCGAATATGGATGCCCGCTTCCAGCAGCGGCGACAGGTTCGGTGAGGCAAACGCATTAAAACCGTCGGCGTGGGCTTTGGTGGTGCGGTTACCGCGGAACAGCGTGTTGTTGAAGAACAACGCCACTTCATTAATCGGATAGTTGGCCGCGACATACAGCGAGTTCAGCAGGTTCTGCTGACCGTCTGAGCGCAGCTCGGCCAGCGGGATCTGCGACCCGGTGACGATCACCGGCTTGGCCAGGTTCTCCAGCATGAACGACAGCGCCGACGCGGTGAACGCCATGGTATCGGTGCCATGCAGAATGACGAAACCGTCATAGCGATCGTAGTTCAGCTGGATGTCGTCAGCGATTGACTGCCAGTCCTGCGGCGTCATATCCGAGGAGTCAATCAGCGGGTGGTATTCGTGGATGGTGAAATCCGGCATTTCCGGACGGTGAAACTCTGGCATCATCGCCAGCTGCTGCTGCAGATGGCCAGAGACCGGAATGTAACCCTGCGCGGAGCGTTGCATGCCGATGGTCCCGCCCGTGTAGGCTACATAGATATTTTTCTTTTGCATGAATGGACTCAGACTTGCCGTAAAACGCGCAGTATAAGGGGATTAGCGGGGAAAAGCAGCCCGACCAGCGGCCGGGCTGTAAAGATTAGCGTACGTTGCCGCAGGTCAGGCAGAACGCGTAACGGTTTTGCGGATCGTTGAGATTATTCATCAGGCCCGGCTGCGCCTGCAGCGCGCCCATCACTTCGCTGACCGGTGCCGGCAGCCACACTTTCAGCGCGGCCGGCAGCACGGCCTGCGCCGACGCATTCATCTGGTTAAGCAGCAGGTCGATCATCCCCGGATCGTCCTGATACCAGCTCAGTTCAGGTTTCGCGACCTTCGCCAGCTCGGCGGCTTTGGCTACCGCATCGTCGAAGTCGCCCAGCGCATCCACCAGCCCGTTGGCTTTGGCATCGCTACCGGTCCAGACGTGACCCTGCGCAATGGCATCAATCTGCTGTGGCGTTTTATGGCGTGACGCCGCGACCAGACCGACAAAGTTGCGATAACCATTTTCAATGGTCAGCTGCATCAGCTGCTGCACTTCAGTCGGCAGCGCTTTGGTGGTCGACACATCCGCCAGCGGCGAGGTGGCAACGCCATCGCTGTGCACGCCGATGCTGCTCAGGCTGTTCTCCACCGTATTGATCACGCCGAAGATGCCGATCGACCCGGTCAGGGTGCTCGGCGCAGCAACGATGTAGTCGGCCGGCGTGGAGATCCAGTAGCCGCCCGATGCCGCCATGCCGCCCATTGAAACCACCACTGGCTTACCGGCGTCATGCGCCGCCGCCAGCTCTTCGCGGATGGCTTCAGAGGCCGTTACGCTGCCGCCCGGGCTGTTGACGCGCAGCACGATAGCTTTGATTTTGTCGTCGAGGCGGGCGTCGCGGATCTGTGCAGCGGTGGTGTCGCCACCGACGTTGCCGGCGCTCTCTTCGCCGTCCATGATGGCACCACTGGCGAGAATCACCGCAATGTTGCCATCCTGCTGCGTCGGTTGTTTGACGTTGTAGTCATAGATGCTGACGTTGCGGTAGTCGTTGCTGGCTTTATCCCAGCCAAAGGTTTTCACCAGCTCGCGATCGGCGGCAGCGCGCGAATCCAGCACATCCACCAGTTTGTTATCCAGGGCATATTTAGCGGTATCGCCCTGAACGGCCTGCAGACCGCTGATGATGCCCGCCGCCCCCGGGAACAGCTGCTGCGGCGTGATTTGCCGGTTGGCGGACACCGTGTTGAGGTAGTTCTGCCACAGCTGGCCGACCCAGCGGCCATCAGCATCGCGCGCTTCCGGCGACATATCATCACGCAGGAAAGGTTCAACCGCGGACTTATAGGTGCCGACACGGAACACGTGTGAGCTGACTTTCAGCTTATCCAGCAGGGATTTGTAATACAGGCCGTTGGTGGCGAAACCGTGCAGATCTACCGTGCCCTGCGGCGACAGATAGACCTTCGTGGCGTAGCTGGCGAGATAATATTGCGCCTGGCTATAGCTGTCGCCGAGGGCAAAAATGGGTTTGCCCGCGTCGCGGAATTCGCGCAGTGCCTTACCCACGTACTGCAGCGAAGGCTGATCGCCGCCGGCAAAATCGCGCAGATCCAGCACCATGCCAGTGATATTTTTATCGCTCTTTGCCTGACGAATGGCATCGACCACATCAAACAACGAATTTTCCTGCAAACGATCGCTGCTGGCACCCAGCAGCTGGCGGCTGATGCGGCTCAGACGATTGCTGACCGACGGTTTGTCCACCAGCACGCCGCTCAGATCGACTTTCAGCGCACCCTGCTGCACCGGTTCACTGCTGCTGGCGCTGGATAGCTGCAGCCAGATGCCGACGCCGGCCAGAATTAACACAATCAGGAACAGATTCAGGATAAATTCCCGGATAAAATTCAGCACCCGCCAGCTCCAGCGGAACAGGCCAGCAATAATTCGCCACAATGTGCGCATAAACTCTCCATATTCACGTAGCCAGGGCAGCCGGTATGCGGTCTGCCCCGATGTCGGGTTCATCCTAAAGAGCAGCGTGCGAAAAGTCAGCAGGAAATCGCGCCAGACTGTTACAAAAGATCGCGCTGTGCCAGGATTAGCCCACGCTTTGTTAATCACGGGAGAATCAAGATGGATGCACTGGAATTACTGGTAAACCGTCGTTCAGCGTCGCGTCTGACCGAGCCGGCACCGGCCGGTGAGGTGCTGCAGAATATTCTGCACGCGGGTATGCGCGCACCGGATCACGGCACGCTGCAGCCGTGGCGCTTCATCATCATTGAAAATGAGGGGCGCGAACGCTTTAGTCATCTGCTGGAGCAGGCCGCACGCGACAGCCAGCTGGATGACAAAGCCATTGAGAAGGCCCGGATGTCACCGTTCCGCGCGCCGATGATCATTACCGTTGTCGCGCACTGCGAAGCTTCCGCCAAAGTGCCGCGCTGGGAGCAGGTCGTGTCCGCGGGCTGCGCGGTGATGGCGATGCAAATGGCGGCCGTCGCGCAGGGCTTTAACGGCATCTGGCGCAGCGGGCCATGGACCGATCATCCGCAGGTACGCGCCGCCTTTGGCTGCCGCGAGCAGGATGCAATTGTGGGTTTCCTCTACCTCGGTACGCCGCAGCTGAAAGCCAATACCACCGTGGTCGCGCCCGACAGCGAGGCGTTTGTCAGTTATTTCTGACAGACAGCAGCGGGTTTCTGCGGCAAGGTGCATGCAACGACTCTGATTGCACAGTCGCTGTGCGAAAGATCGCGCTTAGCGGCGACAGCGCTTACCAGCAGCGGGCAGCCAGGCTAACATAGCCCTCTCTGTTCAGCGCACAAGGAACCCGCCATGAGCGAACCGCTTCGTTTGACGCAATACAGCCACGGCGCTGGCTGCGGCTGTAAAATTTCACCTCAGGTGCTTGAGACCATTCTGCACAGCGAACTGGCTGCCTTTCACGATCCGCAACTGCTGGTCGGCAATGAAACCCGTGACGATGCTGCTGTGTACGATCTTGGCAACGGCACGGCGGTGGTCAGCACCACTGACTTCTTTATGCCCATCGTTGACGATCCGCACACCTTTGGCCGTATCGCGGCCACCAACGCCATCAGTGATATTTACGCCATGGGCGGCAAACCGATCATGGCCATCGCTATTCTCGGCTGGCCGGTTAATGTGCTGGACGCGAAAGTGGCACAGCAGGTGATTGAAGGCGGTCGCGCGGCCTGCCAGGCGGCTGGCATCGCGCTGGCGGGGGGCCACTCAATCGATGCGCCGGAGCCGATTTTTGGCCTTGCCGTTACCGGCATCGTTGACGTGGCGCGCGTGAAAAAGAACAGCGCTGCGCAGGCGGGCTGCGAGCTGTTCCTCACCAAACCGCTCGGCATCGGTATTCTGACTACCGCAGAGAAAAAAGGGCTGCTGCGTGCGGAGCATCAGACGCTGGCGGCGCAGGTGATGTGCCAGCTCAATAGCGCAGGGGCGGAATTTGCTAAACTGCCCGGTGTCAGCGCCATGACCGATGTCACCGGCTTTGGTCTGCTGGGGCACCTGAGTGAAATCTGTCTGGGCTCCGGCCTGCGCGCACACGTGCAGGCCGCACAGGTACCGCGTCTGCCCGGCGTGGACCAGTACATTGCGGCCGGCGCGGTGCCGGGCGGCACCAGCCGCAACTTCGCCAGCTATGGCGAGCACATTTCTGCCTTGGATGAGGCCACGCGCGCACTGCTGTGCGATCCGCAAACTTCCGGCGGACTGCTGGTGGCGGTACAGCCTGACGCTATTGCGGCGTTTCGCGCGTGCGCGGCGCAGGCTGGCGTTGAGGCCACGGTAATTGGCTCGCTACTGCCGGCAGACCACGCCCATCCACTGATTACTGTAGTCACCTGACGTAAAGGAACGACGCCATTCATGCGTTTGTTTATTGCTGAAAAACCCAGTCTGGCACGCGCCATCGCCGATGTGCTACCCAAACCGCATCGACGTGGCGACGGCTATATTGCCTGTGGTAATGACCAGGTTGTGACCTGGTGTGTCGGGCATCTGCTGGAGCAGGCGCAGCCTGACAGCTATGACAGCCGCTATGCGCGCTGGAATCTGGCGGATTTACCCATCATCCCGGATAAATGGCGCCTGCAGCCGCGCCCGTCGGTGGCGAAGCAGCTCAAAGTGATCGAGGGTTTACTGCAGCAGGCCAGCGTGGTGGTGCACGCCGGTGACCCGGATCGCGAAGGACAATTGCTGGTCGACGAAGTGCTCGATTATCTGCAACTGCCGGCTGAAAAGCGCCAGCAGGTGCAGCGCTGCCTGATTAACGACCTGAATCCTGCGGCGGTCGAGCGCGCGGTGAGCCGTCTGCGCGAGAACCGTGAATTCATTCCATTGTGTGTCTCGGCGCTGGCCCGGGCGCGCGCTGACTGGCTGTATGGCATCAACATGACGCGCGCCTGGACGCTGCTGGGCCGCAACGCCGGTTACGACGGCGTGCTCTCGGTGGGACGCGTTCAGACGCCGGTGCTGGGGCTGGTGGTGAGGCGCGATGAAGAGATCGAAAACTTTGTGCCGAAGGATTACTTCGAGGTCAAAGCGCACATCGTCACACCGAAAGAGGAGCGCTTCGTTGCCAGCTGGATCCCCAGCGATGCCTGTGAACCGTGGCAGGATGACGAGGGCCGTTTGCTGCATCGTCCTCTCGCTGACCACGTGCTTGAACGTATCAACGGCAAACCGGCGTGGGTTACCGGTTACAACGATAAGCGGGAGTCAGAAACGGCGCCGCTGCCATTTTCCCTCTCCAGCCTGCAAATCGAGGCGGCGAAGCGTTTTGGCCTGAGTGCCCAGACGGTACTGGACTGCTGTCAGCGTTTGTATGAAACCCATAAGCTGATTACGTATCCGCGTTCAGACAGCCGCTATCTGCCGGATGAACATTTTGCCGGACGTCATGCGGTGCTGAACGCCATTCAGGCGCATCAGCCGGACGTGTCGCTGCCAGCGGATTTCAATGCGGATCAGAAAAATCGCTGCTGGGACGATAAAAAAGTGGATGCGCACCATGCCATCATTCCTACGGCGCGCGCCAGCAAGGTGAACCTGAGCGACAATGAAGCCAATATTTACGCTCTGATTGCGCGCCAGTATCTGATGCAGTTTTGTCCCGACGCGGTATTTCGCAAATGCGTCATCGACCTCGATATCGGCGGTGGCAGGTTCGTTGCCAAAGCACGTTTTCTTGCCGAAGCCGGCTGGCGTGCGCTGCTGGGCAGTAAAGAGCGCGATGAAGAGAATGATGGCACGCCGCTGCCGGTGGTGAGTAAAGGCGATGAGCTGTTGTGTGAGCGTGGTGAGGTGCTGGCGAAGCAGACTCAGCCGCCGCGGCCGTTCACCGACGCCACGCTGCTGTCGGCCATGACCGGTATTGCCCGCTTTGTGCAGGATAAAGAATTAAAGAAAGTGCTGCGTGCGACCGATGGTTTAGGAACGGAAGCGACGCGTGCCGGCATCATAGAATTGCTGTTCCGCCGTACATTTCTGGTGAAAAAAGGTCGCTATATTCACTCAACCGAGGCGGGCAGGGCGCTGATTCATGCGTTACCTGAGATGGCCGCGCGGCCGGATATGACGGCGCACTGGGAGTCAACGCTTACCCGCATCAGTGAAAAAGCCTGTCGCTATGATGAGTTTATGCAGCCGCTGGTCAGTACCTTAATCGGACTAATCGGTGAGGCGCGCCAGAGGCCGTCGCTGCAGGCTTTTCGTGGATTAGCCGCGACCGGAGCGAAGACGCGCAGTAAAGGCAAAACGCCCCGGCGCAAAACGAAGGAGACGGAATAATGCGTTACGCAACGCTGTTGCTGAGTGGGCTGCTGCTGTGCAGCCATGCCGCGCTGGCTAATCGCCAGCCGGAGCCCGCGCGAATGGGCAATACCGATGTGGTGGCGGATATGCCGCCGGAAGTGTGGACGCAGGGGCAGAATCGTCAGCAGAACAACTGCCTGCAGTGCTGTATCTATGAAAACCGCAGCTACTCCGAAGGCGCCGTGGTGAAAGCAGAGGGCGTACTGCTGCAGTGTGCGCGTGATGAAAAAGTGCTGGGTACCAATCCGCTGATTTGGAAAATCATTAAGTAAGCGGGCGTGGCGCGCAGGCGCCACGCTGTTCAGTTACAGCCTGAAACTGGACCACACTGGCGCGTGATCGGACGGCTTTTCCATACTGCGAATGTCGTAGTCGATGCCGCTGTCGATGCAGCGTGATGCCAGCGGTGGGCTGGCCAGCAGCAGATCGATGCGCAGACCGCGGTTGTCATTAAATCCTTTGGAGCGATAGTCGAACCACGAGAAGCGATCTGCGGTTTCCGGGTTTTTCTCACGCCACGTATCGACCAGCCCCCACTGCAGCAAACGGTCCATCCACTCGCGCTCTTCCGGCAGGAAAGAGCATTTGCCGGTGCGCAGCCAGCGCTTGCGGTTCTCTTCACCAATACCAATGTCCAGGTCGGTACTGCTGATGTTCATATCGCCCATGATCAGCACCGGCTTGTCGGCCGCCAGTTGCTGCTCGAGATAGCTTTGCAGGTCGCGATAGAACTTCTCTTTGGCCGGGAACTTGATGGGATGGTCACGGCTTTCCCCCTGCGGGAAGTAACCGTTGATGACAGTGATATCGCCTATCGGGCTGGGAATTTCTGCCATGATCAGACGTCGCTGGGAATCTTCGCCGTCATCGGGAAAACCGCGTCGAACTGCCACCGGCTGCGTCTTCGTCAGCAGCGCCACGCCGTAATGGCCTTTCTGGCCGTGATAAAACACGTTGTAACCGAGCTTGCTGACCTCTTCCAGCGGGAACATGTCATCGTGCACTTTGGTTTCCTGCAGGCCGATGACATCCGGTTGATGCTGTTCAACCAGCGCCGCCAGCTGATGAGGGCGTGCGCGCAAACCGTTGATGTTAAAAGAGACAAATTTCATTTCGCTGCCATTTTTCGTCGCAAAAGGTTGCGGCGATGGTAACCAGGTTTGCGGCAAAAGTCATGGCTTGCGTCATAAGAGCGTGCCGATAAGAGCGAGAGGCAGAACGCAGGTGATTTATCGTGGTGGACGCAGGATAGCGGGGTAAGACAGGCGATGACGTTCAGCTTAGGAGCGTTGATGTGAATATCCAGGTGCGCATTAAGGTACGACCGGGCACATGGGTAACAGATCAGACCGGGCACACAGGTAACACTTTTTGTGGTCAGTCGATCCGGATAATACGCTTTTCTGCCCGGTCATAATACGCAAGGATGAGCCTGTCGAAGAGGATGACGTCAATGCCGTCGTCCACTTCCAGGAACCGCACGTACTCGCCCCGTAACGCTGCGCTCAGGAAGGTCCGCCCGTTCAGCCTCAGGTCGCCTTTTTCACCGACTTTGTACAGCTTCGCCCCCTCCGGATAACCCACCTCCGGCACTTTTCCGTTCCATTTCCGCGGTGAAGGCGTCCATATTTTTGCGGGCGGCTGCTGCCCGTGTGCCTCATGCGGCTTTTCCTGATTGAACTCGTTCCGCCATCCGCTGCACCACGCCTGCTGCTCTGGCAGCGAGCCAAAGACGTCGTGATGGCTCATGGCGACCTTCAGCGACCGGTGCATCCGCTCGTGGCGGGCGTTCTGCCCCGGACAGCCCGGTGCGGTTCTTTCCGGCTGTATCCCCAGTTTTATCAGCCACACGCTCAGCTGCGTCAGCGCGAGGATGCCCGGCGCAACGAAGGGCGAGCCGTTGTCGGTGCGGATAACGTCGGGCAGCCCGCCTTCCAGGAAGGCCTTTTCCATGCAGCCGCGCACGAACACCGTGGTCTCCGACGTGCCCGGCTCGCAGGACAGCAGGTAGCGGCTGTGGTTATCGGTGAGCGTGAAGGGGCGGCACCAGCTGCCGTCTTTCAGGCGGAAGCGCCCTTTAAAATCAGCGCTCCAGACGTGGTTATTCCTCACGGGTGTCGTGAGACTGCGCAGGTTGCCCGGCGTTCGCTTACGCGGCGTCCGCGGCTGCACCATTCCCGCCGCCTTCAGCAGGTCGCCGATGGTGCTGGCGGCGGGCACGATGAAGTCAGCGCCGTTGCTGAGGAACCAGTGGCGGATTTTTTTTGGCCCCCAGTCGGGGTGCTGCTGGCGGAACTGAACAAGGCGCGCGGCGATGTCGGGGGCGATTTTATCGGGCTGGAGATGGCGGGCGCGGGAGAGATTTTCAAGCGAGGAGAGCTCGCCGGGGTTAAAGCGGCTGAGCCACTTGTAGCCGGTTTTGCGGCTGATGCCGTGGCGGTGACACAGCTGCGTCATGGATTCCCCGCCTGCCTGGCAGGCGAGGATGAATTCAAGGCGTTGCATGGTAACAGTCTCAGTCCAGGGCATAGTGAGTCTCCTCTGCTATGCCGTTTATAACTGTTACCCATGTGCCCGGTCTAAAGTGTTACCCATGTGGCCGGTTTGTACCTTAATGCGCACCCTACCAGCCCCAGTCTCATAGGTAAGATATCAGTACGCACCACTGTAGGGGCGCCATTGATGGCGACCTGGCATTGCCTGAATTCAGAAGACAACTGGAGGAGAAGTGCAGCATGAGATGGTGGCGGGAGAAGGATTATTCGCCGCAAGCGGCTCACCCTGCGGGCCGCGCTGACGCGCGTTGTCTCACTGCGTTCGACCCGAACCTTCGGTCGAAGCTTCTCATCCTTCTCCAGGTGTTATTAACTGGCTTTGTTGACTGACTGGAAGAGGAGTGCAGCATGAAATGGTGGCGGGAGAAGGATTATTCGCCGCAAGCGGCTCACCCTGCGGGCCGCGCTGACGCGCGTTGTCTCACTGCGTTCGACCCGAACCTTCGGTCGAAGCTTCTCATCCTTCTCCAGGTGTTATTAACTGGCTTTATTGACTGGCTGGAAGAGGAGTGCAGCATGAGATGGTGGCGGGAGAAGGATTCGAACCTTCGAAGTCGATGACGGCAGATTTACAGTCTGCTCCCTTTGGCCGCTCGGGAATCCCGCCAGGGATATGAAGCTCAGAAGATTCAGGCACAGAATGGATTCAGATGGTGGCGGGAGAAGGATTCGAACCTTCGAAGTCGATGACGGCAGATTTACAGTCTGCTCCCTTTGGCCGCTCGGGAATCCCGCCACTGGCCTGAATCTTTATGCCTGAAAGCGGGGCGCATCATACCAAATGCGTTCAGTCTGTAAAGCGCCCACAGTAAAAAACTCAATCGTTTGCCCACTTTTTACGCGCGGCGCTGAAGAGTTGCGCAAATCAGCGCCGCAGTGGTTAAAGAATGATCGTGCGGTTGCCGTAAACAAACACGCGCTGGCCCAGCACTTTATACAGCGCGCGGCTCAGTACATTCTTTTCCACGTCGCGTCCGGCACGCATCATCTCTTCAGCGGTATAGCTGTGATCGACGTTAATCACGTCCTGCATGATGATCGGGCCTTCATCCAGGTTGTCGTTCACGTAGTGCGCGGTGGCACCGATGATCTTCACGCCGCGCTCATAGGCCTGATGATAAGGACGGGCGCCAATAAAGGCTGGCAGGAACGAGTGGTGAATATTGATGATCTGGTTGGGATAACGCTGCACAAACGCCGGCGTCAGCACGCGCATGTATTTCGCCAGCACCACGTAATCCGGCTGATAGCGATCGATCTCATCCGCCATGCGGTTATCGTGCTCTTCGCGCGTCAGGCCTTCATGGCTGACCAGCACGAACGGGATGTCAAAACGCTCGACCAGCGAACGCAGCGTTTCATGGTTACCAATAACGGCGGCGATTTCCATGTCCAGACCACCAAAGGCACTCTTCATCAGCAGATCGCCCAGGCAATGCGCCTCTTTGGTGACCAGAATCACCACGCGGCGACGTCCGGCGCTGTGCAGCTCACGTACCGAACCGGTCGGCAGCGCGCTGTCGAGGTCAGCCAGCAGCGTGTTGTCGTTGAAAATGCCTTCCAGCTCTGTGCGCATGAAAAAGCGCCCGGTACGGTGATCGACGAACTCATTGTTCTGCACAATGTTCAGTTCGTGCTTGTAGCAAATGTTGGTGATCTTGGCGATCAGACCTTTGGCATCGGGGCAAATGGTCCGTAAAACTTTTCGTTGCATGGTTTGCGCTTGCATCTCGATCAGAGTCCTGTCAAAGCGATGAATGGTGAAGCTGTTGGGCATCTGTCCAGATTAGCCACAACATTTTTTGTATTTTTTATCGGAGCCACAAGGACAGCGATCGTTACGCCCTAACTCCGGCGTTGTTCCGTCGACATAGTACCAGCGTTGATCCTCGCGAAGAAAGCGTGAACATTCATACAGGCTGCAGGTACGGCCTTTTTCGAGATAACGCGCAAAAAAAGTCACGAAGGCTTCATTCTCATGGCTTCCGTGATTACAACGGGTTACATTCAGGCCAAGCCATTCTGTGGTGGCGAAACTTTCGGATAATAGCGTCTCCAGTCCGGCCACGCGCTGGCTGGGATGCCAGGTTTCTACCAGCCAGGCGGCGTTTTGCTTAACGTAAGCGCTGTAACGCGAGCGCATTAACTGTTCAGCGCGCTGTGGCGTTTGTTGCCCGTTCAGAAAGGGCTGACAACATAGGCTATACTGCTCTCCGCTGCAGCAGGGGCACTTTTCGGACACATCATCTCCTGAGAGTGATTAAAGTTAATGAAAGTGTGCGCTATGTTAGCCGACTGGCCAGCGTGAAGCTACGCATCAGGTTGATCACGAGGTGAGATGAGAAAAGTCAGGATTGGGCTGGCCCTGGGATCGGGCGCTGCCAAAGGCTGGGCGCATATTGGTGTCATCAACGCGCTGGAGCGCGCCGGTATTGAGGTGGATGTCGTCGCCGGCTGTTCCGTCGGCGCACTGGTGGGTTCTGCCTACGTCAACGGCCGTCTGGCGTTGATGGAGAAGTGGGTCAGCGCGTTTCGCTACTGGGATGTTATCCGTCTGATGGATCTCTCCTGGCAGCGTGGCGGCCTGCTGCGCGGTGACCGGGTGTTTAGCCATATCCGTCAGCTGATCCCTAACGAGCTCATCGAAGACGCGGATAAGCGCTTTGGTGTGGTGGCAACCAACCTCAGCACCGGACGCGAGCTGTGGCTGACCGAAGGGGATTTGCACCAGGCGGTGCGTGCTTCGTGTAGTATGCCAGGCTTATTGCCTCCGGTTGGCTACAATGGTTATTGGCTGGTGGATGGTGCGGTGGTCAATCCGGTGCCGATTTCGCTGACCCGCGCGCTGGGCGCTGACATTGTGATTGCCGTTGACCTGCAACATGATGCGCACCTGATGCAGCAGGATCTGCTGTCGGTCACGCCGCAGAGCGGTGAAGAGGCGGCAGCGGCAGAAGCACTGAGCTGGGGCAAAAAACTGCGCCAGCGTCTGATGGGGTTGACCCATCGGCGCGCCAGCCAGTCTCCAGGCGCGATGGAAATTATGTCTACGTCAATCCAGGTTTTGGAAAATCGCCTGAAACGTAATCGTATGGCAGGCGATCCGCCGGATGTGCTGATTCAGCCTTTTTGTCCGCAGATTTCAACGCTGGACTTTCATCGGGCTGAAGAGGCCATTGCGGCAGGCAAGGCCGCCGTGGAGAAAAAAATGGATGAACTATTACCGCTGGTCCGTAGCAGATAATCAGTTGTTCATTCACGGGGGTTGTGACTTCAGCCAATTCTGAAAGGCGCAACGGCGTTTTATGAACCACTATTGAAATATCTGGTACGCAGGGGGAGAGAATGGAAAAACCGCTAATCGGCAAAAAGATACTCATTGTCGAAGATGAGGTCGTTTTCCGTTCATTGCTGGACACATTGTTAACTGGCCTCGGAGCCAGCACGTTCGAAGCGGGCGACGGACTCGACGGCCTGAATTTACTCGCCGCGCAGTCGGTGGACCTGGTCATTTGCGATCTGGAAATGCCGCGCATGGGCGGTATTGAGTTTGTCGAGCGAATTCGTACACGCGGTAATAGCGTGCCCATCCTGATCATCTCCGCCACGCAGAACATGGCCGACATCGCCCACGTGCTGCGCCTTGGCGTGCAGGACGTGCTGCTCAAGCCGCTAAAAAACCTGGAACGTTTCCGTGAAGCGGTGTTTGAGTGCCTCTATCCTTCGATGTTCACCTCGAAAGTGGAAGAAGATGAACAGCTGTTTCAGGACTGGGATGCCCTGGTGCGCGATCCGCTCGCTGCCGCCAAGCTGCTCAAACAACTGCAACCGCCAGTCCAGCAAACCATCGCCAGCTGCCGCATAAACTACCGTCAACTCACCATGGCGGAACAGCCGGGGCTGGTGCTGGATATTGCCGCGCTGTCGGACAAAGATCTGGCGTTTTATTGCCTGGACGTGACGCGTGCCGGCGACAACGGCGTGCTGGCTGCATTATTGCTCAGAGCACTGTTTAACGGTTTATTGCAGGAGCAACTGTCCGGGCAAAAGCAGCGTCTGCCGGAACTCAATGGTCTGCTACGCCAGGTGAATATGCTGTTGCGTCAGGCCAACCTGAACGGTCAGTTCCCGCTGCTGGTGGGCTACTACCATCGTCAGTTGAAAAATCTGATTCTGGTTTCAGCCGGCCTGAATGCCACACTGCACATCAATACTCAGCAAATCCAGCTCAGTAACGGCGTGCCGCTTGGCACTATGGGCAGCACCCATCTTAATCAAATCAGCCAGCGCGCCGATGCCTGGCAATGTCACGTCTGGGGAGCCGGCGGCCGGCTTCGCCTGATGTTATCGTCCGAAGAATAGCCACTCAGATTTATATTTTCCGCGGGTTAAAGACAGGGCCAAAGCTTAGCTTTACACTTGGGTAATAGTCTTAAATTCCGCGGATTAACTCCATCCAGGATAAATCCGTCTGACACTAACTGATATACTCATTTCGTTTTTTAAACCGACATATCAAGTATTAACTTGAACGGCCTATTAAGAGAGGTATTTGATGTCTGCCTATAAGTCTAAAGTAAAAAAAGCGGTAATCCCGGTTGCAGGTCTGGGTACGCGTATGCTGCCTGCCACCAAAGCTATTCCAAAAGAGATGTTACCGCTGGTCGATAAGCCGTTGATCCAGTATGTCGTGAACGAGTGTATTGCTGCGGGTATTAATGAGATCGTGCTGGTTACGCACTCCTCTAAAAACTCCATCGAAAACCATTTTGATACCAGTTTCGAACTGGAAGCGATGCTGGAAAAACGCGTGAAGCGTCAGCTGCTGGATGAAATCCAGTCAATCTGCCCGCCACACGTCACCATCATGCAGGTACGTCAGGGTATCGCCAAGGGCCTCGGTCACGCCGTGATGTGTGCTCATCCGCTGGTCGGTGATGAGCCAGTCGCGGTGATTCTGCCAGACGTGATCATTGATGAGTACGAATCTAACCCAACCAAAGATAACCTGGCAGAAATGCTGACGCGCTTCGAAGAGAGCGGTCGCAGCCAGATCATGGTTGAGCCAGTTGCCGATGTCACCGCTTACGGCGTGGTTGACTGCCAGGGCGCAGAGCTGGCACCGGGCCAGAGTGCACCGATGGTGGGCGTGGTTGAGAAGCCAAAAGCCTCGGAAGCGCCATCTAACCTGGCGGTAGTCGGTCGTTACGTGCTGTCTGCGGACATCTGGCCTCTGCTGGCGAAAACCCCTCCGGGTGCTGGCGGCGAAGTACAGCTGACCGACTCCATCGCCATGCTGATGGAAAAAGAGACCGTAGAAGCTTACCACCTGACCGGCGTGAGCCACGACTGCGGTAACAAACTGGGTTATATGCAAGCTTTTGTTGAGTATGGCGTGCGTCATCCGGTGCTGGGCAAAGATTTCGCTCAGTGGCTCGACGGCGTTGCAGGCAACAAAAAGTAATTCATTAAGCACAGGATAATTCAATGAAAGTCACTGTATTTGGTATCGGCTATGTCGGTCTGGTTCAGGCTGCGGTGTTGGCCGAAGTCGGACATGACGTTCTCTGTATTGATGTCGACGAAAAGAAAGTCGAAAACCTGAAAAAGGGCATCATCCCAATTTTTGAACCGGGCCTGACGCCGCTGGTTATGTCGAACTATGAAGCGGGGCGCCTGAAATTCAGCACCAACGCAGAAGAGGGCGTAAACCATGGCGTAATGCAGTTTATTGCTGTGGGCACGCCGCCGGATGAGGATGGCTCTGCCGACCTGAAATATGTGACTGCGGTTGCGCGTACTATCGCGCAGCACATGAACGATCACAAAGTCGTCATCGACAAATCTACCGTACCGGTAGGCACCGCTGACCGCGTGCGCGCGGTGATGAGCGAAACGCTGAAGCAGCGTGATGCCAATATCGCGTTCGATGTGGTCTCCAACCCGGAGTTCCTGAAAGAGGGCGCCGCAGTTAACGATTGCATGCGTCCGGAACGTATCGTGGTGGGCACCGACAATGATGAAGTGGTCGAACTGCTGCGTGAACTGTACGAGCCGTTTAACCGTAATCACGATCGCATGATTCTGATGGATATTCGCAGTGCAGAGCTGACCAAATATGCAGCTAACTGCATGCTGGCGACCAAAATCAGCTTCATGAACGAGATTTCCAACCTTGCGGAACGCCTGGGTGCTGACGTGGAAAAAGTACGTCAGGGCATCGGTTCTGATTCACGCATCGGTTATCACTTTATTTATCCGGGCTGTGGTTACGGCGGTTCCTGCTTCCCGAAAGACGTGCAGGCGCTGATTCGCACTGCAGAGTCAATCGGCTACACCCCGCGCCTGTTGCAGGCGGTAGAAGACGTCAACGATTCGCAGAAGAACAAGCTGCCGACGTTTATCAAACGTCACTTTGGCGACGATCTGCGTGGCAAGACGTTTGCGCTGTGGGGGCTGGCGTTCAAACCGAACACCGACGACATGCGTGAAGCCTCAAGCCGCGTGCTGATGGAAGCACTGTGGCAGGCGGGCGCAACGGTGCAGGCGTTTGATCCGGAAGCGATGGAAGAAGCTCAGCGCATCTACGGCCATCGTGACGATCTGAAGCTGTGCGGCACTAAAGAAGCTGCGCTGCAGGGCGCTGATGGTCTGGTGATCTGCACCGAGTGGCAGAACTTCCGTGCTCCGGATTTCGACGTGATTAAATCCTCGTTAAAACAACCCGTGATTTTTGATGGTCGTAACCTGTATGATCCGGAGCGTATCAGCAAACGCGGTTTCGTTTATTATGCAATCGGCCGCGGAGCGTCTATTCAAATTGTGTAATAAATGAGGGATGTATGAATTTTCTGGTCACCGGCGCGGCAGGATTTATTGGTTTTCACGTTAGTCAGCGTTTGCTGGCTGCCGGTCACCAGGTTGTTGGTATCGATAACCTGAATGATTACTACGATGTCAGCCTGAAACAGGCGCGCCTCGACCAGATTACCGCACATCCCGCGTTTACTTTTCTTAAAATGGACCTGGCAGATCGCCAGGCCATTTCTTCCCTGTTTGAACAGTATGCTTTTGCGCGTGTGATCCATTTAGGTGCACAGGCGGGTGTTCGCTATTCTATCGAGAATCCGCACGCCTACGCTGATGCCAACCTGATTGGTCACTTAAATATTCTGGAAGGTTGCCGTCATCATAAAATTGGCCACCTGCTGTATGCTTCATCAAGTTCGGTTTATGGCCTGAACCGTAAAATGCCGTTCTCCACGGATGATTCGGTTGATCATCCGGTATCACTTTATGCTGCGACGAAAAAAGCCAACGAATTAATGTCGCATACTTATTCACACCTTTACCAATTACCCACCACCGGATTGCGCTTCTTTACCGTTTATGGTCCGTGGGGCCGTCCGGATATGGCGCTGTTTAAGTTCACCCGCGCGATGCTGGCCGGTGACGCGATTGATGTGTATAACCGCGGCCAGATGACACGTGACTTTACCTATATTGATGATATTGCCGAAGCGATTGTGCGTTTGCAGGACGTGATTCCGCAGGCAGATGAAAACTGGACGGTGGAAAACGGCTCGCCTGCTACCAGTTCGGCGCCGTATCGTGTGTACAATATTGGCAATAGTCAGCCTACCAGCCTGATGACTTACATTGAGTCGCTGGAAAAAGCGCTGGGGATTGAGGCGAAGAAAAATATGCTGCCGATGCAGCCCGGCGATGTATTAGGCACCAGTGCAGACACCCAGCCGCTGTATGACGCGATAAATTTCCGCCCGCAGACCAGCGTAGAGCAGGGCGTGCAGCATTTTGTTGACTGGTACCGCGACTTCTATCAGCAATAAGTCGCGATAAAAAAAGGAAGCCAGCGGCTTCCTTTTTTCTTACCCGGTGTAAAACAGAGCACAGCGCCAGGGCTGGCATGCTGCGAAGCACTGGTTCCTTACAGCAGGAAATCGTCCAGTTGTTTACCTTGTTCTTCAATCGCTTTTTTAATCACGGCTGGCGTACGTCCCTGGCCGGTCCAGGTACGGTTCTCACCGTTCTCGTCGACGTAACCATACTTCGCCGGACGTGCCGCGCGTTTGGCTTTACCTGGCGCTTTGGTTTCCGCTAATGCCTGCAGCAGTTCGTTTGGATCAATACCGTCTGCCATCAGCATTTCACGATATTGTTCCAGCTTACGGCTGCGCTCGGCATTTTCCGCCTGGGCAAGAGATTCTTCTTCACGACGTTCATTCACCACAACCTCAAGTTTTTCCAGCATCTCTTCCAGTGTTTCCAGAGAGCATTCCCGAGCCTGCGCGCGCAATGTACGGATATTATTAAGAATTTTAAGTGCTTCGCTCATTGTCCTAATCTCAAAATATAATAAATGGAGTTGTTCTGCCGCCTCATAATAGTGGCGGTGAAAAATAACTGCAATAGCCAGATTAAAAAGCAAAACGTAAAGTTAATGTTGTTAAGCTTTTTAAGGCGCTATTTATTATTCTTTTTATAGATTTGATAGCACAGGTTTTGCAGGGATAAATACCGCTGTGCCCCTTTCGCCCGGGCATCAGCGCTAATAATGCTGAATAAAATTGCTGCATGATGACGGCTTTGACATAACGTGCGAAATGTTGATAACGATGCTGCTGATCTATGACGATGACGTTAATTTGAGCAGTTGATAAAAATAATGCATCGCAACAGTGCAGCAGCTTTATGATAGACTCACGCGCAACAGTTTCAGGCAGTGACAAGAGACATTTTATGGCGCAACTCTATTTTTATTACTCAGCGATGAACGCGGGAAAATCCACCGCACTGCTGCAGTCTTCCTACAATTACCATGAGCGCGGCATGCGTACGCTGGTGTATACCGCGGAAATTGACGACCGCTTCGGCGCCGGAAAAGTCAGCTCGCGTATTGGTCTTTCGTCTCCGGCTTTTTTATATAACGCGCAGACCAACCTGGAAAGTGAAATAGCGGAACAGCACGCGAAGCAAACGGTTCACTGTGTACTGGTGGATGAGAGCCAGTTTCTGACGCGGGAGCAGGTGAAAGCCCTGTCGGACGTGGTAGATAATCTGGATATTCCGGTGCTGTGTTATGGTCTGCGTACCGACTTTCGCGGTGAGTTATTTACCGGCAGTCAGTATTTACTGGCCTGGGCCGATAAGCTGGTGGAATTGAAAACCGTGTGTCACTGTGGACGCAAAGCCAGCATGGTGTTACGACTGGATGCGCAGGGTAAACCGTTCAGCGAAGGGGAGCAGGTGGTGATCGGTGGTAATGAGCGCTATATCTCTGTGTGCCGCAAGCACTATAAACAGGCGATTAATGACGGCTCGCTAAACGCCATTTACGGTTCACAACTGCCTCACGCCTGAATAGCCGCAGCATAAAAAAACCCGCCGCAGCGGGTTTTTTTGTATCAGGCCAGTCAGGCCTTTTTGGTTTTCTTCTCACTCTTTACGGTTTTAGCTTCACCCTCAGCGGCAACACTGTTATCTGCTTCTGAGAACTCACGACCATAGAAGGTATCCAGCATGATTTGTTTCAGCTCGGCAATCAGCGGATAGCGTGGGTTAGCGCCGGTACACTGGTCATCGAACGCATCATCCGCCAGTTTGTCGACTTTCGCCAGGAAGTCAGCTTCCTGCACGCCCGCTTCGCGGATAGAAGTTGGGATGCCCAGCTGAGTTTTCATCTCTTCCAGCCATGCCAGCAGTTTTTCAATTTTCTGCGCGGTACGGTCACCGGCAGCGCTCAGACCGAGATGGTCAGCAATCTCCGCATAGCGGCGGCGTGCCTGCGGACGGTCGTACTGGCTGAAGGCAGTCTGCTTGGTTGGATTGTCATTCGCGTTGTAGCGAATCACGTTACAAATCAGCAGGGCGTTGGCCAGACCGTGTGGAATGTGGAACTCAGAGCCCAGTTTATGCGCCATGGAGTGACACACGCCGAGGAAGGCGTTGGCGAAAGCGATACCGGCAATGGTCGCCGCATTGTGAACGCGCTCACGCGCCACAGGATTTTTCGCGCCGTCGCGGTAGCTGGCAGGCAGATTCTCTTTCAGCAGCTTCAGTGCCTGCAGCGCCTGACCATCGGAGTATTCGTTAGCCAGTACCGATACGTAGGCTTCCAGCGCATGGGTGACGGCATCCAGACCACCAAAGGCGCACAGCGAACGCGGCATCTCCATCACCAGGTTGGCATCGACAATCGCCATATCCGGCGTCAGGGCATAGTCTGCCAGCGGATATTTCTGGCCGGTGGCATCGTCGGTGACTACCGCAAACGGGGTAACTTCTGAACCGGTACCGGAAGTGGTGGTGATGGCCACCATGCGCGCTTTGACACCCATTTTCGGGAACTTGTAGATACGTTTACGGATGTCCATAAAGCGCAGCGCCAGTTCTTCAAAGTGGGTTTCCGGATGCTCGTACATCACCCACATAATCTTGGCCGCATCCATCGGTGAACCGCCGCCCAGTGCGATGATCACGTCAGGTTTGAAGCTGTTCATCTGCTCGGCACCTTTACGTACGATGCTCAGCGTTGGGTCTGCTTCTACTTCAAAGAACACTTCGGTCTCAATACCGTGTGATTTCAGCACGCGGGTGACCTGGTCAGCATAACCGTTGTTGAACAGGAAGCGGTCGGTGACGATAAAGGCGCGTTTTGCACCGTCAGTCGCCACTTCTTCCAGCGCAATTGGCAGAGAACCGCGGCGGAAGTAGATAGACTTCGGAAGTTTATGCCACAACATATTTTCAGCTCGCTTGGCCACGGTTTTCTTGTTGATCAGGTGTTTTGGACCCACGTTTTCAGAGATAGAGTTACCACCCCATGAACCGCAGCCCAGCGTGAGTGATGGGGCCAGCTTGAAGTTATACAGGTCACCGATCCCGCCCTGAGAAGCCGGGGTGTTGATCAGGATGCGCGCGGTTTTCATTTTGTCGCCGAAGAAGTTTACGCGCTCGCGCTGATTGTCCTGGTCGGTATAAAGACAGGAGGTGTGGCCGATACCGCCCATTGCCACCAGTTTTTCTGCTTTATCCACCGCATCGTAATAGTCTTTCGCGCGGTACATGGCCAGCGTAGGCGAGAGCTTCTCATGGGCGAATGGCTCAGACTCATCCACCAGTTTCACTTCACCAATCAGAATCTTGGTGCTCACCGGCACGCTAATCCCTGCCAGTTCAGCAATTTTGTAAGCCGGCTGACCGACAATCGCCGCATTCAGCGCGCCATTTTTCAGGATGATATCCTGCACCGCTTTCAGCTCTTTGCCCTGCAGCAGGTAGCCACCGTGGCTGGCGAAGCGCTCGCGCACGGAATCATAGACAGAATCCACCACAATCACTGACTGTTCAGACGCACAAATCACGCCGTTGTCGAAGGTTTTTGACATCAGGATCGAGGCAACCGCGCGTTTGATATCGGCCGTTTCGTCAATCACCACCGGGGTGTTACCCGCACCCACACCAATCGCTGGTTTGCCAGAGCTGTAAGCCGCTTTCACCATGCCCGGACCACCGGTGGCGAGAATCAGGTTGATATCCGGGTGATGCATCAGCTGGTTAGAGAGCTCAACCGATGGCGCATCAATCCAGCCAATAATGTCTTTTGGCGCGCCGGCCGCGATAGCAGCCTGCAGTACGATATCTGCCGCTTTGTTGGTGGCATCTTTGGCACGTGGATGAGGAGAGAAAATGATACCGTTACGGGTTTTCAGGCTAATCAGGGCCTTGAAGATGGCGGTAGAGGTCGGGTTGGTGGTGGGCACGATGCCACAAATCAGGCCAATCGGCTCAGCGATGGTGATGGTGCCAAAGGTGTCATCGGTATCCAGCACGCCACAGGTTTTTTCGTCTTTGTAAGCGTTATAGATATATTCGGAAGCGAAGTGGTTTTTGATGACTTTATCTTCAACGATACCCATGCCGGATTCGGCAACGGCCATTTTGGCGAGAGGGATACGGGCATCGGCAGCGGCGAGGGCGGCTGCACGGAAAATGGTATCAACTTGTTCCTGACTAAAATTGGCGTATTCGCGCTGTGCCTTTTTAACACGTTCTACCAGTGCGTTAAGCTCGGCAACATTAGTAACGGCCATAATACTCTCCTAAGGAAGTTAAACTTTTTTAGTAAACAAGCCTGAATCCAGAAGTATAGTCTCGTTACGCTTATGGATAGCTAAGGATGGCGATGCCCGTGCCGTTGCTTACTAAAAAGGTTTTTCCGCCAGGATGACCTGTGTCACAGGGTTGAGTTCCGATGGGCTAAGATTACCCCTGATGGGGTAGGCAATTTATGATGCAGATCAATTTAACTATCAGCTGACACCTTTCAGCGCTCACTTTTGCAAGTAAAGTTAGCGTCGACGGCTACAGAAGCCGATCTGACCGGCTGCAGGCCTATAACATCGTGATAACAGTAGCGGAATAAACTGGGATAGTGCTTTAAGTGCAGCATTTATTTCTGCGTTAGCCTCTGGTGTTTCGCCAGGCTTTTGCACTACATTAAGCGCGATTTTTTTCGCCATCACCTGGAGCCCACCGTGACCCCTGCGCTACTCGATCTTTCTGGCTACATTAAATTTTTTGTGGGTTTGTTCGCGCTGGTTAACCCGGTCGGCATTATTCCGGTATTTATCAGCATGACCAGCTACCAGGCGGTGGCGGAGCGCAATAAAACTAACCTGACCGCGAACCTGGCGGTGGCGATTATCCTCTGGACCTCGCTATTCCTTGGCGACGGTATCCTGCATCTGTTTGGTATCTCGATTGACTCTTTCCGCATCGCCGGTGGCATTCTGGTGGTCACCATCGCCATGTCGATGATCAGCGGCAAGCTGGGTGAAGACAAACAGAACAAGCAGGAGAAGTCAGAAACGGCGATTCGCGAAAGCATCGGCGTGGTGCCGCTGGCGCTGCCGCTGATGGCAGGGCCGGGCGCGATCAGCTCGACTATTGTCTGGAGCTCGCGTTATCACAGCTGGCCAAATCTGCTGGGCTTTACCCTGGCGATTGCAATATTTGCCTTCTGCTGCTGGTTATTGTTCCGGGCCGCACCGCTGATGGTGCGCGTATTGGGACAAACCGGTATCAACGTCATTACGCGTATCATGGGTCTGCTGCTCATGGCGCTGGGCATTGAATTTGTCGTGACCGGAATGAAAGCCCTGTTTCCAGGATTACTGAATTAACGGCGGTTATTTTTTATCGCTAAGCGCTTTGTGAACCAGAATGGTGCAAATAAATGAAATATTGCACCAATATAGTGATTTTATTTGTCGCGCTTAATATCGGCCCGACCGCATCAGTTTTACTACTGGTGTTATCCCGCACACAGCCTGAGCCTCAAAATACTGTGATAATCGTCACAGTATATCCCGCTACTCTGTAAATCATCCGCAGTATCATTCTATAGCTTGCACTGTAAATCCGAATAAATATCCGGGCTTCAGCATTAAAAGCAGCAATATTCGTAAATATTATAAAGTTAGTTGATTAACGAATAATTAACGTGCAAATCAGGCTGAAATTCATTGTTTATCAGTGGATTAATCGATAATTCTGCTCAAGAATTAACACTTTTCCTGTGCGCGGCAACGTGATAAAAGAGAATCAGCTAACATTTTTGTGGTTTAGCTTTGGCGTGCGGGCAACGCTTCTGATAATTTTCGGCTCACCGCAAAATTTTTTATCTGCTAGCAACAAATGTGTACGCTTCTTGCTTGCTGCTATCAGGTTTATGTTGAAGGTTGATATTGGTTGATGAAAAGCATGGTAGCGAAAACGGCAGCGCGCACGTTTCTGGCGCTTTGCCTCTCCAGTGCGCTGGCGCAAAGTCAGGCCGCTGAGATCCCAGCCGGGACGTCATTAGCGGATACGCAACGCATCGTTATTAACAATGGCAGCGAAGTGTCCTCGCTTGATCCACAAAAAGTCGAGGGCGTGCCGGAATCCAATGTGATTCGCAATCTGCTGGAAGGACTGGTTGAGACCGACAACAACGGTCAACTGGTGCCCGGCGTGGCGCAGCAGTGGCAAAATCAGCAGGGCCGCATCTGGACGTTCACGCTGCGTAAAGACGCCCGCTGGAGCAATGGTGAGCCGGTCACCGCGCAGGATTTTGTCTACAGCTGGCAGCGTCTGGCCGATCCGCGCACCGCCTCGCCGTACGCCAGCTATTTGCAGGCTGCGCACATCAGCAACATTGATGCCATCCTCGCCGGTAAAGCGGCGCCTTCCCAGCTGGGCGTGAAAGCGCTGGACGACCATCATTTGCAGGTTACGCTCTCTGAACCGGTCCCGTATTTTGTTGATATGCTGGCTCATACTTCGATGAAACCGGTGTATCGTCCGGCGGTAGAGCAGTGGGGCGATGCCTGGACACAGCCGCAGCACTACGTGGGTAATGGTGCTTACACGCTGGCAGATTGGGTGGTGAACGAGCAGATCGTGGTGAAGCGTAATCCGCACTACTGGGACAATGCCCATACCACGCTGGACGAAGGCGTGTTTCTGGCGCTCACCTCTGAGAATAGCGATATAAACCGCTATCGCAGTGGCGGCACCGACATGACCAACAGCGTGGTGCCGCCCGATATGTTCAAAAAACTGCAGCAGGCGCTGGGAGATGAAGTAAAAGTCAGCCCGCTACTGTGCACCTTCTATTACGAAATCAATAACAAGAAAGCGCCGTTTGACGACGTCCGCGTACGCAGCGCGCTGAAGTTAACGCTCGACCGCGACATCATCGCGCAGAAAATTATGGGGCAGGGACAGATCCCGGCCTTCGGCCTGACGCCGCCCTTTATTCACGGTATTTCCCTCAATACGTCAGCGTGGGCGCAGCAGACGCAGGCGCAACGTAACGCGGCAGCGAAGCAGCTGCTGGCGGAAGCTGGCTTCAATGCCCGGCATCCGCTGCGTTTTACTCTGCTGTATAACACCTCAGAACAGAACAAGCGTCAGGCGATTGCGGCTGCCTCAATGTGGCAAAAGAATCTCGGTGCGCAGGTGACGCTGCAAAATCAGGAGTGGAAAACGCTACTGGAGACCCGTCATCAGGCACAGTTTGACGTGGTGCGCGCCACCTGGTGTGCGGATTACAACGAGCCATCCAGCTTCCTCAATCTGCTGCTGAGTGGCTCCTCCATCAACACCGCGTTTTATCACAGCGCCGCATTTGATGCGCTGATGGCGCAAACGCTCAACACCGCGGATGACGCGCAGCGCGCGCAGCTCTATCAGCAGGCGGAACAACAGCTGGATCAGGATTCACCGATCATCCCGGTTTACTACCGCGTTAGCGTGCGGCTGGTGAAGCCGTGGGTGGGCGGTTTCAGCGGTAAAGATCCGCAGGATATGCTGGCGCTGAAATACTATTACATAAAGAAACATTGAGTAATGTGACGATCCGGCGCTACAGTCGGGCGTCACGTTGCCGTGGTAACCCTGCAGGGTGGTAGTGATCTTCGCGCAGACAGGCGGAGATCTCCCGGAAACGGGGTACGCCGGGCGGTCAGCCGACCCGGTGACGATAATAAAACTGGAGCGTAATAATGAACAACATCACGAAAAAAAGCCTGATCGCCGCAGGCGTACTGGCGGCCATCGGCGCGCTGGCAGGGAATGCTGCACTGGCGGCCAACGTACCGGCGGGTACCGAATTGGCAGCGAAACAGGAACTGGTGCGCGGTAATGGCGATGAAGTGCAGTCGCTGGATCCGCACAAAATCGAAGGCGTGCCGGAAGATAATATCGCCCGTGACCTGTATGAAGGTCTGATCGTGAGCGACAGCAACGGCAAGCCGGTTCCGGGCGTCGCGGAAAGCTGGGAAAACAAAGACTACAAAGTCTGGACCTTCCATCTGCGTAAAAATGCCAAATGGTCAAACGGCGAGCCGGTCACCGCGCAGGACTTCGTCTACAGCTGGCAGCGTCTGGTCGATCCGAAAACTGCATCGCCGTATGCCAGCTACCCGCAGTATGGCCACATCCTCAACGTGGATGACATCATCGCCGGCAAAAAACCGACCTCCGATCTTGGCGTGAAAGCACTGGATGACCACACGCTGGAAGTGACGCTGAGCGAGCCGGTACCGTACTTCGATAAGCTGCTGATCAACGCGGTGATGTCACCGGTGTATAAGCCAGCCATTGAGAAGTTTGGCGACCAGTGGACGCAGCCGCAGAACTGGGTCGGCAACGGTGCCTTTAAACTGGAATCTCACGTGATCAACGAACGCGTGACGCTGGTGCGTAACCCGGAATACTGGGACAACGAACATACCGTACTGAATAAAGTCACCTTCCTGCCAATCAATTCCGAAGTCAGCGATGTGAACCGTTATTTCTCTGAGAACGGCAGCGACATCACTTACAACAACATGCCGATCGAGCTGTTTAAAAAACTGCAGCGTGATAACGGTAAAGAGCTGATGGTGAAACCGTATCTGTGCACCTACTACTATGAAATCAACAACCAGAAAGCACCGTTTACCGATGTCCGCGTGCGTACCGCGCTGAAGCTGGGTCTGGATCGCGACATTATGGTGAACAAAGTGCTGGCGCAGGGTCAACAGCCGGCCTACAGCTTCACACCGCCAGCCACTGACGGCATGGAACTGCTGCCGCCGGACTGGTACAAGTGGGATCAGAACAAGCGTAATGAAGAAGCGAAGAAACTGCTGGCCGAAGCCGGTTATACCGCTGACAAACCGCTGACCTTCAACCTGCTGTACAACACCTCCGATCTGCACAAAAAACTGGCGATTGCCGCCTCGTCTATCTGGAAAAAGAACATCGGCGTCAACATCAAGCTGGAAAACCAGGAGTGGAAAACCTTCCTGGATACCCGTCATCAGGGCAATTTCGATGTCTCCCGCGCGGCATGGTGTGCCGACTATAACGAACCGACCTCCTTCCTGAACATCATGCTGTCGGACAGCAGCAGTAACACCTCGCACTATAAGAGCGCGGACTTCGACAAAGTGATTCACGATGCGGTGAAAGCGGCGGATGACAAAGCGCGCGTGGCCGATTATCAGAAAGCAGAGCAGATCCTGGATAAGGACAGCACCATCGTGCCGGTTTACTACTATGTGAACGCGCGTCTGGTGAAACCGTACGTTGGCGGCTACACCGGCAACGATCCGCTGGATAAAACCCTGGATAAGAACCTGTACATCATTAAGCATTAATAGCACTCAGGCTATCGACAGTGGCGGTGCTGCGGCGCCGCCTTTTTGACTTTGTGAAGCAACAGCCTGGTAGGTACGGCAATGTTAAAATTCATCCTGCGTCGGCTCCTTGAAGCCATCCCGACGCTATTCATTCTGATCACCATCTCCTTCTTTATGATGCGACTGGCACCCGGCAGTCCGTTCACCGGCGAGCGTGCGCTGGCGCCGGAAGTCATGGCCAACATTGAGGCCAAATATCACCTCAACGACCCGATCGGCAAACAGTATCTCAGCTACCTGGTGCAGCTGGCACACGGTGATTTCGGGCCGTCGTTTAAATATAAAGACTACTCGGTTAACTACCTGGTCGGTCATGCGTTTCCGGTATCGGCCAAACTGGGGCTGGCAGCCTTCTTCCTTGCGGTGGTGCTGGGCGTCACGGCGGGGGTTATCGCCGCGCTGAAGCAAAACAGTTTGTGGGATTACGCGGTCATGGGGGTGGCGATGACCGGGGTGGTCATTCCCAGCTTCGTGGTGGCACCGCTGCTGGTACTGATCTTTGCCATCACTCTGCGCTGGCTGCCGGGCGGCGGCTGGAATGGCGGGCAGTGGAACTACATGCTGCTGCCAATGGTGGCGCTGTCACTGGCTTACATCGCCAGTATCGCCCGTATCACCCGCGGCTCGATGATTGAAGTGATGCACTCCAACTTCATCCGCACCGCGCGTGCGAAAGGGCTGCCGTTGCGCCGTATCGTGCTGCGCCACGCGCTGAAGCCGGCGCTGCTGCCGGTGCTCTCCTATATGGGGCCGGCGTTTGTTGGCATCATCACCGGTTCGATGGTAATCGAATCAATTTACGGTCTGCCTGGCATCGGTCAGCTATTCGTCAACGGCGCACTGAACCGTGACTACTCGCTGGTGATGAGCCTGACCATTCTGGTCGGCGTGCTGACCATCCTGTTCAACGCGATCGTTGACGTGCTGTACGCCGTTATCGATCCGAAAATTCGTTACTGATGGTGGAGCTCGCTCATGATGTTAAGTAAGAAAAATAGCGAAGCTCTGGACGCGTTCAGCGAAAAGCTGGAAGTGGAAGGGCGCAGCCTGTGGCAGGACGCACGTCGCCGCTTTATTCATAACCGTGCGGCCCTTATCAGCCTGCTGGTACTGCTGGTGATTGCGCTGTTCGTGGTGTTCGCCCCGATGCTGGCGCAGTTCAAATATGATGATACCGACTGGGCGATGATGTCTGCACCGCCGGACACCACCTCAGGCCACTGGTTTGGCACCGACTCCTCCGGACGTGACCTGCTGGTGCGCGTGGCGATTGGCGGCCGTATCTCGCTGATGGTCGGCATCGCTTCAGCACTGATCGCGGTGCTGGTGGGCACGCTGTACGGTTCGCTGGCCGGCTACCTCGGCGGCAAGATTGACTCGGTGATGATGCGTATCCTGGAAATCCTCAACTCGTTTCCGTTTATGTTCTTCGTCATCCTGCTGGTGACCTTCTTTGGCCGCAATATCCTGCTAATCTTCGTTGCCATTGGCATGGTGTCATGGCTGGATATGGCGCGTATCGTGCGCGGCCAGACGCTGGGACTGAAGCGCAAAGAGTTCATCGAAGCGGCGCAGGTCGGCGGCGTTTCTACCGGCAATATCGTGCTGCGCCACATCGTGCCGAACGTGCTGGGTGTGGTGGTGGTGTATGCCTCGCTGCTGGTGCCAAGCATGATCCTGTTTGAATCCTTCCTGAGTTTCCTCGGCCTCGGCACTCAGGAGCCACTGAGCAGCTGGGGCGCGCTGTTGAGCGACGGCGCCAACTCGATGGAAGTATCACCGTGGCTGCTGATGTTCCCGGCGGGATTCCTGGTGGTGACGTTGTTCTGTTTCAACTTTATCGGCGATGGCCTGCGTGACGCCCTCGACCCGAAAGATCGTTAAGGAGTTTCCCGATGACCCATCATGATACTCAGCAGCCGCTGGCGGCTGCACCTGCGGGAAACGCTAACCTGCTGCTGGACGTTAAAGATCTGCGCGTCACCTTCAGTACCCACGACGGCGACGTGACCGCTGTGAACGACCTCAACTTTTCCCTGCGCGCCGGTGAAACGCTGGGCATTGTTGGTGAATCCGGCTCCGGAAAATCGCAAACCGCGTTTGCGCTGATGGGACTGCTGGCGAAAAATGGTCGCATTGGTGGCTCGGCGCAGTTTAACGGCAGCGAAATCCTCAATCTGCCGGAAAGCAAGCTGAACAAGCTGCGCGCGGAGCAGATTGCGATGATTTTCCAGGACCCGATGACATCGCTCAATCCGTACATGCGCGTCGGCGAACAGCTGATGGAGGTGCTGAAACTGCACAAAGGCATGAGCAGCGCCCAGGCGTTTGAAGAGTCGGTGCGCATGCTGGATGCGGTGAAAATGCCGGAAGCGCGCAAGCGCATGAAGATGTTCCCGCACGAGTTTTCCGGTGGCATGCGTCAGCGCGTAATGATCGCCATGGCGCTGCTGTGCCGACCAAAGCTGCTGATCGCCGACGAGCCAACCACCGCGCTGGATGTCACCGTGCAGGCGCAAATCATGACGCTGCTGAATGAGCTGAAGCGTGAATTTAACACCGCCATCATCATGATCACTCACGATCTCGGCGTTGTTGCCGGGATCTGTGACAAGGTACTGGTGATGTATGCCGGGCGCACCATGGAATATGGCCGTGCGCGCGATGTGTTCTACCAGCCGGCGCATCCGTACTCGATCGGTTTGCTGAGCGCGGTGCCGCGTCTTGACGCGGAGGGTGAGTCGCTGACCACCATTCCCGGCAACCCGCCCAACCTGTTGCGTCTGCCGCAGGGCTGTCCGTTCCAGCCGCGCTGCGCATATGCCATGGATATCTGTGCCAAATCACCGCCGCTTGAACCGTTTGCCGAAGGGCGCCTGCGCGCCTGCTTCAAACCGGTGGAGGAGTTAGTATGAGCACCGTAACTGAAGAGAAAAAAGTGTTGCTGGAAATCGCCGATCTCAAGGTGCATTTCGATATCAAAGACGGCAAGCAGTGGTTCTGGCAGCCGCCGAAAACCCTGAAAGCGGTGGATGGTGTCAGTCTGCGTCTGTATGAAGGCGAAACCCTCGGCGTGGTCGGTGAATCCGGCTGCGGCAAATCCACGCTGGCGCGCGCCATTATCGGCCTGGTGAAAGCTACCGACGGACGCGTGGCGTGGCTGGGGCGCGATCTGCTGGGCCAGAGCCAGGAAGAGTGGCGTCAGGCGCGCAGTGACATTCAGATGATCTTCCAGGACCCGCTGGCCTCGCTCAACCCGCGTATGACCATTGGTGACATCATCGCCGAACCGCTGCGCACCTACTATCCAAAGATGCCGCGTCAGGAAGTGAAGGATAAGGTTAAAACCATGATGATGAAGGTCGGTCTGCTGCCGAACCTCATCAACCGCTATCCGCACGAGTTCTCCGGTGGCCAGTGCCAGCGTATCGGTATCGCCCGTGCGCTGATTCTTGAGCCGAAGCTGATTATCTGTGATGAGCCGGTGTCGGCGCTCGACGTGTCGATTCAGGCGCAGGTGGTCAACCTGCTGCAGAAACTGCAGCGTGAAATGGGCCTGTCGCTGATCTTCATCGCGCATGACCTGGCGGTGGTGAAGCACATCTCTGATCGCGTACTGGTGATGTATCTCGGCCACGCGGTTGAGCTGGGGACCTATGATGCGGTATATAACGATCCGCAGCATCCGTACACCAAAGCGCTGATGTCGGCGGTGCCGATTCCTGATCCGGACCTGGAGAAAAATAAGCAGATTCAGCTGCTGGAAGGGGAACTGCCGTCGCCAATCAATCCGCCATCAGGCTGCGTATTCCGCACCCGCTGCCCGATTGCCGGCCCGGAGTGCGCCAAAACCCGACCGCTACTCGAAGGCAGTTTCCGCCATGCGGTGTCCTGTCTGAAGGTTGATCCGCTTTAATAGCGGTGCCATAAACAACAACGCCGGGCAGTGCCCGGCGTTTTTTATGCGCTGCGGCTTATTCACGCCACAGAATATGACACAGCTTATGGTCTTTCTCGCGGCACAGCAGGATGCGCGCGAACACATCGGTAATCGGTTCGCCGTCCGCTTCACCGAGGCCGATCACCACTTCTGAGAAGAAGTCAGGGTTGAGATCGAAATCCACATGTTCCTGCCAGTCTTCGGATGGATCAAACAGCTCGGCACCGCCGCGCTCTTCAAATTGCAGATTGAACAGAATGATGTCTGCCGGATCGAGGTTATCGCCTGCCAGCTCAAGAAAAATATCGTAAGCCTGTTCCAGCGTTTCATCTTCAGTAAGGCGATTATTTAAATCCATGGTCATTCCTGCTTGCCCTGAGGCGGTAATATTTTCGCTCGTTTTACAGTAAAGGGCTAAAGAAGTAAAACAGTCGTTCGACGATGCGCTGCCACCAGGCACGTTTTGCCCAGCGCGCGCCGTCCAGCAGACGCGAACGGGCGATATAATCATCCTGGACGGTGGCGAGATCGCTACCAAAGCCGTCATCATCCACCACCAGCGTGATCTCGAAGTTGAGCCACAGGCTGCGCATATCCAGGTTCACCGTGCCCACCAGGCTGAGCTGACCGTCCACCAGCACGCTCTTGGTGTGCAACAGGCCATCTTCAAACTGATAGATTTTCACCCCGGCTTCCAGCAGTTCAGTGAAGAAGGCGCGGCTGGCCCAGCCGACCAGCAGCGAGTCATTGTGGCGCGGTACAACAATGCTCACCTCAACGCCACGCAGCGCGGCGGTACAGATGGCGTGCAGTAAGTCGTCGCTCGGCACGAAGTAGGGCGTGGTCATGATCAGCTGCTCGCGCGCCGAATACACCGCCGTCAGCAGCGCCTGATGAATCATGTCCTCCGGGAAGCCCGGACCTGAGGCGATCACCTGAATGGTGTGACCGCTCTCCTGCTCAAACGGCATCACATTGCCGTCCGGCGCTGGCGGCAGAATGCGTTTGCCGGTTTCGATTTCCCAGTCGCAGGCGTAGACGATGCCCATGGTGGTGGCCACCGGGCCCTCCATGCGCGCCATCAGATCAATCCATTGACCCACGCCAGCATCCTGTTTAAAGAAGCGCGGATCCACCAGGTTCATGCTGCCGGTATAGGCAATATAGTTATCGATCAGTACCACTTTGCGATGCTGACGCAAATCCATGCGGCGCAGGAATACACGCCACAGGCTGACCTGCAATGCCTCGACTACATCAATACCGGCGTTGCGCATCATGCCCACCCACGGACTGCGGAAGAACGCCACGCTGCCGGCGGAGTCCAGCATCAGGCGGCAGTGCACGCCGCGCCGTGAGGCAGCCATCAGCGATTCCGCTACATCATCAGCCAGACCACCCGGCTGCCAGATGTAAAACACCATCTCAATATTATGGCGCGCCAGCTGAATATCGCGGATCAGCGCCTGCATCACGTCATCGGCGCTGGTTAGCAGCTGCAGCTGATTGCCTTTAACGCCGGCAATACCCTGACGATGACGGCACAGCTCGAACAGGGAACGCGCCACGTCGCTGTGTTCAGTCGCGAAAATGTGACGACACTGTTTCAGGTCGTTGAGCCATTTGGCGGTCGAGGGCCACATGGTGCGGGCGCGTTCTGCGCGACGTTTACCTAAATGCAGTTCGCCAAACGACAGATAGGCGATAATACCCACCAGCGGCAGAATGTAGATGATCAGCAGCCAGGCCATCGCCGAGGTCACCGCACGCCGCTTCATCAGGATGCGCAGCGTAACCCCGGCAATCAGCAGCCAGTAGCCAAACAGCAGCAACCAGCTGATAAGGGTATAAAATGTGGTCATAAAGTGGACGTCCCGTTCGCGCTTTGATGGGCAAAGTTTACGTGTTGATCTGCGCCAGCGAAACCTTTAATCGTTGATGACGTTTCGATGAAGGTTTCGATTTGGCATTTTTAGCCAGATCACTATAATGCGTCGCGGGTTTAGCCAGTCAGAGAGGATGTGATGAGACGCAGCAGAAATGAAGTGGCCCGCTGGAGAATGTTACGCCAGGCGCATCGCCGTCGTGCCCGCTGGCTGGAAGGGCAGTCACGTCGTTATAAGCGCATCCATGCGATTCGTCATCAGGTAGCGCAGCAGCAGCGCCGCTCCATCCTGTTTATCACGCAGAATACCTGAGCAATGAACGCGGTCGTCAGTGGCCGCGTAATACCAGTGAAACATTCACTATCTGCAGGGCCGCCGCCAGTACCACCAGCATGACGATGTGCTGGCGCGCCTGACGCCAGCCCTGACGGCGCCACAGCCACAGCGCACGACCAATCAGCAGCAGCACCAGCACTAACAACAGAAGGGGCTGCCACTGCATCAGAACACCCGTTTAAACGGTTTAACCGTGACTTTGTCGTACACACCAGCGGCGATATACGGATCGTCATTGGCCCACGACTGGGCCGTTTCCAGCGATGAGAACTCGGCAACAATCACAGAACCGGTGAAACCAGCCGGGCCCGGCTCATTACTGTCGACGGCAGGCAGAGGACCGGCGACAATCAGACGCCCCTCATCCTGCAGCAGCTGCAGACGCGCCAGGTGTGCCGGGCGCACAGAGTTACGTTTTTCCAGTGAATCTGCGGTATCTTCCGCATAAATGACGTAAAGCACGATGGGATACTCCCGTTAGACTTGCCGAATTTGCGAGACACGTTAAGTGATCGCTAAACAGAGTGCAAACGAAAGATAATGGGCGCGCGCTGCAACGCAGGCAGGGTTAAAAAGCGCCTTTCTTTTAGCCTTCAGTAGCGTGCTTATTGAAACTGATTGCTATTTGCATTTAAAATCAGCGCTTCACTCAATGAACATGACTGATATGACGACGTTGACTACGCCTTTTCCAACCCGAACGCCTGTGTCCGTGATTTTATCCGTGCTCCTTCACGGTTCGGTAATCGCCGGCATTCTTTATGCTTCATTTCATCAGACCATTGAGGTTCCTAAAGCGTCTCAGCCTATCAGCATTAGCATGGTGGCCCCCGAAGTGCAGCCTGAACCGGCACCGGCAGCTGTAACCCCGCCGCCGCCGCCCGAGCCGGAACCCGAGCCGGAAGTCGCGCCAGAGCCACCAAAAGCCGAGCCGGTGCCGATCCCTAAGCCGGAACCTAAACCGAAGCCAAAACCGAAACCGAAGCCAAAGGTGGAGAAGAAGGCAGAGCCGAAACCGCGTCAGCAGGTGAAGCCGCAGGAGAATCCGTTTAAACAGGACGCGCCAGCCGCGCAAACTCGCCCCTCGACGGCACCGAAGAATAACCCGGCCCCGACGCAGACGGTGTCGGATGGACCGAAAGCGATGAGCGTCAGCAAGCCGGCGTATCCGGCGCGTGCGTTCGCGCTGCGCGTTGAAGGGCGGGTGCGGGTGAAGTTTGACGTGGACAGCGATGGGCGCGTCGATAACGTCGAGATTTTGTCCGCCGAGCCGCGCAACATGTTTGAGCGCGAAGTGAAGCAGGCGATGAAGAAGTGGCGCTATCAGCCAGGGCGGCCGGGCAAGGGGCTGACGATGAACATCGTGTTCCGCATTAACGGCGGCGCGAACATCGAGTAAAGCCAGACAGGCAAAGAAAAAGCGGCCATTCCGGGCCGCTTTTTTTATACGCTTAATTGCTCAGATTGGCCTGGCCTTCCGGCAGCGGACGGGATTTCCCGCTGTTATCGACCGCTACGTAAACAAACACCGCTTCGGTGGCGCAGTAAGTCTGGCCGATCGGTTCGGACGACACTTTTTTAATCCACACTTCCACGTTAATGGTCATCGAGCTATTGCCGGTGCGGATGCAGCGCGCGTAGCAGCTCACCACATCCCCGACGGCGACGGGCTTGAGGAAGGTCATACCATCCACGCGCACCGTTACCACGCGGCCTTTGGCAATCTCTTTAGCCAGTATCGCGCCGCCCATATCCATCTGCGACATCAGCCAGCCGCCGAAGATATCACCGTTGGCATTGGTATCTGCCGGCATCGCCAGGGTACGCGAGACCATCTCGCCTTGCGGCAACTTATGTTTTTCGTCCATTGCTCAGTTCTTCTGCAGGTGAAGACAAGCCCGGCGGAGACCGGGCTGCATCGATTATTTTTGTTCTTGTTGCGGCATCTGTCGCCAGATGTACAGGCCGCTTAACAGCGTAAACAGCAGGGTCAGGCCGGTAAGACCGAACACCTTAAAGTTAACCCAAAACGCCTGGGATAACCAAAACGCGACATAAATATTCGCCAGGCCGCAGGCCAGGAAGAACAGGGCCCAGGCGATATTCAGCCGACGCCATACCGCACCCGGCAGCTGCAGCTCTTTGCCAAGCATGGTCTGGATCAGTGGTTGCTGCATAAACCACTGGCTGTACAGCAGTGCCAGCGCGAACAGCGAGTAGATCACCGTGACTTTCCACTTGATGAACTCATCGTTGTGGAACACATAGGTCAGGGTGCCGAACACCGCAACCAGCACAAAGGTGAAAATGGTCATCTTTTCCAGCTTGCGGTACAGCACCCAGCTGACCACCAGCGCGATACCGGTCGCTACCACCAGCGCGCCGGAGGCGACGAAAATGTCGTACAGCTTGTAGAAAATAAAGAAAACTACCAGGGGAAGAAAATCGAGTAACTGCTTCATAGCGTTTCCAGTCAGGGGCAGGAGCGTTGAGTTACGGCGCCGCAGCGGGCGCCGTAACGCTTAACGTAACAGCATATACAGCCGGTACAAATAGATAATCAGAATGGCTGATACCAGGTTGCCCAGCGCGTTGAGCACCACCGAAGCGATATTGGCAGGCAGCACGGTCAGCGAGGAGAAGAAGAACATCAGCGCAATTTTCGCCAGCAGCCACAAAATAATCGCCGGGGCGATCACCTTAATGTTCTTCCAGGCCAGACGCATACTGGCGCGCATCGCACTGAAAATGCCCATTTTTTCACTTGCCAGCATCACCGGCGCCAGCGACAGCAGAATCGCCAGAATCACACCCGGCACCATCAGTACCATAAAGCCCAGCTGAACCAGCAGGGTGATCAGGAAGGTCTGCACCAGCAGTTTCGGCAGCAGCGGCGCAGAGGCGCCAATCGCGCGCAGCGCGCTGACGCGCTGTCCACTGGATACCATCGGCAGCAGGCACAGCATGCCGCCCAGCAGCAGCGTGTTGCCAATCAGGGCAGCGAAAGTGCCGGCGGCAGAGGCGCGCAGCAGAATGCGTTGCTGATCCGGTGACATGTTCTGGACGATTTCAAACAGCGAAGAGGCGCTGCTGTCGGTCTGGCTGAGCAGGGATAACTGATCCTCGCCCGGCGTCAGGGCGTGGCCAACAATCACGGTAATAAACGAGGCCAGCAACGCCATCAGCACGATGGTGACCAGCTGATGGCGCAGAAAATTTCCTGTGTCACGGTATAACGAGCTTGCCGTGATAGACATGTACACTCCTTGAAGGAACCGGGTTAATTAACCCGGCGATTGTACATGTTCTGCAGGCAGGCTGGCACCCGGAATCCCATAACTTTCTGTCATCTCAGGTAAAGAAGGGTGAAAAAGCGCGGGTAAACCATAGCGCGCCCGCGCGCGATCGCAGGCGTCATTCGGCACGCCATTTTCGCCGGACATGGCAAACTCCCGGCACGGTGACGGCCGCTGCGCATAAATACCACAGGATACACAGCCGCCAATTTCGCCCTGCAGCGCCACGCAGCGCGGGGCACGATCGTTGGTGCCGCGCATGTTGCGCATCATCAGGCTCAGGGGTTCCGTCAGTTCAACCGGCACCGCGCCACCGCCGTCATCGGCTTCGGCCCAGTAAAAAGAAACGCGAAAATGGGCGCAGCAGGCGCCACAGGTCATACAGGGGTTAAGTAAATCGCTCATCTGATCGCCCGCCACTCCTGAGGCTTCGAACCAAAATCACAAAAGGGAATAGCAACATAATCACGCCGTGTCATGGCGGCAACAGGATTTTTATGTCCGCTTGTAAAGGCAAAATTGATCTGAATCAATTCATTGTTTTATAAGTGATTAATTTGAATTGATGCTGATGATCTTTTCGCAAAAAAGGGGTAAATCTTGTGCCGCGATTAACCTCAATACCCTGTTTTCCGGCAAAGGAGTGATTATGAAACTGGCTAAATGCGCGCTGCTGCTGGCGCTGGCGATCCCGCAACTGGCACTGGCTCACCAGGCCGGTGATTTTTTTGTGCGCGCCGGTAGCGCGACCGTTCGTCCGACCGAAGGCTCTGATAATGTGCTGGGTATGGGCGGCTTCAGCGTCAGTAATGATACCCAGCTGGGTCTGACGTTTACCTGGATGGCGACCGACAATATCGGCGTTGAGCTGCTGGCGGCCACGCCGTTTCGCCACAAAGTGGGACTTGGCCCGACCGGCAACCTCGCTACCGTGCGTCAGCTGCCGCCCACCCTGATGGCGCAGTACTACTTTTTCGACAGCCAAAGCGCGCTGCGCCCTTACGTTGGCGTCGGGATCAACTACACCACCTTCTACGATGCGAAGTTCAACCAGACCGGGCAGGATGCGCAGCTGAGCGATTTAAGCGTGAAAGACTCCTGGGGCGTAGCGGGTCAGGTCGGGCTGGATTATCAGATCAACCGCGACTGGATGCTCAACGCGTCATTGTGGTACATGGACATCGATACCGAAGTGAAATTCAAAGCGGCGGGCGAACAGCAGAATATCAATACCCGCATCGATCCGTGGGTGTTCTTCTTTGGCGCGGGCTACCGTTTCTGATTTTTACACCAGAAAGAAAAAGGGCGACCCGCAGGTCGCCCGTTTAGTTACTTAATCTGCATATTGTTGACGACGGATTTTACCCCCGCCACGTTACGCGTTACCGCAACCGCACGGTTGGCCATCTGCGGCGAGCTGACAAAGCCGCTCAGCTGTACTTTCCCTTTGAAGGTCTCAACGTTAATTTCTGTCGATTTCAGCGCCTCGTCATTCAGCAGCTGAGCCTTCACTTTGGTGGTAATGACCGTGTCATCAATGTAACCGCCGGTCCCTTCCTTTGTTGCTGTTGGTGCACAGGCACTTAAGGTGAGCGCCATCACTGCAGCCACTAAAAAACCCGCAACGACTTTGAACAATTTCATTGGTTATCTCCCTGTCATAGATGGTGGTGCACCGTAACGTGACGGCACGCTTAAGTGTGGGCCGTGCCTCGCATTTCGGCAACTCAGGCGCGATGAAAAAGTTTGTCGCAGGGGAGAAAAAAGGGGTAAGAAGTAAGAAGGGCCCCGCAGCCAGTGCAGGGCCGTGCCAACTTAGCGGGTAGCCGCTTTGAGATCGCTGACGAACGTTTGCAGTTCGCTGAGCAGCGCCGTTGGGTCGTTCTGATTACGCTCGATGATTTTCACGATGGCCGAGCCGGAGATGGCTCCGGCGGCTCCGGCGGCAACGGCCTCTTTCACCTGACCCGGCTCAGAAATGCCGAAGCCCTGCAGCGGCGGCGCAGCATGATATTCGCGCAGCTTCTCGATCAGATGGTGCAGCGGCAGGCTGGCGCGATTTTCCGCACCGGTAACGCCGGCGCGTGACAGCAGATAGGTGTAGCCACGGCCGTGCGAGGCGATTTCGCGCAGCAGATCGTCATCCGCGTTGGGCGGACAGATAAAGATCGGCGCAATGTTGTGACGCATCGCCGCCTGGCGGAACGGGGCCGACTCTTCCACCGGCACGTCAGCCACCAGCACCGAGTCAACGCCCACCGCAGCGCACTGCGCGTAGAAGTTGTCGATACCTCTGCTGAACACCAGGTTGGCGTACATCAGCAGGCCAATCGGCAGATCGGGGTATTTCTGGCGCACGGTGGCGAGCATTTCAAAACACTGCGCTACGGTGGTGCCGCCGGCAAAGGCGCGCAGCGTAGCGCCCTGAATCGTCGGTCCATCGGCCAGGGGATCAGAGAACGGAATGCCCAGCTCCAGCGCATCCGCACCGCCCGCGACCAGCGCATCAATGATTTTCAGAGATAGCGCCGGCGACGGATCGCCAAGGGTGACGAAGGGCACAAACGCGCCTTCCTGTTTCGCGGACAGACGTTGAAACAGCTGATTATAACGCTCCATCAGATCTCTCCCTTAGCTTTCAGAATATCGTGAACGGTAAAGATGTCTTTGTCGCCGCGGCCGGAAAGGTTCACCACCAGCAACTGCTCTTTGTCCGGGTTTTCGCGGATCATTTTCAGCGCATACGCCAGCGCGTGCGATGACTCCAGTGCCGGAATGATGCCTTCTGCACGACACAGCGTCTTAAAGGCCTCCAGCGCTTCATCATCCGTGATTGACACGTAGTCAGCGCGGCCGGTGCTGTTCAGGTGCGCATGCTGCGGACCGACCGACGGGAAATCGAGACCGGCAGAGATGGAGTAGGACTCTTCGATCTGTCCCTCTTCGGTCTGCATCATCGGCGCCTTCATGCCGAAATAGATGCCGACGCGACCGTGCTTGAGCGGCGCACCGTGCTCGCCGGTGTCAATACCGTGACCCGCAGGCTCCACACCGATCAGGCGCACGCTGCTCTCTTCGATGAAATCCGCAAACATGCCGATGGCGTTAGAACCGCCGCCGACGCACGCCAGTACCGCATCCGGCAGGCGACCCTCTTTTTCCAGAATCTGCGCTTTGGTCTCTTCGCCAATCATGCGCTGGAATTCACGCACAATGGTCGGGAACGGGTGCGGACCTGCGGCAGTGCCGAGCATGTAGTGCGCGGTTTCGTAGCTGCCGGACCAGTCGCGCAGCGCCTCGTTACAGGCATCTTTCAGCGTGGCCGAGCCGCTGTGTACCGGAATCACCTCTGCGCCCATCAGCCGCATGCGAAACACGTTGGGTGACTGACGCTCAACGTCTTTCGCGCCCATGTAAATACGGCATTTCATGCCGAGCAGAGCACACGCCAGTGCCGACGCCACGCCGTGCTGACCGGCGCCGGTTTCCGCGATGATCTCGTTTTTGCCCATGCGTTTTGCCAGCAGCGCCTGGCCCAGCACCTGGTTAGTTTTGTGTGCGCCGCCGTGCAGCAGGTCTTCGCGCTTCAGGTACAGGCGGGTTTTGCTGCCTTTGGTCAGGTTGCTGCACAGCGTCAGGGCCGTCGGGCGACCGGCGTAGTTTTTCAGCAGGTCAGTGAATTCAGCCTGAAACGCCGGATCGCGCTGTGCTTCAACAAAGGCCGTTTCCAGCTGACGCAGTGCTGGCATCAAAATCTGCGGCACATACTGGCCGCCAAATTCGCCAAAGTAGGGATTAAGTAATGTCGTCATCGTGTCCTCTTCCTTATCCGGCCCGCCCGCAGGCGGGCAGACGCAATTAATAGGCGCGCAGCGTGCGGAATACCGCCGCGACTTTGCTGGCATCTTTGATGCCCGGCGCGGATTCCACGCCGGAGTTGAAGTCGAGGCCGGCACAGCCGAGCTGAGCGGCTTCGACGCAGTTATCGGCGCTCAGGCCACCGGCCAGCAGCACATCAGCCAGGTCTTCACCCTGCAGCAGCGACCAGTCAAAGCGCTGACCGCTGCCACCCTGGCCATTATCCAGCACGTAGCGATCAACGTGCGGCCAGTCACGTGGCGGCAACCGATCTTTAATGCTCAGTGCCTTCCAGATGCGCACGCTGGCTGGCAGCGCCTGGCGCAGTTCCGCAACGTAGGCTTTGTCTTCGTCGCCGTGCAACTGGACGGCCGCAAGCGATAAACGCGCGGCTAACGTGACAACGTCACTGATAACCTGATTGCGGAACACGCCGACATACTTCAGTGGCGCAGCGGCGATCAACGCCTGCGCCTGCGCCTCGTTAACCTGGCGCGGCGAACCGGCGGCAAAAATCACGCCGCCATACAGCGCGCCAGCCTGATGCGCGGCCTGCGCGTCTTCCGGGCGGGTCAGGCCGCACACCTTGTTATCGCCCAGCAGCACGCGGCGCACGCCGGCGTCGAGGTCGTGCTCTTCCATCAGCGCTGAGCCAATTAAAAAGCCGTTAGCAAAATGGCTCAGCTCGCGCACCTGGGCGTAATTATGGATGCCGGACTCGCTGATCACGGTGACGCCATGGCTGAGACGCGGGGCCAGCTGACGCGTGCGATTCAGGTCAATCGACAAATCACGCAGATCGCGGTTATTGATGCCGACCACTTTAGCTTCCAGCGCGATAGCCCGCTCCAGCTCTTCTTCATTACTGACTTCGGTCAGCACGCCCATTTTCAGGCTGTGCGCCACCGCAGCCAGCTGACGGTACTGCTCATCATCCAGTACGGACAGCATCAGCAGAATGGCATCGGCCTGATAATGGCGCGCCAGGTAAATCTGGTAGGGATCGATAATAAAGTCTTTGCACAGCACCGGCTGCGTGATGGCGGCGCTGACCACCGGCAGGAAATCAAAGCTGCCCTGGAAATATTTCTCATCGGTCAGCACTGACACTGCAGAGGCGTAATGGCGATAGATCCCGGCGATAGTCGCGGGATCAAAATCGGCGCGAATCAGTCCCTTAGACGGGGAGGCTTTTTTACACTCCAGAATGAAGACGGTGCGCGTGCCACGCAGCGCCTCGTAAAAATGACGTTCCGCCGGCTGCAGATCGTTCTGGAAGGAGGCCAGCGGCTGCTGCGATTTACGTGCTTCAACCCACAGGGCTTTATCCTGCACAATTTTCTCTAATACGGTGCCCTTGATACTCATTTCATCCTCTCGCTGCCAGTGCCACAACGCGCTCGTACGCCTGACCGCTGCGAATGGCAGCCATGGCGCGCTCAGCGTTATCGCGCAAATCTTCATTTCCGAATACTTTCAGCAACATTGCGACATTTACCGCAACGGCCTGCTCGTGGGCGGGCTGGCCTTTACCCTGGAGCAAACGCGTCAGAATGTCACGGTTTTCTTCCGGTGTGCCGCCGGCCAGTGCCTCTTTCGGCTGGAAGCTGAAGCCAAAGTCTTCCGGCGTCAGCTGATAGCTGGTGATCTCGCCGTCACGCAGCTCAGCGACCTGGGTCGCACTGTGCAGCGCCACTTCATCCATGCCGCCACCGTGCACCACGGCAGCACGCTGGTAGCCCAGTACTTTCAGCGTCTGGGCGATGGGCAGCACCAGTTCCGGACTATAAACGCCTATCACCGCCAGCGGTGGGCGCGCCGGGTTGATCAGCGGACCCAGCACGTTAAACAGCGTGCGGGTTTTCAGCTGCTGGCGCACCGGCATCGCGTGGCGGAAACCGCTGTGATACTGCGGCGCAAACAGGAAGCAGACGTTGAGATCGTCCAGCGCCTGCCGTGCCTGCTGCGCCGGCATGTCGAGATTGATACCGAAAGCGGCCAGCAGATCGGAAGATCCGGATTTGCTGGAGACGCTGCGGTTGCCGTGCTTGGCCACTTTCAGCCCGCAGGTGGCGGCGACAAAGGCGCTGGCCGTTGAAATATTAATGCTGTTGCTGCCGTCACCGCCGGTGCCAACGATATCGGCAAAGGTATAGTCCGGACGCGGGAACGGTCTGGCATCGGCCAGCAGCGCGGAGGCGGCACCGGCGATCTCTTCCGGGCGCTCGCCACGCACTTTCATGGCGATCAGCGCCGCTGCCAGCTGCGTCGGCTCCAGCTGTCCGGTAATAATCGCGCTGAACAGCTGGTGGCTCTCGGCCTGGCTCAGCGTTTGCGCCTGATACAGTTTTTCCAGAATAGTTTGCATCATCATCTCCCTGTTATTTCGCCAGCGCCCAGGCCAGTGTTTGCTCCAGCAGACGTGCGCCCTGCGTGGTGAGAATCGACTCGGGATGGAACTGGAAGCCGCACACGCGGTCCGTTTCGTGACGCACCGCCATCACCATGCCGTTGTAGCCGGCGTTAACCGTCAGTTCCGCCGGCGTATTGCTGCCCACCAGCGAGTGGTAACGCGCCACCGGCAGCGGGTTGCTGAGGCCGGTAAACATCGCCTCGCCATCATGGGTAATGGCGGAGGCTTTGCCGTGCAGAATTTCGCCCGCCTGGCCGACGTGCCCGCCGTAAGCTTCGACGATAGCCTGATGGCCGAGACAGATACCAATGATCGGCAGCTGACCGCGCAGCGCCTGTAACAGCTGCGGCATGCAGCCGGCATCTTTCGGTGCGCCAGGGCCGGGTGAGAGCATCAGCACCGGGTTTTCCATCTGCTGCAGGCGGTCGATCAGCACTTCTGCCGGGACGTTGTTGCGGTAAATCACCACGTTGTGGCCAAAAGTACGCAGCTGATCAACGAGGTTGTAGGTAAAGGAGTCGATATTATCGAGCAGCAGGATATCGGCCATCAGAAAATCTCCTTGCAGTGATGGGCAGTAGCGATGGCGCGCAATACCGCGCGGGCTTTGTTGCGGCTCTCATCCGCTTCAGCCTGAGGCTGAGAATCCAGCACCACGCCGGCACCGGCCTGCACGGTGGCGACGCCACCTTCCACCCAGGCGGAGCGGATGACGATGCAGGTATCCAGGTCGCCGCTGGCGGTGAAGTAGCCGACCGCGCCGCCGTAGCTGCCGCGCCGCGTACCTTCTTTTTCCGCAATCAGCTGCATCGCGCGCACTTTCGGTGCGCCACTCAGCGTGCCCATGTTCATGCAGGCGCGATAGGCGTGCAGCACATCAAGATCGTTGCGCAGCGTGCCTACCACGCGGGACACCAGATGCATCACAAACGAGTAGCGGTCCACTTTGGTTAAATCCGCCACGTAACGGCTGCCGGGCACACAGATACGCGCCAGGTCGTTGCGCGCCAGATCCACCAGCATCAGGTGCTCAGCCAGCTCTTTATGATCGGTGCGCATTTCCAGTTCAATACGGCTATCCAGGTCGCGATCCAGCGAGCCATCCGCATGGCGACCGCGCGGACGCGTACCGGCAATCGGGTAGATTTCGATCTGGCGCGAGCTGGCGTCATACTTCAGCGAGCTCTCCGGCGAAGCGCCGAACAGCGCAAAGTCCTGATCCTGCATAAAGAACATGTACGGGCTGGGGTTGCTGTTTTTCAGCGTATCGTAAGCCGCCAGCGGTGACGGGCACGGCAGTGAGAAGCGGCGCGACGGTACCACCTGGAAGATTTCGCCGATGCGAATGGCCTGCTGCAGTTCGCTTACCACGTTGCAGTAAGCTTCATCGCTCTGGCTGGTGCTCAGCGTCATCTGCTCGACGCGCTGCACCGGCAGCGCAGGTGCTGGCTGCGTCATCTGACCGTGCAGCTGTTCAATACGGCTCTGCAGACGCTGAAACTCGCTGGTGGACGGCGCAAACAGGCTGGCCTGCAGACGGGCGCTGCGCTGCTGGTGATCGATCACCAGTAACGTTTCGGCGAGGTAGAAACAGTAATCCGGGCAGCTTTGGTCATTGCGCAGCGGCGGCAGATCTTCAAATCCCGCCACCAGATCGTAGGCAAACAGGCCGCCCAGCAGCATGGCTTCACGTTCTTCGGCCGGGCTGTTAACCAGATGCGGAATCAGACGCAGCGCATCAAACACCGACAGCGCTTTCAGGCGGGAGTCTTCATCGTGCAGACCCTCAACCGGCGTGAAATGCAGCTCACGTCCGTCCGGGCGCACGGCGATGCGCACCTCGGGGGGCAGTGCTTCGTCCAGCAGCGGCAGCAGCGCGCGGCCGTTTTCCGACAGCGCCTGCAGGGTAACAACATTGCCCAGGGCGCTGATGCGCAGCGCGCTGTCGACAATCAGCAGGCTTTTCAGGTTCTGCTTGCTGTCGATATCGGCAGATTCAAGCAGCAGAGTTGCCGGACGTGCGCCGCATAATTGATGAAACACTGCGGCCGGATCTTCGCGGTAGGGCGCGGTACCGGTAATCAACTTCAATGTAGGTTTCGCATTAGCCATAATGGATTCTCTGAATTTCGCTCAAAAAAAAGCCCGCTCGGTGGCGGGCTCAGGTATCTGCACTGCGGTTACGCAAAATGTGCATGACGACGTCGCCCGTGAAAGGGATCATCGCGCCACCAACCATTAACATGCGTACCGATAAGAGCCATGATTAAATACCCGTTACGTGTGAACTTGTGTACTAGTTAACTGGTTCGGGTGAAAAAAGTCAATACCCTTTTTCAGTTACGGGCAAAATCGTTATCATGCCAGCCGGTTTAATGCAGTCGCTGGAGTGACCTTGTCAGATATCGCCCGTTTTCCACTTTATGATTTACACAGCCATACCCAGGCTTCTGACGGTTTGCTGACGCCGACCGCGCTGGTGCAGCGCGCCGTTGAGATGCACGTCGGCGTGCTGGCGATTACCGATCACGACAGCGTGGCGGGCGTTGCTGAAGCGCAGGCGGCGGTGCAGCAGCTTCAGCTACCGCTACGGGTACTGGCCGGTGTGGAAGCGTCGACGCTGTGGGAAAACCACGAAATTCATATTGTCGGGCTCAACGTTGATACGCAGCATCCGGCGTTAACCGCTTTTCTGGCGCAGCAGCACCAGTGCCGTATGGCACGTGCAGAGTTGATTGCTGAACGGCTGGAGCGCGCGCGCATTCCTGACGCGCTGGCCGGCGCTCAGCGTCTGGCGCAGGGCGGGGTGATCACCCGCGGGCATTTTGCCCGCTATCTGGTAGAGCTGGGCAAAGCCGATAACATGGCGCAGGTATTTAAAAACTATCTGGCGCGCGGCAAAACCGGCTACGTGCCACCACAATGGTGTACAATTAAACAAGCCATTGATGCTATTCATCATTCTGGCGGTGTGGCGGTGCTGGCCCATCCTGCGCGCTACGGGCTGTCGGCCAAATGGCTGAAGCGACTGATTGCGCATTTTGCCGCAGAAGGCGGCGATGCGATGGAAGTGGCACAGTGTCAGCAGGCACCGAATGAACGTACCCAGCTGGCGAGCTATGCGCGCGATAATCAGCTGGCGGCTTCGCAGGGGTCCGATTTTCACCAACCCTGTCCGTGGATTGAACTGGGGCGCAAGCTATGGCTGCCGGGCGGCGTGGAGCCGGTCTGGGAGCGTTTTCCCGCTTTAGCGCCGGTCAGATCGCACGTTGATGGGTGATATGAGGTTTTTATGAGTCAACTTTTTCACATTCATCCGGAAAATCCGCAGCCGCGTCTGGTTAATCAGGCGGTGGATTATCTCAATAAAGGCAGCGTTATTGTCTATCCGACCGATTCCGGCTACGCGCTGGGATGCCGTCTGGAAGAGAAGAATGCCATGGAACGCATCTGCCGCATTCGTCAGCTCGATGGTAACCATAACTTTACCCTGATGTGCCGCGATCTTTCTGAGCTGTCGACCTATTCGCAGGTGGATAACAGCGCGTTTCGCATTCTGAAAAACAATACGCCAGGCAATTACACCTTCATTCTGAAGGCCACTAAAGAAGTGCCGCGTCGCCTGATGAACGATAAACGTAAAACCATCGGCCTGCGCGTCCCGTCAAACCCGGTGGCGCTGGCGCTGCTGGAACGCCTCAATGAGCCGATGATGTCGACCTCACTGATGCTGCCAGGCAATGATTTCACTGAATCCGATCCGGAAGAGATCCAGCACAGCATCGGCAAGCTGGTGGATTTAATTATCGATGGCGGCACGCTGGGCCAGCAGCCAACCACCGTGATCGATCTCACCAGCGATGCGCCCGTCATCGTGCGTGAAGGGGCAGGCGATACCCGCCCATTCCTGTGATTACGCCTGGCCAGGCGCTGTTTGTGGCGTCTGGCCGATATTGGCTTCCAGCCAGCGTTTGAAATCGCCGTACGGAATGTACAGCGAGACATCTTTTAAGATGACTTTTTTGCTGCGTACGTTAGCAATTTCATGGCTGTAACCCACAATCACTCCGCTAATTGTCTGGTCGGCATTATAGACAGCGCCGCCCGACATCCCCTGAACGACACCGGCATCGGAAGCCATTGCCATACAGGGCTTTTTATTCCAGCGATTATTAATGGCGGTACGCGCCAGATTAACGCCGCTCGACTCCACCGGCATCGCGGAAATAAAACTATAGCCATACATTTTAATTGGCTCGCCCACCGCGCTGCTGCGGAATTTCGCCAGCGTATCCGGACTATTTTTATGATAAATAATTGCGACGTCGCAATAGGGGTGATAAGCCTTCACGCGCTGCACGGCGGTTTTGGCCACGTGCGCGGCAGTCAGGCTGTATTCCGGCGTTAACGGAATGGTTGTACCGAGGATGCCCAAACCCAGTACCGTCGGGATGCCGGTCACGCTCATATCCACGTGCTGCAGCGCCGTACGACTGTACTCAGTATGGCCCACGGAACAGCCGCTCAGTGCCAGCGCTGCAAGCGCCGGCCAAAGCAGGGAGGTTCTCATGATGGCGGTCTTCATTTAATGTCCGTCAGCAAAATCCCTGGTGAAGACTTTCGACAGACAAATTAAATTCAATCCGTGAAACGATTAGCGCGCCATTTCCTGAGCGCGCCGGATTATATTATCAGGCCAGCTGTACCATTATTTGTTAATGGCTTGTTGTTTTAAAGCTTATAAAAAGTAATTAAAATAATTTCTGATACTGCTTAGCCGAATTCAGGATTAAATTTTACACAGTTTTCGCGGCAGAACAATTCATCATATTTAATCTTTATCAAATAAAAGCGAAAATACAGACTTAATCCAACCTGCAGCGCCAATCCGCTGTATGGCTGGGGCTGCTGGCTGCAATAAGCTTTACTAACACCACTATTCAGTTCTTTGTGCTGATTTTGGTGTTTTGCGCCGATTTTCTGTTTGCACAACTGCAGCCTGGCCGGGAACATTGCGGGTAACAGACTGGTGAGCCTCTTTAATCTATTGCGGCACTAATCGGCGCAACATTAAATAAATAAACGGTCTCAGGCAAAACGACGTAATTTCAGCGGGTTGCGCAGGCTATCCTGACGCTCGTTACGCAAATCAATCAGAAATCTGAATCAATGACCTTACTGCCCGCTTCAGCCTCCGGATCACAGGCGCTTTATTATCGGCAGAAAAGGAAAAGGTGTTAACGAAACTGTAGCTGGTGTAAAATCTCCGGCCGTCCGCGCTGGCACCTGGCGCGAAGCGGTCACAGATTCTGATACGGGACCTGGTAACGCCGGTATCTTACCTCTTCATTACCACGACGCCTGGGAAGGCGACAACGAGGCAGCTCCATGAGCGAGAAATTACAAAAAGTATTAGCGCGCGCCGGACACGGTTCGCGCCGTGAAATCGAAGCAATGATTTCAGCCGGACGCATCAGCGTCGATGGCAAACTGGCGACGCTGGGCGATCGCATCGAAAATGACAAAACCCTGAAAATCCGTATTGATGGCCATCTGGTATCGATTGCTGAATCGGCCACCGAGGTGTGTCGCGTACTGGCGTATTACAAACCGGAAGGTGAGCTGTGCACGCGCAACGATCCTGAAGGGCGCCCAACAGTATTTGATCGTCTGCCGCGCCTGCGCGGTTCACGCTGGATTGCCGTCGGCCGTCTGGACGTGAATACCTGCGGTCTGATGTTGTTCACCACTGACGGTGAGCTGGCCAACCGCCTGATGCACCCAAGCCGCGAAGTTGAGCGTGAATACGCGGTGCGCGTATTTGGTGAAGTGGATGACGAAAAAGTGCGTCAGCTGAGCAAGGGCGTGCAGCTGGAAGACGGTCCGGCAGCGTTCAAAACCATCAAATTCGCCGGCGGCGAAGGCATTAACCAGTGGTACAACGTCACCCTGACGGAAGGGCGTAACCGTGAGGTGCGTCGTCTGTGGGAAGCGGTTGGCGTGCAGGTTAGCCGTCTGATGCGCGTGCGCTACGGCGATATTCAGCTGCCAAAAGGTCTGCCGCGCGGCGGCTGGATGGAGATGGAACTGCCGGCGGTCAACTACCTGCGTAAGCTGGTGGGACTGCCGGAAGAGACCGTGACCAAAGTGGCGGTCGAGAAAGATCGTCGCCGCACCAAAGCGAACCAAATCCGCCGGGCGGTGAAACGCCATAGCGCGGTAAGCAATAACAGCCCGCGTCGCAACAACACCAAACGCGGTGCCTGATGCTCCCCGACGCCGCGCCTGCGGCGTCAGTTTTTACCAGTCGATTCCCTGCTGTGCCTGAATGCCGGCATCAAACGCGTGTTTGACCGGACGCATCTCGCTGACGGTATCCGCCAGTTCCAGTAGCGTGCGGTGACAGCCGCGCCCGGTAATGATCACACTTTGCTGCGGCGGACGCTGCTTCAATGCAGCAATCAGCTCATCCAGATCGAGATAATCCATACTCACCATGTAGGTGATTTCATCGAGGATCACCAGATCCAGCGACGCGTCTTGCAGCATACGTCTGGCCTGTTGCCACACTTGCTGGCAGGCGGCCGTATCGCCGGCACGGTTTTGCGTCTCCCAGGTAAAACCGGTGGCCATCACCTGAAACTCCACGCCGTGCTGCGCCAGCAGATTGCGTTCGCCGTTAGGCCATTCACCCTTAATAAACTGCACGGCAGCCACGTTTTTACCGTGGCCGCAGGCGCGCAGCGCGGTGCCAAAAGCGGCGGTGGTTTTACCTTTGCCGTTGCCGGTAAACACCATCAGGATGCCGCGCGTTTCGGTGGCGGCGGCGATGCGGGCGTCAACCTGTTCTTTCAGCCGCTGCTGGCGTTGCTGGTGACGATCGCTCATGCGCTGGCCGGTCCCGGCTTGCGCCCCGGTTGTGCATCGTAGCTGATGCCGGTTTTACGGCGGCTGTCATCGCCCATCAGATAGAGGTAGAGCGGCATCAGGTCGGCCGGGGTTTTCAGCAGGCTGGCATTCTCCTCCGGGAAGGCGCTGGCACGCATTTTGGTGCGCGTGCCGCCGGGATTGATGCAGTTCACCCGAAGATGGCGGTTTTTATACTCATCGGCCAGCACCTGCATCATGCCTTCGGTGGCGAATTTCGACACGGCATACGCGCCCCAGCCTGCGCGGCCGGTGCGGCCCACGCTGGAGGTGGTGAACACCAGCGAACCGGCGTCGGATTTCAGCAGCAGCGGCAGCAGCGCCTGCGTTAAATAGAAGGTGGCGTCGAGATTGATTTGCATCACCTGCTGCCAGACCGCCGGATCGAGTTCCGCCAGCGGCACGATCTCACCGAGAATGCCGGCGTTATGCAGCACACCATCCAGCCGCGGCACCAGCGCGGCAACCTGTTGTGCCAGCTGCTGGCAGCTTTCCGGTGTGGCGTGCGCCAGATCCAGCAGCAGCGTAGCGGCGGGCTGTTTATTGAGCTGATTAATCGCCTCAGCGGTTTGCTGTAGCGTGGTGGCGTTGCGGCCGAGCAGAATCACGCGCGCACCGTAGCGCGCATAGGTCAGGGCGGCTTCGCGGCCGATGCCGTCGGAAGCGCCGGTCACAAGAATGATGCGATTGTCCAGCAGGTCGCTTTTCGGTTGATAATGCACAGCGATGTCCTTTGCAGGTCAGAGGGTTTTTTGGCTTTATGCCTCAATTTGGCGCAAGGTGCAATCGCCGCAACGCGCATTCTGTGCCGCCTGCCGGCATTTCAGGCGACGAACGGCATCAAAGCGGGTAAACTCAGGGTTTGACTGTAATTCACTGTTTAATAAGGCGGCAGAATGGATTTACTCTCCAGCTATGGATTATTTCTGGCCAAGGCCGTCACCGTCGTGGTGGCGATCGCAGCTATTGTACTGATTGTGCTAAATGCCGCGCTGCGTAAACGTCACAGCGGCGGTCAGCTGCGCTTAACCCATCTCGACGAAGCCTATCGTGAGATGAAAGAGGACCTGCAGTTGGCGAAGATGAAGCCGCAGGCGCAAAAAGTGTGGCTGAAGCAGCATAAGAAAGAAGAGAAACAGAAAGCCAAAGCCGAAAAGCGCAATGCCAAAGCCGGTGTAACTGAAGCGGCGAAGCCGACTCTCTATGTGCTGGAGTTCAAAGGCAGTATGGACGCCGGCGAAGTCAGCTCGCTGCGCGAAGAGATCTCCGCGGTGCTGGCGGTGGCACAGCCGGGTGATGAAGTGCTGCTGCGGCTGGAAAGCCCCGGTGGCGTGGTGCACGGTTATGGCCTGGCCGCGTCGCAGTTACAACGTCTGCGTGATGCGGGGCTGCAACTGACGGCGGTGGTGGATAAAGTTGCCGCCAGCGGTGGATACATGATGGCCTGCGTTGCGGATCGCATCGTGGCGGCGCCGTTCTCCATCATTGGTTCCATCGGCGTGGTGGCGCAAATCCCTAACTTTAACCGGCTGCTGAAGCGTAACGACATTGATGTGGAGCTGCACACTGCCGGCCAGTACAAACGTACGCTGACGCTGTTTGGTGAGAATACCGAGGAAGGGCGGGAGAAGTTTCAGGAAGACCTGAATGAAACCCATCAGCTGTTTAAAGATTTTGTGCATCAGATGCGTCCGGCGCTGGATCTGGACAAAGTGGCGACGGGCGAACACTGGTATGGCCGTCAGGCGCTGGATCTGGGGCTAATTGATGAGATTGGTACCAGCGATGCGCTGATCATTGCGCGCATGGACCGTTTTAGCGTGCTGGGCGTGCACTTCGCGCGCAAGAAAAAAATGATTGATCGCGTGACCCACAGTGCCAGCGTGGCAGCCGAGCGGCTGATTCTGAAAATCTGGCAGCGCGGTGATAAACCGCTGTTGTGAACCAACCCGGCGCAGGCCGGGTTTTTTTATGCCAGGTGATACTGCGCGGAGAGCACCACGGCAAGGTGCTTAAACACGTTAAACACCGCCGTGGTTTTGGCGGTCGGCAACCCTTCATCGTCGAGGAACCACGGGCCGCGAAACACCAGAACCTCGCCCTGCTGAATCACCTCAGTGGCTTCCATCCCGGCAAAATATTCATCGTGCTGCTGAAGGAGCTGATTAGCGATTTCCAGTAGCGCCTGGTGTGAAATGGATTCCGTTTCTGCTGACATTTTTCACCTCTTTTTTGACAGCGAATTTTCTCCTTCTATATTACTTGCCTGTCGGTGCGTTCAGCAAATCAGCGTTCGGTCAGAAAACTGGCGAGAAATTAAACAGAATGCTAATTAAGTTGCGTAACAGATTTTATCAGGTAGAGTGTGGGCGATTCAGCTTTCAGGGAGATCACACCAGGATGTGTGATACCGTCAGACGGAAAACTCGCTCTTAATCATCAAGTTGCAAATGCCGATGCAATCTGACCAGAGATTGTCCCCGCTGGCTTGAAAAGCAAAAAGTCAGCAGCAATATTGAACCCATTGGGTTTTGGGGCTGCCAATCCTCTCCCGTTTATCAGGACGTTTCAATTAGGTAAAGGTACATATGGGTAAAGCACTCGTCATCGTTGAGTCCCCGGCAAAGGCCAAAACAATCAATAAATACCTCGGTAATGACTACGTGGTGAAATCCAGCGTCGGTCATATCCGTGATTTGCCGACCAGTGGTTCAACGGCCCGTAAAAGTGCCGACGGGGAAAAGGCGAAAACCGGCAAGAAAGTAAAGAAAGATGAAAAGGCCGCGCTGGTTAATCGCATGGGCGTTGACCCGTGGCACGGCTGGGAAGCGGACTACCAGATTCTGCCCGGCAAGGAAAAAGTCGTCTCCGAACTGAAGAACCTGGCTGCCGATGCCGACCACATCTATCTCGCAACCGACCTTGACCGCGAAGGGGAAGCCATTGCCTGGCACCTGCGGGAAGTGATCGGTGGCGATGACAAACGCTTCAGCCGCGTGGTGTTTAACGAAATCACCAAAAATGCGATTCGTCAGGCGTTCGAGAAGCCGGGCGAACTGAATATTGAGCGCGTCAATGCGCAGCAGGCGCGTCGTTTTATGGACCGCGTGGTGGGCTATATGGTCTCACCGCTGCTGTGGAAAAAAATTGCCCGTGGCCTGTCGGCCGGACGCGTGCAGTCGGTTGCCGTGCGCCTGGTGGTGGAGCGCGAGCGCGAAATCAAAGCCTTCGTACCGGAAGAGTACTGGGAAATTGACGCCGATCTGTCGACGCCGAAAGGCGATGCGCTGGCGGTCAGGGTGACGCATCAGGGCGACAAAGCGTTCCGCCCGGTGAACCGCGAGCAAACCGAAGCGGCCGTGGCCATCCTGGAAAAGGCGCGTTACGCCGTTCTGGATCGTGAAGACAAGCCGACCAGCAGCAAACCGTCGGCGCCGTTTATTACCTCGACGCTGCAGCAGGCGGCGAGCACCCGCCTTGGTTTTGGCGTGAAGAAAACCATGATGATGGCGCAGCGTCTGTATGAAGCCGGTTACATCACCTATATGCGTACCGATTCCACCAACCTGAGTCAGGATGCGGTGGCGATGGCGCGTGGCTATGTGGAGAAAAAATTCGGCAAGAACTACCTGCCGGATGCGCCCAACACCTATGCCAGCAAAGAGAATTCACAGGAAGCGCACGAAGCGATTCGTCCTTCTGATGTCAACGTTGCCGCCGAGCAGCTGAAGGATATGGAAGCGGATGCGCAGAAGCTGTATCAGCTGATCTGGCGCCAGTTCGTGGCCTGCCAGATGGTGCCTGCGCAATATGATTCCACCACGCTGACCGTCGGCGCGGCAGATTTCAAACTGAAAGCGAAAGGGCGTACGCTACGTTTCGACGGCTGGACCAAAGTGATGCCCGCGCTGCGTAAAAATGATGAAGATTTGACGCTGCCGCCGGTGAACGTGGGCGACACGCTGGATCTGAAATCCCTGCTGCCGGGCCAGCACTTTACCAAGCCGCCGGCGCGCTTCAGCGAAGCTTCGCTGGTGCGCGAGCTGGAGAAGCGTGGCATTGGCCGCCCGTCTACCTATGCCTCGATCATTTCCACCATCCAGGATCGCGGTTACGTGCGGGTGGAAAACCGCCGTTTCTACGCCGAGAAGATGGGGGAGATTGTTACCGATCGTCTGGAAGAGAACTTCCGTGAGCTGATGAATTATGATTTCACCGCGCACATGGAAGACAGTCTCGACCAGGTCGCGAATAACGAAGCGCAATGGAAAGCGGTGCTGGATTCATTCTTCAGTGATTTCAGCCAGCAGCTGGAGCAGGCGGAGAAAGATCCGGAAGAGGGCGGCATGCAGCCGAACCAGATGGTGCTGACCTCCATCGACTGCCCAACCTGCGGACGCAAAATGGGAATTCGCACCGCCAGCACCGGCGTGTTCCTGGGCTGTTCCGGTTATGCACTGCCGCCGAAAGAGCGCTGCAAGCAGACCATTAACCTGATCCCGGAAAACGAAGTGCTTAACGTGCTGGAAGGCGATGATGCCGAAACCAACGCGCTGCGCGCCCGTCGTCGCTGCCAGAAATGCGGCACCGCGATGGACAGCTACCTGATCGACAACGGCCGTAAACTGCACGTCTGTGGTAATAACCCGGAGTGTGACGGTTATGAAATCGAGCAGGGTGAATTCCGTATTAAAGGTTATGACGGTCCGATTGTTGAGTGCGAAAAATGTGGCTCTGAAATGCACCTGAAGATGGGGCGTTTTGGTAAGTACATGGCCTGTACCAACGACGAGTGTAAAAATACCCGTAAGATTCTGCGTAACGGCGAAGTCGCGCCGCCGAAAGAAGATCCGGTACCGCTGCCGGAGCTGCCGTGCGAAAAATCGGATGCGTATTTTGTGCTGCGTGACGGAGCTGCGGGCGTGTTCCTGGCCGCTAACACCTTCCCGAAATCGCGTGAAACCCGTGCGCCGCTGGTGGAAGAGCTGCAGCGCTTTGCTGACCGTCTGCCGGAGAAACTGAAATATCTGGCCGAAGCGCCGGCAGTGGATCCGGAAGGCAATAAAACGCTGGTGCGTTTTAGCCGTAAGACCAAACAGCAGTATGTTGCCTCAGAAAAAGAGGGCAAAGCGACCGGCTGGTCGGTTTTCTATATCGACGGTAAGTGGCAGGAAGCGAAGAAGTAACCCCCCTGGAGGCCAGCGTTCGCTGGCCTTTTTCCCATCCTTATAGCTAATCGTTCTACATTCTTACGTTAACTGATATAGTAGTTATAGCTTATTGCATTTTGCTGACTCGCTTTCCCTCATTATTACGCCATCAGGGCGGATACACGCCTGCAGGGAATGCACCTCTGTCGCTATCGGGAAGATATAACTATGAAATTGCAGCAGTTGCGTTACATCGTTGAAGTCGTTAACCACAACCTCAATGTCTCCTCCACGGCAGAGGGGCTGTATACCTCGCAACCGGGCATCAGTAAGCAGGTGCGCATGCTGGAAGATGAGCTGGGCGTGCAGATTTTTGCCCGCAGCGGCAAACATCTGACGCAGGTGACGCCAGCGGGTGAAGAGATTATCCGTATTGCCCGCGAAGTTTTGTCCAAAGTGGATGCGATCAAATCGGTTGCCGGTGAGCACACCTGGCCAGATAAAGGATCGCTGTACGTGGCCACGACCCACACTCAGGCACGTTATGCACTGCCTGGCGTAATCAAAGGCTTTATCGAACGCTATCCGCGCGTTTCCCTGCATATGCATCAGGGCTCGCCCACACAAATTGCTGAGGCGGTCTCCAAAGGCAACGCCGATTTCGCCATTGCCACCGAAGCGCTGCACCTGTACGACGACTTGATTATGCTGCCGTGCTATCACTGGAACCGCGCCATTGTGGTCACACCGGATCATCCGCTGGCGGGGAAATCCAATGTGTCGATTGAGGAGCTGGCTGATTTCCCGCTGGTGACTTACACCTTCGGTTTTACCGGCCGCTCAGAACTGGATACTGCGTTTAACCGTGCCGGTTTAACGCCGCGTATTGTTTTTACCGCAACCGATGCCGACGTTATCAAAACCTATGTGCGTTTAGGCCTGGGGGTTGGGGTGATTGCCAGCATGGCGGTGGACCCGGTTTCCGATCCGGATTTGGTGCGCATCGAAGCTTCAGAAATCTTCACCAATAGCACTACCAAGATTGGTTTCCGGCGCAGCACCTTCCTGCGCAGCTATATGTATGATTTCATTCAGCGCTTCGCACCGCATCTGACGCGAGACGTGGTGGACGCCGCTGTGGCGCTGCGCTCAAACGAAGATATTGAAGCGATGTTCCGCGATATCAAGCTTCCTTTCAGGTAATCACCTAACTCATTATTTTTGCGGGATGTCCAGCGACTTCCCGCACACTTCCCGCCGCTTAGCACCAGCAGAACCTCAAAAAATTCCATTATTTTTTTGTAAATGAAACATGCGTCACATGTTTTTTCATTGTTATTTATTAAATGCGAATCAGTACACAATTTTTACTTTGCCGCTTTGCGGACTGCCAGGAATATTCCCATACTCCAGTTAAGAGCTGATGAGAAAGGGCTTTTTAACTGGCTCGTTAAATTAAACTCAAATTTAGAGTGGATCTAATTTTGGTTTAAGCCAAATTTACAATGTAACTATTAAATTAATAGTTTGCAGCGTGCTTAAATTTATCTCATCAGTTTTGGCGGTTTTGATAAATAGCGTTAATCGTTGTGCTCAATAAAAATAACTGGATTTTTGGACTTAACAAGTTTAGGATTCGTCCTAAATCTTCATCGTTGTTATCAATCGTTTTATTGAGAGTGATTATCAAAAACTATGACTACGAGATTAACTGTACAACCGGACTTCCGGGCTAAAAGCACCAAGGTAGAGCGTTCAGGTAACATCCGTCGCAAAGCCTGGTTGACTGTCTTCGCTGCTTCAGCACTGTTCTGGGTAGTGGTGGCGTTAATGATTTGGCGTATGTGGGGTTAAGCCATGTGGGCAAATACACTCAGTCGTAAATATCCGGTCGCTGCGCGTCAGCCTAAAGCACCGGTGTGCAAAGCCAAAGAAGCGCCTGCTGAACCGCAAGTGGCAATCCCGGCTTCCTGGGAACTGAGTGAGCAGCAGCGCAGCTTTATCGAATCATTCATGGATCCGAAGTCTAAATAACGCAGTCTGCGTCCAATTCTTATTAAGACATACTGTCGCGCATTTTACCGGACTCTCCGGTGGGCACGTTAAAAGCCCGTCCTTTAACACTCAGCATCTAAAAAAACGGTGTCATCAGTACAACGCTGAAGACGATGGCTTTTTGTTGCCCGCGATCCGGGAGGAGTGACAGATGAATACCACAACTTTTTCATGGCTCAGCGTTTATGCCTTCTCAATGGCCTTTTGGGCTGCGGCCGTCTGGGCCGTCCTGTAATTCGCTAATCCTGCCAGTTAACGCTTTCTGAATGCCCTGACACTAGTCAGGGCATTTTTCGTTGCGGTTTTGTGTGTCAATTCGTGTTGTTATCAAAACGTTAACGAAAATGTGGTCTATCTTTAAGCTAAACCTTGCACTCTCTGAGGTTTAGCAGAAGAGCCCATAAAAGGAGGAGTTATGTCGTTAACGTTACGTGAGCAGAGTCAGGATGCGCTGGAAGTAGGGGCAAAAAAATATCATTACTACAGCTTGCCGAAAGCCGCTCAGCAGGTCGGTGACATCGATCGCTTACCAAAATCCCTCAAGGTTCTGCTGGAAAACCTGCTGCGCTGGCAGGATGAAGATTCCGTAACGGCAGCAGATATTCAGGCGCTGGTGGCGTGGCAGCAAACTGCACATGCCGATCGCGAAATTGCTTATCGTCCGGCGCGCGTATTAATGCAGGATTTCACCGGCGTACCGGCCGTGGTTGACCTGGCGGCGATGCGTGAAGCCGTTAAGCGGCTGGGCGGTGATGTGGCGAAAGTTAACCCGCTGTCACCGGTCGATCTGGTGATTGACCACTCGGTCACGGTCGACCATTTTGGCGATGACGATGCATTTGAAGAAAACGTGCGCCTGGAGATGGAACGCAACCACGAACGCTATGTTTTCCTGCGCTGGGGGCAAAAAGCCTTTAACCGTTTCCGCGTCGTGCCGCCGGGCACCGGTATCTGTCATCAGGTCAATCTGGAGTACCTTGGTAAAGCCATCTGGCATGAAACGCTGGACGGCAAAGAAGTGGCTTATCCGGATACGCTGGTCGGCACCGATTCCCATACCACCATGATCAACGCCCTGGGTGTGCTTGGCTGGGGCGTGGGCGGCATTGAAGCTGAGGCCGCCATGCTGGGCCAGCCGGTTTCGATGCTGATTCCCGATGTAGTGGGTTTCAAGCTGACCGGCAAACTGCGCCCCGGTATCACCGCCACCGACCTGGTATTAACCGTGACGCAGATGCTGCGCAAGCATGGGGTGGTCGGTAAGTTTGTCGAATTCTATGGTGACGGACTGGCCGATCTGCCGCTGGCGGATCGCGCAACCATCGCCAACATGGCACCAGAATATGGCGCAACCTGCGGTTTCTTCCCGATTGATGAAGTAACGCTCAGCTACATGACGCTCACCGGGCGCGATGCGCAGCAAGTTGAGCTGGTGGAAGCCTATGCAAAACAGCAGGGGCTGTGGCGTAACCCGGGCGATGAGCCCATCTTTACCAGCACGCTGGCGCTGAATATGGCCGAGGTTGAGTCGAGCCTCGCCGGTCCGAAACGTCCGCAGGACCGCGTCTCCCTCGGCGACGTACCGGCGGCCTTTGACGCCAGTAACGAGCTGGAAGTGAATCACGCGCAGAAGCCGCATAAAACGGTCAGCTATCTGGACAGTGAAACCGGCGACCGCATCCAGCTGGATGATGGCGCCGTGGTGATCTCCGCGATTACGTCCTGTACTAACACCTCCAACCCCAGCGTCTTAATGGCGGCTGGCCTGCTGGCGAAAAAAGCCGTCGAGCGCGGACTAATGCGTAAACCCTGGGTAAAAGCCTCGCTGGCACCAGGATCAAAAGTGGTGTCCGACTATCTCGCCGTGGCGCAGCTGACCCCGTATCTTGATGAGCTGGGCTTTAACCTGGTGGGTTACGGCTGCACCACCTGCATCGGTAACTCCGGCCCGCTGCCGGATGAGATCGAAAGCGTGATCAAAGAGGGCGATTTGACGGTGGGTGCCGTATTGTCCGGCAACCGTAACTTTGAAGGGCGCATCCATCCGCTGGTGAAAACCAACTGGCTGGCGTCTCCGCCGCTGGTGGTGGCGTATGCGCTGGCGGGTAACATGAAGATCAACCTGCAGACCGATCCGATCGGTCAGGATCAGCAGGGCAATGATGTCTATCTGCAGGACATCTGGCCATCGCCGGAAGAGATTGCCGCATCGGTGCAGAAAGTCACCAGCGACATGTTCCATAAAGAGTATGCCGAGGTGTTCGACGGTACGCCCGAGTGGCAGCAGATCAAAGTCAGCGAAGCCGCCACCTACGACTGGGATGAAGGCTCCACCTATATCCGGCTGTCCCCGTTCTTTGACGATATGGAAAAAACGCCGCAGCCGGTGCAGGACATCAGTGGCGCGCGCATCCTGGCGATGCTCGGTGATTCGGTGACGACCGACCATATTTCCCCTGCTGGCAGCATTAAAGCGGAGAGTCCGGCGGGGCGTTATCTGCTTGCGCACGGCGTTGAGCGTAACGACTTCAACTCGTATGGCTCACGACGCGGCAACCACGAAGTCATGATGCGCGGTACTTTCGCTAACATCCGTATTCGCAACGAAATGGTGCCTGGTGTCGAGGGCGGTTATACCCGGCACTATCCGAGCCAGGAACAGCTGGCTATCTACGATGCGGCGATGAAGTATCAGGAGGAGGGCGTGCCGCTTGCAGTGATCGCCGGGAAAGAGTACGGCTCCGGATCCAGCCGCGACTGGGCGGCGAAAGGTCCGCGTCTGCAGGGCGTGCGCGTGGTGATTGCCGAATCGTTCGAGCGTATTCACCGCTCTAACCTTATCGGCATGGGTATTTTACCGCTGGAATTCCCGGCGGGCGTAACGCGTAAGACGCTGCAGCTGACCGGGGAAGAGCGTATCGACGTGGCAAATCTGGCGCAGCTGCAGCCCGGTTGCAGCGTCCCGGTAACGCTGACGCGGGCTGACGGCAGTCAGCAGACGCTGGATACTCGTTGTCGTATCGATACCGGTAATGAGCTGACCTATTACCAGAACGACGGCATCCTGCATTACGTGATACGCAATATGCTCAACTAAAAAACAAAGCCGGGCATGCCCGGCTTTATTATTGACGCAGAAAGTGCATGATGCGAGAGCGCACCGCCGCATTACGATTTCGGCAGCAGATGCCCCATCTTCTCAGCTTTCGTATCGAGATAGTGCGCATTTTTCGGATTACGGCCGACGATCAGCGGCACGCGCTCGACAATATTGATGCCCGCTTCTGACAAAATCTCCACTTTGCGCGGATTGTTGGTCAGCAAACGCACTTCATTAATGCCCAGCAGTTTAAACATGTCGGCGCACAGGGTGAAGTCACGCTCATCGGCGGCAAAGCCCAGCTGATGGTTCGCTTCCACCGTATCGTAGCCTTTGTCCTGCAACGCATAGGCGCGAATTTTGTTCAGCAGCCCGATGTTGCGCCCTTCCTGACGATGGTACAGCAGCACGCCGCGTCCTTCTTCCGCAATGGCGGTCAGCGCCGCTTCCAGCTGGAAGCCGCAGTCGCAGCGCAGGCTGAACAGCGCATCGCCGGTAAGACATTCGGAGTGGACGCGCGCCAGCACCGGATTGTGATCGCTAATATCACCATAAACCAGCGCGACGTGGTCGTGGCCGGTTGCCAGTTCTTCAAAACCAACCATCAGGAAATCTCCCCATGGCGTGGGCAGTTTGGCTTCTGCTACCCGTTTCAGCTGCATGTGACTCTCCAGAACCTTCAGAGGATGCGCTATCATCATGATAACGCACGGGCCCGACTGGCCCGACGAAACTGCCAATATTGTGCCACAACCTGAACCAGGGCCGCTAATCAGTCAGAGTGATTGTAGTGATAAAGCACAATTATCTAAGCCGCAACGGGTATGTTATTCTTTTTTCAACTAAAGTTATGCAATACGCCTGTCAGGTCGGGAAACAATAAAGGGACGAGATGTTAAAAATTGTGCAACGCACCACGCTGGGTGCGTTTTTATTACTGCTGATGCCGCTGGGCGTATGGCTTTCCGGCTGGCAGTGGCAACCGGGGGAGAGCGGGCATCTGTTGCGCGTGCTGTTCTGGATCACCGAAACCGTCACCAGTCCGTGGGGCACGCTGACCAGCCTGATTCTGAGCGGCTGGGTATTGTGGTGCCTGCGCTTTCGCCTCAGGCCGGCCATTCTGTTATTGATTATCATGAACGGCGCGATTCTGGCCGGTCAGTCGACCAAAACCTTTATTAAAGAGCAGGTGCAGGAGCCGCGGCCGTATGTGGTCTGGCTTGAGCACAGCCACGGCGTCAACGAACAGCAGTTTTATCAGCTGAAACGGCAGCAGCGCGGCGAAATGGTGTCCGCCTTGCTCGCCAATGACACAAAGCTGCCCGCCTGGTTAAAAAATCACTGGGCGTTTGAGACGGGCTTTGCTTTTCCGTCTGGCCATACCATGTTTGCCGCCAGCTGGGCGCTGCTGGTGATTGGCCTGTTATGGCCGCGCCGGCATGTTGTTACGGTGGTGGTGCTGTTTGTCTGGGCGACGCTGGTCATGGGCAGCCGGCTGGTACTGGGCATGCACTGGCCGCGCGATCTGGTGGTCGCGACGCTGATCTCGTGGCTGCTGGTGACGCTGGCAACCTGGCTGGCGCAGCGCTTTTGTGGCCCGCTCAGCGTGCCACCGGAAGAGCAGCGTGAGATTGCCGGGCGCGATGACGGATTGTAATTTCTCCCTTTGCCCCCATATGATTGATTGTACTTGCAGAAAGGGCACTAACTGCTGCGCGGATAAGCAGCAACGGCGGCACTTTTTTGGCATACTCTACCGGATAACCTCACGACAGGACGCATTGTGAAATATTTGCTGATTTTTCTCGTGGTTTTGGTCATTTTCATCATCTCCGTCACGCTCGGAGCGCATAATGACCAGATTGTCACCTTCAACTATCTGCTGGCGCAGGGCGAATTCCGCATTTCAACCTTGCTGGCCTGCCTGTTTGGTGCCGGATTTTTGCTGGGCTGGGCGATCTGTGGCCTGTTCTGGCTGCGCATTCGTGTTTCGCTGGCGCATGCACAGCGCAAACTGAAACGTATGCAGGCGCAAAATGAACAATCTGCTGCGGTAAATAGCACCTCCACTGCAGTGCGTCGGGATTAATGTTCGATGCTTGAATTGCTGTTTCTGCTTCTTCCTGTCGCGGCGGCGTACGGCTGGTATATGGGCCGCCGCAGCGCGCAACAGGATAAGCAACAGGAAGCTAACCGTCTGTCACGCGAATACGTGGCAGGGGTCAACTTTCTCCTTTCTAATCAGCAGGATAAAGCGGTCGATCTGTTCCTCGATATGTTGAAAGAGGACAGCGGCACCGTTGAAGCCCACCTGACGCTCGGTAACTTGTTCCGTTCGCGCGGCGAAGTCGACCGTGCCATCCGCATCCACCAGTCGCTAATGGAAAGCGCGTCGCTTACCTACGATCAGCGTTTGCTGGCCATTCAGCAGCTGGGACGCGACTATATGGCCGCCGGCTTGTACGATCGCGCCGAAGACATGTTCAGTCAGCTGATCGATGAAACCGATTTTCGCATCAGCGCGCTGCAGCAGCTGCTGCTGATTCATCAGGCGACCAGCGACTGGCAGAAAGCCATCGAGGTGGCGGAGCGGCTGGTAAAACTCGGTAAGGATAAGCAGAAGGGCGAAATCGCCCATTTCTACTGCGAGCTGGCGCTGCAGGCGCTGAGCAGTGATGACCTCGATCGTGCCATGAGCCTGTTGAAAAAGGGTGAAGCGGCCGACCACCAAAGCGCGCGCGTTTCCATCATGATGGGACGTATCCTGATGGAGCAGGGCGAATACGCGAAAGCGGCGCAGCGGCTGCAGCGCGTGCTGGAGCAGGACAAAGAACTGGTGAGCGAAACGCTGCCGATGCTGGAAACCTGCTATCAGCGACTGGAGCAGCCTGACAGCTGGGCGCAGTTCCTGCAACGCTGCGTTGAAGAGAACACCGGTGCCGCGGCGGAACTCTATCTGGCGGACATTCTGGAGCAGCAGCAGGGGCCGGAAGCGGCTCAGCTTTACATTAACCGTCAGCTGCAGCGTCATCCCACCATGCGCGTGTTCCATCGTCTGATGGATTTCCACCTGCACGAGGCAGAAGATGGCCGCGCCAAAGAGAGTCTGATGGTGCTGCGCGACATGGTTGGCGAACAGATTCGTACTAAACCGCGCTACCGCTGCCAGAAGTGCGGCTTCACCGCGCATGCGCTTTACTGGCACTGCCCATCGTGCCGTGCCTGGTCTTCCGTTAAACCGATTCGCGGACTCGACGGCCAGTAAGCTGGCCGCGTTCGGTGATTATTCATAACGCATAGTAGTTACAACATACTAAAGGAGAAATTATCATCCACGCTTCAGCACTGTGCATCACCTCGTCAAACAGCAAGGCAATCGCCGTCGCAACGTTGTCGTGGCCGGGTTGCACGGGTAGAATGCTTGCCGTTTGTCCATCGCGCCTGCGGGTGCCAGCCTCTGAGGAAACGTTATGCCTGTTACTCACTCACCGATTCTGGTGGCACTCGACTATCATGATCTCAATAGCGCACTGCAGTTCGTTGACCGTATCGATCCGGGCCAGTGTCGTCTGAAAGTGGGTAAAGAGATGTTTACCCTGTTTGGACCGTCGCTGGTGAAGACGTTGCAGGCGCGCGGTTTTGAGGTGTTCCTCGATCTCAAGTTTCATGACATCCCGAACACGACGGCACATGCGGTCGCGGCGGCAGCGGATCTCGGCGTGTGGATGGTCAACGTGCATTCCAGCGGCGGGGCGCGGATGATGAATGCGGCACGCGAAGCGCTGCTGCCGTTTGGCAGTGATGCGCCCTTGCTGATTGCGGTTACGGTGCTGACCAGCATGGACGAAGACGATCTCAAAGGTCTTGGCATCACCTTATCGCCGGCGCAGCAGGCTGAGCGTCTGGCACGGCTGACCCGCGAGTGTGGTCTTGATGGTGTGGTGTGCTCGGCGCAGGAAGCCGCGCACTTTAAACAGGTTATCGGGCAGGATTTCGCGCTGGTCACGCCGGGTATTCGCCCGGCGGGGAGCGAGGCCGGCGATCAGCGCCGCATCATGACGCCGCAGCAGGCACAACAGGCCGGCGTGGATTACATGGTGATTGGGCGACCGATCACCCAATCTGCCGATCCGGCGCAGACGCTGCAGCAAATCCTGCACAGTTTACAGGAGGGCTAATGGCTCAGGACAATCCGCTGGTTTACTCCACCGAAACCGGCCGTATTACACATACTGAAGAGAAACCGCAGCGACCGAAAGGCGATGGCATCGTGCGCATTCAGCGCCAGACCAGCGGGCGTAAAGGTAAAGGCGTGTGCCTGATTACCGGCATCGATCTCGATGATGACGCGCTGGCAAAGCTGGCGGCCGAGCTTAAGAAGAAGTGCGGCTGCGGCGGGGCGCTGAAAGAGGGCGTGATTGAGATTCAGGGCGATAAGCGCGATTTGCTTAAAACGCTGCTGGAAGCCAAAGGCATGAAGGTTAAACTGGCGGGCGGTTAATGAAAGCGGGCCACGCAAGGTGGCCCGATGTGACGTAGATGCGCTGCGTAGCCTGCTACAATATTATTATTAATCAACCTGATGGCCAATAATGCCGCCCACCGCAGCGCCACCGACGGTACCCAGCGCGCTGCCGTTGGTGAGCACCGATCCACCAATAGCACCGGCACCGGCGCCAATCGCCGTGTTGCGGTCACGTTTTGACCAGTTGGAACAGCCGCTCAGGGCCACCACTAACGTCGTTGCCAGCACGGCAACCGTCACGCGTTTCATTGTTGTAGTCATGGACATCTCCTTGATGGTTTGCTCAGAGGCAACTCGTTAAGTATAGATGTTACGCCCTGAAGTTGTTCGCCCAATGCACTCAGGCGGTGCTTTTCCTTCAGCCTGCACGCTGGCGCGCAGCCCTTAGCGCGCGTTGTTCACGCTGCTGGCAAAGACCATTTTGGTACCGCCGCAGGCTTGAGATAATTCTAGGCGTAAGCGGATGTGTATGCAGAAAGAAAACTCTGAAATCCTGACGTGGTGTCCGCATCCGGATCCCGTATCAAACCCCACACTTTGCCCGCTTTAGCCACTTTCCGCTGCTAATCCAGCCATTCCCTCCATAACGTTTTTACCGGTGGCTCCGCACAATTCAGTAATGACTGTATGGCGGAGAAAACACAATGCTGGAAGCGCTGAAACAGCAGGTTCTGGAGGCCAATCTCGACCTGCCGCGTTACAACCTGGTGACCTTTACGTGGGGCAATGTCAGTGCGGTAGACCGCGAGCGCGGGCTGCTGGTGATCAAACCCTCGGGCGTTAAATATGAGCAGATGCAGCGCGACGACATGGTGGTGGTCGAACTGGAAAGCGGCAATGTCGTGGAGGGCCAGCTGCGGCCATCCTCGGATACCGCGACACACCGCGCACTGTATCTGGCGTGGCCGGAGATTGGCGGCATCGTGCACACCCATTCGCGCCACGCCACCATCTGGGCACAGGCGGGCAGGGACATCCCGGCATGGGGCACCACGCACGCTGACGATTTCTATGGCACCATTCCCTGCACCCGCGCGATGCAACGGGCAGAGATTGAGCAGGAATATGAATGGCACACCGGCCAGGTCATCATTGAAACCTTTGCGCAGCGCGGCATCGAGCCCGGCGCGATTCCTGCTGCGCTGGTGAACTCCCACGGGCCGTTTGCCTGGGGTAAAGACGCACATAGCGCGGTGCACAGTGCGGTGGTGCTGGAAGAGGTGGCCTATATGGCACTGCACACTGAGCAGCTGCGCGCGGAGCTACCGCCTATCGCTCAGACCCTGCTTGACCTGCACTATCTGCGCAAGCACGGGAAGAACGCCTGGTACGGGCAAGGCTGAGCGCGTGATGTTGTCTCAAGGCACCGGCGGGTGCCTTTTTTATTTAAGGGGATTGCGTGCCCGGACGAGACGGGGACTGTTAATGCTGTGATTTATTCACTATGTGTTAAGCGTATTTATGCGCTTGCCGGCTGTTGCGCCGTCATTATGTAAGCCCGCTAATCTTTCCTCAGGCAGGGGCTCGGGGATCTCTCTGGATTTTACGTTATAAATCAAACTCTCATTTGGTCTGGCCTCACTCTGCATTACGCTGATGTGGCGTTTAACGCATCACATAAATAGAGGATGAGACGATGACAGTAATTAACCAACCAACCTGCCGCCTGTTTACCGAAGTCGGCCAAACCACCCAGCTCGCCGCCTATTATGAGGAAGGCCGACACACCATGTGGATGATGCTGCGCGCTCAGCCGCGCCCCAGTTTCAACCACGAATTAATTGAGGAGATCATGAACCTGAGCTACGCCGCCCAGCGTTCCGGTCTGCCAATTGATTTCTGGGTGACCGGATCGCTGGTGCCGCAGATGTTTAACGCCGGGGGCGATTTGCGTTTCTTTGTCGAATGCATTCGCAACAACCGCCGTGAAGCACTGCGCGCCTACGCCCGCGCCTGTGTTGACTGCATCCATTCAGCGGCCCGTGGGTTTGATACCGGCGCAGTGACGCTGGCGATGATTGAGGGCAGTGCCTTAGGCGGCGGTTTTGAAGCAGCGCTGGCGCACCACTTCATTCTGGCGCAGAACAGTGCGCGTATGGGCTTCCCGGAAATTGCCTTCAACCTGTTCCCCGGCATGGGCGGCTACTCACTGGTGGCCCGCCGCTCCGGGATGAAGCTGGCCGAAGAGCTGATCTGTGAAGGGGAGTCGCACAGCGCAGAGTGGTATGAAACCCGTGGTCTGGTCGACAAAGTGTTCCAGCCCGGTGACAGCTACCGCACCACGCGCACCTTCATCGATACGCTGCGGCCAAAACTGAATGGAGTCCGTGCCATGCTGAAAGCGCGACAGCGCGTGCTGCAGCTGTCACGGGCAGAACTGATGGATATTACTGAGGATTGGGTCGACTATGCTTTCACGCTGGAACCGAAAGATATTGCCTACATGGAACGTCTGGTACAGCTGCAAAATCGTCACAGCGCATCACTGCGCAAAGCCGGTTAGCAGTACGCTAAGACGTTAAACGCGGGCAGGATGCTTAGCCAGCCAATGCCCGAGCTGCTCTGCGGGCATTGGTTTCGCATAATAATAACCCTGACGCCCATCGACACCGTTGGTCAGCACAAACTTCTCTTCGGCTTTGGTTTCGATGCCTTCGGCAATGACCTGTAAATCCAGGGCTTTCGCCACGGCAACGATCGCGCGCACCAGCGACTGCGATACCGGTTGCTTGTTGATATTGCGCACAAAACTTTGATCCAGCTTAATCGCATCGATCGGCACGCGCGCCAGCTGGGAAAGCGAAGAGTAGCCCGTGCCGAAATCATCCAGATGCACCTGTGCGCCTAACTCCTGAAACTGTTTCATCAGCTTCAGCGCACCGGCCTCGTTCTCGATCAGGCAGCTTTCCGTCAGCTCGATGTCTATCGGACACTCGCTGATGCCCGCTTCGCTCAGCGCCTGTTTCAGGTCGCTGTAGATGCTCTGGTCGATCAGCTGCTTGGCGGAAACGTTCACTGCGACACGCAGGTAAATGCCTTCGCTGCGCCATTTTACGATTTGCTGCAACACGTTCAGCATCACCCAGCGCCCGAGCGGCACAATCAGTCCGGACTCTTCCGCGTAAGAGATGAAATCGCCAGGCGGCACCAGGCCGCGTTCAGGTGAATTCCAGCGCACCAGCGCCTCGGCACTGCGCACTTCGCCGTCGCGATCGATCTTCGGCTGATAGTGCACCACCAGATGATCCTGCTCCAGCGCTTTGCGCAGATTGGTATCCAGCCACAGATATTCAAATACGCGCTGGTTCATCTCGCTGGCGAACACGCAGAATTTGCCGCGCCCGTTCTCTTTAGCGTGGTACATCGCGGTATCGGCGTTACGAATCAGACTTTCGCGATCTTCACCATGCAGCGGGGCGAGGGCGATACCAATCGAGCAGCCGCTGTAGACTTCGATCAGCCCGATACGGAACGGCTGACGCAGCCGCTCCAGAATGCGTGAGGCCATTGCCTCCAGCGCCGCCTGACTGGTGTGCTCAGCCAGTACCACAAACTCATCACCGCCGAGGCGCGCCAGCGTCTGGTCCTTGCCGAGACAGCTGAGGATCGCCAGCGACACCGCCTGCAGCAGCTGGTCGCCAAACATATGGCCGTAGGCATCGTTTACCTTCTTGAAATTGTCGAGATCGAGGTAAACCACGCCGGTCTGGCTGCCGTTAGCCAGCTCCAGTGCCAGGCTAATTTGCTGATGGATAGCGTTGCGATTCGGCAGGCCCGTCACCGTGTCGGTATTGGCCATAACGCGTAAGCGCTCCTGCGCCCGACGCTCTTCTGTGATGTCGGTTCCGGAACAGATGAGGAAAATTTCATTTTTTCCGCTACCGCTGTGGACGAACTTATTACGAAACAGAAACAGTCGCTGACCTTTTCGGGTTTTAACCCAGCGCTCCACTTCGTAGGAGTTACCGTCGCGAAAGAAGCTGGCGATATTGCGGCGCGACGCCTGCGCTTCCTGTTTGGTCATAAACAGCTGAAACACATTGCGGCCAATTACTTCCTGCTCTTTCAGGCCGGTGTACTCTTCGCTCAGGCGGTTAAAACGCTGAATGTTGCCGCGCTGATCGAGGATGACGATCACTGAATTCGCTTCAGACACCACCTGTTCGGCGAAGGAGAGGCCAAGGGTTAAATCGCGCGCCACCGACGAGGTATCGCCCCAGGCGGATGCGGTACCGGCCCAGGTGGACTGATTCACTTTACGGCCGACAAAGTGCATCGGCACGGGCGAGCCGTGCAGTGAAAGAGTCAGGTTGATGCTGGAAGTAATTACCGTCATGGCACGCAGCAGACTGGCCTGAGCCGGCGTCAGGGGCACCGCCATATTGGTATTGGCATTTTCATCTTCGGCAAAATGCAGCGCATCGCTATCTGAAGTTAAACGCCAATGAGGGCTGGTTGTGCCAAACAAGGTATATAGCAACGTTTGCCCTTGTTCATCGGTCATGGAAACTTCCTCCGGAGGAATGCGCAGCAGGGGTATCTCATTATTTTAGCAACAGTATTCAACCTCCTGCGCCAGCACAAGATGCAAACTGAATATATTTTTGTTTTTATTAAAGAATGGCACGAAAAAGCCCCGGATTCCGGGGCTGAAAGGTTAGCACGGGCACTTGCCGAGTTTACCCGCCTGGCTGGGAAAACGCGCCTCCAGGCAGTAACGATGGAAGGCGCGCTCATCCATGGGGGTCTGTTCCGGATGTTTTTCGCGCATATGCTTCAGATAAGTTTGATAGTCGTGCACGCCCACCATTAACCGGAAGCTCTGCTGTAATCCCTGCCACAGACGCTGCCAGCGTGAGCGCGGCGCGGCAGGGGCGCGGGCAGCGAGCGGTAAGCACTGCTGAATTTGCCAGCCCGCGTGCGGCTTTTTCCAGCGTAAAATGGCCTCAGACATTTCGCACCTCCTGACGCAGTGACACGTCTGACTCATGAGTGGTCGGCACTGAACTGCGCAGCGCGCGCCGGATCACGAAGAACGCCGCAATCAGCATTGTAACCGCGACCAGCATGAAAAAGCCGCACAGCGCCGCGTTGATCTGGTTGCTGAACACGATGGTTTGCATGTCGGCCACGGTTTTCGCCGGTGCGATAATCACGCCCTCATCGAGACCTTTACGAAACTTACTGGCCTGCGCGAGGAAACCAATTGACGGTTTCTCATGGAAAATTTTCTGCCAGCCGGCGGTCATAGAGGTGATAAACAGCCAGGCGGTGGGCACAATCGTCACCCAGGCGTAACGCTGCTTTTTCATTTTGAACAGCACCACAGTACCGAGGATCAGCGCCATCGACGCCAGCATCTGGTTACCGATGCCGAACAGCGGCCACAGGGTGTTGATGCCGCCGAGCGGATCGACCACGCCCTGATACACGAAGAAACCCCAGCCGGCCACCGCCACGGTGGTACCGGCCATGTTCCCGAGCCACGAGCGGTTGTTAGCCAGCGAAGGTACCACGGTCCCGACCAAATCCTGCACCATAAAACGGCAGGCGCGGGTACCGGCATCCACGGCGGTGAGGATAAACAGCGCCTCAAACAGAATGGCGAAGTGATACCAGAACGCCATCATTGCACGGCTGTTAAACACCTCGGTGATGATATGCGCCATCCCTACGGCAAACGTCGGTGCACCACCGGCGCGGGAGAGAATGGTGCTTTCGCCCACTTCGCCGGCGATACCGCTCAGCATCTCCGGCGTCACCACAAAGCCCCAGCCGTTAATTACCTGAGACGCGTTCTCCACCGTGGTGCCAATCAGCGCCGCCGGTGAGTTCATAGCAAAGTAGACGCCTGGATCGAGCACCGATGCACAAATCAGCGCCATGATCGCCACAAAGGACTCCATCAGCATGGCGCCATAGCCGATAAAGCGAATATGGTTTTCGCGCTCCACCAGTTTTGGCGTGGTACCGCTCGACACCAGCGCGTGGAAGCCGGAGATCGCGCCGCAGGCAATGGTGATAAACAGGAACGGGAACAGCGCGCCGGAGAACACCGGCCCCGTGCCGTCGATAAAGCGCGTCACCGCCGGCATCTTCAGTTCCGGCATGGCGAACAGAATGCCCACCGCCAGCCCGATGATCACGCCGATTTTCAGGAAGGTGGAGAGGTAATCACGCGGCGCCAGCAGCAGCCACACCGGCAGCGACGAGGCAACAAAACCGTAGATCACCAGCACCCACGTCAGCTCGGTGCCTTTCAGGGTAAAAATCGGTCCCCAGTACGGATCGGCCGCCACGTCACCGCCGTAAATGATCGCCGCCATCATCAGCACAAAGCCGATGATCGACACTTCGGCGATTTTACCCGGACGCAGAAAGCGCATGTACACGCCCATGAACAGAGCAATCGGAATGGTGGCGGCGATGGTAAACAGCCCCCACGGACTGTTAGCCAGCGCTTTCACCACCACCAGCGCCAGCGCGGAGAGAATAATGATCATCACACCGAGCGCACCGAGCATGGTGACCACGCCGGCGAACGAGCCCAGTTCCTGGCGCGCCATCTCACCCAGCGAACGACCGTCGCGGCGCGTGGAGATAAACAGCACCAGAAAATCCTGCACCGCGCCGGCCAGCATCACGCCGACCAGAATCCAGATGGTGCCGGGCAGAAAACCCATCTGCGCCGCCAGGATCGGCCCGACCAGCGGACCGGCACCGGCGATGGCGGCAAAGTGGTGGCCAAACAGCACCCATTTGTTGGTAGGAACATAGTCCAGCCCGTCATTGAAGCGCTCTGCCGGCGTGCGGCGCTGGTCGTCCAGCTCAAAAATGCGCCTGGCGATAAACAGGCTGTAGAAGCGATACGCGATGCTATAGCAGGCGACGGAGGCGATCACCAGCCAGACGGCATTAACGTGCTCGCCGCGACTGAGCGCCAGCATGGCGAACGCAGCCGCACCAATTAACGCCACCGCTAACCAGATCAATCCGGTTCTGACGTTGTTCATGAGTTAACTCCTTGTAGGGACCGGGAAAAAAGGCGATCGGAATACAACAAGTTAAAAGTAATGTAATGAATTGTTAACGACAGAGAATCGGATCAGAAGTGTGAAGCGGGAAACAAATTTAACAACTGCTCAGGCGGGCGGGGAAAAATGCGGGATAACGGCTGTTATCCCGCACGATTTCATGCTCAGGCGGCCGGACGGGCCACCACGCTGCGTGTTTCCATGCGCACTTCGGCGATGGTCACATCAATCACATCGGTCACGCGGTAGGCCACTTCACCTTTGATCTGCACGGTGCCGCTCTCCTGCGAGCACACCAGTTCGTCACGCACGGCGTGAATGAACGGGGCAGGGATAAAGGCGACCGCACCGTTCTCCAGCATGCGCACGCGCATGCCGCCGCGGGAAACGTCGATGATCTCGGCGCTGAATTTACGGTCAGTACCGGCAAACGGCGCGAGGAAGCGCGCGTACAGCCAGTCACCGACATCGCGCTCGGCCATGCGGTTGAGACGGCGACGCTCACTCATGATCAGGGTCACGTCATCCTGTGGCCGTGCAATGCTTTCGCCGCGCACGATGGCCTTCAGCAGACGATGGTTGATCATGTCGCCGAATTTACGAATCGGTGACGTCCAGGTCGCGTAGGCGTCGAGGCCGAGGCCAAAGTGCGGACCCGGTTCGGTGCTGATTTCGGCGAAACTCTGGAAACGACGAATGCGGCTGTCGAGATACTGGGTTGGCTGCGCATCAAGCTGACGACGCAGCTGACGGAAGCCTTCCAGCGTGGTAATGGCCTGCGGATCAACCGTGATACCGTGACCAGCCAGTACGCCAGTCGCCTGTTCCGCGTTCGCCTGGTCGAAACCGGTGTGCAGGTTGTAGATACCGAAGCCAAGCTTCTCCTGCAGCACTTTAGCGGCGCAGACGTTGGCGAGGATCATCGCTTCTTCCACGATGCGGTTAGCGATGCGGCGCGGTTCCGCAATAATATCCAGCACTTCGCCTTTCTCACCGAGCACGAAGCGGTAGTCAGGGCGATCTTTGAACACCAGCGCGTGCGTCTGACGCCACTCGCCACGTGCCAGGCACAGGCGATGCAGCAGGCGAATCTGCTGCGCGATGGTGTCATTTTCCGGCTGCCAGCTGCCGCTGTTCTCCAGCCAGTCCGACACTTCGTCGTACACCAGCTTGGCTTTGGATTCGATCCACGCGGCAAAGAAGTGGGCATCGTCAGCCAGGCTGCCATCCGGCAGCACAGTAACGCGACACACCAGCGCCGGACGCCTGACGTTAGGGCGCAGCGAGCAGACATCATCTGACAGTTCGCGCGGCAGCATCGGGATATTAAAGCCCGGCAGATAATTGGTGAAGGCGCGTCTGGAGGCCAGCTGGTCGAGTTCGCTGCCGGCAGCAACGTAAGCGGTCGGGTCGGCAATAGCGATGGTCAGCGCCAGCTTACCTTCTGCCAGCTCTTCAACATACAGCGCATCGTCCATATCTTCGGTGCTGGCGCTGTCGATGGTGACAAAGTTCAGCGCGGTGAGATCTTCACGCTGCAGCTGTTCGTCCAGCATCTCGCCAAAGCCCACTTCCGGCGCTTCGCGCTCCAGATTGTGGCGCGACAGCGTGACCCACCACGGTGCGAGGTGATCGTCCGCGGTGACAACAAATTCGGTCAGTTCGGCATAGAAACCGCGATCGCCTTTCAGCGGATGGCGGCGCATCTCTGCCACGGCCCAGTCACCGTTCTGGAAATCGTGGGTCAGGCCACGCACCGCACGGCACTGAATCGCGTCTTTCAGCAGCGGATGATCCGGCACGATAGACAGGCGGTCATCTTTTTTCTGCACGCGGCCGACAAAGCGCGTCAGGAACGGCTCAATCAGGGTTTCCGGCTCCGCGCTCTCGCGGTCTTTATCAGTGTGGATCACGGCGGAAATGCGGTCGCCGTGCATCACTTTCTTCATCTGCGGAGGGGGAATGAAGTAGCTTTTCTGAGCGTCAACTTCGAGGAAGCCAAAGCCTTTTTCCGTGCCTTTCACAACACCTTCGGCGCGCGGGGTCTGCGCGTGAAGCTTCTCTTTCAGCTGCGCGAGCAGCGGGTTATCCTGGAACATAATATATTTAGTTTCGTGGCCTAAGAGCGGTGGACAGTTTTACGCGAATCAGGTCCGCGCGGCAAGGCTAAAACAGGCGAAAAAGCCGCTTTACGCGGCTTTTTACTTTCTGGTAACGCACAGAACTCAGGCGATACGCTGGGTGGGCGCGGCGGCGGTCAGCGCCAGCTTCACCGGTACCGATTTGGAGGTGGGCGTGCCGCTGCCGTCACCGTAGCTGGAGAGCGGTACCAGCGGATTGGTCTCCGGATAGTAGGCGGCAAGGTTACCGCGCGGAATATTATACGGCACCAGCTTAAAGCCGCTGACGCGACGCGTCAGACCGTCATTCCACAGGGTTTCAATGTCAACCAACTGCCCTTCGCTGAAACCGAGCGACGCCATGTCGTCCGGGTGGATAAACACCACTTCACGCTGACCGTATACGCCGCGATAGCGGTCATCCAGGCCGTAAATGGTGGTGTTGTACTGGTCATGCGAGCGCAGCGTCTGCAACGTGAACGGCACTTCAACGTCATTGCCCAGCTGCGGGAACAGCGAGGTCGGCAGCGCCGCCGCGCTGAATTCTGCCTGACGCGATGGCGTATTGAAGCGCAGTTCTGCGGCAGCGTTACCGAGGTAAAAGCCGCCGGGAATATCACACTGACGGTTAAAATCAGCGAAGCCGGGGATGGTCGCCGCAATGTGATCGCGAATGACATTATAGTCAGCGGCCATGCCGAGCCAGTCGATGTGGTCGCTGCCCAGCGTCGCGTGCGCGATACCGGCCACAATGGCTGTTTCCGAACGCTGCGTCTCTGCCAGCGGAATACCGACACCTTCTGAGGCATGCACCATGCTGAACGAATCTTCCACGGTGATGAACTGGTTGCCGCTGGCCTGGCGATCGCGCTCGGTACGGCCCAGCGTCGGCAGAATCAGGCCTTCGTGGCCCGGTACCAGATGGCTGCGGTTCAGCTTGGTGCTGATGTGTACCGTCAGACCACAGTGCTGCAGCGCTTCTTCGGTAACCGGTGAGTCCGGTGCCGCCGCCGCGAGGTTACCGCCCAGCGCAATCAGCACTTTGACTTCATCACGCAGCATGGCGTTGAGCGCTTCAACCGTGTTATGACCGTGTTCGCGCGGCGGTTCAAAAGCAAAATGCGCGCCCAGCGCATCAAGGAACGCTTTCGACGGTTTCTCGTCGATGCCCATGGTGCGGTTGCCCTGCACGTTACTGTGGCCGCGCACCGGACACAGACCCGCGCCTTGTTTGCCGAGCTGGCCAAACAGCAGCTGCAGGTTAACGATTTCCCGTACCGTATCGACCGAGTGTTTGTGCTGAGTAATGCCCATCGCCCAGGTGATGATCACCCGTTCGGCGCTCTGGTAAATGGCGGCGGCTTCGCGAATCTGCGCTTCGCTCAGGCCCGACTGCTGCACAATCTGCTCCCAGCGGGTCTCGTCGACGGCCGCCAGATACTGCTCAACGCCCTGGGTGTTGGCGTCAATAAAGGCCTGATCGAATATGCCTTTTTCACCGGCGGCCAGCCGTTTACGCTGCTCTTCCAGTAGCGCTTTGACCATGCCGCGCACCGCCGCCATATCGCCGCCGAGGTTGGGCTGATAATAGGCAGAACTGATGTTGCCGGCCATCGACGTCACCACTTCCAGCGGCTTCTGCGGATCGGCAAAACGTTCCAGGCCGCGCTCACGCAGGGTATTAAAGGTCACGATTCTGGCGCCGTGATCGGCGGCGTGACGCAGGCTGTGCAGCATGCGCGGATGGTTGGTGCCGGGGTTCTGGCCAAAGACAAAAATCGCATCAGCGTGGTCGAAATCGTCCAGGCGAATGGTGCCTTTACCGACGCCAATGCTGCGTTTCAGTCCGGTGCCGCTGGCTTCGTGACACATGTTGGAGCAGTCAGGGAAATTGTTGGTGCCCAGCACGCGGCCAAACAGCTGGTACAGCCAGGAGGCTTCATTGCTGGCGCGACCGGAGGTGTACAGCTCCAGCTGGTTTGGATGGTCCATCGCCTGCAGATGCTGCGCGATCAGCGCAAAGGCGTCATCCCAGCTAATCGGTTCATAGTGATCGGTCGCGCTGTTGTAGCGCATCGGGTGGGTCAGACGGCCCTGATACTCAAGGAAATAGTCGCTCTGCTGATACAGAGTGCTGACGCTGTGCTGGGCAAAAAATTCTGGCTCGACGACGCGGCGTGTCGCTTCCCAGGTCACGGCTTTCGCGCCGTTTTCGCAGAAGCTGAAGGTGCTTTTGTTATCATCGCCCCAGGCACAGCCCGGGCAGTCAAAGCCGCGCGCTTTGTTCATGCGCATCAGATTACGCATGTTTTTCAGGGCGGCTTTACTGTCAAGGACAAAACGGGTGGTGGCTTCCAGCGAGCCCCAGCCGCCCGCAGCGGCGCGATAGGGCTGAATCTTACGTTTAAATTTCATGATAGTCGCAGGCTTATTGTTTATGAATTGTTATCAGAATATGACTTCTGTTGGTGAGAAGTGTGCGACTGACGGCAAAAGTTGTCTAATTGATTGACTTAATGGTGCGATAGTTAACGTTTATCGCGCGCCAGGGATAAAAGCGTGATCGCCATCATAAATTATCGGCTGTCGCGCGCCGGCGGGTAAGTGTGCGGCCAAATAGTGGCTAATAATTGCTCTTTCCGTTAGCAAAAGGGCGCGCTCCATGAAGCAACTTGCCAGTCAGGTTCACGCATTCGGCAAAGCCTTAATGATGCCGATCTCCGTCATTGCTGCCGCCGGTATTTTTCTCGGTCTGGCCGCCGCGTTGCAGAATCCGGCGATCACCGGTGAAGCATTTGCCAGTTTACAGGTGCCGCAGTTGATCATCGGTTTTATTCGTAAAGTGGCGGGCGCGCTGTTTGCCAACCTGCCGGTATTTTTTGCCGTCGCCAGCGCAATTGGGCTGGCCAAAGCGGAGAAACCCACCGCCGCGTTTGCGGCAGTGATTGGCTATATCGCCATGAATGTGGGGATCAGCGCCACGCTGGCGGCGAAAGGGCTGACGGCAGCCACCACTACGCCCGAAGCGCTGCAGCAGGCGGGCATGGACCAGACCAGCGCCATGATGACGTCAGCCGAGTACATCGACATGCTCGGCATTTTTACCTACAACATGAGCGTGCTGGGCGGGGTGATTGCCGGCCTGCTCACTGTGATGCTGCACAACCGCTTCTATACCCAGCAGTTGCCCACGGCGATCAGCTTTTTTGGCGGGCGTCGCTTTGTGCCCATCGTGACGGTGGTGGTGCTGCCGCTGACGGGCGTGCTGCTGGCGCTTATCTGGCCAACCATCGGTCAGGGCATCGCGTGGGTCGGTCAGATGATCGGTAAAAGCGGTCAGTACGGTGCCTTTTTGCTCGGCGCCTGCGAGCGCCTGCTGATCCCGACCGGCCTGCATCACATCCTCAATGAAACCGTGCGCTTTACGCCGATTGGCGGCATGGCGACGGTGGACGGCCAGACCATCGTCGGCGCGCTGAATATTTTCAACACCTCGCTGACCCATCCCGGCGCGATTCCGGACGACACCGTGCGTACCGCCACGCAGTTTCTCGCCCAGGGCAAAATCCCGGTAATGATGTTCGGTCTGCCCGCCGCCGCGCTGGCCATCTATCACACTGCCAAACCTGAACATAAGCAGCGGGTCAAAGCGCTGGTGCTGGCCGGCGCGCTGACCTCGTTTACCACCGGCATCACCGAACCGCTGGAGTTCTGCTTCATCTTCGTCTCACCGGTGTTGTACGTGATGCACGCGCTGCTGACCGGCCTGTCATTTATGCTGATGTCGATGCTGCACCTGATGATCGGTAACGTGCAGGGCGGCGCGATTGATCTGCTGGTGTTTGGCATTCTCGGCGGCAGCAAAACCCACTGGTGGTGGACGCTGGTGCTGGGCGCCATCTATGCGCCGGTTTATTACTGGGGCTTTCGCTTGGTGATTACCCGGATGCAGGTGGAAACGCCGGGGCGCGAATCCGAAGAGGAAGCCAAACCGCTGCAGGTGGCGGCGGATGAACGCACCCGCGTGATCATCAGCGGGCTGGGCGGAGAGGCCAATATAGAGGACGTCGATTGCTGCTTCACTCGCCTGCGCGTGCGGGTCAAAGAGATGAAAGAAGTGGTGGATCAAACGCTGCTGTCGACCGGTGCCAACGGCGTCAACCGCGTCAGTGAGCACGATGTGCAGGTGATTTACGGGCCGCAGGTCGAGAAAATCGCTAACGAGGTGAAAAGTGCGCTCGGCGTCGCCTGATGCCGGGCGGTACCGTTAATCATGTGGGGCGCGGTCGGTGGCGACCCGCCGCGTCTCCGCGTATACATCACCCGCTATCCGCCTGAGCAATCCGCCTGACAACGCAGAAATTTCTTCGCTGAGTGCGCGTTGGGGCGCGACGAGTTTTGCTACCATAACGCGATAAAATTTCGACGGTGGATAAGAAAATCGACATCAAGCAATTGATTTATTTGTGCAATTTGGAGCGCGAGCGCCATTTTGGCCGCGCGGCGGAGGCCAGCTTCGTCAGCCAGCCCACGCTCTCGATGCGGCTTAAAAACCTTGAGCGTGAGCTTGGGCTGTCGCTGATCAATCGCAGCAACAACTTTGACGGCTTCACGCCGGAAGGGGAACGCGTGCTGACGTGGGCGCGCGAAATTGTTTCGGTGTATCAGGGACTGAAGCTGGAAGTGGAGTCGCTCAAATACGGCGTCAACGGCACGCTGCGGCTGGGCGTGATGCCGCAGTGCAGCGTGGCGCTGCCGGCGTTATTGAAAGCGGTGGAAGCGCGCTATCCGCAACTCGACTATCGCGTTTCCGCCATGAGCGCCGATCAACTGCTGGAAGCGCTTAACAGCCACACCGTGGACGGCGGTATCGGCTTTTTTGAGCTGACGTCACTGCGGGAACTGCATTTCCAGACCGCGCTGCTCAACGATCGCGGCGTCGAAGCCATTTTCCATCCCGATCATTTCCCGGCGCTGCTGCAGCATGAGCGGCTGTCGCTGCACACGCTGGCGAGCCAGCCGCTGTGCCTGGCCGAGCCCACGCGCTATTTCCGGCGTTACCTCGACGGACAGCTGCGTGAAACCGGCGTGCTGCCGCGAGTGATTGTGGAAAGCGCCTCGGTGATGCAGCTGATTCAGAGTGCGCAGGTTGGCCTGGGCGTCATGGTGTCGCCCTGCGGCCATCTGCTACCGGAAATGCTGCACCATCTGGCGCGCCGGCCGATTGATATCGCGCCGATGGGACGTCAGGCGGCGCTGGTGATTGCCGAGCCGGGCAGGGCGTCGCCGCTGTCGCAGCACTTCTTTGACGAAGCACGACGCCACCTGGCGGATTAGCGCGCTTCGCCCAGCGCCATCAGCAGTCGATCCTGCCAGCTGGCAAATGCCACCGCCTGCATCAGCGTGAACAGGCGCTCGCTGCCCCAGCCCGCGTTTAACAGCGGCTGCAGATGGGCAGCACTGAAGCGCTCCGGCAGCCGGGTAAGCTGGGCGCTCAGCGCGATTACCTGCTGCGTCAGGCTGTCATCGCTGGCCTGATCCACACCGTGCAGCAAATGCGTGCGCCAGCCGTTCGCCAGCTGCGCGAACTGGCGTCGGCAGCCCAGCACGCGCGCGCTGACTGCCTGCGCCAGCTGTTCCTCTTCCCCACCATAAGCCTCAAGCCGCTGACGCAGCGTCGCCCAGCCATACAGCGCCTGGGCATCGTGCACCAGCAGCCAGACGGCGTCGTCGAGTCCGGCCATACCCTGACAAAAGGTCACCGCCGCCAGCTGGTCAGCGCTGGCATAGCGCAGCTCAACCGGCTTGATGGCGTGCTGCCAGGCAGCAGCCTGACTGAACAGCGCCGCATCGGCGTCGGCGGGCGGCGTGACGCCAGGGATCCAGCGCACCGGCAGGCCCATCATCGCCTGAAGCGCGGCGACCACGCGCGCCTGATAGCTGACGTAGCCTACTAGCTGGTTGAGCGTAACGATATCGGGTTCAGTCAGGCCTACCGCATCCAGCGCGCTGATGCTGCTGGCGGTAATCAGCTCCGGCTGCATCGCCAGCTGGCGCGCATACTGCGTGATTTGCGTCAGGCGATTATTGCTTTCGCGCGAAGAATCCGGTCCCGGCAGCGGATTAAGCCGCGCCGAGTAGTGATTGCACAGCCGCTGCACGCCAGCCACCTGCGCCACCGTGAGTGCGGTGCTGAGACGATCGTAAAGCGTTAGTGTATGGGTCAGCGAAGTGCTGACCGCATCGGGCAGCAGGGTATGGCTCAGGTCACGTGCCGCCTGTAGCACTGGCTGAAAGTGCTGCAGCAGCGGCTGCAGGGCGCTGGCTTCCTGCTGCAGGCCGAGCAGAAAACGGTCATCAATATGAGCGGCTTCGGGAACCAGGGGAGCAGTAGCGGACGTATGCGGGCGAGTCTGGCTTTCATAAAACCAGTGGTCATGGCCGGGAGAACGGCGGTGTTCCATGGTCATTCCTTTCGCAAAAAACGGACTGAGTGCACAACGGGCAAATCTGAAAAGCGCATCGCCACTCAAGGGCTAGCTTATCGTCGCTGAACGGCTGTCCACGGCAAAAGAATGATGGGGAATAATTAATAGCGTGTGGCTATAAGGCGGGGAGAGAAAAGAAAAAGGGCGAGCACCTGGCTCGCCCGCAGAACTTATTTCAGTTCCAGCTCGTTCATCGCGGCAATGCTGAAGCCGCCATCCACGTGCACCACTTCACCGGTGATACCACCCGCCAGGTCTGAACACAGGAAGGCCGCAGAGTTACCCACGTCTTCGATGGTGACGGTGCGGCGAATCGGGGTAACCGCTTCGCAGTGTGCCAGCATCTTACGGAAATCTTTGATGCCTGATGCGGCCAGGGTACGGATTGGACCAGCAGACACGGCGTTAACACGCACGCCTTCCGGACCCATCGCATTCGCCATGTAACGCACGTTGGCTTCCAGCGACGCTTTCGCCAGACCCATCACGTTGTAGTTCGGGATAGCGCGCTCTGCACCCAGGTAAGAGAGGGTCAGCAGTGCTGCGTTCGGGTTCAGCATCGCGCGGCACTCTTTGGCCATCGCCACAAAGCTGTAGGCGCTGATGTCGTGCGCGATTTTGAAGCCTTCACGGGTAACGGCGTTCACATAGTCGCCATCCAGCTGGTCGCCCGGGGCGAAGCCGATGGAGTGAACAAAGCCGTCAAATTTCGGCCAGGTTTTTGCCAGTTCAGTGAACAGGGCAGTGATGCTCTCGTCTTCTGCCACATCGCACGGCAGAACAATGTCTGAACCCAGTTCTTTAGCGAACTCTTCCACGCGACCTTTCAGTTTGTCGTTCTGGTAGGTGAAAGCCAGTTCTGCGCCCTGTTTGTGCATCGCCTGCGCAATACCGTAGGCGATGGAAAGTTTACTGGCAACGCCAGTAATCAGAATGCGCTTACCGGAAAGAAAACCCATAGCTGTAATCCTTATGGTCATTGTTGTTGGCGGTCGCGATGATTAAAAATTGTGCGACCGACGTTAATCGACGTGCGGATTCTAGCACGTCTGTATCAAATGGGGTAAATCGCGCCGCGTTTTCCGCTACGGCCGTAGCACTCAACGCTCGCGCCGCCACGCCTCGGCGGTTAACGCTTCGCCAAAATGGCTGGCAATCAGCCGTTTGGTTAAGTCGTGCAGCGGCGAGGCCAGCACGTCAGCGGTGCCGCCTCGCTCCACCACTTCGCCCTGATGCATCACCAGCACCTGGTCGCTGATGTGCTTCATCATGCCAAGATGCTGAGTAACATAAATATAGGCGATGCCGTGTTTCTCCTGCAGCTCCAGCATCAGGTTCACCAGCTGCGAACGCATGGTCATGTCCAGCGAGGCGAGGGCTTCATCAGCGACAATCACCTTTGGCTGCAGAATCAACGCGCGCGCCAGCGCCAGACGCTGCTTCTGGCCGGGGGCCAGCATGTGCGGATAGTAGCCGGCGTGGTCGCGCAGCAGCCCGACCTGACGCAGCGTGGCAATAATGCGCTTTTCGCGTGCTTCATCATCAAGCCCGGTATTCAGCCGCAGCGGAAAATCAAGGATCTGGCTGACGCGCTGGCGCGGATTGAGCGACGTCGACGGATCCTGAAAAATCATGCGAATCCGCTGGCTGCGGTAGCCGTAATCGCCATAAGAGAGCGGGTGATCGTCGATCAGCATCTCACCTTCGCTTGGCGCCACCATGCCGCTCAGCATCTTCGCCAGCGTGGATTTGCCCGAACCGTTCTCGCCGATAATGGCCAGCGTCTGCTTTTCGCGCAGGGTAAAACTGACGTTTTTCACCGCTTCAACATGCTGGCGTCGGAACAGCCCGGTGCGGTAGCGGTAGGTTTTGCTCAGGTTGCGCACTTCCAGCAGGGTTTCCATTATTGGCTCTCCATATTCAGCGGGAAGTGGCAGGCATAAAGATGCGCTTTAGTGCCGCTCAGGCGCGGCGTTTCGATGCATTTACGCTGCGCGTAAGGGCAGCGCGGACCGAGACGGCAGCCAATCGGCAGATGTTCCAGCGACGGTATCGCGCCGGACAGCGTATTCAGGCGGCTTTTATGCGGCAGCGCGCGGCCAAAGTCGGGCATAGCGCGGATCAGCGCCTGCGTATACGGATGGTGCGGCGTTTCCATCAGATCGTCACTCTGCGCCGTTTCCACCGTTTGTCCGCAATACATCACGTTGATGCGGTCCGCCCACTGACTCATGGTGCGCAGGTCATGGCTGATCAGCAAAATCGTGGTGTTGTTATTCTGATTGAGGCGGCTCAGCAGACGGAAAATCTGCGCCTGCGTGGTGGGTTCCATGGCATTGGTCGGCTCATCGGCAATCAGCAGGCGCGGCTGATTGGCCAGCGCGATGGCGATCATCACCTTCTGACATTCGCCTTCGGTCAGCTCATACGGGAAGCTGCGCATAATGTCTTTGTGATCTTTAATGCCGACGCGGTGCAGCAGCTCAATGGCGCGCTCTTTGCGCCAGAACCACAGGCGCTGATACCAGCGGCCTTTAAAGGTCCAGCGTGGAATGGCCTGCATCAGCTGGCGGCCGACACTTTCAGAAGGATCGAGGCAGGATTGCGGCTCCTGAAAAATCATCGACACGTTATGGCCAACGATACGCCGCCGTTCGCGCGGCGACAGGCGCAGCAGATCGATATCATCGAACACCATGCGGTCGGCGGTGACGCGCCAGTTATCTTTGGTCACGCCGCAGATGGCTTTCGCCACCAGACTTTTCCCCGAGCCGGATTCGCCCACCAGGCCACGCACTTCGCCCTCGTTTAGCGTCAGATTGATGCGATCGACCGCTTTCACCGGACCTTCAGCGGTCATGAATTCAATGGTCAGATTTCGGATGTCCAGTAACGGCATTATTCCACTCCCGCAGCGACGGCGCGACGGATGCCATCGCCCAGCAGGTTAACAATCAATACGCTTATCATCAGCGCGGCACCCGGCAGCATCACCGTCCACGGCGCCACGTAAATCAGCTCCAGCGCGTCACCCAGCATCGCACCCCATTCGGGCGAGGGCAGCTGCGCGCCGAGGTCAAGAAAGCCGAGCGCGGCGATGTCGAGGATCGCCATCGACAGCGAGCGGGTAAATTCACTGACCAGAAGCGGCAGGACGTTTGGCAGCACCGCATTCCACAAAATATTCAGGTTGCGCGCGCCATCCAGCCGCAGCGCCACCACATACTCTTTTTCCATCTCATCATGCACTGCCGTGTAGATTTCGCGCACCAGACGCGGGATCAGCGCCAGCAGTACCGCCAGCATTGCATGCTCCAGCCGCGGGCCAAGAAAGGCCACCACGATAATCGCCAGCAGCAGAGAGGGAATCGACAGCAGCGTATCCAGCACGTGATTCATCACCGCCGAGCGCAAACCGTGGGTTATCCCCGCCAGCACGCCCAGCAGCAGCGCGCAGATTGCTGCCAGCACCGTAACCAGCAGCGCAGAGCCAACCGTCGGCGCCACGCCGCTCAGTAAACGGCTTAGCACATCGCGCCCGAGATCGTCAGTGCCGAGAAAGAAGGAGACATCGCCGTAGCGCGACCACGACGGCGGCAACAGCTGATAGCCGAGAAACTGCTGGTCGATACCGTAAGGGGACAGCAGCCCGCCGAACAGGCAGAGAAACAGCAGGATGCCGAAGCCGTACAGGCCAATCATGGCGCTGGTATCGCGATAAAAGCGCTGCCAGCTGAGGCGAAACGCACTCGGCAGCCGCTTCTCGGCGTAGATGTTATCTGAGGGCATACGTATCCGTTTTACTAGGGTTTAATTCGCGCAATTTTTATTCAAAAAATTCATATCAGGCGGTTATCTCGATTTCGTTTTTTTTGGTATCGCTGGAGGGCAAGCCCATCCAGCTAACTATAGGGGATTATCCGTCGATACCCCTGTCGCAGGCAAGGGAAGGGCGTCAGCAATATAGACTGTTAATCACCGAGGGGCTAGATCCTCGCCAGCAGGTAGCTCCAGACAGCATAAAAATTGAAAACGACATTGGCTGTCCATCAACAGTGGCTGGTTTTAAAAGTTTGCTTCAGGAAAGCGCTCCCGGTATCAGTTGCAAAGAAAATGATGCTCTGATAATCGATTCCTGTATGTGCTGGCTGAAGCAAATTTGCCCGGATAAAGTTTCAGGTGGCAAACGGGTTCATTGAAGGCTGCCTGGCGATGCTGGATGACAGGCTGAAGATGGATAGCTGGGACTGAGAAAAGGCCCTGAGGTGGGCCTTTAATTATTATGGTAACAGGAGACCGATAATAGCGAAAACGATGAAACATGTCGTAGCTGCAAACCACAGTGCAGAAAAAAGCTTCATCCAGCGGGGTATTTTGATGTTTTTATCATCAAAGAAGGCGTATGCCGGGTCATTAATGTCCATAAGAAATATTTTCTTCCTCTGGCTCAGTTTTATAAAAAACCGTATAACCGGAAATGCACCAAAAAACCCCACCATGTAATAGAAAGAACAAGGGGAGGGGAATTTATATTTCATGCTGTAAGAAGAGATTAATTTATGATAGCCTTTTCTTTTTGCCACATAGACAAGAAATGAAAAAATTATCAGCCCACTACCCAATAAGCCAAAAAATAATGATGTGCTCGCTAATAATTTATCAGTTATCATAGTAGCTCTGTTACTTTATTGACGATCGCTTCTGCACCAGTGCTGCCAAGGTAACCACCTGCTACAGATCCTACAACAGCACATGCCACCCCACATACACCCACGGTAGCAATACCTACAGCAGCACAAACACCGGCCATTGCAGCACCGCCATATGCCCCTCCAACTACTCCTCCGGCAGTGCCAACTATAAATTTTGAGTAGTCCCTTACAGCAATTTTCCCACATTCCCCTTACTGGGGCATCCACCACATCATTCGTGGTCCCAGCAAAAGAAAGGCCAGCACAACTGCTATGTGATCCTGGATTCGCACATCCGTAACACCAACGAAACCGTGTCAACCGGCAAGATGGATGTAAAGGGCGCCGGCGCGCTCACTGACATGCCGGATAAAGTGATGTCAGTCTGGAGGTGGATTGATTCTCTACTTTGGCTCTTATAGGGACCATTGAAGTATCATGGCAAAAGCAGGCCAAAAATAGCAAATAACACATAACATGCGGTAGCAGTGAACCAAAGAAAAGAATAAAGCCTCATCCACTTACGTATTTTCATTTTTTCGTCATCAAAAAAAGAATAAGCGGGATCGTTTAAGTTAATGTGGCTCATTTTTTTCTTTTTGCTTAATTTTATAAAAAACCTAATGACGGGGAATGCCCCAAAAAATCCAGTCATATAATAGAATGTGCAAGGGGCAGGTAATTTATACCTTTCTTGATAAGAGGATACTAAATTAGTGTAATCCTGTCTTTTAAAGATGTAAACGACAAGTGACACGATTAGAAGGACGCAGCCTAAAGCCCCAAAAAACAGTGATGAGCCAGCCAATATTTTATTAGTTATCATAATGGTCTATTACTTTGTTGAGTATTGTCTCTGCCCCTGTGCTTCCTACATAACCACCGGCGACTGAACCAACAACTGCGCATGCAACCCCTCCAGCACCCGCTGTTACAATTCCTATAGCAGCACAACCAGCTAATGCGGCAGAACTACCCCATACGCCACCCAGCATGCCCCCACCTGTTGTAAACGCAAATTTTGAATAGTCTTTAACCGCAATTTTCCCACATTCACCTTCCCGGCCTTTACTGCAAGCATCCACCACATCATTCGTGGTCCCAGCAAAAGAAAATCCAATGCCAATAAAACCTCCCATTTTCATGAATCTGGCGGCTTTAGCTGCATTGCCTACATAATAAGAATATCCTGGTATAGCGCCTATACCCACCGTCGACCACTCGTGAACTATCGAACGACTGGACAAGTTCAGCGCACGTTTCATACTCTCGTACTGCTGGAATTTTATGGAGTATCGGGCCAGATTTTTGAGTAAGGGCTTATTTACTAATTCCTTTAACTGATTCAGCAACTGATTTCGCTCGACAAAAAACTGCTGCCCAATCAGCGTTCCCTGGGTGCGAAACTGATTCTGATAACTTGCCTCAATTTTCTTTAGCGTCTGCTCAATGGCATTGAAATATTTTTCACCGGCATCTCCGGCGGTTCCGAAAATTTTATCTCCGGCACTGGTTAGCGCCGCAATCATGCCGTAGTGCTTTTGCATAAAACCGGCTTCTTCGACATTAACGCCGATTAATGCGTTATTAGTGCGTGATTTTGCCTGTTTTAATGTTGTGAGTGCCTGCATAGTTAGAGGAGCGGGTGTATCCGGGTCAGCTACAATCAGTATCTGTCCCGGCCTTAACCAGGGCGTATCGGCATTTAGTTGCATAAACATGTTTACGGCTGGGCTGCGAATGTCCCTGAAGATCTCCCTTGCCTGATAATCCAGAGATCCGGCGCGTTCTACTACACAATATCCGGGGGCGATGTTACGTGCCATGATTCCATTCTCCAACTATTGGTGTAACAAGCTTAAGTGAGGCGCGTCCAATAAAGCTTTCAATAATATAAATAATTCTACTGCGTTACGCAAAAAGAGTTATAACCTGCTTTGTGTGGTCACCACGCACTGAAACATAACATTCGAAATCTCGCAAATCCGCTTCATCCATAATCTGAAGCCTATGATTTGAAAGTTCTACTCCAGCCTGCGACCTTTAACTTTCCACCGAATATTATACTCTGCACAGCTTATTGTGCAGAGCTGGTTATTTACCAGGGTGTTAGTCACTCATCGCCGCAGCTGCCAAAGCATAATAATGTATCCATCTCAGAGTGCTTCAATTATGATTTTGCTGAGTCACTTCATGCATTATATTGATATATAATGTTTTTTATCTAAAATAAAACTCTATCTGAGGGCATACCACTCCTTGTGTTTCAGCGGATTGAGCGCCGCACCGATAATATCCGACAGTACGCTGACCAGAATTACCAGCCCGCCAACCACCATCACGCCCGCGGAGATCGCCGCGTAATCCTGCTGACGGATGGCGTTAATCAGCCAGCGTCCCAGTCCGGGCCAGTTGAACACCACTTCGGTGATCATCGCCAGCGTCAGCATGGTGGAGAATTGCAGGCCAAGACGCGGGATCACCGGCGGCAGTGCGTTGTGCAACACGTGACGGCGAATCACGGTGAAGCGCGACAAGCCGCGCGTTGCCGCTGCCTTGACGTAATTTTTATCCATCACGTCGCTGGTGCTGTTGCGCAGCAGGCGAATCACTTCGGTGGTCGGTGCCACAGCCAGCACAATCACCGGCAGAATCAGGTGCGTCAGCGCGCTGACCAGCATCTCATGCCGCCACGGTGAAGGGCTAAGCCAGGCGTCAATCAGGGCAAAACCAGTAATGTTCTGCACCGGATAGAGCAGGTCGAAACGGCCGGAAACCGGCAGCCAGCCCAGCGTCAGCGAAAACAGCAGGGTAAACAGCAGCGCCAGCCAGAACACCGGCATCGAGAAGCCGAGCAGCGCCAGCGCGCTGATGGCTTTATCCTGCCATTTATTGCGCATTACGCCGGCGCAGATGCCGAGCGGAATACCGACCAGCAGCGCCAGCATAAACGCCAGCACGCACAGTTCCAGCGTGGCGGGAAACACCTCGCGCAGCTGTATATCAATTGCCTGACCGTTGGTACTGGAGACGCCGAAATCAAACTGCAGCAGCCCTTTAAACCAGAACCACCAGGCATCGAACAGCGAGGCGCCTTCCAGCGGCGCGTTGGGCGTGAAATAGCTCAGGCTGAAACTCACCAGCGAGAGTAAGAACAGGGTGATGATCAGCAACAGCAGGCGACGCAACAGATAGATGATCATGCTTACTCCTCGCCGTGCTCATCGCGGTAAACCCCGGCGAACGAGGCATTACCGAAGGGACTCAGCACCAGGCCTTTAATATCGTGCCGGTAAGCCTGCAGACGCAGCGACGACGCCAGCGGCAGGACCGGCAGCGCCTGCGCCAGCATCTGCTGGGCGCGATCGTAGCTATCGATACGCGCCGACAACTGCTGCGACAGCAGCGCGCGCTGCAGCGCTTCATCAAACGCCGGCGAACACCAGTGCGCGTAATTGGTCTGCGAACGAATCGCCGCGCAGCTGAGCAACGGGCGGAAGAAACTGTCCGGATCGTTACTGTCGGTGGCCCAGCCGGTCAGGGTTAAATCGTGGTTCATGGCCATCAGCTGTGCTTCCTGAAAACGTCCTTCGACCGGCGCGATGGTGACGCGCACGCCCACCTGCGCCAGATCCGCCTGCAACAGCTCGGCGGTTTTGAGCGGGCTGGGGTTCCACGACATCGAGGTGGTCGGCACCACCAGGCGCAGATGCAAATCTTCAATGCCCAGCGCTTTTAATGCTTCACGCGCTTTTGCCGGATTGTATTCCGTCACGCGCGCATCATTATCGTAGGCCCACGAGGCGCGCGGCAGAATCGAGGCTGCGGTTTCCGCCGTGCCGTAATAAATCGACTCCATCAGCCGCTCGTTATTGATCGCCAGCGCCAGCGCGTGGCGCACTTCCGGACGGTCGAGCGGCGGTTTGCGGGTGTTAAACGCCAGATAGGCGATGTTCATGCCAGGACGCAGCGTCATGCGCAGGCGCGGATCGTCGCGCAGAATCGACAGCTGGCTGGCGGCCGGGTAGGCCAGTACGTCACACTCGCCGGTCAGCAATTTCGACAGGCGGCCAGTGCCGCCCACGCCGAGGTCGATCACCACCTGTTGCAGACGCGGCACGCCTTTCCAGTAGTGCGGATTGCGCGCCAGACGTAGATATTGCCCGGTGCGGTACTCACTCAGCTGGAACGGGCCGGTGCCCACCGGCTGGCGATCCAGCTGTTCCTGCTGGCCTGCCGCGCTCAGCTGGCTGGCGTACTCCTGTGACAGCACCGGCGCGTAGTGGGTGGCGATATGCCACAGGAACGAGGCGTCGGGGCTGTTTAGGCGGATCTCCACCGTATCGTTATCCAGCTTCTTCACGCTCTGCACCGAATCGGCAAACTGCAGGCTGTCGAAGTAGGGATAGCTGCCGCCATTGACGTTATGCCACGGATGCTGGCGATCAAACATGCGGGCAAAGCTGAAGACCACGTCGTCGGCGTTCATTTTGCGCGTCGGCGTAAACCAGTTGGTATGCTGGAACGAAACATCTTTGCGCAAGTGGAAGCGGTAAGTCGCGCCGTTATCGCGCACTTCCCAGCTCTGCGCCAGATCGGGGATCAGGCGATAGGTATAAGGGTCGACGTCGAGCAGGCGGTCATACAACTGTGCCGCCAGCGTATCGACCACCAGCCCGCTGCTGACCATCTGCGGGTTGAAGGTGTTAACCGTGCCGTTGACGCAATAAACAAAGCCGCTGTGGCGGATAGAGTCCGCGGGCGCGGCGAGCGCAGAGGCACTCAGGACGCTGAGACCAAGCAGCAGCGCGGGGAATAATTTTGGCATAGAACTCAACGATTCTCGGGCAATAGCGAGAGTGTATCGCAAAGCAAGCGTACTCCCCAAATCCGCCGCGTATCTGCGCTTTTTTTACCCAGCGGGAGAAGGGGGTAAGCACAACCTTAGTGTGGAAATGAGAAAAATTCTCAATTAGAGCTTTACAGATGATAATAGGAATGATTATTATTCTTCTGCGCTTCGACGGTGGCTCTACCGAAGAAGAGCACGACATTGCTCACATTGCTTCCAGTATTACGTTGCCCGCACCTCGTGTTGCGGGCTTTTTTTTGCGCCCTCATCAGCCGCGCATCGTTATGTTCCTTCCGGCAATCCTCATGCGAAATCGGCATCGGTCATTTGTTACGCGCAGGGTAGTCTGGGCTTTTCATCAGCAGAGAAATGATAATGAAAAGAGTGACTTTAACGATGCTGTTACTGGCCAGCGGCAGCGTCGCGGCGCACGGCGTTACCCTGCGCATTGCCGATCAAAAGGGCAACATGCGCGCCGAGCTGGAAGCAGCGCAGCAGCTCAACGATCTCTCCTACCGTATCGAATGGGCGGAATTTCCGGCCGCCGCTCCGCTGGCCGAAGCCCTGAATGCCGGGGCGGTTGATGCCGGTATTATTGGTGATGCGCCGCTGCTGTTCTCGCTGGCCGCAGGTTCGCAGGTCAAAGCGGTGGCCGTCAGCAAATCCACCCCGGCCGGGCTGGCGGTACTGGTTGCGCCGGACTCACCCATCAAAACGCCGCGGGATCTGCGCGGTAAACGCATCGCCACCGGGCGCGGGTCGATCGGTCATTTTATCGCGCTGAAAGCGCTGGAAAGTGCCGGGCTGAGCGATAAAGCCGTCAGCTGGCGCTTTCTCACGCCTGCCGATGCGCGCATTGCGCTGGCAAGTGGTTCCGTCGATGCGTGGGCAACCTGGGATCCTTACACCGCGCTGGCAGAAGTAACGCATACCGGCCGCGTGCTGATCAACGGCGTGGGGCTCTCCAGCGGCAACAGCTTCCTCGCCGCCACCGATGCGGCACTGAGTGACGCCAGTAAACGTGCGGCGCTGCAGGATTATATTAACCGGCTGGCGGCCGCTGATCGCTGGGCCAATCGCCACGTTGAGGCATATTCCGCCAGGCTGGCGAAGATCATCGGCTTTCCTCAGGAGGCTGCCGCCAAATCTTTTGCCCGACGTCAGTCACACTGGCAGAGCATTGACGACCACACCGTACAACAGCAGCAGGAAACCGCCGACTTTTATCAAAAGTACGGCCTGATTGCTCAGCCACTCGATGTCAAGCCGACCTTTTATCGCGGTCTGCAGGTGGCACAACAGTAACCCTTTGTGCGCCGGTATTTGGCGAACAGGCGTGATGCGCGTAGCATGGCGGCATCAAATCCGTGGCGGATAACCCAATGTTAATCAAAACCTTTGATGGTCATAATGACCTGTTGCTCAACCTGTGGTTGCATCATCGCGACGATCCAGCCGCCGCCTTCTTTACCGGTATCGAAAAAGGACACCTCGATTTTCCGCGCATGCAGCAGGGCGGCTTTTCCGGCGGATTGTTTGCGCTGTTTGTGCCGCCGCAGCGCTACGTCAGCGAAGTGGCGCCGCAACTGGCCGGTGAAGCCTGGCAGCCGCTGGAGATCCTGTGGCAGCAGCTGGAGATTCTGAAAACGCTGGTTGCCCGTTCTGACGGCCGGGCGCGCCTGTGCCTCAGCAGCGCCGATATCGCCGCCTGCCGGCGCGACGGCGTACTGGCGATGGTGGCGCACATTGAGGGTGCGGACGGTTTTGACGGCGACGGCGCCGATCTTGCCGCCTTCTGGCAGGCGGGTGTGCGCAGCATCGGTCCGTTCTGGAATCTGGAAAATCGCTTTGGCGCTGGCGTTACTGGCGCATTTCCCGGTTTGCCGGATAGCGGTCCGGGACTGACCGCCGACGGCGAGCGGCTGATCGCGCTGGCGAATCAGCAGCGCATGATGATCGACGTGTCGCACATGAATGAAAAAGCGTTCTGGGACACAGCCCGGCTCTCATCCGCGCCGCTGGTCGCCAGCCACTCGAATGCGCACGCGCTGTGCGCGCAGCCGCGCAACCTTACCGATGACCAGTTGCGGGCGATTCGCGATAGCGGTGGCGTGGTCGGCATTAACTTCGGCAACGCCTTTCTGCGCGCCGACGGTAAGCGCGACGATGATGGCGGCTTGATCGAAATTGTTAAACACTGTGAGCATCTGATGACTATTATGGGAAGCGATCACGTCGCGCTGGGGTCGGATTTTGACGGCATCAGCGTGCCCGCAGAGCTTAAAGATGTCACCGGTTTGCCGCGGCTGTATGCGCTGATGCGCAGTCTCAACTATGATCAGGCATTGCTGGAACAACTTGCCTGGGGCAACTGGCAGCGGGTATTGCACCAAATCTGGCAGGCTTAAGTGTATTTCCTTACGCAATCAGGGTTGATCTGCTCGCTACATTGGCGCAACATCGCCCCGCGTTATCCATTGCTGGCAGAAGCCTTGTTTCTGTCGCAATGTTTTTAGCAGAGCCTGCTCTGCGTTTTAAGACTATGAGGAAGAATATTATGTGGAAAAAACCTGAGTTTGTTGACCTGCGTCTGGGCCTGGAAGTAACGCTGTACATCTCCAACCGCTAAGACGTCCTGCCCGCCGTTCGTGCGGGCATTTTCTTTTCCTGCTTCGGTCCTTCACATGTTTATTAAAGTCCTCGGTTCGGCGGCTGGCGGTGGCTTTCCGCAGTGGAACTGTAACTGCGCCAACTGCAGCGGGCTGCGTAACGGCACGCTCCAGGCGCAGGCGCGCACCCAATCCTCAATCATTGTCAGCGATAACGGTACCGACTGGGTGCTGTGCAACGCTTCGCCGGACATCAGCCAGCAAATCGCCCGGACACCGGAACTGGTGAAACACGGCGTGCTGCGCGGAACGGCGATTGGCAGCATTATTTTGACCGACAGCCAGATCGATCACACCACCGGTCTGCTGAGCCTGCGTGAGGGCTGCCCGCATCAGGTATGGTGCACGCCGGAAGTGCATGCCGACCTCACCAGCGGCTTCCCGATTTTTACCATGCTGCAGCACTGGAACGGTGGCCTGCAACATCGTGCGCTTACGCCGCTTGAGCCGTTTCGCGTTGACGTCTGCGCCAGTCTGCAATTCACCGCCATTCCAATTCTCAGCAATGCGCCACCGTATTCGCCGTATCGCGATCGTCCGCTGCCGGGACATAACGTGGCGCTGTTTATCGAAAACACCGCCAGCGGGCAGACGCTGCTGTATGCGCCAGGCCTCGGCGAACCGGATGCGGTGATTATGCCGTGGCTGCAAAAAGCCGACTGCCTGCTGATCGACGGCACCGTGTGGCAGGATGATGAGCTGCTGACCACCGGCGTCGGCAAAAATACCGGCAAAGCCATGGGCCATCTGGCGCTGGCGGAAGAGCAGGGGCTGATGGCGCTGCTGGCCGCGCTGCCGGCCAGACGCAAAATTCTGATTCACATTAACAACACCAATCCGATTCTCAACGAGCATTCGCCGCAGCGCCAGTTCCTGACGCAGCAGGGCATTGAAGTGAGCTGGGACGGCATGGCGATTCATTTGCAGGAGTCCGCATCGTGATTATTACCGAGGCGTTGTCACCCGAAGCCTTTGAACAGGCGCTGCGTGCCAAAGGCGCGTATTACCATATTCACCATCCTTACCATATCGCGATGCACAACGGTGCCGCGACGCGCGAGCAGATTCAGGGCTGGGTGGCGAACCGTTTTTACTATCAGACCAATATTCCGCTGAAAGATGCGGCGATCATGGCCAACTGTCCGGATCCGGCAACGCGCCGTAAATGGGTACAGCGTATCCTCGATCACGACGGTCGTAACGGTGAGGAAGGCGGCATTGAAGCCTGGCTGCAGCTGGGAGAAGCGGTTGGTCTCGATCGCAAAGTCTTGCTGTCAGAGAAGCTGGTGTTGCCGGGCGTACGGTTTGCCGTTGATGCCTATGTCAACTTTGCGCGTCGCGCCAACTGGCAGGAAGCAGCGTGCAGCTCGCTCACCGAGCTGTTTGCCCCGCAGATTCATCAGTCGCGCCTCGACAGCTGGCCGCAGCACTATCCGTGGATCAAAGAGGAAGGCTATTTCTACTTCCGCAGCCGCCTGAGCCAGGCGAACCGCGATGTGGAACATGGCCTGGCGCTGGCGCTGGAGGTCTTTACCAGCGCTGAGCAGCAGAACCGTATGCTGGAGATCCTGCAGTTTAAACTCGACATTCTCTGGACCATGCTGGATGCCATGACCATGGCATACGCGCTGCAGCGTCCGCCGTACCACACGGTGACCGATCAGGTCGCCTGGCACAGTACAAGACTGGTGTAATCACATGAAAGAAACTCTGATTCCGGCGTTTCGCCGCGGCTATCGTCTGCAGTGGGAAGCCGCGCAGGACAGCCACGTGGTGCTTTACCCGGAAGGGATGGCGAAGCTGAATGAAACCGCTGCCGCCATTCTGGAACTGGTGACCGGCAAGCAGGATGTGGCGGCCATTATCGCCACGCTCAATGCGCGTTTTCCGGAAGCGGGCGGCGTCGATGATGACGTCAAAGACTTCCTGCAATCGGCCATTGAACAGAAGTGGATCCAGTGTCGTGAACCCGAATAAACCTGGCGTGAATGCGCCGCTGTGGCTGCTGGCGGAGCTGACTTATCGCTGCCCGCTGCAGTGTCCTTACTGCTCGAACCCGCTGGATTTTTCGCAGCAGGAACAAGAGCTGAGCACCGAACAGTGGATCGAGGTGTTCCGCCAGGCACGCGCCATGGGCAGCGTGCAGCTGGGCTTTTCCGGCGGTGAACCGCTGACGCGCAAAGATCTGCCGGAGCTGATTCGCGCCGCGCGCGATTTGGGTTTTTACACCAACCTGATCACCTCCGGCATTGGCCTGACGGAGAAAAAGCTCGACGCTTTTGCCGACGCCGGGCTGGATCACATCCAGATCAGTTTCCAGGCGAGCGATGAAACGCTGAACGCAGCGCTGGCCGGTTCGCAGAAGGCGTTTCAGCAGAAGCTGGCGATGGCAAGGGCGGTGAAAAAGCACGGCTACCCAATGGTGCTGAACTTCGTGCTGCACCGCCATAACATCGACCAGATCGATAAAATCATCGATCTGTGTATTGAGCTGGAGGCGGATGATGTCGAACTGGCCACCTGTCAGTTCTACGGCTGGGCGCATCTTAATCGTCAGGGATTACTGCCAACGCGCGAGCAGATTGCCCGCGCCGAAGCGGTGGTTGCGCGCTACCGTGAGCGCATGGGCAGCAGCGGTAATCTCACCAATCTGCTGTTCGTCACGCCGGATTACTACGAAGAGCGGCCCAAACCCTGTATGGGCGGTTGGGGATCGATATTTCTCAGCGTGACACCGGAAGGCACGGCGTTACCCTGTCACAGCGCGCGCCAGCTGCCGGTGCAGTTTCCCTCAGTGCTGGAGCAGAGCCTGGAGGATATCTGGTACAACTCGTTTGGCTTCAATCGCTATCGCGGCTTCGACTGGATGCCGGAACCGTGCCGCTCATGCGATGAGAAAGAGAAAGATTTCGGCGGTTGCCGCTGCCAGGCATACATGCTGACCGGCAATGCCGACAACACCGACCCGGTTTGCAGCAAGTCGCCGCATCACGGAAAAATTCTTGAGGCACGCCGCGAAGCCAGCTGCAGCGATATCAAAATCGCCCAGCTGCAGTTCCGCAACCGCAGCAACTCTGAGCTGATTTTCAAACAGCGGGTCACCTGATGTGCGAACGCAGCCTGACGCTGGCTAACGGTCTGCGCTGTCATCTGTCGCACCAGCCCGACGCGCGGGAAAGCGCAGCGCTGGTGCGCGTCGGCGCGGGCAGCCTGCACGAACCCGATCGCTGGCCCGGCCTGGCGCATCTGCTGGAACATCTGCTGTTTTGCGGCAGCGCTGGCTTTACCGGCGATGAGCGCCTGATGCCGTGGCTGCAGCAACAGGGTGGTCAGGTGAATGCCACCACGCAACTCAGCCGCAGTGCCTGGTTCTTCCAGCTGCCGGCGCAGGCGCAGGCGGCGGGCGTGGCAAGGCTGGCAGATATGCTGGCTGCGCCACTGCTAACCGGTACGGCGATTACGCAGGAAGCGGCGGTCATTGAGGCAGAATATCAACTGCTGCGGCATCATGCCGAAACGCTGAGTGAAGCAGCGCTGCTCGACGCGGCCGGTGGCGCACTGCGCCGCTTTCGCGTCGGGAGTGCAGCGTGTTTTGGTGACAACGTAACGGAACTGCAGCAGGCGCTGAGGCTGTTTCATCAGCAGCATTTTGTCGCCGCCAACCAGCAGCTGTGGCTGAGCGGACCGCAATCGCTGGATGAATTACAGCAGCTGGCCGAGGCGTTTGCTGTTCGCCAGTCAGGCGGTGCGGCGCACTCCTTATTGCCAGCCATTTCCGCGCCGGAGCCAGTTGAAACGCTCATCCAGCTTGCCGATGAAGAGTCATTCTGGCTTAGCCTGTTTATCAACGGCGAAGAAAGCGCTTTGCGTGACAACGTCACATTGCTGGAGGCTTTCTGGCAGGATGAAGCCCCTGGCAGCCTGATGGCGCAGCTGCGCAGCGAGCAACTGTGCGCATCGCTGCAGTGTGAATGGCTGTGGCAGAGCGCCGATCATAGCTGGCTGGCGTTGCGCTTCAGTGCGCCAGCGCTGTCAGCGTCGGCGGCAAGACGCATTGAACAGCTCTTCTGGCAGCATCTGCGTGCGGTGCGCGCCGCCACGCCAGCGCAACATCGCCACTATTTGCAACTGGCACAGCAGGATTTCGCTGCGCTGTCGCCGCTGACGCAGCTGCGCGGACGGGCGCTGGGATCGGCGCCATCAGCTGACGTTCCCGCAGATTTCACCGGTTTTATCGCCGCACTGCCACAGGCCTCGTGTACGCGGCTGCTGACGCAGCGACAGCTGTCCGCCGCGCCTTATACCACGCAGGGATTCTGTCTGCAGCGCGCGCCATGGCCACAGACTGCGGCTGGCCCGGTCACGCCGGTTAACTGGTCATTTTATCCGTGCGCTGACGCCCTGCATTTGCCGGAACTCCCGGCAAATTGCGCGCCGTTACTGCGCGCAAATCCGGTGCAGCCGCGGGAAACGCTGCTGGTGCGCCCGGCGTTTTATCACACCCTGAGTGACGAGGCGGCGCTAAGCTGGCAGCAGCAGCTGCGCCCACGGCTGGCTGCGCTGCGCCATGCCGGTGGCAGCGGACGCTGGCAGCAGCAGCAGGGCGTCTGGCAACTGGTGATTGATCTGCCTGACGATGCAATGCCCGCGCTGCAACAGCTGCCTGGCGTGCTGGCGGCGCTGAATGCGCCGGTGCTGCCGCAACCGCACCGTGCTGCACAAAGTATTGTGATTCGTCAGTTGCTGGAAGCGCTACCGCAGCAGCTGCTGGCCCCGGCTGTGCATCCTGCATGGCAGGCCGCCTGGTGCGGCCACAGCGAAAGCGTCAGTCTGCACGCCGCGCACGGGCTGAGCGAGGTGGTCCGGACTCAGCCTGCGCCGACGCGCGCGGCTGCGCTACAGCACGGCGTCAGCGCGCTGCGCTGTGCGGCGAACGATCAGGCCTTGTTGCTGTTTATTCCGCTGCCCGCTGCCGATGATGCCAGCCTCGCGGCGCTGCGTGCGCTGGCGCTGATGTTTGAACCACGCTTCTTTCAGCGGCTGCGGGTCGGGCAACAGATTGGCTATGTGGTGTCAGCGCGCTACCAGCGCGTGGCGGATGTGGATGGACTGCAGCTGGCGCTGCAATCACCGTCCATTGGCTGGCGCACGTTGCTGCAACACTGCAAAGCGTTTTTGCGTGACATGGTGAGTGAACTCGCCGCCATCAACGATGAAACCCTGCAGGGCTGGCAGGTGACGCTACTGGCGCAGTGCCAGCCACACCAGAACGCCGACGCCGCCAGTGAGGCACTGCGAAAACAGCAGGGACTGCCGGTGCTTACGCCAGAAGCGGTCGCTGCACTCACGTTACCCCAGCTGCAGCGGCTGCATCAGCGCCTGCTGCGCGAACGCCGCCGCTGGCGCTTGCTGATTAATCAACGTGAATAATTTCTCCCTCTCTGCAGTCAGCCTGCTCCCGCTGGCATAAAGACAAAAGTTTACACAGCAGGGGTTGGTGTTTCTGCTGCTTTTGCATAAACTGGCCGCACTTTTCTCTGAGGCTGTGGCATGACGATATCGCCCCAACGCGCAAAATGGATTCTGGCACTGGTTTGTCTGGTGCTGGCGTTTTGTCTCGTCCAGCGCAGCTTCAATCTCCCGACTCAGCCTGTCGTTAGCATTACTGCTCACAGCGCCGCCGTTGATGACGGTGCCAGCAGTGATAAACCCTGTGCGCTGGGCGCTAAGTCACTCAGCGGCAGCGCGCCGCTGCTCGATACCGCGCTGCCATTCCTCGTACTGCTGCTGGCGTTGATCGCCACGCTCTTCCAGCCCTCGTCTGCCACTGTCTGGCGGTGTGAACCGCTGTTTGTGCCGCTGCGACGGCGCCATCTCACGCTCTGCGTCTTCCGGGAATAACACTACGCGATCCACCGCGTAAACCCTGTTATTCACCGGAGAAACGATTATGACATTCCTGATCAGGAGCCTGCTGCTCCTCGTGGCGAGCTGCGCGCTGAGCGTGCAAGCCGCCGATACCGGCTGGCTGCGCAATGCGCAAAACAGCCACGCCGAAGTGCGCCTGCGCGCCGCGCCGCAGGGCGATCACCTGCAACTGCTGCTGGATATTCGCCTGCAGCCGGGCTGGAAAACCTACTGGCGCTCGCCGGGCGAAGGCGGCGTCGCGCCGGAAATCCGCTGGCAAACGCCGGATGTCAACGCCCGCTGGTCGTGGCCAGTGCCAGCGCGCTTTGACGTCAGCGGCCTCACCACGCAGGGCTACAAAGGCAACGTTACGCTGCCCATCGTGCTCGATTCTGCCCCGCAGGGCACGCTGGCCGGCACGCTGACGCTGTCCACCTGTAGCGACGTCTGCATCCTGACGGATTTTCCGTTCCAGCTCGATCTCTCGCAGCCCGCCAGTCCGGATTTTGCACGTGATTTCGCCCAGGCGATGGGGAAGATCCCGGCTGACAGCGGGCTGACCGATCAGCTTGATGCCAGCTTCGTTGATGGCACGCTGCAAATCCGGGCGCAGCGTCAGCAGGGCTGGCAGCAGCCGGAACTGTTCTTTGATTATCCGCAGGGCAGCATGCTGGCGGCGCCGCAAATCAGCGTGCAGGGCGAGATGCTGACCGCCCGCGTGGCAGTAACCGATGAATGGGGCGAGGCCGCGCCGGACCTGCGCGGTAAAGCGCTGTCGCTGGTTATCGCTGACGCCGGTATCGCTCAGCAAAGCCAGCTGACCCTTGGTCATCAGCCGCTGTTTTCTCCCTCTGCCGGAAACGCCACGCTGTGGTCGGTAGTGCTGCTGGCGCTGCTCGGCGGGCTGATTCTCAACCTGATGCCCTGTGTGCTGCCGGTGCTGGCGATCAAACTGAGCAGTCTGGTGCAGCAGCAGGGACAGACGCAACGCCAGACGCGTCAGCAGTTTCTCGCGTCCAGCGCCGGCATTCTGTTCTCTTTCCTGCTGCTGGCGCTGCTGATGACCGTGCTACGGCTCAGCGGTCAGGCGCTGGGCTGGGGCATTCAGTTTCAGAGCAGCGGCTTTCTGCTGGTGATGGTGCTGGTGATGTTCCTGTTCAGCGCCAGTCTGTTCGATCTGCTGCATTTTCGCCTGCCTTCCGGCCTGACTACCCGGCTGGCGACGCACGGCGGTGCCGGCCTGGCAGGGCATTTTGGCCAGGGGGCCTTTGCCACGCTGCTGGCGACGCCGTGCAGCGCACCGTTTCTTGGCACCGCCGTCGCCTATGCGCTGACCGCGCCGCTGCCGCAGCTGTGGCTGCTGTTTGTCGCGCTCGGTGTCGGCATGAGTCTGCCGTGGCTGCTGGTTGCGGCGCTGCCGGGTATGGCGCGCTGCCTGCCACGTCCGGGGCGCTGGATGCTGCATCTGCGCACGCTGCTGGGGCTGCTGATGCTGCTGGCAACGCTGTGGCTGGTGACGCTGCTGATTCCCCACTGGGGCAGCACCGTCGCCATTCTGCTGGCGGCCATCCTTATGCTGGCGCTGACGGGCTGGCTAATCGCACGCCGCGCGCTGCCGCAGGCAGGTCTGGTGTTTATTACCGTGACGCTGGCGGGCGCGCTGTTACTGCTGACGCGTCTCTCACCGGAAGAAGAATCGCTGGTGTGGCAACCACTGACCGAAGCCGCCATCAATCAGGCGCTGGAGCAGGATAAGCGCGTCTTTGTCGATGTCACCGCTGACTGGTGCATCACCTGCAAAGTGAATAAATCACGGGTGCTGAATCAGCCTGACGTGCGTGCCGCCCTCGGCGCAGAGGATGTGGTGCTGCTGCGCGGTGACTGGACACAACCGGATCCGGCCATCGGCGAGTTCCTGCGCCGCCGCGATCGCGTAGCGATCCCCTTTAACCAGATTTATGGCCCGGCACTGCCGCACGGCCAGATTTTATCGCCGTTATTAAGTCGTGATGCGGTGATTTCAACACTCTCTGAGGCAAAAAAATGATGAAAAAATCCCTGTTACTTTCGCTGATGTTACTGGCGGCACCCGCCCTGGCCGCCGCGCCATTTACCCCCGAGCAGGAGGCGCGCATCAAACAACTGATTCGCGAAACCCTGGTGCAAAATCCGGCGATTCTGGCGGAAGCCGCCGACGCATTTGATAAAGAAGCCGCGCGCCAGCAGCAAAACGTGGTCGCGCAGATGGTAGAGAAAAACCGCGCGGCGCTGTTTGACGATGCCGGCTCACCGCGCATCGGTGCCAAAAAACCGGCACTGACGCTGGTCTATTTCACCGATTACAACTGCGTCTTTTGCAAAAAGTTTGAGGCGGATATCGAAAAACTGCTGCACAACTATCCGCAGGTGGCGGTGGTACTGAAGCCGCTGCCGTACCGCGCTGAAAGCTCGCTCAGTTCGGCGCGTCTGGCGCTGACGGTGTGGGAGCAGCAGCCGAATAACTTTCTTAAGCTGCATGAACGGCTGATGGCAAAGAAAGGCAACCATGATGAAGCCAGCATCGCCGCCGCGCTGGACAAAAGTGGCATCAGCTTATCGGCGCCGAGCACCGCCAGCCTCGACACCATCAACCTCAACCTGACGCTGGCGCAGCAGCTCGGTGTGCAGGGTACGCCCGCCACGCTGGTGGGCAATCAGCTGATCAGCGGGGCAGTGCCTTATGCACAGCTGGAAGCCGCGGTAAAAGGTGCGCTACAGGCTCAGCCATGAGCCGGGTAACGCGCTGGCTGCGCGAAGGCGTGCTGTTGGTGCTGATGGCAGCGGCGCTGCTGCTGGCCATGGACTGGCTGCGTGCACCGCAGCTGCCCGCGGATGTGGCCCGGCAGCCGCTCAGCGCGCTGCAGGGCGAGGTGAACCTGGCGACGCTGAGCCAGCAGCGGCCGGTGCTGGTTTACGTCTGGGCCAGCTGGTGTGGCGTGTGCAAACTCACCACACCGACGGTGGCCTCGCTCAGTCAGCACGGCACGCAGGTGGTCAGTGTGGCTCTGCGATCCGGCAGCGATGCGCGCGTTGCCACCTGGCTGGATAAAAAAGGAGTACGGGGATTCGCCGTCAATGATGAAAGCGGGGCGCTGGGACAGCGCTGGCAAATCAGCGCCACGCCGACGTTCATCGTGCTGCATCAGGGCAAGGTGGTCAGCACCAGCAGCGGCTGGACCAGCAGCTGGGGGCTGAAGCTGCGCCTGTGGTGGGCGGCACGCGCTGCCTGATTAATCATTAACGGTTAACCGACCGCGATAAATAACCGTAGCGTGAATAACCTTGCGCTGCGGTTATTTTTTTTTGCTCATTAAAAATCCGCATTCAATATTTCAATGCATTGAAATTAAATGAGTAATAAATAAAGCGATAAATGAATGACTCTGGATTATTTGCAATTGTCATCATCATGGCACATATATGTTAAATCACTTTTTTATTTATTCATTTAATAACGGCGCGCTCGCGCCATTTTATTTTTGGGGGAGAACAATGCGAATTCATCACCTCAACTGTGGCTGCATGTGCCCGCTCGGTGGCGCGTTATTCGATGGTTTCAGCAAAGGTCCGTTTGCTGAACTGGTGTGCCACTGCTTATTGCTGGAAACTGACCGTCACGGTTTAATCCTCGTGGATACCGGTCTGGGCACGCAGGATATGCGCCATCCTGACCGCCGCCTGTCGGGCTTTTTCCGCGCGCTGAATAATATTCGCTATAACGAGCAGCTCAGCGCGCTGGCACAGATTCAGCTGCTGGGTTTTCGCCCGGAAGAGGTGCGCCACATTATTCTGACCCACCTCGATTTTGACCACGCCGGCGGCATCAGTGATTTTCCGGCCGCCCGCATTCATCTGCTGCAGCGTGAACTGGATACCGTAACCCAGGCGGGCGACAGCAGCTGGTTGGCGCGTCAGCGGTTTCGCCCGCAGCAGTGGACTGCGCACGATGGCTGGCGCGGTTACGCCAGCGGTGGCGAGCGCTGGTATGGCTTTGATGCGGTGAAGGCGGTCGACGATCTCAGCGATGAGATTCTGCTGGTGCCGCTGCCGGGACATACGCTGGGCCATGCGGGCGTGGCGATTCGTCATCAGGGCGGCTGGCTGCTGCATGGCGGCGACGCCTGGTTTTATCGCGGTGAAATGTACCACAGCCAGCGCCACTGTACGCCGGGCCTGCGCGCCTATCAGCGCCTGATGTGCAGTGACCGCGCCGCCTGGCACAGCAATCAGCAGCGGCTGCGTGAGCTGTCACTGCAGCACGCGCAAGAGGTGCAACTGTTCTGCAGCCACGACGCGCAGGAACTGAACCAGTTCCGTCGGCACGGTTAACTTTTTGTGCGGGCTGTGCGCATGACTCTTTATCTTTACTAATATTTCTCAGGCGTGCGAAGCGATGCCTGGCCGGATCGCTCTCGCCTGGAAAAACTGTAATAGGGAGAGTGCGATGTACCATACCTCGGGACGCTCGGTTGTTGGCGTGACGCTGTTTACCCTGCTTGAGCCGTTGCCGCTGGGCTTTTTCTTTGCGGCCTGGCTGTTTGATATTATCTATCTGCAAACCTTCATCGTCATGTGGACCAAAGCCGCCAGCTGGCTGATAGCCATCGGGCTGGTGCTGGCGATTGTGCCGCGACTAATCAGCCTGATTCATTTATTCCGTGGCGCACCTGCCGCAGAGAAAACCCATTTCTGGCTGTCGCTGCTGGCAATCGTGCTGGCCATCGTCAACGCATTCATTCACAGCCGCGATGCCTATGCGGTGGTGCCGATGGGCGTGACGCTCTCCACCCTGGTGGTGGTGGTGTTGCTGATAGCGAATCTGCAGCTGGCGCTGCGCGAGCGTCGTTTACAGGAAGGTCGCCCATGAAATTTCGTGTAATGAGTGCGCTGGGGATTGCGGTACTGCTGAGCGCCTGCGACAGCGGATCGGACCTCGATCCGCAACGGCAAATCGGCCCTGATCCGCAGCTGCCGCAGGCCAAAAACTTCTTTATGCCGCCGATGCAGGTGCCGGAAGGCACCGCGTGGAAAGAGGGCGAGACACCAAAAGTGGCCGACGGCCTGAAGATCGAGAAAATCCCGGCCAGCCTGATGCACCCGCGTCAACTGTATGTGCTTCCTAATGGCGACGTTCTGGTGGCAGAAGCCAACGGGGTGAAAAACCCGGTCACGGCACCGAAAGAATTGATCATGAGCCTGGTGCAGAAATCTTCCGGCAAAGGTGGCCCGGGCGGCAACCGCATCACGCTGCTACGCAACGTTAACGGCAAGTGGCAACAGCACCGGTTTATCGAAAACCTCAATGCGCCGTTTGGCATGCAGCTGATTGGCAATACGCTGTATGTGGCTAACGCCGACAGCCTGGTGAAATTCCCTTACCAGACCGGCGAAACCGAAATCCGTACGCCGCCGGAAGAGGTGACGTCGCTGCCGGGCGGTGAGCTGAATCACCACTGGACCAAAGCGCTGCTCGCCAGTCCGGACGGCAGCAAACTGTACGTCGGTGTCGGCTCCAACAGTAACATCACTGAGAACGGTATCGGCGCAGAGTATGGCCGCGCGGCGGTGTGGGAAGTGGACGCCGCAACCGGTGCCAGCCGCATTTATGCCAGCGGCATCCGCAATCCTACCGGTCTGCAGTGGGAGCCACAAAGCGGCAAGCTGTGGGCCATCGCCAACGAGCGTGACGAAATCGGTTCGGATCTGGTGCCGGATTACCTGACCTCCGTGCAGGACAAAGGTTTCTACGGCTGGCCGTACAGCTACTTTGGTCAGCACGTCGACGAGCGCGCGCAGCCGCAGCGGCCGGATCTGGTCGCGAAAGCCATCAAGCCGGACTATGCGCTGAGCTCACACGTGGCACCGCTCGGCCTGCTGTTCTACGGCGCGGATAATATGCCGCAGTACCGCGGCGGCGCGTTCATCAGTGAACACGGCAGCTGGAACCGCACGCCGCTCAACGGCTATAAAGTGATTTGGGTGAAATTTGAAAACGGCAAACCGGTCGGGCAACCGCAGACGGTGGTGTCAGGATTCCTCACCGACGATCAGAAACAGGTACGCGGTTTGCCGGTAGGACTGGCGACGGATAATCAGGGCGGGGTGTTGATTGCCGACGATGCCGGCAACGCGATCTGGCGTATCAGCGCCGCACAGTAGGGTCATCGCAGGCAATAAAAAAGGATTTGGCTTATGTCGCCAAATCCTTTTTTTATGTTCGTCACCCGGCTGGTAACCGCGCTCGGAACGGGGTGCTCAGCACTCCTCACAAAAGGAATGATAAAATGTGCAGCGAAAGATTTCAAGTTTCGCTAAAATACTGTATGGTTATACAGGTGTTGAGCGCGGCGGATGCTTATTGTTTTCTGATGACTCCAGGGGCGCGGATAGTCAAACCCCGGCAGGTTTCAGGTGGTGCTGGCCTGTGGCTTTCACAATGAGTGCCGCTCAGCGCTCCTCACAGATGTGCTTAGGCGGTCGGCGGGTAGAGTCAGGGCCCCGAAAGCTGAACAGTGCGCTCCTGTCAGAGGAGAAGGAAAGTGATGGAACTTGTTCGATTACTCCTGGACCTGGTCCGGGTGATCCTGCAAATCATCGTTGCCCTTTTGCAACTGACCGGTCAGGCGCACTGACCGGAACTTGAAACAAGGCGGAGCTCACCCCTCCGCCTTTTTTCGTACACCCGCGTCACGCGCCGGGCCGGCTTTGCTGTTGCATCGCCTGTCTGAGCGCCGCAACAAACACGCTGACGCGCGCCGGCAGGTGGCGCGTGGTGGGAAACAGCGCCCACACGCCCAGCATCTGCGGCTGCGCGTCCTCCAGCTCCAGCGCCACCAGTTCGCCGGATGCCAGCTCTTCCCGCACATCCCACTCAGAAAGCTGCGCGATGCCGCTGCCGGCCACGCACAGCGCACGCACCCCTTCGACATTGCTGCCGCTGAAGCGCCCGTCAACGCTCAGGCTGGAGAGATGACCGTCCACCATAAAACTCCACTGCACCACATTCGACAGGCGCAGACAGTGGTGTTGATGCAGATCCGCCAGATGACGCGGCGTGCCGAAGCATTGCAGATAGCCCGGAGCCGCACACAGCCGGCGCGGGTTGTCGGCCAGACGGTGAGCCACCAGGCGGGAATCGCGCAGCGGGGCGATGCGAATTGCGACATCAAAGCCCAGCCCGACAATGTCCGTAACATCGTCGCTGAGCTGAAACTCAACGCGCAGCCCGGGGTTTTGCTCCATCAGTGACGGCAGTAACGGAATGATGGTGCGGCGGCCAAACCCCGTAGGCGCGGTGATGCGCAGCTGGCCGGTGGCCCCCTGTTTATCGGGCGCGAACAGGTTGCGTGCGCTCTGTTCGGTCTCGGCCAGCGTTCTGGCATAGGGAAGAAACTCTTCGCCTTCATCGGTAAGGGCAATGGCGCGCGTGGTGCGATGCAGCAGCCGTACGCCGAGATCTTCCTCCAGTGAGGCCAGCCGGCGCGACACGGTCATAGTGGTGGTGCCGAGCCGCCGCGCCGCCTGCGTCAGGCTGCGGGTTTGTGACACCATCAGAAAAACATCAATATCCCGGGAGTTCATTGTAACGGTTTCCGTTAAGCAGACGTATCATAATCGGTCATTTTTGCCACAATGGCGACTCACTATAATGGCTCCTGATGATAATTTATTTCAGAGCGCCGAATGACCGACAAACACCTGTTTCAGAGCAGTACTCTTAACCACCTCGATTTAACCAATCGCCTGATGGTGGCACCGATGACGCGCATCTCCGCCAGTGTGGATGGAGTCCCGGGCGAGCGTATGCAGCAGTACTACACGCGTTTCGCCCGCGGTGGCTTTGGCGCAGTAATCACCGAAGGTCTCTACATCGATGAAGCCTGGTCACAGACTTACGCTTTTCAGGCCGGGCTGGTCAATCGCCAGCAGATCGCCGGCTGGCGGGCCATCACCAACAGCGTGCACCAGCACGGCAGCAAAATCATTGCACAGCTGATGCACGCCGGTGCGATATCGCAGGGCAATATTTACCGGCGCGATACGCTGGCGCCTTCGGCGATCCCGCCACGTGGCGAACAGCTGCGGTTTTACCATGGCCACGGCGCTTATCCGTTGCCGCGCGCCATGAGTGATGAACAGATTGAGCAGGTGATTGACGCCTTTGCTGACAGCGCGGCGCGCGCCATTGAGGCAGCCGGTTTTGACGGCATTGAAATTCACGCGGCCAACGGTTATCTGCTCGATCAGTTCTTTACCGATTACACCAACCAGCGCAGCGACCGCTGGGGCGGCGATATTATCGCAAGACTGACGCTGACGCGGGAGGTGATTGCCGCGGTGCGACAGCGCATCGGTGCCAACGTCACGCTGGGCGTGCGGATTTCCCAGGGGAAAGTGAATGATTTTACGCATAAATGGCAGGAGGGCGCTGCCGGAGCGCGCCAGGTATTTGCGCTGCTGGCTGAATCAGGTATCGATTATCTGCATCTGACCGAGCACGATGCGTTGCAGCCAGCGTTCGCGGACGCGGCAGAGTCGCTGCTACAGCTGGCGCGCCAGGCTGCGCCACAGTTGCCGGTGGTGATCAACGGATCGCTGTCAGATGCCGAACGCGCCGGCATGGCGTTGTATCAGGGCGCAGATTATGTGGCGCTGGGCAAAAGCGCGCTGGCCAATCCGGACTGGCCACAGCGCGTTCGTCACGGCCAGCCGCTGCGCGCCTTCGATCAAAACCTGCTGGCACCGTCCGCGGATGTTAAAAACAGCGAGCTGATATAACCGCCGTTTTCGGTCGCCATCCATGGCGACCCTGCCACAACGGTGTAAAACGCATGACCGCGCACCAGCAACAATGGTGTGGGGTTTTGTCGGGTGCGCATTGCTGCGCACCAGCAGCAATAGTGTGTAATTTTGTAGGGTGCGCATTGATGCGCACCTGGATAAACCCAACACTACCCAGCCCGCTTAACGTTTAAACGCCCAGCTCAGCTTACCGTTATCGGCGCTTAACTTGTTCAGCGCCTTCTGGTTCACCGCGTCTCTGGCACCGAGCGCCTGCGCCGTCAGCGGACCGCTATCACTCTGCGCAATCACCGTGTCCTTCGGCACGCTCACCATCTTCTCCGCCACCTTTTTCACCGCTGCGGCGTAGCCGTCGCGGTCGTGCAGGTTGAACGCTTTCAGCGGCAGTTCCCGGCTCAGCCACTGTCCCCAGAAGAACTCCAGGAACGGCGGCGGGTTGCCTGGCTTATCGAAGCCGATATCGCGCACAAAATAGATCAGCGAACGATACTCATCATCCTGCATATGCTGGCGACCCAGCTCCTGCGGCAGCGCTTCAGGGGCGATTTTACCGTTTGGCGTCTCCAGCCACACCAGATGTGCCGCCGCCATTTTCTGCCAGAAAGCAGCCTGGCTTTTCAGCGGGCGGAAATCATCGGTAATGCGCACCTGCACCGGCGTTGACAGGCCGGCCATGTCAGCAAAGTTGCTGAACGTGTGGTGACCATCAGTCAGGTACAGTTGATTATCCGGGCCGATCACCGCGGTTTTCATCGGGCCAGGCTCGCTTCCGACCGGCGCCTTACAGCTGAAACTGGCCGGATCGCGCAGGGTGGAGCGCGGCGTGAAACTTTTCACCCCTTTTTGTCCCATGCTTTCGCAATAGTCATCGAACAGCTTTTCCGGATCGGCCTGATAACGATGCTGCTTGTAATCCAGCTGGCGATAACCAATGGCGGCCTGAGTGGGATGCAGCTGCGCCAGTTCGACCTGCACAATTTCTCCGGCTTTGATGTCGGGCGGCAGGGCGGCAAAGGCGGGGGCGGTACTGAATAGCAAGGCTAATAACGGCAGGGACGCTTTCATTCCATTTTCTCCTGAAGATCTCCCGGTGGAGCAACACGATAGCATTCCTGTCATCTTCCCGCTCTAGTGTTGTGGCTCGCGGTTGCGTTGAGGCAACCACTTATCCAGACATCTGACCACAACGGAGTACCTGCTTTATGATTTCTGCCACACAGCATCCCGCTAAACTGCAACACACCGCGATCGATCCCAGCGTCCGTCTGCGCGACACGCAGATTGGCCAGCAGTGTGAAATTCTGGCGCACAGTTATCTGGAATACAGCGAACTGGGTGATTTTTCCTACCTTGGGGAACACTGCTGCGTGGCGGATACGCAGATTGGCCGCTTCACGGCCATCGCCAATCAGGTGCGTATCGGGGCACCGAATCATCCGATGGATCGCGCCTCACAGCATCGCTTCACCTACTGCCCGGAGTATTACGACAGCCACGCGCAGCGCGATGCCGGTTTCTTCGCCGGACGCCGTGCCGATCGGGTGATCATTGGTCACGATGTGTGGATCGGTCACGGCGTGATTGTCCTGCCTGGCGTGACGGTCGGTGACGGCGCCGTGCTGGCGGCCGGGGCGGTGGTGAGTAAAGATGTGCCGCCTTACACCATTGTCGGAGGTGTGCCGGCGAAACCGATTCGCGCCCGTTTCAGCGCTGACATCGCAGCGCAGCTGCAGGCGATTGCCTGGTGGAACTGGCCGCTGGAGAAGCTGATGGCGCACCTGGCGGATTTTCAGTCGCCGGATATCGCCGCCTTCTGCCAGCGGCACGGGCGATAACCCTTACACAGCCTGCTGCGCGGCGGCTGGCGGCGCATCGGCTTGCAGGCGTTTCTCCGGCTGCAGCAGCGTCATGGCCAGCATGCTGCCAAAGGCGATACAGGCGGTGACGGTAAACATGGCGTTATAACCGTAGTACTGCGCCAGCCAGCCGCACAGCATCGGTGAAATGATCGACGCGAGGTTGGCGATGGCCAGCGTCATGCCGCTGAAGGTGCCGACCGATGCCTTCGGCGTCACGTCAATCACGACCGACCAGTAGACGTTATTCACCAGCGCATTGAGCGCGTTGCCGAGCGTCATCAGCGCGATAATCCCGGCAGCAGATCCGACCCAGGGAATGGCCATAAAGCAGCAGGCGGTGGCGCACAGCGTCACGGCGGCAAACAGGTTGCGCGCCAGCCGCAGATTGTTTAAGCGCGCCAGCAGGCGATCGGCGATGCGCCCGCCCAGCAGCACCGTCAGGCAGGCACCGCTCCACGGGATCATCGCCACATACCACAGCGAGTGCAGGTCATAGTGGAAATTATCCTGCAGATATTTCGGCAGCCAGGTCACCAGGGTAAAGGTGATGTAGAGGAAACTGAAATAGCCCAGCGCGTTGCACACCAGCGTGCGGCTGGTGAAGAAGCGCCACCACGGCAGCGCGCCTTCGTCCTGCGGCTGCTGGCGTTGCCCGGTAATGATCAGCTGACGCTCGACGGCATTGGCACGGGGATGCTGCTGTGGCGTATCAGTAAAGTGGCGGGCAAACAGCAGCATCGCCAGCAGTGAAAACGCGCCGAGCAGCATAAACATCATGCGCCAGTCGTTGGTGAGCAGCAGCAGTCCGACGGCAATCGGTGCGGTCAGCAGCGAGCCCACCTGGGTGCTCAGCAGGCCAATTCCCAGCGCGAAACCGCGTTCGTTATCCGGTGCCCAGTGGGCGATGGTTTTGTTCATCAACGCGTAGGCCGGCCCTTCGCTGAAGCCAAACAGCACGCGCAGTGCAGCAAACCCCATGATCGCCGAGCCGCCAAACAGCGCCATGCCCAGCTCTCCGGCCCAGGCGGTGGCGATCTCCAGCAGCGACCACAGAATGCCAGCCATCAGCCAGACCTTTTTGGTGCCCAGCCGGTCGGCAAGGAAGCCGCCGCACAGCGACCCGAACAGATAGCCAAAGCCAAAGTAGCCCAGCACGGCACCGAGTTGCACTTTACTGAAGTGAAATTCCTGCGAGATGGCGTTGGCGGCGAACGACAGCGCACCGCGGTCGATGTAGTTAATCAGTGCGATGAGAAACAGCAGCGAGAAAATGGTGTAGCGGGTTGAGGACGCTTTCATCATGCGACTCCTGAAAATGAACACAGGAATCATTAAGCAAAGGTAATGCCAGATTGCTAAGGCTGCTAACTAATTAGTGTCCGCCATGGCATAAGTGCCCGCGCCGCCGCAGTCGAAACCATCGCGCTGGCTAATAAATACTCGCTATCTGAGCGTGCTGCACCAAACCGATCGCCGGCACGATCGGTTACGGTGCGCTGCATCACACTATCGGCTGCGTGACCACTGCGGCACTGCGCAGTGGCTCCTGACCTAAGCCAACGTGCAGCAGAATCTGGCTGCGGTAATGCGCATCCGCTTCATGCTGCTCGTCACTCTGTAATAAACCGACCTCATTCACATTTTTCCCCGCGACCTGCACCTTGGTGCGTGCCGCGCTGCGCATCCACTCATACTCAATATCGATATGGCCGGTATCAATGCAGCGAATACCGTGCTGACTGAGGTCGTAAGCCAGCACGGTTGCCGTCGGGCCAAGGGAGATCAATACCATGTCGAACTCGCGCGCGTGCGCCAGCACATTACTATATAGCTCGTTATAAACCGAAAACGCGTTACGGTTGAGGGTGGTAATGCGCCGGATCTGCCGCGCGCCATCCAGCAGATCGTTCCCGAGACCAAGGCGCGTGCCGCTACCCTCAACAATCAGAATTTTTTTATCGTGAAACAGCTGTTTAAATTTGGCAAAAATACGCGCCGCCGGCTGTTTATCTTTATAATCATGATAAGGACGCGTTACCGACGTATTACCATAGCGATAGCCTTTCTTTAATAAATGCTCATAGTGGCGAAAGAAAAACGCTTTATGAAAAAACCAGAAAAGCGCTGAGCCAAAACGCATATTCCCGGTACCGCGAAAGGCATCAGGCATACACAGCAGACAGCGATTATCGCTCTGCGTGCCACGGCGCATGATCTCTTTCAGGCGAATGGAGAGGCGCTCATCAAAAGACTGAAAGCCAATATTCTTAAATAGCGTCATTTCCAGTTCCCCATCCCCATAGCGGCACACTGAGAGCCGGTCATTGCTGAGCAGCAGGTCGATGGTCTGTTCTGCTGACAGGACCTGGTATTGCCGGGCGTGCGCATTGGCCACGGGAAATTTAATGGCAGCGTGTGTGAGTTTAAATGGAAAACGTAATTTGCGATAAAAAGCGTCTGCGCTGATCATAATAACCTTCTTTTTATAAGCGGCTTTGCCGCAGAGCAGTCAGATAATATATATCACCGATTAATTTGGCAGGCAGGCTAAGGAAACTCTCAAAATAATAAATACGCTATTTCATTTATCAATGTCACCGCGCCGGACAGGCGTTATTTTTTGAAGCAAAGCGCAGCGTTGCCTGCTTTTTTACCATCAGGTTCTGACATGACCAGGACAAATCGCATTTGTACGCCACTAATCAATTAAATAATTTCACCAGAAATACGTGCGCCGACAAATTGCAGGCTGTGCCCGGCAGCACGCCTGTCGCGCCATGAGTCATATCGCACGCTGCGTTATCAAAAAATGCGGATTTTCCTGATGATTGATTAATTTCCTCCAACAAAATTGAAACGTGATTTCACTCACACTACGAGCGAAGCGGGGCGCAGCATGAAGGAGCAGAGCTACATTGATAAGCGGCACTAACGACACGCCGCCAGGCAGATTTTTAACTAACGGTTACGTAAGTTAATATTTTGTTGAGTTTATGTGTCTTTAGTTTGGGGTGGTTAATAATGATGAGCGTTGAGGGATTCGCATGATAAACAAACTGACCAGTCTCGTGCTGGCGATTCTGGGTGTTGCGCTGCTCTATATGGGCGGCAAGCTGCTGATGATGGGCGGCAGCGCATTTTACGCATTGATGGCGGTGGGATTACTGATCACCGCCATTTTACTGTTCCGCAATCAGCGCAGCGCGCTGAGCCTGTATGCGGTGCTGATGTGGATAACGCTGGCATGGATGATCTGGGAAGTCGGCTTCGACAAGTGGCAGTGGATCCCGCGCGGCGATCTGTTTGGCGTGATCGGCCTGTGGCTGGCGATGCCGTGGGTGGTCAAACCGCTGTATCAGGGACAGCGTCGCTTCCACGGCCTGCTCGGCAGCACGGTGGCCATCATGATTGTACTGGTGATTGGATTGTGCTTTTACGATCCGCTGCCGCAGGCCGGCACCATCAGCAATGCGCGTGAACAACACAGCGAGCAGGGCGCGAGCGCTGACTGGACCGCCTACGGCGGCACCGCCGACGGCCTGCGTTTCTCCGCCCTGAATCAGATCACCAAAGAGAACGTGCGCAATCTCGAAGTGGCCTGGACCTATCACACCGGCGATCTGCGTCAGGATAACGATGCCACCGAATACACCTTCGAAGCCACGCCGCTGAAAGCCAACGGCATGCTCTATTTCTGTACGCCGCACAATGAGGTCCACGCGCTCGATCCGCAGAGTGGTGCGGTGAAGTGGAAATACACGCCGGCGAAAGATCGTTCTTATCTGCAGCAGCATCAGACCTGCCGTGGCGTCAGCTATTACGCGGGCGCACCGGTTGCCGCACAGGACACGGCGGCGACGCCGGCGATGTGCCGCAAACGCATCTTTAACGCCACCACCGATGCCCGGCTGATTGCGCTGGATGCCGACAGCGGCAAACCGTGCGCCGATTTTGGCAACAACGGTGTGGTGGATCTGCATGCCAATATGGGTGAGGTTCGTCCACACGCGTTGATGCAGACCGCCGCGCCGCTGGTCGCGGGCAATCTGGTGATTGTCGGCGGCTCGGTTATGGATAACGGCTTCAACAGCGGTAACCCGTCTGGCGTAATTCGCGCCTATGATGTGCAAAGTGGTCGTCTGGTGTGGAACTTTGATCCGGCTAATCCGCAAAATACCGCGCCGATAGCTGCTGGCCAGACCTATCCGCAGGATACGCCGGTGGCCTGGGGTACGCTGAGCGCTGACCTGAAAAACGGCCTGGTGTATGTGCCGTTTGGCAACGCCTCGCCGGATGAACTGGGCATCGAGCGCGATGCCAATAGCAATACAGAGAAATTCCGTGATGCGTTAGTGGCGCTCGATCTGCAGACCGGTGCATTCAAATGGCGCTATCAGAGCTCCCATCACGATCTGTGGGACCGCGATAACCCGTCACAACCGTCGCTGGTCGATATCGATTATCAGGGCCAGAAACAGCCGGTGGTGATCCTGCCGACCAAAACCGGCAACCTGTTTGTGCTCAATCGCCTGACCGGCCAGCCGGTTTATCCGGTTAACGACGTGAAGGTTTCGACGGAAGGCGGCGTGCCGGGCGAGAAATTCGCCGCCACCCAGCCGGTATCCAGTCTGAACTTTATTCCGCAGCCGCTGACTGAGAAGTCAATGTGGGGCATCACACCGTTTGATCAAATGGCCTGCCGTATGGATTTCCGCAGCCTGCGCTATGACGGCAATCCGTGGACGCCAGCCACAGAAGGCGGCTCGCTGGTGTTCCCGGGCAATATCGGGGTGTTCAACTGGGGATCGGTGGCGGTTGATCCGCAGCGTCAGATGCTGATTGCCGCACCGGTGCGCCTCGCCTACAAATACAACCTGATCAAGCGTACGCCCGCCACGGCGACGGAGCGCCTGTTCACCAAAGATGGCCAGCCTTACTGGAACGAAAACTTCCACGGTGATTACGCCATCCACATCCAGCAGCTGGCCTCCGATCTCGGCATTCCCTGCATTGCACCGCCGTGGGGCCGCATGGTCGGCGTGGATTTGAAAACCGGCAAAACCGAATGGCTGCGTCGCGTTGGCACCACGAAAAACCTGAAAACCAGCTTCCTGCCGGGCCGCTTCCCGATTGGCTTCCCGATGGGCATGGTGGCGCACGGCGGGCCACTGCTGACGGCCGGCGATCTGGTGTTCCACGGTGCGACCGCAGATAACTTCATTCGCGCCTATGACAGCACCACCGGCGAACTGCTGTGGCAGCAGGAGCTTAGCGCCGGCGCGCAGGCGACGCCATCCACTTACATGGGCAGCGACGGTAAGCAGTACGTGGTGATTGCCGCAGGCGGTCACGGTTCGCTCGGCACCAAAGCCGGCGACAGCGTGGTGGCGTTCCGTCTGAAATAATCCTGTCGATGCAAAAAAGGCGCCCGCGGGCGCCTTTTTTATATTTATAAATCAGCGCATTAACGCTTGGCGCGCTCGGTTTGTACCCGCTGGGCAATGCGATCGCCAATCGTCTGGTCGATGTTGCGCCAGTACTCAAACGCGCGCGACAGCACCGGCTCCTCCACGCCGTTGAGCAGATGACCGCTGACGTTATTCACCAGACGATCACGTGCCGCCTCATCCAGCACTTTATTGACCAGCGTATTGGCCTGGCCAAAGTCATCATCATCCTGACGCAGCGTGTAGGGTGCACGCACCATGTTGCCGTGCGCTTCCCAGGTGGAATCCGTCGGGTAGCGCTCGCCGTCCGCCACCGGACCGCCTTTCGAGTTCGGCGCATAAACCGGATCGCTGACCGGATTGATGCGCATCGCGCCATCCTTGCTGTAGCTGTGCACCGGTGCCTGCGGGGCGTTAACCGGAATCTGCTTGTAGTTAACGCCAAGACGGGCGCGGTGGGCATCGGCATAGGCAAACACCCTGCCAATCAGCATCTTATCCGGGCTCAGCCCGATGCCGGGTACCAGGTTGTTTGGTTCAAACGCCGCCTGTTCAATCTGCGCGTGGTTGTCGGTCGGGTTGCGGTTCAGCATCAGTTTGCCGACTTTAATCAGCGGATAATCGCTGTGTGGCCAGACTTTAGTCAGATCAAACGGGTTGAAGCGGTAGGTTTCCGCCTCGGCAAACGGCATGATCTGCATGTACAGCGTCCAGCTGGGGAAATCACCATTTTTGATGGCGCTGAACAGATCGCGCGTATGGTAATCGCCGTCCTGGCCGGCCAGCAGATCGGCGTTATCCTGCGTCAGGAACTCCACACCCTGATCGGTTTTGAAGTGGTATTTAACCCAGAATTTTTCCCCGGCGGCGTTAACCCACATATAGGTGTGACTGGAGTAACCGTTCATGTGGCGCCAGCTTTTCGGAATGCCGCGGTCGCCCATCAGCCAGGTGACCTGGTGCGCCGACTCTGGCGACAGCGTCCAGAAATCCCACTGCATATCGTTATCACGCAGATTGTTGTCGGCACGGCGCTTCTGCGAGCGGATAAAGTGCTGGAACTTCATCGGGTCACGGATAAAGAACACCGGCGTGTTATTGCCCACCATGTCGTAGTTGCCTTCGCTGGTGTAAAACTTGATCGCGAAGCCGCGCGGATCGCGCCAGGTGTCCGGGCTGCCGCGCTCGCCGGCCACGGTGGAGAAGCGCATCACCACATCGGTTTTGGTGCCGGGCTGAAATACCGCCGCTTTGGTGTAACGGCTGACATCTTCTGTCACCTGAAAATAGCCAAATGCACCGCTGCCTTTGGCGTGCGGCTGACGCTCTGGAATACGTTCGCGGTTGAAGTTAGCCATCTGCTCAATCAGGTAGTGATCGTGCAGCATCAGCGGGCCGTCTGGACCGACGGACAAAGAATGTTCGTCGCTGGCTACCGGAATGCCAGCATCCGTGGTGGTCGGCTTGCGATCGTCATTGCTCATAATATCTCCAGCTTTTGTAAGGATAATCCAACCACTAAGCGTAGCAGCGAGGCGCAGGCTTGCCCGAATAATTGCGCCGTCTCATCTGGTTGCCGCATTAAGCGATGCGGCACAGCTCGCAAATTCGCTTTTTTATTTCTGCTGCTGGCTAAGCAGATTTTCCGTGCCGGAAAAAGCGCCATTCTGCGAATGGGATCGGAAAAGAAAAATTAATTCACCCGTCTTTTAAGACAGGTCGCAAAGGATTTTTCCATTTAAGTAAAAACAGACCTCGAATTAATCAATCATTTTATAACTTCATGTAAAATATCACTTTTTAATTTAATGATATTGATCAAAAAGAACCGCAATCCGCTTATTTATGCTCTCGCTGCGTCAAAGGCAATCCCGTTGTAATTAATGAATGGACATAATAAGAGAGATAAATATGGTGATGCATAAGGCTAAAACCGCGCGCCTGGCGCTGGCTATCGCGGGGATGATGGTGGGTGGCAGTGCAGCGGCACAGTCATTAACGCTGGAGCAGCGTCTGGCCCAGCTGGAAGAGAAAATCGCGCGCGATGAGCAGCAGCAAAAGGAGGCGAGCGCCGGAACAACCAACACGTTCCGCTTTTCCGGGTACGCCCGTTCCGGCCTGCTGGTTAATGACAAAGGGCGCGGCGGACGTGCCGGACCTGCTATTTCGCCTGCCAGTTCGATCGGCGGCGATGCGCATATTGGCCGGTTAGGTAATGAAAAAGATCACTACATCGAGCTGGGCTTTCATAACCAAACCCGGTTCAGTAATGGTTCGTGGGCCAATTTCAAAGCGCTGCTGGCAGATGGCTCATCCAGTCCGGACCCGTGGGTGCAGAATAACGACAATAATCTGAATATCCGCCAGGTGTATGTCGAAATGGGGGATCTGCCCAGCTTTGGGGGCGCCGCGCAACATGCCTCGCTGTGGGCAGGTAAACGCTTTGACGGCGACAATTTTGATCTGCACTTCACTGATACCGATATCGTCTTTCTTGGCGGCACCGGCGGCGGCATCAGCAACCTGCAATGGAACGAGCAATGGCGCAGCGATTTCTCCATTTATGGCCGCAGTTTTGGCGACCTGGGCAGCAGCCGCTACGACGATAACAACGTGCAAAACCTGCTGCTGACCTCGAACCAGTTTTACGGTAACTGGCAGTGGATGCTGACCGGCATGAGCGCAAACGGCAACGACGAGCTGAAAGGGCGCGCATCGACCACCGGCAGCTATGCGCTGCGCAGTGACGATACGGCAAAGCACGGCGTGTTTACCATGCTGGCCTGGCACGATAAAAACCGCTTCTACGGACTGGCACCGGGCAGCAGCACTCACGCCATTCAGTGGGGGAAAGGGCTGGGCGCAGAAACCCGGCAGATCGGTGGCGACGGCGACTTAACGCGCAACGCCAGCGCGCTGCGACTGGCCACCTTTGGCGTGATGCCACTGAGCGATCGCTGGTCAGTCGCCCCGTCGCTGCTGGCGCAGCACAGCGAGGATCGCTACCGCAAAGGCGATCGCTATGACTGGGCAACCATCAACCTGCGCGCCTCCCAGGCGATTACGGAAAACTTTGCGCTGCAATATGAAGCGTCGTGGCTGTATATGGACCTCAAACCCAATGGCCGCAGCTATCAGGATGGCGGCAGCATCGCGACGTACAACGCGGTGAAGGGCGACGTGTATAAGCTGACCTTTGCGCCAACATTTAAAGTCGGCAACATCAACGACATGCTGGTGCGACCGGAGATTCGCCTGTTCGCGACCTGGATGAACTGGTCTAAAGCGCTGGACAACTATGCGCTGAACGATGATTTCGGCAGCGCGGGCTTTACCGCTGGCGGTAGCTGGAACTTTGGCGTACAGGCAGAAGTGTGGTTCTGAGATCGCACTTCGCGCTGACCGGCTGAAGGAAGGTTGCACGGTGCGAGGCGTTGAAAAATGCCTCGCACCGCATCCGGCGAAGCCTGCCAGCCAGCGGTAAAGCTGCATTCCGTCACCGATTATGGCTATAGTGCAACGTACTGAACCTGAAGCGATAAGGAATCGTTGTGACCATTGCCTGCCTGCATACCGCCGCCAGTAATATTGCTATTTTTGATGACGCCGCGCAGTCGCTCGGCATTCCGCCTCAGCAAATCAGCCATCTGGTGATGCCACATCTGCTGGCAGAAGCAGAGCTCAGCGGTGGCATGACGCCGGTCCAGCAGCAGCGTCTGGAGCAGCTGTTACTCAGCCTGACGCCGTGGTTCGACGCGATACTGATTACCTGCTCTACCTTAGGTGCCGCCGCAGACAGCTTTCGCGATCCACAACAGCGCTGTGCGGTTTATCGCACTGACCGTATGCTGGCGGACGAAGTGCATCGCCGTGGCGCACCCGCGCTGGTGCTGTGTGCCGCAGAGTCTACGCTGCTCAGCACACGCCAGCTGTTTTGCCCGGAGCGTCTGGCACCCGACCAGCGTCCGCAAGTCAGGCTTATCCCGGATGCCTGGGCCGCATTCAAAGCTGGCCGGCTGGACGACTATTACACGCTGATAGCCGATGCCGTCGCTCAGGGACAGCAGCAGGGCGCGGTTCAGGTGGCGTTAGCGCAGGTGTCAATGGCCGGCGCCGCGTCGCGTTTTCCTGCGCTACAGCGGCCACTTACCAGCCCGCACCTGGCGCTCAGCTTCGTACTGCAGCAGGCTAAAGGCGCGGACGAAGGTCATTCAAAACCACTGATTTAAGCCAACAAAAAGCCCTACTGTTACGCAATTTTGCAGCCTTTATGATGGTCATCAGAACCTGATTTTTGAGGAAGCCACTGATGAACGTGATTAAAGCGCAGCGTGACCAGCTGTTTGAATACGGTCCCTTTACCATTCGCCGGCAGCGGCCGGGAGAACAACTGGGCGCGCTGGCGATTGTCGACCAGATGACGCTGAAGCCCGGCGCGGTGGTACCGATGCGCCGTCATCAGGATGATGAAATTTTCAGCTATGTCTGGCGCGGCTCGGTGCAGTACCGGCGCGAGGAGGGAGAGACTCTCGCCCTCAACGGCAAACGCGCACTGCTGGTGAACGCGGGCAGTGGGGTACGTCATGAAGAGTCAGCACCGCTGATTGAAAGCGAAATGCTGCAGGCGTACATCCGCCCGGCATCCGGTGGCGGTGAAGGGCAGGTGCAGAGCGTGTACCGGGCAGAAGGGGCGGCACTTAACCAGTGGACGCTGCTGGCCGGTCCGCAGCACAGCGCGGCACCTTTGACGCTGCGTCAGGCCGTTTACATCTATGACGTCAGGCTGGATCGTGGCGCACAGATCGAGGTGCCGCATTTGCCGGGTTATGCCAGCTGGGTCACGGTGCTGGAGGGCATTGTACGCACCGGGGATGTGCGGCTGCAAAAAGGCGATGCGGTGAGCGATAGCGCTGCCTTGCCGGCTATCCACGGTGAACGCGACGCCCTGCTGGTCGCCTTTCTGGTGCAGCAGGATGCGCCTGCGGTGCTGAGCGGTACGCTAAGCGGCAGTTAAAACACCGGCTATGACACGGCTGGCACGCACCAAAGTGGCCAGTCGTGTCAGCGTGCCGCTGGCGATGTCACGCACTCAGGCGCTGCCGGCTCTGCAACTCAGCGCCCGATAACCTCTTATTTCGCGTGTGACACCTGTTCGTAGTAACCGATCTTCTCCACTTTGGCGGTCGAACCCCCCCCTTCAAACTCGGATGCCAGCCAGGCGTTAACGATGTTTTTCGCCAGCTCCGGCCCAATTACGCGTGAGCCCATGGTCATGATCTGGGCATTATTACTTTTGCGCGCGCGCTCGGCGGAGAAGGTGTCATGACACTGCGCGGCGCGCACGCCTTCCACTTTATTGGCAACAATCGCGACGCCAATGCCGGTGCCACACAGCAAAATGCCGCGCTCAAACTGCTTTTGCTGCACCGCCGTAGCGAGCGCAAACGCCACGTCCGGATACATCGGGCGGTCATTTTGCGCGTCGTTACTGTAATCAGTTACCTGATAATCCTGCTCTTCCAGCAGCTTTTTAATGATGTTTTTCAAATCGATAGCCGCATCATCGGCACCAATAGCGATAGTTTTCATCACGTCTCTCCAGTGATACAGGGTCTGACACCTGCACATATGTTCGTCAGGTGATTAGATGTTCACTGATAGCCTGCCACAAGTTCAAACATATGTTCAATACCAGTTCATATGATTTAGCGATCTGCCACGTAAAATCTTGTGCCAACCCTGCCGCCATGGTCGCGCAGCACCGCTCTGCTGCGAAAAATCCTGAAAATGTCGCTGAAATCAAATCTCATGCGCACTGTCACACTTTCGCCAACTGCGCTTGAGGAGTGATCAAATATCCGTGTAGTGTTCATTTGTTCGCATGACCCTATCCATGTACAAGAAGACCCATTGAGGACTCGAACATGTGTCATTTGCTTCTTACCTCGCATTTTGTCTGTCGCCAGCGCCGGTTTTGCGCCTGGCCAACACCGTCTCACTGCGCACGTTTCGGAGGTGGGTTATGAATCACTCTGCTGTCAGCGCGGTTGAGCAGACCGCAATCCGCAAAATCTCCTGGCGCCTGGTACCGTTTGTGGCGCTGATGTTCTTTATCAACTTCCTCGATCGCACCGCCATTTCCTTTGCCGGCCCAAACGGCATGACGCAGGACCTCGGCCTCAGTGCGCTGCAGTTTGGTCTCGCCTCCGGCATCTTCTTTATTGGTTACATCCTGCTGGAAGTGCCCAGCAACCTGGCGCTGCATAAGTTCGGCGCGCGGCGCTGGCTGGCGCGCATCATGATCAGCTGGGGCATCGTCTCGCTGCTGTTTACCTGGGTCAGCAGTGTCGAAGGGCTGTACACGCTGCGCCTGCTGCTGGGGATTGCCGAGGCCGGTTTCTTCCCGGGCGCCATCCTTTATCTCAGCCTGTGGGTGCCGGCGCGCCACCGCAGCAAAATTCTCTCGCTGTTCTACCTGGCACAACCGCTGACGGTGGTATTTGGCGCACCGCTGGCTGCCTCGCTGATTGAGCAGCACGGGCTGTTTGGCCTGGAGGGCTGGCGCGTAATGTTTATGGGCGTATCGCTGCCAGCAATCCTCATCGGGATTGTGGCGCTGTTCTGGCTGGTGGACTCGCCGCGTCAGGCGAAGTGGCTGAATGACGACGAGAAAAACTGGCTGATAGCCGAACTGGAGGCGGAACATCAGCACAAGCAGGGCCAGCACCCGCACAGCGTGCGTTCGGTGATGGGCAACAGCCGCGTGTGGATGCTGTGCCTGATCTACTTCGGCTTTATTTACGGCCTGTACGCGCTGGCGTTCTTCCTGCCGACCATTATCGCCGGCTTCCAGCAGCAGTTTGGCACCACCTTCAATGTGATGCAGAAAGGGCTGATCACCGGCGTGCCGTACCTGATCGCCGCCGTCGTGATGTTTTTCTGGTCGCGGGATGCCGCGCGGCGTGGCTGTAAAACCTGGCACATCGCGATTCCTGCGGTCGCGGGCGGCGTCAGCGTACCGCTGGCGCTCTACATGGATTCACCGTTTACCACCATCCTGGTGATCGCCGTAACGGCCAGCGCCATCTTCGCCGCGTTGCCCAATTTCTGGACGCTGCCGACGCAGTTCCTGACCGGCGCATCGGCAGCGGCGGCGATTGCGCTGATTAACACCCTGGGCAACGTGGCGGGTTTCTCCGCCGGTTACATCACCGGTGCACTGCATGATGCCACTCACAGTTATGTGTTACCGATGTTCGTGGTCGGCGGTTTTATGCTGCTCTCCGCTGTATTGATGCTGTTCCTCAATCGCCGTCGCGCGCAGCCTCTGCCAGCCTCATTTGTACAGGAGCAATAACATGACGTACCTGTTTAACCAGCCATCCGCGTTTGCGGCGGAACTGATCGAAGGCTTTGTGGCCGCCAACGCCGATAAAGTACGCCAGGTGAGCGGTGGCGTGGTGCGCAGCACGCGCAGCCAGCCGGATACCGTGGCGGTGATTGTCGGTGGCGGTTCCGGTCACTATCCCGCCTTTGCCGGATTGGTCGGCCAGGGCCTGGCGCACGGGGCGGCAATGGGCAACCTGTTCGCTTCGCCGTCGGCGCAGCAAATCTATAACGTCGCGCGCACGGCGCATAACGGTGCGGGTGTGCTGTTGCTGTTTGGAAACTATGCCGGTGACGTGCTGCATTTTGGTCAGGCGTGCGAGCGGCTGCGCGCTGAGGGTATTGCCTGTGAGGTGCTGGCAGTAACGGATGATGTGTCCAGCGCCAGCCACGATGAACGCCTGAAGCGACGCGGCGTCGCCGGCGATTTGTGTGTGTTTAAAGTGGCGGCGGCCGCGGCAGAAGCGGGTAACGATCTGGCTACGGTGCTGAAAAAAGCGCAGCACGCCAACGATCGCACCCGCACCTTCGGCGTGGCCTTTTCCGGCTGTACGCTGCCGGGCGCTTCGCATCCGCTGTTTGAGGTAGAGAAAGGGCGCATGGCGCTCGGGCTGGGCATCCACGGTGAGCCGGGCATCAGCGAAACAGCGGTGCCGCGCGCTGACGAGCTGGCAGAAATCTTTGTCGACCGACTGCTGAGTGAGCGGCCAGCGGATGTGGCGCAGGTGGCGGGACAGCGCGTGGCGGTAATCCTCAACGGTCTCGGTTCAGTCAAGTATGAAGAGCTGTTTGTGGTATATCGCCGCATCGCCCAGCTGCTGTCGGCGGCGCAGTTGCAGGTGGTGGAGCCGGATGTCGGCGAATTCGTTACCAGTTTTAACATGGCGGGCGTCTCGCTGACGCTGATGTGGCTCGATGATGAACTGGAAACGCTGTGGCGCGCGCCGGCCAATACGCCGGCCTACCGCAAAGGCAGCGTCCTGATTGCCGAACCGCTCAGCGCCGCCGAGTGCGAAGAGATCCGTGAAGAGACGTTACCGCAGGCCAGCACTGCATCACAACACAGCGCACGGCGCGTTCTTGAACTGCTGGAAGCGGTGGCGGTGATGATTCAGCGTCATGCCGGCCAGCTGGGCGACATTGATGCGGTAGCGGGCGACGGCGATCACGGCATTGGTATGGAGCGCGGCGTACTCGGCGCGGTAGAAAAGGCGCGTGAGGTGGCCGCGCGTGGCGCCGGCGCTGGCAGTCTGCTGTGTCGCGCCGCCGATGCCTGGGCGGATAAAGCGGGCGGCACGTCCGGAGCACTGTGGGGCGTGGCACTGACCGCGCTCGGCACCGCACTGGGCGACAGCGCGGCAGCGGATGCAACACGCGTCGCTGCCGGCGTCCGGGATGCCAAAGAGGGCATTATGCACTTCGGCAAAGCGCGCGTCGGTGATAAAACCATGGTTGACGTGCTGGTTCCGTTTAGCGACACGCTGAGCGCTGCGGTCGCGCAGGGCGCATCACTCACCGAAGCCTGGTTACGTGCGGCAGCGGTGGCGGAGCAGGCCGCGCAGGCCACCGCGCAGCTGGTACCGAAAGTGGGGCGTGCGCGGCCGCTGGCCGAGAAAAGCGTTGGCACGCCGGACGCCGGTGCGGTTTCACTGGCGATGATCGTCAACACCGTTGGCGATCTGTTAAAAGAACACAGTGCATCTGAACAGGGAGCGTAATTATGGCTCAGCCTAAAATCTGGCTTGGCGTCAGCCTGAAAATGTATTTCGGCTATCAGCAAACGCTGGCGTGGTGTCGCGAGGTCGCGACGCTGGCGCAGCATCCGGCAGTGCAGCGCGGTGATGTCGGGCTGTTTGTGCTGCCCGCTTATCCGGCCATCCCGGCGGTGACGGAAATCTTTGCCGGCACGCCGGTGCGCGTCGGCGCGCAGGACGTGTGTCAGGCGGAAAACGGCGCCTGGACCGGTGAGGTCAGCGCCAGCATGCTGCAGGAGCTGGGGTGCTCACTGGCGGAGATCGGTCACGCCGAACGCCGTCGCCATTTTCATGAAGATAAAACGCAGATTGCCGCCAAAGTGGCGATGGCGCTGCGTTATCGCCTGACCCCGGTGCTGTGCATCGGTGAACCGCAGCAGGGCACGCCTGAGCAGGCGATTGCGCTGTGTCAGCAGCAGCTGCAGGAGGCGCTGGCGGAGGCCGCGCAACACGCGCTCAGCGGTGAGGTGTTGTTTGCTTACGAACCGCAGTGGGCCATTGGCGCACCGCAGCCGGCGCCGGACAGCTACATCTGCGCGGTGTGCAGCGGGCTACAGCAGCTGACGACGCCCGACGGCATCACGCTGCGGGTGATTTACGGCGGCAGCGCCGGGCCGGGTCTGATTCAGCGCCTCGGCGGCGACGTCAACGGCCTGTTCCTCGGCCGCTTTGCCCACGATCCGCAGGCGCTGGCGCAAATCGTGCAGGAAGCCAGTGAGCTGGCTGAGGAGCTGCCGTCATGAGCCGCATTGGACTTAGTACCTATGCGTTTTTCTGGCGCATGTCGCCTCAGGTACCACAGCCGCTCACGCTGGCGCAGATGCTGCAGCACACCGCCGATCTCGACGTGTCAGTATTCCAGATCTGCGACTACCCGGCGATTGAGCAGTGGTCAGATGAACAGCTGCTGGCGCTGCGTCAGCAGGCGGATGCACTTGGCATCACGCTGGAGCTGGGCACGCGTGGTCTCGGCAGCGCGCACCTGCGCCGCTATCTGCACATCGCCGCTATTCTCGACGCGCGCGTGGTGCGCTCAATGTTCAACACCGCCGATCACCGGCCATCGCTGGATGAAGCGGCCAATCTGATTGCTGCCGTGCTGCCGGATTTTGCCCGCCAGAAGGTGCGGCTGTGCCTGGAAACCTACGAGCAGGTCAGCAGCGCGGCGATGATGTCGGTGATCAACCGCTTTCTCTCGCCGTGGCTGTGCGTCTGTCTCGATCCGGCCAACTGCGTCGCCGGACTGGAGCTGCAGGAGCAGGTGATCGCCAATACCGCTGCGCGCGTCGGCAATCTGCACATCAAAGATTTCGCCTTTACCCGCCGTGCCGGCTGGGTCGGTTTTACCCTGGCCGGCTGTCCGATGGGCGAAGGAAAGCTGGATTATGACCGGCTGATCGCCAGCGTGCGGCCAGCCGATCGCGACATCAACCAAATCATCGAACACTGGTTGCCGTGGCAGGACGATGCCGCGCAGACCTGCGCGCGGGAAGCCGAATGGACCCGCCGCGCCGTTGAATTCCTACGCAGTAAACAAGATCAGGAGTCGTTAACATGAGCAAGGCATTGAAAACCATCACCGTGATCGGCGCAGGCGGCAAAATGGGCATGCGTATTTCCGCTAATTTGCAGCACAGCGCTTATCAGGTGTTTTACTGCGAGAATTCACCGCAGGCGCAGCAGCAGGTGACTGCACAGGGACGCGAGCTGTCGGATGCCGCGTCGGTGGTGCCGCTGAGTGACGTGGTGATCCTCGCCGTGCCGGATATCGTACTGGGCAAAGTGTCGCAAAGTGTGGTGCCACAAATGCAAAGCGGTGCAGTGCTGCTGACGCTCGATCCGGCCGCGGCCTACGCCAACCTGATCGCCCAGCGTGACGGCATCGAATACGCGGTCGCGCACCCGTGCCATCCGTCGGTATTTCTTGCCCGCTACACCAAAGAGGAGCACGCCGATGCGTTTGGAGGCGTCGCTGCCGTTCAGCACGTCGCGGCAGCCTGGGAAAGCGGCAGCGCTGAACAGAAGGCAGAGCTGAGTAAGGTAATCAGCGTGATGTACGGCCCGGTTGATCAGGTGCACTGGGTCACGGTGACGCAACTGGCGTATCTGGAGCCGACGCTGGTCGAAACCGTCGCTTGCATGGTCGGTGCCTTCATGAAAGAGGCGCTGGATGAAACGGTGAAACACAGCGGCGTCCCGGAAGAAGCAGCGAAGGCCATGCTGTACGGCCATATTCAGATTGCGCTGGCGGTGGCTTTCCGCGCCACCAACCCGTTCTCGGACGCCTGCATGATCGCCATGGAGTATGGCCGCGAGAAGATCATCAAACCGGACTGGAAACAGATCTTCGATCAGCAAGAGCTGGATAAGGTTATTGCCCGCATGCTGAAAATTGACGCCATTCAGCGTTAAGCGTGACAGCAGCGGCGACTCGCGGCGTTGCTGGCTGGCGAAGCGAGTCGCATCAATGATATAACTCCCTGCTGAGCACTCCGCACGACGATACAAGACAGGTAACGGATGGAAAAAAACACGCTTTCTCAGGACTCCGAGCTGCTGACGGAAATTGCCGTCGCCTACTATCAGGACGAAATCACCCAGGAGGAGATTGCGCGTAAGTTTGGGATTTCCCGTATCAAGGTGGGGCGACTGCTGAAACGCGCGCGTGAAGAGGGCATCGTCGAGATCAATGTGCGCTACCATCCGGTGTTCAGTACGCGGCTGGAACAGCAGTTGCAGACGCGCTTTCCTCATCTGCAGCGCGCGCTGATTGCCCTCGATTCGCCAGACAGCGACGAGCAGCGGCGTCAGGTGGCGGCGCTGGTGTCGGCGCATCTCGCGCAGTCGCTGAAAGACAACGCCATTGTCGCCGTGGGCCAGGGGCGCAACGTGGCGGCCGTCGCCGATTATCCCGGTCAGGTGCCGACGCGCAACTGCCTGTTTATCAGCGGCATCGGCGGCACCCATCGTCCGGGGGATGCCATCAACGCGGACCACATCAGCCGCCGGCTGGCCAAAAAGTTTGGCGGCATCAGCGAAACCCTGTACGCCCCGGCTTACGTCGAAAACCGGGCGCTACGCGACGCCTTCATGCAAAACGGCACCATCAAAGAGACGCTCGACCGCGCGCGCAAAGCGGATGTGGCACTGGTGGGCATCGGTGACATGAACGAAAACAGCTATATGGTGAAGCTCGGCTGGTTCACACCACATGAGATCATTGATGCCAGCGTCAATCAGGGCGTGACCGGTGATGTGGCCGGCTATGATTTTTTTAATGCCCAGGGCCAGCACGTGGATACGGTGATGAACGACCGGGTAATTGGCCTCAGTATCGACGAGCTGCGTAAAATTCCCTGCGTGATTGCCATTGCCGCTGAAAACACCAAAGCCATGGCGATCCTCGGCGCGCTGCGCACCGGCGCTATCGATATCATTGCCACCACGGCGCAGAACATCCGCACCATTCTGAGCATGTCGCAGTAACGCATAAACGCCTGCCGGCACGGCCTGCGGGCGTGCCGGGTGAGGGCAGATTCTGCGCCAGGTCGCCGTCCATCACCCAACCGTCACGTCAGCGCCATAAATCTTTCATCCGCCTCAGCTAGCTTACCGCCATTCTGATTTCAGGACTGCGGATGCATGAGCCATCTCTCGCTGCAACACATCACCAAAACCTGGGGCGATAAAATCGCGCTGCAGGATATCAGCTTCGACGTGGCGCAAGGCAGTTTCGTCGCACTGCTGGGGCCTTCAGGCTGCGGTAAATCGACGCTGTTGCGCACACTCGCCGGGCTGGAAACGGCCGACAGCGGCCGCATTTATTTCAATCACACCGACGTCACGCCTCTGCCACCGGCGCAGCGCAAGCTTTCGATGGTGTTTCAGTCTTACGCGCTGTTTCCTCACCTGAGCGTGCGGGAGAATCTGCTGTTTGGCCTGAAGGCGCGCGGTGAAGATAAGCAACAGTTTGCCGCCCGGCTGGCGCAGGTCAGCGCACTGCTTGAACTGGAACCGCTGCTGGCGCGCCTGCCTTCACAGCTCTCCGGCGGGCAGCAGCAGCGCGTGGCGCTGGGCAGGGCGGTGATCGCCAACAATACGCTGTGCCTGATGGATGAGCCGTTATCCAACCTGGATGCCAAACTGCGTCAGAGCATGCGGCGCGAAATCCGCGCGCTACAAAAGCAGCTCGGGCTGACCATGCTGTACGTCACCCACGATCAGACCGAAGCGATGAGCATGGCCGATCACATCATTCTGCTTAACGATGGCCGCATTGAGCAGCACGGCACGCCAGACCAGCTCTACAACCAGCCGGCGAGCTGTTTTGCCGCGCAGTTTATTGGCGCACCGCCGATGAACATCCTGCCACTGCACAGCAAAGGCGCGCATCACTACCTCAGCCATCTCAGCACACCGCTGCTGAGCTATGCCGGCGAAACGGCGCTGAGTCTGGGCCTGCGCGCGGAGGATATCCAGCTGGTCGCCCCACAGCAGGCCGCGCTGAGTGCGCGGGTAGTGAGCTACGAATACATGGGCGCGGATACGCTGCTGGTCTGTCGGTTGCCCGGCATCACGGAATCACTGACCGTCAAAGTGCCCGGCCTGCAGCGCTTCACGGATGACAGTCTGGTCGGCCTGCAGTGGTCCACCAGCCGGCAATACCTGTTTTCCACCACCAGCGGCCAGCGCTGTGTCGCTGCTGAACACCCGATGTTGCTCGCTGAGAAAAAATACGCTGTTTAACCGTTGTCGTTTATTCAAGGGAAAATCATGTCTGCGATCCGTTTCTCGCCTCTGGCTTGTGTCGTTATGCTGTGTGCCTCCGCGTCGGTGTTTGCTGCTGAGCCGGTGAAGTTACAGATGTACTACCCGATTGCGGTCGGCGGTAAAGTCAGCCACACCGTGGAAGCCCTGGTGGCGGATTTTGAAAAACAGCACCCTGAGATCAGCATTCAGCCGGTCTACACCGGCGATTACGCCACCACCGTGACCAAAGCGCTGACGGCGTTTCGCGGCGGTAACGCACCGCAGCTGGCGGTGATGGGAGATATTGAAGCCTGGTCGCTGATGGATGCCGGTGCCATCGTCGCCGCCAGCGATTTAGCCACGGGTGAAGAGGGCAAACAGTGGATCGACAGCTTCTATCCGGCCTTTTTGCGTCGCATTGAGGGCAAAGTGTGGGGCGTGCCTTTTCAGCGCTCAACCGTGGTGATGTACTGGAACAAACAGGCATTTGAGAAAGCCGGTCTCGATCCGAATACACCGCCCGCCACCTGGCAGCAGGTGGTGGCATTCAGCAAAAAACTGACGCTGAAACAGGCCAGCGGCGTCAGCCAGTGGGGCATTGAAATCCCTTCCACGCCGAACGGCTACTGGAATTTCCAGGGGTTGGCAGCCACCAATGGCGGACGGCTGGATAACGGCAAGGGCAACGCCGTGTATTTCAACACGCCGGGCAACGTGGAAACCCTGCAGTGGCTGACCGACCTCGGCCAGAAAGAGGAAGTCTCGCCGAAAGGCGCGATTGCCTGGGGCACCACGCCGCAGGACTTTATCAGTGGTAAAACGGCCATGATGGTCACTACCACCGGCAACCTGACCAACGTGCACGACAACGCGACCTTCCCGTTTGGCGTCGCCATGCTGCCGGAGAAAACCCAGCGCGGCAGCCCGACCGGTGGCGGCAACCTGTACGTGTTCAAAAGCGCCTCACCGGCGCAGCAGCAGGCGGCGATGCGCTTCATCCGCTGGGTCACCGCACCGGAACAGGCCGCGCGCTGGAGTATCGCTACCGGCTATGTCGCCACCTCGCCGGCAGCGTGGGACACGGCGGCAATGAAAGCCTATGTGCAGCAGGTGCCTCAGGCACTGGTGGCGCGTGAGCAGCTGAAATATGCCCAGCCGGAGCTCTCGACCTACAACAGCGTGCAGATTCAGGACGCGCTCAATCACGCCATTGAAGCAGCGGTGACGCAGAGCAAAACCCCGGCCCAGGCGCTGGCCGATGCGCAGAAACAGGCTGACCGCCTGCTGAAAAACTATCAGTGACGGCCGCGTGATGAGCTCATTCTCTGGCAGCGCCACCACGCTGCGCCCGCGCGGGTGGTCACTGCAGCTCAGCGGCTATTTGCTGCTGCTGCCCGCGCTCAGCTTCCTGCTGCTGTTTACCCATTATCCGGCGCTGGCCACGCTGTGGCAGAGCCTGTTCAGCGCCGCGCGCGCTTCGCATCCGGCCCATTTTGTCGGGCTGGATAACTATCGCGCGCTGCTGGATGACGACATTTTTATGCAGTCGCTGTGGAATAACCTGCTGTATGCGCTGATCACCATTCCGCTGGCGGTGACGCTGGCGCTGCTGATGGCGCTGGCGGTCAATCGTCGGCTGCGCGGCAACGCACTGGTGCGTGCGGCCTTCTTCATTCCGTCGCTGCTGCCGATGATCGCCATCGCCAATCTGTGGCTGTTTTTCTACACGCCACAGCTTGGCATCCTGAATAGCCTGCTGGCATGGTTTTCGCTACCGGCGGTCAACTGGCTCGGCGAGCCGGATACCACGCTGTACTGCCTGATGGCGGTTTCGGTATGGCGCGAGGCGGGATTTTTCATGATCTTTTACCTCGCCGCCCTGCAGCAGATCGATCCGCGCCTCAGCGAAGCCGCCGCCATTGAAGGCGCATCGCGCGGTTACTTTTTCCGCCGCGTGCAGTGGCCGCTGCTGTTGCCTACCACGCTGTTTGTGCTGATCAACGCCTCGATGAACGCCTTCCGCATTGTCGATCAGGTGATTGCCATGACCAACGGCGGCCCAAACAACAGCAGTAGCCTGCTGCTGTTTTATATCTATCGTACCGCGTTCAGTTTCTGGGACATGCCAGCCGCGTCTGCCATGACGGTGGTGCTGCTGGTGATCCTCGGATCGATTGCGTTGATCAAATTTCATCTGCTGGATAAGCGAGCCCATTATCAATGAAAGCTGCATCCTCTCCGGGCGGTTTTGCGCTCAACCTGCTGATTTGGCTGGCCGCGCTGCTGTGGAGCTTGCCGATGCTGGTGGCGCTGTGGATTGCCATTCATCCGGCCGCCGGCCAGGGGCACTTTTCGCTGCTGGCACCGCTGACGCTGGAGAACTTCATCAATGCCTGGCACGCGGCACCGTTTGCCCGCTACTTCCTCAATACCACGCTGCTGGTGCTGATGATTGTGGTGGTCCAGCTGGTGCTGGCCACGCTGGCCGCATATGCACTGGTGCGGTTCCGCCTGAAATTTTCCGGTTTCCTCTTCGCGCTGATTCTGCTGCAGCTGATGATCAGCCCGGATGTGCTGATTCTGAATAATTACCGCACCATCAGCGCGCTCGGGCTACGCGATACCCTGACCGGCATTGCGCTGCCGTACTTTGCCTCGGCGTTCGCCATCTTTCTGCTGCGGCAGACGTTCAAGAGCATTCCGCTGGTGCTGGAAGAGGCGGCAACCGTTGAAGGGGCCAGCCGGTTTTACATTCTGCGCCACATCTACATTCCGCTGGCAAAGCCAATCTATGTGGCGTTCGCGCTGGTCTCGATCAGTTTCCACTGGAACGATTTTCTCTGGCCGCTGGTGATCACCGACTCGGTTCAGGTGCGTCCGTTAACCGTCGGGCTGCAGCTGTTTTCCGCGCCGGAGCAGGGCGTGCAGTGGGCGCTGATTGGGGCGGCTACGCTGATGACCACCTTGCCGTTGCTGCTGCTGTTTTTGCTGTTCCAGCGGCAGTTTATTCAGTCATTCATGCGTGCCGGCATTCGCTAAGGAGAGCCAGAGATGGGATATGCCCATGCGCTAACCGCAGCGCAACGCCAGCGGCTGGGTGATGTCGCTGAGCTGTATCAGTTACCGGATTTACGCGCGGCACCGCTCGACGGCACGCTGCGCTTCGGGCTGCTGGCCGATCCGCAATATGCTGACGTTGAGGCGGATGTCCCGGCGAATCTCTACTATCGTCATGCGCTGCATAAGCTGCCGCAGGCGATAAACGCGCTCAATCAGCAGCCGCTGGATTTTGTCGTTACGCTCGGTGATCTGGTGGATCGCCACTGGGCCAGCTATGCCACGCTGCTGCCGCTCTACGATCGGCTACTCCATCCGCATGCCGTGGTGCTGGGGAATCACGACGCCCAGACCATCGCGCAGCACCTCGATGACGCGCTGCCGCTGCCAAAAAGTTACTATGCCTTTCAGCTGCAGGGCTGGCGCTTTATTGTCTACGACGGCAACGATATCAGCCTGTACTGCAATCAACACAACGGCGACGATCGCCAGCGCGCGGCCGCACTGCTGGCTGATTTACAGGCGCGCCAGCAACCGCAGGCGCAGCCGTGGAATGGCGCGGTCGGTGCGACGCAGCTGGCATGGCTGGAAACGCAGCTTATTGAGGCCCGCGCCTGCGGCCAGCAGGTGGTGGTGTTCGGCCATTATCCGCTGGCACCGGGCTACAGCCACAGTCTGCTCAACGGTGCGCAGCTGGCAGAACTGTTCTGCCGCTATGGCGTGCGCGCCTGTTTTGCCGGCCACGATCACCGTGGCGGCTATCATCGCCGCGCGGATACCGTGTTTATAACCCTGAAGGGGATGCTGGATGGCCCGTCGCGCGTGCCCTTTGCGGTGGTGGAGCTGACGGGCGAGACGTTGCGGCTGCGGGGATGGGGCGGCGAAATCAGCCGCGAAGAGGTATACGGTGCCGCGCCGATTGCTAGCCGGCCAGGTTAAAACTGTTGTCAATGCGCAACAAAACCTCGGCCGTCGGGACTGATCCATCCAGACACAGGGTGACCCAATGCTTTTTGTTCATATGGTAGCCCGGGAAATAAACCTCGCCATCGACCAGCGAAGCGATCGCCTGCGGCGAGACTTTAATATTGACGATTTCAATCAGGCTATCATCCGGTCGGCCCAGCTTGCTGCTGTGAATCGTCAACAGCGCGCCGAACCACTTTTGATTATCTTTGCGGCGAAAGATAGCGTTTTCAGGAAAGCGCGGCCATAAGAATTCCAGCTCAGTCTGATACTGCTGTTTCAGGTGCTGAACGATCGCATCGGCCTGCGTTGTTTTGAAATGCTTCTGCGGGAAACATTTTTCTGCGATATCCAGCAAGATAGCGTCATGTTCTTCACGAACCTGCCCCACAAAGGCACCGGTGGCAGAAGTAATACGGTGAAGAATGTAATCTTCTCCTGTGACTTTATCGATAATGGTGGCGGCAATGTCACCCTGAGTAGTGATGTTTACCTGCAGGGTGAACTGCTTATTCATCACATCACAGCGGTAGCCGTAATCCTGCCCATCCTTGCGAAAACCGTAAGCCAGCAGCTTTTTCACATTCATTTCCCGGCTGACGAAAAGATGATTTACGTTGTACATTTTCATGCCTGGTTAACGGAGAGGTGTTCAGAATACCCGGAGTTTGCTCAGGGGCGTGCGGGCTATTTTAACCGACAGGATGGATTTTTATGTGCCATAAATCGCTATGACACCCGGCACCGCTTTTTCGCCATATCACACCGCAAAGAACAACCGCCACCGGACGCTTAACCCAGCCTTACGCAACGCGCGCACATGCTGTATAGTCCGTTTTTTTTCGGAGGAACCATGCTGCCCAACTCATCCACGCGCCTGAATAAATACATCAGCGAGAGCGGAATCTGCTCGCGCCGTGACGCCGATCGTTACATCGAACAAGGCAACGTTTTCATTAACGGCAAACGCGCCAGCGTCGGTGCGCAGGTGTTCGCCGGGGATGAGGTCAAAGTCAACGGGCGGCTGATTGAACCGCGCAACGAAGACGATCTGGTATTAATCGCCCTCAACAAGCCGGTGGGCATTGTCACTACCATGGAAGAGGGCGAGCGTGACAACATTGGTGACTTCGTCAACCACAGCAAGCGCGTGTTCCCGATTGGCCGGCTGGATAAAGACTCGCAGGGGCTGATTTTGCTCACCAATCACGGCGATCTGGTGAATAAAATCCTGCGCGCCGGTAACAATCACGAAAAAGAGTACGTGGTCACGGTAGATAAGCCGATCACCGACGAGTTTATTGCTGGTATGGCGGCGGGCGTACCGATGCTCGGCACAGTGACGAAAAAATGCAAAGTGAAGCGGGAGTCGACCTTTGTATTTCGTATTATCCTGGTGCAGGGACTGAACCGGCAGATTCGCCGCATGGCCAAACACTTTGGCTATGAAGTGACGAAGCTGGAACGCACGCGGATCATGAACGTGAGCCTGAAAGGTATCCCGCTTGGTGAGTGGCGCGATCTGACGGACGATGAACTGATCGATCTGTTTAAGCTGATTGAGGATTCGTCGTCAGAAGATCAAAAAACGCAGCAGGCACAGGCGAAGAAGAAAGCGGCGACGCCCGCCGCGAAAAAACCGGCCGTCAGCGCACCGAAACAGAGTGACAAAGCGGGTCAGGGCGCTAACCGCAAGCGCTTTACCCAGCCGGGACGCAAGAAAAAAGGGCGTTAAAATCACACCCGCGGCGCCCGCGACCATCACGTATCTTTAGCGCCGCACGCCTTCATTCCAGCCACGTTTTTATTATTTATAACCGGGCGTCAGAATATCTGCGCCCGGTCATGCTTTTTCACGCAATCAATATGCAAATCCGCTGCATATTCAAAGGAGAAAATGGCATTAGGGATAAATAGTGACTGTGATAATTTTCAGCTATACGCCGAATAGCAGGCGTCACTCACCTTATTTAGCTGAACCTTTTCCAGGGATATAAACAATGCATAAACACCGCCTGGCCGGACTATTACTGGCCTCTGCATCGCTGCTCGCCGGCTTGTCGCTGCACGCTCGCGCCGCTGATGCATCCATTCCCTCACTGGCCGGTAAACGTATCGGTATTACCGTGGCCGGTACCGATCACTACTGGGATCTGAAAGCCTATCAGGGACAAATTGATGAAGTAAAGCGGCTGGGTGGCACGCCTATCGCGCTGGATGGCGGACGCAAAGAGTCACAGCAGATCGCGCAAATTCAAACGCTGATTGCACAAAAACCGGATGCCATTATTGAAACGCTGGGCACCGCCTCAGTGCTGGAACCCTGGCTGAAAAAAATTCGCGACGCCGGCATTCCCTTATTTACCGTAGATACCGCCAGCCCATCCAGTATTAACGTCACGACCTCCGATAACTTTTATATTGGCGAGCAGCTGGCATTAAAACTGGTCAATGATCTGCGCGGCGAAGGCAATATTCTGGTGTTTAATGGTTTTTATGGCGTGCCGGTGGTGGCGATGCGCTATGACCAGTTAAAAGCCGTGCTGAAATGGTATCCGAAAATTAAAATCATTCAGCCCGAACTGCGCGACGTCATTCCCAATACCGTGCAGGATGCCTATGCGCAGATTAGTCAGCTACTTAACAAGTATCCGCAAGGGTCAGTACAGGCTATCTGGGCGGCATGGGACGTACCGCAGATTGGTGCCACTCAGGCGGTTGATGCTGCCGGTCGCAGTGAAATCAAAACTTACGCCGTGGACGGCAGCCCGGACGTGGTCTCGCTGGTGAAAGATCCGAAATCCAGCGCGGCGGCGGTGGTGGCGCAGCAACCCTATCTGATCGGACAGACTGCGGTACAAAATGTGGCGAAATACCTTGCCGGCGATCGTTCACTTCCGCCTGCCACCTATGTTCCGGCCATTCTGGTCACCAAAGAGAATGCGGCGCAGGCGCAGCAAACGCTGGGCCAGAGCGATGATAAATAAGACAGTGCGACTGCAACTGCGCCAGATCAGTAAAGCCTTTGACGGCATTCCCGCGCTGCAAGCGGTATCGCTTGATGTCCACGCCGGCGAAGTGCATGGGCTGATTGGGCATAACGGAGCCGGAAAATCGACGCTGATCAAAGTGCTGGGCGGCATCCACGCTGCCGATGAGGGCAGCGTGACGCTGGAAGGCCGGCCACTGGTGTTGACCAGTCCGGCTCAGGCACAACAGCAGGGCATCGCCATTGTTCATCAGGAGCGGCTATTGCCAGGCACGCTGACGGTGGCGGAAGCGCTGCTGCTCGGTAATGAGCCACGGATTGGCAGCACACCGTTTATCGATCGCCGGCGTATGCGGCAGCAGGCGCGGCAGCTACTGCAACAGCACTTCGATCTGCAGATCGATCCCGATGCGCTGATCGCCGGGTTAAGTGTGGCGGAACAGCAACTGGTGCAGATCTGTCGCGTATTACAGCGCGCGCCGCGCGTGGTGGTACTGGATGAACCGACCGCCGCGCTGGCGCGCCACGAGGTGCAGGCGCTGTTTCGCGTTATTGAACGTATGCGTCAGCAGGGGATCGCACTGATCTACGTTTCTCACTATCTCGATGAAATCCAGGCGCTGTGCCAGCGGGTTACGGTGCTGCGCGATGGTAAAGACGTCGCGCATTTTACCGGCGACGCCCTTTCTCCGCAGGCGCTGATTAATGCCATGATCGGTGAGACGCAGCAGGCGATTGCACCGCGCGGTCTGCCACCTGACGGCGAGCTGGTGCTGACCGTAGACGCCCTGAGCGCGCCGGGTCGCTTTCACAATGTTTGTTTCAGCGCACGACGTGGCGAGATCGTTGGCATTACCGGCCTGCTGGGCTCCGGAGGGAAGGCGTTAATCAGCGCACTGTTTGGTCTGGAACGTGGCGTGAGCGGGACGCTGCGCGTAGGTGAGACGCACGGCGTACCGGCTTCGCCACATGCCGCGGTGAAACGTGGCATCGCGCTGGTGCCGGAAGATCGCCGCGCCAACGGCATCGCGCTCGATGTGAGCCTGCGCGACAACATCACCCTGACGACCGTGCAGCGCCTGCTGCGCTGGGGCGGCGTCTCCGCAACCGCCGAGACCGTGCTGGTGGCGGACAACATCCGCCAGCTTGTGATCCGCACACCGGGCCAGCTGGCACCGCTGCGTCAGCTGTCCGGCGGAAATCAGCAAAAAGCGGTGCTGGCGAAATGGCTCAACACCCACGCCACGCTCTATCTGCTGGATGAGCCCACGGTTGGCGTCGACATTGCCGCCAAGGCCGCCATTTATCAAACCCTGCAGCAGCTGGCGGCTGCCGGGGCGGTGATTATCCTGTTTTCCACCGATCTGCTGGAACTGCAAACGCTCGCCGACCGCATTATTGTGCTGGCGCGCGGCGAGCAGGTCGCCACGCTGTCCGCCCGGCACACCAGTCACCAGGAGATTCTGTCCCTGGCTTCCGGCACGGGCGCATTGACGGAGCAAATCCTATGAGTGAACTGAGCCAACCGGCGGTGGTGACGGCGGCAGGCAAACCGCAGGGGCAGCCGTGGCTGCAGCACGTCGCGCTGCTGATTATTGTACTGGTGCTGGCGGTATTTGCCTGGCTGTCGCCTATTTTCCTCAGCGTGATCAACCTCGGTAACGTATTGCAGCAAACGGCGGTGGTGGGAACGCTGGCGCTGGGTCTGACGCTGGTGCTAAGCGGTGGCGGTGTTCAGGGGATTAGCGGCGGCATTGATTTATCCATTGCCGCTAATATGGGGTTGTGTGCCGCGGTATTCGCGTCGCAGATCGCTGAGCAACACTCTGTCACTTATGCGCTGCTGCTCACGCTGCTCACCGGCATCGCCGTGGGGATATTCAATGCCCTGGCGATTGTCTGGCTTGGTATTTTGCCCCTGCTGGCGACGCTGACCAGCATGAACATCGCCATGGGACTGGAGATGGTGCTGAGCGGAAACGCGTCGATTTCCGCCAGCAGCGCGCTGCAAAACCTGCTGATAGCCAGCGGACCGCTGGGCGTTTCCTGGCTCGGCTGGGGATTTCTGCTGCTGGCGTTGAGTGCACTCGGGCTCAGTCGTTTCACCGCGTTTGGCCTGCGCCTGCAGGCGGTGGGTAGCCATCCGCAGGCCGCCAACGCGGCGGGCATTAGCGTGGCGCGCTATCAAAGTCTGAGTTATGTGCTGTGCGGCTTCAGCGCTGCACTGGCAGCCATTGCCTCGGTGGCGCTGCTCAGCGGCAGTTCGCCGGGCGCTAACGACAATCTGCTGATGGTGATTGCCGCCGCGCTGCTCGGCGTGGTGTTTTCGCGTCGCCTGGTGCCGACCCTGGGCGGTGCACTGATCAGCGCGCTGTTTCTGAGTCTGATAGCCAACGGCTTTCAGTTGGTTAACGTCTCAAGTTACTGGATTAACGGCGTCGAGGGTGTGCTCATCCTGCTGGTTGTGGCGCTGACCGCGCTACTGCGGCGCCGTCAGGCGGGGAGGGCATCTCATGTCTGAACTGAGCCTGAGCGGTAAAAAAGTGCCGGGGCTGTTGCGCAGCCTGATGGTGCTGACCTTTGTTGCGCTGCTGCTGTTTTTCATCATCGCCGCGCCCGCGTTTGCCACTGTCGCCAACATTCGTAGCGTGCTGCTGAATAATGTCGCACCGCTGGCGATTGTGGCGCTGGCCATGACGCTGGTCACGCGTATCGGCGCGATCGATCTGTCCGTCGGTACGGCGATTGATGTCGCCTGCCTGGTGCTGGTGACGCTGGTACTGCATCAGGTCGCGCTGCCGCTGGCGCTGTTGGGTGCGCTGACGGCGGCACTGCTGGTAGGCGTGTTCAACGCTTTTCTGGTGACACAACTCGGCGTTGAGCCGTTTCTCGCCACGCTTGGCACGCTGTTTATTGGTCAGAGCGTACAGCAACTGTCGTCCAACGGTGGGCAGCCGGTCTATCTGCTAAGCCAGACGCTGCCGGCGGGTTTTACCGCTATTGGTCACGGCACGCTACTTGGCGTTCCACTACCGCTCTGGCTGTTGCTGGGCGTGGCGCTGGTGCTGTATCAACTGTTGCACCGCAGCGCCAGCGGTCGCGCACTGCGCATGATGGGTGAACAGCTCAGCGTAGCGCATCATTCTGGCGTGGCGGTCAAACGTCTCACCGCGCTGGCATTCATATTCAGTGCACTGGTCGCCGGCATCGTCGGGTTAATTCTCGCCGCCAATGTCAAAGCCTGGGTACCGTTATCGGGCAATGCCTATCTGCTGAATGCCATCGGTGCCAGCTTTATTGGCGCGACCTTCGCGCCTTCGCGCCGCCCGAATGTGCCGGGTACGCTGCTGGGTGTCGTGCTGCTGAGTTTCATCGCCAACGGACTGTTGCTGGTCGGCTGGAACTTTTACTGGCAGCAGGTGGCAACCGGCGCACTGATCTTTGTGGTACTGGCCGTGGGTGCACTGCGTGCGCGTCGCCCTGTCCGAGGAGGGTAACGGATGCCTTCACCGTTTTTGCTGTTTGCGTTCATGATGAATGTCCCTGGTCATCTCTCTGCCGGATTGTGGCGACATCCCCAGGATCAGGCGCACCGCTATACCGAGCTGGATTACTGGACGACCCTCGCGCGGCAGCTTGATACAGCAGGTTTTGATGCGCTGTTTATTGCTGATGCGCTGGGACAACTGGATGTGTGGCAGGGCAAGCCGGACGCGGCGTTGCGCCTGGCCGCTCAGATGCCGGTGAACGATCCGCTGCTGCTGGTCTCAGCCATGGCAGCCGTCACGCAGCACCTCGGTTTCGGTATTACGGTCTCTGCCACGTACGAACATCCTTATTTGCTGGCGCGCAAGTTCACGACGCTTGATCATCTCACCCGCGGGCGTATCGCCTGGAACGTGGTGACTTCCATGCTTGATTCCGCGGCGCGCAATCTGGGTTTGACCCGGCAGCTGCCGCATGATGAGCGTTACGATCGCGCACAGGAGTTTCTGGATGTGACCGCGAAGCTGTGGGAAGGCTCATGGGAGGAAGATGCGGTTAGCCGCGATAAAGCCAACAGCCTGTATAGCGATCCGCAAAAAGTGCACGCTATTCAGCATTATGGTCGCTGGTATCAGGTGCCGGATGCACATCTCAGTGAGCCCAGCCCACAGCGCACCCCGGTGCTGTTTCAGGCTGGCACTTCGGCACGCGGTGCGCAGTTTGCTGCCCGTAACGCAGAAGTCATTTTCCTCGGTGGCGTCACCGCGCAGGCGATTGCCAGCGATATTCAGCGCATTCGTCAGCTGGCCGTGGCAGAAGGGCGCGATCCGGCGTCGCTGCGTTTTGTCACAGCCATCACGGTGATCACGGCCGAAGATGATGCCGCCGCCCGGGCCAAACTTGAGGATTATCAGCAATACATCAGTGAAGAGGCTGCGCTGGCGCTCTTCTCGGCGTGGACCGGTATCGACTGGTCGCAGGAGGATCCGGACATGCCGCTGGCCTTTCGCGCAACCGACGCCTGCCGTTCGGCGCTGGCCAGCCTGACGCGAATTGACGATCAAAAACGCTGGACGCTGCGTGAGGCAGCACGCTACATCGGTATCGGTGGTCTGCATCCGTTGCTGGTGGGCGGCGGCGAAACCATTGCCGATCGGCTGGATCAGTTTGCGGCAGAATCGGGCGTGGACGGCTTTAATCTGGGCTGGGCTATTAGCCCGGGCAGCTTCAACGATTTCATTGCCTGGGTCATGCCGGTGCTGCGCCAGCGCGGGCGGGTGCGTCCTCAGCCAGCACAGCCGTTAACCTTGCGTGAACGTCTCACGGGTCAGCCGCGCCTGGCAGCTGACCATCCGGCAACGCGCTTCCGCCGCCCTTAGCTCCACGCATGGCGCGGCGGCGGCGTGCCGTTGAGATAATAATTACCCACGTGGTAATACTTCCAGCGCACCGGATCGTGCAGCGTATGGGTGCGCGCGTTGCGCCAGTGGCGGTCCAGATTAAACTCCTGCAGCGTGGCGCGGGTGCCAGCCAGCTCAAACAGTTTGTTACCGGCAAGCAGAGCGATCTCCGTCGTCAGCACTTTGGCCTCGGCGGTGGCCACGGTCGCGCGTGCCACGCTGGTCTCATCGGGCTGCGTCAGCGCGGCGTCAATCGCTGCACCGGCCTGCCACAGCAGCGCTTCGGCAGCGTGCAGGCGGATTTTCAAATCACCGACTGCCGCCAGCGTGAAGTGGTCATCGGCAGCGCGCGCCTGGCCACTGTCAATCCACGGCCGCGAGCGTTCGCGAACAAATTGCAGGGTGTCTTCAATGGTGCCGCGCGCAATACCGACATCCACCGCCGCCTGAATGATCTGTGAAATCGGCCCGGCAGCGGTTGGCCGCTCAAACGCCTGCCAGGTTGGAATAACGCGCGACAGCGGGGCGCGGACATTCTCCAGCAGTACGGTACCGGAGGCCGTCGTGCGCTGACCAAAGGCCGACCAGTTATTAATGACGCTGATGCCTGGCGTGTCGCGATCGAGCACAATCAGATGCGCCCGGTCCTGCTCGTCCAGCGCCACGGCATGGATTCGATGCGCCAGCAGCGCGCCAGTGGCATAAAATTTTTCCCCGTTAATCACCACCTCATCACCGTCACGCCGAAAGCGCGTCTGAAAATCGGCGACCGTGCGGCCATGCTTCTCCGAAAAGGCGTTACCCCAGCGCAGCCCGGCCAGTACCTCGCTCAGCAGTACCTGTTTTTGTGCTTCGCTACCGTCTTCCAGCAGATGGGCCACACCGGCCAGATGGTTTTGCGGCAGCTGACCGAGCGCCGGATCGGCAGCTGAAATGATGGCGATCACCCTGGCCACGGTGGTCCACGACACGCCCGCTCCGCCCCAGGCTTTGGGGATGGCCATTGCCCACAGGCCGCTTTGCGAGAACGCATCCAGCTCTTTGAGGGGCAGAATGCCCTCACGATCGCGCAGTGCCGCCTCGCGCGCGAAGCTGGCCGCCAACTGATGGGCTACGGCGATAGCTTCCGCATCGTCGCGAATGATATGCGCGGCGCCAGCCGGTAATGGCACCGGTGCTTCCGCCTGTTGCGTATTGACTTTACGCGGCAGCGCCGCGGAGTCGGCTAAGGTCAGCGACATAATGACTTCTCCGGTAGAAGAGGATAGAGGAGGGCATCATCGCATGCGCACGCGGAGGGCTTATATCTCAATAGCGGTTAAGCAAAGCGCAAAAAAGCCTTAGTGCTCGCACACTAAGGCCGGATTTACAGTCGGGGAGAGAACCGCTGGCTACGCCACTTTCACCACGGTTTTGCCGAAGTTTTTGCCTTTCAGCATGTCAATAAACGCCTGCGGCGCATGCTCCAGTCCTTCTACCATGTGTTCGCGGTACAACACTTTTTGTTGCTCGACCAGCGGCGTCATCGCCTGCAGGAATTCCGGATAGCGATCGCCATAATCCTGGAAGATGATGAAGCCCTGCATACGGATGCGGCGTTTCAGAATCCCGCCCATGATCAGCGGCGTGCGATCGGGGCCGGGTGGCAGTTCGCGACTGCTGTAGCCCGACACCAGGCCACACACCGGCACGCGCGCGGCGGTGTTGAGCAGCGGGAAGACGGCATCGAATACTTTGCCGCCGACGTTTTCAAAATAGATGTCGATACCGTCCGGGCAGGCGGCCGCCAGCTGTTCTGCGAAATCGTCACGATGATGATCGATACAGGCGGAAAAACCGAGGGTGTCAATCGCGTAGCGGCACTTCTCCTCGCCGCCGGCCACGCCGACGACGCGGCAGCCATTCAGCTTACCGAGCTGACCGACCGTGGCACCCACCGGCCCGGTGGCGGCGGCGACAACCAGCGTTTCACCGGCTTTGGGCTGACCGATATCCATCAGGCCCATGTAGGCGGTAAAGCCCGGCATACCCAGAATACCCAGCGCCCAGGATGGATGGGGCAGATGACCGATTTTAGTCACGCCAGTGCCATCGGACAGGGCATAGCTCTGCCAGCCGCTGGCCGCCAGTACCCAGTCGCCGGCGCTGAAATCCGGATGCTGCGATTCCGCCACCTGGCATACGGTGCCGCCGACCATCGGCTGGTCGAGTTGCGCCGGCGGCGCGTAGGATTTGCTGTCATCCATGCGGCCACGCATATACGGGTCGAGCGACAGATAGTGGGTGCGCAGCAGCATCTGTCCCGCCTGCACCTGCGGCAGCGGTTGTTCGACAAAGCGGAAGTTCTCTTTCACCGGCTCGCCGTCCGGGCGTGACGCCAGCAGCCAGGCGTGATTGAGTGAAGCGTGTTGAGTCATAGCATTTCCTTGTTTCTGCGCGGGTAAAACAGCAAGTGTAGCCAATGACCGGGCAGGGAATGGATGATTGATGCGGCTTGCGCCTACATCAGAATGATACCAAACCGCTTCAGCACTACCGCCCAGAGGGCGAACAGCACCACGGTAATCACGCAGGAGAGCAGTAGCGTGAGCCAGAAGCCGACGCGCTGGTAAAAAAACGGAAACAGGATAAACATCGGCAGTGTCGGCACCACATACCAGAACGTATACCATGCGTGAGCGGCAATTTTTTCCTGCGTTTGTCCTTCTATTTTCATCCAGATAAGCACCAGCAAGGTGACCAGCGGTAAAGCGGCGAGCAGGCCGCCCAGACGATCGCTGCGTTTCGCGGCTTCTGAGATCAGTACCACCATAAAGGCGGTTAACGCGTATTTTGAGATTAGCCAGAGCATCGTTATTCCCGATAATTATTATTAAGCCGGCTGCGTGCCTGAGGTTCTATTTCAGGTAAGAACGAATGACCGCCACGATCTCTTCCAGATCCTCACTTCGCGCCTGCGGCGTAGCCTCTGCGTTCATCAAATGTTCGCGTATATGGCCTTCGAGCAATTCGCTCATCAGGCCATTAATAGCGCCGCGCACTGCCGCGACCTGCTGCAGTACCTTGAGGCACTCTTCACCCGATTCGACGGCGGTTTCCAGCGACGCCGCCTGACCTTTTATACGTCGAATGCGGGTGAGCAAGCTTTTCTGATTTCTCAGGGTATGGGCCATTACTGCCTCCGGTTGATCATGTTCTATACTGGGGTATAGTATATAACTCACTTTACGGCGCTTTCGGGCCGCCTGCAACTGATTACCCCGACATTGACATCCAAATCCCAGGAGGCTGGATATGGCCGCAAAATCGCCGTGCATCGATCTCTGTGTGTTTGATACGAAAACCGGCTGGTGCGAAGGATGCGGACGCACCCGTGGGGAAACCCAAAGCTGGCGCAAGCTTTCGCCTTACCATCGCAAAGCGACAGAGCGGGCGCTTCCGGCGCGCCTGAAAGCGCTTAAAACCCGAGAGGCGTAGTTTTGTTCGTCAGGTCGAGGCGACACACATTGAGGGTGACGCTGCTGCCAAAGATTGAAACCTGACGGTGTAGCAGGACATTTGTGATTAACATCTTACTTACATCATTAACATCCCCTTTTTGCTGGCTATCGGTTATGCGGTGAATCTATAGTCAATTTACTATGTAAAACTGTGTTTTACCTGGTGCAACTCATTGCTTCACCGATGAGGCACGCCAGCAGCGTTTCAGACCTGATTTAAATCAGGCAGTTAAGAGGGGATACTATGGAGATCGTTAACGCACCGCATCTGCCTGTCAGAGAGCACTGGCTGGCACTGCATCATGAGCCCGCTTTGATGCCCGACCTGCCGATGGTCGATGCGCATCATCACTTATGGGACCGCCAGACAGGGCGTTATCTGGCGCCTGAATTCAGCCACGATATCGAAACATCCGGCCACCGGATACTCTCTACCGTCTACATTCAGTGCCGTTCAATGCTGCGCCGCAACGGACCGGAGGCCTTCAAACCCGTCGGTGAGGTGGAGTTTGCCAGCGGCGTCGCGGCAATGTTTGACAGCGGCCATTACGGCGCGGCGGCAGGCTGTGAAGCGATTGTCGGCGGTGCCAGCCTGTTGGCTGGCGATGACCTGCTGCCGGTGATTGAAAGCATGACGGAACGTTCAGGGGGACGATTACGCGGGATGCGTAATCCGCTGGCCTGGCACGATGACCCGCGCGTGGTATCCAGTCCCGCGACGCCGCCCGCCGGTCTGGCGGCCAGTGCCGCATTCCGGCGCGGTGCCGCATGCCTGGCCCGCAAAGGACTGTCGCTGGATGTCTGGGTTTATCACACCCAACTCGATGAAATCGCTGAGCTGGCACGGGCGCTACCCGATCTGCACATTATTGTGGACCATTGCGGCGGGCCGATCGGTAGCGGGCCGTATGCCGACAAACGGGATGCCACCTTCCAGGAATGGAAAAAGGCCATCATTGCGCTGGCGGCGTTGCCAAACGTGAGCATCAAAATCAGCGGTTTCGGCATGACCGTCATGGGCTACTCCTTCGCCCAGCATGCCATACCGCCGGACTCTCAGACGCTTTCGCAGGCCTGGCGGCCGCAGTTTGAAACCCTGGTTGACGCGTTTGGCGTCGGGCGCTGTATGTTTGCCAGCAACTTCCCGGTCGACAAAGGGATGTTCAGCTACGGCGTATTCTGGAATGCCTGTAAAAAGCTGGCTGAGCACGCTTCGCCAACCGAAAGAGAACAGCTGTTCTGGCGCACCGCGGCTGCACGCTATCGCTTATCCTCCCTGGAGAATATGGATGAATATCAAATCAAGACTGCATGAAGCGCCTCCCCTGGCGCAGGATGAGTCCGCTGCAGCGATCTCGTATACATCGGCAGAAAAAAGGACGCTGGCGCTGGGCGGGTTAGGGTGGACGTTTGAAAGCTATGACTCGTTTTTGCTCTCGCTGTTACTACCGGTACTGGGCGTGGTATTTGATGTCAGCAAAACAGAACTTGGCGTGTTTATCAGCACCACGGCAGGCGGGCAGATTATTGGTGGCATTCTTTTTGGGCTGGTTGCCGATAAGATCGGACGCGTCAGAACGGCCTTCATCTGTATCGCCATCTATTCACTCTTCTCCGGACTGCTGGCGTTCTCCCACAATCCTCAGGCGTTTGCTGCGCTGCGATTCTGCGGTGCGCTGGGTATGGGCGGCATGTGGACGTCAGGAGCGGCACTGATCGCCGAAACATGGCGTCCGGAACGTCGTGCACGCGGTGGCGCGCTGATGCAAATGGGGTTACCGGTGGGGGCGATTCTGGCGATTGGCCTGACGGCGCTGGTGACGGCCCTGACCGGCGGGCTGGAAAACGGCGGCTGGCGCTACCTTTTCATGATTGGCGCACTGCCGGTGTTTATCATGATGGTTATTGCTTATATCACGCCTGAATCACCCGTCTGGCTGGCGCGCCAGCAGGAACGCGCTCACCGCCAGAGCAAAACAGCAGGTACCGGCAAAATCAACCTCAAAGGATTGCTGCTGGCATTTACCTTTATCTTTTTCATTCAGTACCTGTTCTGGGGCGTATTCACCTGGACGCCAACCTATCTTCGTGAAGTTAAGCATCTTGATTTTCTTCACAGCCTGAAATTTGTGCTGGCCCTGCAAACCGGTGCCATTGCAGGCTTCCTGGTGTTCTCACTGCTGGCCGATAAGTGGGGGCGCAGGCCGATGTTTCTGCTCTACCTGTTTATCGGTGCGGTGGCGGTCGGCATGTATCTGGCGACCACTCAGCCGCTGATTCTGATGGTTGCCATCTTCATGGCAGGGTTTGGCGTAAACGGTATTTTTGCCGGCTCCGGTCCTTTCCTCGCCGAGATCATTGGCGACACGCAGTCACGCGGCTTTTTAATGGGGCTGGCGTATAACGGCGGGCGCCTGGGCGGCTTTATCGCGCCGCTGCTGATTGGCTTTGTGGCCAGCGTTGGAGGATTCACCGCCGGGCTGGCCACTACGGTGATCGCCTTTCTTGCCGCGATGGTGGTGGTCTGGTTAGCGCCAGAAACCAAAGGCGTGAAGTTGCAGTAAGCTGTGCACCTGTCGCGCAATCGGCAGGTTAAAACCTGTGACACGGTTGAACACCTGACGCGCTGTCAGGTGTTCAGCCAGTTGTGTGGTATACCCACCGTAGCCAGAATCATCACCGCAAAATCCTGCACCACATCGCGGCCACGCCAGGTGAGCCCGCGCACAAACCCGGACAAAACATCAGGTTCGCCGGCGCGCTAATTGCCTGATTAGCCTGACTTGCTGGAGAAGTGCCCAGGTGACGTCGGGCAATCTCACATAACAGGCGCGTGCTTTACTGCGTATAACCGGGTCTGATTACCCTCATCAAGGAGAACACCATGATAAACAGCCTGCGCACCGTTACGCTGCTGGCGGCAATGACGGTGAGCGCGCCACTGCTGGCGCAGACCTTTGTGTACGTATCCGCCGCCGACGACGGCACCATCGCGCGCTATACGCTGGACGCGCGCAGCGGCGCTTTGCAGCTGCTTGGCCACACTGAGGCCGGGGGAAAAGTGATGCCGATGGCGCTCAGTGCGGATCACAAAACGCTGTACGCGGCGATTCGCAGTAAACCGCTGCAGCTGGCGAGCTGGCAGATTGACTCGCAGAGCGGCGAGCTGAACAACCGGCACACCGTGCCGGCTGCGGCCAGTTACCCCTACATCAGCACTGACCGTCAGGGACGCTTTCTGCTGGGGGCCTCATATGACGGCGACGTGGTGCAGGTTTACCGCCTGACAGCCAGCGGCACCATCGCTACGCCGCCGGTCGGCAGCTATAAAACCGGTCATGCGGCGCATTCGGTGATTGTCGATGCCAGCGGTCGTCACGCTTATGTGGGTAATCTTGGCACCGATCGCGTGCTGCAGCTCCGGCTGGGCGCAAACGGCACGTTGAGCGCCCTCGGCAAGGGGGAGGTAGCAACCGCCGCCGATAACGGTCCGCGCCACTCGGTGTTGTCGCCGGATAATCGCTATCTGTACAACATTGGTGAAATGGGCGGCATCATTACCCAGTTCCGGCGCGAAGCCAGCGGCGAGCTGGTGAAAGTGGCGGAAACGCCCAACGCGGTGGCGGCGCAGTATCATCTGCAACATGGCCGTGAACGGCCGCCGGGTTACAGCGACAGCACGCCGCGCATCTGGTCAGCGGATATCCAGCTGACGCCGGACGGGCGTTTTCTGTATGTCAGCGAGCGCACCAGTAGTACCGTGAGCGGTTACCGTGTTAACCAGCAGGATGGCAAACTGACGTTGATCGGCAGCTGGCCGGTGGAGAAACAGCCGCGCGGCATGGCGATCAGCGCCGATGGCCGCTGGCTGGTGGTGAGCGGTGAGAAGAGTGCGGTTATTGGCAGCTACGCCATTGAGGCGCGCAGCGGGGCGTTGCAGCGGGTGGGCGAAGCGCCAGCCGGCCGGGACGCGAACTGGGTGACCATCGTCAGCTATTAAAATGATCGGGCGCAGGAAACTGCGCCTTATTGCGCGAAATTATTTTATGGATAGCATCGTCCGGCAGCAAAGTGTGATCTGCGACACATTTCTACCGCTGAAGGCAGATTGCTGCTTTCTGCGGCAGTGGCAGCGCAGATATCCCGCCGGCGACCCGCCGATCGCTGCGTTCGATTAGTTTCTTTAAAGCATTCAGTGCCTGATGTCAGGCGCGTATGAACACCGTTTTCGATTACGAAACAATTTGTCGTAGTTATCGGGATGAGCGCCCGCCAGATTCTGGCAGGATACGCCGCACTTAGCGCCTTCTGGTCTCCGTGACATGCAGTGGTTTTCGAAAAACGCCGTTTTTTTTGCTGTAAAAACCTGTCTGGCCGCCTTTCTGGCATTGTATCTGGCTCTAGAACTAAATGTTGATCGTCCCGCCTGGGCGCTGACCACGGTGTTTGTGGCATCGCAGCTTTATTCGGCCTCCACCATCTCCAAATCGCTGTTCCGCCTGCTCGGCACGCTGCTCGGTGGCGTCTTTATCTTTTTTATCTTTCCACTCACCGTGGCGCATCCGCTGCTGTTCAGCCTGTGTATCTCACTGTGGGTGAGCCTGTGTCTCTATCTGTCGCTGCACGACCGCACGCCGAAAAGCTATGTCTTTATGCTGGCGGGCTACAGCGCCGCGATTATGGGTTTCCCGGAGGTGACGACACCGCTCGGTATCACCAGTACCGTGCTGTCGCGCATTGAAGAAATTACCCTGGGCATTGTCTGTAGTAGCCTGGTGCACGCGCTGTTGTTTCCGGTCTCGATGCGCAGTCTGCTGGAGCAGAGCGTCAGCCAGTGGTATCTCAACGGGCGCAAGCTGTGCCGCGATTTACTCTCTGGCATTTCCGCTGACCGATCGCCAGAACGCGACGAAATCCTGACCCGCATGGCCACTAATCCGCAGCAGGTCGAGATCCTGATTACCCATTGCGTGTACGAGGGCGACGCGGCCCGGCGTCTGATTCGCCTGGTCAGCACGCAGTATCAGCATCTTTCATACTTAATCCCCACGCTGACGGCGATTGAGATGCGGCTGCAGCGGCTTGCGGCGCGCCAGATTGTCTTTCCTGCCTGGGTTGAGCAGACCCTGCAGCAGTTCCTGCTGTGGCTGAATGATGGCGAAGCGGTGGGCGATGTCATTGGTATTCAGCTGGAACTGAGCCTTTGTCAGGATCGGCTGAATGCAGCGTGGCGCAACGGCGAATTGTCTACCGAACACTGTCTGCTATTTACCGGCCTGCTGGAGCGGCTGGTGGATTTTGTGCGTATCGCCGGGGCTTACCAGAGTGTGGGCGGGCTGGTCAGCGATCTGTCAGGCGACACCACGCTGGCGCGCGGCAAACGCACGCATCGCTTTTTCGACAAAGGGCTGATTCGGCTGTCGGCGCTGACGGCATTTTGCGCCACCTTTGGCTCCTGCCTGCTGTGGATGGCGACCGGCTGGCGCGACGGGGCATCAGCGCCAGTGATGGCCGCGATTCTCAGCTCCTTCTTCGCCAGCCTCGATACGCCGCTGACCTCAATGAAGCTGTTTATTCGTGGGGTGATTGTGGCGATCTTTATCAGCGTGATTTATGTCGCGCTGCTGCTGCCGCAGGCAACCTCGTTCGAGGCGCTGATCCTCTGCCTGGCACCGGGTCTGCTGCTGCTCGGACTGATGATTGCGCGACCGGCCAGCAACATGATCGGTCTGAGCGTGGCGATTCAGATCCCCGGCTTTATCGGGCTCGGACATCATCTGAAACCCGATCTGGTGCTGCTGGTGAATAACGCGATTGCTTCAATGGCCGGCGTGCTGTTTGCGGTGATCCTGACCGCGCTGATGCGCAACAAGCGGCCATCGTGGACCGCGCGCCGTGCCGTGCGTCACGGCCTGCGTGAACTGCTGCGCTTTATCAAGGAGATTGAGCGCACCGGCTCATCGCTGCTGGGACGCCAGCGTTTTATTGGCCTGATGCTGGATAAGGTCAACGTGGTGCTGCCACGCCTGCACCTTGATCCGCAGTCCGATATGGCGCCGGCGGGAATGCTGCTGACCGAGGTGTGGCTGGGGGTCAATAGCTTTGACTACTACGCACGCCATCAGGCGCTGCTGAGCCGTTATCAGCTGGACAGCGGGCAGATGTTTCACGAGCTGGGACTGTTTCTCAAGCGCAGGCTGAAGTCGCTGCAGACGCCACCGCATGAAGATTTGCAGGAGGAGCTCGATGTGCTGCTGATGCAGCTGGAGCAGCTGGCGCAGCGTGACGAGGCGCTGCTGCTGCCGCTGTTTCATCTGTTCAGCATCCGGTTATACCTGTTTCCGCAACTTAGCTGGCCGGCGGCCACGCCGCGTCAGGCCGAACGCCTGCAGCAGCATCGTTACCGCCTGCAGGCTTAGCCATACCAGCTGTAGCCTTTCGGCACGCGGGAAAAGCCGATGGCTTTCAGGGCCGGTAGCAGCGATGACTGACTGGCCGGCTGATCGTCCACCCGTTCGAGGATGAAGCTATGGGTTTTCTCCCGGCGTAAGGCCTGGCCCAGCGCCACGATGGCGGCCTGGCGTTGCTCCTCACTAATGTCGCCAAAAGTTAACAGCTCTTTACCACCCGGCGGCAGCCACAACATAACGCGCCCATCGCCAATCACCACCAGTGCGCCGCTGCGGCGGGTAGGCCGCACGCCACCGACGCTGAGTGTCCACGCCAGCTGCACGCCAAAGGGATTGGCGGGATCCAGCACTGCCAGCGCCACCGGCGGATGCGTGGCCTGCGCGCTGCCAAGCTGGCGCAGCCGGTCGATGGCCGGATTTTCAGCAAACTGCGCGCCGCCCATGCCGGCAACAAAGCGCCCGCGCAGCAGCCGTCCGGCATCCTCCATGCCGCGCAACAGCGGCTGCAATGCCGGAAAGCCGCCGGGAATCTGCTCTGCCACGGCGGCACCGCGCGTGATCACGCCAAAGCGGTCGAGCATATTTTCAGTCAGCGCCAGGGCGCGTTCGGTGTCGGTCAGCGGCTGCCGCACAATCAGCGACCAGCGTCCGGCCATGCTGTTGAGCGAGGGCTGCGCAGCAGCACTGCGGCTGGCTGCGAAACTGGCCCGACTGTGGCGACTGCGCGCAGGACGGGCCGGGCGTGGACGCGGCGTGTGGCTGGTGGTGCTGAGCTGGCGCAGCGCGGCCCAGGTATCCATGGTCAGATAGCCGCGCCATACCAGCTCCCACATCGCGGCAAAGACTTCGCCGGGGTCGACAGCATGTTCATGCTGCGCCATCACGCGCGGCAGCAGCTCGCGGGCGAACCAGCCGCCGCCGTCCTGTAACTGCGCCACAATCGCCTGCTGCAAAGGTGACAATGTCACATTATTACCTTCATCAGGCACAGGTAACGTTTCGCTGGCAAACTCACTCAGGTGCAGTGAGACCAGTCCGTCCTGCGCGCCAGGGGCCCGCTGGCCACTCCAGATGACTTCACCGGAAGAGAGCAGCTCATCCAGCATCGCTGGCTGATAATCACGCACCCGCGCCGGCAAAATCTGGCTTTCCCACAGCGAAACCGGCAGCGCCACGCCAGCCAGCTGTTCGATCACCCGCACCACGCCGTTGATACCGGCAAAGGCGCCCTGTGCCGCAGATGCCGCGACGTCGCTCAGCAATCCCTGACGCTCAAGCAGAAAAGCCACGTACGCCGGCGCTTCGACCGGTCGGGTGGCCTCACGCGCCGCCTGCAGCGATCGCACGCGCAAACGACGAAATACGCTTTCCGCTACCCACTGCGTTGACGCATCGACCGCAGGCGAGAGGAAATCGCCTTTCAGTACGCGTTGCTGCTGACGCAGCTCTTCCAGCGTGTCGTCGACCACGACCCGGCCCAGGCCAAAGCGGGCAGCGATTTGCAGACTGGTGGCGACAGCGTGGGTGCGCAGATAGCGATTAAGTAAGTCATGCAGCGGACGGGCCACCGGCGCGAGCAGCCCGGCGGGCAGATCAGCTGGCAGCGCCGTGCCCAGTGCGTCGCGCAGCCGCACGCCATCTTCGGCGACAGCCCAGCGCGCTTCTGCCGCAATCGTAACCTGAATGATGCGTTGCGCCTGTTGCAGCGCGGTTAGCAGCGGCATCAGCGCCGCCTCACCGTTGTAGCGCGCCGTGATTTCCGGCACAGTGAGCGGCCCCAGCTCGCGCAGCAGATCAACCACAGCTTCCTGAGTGCTGGCCTGATAATCGGGGACGGTGCGCTGAAGCTCCTGCTCAACGCGTGCCACCACCTCGGGTGCCAGCAGCTCGTGCATCTCAACCTGGCCCAGCAGATCGCTCAGCAGCGTGCTGTCGAGCGCCAGCATTGACGCGCGCCGCTCCGCCTGCGGCGCATCGCTGGCATACATGAATTCGGCGACATAGCCAAACAGCAGCGGTGCAGCAAACGGCGAGGGCGTATCGGTAGTAACTTCAGTCAGCTTAACCTCGCCCTGTTGTATCCGCGCCATCAGCTGATGCAGCGCCGGCAGGTCATACACGTCCTGCAGACATTCACGCGCGGTTTCGATCAAAATCGGGAAATCGTCGAACTGCCGCGCCACCTCCAGCAGTTGCCCGGCGCGCAGCCGCTGCTGCCACAGCGGAGAACGTTTACCGGGATTGCGGCGCGGCAGCAGCAGGGCGCGCGCGGCACATTCGCGGAAGCGGGCGGCAAACAGCGCAGAATGTCCCACCGCAGCCGTCACCTGTCGCTGGAGTTCGTCCGGCGCAAACAAAAACAGTTCAGCGCCTGGCACCCGGCCTTCGCTGTCAGGGAAGCGCGCGACAATCCCATCATCGCTGGCGACCACGGCCGGATCGAGGCCCATCTGACGGCCAATCCGCTCAGCGATGGCCAGCGCCCATGGCGCATGCACGCGCTGACCATAAGGGGAATGCAAAATCACGCGCCAGTCGCCGGTTTCATCGCGACAGCGCTCAATCAGCAAATTGCGATCGTCAGGCACCAGGCCTGTGGCGGCGATCTGTTCGTCGATGAGCGCACGAATGTTGTGTCGGGCATTGGCGTCAAGGTTGTCGCTGCCGGGCAACATCCCGCTGGCGGCATGTCGCAAATAGCGGCCAATGGCTTCGCCGAGTGTCGCCGAACGCCCGAGACTGTCGCCGTGCCAGAAGGGCAGGCGCGCCGAGCGACCGGGTGCCGGCACCACTACCACCTGATCGTGCGTAATTTGCTGGATGCGCCACGAGGTGGCGCCAAGCGTGATGATGTCGTTAATCCGCGACTCATACACCATCTCCTCATCCAGTTCGCCGACCCGGCGCGCACCAGACTGTTCTTCGCCCTCCGGCAGCATCACGCTGAACATCCCACGATCCGGAATGGTGCCACCGCTGGTGACGGCCAGATGCTGCGCGCCCGGGCGACCGCTTAAGGTTTGCTGTTGTCGATCCCAGATGATGCGCGGGCGCAGGTTAGCAAACTCGTCCGAAGGGTAGCGGCCAGACAGCATGTCCAGCACCGCATCGAAGGCGTTACGCGGTAACGTTTTGAACGGATCGGCACGGCGTACCTGTTGATACCACGCCTCGATTGACAGGGTGTCCATGGCCGCCGCCGCCACCGTATGCTGGGCGAGAATATCGAGCGGATTGTGTGGCAAAGCGATAGCATCCAGTTCGCCTGCCAGCATCGCGTCCACCGTCACGGCCGCATCAACCAGATCGCGGCGCGTGCGCGGCCAGATAATGCCTTTCGGCGTACCGCCGACCTGGTGGCCGGCCCGGCCAATACGCTGTAGCGCGCTGGCCACCGAAGGCGGTGCCCCGACCTGAATCACCAGATCGATATCACCCATGTCAATTCCCAGTTCAAGACTGGATGTCGCCACCACGCAGCGCAGCTCGCCGGCTTTCAGGGCGTTCTCAATCTCCAGCCGCTGCTCTTTCGACACCGAGCCATGATGCGAACGGGCAATATACGCTTCAGCAGGCGTGGCGCGTTTTTCGGTTCCACCGCTAAAAGAGCCATAGGCGAGGGCTGGCTCTGCTACGCCATGCTCTGGCGCGGCGCGTCGCGCATACAGTTCGTTGAGCCGTGCGGTGAGTTTCTCCGCCAGCCCACGCGAATTGGTAAACACCAAAGTCGCGCGATGGCGCAATACCTCATCTAGGATGCCGGCTTCAATATGCGGCCAGATGGAACCGGCGGCGAGGCTGCTCTCCTGCGCGGCGCGCGCATCGGGACGCTGCTGGATATCCGTCATGTCCTCTACCGGCACAGTAATTGTCAGCTGCAGCGGCCGCTGCGCCGGCGGGTTGACGATGCGCGTAGCGCCCGCGCCACCGAGAAAAGCTGCCACCGCTTCTGGCGGTCGCACAGTGGCCGACAGGCCAATGCGCTGAGCAGGCTGCGCCAGCAATACATCGAGCCGTTCCAGGCTGAGCGCCAGGTGGGCGCCGCGTTTACTTCCGGCCACCGCGTGCACTTCGTCAATAATCACGGTTGAGATGCCGCGCAGCGTTTCGCGGGCTTTTGACGTCAGCAGCAGGAAAAGCGATTCCGGGGTAGTAATCAGGATGTCCGGCGGCCGGCGCTGCAGCTTTGCCCGTTCGGCGCTGAGCGTGTCGCCGGAGCGCATGCCGACCTCCAGCGTGATATCCGCCTCACCCAATTCCGCGCGCTGAGCGGCAACGCCCGCCAGCGGTAGCGCCAGGTTACGCTGCACGTCAGCCGCAAGCGCTTTAACCGGTGAAATATACAGAATGCGCGTCTTATGACTGCGCGCTACGGGTTCGTCGCGGCTACGCTCGCGAAACAGCGCGTCGATCGCATGCAGAAATGCCGCCAGCGTTTTGCCGGAGCCGGTTGGAGCAATCACCAGGCAGTGTTGTCCGCTGGCGATGGCGCGCCAGGCTTCCTGTTGTACGGGGGTCGCCGCCGGGAAAGTGCGGCGAAACCACTGTTGCGTGGCCGGGGTGAACAGTGAAAGCGCTGAGGCTGGCATCCATGACTCCTGCATTCTCGAAAGGGCGATCAGCAGTGTAGCCTGCCGCAGCGTTTACGGCATTATCAGGATGTTACTGGAGTGAGGGAGGCGCAATATCGCGCCGCCCTCAGCATACCTGTGACAACGTCACTCAGGGTAGATCGACTGCGCGAGTGCACCACGGCGGTCGAAACGACGCGCCCCCAGCCACAGCAATGCGGTAACAAACCAGCCGATGATCCATGACACATCGTTGCCGGCAAAAATCCACGTCAGGGAACCATGATGCAGCGGGTTATCAATGAATGGCAGCTGTACCAGCACCCCGAGGAAGTAAATGATAATGCCGGCCCAGTTCCAGCGACCGTAGCGGCCATCCGGTTGCGACAGCGCGGGCACATCGACTTTCCCTTTGGTAATCAGATAGAAATCCGTCAGGCTGATGGCGCTCCACGGCACAAAAAAGGCCAGCAGGAACAGCAGGAAGTGGGTAAATGATTTGAGAAACGCCGGTTCGCTGAGTAGCGCAATGATGCAGGAGAGCGTGACCATCAGCACCACAAACAGGATACGTCCGCCACGGCTGATCGCGGTTTGCTGGCGAAAACCGGACACAATGGTGGTCAGCGACATAAAGCTGCCGTAGGCATTGAGCGTGGTGAAGGTGATTTTGCCAAAGCAGATGGCGAAGTAGATGACCATCGCCATGGTGGCGCTGCTGCCCAGCCCGACGATGTAGCCCACTTCATTACCGGAGAACGCTTTACCCGCAATTGCAGCCACAATGACGCCGAGCGTCATTGATGCCTGCGTGCCCAGCACGGTGCCAAAAAACACCGAACTGAACAGCTTTTTCGCGGAGACATCCACCGGCAGATAGCGCGAGTAGTCCGACACATAAGGGCAAAACGCAATCTGCCATGACGAGGAGAGCGATACCGCCAGCAGAAAACTGGCAACGCTGAAGTGCTGATTTTGCCAGACGGCCGCTAAATCGTGGCTGGAGAGTAGGGTGATGAACAGGTAAACAAACGCCAGCACGCCGATGACGCTAGCCACTTTGCCGAGTTTATGAATCACCCGATAGCCGAGCACCGCAATCACAATGATGATGGCGCTGAAGATGATCATGCCGGCTGCATTGCTGACGTTGACCAGCTTCGCCAGCGCCTGGCCGGCCAGTACCGTGCCGCTGGCCGAGAAGCCCACATACATAATGCACACCAGCACCAGCGGGATCACCGCGCCAAAAACGCCAAACTGCATACGGCTGGTGATCATCTGCGGCAGGCCAAGGCGCGGGCCCTGGATCGCGTGCAGCGACATGATGGCCGCGCCGACGATCTGTCCCACCAGTAAACCGACAATCGACCAGACCACATCGCCGCCCAGTACCACCGCCAGCGCACCGGTAACAATGGCGGTGATCTGCAAATTGCCACCAAACCACAATGTGAACTGGCTAAACGGATGCCCGTGACGCTCGCTGAGCGGGATGTAATCAATGGAACGTGTTTCTGACAGGCGCTGTTTCTCTGCACCTGAATAATCTGCGGCAGGTATCTGAGCGGACATAGTTTCCTCGCTGGAACGGCTAAAGGTGGTTAGTCATTGATTTTTCTTGTTAGTCAGTGGTAAATGTCACGAAACATACATGTATATACATGTAGCGATATTGTCACGAGGTTGATGAGGTTACAAGCTGACTGGTCATTGGAAATTGTGATGACGCTGGCAATGTTGTCCGTTAATGTCAGGAGCCTGGCCGGTAACGGACGCGCACAAAGGCGATGATGCGCTAACTACACAGCCACTACCGGTGGCGAACAGGACAACCCGGGGAGAGAGTTATGCAGGCAGTGATTGAAACAGAACGCTTACGACTGGAACCTTTTGCGCTAAGCCACCTCGCCGGCTTGCGCGCGATGGATGATGACCCGGAAATCATGCGTTATATCAATGAGGGACAGGTGAAGAGCGAGGACGAGACGCTGGCGACCATTGAGCGCGTGCAGCAACGCTGGCAGCGCTATGGTTTTTCCTGGTGGGCACTCCGCGAGAAGAGCAGCGATGACATCGTCGGGGCGGCTTGTCTGCAGCATCTGGCCCATCAGGAACAGGCGCCGCTGGAAATTGGCTGGCGACTGTTGCGCAGCAGTCAGGGAAAAGGGTACGCCACCGAAGCCGCCACGGCAATTGTGCAGTTTGCTACCGGGCAGATTGGAGTAGATTATCTGGTGGCGGTGGCACATCCGGAAAATCTTGCATCCCATCGGGTGATGCAGCGGCTGGGTATGCGCTATCGCGGTATCGAGCAGCATTACGACCAGCCCTGTGTGGTTTATGAACTGGATATGAAGAGTGCCCCAGCGCATTCGTGAGGCAGGGCGCGCACCTCTGGTAGCGGCGCGATTTATCACGCAATAAATTGCGCCGCTATCAAACATGCACCCGGTAAGGGCGCGATCAATACCCTGGTACGTGCGCGGCTTTCATGATCAGATTTGCCACCGCCTGCGGCTGGGAAATCAGCGACACATGGCTGGCCTTGAGTTCGATGGTCTGCGCATGCATGCGTTTCGCCATAAAGCGCTGCAGATCCGGATTGATAGTGCGATCCTCCGTCGACACCGAATACCAGCTCGGTTTGCTATGCCAGGCCGCCACGCTGGTTTTCGCCTGGGTAATGGCTTTACCCATCGGTTGCTGAACGGCGTAATAAGCCCGCGCTTCGCTTTCCGGCAGATCGCCGGCAAAGTCATGGATAAACGCTTGTTCACTGAGCGCGCCAAAGCCATCGTCACGCCACTTCAGGCCAGCGGCAACGGGTGCTGCAGGGAACTTTTTGGTGAGCGCCGGATAATCTTCACCGGCCTCCGGCGCGCGCGCCGCGATGTACACCAGCCCCTTCACTTCAGGTTCATCGCCCGCCTGGCTGATAACCATGCCGCCATAAGAGTGCGCAACCAGAATCACCGGTCCGTCCTGCTGTGCCAGCGCGCGTTTCACCGCCGCCACGTCATCATTCAGCGACGTCGTTGGGTTTTGCACCGCGGTGACGTGCAGACCATTCGCCTGCAACAGTGGGATGACTTTGCCCCAGCTGGAGCCATCAGCGTACAGGCCATGGACCAGCACAATATTTTTTACTTCCTGCGGCGCGGCAGCGCTGTCGGCGTGCGCCAGTCCGGCACTCAGGGCAGAGATTACCAGCGCCGCCAGCGCCGTGATTTTGCGTAATGTCATGATCGGTCCTCATAATTAATCGGGGTTCATGCACCACTGTAAGCGCCGGGGACCAACATTCCGCTGACGTGGAAATGACAAAAAAATGACAGCGACACGATGTGGCAGCGGAGGATTTAAAAGTAATAAAAGCAGAGGATTAGCCGTGAGTCGGAGCATAGCCGCTATGCTTGATAAGGATGAGACCCGACCAACCCGAGAATCTCTCAAAGGAGTGCTGAATAGATTATGCTGTTGCGCAAGAAGAAAATCCGCTCTCACAGCGAAGATCGCCTGCTGGCGTTAACGCTGGCCACCACGGCCGGTATCCTCAACGCCATGGCGTTTGGCGCATTCGGTTTTTTCCCTTCCCATATGACCGGCAATACCTCGCAAATTTCGGCAGAGGTGAATGGTTCTGACCTGCACGATCTGCTATTTCTGGCCGTGCTGATTTTTGCTTTTGTCTGCGGTGCCATGCTGGCGCGTTTGACGGTAGCTTACGGCCTGAAGCGGAATCTGCGCACCATTTACTGTCAGGTGCTGCTGGCAGAGGGTATTTTCCTGCTGCTGACCTCCCTGGTAGAAATCCTGTGGTATTCCGAACGAAACAACGGCGAAATTCTGGTTACGCTGAGTTTGCTGATGGGCATTCATAACTCAACCTCGACCCAGCTTTCCTCCGGTCGCGTTCGCTCCACGCACGTGACCGGCACACTGACCGACGCCGGCATCGCACTGGGATCCTGGCTACGCGCATCCTTCAGTCAAAGCGAGGCCGCCGATCGCGATGGCCATCGAACCGTGCTTTTTACTCATCTGGTTACGATCTTCTCATTTCTGTCCGGCTGCGTTGTCGGTTATCTGCTGTTCAGACACCTTGGATTTGAAGCGATGGCGGGGTTGGGCATTGTGCTGGCGCTGATCGCCGTCGGTGGCATCGCCAGGACCCTGCATTTAACCGGCATGCGATTTTGGTAACACCGACGAAGAGTTTTCCGATTTGAAGCAGGCGGATTAAGTGCACACGAATACTACTTTTTACTGGTATTCATGTGCACTTGAAAGTGCTGGGCAAATCATGTACACATGAATACTCTATAAATGTGGTTTTCCCGTAGACTTATATGAACAAAATGACGGCAATCGAGCGGCTTAATGCGTTTGACAGGCAGGGGCGCTATGTCTTTGCTGTTCGTGATTTAGCCAAAGTCTTTTATGACGACAGTGACAAGGCTTTCAACGCTGGCCTGAACCGTCTGGTGAAGGACGGCATCCTGCAGCGCGCCAGCCGTGGCGTCTATGTTTACGCCTATGCGAGAAGTAAAGACGCTTACACGCTGGAAAGAATCGTACAGACGTTGCGCAGAGGAGAATACAGCTACCTGAGCCTGGAATCGGCGTTATCGGCTTACGGTGTAATTTCACAAATCCCGATGGGGCGTCTTACCGTTATGACCACGGGCCGTTCTGAAGAACACATTACGCCTTATGGCGTGATCGAATTCACGCATACCAAACGATCGCCTGAACAAATTTTGCAGGACACCATTTTGGGCGAGTCACCTTTGCGCCTGGCAACCAAAAAAGCCGCACTGCGCGATTTACGTCGGGTGGGGCGTAATACGCATCTGATTGATGAGGCGGAAACGAACGATGAATCAGAAAGTCAGTTTCACTGAACTGGTCGCTAAGGCCATGGCTTCAGCGCAACTCGAGGGTATGCGTAACGTAGTGGAAAAAGAGCTTTTACACTACGACATCCTTTACTGTCTGGATAAAGCGGGTCTGCTGCAAAATCTGACGTTTCAGGGCGGTACCTCTTTGCGGCTATGTTATGACGGCAATCGATTCAGCGAGGACCTGGATTTCGCCGGCGGCATCAATTTTTCCGGTGCAGATTTAAAAAACATGAAGGTCTGTATCGAAGACTATCTCGGCACGCGTTACGGTTTAGAAGTTACGGTCAAAGAGCCGGCAGAACTTCGCCGCCAGCCGGGCTATGAAGAGATCAGAGTCGATAAATGGCAGGTCTCCGTGACGACGGCACCCGAAAAACGCGATATGCCTAAGCAACGCATCAAGGTCGAAGTTGCTAATATTCCCGCTTACAGTCGCAAACCGTTGCCGCTAAGCCGCAATTATCCGGTGTTGCCGGATGGCTACAGCGATACGCTGGTAATGTGTGAAAGTCTCGACGAAATCATGAGTGATAAGCTTATTTCCCTGGTTGCGACCACCAAATATCTTCGTTACCGCGATGTCTGGGATTTACCCTGGCTGATGCAGCAAGGCGCTGCGTATGATGTGGGCTGGATTCGGCAAAAAATCGAGGATTACCGAATTCCTGACTATGAAAAGTTATTAAAACAACGACTGGCTGGTATCGAAAACATCGTCAAAGACGGACGTTTTTACAACGAGATGCGTCGTTTCATACCCCAGCAGGTATTTGCCAGAACGCTGGGACGTGCAGAATTTACCGATTACATCGCCGAACGTTTGACCTCGCTGTTGCAAAGATTGCAGCGAGATTTAGCAGGAAAACGGCCAGACGACGCCTTCAGAATGTAACAGCGACAGCTGGCCCGGCGTACAGAGGAGATAAAAGAGCAGGGGACGGGCGCTGTCAAGCCGGCAGCACGCTCAGGAAGCGGATTTTTTTTGTTAATTTGCCGTCTGGTTTTCTCACAGGCGCTATAACTTACTATTCCTGCTTCAACAAACTGCTGATGAGGTAAAACAATGGATAACACCATGATAACGGATGAATTTTCCAAAGATTTGTCTGCGTTTGTTGGGACGCATTTCGTTTATACCTATGATAATGGCTGGAAATATGAGTGGTACGCGCGCAACGCAACAACCTGTGATTATCGTATCCATCAGGGATTGGTTGGTGGCCGTTGGGTGACCAACCAAAGTATGAATGCGGTGCAGTTCGCGCCGGGCATTTATAAAGTCGACTGGCACGAGCCGACCGGCACCTGCGTCAGTCTGCTGTTTGATATCAACCGCAAGGTGATTCACGGCACCATCTTTTTCCCGCAGTGGATTGCCGGCGAAGGACAGCATCCGGAAAAAACCATCTGCTATCAGAATGAATTTATCGAAGATATGCATCGTTTCCGTGATGAAGGGCCAGCGTATCCGTACGTAGTGATTCCTGAGTTTGCCAAAGTGACCTACATGAAGAATGAAGGTCCGGATAATGATGCCGTAATCAACATGCCGCCGGGACAAATGCCGGAAGATTATTTTAAAGATAAATGAGGCTGGCAATCCGCTGACGGCGCCGGGTTCGGTCGCCATGAATGGCGCCCCTGCGATTGTGCAGTGCGGCGAGGCATTGATGCGCACTAAGATGACGTCGCGATATTCAGCAAACAGACCGATCGCGCTACGTGAAATCTGACAAAAGCGCTGAGGGATAACCGGGAAGTTTTCGCGTAGCGTTGTCATGCTGGATGAGCTAAAGACATGGAAAGCCACCGGGCGAAGCTAACCGGGTATTCAGTTGTAGGGTGCGCATTGATGCGCACCAGGATATCGCCATGGTGTCGCGTGATTCGTTGTCATTGTGGATGAGCGAAGAGATAGCTGAAGCTAACCGGGCAGTCTGTTGTAGGGTGCGCATTGATGCGCACCAGGATAACGCCGTGGTGTCCATCAAACAGACCGGTGGGATAGGTGGAATGCGTTGTAGGCCTGGTAAGAGGCGTGAAGGGCGAAACTGAAGGATTGAGATACGTGATCAGATATCTTATTTAACATAATATACATTATGCGCCATTTGATCACAGGGGCAAAGCTAACCAGGCCGCTTTAGTCCTACCTGCTGAAAATCCTGAAATACCTGTATAAATTCTGCAAGCATTGCCGTGAGTTCATGCTTCAAACTTTGCTTTCCTGAGCTTGTGTCTGCTCTACTGAACATACTCTTATCATCTGCAATAAGATTCCATTTGAAAGCGGCAATGATAGATTCACACGCTCAACGCTATGACACGTCGCGTGATTAATCTGGCAATGCGCAGAGATCAGCAATATTTGTTGGATAAACGACGTCGCGAGTGTTTCGCAGCTCAGTAAGATCCCACCAGTGATAACTATCAATGACTAACTTTTCATTTTCAGTCCAACCACTGGTACGGATATCTTCATCTCCAACTTTAATTAAATAAAATCGTTCATTTGCCAAAACCACCTCACCGCTGGGAAGCGTCATTTCAAAAATGCGCTCAGTTAGCGGCTGACCCACATCATCGACATAAAAGCCTGTTTCTTCTCTGAGCTCTCTGATAGCTGCCTGTTCAAAAGTCTCTCCCGGTTCAACGCCTCCGCCGGGTGTGGCCCAGTATTCTCTGCCTGACAGGGCATTATTTTTATGCTTAAACCAGAATAATAAAACCTGATTAAGAGGATTTATAATAAGCAAACGAGCCGAATCGCGGGTGCGCACTTTATAATTCCTTTATGATTTTTAATACAAATCAGCATAACTGATCATGGTCAGAAAACGAAACGTCACAGTCTGCAGGAACAGGACGACAGGATAGACATCCCTCCCCGGCTCGCTATATAGTAAACGCGCATCTCACTTCTGACTTGCCGTAGGCGTTACCGTCATCCAACGCGCCCTGAACCGGAATGGGCCTCTGCGCAGAGGAAAACCGGAACAGCGCCACGGCATCGTTCACGCTTTCTACGCATCCTGTTTATCGGGATCGCTAGCAGTGCATCACCGCACGTGGCCTTTCATTCTCTGACTGACAAGGCACATTATGAAACTGACCAACAACACCCTGCTCATCACCGGCGCAACCAGCGGTATTGGCCGCCGCCTGGCCGAGGTTTTCCACGATCGCGGTAACCGCGTCATTATCACCGGCAGACGTCAGGCGCTGCTCGATGAGATCACCGCCCAGCGCCCGGCCATTACCGGCTTTGCTCTGGACGTTAATGACACCACCGCCCTCGCCCGCTGTTCCGCGGCGATTCACGCGCAGTTTCCGCATATCAACGTGCTGATCGCCAACGCCGGTATCTCGCAGCCGGAAACGGTGACGGCGGACGAATGGACCAGTGATATTGCTGAGCAAATCGTGATGACCAACATCCTCGGTGTGATTCGCGTCACCGCCGCTTTTTTACCGCTGCTGCGCCGTCAGCCGCAGGCCACGTTGATGGCAACCAGTTCCGCGCTGGCCTTCCTGCCGCTGGCCAGTTTTCCCACCTACTGCGCCAGCAAAGCCTTTCTGCATTCCTGGCTGGTTTCGCTGCGTCATCAGCTGCGTAATACCCCGGTCGAGGTGCTGGAAATGCTGCCGCCGTATTTACAGACGGCGCTGACCGGTAATCAACAGCTCAGCGATCCCCGCGCCATGCCGCTGGACGACTATATCGCGCAGATTCTGCAGATGCTGGAAAATGGTCCGGTTGCGCGCGGCGAACTGCTGCTGGAGCGCGACCACGCGCGGCGCTGGGCCGAACGCGACGGCAATTTTGACGCCATGTTTGACATGATGAACCCGCGCTAATCCACTTTGATCCGGTGCGCCCGGCAGCGCACCGGATCTATCATGATGTACGCAAAGGCGCGCCGTGGCTGAAGTGCGCCAGCACCCGTTCTACCGCTGGATTGGCCTGCGCCTGAACCGCATAGCAAATGCCGACACGTCGCATCAGCGGCTGACCGGGTAAAGCGCGCCAGGCCAGGCGATGCCGCGCGGCAACCAGCGGCGCCGGCGCAATGGTGACGCCAAAGCCGGCTTCCGCCAGATCCAGCGCCAGCGCGTAGCTGCCGGCGTTGGCCGCGGCCGCACCCGTACCGTAAAAAGGCAGCAGCCGCTGATGTGACTCATCAGTCGGCACCATCACCCACGGCAGCGGATGTAACTGGTCATGGGTCAGCGTTTCCAGCTGATTTAGCGCATGACTGGCGGGATACGCCAGCACGTAGTGCTCTTCAAACAGCGGCATAAACAGCTCGTCTTCGCAGCGCAGGCTTTCACACGCCAGCCGGATATCGCCCACGCAGCCGGGCTCGACGCTAAGCAGCACCGTGGGAAAATGTTGCCGGATGGCCGTCAGCAGTTGCGCCAGCTGGGCGGGCGCGACATCCCCTTCGACACCAATCTTCAGCGGCAGGCAATCCGACGGCTGCCGAAAGCGTGTGACCAGCGCCTGCATATCGCTAAGCATCTTGCGCGCCTGCGGATAAAGGACGCGAGCGTCCTCCGTGACCTCCACGCCACGCGGTCTGCGGATAAAAAGCGTGGTGGCCAGCTCCTCTTCCAGCAGTTTGATCGTGGCCGAGAGCGCGGGCTGCGTCAGATTGAGTAACTGTGCGGCGCGCGTGATGTTGCGCTCCTCAAACACGCAGATAAATGCTTTTAGTTGTCGCTTATCCATAGAAAATCATTATATCGGCGAAAGAAATAAACCATTTTTCACTAATTGCTGCGCGATTTAAAGTGCACGCCTCAGCTCCGCCATTAATTTTATCTATGAGGAAGTCATTATGACCCAGAATGTTAAACCCTTAATCGTTATCACCGGCGCCAGTTCCGGTATCGGTCTTGCCACGGCGAAACTGCTTTCGGCGCGTGGACATGCCCTGCTGCTGCTGGCTCGCCGTATCGATCGTATGACGGCACTGAACCTGCCCAACGCCTTGTGCCGCGCGGTTGATGTGACCGATCGCCACGCATTTACCGCCGCAGTGCAGGATGCTGAGCAGCAGTTTGGCCCGGTCGATGCGCTGATTAACAATGCAGGCGTGATGCTGCTCGGCGCGATTGAACAACAGGATGCCGGCGAATGGGATAAGATGTTCGACGTCAACGTGAAAGGCCTGCTCAATGGCGTGCAGGCGGTCACCGCAGGCATGATTGACCGCAAAAGGGGCACGATCATTAATATCAGCTCAGTGGCCGGACGGAAGACGTTTCCTAATCACGTAGTGTATGTTGGCACTAAATTCGCTGTACATGGCATGTCAGAGAATTTGCGCGAAGAGCTGTCGCCGCACAATGTACGCGTGATCGTTATCGCGCCGGGCGCAGTTGAAACCGAGCTGTTGAGTCACACCACCAGCGAAGCAATTAAGGACGGTTATCACGCTTGGAAAGCTGAAATGGGCGGCAAGGTGCTCAGTGCAGACGACGTGGCCAGCGCCATCGATTACGCCTATTCGCAGCCGCAGTCGGTCTGCGTGCGGGAGATCGTGCTGGCGGCCACCCGCCAGGGCGCATAAACTCAGTGACCCGGCAGCGCTGCGCCGGGCTCCATCTCTTCGGCTAAGGCCGTCAGCGCCGCGCGGTTACCGATCGCATAACCCCCCTGCTGCTTACGCAGCACCCCTTCTGCGCTGAACTGCGCAAACACATACAGCAGGTGGCGATAGGTCACGCCAAGGTACTCCGCCACCTGCGTATGCTTCTCTTTATACACACCATCATGCTGGGTCAGCAGGATAAAGGCCGCCAGCCGGTTAACCAGCGGAAACGCCTGATTGCGCGTTGAGGTGACAATATTGCGGAAATTCTTTTTCACTAAACCGAGACAGGCGTGGCGCAGGAACTGCGCATCATTTAACAATAGCGTGCGGCAGGTTTTCACCGGCAGCGCCAGGCACCAGCAGGCTTCAATCGCCTGCACCGCGCGTGAAGCATGCGTTTCATCCAGCACTTCAATCTCGCCAATAAAACAGGGCGCATTAAAGAAATCCACCAGCGAAATACGGCCATTGGCCAGTGTGACATACAGTTTGGTGCGACCGCGCGCCAGATAAAACATATACGCCGGCAGAGTCCCCTCGCGCACAATATAGTCCCCGGCAAGAATATGAAATAAATGTGTGTGCGGGATCACATCGGCTGAAAATTTATCGCAATAGCCGGACGCCATTATTAACTGCTGCTTCAGCGCGTCATTATTTATTTCTTTCATCATTCGATGTCCACTATGAGATTTCTCATACTCTGGCGTGTCACGCCGCTGCTAAGGTGAAGGCCTCTACCCTACCGCACCGGAAAATTTCTGCAATGAAATTAAGGTGATAAATAAAGAAGCTGAGGAGTAAACCATGACAGCACGTAAAATTATTCTGGACTGTGATCCCGGTCATGATGATGCCATCGCCATCATGCTGGCCGCAAAACATCCGGCGATTGAATTACTCGGCATCAGTATCGTGGCGGGCAATCAAATTCTGGACAAAACGCTGGTTAATGGCCTGAACGTTTGCCAGACGCTGAATATCGACACGCCAGTTTATGCCGGCATGCCGCAGCCGATTATGCGCCAGCAGATCGTCGCCGATAATATTCACGGCGAAACCGGTCTTGACGGCCCGGTGTTCGGCCCGCTGAAGCGTAAAGCGGAAACAAAGCACGCGGTGAACTTTATTATCGATACGCTGATGAACAGCGACGGGGATATCACGCTGGTGCCGGTCGGCCCGCTCACTAATATTGCAGTAGCGATGCGCATGCAGCCGAAAATCATTCCTAAAATCCGTGAAATTGTGCTGATGGGCGGCGCTTACGGCACCGGTAATTTTACCCCGTCGGCGGAGTTTAATATTTTTGCCGACCCGGAAGCCGCGCGCGTGGTATTTACCGCCGGCGCCCCGCTGGTGATGATGGGGCTCGACTTAACGCACCAGACGGTGTGCACGCCGGACATCATTACCCGCATGGAAAAGGCCGGCGGCCCGGCCGGAAAGCTGTTCAGCGACATGATGAATTTTACGCTGAAAACCCAGCACGATAATTACGGTCTGGCGGGCGGCCCGGTGCATGACGCCACCTGTGTCGCCTATCTAATCAATCCGGATGCCTTCAACGTTCAGCCGATGTTTGTCGAAATCGATGTCAACAGCGGTCCCTGCTATGGCCGCACGGTGTGTGATGCGCTGGGCGTGCTGGGGAAACCGGCAAACACCAAAGTGGGCATCACGCTGGATACCGCATGGTTCTGGGATTTAGTCGAAGACTGCGTGCGCAGGTACCGCTAATCATTTAACCCCACAATATGGGCAGAAAGTGGTCGCCCATACCGCTATGCAACCTCACCAGGCTGACATCAGGAAATATCATGATGGATATAATGAGAAGTGTTCTGGGTATGGTGGTATTACTGGCGATCGCGTTTCTGCTGTCAGTAAATAAAAAGCACATCAGTCTGCGCACCACCGGTGCCGCGTTACTGATTCAGATTGCCCTCGGCGGCGCGATCCTCTATTTGCCGCCGGGCAAATGGCTGGCGGAAAAAGTCGCCAGCGGCGTGCATCAGGCGCTGGCTTACAGTGATGCGGGCAGCGCGTTTCTGTTTGGCGCGCTGGCCGGACCGCAAATGGACAAGGTGTTTAACGGCGCCGGCTTTGTATTCGCTTTTCACGTTCTGCCGGCCATCATCTTTATCACCGCGCTGGTTAGCGTGCTCTACTATATTGGCGTGATGGGCGCCATCATTCGGCTGCTGGGCGGCATCTTTCAGCGCGCGCTCAACATCAGTAAGATCGAATCCTTCGTGGCGGTCACCACCATTTTCCTCGGGCAGAATGAGATCCCGGCCATCGTCAAACCCTTCGTCAACCGTCTCAATCGCAACGAACTGTTCACCGCCATCTGCAGCGGCATGGCTTCAATAGCCGGTTCCACTATGCTCGGCTATGCCGGGCTGGGGGTACCGATTGAATATCTGCTGGCCGCCTCGCTGATGGCCATTCCTGGCGGCATTCTGTTCGCCCGGCTGCTCAGTCCGGCAACGGAAGCATCGCAGGTGACTTTTACCAACCTGTCGTTTAGCGACACGCCGGCACGCAGCCTGATTGAAGCCGCCGCCAGCGGAGCGATTACCGGGATGAAAATAGCCGCCGGTCTGGCGACGGTGGTGATGGCGTTTGTCGGTATCATCGCGATGCTCAACGGCATACTTGGCGGCATCGGCGGCTGGTTTGGTCACGGCGACATCAGCCTGCAGGGAATACTCGGCTTCGCGCTGGCCCCGCTGGCGTGGCTGATGGGCGTGGCGTGGCACGATGCGGCGCTGGCGGGCAGTCTGATAGGTCAGAAACTGGTGGTGAACGAGTTTGTTGCCTACATCAGCTTTTCACCTTATCTGCATCAGACGGGCGCGCTCGACGGCAAAACCATCGCCATCGTCTCGTTCGCCCTGTGCGGCTTTGCTAACTTTGGTTCGATTGGCGTGGTGGTCGGCGCCTTTTCTGCCGTCGCACCAGAGCGCACCCCGGAAATCGCGCGGCTGGGCCTGCGCGCGCTGATCGCCGCAACGCTCTCCAATCTGATGAGCGCCACCATCGCCGGCTTCTTCATCGGCCTTGGCTAAGGCGCAAACCGGGCATTACGCCTCTGTGCGTCCCTGCCCGGTTTTCATCGGTGCCACCACCACATTCACCCCCAGCTCCTGCAGGCGACGTAGCACCGGCACCGGCGTGCCCTGATTGACGATCACCACATCAAACTCGCTCAGGTGGGCAAAGCGATGCAGCGCGCGCCGCTCAAACTTGGTGTTATCCATCATCAGGATGCGCTTCTGCGCCGCCTCGAACATCGCGCGCTTAGTCTCCACCGTCTCGGCCGACTGATGAAACACCGCATCATCAATAATCGCCGACATGCTGACAAAAAACACATCGGCGCGCAGGCTGGCGATTTCGTCTCGCGTCATGCGTCCCATAAAGGCGTTACACCAGTGATGAAACTGGCCGCCGAGCCCCATCAGGGTGATATCGCGACCGTTACGTAATTCATTCATTAACGTCAGCGAGTTGGTGATTACCGTGAGCGGCGCTTTGGCCGGCAGCAGCCGCGCCATCTGCAGCACGGTAGTAGAATCATCAAGAAACAGCGCCTGGCCGGGTTCAAGGTAGCCAGCGGCCACTTCGGCAATCGCCTGTTTCTCTTCCAGCTGGCGCGTGGCACGGTAGAGATCGCTGGATTCCACCAGGCTGGTTGGTGTGGCAGAGACCACGCCGCGTGATTTATGCAGCAGCCCACGCTCAACCATCTCATCAATATCGCGATGGGCGGTCATCAGGCTGATCCCGAAGCGCTCAGTAATATCTTCGATACGCACCGCGCCTTCGGCCATCACGGCTTCGGCTATGAGCTGGCGTCGTGCCAGCTGACGCGCCTGACGGCTGTCGCCCGGTAAGGTTTCATTCAGGAAGTGACCAGCGGAGGTCTCTTGCGGGTTATGCGCCATGTTTCGTCCGGAAAGTGAAGCGGAAATGCAGTTTCGGCTTTGATTACAGCGCGTAAACGTTTCTTTTGCAAATCAGGCGCGCAGCAGGCAACCGATGACGGCCAGAACGCCGCCATCGGTAATCTGACTTACTGCTTCAGGACAAACGGCGAAACGAAATCACCGGCGTTGTCTTTGGTGATCAGGATACAGTCAAACAGCTGCTTCTCCTGTGCTACACCGGTTTTGCCGGTTTTGAGGAAGGTGTCCGCCTGCTCTACCGCCTTCTGCGCAAACTGTGCCACCGGCTGCATCACGGTATAGGCCAGCGTACCGGCTTTAACCGCGTCGACCGCATCCGGTGAACCGTCAAACCCGCCCACTTTGACCTGGCTGAGTTTGCCGGCTTCCTTCAGGGCGGCGATAGCACCCAGCGCCATCTCATCGTTACCGCTGATCACCCCTTTGATGTTCGGATTAGCCTGCAGCAGCGACTGCATTTTATTGAAGCCCTGGGTGCGATCCCAGTTCGCCACTTCCTGGCCGACTTTCTTAAGCGTCGGGTACTGAGACAGCACGGTATCGAAACCGTTGGCGCGCGTGGCGGCGTTGTTATCCGACGGCGGTCCCACCAGCTCGACATAGCTGGCGCTGTCACCCACCTGCTTCACCCACTCCATCGCGCCTACTGCCGCGCCCTGTGCGTTATTCGACACCAGCTGCGCTTTAGCCAGCCCGCTCTGGTTCAGTTCGGCATTGATCACGAACACCGGAATATTGGCGGCGATGGCTTTCTTTACCGAGCCAATCGAGCCGTCGGCGTTAGCCGGATCGAGAATGATCGCCTTCGATTTATTGGTGATCGCCGTATCAATCAGCTGGCTTTCGGTGTTGGTATCCCCTTTGTGCGCGCTGACTTTGGCACTGTAGCCCAGCTTCTCCGCCGCCTTCTGCGCGACCTGGCCCTCAGTCAGCCAGTAAGGGTTGGAGGGATCGTTGACGATGATGGTCATCAGGCCGTTGTTGGCCCAGCTGGGTAAGGCAAAGGTGGAGATGGCCATCGCGGCGGCGGCGATAAACAGACGTTTATTGAACATAGGTGCTCCGTTATTATTAGGGTACAGGTTTGTTTTACGGTTACTCGCGCGCCAGCCGGCCAGCGCGCACAGGGTTAGCGACCGCGCCGGCCGTATTGCAGGGTGTTGAGCAATACCGCCAGCACAATCACGGCGCCAGTGAACACCGTCTGCCAGTAGGCAGAAACGCCGATAATCACCAAGCCATCAGAGAGAAAGCCAATCACGAACGCGCCCAGCAGCGTGCCGCGCACGTTACCGCGTCCTCCGGTCAGCGCCGCACCGCCAATCACTACCGCTGCAATGGCGGTCAGCTCGTAGGTGGTGCCCGCGGTCGGACCGGCGGAGGTCAGCTGCGAAGAGAGCACCAGCCCGGCCATCGCCGCACAGATACCCGACAGCACGTAGACGCTGATTTTGATGCGTTTCACCGGCACGCCGGAAAGATCGGCGGCGCGCTCGTTACCGCCCGAGGCATAAAGCCAGCGGCCAAACGCCGAGCGACTCAACAGGAAACCGCAGGCCAGCGCCACTGCGCCGAGCACCAGCACGCCGACCGGGATGTTGAACAGGCGGTTAAAACCGAGCCAGTCGAAACCGGTATTGCCCAGCGCTTCGCTGCCGGATAGTTTGTTGTAGGTCAGACCGTTGGTGATCAGCAGCGCGATACCGCGCGCCACATACATGGTGCCGAGCGTGGCGACAAACGCCGGTACGCGAAAAATCGCAATCAGCACGCCGTTGACCAGTCCCACCAGCGCACCCAGCACCAGCGTCAGAATTGCCACCGCCCACACCGGCAGATAGAGCACCACGCCCAGCGCTTCAAGGTTGATGCCCTGCATCATAAAGCCGGCCATCACGCCAGCCAGTCCCAGCGTCGAGCCGACTGACAAATCAATCCCGCCGTTGAGGATCACCAGCAGCATGCCGATCGCCGGCAAACCGAAGATGGCCACATGCGACGCCATGGTGAGGAAGTTCGCGCCGGTAAAGTAGTTGGGCGATAGCAGGGAGAAAGTGGCGATAATCACCAGCAGCGCAATAAATGCACGCCCTTCCAGCAGCAGCCGCGCCAGATTGAGGCGCTTGCTGCTGGCCGGTTTCGCCACCCGCGGTGCGCTATCCAGCGTTTGGGTTCTGTCAGTCATACCGTTTGCTCCGTTTTTCATGTCATGCCACCAGAGACTCGCCCGAAGCGGCCATAATGCGTTCTTTGCTCACGCTGGCGTCGAAGATGGCCGAGATGCGCCCTTTGCTCATCACCACGATGCGGTGCGCGATACTCAGGCACTCGCCCACTTCTGAGGTGGTGTAAACCACCGCCAGCCCTTTGCTGGCGTTCTCCGCCAGCAGACGAAACACTTCGGCTTTGGCACCGATATCGATGCCGCGGCTCGGTTCATCCAGCAGAATCACTTTGGGTCGGGTGGCGAGCATTTTGCCGATCACCACCTTTTGCTGATTGCCGCCGGACAGGGAACCGATAGCCGCCTCACCGCCGGCAGTCTTGACCGTCACGTTACGAATGCTGTCACTAATCAGCTGTTTCTCCCGTCGCGTTGACAGCACCAGTCCGCGCACAAACTCGCTGATGCTGGCCAGCGACAGGTTTTCGCCCACCGTCATGGTCTGCACCAGCCCGTCGCGCTGGCGATCCTCCGGCACCAGCGCCAGCCCCATTTTGATGCGCTGCGACAGCGACAGCGCGGAGATCTCGGTATCCTGCAGCAGGATGTGCCCGCTACTCTGCTTCAGCCGTCCGGCGAGACACTCCAGCAGCTCGGTGCGCCCCGCGCCCATCAGGCCATAAATGCAGACAATCTCACCGGCCTGCACCGTCAGCGACAGCTGATCCACCAGCCGGATGCCGGTTTTGCTTTTCACGGTTAACGCCTGCACCGTCAGCGCGTCACCGCCGAAGGCATAGCCGCCGGGCGGTGAACCGAGGTCGAAGTGCTCTCCCACCATGTTGCGCACGATCCATTCGAGGTCGATCTCGTCGCGCCGGGCATAAGCGGTCATCACGCCGTCACGCAGCACCACAGCGCGATCGGTGATCTCCAGTGCTTCCTCCAGATGGTGTGAGATATACACAATCGCCACGCCCTGATTGGTCAGATCGCGGATGACCTGGAACAGCACCGCCACTTCCGCTGCGCTAAGCGCCGAGGTCGGTTCATCCATGATCAGGATTTGTGAATTCACCGACAGCGCGCGGGCGATTTCCACAATCTGCTGCTGCCCGAGACGCAGGTTCTCCACCGGCGTCAGCGGATCAATCTCCTCCTCCAGCGCTGCCATCAGATGGCGGGTCAGCCGCGCCTCTTCGGCGTAATCCACCCCGCCGGGCCGCATGATTTCGCGCCCCATAAAAATGTTGTCGCGCACGTTCATGTTGGGCGCGAGATTCAGCTCCTGATGAATAATCGAGATACCACAGTCGCGCGCCTCGGTGGCCGAACGGAACACCTTTGCTTCGCCGTTTAACAGAATTTCCCCGGACGTTGGCGTAATCACGCCAGAAAGAATTTTCATCAGCGTCGATTTACCGGCGCCGTTTTCACCAAACAGCGTGGTGACTTCGCCGCGGCGGATTTCAAAATTGACGCCTTTCAGCGCATGGGTGGAGCCATACACTTTGCTGACGTTGCGCGCCTGCAGAATCACTTCTCCTTTCAGCAGCGCCGGGTTGACATTGAACGGTTTCATTGCACCTCCACGCGCACCGGCGTAATCAGCCAGTTGGTCGGGCTGAGCAGACGGAACACGCCAACCACCTGCACGGTTTTGCCCGGCAGCGCGTCGCGGTCCAGTTTCTCCAGCACCGCCGCTTTCATGGCGCGGTTAATCGCCGCCCCGGCGTTCTGGTATTCGATCTGATTAGTAAAATCACCAAACTGAATTTTGCCGCTGGCATCACGCAGATCGGTGCCGGTGATCGCCGGGCCGGTTTGCAACCGCAGCTGCGTGCCCGCTGGCAGACCGGCGACCTGTAACGGGAATACACCCATCTGCCCCGGCTGCACCACGCCCTGCAGTTTGACCGGCAGCACCGGCAGCGGCGAGCCGACACCGTATCTGGCCACCGCCTGCTGCCGATCGCTGTTCAGTGCGGCCGCCAGCGTGGCGGCATCCACCGCGCGCGCTTCGACATCCTGCTGGATGCCGGGAAAGGTTTTCTGCCCGTAGCTGTCTGCGGAGAAGCCCTGCTGACGCGCGTCGTCCGCCGAACCGATGCGCACCACTTTGGTATCCAGCGCCATGGCAGCCACCAGCGCCACGATCACCACGCCGCTGAGCGTGTAGCGCCGCCGACGTTTGCGTGCCAGCTGCTGCGTTAAGATTGAGACCTCGGACATAACGTGACCTCTCAGGGTGAACAGCGACAATATACATCGTCGTGCAATGTTATAAATGTGATAACTTGTGTGATGAGAATTGTGCTGTTGTGACTAAATTGTCAACAGGTGGCGCGCAATTTTTCGCACAGCGCGATCTGGATCGCTTATTTGCCTGCAATCACCCCAAATCCGTTTAAAAACCCCTTTAATACAATCATTAAAAACCTTTCACAGTGTTCGGGCGCATCCGCAACCTCCACTGATTTTGTGATCGGACTCGCCATCCGGAGTGAAATTTATTCTTTTTTGAGAAAAATAATACATCAGATATGTTATCTCCATGAGAAGTGGTGTAAGACAGTATTTAGCAAAATCATCACAGCTCATTAACAAGGCTGCGGATAAACCAAACAGGGGTTCCCGCACCGGGAGCAGCGAACGGAGGTGTATGTGGAGAGTGGCGATATCATTCTGGGTCTGGATTCCGGCACCTCGGTGGTTAAAGCGGTGGCGTTTGATCTGGAAGGTAACCAGCTGGCGTGCGCGTCGGCGCGCAATCGCTATTACCGCAGCGCAGGCGGTGCCGCCCAGCAGTCAATGACGCAAACCTGGCAGGATGCGGTCAGTGCGATTCACAAGCTCGGCGATCGGGTGGAGAATCTGGCGGCGCGCGTGGTGGCCGTGGCGGTGACCGCCCAGGGCGATGGCAGCTGGCTGGTCGGTGCTGATAATCAGCCGGTGGACGATGCGTGGATCTGGCTGGATGCCCGCGCCGCCGCCACGGTGGAAAAACTTAACCAACACCCGCTGGCCGCCGCACGCTTTCAGGCCACCGGCACCGGTCTTAACACCTGCCAGCAGGGTGCGCAGCTGGCGCACATGGACCAGCACTATCCCGAACTGCTGGCGCGCGCCGAAGTGGCGCTGCACTGCAAGGACTGGCTCTATCTCAATCTGACCGGCGTGCGCGCCACCGATCCGTCTGAAGCCAGCTTTACCTTTGGCAACTATCGCCACCAGCGCTACGACGACACGGTAATCGACGCGCTGGGGCTTAACCATCGGCGCCACCTGCTGCCGGAGATTATCGACGGCACGCAAATCACCCATGGCCTCACCGCTGACGCCGCCCGGCAAACCGGCCTGCTGGCTGGCACGCCGGTGTGTCTCGGCTATGTCGATATGGCGATGACCGCGCTCGGTGCCGGGGTGCACACCGGTGAAGCCAATACCGCCTGTTCGATTGTCGGCTCAACCGGCGTGCATCTGCGCAGCGTCACCATTGACGAGGTATGGCTCAACCCGGCGCAAACCGGCTACGTGATCCCGCTGCCGTGGCCAGGTTATGTCACTCAGGTACAAACCAACATGGCCTCCACGCTCAATCTCGACTGGCTGCTGAACGTGGCCAGCGATCTGCTGAGCAGCTTTGGCTGTGAAACCGATCATGCGCGGCTGGTGCAGCAGATCGATCGCTGGCTCAACGACGCGCAGCCGGGCACCCTGCTGTTCCATCCTTACATTTCGCTGGCCGGTGAACGCGGACCGTTCGTCAACGCCGACGCGCGCGCCAGTTTCACCGGCCTCAACTACCAGCACAACTTTGGCGACCTGGTGCGCGGCGTGATTGAAGGCATCGGCATGGCAGCTCGCGACTGTTATCAGGCGATGGGCGCTACGCTGCCGGGAGAAATTCGCCTTACCGGCGGTGCGGTGCGATCGCAGCCGCTCAGACAAATCCTTGCTGCCTGCATCGGCGCGCCGGTGCGCATCAGCCAGCGCGAGGAAGCCGGCGCAGCGGGTGCGGCCATGATGGCGGCGGTGGCGATTGGCGCGTATCCGGACATGGCGCACTGCGTTGAACGCTGGGTGCGTCCGCTGCTGGACGACGCCGAAGCACCGTCGCCTGCGCTGATGCAGCGCTACCAGCAGCTGTTCCCCCAGTATCAGCAGATCCGCCGCGATCTTCCTGCCGCCTGGCAGGCATTAAACAGTTTTAAGGAGTAACGCATGAGTGACAACACGTTGGATCTGTTTGTGATCGGCGGTGGCATTAACGGTGCCGGTATCGCGCGCGATGCCGCCGGGCGCGGGCTGTCGGTGATGATGTGTGAAAAAGACGATCTTGCCGCAGGCACCTCCTCACGCTCCGGTAAACTGGTGCACGGCGGCCTGCGCTATCTGGAGTACTACGAATTCCGCCTGGTGCGCGAGGCGCTGATTGAACGCGAGGTGCTGCTGAACGCGGCGCCGCACATTATCTGGCCGATGCGCTTTGTGCTGCCGCACAGCCCGTCCGATCGCCCGGCGTGGCTGGTGCGGCTGGGGCTATTTCTCTATGACCACCTTGGCGGACGCAAAAAACTGCCGGGCACGCGCGTGCTCGATCTGACGCGCGATCCTGAAGGCGCACCGCTGCTGGACAGCTACCAGAAAGGCTTTGAGTATTCCGATTGCTGGGTCGACGATGCCCGGCTGGTGACGCTCAATGCGCTGGATGCCGCCGAGCGCGGCGCCACCATTCTGCCGCGCACCCGCTGCGTGTCAGCGCAGCGTCTGCCGGGCAAATGGCAGATTACCCTGCAGGATCAGGCCAGCGGCGCGCAGCGCACGGTGTTCGCCCGCGCGCTGGTGAATGCCGCCGGGCCGTGGGTGCTGGATATCGTCAATCAGGTTAGCCATACGCAAAGCCAGCGCAGCGTGCGGCTGGTGAAAGGCTCGCACCTCATCGTGCCGAAATTCTGGGAGGGCCAGCAGGCCTATCTGGTGCAAAACACCGACAAGCGGGTGATTTTTATCAATCCTTATGAGGGTGATAAAGCGTTAATCGGCACCACCGACATTCCCTGGCAGGGCAAAGCGGAAGATGTCAGTGCGGATGATAGTGAGCAGCAGTACCTGATCGACGTGGTGAATCGCTACTTCAAGGTTAAGCTGCGCGCCAGCGATGTGATTACCCGCTTCTCCGGCGTACGGCCGCTGTTTGACGACGGTAAAGGCAATCCCTCGGCGGTGACGCGGGATTATGTGTTCGACCTCGATAATCAACAGGATGCGCCGCTGCTGCACGTGTTCGGCGGCAAAATTACCACGTTCCGCAAGCTGGCCGAGCATGCGCTGCAACAGCTGACGCCGTTTTTCCCCAACATGGGCGCGGACTGGACGCGCAGCGCTACGCTGCCGGGCGGCGAGATCGCCAATGCCGATTTTGACAGCTTCCTGGAGGAGATCAAAACGCGCTGGCCGTGGCTGCCGCAGCCGCTGCGCAAGCACTATGCGCGACTGTACGGTGCGCGTATGAGCACGCTGCTGGGCACCGCCGGTTCGCTGAGCGATCTCGGTGAGCATTTTGGCGGCCAGCTGTATGAGGCCGAGGTACGTTATCTGGTGCAGTACGAATGGGCGCAGCAGCCGGAAGACATTCTCTGGCGTCGCACCAAACATCAGCTGCACCTGAGCGCTGCACAGCGCACCGCGTTCAGCCAGTGGTTCGAACAGACTTTCCATCCTGCCGCGCCGCTGCGCGCCCACGCTGGCTGAGAGGTGCCGCATGCCATTAACGCTTTCGCTAAATACCAATCCGCTGGTGAACCGCTTTGCCGATCCCGGCGATTTAATTCACACCGTGGCGCAGCAGATCCGCATCCGCGATCTGCAGCTGACGCATGAGTTTATCAATCCCGGCTGGCCTGCTGCCACGCTCACCCACATGACGCGCCGCATGCAGCAGGCGCTGCGTGCCACCGGCGTGCGCGTCACCTCCGGCATGACCGGGCCGTATGGCCGCCTCAACCATTTTGGTCATCCGGATGCGGCGGTACGTCGCTACTACATTGACTGGTTCAAAACCTTTGCCGACATCACCGCGGAACTGGGCGGCGTCGCGGTGGGCTCGCAGTTTGCCATCTTCACCCAGCGGGATTTTAACGATGCAGCGCGGCGTGAAGCGCTGATTGCCATCGCCATTGACTGCTGGGCGGAAGTGGCGGAACACGCCAAAGCGGCCGGTCTGCGTTACCTGTTCTGGGAACCGATGAGCGTCGGACGCGAATTTGGCGAAACCATTCCCGCCTGTATGGCGCTGCAACAGCGGCTGAGCGCGGCACAGTTTGCCCTGCCGATGTGGATGATGGCGGATATCGATCATGGCGATGTCACCTCTGACGATCCGCGTGACTACGATCCTTACGCGTGGGCTGAAGCGGTGCCGCGCGTTTCGCCCATCATCCATATAAAGCAGAGCATGATGGATAAAGGCGGGCACAGGCCCTTTACATTGCAGTACAATGCCGGCGGTCGCATTCAGCCGCAGCCGCTGCTCGAGGCGCTGGCGCGCGGCGGCGCGCAGGATAACGAGATTTGCCTCGAGCTAAGCTTCAAAGAGCGCGAACCCACCGACAGCAATGTGGTGGCGGAGATTGCCGAAAGCGTGGCGTTCTGGGCCGACCATATTGATACCGGGGTGCAGGATTTGCATCTCGCGTGAGCATGCCGTGCTGAGGGCTTTCGTCAGCCCGCAGCACCCCTCAACCAGACAGGGACAACCCGATGAAATCCGCACCGACTTCCGCTGAACGCGATGACTCTCTGGCCCTGCGGGCGGCCTGGCTGCACTATGTCGGCGGCCTGACGCAGGCTGAAGTGGCCAAACGGCTCGGCCTGCCGTCGGTGAAAACCCATCGGCTGATTGCGCGCATGGTGGCCGAAGGCGCGGTGAAAGTCACCATCGACGGCGCGATTGTCGCCTGCGTGACGCTGGAAGAGCAGTTGCGCAGCCGCTACGGCCTGAACTTTTGTCAGGTGGCACCCGATCTCGGCGAAGAAGGCCTGCCGGTGCGCGCGCTGGGCATGGCCGGTGCCGACTATTTGCGTAATCTGCTGGCCTCCACGCCGGCGATCACGCTGGGTCTCGGCCACGGCCGGACGCTGTCGGCAGCAATTCACCAGCTGGCACGTATCGACGCGCCGCACCTGCGCTTTGTCTCCCTGCTCGGCTGTCTGACGCGCAACTACGCGCTCAATCCGCATGACGTGATGCATCGCATCGCCGAAAAAACCGGTGCGCAGGCCTACATGATGCCGGTACCGTTTTTTGCTAACACCGAAGAGGATCGCGATGTGCTACTGGCGCAGCGTGGCGTCAGCGAAGTGTTTAGCATGGCCGCGCACAGTGAAGTGAAGCTGGTGGGCATTGGCACCGTGGAACCGGCCGCCCAGCTGGTGGAAGCCGGGATGATCGATGCAGCCGAGATCCGCGCCCTGTCGGAAGCCGGCGCGGTGGGCGAACTGCTGGGGCACTTTTTTGCTGCCGACGGGCAGATGATTCACAACTCGCTGACGGCACGCACGCTGTCGGTGCCGCTGGATCTGGCGCAGCGCGCAGAGATCGTGGCGCTGACCGGCGGACCGAGCAAAGTGGCGGCGATCCGCGCGGTGCTGGCCAGCGGACTCGTCACCGGTTTGATCACCGACGAGCTGACCGCGCAGGCGCTACTCAGCGCATGAATCAGGTTAAACCAGACTGAGCTGCAGCGACTGCGCACGCAGCTGCTGCTGCCAGCCTGCGGCGAGTTCCGCGTCGGTGATCACCTGCTTAAACGGCTGTAGCGGCGCCAGCGCATAGGGATGAATCTGACCAAATTTGGAGGAGTCGGTGAGCGCGACGCTGTGCGTCGGTTTTTCCATGATGGCGTTCACCACATCGCAGCGCAGCATGTCGCGGCTGGTGAAACCGGTCGCCTCATCCCAGCCGTCAATGCCAATAAACGCCTTATGGAAGTTGAGGTGCTGAATGCACAGCCGCGTTAACGGCCCGACTACCGACTCACTGCTTTTCTGAAACAGCCCGCCGAGGATAATCACATCGCCGCCCTGCTCACGCAGCAGTCCGGCGATGTAATGGCTGACGGTGATGATGGTGATGTCCTGCCGATGGCTGAGCTCTCGCGCCAGCAGCGCATTGGTGCTGCCGCCTTCAATAAACACCGTTTCGCCGGGGTTAACCAGCCCGGCGGCGTACTCCGCCAGGCGTTTTTTCACCGCAAAGCGGGTTTGCATGCGCGCGCCTACGTCATCACTTTCCGGTGCCACGGCGGAACCGTGCACGCGGCGCAGAAAGCCGCCCTTCTCCAGCAGGTTCAAATCCTGACGCACCGTCACCTCCGAAACGCCGGTGGTTTGCGCCAGTTCATTGACGCTGACGCTGCCGCGCTCGCTGACCAGTTGAATAATGTGCTGATGACGTGCGTTCATAGAGCCTGCTGTAAAAAAGTTTTTGCCCAGCTTAGCAGAAATCACGCTAATCCCAGACTGCGCCGGCCGTTTTCATTCAGATCCTGCGGCGTAAAACGGCCGCGCCAGCTGGCTTCGTAATCCTCTTTGGGGAAATCGCCCGGCGAGACACCGGTCGCCAGCGCCTGCGCCACCTGCTGCGCATAGTCGGCGTTTTTATCGCACATCGGCGCGGCAGGAATGTACATCACGTTGCCCCAGCCCTGCTGATTTTCTACCGGTGCCACCGCATGAATCACATCGCAGTGCCACCACACCGAATCGCCCGCCTGCAGCGCCGGGATCGAACACAGGCCGGCAATTAATTCCGGATGCCAGCGCTCCGATACCGGCAGCACTTTGCCCGGCGCCACGCCGCACAGTTCCTCTTCCGGCACATCCTTCAGTAACGGACGCAGCAGCAGATAAGCCATGGCTTCCGGCACCGGCACCACGTGCAGCAGTCCCTGACCGGGCTGCATATCAGAGAGTGCGGTCCAGCCCTGGAAAGTGCGGAACACCGAACATTTGGTGGTGGTGCCAGACTGATACTCCTGCACGGCCGTGCGGTGCGCCGCATCCCACGGATCGTACTGATCGAACTGGTTAGAAAAGATCTTGCTGAACACCTGCTGATAGGCCGGCAACAGCCAGCGCTCCAGCGCGCCGGAATCGGTATGCGCGCCCAGCCCTTTTGAGGTGGTACCCGGCAGCCGGCGCCGGATGCGATCCGGATAGATGATGCTCACGTCCGGATCAAACCAGCGCGTACCGGCGGATTCGAATTTCCACAGGCGATTGAGGAACGCCTGGGTTTGCGCCATGGCCTCGCTCTGGCGGGCTGACATCTGCGCATCGCTCCAGTAAATGGGGTAGATCTCCGGCCGCGAGGCGTCGAGGTTGCCAAAGAAGTTGTCGCCCGGCCCCTGATAGACACGGTCGAAATCATTGTCGTCGAGGTAGTTGAGCATGTCAGCATCCCACGCCAGCGCCTGCTCGCGGCTGAAGGTTTGCTTCACCACCACGCAGCCGCGGCGGCGGATATGATCTTTGGTCTGTTCGCTGATGCGACCGGCGGCCAGATCCGCGAAGCTGACCTGCGGCCACGCCGTTCCGTGCTGCTTCTCTTCGGCGCGCGCGGCCGCGATTTCACTGACAATCTTACTTCTGACCTGCTCAAACAGGCCTTCGACATCGCCAATCTGTGCTCTGAGCGCCTGCTTCATCAGGCGCACATGCTGTTTAAAATCGTCGGGTTGTTGTTCTGAGGTAAAAGTGGTGTTCATCTCGCACTCCGTCTGTTTACGCCTTAGTTTCATTCGAAACACATTACATATTCATTCATAACATCGAGCGAACAAAAAGACAGCACGCAGGCAAAAAATAGCGAGCATGATCACAGTTATTTATCTGAGGGATTTTCGTTTGAAAGGGTTCAGGGAGCGAAACGGTGGGATGAATAACGCAAGCGCGCCTTGATCAGGCACGCGAGGGCCACCCTCCATGGCAGCCCGGGAAAATTATGGCTGATCGAATAAATGACGGTACTGCACAAAGTCGGTTTGTTGCGCCAGCCGATCGTACAGCGCCCGCGCGTGGCTATTAGACGCCTGCGTCAGCCAGTAAACGCGCGAACAGCCGAGCTTCTCTGCCTGTTCATAGACCGCCAGAATCAGCGCCTTGCCGGCGCCCAGACCGCGCGCGGCCTCGCTGACGTAGAGGTCCTGCAAATAGCAGTAGTCGCCCTGAGTCCAGGTTGAGCGATGGGTAAGAAAATGCACCAGCCCGACCATCGCGCCGTCCTGCTCGGCCACCAGACAGTGCATGGGTTCCGCGCGGGACAGCAAGCGGCGGAAGCTCTCGCCGGTGGTGTTGTCGTCAATGGTGGTCTGATAAAAGCGCTGATAGCCCTGCCACAGCGCCAGCCACGGCATAAAATCTTCGGCGCGCAGCGCTCTGATGGTGATCATTCGCCCTTCCCGATGTTGCTGATGATTTTTTCCGCAGCCACCACCCGATCGTCATTCGGGAACCACTTATTTGCCAGCATAATCAGCGCAACCCGCTGCGACGGAATAAAGACGGCATAGGTGGCGAATCCGTTGGTGGAGCCGGTTTTGTTGTACCACGCCTGCTGCGGCGCAGCCTGCGGCGGCGTAATCAGCGTGGCTTTCATGCCCTTCATGATGCGCGCGCCGCTGTTGCCATCCACCAGCTGCTGCGTAGTCACCGGCAGCGGGTAATATTCCCACATCATCGCCTGAGTAAAAGCGGCCTCGGTGTGGTAATAGCCCTGATGCGTCGCGGCCACCGCCTGTTGCCATGCGGGCGCGACCGGCTGTTGCTGCAGCTGAATGGCCAGCCAGCGAATCAGATCGGCAGAGGTGGATTTCAGGCCATAGGATTCCGCATCCAGCGGGCCTGGCGTCACCCGCACCGGGCGATCCTGCTTGTTATAACCCTGGGCGTAGCGCCCCATCTGCGATGCAGGCACCTGCACATAGCTGTGCGTCATGCCCATCGCCGGCAGCAGCTGCTTTTCCATCGCGCTGATGAATGGCTGATGCAGACTCTTAGCCGCAATCATGCCGAGCATACCGATACCGAGGTTGGAATAAACCCGCACCGTGCCCGGCTGGGCCTCTGGCTGCCACTGTTTGTACCAGCGCATCAGCTCGCGGGTGTTGGTTACGTCATCCGGTACGAACAGCGGCGTGCCGCTGGTGTGCGTCGCCAGATTCAGGAGCGAGACGCGATCAAAAGCGCTGCCTTTCAGTTCCGGCAGCCACTGGCTGGCCGCGTCGCTGAATTTCAGTTTGTTCTGCTGCGCCGCATAGCTGGCTAAGGTGGCGGTAAACGTTTTACTCAGCGAGCCGATTTCAAACAGCGTCTGCTCGTTGATCGGCTGTCCGCTCTCTTTCGATGCCACGCCGTAGTTATAAAATTCGGTTTTGCCGTCGTGCAGAATCGCCACCGCCATTCCGGGAATCTGATACTGCTGCATCAGCGGTTTGATGATGCTGTCTGGTGATGTCGTTGCCAGCGCACTGCCGCTGACCAGCAGCGCGAGTGCGCTTAATCGGGCCCATGAAAACATGAAAATTCCTTTTCCTGCAGGTTAACCATGATGTCTGACCGGCAGTATATCGTTACCCCTGCCAGGCTTCCCGACAATTCTCATTGGTAGTGAACAAAATCACATCCTTTATGACCTGATTTGCCGTTTGCTGCGCCCGCTCCTATACCTTTGACAAGTAAGCGTTCATCGCAAGGAGCTGACAATGGAACAGGTTTTGACCCGCGAACAACGGCTTAGCCGCCTGCGCGCGCGCAGTTCGCTGCCGGTGCTGATCGTCGGCGGCGGCATCAACGGCATCAGTACTTTTCGTGAGCTGGCATTACAGGGCATTCCTGCGGTGCTGGTGGAGAAAGGTGACTGGTGCCAGGCGGCCAGCGGCGCGCTGTCGCGCATGATTCACGGCGGCCTGCGCTATCTGGAGACCGGCGAGTTTGGCCTGGTGAAGGAGTCGGTGATGGAGCGCGATCGCCTGCTGAAAAACGCCGCGCACTATGTGTTTCCGCTGCGTACCACCGTACCGATCGATAATCTCGGCGGTGGACTGGTTAACGCCACGCGACGTTTCCTGCGCCTGAGCGATAAGCCCACCCGGCGCGGCGCGCTGCTGATCAAAACCGGCCTGAGCCTGTACGACCTCTACACGCGACAGTATGGCGCTATGCCGCGCCACCAGCTGCGTAACGAAGCCGCCACGCGCGATCGCTGGCCTGGCTTCGCGCCCTGGGTGAAATACAGCGCCAGCTACTACGATGCGTGGATCAGCGCGCCGGAGCGACTCGGGTTTGAGCTGATTGAAGATGCGGAACGCGCCTGCCCGGAGGCGCTGGCGCTCAATTATCTGCGGGTGGTCAGCGCTAGCGACGAGACGGTGCTGCTGGAAGATACGCTGAGCGGTGAGCGCTTTAGCCTGCAGCCGCACGTGCTGGTCAATGCCGGCGGCGCGTGGATCGACCAGCTGAATCAGCAGCTGGCCGTGCATTCACCACCGACCAGACTGATAGGCGGCACCAAAGGATCGCACCTGATCCTCGATCATCCCCAGCTGTTACAGATGCTGGACGGTGAAATGGTCTATTTCGAAAACCAGGAAGGCCGGGTGTGCATCATGTTTCCCTGGTTCGGCAAAGTGCTGGTGGGCTCCACCGATATCCGCGTTGATGACCCTGATAGCGTGGTATGCGAAGCCGAAGAGCAGGCTTACATCCTTGAGTCGCTGCGCTTTGTGTTTCCTGACATTGTGGTGCCAGCATCCGCGGTGGTTTACACCTTCTGCGGCGTGCGCCCGCTGCCGGCCAGCGAGGCCAAAGTTAATGGTCAGATTTCGCGTAACCATTCGCTGGTGCTGCTGCCGCCAGACCACGCGCGCGCCTGGAGCACGCTGTGTCTGGTCGGCGGTAAATGGACTACCTTCCGCCGCTTCGGGGAAGAGGCCGCCGACCGCGTGTTGCGCCTGCTGGGAGAAAAGCGTCGCGTCTCCAGCAGCGACCTGCCGATTGGCGGCGGCCGGGATTTTCCGGCGCCGTCCGCCCAGCCCGCCTGGCTCAGTGCGCTGGCGCAGCAATATGACATTCCGCTGGCGCGCGTGACGCAACTGGCGAAACGCTACGGCAGCCGGGCCCTGCCGCTGCTGCAGCAGATTCAGCAGCACGGCGAACAGCCGCTGCAGCATCATGCCGGTTACAGCGCCACCGAACTGCGCTATCTGATTGAGCATGAACAGGTGTGCCAGCTGGAAGATGTGCTGGTGCGCCGCACGTCGCTGGCTATCTGCGGTGAATTAACGCCGCCGCTCATGCAGGAAATTTCGCAGCTGCTGGCCGACTCGCTCGGCTGGCAGGACAGCCAGCGCGCTGAACATCTGCAGCGCACCGCAATCAGCCTGGCGCAGCGCCATGGGCTGCACGCGCTCGCATCCGCGTTTTCACAGGAGGAAATTCAGGATGTCACTCACCCCTAAAGTTCGCCTCAACCGGTTATTTCACCACGGCAAGTGCCTGGATGTGGCGATCGACCACGGCATCGCCAACGAGCCCGATTTTCTGCTGGGGCTGGAAGATATTGAAAGCGTGATGCGCAACCTGATTGCCGCACAGCCGGATGCGATCCAGGTCAATTATGGTCAGGCCGATCTGCTGCAGCGCGTTGCCGGACGCAAACCGGCGCTGGTGATGCGCACCGACGTCGGCAATGCCTATAACGCGGCGCGCCACCGCGAGATGTGGGCGGTGCTGCACAATCCGGAGGCACCGATTCTTGCCGCGCTGCAGATGGATGCCGCCGCGGTGGTGGTCAATCTCTATCAGATCCCGGATGAACCGGGCATTTTTCGCATGTGCGTGGAGAACATTGGCCGCCTGCGCCAGGCCTGCGATCGCTATGCCATGCCGCTGATGGTGGAGCCGCTGGTGATGGCCCCCGCCGGCCAGGGCGCGGCGTACGGCTCGCTCGGTGACGTCAGACAAATCGTGCCGCTGGTGCGGCTGGCGCGGGAGCTGGGCGCCGACATCATTAAAGCCGACCCCACGGATAACGTAGAGGATTTCCATCGTGTGGTGGAGGCGGCGCGCTGTCCGACGCTGGTGCGCGGCGGCGGCAAAGGGGAACTGGGCGTGGTGCTGGCGAAAAGCGCCGCGCTGATGGCGCAGGGTGCCAGCGGCATGGTGTATGGCCGCAACGTTTATCAACATGATAATCCATCACGCGTGGTCAGCGCGCTGATGGCGATTATTCATCAGGGTGTCAGCGGCGCGGATGCGCTGGACATCTACCAGCAGGGTTAAGCGTGACCTGCACCGGCGCTTAAGCGGTGCGCCGTCTTCGCCTGAAACGGAGTCGGATATGAGCCAGATTCTCGGCATCGATGCCGGAAACACCATGATCAAAGCGGTACTGTTTGACCTGAGCGGCCGCGTGCTGTCGGTAGCGGAGTGCGCCGGCGAAACGCATCAGCCGCAGGAAGGCTATGCTGAACGGCCAGTTGAAGATATCTGGCGCGGCGTCAGCAACGCGGTGAGTCGCTGCCTGCAGCAAGCCGGCACGCGTGGCAGCGAAGTGATTGCCGTCGGGGCCGCCGGTCACGGCAACGGGTTGTATGCGCTGGATCGTCAGCAGCGCCCACTGTTTGGCATCCAGTCGATTGATCATCGCGCCAGCGCCACGGTGCAGGCGCTGGAATCCAGTGGTGCGGCGCAGCAGATTTACGCGCTGTCATTGCAGAAACCGTGGCCCGCCGCCACACCGGTGCTGATCAGCTGGATACGTCAGCATCAGCCGGAACGCTGGGCGCAGATCGGCCATCTGCTGTGTGCCAAAGATGTCATCGCCCATTTTCTATGCGGCAACGTCAGCGCGGACTATTCGGATGCCGCCGGTGCCGGGCTGATTGATTATCGCCAGCGCAGCTACAGTCGTGAATTGCTGGCGCTGTACGGCATCGAAGAGGCGCTCGCCCTGCTGCCACCGCTGCGTGAATCCTGCGAGGTTACCGGCGTGGTCTCGGCCCGCGCAGCACAGCTCACCGGTTTACCGGCTGGCATCCCGGTGGTGGCCGGCATGTTTGACGTGGTTGCCAGCGCGGTCGGCTCGGGCGTAGTGAACTGCGGTGAGGCCTCCATTGTCGCCGGTACCTGGAGCATCAATCAGGTGGTGGTCGACAAATCTGATTATCTGCGCCCGGTGTTTATGAATTCGATCATCGAACGCGATCGCTACATGGCGATCGAGGCCAGCGCCACTTCTGCCGCCAATCTTGACTGGTTCCTGCGTGAATTTGATGATGGCCGCGCTGGCCAGGGCGCGGCGCGCAGCAGCGACAGCGTGGCACAGGTCAGGCCTGACGCGCAGCTGCCGCTGTATCACCCTTACCTCTATTCGGGGCGGAAAGCCGAACCTGCCAAAGCCGGCTTTTACGGCCTCGGCGGCTGGCATACGCGCGCTGACATGCTGTTTGCCCTGTTTGAAGGCGTGACCTTCGCCCACCGGGCGCACATTGACCGGCTGCGCGCGGCCGGCATTACGGTCAACCAGGCCACGCTCTCCGGCGGCGCGACACGCAGCAGTGTCTGGCCGCAAATGTTTGCCGATGTGCTGGGGATGCCGATTCGCGTCGCAACCTGCCACGAAACCGGGGCGCTGGGCGCGGCCCTGTGTGCGGGCGTGGGCGTGGGTCAGTGGCCGAATCTGGCTGCCGCCGTGCAGCAGGCGGTCACCCTTGCGCCGGAGGCGCTGCAGCCCCGCGCGGCGCGCTTCGCGTTTCATGACACCCGCTACCGGCTGTTTAAAAAACTTGAGCTGGCGATGAGCGACATCTGGCGCACCGCCAGATAATGGCGGTGCGGCGTGAACAAACCATGACACCGGCGGGCAAATGCTGTACACTTGATGCATAAAAATGTTCACATGAACATTATCAGGAGGTTGTGATGTCCACCGCATCGGCTTTTAATCCCACCAGCGGATCGCGCATCTTTGATCCGTCGCTGATTCAGCACGCCCGCCCCTCTTTTATGGATCAGATGGGGCTGCCGCGTAACCGGCTTAAGGCGCATAAGTTGATCACCGACGGCATGGATGTCGGCATTGTCGAACGCGCCGCCACGATTCTGAAAGCGACGCCGATCGACATCGCACAAATGGTCTCGATTGACCGCAACACCTACCGGCGCCGCGAGAAGTCCGGATCGCAGCTCTCGGTCGAACAGGGCGCACGCATCTATCAGGTGTTTGAAGTGCTGGATGCGGTGATCCAGCTGTTCGCTGGCGATCCGGAAGTGGCGATGCACTGGATGTATCAGCCTGCGCTGGCGCTCGACAACGCGCAGCCGATTAACATGCTCAGTACGCCCGCCGGCTGCGATGCGGTGCTGACGCTGATTGGCCGCCTGGAGCACGGAGTGATTGTCTGATGACACGACGGAAGGATCCGGCCACACCCGTCAGGGTGTTCTATCGAATTGTCAAAGCGGAGTACGCCAGCCAGGCGTTTAACGGTGCTGGCGCAGAAAAATGGGGTGGCCGCTGGAATCCGCCCGGAATGAAAGCGGTTTACCTCAGCAGCTCTAAAGCGCTGGCGACGCTGGAACTGGTGGTGCACGCCGGGAAAACGCTGCTGGAGCAAAGCCGCTTTGTGGTGTTTACCGTGGCGGTACCGGAGTCCGACATCATCGCCCTCGACAGCAGTAAACTGCCGGCCGGCTGGGAAAAATATCAGCAGCAGGAGGAGACGCAGGCCATCGGCGCGGCGTTTCTCGATCCGCACAACGGCTTTCCCCTGCTGATGACGGTACCCAGCATCCTCACCGGCGAAGATAATGCGCTGTTTAACCCCGATCATCCGGGCGCGGCCGCGCTGATTGCCACAGCGACCTCCGCTCCCTTTGCAATCGATCGCCGTATCAAAGACGATCCGTAAACGCTCTAGCGGCACTGGCTGGCACAGTTTTGTACGCAAATCTGCGCCAGCGAGCCACAGCCGCCGCCGTTGTCATTCTTGCACTGCGATTGCTGCACGTAACAATTCTGCTGACAGGAAGAGACATCACACTTCGCTGCTACCGGCGTGAGCTGCGGCACATCCCCTTTTCTCTCCGGCTGCCACGGCGTTTGCGCCGCTGCGCTCAGGCTGCTCAGCAGCAATAACATCATTATCCACTTCATCATTCAGTCCTCGCAGGATAGATGTAGAGAGTATGAACGCTGGCCGGATGATTGCCAGCGTGAAACCTTTGGTTCACCTTCCGCCTGATGATGCCCTGTTAAAGTGCAGACTCTGCGCCCATTACTGAAGCAGCGCCTGACCAAACCAGAATAGAAATTATTTTATTCAATAAGTTAACTCACTGTCACCCTGGCTCTGCAAGATGGTACAAAAGTTGCAGGGTTTAGGGTGCACAGTAAAGGAGACGGTAATGAAAGCGATTGTGATTGGAGCGGGCATCGGCGGCATGAGCGCGGCGCTGGCGCTGGAAAAAGCGGGTTTCAGCACCGCGGTATATGAAGCGGTGAAAGAGATGAAACCGGTCGGCGCGGCCATCTCTATCTGGCCTAACGGCGTGAAGTGCCTCAATGCGCTGGGTCTCAAGGCACAGCTGCGCGCGCTCGGCGGCAATATGGCGTTTATGGCTTACAACGATGGCCACAGCGGCAGCACCCTGACCCGCTTCAGTTTGTCACCGCTGGTGCAGCAGGTCGGCGAGTATCCTTATCCGGTCGCACGCGCAGAGTTACAGGCGCTGCTGATCGACAGCTACGGCCGCGAACGCATCCGCTTTGGCAAACGCGTTGTGCGGGTGGAGCAGCATGCCAGCGGCGTGACCGCCTGGTTTGATGACGGCAGCCAGGCTGAAGGGGATTTTATGGTGGCCGCCGACGGCACCCACTCGGTGATTCGCCATCACGTGCTGGGCGAACACGTCGAGCGCCGCTACGCAGGCTACGTTAACTGGAATGGCCTGGTCACCATCGATGAAAGCATCGCGCCCGCCGATCAGTGGACCACCTTTGTCGGCGAGGGCAAGCGCGTCTCGCTGATGCCGGTGAGCGGTAACCGCTTCTACTTTTTCTTTGATGTCCCGCTGCCGAAAGGGCTGGCGCAGGATCGCGCAACGGTGAAAGACGATCTGCGCGGCTATTTTGCCGGCTGGGCCGAACCGGTCCAGCGGCTGATCGCCAGCATTGACGCACAAACCACCAATCGCGTGGAGATTCATGATATCGAACCCTTCAGCCGCTTTGTCAGAGGACGTGTGGCGCTGCTGGGGGATGCGGCACACAGCACCACGCCGGATATAGGTCAGGGCGGCTGTGCGGCCATGGAAGATGCGGTGGTACTGGCGCAAACCCTGACCGCCCACTCGCTGGGCATTGAGGACGGGCTGCTGCGCTATGAAGCGCGGCGCGTGGCGCGCACCCGTGATTTGGTGCTGAAAGCGCGCAAGCGTTGTGATGTCACCCACGCCAAAGATGCGGCGGTCACCGCGGAATGGTATGCCGGACTGAAAGAGGAAACCGGCGAGCGCGTGCTGGCCGGCATGTGTGACACCATTGAAGGCGGTCCGCTGGGATAAGAGTGCAGGCCAGCCAGCTGCACCGCTGGCTGGCCCTTCGGTTACGGCGCGTTACGCCTCGTCGAGGCCGCGGTGTTTCAGCATCGGCCCGATGTCCGGCGCTTTACCGCGCCAGGCCAGCCACAGATGCTGCAGATCGCTGCTGTTACCGCGCGACAAAATCTGCTCACGGAAGCGCTGACCATTTTCGCGCGTCAGACCGCCCCGCTCGACAAACGCCTGATAACCATCGTCGGCCAGCATCTGCGTCCAGATATAGGCGTAATACCCGGCCGCATAGCCGCCACCCCAGATATGACGGAAGTAGCTGGAGCGATAGCGCGGCGGCACGGCACTCAGGGCAATATTCTCCGCCGCCAGCGCCTGCTGCTCAAAATGGCTGACATCCTGCGGATTATCGTGCGGTGACAGCGAGTGCCACTGCAAATCAAGCAGTGCCGCCGCCAGCAGTTCGGTCATGTCATAGCCTTTGTTGAATTTCGCGGCGCGCACCATTTTGTCGCGCAGCGCAGCGGGCATCGCTTCACCGGTCTGATAATGACGTGCATAGTGGGCAAACACCTGATCCTGACTGGCCCAGTGTTCGTTGATTTGCGACGGAAACTCGACAAAATCACGCGGTGTGGCGGTGCCGGACAGGCTGGCATAGCGCTGGGTGGCGAACAGGCCGTGCAGCGTGTGGCCAAACTCATGGAACAGCGTGATCACCTCATCCCAGCTGAGCAGTGCCGGCTGACCGGGCTGCGGCTTACTGTAATTGCAGACGTTGTAAATCACCGGCCGGCTTTCCAGCAGCGTCGACTGGTCGACGAAATTGCCCATCCATGCGCCACCGCTCTTGTTATCCCGCGTGAAGAAATCGGTGTAGAACAGCGCTAACGGTGCACCGTCGGCATCAAAAATCTCATAAACATTGACGTCCGGATGGTAGACCGGCAGATCGTGGCGCTGTTCAAAGCGAATGCCATACAGCTGGCTGGCACACCAGAACACGCCCTTTTCCAGTACAGTGTTGAGCTCAAAATAGGGGCGGATTTGCCCTTCGTCCAGCGCGTATTGCGCGGTGCGTACCTGCTCAGCGTAGTAATTCCAGTCCCAGGCGCGCAGCGGGAAGCTGTGGTTTTGATCGGCGATCAGCTGCTGAATATCCGCCGCTTCACGCCCGGCGCGCGCCGTCGCGGCGGGCACGATGTTGCGCATAAAGGACTGGGCGGCTTCCGGCGTTTTCGCCATCTGATCCTGCAGGCTCCATGCTGCGAAGCTGTCGAAGCCCAGCAGACTGGCCTGCTGCGCACGCAGTTGCGCCATGCGCGATACGATGGCGCGCGTGTCGTTGTCGTCACCCTGCTCGCTGCGCGTCAGCGCCTGCTGAAACAGCGCTTCGCGCGTGGCGCGCACCGTCAGCGACTGCAGCACCGGCTGCTGGGTGGTATTTTGCAGAGGGATTAGCCATGCGTCGTGCAGCCCGCGCGCCTCAGCGGCGTCCTTCGCCTGTGCCAGCGCCGCCGGCGACAGGCCGTCCAGCGCCGCCGCGCTGCTGACGGTATAAGCGGCGGCGTTAGTTGCCGCCAGCAGCCGGTTACCGAAACGCGTGCCCAGACTGGCCAGCTCCTGATTGCAGGCGCGCAGTTGCGCTTTATCGCTCTCACTCAGGCTGGCACCGGCCAGCTGGAAGCGCTGCCAGGTGACTTCCACCAGACGCATCGCTTCGGCATCCGGGCACTGCGAACCGCGCTGCTGATAGACGCTGTCGAGCCGCGCAAACAGCGCCGGGTTAAGGTAGATTTCGTCATTGAGCGCCGTCAGCTGCGGGGTGATCAGCTCGTCAACCTGCTGGAGTCGCTCGCTGGTATTGGCTGAGGTCATCGCGGCAAAAACGGGGTACACCCGATTTAGCAGGCTACCGCTGCGCTCCAGCGCTTCATAGGTATTAGCAAAGGTTGCCGGCTCGGGGTTGCTGGCAATGGCCGCCACTTCCTGGCGCTTTTCGGCGATTCCGGCTTCCAGCGCTGGCAGGAAATGCGCTTCGTCGATCAGATCAAACGGCGGTGTCTGGTACGGCAACGGGCTGACGTTAAAAAACGGATTGGCACGTGAAGTCATTATCGCTCCTGATAATCAGCAACGCCGCAGCCACCTGCGGCGGGATGCTTTTATCCTGGCAGTTTCGTCGCCTGGCAACAACCTTGCGCGTGCGTATGGTTTTCGCGCTGCCATACGCACTTACCGTTGACCCAGGTTTGCGCGATGTTACGGTCATCACCCAGCGTCATCAGGACAAACAAACGCTGATGGATATCGTCGCTGTTGGCCATGCGCAGCTGCTGCAGCGGTGATACGGCAGGATCGATCACCACAAAATCTGCCTCTTTACCGGGGTTGAAGTTGCCGATTTTGTCATCAAGATCCAGCGCATGGGCGCCGCCCAGCGTGGCGTGATAAATCGCTTCTGCGGCACTGAGTTTGTACTGCTGCAGCTGCCCCACCTTATAGGCTTCACCCAGCGTCTGCAGCATATTGAAGGTGGTGCCGGCGCCGACATCGGTGCCCATGCCCATGCGCACGCGCTGCTGCCAGCGGCGTTTAAGATTGAACAGTCCGCTGCCGAGGAACAGGTTGGAGGTCGGACAGAAGGCCATCGCCGAGTCGGTGTCGTGCAGGCACTGCCATTCGCGATCCTCAAGATGCAGGCAGTGAGCAAATACGCTGCGTTTGCCGGTGAGCTGATGCTGGTGATACACATCAAGATAGCCATCATGGGCGGGAAACAGCGTTTTTACCCAGGCGATCTCCTGCTGATTTTCGCTGAGATGGGTATGCAGCCAGGTGTCGGGAAACTCGTTTTTCAGCTGCTGCACTTTTTCCAGCAGCTGCGGCGATGAGGTCGGCGCAAAGCGCGGCGTCAGCGCATAACCGAGACGCCCGCGCTGGTGCCAGCGCTGAATCAGCTCACGCGTCTGCTGATAACTTTGCGCCGGCGTTTCGGTCAGTTCCGGCGGTGCGTGGCGGTCCATCATTACCTTGCCGGCAATCAGCCGCATCTCCAGCTGTTCGGCGGCGCTGAACAGCGCGTCTACCGATTGCGGATGCACCGTACCAAACACCAGCGCAGTCGTGGTGCCGTTGGCCAGCAGCTGTTGCAGGAAAAACGCTGACATGCGCGCCGCGTGCGCCGCACAGTGGTACTGGCTCTCGACCGGAAAAGTGTACTGATTGAGCCACTCCAGCAGCTGTTCACCGAACGCGCCGATCATTTCGGTCTGCGGATAGTGAATATGGGTATCCACAAACCCCGGCAGGATCAGCTTACCGCGCAGATCGATCACCTGCATTGATTCAAGGTGTTGATGTGCCGGCTGCCAGCGCTCCAGACTCACCACTTTGCCGTCGCGCAGCGTTAGCAGACCGTCTTCGAGGTAGCGTGCCTGGTCGGCGAGGCCATCGGGCTGGTCGGCCAGCGCGGGGAAATCAAAAAAACTGGCGCGCAGACGGGTTACAACAGAGTCAGACATGACGCTTCCTTCAGGGTGTAATGCAGGTTTCAGATAGATATAGCAAAGATATTGCAAACCGCATGCCAGGCAAGCCCACCCAACAATCACTTTAAATTCAGATAAATACCCAATTTCAGCGCGATTATCGTCGCAAAAATTGCAGGCAATCGTATGCGTAACCGATTGCCTGTTCGTGGTATTGCGCTTGCGCATTGTGCTGGCGTTTTACGCCGGGAAAAGGTGCCTGATCGGGCACGATCATGGTGCAGGGCTGCACCGCAAACGGGCAGGAAAGATTCTGCAACACGCCGCTCACGCTTTTCATGAGCGCCGCTGCGGGGTTAATGCTAAGGTGTGGCAGAGAACCTGAAATCGTATAAGGAACAGTGAGATGATTATTTTTGTTACCGGTGCGACCGCCGGTTTTGGTCAAAGTATCACCCGCCGCTTCATTGCTACAGGTCACAAAGTGATCGCCAGCGGACGCCGTGCTGAGCGTTTGCAGGAATTAAAACAGGAACTGGGCGACAACCTGTATACCGTGCAGCTGGATGTGCGTAACCGCGCGGCTATCGAAGAAGCCATCGCTGCCCTGCCCGCCGAATGGCGTGATATCGATGTGCTGGTGAACAATGCCGGGCTGGCGCTGGGCGTCGAACCGGCGCATAAAGCCAGCGTTGAAGACTGGGAAAATATGATCGACACCAACAACAAAGGGCTGGTGTATATGACGCGCGCCGTGCTGCCTGCCATGGTAGAGCGCAACGTCGGTCACATCGTCAATATTGGCTCGATAGCCGGCAGCTGGCCGTACGCCGGCGGCAACGTGTACGGGGCAACCAAGGCGTTTGTGCGCCAGTTCAGCCTCAACCTGCGCACCGACCTGCACGGCACCGCGCTGCGCGTCACCGATATTGAGCCTGGCCTGGTGGGCGGCACCGAGTTTTCGAACGTGCGCTTCAAAGGTGACGATGGCCGCGCGGATGCGGTGTATGAAGGCACCACCGCGCTGACGGCGGAAGACGTGACGGAAGCGGTCTATTGGGTGACCACGCTGCCGAAGCACGTCAACATCAACACGCTGGAAATCATGCCGGTGACGCAAACCACCGCCGGACTGAAAGTGTTTAAAGGATAAGCAAGCTTAGCGTGGCGGCCCGTGGGGTCGCCCTGCGCGCCCGGTTCAGGCCTTGCCCCAGCCGATAACGATAATCAGCATGCCGCTGAAGGCCACCAGCGCACCCACCCAATCCCACGCACTCAATTTGACGCCATCGACCAGCCGCAGCCAGATCAGCGCCGTTAACACATACACGCCGCCATAAGCCGCATACACCCGGCCGCTGGCAGCCGGATGCAGGGTCAGCAGCCAGACAAACAGCGCCAGGCTGGCTGCGGCCGGTAACAATAGCCAGGCGCTCATACCACGCTTCAGCCACAGCCACGGCAGAAAACAGCCGGTGATCTCGGCAATCGCAGTGATAAAAAACAGCAGCGCGGTTTTCACCAGCATACAAAGTCTCTCTGATCGTTAAACAAACCGCTCACCGCTGGTGAGCAAAGAAGCAGCGATGATATACTGACAGACAGTGTTGTGACAGCCGCCCTGCGCGCTGTGCTGGAGTTAACGAAAGGAAATGACGATGAAAAAACTGTTTTCCGCCCTGCTGGCTACCACGCTGACCGCCAGCGTATTGCTGACTGCGCCGCTGGCTGTCGCTAAGACGGATCGCCTGATTATCGAAGATGGCAACAACGCGGCCAGCAACGAGGCGGCGCGTCAGAGCAAAGAGCAGTGGAACGATACGCGCAACCTGCGTAACAAGGTAAATACCCGCGTGGAGAAAGAGTTCGATAAGGCAGACCGGGCCTTTGATACCCGCGACGCCTGCGAAAAAAGCTACAACGTTAATGCGTACTGGGAACCGAACACCCTGCGCTGCCTCGATCGCCGCACCGGCCGTCCGCTGGCGCCGTAACGCGCGACAGCTGCTATAGTTTTCACGGGAATGACGCAACAAGGAGTGAGTGATGAAAAAACGTAATGCAGTTGTGTTGCTAATGGCGCTGGCGTTACCGCTGGCGGTGCAGGCGTCCTGCGAAAGCGTGCGCGCCGATATCAGCAAAAAGATCATCAACAATGGCGTGGCGGAATCGGATTTTACGCTGGATATCGTGCCGAACGATCAGGTTGATCAGGCAGGCGGTCAGGTCGTTGGCCACTGTGAAAACGACACGCAGAAAATCGTTTACAAGAAAAACGGTCGCGATGCGGATAGCAGCGTGCCGGACAGCGCGGGCAGCTCGCAGGATGCTCCCGCACAGTAATCCCTTCGGGCGGCTGGTCGGCCGCCCTGCTTTATTCCGCTTCCGGCCGCTGACGCGGCATCAGCCACGCAATCCACAACGTCAGCAGCGCAATCAGCAATGCCACCACAAATACCCAGTGCAGCGAACTGGCAATCTGTCCGGTCCAGAAGTGTAACTGTTCCTGCGGCAGCGCCTGACGGCTCTCCGGTGCCATAATTTTCTGCATCGGATCGCTGGCCTGCGGCAGCCGCAGCGACAGGTTAAGGTTGAGCACCGCGCCCATTATCGCGGTGCCGATGGCTGAACCCAGCATGCGGCTGAACATGATCGAGGCGGTGCAGATGCCGCGAATTTCATAGTGCGCATGATTTTGTACCGACACCAGAAAGGTGGTGCTGGTCATGCCCATCCCGGTGCCAATAACAAACGCCGTCAGCCCGGCCTGCATGATGCTGCTGTCGGCGCGCAGCAGCAGTAACAGCGCGCTGCCGGCAATCAGTAAAAACGCGCCAAGCTGCGCGGTAAAGCGATACGAGGTGATCAGCATCAGGCGCCCGCTGAGCGTACTGGCCAGCGGCCAGCCAATCGACATCATCGCCAGCGCGCTGCCCGCCTGCAGCGGCGTGCCGCCAGTAATGCCCTGAATCCACGTCGGCAGAAATGCGCTGATGCCCATCATGGTGGCCCCGATAATCAGGTTCCCGGCATTACCGGCCACAATCAGGCGGCTGCGCCACAGCGCCAGCGGAAACAGCGGCGCATCGGCGCGCTGCTCGTGATGTTTCAGCCGCCAGCCGGCCAGCAGCGCCAGCGCCAGGAACGGCACCAGCCAGAACCCCAGCGCTTCCGCCTGTAACAGCGCCACCAGCAGTGCGGTAACGCTGATCATCAACCAGCAACTGCCGGTCAGATTCAGCGTTGCGCCCTGATGCTGTTCGCGCGCCGGCAGAAAACGCGCCAGCAGCAGCATGGAGAGCAGGCCAATCGGCACGTTTACCCAGAAAATCACCGACCAGTTAAAGTGCTGAACCAGCCAGGCACCGCTCAGCGGACCAATGACGGCCGCGACACCCCAGACGCTGGAGAGCCAGCCCTGCACGCTGGCGCGCTCGCGCGGCGAGTAAATGTCCGCCACGATGGTGGTGGTCAGCGGCATGATCGCGCCGGCACCCAGGCCCTGAAAGGCACGAAACACAATCAGCCACGTCATGCTATGGGCAAAACCGCACAGCATCGAGCCCAGCAAAAACAGCGTTACGCCGATGAAAAATAATCGTTTGCGACCCCAGATATCCGCCAGTCTGCCATACAACGGGACGCTTACCGCCTGCGTTAACAGATAAATAGAAAATACCCAGCCAAACTGCGCGAAACCGCCAAGATCGGCAATGATGGTTGGCATTGCCGTGGCCACAATAGTGACCTCAATGGCAGCCATAAACATCGCCAGCATGCAGGCAATCAGAATCCAGTGGCGATGTTCCGTTTGTAATTGTGCGCTTTCAGTCATACGTCTCCCTTTTTCTTACAAGGCTAGTCGAAATTTCGCCGACTCAGTTTCCTCTGCGTGCGCCTGTTTGTGACAATGTCACCTATCTTGATGAAAATTTTTTATTGTCGAACGACACCTTATTTCATGCGGGTTTCGCTTAGTTTTACCGCTTTTGTATCTACCTGATTTTGCCGTGAAAACTGGCAATGATCATCAAGCGTTGCTATAGGTCTAAAGGCAGTTTCTGGTTTTTCACTGTGAAAAAGCTGGGAAACAGTCATTTTAACTGCAATTTGACAGCGTGCTGGATTTTCGTCTGTGTATTGCACCGCATAACGCCGGTACGCTGAAAATAACGTCATAAAATCAATCGATTTTTTCAATCAGGGAGACGCACGCTATGCACAACGCATCGCTCGCCCGACGTGCCGGGCTGGCACTGCTCGCCATCGTGGTGGTGATAGCCCTGCTGGTGTGGGGATTAGGGCTGGATACGCTGCGCGACCGCAAGGTGGATTTACTTTACCTTGGGCAGCAACACCTGTACTTAGTGTTCTGGTCGATGTTATGCGCTTTACTGGTTGGCATCCCGAGCGGGATTTTGCTCAGCCGTCCCTTCGCCCGTCGCTGGGCTGAATATGTGATGCAAATCTTCAACGTCGGTAACACGCTGCCACCGCTGGCTGTGCTGGCGCTGGCGATGGTGATTGTCGGCATTGGCGACCGTCCGGCGCTGATCGCGCTGTTCCTCGCCTCCCTGCTGCCGATTGTGCGCAATACCTACGCCGGTTTGAGCGCGGTACCGCCGTCGCTGATTGAAGCGGCCAACGGTATCGGTATGACCAAACTGCAGCGGCTGCGTCGCGTCGAGCTGCCGAATGCGCTGCCGGTGATCCTGGCCGGGGTACGCATCGCGACCGCGATTAACGTCGGCACCGCGCCGCTGGCCTTTTTAATAGGTGCCAGCAGCTACGGCGAGCTGATTTTCCCCGGTATTTATCTCAACGACTTCCCGACGCTGATCCTCGGCGCAGTGGCCACCGCCCTGTTTGCCCTGATCCTCGACATGCTGCTGGCAGCATTGGGACGCGTCCTCAGCCCGCACTCTGCGGCTTAACCCGGAGCATGTAATTATGGCCACTGCTAATCTGCTGGCGCGCTGGGTCAAACGCACCGCGCTGGCCCTGACCGCCACCTTAACCCTCAGTCACGGCGCGCTCGCCGCCACGCCCATCGTAATGGCGACCAAAAGCTTTACCGAGCAACATATCCTGTCTGCGATGACGGTGATGTGGCTGCAAAAGAAAGGTTTTCAGGTCATCCCGAAAACCAATATCGCCACCACCATCGGGCGCAACGCGATGATCAACAAGCAGATTGATATGACGTGGGAATATACCGGCACCTCGCTGATTATTTTTAACCATATCAACAAGCCGATGTCGTCTGAAGAGGCGTACAAAACCGTTAAACAGCTGGACGCGAAGCTGGGACTGGTGTGGCTCAATCCTGCCCCGATGAATAACACCTACGCGTTTGCCATGCAGCGCCAGCGCGCTGACGCCGAAGGCATCAGCACCATGTCGCAGCTGGTGGCGAAGCTGGAACAGGTACGCAACACCGATCCGGATCACAACTGGAAACTCGGTCTCGATCTGGAGTTTGCCGGCCGCTCGGATGGTCTGAAACCGCTGCAAAAAGCCTACAACATGCCGCTGGATCGCCCACAGATTCGTCAGATGGACCCCGGTCTGGTCTACAACGCAGTACGCGACGGCTTTGTCGATGCCGGACTGATCTACACCACCGATGGCCGGGTAAAAGGCTTTGATTTGAAAGTACTGGAGGATGATAAGCACTTCTTCCCAAGTTACAACGTCACGCCAGTAGTGCGTCAGGATGTGCTGGAAAGCCATCCTGGCCTTGAGGCCGCGCTGAATGCGCTGTCGCCGCTGATCACCGATGAAGCCATCACCGAGATGAACAAGCGCGTCGATATCGATCACCAGTCGCCGCAGCAGGTGGCGCGTGATTTTCTCAAATCCAAAAACATGCTGTAAGGAGGCGCAATGGATACCCTGCATTACATCATGGATAACTGGAACACGCTGCTGGCGCTGACCTGGCAGCACACCTGGCTGGTGCTGGTGGCGGTAGGTTTTGCCATCCTCGTCGGCGTGCCGCTGGGCATTCTGATTGTTCGCTTCAAATGGCTGGCAACACCGGTGCTGGGCATCGCCACCATCGTGCTGACCATCCCGACCATTGCGCTGTTTGGTCTGATGATTCCGCTGTTTTCACTGATCGGTCAGGGGATTGGCGCCCTGCCGGCGATTACCGCGGTGTTTCTCTATTCACTGCTGCCGATTGTGCGTAATACCCATACCGCGCTGGAAAATCTGCCGCCCGGGCTGCGCGAAGCCGGTCGCGGTATCGGCATGACCTTCTGGCAGCGCCTGCGCTGGGTGGAAATTCCGATGGCGCTGCCGGTGATTTTTGGCGGTATCCGTACCGCCGTGGTGATGAACGTCGGCGTGATGGCGATTGCGGCGGTGATCGGTGCCGGCGGCCTGGGCCTGCAACTGCTGGACGGCATCAGCGGCAGCGATGTGCGTATGCTGATAGCCGGCGCACTGATGATCTGTTTACTGGCGATTATTCTTGACTGGCTGCTGCACCGTCTGCAGTCGGCGCTGACTCCTAAGGGGATTCGATAATGATAAAACTGGAAAACCTGACGAAAACCTTTACGCAAAAAAACGGCACCACGTTCAATGCCGTTGATAACGTCAGCCTGGAAGTGCCTGCCGGGGAGATGTGTGTGCTGCTGGGTCCGTCCGGCTGCGGCAAAACCACCACACTGAAGATGATTAACCGTCTGATCCCCGCCAGCAGCGGGCGGATTTTAATTAATGGCGAAGACACCAGCGGCCAGGATACCGTCACGCTGCGCCGCAATATCGGCTATGTGATTCAGCAGATTGGTCTGTTCCCGAACATGACCATTGAAGAGAACATTACCGTGGTGCCGCGCATGCTGGGCTGGGACAAAAAACGCTGCCGGGAACGGGCGACGGAGCTGATGAGCATGGTGGCGCTTGACCCGACGAAGTTTCTGCATCGCTACCCGCGAGAGATGTCGGGCGGCCAGCAGCAGCGCATCGGCGTGATCCGCGCGCTGGCGGCGGATCCACCGGTACTGCTGATGGATGAACCGTTCGGTGCCGTCGACCCGATCAACCGCGAGGTGATTCAGAACGAGTTCCTCGATATGCAGCGCCAGCTGAAGAAAACCGTGATGCTGGTGAGCCACGATATTGATGAGGCGCTGAAGCTCGGTGACCGCATCGCGGTATTTGGCCAGGGCAAAATCGTGCAGTGTGCCAGCCCGGACGAACTGCTGGCGCAGCCGGCCAACGAATTTGTCGGCTCGTTCGTCGGTCAGGACCGTACGCTGAAGCGTCTGCTACTGGTGCAGGCGGGCGACGTCACCGATCAGCAGCCGACCATCACCGTGCAGCGCAGTACCCCGCTGCAGGAGGCGTTCGCGACCATGGACGACAACGACATGCGTTCGGTCACGGTGGTCGACGAAGATGGCAAACCGCTGGGCTTTGTCAAACGTCGAGAAGCGCGCGGCGCCACCGGCCGCTGCGAGGAGATGCTGCACACCTTTAAGGTCACCGGCAAAGCGGAGGAGAACCTGCGCGTGGTGCTGTCGAAGCTGTATGAACACAACACGGTATGGATGCCGATTGTTGATGAGGAAGGTCGCTACAGCGGCGAAATTTCGCAGGATTACATCGCGGATTACCTCAGCTCCGGCCGTACACGCCGTCGTCTCAACCCGTAACCCCGACCGAACCGCGCCACGGAGGGCGCGATTCTGAAGGTCAACTGTGCGTCAGTGGCTCTCTTCAACCGCGCCGACCGCCGCAACCGTTTTAGCTTCATTCGGCAGTACCACGTTCAGCAGCATGGCGAGAATCCCGCCGGTGGTGACTGCATGACCAAACAGGTTGCTGACCAGCGGCGGGAACTGTTTCAGCACGTCCGGAACCGCTTCCACCCCGAGGCCGATGCCAAACGACACCGCCACAATCAGCATCTCACGCCGCCCCAGCGGGGCCTGCGTCATCACGCGAATACCGGCGGCGACCACGCTGCCAAACATCACCAGCGTTGCCCCGCCCAGCACCGGCGGCGGAATCTGCTGTAGCAGGTTGCCGACCAGCGGGAAGATGCCCAGCAGCACCAGCATCAGGCCAATCACCATCCCCACGTAGCGACTGGCGACGCCGGTCATCTGAATCACCCCGTTGTTCTGCGCAAAGGTGGTATTGGGAAACGCCGAGAACAGTGCCGCCAGCAGGCAGCTGAGGCCATCGGCCAGAATCCCGCCCTGCAGCCGGCGCTGAAACCCGTCGCCTTCCAGCGGCTGGCGTGAAATCAGGCAGTTGGCGGTCAGGTCGCCCACCGCCTCAATCACGCAGATCACCGAGACCAGCGCAATCGGCACAAACAGCGTCCAGCTAAAATCAAAGCCAAAATGCAGTAGCGAAGGCAGCACCAGCCAGTGCGTCTCCGCCATCGGCTTCAGCGGCAGATGACCGCTCAGCGCCGCCGCGATGCAGCCCGCACCAATGCCGGCGACCACCGCCACCAGCCGCGCCCAGCGCGAGTGGGAACGGTTAAGCACGATAATCACCAGCAGAGTCAGCGCCCCCAGCGCCAGATTACCCGGCGCACCAAAATCGCGGGCGTTATGCCCGCCCGCCCAGTCGGTAATACTGACTTTTATCAGGCTGATACCAATCAGGGTGATCACCGTACCAGTCACCACCGGGGTCAGCACTTTTCGCAGCGGTGTGATGCAGCGGCTAATCAGCATCGGGATCAGCGCCGCCACCAGGTTGCAGCCAAAAATCATGGCGAGGATCGCCTGCGGTGAACCGCCCTGCGCTTTCACCGTCATCCCCGCCGAGAGAATGACGCCGAGAAAGGCGAAGCTGGTGCCCTGCAGACAGATCATGCCTGCGCCAATGCCGCAGAAACGGCGCGCCTGCAGAAAAGTACCGAGTCCGGAAACCAGCAGCGACATGCTAATGAGATACGGAATCCAGGCCTGTAACCCCAGCACGGAACCGATAATCAGCGGCGGTGTGATGATACCGACCACGCTGGCCAGCACGTGCTGCAGGGCGGCAAAGAACGCCGGTGCAGGACCGATGCGGGCATCCAGCCCGTACAACAAACCTTTCTCTTCTTCTGGGTGCAACATAGCAGGGCTCCGGCAAACGATTTATCAGTTTGCCTGATGCATGAAACGCGCCAGGGCGACAGCGGGCAGAAAAAATTCAGGACAGATGATTGAATATAAACAGGTTTACGGCATAAAAAAAAGCAGCTGCTCCTGAAACTTCGGATTCAGCTGCGTGCGATATGCCGCATTTTGTTTCATCAGGCGGCGGGCTTTGCACTCTCGCTGTGCAGCGCATCACTCCCGAGTAACGTTATATCCAGATAACCACTCAAATCACGCTGTTCGGCGCGCGGCAGATAAGGCAGTTCACCCAACAGCGGCGCGTTCAGCTTATCGCGCAGAACATCAATGATTTCAGCATAGTGCGCCAGTCCGGGATTGATGCGATTGGCGACCCAGCCCGCCAGCGTCAGGCCATCGGCGGCAATCGCTTCGGCGGTCAGTAAAGCGTGGCTAATGCATCCCTCTTTAATGCCCACCACCAGCACCACCGGCAGTTGCGCCTGCTGTACCCACTGCGACAGCGGCCGTAAGTCATTCATCAGGCTGCGCCAGCCGCCCGTGCCTTCCACCACCACGCGTGCAGCGCGATCCTGTAAGCCAGCCAGCCCGCGATTGAGTAACGGATAATCGATGCGCTGCGCCGGGCTGGTGCTGATTTCATCCTCTTCCAGCGTCACGGGATTGACGTCGCTGTAGTTCAGCGTGAGGCCGGATGCCTGCTGCAGCAGTACGGCATCTTTATTACGGAGACCTTCCGGCGTGTGCTGCGCGCTTTTGGCAACCGGCTTGTAGCCAGCGGCACACAGATTCGCTTTGGCAAAGCACTGTAACAGTGCGCGGGAAACCACGGTCTTACCCACCGCGGTGTCGGTACCGGTGACAAAAATCGTTTTCACCTTTCTCCTCCTTCATTAAAGCGATGTGTAACCTGCAAAGGAGGCAGTTTAAGGATTTGTCCCAGGCGAGAGCTTGCGTTAGCGCAAACTTAAGGCGGGCTGGCGTTAGCCCTGCAACAGTTTTATCAGTAAATGGCCGCTATAGAGCGCGTCTTTGATCAGCGCCGCGCCGCCCAGCGTGCCGGGATCGTTAAAGGCCGCGGGCGTCAGCTGAATAGCGTGACTATACGCCGGCAGCGCCTGCTGGCGAATGGTGCTGCTGACTGCCGGGAACAGCACGTCCGCCGCCTGGTTAAGCGGTGAACCGATAAGAATTTGTTGAGGATTAAAGATGTTGACCATCATCGCCAGCATGCGCCCGATATGATGACCGACGCCGGCAATGACGTCCCGCGCCAGCCGGTCGCCCTGCTGCGCAGCGGCACACAGCGAGGCCAGCGTCAGCGGCTGCTGGTGCAGCTGGCTGTCCGGCTGCGATGATAAACGCTGTGCCGCCAGCTGCAGCAGGCTGCCGGTGCTGGCCACCGTTTCCAGACAGCCATGGTTGCCGCAGTAACACTGCTGGCCGTAAGGATCGATCTGCGTATGACCGATCTCCACCAGCGCGCGTCCGCTTTTGTGCAGCAGCTGGCCACCGCTGATCACCCCGGCGCCCACCGTTTCGTCAATGACAATCTGAATCACGTCCTGCGCACCCCGTGAGGCACCAAACAGCGCCTCTGCCAGCGTCCATGCGGAGATATCGTGCTGGACGAATACCGGCAGTCCGGTGCGCTGCGCCAGGGTTTCGCCCAGCGGCATATCCTGTACGTCATAGCCCGGCATACGGTGCACCACGCCGGAGGCGGCGTTGATCAGTCCCGGCAGGGTAATGGCGATAGCGGTGAGACGTTCAAGTTTTTGCTGATGGCGAATGAAAAAGGCGTTGACCAGCTCCTGCAGCGTCTGCAGTAGCGGCGTGTCGGCGCTGGCGGGCAGCGGCAGGCGATCTTCCTGTAGCGCGCGGCTGCTGAGATCGCGCAGTGTCAGGGTGATGAACCCCGGCTGGAGGCGAACAGCCAGATAGTGCCAGGCCAGGGTATCGAGGATCAGCCCTATCGCCGGCCGTCCGCGACTGCCTGGCTCCTGAAACTCGGTCTCCTGCACCAGATGCGCATCCAGCATTTCGCGCACAATTTTGGTGATGCTGGCCGGGGCCAGCTGGGCACGTTTCGACAGCTCAATCCGCGAAATCGGACCGTAATGGTCAATCAGACGATACACTGCACCGGCATTGGTCTGTTTTATTTGGTCAATATGGCCAGGCTGACTGTCCAGATTCACGCCCTGCTCCCGGATATTTTCGCGCTTCTAAATAAACAGCAGCTATGGTGATGCAGATTGGCGCGCAGCGTCAAATATTTGATTAGAAATGTGATTTATCGCACACAAAGAACGCGGTTTTCTGTACCCGCGGGTTCATTCCTCGGCATTGTGCAGCAGCAGCGCCATCATATTGCTCATCTGCGCACTCGGCTGGCGCAGCGCTGACCACACCAGCCACACCTCAGAAATGGCATCGCTTTCCTGTAGCGGAATCCAGGCGACTTCCGCCAGTCGCGCGCGGGCAAACGAGGCGGGTAAAATCGACACGCCAAGGCCGGTTGCCACTAGGCCGAGTATCGTCATGGCTTCACCCACTTCCTGGGTAATGTAAGGTTTGATTTGGTAGCGATGCAGCAGCGCCAGAATTTCACCGTACAGGGCCGTGCCGCCCTGCGCATCAAAGAAAACAAAAGGTTCGCTGGCTAACGCCCGGATGCTAATTGACGTGGCCTGTGCCAGCGGATGCGCGTGGTGCACCACCGCGCACAGCGGTTCACGCAGCAACAGGCGGTGCTGAAGATCCTCCGGCAGCGGCGTATTGCGCATGACGCCCAGATCGAGTCGCCCCTCGTGCAGCGGTGCCAGTTGCTGCCGCGTGTTGTACTCCTGCATCTGAATATGCACGTCCGGCCAGCGCTGACGATAGTGATACAGCGCATCCGACACCAGTCCGGTAAACGGCGCCGAGGAGGTAAAGCCAATACGCAACTCTCCCTGCTGACCGTGATGAATGCGCGCCGCGCGGCCGGCCGCCTGCTCTACCTGCAATAAAACCGCGCGCGCATCCTGTAAAAACGACTGGCCGGCCGGCGTGAGCTGTACGCTGCGATTAGTACGGGTGAACAGCTGCGCATCCAGCGCCTGTTCCAGTTGCAGAATCTGCTGACTGAGCGGCGGCTGAGAAATGTGCAGCCGCTGTGCGGCGCGGCCAAAGTGCAGCTCTTCCGCAACGGCAATAAAGTAGCGCAGATGGCGCAGCTCAATCATCATATCTTAAACGTCTCATTTGAGATTATTAATATATTGTACAACCTATTTAGCCTTTCCTACAGTATTCAGACATTTGCTGAATTGAGGATGTACTGTGAGTCGCTCTTCCCAGGCTGTGACGCTTGATGAGGACAGCTTGTCCACGAAGCCTGTTACCGCCGATACCGCTACTGAATGGATTGAACGTGGATCGCCGCAGTTTATGCGCGTGACGCTGGCGCTGTTCTCTGCCGGTCTTGCCACTTTCGCCCTGCTCTATTGCGTACAACCGATTCTGCCGGTGCTGTCACAGCAGTTTGGCGTGACGCCTGCCGAAAGCAGTATTTCGCTGTCGCTCTCCACCGGGCTGATGGCGCTGGGCCTGCTGTTCACCGGCCCGCTGTCAGATGCGATTGGGCGTAAATCGGTGATGGTGACCGCGCTGATGCTGGCGGCGATTTGTACGCTGATCTCCGCCACCATGAGCAGCTGGCAGGGGATTCTGCTGATGCGCGCGCTGACCGGTCTGTCGCTCAGTGGCGTCGCGGCGGTGGGCATGACTTACCTGAGCGAAGAGATGCACCCGCGGGTCATCGCCTTCTCCATGGGGCTGTACATCAGCGGTAACTCGATTGGCGGCATGAGCGGTCGTTTACTCTCCGGTGTACTGACCGACTTTTTCTCGTGGCGTATTGCCATTGGCGTCATTGGCTGCTGTGCGCTGGCTGGCGCGCTGATGTTCTGGAAAATTCTGCCCGCGTCGCGCCATTTTCGCCCTGCCTCGCTGCGGCCACGCAGTTTGCTGATCAACTTCCGCCTGCACTGGCGCGACAAAGGGTTGCCGCTGCTGTTTGCCGAAGGCTTTCTGCTGATGGGCGCGTTTGTCACGCTGTTTAACTACATCGGCTACCGTTTACTGAGCGCGCCGTGGTCACTGAGCCAGGCGGTGGTCGGGCTGCTGTCCGTGGTGTATCTCACCGGTTCGTGGAGCTCGCCGAAAGCCGGCGCGATGACCAGCCGCTTTGGTCGCGGTCCGGTGATGACGGGCGCCACGGCGATCATGCTGGCCGGTCTGCTGCTGACCGCCTTTAGTTCGCTGTGGCTGATTTTGCCGGGCATGATGCTGTTTACTGCCGGCTTCTTTGCCGCCCATTCGGTGGCCAGCGGCTGGATTGGACCGCGCGCGCGCCGGGCGAAAGGCCAGGCATCATCACTTTACCTGTTCAGCTACTACGTGGGCTCCAGCGTGGCCGGCACCCTGGGCGGCGTGTTCTGGCACCGATACGGCTGGCCGGGCGTAACCCTGTTTATCAGCGCCCTGCTGGTGCTGGCACTGCTGGTTGGCCTGCGTTTACAGGGCCGCAAACTGTAATACCCTTCATCGTTAGCGCGGGACCTCAGCGTCCCGCCTGCTCCGCTGGATTCGAATAATCAGGCATTCGCGCCGTACCACTTAAAACAAAATAGCAATTCATCGCTATAATTCGTTCTATTCCAATAATACATAGACTTATTTTTTACACAGCAATGAGGTAGTCAGATGGAGCTTTACTATTATGTCGATAAGCATGCCGGTTATAACGACAATCATGTGGTGCATGCGAAGGGCTGTCCGTTCCTGCCTTCCGACGGCGGTCGCCGTTTTCTGGGGACTTTTTACACGCCCGGTGCCGCAATCCAGCAGGCGCGTAAATTTTACGCCACTGCGTTGGGCTGCGAACACTGCTGCCCGGTGGGCGTAAAAAAAAATCCGACCCACAACTTTAGCGTGGCACTAAAGCATATGGCGTGACTCTGATAATCCTGGTCTGAACCACACCCGTCCGCACGATACCCGCCCTCAGCACGGCTAAGCGATTTTTCTGTTACAGAAACACCTGACTTAGCCTGTGCTGGTACGGCAGACTCGCGGGCCGGCAGCACGCAGCCGCAACAACTCTCCATAACCGCAGGCTATTTACCACGCTCAGCGCGATAAGAAATATTCAGTGATAAAACCCGGGTTAACGGTTTTCATCGGCTGACTAATGCTCCACAATAGCGGAAATTTGTGATCGAGGTCACTTTACCGGGTGCATTCTGACCCCCTCACTCGTCGTTTAGCCGATTAGAATTCAATGCAATCAACAACCGTTTCCCGTAAAACAGCCTGGCTGCGCGTGGTGCTGCTGGCTATCGCTGCTTTTGTCTTCAATACCACCGAATTTGTGCCGGTTGGCCTGCTGTCGGACATCGCCAGCAGCTTTGCAATGAAAACCGCTGATGTCGGTATCATGCTGACCATCTATGCCTGGGTCGTGGCGCTGTTATCGCTGCCGTTAATGCTGCTGACGCGCAACGTCGAGCGCCGCCTGCTGCTGGCCATCCTGTTTATTCTGTTTGTTGCCAGCCACCTGTTATCGGCCGTGGCGTGGGATTTCACGTCGCTGGTGCTGTCGCGCATTGGTATTGCGCTGGCGCATGCGGTGTTCTGGTCGATCACCGCCTCGCTGGCGATTCGCGTTGCGCCGGCCGGCAAGAAAACCCAGGCGTTGAGTATGCTGGCCACGGGCACGGCGCTGGCGATGGTGCTGGGCGTGCCGATTGGTCGTATTGTGGGTCAGTATCTGGGCTGGCGTACCACCTTTGGTATGATCGGCCTGTCAGCACTGGTACTGCTGATTATGCTGGTGCGGATACTGCCGCGCCTGCCGAGTGAGCACACCGGTTCACTCAGCAGCGTGCCGATGCTGTTTCGCCGCCCGGCGCTGGTGGCGATGTACATTCTGGTCACCGTCGTGGTGACCGCGCACTACACCGCTTACAGCTATATCGAGCCGTTTATGCAGGTGGTAGCCAGCGCCGATGAGAACTTCACCACCCTGTTACTGCTGCTGTTCGGCTCAGCCGGCATTCTGGGCAGCATTCTGTTCAGCACGCTGGGCAATAAATTCCCGTCCGCGCTGCTGATCGCCGCCATTGCGCTGATTACCCTGTGTATGGGTCTGCTGGTGTTTGCTGCGGTACGCCCGGCAGCGATTACCGTGCTGTGTATTATCTGGGGAATGGCAATGATGATGATCGGCCTGGCGATGCAGGTGCGCGTGCTATCGCTGGCACCGGACGCCACCGACGTCGCCATGTCGCTGTTTTCCGGTATTTATAACATCGGTATTGGCGCAGGCGCGCTACTCGGTAACCAGGTCAGTCTGCATCTGCAGATGGCAGACGTGGGCAACGTGGGCGCCATCATTGGCCTGGCGGGACTGTTCTGGTGTATCGCCATTTTCCGCCGTTATCCGCAGCTGCGCTCCAACGGCTAATGCGTTTCACAGGCAGCGGCGCCCCTGGCGGCACCGCTGCTGACATGGCCGGCTAAGGCAGGAAAAACATCGGCTGCAGGGCTTTGCTCAGCGGGCTGTTGTCGGGATTTGATGGCATCAGGTCACGCATAGACGCCCACCAGCGCTGACACACCTCGGTTTGCGCCACGGCCTGCCAGCGCGCTTCGGATTCAACCTCGACGCTGGCAAACAGCAGGTTGCGTTCAGCATCCAGCCAGATCGCGTAGTTATGGGCGCCATGCGCTTTCAGCGTCCGTTCCAGCTCCGGCCAGATTGGCGTGTGACGGCGCTGATACTCCGCATGGCAGTGCGCATAGACCTGCATGACGAACGCTTTACGCAACATCACTGCGCTCCGCCTGCAGCGCCGCCGGCCACGGCTTCACGTTAAAGCGCTCGCCCAGCGCAATCAGCTGTTCGGTGGTGATGCTCTGACGAATGCCGCCCATCGACAGCGCCATGACCACCACCTGCGATGACTTCTCAGCGGTATCAATCAGACCAAAGGTTTCGTCGAGCGTCGGTCCGGTGCCAAAGATTCCGTGGAAAGGCCACATCACCAGGCTATGGCTGGCCATCGCTTCTGCCGTCGCCTGACCAATGCCATCGGTACCCGGTACCATCCAGGGCAAAATGCCGACGCCATCGGGGAACACCACCAGGCACTCGGTGCTGCCCTCCCACAGCAGGCGGGTAAAGCGCGCCGCATCCAGATCCACCACATAGCTGAGCGCCATAAAGTGGGTGGCGTGACAGTGCATAATCACCCGGTCCGCGCCGTGGCTCAGTGTCTTGCGTACGCTGTGCGACTGAAAGTGCGCCGCCAGCTCGGACGTTGGCAACCCTCCGTTGCTGAGCCCCCAGTGAATTTTGTACGACAGCCCTTTGTCATCCACCTGCAGCAGCACCAGACTGTCTGCCGGATCGAGCTGCACGTTGCGAAAGAACTTCCCGGAGCCGGTCACCAGAAACCAGTCGTTGGCCAGCGCGGGCGCCGGCTTGCTCAGTTCAATACAGCGCGGTGCCGGATAAAAATCGCTGGCATACGCGCTGACCTCTTCCGGCAACAGACGCAGACTGACGTTGCCGCCGTTACGTTCATCCCAGCCTTTCAGCCACATGTCACTGGTGGCTTTAACCATGTCGCGCACAAACCACGCGGAGAGAATTGTTTGCATGAATCGATTCCTTAACGTTGACGCAGCACGTGTTGTTCGTAGTGACGGACTTCGCTTAGCCAGCTGGCATCGGCTGGCACATCGTGGCGCAGGCACCACGCTTCCCATACCGCCTGCCACGGCAGCGACTTCTGCTCTTCAAGCAGCGCCAGACGGGCGGTGAAATCCCCTTCACGCTCCCGCTGACGCAGCTGTTCGCCTGGCTCCAGCAGCGCCCGCAACAGGGCTTTTTGGGTATTGCGCGTGCCGATCACCCAGGCGGCAATGCGGTTGATCGAGGCATCGAAGAAGTCGAGACCGATGTGCACCCTGTCGAACAACTTTTGTCGGGCGATCTCACTGGCAATCGCCTGGGTTTCATCATCCAGCATCACCACGTGATCGCTGTCCCAGCGGACCGGACGGCTGACGTGCAACAGCAGGCGCGGCACAAACAGCATGGCGCTGGAGATTTTGTCGGAGATCACTTCGGTAGGATGGAAGTGGCCGGCATCCAGCGTCAGCGCGGTCTGGCGGCTGGTGGCGTAACCGAGGCAGAACTCACTGGAACCCACGGTGTAACTCTCCGCGCCAATGCCAAACAGTTTGCTTTCTACCGCATCAATGTGGTGCTGCGGATTCAGCGGTTCGCGGATGATCTCATCCAGCGCGCTGGCGAGACGCTGGCGCGGCGCGAGGCGATCGACGGTGAGATCTTTCATCCCGTCCGGCACCCAGATATTCATGACTGACGGCGTGCCCAGCTGCTCGCCAAACCAGGCAGAAATACGGCGGCTGGCGGTGCAGTGGTCGATCCAGAACTGGCGAATGCCCGGATCGGCATGCGACAGCGTAAACCCGTCTGCGCTAAGCGCATGAGAAAAACAGGTTGGGTTAAAATCCAGCCCCAGCTGCCTGCTTTTCGCCCACTCCAGCCAGTTGCTGAAGTGCTGCGGTTCAATCGCATCACGTTCCACCGGGCGGTCGCTTTCAAGGTAGATGGCATGCAGGTTGAGGCGTTTGGCGCCGGGAATCAGCGACATCGCTTTGTCGAGATCGGCACGCAGTTCAACCGCGTTGCGCGCCCGCCCCGGATAGTTGCCGGTCGCCTGAATGCCGCCGGTGAGCGCCCCCTGCGGATTCTCAAACCCACGTACATCGTCGCCCTGCCAGCAGTGCATCGACACCGGAATGGTATCCAGTTGTGCCATCACCTGTTCCACATCTACCCCAATGGCGGCGTAGCGTTGTCTGGCCAGTTCAAAGGCCTGTTCAATCAGCTTTGTCATATGCAAGTTCCTTAGCAGGTAGGCTCAGCGCCGCAAAGCGAGCCTGATGGGCCGCAAAGACGCTGTGATTCAGCGGGATAAATTTTTCTAACGGGAAATTGTGGCGAATGCAGCGGCGTAAATCGGCCACGTCGCGCAACTCACCCAGCGCGATCAGCTGGCAGCCGATGTTGCCCAGCGTCGAGGCTTCCACCGGGCCGGCAAACACCGGCAGCTGGCAGGCATCGGCGCACAGCTGGTTAAGTAGCGGATTCTGGCAGCCGCCACCGACGATATGTAACTGACGCAGCGCAGCGCCGCGCAGGTGGCTAAGCTCCTGCAGCGTCTGCGAATAGAGCAGCGCCAGGCTGTCAAAGATGGTGCGCGCCAGCGCCGCCGGGCTGTGCGGCACGGGCATCGCCTGTTCGGCGCAGGCGTTCTGGATCTCCTGCACCATACTGGCCGGATTGATGAAGCGGTGATGATTAGGGTGAATCAGGGCGCGGCAGGCCGGTTCCCGCGCGGCGTCGGCGATCAGCGCAGTGAGATCGCTGATGTGCAGTTCGCTGCACACCCGTTGCAACAGCCACAGGCCCATGATGTTTTTCAGCACCCGATAGCCTTCCGCACCGCCTTCATTGGTCAGATTAGCCTGCAGCGCCGCCTCGCTGACGCAGGGCTGCAGGCTTTCGATGCCGATCAGCGACCAGGTGCCGGAGCTGAGATAGGCAGCATCGTCCTGTTCCAGCGGCGTGGCCAGCACCGCGCTGGCGGTATCATGGGTGGCGACGGCGATCACCGGGATGCGCTGGCCGCTGGCGTTGCGCCAGTAACCGACGGTATTGCCCGGCGCACGCGGCGTGCCGAACCAGCTGGCGTCTGCGCCCGCCCAGGCCAGCAGCTCGCGATCCCATTCGCCGCTGTGGATGTTGAGCAGCTGGGTGGTGGTGGCGTTGGTGTATTCCCAGTTGAGTTCACCGGTCAGGCGATAGTGCAGATAATCCGGAATCATCAGCGCGTGCTTCACCTGCGCCTGCCAGTCCGGTTGCTGCAGATGCAGCGCGCGCAGCTGATACAGCGTGTTGAACGGCAGAAACTGAATGCCGGTGCGCTGATAGAGCGCCGGTTTCCCGAGTTCACGCATCGCCTGGGCCATCAGGCCGTCGGTGCGTTTATCACGGTAGCTGACCGCTTCACCCACCCGCTCGCCGTGCGCGTCCAGCAGCACCAGATCCACGCCCCAGGTATCAATGCCGAGGCTGTCCGGCACAATGCCCTCCTCATCCAGCTGCTGCAGTCCGGCGCGAATCTCCTGTTCCAGCCGGTCCAGGTCCCAGCAGTCATAATCGCCGCGCTGCACGCGCGGGTTGGCGAAACGCCGCACTTCGCGCAGGCTGAGCTGCTGACGGTCAGCCTGCCAGCTGGCCAGCATGACGCGGCCACTGGATGCGCCTAAATCGATGGCAACAATATTACGCAGACTCATGGCGAGTACTCCCTGTGAAGACATGGCGACAGAGTAAAAATCCTGCGCCGCAGACACCTTCCCGCGAGTGCCAGCGGGTCATCACCGCTGGCAGGTTTGCAAAGGTGTTCGTGAGTGAGCTCACAGAACCGCATAACGGCAGAGTTGTGAGCCTTGCCGCAATTCCATCAATCACTTAGGCGATCTTGAATAATTGGCGATTTTCCTGCGCTGCCCGGTGCAAAATTCAAGGTAAGGTGGCAGGCGGCTGCGTAGACTCGGTTACGGTTTTGTTAACTGAGGGCGCATGATGACGGTATTACACAGTGCTGATTTCTTTCCGGCCGGCGATTACACGATAGCCATTGAACCGCGTGTACCGCAGTCGGCGTTTCCGGAGCATCACCATGATTTTCATGAAATTGTGCTGGTGGAACAGGGCTCGGGCATCCACGTATTCAATGGTCAGCCGCAGGCGCTCAGCGCCGGCTGCGTCTGTTTTGTGCGCGATCACGATCGCCATCTGTACGAGCAAACCGACAATCTGTGCCTGACGAATGTGTTGTATCGCAGTCCGGCGGCGTTCCGCTTTCTGTCCGGTCTGCAGGCGCTGCTGCCGCGCGAACAGGACGGCCAGTATGTTTCACACTGGCGGATCAACCATAAAGTGATGGCGCAGGCGCTGCAGCTGGTGACGCAGATGAAGCAGCCGGACAGCTGGTCGCTGGAACGTCAGGCGCAGCAGGAACAGCACTTTTTGCAGCTGCTGGTGCTGCTGCGCGAGGCGGCGCACAACGATCAGGCGCAGGACCAGGATGCCCGCCTGCACCGCTTGCTGGACTGGCTGAATGCGCACTACAGTGAGGAGATTGCGTGGGAAGCGCTGGCCGATCGCTTCTGTTTGTCGCTGCGTACCCTGCATCGCCAGATGAAGCAGCAGACCGGCAGCACGCCGCAGCGCTATCTCAATCGGCTGCGTTTATTGCAGGCGCGGCACCTGTTGCGCCACAGCGAGATGCGCATCACGGACATCGCCTATCAGTGTGGGTTTGGTGACAGTAATCACTTCTCCACCCTGTTCCGGCGGGAATTTGGCTGCGCGCCGCGCATGGCGCGCCAGCAGATGGGGTAACCGGAGGGCTGACATGCCGCTGTTACTGACGCGCGAGGATTACTTCCCGGCCAGCAATTTGCCTATTGCCGTGGCAGAACGCATGCCGCAGCCCTCTTTCCCACCGCACCGGCATGAGTTCAGCGAGATCGTGATTGTCTGGCGCGGTAATGGCCTGCATATCCTCAACGATCGGCCGTGGCTGATCACCTGTGGCGATGTGTTTTACATTCGCGACAGTGATTGCCACAGCTTTGATAGCGTCAACGATCTGGCGCTCGACAATATTCTCTACTGCCGCGATCGCTTCAGCCTGGCGCTCGACTGGCAGCAGCTGCTGCCGCCACAGGATGAAGAGACACCCGCCAGCTGGCGTCTGACCACGCGCGGCATGGCGCTGGCGCGCGGCGTCATCAGCCAGCTGGAGCGCGAAAGTCGCAAAAGTGATTCGCTATCGATTCAGCTGTCGGAAGCGCTGTTTTTGCAGCTGGCACTGATATTGCGCCGTCACGGCTACGCCGCCGATCGCCCGTGGGTGCTGCCGGAGGGCGAACAGCTCGATCTGCTGATGTCGGCGCTGCTCGGCGATATCAGCCGCCCCTTCGATCTGCCCCATTTCTGCCAGCAAAATCAGCTCAGCGAACGGTCGCTGAAACAGCTGTTCCGTCAGCAAACCGGCATGACCATCGGCCACTACCTGCGTCAGCTGCAGCTTTGTCAGGCAAAATATCTGTTGCGCACGCAGGCATGTCTGATTAGCGAAGTGGCGGCGCGCTGCGGGTTTGATGACAGCAACTACTTTTCCGTGGTGTTTACGCGCGAAACCGGGTTAACGCCCAGCGCATGGCGTCAGCGTTTTTTGTCGCCGCGCGAACCGATGGCAGACAAAGAAAAAGCCTGACGCGCGCAGAGACGCGTCAGGCGGTGCGGTGTTAAGCGTTATCAGGCGGCCATACCGAGACCGACAATGTTTGCCGCGATAATGATTACCACGCAGCCAATCGACAACACGCTCACCGGTCGACGCCCCACCGATTTCCACTCCTTCAGCACCAGTCCCACCAGGCCGCCGCACAGCACATACAGGCTCATGTGCAGCATCCAGCTTACGAAGTCGTACTGCGGAGGAATTTTTGCGTGGCCCCAGGCATAAAAGAAGAACTGCAGATACCACATGGTTCCCCCCAGCACGGCGAAGGCGATGTTGGCGATCAGCAGCGGTTTTGCCACGGAAAAGTCGCGGCGCAGCGAAAGCTCCGGCTTCACCGCCAGGCGGATAAAGCAGTACGCGAGGTTGATCAGCGCGCCACCGCCCATAATCACCACGTAACTCGGCAACGCCACATACAGCGGATTGATGCCCAGACTGGCAGCGGCTTCATGCATCGGCTTCGCCGCATCCATGGCAAATGACATGCCGGCAGAGAAGATGCCGCACAGCACCGCCAGCACCAGGCCTTTCTTCAGGTTAAAATCTTCGGCGTTGATCCCCAGCGCCCGCTCCTTTAGCAGTCCGGCACGTGACACAATCGCCACACCCAGCAGCGCAACCAGCACGCCCAGCAGCGTCATCCGGCCACCGGCGGAGCTGAACAGTTCAACGAATCGGCCCTGCAACAGCGGCGTCATCAGCGTCCCCACCACCAGCGTAATGCCAATGGCGATACCAATCCCCATCGACATCCCCAGATAGCGCATGGTGAGGCCATAGTTGATGTTGCCGATGCCCCACATGGCACCGAACAGAAACACCGGCAGCAGCTGCGATAAACTGAAACTGCTGTAGTACGCCCAGAAGTTCGGTAACAGCGCGGCACTGACTGCCCAGGGCAGAATCAGCCACGACATCACGCCGCCGACCGACCACATGGTTTCCCATGACCACTTTTTAACCTGTTTAAACGGAGCATAAAAACAGGCGGCGCTGGCGGCACCCACCAGATGCCAGAAGATACCTGCAAGAATGGCACTGTTCATTGTTATTCCTTCGTAAGGTTGAGGCCAGACGGAAACACCTGCGGTTTCCGATTAGTGGCAGTCTATGGCGCACTGCGTGGACTCAGCCTTTGGATGGTTGCCGTAAAGCCAGGCTGACTGGCAAAATCGGGTGGGTATGCAACATAAGGATCACAAATTCGAATTTGCCGCTGTTATGCCGGGGAAACTCTTTAAGTTGCTTATTATTCGGCATATTTTTGATTTATGTTGTGTTGATCGGCACAGTTTTTCATCTGTTGCCAGCGCGCCGCTTAACATGGCACTCACACAAAGCTGCGCGAAGCACTTCCCCCGACGGGGTTAAATCCGTATAACGTGGGAAAAATCATCGGAACCAGGGATTGAGATGAAGAGCAAACGGTTAACGCTGGTGCTGTCGCAGGCGGTGAGCCGCGTGATGCTGGATGACATCCGCGCCATCGTGCCGCCCGAGGCGCTGAATGTGTTCATTAATGGCTTAGATAGCTGCCACTACGCCACGCTGGACTGCGTGCAGAGCGAAGAGAACTGCGCGCTGCTGGCGTCAGCCATTGTGGTGTGGCGTCAGCTCGGCCATGTGCATCAGATTCAGTATCAGAAAGGCGAACATCTGCGTCAGGTCGATGACGCGACACAATTTCAGCTATTCAGTATGATGAAAACACACCGCGCGCTAATCCAGCTCGCCTAACGCTCAGGATGCATATGAAAATCGGTCTGCTGTTCCCCATCGCCATTATCGTTGCCGGTGTCAGTTTTCTGGTCTGGTTTATTGCCAGCGGCGCCATGATGCCCGGTTCCTGAAAAGGTCCACTGACGCAGAATGCTGCGTCGGTCGCGTGATTCTTACCGCTATTGCCAGCGCCCTGCTGGTGCTGGCAGTGATAAAAAGGTCGCCAGCGTTCATCTGCTTCACTCTTTCTTCACATCAGTTTAACAAAACCGAGCGTGGAGCCCCTTCACATGACCCTTCATCATCAACACTACATTAATGGCGCGTTTGTCGAGGCGCATAACGATAGCTGGATTGAAGTGATTAACCCGGCGACGGAAACCCTGCTATCACGCGTGCCCCAGGGCAGCAAACAGCAGGCAGCGGCAGCCATTGCCGCCGCAGAAGCCGCTCAGCCCGGTTGGGAAGCGTTACCGGCGGTGACGCGCGGCGACTGGCTGCACCGCATCGCCACGGCTATTCGCCAGCGCGAGCCTGAGCTGAGCGCCACCCTCGTCGCGGAGGGCGGCAAAACCCAGGCGCTGGCGCAAACCGAAGTGCTGTTTACCGCTGACTACCTCGACTATATGGCGGAATGGGCGCGACGCTACGAAGGGGAAATCGTCAACAGCGATCGCCCAAACGAAAACATCTTTGTGTTTAAGAAAGCGATTGGCGTGACCACCGGCATTCTGCCGTGGAATTTTCCCTTCTTCCTGATTGCGCGCAAAGCGGCACCGGCGCTGATCACCGGCAACACTATCGTGCTGAAGCCGAGTGAGATCACCCCGAATAACGCCGCCCTGTTCGCCGCCATTATCGACGACATCGGCCTGCCGCCCGGGGTAATTAACATCGTTTACGGCTATGGCCCAGAGGTGGGACAGGAACTGGCCGCCAACCCGAAAGTCGGGTTAGTGAGCCTGACCGGCAGCGTCAACGCCGGCATCGCCACCATGGCCGCCGCGGCACCGAATGTGACCAAAGTGTCGCTGGAGTTGGGCGGTAAAGCACCTGCAATTGTCATGGACGACGCCGACCTCGATCTGGCCGTCAGGGCTATCGTCAGTTCGCGCATTATTAACAGCGGTCAGGTGTGTAACTGCGCCGAGCGCGTGTATGTGCAAGACGGCATTTACGATCGATTTATCAGCGCCCTGACCGGGGCGATGCAGCAGGTGAAATTTGGCGATCCGGCGCTGCAGGCCGATGTGGATATGGGGCCGCTGATTAGCGCAGCCGCGTGCGACCGCGTCGGGCAAAAGGTCGCCAGCGCCGTTGCGCAGGGCGGCAAGGTGGTGCTGGGTGGCAAACGCGCCGGTGAACGTGGTTTTTATTTTGAACCGACCATCATCACCGGGGTACGTCAGGAGATGGCGATCATGCGTGAGGAGATTTTTGGCCCGGTGCTGCCGGTGATGCGCTTTACCACGCTGGATGAAGCCATTGCGCTGGCTAACGACTGCGACTATGGCCTGACCTCATCGCTCTATACCCGCGATCTGAACACCGCGATGATCGCGCTGCGCCGGCTGAAATTCGGGGAAACCTACATTAACCGCGAAAATTTTGAAGCGATGCAGGGATTCCATGCCGGCTGGCGCAAATCCGGCATCGGCGGTGCCGATGGCCGCCACGGGCTGGAGGAGTATCTGCAAACGCACGTCGCCTATCTGCAGTTTGCCTGATGCGTAAACACCGGTGCGCAGCGCGCGCACCGGTTGCCACTTAGCGTATCCGTTTCTGACTGCGCAGCAGCGCTATCCCGCTTAAGAGCGACATCGCCATCAGGTAGTAGCCCGGCGCCAGACTGGTGCCGGTGGCACTGATCAGCAGCGTGCAAATCAGCGGTGCAAAACCGCCAAACACCGTAACCGCAATATTATAGCTGATGGCCATGCCGCTGGCGCGCGTACCAATCGGGAACAGATCCGCCATCACCGAGGGTACGGTAGAAAAATAGATCGATTTCAGCAGCGCCATCCAGCACACCAGCACGATCAGCGTGGCCGGCGTGGTGTGATTGACCACCAGCCGAAAGGCCGGATAGATGGTGACCATCAGCAGTATGAGCGATCCCCACATCAGCGGCAGGCGGCCAATGCGCTCCGCCCACCATCCCATCAGCGGCGTCACCACCGTCAGAATCACCCCGGCCAGCAGCGTGGCGGTAAAGGCCACCGAGCCCGGCAGATGCAGATTTTTAGTCGCATAGGTCGGCACGTAGTTGAGCATGTAGTTGACCGCCGTGGAGATCACCATCAGGCCAATCGCCAGCAGCATCAGCGCTTTTTGCCGGCCAAGCAGCCGTTTGAGCGGGGCCGCTTCCGGCGTCTGCGCGGCAAAGCTGGCGGGCTCGTGCACGTGACGGCGGATATACAGCCCGAGCGGGCCAATCAGCAGGCCGAAGGCAAACGGAATACGCCAGCCCCACGCCTGAATCTGGCCTTCGCTCAGGATCTGCGTCAGACCGAGACCAAACGCCGAGGCCATCAGCGTGCTGGCGCCCTGGGTGGCGAACTGCCAGCTGGCGATAAAGGCTTTGCGCTCGGGAAAATGCTCGACCAGAAACGCCGTAGAGCTGCCAAATTCGCCACCGGCAGAGAAGCCCTGCACCAGGCGCGCCAGCAGGATCAGCAGCGGTGCGAGCAGGCCGATGCTGTCGTAGCCCGGCATAAAAGTAATGATGGCTCCGCCAAGCATCATCAGATTGATTGAGAGCAGCAGCGCTTTTTTACGCCCGTGGCGATCGGCATAGTTGCCCAGCACCACCGCGCCCAGCGGGCGAATCAGAAAGGAGACGCCGAAACTGCCAAAGGTCAGCAGCAGCGAGACCGACGCATCGCTGGTGGGAAAGAAGGCGTGGGCGATATAGCTGGCGAAAAAGCCATATACCGCAATGTCGAACCACTCCAGCGCATTACCGATGCAGGTCGCAAACAGCGTTTTATGCAGGTTAGGCTTCACACCGCTCAGCGGTGCGCTATGGCTGAGGCTGCTCATGCGCCACCTCCCGCATAAGCGCGGTGTTGCGCCAGCCATTGCGTGCCCTGCTCGCCCAGCTCCCACAGCAGCTGCGTCATGATCTGCAGCCCTTCGCGGGCAATCGATTTCAGCATGTGCTCATTCACGCCATGCTGACCGCAGGCGGGATACGAATGTGGCACCCACAGCGTTGGCAGGCCCAGAATCTCCGCGAACACCTCATTTGGCAGCGATCCACCAAGGTTGGGCAGCAGCGCCGGTTTTTTGCCGCTGGTTGCCGCCATGCTGTTCAGCACCCAGTGCACCAGCGGATCGTCAGGATCGAGACGCGTGGCGGGTGAACCGCGCAAAAATTCAACCTCAACATCATGGAAGCCGTGCTGCGCCAGATGCGCGCTGACGTGCTGCGCCAGCCGCTGCCAGTCGGTACCGACCACAAAACGCAGCTGGCACACCGCCGTCGCGCTGCCGGGAATGGCATTCATCGGGCGCGCCGGGTTACCGGTGAGAAACGACAGCACTTCCAGCGTGTTCCAGCCGTACAGGCGTTCGGCAGGCGTCAGGCCTGGCTCGCCCCAGTTGGTGTCAATCGCGGGATCGCCTGGCATGCCACCCACCTCGATATCGCTGAGAATGGCGCGCACCTGCGGCGTCAGCGAGTCGGGCCGCAGCGCCTCCACCTGCAGCACGCCCTGCGCGTCCACCAGCGTGGCGATGGCGCTGGCCAGCCGGGTGCCGGGATTGCTCAGCAGTCCGCCCCAGTTGCCGGAGTGATAAGCATTGTCACGCGCGTTGATGGTCAGGCGGAAATTTACCGCACCGCGCGAACCGAGGAACAGCGTCGGCCGCACGGCGTTGAGCCGCGGACCGTCTGAGGCAATGAACAGGTCAGCCTGCAACAGTTCCGCCTGCTGCTGACACAGCTGCGCCAGCCCCGGCGAGCTGATCTCTTCGCCCATCTCAAACAGCCATTTGCAGTTAAAGCCGAGACGGCCGCCGCGCGCCTGGTACACCTGCTCCAGCGCCGCAAGATTGACGCAGTGCTGACCTTTGTTGTCGGCGCTGCCGCGTCCGTACCAGCGATCGCCCTCTTCGGTCAGCTGCCACGGCGACAGCCCGCTGCGCCAGTTTTCGTCATCGCCGAATACCACATCACCGTGCCCGTAGCTCAGCAAGGTCGGTAAGGCGGGATCTTCCATGCGCACCGCCACGAGGAATGGCCGGCCGGCAGCGTGCGGGTTATTGATGAGCTGTAGCGTGAAGCCCAGCGCCTGCAGTTGCGGTGCAATCTCCTGCTGCAAATAGTCCTGTAACGCCACATCGCGATCGTCGCGCTGGCTCTCGGTCTGCCACGCCACGCGGCGCGCCAGGATACGTTGAAATTCCCCGCTGTCGAAATATGCGGTGGCCTGCTGAACCGCCTGTTGTGCTGTCATGTTTGCCCTGCCTGTTATAGGTCTGCTGTTTTTTCATCTTTGCGGAAAGGCAGCTTTGCCACAATTATCAATTTATCGAGTAAGATTTGCCTTTAAAGCAAAGCTGCGTTGCCCGATTTCGAGGCAGGCACAGACGGAGGCCATGGCATGTTAAGCACGGAAATGCGTTATTTTCTCGCGGTAGCCGATTGCGGTTCGCTCAGCGCGGCCAGCGCCCAGCTGTTTGTGGCGGTCTCTGCCATTAGCCGCCAGATTCAGCGGCTGGAGCAGCAGCTGGGCGTGACGCTGTTTGCCCGTCATGCGCGCGGCATGGTGCTGACCGAGGCCGGCGAGATTTTTGCCCATCACGTGCGCAAAAATCTGCTGGATATGGAGTATGCGCTGGCGGAGATCAAAGGCCTGAAGGCGGTGCGGCGCACGCTGATTCGTGTCGCCTGTACCGACGGGCTGGCGTTTACCCTGCTGCCCCGGCTGATTGCCGCCTTTCGCCGCGATCATCCCGGCGTGCTGTTTGACGTTCGGGTGGCGAGCGCGCAGGGCGTGGCTGAACTGCTGCGCAGCGGCGAGTGCGACGTGGCATTGCAGTTTAGCCTGCACGCGGAACGTGCGGTTGAGGTGGTGGGCTCATGGCCGGCGCCGGTGCTGCTGGTGATGCATGAAAGCCATCCGCTGGCGGGCGTGCCGCAGGTGGCGCTGGCCGATCTCAGCCACTATCCGCTGGCGCTACCGCAGCAAAACACCACGGTACGCCAGCTGTTTGAGCTGGCCAGCCACATGAGTGGCCATCTGATCGAACCGGTACTGACCTGCGACAACTTCTCCACCCTGTTCCATTTTTTACTGCGCACGCCGCTGGCGGTGACCATTTGCAGCAGTTTTACCCTGGCGGAGGAAGCGCAGCAGCAGGGTCTGGTGATGCGCGCGGTCAATATCGATCAGCTAAGCCAGCGTACGCTGCAGCTGCAGACGCAGTCAGGGCGACCCCGCAGCGCCGCCCTGACTCTGTTTCTGACCTTTCTGCAACAGCAGCTCAGCGCGCTGTCCGCTGCGATTAAGGCGTGATATCCACCGGATAGAAGATGTGCTTGCCGAACGGATCCACCTGGTAGCCGCTGACCGATTTACGCACCGGCTCGAAAATCGTTGAGTGCGCAATCATTACCGCCGGCATCTGGTCATGCATCATCTGCTGCGCCTCGCGGTATAACGCCACGCGCTTGTCATGATTTTGTTCGGCGCGCGCCTCGGTGATGATTTTCTCAAACGGCGCATAGCACCATTTGGACGAGTTGGAGCCGCCGTTCGCCGAGGTGCAGCTGTACAATGGCCCGAAGAAGTTATCCGGATCGCCGGTGGCGGTGGTCCAGCCCATCAGCGCCGCCTGATGCTCGCCGCCCTTGACGCGCTTCAGGTATTCGCCCCACTCATAGCTGACGATGTTGGCTTTGATGCCCACTTTTGCCCAGTCGGCCTGAATCATCTCAGCCATGCGGCGGGCGTTGGGGTTATACGGCCGCTGGACCGGCATCGCCCACAGCGAAATTTCGGTGCCCGGCTGAATGCCGGCCTGCTGCAGCAGCGCTTTGGCCTGTTGCGGATCGTAGGCGTAATCCTGCAGATCTTTATCAGCACTCCACACATCCGGCGGTAGAATATTTTTCGCCACCGTGCCGGTACCTTTGAAGATGGCATCAATGATCGCTTGCTTATTGATGGCCATCGCCAGCGCCTGGCGCACTTTCACGTTATCCAGCGGGGCTTTGGTGGTGTTGAACGACAGGAAACCGGTGTTGAGGCCAGATTTCTGTTCCAGCGTGATGTTCGGGTTGTGGCGCATGTTGTCGAGATCGGCCGGATTAGGGAACGGCATCACCTGGCACTCGTTTTTCTCCAGTTTGGCATAGCGCACCGAGGCGTCCGGGGTGATGGAAAACACCAGCCGATCGATTTTAGCCTTGCCCTGCCAGTACTGCGGGAAGGCTTTGTAGAGAATGCGGGAATCTTTTTGATACTGCACCAGCTCAAACGGTCCGGTGCCAATCGGCTGCATGTCCACTTTTTCCGGCGTACCGGCTTTCAGCATCTGGTCGGCATATTCCGCCGAGTGAATCGAGGCGAAATACCACGCCAGATCGGCGAGAAACGGCGCTTCGGCATGGGCCAGCGTAATCCGCACTGTCAGATCATCCACCTTATCGATACGGGTGATCAGTTTTGCCAGCTCGAGGCTTTCAAAGTTGGCATAGTTACCGCCCGAAACGGTGTGATACGGGTTTTTCGTATCGAGCTGGCGCATAAACGAGAAGATCACGTCGTCAGCGTTGAGATCGCGCGACGGCGTAAACTGTTTATTGCTCTGGAACTTAACCCCTTTGCGCAGATGGAAGGTATACACCTTGCCGTCCGGGCTGATCTCCCAGCGCTCCGCCAGGCTGGGCACCAGCTCGGTGGTGCCCGGTTTGAAATCCACCAGGCGGTTAAAAATCGGCACGGCGCTGGCGTCCACGCTGGTACCGGAGGTGTAGAGCTGCGGGTTGAAGTTCTCCGGCGAGCCTTCAGAACAGTAAACCAGCGTCTTCGCCGAGACGCCGCCTGCAACCGCTAACCCCAGTGCGCTAAGCGCCAGTTTTCCTATCATCTTTTTCATCGTCTTCTCGCTTTTTATTGACTTCCATGAGCCAGCATCGGTATTTATTTCATAAATAACATGATTTAGCCGTCTGGCGTATCTCCAGTGGCGCAAAGCTAATAAGGAATTGTGATGACAGACCAACTTGCCCGTCAGCTGACCCAGCGTTTTTACCGTTATCTGGCGGTCTCCAGCCAGAGCGATGCCAAATCCAGCACGCTGCCCAGTACGCCGTCGCAACACGCCATGGCGGAACTGCTGGCGCAGGAGCTGCGCGATCTCGGTCTGCAGGATGTGGTGATTGATCAGCATGCCACCGTGACCGCCGTGAAACCGGGCAACCGGCCTGGCGCGCCGCGCGTAGGCTTTATCACCCATATTGATACCGTGGATGTCGGGCTATCCCCGGATATCCATCCGCAAACCCTGCGCTTTGAGGGCGCGGATCTGTGTCTGAATGCGCAGCAGGACATCTGGCTGCGGGTGGCGGAGCATCCGGAAATCCTGCCGTATGTCGGTCAGGAGATTGTGTTCAGCGACGGCACCAGCGTGCTGGGGGCCGACAACAAAGCGGCAGTCAGCGTGGTGATGACGCTGGTGGAGAACCTGCGTGGCGAGCACGGTGATGTGGTGGTGGCGTTTGTGCCGGATGAAGAGATCGGCCTGCGCGGCGCCAAGGCGCTGGACCTGGAGACGCGCTTTAACGTCGATTTCGCCTGGACCATTGACTGCTGCGAGCTGGGCGAAGTGGTGTATGAGTGCTTCAACGGCGCCTCCGCTGAAATTACCTTCACCGGCGTGCCGGCGCATCCCATGTCGGGCAAAGGCGTGCTGGTGAATCCCCTGCTGATGGCGCACGACTTCATCGCCCGCTTCGACCGGCTTGCCACGCCCGAGCATACCGCCGGGCGCGAAGGCTATATCTGGTTCAATGATATGCAGGCCAATGCCAGCCAGGCGGTATTGAAAGCGTCGATTCGCGATTTCGATTTAAAGGGTTTTGATGCGAAGAAGCAGCAGCTGGTGGAAGTCGCCGATCAGATCGCCGCGCACTATCCGACTGGTCACGTCGCGCTGAAGATCAATGATATCTATAGCAACATCAGTAACGCGATAGGTGAGGACCGGCGGGCAATCGATCTGATTTTTGCTGCGCTGCAGCAGGTGGGCGTGGAACCTAAAGTGATTCCGATGCGCGGCGGCACCGATGGGTCTGCGCTGTCGGCCAAAGGGTTACTGACGCCGAATTTCTTCACCGGCGCGCACAATTTCCATTCGCGTTTTGAATTCCTGCCGATCCCGTCATTTGTGAAGTCGTATCAGGTGGCGGAAGCGCTGTGTTATCTGGCAGCCCGATAAGCGCGGTTGCAGAGAAATGTTGAGACAGCCTGACCGGCGATTGCCGATCAGGCTGACACCCGCTTACTTGCTGACGCTGACGTCAATGCCCGGGAAGAATTTCGCCGCCAGTTTAGTCACGGTGCCGTCGGCCTGGACTTTGGCGATGGCCGCATCCAGTTCCCCTTTCAGCTTGCTATCGCCTTTGCGCAGACCGAAACCAATGCCGGAACCGAGAATGGTGTCGTCTTCCACCGGCTTACCGGCGAAGGCGAAACCTTTGCCCTGCGGCTTATCGAGGAAACCAGACTGACCGGCGGCGGACATCACCAGCGTACCGTCAAGACGGCCAGCGACCATGTCGTTGTACACCTGGTTCTGATCCTGATACGACGTCACCGTCACGCCCTGGGATTCCCAGTGCTTTTTAGCGTAGGTTTCCTGAATCGAGCCCTGCAGCACGCCGATATTTTTTCCTTTCAGCGACGCCGCCGTCGGCTCGAGTTTCTCGCCCTGCTTCACAATCAGCATGGTAGGAATGCGGTAGATCGGGTTGGTGAAGTCGATACTTTTCGCCCGCGCCTCGGTGATGTTCATCGCCGAGTTAATCGCATCGAATTTTTTCGCCTGCAGCGCCGGGATCAGCGCATCAAAGCTGCTCTCAACCCATTTGCAGTCAAAATGGCCGACCTGGCAGATGGCTTTGCCCAGTTCGATGTCAAAACCCTCCAGCTCGCCCTGCGCGTTGCGGCTTTCAAATGGCGGATATTGCGACTCCAGACCGTAGCGCAGGCTCTCCTGCGCCAGCGCCTGCACGGAGGTGATCATGCCCAGTGCGATAAACAGTGCGTTCAGTTTTTTCATTATTTTCCCCTAATTACCCTTTAACCCGGCACAGCGCCTGCGCGCCGGCTTCGAGCGTTGCGTCGTCTTTAGCAAAAGAAAGGCGGATTAATTTATTGTCAGTGCCATCCATATAAAACGCCGACAGCGGAATGGTAGCCACACCGTGATCGACGATGAGACGTTTTACCATTTCACTGTCGCTTTCGTCACTGAAATGTCCGTAGCTGGCCAACATAAAGAACGAACCGGCGCTCGGTAACAGCCTGAACGGTGAATCCTGCAGCAGCGTCTGCAGCCGATCGCGCTTCGCCTGATAAAACGACGACAGCTGCAGGTAGTTTTGCGGGTTCTGCAGATACTGCGCGAAGCCAACCTGCATCGGCGTATCGGCGGCGTACATCATGAACTGATGCACCTTGACGATCTCCGCCATCAGCGCAGCAGGCGCCAGCGCATAGCCGACGCGCCAGCCGGTGACGTGGAAGGTTTTACCGAAGGAGGACACCACCACGCTGCGCTGTGCCAGTTCCGCGTGCGTGGCCATGCCGCAGTGCGTCTGGCCGTCAAACACGATGTGTTCGTAGACTTCATCAGACAACACCACGATGTCGGTATTACGCGTCAGGGCCGCCAGTTGGTCGAGATCGGCGGCATTCAGCACCTGTCCGCTCGGGTTATGGGGTGTATTGATGATAATCATGCGCGTACGCGGGGTGATCGCGGCACGCAGTTCGTCCCAGTCAATCGCAAAATCCGGCACCTGCAGCTTGAGGCCGATCGGCGTCGCGCCCTGTAACCGCACCACCGGCGCGTAGCTGTCAAAGGCTGGCTCAAAGAAGATCACTTCATCACCCGGATGCACCAGCGCCGAAATCGCCATGTAGATGCCCTGACTGGCACTGCCGGTGATCAAGACTTCGCTGGCGGCATCGTACTGCTGGCCATACAGGCGGTACACCTTCTCCGCCAGCGCTTCACGCAGCGCCGGTAAACCGGTCATCGCGGCGTACTGATTATGGCCGTCGCGCATCGCCTGGCTGACCAGCTCAACCAGCTGCGGGTCACACGGGAAATTGGGTGCGCCCTGGGACAGATTAACGGCCTGGTGCTGTGCGGACAGCTGGCCGATCACGCTAAAAATGGTGGTGCCGACGTCCGGCTGTTTGGAGGAGAGCTTTACGCTGCTGTTCAGGGTCATCATTGCTCCACAGGTTGCATAACCACGTATCGGAAGTAGATTTCTATTCAACGGCGCGACGCTTGAGTCGACAAGCGAATTGTTGTCATAATAGCCATGATAAAAAATCATAGCTTGAGGCCGTTATGTCCCGCTCTGCTCTGCCGCTCAACGCCATTCATGCCTTTCTGGTCACTGCCCGTCATCTCAACCTGACGCGCGCCGCCAGCGAACTGTGCATCACTCAGGGCGCGGTGAGCCGCAAAATTGCGGCGCTGGAGAGCTGGCTGGGATTTGCCCTGTTTGAACGCCACGCGCGCGGTCTGCATCTCACCGATCAGGGCGCGGCGCTGCTGCCGGAGCTGCAACAGGGATTCAATCTGCTGATCAATGCCACAGAGAAAGCCAGCCGCAGCAATGCCTCGATTCGGCTTAAAGCCCCGACCTGCGCCATGCGCTGGCTGGTGCCGCGTCTGGTGGCGCTGGAGCAGCAGCGGCCAGACATTCACGTGGCGCTGACCACCACGCTCGATCACGCGTCGCAGCTGGAAAACTTTCATGCGGCAATTGTATTCGGCACGCCGCCTGCCGGTGCCATTCCGCTGTTTGCCGAGCGCCTGACGCCGGTGCTGGCCAGCAGCGTGCCGGCACCGCGCCATGTGAGCGAACTGGCCAAATTCACTTTCCTGCATCCGACCGGCGATACGCGCGACTGGCAGCTGTGGCTGTCCGGCCAGGCGGAGCAGCTGCCGATGGCGCGCAATCAGCACTTCGCCACCATGGATTTGGCGATCAGCGCGGCGATTCAGGGATTTGGCGTGACGGTGGCGGATATTACGCTGGTGGAGAATGATTTGGCGAATGGGCGGTTAATCGCCCCGTTTGCTGCGAGTGTGGCAACCGGGGCGAGCTACAGCCTGTTACAGCGGGCGGAAAAAGATGCGCCACCGTTTTTGCCGCAGCTGGTGGCGTGGTTGTGTCAGCCTCAGAATGAAACCCACTCTTCACTGCTGGCGGGTTTACCCTGAGCGCCTGCGGCGGCAGATAACACCGGCCGGCGCAGCGCAGGCGCAGCAGTGGATACCACGGTCTGCGCGCGCGGCGCGCTGTCAGACAGACGGAACTTCGCCACCGACGCCTGCAGCTCTTCGGTCTGACGCTCCAGCGCGCTGGCCGCCGCCGACACCTGCTCCACCAGCGATGCGTTCTGCTGGGTGACGCTGTCCATTTCGGTGACGGCAGTGCCGACCTGCGAAATCCCTTTGCTCTGCTCTTCCGACGCGGCAGCGATGTGCTTCATGATCTCATTCACATCCTGTACCGACTTCAGAATGTCATGCATGGTGCTGCCAGCGCTGCTGACCAGCTCCGAGCCCTTTTCAACGCGTGACACCGAATCTTCAATCAGCGTGGCGATCTCTTTTGCAGCGCCGGCGCTGCGTTGCGCCAGGTTGCGCACTTCGCTGGCCACCACGGCAAAGCCGCGCCCCTGCTCACCGGCACGCGCCGCTTCGACTGCCGCGTTGAGCGCCAGGATGTTGGTCTGGAAGGCGATGCCGTTGATCACGCTGGTGATTTCGGCAATCTTTTTCGAACTGCCGGAAATGCCCTGCATGGTGGTCACCACTTCGCCAACCAGACGGCCGCCCTGCTGCGCGGTACCGGTGGCGGTCTCCGCCAGCGCGCTGGCCTGACGTGCGTTGTCGGCGTTGAACTTCACCGTGGCAGTCAGTTGCTCCATGCTGGCCGCGGTCTGTTCCAGCGCGGCCGCCTGCTCTTCGGTGCGCGATGAAAGATCGTTATTGCCGGCTGAAATTTCTGCTGCGCCGCGGTAGATGTTCTCCGTGCCGCTGCGGATGGCGCTGACTGCTTCACGCAGGCTGTCCTGCATCGCCCGCAGCAGTGGCACCAGTTTGCCGACGCAGTTGCGGCCAAATTCTTCCACCGGCTGGCTGAGATCGCCCTGCGCAATCACCGTGAAATGGTTACGGATGCGATCCAGCGGTTTCACCAGCATCGTCACCAGGTAACGGTCAGTGAACAGCAGAATCAATAAGCCGAACACCACCGCCGACACAATAATCACTTTGGTCATGCTGGTAAGCGTATCCACGGTCACGCGGGTCTCATCCAGCTTGCTGCTGGCGGCCTGATTAAACGCTTCTGCGCTGGCACCAAACGCCCGGCTCAGCGGCGGCGTGACATTGTTGGCCTGCGCGCGCCATGCATCCAGTGAAGCCTGCTGCGCCAGCGCCACCTGTGGTGCGATCCCCTCATCCAGCAGTTTCTGCCAGCTGCTGATCACATTGTTCACCGTCTCGCTGTCCATCGGACCCGGCGCCATGGCTTTGAACTGGCTTAACTGCTGTTTCATGTTATCCAGTGCCTGCTGCACCGGCGCGAACGCTTCTGCGGTCGGCGCGTTACCGGCGGTGCGGCCTTCCATTACCCGCGACAGACGCGTGACCACGCGGAAATATTGATCGTTGCCTTTGCTGAGCGCCGTCATCTGGTTTACCAGCTGACGATCAATCTCGTTACCCTCGCCGAGCGCATTCAGCGAGTGGACGCTGAACAGCCCTACGCCACACCATAACAGGCAGAAAAGCCCGAGAATGGTCAGCATAACGGCGCGAATCGTGAAGTTTTTTAACATACCCATACATAATCCCCTGGTGTGAACGCTGGCAGCCCGGATAAAACAGGGCTTAGGGTATTTATCGGCAGCGAACCGGGAAAAGATAAATGTTTTGTAAGCTAATTAATTGCAGGATGGGGTGCCGCGCGGGGCGGCTGAGCGGTCGTAAAATCAGGCAGATAGCGGCCAATTTGCCTTAAAAAAACATTGATGTTTTTACATGATTAGCAGGCTTATTAAAGTTTAACGTGGCTGCGCATCATCAGGCGAAACAGACGCAGACGGCCGCGCATAAATCGCGCCTTCAGCACCGATTCCGCTTTACCGTCGTGGCCAAAAGCGAGAGTCAAATCTTCACCTGGCCGCCACACCGGCCAGTCAGGCTCCCCGTCGAGCCGCAGCCGATGGCTGAACTCACTGGCATCCCGCGCAAAGGCCACCCACCAGGCGCTGACGCGGCCGGCAAAGGCGATATCGCTGGCGCTGTAATGCCAGTCACCCGGCGGCGGCAGCGTCGCGAGCGTATTAAAGACATAAGGAATTTCGTTGCCGTGCCAGGTGCCGTGCGGGTAGAGATGACGCGCGTTTTCTGACACATAATCAAACCAGTAACGCCACGCAGGCATGCCGATGCTGTGCTGCGACTGCGCCACCAGCAGCGGCATGACGGTAAACGCCATGTCGCGCGCCACCGCGCGTCCCAGCAGGCTGTCATCATGGATATCGTACAGCCACTTCAGCAGGCGATAACTCAGGCGACTTTTGCTGCGCAGCTGCTGTAACACGCTGCGGGCATCCACGCCGAAGTAGTCCAGCACGCTGGCTTCATCGCTGTTGCTGCCAATCATCAACGGCACGCGATGCTGTTTACCCGCCATAAAGGTGTCGAGCATCGGTCTGGGTAGCACCGCATCGCCGCTGATGGCCACCGGCCCCAGCGCCAGCGGTCGCTCCAGCGGCCAGAAACTGTCGGCCGGCAGTGCGCGCAACTGTTCCGCACTGGCATCCGCGGCCAGATTGAAATGCGCTGCCACCTGCAGGCCTGTTTGCTGCGCCTGCTTATGCGGCACGTCCGGCAGGCTGTAGGCACTTTGCACGATGCCCTTATGAAACAGCCCTTCGGCCAGCGGCGAGCAGCACAGCGACAATACGCTGCGCGCGCCGGACGATTCGCCAAACAGCGTGACGTTATGGCGATCGCCGCCAAACGCCGGGATGTTGCGCTGAATCCACTGCAGCGCGGCAATTTGATCCAGCAGCGCAAAATTATTGACCACCTTGCCCGGTGGATACTGGGCGTCGAGCGCCGGATGCGCGAAAAAGCCGAAATGGCCAAGGCGGTAATTGAGTGTCACCACCACCACGCCCTGCGCTGCCAGCGCTTTGCCGCGATAGGGATCAAGGCTGCCGGCACCAATGCTGAAGCCGCCGCCGTGCAGCCATACCATCACCGGTAACGGCGTAGCGGGTTCGACATCGGGCGTCCAGACATTCAGATAGAGGCAATCTTCGCTGAAGCGGCCCGGATCGCCGCCGCCGGCCGCCACGCAGTAGTCACGATTTTGCCAGCTGGCATCGCCCCATGCGGTGGCATCGCGCAGCGTTTGCCACGGTACCACCGGCTGCGGCGGACGCCAGCGCAGTGCGCCAACCGGCGGCGCTGCATAAGGTATTCCTTTAAAGGTAAACAGTTCATCATCCATCAGGCCTCTGAGTTCACCTTCTGCCGTCATGATCCTCAGACGTCGTTCATTTTTCATTGCGGGTTCCTGGTAAAGCCTGATTCCATTATTTGCAGGCCTCAGTGGAATGTCTATGTTCTGCAAGCATTTGCAGATTAAGCCGAATAAGCGACCGATTCATTGAACAACCTCATCAAATTTTTTGGTTAACTGCAGCGGTGCATTCTGTTTTATGGTTGCAAGTTAACCTGGCGTGACGGAGAGACGCGATGTTTGCTGGCATCAATCAGCTGTTCACCCGGATGAGCGATCACCCGGATTTCGGTAAATTGCTGTTACGCTTAACCTTCGGCGGGCTGTTGCTGTTTCATGGCGAGTTTAAGGCGATTCATGGCGTCGGCTGGATCGCCCATCTGCTCAGCGTCAAAGGCATGCCAGGTTTCATCGCTTACGGTGCTTACATCGGGGAAATTGTGGCACCCATTATGGTCATCGTTGGCCTGCTGACGCGCCCGGCGGCCTTTATCATTGCCGTTAACATGGTAGTCGCAACGCTGCTGGTGAAAATGGGCGCACTCTGGCATCGCACCGATGTCGGCGCCTGGTCGCTGGAAACGGAAGCGCTTTACCTGCTGGGCGCGCTGGCCATCCTGTTCCTGGGTGCCGGAAAATATACGCTGGTGCGCGACGCACGCCTGCAATAATCATTAGAAAGAAAACCAGCCGGCCTGTAAAAGTGATCCTGTCACTTTTCAGGCCGCTTTTTTACGCCCTACTCCTGCACGCCGCAGCGCGCCAGACTGCGCTGTTGAGTCTGCTGATACAGCACCATCTCATCCTGCACGGCGGCACCGAGCGCGGCTTCAAAATCAGCACGACTGGCATTGCCGGCGCTGCGCGCCTGAGTCTGGTTGCCCAGATTAGACTGGAAGATGCCGGCCGCGCTCACCGGCAGAAAATCTTCGTAGACAATCGGTTCCGCCTGTAAACGTCCGGTGGCCAGCAGCTGCGCCACGGTTTCCCCGGCGCGCGGCGGCTGATGCTCGCCCTGCGGCGTCAGACGGTAGCGGAACCACGCCAGCTCCTGCTCGCGCAGCGTCTGTTCATCATCAGGAAAATCACGAAACACCGCGCTGAGGTGCTGCTGATGCTGCTGGTTATCGCTGCCGGTACCGGCCTGCGCCAGCAGCCGGTCGTACAGCGCGCGGCCTTTAGGCGTAAGCGCCGCGCCGCGCTGCTCAATTTCACCAAAGCGCGCGGTATGGGTGCCAGGCGTGCCATCATTAAAATGCACCGCCTCTTCCAGCGCTTTGAAGCTGGTCTGGCGCAGCAGAATCGGCACCGCGCGCGGCGGCGGCCCCTCAATCAGGATTTTCGGTTCGATGCCGCGCGAAGGCATCAGGGCCTGCACGCGATCGATGTCCAGCGTGCGTGGCGTCAGGTGATTGATGTGGCAGCCGCGGAAGCACACGACGTCGGCAATCAGGCGATGCTGCTGGCTCAGCGCGCGGTAGGTGGCGCTGTCTACCGTGGTGTGCGCATGCCAGCGAAAGGTTTCCAGCGCCTCCTGAACAAAGCGGGCGGCATCGGCAGCATTGAGACCGCCCTGCTGCTGATGCTGCGCGATCAGTGCCCGGCAGCCAGGCGTGAAGATGTCGCGCGCCGCCAGAATAGCCGTGGCTTTGTCGCGCAGTGCGGCATCGTCGATCAGCTCCAGCCGCAGCAGCGAGGTGAAAACGCGGAAGGGATTGCGCCGCAGCGCGCTGTCGCTGACCGGGCGAAAAGCAGTAGAGTGCACCGGCACGCCCGCCTGTGACAGATCGTAATAGCCCACCGGCTCCATCCCCATCACGGCAAACATCTGCCGCAGCGTGCTGAGCTCTGCGGCAGTGCCGACGCGAATAGCACCGTGACGCTCCACGCCGAGCCGGCTCAGCTCATCGGCGGCAGCCAGACGGTTTTTCAGCGCCGGCTGCGCTTCTAAGGTGCGTTCGTTAACGGCGGTAACCAGCTGCGTCAGGGTACCATACTGCGGCACCTCCTGCTGGTACATGGCCGACATGGCCTGAGAGAACAGCGTGCGGATGGCATCGCGGGTGAGAAAGTTATCCATGGTCATCACCTTGGGCTAAAGGATTGCTGCTACTGTAGATCAACCCTTTAGCGGCGGGTAACATTTTCGCGGAACTGTGATCGCCCTGTCACTCGGTGGCGCGCGGCTGGTCACCAAAGCGACATTTCAGTACCAGCATCAGCGTGGTTAGCGCCGCCGGCAACGCCAGCAGCAGAAAGATCTGGCTAAACGACCAGCCGAGGGACAGCAGCTCAGCGCCGACGAAGGCGCTGATGATCGCGCCGATGCGGCCGACGCCGTGCATCCAGCTGGAGCCGGTCGCGCGGGCATGGGTGGGATAGTAACTGGCCGAGAGTGCATTCATGCCGGTGTTGGCACCGTTAAAACAGAAGCCGCTGCAGAAGGCGATGGCGCTCATCAACCCGACCTGCGCCGGGGAAAACCCGAGCGCCACGATGGCGATGCCGCCGCAAAAGTAAATGATGGCCAGCGCCAGATTGGCGTTGATGCGGTCCATCAGCCAGCCGGCAAACAGTGAGCCAACGGTGCCGCCCGCCTGATACATGGCGGTGACGATGGCCGCTTCGGTGACAGACATGCCCAGCGTGTTAATCAGCGATGGCAGCCAGCTGCCAATCAGGTAGACCAGAAACAGCCCCATGAAGTAGCCGCCCCACAGCATCAGGCTGCCAAACAGATAGCGGGGTGAGACGACGGTGGCCACTGCACCGTGGCGCGCGGCCAGCGGTTCACTGCTTTGAAAATGGCTGTCAGGCCGGACGCTGCCCGGCAGCATGCGCGCCAGAATGGCGTGAATGCGCGCAGCAGGCGCGCGCTGGCTGATGAGAAAGCGCACCGACTCCGGCAGGCCGCGCAGCAGAAACGGCAGCACCAGCAGCGGCAGCACGCCGCCCATCAGCATCACCGAATGCCAGTCATAGCGCGGCAGCAGCCACGAGGCGGCAAAACCGCCGGAGGCCGCGCCAAAGGTGAAGCCGCAGAACACCACGGTGATAATAAACGAGCGACGCCGCTCGGGCGCGTATTCGGCCACCAGCGTGCCGACGTTGGGCATCGCCGCTCCCAGTCCCAGACCGGTGAGGAAGCGGAACAGCATCATCTGTTCGATGTTTTGCGCCATGGCGGTCGCCAGCGTCCAGAGGCCAAAAAACAGCACGCTGAGCAGAATCATCACGCGGCGGCCGTAGCGATCGGCCAGCGGTCCAGCCACCATGGCACCCAGCGCCAGCCCAATTAGCGCCGCGCTGATCACCATCCCCAACTGATGATTGGTCACGCCCCAGCTGGCTTTCAGCGTCGGCGCGATAAAGCCCATCAGCGCGATATCCATGCCATCCAGCGCCACCACGACAAAGCACAGCGCAATTAAACGCTTCTGCCAGCTGCTTAACGCGCTCTGGTTGATGAGCTGGCGGACGTCAATGGCTTCAGCGCTGGTCACGGTACCACTCCTGCAGGATTATCACGAATAGGTCATCAGTTTTGGTAAAAAAAACGGCGCTTATGATAGCGCATCGTTAACAATAACGGGCAGGATTTTTAAGTGAAATTGAGAATTATTCAACATTTTACCCGCTAACCTACTGATAACGCTGAATGCAGAAACGCGCCCGGACGCCCGGTTATTTATAAAGCCAACCAATACAGCCACTTACTAAAACCTCTCACGCTGACCGTTTTTGTTAATATAATTTTGCAGGTAAGTTAACAGAATCTCGGTCAGCCACTTGCCGCTGACCGCTCTGACTCATTACGCTGGCGTTTATGGACAAAAATCATCTCTTTAATCAGCGCATTCGTCTGCGCCATTTACACACCTTTGTGGCAGTCGCGCAACAGGGCACGCTGGGCCGCGCGGCGGAAACCCTCAATCTGAGTCAGCCGGCGCTGTCTAAGACGCTGAATGAGCTGGAGGAACTGGCGGGCGCCCGTCTGTTTGAGCGCGGTCGTCTCGGTGCTCAGCTGACGACGCTGGGAGAACAGTTTCTGACCCACGCGGTGAAAGTACTGGATGCGCTTAACCACGCCGGACAAAGTTTCAACTCGCCGGTTTCCGGACGCCCGATCGTGATCCGCCTTGGCGCCCTCACCACCGCCGCCATGGGGATGCTGCCGCAGATCCTGGATCGCTTCCATGAACAGCAGCCGAACACCACGGTACAGGTGGCCACGCTGCACAATAATGTGCTGCTGGCTGGCCTGCGCGCCGGGGAGTTTGATATTGGCATTGGCCGTATGGCGGACAGCGAAATGATGACCGGCCTGACCTACGAATTGCTGTTTCTCGAATCGCTCAAGCTGGTGGTGCGACCGGAACACCCGCTTTTAAGTGACAACGTCACACTTTCCCGCGCCATGCAGTGGCCGGTGGTGATATCGCCTGAAGGCACCGCGCCGCGGCGTATTGCCCAGCACATGCTGGATGAACAAGGCTGCTCGCTGCCGGGCAACTGTGTCGAAACCTCGTCCACCTCGCTGGCCCGCCAGCTGGCGCTGCGTTATGACTATGTGTGGTTTGTGCCATCCGGCGCGGTGAAGGAAGATTTAAGTCACAATGCGCTCAGCGCGCTGCCAATCGCATCGCCTGGCCCCGGCGAGCCGGTAGGTATTATTACCCGCAGCGGCCACTCGCTCTCGTTAAGCGCGGAAGTGCTGATGGCCACCATCCGCAAATTTCACAGTTAACGGCTGCGTTTGGCGTGGCGTTCGCGATTGTCGAGGCGCGCGCGATCGGTTTTGCGCAGCCCGACATAGACTGCACCGCTGCCACCGTGCTGCGGTTGCGCGCTGCAGAAGGTCTGAACGTCGTCAAATTGCCGCAGCCAGCGTGCCACGTAGCTGCGGACAATATTGGCGTGCGCTTCATCATCCCGCCCTTTACCATGAATAATCAGCAGATTGCGCAGGCCCTGTTTGCGCGCTTCCAGCATAAAGCTGAACAGCGATTGCCGGCAGGTCTCCACCGGCTGGCGTAACAGATTAAGACTGGCGTCCAGCGTATATTTGCCCAGCCGCAACTTATCGAGCACGCCCTGCTGAATGCCATCGGCTTTATATTCCAGCGGCGTGTCGCGCGGGATAATCTCAAGGAAGCCGCGCGTCAGGAAGTTTTCCGGTGCGTCGTCATGCGGCTGCTGGCGCGGCGCTTTGGTAGACGGCGCGCGCAGCCACTGGGTGTTGGCGCAATCTTTTAACGGGGTTACATCACCCATGGCATCGCGGAAAAGGTCTTCATCATCAAGGTTCATGGTGTTTTCCTCACGCCTGGTGGTGAATCGGGCGCAACATGCCACCCGAAAGCAAAATAGTAGCAAAGGTTATCGGCTATCACATCCGTCACTTTCTGCGCGGGATCAGGTTGTGTCCGGATGTAAATATGGAAAGAAAACGTTCCAGATCAAAAACCGGCTGGTCATTTGCAGACATCAAAGCCGCGAATACCCAGCATTTGTGCGGTTTTGATCATTATTACTGCTCGGATGAGTTCACATGACAAAGAAAAATGTTAAAATTGACGACAGTCAATAATCATCGAGCGTACCTATATGATCCCGGAAAAACGCAGCATTCGACGTATTCAGTCTGGCGGTTGTGCCATCCACTGTCAGGATTGCAGTATCAGCCAGTTGTGTATTCCCTTCACGCTGAACGAACATGAACTGGATCAGCTGGACAATATTATTGAACGCAAAAAGCCGATTCAGAAAGGCCAGACGCTGTTCAAAGCCGGTGATGAACTGAAATCCCTTTATGCTATCCGCTCCGGCACCATTAAAAGTTACACCATTACCGAACAGGGTGATGAACAGATCACCGGTTTCCATCTGGCGGGCGATCTGGTGGGCTTTGACGCTATCGTCAGCGCGCATCATCCGAGCTTCGCTCAGGCGCTGGAAACAGCCATGGTCTGTGAAATCCCGTTTGAAACCCTCGACGATCTGTCCGGTAAAATGCCGGCGCTGCGTCAGCAGATGATGCGTCTGATGAGCGGCGAGATCAAAGGCGATCAGGATATGATCCTGCTGCTGTCGAAAAAGAACGCGGAAGAGCGTCTGGCGGCGTTTATCTGGAACCTGTCGCGTCGCTTCGGCCAGCGCGGTTTCTCACAGCGTGAATTCCGCCTGACCATGACGCGCGGCGACATCGGTAACTATCTGGGACTCACCGTCGAAACCATCAGCCGTCTGCTGGGACGTTTCCAGAAAAGCGGCATGCTGGCGGTGAAAGGCAAATATATCACCATCGAAAACCATGCGCTGCTGGCTGAACTGGCCGGCCAGACCGATCAGGCAGCGTAACCGCCTGCCGGGTCGATAAATGTTATTTTATTGATCCGGCAACAACTTTTCCGCTTCTGCCCTGCGCCATCTTAGGCTATCTTTAATCCAACTTCGCTTTGGTTTGAGGAGAGTGCCTTATGTCCCGGTATCAGCATATTCTGGTGGCGATTGATGCTCAGCAGGACGACCAGCCGGCGCTGCGGCGTGCGGTGTATCTCAATCAACGTATCGGCGGAAAAATCAAAGCCTTCCTGCCTATCTACGACTTCTCCTACGAAATGACCACCCTGCTGTCGCCCGACGAGCGCGTCAACATGCGCAAAGGGGTGATTAGCCAGCGTACCGAATGGATCCGCGAACAGGCGCAGGCCTATCTGGAAGCCGGCGTGGATATCGAGATCAAAGTGGTGTGGCATAACCGGCCGTACGAAGCCATCATTCAGGAAGTGCTGGCGCATCAGCATGATTTGGTCCTGAAGATGGCGCACCAGCACGATCGTCTGGAAGCAGTGATTTTCACACCCACCGACTGGCACCTGCTGCGTAAGTGCCCGTGCCCGGTATGGATGGTAAAAGACCAGCCGTGGCCGGAAGGCGGCAAAGCGGTGGTGGCGGTAAACCTCGCCAGCGAGGAACCGCATCATGATGAGCTTAATCAAAAACTGATCCGCGAGACCACGCGGCTGGCCGAAATGGTGAATCACACCGAGGTGCATCTGGTGGGCGCCTATCCCGTCACGCCGATTAACATTGCCATCGAACTGCCGGATTTTGATCCCAGCGTCTATAACGATGCCATTCGCGGCCAGCATCTGGTGGCGATGAAAGCGCTGCGCCAGAAATTCTCCATCGGCGAGGAGTTTACCCACGTGGCGAAGGGCCTGCCGGAAGAAGTCATCCCGGATATCGCTTCGCATCTCGACGCCGGGATTGTGGTGCTGGGCACCATCGGTCGTACCGGTCTGTCAGCTGCGTTTCTCGGCAATACCGCTGAACAGGTGATCGATCACCTGCGTTGTGATTTGCTGGCGATTAAGCCGGATGATTTCAAATCGCCGATTGACCTCGACGATGAGGAAGATGACGAAGATTAAATTAAACGGGGCGGCCATGATGAGCCGCCCCGGTGGTTCAGGCTTGTCAGGGCGGTGATATCACCGCCCTTTTCTTTTATGACAGCGCGCGCAGAATGCCCTCAACGCTGGCTTTGGCATCGCCAAACAGCATCTGGGTGTTCTCTTTGAAGAACAGCGGGTTCTGCACCCCGGCGTAACCGGTGTTCATTGAGCGTTTGAACACGATAACGTTTTGCGCTTTCCACACTTCCAGCACCGGCATGCCGGCAATCGGGCTGCGCGGATCGTCCTGCGCCGCCGGGTTCACGGTGTCGTTGGCACCGATAACCAGCACGGTGTCGGTATCGCTGAAATCATCGTTGATCTCATCCATCTCCAGCACCACATCGTACGGCACTTTGGCTTCCGCCAGCAGCACGTTCATGTGCCCCGGCAAACGACCGGCGACCGGGTGAATACCGAAACGCACCTTGATACCGCGCGCGCGCAGTTTCTCGGTGATCTCTGCCACCGGATACTGCGCCTGGGCGACCGCCATACCGTAGCCCGGCGTGATGATCACCGAGGTCGAGTTTTTCAGCAGTTCTGCCGTCTCTTCCGCGCTGATTTCACGGTGTTCACCCGCCTCTTCGCCCGCGTCGGCACCGCTCACGTCAGTGCCGAACCCGCCGGCAATCACGCTGATAAAGGAACGGTTCATCGCTTTACACATAATGTACGACAGGATGGCACCGGAGGAGCCCACCAGCGCACCGGTGACGATCAGCAGGTCGTTGCTCAACATAAAGCCCGCCGCCGCCGCCGCCCAGCCCGAATAGGAGTTGAGCATCGAGACCACCACCGGCATATCCGCACCGCCAATCGACGCCACCAGATGCCAGCCGAACACCAGCGCAATCACCGTCATAAGGAGCAGCGCAACGACCTGTGCAGCGGTGCTGTCGGTACGCACAAACCACAGCATCAGCAGGAATGAGACCACCAGCGCCGCCAGGTTCATTTTATGGCGATGCGGCAGCATCAGCGCTTTTGAGGAGATCTTGCCGCGCAGTTTGCCAAATGCCACCACCGAGCCGGTGAAGGTCACCGCACCGATAAAGATGCCGAGGAACACTTCGGTCAGATGGATATTTTCCATCACTGCCGACAGTCCTGGCGCGTGGTCAAGGTAGCTGTTGAACCCGACCAGCACCGCCGCCAGACCGACAAAGCTGTGCAAAATCGCCACCAGCTCCGGCATTTCGGTCATTTCGACTTTCTTCGCCAGACGCACGCCAATCGCACCGCCGATCACCATCGCCAGCAGAATCCACGCCACGTTGCCGCTGTGCGGACCAAAAATGGTGGCGAGCAGCGCCAGCGCCATGCCGCTGATACCAAAGATATTGCCCTGCTTTGAGGTCTCATGCTTCGAGAGCCCGGCCAGGCTGAAAATAAACAGAATTGCGGCAACAATGTATGCTGCAGTCACTAATCCGCCAGACATGTTGTTACCCCTTAATTCTTACGAAACATTTTCAGCATGCGCTGGGTGACGGTGAAACCACCGAAGATATTGATGCTGGCAATCAGGACGGCGATAAACGCCAGGAAGGTGACCCAGCCGCCATGGCCCATCTGCAGCACCGCGCCCACCACAATAATGCCGGAGATGGCGTTGGTGACGGACATTAACGGTGTATGCAGCGCGTGACTGACGTTCCACACCACGTAATACCCGACGACGCAGGCAAGCGCGAACACGGTAAAGTGCGACAGGAATTCCGCTGGCGCGACGTTGGCCAGGCAGCCGAACAGCACTACCGCGAGCGCCAGCAGCAGATACTTGCGCCACGGCGCAGCGGGCTTCTCTGCCGCTTTCACCTGCGGCTGTGCGGCAGGTTTTGCGGCCTGTGGCGCAGCAGAGACCTGAATTGGTGGCGCAGGCCAGGTCACTTCGCCGTCACGAATTACCGTGACGCCGCGCACCACGACATCGTCAAAATCAACCACGATCTCGCCGTTTTTCTCTTTACACAGCAGCTTCAGCAGGTTCACCAGGTTGGTGCCGTACAGCTGCGAGGACTGCGTTGGCAGCCGGCTCGGCAGATCGGTATAGCCGATGATTTTGACGCCGTTGTCGCTCAGCGTGACGCGGTCGGCGACGGTCAGATCGCAGTTACCGCCGGTGGCTGCCGCGAGATCAACAATCACGCTGCCCGGCTTCATGCTGGCCACCATCTCTGCGGTGATCAGCTTCGGTGCCGGTTTGCCCGGGATTAGCGCGGTGGTGACGATAATGTCCACTTCCTGCGCCTGCGCCGCGAACAGCGCCATCTCCGCCTTGATAAAGGCCTCGGACATCACTTTGGCGTAACCGTCGCCGCTGCCCGCTTCCTCTTCAAAGTCGAGTTCAAGGAACTCGGCGCCCATACTTTGCACCTGCTCCTTCACTTCCGGACGGGTATCGAAGGCGCGCACGATGGCACCGAGGCTGCCCGCCGCGCCAATCGCCGCCAGACCGGCCACGCCAGCCCCGATGACCATCACTTTTGCCGGTGGCACTTTACCGGCGGCGGTGATTTGCCCGGTGAAGAAGCGGCCAAACTCATGGGCTGCTTCGACAATGGCCCGGTAACCGGCGATGTTCGCCATCGAGCTGAGCGCATCGAGCGACTGCGCGCGCGAAATACGCGGTACGGAATCCATCGCCATCACGGTGATATTGCGTGCGGCTAATTTCTCCAGCAGCGCCGGGTTCTGCGCTGGCCAGATAAAGCTCACCAGCGTGCTGCCCGCGCGCATCAGGGCGATCTCGCTGTCGTCTGGCGCGTTCACCTTCAGCACGATGTCGGACTGCCAGACATCCTGCGGATGACTGATGCTGGCACCGGCGGCGATAAAACTGTCATCATCAAAGCTGGCGCGCAACCCGGCGCCCTGCTCAACGGTGACGCTGAATCCCAGCTTGATGAGCTGCTCAACGGTCTTTGGCGTCGCTGCGACGCGGGACTCATTGGCTAACCGCTCTTTGGGTATCCCAATTAACATACTGTTTCCTTTCCATGATTAAAGGATGAGGTTCTGTAAGGGGCACATGCTTAAAAGCCGAAACGCTGTTTCAGCTTTTTATTAGCGAAATGCACTATGTAACAAAGTCTTTATAACCTACTGAAAATGCCCAGGACGATCTAGCGCCATAACGCACACTTATGACATTCACACAGATATTCAGATGCCAGCGATGAATACCGCGGGATGCCACCAGGTTTGCGGCATTATGGAAAATAATCTGCTGTGCCTAATCGTGTCATGACGAATTAACTGTTTTTAAAAACCTATATTTAACAATGCGTTAACTATTATGGTACTAAGCGATACCGGTTAAAGCGGTAAGCTGACCAAAAAAAAGCCATAACAGCGAAAGATGACAGGCAGATGAATAAAATGCTGGGATTGTCAATGTTATGCGCATAAATTGGCTGAGACAGGCCGATTATTACATGCAATAATCAGCGGCTAATCTGTTATACATCAAGAGTCCAGCACGTTTTCGTACTCAATTTGCGTAAGGCGAAGGATCATTTTTATGAAGCTGAAGAACACCATTCTGGCGTCAACCCTGTTATCACTGCTGGCAGCCAATGCGTTTGCTGCCAAAGAGTTAACGCCAGAACAAGCGGCCGCGTTAAAACCATTCGAACGCATCAATATTAGCGGCCGTTTTAATGCAATTGGCGATGCAACAGACGCCGTGTCTAAAGCCGCCGACGCCAAAGGCGCGGACTCTTTCTACGTGCAGGGCATCAACGACAGCAACGGTAACGGTGGCAACTGGCGCGTTACCGCCGATCTGTACAAAGCCAATGCAGCGAAAGTGGAACAAAGCACGCAATACCGGATGTTCAACGGCGTGAAAGAGCTGCCGAAGGCCGAAGCGTATCGCCTTGAGCCGTTTGACACCGTCTCCGTCAGCGGCTTCTTCTCCAGCCAGCCGGACGTGAACGAAGCTATCGCCAAAGCGGCAAAAAACAAAGGCGCGGCCTCCTTCTTTATTGTGCGTCAGGTGGATGCTAACAACGGTGGCAACCAGTACGTGACCGCCTACGTGTATAAAGCCGATGCCAAAGCGCGCGTGGTACAGGATACGTCTGACTCCATTCCGGCTGATTCAGAAGCCGGTAAAGCAGCCCTGGCTGCGGGCGGCGCAGCGGCGAAGAAAGTGGCGATCCCTGGCGTTGCTTCCTCAGATACGCCAAGCACCAGCGTGGGTCGTTTCTTTGAAACCCAAAGCTCTACCGGTCAGCGTTATACGGTGACGCAGCCGGATGGCCGCAGCGTGCAGGAAGTCAATGCGATCACGGCCGCACAGATGCAGCCGTTTGACACCATCTCCTTCTCCGATCACTTCGGCACGCCAACCGAGATCTCAGAAGCCGTGGGCAAACGCGCCATCGCCAAAGGCGCGAAGTACTATCACATTACGCGCCAGTGGCAGAACCAGAGCGGCGGCAACCTGACCGTCACTGCTGACCTGTTTAAATAATCCCCGCGCAGGGCGGCGCCCGTCGCCCTGCCGTTTGCATAATCCGTGTGCAAATCTGCATAGTCTTGCATTGCCTTCACCGTTCGCTCTCCGTAAAATCTGCCGCCTGTTTTCAGGGTATTCCGTTTTAAACGGGACTGATTGCCACGTTACACTCTGGCTGAACAACTACTACCCAGCACACTCTGCTGCTCAGGAATGGCGTTTTGGATAAAAAATTAGGTCTTAGCGCGCTCACTGCGCTGGTGCTCAGCTCGATGCTCGGCGCGGGCGTCTTTAGCCTGCCACAAAATATGGCGGCGGTTGCCGGTCCGGCGGCGCTGCTGATCGGCTGGCTGATCACCGGTGTCGGTATCCTCTTTCTGTCGCTGGCCATGTTGCTGCTGACGCGCCTGCGGCCGGAACTGGATGGCGGCATCTTCACCTACGCGCGCGCCGGCTTCGGCGAGCTGACCGGCTTCTGCTCGGCATGGGGCTACTGGCTGTGCGCGGTAATTGCTAACGTCTCGTATCTGGTGATTGTGTTTTCAGCGCTGAGCTTCTTTACCGATACGCCGGATCGCATCGTGTTTGGCGATGGCAACACCTGGCAGGCGATGCTCGGCGCTTCCGTGCTGCTGTGGCTGGTGCACTGGCTGGTGCTGCGCGGCGTCCAGACCGCAGCCAGTATCAACCTGCTGGCGACGCTGGGCAAACTGGTGCCGCTGTTGCTGTTCGTGGTGCTGGCGCTGCTGGCGTTTAATTACGATCGCTTCCGTTTTGACTTTGACGGCGCGGCGCTCGGCCAGCCGCTGTGGCAGCAGGTTAAACAGACCATGCTGATCACTCTGTGGGTATTTATTGGCGTGGAAGGCGCGGTGGTGGTCTCTGCCCGCGCGCGCCACAAGAAAGATGTCGGGCGCGCCACGCTGCTGGCGGTGCTGGCCGCGCTGCTGGTCTATCTGCTGGTGACGTTGCTGTCGCTTGGCGTGGTGCCGCGTGCGGAACTGGCGCAGATGCGCAATCCGTCGATGGCCGGTCTGATGGAACGCCTGCTGGGTCACTGGGGCGATGCGGTGATTGCGGTTGGCCTGATTATCTCGGTGTGCGGCGCCTATCTCAGCTGGACCATTATGGCGGCGGAAGTCCCATTCCTCGCCGCGCAGCAGGGCGCGTTTCCGCGCAGCATTGCCCGGCAGAACCGCCATAACGCGCCGGCGGCGTCGCTGTGGCTGACTAACGGCAGCGTGCAGGTGTGCCTGATTCTGATTGCGGTTACCGGCGCGGATTACAACACGCTGCTGACTATCGCCTCAGAAATGATCCTCGTGCCCTATCTGCTGGTCGGTCTGTATCTGGTCAAAGTGGTACGCGGTCAGCACAAACCGCTGGCCCTGTTGACCGGTCTCGGTGCCAGCGCCTATGGACTCTGGCTGCTCTACGCCTCGGGGCCGCTGCATCTGCTGTTGTCAGTGGTGCTTTACGCGCCGGGTCTGCTGCTGTTCCTGTATGCACGACGCGGCGGCCGCGGCGATCAACCGCTGTTTGCGCTGGAGCGCATCGCCATCGTGCTATTAATTGCCGCCTCACTGCCCGCGCTGTGGCAGCTGACGCGCTAATCAGTGTGGTTGTAAAGGAATGGAAACGCACAGCAGATCGTTCTGCTGTGTCAGATTGAGCGGCTTGCGGTATTCCAGATGGATGGCGTCAAGCTGCTCAGCGGACAGCGGATAAGGCAGCTGGATATCGAAGCGGCTGATGTGCTGCTGTTCGGCCAGAGTGATCAGTCGGGCGATGTTAATTTCGTCGCTGACCTGGGTTGAAATGATTTGTAATGCTAATTCTTTCAGATGGTCGTCGCTGGCCTGTAAACTGTGCCCGGACTTGCGCGTCACCATGCCAAAAATTGGCATCACGCCGTAAATGGCATCGACAAAGCTCCAGCGTTTTTTGCAGGAAGCGGAAAGGAAGTCACTGTAGTTGAAGCAGATGCGGTCACTGTATCCGGCTGAAGCCAGCTCTTTATCAGACACCCTCGCACTCCTCCTGTTTTCAGTACGATTCCGAACCTTGCGCCAGAACGCGCCGGTAATAATGGCACATTTCACGGTGTACATACCAGTAAGACAAGGATAATTCGTGCGGTAGCGTAGAGCTCAGGACCAGGAAAAGCTATGCTGCTGACATTCTCAGCCATGACAGAGCATTATGAACAAAATTGTCTATGTGGAAGATGAGCCGGAAGTCGGCGAACTGATTGCGGCTTATCTTGGCCGCCACGATATTGAGGTGCTGGTTGAGACGCGCGGCGATCGCGCGGAAGCGACCATTCTCGCCGCCGATCCGGATCTGGTGTTACTGGATATCATGCTGCCGGGCAAAGATGGCATGACGCTGTGCCGCGATTTACGTGCGCACTGGCAGGGCCCGATTGTGCTGCTGACCTCGCTCGACAGCGACATGAACCACATTCTGGCGCTGGAGATGGGCGCCAATGACTATATTCTGAAAACCACGCCGCCGGCGGTGTTGCTGGCGCGGCTGCGGCTGCATCTGCGCCAGGCGCACGTGGCCAAACCGGAAGCCGCACCCGCCGTGCAGAGCTCGCAAAAGGTGCTGCGGTTCGGTTCGCTCACTATTGATGCGCTCAACCGCCAGGTGATCCTCTTCGACGAACCGATCACCCTTTCGACCGCCGATTTTGACCTGCTGTGGGAGCTGGCGAGCCACGCCGGAGAAATTCTCGACCGTGACGCGCTGCTGAAAACCCTGCGCGGCGTGAGCTATGACGGCATGGATCGCAGCATCGATGTCGCCATTTCACGCCTGCGCAAGAAACTGTACGACAGCGCCACCGAGCCGTTCCGCATCAAAACTATCCGTAACAAAGGCTATCTGTTCGCGCCGCAGGCCTGGGATACCCGCTCCTGATGAGAAAGCTCTTCATTCAGTTCTATCTGCTGCTGTTCGTCTGCTTCCTGGTGATGACGCTGCTGGTGGGTCTGGTGTACAAATTCACCGCCGAGCGCGCCGGACGCCAGTCGATGAACGACCTGATGGCCAGCTCGCTGTTTCTGATGCGCAGCGAACTGCGTGAGATCCCGCCGCGCGACTGGAACAAAACCATCCGCAACCTCGATCTTGATTTATCCTTTGAGCTGCACATCGAACCGATGAGCAAATATCAGTTGGACGAAGCCGATATGAAGCGGCTGCGCGCCGGTGAGATCGTCGCCCTCGACGATCAGTACACCTTCCTGCAGCACATCCCGCGCAGCCACTATGTGCTGTCGGTCGGACCGATTCCTTACCTGTTTTATCTGCACCAGATGCGCATCCTTGATATCGCCCTGCTGGCGTTTATTGGCATGTCGCTGGCGCTGCCGGTGTTTATCTGGCTGCGGCCGCACTGGCAGGAGATGCAGCGGCTGGAGAAAGCGGCTCAGCGCTTTGGTCGCGGCGAGCTTGACGTGCGCACCCATTTTGAAAACACCTCCAGCCTGCACAGCCTTGGCGTGGCGTTCAACCAGATGGCGGACAACATCAATACCCTGGTGGCGAGTAAAAAACAGCTGATTGACGGTATCGCGCACGAGCTGCGCACGCCGCTGGTCCGGCTGCGTTACCGGCTGGAGATGAGTGAAAACCTCAGCGCGGCAGAATCCGCGGCGCTGAACCGTGACGTCGGCCAGCTGGAGAGCCTGATTGAGGAGCTGCTGACCTATGCGCGCCTCGACCGGCCGCGCGTTGACCTCAATCTGCAATCTTTCGATCTGGCCCAGTGGCTGCGCGTGCACATCGCTGACGTGCAGACCATGAATCCGCAAACGCACATTACGCTGGATATTCCGCAGCTGGAAAACATTGGCGCGGCAGATACGCGCCTGATGGAGCGGGTGCTGGATAACCTCGTTAATAACGCCCTGCGCTATGCGCAGCAGCGGCTGCGCGTCAGCCTGTGGTTTGACGGCGCCATCGGCAATCTGCAGGTTGAAGATGATGGTCCGGGCATTCCGCCGGATGAACGCCAGCGGGTATTCGAGCCTTTCGTACGGCTCGATCCCAGCCGCGATCGTGCCACCGGCGGCTGCGGACTCGGTCTGGCGATTGTGCACTCTATTGCGCAGGCGCTGCAGGGCCAGGTCTCGATTGAGAGCAGTCCACTGGGTGGCGCCTGCGTGCGCTTCTGCTGGCCGGTTGATCTCCCCCTGCGCGACGTGACGCCGCGCTTACCTTCATAAGGAGCTTGTTACATGACTGCAGCTTATCAGGAACTTAGCCGCACCTTTCAGCGCCTGGCGCGTTTTGGCCATCTGGGCGCGATTGCCGGCGTGGATATGCAAACCACCATGCCGCCGGGCGGCAGCCAGGCGCGTGGAGAAGCGATGGCAGAGCTGAGCGTATTTATGCACGAGCTGCTGACCGACAAGCGCCTCGGCGGGCTGTTTGACGCCGCCGGACAGGAGTCGCTGAACGATGTGGAGCTGGCCAACCTGGGCGAAATGCAGCGCGCGTGGCGCCAGGCAACGCTGCTGCCGGCCTCGCTGGTGGAAGCCAAATCGCTGGCCGGCTCGCGCTGTGAACACGCGTGGCGCAGTCAGCGTCCGGCCAATGACTGGCAGGGCTTCAGCGCTAACCTGAAAGAAGTGGTGAAGCTGAGCCGCGAAGAGGCACAGCTGCGCGCCGATGCGCTCGGCGTATCACGCTACGATGCGCTGCTGGATGTGTTTGAGCCAGGCATGACCAGCGCGCAGCTCGACAGCACTTTTGGCGATCTGAAAAGCTGGCTGCCGGATCTGCTGCAAAAAGCGGTAGCCCGCCAGCAGGCAACGCCGATTGCCCAGCCGGTCGGCCCCTTCGCCATTGAATCGCAGAAACAGCTCGGCCTGAGCGTGATGGCTACGTTAGGGTTTGATTTTAATCACGGCCGGCTGGACGTGAGCGCCCACCCGTTCTGCGGCGGCGTACCGGAAGATGTGCGTATCACCACACGCTACAACGAAAACGATTTTCTCAGCGCGCTGATGGGCGTGATCCACGAAACCGGCCATGCGCGCTATGAGCAGAATCTGCCACAGCAGTGGCGCGGACAGCCGGTGGCGCTGGCGCGCTCGACCGCGATGCATGAATCGCAAAGCCTGTTTATGGAGATGCAGCTGGGGCGCAGCCACGCGTTCCTGCAGCATATTCATCCCCAGGTAGTGGCGCTGATGGGCGACCAGCCGGCGCTGGAGCGCAACAATTTTATTCGTCTGACCCAGCGCGTGCAGCCGGGCTTCATTCGCGTCGATGCCGACGAGCTGAGCTATCCGGCCCACGTGATTTTACGTTACGAAATCGAGCGGGCGCTGATTGAAGGCGAGATTGAAGTCGAGGATATTCCGGCGCTGTGGGATGAAAAAATGCAGCAGTCGCTGGGTATCGATACGCGTGGTAATTACCGCGACGGTTGTATGCAGGATATTCACTGGACCGACGGTGCTTTCGGCTACTTCCCGACCTACACGCTGGGTGCGATGTACGCCGCTCAGCTGTTCCAGGCGGTAAAACGCGCCATTCCGCAGGTGGACCAATTGATTCAGCAGGGTGAACTGCAACCGGTGTTTGACTGGCTGCAGCAGAACATCTGGCAGCACGGCAGCCGCTTCCCAACGCAGCAGCTGCTGGTCAACGCCACTGGCGAAGCGCTCAACCCACACTATTTCCGTCAGCATCTGGAACAGCGTTATCTCTCTGCATAACCGTGCGGCGGCCGGGCTGGCCGCCGTTTTTTACCCGTACAGTCGCCCGCGATTGCAGCGCCCTCGCCCGGTTTTCCTGCTTTGTACAATCCGTTACACGCCGATACCATTCCCTCACTGAAGGCACGAATTGTTTTACATATAGTGCATTCACCGGCCCCGCAGTGGGCTACACATGAAAAAATAGTTCGAGGGTTTTGCAATGAAAAAATTATTTGCGCTGGTGATCGCCGCTGCTATGGGTCTGTCTTCTGTAGCCTTCGCTGCTGAGACAACAACTGCTGCTCCTGCTGCTGCTGCAACTACCGCTGCACCGGCTAAGCACAAAGCTGTTCACCACAAAAAAGCCGCTGCTCAGAAAGCGCAGGCTGCCAAAAAGCACAAGAAAGTAGAGAAGAAAGCACCAGCGGCTCAGAAAGCGCAGGCGGCTAAAAAGCACCACAAGAAAGCCACCAAACCAGCTGCTCAGAAAGCCCAGGCCGCTAAAAAGCACCACAAGAAAGCCACCAAGCCAGCTGCTCAGAAAGCCCAGGCTGCTAAAAAACACCACAAAGCCACCAAGCCAGCTGCACAGAAAGCTCAGGCTGCTAAAAAGCACCACAAAAAAGTAACCAAACCTGCTGCTCAGAAAGCTCAGGCTGCTAAAAAGCACCACAAAGCGAAAAAAGCTGCTAAATAAGGTTGCCTTGCGCGCCAACACCGCATTAATGATTGAAAACACCCGGTTCTGCCGGGTGTTTATTTACTGGAGTAGCGAAAAATGGTGCGTCGCTATCGCTTCGAAATTATCCTGATTGTCATGATTCTGTGCGGCATTATTGCGGCCAGCTTTTTTATCTAGTCGTTGTAGCGTGCTGATTACTCCAATATTTCTCCCTTTTTTACCGCTCACCGACTATAGTTATCGCTCAAGCGTGATGACCATAACCTCTATTTATTCTCGCCATTGAGAGAACTATGCGCCTGGCTATCCTGTTATTTGTAGGTCTTTTTAGCTTTAACCTCACAGCACATGCCGATGATGAAGACGGCCCCAGCCCGGAAGAGATTAAGACCCTGTTCTTCGGCAAAGATCATCGTAAAGCCATTACCGACGTCAGTGCGGCGCCGTGGGATGCCATTGGTCAGTTAGAGACGGAAAGCGGCAATCTGTGCAGTGCCACGTTGATTTCGGCCCATCTGGCGCTGACGGCCGGACACTGCTTACTGACGCCCCCAGGCAAATTCGACAAGCCAGTCGCGCTGCGCTTTATGGCGGGTGCCAAAGGCTGGCGTTACGAAATTCATGATATTGACGCGCGCGTGGAGCCTTCGCTGGCGCGGCGTCTGCAGGCGGATGGTGAAGGCTGGATCGTGCCGCCAGACGCGGCACCTTACGATTACGGCCTGGTGATTCTGCACAATCCGCCGTCCGGTATCGTGCCGATTCCGTTGTTTGACGGTTCGCGCAGCGATTTAACCGCCGCGCTGAAAACCACCGACCGCAAAGTGACACAGGCCGGTTATCCCGCTGATCATCTGGATACGCTCTACTCGCACAGCGATTGCCTGATCACCGGCTGGGCGCAGCGTGCCGTGCTGTCGCACCAGTGCGACACCCTGCCCGGCGACAGCGGTTCACCGCTGCTGCTGAAGCGCGACGGCGAGTGGCAACTGATTGCGGTACAGAGCTCGGCGCCAGCACCGGCCGATCGTTATCGCGCCGATAACCGCGCCATTGCCGTTACATCCTTTAAAGATAAGCTGGAAGCGCTGGCGCAATAAGTCAGCCCAGCTGCTCCATCGCCTGCAGAATACGTTTGTCGGAGATGGGATACGGCGTGCCCAACTGCTGCGCAAAATAACTGATGCGCAGCTCCTCCAGCATCCAGCGGATCGCCTGAACCTCTTCATCGTCCTGACGCTGCGGCGGCAGCTTGTTGCGCCAGCTTTGCCACGCCTGCTCTACCGCCTGCACTTTCAGCATCCGCGCCCGATCGCTGTGCGGATCGACCGGCAGCTTCTCCAGCCGGCGCTCAATACCGTGCAGATAGCGCAGTGTGTCACCCAGCCGCTGATAGCCGTTGCCGGTGACAAAACCGCGATACACCAGGCCGCTCAGCTGCGTTTTGATATCCGCCAGCGCCAGTGCCAGCGTCATGTCCACCCGCCCCTTGAGGAACTTGTTGATGTTGAACACGCTGGTGAGAATCTGCTCGACCTGGCTGGCGATGGTCACCACCGTGTCGTTGAGTTCAGCGCGTACTTTATCGCGCAGCTGCTCGAAGTTTTCCTGCTGCCACGCCGGCCCACCGGCGTCCGCCATCAGCTTATCCACGCCGCAGGCGATACAGTCATCTATCAGCTCCAGCACTTTGCCGTACGGATTAAAATAGAGCCCGAGCTTGGCTTTGTTTGGCAGCTTCTCGTGCAGATACTTGATCGGCGAAGGGATGTTCAGCAGCAATAACCGCCGCTGGCCGCGCCACATCATCTTCTGCTGCTCGCGTTCACTGTCAAACAGGCGAATCGCGACGCTGTCTTTTTCATCCACCAGCGCCGGCCAGGCTTTGACCTGATAATTGCCGCGCTTCTGCTCGTAGCTTTGCGGCAAATCACCGAAGCTCCACAGGTGTAATCCGCGCTGTTCAAGCCCGTCATCCGCCACGTTGGACAGCGTCTCTTGCACCTTGCCCTTCAGCAACTGCTTCAGCTGATGCAGGTCTTTGCCTTCCTGCAGCTTCCGGTTGTGCTCATCCACCACGCGGAAGGTCATTTTCAGGTGATCGGGCACCTGATCCCACTGCCAGGCGTCGCGCTCAATGGTGACGCCAGACATGCGGCGGAACTCACGCTCCAGCGCATCCAGCAGCGGCTGCTCCAGCGCCGTCACGCGGGCAAGGAAGGCTTCGGCGTAGTTGGGTGCCGGCACAAAGTTGCGTCGCACCGGCTTGGGCAGCGACTTGATTAGCGCGATGATCAGCTCGCGGCGCACGCCGGGGATCTGCCACTCGAAACCGGCTTCGTCGACCTGGTTGAGCAGCGGCAGCGGGATGTGCACCGTCACGCCATCCGCATCGGCCCCCGGTTCGAACTGGTAGCTGAGCTTCAGTTTCAGGTTGCCCTGATGCCAGAAATTCGGGTAATCCAGCTGGCTGACCTTCTCCGCGCCGTCTTTGATCAGCATCTGCTTATCAAAGCTCAGCAGATCCGGATTGTCCTTACTGGCCTGTTTCCACCAGCTGTCAAAGTGACGTGCTGAGACCACCTCGCTGCCAATGCGGCGATCGTAAAACGCAAACAGCGTCTCGTCATCGACTAAAATGTCGCGCCGCCGCGATTTGTGCTCCAGATCTTCGATTTCACTGCGCAGTTTCAGGTTGTTGCGGAAGAAAGCGTGACGCGTCTGCCAGTCGCCCTCCACCAGCGCATGACGAATAAACAGCTCCCGGCTGAGTTGTGGATCGATGCGGCTGTAATTGACCTTACGCGCTTGTACAATCGGCAGCCCGTACAGCGTAACTTTCTCGGTGGCCATGACTGCGCCCTGCGCTTTCTCCCAGTGCGGTTCACTGTAGCTGCGCTTCAGCAGATGCTGGGCCAGCGGTTCGATCCACTCCGGATCGATGCGCGCCGCAACGCGGCCCCACAGGCGGCTGGTTTCCACCAGTTCCGCCACCACGGTCCATTTAGGCGGCTTCTTAAACAGGCCGGAACCGGGGAAAATAGCGAAACGCGCGTTGCGTGCGCCGGTAAACTCCTGCTTTTCCGCATCTTTCTGACCGATGTGCGACAGCAAACCGGTGAGCAGCGCGCAGTGTACTTCACGGTACGGTGCCGGCTCGCTGTTGAGCGGCATGCCCAGTTCCCGCACCACCTGACGCAGCTGGGTGTAGATGTCCTGCCATTCGCGCACGCGCAGGTAATTGAGATAATCGCTTTTACACTGGCGGCGGAACTGGTTGCCGGACAGCGCTTTCTGCTGTTCCTGCAGGTAGTTCCACAGATTAACGAAAGCGAGAAAGTCTGACTCTTTGTCGGCAAAACGCCGGTGTTTCTCGTCAGATGCCTGCTGTTTCTCCACCGGACGCTCGCGCGGATCCTGAATCGACAGCGCAGCGGCAATAATCATCACTTCGCGCACGCAGCCAAATTTCTGCGCTTCCAGCACCATGCGCGCCAGCCGCGGATCGACCGGCAGCTGCGCCAGGCTGCGCCCGGATGGCGTCAGTTTGTACGCACCTTCGTCGCTCAGGGTAATCGCGCCGAGCTCCTCCAGCAGGCGCACGCCGTCCTGAATATTGCGCTTATCCGGCGCTTCGACGAACGGGAATGCGGCGATGTCGCCCAGTCCAAGTGCCGTCATCTGCAAAATCACCGACGCCAGGTTGGTACGCAGAATTTCCGGGTCAGTAAACGCCGGGCGGCTGAGGAAATCATCCTCCGAATAGAGGCGAATACAGATCCCTTCCGACACGCGGCCGCAGCGCCCTTTGCGCTGGTTAGCCGACGCCTGCGAGATCGGCTCGATCGGCAGACGCTGCACTTTGGTGCGGTAGCTGTAACGGCTGATGCGCGCGGTGCCCGGATCGATGACATATTTAATGCCCGGCACGGTGAGCGAGGTCTCAGCGACGTTGGTCGCCAGCACAATGCGGCGGCCGCTGTGCGCCTGGAACACCCGGTTCTGTTCGGCGTTGGACAGGCGCGCATAGAGCGGCAGAATCTCGGTGTGCGGTAAATCGCGCTTCATCAGCGCATCGGCGGTATCGCGAATTTCGCGCTCGCCGCTCATGAAGATCAGGATATCGCCGCGCCCTTCGCTGCTCAGTTCGTCAACCGCATCGAAAATTGCCTGCAGCTGATCGCGTTCGGTGTCTTCGGCATCTTCCACCACCGGACGATAGCGCACATCGACCGGATACGTGCGGCCCGAAACCTCGATTACCGGGGCATTATTGAAGTGGCGCGAGAAGCGCTGCGGATCGATGGTCGCGGAGGTGATGATCACTTTCAGATCGGGGCGACGCGGCAGCAGTTCGCGCAGGTAACCCAGCAGGAAATCGATGTTCAGACTGCGTTCGTGCGCTTCATCGATGATGATGGTGTCATACTGCAGCAGCAGACGATCCTGCTGAATTTCCGCCAGCAGAATACCGTCGGTCATCAGTTTGACCTGAGTGGTTTCGCTGACCTGATCGTTAAACCGCACCTTGTAACCGACGGTGCCGCCGGGCGTGGTTTCCAGCTCTTCGGCAATGCGGTTCGCCACGGTGCGTGCCGCCAGACGACGCGGCTGCGTATGCCCAATCAGCCCTTTCACACCGCGCCCGAGCGCCAGACAGATCTTTGGCAACTGGGTGGTTTTACCTGAGCCGGTCTCACCGGCGACAATCACTACCTGATGATCGCGAATCGCGTCGGCGATGTCCTGCTGCTTCTGGCTGACCGGCAGATTGTCCGGAAACGTAATGCGCGGCGTCGCGGCGGCGCGCTGCGCCACGCGCTGTTCTGCCGCGGCGAACACCGGCTCCAGCTCAGCCATAATTTCCTGCTGCGCCGCGGGATTTTTCACTTTTGCCGCCCCGTGCAGACGACGCTGCAGCGCTTTGCGGTCGCGCAGCATCAGGTTATCGAGCCGCGACCAGAGGGGGGCCAGAGGTGACGTAACGGATGATGACATAGTGATGAATTACCTGTTGTTGCAGTGAGCCGGCACTTACGGCTCGGCGCCGGGCAGAATTTTCCGGCGGATTCAATCGATTAATGCCCGCCATCTTAGCACAGATTGGAACATCTCACCTGACCGGACGTGCCACCTTATTCAATAATTTCGAACATAGGCCTCGAAATATTGCGCTTTTACCTGCCGGACGAACTCCGTAGAGTGTAACGCATTGAGCGGTAAGCCAACCGCGTAACGTACAGGAAAATACCATGAGCAAAGTTTTAGTTCTGAAATCAAGCATCCTTGCCGGTTATTCACAGTCTAACCAGCTGGCAGACTTCTACGCTGATGAAGCCCGCGCCAAAGGCGACGAAGTCACGGTACGCGATCTGGCTGCCCAGCCGATTCCGGTACTGGACGGTGAACTGGTTGGCGCCCTGCGTCCTTCAGACGCGCCGCTGTCGCCACGTCAGCAGGACGCGCTGGCCCTGTCCGATGAACTGATTGCTGAACTGCAGGCGCACGATACCGTGGTTATCGCCGCTCCGATGTACAACTTCAACATTCCTACTCAGCTGAAAAACTACTTTGACCTGATTGCCCGTGCCGGCGTCACCTTCCGCTACACCGAAGCAGGCCCGGAAGGTCTGGTGAAAGGCAAACGTGCGGTGATCCTCTCCAGCCGTGGCGGCATTCACAAAGACACCCCGACTGACCTGCTGACTCCGTACGTGAAACTGTTCCTCGGCTTCATCGGCATCACCGACGTTGACTTCGTGTTCGCCGAAGGCATTGCCTACGGCCCGGAAGTGGCAACCAAAGCCGCCAGCGATGCCAAAGACGCCATCAAACAGATTGTTGCTGCGTAATCATCATTAAAACAATGCTATCTGTCTTGCCGGGCCTGAGTGCCCGGCTTTTTTATGCCTGCGCTATCGTGGAAGCAGCTATTTCTGCACCCACTGGCCATTGATCCCGCGCACATATTCGCCGCTGCCGGCACGGTTAACCAGCTTCTCGCCGGCGATGCGCGCCACCTCGGCGGTGGTGAGATTGTTCTGCTGCGCCACGCGCTGATACTGCTGGCTGCGGCCGTCATTGATGCGCTTAACCAGCGCCAGCGTCTCGTCATCCTGCTGACGAGCGGCGATGTAACCGCTCAGCGTTTCGCCCACGCGCCCCTGCTGGCGCGCCTGATCCAGCGTCAGCGCCCAGGCCGACGGTACCAGCAAAAACGCCAGCCACAGCGCTATCCCCTTGCGTTTCATCGAGCCTCTCCTCAAAACAGTCCGCTCTGATTCTTCAGCAGCGCTTCGACGTCTTTATCCACCTTGATGTGGATTTCATGTTCGATTTTTACGTTCATGTTGATGGTGATTGGCTCTTTGGGTGCGGCGACTTCGATGCGCGGCACACAGCCCAGCAGCAGCAGTCCCGCTGTCAGCACCAGTAATGCCCTCAGGCTCATGGTTTCGGATCCTTGTTGGATGGTAGGGTGGCGTTTTGCTCCACCCAGGATTGCAAATTATCGCCAAAGCGCAGGCTGCGCCACAGCTGGAACAGGTTTTCCTGATGACGGTAATTAAGATTGACGGACTGGCGGCGGTTACTGAACTGGCTGGTGCCTTTCACCTCGCTTTGCAGAATCAGGTTACCGAAGTTATCCAGATCCAGCGTCGCCCACGAACGGGCAATCTCCATGTAGCGCAGCCAGTCCATCGCCGCCCCGGCGGCCACGTTATTGCTGACAATCGCATCCGCCATGTCTTTGTCCATGCGGAATGTCAGCGGGCCGCTGTTGGCGATCCAGCCCTTTTCGATCAGCCAGTGCGGATTGTTCACCCACAGCGGCAATTCGCCATTCACTTTACCGGACATGGCAAACTGCTTCGGTTTGAGCGCCGTCACCAGCCGGCTGAGATCAATGTCACGCAGCGAAATCCGGGCAGGCTGATGCTGCGGTAAACGCAATGCTGGCATGCTGACGTGCCCGCCGAGCAGATCGAGATTGACGTTGCTGAGCGTCAGCGGCTGGCGCTCCTGCCACGGATAGTGGCCCTGCAGATCCGCGGTAATGTTCTGCAGCGCAAACTGGTTTTTCACTTCGGCGATGCGCAGCGACACCGGCCCGCGGCGCCCCAGCTGCCACTGATGATCTTTCAGGCGGAACGGCAGGTTAAAATCGATGCCGTTGATTTCGCTGTCCGGCATCCACACGCTGCCCTGTTTCACCGCCCAGAAACCGCCCGCCTCAAACCCCTGGCCACTGGCGGCAGAAAAGGCCATCTGCGCGCGCAGTTCGCCAGACTGAATACGCATTTTCAGATCGCTGCTCAGCAGCGGCTGAAAGACACTGAGCGACTGCGCCGGCCACCAGGCTTCGCCGCGCAGCCGCTCGCCGTCCCAGCGGCCATGCACGCGCAGCGGTCCGATGTCTTCAGCGGTGAGCTGACCGCGCCACAGAAAATGCCCCGGGTCGCGCCCTTTGGCATCGAAACGCAGTTCGGACGGCGGCAGCCAGCCACCGTAGCTGAAGCGCGTCTGGCCGGAACGCAGCGCAAACCCGCCGTTAAACGCCGGCTGTGCCACATCGCGCTGCCAGCGCACCGGCGCGGTCAGCGTCAGGCGCGGCTTATCCACCTGCACCATGCCGTACGCCAGCTGATCAAACCCGGTGTTCAGCGTATCGAGGCTGATCAGGGTGTCGTGCCAGCTGCCGGTGCCCTTCACATCCCATTTGGCGCTAAGCGGCGCCATCACCCCTTCGCCCCAGTAACGCCAGTTCCAGCGTCCGCTGTCTGGCCAGAAGTCGCTGGCGCGTCCGTCGAGATGAAGCCTGAAGCGGCCGAAACTGGGGTCGTGCGCGTTGAGAATCGCCTGTAACCGGCCGTTGATGCCGCGCGAAGCGACGCTGACGCCGGCCAGCGGCCAGCGCGCTTCATCCACTTCCAGCGTCGAGAGTAAGCGTCCGCGCAGGCGCAGCAGTGCGCCAGGCTGCAGGCTGAGCTGCGGATCGCTGAGCATGCCATGTAATTGTCCGGGAATGGTGCCGTACAGCTGCAGGTCGGCAAACTTGCTTTCGCCGGTTAACTGGAACGGCAGTGCGCTGTCAGTCAGGCTCAGCTTGCCCGGCCCAACGCTCAGTACCAGGTTGCCTTTCCCGCCGCGTCCGGCGGTCAGTAAATTGAAGCGGCCGCGGATCTGCGTCTGTTCCAGCCCCTGCTGCCAGTCATCCAGCGTTAGCGCCACGCCGCCCGACAGCGGCTGCGACCCGAATGGCCAGCGCCAGTGACCGGCAGTGATGCGGATTTGCTGTGCATCGACCTGCCACGGCAGCTGTAACAACGGCTGTGGTTCCTGTTGCTGGCGCACCACCAGTTCGCCCTGCTGCTGCTGCCAGTTGAGCGTCAGCGCCAGCGGCTGCGCCCACTGCGTCAGGTTAAGCGCACCGCTGAGCTCACCCGCCACCGGCAGGCCATCGGCAAACATTGGCAGCGTCAGATTGCCATGCAGTTCGACCGGTTGCGGCAGTAAAAGATGGCTGAGCTGCAGCTGATCAATGTGCAGCTGCTGCCCCTGCAGGCGCGCGGCGACGCGCAGGTTGTCGCCCTGATAACGCAGCTGCTGAAGGTCTTTGTCTAAAGTCAGATCGAAGCGGCCGGCATATTGCTGCCATGGCAAAATACTGAGCTGTTGCAGATGGATATCCGCGCCGGGCAGCATCTGCTGCCACTCTGCGAGGCTGCGCGGCGCATCGCGCGTGGCACTGTGCGGCAGCGCCTGCAGACAATCGCTGTTGAGCGCCACCTCGCGCGCATCAAGCTGCCAGCGCTGTTGCGTCCGGCCAAGCCCCACGTCGGCGACCTGCGCCAGCAGGCAGTCACCGGCCAGATAGCGCACATCAGGAAACACCAGCCGGCCCTGCTGCCAGTGCGGCGCGCCGTGTAGCTCGACGCGGGTATTTTCCGGCAGCCAGATACCTGCCAGCCGCGGCAGCCAGTGCGTCAGCGTCAGCAGCAATCCCAGCAGCAGCAGTATCAGCGCCAGTAGCGCAGCAAGTAGTCGACGGAGGCCCCGCGTCATGGCTGTTAACGTTCCTGTTCTTTACCCAATCCTGACAGAGATGATGGCATGTTACGCCCGGCAAATGAAGGCGTTACCGCTTTAGTCTGGCTGAAGAACAGCAAAATGACGCGGAAAACGTTATCCTGATGTGATACCGACGTAACATTTTTCAGGAGCGAAACAATGAAAGTTGCGGTTTACAGCACCAAGCATTACGACCAGAAATACCTCGAGCACGTTAACGAAGGCTACGGATTTGAGCTGCAGTTTTTTGACTTCCTGCTGAGCGAAACCACGGCGAAAAACGCCGCTGGCTGTGATGCGGTCTGTATCTTCGTTAACGATGACGGGAGCAAAGCGGTGCTGGAGGAGCTGGCGGCGCTGGGCGTGAAATATATCGCGCTGCGCTGTGCCGGTTTCAACAACGTCGACCTCGACGCCGCAGCCGCGCTGGGACTGCAGGTGGTGCGCGTGCCCGCTTACTCGCCGGAAGCGGTAGCGGAACACGCGGTAGGTCTGATGATGACGCTCAACCGCCGCATTCACCGCGCTTACCAGCGCACGCGCGATGCCAACTTCTCGCTGGACGGCCTGACCGGCTTCAACATGCACAATAAAACCGCTGGCGTGGTCGGCACCGGCAAGATTGGTGTGGCGACGATGCGCATCCTGAAAGGTTTTGGCATGCGTCTGCTGGCGTATGATCCGTACCCCAGTGACGCCGCGCTGGCGCTCGGGGCGGAATATGTTGATTTGAAAACGCTGCTGGCGGAGTCCGATGTCATCACCCTGCACTGTCCGCTGACGCCGGAAAACCACCATCTGCTCAACGCGCAGGCGTTCAGCCAGATGAAAGATGGCGTGATGATTATCAATACCAGCCGCGGTGGGCTGATTGATTCACAGGCGGCGATTGAGGCGCTGAAACAGCAGAAAATCGGCTCGCTCGGCATGGACGTGTATGAGAACGAACGCGACCTGTTTTTTGAAGACAAGTCGAATGACGTGATTCAGGACGACGTATTCCGCCGCCTGTCGGCCTGCCACAACGTGCTGTTTACCGGCCATCAGGCCTTTCTCACCGCCGAAGCGCTGACGGCGATTTCAGAAACCACGCTCAGTAATTTACAGCAGCTGTCACGCGGGGAAACCTGTTCGAATCAGGTTAAGGCGTAAGGTTTTGCGCCTGCGTTAGCGGGCGCAGGCACCGCCGATCAGCGCCTGTTCGTCGCAGCGACGACCGTTAGCCAGCTGACACATCCCGATGCGTGAACCGTCTAACTGACGCGAGAACGCCAGCGTGCCGCCTGCGCTGTTGCAGTTGGCTTCTGCCATGGACGACATCACAACGTGCGGCTGCACGTGCGCGGCGGTGGCCTGTTGCGGCGGTTCATTGTCGCTGTTGCTGCTGCAGGCAGAGAGTAACAGCGCTGCGCCGGCCAGCAGTAAAGTTGCGGCTTTCATCGGTCGGGCTCCGGGAGTGTGAGCGGAAAAGTCGCACCAGCATATGTCAGCAGCGGTGCGCGATCGATAGGCGACACAGCTTTTTACAAAATTTAATATCGTCGTTGGCAAGCAGAATTATCCTGATTGCAGCGTTTTGCCTCTTTCTCTGCCTGTTCATACGCAACATCAATCAATAAGGAGGAAGGATGTTAGCCGACATGCTCATCCGCATCGCGTTAGCCGGAATACTGGGCGGACTGATTGGCCTGGAGCGCCAGATGCGCGCTAAAGAAGCGGGCCTGCGCACCCACATTCTGGTCGGCATTGGCAGCGCCATGTTCATGCTGGTGTCAAAATATGGCTTTGCCGATATGCTGACTAACGACCATGTGGCGCTGGATCCCAGCCGTATTGCGGCGCAGGTGGTCAGCGGCATGGGCTTTCTTGGCGCCGGCACCATCATCATTCAAAAGCAGATTGTGAAAGGCCTGACGACCGCCGCCGGCCTGTGGGTGACCGCCGCGATTGGCCTGGTGATCGGTAGCGGCATGTACGAAATCGGTATTTACGGCACGGTGCTGGCGCTGATGGTACTGGAAACGTTCCGCCGTATCAGCCACTGGCTGATTGGCCGCCATCACACCCTCATCGTCCATCTCAAAGCCAAAAGCGTACCGCTGGTGTTGCTGGTACTGCAGCGCGAAAATTTGCGCTATGGCCACATCGCTGTAGTCAATCGTAACGAAGAGAGCGGCCTGTGCGAGCTGAGCGTTGAGGTGACATTGTCACGCAGATTTCCTATGCACAGCATTTATGACAAAGTGATGGAAATCAAAGGAGTGCAGTCGCTGGAAATGGTTTGACTGCGCTGGCGCTGGCGGGTTAATCGCTGCGGTCGATGGAAGATAAAAAGCCCGGCGCTGAAGGCCGGGCGGCTGGGTTAGCAGGGTTTGAGTTGTCCAATCGCCATTTCAACGGCGCGGTTAGGCGCGCCGGTTAATTCCCGATAACGCAGTTGCAGGTTACGCAACTCGCTGGCCAGCACCTCTTTTTCGGTAGCGGCACCGCGCTGCGCCAGTTCCAGATAGCATTGCCCCACCAGCCGGCACGCCTCCTCAAATACCATGTCGTACGTTTGCATTGTTCCTCTCCTCACCTTTAAAAACTAAAAAAAGCGCTGAATCCATCCTGTCAGCGCAGTGAGAAGAAATCTTTACCCAGATCAATAAATATGCAGTTACCGCTGGCAAAATGTGCGCAATGGTAGCCGACTGCGGCGCTGCGCGATTAGGACGGATCCTTTTTGTCGTCATCGCTGGCGCTGCTTACACCAGTAATACCTTCCAGCGCCTGCTGGTTGATGACATCATCGGCGCTGTCAACCGCACGCGAAATCGTCAACAGATCCTGAAACTCGCTCAGCAGAATAGCGGCGTCCGACTTAAGCATATCGTCAGCCTCGGCTGACTCAATCACCATGTTGATGGCTTTGTTGGCGCTTTCAATAACTTCAGTAACGCCGCCTTTCTTACTGACGGCCAGTACCAGCGCTCCGATCAGCAGCGACTGAGCCTCAACGCGCGCGGTCAACTGCTTGGTGGTGGCATCAATTTGTGAAATCTTCGCCAGCATGCTTAACACAACATTTTTCATCGCTTATTCCTCCCTGGGGAAGCAGGCAGTGTACCGCTTGCAAAATCCGCGACAAACTAAAAATTGTGAATAGCGCAACAGGTCTCTGAACGCGATCGCGCGGCGCACAGAGCGCATCACCGGCAAACCCATAAATCGTGCTGGAATTTGGCGCTGTAATCCGTACCATACGCCACAGACTTTTCCTGCTGACTGCGGTCAGCCGGCACCCATAAAGGCCAGCGCAGCGACCCGCAGCGTGCGCGGACACGGTTAATGCAGGCCTGGCGAGGGCCGCATCAACGCGACATCCGCAGCTGACCAGCGATCACCGAGACCGAAATTCATGTCTGAACATCAAGAAGTTAATAAAAAAGAGCAGTACAACCTGAACAAACTGCAGAAGCGCCTGCGCCGTAACGTCGGTGAAGCGATTGCGGATTTCAACATGATTGAGGAAGGCGATCGCATCATGGTGTGCCTGTCCGGCGGTAAAGACAGCTACACCATGCTGGAAATTCTGCGTAACCTGCAGCAGAGCGCGCCGGTCAATTTTTCGCTGGTGGCGGTGAATCTTGACCAGAAACAGCCGGGATTCCCGGCACACGTGCTGCCGGCTTATCTCGACACGCTGGGCGTGGAGTATCAGATCGTCAACGAAGACACTTACTCAATCGTTAAAGAAAAAATTCCGGAAGGCAAAACCACCTGCTCGCTCTGTTCGCGCCTGCGTCGCGGTATTCTTTATCGCACCGCCACTGAACTGGGCTGCACTAAGATTGCCTTAGGTCACCACCGCGATGACATCCTGCAGACGCTGTTCCTCAACATGTTTTACGGCGGCAAGATGAAAGGCATGCCGCCAAAACTGATGAGCGACGACGGTAAACATATCGTGATTCGCCCGCTGGCCTACTGCCGCGAAAAAGATATCGTACGGTTTGCCGAAGCGCGCCAGTACCCTATCATTCCGTGCAACCTGTGTGGTTCACAGCCGAACCTGCAGCGCCAGGTGGTTGCCGATATGCTGCGTGACTGGGACAAGCGCTATCCGGGCCGCATTGAAACCATGTTCAGCGCCATGCAGAACATCGTGCCCTCGCATATGGCTGATATTAATCTGTTTGATTTCAAAGGCATTAAGCATGGTGATGCGGTGGTTGACGGCGGGGACATTGGTTTTGATCGCGAATCGCTGCCAGCGCAGCCCGTCGGCTGGCAGGCTGACGAGGACGATCAGCCGGACCTGAGCGCTCGCCTCGACGTGCTGGAAATTAAATAACGCGGTGACTTTGCAGCATAAAGGCGCGTCGCTCCGGCAACGCGCCTTTTTTATTAGCGGTGCGGCGGAGGATCGCTAATCGGCGGAAATTCAGGATCGTGCGGCGGCTCAGGCTCGGGAATGGGCTGCGGTTGCGGCACGGGTTCGGGAATCGGTGGCGGATCGGTCGGGATAGGTTCGCTGGCGTGAATCATGCGCATGCCGTTCTCCTGTTCGCTGAATGTCTGTTAAGCATAGGAAAGGATGCGGCAGCAAGCCAAACGGCAAAAAAAAGCCGGCGGATAAGCCGGCGTCGTACGAATCAAATGTGCTATGCAGTAATTCAAAAAAAGGAAGTAAGACAATATGGAGCGCAACGCCCATCGCTTGACGTTGCATTCACCTGCGGGAGAGAGTTTGCCCCGGTTGGGCTATGCGCTTATTGATGTCGATCAGGTTTTTTCCGCTTTTCTCCCCTGCACCGCCACAATTACCCGTTCATGACCTGCAGATAACCCCCTGATAACATCACAGCCAGTTGCGGCGTTTCAGCCACAGCGCGACCCCCAGCACCATCACCAGTAACAACCCGCAGAACATGGTAAAGCCGTGCGGCCAGCTGCCACCGGGAATGCCACCGAGATTGACGCCAAACAGCCCGGTGAGAAACGTGGCAGGCAGGAAAATCATCGCCATCAGCGACATGGTGTAAGTGCGCCGGTTCATGGATTCCGCCAGCAGCGAGGCCACTTCATCCGCCAGAATACCGGTACGCGCCACGCCCGCATTGAGGTCATCCAGCCCGCGCCCCAGCCGATCCGCGACATCCTGCATACGGCGGCGATCGTCATCGCTCATCCACGGCAGTTTCTCGCTTGCCAGCCGCGCATAGACATCACGCTGCGGCGCCATATAGCGGCGCATTACAATCAGCTGTTTACGCAGCAGCGCCAGCTCACCGCGCGCCGGGACCTGCTGATCCATTAGCGCATCTTCCAGCGCGATAATTTTATCGTGCATCTCTTCAATGAATTCGCTGGCGTGATCGGTGAGCGCATCGCAGACGTCCACCAGCCAGCTGCCGCCGTCCACCGGGCCGTTGCCGTTTTGCAGATCGGTCAGCACTTCATCGATGGCATACACTTTGCGACGGCGGGTAGAAACAATCAGCTTGTCATTGATAAATACCCGCATCGCCACCAGCTGGTCCGGGCGCGAATCGGCATTATGATTCACGCTGCGCAGCACGATCATAAAGCCGTCACCGAGACGCGTCACGCGCGGTCGCATGCTGTCACCGGCCAGCGCATCCCGCACCGCATCAGGAATAAGCGGCGTGTGCTGCAACCAGTCGGCGCTTTGCCGCTGGGTATAGTTCAGGTGTAGCCAGCAGTGACGCTCGCAGTTGATGACATCTTTATCTTCAATGGCGATAACGCCACCCTTGCCGTCGAACTGGCAGGCGACAATCGCATCCGACACCTGCAGCGCTTTTCCTTCAATGACGTTCACGTACTCGCCTCACTAGCAAAAACAATACGATACAGTCTAGCGCGGCGCGGGACAGTTGCAATTACCAGGGTGTGAGTAAAAATGACAGCGCAACCGGATCGTTCACCGCCCTCCGTGGCGGTTCAGCGTCAGTGTTTTTCAATCCACAATTCCCGGCTGTAGGCAACGTCTTCCGGATTGGTGATGGGATAGCCCTTAACCCATGGCTTGATCAGCCGCCCGTTGGTGTACTGGTAGATCGGCGCAATCGGCGCCTGGTCAGCGATGATCTGCTCGGCTTTGTTGTAATCGGCATTGCGCGCCGCCACGCTGGTTTCATTGCTGGCTTTACTCAACACCGCGTCATATTCAGCGTTACTGAAGCGGGAAATATTGCCGCTGTGGCTGGCGGTCAGCAGGCTGAGGAAGGTCGACGGCTCATTGTAATCGCCCACCCACGAAGCGCGAATCACATCGAAATTACCGCTGTTGCGGCTGTCGATATAGGTTTTCCACTCCTGGTTCTGCAATGTCACGTCAACGCCGAGATTCTTTTTCCACATCGAGGCCACCGCAATCGCAATTTTCTGGTGACTTTCAGAGGTGTTATACAGCAGCGTCAGGTGCAGCGGTTTAGCCGGGCCGTAACCGGCGGCGGTCAGCAGGGCTTTGGCCTGCGCATTCAGTTCCTGCTGGCTGTGCTGCTGCAGATAGCTCTGCTGCGGCGTGAAGCCGGCGGTGACGTCCGGTGTGAAGTGCCATGCCGGTTTCTCGCCGGTGCCCAGCACTTTTTCCGCGATGATGCGGCGGTCAATGCTCCATGACAGCGCCTTACGCACCCGCACATCCGCCGTCGGCCCTTTCTGCGTATTAAACGCGTAATAGTAGGTGCCAAGCTGATCCGGCGTATACACCTGCCCCGGCAGCTCTTTTTTTAGCAGGCCGTACATATTTTTCGGGAAGGATTCCGTGATATCGATATCCCCGGCGCGGTAACGCTTGGTGGCGCTGGATTCTTCATTGATGGGAATGAAGGTCACTTTAGTCAGCACCGAATGGGCGTTATCCCAGTAGTGCGGGTTGCGCACCAGCACAATCTTTTCGTTAACCACACGCTCCTGCAATTGATAAGCGCCGTTGCCCACCAGTTTACCCGGCGCAGTCCAGCCATCGCCGTTTTGCGCGATGACCTTTTGCGGCACCGGGAACATGGCCACGTTAGCCACCATGCTGGGGAACCACGGTAGCGGACGTGACAATGTCACCTTGAGGTGCGTTTCATCGGTAGCCACGACGCCCAGCTTGTCCGGGCTCATCTGCCCTTTGGTGATGGCTTCAGCATTATCAATGCCGCTCAGCGCAGCAAACCAGGCGAAAGGCGAACTGTTTTTAGGATCGACCAGACGTTGCCAGCTATAGACAAAATCCTGTGCGGTCACCGGCTGGCCATTAGACCAGCGTGCGTCTTTGCGCAGCGTAAACAGCCAGGTTTTGTTGTCGTTGCTGCTCCAGCTCTGCGCAACGCCCGGCACGATTTTGCCCTGCGCGTCCTGGTTAGTCAGCCCTTCAAACAGATCGCGTAGCACCTGAATCTCCGGCAGACCGACCGCTTTGAGCGGATCAAGCGAGGCCGGTTCATCTTTGATATGGCGCACGATTTCCTGGCTGCTGGCCAGTTGCGCCCCGGCAGGCACACTGGCGGCATAGGCGGATGAGAGAGCGCTGCTGATGATGAGCGCGGCCAGCGTGGTGCGGAAAGTTAGTTTCATCACGACTCCTTGACCCGAAAAAAGGGCGACGGCCAAACCAATGCGTCGCCAGCAACTTTTCGCACTTTATCGCAAATCGCTGATTGATAAATAGCTATTTCCCCGTCTGCTGTTTACCGTTATGTTGAGGCTGGATGGCAGCTCACAATTTTTGCGGCTGAACGCGATGCATGACAGAGAGGAAGGTTATGTCGACACACCACCCGCGCCCGCTGCGCGGTAAGCTGGACGCCGTCTGGCAACAGTATGGACAATCGGTGCTGGGTGCGCCGCTGCTGTGGTTTCCAGCACCGGCGGCCGACGAGGACAGCGGACTGATTATCGCCGGCACCCACGGCGATGAAAACGCGGCGGTGGCCACGCTCTCTGCCGCCATGCGCACGCTGCCGGACACGCTGCGGCGTCATCATGTGATTCTGGCGGTCAATCCGGATGGCTGCCAGCTCGGGCTGCGCGCCAATGTCAACGGTATCGATCTCAACCGCAACTTCCCTGCCGCCAACTGGCAAGCGGGCGATACCGTCTATCGCTGGAACAGCGTGGCCGACGCGCGCGATGTGCTACTCTCAACCGGAAACGCACCAGCGTCAGAGCCGGAAACCGCCGCACTGTGCCAGCTGATTCATCGTATCCGACCGCGCTGGGTCGTCTCCTGGCACGAACCGCTGGCCTGTATTGATGATCCGCACCACAGCCCGCTGGCCAGCTGGCTGGCGGAACAAACCGGTCTGCCGGTGGTGAGTAGCGTCGGCTACGCCACGCCGGGCTCGTTTGGCAGCTGGTGCGCCGATCTCAGTCTGCCCTGCATCACCGCCGAAATGCCCGCCATCTCGGTGGACGAAGCCACCGAGGTGTATCTTGATGCGATGATCAACCTGCTGCGCTGGCAGCCGTCGTCTTAAGCACGCCGTGCGAGAAGTGCAGCGACGGTTCCACATCGGCCGCCAGCCACGTCGGACCGTCGAGGTCAGCAAACGTGGCCTGCGGCGTTAACGGTAGCGCGGCGCGAATGGCGCGTGAGGTACACAACATACAGCCCAGCATGATGGCAAATCCCTGCGCGCGCGCGGCCGTGGCCAGTGCCAGCGCTTCGGTCAGCCCACCGGTTTTATCCAGTTTGATATTCACCATGTCGTAGCGCCCGTGCAGGGCTGCCAGACTGTCGCGCGTGTGGCAGCTCTCATCCGCACAGATCGGTAGCGGATGGATAAAATGGGCCAGCGCCGCATCCTGCACGGCAGGCAGCGGCTGCTCCAGCATTGCCACCTGCAAATCCGCCAGCAGCTGGCAGCGCGCCGCCAGCCCTTCTGCCTGCCAGGATTCATTGGCATCGACGATCAGCGTGGCGTCCGGCACCGCACTGCGGATCGCCACCAGCCGTTCGCTGATCAGATGGTTATCCAGCTTAATTTTCAGCAGGCGCGCGCCGTGCTGCCACAGCGCCAGCGCGCTGCTGGCCATCGCTTCTGGCGTATCGATGCTGACGGTATGCGCCGTGACGATCTCCTGTGCCGGCACCGCCTCACACAGCGCCGCCAGGCTGGTGCGCTGCTGCTGGCGCTCCAGATCCCACAGCGCGCAATCAATCGCGTTGCGCGCGGCACCGGCCGGCAACGCCTGTTGCAGCGCTGCCCGCGTCATGCCGTTTTGTAACGCACCAAGCTGTGAAGCAATCTGTTGCAGCACCGAAGCCTCACTTTCGCCATAGCGCGCATAGGGCGTGGCCTCGCCAATCCCTTTGAGGCCATCCTGCTCAATCTCCACCACCACCACGTGCGCCTCGGTGCGGCTGCCGCGCGAAATCACAAATGGCGAGTGCAGCGGCCAGGCTTCCGGATAACTTTTCACTGTTCTCATACTGACTCCTCAAATCCATGACGTCATAACGTGCTGGTGCAGCTCCACGTTGAATTAGGCTCGTAAACCCTTAAAATTTATGTCATAAACAAACGCTATACCTGTTCTGGTGGGGTTAACGCCAGATTTTTCATCGTTAAAAGGAAATTGTATGTCGCAGAATGTTCACTTTCAGGGCAATCCGGTGCCGGTTGCCGGCCACTTCCCGCAGGCTGGCGAGCAGGCAAAACCGTTCAACCTGGTAGCGAAAGATCTCAGTGATGTGTCCCTTTCTCAGTATGCAGGCAAACGCAAAGTTCTGAACATTTTCCCAAGCATTGATACCGGCGTGTGCGCCGCGTCGGTGCGCAAATTCAACGAGCGTTCTGGCGAAGCTGACAACACCGTGGTGCTGTGCATCTCTGCCGATCTGCCTTTTGCGCAATCGCGCTTCTGCGGCGCCGAGAACGTCAATAACGTAGTGACGCTGTCTACGCTGCGCGGTGCAGAATTTATTGAAAATTACGGCATCGCGATCGCCGATGGCCCGCTGAAAGGCCTGACCGCCCGCGCCGTGGTGGTGCTGGATGAGAACGATAAGGTGCTGTACAGCGAGCTGGTGAATGAAATCACCGAAGAGCCGAACTATGAAGCGGCACTGGCAGCGCTGAAGTAAGGTTACTGCTGATAAAAAAGCCGTCTGTCACAGACGGCTTGTTCATGCAGAACGCGGATTATTCGCCTTCGCTGCGTTTCTGACCAAGGCCATATTCGCGCAGCTTGTTGGCAATCGCGGTGTGTGACACCCCAAGGCGTTTCGCCAGTTTACGCGTGCTGGGATACGACAGATAGAGACGAGTCAGCACTGAACGCTCAAAACGGCTGGTAATTTCATCCAGCGACCCTTCCATTGCCTCTTCGCCCAGCGACACATCCAGCGCCTGCTCCGGCAGCACGATATCCTGCGGACGCAGTTCATAACCTTCCAGCTGCGTGAGCGCGCGATACAGCGCATTTTTCAACTGGCGCACGTTGCCCGGCCAGTTATAGCGCGTCAGGAACGGCGTCAGCTGCGGTGACAAACGCGGGCGCGGCAGTCCCTGCTCATCGGCGAAGCGCGCCACAAACATTTCGGTGAGCGGCAGAATATCCAGCGGACGTTCGCGCAGCGGCGGCAGATTCAGCGTCAGCACATTCAGACGATAGAACAGGTCTTCGCGGAACTCACCGCGCTGCACCAGCTCAATCAGATTCTTTTGCGTGGCGCAGATCACGCGCACATCCACATGCACTTCATGATCCTCGCCGACGCGGCGGAAGGTGCCATCGTTCAGGAAGCGCAGCAGTTTGGTCTGCATGCGCGGCGACATCTCGCCGATTTCATCCAGCAGCACCGAGCCGCCGTTCGCCTGCTCAAAAAAGCCCTTCTTGCCTTCCAGCGCGTTGGGATACGCGCCCGCCGCGTGACCAAACAGCTCGCTCTCAGCGACGTCATCCGGGATCGAGCCGCAGTTGAGCGCCAGGAACGGTTTTTTACCGCGTGCGCTGCGCAGATGGCAGGCGCGCGCCAGCATATCTTTACCGGTGCCGGTGTCGCCGACAATCAGCAGCGGCGCATCGTGCATCGCCAGCTTGCGCGCCTGGTCGATCACCTGACGCATTTTCGGCGTTACCGCCACGATGTGATCAAATTCGGAGTCATCGGTGACGCTGAGGTTCTGCAACTGCCGCCCCATGCGTGCAGTGGATTTCAGGGTGATCATCGCGCCTACCGGCTGGTCGTTCTGTTCATCTTCCTGCGCCAGATAGATCGGGCGCGCTTCCATGAGGAAATCACGCCCCTGGATCACCACATGCTGCGCCTGCGCGTCAACACGTTCACTCTCCAGCCAGCGCTGGAAATTAAAGCCGGCAATCAGCGTGCCGGCGTTCTGGTTACGAATCTTCTGTTCGTCAAGGTTAAACAGGTTCTGCGCCGCCGGATTCGCCAGTTCGACTTTACCTTTCAGGTCGAGGGAGAACACCGGCTCGGGCATCGCCACCAGCAGCGCGCTCAGCGCGCGATGTTCACGTTCAGACGGCATGAAAGACACGGTGCGAACGTCTGTCACGCCCGGTGTACGGCGAATCTCCGCCATCAGGTTGCTGAATGCGTCAAATTCCAGCGCAGAAAAGTTGAGGTAGATGCGGCCCAGCGAGGCAATTTCAATGCCACGCAGGTCAATATTACGGGCAACCAGCAGGTCGAGTAGCTCGCGCGCCAGACCGATACGGTCCTGGCAGAAAACTTCCAAACGCATTGCGATGAGCCTTAGTCAGGTTTTGATTTTAGAGATAATACGCTAACTTGCAGCGCCTCAGAAGGGTTCTGTCATGAAAAGTTGACACTCTGAGGCAGGTGACGAAGAGAAGTGTAGCGGAACAACCAACAATAATCCCGCCAGAAATCACTCTGGGCACAGATAATTTCACCTTTCACGCCATCGGCAGCGTGAAAGGCAGACATGGTGAGATTATTTAGCAGCCTGACCTGCTTTATCACCGCTTTTGGCCAGCGATTCTTTAAGCTGTCCCACCAGTTCACGGCGGAAATCGCCGAGCCGCGGTTTGTCCTCCGCCAGCCACGGCAGCGGACGGCATAATTCCATCGCTTTGATCCCCAGTCGGGCGGTGAGCAGCCCGGCACCGATGCCCTGCGCCGCACGCGCCGAGAGACGGGCGGCGATGTCCTGCGACATCCAGTCCATACCCACTTCGCGCACCAGCTCTGACGCACCGGCAAACGCCATATTCAGTAATACCAGCCGGAACAGCCGGATGCGACTGAAGTAGCCGAGTTCAATACCGTAGATGGCCGCGATACGGTTCACCAGCCGCAGGTTGCGCCAGGCGATAAACGCCATGTCCACCAGCGCCAGCGGGCTGACGGCAATCATCAGCGTCGATTCTGCCGCGTGGCGACTGATTTCGCGCCGCGCCTGACGGTCCAGCACCGGCTGCACCAGCTGGGCATACAGCGTGACAATTTCGCGGTCGTTATGGGTTTCGTGCAGCGCCGCGTGCCAGCGCTGCAGTGCCGGATGCGCCTGATCCAGCTGCGCCTGGCGCGCCAGCTTTTCACAGAACGCCCGGCCTTTGCCGATGCCGTGGCTGGCCAGCAGCTTACGGCCAACGTCCCGCTCTTCCGCCCGCTGACGCAGACGATACAGCCGACGCCATTCGCCAATCAGCGCGCCCGCGCCAGCGGCGATAATCAGCCCACCGGCCACGCCGCTGCCCAGTGCAAACCAGTCGCGCGTCAGCCAGGCATCGTGCAGCCACTGGGCGCCCTGCGCCACCACGCTAATGCCAAAGATACCCAGCCCGACGCCCACCATTTTGCGCCACAGGCTGCGCTTTGGCCGCAGCGCGGCTTCCACCACTTTCTCGCCAGCGCCTTCTTCCAGCGGCTCCGCGTCAGGCGTCACCAGAAACCCCTGTTGCGCGTCGCTGCTGAAGGTGTGTGCTGCACGCAATGTTGGCTCCGCCGGCTCCTGCAACGGGCGGGCAAAATCTATCCGTGGTTTGAGTGGCGTTTCGTCGCTCATCGCAATTTATCTCCCAGTAAAAATTCCAGCGCAGCATCCATGCGGATATGCGGCAACGGCCGATCGACATCCAGCTGCTGCGGCCGGAACTGTTCAAACTGAAACCCCTGCTGCTGCCAGAAGCTATTGCCTGGCAGGCGCGGCGGCACTTCGCCCGGATAAAAGGTCAGTGGTTCGCCGTCAGCGAGGCGATGACCGCGCAGCGCCGGCAGTTTTTCCCCGCGATGATCCACCAGCCCGCTCTCGGTGGCCTGCACCGACGCCAGCCCCAGACAATCCATGCTGATGCCTTCAAACGCGGCGTTCTGCCACGCGTCCTGCACCAGCTGCTGCAGCAGCGACACCATATTGGCGTGCTGATCGGCGGTGATGTGATCGGCCTTGGTGGCGGCAAACAGCAACTTATCGATGACCGGCGAGAACAGACGGCGGAACAGCGTGCGCTGGCCATAGTGAAAACTTTGCATCAGCTGGGTCAGCGCCAGCCGCATGTCGTTGAACGCCTGCGGTCCACTGTTGAGCGGCTGCAGGCAATCGACCAGCACGATCTGGCGATCGAAGCGCAGGAAGTGATTTTTATAAAACCCTTTCACCACATGCTGACAGTAGTAGTGGAAACGCTGCTGCAGCATGGCGAAATTGCTGCCGGCCGGCGCCTGTAACAGCTTGCCGGCCTGCTGTTCATCGACGTTGGGCCACGGGAAAAACTGCAGTGCCGGCGCGCCAGCCATGTCACCCGGCAACACAAAACGTCCCGGCTGGATGAAGTGCAATCCTTCGGTTTTGCACTGATGCAGGTAGTCGGTCCAGGCCGCGGCGATCTCCGCCAGGCGGTTTTCATCGGCGGGCGCGAACGGGTCGAGATCGGCGCTCAGGCTGTGCCAGCGCGCGGCCCATTGCTGACGATCGCCCTGCAGCAGGCCGACCATCTGGCGTGACCAGCTGAGATAATCCTGCGCCAGCATCGGCAGATCGAGCAGCCACTCGCCGGGATAATCGACAATTTCGAGGTAAAGGGTGGCGGTATCTTTGAAATGGCGCAGCAGAGACCGATCCGGCCGGTAGCGCAGCGCCAGGCGCATTTCGCTGACGCCACGCGTCGGGGTCGGCCACATCGGCGGCGTGCCGTACAGCTGGGCCAGCCCTTCGTCATAGGTAAAACGCGGCGTACCCAGCTCACGCTGGGGCACGCGCTTCACGCCCAGCAGCCGCTCTTCGCGCACCACGGAAAACAGCGGCAGACGCGCGCCGCTGTGGACATTGAGCAGCTGGTTAACCAGCGAGGTGATAAAGGCGGTTTTGCCGCTGCGGCTCAGGCCGGTGACGGCGAGGCGCAGATGACGATCCACGCCGCGGTTCATCAGCCCCATCAACTCATTTTGCAGTCTTTTCATCGCTCTCCCTGATGAAACGTGCCGACAGGCGGTTAAACGCCTTACTCAGCAACGGTTCCAGGGCGGCCGCCAGCAACAGGCGCAGCGGACGGCGCGCCACCGATTTCACTGCCCAGCCGGCCAGGCCGCCGGGCGCATAGGTTACTGCACTGATGATGATGAATTTTCCCGCCGACTTCAACGCAGGCGTTGCGCGGCGGCGCAGAGCAGTAAAACGTTGCGTATGCATAGCGCCTCTCTTAGAGCAGCGGACCCGCTGACGGGCCCGCGACAGGGATTAAATCTGGCGGAAACGGCTGCGTACGCTGAAGGTTTCTGAGGTCACGTAACGCTCAATATCGCGTACGTTACGCTCATCCGCGGTGAGCGTATTTTCCAGCTCATCCAGCAGTTCGCGCGCCGTTGGTGTGCGCTCAGAGGGTGCGTCCAGCGGTTTTTCATCCAGCACGTAGCCGAGGATAAAATAGGCGGTCACGGTGATCATAAACAGACCGAAAAACAGCGACAGCACCACAATCACACGCAGCAGCCGCACCGGAATATCCAGGTACTCGGCCAGCCCGGCACATACGCCGCGCACTTTGCCCTGCTGCGGAATACGCCACAGTTTGCGTCCGTTCATCATGGCTGCCTCCAGTTCGGGTGTTCGGCATCGAGGATCGCTTCCAGCGCCTCGACCCGGTCACGCATGCGGCGCGCTTCCTGCGTCAGCTGCTGCAGGCGCTGCAGGTCACCGGACGAAAGCGCCCCGCCGTTGCGTTTGTTGCTGTAGTGCAGCCATAACCAGATCGGTGCCACAAACAGCACGAAGATCGTTAACGGTATGGCCAGAAATAGTGCGCTCATTGACTCTCCTTTTTCAGTACACCCGGCAATCCGGGCCCGTTAGCAGGCCCGGGGCGATCACTCGCTGCGGTTCATTTTGGCTTTCAGCGCAGCCAGCTGCTGGCTGATTTCGTCATCGGCTTTCAGATCGGCAAACTGCTGGTCCAGCGTTTTGCTTTTACCGAAGCGCTGGCTTTCCGCTTCTGCTTCCATGTGATCGATGCGGCGCTCAAACGATTCGAAGCGTGCCATCGCCTCATCCAGCTTGCCGCTGTCGAGCTGACGACGCACATCGCGTGACGATGAAGCCGCCTGGTGACGCAGCGTCAGGGCCTGCTGACGGGCGCGGGTTTCGCTGAGTTTTTTCTCCAGCTCGCCAATCTCGCCTTTCATGCGATCCAGCGTCTCTTCAACGTGGCTGGCTTCCTGCTGCAGCGCAGCGATCAGGTCGGTCAGCTTCTGTTTCTCAATCAGCGCCGAACGGGCTAAATCTTCTTTCTCTTTACTCAACGCCAGCTCAGCTTTTTCCTGCCATTCGGCCTGCTGAATTTCGGCCTGCTCAATACGGCGCAGCAGCTGTTTCTTTTCTGCCAGCGCGCGGGCCGAGGTGGAACGCACTTCCACCAGCGTGTCTTCCATTTCCTGAATCATCAGGCGTACCAGTTTCTGCGGATCTTCGGCACGCTCCAGCAGCGAGTTGATGTTAGCGTTCACGATATCGGCGAAACGAGAAAAAATACCCATAATGATGTTCCTCTGGTTGTCATGTCTTTACGCTCATGACTAATACAAAATGCGTGCCAGTTTTTAACAGGCTGATTTTACTGGGCTTGGCTGTTTTACACGCGCGGCGCAATCCGTTAAGGTAGTGAAATTAATTAATCAGTGGTGAATTTCATCATGGCAAACGGTAAAGACAATCTGCTGGGCGAGTCGAATAACTTTTTAGAGGTGCTGGAACAGGTATCGAAACTGGCGCCGCTGGAGAAACCGGTGCTGGTGACTGGCGAACGCGGTACCGGTAAAGAGCTGATTGCCAGCCGCCTGCACTACCTCTCCGACCGCTGGCAGGGGCCGTTTATTTCGCTTAACTGCGCCGCGCTGAATGAAAACCTGCTGGATTCCGAGCTGTTCGGCCATGAAGCCGGTGCCTTTACCGGCGCCCAGAAGCGCCACCTTGGCCGCTTTGAGCGCGCCGATGGTGGCACGCTGTTTCTGGATGAGCTGGCCACTGCGCCGATGCTGGTGCAGGAAAAACTGCTGCGCGTGATTGAGTATGGCCAGCTGGAACGCGTAGGCGGCAATCAGTCGCTGCAGGTTAACGTGCGGCTGGTGTGCGCTACCAACGAAGATCTGCCCGCGCTGGCCGCCGCCGGCCGTTTTCGCGCCGACCTGCTCGATCGCCTGGCGTTCGATGTCGTCCAGCTGCCGCCGCTGCGCGAGCGCCGCAGCGATATCCTGGTGATGGCCGAGCATTTTGCCATTCAGATGTGCCGCGAGCTGGGCCTGGCGCTGTTTCCCGGCTTTAGCGAGCGCGCTCAGCTCACCCTGTTGCAGCACAGCTGGCCGGGCAACGTGCGTGAACTGAAAAACGTGGTGGAGCGCTCGGTGTACCGTCATCACAGCACCGAACAGGCGCTCGACACCATCATCATCAATCCGTTTGCGCCACGCAGCGCTCCTGCGGTAACTGAAGCGGAAGCAGAACAGCGTGAAAGTGCCCTGCCGGCGCTGCCGCTGGATTTACGCCAGTGGCAAAACCAGCAGGAGCGCGCACTGGTCGAAGCCAGTCTGCAACAGGCGCGATACAACCAGCGCCGCGCCGCTGAACTGTTGCGCGTCACTTATCATCAGCTGCGCGCGATGATGAAAAAACACGGGATCGAAGCACAGTAGGGTTTAACTGACGGGTATCGCTGCGGCAGCTGTCAGTTTTGCACGCCGGGTTGTCAGCTATGCGTGAGCCGTGTCCGGCAGGTTACTGCAGACTACAGGCAGACCTCAAGGAGACCCCCATGCTGACTCAACCTGCTGAAAAATATCGTCCGTGGCCTGTCATCAATCTGGCGGATCGCCAGTGGCCGTCACGCCAGATCACCCGCACGCCGCGCTGGCTCTCAACCGATTTGCGCGATGGCAATCAGGCGCTGGCTACGCCGATGGACAGCGCGCGCAAATTAGCATTCTGGCAACTGCTGCTGCGCTGCGGCTTTAAAGAGATTGAAGTAGCGTTTCCCGCCGCCTCGCAAACCGATTTTGACTTTGTGCGCCTGCTGATTGAACAGCAGCACATCCCTCACGACGTCACTATTCAGGTATTAACCCAGGCGCGCGGCGATTTAATCGATCGCACCTTTGCAGCACTGCGTGACGCGCCGCAGGCGATTGTCCATCTGTATAACGCCACCGCCCCGCTGTTCCGAGAGCGCGTATTTCGTCAGAGCAAAGCTGAAATCGTCGAGCTGGCCTGCGCCGCCGCGCGGCAAATCCGCGCACGCTGTGCGGCGCAGCCCGCCACACGCTGGACCTTTCAGTACTCGCCGGAAACCTTCTGCTTTACCGAGCCGGAATTTGCGCTGGAAATCTGTGAAGCGGTCGCCGCCATCTGGCAGCCGGGACCGCAGCGGCCGATGATCATCAATCTGCCCGCCACGGTGGAAGTCAACACGCCCAACGTGTATGCCGACCAGATCGAGTATTTCTGTCGCCACTTCAGCCAGCGCTCACAGGTGGCGATCAGCGTCCATCCACATAACGATCGCGGCACCGGCATCGCCTGCGCCGAGCTGGCGCTGCTGGCCGGGGCCGATCGCGTTGAAGGCTGTCTGTTTGGTAACGGCGAGCGCACCGGCAACGTCGATCTGGTGACGCTGGCGCTGAATCTCTATACCCAGGGCGTGACGCCTGAGCTGGACTTTAGCGATATGCGCGAGGTGCTGGAAGTGGTGACGCGCTGTAACCAGCTGCCGGTCCATCCGCGCCATCCTTACGCCGGCGAACTGGTGTTTACCGCCTTCTCCGGCTCGCATCAGGATGCCATTCGCAAAGGCTTTGCCGAACGCAGCGCGCGTAATGAAGTGGTATGGCAAATGCCCTACCTGCCGCTCGACCCGCTGGACATCGGCTGCAGCTATGAAGCGGTGATCCGCGTGAACAGCCAGTCCGGTAAAGGCGGTGCCGCCTGGCTGCTGGAACAAAATCACGGCCTGCAACTGCCGCGCGGCCTGCAGCAGGATCTCAGCCGCTGCGTGCAGCAGCAGACCGATGCTCACGGCCAGGAGATGACGCACCACGCGCTGTGGCAGCTGTTCTGTCAGCAGTACGGCCTGCAACAGCCACGGTGTCGCCTGCTGCAGGCGGAGAGCCATAGCGATGATCAGGGCGAGACGCGGATTAGAGCGCGCCTGCAGCAGGGTCCGCTGCAGCTGACCCTGGAAGGCCGCGGCAACGGACTGCTTTCAGCAGCGGTCGCCGCGCTGCGTCAGCGCTACGATCTGGCCGTAACCATTGAGGATTACCATGAACACACGCTGGGCAAACGCAGCGACAGCCGTTCGGTGTGCTATATCAGCTGCATCACGCCGCGTGGCGAGCGTGCGTGGGGGGTGGGTATTGATAATGACGTGACGCGCGCCTCGCTGCAGGCATTGCTTAACGCGGCGGGCGCTTTTCTGCCGCCGGAAAGTAGTTCGCTGGCGTAACGCCCAGCACGCGACGAAACATGGCGCTGAAGGCGCTCGGGCTGTCGTAGCCGAGGTCGAGCGCCACGGCCAGCACCGTATCGCCCTGTGCCAGCCGGGTCAGCGCCACGCTCAGCCGGGCACGCCGCAGCCAGTCGCTAAACTGCAAACCGGTTTCGCGACTGAAATGGCGCGCCAGCGTGCGTTCCGCCACACACAGCTGTGCCGCCGCGCGCGCCAGCGTCCAGCTCTCGCCCGGGGCCTGCTGAATCTGCTGGCACAGCGCCAGCAACCGGTCGCTGTGCGGCAGTGGCAGGCCAAACGGCAGCACATCCATCACGCGAATCTCATCGAGAATCAGCTCGTAAATGCGCTCGGCGCGACTGCCAGACGCGTAATGCTCAGGCAGCGTGAGCGCGCTGACAATCAGCTCCCGCAGCAGCGGCGATATCTGCACCACCTGACAGCTGGCGGGCAGATCGGCGCGTGCCAGCGGATCGACAAACAGCGTGCGCGCCGCCACGCTGCCAACGATGTGCAGCGCATGACGCGTGCCGGCCGGCAGCCACACGCCGCGGCTGGGCGGCACAATCCAGCTGCCGTGTTGCGTTTCCACTTTCACCACGCCGCTCAGGGTATGTATCAGCTGCGCGCAGTGGTGATAGTGCCACGGCTCCGCATCGCCATGCGCGTAATCATGCGCATACGGCACCAGCGGACGCTGCGAGAAGTCAAAATCGAGCCGCTGACTCATTTAGCGTTTCAGGTACTGATAAACCGCCGCCAGATCCTGCTCGCCGTAACCGGCATCGACCGCCTGCTGCCAGACATCGACGATGTTTTCCAGCGCCGGCAGTGAGGTGTCGCCGGCGGCGTCCAGCGCCAGCCGCGCATCCTTCAGCGCCCAGATCAGATGCATCTGCGGCGTAAAGTCGCCGCTGGCAATCATGCCGAGTTTCATTTTGGCGTACGGCGCGGCCAGCGGACCGCCCTCCAGCACCTTCCAGAGATCGTCGGTAGTGAAACCAAACTGCTCTGCCAGCCGGGTGCTTTCGGCAAGACTCTGCATCAGGCCAATCAGCCAGCTATTCACCACCAGCTTCATGCGCGAGCTGGCGCCGGCGGCACCCAGCCACTGCGTCCCTTTACCAATCGCGGCGAACACCTGCTCCGCCGCCTGGGCGCGCTGCCGGTCGCCGCTGGCCATCACCAGAATCTGCGCGTTCTCAGCTGGCGCTTTGGTACCGGAGACCGGCGCATCAATAAACACCACGTCCGGCCGTGCGGCCGCCAGCCCGGCGATCAGCGCGTCGGTCGCTTCAACGCCGATGGTGCCCATCTGCGCCACGGTAGCCCCCTGCTGCAGCGTGTTCTGCACCTGGTTTAGCGTGGCGCGCGTGGTAGCGCCGTCCGCCAGCATAGTAATCACCACGTCTGCGCCTTCCACAGCCTGCGCGGCGCTGTCGCTCAGCGTCAGGCCTGCGGCCACCAGATCTTCACCTTTGGCACGGGTGCGGTTCCAGCCGCGCACGGTAAAGCCCTTCTTCAACAGATTGGCGGCAAATGCGTGTCCCATCGCGCCTAATCCCAGTACCGCCACTACAGGTTGCTGACTCATGTTTTCTCCTTCTTCTTACCGCAGGCAAAACGATCACACTGACAGAAATTGGGGCTGACAGCCAGGCCAGAGGTGCGGTGAAAGGACATTTTTCACGCCACACTTAACAGGGTTCTGCCCTACTATTAACGCTTTTCAAACCCGCGCTAAAACGATTAACATACGCGCGATAAATGTCCCGATTGGTTCATTTCACGTCTTTTACGGTTATTAAAATGAAAATTGCTCTTTTGCGACAGGCACCGTTGCTGATGCTGCCTGCACTCCTGCCGCTGCCGCTATTGGCGGCGGACAATGCCAGCAATACCCTGGTAGTAAGCGCCGCGCCCGCGGCCAGTGGACTCTCTGAGCTGGATACCCCGGCGGCGGTCAGCGTCGTCAGCGGCGACGATATGCGCCACGCCGCACCGCGCGTTAACCTGTCTGAAAACCTCACCAGCGTGCCCGGTCTGCAAATTCAAAACAGGCAAAATTATGCGCAGGATCTGCAGATTTCAGTGCGCGGCTTTGGTTCGCGTTCCACCTTCGGCCTGCGCGGCATTCGCCTGTACGTTGACGGCATTCCGGCCAGCATGCCGGATGGCCAGGGGCAAACCTCGAATATCGATATCGGTTCCATCGATCGCGTGGAAGTGCTGCGCGGCCCTTTTTCCGCGCTGTACGGCAACGCATCGGGCGGCGTAATCAATGTGGAAACCCAGCGCGGCCAGCAGCCGACCACGCTGGAAGCCAGCAGCTGGTACGACAGCTACGGCAGCTGGCGCAACAGCGTGAAAGCGAGCGGTGCCACCGGTGATGGCAGCCACGCCGGCGATGTTGACTATACGGTGTCGGCTTCGCGCTTCACCACGCACGGCTATCGCGACCACAGCGCCGCGCAGAAGAACCTCGGCAATGCCAGGCTTGGCGTGCGCATTGACGATGTCAGCACCCTGACGCTGCTGTTCAACAGCGTTCACGTTGAGGCGCAGGATCCGGGCGGCCTGACGCCAGCACAGTGGCATGATAATCCGCGCCAGGTGGCCAGCAACGTCGCGCTGTACAACGCGCGCAAAACGGTCGACCAGACCCAGGCGGGCCTGCACTACCAGCGCCAGATGAGCGACAACGACGACCTCAGCGTGATGCTCTATGCCGGTGAACGGGAAACCACCCAGTATCAGTCCATCCCGATGGCGACCCAGCTGAAAGCCGGCTATCCCGGTGGTGTCATTTCACTGGCGCGCCACTATCAGGGCATCGATACGCGCTGGACGCACCGCGCGACGCTGTTGACGCTGCCGGTGACCCTGACCGGCGGCCTCGACTATGAAACCATGAGCGAGAAGCGCAAAGGCTATCAGAACTTCACCCGCAGTGACGGCGCCACCGACTACGGCGTGCAGGGTGATCTGCGCCGCAACGAGCGCAACCTGATGTGGAACCTCGATCCCTATCTGCAGACCGCGTGGCAGCTGAGCGATCGCTGGTCGCTGGACGCCGGCGTGCGCTTCAGCACGGTCAATTTCGATGCTAACGACTATTACGTGACCGCCAGCGATCCGGATGACAGCGGTAATCGCCGCTATCATCGCTGGCTGCCTGCGGCTTCGCTCAAATACGCGATTGATGATGGCTGGAATGCCTATGTTTCCGCCGGTCGCGGCTTTGAAACGCCGACGCTCAATGAACTCTCCTACCGCGCGGCGGATCAGGCCGGGCTCAATCTCAACCTGCAGCCCGCCACCAGCAATACCGTGGAGCTCGGCAGCAAAAAACGCCTCGGCAACGGCCTGCTGACCGCTGCGCTGTTTCAGACCGATACCAAAAACGAGATCGTGTCAGACAGCAGTTACGAAGGCCGCACCAGCTACAAAAATGCTGGTGAGACGCGCCGCCGTGGCCTGGAACTCGGGCTCGATCAGCAGTTTGGCTATGACTGGCACCTGAAAGCCGCGTGGACGCTGCTCGACGCGCGCTACCGCAGTAACGCCTGCGGCAGCGACAGCTGTGACGGCAAGCGCATCCCCGGTATTGCGCGCAATATGGCCTACGCCGGACTGGCCTACGCGCCGGAGCAAGGCTGGTATGCTGGCGGCGACCTGCGCTACCTGAGCGACATTGCGGCCAACGACCAGAATGATGTCAAAGCGCCGGCGTATACGGTGGTGGGACTGAACAGCGGCTATAAATGGCTGGTGCAGAACTGGACGCTGGATCTGTTTGGTCGCGTGGATAATCTGCTCGATCGCCACTATATCGGCTCAGTCATCGTTAATGAGAGCAATGGCCGGTATTACGAACCCGCACCGGGGCGTAATTACAGCGTCGGCCTGACGCTGAGCTACGCTTTCCAGTAATCTAAAGCGGGCACCGGCGCACGTCGGTGCCTTATTCAGGTGCGATAACGTGCTGAACCGACAAATTTCGAAAATTGCTCACTCCAGATTTGCACGGCGCAATATTCCTGCGGATCGATGCCTTCCGGCAGTGATTTAATAAAATCACCAAAGTTATTTAAATCGCCAATTAACGCCGACTGATGCTTTATTTGCAGAAATGAATGCTGATCAAACGCCTGAGTTTTGGTGAGGTAAATTTTATAGTGTGGCCCGGGGGCAATTTCCCCCTCAAAAGCGATGACGTTTTCATTGAGATAGACCTTGCCGCTGGCCCAGTACAGCGCATCACTGCCCGGCTGATGGCGATCAAACTCGCCGCTATATAGCGCCTGCTGTTTCGCCAGATCAACCTCCTTTTGCGTGGCATTCACTTCCGCGGTAATTAACGGTGACAACACCAGACCTAAGGTAATACCGGTGCCCAGAAAAAACAGGCTGGCGATGAGATAAAGCACGTTTAATTTTTTTAGCATCCCTACCTCCCTGCAGCAGAATATCGCTGTATTTCTCTACCCGATCCTGCTGCTCTCTGGTGTTAATAAAACGTAAAGTCAGGCTAAATATTGGTTATCGTGTTGCTGTGCATACTGTGACAGTAACCAGCGCTGTTACAACCAACTCTCAACGGCGGCAGGGAAAGCGAGGCGCAGCAGAATAACCAGTGGCAGCGAGCGGCAAAGATAAGGGCCGGCAGTACCAGCCCTGGAGGGAAAAGATCAGTTCAGCAGCGCGAGGATTTCGTCAGTGGTACCGGTTTCGCGTTTACGCATCTGAGCACTCACACCTCATTTGTTAGCCAACACATTTTGCGCCGCGCAATAGAATTACTTATATTGTTTGCTGCAGTCAGGCGTGCAGGATGTTAGCCAGGTAAGGGAGAAAGGATTCATGACACGTAACATCGCCCCGGGATATTGTGTTGTCGAACGCGCTGGATCACTGGAGCACCAGGCCAGAGAATTGTTTCGCGACACCCGTGCTCCAGCAGTTACCATGTTTATGCAGTTGAACGCTGACACGCCCTGGTTAAGGCCGGGGCAGATATTAATCGTCGCCGATCCTGAAACTCAGGCTCCTCTTACGCTGCATGCCTTAACAGCATTCAGACAGGCTAAGCACAGAATCAACAATGCATTAATTGGCGTCAGTGTTAATGAAGCGGATTTTATGCAAAAACATTATGGCACCATTGCTGCATTAACGAGTGCTGGCAATCAGATTTTTGGTATCACAGGGGATGCCGGAGCAAAATATTTCAGTGCAATAGAGCAGACGTTGATAAAAATAGAGGCCAGTTATCAGAATCAGTTTCGCGCGCAGGGAACCCTCATTAGCCAGCAGTTCTTTGTTGAGCGTAATCAATTGCTGAATCAATTAAAAGAACTAGTCAATAAGCCTGTACTCAAAAACCTCTCCCGCTATACCATTAAATTCCAGCAGTACGAAAATATGAAACGAGCGCTAAATCTTTCAAGCCGCTCAATAGTACATGAGTGGTCGACTGTGGGTTTGGGAGGCATACCAGGCTATTCAACCTATGTCGGCAATGCCGCCAAAGCGGCACGTTTTCTAAAGATGGGCGGCTATGTGGGTATTGCGTTTTCTTTTGCCGGGGCGACGAATGATGTTATGAAGGCCTGTACGGTTGGACGTGAGGGTGAGTGCAGTAGATCTGCGTTTAGGGAATATTCGAAATTTGGACTTTCAACCGCTGCGGGTATTGGCGCTGGCGCTGCAGGATCGGCGATTGGCCTGGGTTTTTGCACGGCTATCGGGATAGCCACGGCAGGAGTGGGAGGCGTTGCCTGCGCAGCGGTCGGTTCAGTTGCTGCTGGTTATGCAGCCGGGGAGTTTATGAACTGGGGTGTCGACGCGTTTTATAATCATATGGGCTTATAAATGACAATAAAATTTCTTGGCATATTTATCATTGGGCTATGTTTAGCCAGCTTCTTATTATCCATACTGATTTATGCTTATAACAGAAAGAAATATTACACGCTTTTGGAAGACTTCCAAAAAAGACACGTATTCCCGGCCCCCTATTCGTTTCATTGTCTCGTGGGTTTTTTTGGCGCTGCGCCAATGTCATATTTCTTTATGGGCATTATGAAAAAAAAGAAAGTTTTTTTCCTTAACCGCGATAGTAGCGCCTATGATTTTTTTGATGATAACAAGGGCAAATCTATCGGCTGGATATCTGCGCTTTATTACGCACATATCACCAGTTTCATCTGTGGTGTATTGATAGCCCTCCTGGGTGCTGCACTTGAGTTAAAAGCGAGATTTTTTCCATAACAGGACCGATTTCTGATTCAGACCTGATGCAGCATTCCCGTAACAGAGAATGCTTAACAGCAGGATGACATCCGCCAGAAGACGGTTGGCTGCGGCAGGAAAATATTGAGAACAGGGCCGGCAGTACCAGCCCTGGAGGGAAAAGATCAGTTCAGCAGCGCGAGGATGTCTTCAGTGGTGCCGGTTTCGCCGAGGCGCGGGAAGATGCGCTCAATGCTGTTGTGGTGGGTTTCAGCGTTCAGGCAGCTCATCGCATCAGTCGCCAGCGTAACGTTGTAGCCCAGCTCGTACGCCTGACGCGCCGTGGATTCCACGCCGATACTTGTGGCAATCCCGCACACCACCACCTGAGTTACGCCACGCTGCTGCAGCTGCTGATGCAGGTCGGTATTGTGGAACGCGCCCCAGGTTTTTTTCGTTACGCTGATATCGCCCGGCTGCGGTGTCATTTCCGGCACCAGCACCGCCCAGTCTGCCGGCAAAGCTGCATCGTGGCGCGGCTGCTGATTGCGGCCCGGCGCGCCGCCCGCCACGTTTACCAGCACCACCGGCAGCTGTTTCGCGCGAAACGCCTGCGTAAGCTGCGTGGCGCGTGCAATCACTTCATCCGGATGGCGCGGCGTAACCGGCAGGCGGACGATGCCGTGCTGCAGGTCGATGACAATCAGGGCGGTTTGGGCATCTAACGTGGTGACAGCCATGGTGAGTCCTCTCAAATTAGTGGTCAGCGAGTCGTTGCAGTAAGGGAATGGCGGCCAGCAGCGTTTGCTGCTCCTGCGGGCTGAGCAGGCTGCTGATGCTGTGCAGCAGCCAGTCGTCACGCTGGGCGCGATTGCTGGCGATAAGCCGCAGGCAGGCAGCGGTAGGCTGATAACGGGTTTTGCGGCCATCCTGCGCATCGGCCACGCCCTGTACCAGGCCCAGCGTCTGCAGGCTGGCGACCGTGGCACTCATCGACTGGCTGCGCACCCCTTCGCGCGCGGCCAGCTCGGTCACCGTCATTGCGCCGTCGCGCACCAGATACCCCAGCACGGAAACCTGCGGCCAGGTGAGATCGCCCGGCGGGGCCGATTCACGCAGGCGGCGCATCAGTTTGCCATTGATGCTGCGTAACGCGGCAGCGGCGCTAATCAGCTCGCTCATCGCCCTTCTCCTTTACTGATGAGACCGGAGTATATAAATACGAAGGTAAACTGTGTAGTTTGCCTTCGTATCAATTTGTAATTGTGCATCCCGCCGCTCAGCTGCGCTGCAAATAGTGAATCAGGCTATGAAAGCGCAACGGGCTGGCCAGCGGATTGCGGTAGCTGTGCGGCTGATCGGCGGCGAACTGGCTGGCTTCTCCGGCCTGCAGGCGACGCCAGCTGCCCGCCATGCCCAGCAACAGCTCACCTTCCAGCACCACCACCTGCTCAATCACCCCGCTTTCGTGCGCTGACGAATCGCTTTGCGCGCCCGCCGCCAGCGTCACTTCCAGCAGATCGAAGCGCAAACGCGCGTCATACGGCAGCAGCGGCTTCACCTGCATTTGTGCATTGGGCTGGCTGAAGGTCGCCACGTCGCCCGACGGCTGCGCCCCGCTCTGCACAAAAAAGGAGAACGGCACATTAAAGCCGGTGGCGATTTTCCATAGCGTGGCGATCGTTGGACTCGACTCGCCGCGCTCAATCTGACCGAGCATGGCTTTACTCACGCCGGTGCGCGCCGCCGCCAGCGTCAGGCTCCAGCCATTAGCCTGACGCAGCTGCTTCAGCGCCTGGCTGAGATGTTGATGCAGATTTTCCATGAATTCTCCTGAAAAGCGGGCGCGCAGTGTACCACTTGTGCGCGCCATACCGTGCGTGCCACAATGTGCGTTATAACGCACAACAGGATGTGATTCCATGACCACTGCAACTGTTCGTCCGGCTTTTTCCTTTCCAATGTTGATTTCCGGCCTGATCGCCGTGCTGGTCGGCTACAGCAGCACCGCGGCGCTGATCTTTCAGGCGGCGCAGGCTGCAGGCGCCTCACCGGCGCAGATTGGCGGCTGGCTGTCGATGCTGGGCGTGGGCATGGGGCTGGCGTCACTCGGCCTGTCGCTGTGGACGCGGATGCCGGTGCTCGCCGCCTGGTCGACGCCGGGTGCCGCGCTGCTGGCCACCAGCGTGCACGGCCTGACGCTCAATGAAGTGGTCGGGGTGTTTGTCGCGACCAATCTGCTGATTGTGCTGAGCGGCGTGACCGGCCTGTTTGCCCGGCTGATGAACCATATTCCCCAGTCGCTGGCGGCCGCGATGCTGGCGGGGATTCTGCTGCGTTTTGGCATCGGCACCTTCAGCGGCTTACAGGATCATTTTGCCCTGTGCGGCAGCATGTGTCTGGTGTGGCTGCTGGGCCGCCGCTGGCTGCCGCGTTATGCCATTCTGCTGGCGCTGGTGACAGGCGTACTGGTGGCGCTGGGTCAGCGCGCCATCCACTTTCCGCCTCATGCGCTAACGCTGAGCGTGCCGGAATTTATCATGCCGCACTTTAATCCTGCCGCGCTGATTGGCGTCGGCTTGCCCTACTTCCTGGTGACCATGGCGTCGCAGAATGCGCCCGGTATTGCCACGCTGCAGGCGCATGGCTACCGGCCGCCGGTCTCCGCGCTCACCGGCTGGACCGGCCTGATCGCGCTACTGCTGTCGCCGTTCGGTGGCTTTTCGGTGTGTATTGCGGCGATCACCGCCGCGATCTGCATGGGCGATGATGTCGATCCGGACCCGGCGCGCCGCTGGGTGGCTTCCGCGCTGGCGGGCGTGTTTTATCTGCTGACCGGCTTTACCGGCGCGCTGATTGCCGTGATGCTCAGCGCACTGCCGCCGGTGCTGATCGCCACGCTGGCCGGTCTGGCACTGCTGGCCACGCTGGCGGGCAGTCTGCAGCGCGCGCTGGCGGAACCGGCGCAGCGCGATAGCGCCATCGTGGCATTCCTGATCACCGCCAGCGGCATCTCCCTGCTCGGCGTCGGCTCGGCGTTCTGGGGCCTGATCGGGGGCGTCCTCACCCATTTGCTGCTCAGCCCGCGCCGGAACGGTTAACATTTCACCACCCCGCGTACCGTGGGGGGAATAACGCCCTGTTTTCCCCCCTTTTTCCCCCGTTTGATTGCGGCGCATTTGGCTTAAGATCACTACCATCGCCCATCACACCCGATGTTTGGCTTCAGATAACCACCGATAAGGGCCCAACGAGTGGCAAAAACTTTTCTGCGCAGCGGCAATCTCGACGCGTTACTGGCTCTGGGGGAGAACGGCCAGCCGGTCTGGGCTTCTGCCCTGCAAATTCGCGAAACATTACGTTTGCGCCGCCAGACGACTCTGGCCAACTGCCTCGCGATCCCGCAGGCCAACGAGCGCGGTGACCGCCTTGACTGGTACGCGCCATTCAGCGGCAAAGTGAAATCCTGGCTGGCGGCCAGCGATCGCGAAAAGCGTCAGGCGCTGGATCAGCTCACCCTTAATCAGCAGGATTTGCAGGCGCTCAGCCTGCGCGCCCGGGATGCCGACAATCCGGCGATGCGCCTGTTTGGGGCGCTGCTGGCAAAGACGCTGCAGTTTCCCGATCAGCAATACGTCTATCTGGTGGATGGCAAGCCGGTGATCACCTTCTGGGGCTTCGTCGACCCGCAGGCGCGCACGCGTGATGATGCGCTGGCCTGCCTGCGCGACAGCCTTGATGAAGAACTGCCGCCGCTAGTGGTGCCCGCGCCGGAGCCAGAAAGGGCTGCCGCGCCTGAACCGGTTGCGGCCCCCGTTGTGGCGGAGCCCGAGCCGGAACTGCTGGCGGAACCCGAACCACAGCCCGAACCCGCACCGCTGAGCGTTGTCGCCGACGCGCCCGCGCGGAAGAAATCCGCACTGCGCCCGCTGCTGCTGGTGCTGCCTCTGGCCGCTGCCGCCGCAGCGGGCGTGGCCTTCTGGTTACACGACGCGCCGGTCCGGCCGGCAGAAACCGAAACCGTGCCAGTGGTTAGCGCCGCGCCTGCGCTTGCCCCGGCGATGCTGGCGAAAGCACAGACGCTGGCCGCCACGCTGCCGCACAGCAGTGCGACGGTGACGCCTGCACCGGCACCGGCTGCCCCACCGGCACCGCCGGAGGTCGTAGCGGAACATACCGAACCGGCCAAAGCGGACGATCTGGTGATGACGCCCGATGACGCGCGCCTCGGCTCGGTGAAATTTATCAATGGTACCTGGCGCGTGACGCTGCGTCAGACCAATCTGCCGACCGGCAAGCCGCCGAGCCTGCGCTATCAGATCCGCAACGGTAAAGGCAGCGCAGTGATTACCCAGGGCGACAATATTCGCTGTAAAGCCGATGTCACCGCCGCCATGACCAGCGCCGGCACCATGGTAGTGCGCAGCCGCTATACTGCCAGCTGCAGCGATAAATCACGCTATCGCATGCCGGAGCTGGTGTGCAAAGCCGGTGATGGCATTGCCAGCTGTACGGCGCAGTATGGCGCCGATCAGGTGTTCCCGTTGACGATTAAGCGTGAGAGTAAGTAACCATGTTGGCTCCCCTGATTGATGACAAACAGAAAATCACGCTGATCGAAGACAGCGGTGTGCAGTTTCTTGATTTTGGTTTGCGCCTGCCCGCGCTACAGGCGCGGCGGCAGTTTGTGCGCCAGACCGCCAATGGTCCGCTGCTGCGCCTCAACGTTGATGGCAACAGCGGCAAGTTTCTGCTCTATCCGCAGGATGGCGGTGCCGCTGAGGTGGTGCGTCCGGAAACCGATATCGCGCTGGCCGATTCTCTGACGCTGCTGGCCGGGCAGTGGCTGCCGCTGCCGGTGCTGCGCTGTTCCAGTGGCCGTCGTTTCATCGGTGGCCCGGATAACTGGGCGCGTCTGCGCCTTGCGCCGCTCAGCCAGCCCGACGCGGCGGGTAATACCCATCGCATCACCCTCGCCTTCGATACGCGCCTGGTGGCCGACGCGGACGGCGGTGAGCAGCTGGGGTTGAGCAAAGCCGATGCGCAGAACGGCGTCAGCTTTGCGCTGGCGTGGCACAACTATGAACTGGGCGAGTTCCTCGACCTTACCTGGGTTGACGGCTGGCTGCGCGAGACGTTCAGCCAGCAGGTGTATGCGCTGGAATCACGCCGCGAGCAGGAAGTGAACCAGGCGCTGCGCGAATTTGAATATCAGGCGCACTATCTCAACGTGCTGGAACTGCTGGGCGAACAGCTCGATCTGGCAGAAATCACTATCCAGGCGGCCTCACCGCAAACGCCGGCGGTCAACGTGGATATCATTCTCGACGTCGGCAACTCGCACACCTGCGGCATTCTGGTGGAAGATCACCCCGAAGAGAGCAACGGCCTGCGCCAGACCTATGAGCTGCAGCTGCGCGATCTGTCGCAGCCGCACCAGGTCTACAACGAGCTGTTCGACAGCCGACTGGAGTTTGCCGAAACGCACTTTGGCAAAGCCAACTTCTCGCTGGAGAGCGGCCGCGAAAACGCGTTTATGTGGCCCTCGCTGACCCGCGTCGGTCGCGAAGCCAGTCGTCTCGCGCTGCAGCGCGCCGGCACCGAGGGTAGCACCGGCCTCTCCAGCCCGCGCCGCTACTTATGGGACGAAGCGCGTTATCAGCCCGGCTGGCGCTTCAACGCCAGCGGCGGCAGCGACGAGCCGCAGGCCACTGCGCTGCCGTTTACGCTGTTGCTCAACGATGAGGGGCAGCCGCTGCATGCCCTGCCGGAAGATGACCGCCTGCCGGTGTTTTCTGCCAGCTACAGCCGCAGCTCGCTGATGACCTTTATGCTGTGTGAGCTGCTGGCGCAGGCCATGATGCAGATGAACAGCGTGGCCCAGCGCCAGCGTATGCCGCAAAGCCAGGCGCCGCGCCAGCTGCGGCATGTGATCCTGACGCTGCCGTCGGCCATGCCGAAGCCGGAGCGGGAAATTTTTCGTCGCCGCATGCAGGAAGCCATCGCGCTGGTGTGGAAAGCCGAAGGCTGGCATCCGGCCGACGCCGCGTTTGACGCCGCCAGCCAGGCACACAGCCTGCGGCCGGTGCCGGATGTGCAGATGGAGTGGGATGAAGCCACCTGCGGACAGATGGTGTGGCTGTTTAACGAAACCCAGGTGAACTTTGCCGGCCGCGCGGAAGATTTCTTCAGCAGCATGGCGCGCCCGGATCGCCCGCGCGAAGCGGATGAGCTGCCGGGCAAAAGCCTGCGCATCGCCTCGATTGATATCGGCGGCGGCACCACTGACCTCGCCATCACCCAGTATCGTCTGGATGATGGTCAGGGCAACAACGTGAAAATCACCCCGCGCCTGCTGTTCCGGGAAGGGTTTAAAGTGGCCGGCGATGACATTCTGCTGGACGTGATTCAGCTGTGGATCCTGCCCGCGCTACAGCAGAGTCTGCAAAAAGCCGGCCTGGCGCTGGCGGAACCGCTGATGAACAAGCTGTTTGGACACGACAGTCGCATGGATGGTCAGGCCACGCTGCGCCAGCAGGTCACCCTGCAGCTGTTTATTCCGCTGGCGCAGGCGGTGCTGGAGCGCTATGAAAACTGGAATCCGCTCGACAGCCACAGCGAAATTAACGCGCTGTTTGGCGAGCTGGTGCCGCAAAAGCCAGCCAGCAGCGTGCTGGCGTTTGTCAACGGAGAGATTCAGCGCACGCTCGGCGGCGACAGCCGTTTCGATCTGCTTGACGTGCCGCTGGTGGTGAGCATGGCGCAGTTGCATGCTGAGTTCCTGCAGCACCGGATGGCGATCATCCCGGCGCTGCGCGCCATGTGCGAAGTGGTTTCCCTCTATCAGTGCGATGTGCTGCTGCTGACCGGTCGCCCGTCGCGCTTCCCGGGCATTCAGGCGCTGGTGCGTCATTTGCAGCCGCTGCCGGGCAGCCGCATTTTGTCGCTGGAGGGGTATCACACCAGCGACTGGTATCCGTTCAACAAACAGGGACGCATTGATAACCCGAAATCCACCGCGGCGGTCGGTGCCATGCTGTGTCTGCTGGCACTCGATCTGCGTCTCAGCAGCTTCTGGTTCCGCGCCGGCGATTTTGAACCCTACTCGACCATTCGCTATCTTGGCGTACTGGATGAAAACGCCACGCTGAGCGATGACAATCTGTGCTATAGCGAGATTGATCTCGACAGCCACAGCTTCGCGCTGGACCGTAAAAGCAGCTTCCGCATTCGCGGTAACGTCTGCCTCGGTTTCCGCCAGCTGGAGAACGACCGCTGGCCGGCGACACCGCTCTACAGCCTGAGCATTACCGATCCGCAGCTGGCGCGCCAGGTAGCGGGCGAAAGCGTGCTGCGCATCAGGCTGGCGGTACAACCGGGCCCGGATAACCTCGGCCCGGAGCGGCTGGTGCTGAGCGAGGCGCGCATGGACGATGGCACGCGCGTGCCGCTGGAGCAACTGAGTCTGAAACTGAATACGCTGTCGGCCACCGGCAACGCCAATGCGCAATACTGGATCGACAGCGGGAGCGTGTGTAAACGATGAGAACTGCCAAAAAAGCCACGCCGGCGACACCTGCTAAACGCCTGGGTCTGCTGCAGGAGACGGTTGACGGCGCGCTGAACTGGGTGGAGAGCCACCAGGCGCACTCGCCGCGTCTGGCGCTGGAAGCCGATACGCTGCGGCTCCAGCTGCGGCGCGCCCGGGTTGAAAGCCACGCGCTGGCGCGACAGCTGGCGCGGCCGGTCACCCTGGCGCTGTTTGGTCAGTCGCAGGCGGGCAAAGCCTGGCTGCTGAGTGAAATGGTCGGCGACGCGCAGGGCCAGCTGATCGCCCGCCTCGGCGACAAAACCCTGAACTATTTTCAGCACATCAATCCCGGCAATCTCGATTTTGCCATCGCCACCCGTTTCAGCCATCAGCGTGAAGCGCAGTCTGGCGCGTGGCCGCTGGAGATGACGCTGCTGAGCGAAGCCGAGCTGATTCGTCTGATGCTGGCTTGCGCCAGCGCGGACACCCAGCCGGACAGCGCGGCGATTGATGCCGCGCTGCAGCGCCTGCAGCGCCATCGCCAGAGCGAGATGCAGCCCGGCCTCGACAGCGACGCGCTGGTGACGCTGTGGGCGTGGCATCGCCGCCAGCCCGACCACGCCGAGGTGCTGGACCGCCATTTCTGGCCGCAGGCGATTGAGCTGGCACCGTGGCTCAACGTGGACGACCGCGTGCAGCTGTTTGCGCTGCTGTGGCCGCAGCGTCCGGCGCTGAATGAAACCCTGCGCAGCCTGCTGCATCTGCGCCATCAGCTGCGGCACGCGCCGCGCGTGCTGGCACCGCTCAGCCTGCTGGTGGATGACGCCTCGCTGCCCGCTGAAAAGCTCATCGGCCATGACGCCGACCTGAACGAATTGATTGAAGTGTGTCCGGTTGTCGCCAACCGCGTGGGCAAACCGCAGTCGGTACCGCTCGGCTGGCTGGCGCTGCTGACGCTGGAAATCACCCTGCCGCTCAGTTCGACGCCGCGTCAGGCGCTGTATGACGAAGCCGATATGCTGGAGCTGCCCGCACCGGGCACGCCCGCCGACCGCGATCAGCAGGACGAGCGCGCAAGGTTGCAGGCGCGTGATGCGCTGCGCGCCAGTCTGCTGGAGCAGAAACGTGCCCTGCTGCCGGGCTTCTATGCCGCACGTCAGGGCATCGATTTAATGCTGATTTGTACCGCCGCCAGCCAGCGTCAGGATGCAGATCTCGCCGCCAGCGCGCTGCGCGAGTGGCAACTGCAACAGAGCGCGACGGCCAGCACAGACAAGCCGCGCCTGATTTGGGCGATTACGCCGCACGATGCGCGCTATCAGCAGTCGCAAATCAACGTCGATGAAGCGGTACAGCGGCAGATTGGTCAGCCAGGCCAGAGCTGGGGCTCAATGCTGGCGCGCGATCGCGCCGGCGTCGACCGCATGAGCAGCTGGCTGCAGGATGAGATGCAGCCGGAGGCACGGCGCGACCGGCTGGCGCTGCAGCTCAGCACGCTGCAGCAGAAACTGGTGGAGCGTCTGCAGCCGTGGACCGAAGCCAGCGCCACGCCGGAACAGGCCGCGCGGAAACAGGCCATCGCCGATACGCTGCTGAAGTGTTTACAACATCGCACCGGCCTGCACGGCGAGCTGCTTGAGCGTCTGCAGCCGTCGCGCGAAGCGGTGCGCCAGCTGTGGCTAAGTCAGAGTCACGGCAGCACGCCGTCCACCGGCGGTCAGCCGGCCGCGGCAGAGCAGAGCTATTTTGGTATTGGTTTTGAGTTTGACCTGTTTAACGATGAGCCGGTAACCACCGCCGAACCGCGCAGCAGCAGCGGCCAGCGCGATCAGCAGTTTCCCCAGCAGGTGTTCGCGCTGTGGCTGGCGCACCTGCGTCAGCTGCCGGAGAGCCAGAGCCTGCTGGCGCTGCTCAACGTTGATAAGCCGACGCTGGAACTGCTGGTGGAGGAGCTCATCACCGCCAGCTTCCGTCTGCAGGTGCTGAGCAAACTGCAAAGCGCGCTGAACGAAACGGAGACGCAGGCCAGTGCCCATGAAGCGCGCACCGATCGCCAGGTGTCGCGTGCCATGACGGTGCTGGGTGACTTTGTCGCCTGGCTCGGCTTCCTGCAGCGGGATGAACGTGAACGGCCACAGAGTCGCGTCAATCGCGGCAGCCCGATTTTCGCCCGCCCACCGGCGCCCAGCGTCAGCTTTTCGTCAGGCCAGCGTCTGACGCGGCTGTCTGCCGCGCCGGCTAACCACACCGCCTATTACATTTATGACTGGCTGGTGGGGTTAAATTCGCTGATCGTCGAGAATAACGGCTACACCGGCGGCGGTGATTTGCCGGCCAGCGCACGCCAGACGCTGGCGATTATGCTGCTGCCGCTGCACGCGTAGTCAGTGTGTAATCAGGCGCAGCTCGCCCGCCAGCTGCTGCGCCGCCTCTTCCAGCAGCGCCAGCACCGGGGCAAACTCCGCGCTGGTGCTGACCTCGGCGACATGCTGCAGATGCAGCGTTGCCGGCAGCGCCATGCCGCCGGTCAGCCAGTCCCACAGCGCATCCAGATTGTAGCCAAAGCATTCACCGCAGCCGCTCTGTTCGACCAGCGCCTGATAAAAGGCCTGGCGCGTGCCCAGCGTGCGAAAATCAAAATGGAGTGTCAGCATAGTCAGGGTACCGGCGTGAAGCTGCGATAGTGATTGGTGGTGAGAAAGATCAGCCCATCGGAAGAGTAAAGCAGACGATCGGCATCGCGGTGGCCGCAGTCATAATTGACGTCCGCTTCATACCACTGGCGTCCCGCCTGCATCGGCAGTCGCCGTTCGCGGTTACTGAAGCGATCGCCGCCAATCGCGCGCCCCGGCAACACTTCACACAGGTTGCCCTGCGCCGGGTTCCAGCCCTGACGACGTGCCGCGCTTTTGGTGAGATAAAAATCAGGCAAACGGTGATGCTGCTGCAGCCAGCGCGCCACGCGATGTGCATCGGTCAGTTGCGCAATATCCGTCTGTTTTTCTGGTGCAGTACCGCTCAGATGGGGCTTCAGCCCGATCCAGCAAACCACCAGCGCAAACAGTAATCCAATCCAGAGTTTTTTCGACATAGTGACATCCTGAAAAGCAGGACGCCGATAATAGCAGGTTTCAGGCGGGGAAAAACGCGGGCCAGCATGGCTGGCCCTGGCGGAGGTTTACTGCTGCATCGTGCTCGGGGTGTGCGCGGCGTGACGACGCCATGCGCCCGGTGCCACGCCATACTGGCGCTTGAAGCTGCGGTTAAACGACTGCTGTGAATCGAAGCCCAGCGAAATGGCCACGTTGAGGATCGGTTCGTTGGTGGTGGTCAGGCGGTCGGCCGATTTTTTCAGCTTCTTAGCCCGGATGTACTCACCCAGCGGATAGCCGGTGTGCTCTTTGAACATACGCTGCAGGTGCCACTTCGAATAGCCGGCGCGCCCCGCTACGGTGTCCAGATCCAGACGTGCTTCAATGTTGTTATCAATCCAGTCGATCAGATCGTGAATAAAAGCGTCGCTCATCATCCCATTCTCTCCCGTCGCCATGGCGAACAGTATCAGTATCAGTTGCAATTACACTTTAAGGGTGACTGACTATCGCACTTAATGCAAGTTTTATTATTGCATTAAATGCCGCACTCGCCGTAGGGGCTTTCGCTACCTGTTACGAATTGATCAAAACCGCACATAAAGTGTATCAGATATTCTTGCAGATGCAGTTCGCCCAAGCCTACACTCCTGTGGTTTTAATGCAATCTTAAAAGTTGCAGATTTTTCGTACGTCTCCTTTCTTTTTCACCAACGCGGAATAACAACAATGCATCTGCAAACATATGGGGTTCGTCGGGCCGTAAGCCTGTCAGGAGTGATGTTGCTGGGAAGCCTGCTGGCCGGTTGTGATCGCGGTGTGGCGCAAAACGCGCCACCGCCTCCGCCCGAAGTGAGTGTCGCGCAGGTGGTGCAACAAAAAGTCAGCCAGTGGGATAGCTTCAATGGCCGCATTGAAGCGGTGCAGAGCGTGCAGCTGCGTCCGCGCGTCTCGGGCTACATCGATCAGGTTAACTATCGCGAAGGCGATGAGGTGAAGAAAGGTCAGGTGCTGTTCACCATTGATGACCGCACCTACCGCGCCACGCTGGAGCAGGCGCAGGCCGAACTGGCCAGCGCGCGTAGCCAGGCGGCGCTGGCCCGCAGCGAGTCGGCCCGTACCGACAAGCTGATCGGCACCCAGGTGGTGTCGCGCGAAGAGTGGGAACAGCGGCGTTCGACCGCCAGTCAGGCGCAGGCCAGCGTGCTGGCCGCCCAGGCGGCAGTCGATATGGCGCAGCTGAACCTCGACTTCACCCGCGTCACCGCGCCGATTGATGGTCGCGCCAGCCGGGCGATGATCACCACCGGTAACCTGGTGACCGCCGGCGACAGCGCCAGCGTTCTCACCACGCTGGTTTCACAGGACCGCATGTACGTCTACTTTGACGTCGACGAAGCGATTTATCTGCAGTACCAGGCGATGGCGCGTCAGGGCCAGAACCGCGGTTCGCTGCCGGTAGAGATTGCGCTGACCGGCGAACAGGGCTATCCGCACCGCGGCACCGTCGATTTTCTCGATAACCAGCTGACCGCCAGCACCGGCACCATTCGCATGCGCGCCACGCTCGACAATCAGCAGCGTCAGTTTACCCCAGGCCTGTTTGCCCGCGTGCGGCTGCCGGGCAGCGCAGAATTTAACGCGCTGCTGGTCGACGACCGTGCGGTACTGACCGACCAGGATCGTAAATACGTTTACGTGGTTGATGCGCAGGGCAAAGCCGAACGCCGCGATGTTCAGCTGGGCGATCTGGCTAACGGCCTGCGTATTGTGCAGCAGGGTCTGAAGCCAGGCGACAAGGTGATTGTCAACGGTCTGCAGAAAGTGTTCATGCCCGGTATGCCGGTAAAAGCGCAGCCGGTGGCCATGCGCTCCGCTCAATAATAATCGAGACTGCCCGTTATGGATTTCTCCCGCTTTTTTATCGACCGACCGATTTTCGCCGCGGTCCTGTCGATTTTGATATTTACCACCGGACTGATCGCCATTCCGCTGTTGCCGATCAGTGAATACCCCAACGTGGTACCACCCAGCGTGCAGGTGCGCGCAGAATATCCCGGTGCCAACCCCAAAGTGATTGCTGATTCGGTGGCAACGCCGCTGGAAGAAGCGATCAACGGGGTGGAAAACATGATGTACATGAAGTCGGTGGCCGGCTCAGATGGCGTGCTGGTTACCACCGTGACCTTCCGCCCGGGGACCGATCCCGACCAGGCGCAGGTCCAGGTACAAAACCGCGTGGCGCAGGCTGAAGCGCGTCTGCCGGAAGAGGTGCGTCAGCTCGGCCTGACCACCCAGAAGCAGTCACCTACCCTGACGCTGGTGGTGCATCTGTTCTCGCCCCACGGCAAGTACGATTCGCTCTATCTGCGTAACTACGCCACGCTGAAGGTGAAAGATGAACTGGCGCGCCTGCCGGGCGTCGGCCAGATTCAGATCTTCGGTGCCGGTGACTACGCGATGCGCGTCTGGCTCGACCCGAACAAAGTGGCGGCGCGCGGCATGACCGCCGGCGACGTGGTCAGCGCCATGCAGGAGCAGAACGTGCAGGTTTCTGCCGGCCAGCTGGGCGCTGAGCCGACGAAGAAAGAGAGCGATTTCCTGCTGTCGATCAACACCCAGGGGCGGCTGGAAGATGAGGCGCAGTTTGGCAACATCATCCTGAAAACCGCCGACGACGGCACGCTGGTGCGCCTGCGTGACGTGGCGCGCATCGAGATGGGCTCCGGCAGTTATGCCCTGCGTTCGCAGCTGAACAACAAGGATGCGGTTGGTATCGGTATCTTCCAGTCGCCGGGCGCAAACGCCATCGACCTGTCGAATGCGGTACGCGCCAAGATGGCTGAGCTGGCAACGCGCTTCCCGGATGACGTGCAGTGGGCCGCGCCTTATGATCCGACGGTGTTCGTGCGTGACTCAATCCGCGCCGTGGTCCAGACGCTGTTCGAAGCCATCGTGCTGGTGGTGCTGGTGGTGATTCTGTTCCTGCAGACGTGGCGCGCCTCGATCATCCCGCTGCTGGCCGTGCCGGTGTCGGTGGTCGGTACCTTTAGCGTGCTCTACCTGCTGGGCTTTTCGCTCAATACCCTGAGTCTGTTCGGGCTGGTGCTGGCGATAGGTATCGTGGTTGATGACGCCATCGTGGTGGTGGAGAACGTCGAGCGTAACATTGAGCAGGGCTTAACACCGGTGGCGGCAGCTCACCAGGCGATGCGCGAGGTCTCCGGGCCGATTATCGCCATCGCGCTGGTGCTGTGTGCGGTATTTGTGCCGATGGCCTTCCTCTCGGGCGTAACCGGTCAGTTCTATAAGCAGTTTGCCGTGACCATTGCCATTTCGACGGTGATTTCGGCGATTAACTCGCTGACGCTCTCTCCGGCACTGGCGGCGAAACTGCTGAAGGCGCACGGTGCGCCGAAGGACCTGCCGACGCGCCTGATTGATCGCCTGCTGGGCTGGGTGTTCCGGCCGTTTAACCGCTTCTTCCAGCGCAGCTCGGACGGCTATGAATCGATGGTCGGCAAAACCCTGCGCCGGCGCGGTGCGGTGTTTGGCGTGTACGTGCTGCTGCTGGCCGGTGCCGGCTTCATGTTCCACACCGTGCCAGGCGGCTTTATTCCGACGCAGGATAAGCTGTACCTGATTGGTGGCGTGAAGATGCCGGAAGGCTCATCGCTGGCGCGTACCGATGAAGTGATTCGTAAGATGAGCGAAATCGGCATGAACACCGAAGGCGTGGCCTACTCCGTCGCCTTCCCCGGCCTGAATGCGCTGCAGTTCACCAATACGCCCAATACCGGCACGGTGTTCTTCGGTCTGAAACCATTCAGCGAGCGCAGCCGCACTGCGGCGGAAATCAATGCTGAGATCAACGCGAAAATTTCCAAAATCCAGCAGGGCTTCGGTTTCTCCATCATGCCACCGCCAATCCTCGGTCTGGGCCAGGGATCGGGCTATTCGCTGTATGTGCAGGACCGTGCGGGCCTGGGCTATGGCGCACTGCAAACCGCGATTAATACCCTGTCCGGTGCAGTGATGCAGACGCCTGGCATGATGTTCCCGATCTCCTCCTATCAGGCCAACGTGCCGCAGCTGGATGTGCAGGTCGATCGCGACAAAGCCAAAGCACAAGGGGTATCGCTGACCGATCTGTTCACGACGCTGCAGGTGTATCTGGGTTCCTCTTACGTCAACGACTTCAACAAGTTTGGTCGTACCTGGCGTGTGATGGCGCAGGCTGACGGGGATTTCCGCGACAGCGTGCAGGATATCGCGAACCTGCGCACCCGTAACGATCGCGGTGAGATGGTGCCGATTGGCAGCATGGTGAACATCACCACCACCTACGGTCCGGACCCGGTGATTCGCTATAACGGTTATCCGGCGGCTGACCTGATTGGCGATGCCGATCCGCGCGTGCTCTCTTCTGCGCAGGCGATGGAAAAACTCGAGGCGATGTCCAGCCAGGTGCTGCCGAACGGCATGAATATCGAATGGACCGACCTGAGTTATCAGCAGGCAACCCAGGGCAACACCGCGTTTATCGTGTTCCCGGTGGCGGTGCTGCTGGCGTTCCTGGTACTGGCGGCGCTGTATGAGAGCTGGACGTTGCCGCTGGCAGTGATCCTGATCGTACCGGTGACGATGCTCTCCGCACTGGTCGGCGTGTGGCTGACCGGCGGCGATAACAACGTGTTTGTCCAGGTCGGTCTGGTGGTGCTGATGGGGCTGGCATGTAAGAACGCCATCCTGATCGTCGAGTTCGCCCGCGAACTGGAGATGCAGGGCAAAGGGATTGTGGAGTCGGCGCTGGAAGCCTGTCGCCTGCGTCTGCGCCCGATCGTCATGACCTCCATCGCCTTTATCGCCGGCACCGTGCCGCTGATTCTGGGCGAAGGTGCAGGTGCCGAAGTGCGTGGCGTAACCGGCATCACCGTGTTCTCGGGCATGCTGGGGGTTACGCTGTTTGGCCTGTTCCTGACGCCGGTGTTCTACGTGACGCTGCGTAAGCTGGTGACGCGCAAGCAGCAGCCGGCGGTGGAAACACAGACGGTGTAAACGCTAAGGAGTAAAACCCATCCGGGCCACCGTGCCCGGATTTTTTTTGCCTGACGCAGCACGACGATGTTACACGGCAACAGCACGCCTCTGCGCCAGAGCACAGCAGCGGGATTTCACAGGATTTACAGGGGTAGATTGCGCGTACAGAAGCGGAATGGAAAAGTGCGCATCAGCGATGCGCACGGGAGGTTAGCGGTCTTTTTTGCAGAGTTCGGCGATTTCGAGGTCAGGCAGCGGTTCGCAGTTGCTGGTATCGTGCTTTTTCAGCTCGTTAAGGGCATCGGCGACGGTGCGGGTTTCCAGCACTTTAAGCGACGCCTCTTCCGCTTGCTCCGCGATCGATTTGAAGTACCAGCACAGGTTGGCGCTGACCAGGCAGCGCGGTGCGACATCGGGGCGCGACGCCCACAGTTTTTTGTCTTCAATCACTGAGGTGTAGATATCGCGCAGCGTGATCTCAGCGGCCGGACGACCCAGATGGATCGAGCCGGTACGGCCAAGCGTCGAGACAATGATGCCATCGCGCGTTAACGGAACCATGAGTTTCCGAATGAAACTGGGGTTCGCTTCAAGACCGTACGCCAGAATGGCACTGGTCGAGCGTTTACCCAATTGCTCCGCCATCGCTACGCTCAAAACCATCTGCAAAGCTGTCGGGAAGCGGTAATCTAGCATTTCTGTTTCCTGAGTTGCGGCCTATCTTCTTGTTTTCATACCGCGGCAGTGAATAATCAATGAGCAATAAATATAACAAACACTGTTGCTTTTTAGAATACCGAAAATGCTTTCCGCCTGTGACTAACCTGCGCTATTACCCGCCTTGATATCTACTTAAACTATTGAATTTAGATAAAAATATTCCAACAGGGCATGCCGCTGACCGCTTTAGCACTCTGAGCCTTGCGCAACAATATGCGCGATGTGTCACTTTTTTGCCCCCACCGCTGTAGCTGCGGGCTGGCAAAGGACGTTGTGACAAAGGGATGATTATTTCTGCACGGGTGTCGCGCCGTGTGCGCATCCGACCTTCAGACAAGCCATTGTTTCTGTGTAAGAAACAAAAACACCCCGGCTAAGGGGGCTGCGTCAGGGTCGATTAACCAGCTTCTGAAAGGAATAATATTGATCCGTGTCAGGATTGCCTTGCTATTTTTTATACAAAATGCGCGCCGTTACTATTTTCGAGGCGCGAAATAATGTCTGTATTATCCCCGGTCGTTGGCGCGTTATTGCTGACCGTTCTCCCGCTGACGGTGGGCATCATCACGGCGGCAACCAGCTGCCTGAACGCGCCAACCTTATGGCAATGCGTGCGGATGGCACCGCTGCCTTTCGTTGTCTCGGCTGGCTGCACTCTGCTGTTAAGCGCGTTGTGTTGCCTGCTGCAATATCTGACGGATCGCCACTAAAGCGCACCAACAGCCATCTCTGCCCGTTAGCCGTCAGTGGCGATTTCAACCCGCGGATTCCGGAGCGCCTGCCGGCAATTTCCGCTTCAGCACCACCACCAAAAGCACGTTGATGAGCGCCAGCCCGCATAACAGCCACAGCGTAGCCTGCGCGCCGGAATGCTGGAAAATATAGCCGCCAATCAGCGGCGTGAGCGCCTGACCAATCAGCGCCGGTCGCGCCATGCGGCCAACCACAATGGCGTACTCTTCCGGTTTTACCATCGCCAGCGGCAGCGTACCGCGCACGATAGCCCGCAAGCCATTTCCTGCACCGTACAGCACCATACTTACCAGCGCCCACGCGGGATAACAGGCCAGCAGCAGTAATCCCAGCGCCACCAGCCCGACTGAGAAGAAAGTGGTCCAGATGGGATGGCCGCGCTTAAACGCCATATCGACAATGCGCGACGCCACCTGGCACGGCCCCAGCAGCGTGCTGATCGCCAGCGCGGCGCTCAGCGAATGCCCGCTCGCCTGCAGCAGGGTAATCAGCTGCACCGATATCGCCGTCATGATCACCGACGCGAGGGTAAAGATGCTGCACAGCAGCCAGAACAGCGTGGGAGCCAGTGAATTCTGTGCGGTATGCTGTTGCGTGGCTTTTGGTATGGATGGCGTACGCGGCGCCGGCAGCGCATACAGGTAAGCCGGCAGCACCGCCAGGCACAGCAGCGCGGCGATAGCCAGACAGGCGCCGCGCCACTCCAGCCAGTGGATCAGCAGCGCGATGCCGGGCCACACCAGTGAGGTACAGAATCCTGAAATCAGCGTAATACCGGTAATCGCGCCACGCGCCTGGCCGCCATATAAGGTGCCCAGCGTGGCGAACAGCGCGTCATACAGGCCCATCGCCATGCCCGCGCCGATAATCAGCCAGGCAAACAGAAACAGCGGCAAACTGTGGCTCTGCGCCATGATCACCAGCCCGAGTGCCATCACCGCCCCGCTCGCCGCCAGCAGCCGGCGACCCTGTGCGCGGGCAATCAGCCGGCCGCACAGCGGTGCCAGCAGGCCGGAGACCAGAATGCCGAGCGAAAGTGCGCCATACACCCACTGCTGCGACCAGCCGGTTTCCGCGATGATCGGGTTAGCCATCACGGCCATCAAGTAAAATGATCCGCCCCACGACAGGATCTGCACGGCGCCGAGCGTAACGATAGCGGGCGCGCCCGGTTTTGGCTGATACTCCACAGCTAATATCCGTTAACAGGTAAATCACGGTTATAACATGTTCATCCGACAGGAAAAATGCCCGCACGCCCTGTTGAGCCGAATTCCACGCCGGGGTTTCAGCGATCGGATGGATAAACTTTATCGTAGTATGTTGTAACTAGTATGCTTGCTTGCTCGCCGCGTCATTCAGTGCCACCCTTTGGTATGTTGTAACTATGGAGAACCGCGATGGCTCGCTATGATTTAGTGGCTGATTTACACGAATGCGTGAATACGCTGGAGCGCGAACTCACTGCACTGCGGGCGTCGGTTGAACAGCAGCCGCTGTTGCTGGCGCGCGTGTTCAGCCTGCCGGAGATCGAGAAAGGCAAAGAGCATGATGAAATCAACCGCATCGCGGTGACCCAGCATCTCGGTAAACGCGCGCGCGAAATGGCCCTCGCCCACTATTGTCGCCTGTTTATGCAGCATCAGTCAGAAAAACTCAGCACCAAAGCGGCGGTGCGTCTGCCTGGCGCCCTCTGCATTGAGGCGGATGAGGCGGCCAGCCAGCGACTGGAGCAGCAGGTCACGACCATCAACACCCTTAAACAGCGGCTGGAGCAATTGATCACCGTCGACTCCGGCCTGCCGAGCGAGGCGCGTTTTGAGTTTGTGCACCAGCATCTGCGTGGCCTGATCACGCTCAATGCCTACCGCAGCGTCACGCTACTGCAGGCGCCGGATACGCTGCGTTTTGGCTGGGCGAATAAAAACATCATCAAGAAGGTGACGCGCGAGGCCATCGTCGAGCAGCTGGAGCGCAGCCTGAAGGCGAACCGCGCGCAGGCGCCGTGGACGCGCGAACAGTGGGCAGAGAAAGTGCAGCAGGAGCTGGAGCGGGTGCGGTCATTGCCGGACGGCGCGCAGCTGAAGATCAAGCGGCCAGTCAAAGTGCAACCTATCGCGCGGCTGTGGCGCGCCAGCGAGAAAAAACAGCTGCAGCTGGCCTGCCCTTCGCCGCTGCTGGTGCTGTGCCGCGATCGTACGCAGGTGCCGACGCTGGGTGAACTGCTGGATTACGATGCTGAAAACATCGCGCACCGCTACAAGCCGCTGGCGCAGCCGCTGCATCTGATCATCCCGCGGCTGCATTTATGGAGTGACCGTCTGTAAGGCAAAAAAACAGCGCGACAGGTCGCGCTGTAGTGTCCGGCAGTAAAGCTATTGCTTCATGCTGCCAACCATCTCTTCCGGCCGCACCCATTCGTCAAACTGCGTTTCAGTCAGGTAGCCGAGCTTCAGCGCCGAGGCTTTCAGTGTCAGCCCCTGTTTGTGCGCCTGCTTGGCAATTTCCGCCGCTTTGTCATAGCCGATATGAGTATTCAGCGCGGTAACCAGCATCAGCGACTCGTTGAGCAGCTGATCGATGCGCTCGCGGTTGGGCTCAATGCCCACCGCGCAATGGTGATTGAAGCTGTCCATGCCGTCGGCTAGCAGCCGTACCGACTGCAGGAAGTTGTGGATCACCATTGGCCGGTAGACGTTGAGTTCGAAGTTACCGGATGCACCGCCCATGTTCACCGCCACGTCATTGCCCATCACCTGACAGCACAGCATGGTCAGCGCTTCACACTGCGTTGGATTGACTTTGCCTGGCATGATCGAGCTGCCGGGCTCATTTTCCGGAATGCTGATTTCACCGATGCCGCAGCGCGGACCGGACGACAGCCAGCGCACGTCGTTAGCGATTTTCATCAGCGAGGCGGCCAGGCCTTTCAGCGCGCCGTGCGCATGCACCAGCGCATCGCAGGTCGCCAGCGCTTCAAATTTGTTGGGCGCAGTGACAAAGGGTTGCTGCGTCAGGTCGGCCAGCGCTTTCGCAACGCGCACCGCATATTCCGGATGGGTATTCAGGCCGGTACCGACTGCGGTACCGCCCAGCGCCAGCTCGGCGACGTGCGGAATACTGTGTTCGATGTGCTTCAGATTGTGCTCCAGCATGGCAACCCAGCCGGAAATCTCCTGGCCGAGCGTCAGCGGTGTGGCGTCCTGCAGGTGGGTACGACCAATTTTAACGATGTCTTTAAACGCGGCGGACTTCTCGCTCAGGGTATTTTTCAGCACTTCAATTTGCGGAATCAGCTGTTCGCGCAGCGCAATCACCGCGGCAACGTGCATCGCCGTCGGGAACACATCGTTGGAGCTCTGGCTCTTGTTAACATCATCATTCGGATGCACTTTGCGCGACATGCCGCGCTCGCCGCCCAGCAGTTCGCTGGCGCGGTTAGCCAGCACTTCATTCATGTTCATGTTGGTCTGGGTGCCAGAGCCGGTCTGCCAGATGGCCAGCGGGAACTCGTCGCTGTGCTGGTCGGCCAGCACCTCGTCAGCGGCGTCGATAATCGCCCCGGCCCGTTCAGCCGGCAGCAGCCCCAGATCGCGGTTAACCTGGGCGGCGGCGCGCTTGGTCAGCGCCAGCGCATGCACCAGCGCCACGGGCATCTTCTCGGTGGAGATACGGAAGTGCTCCAGCGAACGCTGCGTTTGTGCGCCCCACAACTTATCTGCCGGAACTTCGATCGGACCCATTGAATCTTTTTCAATGCGGTTGGCTGCCATGACTACGTCTCCTTAGCTCAGATTTTGAGGTTTCCGCCTAAGTCGTCTTCCCGCGACGCCTTAGAGCGAGCAAGATTGTCACATACAAGAAATTAACATTATGCGAGCCCATCGCGTTTATTGCACTTGTTCGTGTATTTTCTATGGCACTTTCTGCTTTAATACGCTTATTTACTTACCGTTATTAAGGGTAAACGATGCAAAAATTGAACAATTCGCTGCAAAATTATGCATGGGGCAGCAAAACCGCGCTGACCGAACTCTACGGCATCGAAAACCCGCAGGGATTGCCGATGGCGGAATTATGGATGGGCGCGCACCCCAAAAGCCCCTCTACCGTTGAAGTGAATGGCATCACCCGTTCGCTGCGTGACGTGATCAATGACGATCAGGTCGCGACGCTGGGGGCTGCGGTAGCGCAGCGTTTCGGTGAGCTGCCGTTTCTGTTTAAAGTGCTGTGCGCCGATCAGCCGTTATCGATTCAGGTGCATCCCAGTAAAACTGCCGCAGAAGCCGGTTTCGCGCGTGAAAACGCGGCGGGCATTCCGCTCAGCGCCGCCGAGCGCAACTATAAAGATGCTAACCACAAGCCCGAACTGGTGTATGCCCTGACGCCGTTCCAGGCGATGAACGGCTTTCGCGAACTGCCTGAGATTGTCTCGCTGCTGGAGCCGGTCGCGGGCGCGCATCCGCAGATCGCCCATTTCCTCGAAAACGCCAGCGAAGCCGCGCTGGCTAAACTGTTCGCTACCCTGCTGTCGCTGAAAGACGAAAGCAAAACCCGCGCGCTCGGCGTACTGAAATCCGCGCTGAACGCGCGCGAAGGCGAACCGTGGCAGACCATCAAAACCATCGCCAGCGACTACCCGGACGATAATGGCCTGTTCTCACCGCTGCTGCTGAATGTCATCACCCTGCAACCGGGTGAGGCGATGTTCCTGTTCGCCGAAACGCCGCATGCCTATCTGAAAGGCGTGGCGCTGGAAGTGATGGCCAATTCGGATAACGTGCTGCGCGCCGGCCTGACGCCAAAATTCATTGATATTCCGGAACTGCTGGCCAACCTGAAGTTCGAGGCCAAACCGGCGGCAACGCTGCTCACGCAGCCGCAGACACAGGGTGACAGCCTGAACTTCCCGATTCCGGTAGAGGATTTTGCCTTCGCCATCCATACGCTTTCGGCCACGCCGCAAACGCTGGCACAGCACAGTGCCGCCCTGCTGTTCTGCATCGAAGGCCAGGCGGTGATTGAAAAGGCCGGGCAGCAGCTGGTACTGCAACCGGGCGAATCCTGCTTTGTCGCAGCCAGCGAGTCGCCGGTGAGCGCGGCGGGGACTGGTCGTCTGGCGCGGGTGTACAACGCGCTGACGTGAGGCGGCTGACGCCTGCAGCATTAACTGCTATTATTTCAAACTATTAATTAAAAAACGCCTGCGGGCGTTTTTCTTCACCCGTCGCGCGGCCCAACGGTATGCGCACGCAAGGATAAGGACGACTCAGCGATGAAAAAGACCAAGGTTGCCGTAGGTGTGATTGTGGCGCTCGGCGTAATCTGGACTGGCGCAGCGTGGTTTACCGGTAAACAGCTGGAAAGCCACATGGATGAGATGCTGCAAAATGCCAACAGCCAGATCAACGCGTACGCGCCGAATAGCCGTCTGACGCTCAGCTATCAGGATTACCAGCGTGGCGTATTCAGCAGCAAAACCAAACTGGTGATTCAGGCCAGTTCGCAGACTGAAGACAATCCGTTGCTGAAGCCGGGTCAAAGCATCGTGCTCAATGAAACCATCGATCACGGTCCTTTCCCGTTTGCTCAGCTGAAACGCGGCAACCTGATCCCCAGCATGGCCTCGGTGCACACCGAACTGGAAAACACCGATGCGGTGAAGAAACTGTTTGAACTGACTCAGGGCAAATCGCTGGTTAATGCCGATACCCGCGTTGGTTACAGCGGCGCGACCGATACCGCGCTGCACCTGCTGCCGGTGGATTACAGCAATGCGCAGACCGGTGATCGCCTCGCCACCAACGGCGGCACGCTCAACGTCAGCGCGGACAGCAAAGGCGACAAAGTGAGTCTGCAGGGCGACTTCTCCAGCATCGCCGTCACCAGCAAAAACCAGTTGCAGCAGCCGGTGCTGTTTACCCTTAACGGTCTGAAGCTGGGCGGTGACACCCACCTGAGTCCGGAAGGCGTGCGCGTCGGCGACCAGACCATCACGCTGGATAAGCTCGACGCCAGCATCAACGGTCAGGAAGGCCTGACGCTGGAGAAGCTGGACGGGAAGTCCTCGTTCGACAACAAAGACGGTAAGATTGGCGGCCAGATTGATTATCAGGTCGATAACATCAGCCTGCAGAAACAGCCGTTCGGCGAAGCCAAACTGGCGATGAAATTTGCGCAGTTTGATGCTCAGGCGGTGAAAACCTTCTCTGACCAGTACAATGCGCAGATGCAGGATCTGCTGAACCAGCCTGGCGTGGTGGACGATCCTATCCGCTACCAGGCCAGCGTGCAGACCATTCTGAGAAATAACCTGCCGACCCTGCTGAAAGGTTCGCCGACCGTAAGCGTGGCGCCGCTGAGCTGGAAAAATGACAAGGGCGAGAGCACGTTCAACCTTAACGTCGGTTTTAACGATCCGGCGACCGTCACCGGTGAACCGCAGAGTCTGGGTGCCGCCGTGGATCGCGTGCTGAAAACGCTCGACGGTAAGCTGAGCATCAATATGCCAATGGCGACGGAAGTGATGCGTCACGTCGGTCTGGCGGAAGGTTATCAGGGTGATGATGCGCAGAAGCTGGCCGATCAGCAGGTGAAAGGTCTGGCGGCGATGGGCCAGATGTTCCGTCTGACGCAGCAGCAGGACGATAACATCACCACCAGCCTGCAATACGCTAACGGTCAGGTCACCATGAATGGCGACAAAATGACGCTGGAGCAGTTCCTGTCGCGCTACATGTTAGGCGCGCCAACCAGCGAAGGCATGCCAGAGTAATCCCCGCGGCAGCCCGCTCCGGGCTGCCGTTTTCCCCCGGCAAAAAAATTTCACTCTTTTCTGCATCTGTTCAGCCGCACCGTACGTATATCCCTTTGTGAGCACCCTTCTGCTCCTTCAATGAGGATATATGATGAAAAAGTTAATCAGTTATGCCGTCCTGTCTGCAGCCCTGCTTGGCGCGAACGCTGCGATGGCGGCCATGCACGCCGATTCGGTGATGGTAGGCGGCGCGGCAATGTATCCACAAAAAAACATTATTGAAAACGCCCTGAACTCGAAGGATCACACTACGCTGGTCGCTGCCGTTAAAGCCGCGGGTCTGGTCGATACCTTACAGGGCAAAGGCCCGTTTACGGTGTTTGCGCCGACTAACGCCGCCTTTGCCAAACTGCCTGCCGGCACCGTTGATGCACTACTCAAACCAGAAAACAAAGCCAAACTCACCAGCGTGCTGACCTACCATGTGGTCGCCGGTAAATATGATATGAAAGCGCTGGAGCAAAAAATTAAACAGGGTGGCGGTAAAGCCGAATTGAAAACGGTGAATGGTCAGCCGCTGTGGATTATGAGCAACGGGCCACATAATATTCAGCTGAAAGATGGTCAGGGTAATGTGGCAAATATCAGCACTTATGATGTAAATCAGAAAAATGGCGTCATTGACGTTATTGATACCGTCTTAATGCCTGAATAACTGTCTATACTCGGTAAGGTTAAACAAACCGGCCAGGAGTATTATGGACGCCTCTCAGGCTGAGCAACAAATAGCCTTAATACAGGCGGTCGCGAAGCGCGACCGCCTGGCTTTTGAACAGCTGTACCGGCTGACTTCCCCGCATCTGTTTGCGGTAGCGCTGCGCATGTTACGCCAGCGGGCGTGGGCGGAAGAGATTCTGCACGAATGCTACATCACGGTCTGGCACAACGCCGCGTCATTTAACAGCGCGCTCAGTTCTCCCCTGACCTGGATGACGCACATTGTACGCAACCGCTGTATTGACTGGTTGCGCAGCGGCTATGCCAGACAATTCCATGCCGATGAGGCCTGGCTCGACGATTTGAGCAGCACGCCGGGTGACGTCAGTCTGGATGAGCAGTGCGATCCGCAGGTTGCCCGCCTGCACCACTGTCTGCAGCATTTGAGCAGTGAACAGCGCCAGTCGATCGCGCTGGCCTATTATCAGGGCTTATCCCATGCCGACATTGCCGGGTGGCTGCAGCAGCCGGTCGGCTCGGTAAAAAGCTGGATTCGACGTGGCCTGGACCATCTGCGGGAGTGTGTAGGACGATGAGTGACAAGGTGCAGCGGGATGACGCCCTGGCGGCGGAGTTCGCCCTCGGCACGCTGCGCGGCAGCGCGCGATTGCGCTTTCAGCGCAGACTGCAGGCCGAGCCGGCGCTGGCGGCGCAGGTCGCCCGCTGGCAGACGCTGCTGGCGGGTCTCGACCAGGTTCAGCCGCCCGTCACGCCGCCGGAAACGCTGTGGAAAAAAATTGCCCTTTCCCTGCCGCCCGACAAGCGCGTCGCACCCGCACGCCGGACGCTACCGTGGCTGGCTGCCGCCTGCGTCGCGCTGGGCTTAGCGCTGACGGCTTACTGGCTGCGCGAGCCGGTTATGACACCGCTGGCAGTGCTGACCGATGCGCAACACAGTCAGCAATGGGTGGTGAGCGCCAGCCGCCGGCAGGACGTGATCAGTCTGGCGCCGCTGCAGGTCACCGCGGTCAGGGCGGATCAGAGTCTGGAACTGTGGCTGATTCCGCCTGGCCGGGCGCCCGTTTCACTCGGTCTGGTCACCGGAAGTGCGCCGCAGCAGTATCCGATTGAGAAACAGCAGTCGCTGGTTAAGGCGACGCTGGCGATCAGTCTCGAGCCGCACGGCGGTTCCCCAACCGGACGTCCAACGGGCCCGGTGCTTTACAGTGTGAATTTATAATCGGTGATGGTCACGGGTGAAATTAGCGTTAACACGGCAGCGTTTATTATTTGTTGACGCCCAGCGTGTTGCAGGCGGAGTGCTGTTAATCATTGCGGCGTGACTTAAGCTAAATTAACGGGCACTGAACGCTCAATTTCAGCAAACGGCAAAAACAATGAAAGTTTATTTATCCGCCGGCGAGCTTTACTGCCGCGGCCAGGCGAAATAACCCTCTTGTAAATTAATCTGGCATATCTTTGGGAAAGAAATATTTTATCGACGATTCATTTTCTTTTTCAGAATTCCCTGCCATGCTTAAAACGCTAAACCATAGTACGCGATATTATCGCGAACAATAAATAATAACGCTCGACACCATTGTGTCTTAAACGACACCGGGGAAACTCACCATGCAATTTCTTAAAAACTTCACCATTCGCCGGGTTGTGCAGTGCATCCTGGTCGCGGCGCTACTGATTGTGGCGCTGGCCGGGATCTATGGCAGCACGGTGCTGCGCGACATGCATCAGCGCGAACTGCATAACGCCACCCTGACCAGCCAGCTGCTGTTTCTCAATCGCGCAAGTTTAGTGATGGCATCGGGAACCACGGCGGCGAAAGCGGCTGTAGCGGCCGATGCCCCGGCCGATAGCGACTGGGCGCCGCTGCGTACCGCCCTCACCGCATCGCCGGCTGACTTTGCGGTGCCTGCGGCTGAGCGCCTGCATTTCCTGCAGCGCGACATCGCAGCGAATAACCATGCCGACCAGTCCGATCGCCAGCGTCTGCAAATGGCCTTTGGCATTGCTGCACTGCTGATGCTCGCGCTGCTGCTGTTCTGTGACCGTTTTCTGGTCACGCATCTGGTACGGCCGCTGGGGGCGCTGCGGGAACATTTCCGCGGCATCGCCGCTGGCGATCTTACGCGGGAACCGCAGGATTTTGGCCGCAACTGTGTGGGTCAGCTGATTCCGCTGGTCAGGCTGATGCAGCAGAGCCTGCTGACCACGGTGCGTGCCGTGCATGACAACACCGACGTGCTACGCAAGGAGTCTGCGGATATCGCCAGCGGCAATGCCGATCTGTCCGACCGCACCACCCGCCAGGCGGCTGCGCTCGAGCAGACCTCGGCCAGCATGGAGCAGCTTAGCGCCACCGTAGAGAAAAATGCCCACAGCGCGGGCGAAGCGCGCGAGCTGGCTGAGGATGCGGCGCGCACCACGCGCGACGGCGAAGCGCTGGTCAAAAGCGTGTCAGCGATGATGGCCGATATCGCCGCCGAAGCCGATAAAATCCGTCAGTTTACCGCCACGGTTAACAGCATCGCGTTTCAGACCAATATTCTGGCACTGAACGCGGCTGTTGAAGCCGCCCGCGCCGGCGAGCAGGGACGCGGCTTCGCCGTGGTGGCCGCTGAAGTGCGCACGCTGGCACAACGCAGCGCCAGCGCCGCGAAGGAGATCGAAGGGCTGATTAATGGCACCGTGACGCGCGTTGGCGAGGGCGCGCAGACCGCGCAGCGCGCCGGCGCCATCATGGACAGCGCCACGCAAAGCGTTTCCGCCGTCACGTCGCTGATTGGCCAGATTGCGCTGGCGTCAGACGAACAGAGCAAAGGCATTGCCCAGGTTACGCTGGCCGTGACCGATCTGGATCGCGTTACCCAGCAGAATGCCGCCCTGGTGAAAGAGATCGCCGCCTCGGCCGGCAGCCTGAATGGCCGTACCGGAACGCTGGCTGCGGTGATCAGTCATTTCAACTTTTCTGACAGCCCGCAGGACAGCGCGCTGCTGGCCGGTCAGCGCCCCGTTTCAGCCACCGGCAGCTTCGCGACAGAAAAGCTTGCCCGTCTCTGACCTGGCATAGCTCGCAGCCGATAACCACACCGCCAGGGACAGGCCACAGAAAGAGAAGAACTTATGAGCCATCAATCATTGCAGCACATCGTTCCGGTTCAGACTGATGTGCGTGACTTACGCATCGCCACGGGCATGACCCAACTGCACGCGGCTGAACGCTTCGACCTTAGCCTGCGGGTCTGGCAGATGAAGGAGTCCGCAGCAAAACCGTCGCCGCTCAGTCAGGGAGAATATGAGTTTTTGCTGCTGCTGGCAGGAAAACATCCCTATTTTAGTCTGACGGCCAGAGCCCGCTAATGCCGTGCGCGCTGGCCGTTGCGTCAGCGCCACCGGCGATAACCGGGGATCCGCTTCCTCCACCCGGCGTGATTAATGCGTCAAATCTCTTTAGCGCTGACGCCCGGGGCACGATTCACCTGTGCTGTCTGCTGATAAAAGGCGTCGAGACGGGCGCGAAAGCGCGCCGGATCGTGCTGGTCTTTAATTCTTTGCAGCGCCCGCGCCGAGCGGGTGCTGATCGCCTCGCGCTGCGCCATCATCTGCGTGATGATCTGTTTGAGCTGCGCAATAATTCTGTCCCTGATCGCCTGTTTCTCCTGCGCTGAACCGATAGCGATTTCAAACATATCATTCAACGGACAATCAATAAGCCAGCCGGCCGAAGCCGGGTTTATTTCCGGCAGTGCGCGTACATTGGTGGTAATAACCGGACAGCCGCACGCCTGCATTTCCAGCACTGAAAAGCCGTAGGTATCCTGCCAGGTCGGTAATAATCCCACATCGGTCTGTTCGAGCATTTTCATCAGCCGATCATTTTGCAAAAATGTTTCATGCCTGAAGATTGCCTGTTGATTAATCAGGTCTTCAATCCGCTGATGAAATTGCGCGTCATCCTGCTGCGCGCCGTGCGCGATATTATAGCGATGCTTCAGGTTGCCCGTTAAATTCACCTGCACGCTGTCGGGTTGAATGATGCCTTCTGCCAGCAACTCGCTAAAGGCCAGCACCACTTCCGCCCCACCTTTACGATAAAACTCATTGCCGACAAAGCTGAACGTCAGCTTCGCCTGATTCACCGGTCTGACCCGATCACAGATAATTGCCTGCGGCGGATGCAGCGTATGCAGTTTGGGCAAAATGGCTGCAGCCTGCTGCGGAAACGCCTGTAACAGCTTGATTTGAATCTTTTTCGTCGCGTCGGAGATAGCCAGCAGCGCCGTACACTGCGGTGCCGCGATCAGTTTGAGTTGTTTCTGCAATTGTGGATTATGCAGTTTGGCCATGCCCGGCACCGGCAGCACGCGCGGAATTTCGGTTTCAAATGTCGCCATCCAGCGTTTTTTTGTGCAGGCCACTTCATTAAAAAGATGAATGATTTGCGCATCGTCCGGCACCGAGAACGGTAGCGGCGCGAAAATAAACAATTTATTGGCTTTGCTAATTTTCTGCCTGACGGCGTTACGATAAAACCAGATATTTTTATATTTCAGATTGAGATAATGGTGTGAATCATTGACGATGATATTTCTCTTTTCCGGATAACCTTTCCCATTTACGATTATTTTCATACGTGCCCCGGCACAGGAAAAATAAGCATAGCTGGCAGTATATTCCTCGCCAGTCACAAATCCAGTGAGCAAGTAAACCCTCGCTAAACAATAAGAAAATACACATTTTGTGACAGGTAATAACATCAGCCAGCCTGAATAAAATTCAGGCGCGGCCGGTAAAGAATATTAATCAATACAAAATTCGCGGAATTCAGAAAAATGGCTAACGCGTTGATTTTTATTTAACGCTGGCCATATTATGACAATTTCGTGTCAGGATTTGATGCCGAAGTTTAATCTTTATTTTCTGCTGGCCCGCAATGCATAAGCAGAACGATGATCACAGGCCGGCTGACAATCGGTAAGCAGCGGTAACAGAAACGTGGCGAATAATGACCTGACGCCGGGCGGGCGACAGGCTTAGCGGCCCTGCACCAGCTGCGGCGGCACGATTAACGTCTGCACATCGGCCTGTGGCTGCGCCAGGCGCTGTAATATGCGTTCTGCCGCGCGCCGCCCGACGATGCGCGCTTCACTGCTGACAAACGTCAACGCCGGATCGTTCAGCTCAGGCTGCGGATCGTCGTTGAAGCCGACCAGCGCCAGCTGCTGGGTGTAGTAACTGTCCACGGCGTCTTCCCCGAGGGTGCGGCCGCTGCGCAGCGCGCCGAAATAGCAGCCGAGCGTGGTGCTGGCATTGTGGGCCAGAATAGCGGTAATACGCGGATGCTGATGCAGCAGCGCCTGCGTCAGCGCAGAGACGCTCTGCTGGCGATCGTCACATTCGATAATCCAGTCCGGGCGAAACGGCAAACCGTACTGCAGCAGCGTGGCGCAATAGCCGCCGATACGTTCGGCGCGCGTCAGTGAGGACCCCAGACCGCCCACCCAGGCAATGCGCTGATGTCCCTGTTTGATCAGATACTCGGTGGCCATCCGCGCCGCCTGGCTGTTATCCGGACGCAGCGAATCGACTTTCTCCAGGCTGCTGGCGCGCGCGGCGCAGATCAGCGCAATATTTTGCTCCTGCGCCTGCAGCCGCAGCGATTCCGCCTGCGCCACCGCGCCGCCCAGCACAATGCCATCGGCGCCCTGCGCCGCCAGCGAATCAAAACAGCGCTGCAGATGCTGGCCATGCTGACCACTCTGCGTCAGCACCAGCACTTTGCCCTGCTGCTCCAGCACCTCGCTCAGCCCCGCCGTCATTGCTGCATAAAAGGGCTGGCTGAGATCGCGCACGATCAGGCCAATCACCCCGCTCTCACCGCCGCGCAGCATGGAGGCCGAGCGGTTACGCACATAGCCGAGTTGCTCAATCGCCTGATTCACCCGCGTGGCGGTGGCGGGTGAAATGCGCCCTTTGCCGGACAGCACCAGCGATACCGTGCTGACCGATACGCCAGCGGCCTGCGCGACATCATGGATGGTGATTTTCTGCTGGGACATAGTGTGACGCTTTTCGTAGCCGGAAAATTCAAAGAGGTAAAACGTTACACTGATTCGCATAAAAATAAAGCCTGATGCTCGTCACGCTTTGTGATTATCACCACAAAAAGCCCTGATAAAACGTTTTATCATCCTCCACCACTTTACCCGCTTGTTACTTTTTAGCCAGGAGAGACTATGCCTCACAGCCAACCCAAAATGTCGCTCTGGGAATTTTTCCAGAGCCTGGGGAAAACCTTCATGCTACCCGTGGCGCTGCTGTCGTTTTGCGGCATCATGCTAGGGATCGGCAGTTCACTCAGCAGCCATGATGTACTGACGTTGATCCCGCTGCTCGACCAGCCGTTCCTGCAATATTTGTTTATCTGGATGGCGAAAATCGGCTCCTTTGCCTTTAGCTATTTGCCGGTGATGTTTGCCATCGCCATCCCGCTGGGCATGGCGCGGGAAAACAAAGGCGTAGCGGCGTTTGCCGGCTTCGTCGGCTTTGCGGTGCTCAATCTCAGCGTTAACTTCTGGCTGAACATCAACGGGATTCTGCCGACTACCGATGCGGCGGTGCTGAAAGCCAATAACGTGCAGAACATTCTCGGCATTCAGTCCATCGACACCGGTATTCTCGGCGCGGTGATTGTCGGCATTGTGGTGTTCTGGCTGCACGAGCGTTTTCACAATATTCGCCTGCCGGATGCGCTGGCATTCTTCGGCGGCACGCGCTTTGTGCCGATTATCACCACCGTGGTGATGGGCCTGCTGGGGCTGGTGGTACCGCTGATCTGGCCTTTCTTTGCGCGCGCGATCACCGGTCTTGGCTGGATGATCAACAGCGCGGGCGAATTCGGCCCGATGATCTTCGGCACCGGAGAACGTCTGCTGCTGCCGTTTGGCCTGCAGCATATTCTGGTGGCGATTATTCGCTTCACCGATGCCGGTGGCACCATGGAGGTGTGTGGTCACAGTGTCAGCGGCGCGCTGACCATCTTCCAGGCGCAGCTGGCCTGTCCGGAAACCCACGGCTTCGCGGAAAGCGCCACCCGCTTCCTGTCGCAGGGTAAAATGCCGGCATTCCTTGGTGGCCTGCCGGGAGCAGCGCTGGCGATTTACCACTGCGCGCGCCCGGAAAACCGTCACAAAATTAAAGGCCTGCTGATTTCTGGCGTGGTTGCCTGCGTGGTTGGCGGCACCACCGAACCGATTGAGTTTCTGTTCCTTTTTGTCGCGCCGGTGCTGTACCTGATCCACGCGCTGCTGACCGGTCTCGGCTTCACCGTGATGGCGATGCTCGGCGTGACCATCGGTAATACCGACGGCAACGTGATCGACTTCTTCGTGTTTGGCGTGCTGCACGGCCTCTCCACCAAATGGTACTGGGTGCCGGTGATTGCCGCCGTGTGGTTTGTCGGTTACTACGCCATCTTCCGTTTCGCCATCACCCGCTTCAATATCAAAACGCCGGGCCGTGAAGCAGAAACCAGCCGCGTTGAGCAGCAGGTCAGCCGCGCCGGTGTCGGCAAATCCGGCTACAACACGCCAGCGATTCTCGCGGCGCTGGGCGGCGTTGACAACATCACCTCGCTGGATAACTGCCTGACGCGCCTGCGCCTGTCGGTCGCCGACATAAGCAAGGTCGACGATGCCGCGCTGAAAGCCAACGGTGCCATTGGCGTGGTGCACCTTAACCAGACCAATCTGCAGGTGGTGATTGGCCCGCAGGTGCAGTCGGTCAAGGATGAAATGGCCCATCTGATGAGCGCAACGGTGTAAATATGCAGGCGTTTAATTTTGATCGGGTGGTGGATCGCCACGGCAGCTGGTGCACGCAGTGGGACTTTGTCGCCGACCGCTTTGGCGTGCCAGATCTGCTACCTTTCACCATCTCGGACATGGATTTCGCCACCGCTCCCTGCATCATTGACGCGTTGCAGCAGCGGCTGAATCACGGCGTGCTGGGCTACAGCCGCTGGCAGCACGAGGATTTCCTCTCCGCCCTGCAGCACTGGATGCACAGCCGCTTTGCCAGCGAGGTCGCGGCAGAGTCGCTGGTGTATGGCCCGTCGGTGATTTATATGGTGGCGCAGCTGCTGCGCCACTGGACGCAGGCGGAGGATGAAGTGCTGATTCACACGCCCGCCTATGATGCGTTTTACCAGACAATCATCGGGAATCAGCGCAGGGTGCTGGAACTGCCGTTGCAGCGCGCTGGCGACACATGGCGCTGTGATATGGCTCAGCTGGAAACCCTGCTGGCGCGGCCGCGCTGTAAGGTGATGTTACTGTGCAGCCCGCACAATCCCACCGGCAAAGTGTGGCAGCGCGCAGAGCTGCAGCAGATGGCGGCACTGTGCGAACGGCATGGCGTGAGCGTGATCAGCGACGAAATCCATATGGATATGGTGCTGAGCGAGGCGCGCCACACGCCGTGGTGCGAGGTGGCACAAGGCCGCTGGGCGCTGTTTACCTCGGCCTCGAAGAGCTTCAATATTCCGGCGCTGACCGGCGCCTGGGGCATTATTCCGCACGCGGACGATCGCCGGGCATGGTTTCACGCGCTGAAGCAGCAGGATGGGCTGTCGTCACCGGCGGTGATGGCGCTGGCTGCTACCATTGCCGCCTACCGTCACGGCGCACCCTGGCTCGACGCGCTGCGCGATTATCTGCGCGCCAACATGCAGCACATTGCGCAACGGCTGAACGCAGCGTTTGCCGGACTCAACTGGCAACCGCCGCAGGCCACTTATCTGGCGTGGATTGACATCGCACCGCTGGCCATTGATGACGTCGCGCTGCAGCAGCGGCTGATCCACCAGCATAAGGTGGCGATCATGCCGGGCAGTACTTACGGCAGTGCCAGCCGCAACTATCTGCGTCTCAATGCTGGCTGCCCGCGCAGCAAGCTGGATGACGGCCTGGACCGGCTGATTGCCGCACTGCAATCGTTCTGAACGGGGGCGGATGCTGATTAATTCAGCATCCGCTGCCCGGTTTGCGCAAATCACTGGCGCGGTTGCGCAAGATGTTTTTATAATGGTCTGCACTTTACGTTAATTCAGCGAGTGCGACATGATTGATGCGAAACTTCCCCTCACCGACCTTCACCGCCACCTCGATGGCAATATCCGCGCCCAGACCATCCTTGATTTAGGTCGCCAGTTCAATCTTGCACTGCCCGCCGATACGCTGGATACGCTGCGTCCCCACGTACAGGTGACGGCCAACCAGCCGGACCTGGTGAGCTTCCTGCAGAAACTTGACTGGGGCGTTAAAGTGCTGGGCGATCTCGACGCCTGCCGCCGCATTGCGCTGGAAAACGTCGCTGACGCCGCGCAGGCCGGTATCCATTACGCTGAGCTGCGCTTCTCACCGGGCTACATGGCGATGAACCATCACCTGCCGATCGCCGGCGTGGTGGAAGCGGTGATTGATGGTGTGCGCGCGGGCGTGCAGCAGTATGGCGTTGATGTGAAGCTGATTGGCATCATGAGCCGCACCTTTGGCGAGGAAGCCTGCCTGCGCGAGCTGGAAGGACTGCTGGCGCACCGCGACGGCATCACCGCGGTCGATCTGGCCGGTGACGAACTGGGCTTCCCGGGCAGCGAATTCCTCAGCCACTTCAACCGCGCCCGCGACGCCGGATTCCGCATCACCGTGCATGCCGGTGAAGCCGCCGGACCGGAGAGCATCTGGCAGGCGATCCGCGAGCTGGGCGCTGAGCGCATCGGTCACGGTGTCAAAGCGATTGAAGACCGCGCGCTGATGGATTTCCTCGCCGAACAGCGCATTGGCATTGAATCCTGCCTGACATCGAACATTCAGACCAGCACCGTGGCCTCGCTGGCCAGCCATCCGCTGAAGGCGTTCCTGCAGCATGGCATTCTGGCAACCATCAACACTGACGATCCGGCGGTACAGGGCATTGAGCTGGCGCATGAATATGAGGTCGCTGCGCCACAGGCGGGCCTGAGCGCCGCCGAGATTCGCCAGGCGCAGGAGAACGGTATTGCCATCGCCTTTTTAACCGAGGCGGAGAAAGCCGCGCTGCGCCAGCGCGTGGCGGCATAAGCCATAAAAAAGGAGCGCAGATTGCGCTCCTTGTTGATCGGCTGGCGATAACGCCGTCCGGTTTACTTCAGTGACAGGGTCTGGCGTTTCTCCGCCGACTGCAGGCCAAGCTCAATCAGCTCCATCACCTGAATCGCCTCTTCCGCCGTAACCGGGTTGGCACCATTACCGGCAATGGCGTCGCGGATCGCCGCATAATAGGCCGGATAGTTGCCCGGCAGCGTCAGCAGCTCTTTTTCCACCATCACGTCGCCCTCGGCCAGCGTCAGCGTGCCGTTGCGCATGTCGTAGCCCCACTCTTCACGCGGCGGACGTTCACCGGCTTTCAGACGGTCCTCCTGCGGATCGAGCCCATACTTAACGTAGCTGCCGCGCGTGCCGTGCACCACAAAACGCGCCGATTCCGCCGCTACCAGCATGCTGGCGTGCAGCACCACGCGCCGGGTGGGATAAGTCAGCACCGCGTGGAAGTAATCGGTGGTTTGCGCGCCCGGACGCAGTTCAGCCATGTCGACGTTGATCGCCACCGGCGGTCCAAACAGCTGCAACGCCTGGTCCAGCACGTGCGGTCCAAGATCGAACCAGATCCCGCTGCCCGGGCCTTTCATTTCGCGCCAGCGCTGACGCACTTCCGGACGGAAACGGTCAAAGTGCGACTCCAGATAGCGCACCTCGCCCAGCGTGCCGTCGTTCAGCAGCGTTTTCAGCGTCAGGAAATCGCTGTCCCAGCGGCGGTTATGGAACACCGACAGCAGCAGCCCTTTGGCTTTGGCCAGCTGATCGAGCTCGCGCGCCTGTGACAGCGTCACGGTAAACGGTTTATCGACCACCACATGCTTGCCGGCATTAAGTGCCGCTTTGGCGAGCGGGAAATGGGTGTCGTTCGGGGTAGGAATTACAATCAGGTGCAGCGTCGGGTCATCCAGCAGTGCCTGAGGATCGGCCACCACCTGCACCGACGGCCAGTCAGCGTGCACTTTACTGGCATCGCTGCTGGAGATCGCCGCCAGCTCAACGTCTGGCGTACCGGCGATCAGTGGCGCATGGAAGGTTTTGCTGGCAAATCCGTAGCCAATCAGGCCGACACGTAGTTTATCGCTCATTCTCATTCCTCTTGTTCGTGACCTGACTGATTTAAGACGAATCAGTCAGTAAGAACAAGGCGGAATCACCTGAAAGCTCAGGAGATCGCACTCCGTGCCGGTTGCCAGCTCTCCTGGGCCACCAGTGCGTCGTGCGCATCCTGACTGCGGCGGCGGAAATCGCTCGGACTGACGCCCACCCGCTTGCGGAACACGCGCGAGAAGTAGAGCTGGTCGTCGTAGCCGACCTCGCGCCCCACCGAGGCGATCGGTTCCTGAGTGGTTTGCAGCAGCAGCTTGGCGCGGATCACCCGCTGATCTTCGCGCCAGCGCAACAGGTTGATTCCCATCTGCTCGCGGAACAGGTGGGCCAGACGCGACGGCGACAGACAGACGTGGCGCGCCACTTCCTCGATTTTCACCTCGCTGGCCAGATGATTGGTGACGTACTGGCAGGCTTCAATCACGCGCGGATCGCGAATTTGCTGATGGCTGCGCGGATCCTCTTCTACCGCACGCAGCAGCAGGCGTTCCAGCAGATTCATCGCCAGCTCTTCGGCGAAGCGGCGTCCGGAATTATGCGTCTGTTCAATGCTGGCAAACAGGCGGTCAAATTCGGCGCGCAGCGCATCCGGCAACCGCAGCCGGCCAACGCCCTGGTTCTGATCCTGCCACTGCAGCCAGTCGGTCCAGTAGGCGCGCGGACGGAAATAGACCCAGCGATGATGCCAGCACGGACTGTCCGGCGCGCGGCCATAATAGTGCGGCGTTTTCGGCTGAAACAGCAGCAGGTCGCCCGGCTCGCAGTCAAACGCTGACGCTCCGTCAAACACCCGTCCCTGACCTTTGATGGTCAGATTGAGGATGTAACCTTTCATGCCGTGCGGGCGATCGATAAAAAAATCGAGCTGATCGCCGGCGTTGATCGGCGTCAGCCCGGCCACCAGCCAGGCGTTAAACGGATAGCCCGGCAGTAAAGGATTTTGCTGTTCACTCGGCGCTTCGCGGTGGTACATAAGGATCTCCCGGTTCGCGTGACGTTGGGGCGCAGCGTTGCGGCTGCGCCCGCGGGATCAGGCGGTTCTGCTTTTCTGTTTGTAACGGTCAAAGATCACCGCCGCTAACAGTATCAAACCGCGCACCACATACTGTGAGAATGGCGAGATATTCAATAAATTCATCGCATTCTCGACGGTACCCAGAATCAACACCCCGGCGACCACGTAGGAAATCTTGCCGATACCGCCCTTCAGCGACACGCCGCCCAGCACGCAGGCGGAGATGACGATCAGCTCATAGCCGAGCGAGGTCATCGGCTGACCGCTGGTCATGCGCGAAGCCAGGATAATGCCGGCCGCCGCTGATACCAGCCCGGAAAGGATAAAGATGATGATGCGCGTGCGCACCACCGGCACCCCGGCCAGCCGCGCCGCTTCCACGTTGCCACCAATCGCCAGCGTGTTGCGGCCAAAGGTGGTTTTGTTCAGCAGGAAACCGAACACGATCATGGTGGCGATGGTCAGCCAGATCGGTGCCGGCACGCCCAGCCAGTTGGCGTAGCCGAGGGTGAAAAAGCGCTCATCCTCAATCCCCACCGCTTTACCGTCGGAGAAGATATAGGCCAGGCCGCGCACAATCTGCATGGTCGCCAGCGTGGTGATCAGCGCGTTAATCTTCAGACGCGCAATCACGAAGCCGTTAACGAAGCCGGTGGCCATACCAAGCAGCAGGCCGGCGGCGACGCCGATCCACAGGCTTTCGGTCATGTTGATCACCACGGCGGTGACGACGCCAGCGCAGGCAATCACCGACGCCACCGACAGGTCAAAATCGCCGGAGGCGAGGCAGAACAGCATGCCGCACGCCACCATGCCGGACATCGACATCGCCAGGCCCAGCCCTTTCATGTTGATAAAGGTGCCAAAATTAGGCACGAAGATGGCGCAGACGATAAACAGCAGCGCAAACACCACCAGCATGCCGAAGTTGTCCCAGATGCGCCCGAGCTGCAGGCCACTGCGCTGCACCGGTGGCGTATTGGACGTGGTAGATGAAGCCATTTTTACTCTCCTTTACCTCAGGCCACGGCGGCCGCTTGAGTGGTTTTCGGCATGGCCAGGCTCAGCGTCAGCTGCTCCGTGGCGGCGTCGTGGGGCAGTTCACCGGCAATCTCACCTTCGCGCATCACTACGATGCGGTCGGCCAGTCCCATCACTTCGGGCAGATCGCTGGAGGCAAACAGCACCGCGATCCCTTTGTTCGCCAGCTGATAAATCAGGTTATAGATTTCATGTTTGGCGCCGACATCAATGCCGCGCGTCGGTTCGTCGAGCAGGATCACGTTCATCTCCTCCGACAACCAGCGGCCCAGAATTGCCTTCTGCTGGTTGCCACCGGACAGATTCATGATCAGCTGATGCGCACCCGGCGTTTTGATGTTCAGCGAGCGAATGTGGTGGTCCGCGTTTTTCGCTTCCCAGCCCGGCTTGATCAGACAGCCGGCACTCAGGTTGTGGCGGCGCGCGCTGATATTGATGTTCTCGCGCACCGAGTGCACCGGAATGATACCTTCGGCTTTGCGATCTTCCGGGCACAGCATGATACCGGCGCGGATGGCATCAATCGGTTCGCGGATGTTGAGCTGCTTACCGTCCAGCGTGACCGTGCCTGCGCGCAGCCGGGTGGCACCAAACAGCCCTTTCATCAGTTCGCTGCGGCCGGCACCGACCAGTCCAAACAGACCGACGATTTCTCCGGCGCGCACCGTCAGCGATATCGGCATCCGCACGCCTTTCGCTTCCACCTGGTCCAGCTGCAGACGCACGGGACCCAGCTCACGTGGCGCGTAGCCATAGATATCTCCGAGGTTGCGTCCGACCATCGCCTCCACCAGATCGTCATGGTGGGTATTGGCCATATCCGTGAAGGTGCGCACGTAGCGCCCATCCTTAAACACGGTGATGGCATCGCTCAGCGCGAAAATTTCTTCCATGCGATGCGACACATACAGCACCACCCGGCCCTGCTCGCGCAGCTGGCGAATCACGCGGAACAGATGCTCAATTTCGCGCGCCGACAGCGAACTGGTCGGCTCATCAAAAGCGATGATGCGCGCGTTGCGCGCCAGCGCTTTAGCGATTTCGACCATCTGCCACTGGCCGAGCGACAGGTATTTCAGCGGCATGTCGGGGTCGATATCCATGCCAAGATTTTTCAGCTGCAGACCGGCTTCGTAGCGCAGCAGCTTGCGATTAACCAGCCCGCGCTTGTGCGGCAGCTGGCCAAGATAGATGTTCTCCGCCACGCTCATTTCCGGTACCAGATGCAGCTCCTGGTAAATGATCGCTACACCGGCATCCAGCGCATCAACGGTATTGCTGAAGCTTTTCGCTGTGCCTTTGATGCGGATTTCGCCGCCGCTGGGCTGATAGCTGCCGCTGAGGATTTTCAGCAGCGTGGATTTGCCCGCGCCGTTTTCTCCCATCAGCGCGTGCACTTCACCGGCGCGGCACTGAAAAGAGATATCCTGCAGCGCTTTCACGCCAGGGAAGGTTTTGCTGATGCCATGAAATGACAGAAATGCTGGATCCGTGTTCATGGGAACTCCTGAGCCTCTATGTTTCGCACCGTAGCGGCGTTGGCTGCGCACATTTACCCCGGTCACTGATCTCAGTAAGCTCCCGGGGATAAACGTGTTTGCCGCCTTGCTACAGCACGAACTATGCCGGCTGCCTGTTAATTAACATCACATTGAGGACGGCTTAAAACCGACTTACATCAGCCCTTTCTTCGCCAGCTCGGTTTTGAAATTGTCGCGGGTGATCAGCACCACGTCGGTCACTTCGGTGAATTTCGCTGGCTCCTGTCCTTTGGTCACCCAGTTGTAGAGCATTTCGCTGCTCTTATAGCCGTGCACGTCCGGGCTCGGCAGCAGGGAACCGTAGAAGCCGGTTGGCGCGCCTTTTGACAGCTCGCTTACCGCGTCCACGCCGTTGATACCGATGCCGATCACGTCCGGTGCCTTGAAGCCCTGGCCTTCGGTGGCGCGCACGCCGCCCAGCACGGTGTTGTCGTTCATGCCGACAATCAGCCAGTGCTTCACTTCCGGATGCTGCACCAGCAGCGAGTTACCGGCGTCAAACGCGCCCGGGATATCGTTAGATTTGGTCGGCACCTGATAAATCTGCTTCTCCGGGAAGCCGGCGGCTTTCAGCGCGGCCATTGAGCCACCGGTGCGGCGGCGTGCGGTATCCAGTTCGTTAGCAGTAATCGCCATCACGGCGGTTTGCTTCACATCCCAGCCGCGTTTCTGCATCTCTTTGTACAGCTCCTGGCCCTGACGCTCGCCGATTTTGGTCGCCGCCATCATCACCAGCGGTACGGTATCCATTGGCTTGCCTTTGGCGGTGACAAACTGGTCATCCACGGCAATCACTTTCAGGTCATAGCTGCGTGCTTTGGCGACGATGGCCGAGCCCAGCTTGGGATCCGGGGTACAGATGACAAAGCCTTTGGCGCCGCTCGCCGCCAGGCTATCGATAGCGTTCAGGGTTTTTTCACCGTCCGGCACGGCAATTTTGATCACTTCAAAGCCGAGATCTTTGCCGGCCTTATCGGCGAATTTCCACTCGGTCTGGAACCAGGGTTCCTCCGGCTGTTTGACGAGAAAACCGAGCTTCATGGTCTCGGCGATAGCGGATTGTGACATAAGCGCGGCGAGGCCTGCGGCCGCCATTGCTTTAGTGAATTTATGCATGATGCTCTCCGGCACAATGGTGTTTTATCGCTGTTATCAACGAATCGGTGTAAACGCTACCAATCAGATTTCACGTTCGGGTACAGCGCAAAATCAGCGCGTTAGCTCAAAGGTTGTACAAAGGCTGTGCAAACGCTGGGCTAGTTGTAGCGGGAAAAGCGCGGAAAAATGTAGAGCGGTATCACATCCCAAAACGATGACTAAATCCTCCATATATTCAGCAAAATTAACCGGACATTAACTTTTGCTGTCGATCACACAACCCCGCCGATGACAGAAAAGTGCATATTCTCAGCCGCTGATGACTAACCGCCGCCCGCGCCCCATTCCAGGATAGAGCGAGACAACTCACACAGGAGAATCCCGATGAGCGCGGGTGCCATAACAATTGGGCTGGATTTCGGCAGTGACTCGGTACGGGCGCTGGCCGTGGAGTGCCACAGCGGTAAAGAGCTGGAAAAGGCGGTGGTCAACTATCCGCGCTGGGCAAAGGGTGAATTCTGCGATGCCCACGCCAACCGCTTTCGTCATCATCCTCAGGATTATATTGATGCGCTGGAACAAGCCATCGTCAGCGTGGTGCAGGCGTTAAGTCCGGCGCAGCGCGCCGCGGTGGTGGGTATTGGCGTCGATTCTACCGGCTCGACGCCGGCCCCCATCGATCGCGACGGCAACGTCCTCGCGCTGCGTCCGGAATTCGTCAGCAATCCCAACGCCATGTTTGTGCTGTGGAAAGATCATACCGCCATAGAAGAAGCCGAAGAGATCAACCGCCTGTGCCGCAGCGGCCAGTTCACCGACTATACCCGCTACATCGGCGGCGTTTACTCCTCCGAATGGTTCTGGGCCAAAATCTTGCACGTATCGCGTGCCGATGCCGCGGTGCGTGAGGCGGCGGTTTCGTGGGTAGAGCTGTGCGACTGGGTGCCTGCGCTGCTGAGCGGTACCACCGCACCGGCCGATCTGCGGCGCGGACGCTGTGCCGCCGGGCACAAATCATTGTGGCATCCGGAGTGGCAGGGTTTACCGCCGGCGGCGTTCTTTCGCGCGCTCGATCCCATGCTGGTGGAACAGCTCGATTCGCCGCTGTTCAGCGATACTTTTACCGCCGATGTGCCGGTCGGCACGCTGTCGGGCGAATGGGCGCAGCGTCTTGGCCTGTCAGAACAGGTGATGCTGTCCGGTGGCGCCTTTGACTGCCACATGGGCGCGGTTGGCGCGGGCGCACAGCCGTACACGCTGGTGAAAGTCATCGGCACCTCGACCTGCGACATCCTGATCGCCGACAGCGAACAGGTGGGCGATCGCGCGATCAAAGGCATCTGCGGTCAGGTCGACGGCAGCGTAATGCCGGGCGCCATCGGCTGTGAAGCCGGACAATCGGCGTTCGGCGACATCTACGCCTGGTTCAGTCGCCTGCTCGGCTGGCCTTTGCAGCAGGCGGCGCAGCGCCATCCTGAATTACAGCCGCAGCTGGCCGCGCTGCAGCAGGATTTGATCCGCCAGCTGACCGACGCCTGGGCGGCAAATCCGCAACTCGATCACCTGCCGGTGGTGCTGGACTGGTTTAACGGTCGCCGCACGCCGGACGCCAACCAGCGCCTGAAAGGCGTGATTACCGACCTCAACCTCGGCACCGATGCGCCCGCGCTGTTCGGTGGCCTGATTGCCGCCACCGCCTTCGGCGCTCGCGCCATCATGGAGTGCTTCGAACAGCAGCAGATTCCGGTGCAGAACATCCTGACGCTCGGCGGCATTGCGCGCAAATCCCCTGCCATCATGCAGGCCTGCTGCGATGTGATGAACCGGCCGCTGGACATTGTCGCTTCCGATGAGTGCTGCGCGCTGGGCGCGGCGATTTTTGCCGCCGTTGCCGCCGGCGTTTACCCCGATGTGCCGGCGGCGCAGCAGGTGATGGCCAGTCCGATTGCCGTCACCCTGCAGCCGGACAGCGCGCGCGTGGCGACTTATCAGCAGCTTTATCAACGTTATCAACACTGGTGCCAGGCGGCTGAACCGCAGTACGCCGCGCGCGCCGCATCCGCTAAGTAAAGGAGCGATGAATGGAACAGAAAGTCTGGTTTGTGATTGGTACACAGCATCTCTACGGAGCGGAAACCCTGCGCCAGGTTGAGCAGCATGCGCGCCAGGTGATGGACGGCCTGAACCAGGCCGGTACGCTGCCGGTGCCGCTTGAGCTGAAGCCGCTGGTGAAATCACCGGATGAAGCGCTGGCACTGTGCCGCGAGGCCAATCACGACAGCCAGTGCGTCGGTATCATTACCTGGCTGCATACCTTTTCGCCGGCAAAAATGTGGATTGGCGGACTGAGTATTTTGCATAAGCCGCTGCTGCAGTTTCACACCCAGTTCAATGCGGAAATTCCGTGGGACAGCATGGACATGGACTTCATGAACCTGAACCAGACCGCGCACGGCGGCCGTGAGTTCGGCTTCATTGGCGCGCGCATGGGTCTGCAGCACAGCGTGGTGACCGGTCACTGGCAGGATAAAACCAGCCAGCAGCGTATTGCGCGCTGGATCAATGCCGCCCTGGCGAAGCAGGCCAGCCAGCAGCTGAAAGTGGCGCGCTTCGGTGACAATATGCGCGAAGTGGCGGTCACCGAAGGCGATAAAGTGGCAGCGCAGATTCAGTTTGGCTATGCGGTTAACGGCTGGGGCGTCGGCGATCTGGTTGAGGTGGTGAACAGCGTCAGCGACGGCGATGTCAACGCGCTGGTCGACGAGTACGAGAGCCAGTATCTGTTCAGCGCAGCGGCGTCTGTAAACGGCGACAAGCGGCAGAATGTGCTGGATGCCGCACGCATTGAGCTGGGCCTGAAGCGCTTCCTCGATAGCGAAGGCTGTAAAGCCTTTACCACCAATTTCCAGACGCTGCACGGTATGACCCAGCTGCCCGGTCTGGCGGTTCAGCGCCTGATGGCTCAGGGCTACGGTTTCGCCGGTGAAGGCGACTGGAAAACCGCCGCACTGCTGCACATCCTGAAAGTGCAGGCCGGCACGCGCGCCGGCGGCACCTCGTTTATGGAGGATTACACCTACCACTTCGCGCCGGGCAACGAGCTGGTACTGGGCTCGCACATGCTGGAAGTGTGCCCGTCGATCGCCAAAGAGGAGAAGCCGCTGATTGATGTGCAGTTCCTCGGCATTGGCGGTAAAGCCGATCCGGCGCGTCTGATTTTCTCGACGCCGGCGGGTCGCGCGGTGAACGCCAGCGTCATCGATATGGGCGACCGCTTCCGTCTGCTGGTCAACGTGGTCGATACCATTGAACAGCCGCAGGCGCTGCCGAAGCTGCCGGTGGCACGTGCGCTGTGGCGCGCGCAGCCGTCGCTGGCCACCGCTTCTGAAGCGTGGATCCTGGCGGGCGGCGCACACCATACGGTGTTCAGCCAGGCGCTGGATGTTGAGGATATGTACCTGTACGGCGAACTGCACGGCATTGAAGTGCTGGTGATTGATGACGAGACGCGCCTGCCAGCCTTCAAAGATGCGCTGCGCTGGAACGACGCGTATTACCGACTGCAACGTTAATAGCCTGAGATATTGAAGCAAGCCGCGAGTGTATCGCGGCTTTTTTTGGCTTAAAACGTGCGGTCCAGTCAACTAAGGCAGGCGTTACGTAAAGCCGGCGTGAATACCTCCCTGCGTCGTACGCTTTACGCCACTGCCCGCCTTTATTTCCTGCATATCCGTGTGCTGCGAGTGGTCAGATTTAAACGCCGCGCAGCGCATTAATGACAGCGATGAACAACTTAACTGTCCCATCAAGACCAGCCCGAATAGCAAAGCGTCCGCGCCAGGGATGGCGCGGCCGATCGGCATGGATGCGGGGTTTCTTTGCGATCGGGCTGGCCTTGATGGGGCCGGGCACCCGATTAACAGCAACCCCACTAAGCATCCACGACTCTGAGCGCTAAAACTGCAAACCCCACCTAACATCCACGAATCTGAGCATAAAAAAAGGTGCGCCAGTTTGCGCACCTCTTAACGCACATGCGATCACGACTAAGACGTTAAACGCTTAACCGGCGCGTTCTGCTGGCGGTCCCACATCACCGTCAGCAGACGCTGCAGCGCAATAAAGGCAAACAGCAGAATACCGATGGCGATTTTGGTCCACCACGAACTCAGCGTGCCGTCGAAGTTAATCCATGTCTGAATCAACCCCTGAATCAGCACCCCGAACAGCGTGCCCAGCACCGTACCGACGCCCCCCGACAGCAGCGTACCGCCAATCACCACCGAAGCAATGGCATCCAGCTCGACGCCCAGCCCGGCCAGCGCGTAGCCGGCCGAGGTGTAAATGGAAAATACGATGCCTGCCAGCGTCGCCAGCGTGGTCGACAGCATATAAATCTTAATCGTGGTGGCGCGCGTCGACACGCCCATCAGCTGAGCCGACGTCAGATTGCCGCCAATGGCGTACACCTGATTACCGAAGCGCGTACGGTGCGCCAGCAGAATGCCCCCCGCCACCACCACCAGCATAATCACCGCCAGCAGGCTGAGACGTCCGCCGCCGGGAATTTTCCACGCCAGGCTCGACAACGTGGTATACAGCGGATGATCGATAGGAATCGAGTTCTCCGACACCAGATAGCTGCAGCCGCGCAGGAAAAACATCCCGGCGAGCGTGATGATAAAGGCCGGGATTTTTAATGCATCAATCAGCCAGCCCATCATGGCACCAAACAGCGCGCCTGCCGCCAGAATCAGCGCAAAGGCCAGCAGCGGATCGACATGGTAGTCGCCGATGATGCGCGCCAGGAACACGCCGGTGAAAGCGATCACCGCGCCAACGGACAGATCGATGCCGCCGGACAAAATCACAAACGTCATGCCGACGGCGATGATGCCGAGAAACGCATTATCCGTGAGGATGTTGCAAATCACCCGCGTTGAGGCAAAGCCGGGAAACTGGCTGAGGCAGAACAGGTAACCCGCGACAAACACCAGCAGGGTAATCATTAACGGTAAATGACGCTTGATCATGGTTTACGTCTCCCCTTCAGCATGGCGATAAAGCGCGGCGACTGCAGCAGCAGAACGCACATCACCACCACCGCTTTCACCACCTGGTTCAGCTCTGGCGGAAAACCTGACAGCAGGATGCCGGTATTCATTGACTGGATTATCAGCGCGCCAACCAGCGACAGCACCAGGTTAAAACGCCCGCCCATCAGCGAGGCGCCACCAATCACCACCGCCAGAATGGCGTCCAGCTCCAGCCACAACCCGGCATTATTGGCATCGGCACCGCGAATATCGGCGGCGACAATCAGCCCGGCTACCGCCGCACACACGCCGCTGATGGCGTAGGTGGACATCACCACCAGCCAGCCGGTCACCCCGGCATTGCGCGCCGCGCGCAGGTTGATGCCTACCGCTTCGATGAACAGGCCAAGCGCGGTTTTGCGCGTCAGCAGCCACACCGCCACGGCCACCAGCAGGGTAATCCACACCGGTACCGGCAGCAGCCACAGCGAACCGCTGCCAAACCACGCGAGGCTGTCACTGTTAAAGGTGACGATCTGTCCCTGGGTGATCAGCTGCGCGATGCCGCGCCCGGCCACCATCAGGATCAGCGTGGCAACAAACGGCTGAATCTTCAGCAGCGCCACCAGCACGCCGTTCCACAGGCCGCATAGCAGCCCGGTTCCGAGCGTGGCCAGGATAATAAAACTCAGGCTGTGCCCCGCCACCGTCAGCGTCGCCGCCGTCGCGCCGGCAATCGCCATTACCGCGCCCACCGACAGATCGATCCCGCCGGTGGCAATCACCAGCGTCATACCAATCGCCAGCAGCGCCACCGGTGCGGCGCGGTTGAGAATGTCAATCGGGCTGCCGAATAACCGCCCGTCCTGAATGTGAATAGCAAAAAAGTTATTCGCCACCAGGCTGTCGATCAGCAGCACCAGAATCAGCGCGACGATCTGCGGCATGCCCGGCGGCAGCTTCGGCTTCCGCCGTTCCGGTTTTTCGTGTGTCATAGGCGATTCAAGCATGTTGTGCTCCTCCGTCCGCGATGGCGTTGACGATCGACGCCACCGACAGCTGTTCCAGCGGAATTTCGGCGACCTGCTTCAGATCGCGCATGATCAGCACGCGATCGGCATAGCCCACCAGTTCTTCCAGTTCAGAGGAGATGACCAGCAGCGCCAGTCCGTCGGCGCACAGGGATTCTATCAGCCGAATGATCTCGGCGTGGGCGCCTACGTCGATACCGCGCGTCGGCTCATCCAGAATCAGAAACTGTGGTTTAGTCACCAGCCAGCGTGACAGCAGCACCTTCTGCTGGTTGCCACCCGACAGCAGCTCCACCGGCTGGTCGGCGTGCGGCGTGCGAATACCCAGGCTCTTGATAAAACGCTCGGCTATCGCCTGCTGCTCACGGCGTTTGATCGGCCGCAGCCAGCCACGCTGCGCCTGCAGCGCCAGAATGATGTTTTCCCGCACCGAGGCCGCGCCGATGATGCCGTCAGTTTTACGATCTTCCGGGCAGAAGCCCATGCCGAGACGCGAGGCTTTGGCCGGCGTGCGGATGTGCTGCACTTTGCCTTTGATGGTGGCGGTACCGCGATCGGCGCGGCGGATGCCAAACAGCACCTCGGCGGTCTCGGTGCGCCCGGAGCCGAGCAGTCCGGCCAGCCCCACCACTTCGCCCGGCCGTACCTGCAGGCTAAACGGTTCAATGGTGCCTTTCTTGCCGTAATCCTCAAACGACACCACCGGCTGATTGCTGCGTAACGTGCTGCCCTGGCGCTGCAGTGCGGTTTCCAGCAGCTCTCGCCCCAGCATAAGCTTGATCAGCTCAATCTGCGGCAGCGAGGCGGTGTCCCGCGTGGCGATAAACTGACCGTTGCGCAGTACGGTAATGCGATCGGTGATGCGGTACACCTGGTCGAGAAAGTGGGTGACGAAAATCAGGCTCATACCTTTGGCTTTCAGCTGCGCCATCAGGGTAAACAGCATCTCCACTTCGCTGGCATCGAGGCTGGCAGTTGGTTCATCCAGAATCAGCACCTGCGCGGAGAGATCGACCGCGCGGCAAATCGCAATGATCTGCTGCATCGCCACCGAGTAGTGGCCGAGCGGACGCGTCACATCCAGCGCGAAGCCGTAGTTGCGCATCAGCGCATCGGCGTCGCGCACCATGCGCTTGCGATCGATCATGCCGAAGCGGCGCGGCTCGCGGCCAATATAGAGGTTATCCGCCACCGACATATTCGGCAGCAGATTCACTTCCTGATAAACGGTGCCAATGCCCATCTGCTGCGCATCGGCGGTACTGTGCGGCGCAATCACCGCGCCGTTGAGGGTGATAGTGCCGGCATCCCGCGTGTAGACGCCGGTCAGCACTTTAATCAGGGTGGATTTCCCCGCGCCGTTCTCACCCAGCAGCGCCATAATTTCGCCCTTGCGGATGCTGAACGACACGTTATCCAGCGCTTTGACGCCGGGAAAGCCTTTGCTGATGCCGTTGAGGCTCAGCAGGGGTGTTTCATCGTAGCTGCTCATCAGATTCTGCCTCGCTTACGTCATAAAAACCGCCCCGAAGGGCGGTTGCGGGGATCAGTAACCCATGCCTTTTTTCTTATCCAGCTCCGCCTGAGCGTCAGCCGGTAAGAACAGTTTTGATTCGGTTTTGATGATCTTCGGCGGCAGCGTGCCGTCTTTTTTGAATTTCTCCAGCGCGTCAAACGCCGGGCCGGCCATGTCCGGCGTCAGCTCAACGTTGGCGTTGGCCTCGCCGGCCAGCATCGCTTTGTAGATATCCGGTACACCATCAATCGAACCGGTGAGAATGTCTTTGCCCGGCTTCAGGCCGGCTTCTTTAATTGCCTGGATGGCGCCGATCGCCATGTCGTCGTTATGGGCATACACCATGCAGATGTTTTTGCCATTGTTCTCGGCTTTGATAAAGCTCTCCATCACCTCTTTACCCTTACTGCGGGTAAAGTCACCGGACTGCGAGCGAATCACTTTGATGTTGTTGTGGCCGGCGATGGCTTCGGCAAAGCCTTTCTTACGGTCGATCGCCACGCTGGCACCGACGGTACCCTGCAGTTCCACCACGTTACACTGCTTGTCACCGACGGTTTTCACCAGCCAGTCACCAATCAGTTTGCCTTCCAGCACGTTGTCGGCCGTCACCACCGCCATGTACAGCGATTTATCTTTCACCACGATGGCGCGGTCCAGCAGGAACACCGGGATTTTGGCGTCTTTGGCCTCTTCCAGCACCGGTTCCCAGCCAGTCTGGACCACTGGCGCGATAAAGATGGCGTCAACGCCCTGAGCGATAAACGAGCGCACCGCTTTGATCTGGTTCTCCTGCTTCTGCTGACCATCGGCAATTTTCAGGGTGATACCGCGCTTTTGCGCTTCACTTTTTGCCACGTTGGTTTCGGCAGAACGCCAGCCGGATTCAGAACCGACCTGCGAGAAGCCCACCCTCATGTCGGCAGCCAGAACCGATGTGCTGAGTGCGGCGCTGACCATGGTGGTCAAGAGTAAACGTTTCCACATAATTTTCATTCCTCTGAAGGGAGTGTGCTGTAGGGGTACAAACGCGCTTCAAGCCTGGCGCAATTGCGCTAAAACAAGCGCGACACACCTCACAAAACAGAATGAATTAAAGGGGTTACGCGTATCAGGGTGTCAGACAGCTGACTCAGCTTATGGACAAAACGCCTGAACTTTATGTCAGCGGAGGTTAAATAACTGTAATAAACAGAAGCGGTTATGACCGCAGGCACTGGAAACGATTACAACGGACACGTAAAGAATGGTTATTCATGCGGGCGGCAGGCAATGTTCTGTTTTGTGATAATTCGCACACTTGCGATTTGACGTTTCATCACAGCTGCACCCTTGTGCGTCACCCGTTACAGATAAATCGCTTTTTCGCGCCTGCTGCGTTTCAAAATAAGCGCAACAAAAGTGCGAAAAATAGCGTCTGGAATACCGTTTAAGGCAGCTGTTAAATTTTCTCACCAGCCCCCGGTTAACGGGGCCAAAAACGCGCCTGACGCGCAGAAAAATGCGCGTTAAAAAAGATAAAAGCGTAAAAAAGTCCCTTTTGATGAGCGAATTAGCGCACGTTGTCTGAATTTTGAATTTTTTTAACCGCGGTGTCTGGACTCTGGCCGCGTGCTCCCTATACTTGAGCACTTCCCCGTTCTCTATCTTTTATGGCAATCATGACTGCGCTCGATTACCTGCTGAAATTTCGTAAAGTGAATAATCTTGAGAGTCTGGAAAAACTCTACGATCACCTCAATTATTCGCTCACTGATGATAACGAGATCATCAATATGTACCGCGCCGCCGATCACCGCCGTGCTGAACTCGCCTCAGGTGGCCGTCTGTATGACCTCGGCTGTGTGCCGAAATCCGTCTGGCGCTACGTGGTGTAAAGCGCGCTTATCTCTGTTTCTGCCCCTGGTGCGCTGTCCGAATCGGGCGTGACCCGTTTGGACATGGTACGCTCTGCCTCGTCTTTTTTGCTTACATCAGGATGAATAACATGTCCGAATCGGTAAACCCGCCGCGTATTGCCGGCTGGCTGCTGCTGCCGCTGGCCTGGCTGATTATGACGATGCTGACCAGCGCGCTAGTGGTGGCGCTCTATCTGCGGCCGCTGTTTGACACGGAACTGCGCACCACGCTGTTTTCTCACGCCAGTATTTTAATGACGCAGTGGCTGGTGTCCTTACTCACCGCCGCCGCGGTGTGGCTGTACAGCATCTGGGTGTGCTGGATCTTTTGTCAGCGTTCGCGCCGTCTGCCACGTCACTACATTCTCTGGCTGCTGATGACCGTATTGCTGGCGCTGAAAACCTTCGCTTTTACGCCGGTGGCCGATGGGAAAGCGATCCAGACATTGCTGCTGGCCCTGCTCTCGGCGGCAGTCTTTGTGCCCTACTTCAAACGCTCACAGCGGGTCAAACAGACCTTTATTCAGCCCTGATGACGCTCTTTTCGTCAGGAATTTAATTCTGAGTGCTCTCAGCCAGCGCACGAATCGCGCAAAGGTTGAGATGCACCTCTCAATTCCGGATAATAAACGCCTTTCGGCTTCCCAGGTTAAAAAATGACCGATTACTTACTGCTCTTTATTGGCACAGTGCTGGTGAACAACTTCGTGTTGGTCAAATTCCTCGGCCTTTGCCCTTTTATGGGCGTGTCAAAAAAACTGGAAACGGCCATTGGCATGGGACTTGCCACCACGTTCGTCATTACGCTGGCGTCGATTTGCGCCTGGCTGGTGAATCACCTGATTCTGCTGCCGCTTGATCTGGTGTACCTGCGTACCATGGCCTATATCCTGGTGATTGCGGTAGTGGTGCAGTTCACCGAAATGGTGGTGCGTAAAACCAGCCCGTCGCTGTATCGCCTGCTCGGTATCTTTTTGCCGCTGATCACCACCAACTGCGCGGTGCTGGGCGTGCCGCTGCTGAGCGTCAACCTCAACCATACGTTCCTGCAGGCGGCGCTGTACGGCTTCAGTGCGTCACTCGGCTTTTCGCTGGTGATGGTGCTGTTCGCTGGCATGCGTGAACGTCTGGTGCTGGCCAACGTGCCGGCACCGTTCAAAGGAAACTCCATTGCCCTGATCACCGCTGGCCTGATGGCGCTGGCGTTCATGGGCTTTACCGGTCTGGTGAAATTCTGATATGACCGCGATTTGGATTGCTATTGCTGTTCTGGCGGCGCTGGCACTGGTGTTTGGTGCCCTGCTGGGCTACGCCTCGCGCCGCTTTGAAGTAGAAGAAGACCCGATTGTTGAGCAGATCGATGCGATTCTGCCGCAGAGCCAGTGCGGCCAGTGTGGCTATCCCGGCTGCCGTCCGTACGCCGATGCGGTGGGCAATAACGGTGAAGCCATTAACAAATGTGCGCCGGGCGGTGAACAGACCATGCTGAAGCTGGCCGAACTGCTCAACGTTGAACCGCAGCCGCTGGACGGCGGCGCGGAAGTGCTGACGCCGGTGCGCACCGTGGCGTGGATTGACGAAGCCAACTGCATTGGCTGCACCAAATGTATTCAGGCCTGCCCGGTTGACGCCATCGTCGGTGCCACGCGCGCCATGCATACCGTGCTGAGCGATGTCTGCACCGGCTGCGACCTGTGCGTCGCGCCCTGCCCGACCGACTGCATTGAGATGCGTCCGGTTGCCACCACCACGGCCAACTGGAAGTGGGATCTTGACACCATACCTGTACGGGTGATCCCGGTAGAACATCATGCTTAATCTGTTATCACTGCTGCGCAAAGAGAAGCTGTGGGATTTCGCAGGCGGCATTCACCCGCCGGAAATGAAAACTCAGTCCAGCGGCACGCCGCTCAGCCAGCTCCCGCTGCCTGAGCAGTTCATCATTCCGTTGAAACAGCATATTGGCCACGAAGGCGAAATCTGTGTCGCGCCGGGCGATAAGGTGCTGCGCGGCCAGCCGCTGACCTTTGGCAGCGGCCGGATGCTACCGGTGCACGCGCCCACTTCCGGCACCATTGAAGCCATCGCGCCACACATGACCGCGCACCCTTCCGGCCTGTCCGAGCTATGCGTTTTCCTGCGCGCCGATGGCGAAGACCGCTGGATGCCGCTTGATCCGCAGCCGGACTATCGCGCGCTGGGTCGGGACGCGGTAGTGAAACGCATCCACGATGCCGGTATTGCGGGCCTCGGCGGCGCAGGCTTCCCGACCGCCACCAAACTGCGCGGCGGACTGCGCGGCGTCAACACGCTGATCATCAACGCCGCCGAGTGCGAACCTTACATCACGGCGGACGACCGCCTGATGCAGGATTGTGCGGCCGAAGTGCTGGAAGGCTGCCGCATCCTCGCCTGGGTGTTGCAGGCGGAGCGCGTGCTGATTGGCATCGAAGACAATAAGCCGGAGGCGATTGCCGCGCTGAAACAGGCGCTGGCCGGTGACCGCGAGCTGCAGCTGCGGGTGATCCCAACCAAATACCCTTCCGGCGGTGCCAAACAGCTGACCAAAATTCTCACCGGGCGGGAAGTGCCGCACGGCGGACGCTCCACCGACATTGGCGTGCTGATGCAGAACGTCGGCACCGCCTGGGCGGTGAAGCGCGCCATTGTCGATGGCGAACCGATTACGGAACGCGTGGTGACGCTGACCGGCGAGGCCATTGCCCGGCCGCGTAATGTCTGGGGCCGTCTCGGTACCCCGGTAAGCCATCTGTTGCAACAGGTCGGTTTCACGCCGGGTGCGCGCCAGATGGTGATCATGGGCGGGCCGCTGATGGGCTTTACCCTGCCGTCCCTCAACGTGCCGGTGGTGAAGATCACCAACTGTATTCTGGCACCGTCGGCCAGCGAGATGGGGCAACCGCAGGAAGAACAGTCCTGCATCCGCTGCAGCGCCTGCGCTGACGCCTGCCCGGCAAAACTGCTGCCGCAGCAGCTGTACTGGTACAGCCAGGGTGGCGATCATGACAAAGCGCGCGCCCATCACATTGATGACTGCATTGAGTGCGGTGCCTGTGCGTATGTCTGTCCCAGCAATATTCCGCTGGTGCAGTATTACCGCCAGGAAAAAGCCGAACTGCGCGCCATCGATCTGGAGGCCAAACGCACCGCCGAAGCCAAAGCACGCTTTGAAGCGCGTCAGGCACGCCTTGAGCGGGAAAAACTGGCGCGGGAAGCGCGCCACGAGCAGGCCAAACAGCGGGTTGCGCGCAGCGATAAAGCCGAGCTGGAAGCGGCAACCGGGCGCGTGAAAGCGCGTCAGGCGAAGACGCCGGAACAGGAAGCGGCCGAACGCGAAGCGCGCCATGCGCAGGCGCTGGCGCAGCAGGCCGAGAAGCAGGCTGAAACCGAACCGCTAAGCCGCCAGGCCATTGACCCGCGCAAGGCCGCCGTGGAAGCCGCCATTGCGCGTGCTAAAGCGAAAAAAGTGGCCGCGCCGGCACAGCCAGCCGCAGACACCACGACCGCAGAAAGCGATCCGCGCAAAGCGGCGGTTGAAGCGGCTATTGCGCGTGCCAAAGCGAAGAAAGCTGCGGCGGCGCAGACGCCGGCCGACGCTGAGCCGGCAGCGGAAACGCCAGCGGCTGAGGTCGATCCGCGCAAAGCCGCAGTCGAAGCGGCTATTGCGCGTGCCAAAGCGAAGAAAGCTGCGGCCGCGCAGACGCCGGCCGACGCTGAGCCGGTAGCGGAAACGCCAGCGGCTGAGGTCGATCCGCGCAAAGCCGCAGTCGAGGCGGCTATTGCGCGTGCCAAAGCGAAGAAAGCCGCGGCCGCGCAGACGCCGGCTGATGCTGAGCCGGCAACGGAAACACCGGTGGCTGAGGTCGATCCGCGCAAAGCGGCGGTTGAAGCGGCGATTGCCCGTGCCAAAGCGAAGAAAGCCGCGGCCGCAGCGCAGCAGACAGCCGACGCGCCCGCCGCATCCCCTGAAGTGGAGGCCGCTGCCTCTCCTGACTCCGCCGACCCACGCAAAGCGGCGATTGCCGCAGCGGTCGCCCGTGCCAAAGCGCGTAAAGCGCAGCAGCAGCCTTCGACGACTGAGGACTAAATGGCTTTTCGTATTGCAAGTTCGCCTTATACCCATAACCGCCGCAGCACCGGCAACATCATGCTGCTGGTGGTGCTGGCCGCGCTGCCCGGCATGGCGGCACAGTGGTATTTCTTCGGCATCGGTTTCCTGATTCAGGTGCTGCTGGCGGTCGCTACCGCATGGATCACTGAGGGCGCGATTCTGCGCCTGCGTCACGCGCCGGTAGTGCCGACGCTGGCGGATAACTCTGCCCTGCTGACGGCGTTGCTGCTGGGCATCAGCCTGCCGCCGCTGGCGCCGTGGTGGCTGGTGGTGCTCGGTACCGTATTTGCCGTGGTTATCGCCAAGCAACTGTACGGCGGCCTCGGCCAGAACCCGTTCAATCCGGCCATGGTCGGTTATGTGGTACTGCTGATCTCCTTCCCGGTGCAGATGACCAGCTGGCTGCCGCCGGATGTCCTGCAGGCCATTAAACCTGGCCTGATGGACTCACTCAGTATGATTTTTACCGGCCACACGCTGGCCGGTGACACCATGCAGCAGTTGCAGCTGGGTGTGGATGGCGTGAGCCAGGCCACGCCGCTGGATACCTTTAAAACCGGCCTGCGCGCCGGACACAGCGCCGAACAGCTGCTGGCCCAGCCGATTTACGGCGGCGTACTGGCCGGCCTCGGCTGGCAATGGGTCAATCTCGGCTATCTGCTCGGCGGCATGCTGCTGCTGGCGAAGAACGCCATCCGCTGGCATATCCCGTTCAGCTTCCTGCTGTCGCTGGCGCTGTGCGCCACGCTCAGCTGGCTGTTCGCGCCGCAGTCGCTGAACTCGCCGCTGGTGCATCTGTTCTCCGGGGCGACCATGCTCGGTGCGTTCTTTATTGCCACCGATCCGGTCACCGCGTCCACCACCAACCGTGGCCGGCTGATTTACGGTGCGCTGATTGGCCTGCTGGTGTGGCTGATTCGCAGCTTCGGTGGCTATCCGGATGGCGTCGCCTTCGCGGTGCTGCTCGCTAACATCTGCGTGCCGCTGATTGACTACTACACGCAGCCGCGCGTGTATGGACATCGCAGGGATTGATGATGATCGAAACCATTCGTAAAAACGCGTTCACGCTGGGCATGTTTGCCGTGATCACCACCGGCGTGACGGCGGTGGTCAACTATGTCACCAAACCGACGGTCGATCACCAGACCGCGCTGCAGCAGAAAAACCTGCTCGACCAGGTGGTGCCCACCGATTTGTACGACAACAGTATTCAGCAGGAGTGTCTGCTGGTGACCGATGCCCGCGCGCTCGGCAACGACAAACCGCATCATCTGTATGTGGCGCGCAAAGGGAATCAACCGGTGGCCGCCGCACTTGAGACCACCGCCCCTGACGGCTATTCTGGCGCGATACAGATGCTGGTCGGTGCCGATTTCCATGGCAAAGTGCTGGGCGTACGCGTGATTGAACATCATGAGACGCCGGGACTGGGTGATAAAATCGAGCTGCGAATTTCCGACTGGATCAACAGTTTTAACGGCAAAGTGGTGCACGGTGCCGACGATAAAGCCTTTGCGGTGAAAAAAGACGGTGGCGAATTTGACCAGTTTACCGGCGCTACTATCACGCCGCGCGCGGTGGTCAACGCCACCAAACGCACGGCGCTGCTGATTGAAACGCTGCCAGCGAAGCTCGCTTCGCTGCCTGAATGTGGAGATGCACCATGAGTGAAGCGAAAAATTTACTGATTGGCGGACTGTGGAAGAATAACTCGGCGCTGGTGCAGCTACTGGGGCTCTGTCCGCTGCTGGCGGTGACCTCAACCGCCACTAACGCACTGGGCCTTGGACTGGCAACCACGCTGGTACTGACCATCACCAACAGTGCGATTTCCGCTTCGCGCCGCTGGGTGCCGGGTGAAATTCGTATTCCTATCTACGTAATGATCATCGCCTCGGTGGTGAGCTGCGTGCAGATGCTGATCAACGCCTATGCCTATGGCCTGTATCAATCGCTGGGCATCTTTATCCCGCTGATCGTCACCAACTGCATTGTGGTGGGACGTGCGGAAGCGGTGGCATCGAAAAGCAGCATTCCCCTCTCCGCGCTGGATGGCTTTGCCATCGGCATGGGCGCTACCTGCGCAATGGTGACGCTAGGTTCGATTCGTGAACTGATTGGTAACGGCACGCTGTTCAACGGCGCTGACCAGCTGCTGGGGCCATGGGCTAAAGCGCTGCGCATTGAAGTGGTGCATTTTGATTCACCGATGCTGCTGGCGATGCTGCCGCCGGGTGCGTTTATCGGCCTCGGTATGCTGCTGGCCGGCAAATACCTGATCGATCAGAAAATGAAGCAGCGCGCCGCACGTCAGCTGGACGCTGCTGCTACCGCGCCGCAGGGCGAAACCGGGAAGGCTGTGTGAATAAGGATAAACGCCTGCAGATCCTCACGCGGCTGCGTGACGCCAATCCCCATCCGACCACCGAACTGAATTTCAGCTCACCGTTTGAGCTGCTGATCGCTGTGCTGCTGTCGGCACAGGCAACCGATGTCAGCGTCAACAAAGCCACCGCCCGACTCTATCCGGTGGCCAATACGCCAGCGGCAATGCTGGCGCTCGGCGTGGAAGGCGTTAAAGAGTACATCAAGACCATTGGCCTGTTTAACAGCAAAGCGGAAAACGTCATCAAAACCTGCCGCATTCTGCTGGAGCAGCACGGTGGTGTGGTGCCGGAAGACCGCGCGGCACTGGAAGCCCTGCCCGGCGTCGGGCGTAAAACCGCCAACGTGGTGCTCAATACCGCCTTTGGCTGGCCCACCATTGCCGTGGATACCCACATTTTCCGCGTCAGCAATCGCACCCGCTTTGCGCCGGGTAAAAACGTTGAGGAAGTGGAGCAGAAGCTGCTCAAAGTGGTGCCGGCCGACTTTAAGGTTGACTGCCATCACTGGCTGATTCTGCACGGTCGCTACACCTGCGTGGCGCGTAAACCGCGCTGCGGCTCCTGCCTGATTGAAGATTTGTGTGAGTTCACGGAAAAGACCGACTGATCGGTAACGGCGCGACGCTGCGCGCCGTAGATCGCTTATTAACCGTTATTGCGCCGCCTGCAGCCACGCCACGACCAGCGGTGACAGCCGGTTTTGTAACGCGGCGCGTTCAGACTGGAACAGCGTGGCGACAAAGAACGGATGATCGGTCAGCTCTACCCCGCGCACATCCCCCTCCAGATCCCATGAGGTAATACGCAGATTGCGCGTGGCCAGCGCCTCGCTGAACTCAGCGTTAACGCCAAAGTTGCAGTGATAGCCTTCGTTACTCTGCAGCGCGCCGTAGGCCTGAGCAATACGCGAACCCGGCTCAAACGTGACCTCACCGCGCTGCTCGACCAGCGAGCAGGCCAGTGGCGCAATCACCCAGCGCGCGTCAGGGTCGGTCTCGGCATGGCCAGCATCCTCCCAGCCCAGCACGTTGCGCGCGTATTCCACCACCGCATATTGAAAGCCGGCGCACGAGCCTAAAAAGGGTTTACCGCTTTCGCGTGCCCAGCGAATGACGTCGAACACGCCGGCATCATTCAGGAAGGGACTGCCAGGCACCACCCAGACGGCATCATAGTCGTGCAGACGCGGCAGATCGATTTCCGGCGTCGCGATCCAGTCGGCGGTTACGTTAAGTGAGAGAGAGGTTGCGGCAAGCTGAACAGCGGGAGGAATAGCCTGGTGCGCGACAGCACTGGCACGGTAATCGCCCACGAGAGCGACACGAACGGACTGCTTCATGATGAGTTCCTTGCAGGGAAAAAACGAGGTTACAGCAATTTCTTCAGGCTGTCTAAGGGCTGGCGATCGGCTATCCCTCCTCCCCCTGCCTGACGCAACAGGACGCTGCCGCCGGGGGTGCTGCAGAGCTTATACGATGAAAGCCGCGATTAAGTGGTGAAATTGTCGGCAAACGGGAGAGCGGCAATCGTTTTCTTTTTTTACATTTCTAATTAATTGATAATTTTGTGCGCAGGATCAACAAATTAGCCTGCAGCGAACTGTCAGCCGCTTATTGTGCTCAACAATCAGACAATTGCGCTTACTTCTTCGGCAAAAATCAGGGGAATCATCCAGCTTAATGGGCTGGATAATATTATGTCCTGCCCGGAGCAGGAAAAGCAGTTTATCTCAGGAAAATCCATCAACCGATCTGCAACAAGAACAATTATCCTGCTATAATGTCACGCAGTGATATTTAACACTGATTTACAAGTTATTACCCTGGTTATAACCCTGCCTGTAACAAGTATTTCAGCGTGCAGAAAATGCTTGCCCTGTTGGCCTGATTCAGCCAAATTAGGCGCCGTTTTTCCTTTCTAATAACAATGTTGCGCGGGATTACCCAGCCCGACGCAGACTTAATTCCTGTTGTAAAACAGGCGATGTATAAACTGAGGTATACGTGTCAACTGCAAACAAACACACTGATGAGGCGGTAAGCCTTAACGCCTTCCGTCAGCCGAAAGCGTTCTATTTGATCTTCTCCATCGAACTGTGGGAGCGTTTTGGCTACTACGGTCTGCAAGCCATCATGGCGGTCTATCTGGTGAAACAGCTGGGGATGTCCGAAGCGGACTCCATCACCCTGTTCACCTCGTTCAGCGCACTGGTTTACGGCCTGGTTGCCATTGGCGGCTGGCTGGGCGACAAAGTGCTCGGCACCAAACGCGTGATTATTCTCGGCGTCATTGTGCTGGCGCTGGGCTATGCGATGATTGCCTTCTCCGGTCATGACACCACCATGGTGTATGTCGGCATGGCGACCATTGCCGTGGGTAGCGGGCTGTTTAAGGCTAACCCTTCTTCACTGCTGTCGACCTGCTACGAGAAAGACGATCCGCGCATCGACGGTGCCTTCACTATGTTCTACATGTCGATCAACATCGGTTCGCTGTTCTCCATGATGCTGACTCCGTGGCTGGCGGCCAAATATGGCTGGGGCGCGGCGTTTTCGCTGTCGGTGGTGGGCCTGGTGATCACCCTGCTGAACTTCCTGTTCTGCCAGCGCCTGGTGAAGAATTACGGCTCCAAACCAGACTTTGCGCCGCTGCAGGTCGGTAAGCTGCTGATGACCCTTGTCGGCGTGGTTGCACTGATCGCGCTGGCCACCTGGCTGCTGCATCATCAGAGCATTGCCCGTATGACGCTGGGCGTGATCGCGATCGGTATCGTGCTGGTGTTTGCCAAAGAAGCCTTTGCGCTGCACGGTGCGGCACGCCGCAAAATGATCGTTGCATTCCTGCTGATGGTCGAAGCCATTGTGTTCTTCGTGCTGTACATGCAGATGCCAACCTCGCTGAACTTCTTCGCCATCCGTAACGTCGAGCACGCGATTCTCGGTATCACCTTTGAGCCGGAACAGTTCCAGGCGCTCAATCCATTCTGGATCATGGTGGCCAGCCCGATTCTGGCGGCAGTCTATAACAAGCTTGGCGATAAGCTGCCGATGCCGCACAAGTTTGCCATTGGCATGGTGCTGTGCTCTGCAGCGTTCCTGGTGCTGCCGTTTGGCGCGAAATTCGCGAACCAGGCGGGTATCGTTTCGGTAAACTGGCTGATTCTGAGCTACGCGCTGCAGAGTATCGGTGAGCTGATGATCTCCGGTCTCGGCCTGGCGATGGTGGCGCAGCTGGTGCCGCAGCGTCTGATGGGCTTTATTATGGGCTCCTGGTTCCTCACCACCGCTGGCGCCGCGATGATTGCCGGTAAGGTAGCGAACCTGATGGCGGTGCCGGAAAACGTCACCGATCCACACGCCTCACTGGCCGTGTATAGCCAGGTGTTCCAGCAGATTGGTATCGCCACTGGCGTAATCGCCCTGCTGATGCTGATTACCGCCCCGCTGCTCAACCGCATGACGCAGGATGATGCGCAGGCAGAACTGAAGCGCGCCAGCGCTAACCAGTAATCGTTTCTGAGCCGGGCTAAGCCCGGCTTTTTTTATCCCCTTCACAACCCCCGCTTTCCGCTGTAGTTTAAGCAACACGCTTTTTATGCTCGCCTTGCACGGCTGAGATCGGGAATGGCTCATGGACAGATTTGACGAGCTGCAGGTGTTTGTTGCGGTGATTCAGCAGGGCAGCCTGGCTGGCGCGGCGCGCGTATTGCAGCGTTCGCCGCCGGTCATTACCCGCACGCTGAATGCGCTGGAAGCACGTTTCGGCACCACCCTGATTGAACGCACCACGCGCCAGCTGGCTCCCACCGAGAGCGGCTGGCAGCTGTTTGAGCAGGCGCAGCGCTTGCTTAACGATTACCAGAGCGCGCTCGACAGCGCCCACCACAGCGGACTGCACGGCCTGCTGCGCATTACCGCCCCGGTGATGTGTGGCCGTCGCCACGTGATGCCGCTGGTCAATGCCTTTCTGCAACAGCATCCGGAAATGCAAATCGAACTGATTCTAAGCGACAGCTATCAGGACCTGATTGAAAACGGGCTGGATATTGCGGTGCGCATTGGCGAGCTGCAGGATTCGTCGATGGTGGCGCGCAACGTCGGCAGCGTACGCTCGATGCTGGTCGCCAGCCCGGACTACCTTCGCCAGGCCGGAATCCCGGCCCATCCGGCTGAGCTCAGCATGCATGCGCTGGTGGCCGGCGTGCGCCACACCCGTGAGTGGCGCTTCGCGCACGACCTGCGCGTGCGCATCACCCCACGCCTGCGCGTCAATGATATCGCCAGCCAGCTGGATGCATTGCGCAGTGGCCAGGGCATTGGCCGTCTGTTGTCTTATCAGGTGATAGATGAACTGCAGGCTGGCACGCTGATCCGCCTGCTGAGCGAGTGGGAGCCGGCACCGCTGCCGGTGCATCTGGTGGCGCAGCGGGTGAAAAACATGGCGCCCAAGGTACGCTGTTTCTGGGATTTCGCGCTCACGGCACTGCCGCCGCGACTGCAGGCGGCCGCTGAATTTCCCGCGCCCGCCCGCAATTCCTGATCGCTGTCACTGGTAAAAATTTCTGGCAGTTTTATGCTGCTGTCATCACAACAACTCATCAGGAGAGGCCATGATGAAACTCTATTGTAAGCCCGGTGCCTGTTCGCTCTCGCCGCATATCGTTGCGCGCGAATGCGGGCTGGATTTTACGCAGGTCAATGTCGATCTGCAGAAGAAAGTCACCGAGCGCGGAGAAGATTACTGGCAGATAAACCCCAAAGGACAGGTTCCCGCGCTGCAGTTTGATGACGGCAGCATACTGACGGAAGGCGTGGCGATTGTGCAGTATCTGGCGGATCTCAAGCCGGATCGCAATCTGCTGGCACCGACCGGCAGCCTGACGCGCTACCACACGCTGGAGTGGCTGAGCTACATCAGCAGCGAATTGCACAAAACCTTTTCCCCGCTGTTCCGTCCGGATACGCCGGAAGAGTACAAAGCCATAGTGCGTGCACAGCTGGAGCAAAAATTTCAGCGCGTTAACGATGCGCTGCAGGATAAACAGTGGCTGATGGGGTTACGCTTCACCGTCGCCGATGTCTATCTGTTTGTGGTTACGCGCTGGGCAAAAGCCATCAAACTGAATCTCGAAGGTTTGAGCGCGCTGGAGGCATGGTTTGCGCGGGTGGACGCGCGGCCGGCGGTTCAGGCCGCACTGAAGGCTGAAGGTCTGGTCTGACGTCACAGGCCGGCGTGCTGGCCGGCCTGTTAATTAGCAGCGATTACAGCTGTTCTGCCGCAAAGTGCTGCGTGGGTTGCGCAATCGCATCCTGCGCCGCCACCAGTTGCAGTTCATACTCGCCCATCTCGTGGGTTTTCAGCATCACTTCATATACTGCCGCCGTGACATGTTCCAGCGCATCCTGCAGCGATTTGCCGTGCAGCAGGTCAACCAGCAACAGGCCACTGGTCAGATCGCCAACCCCCACCGGCTGACGCACACCAAAATCCACCAGCGGACGGCTGATGTGCCAGCACTGATCGGCGGTGACCAGCAGCATTTCGAAGCGATCGCTACGGCGTCCGGCGCGCGCCAGGTGTTTCACCAGCACCACGCGCGGCCCCTGCGCAATCAATGCGCGAGCGGCAACCACCGCCTGTTCCACGTTAGCGACCGTCTGGCCACTGAGCATCTCCAGCTCCAGCAGGTTCGGCGCGATAAGATCGCTGGCCGGCATCGCCTGCTTGCAGTGAAACTCCGCTACGCCGGGCGCAACGATGCAGCCTTTTTCCGGATGGCCCATCACCGGGTCACAGAAATACCAGGCGTCAGGATTCGCCGCCTTCACCATACGCACGATTTCCAGGATCTGTTCGCCCTGCTCCGCCGAGCCGAGATAGCCGCTCAGCACCGCATCGCAGGTTTTCAGACGATCGATGGCGGCGATCCCGCTGACGATATCTGTCAGATGGGTGGCGGGCATCACAGTGCCGGTCCAGTGACCATACTGGGTGTGATTGGAAAACTGCACGGTGTTTAACGGCCAGACGTTGGCGCCCATGCGTCGCATCGGGAATTCGGCCGCGCTGTTACCGGCGTGGCCATAAACCACGTGAGACTGGATTGCGAGGATATTTTTCATTATTGCCCTGTACTGCTTGCCATAAAAAAGGGCCGGAGACCGGCCCTTGCACCTTACTGCCAGCTAATCAGGCAGTAGTGTTTTTTGCCGCGACGCAGCAGCGTGTAACGACCAAACAGTTTGTCGCTGTCGCTGAAACGATACTCGGCATCAGACTGTTTCTCACCGTTGACAGACACCGCGTTGGAGCCAATCATGGTGCGCGCCTGGCCGCGTGACGGCACCAGTTCCGCCGCCACCAGCGCCTGTTGCAGATCGTCGTCCGCCTTCAGGCTAATGGTCGGCATACCATCCTGCGCCAGCTGCTCAAAGTCCGCTTCGGTCATGTCGCTCAAGCTGCCGGAGAACAGGCTGTCGGTGATGCGCTTCGCCGCGCTCAGACCGCTTTCGCCGTGCACCAGACGCGTCACCTGCTCTGCCAGCACATACTGCGCGCGCGGCGCTTTGCCACTGGTTTTGTCTTCTTCTTCCAGCGCATTGATCTCCTCAATGCTCATGAAGGTGAAGAATTTCAGGAAGCGATAGACGTCCGCGTCGGCGGTGTTAATCCAGAACTGGTAGAACTTGTACGGACTGGTTTTCTTCGCATCCAGCCATACCGCACCGCCTTCGGTTTTACCAAATTTGGTGCCGTCCGATTTGGTGATCAGCGGCACAGTCAGTCCCCACGCCTGCTGCTGATGCAGACGACGCGTCAGATCGATGCCGGAGGTGATGTTACCCCACTGATCGGAGCCGCCAATCTGCAGCACCACGTCGTAGCGCTTGTTCAGTTCGGCAAAGTCGTAACCCTGCAGCAGGTTGTAGGAAAACTCGGTGTAGGAGATGCCCTGATCTTCACGGTTCAGGCGCATTTTCACCGCTTCACGGTTGATCATCTGGTTGACCGAGAAGTGCTTACCGATATCGCGCAGGAAGGTCAGCACGTTCATGCCGCCAAACCAGTCATAGTTGTTGGCCGCGATGGCGCTGTTGTCGCCGCAGTCAAAATCGAGGAAAGGCGCAACCTGTTTGCGGATCTTCTCTACCCACTCGTTAACGGTTTCCGTGGTGTTGAGTTTACGTTCGGCCGCTTTAAAGCTGGGATCGCCAATCAGGCCGGTGGCACCGCCGACCAGGGCCACCGGCTTGTGGCCGGCATCCTGGAAACGTTTCAGGCACAGCAGCGGCACCAGATGGCCCAAGTGCAAGCTATCAGCGGTGGGATCAAAGCCGCAATAGAGTGCAATTGGCCCTTGCGCCAGCCGCTCTGCTAACGCTTCCTCGTCCGTTACCTGGGCTACTAAGCCTCTCTCTTGCAATTGTTGTATCAGGTTACTGCTGGTCATCACTGACTCCAAATTGATCAGACTGCACCTATGCTGGTACACAGCTGTCCGCTGACGTGCGGATACGAAAAAAATGAGGGCTATAGCATAAAGCGCTGACGAGCCGTGCGCCAGCGCTGAAAGGGGATAAAACGCAGTTTTACGGTGCTAAACGGTCGATTGTCCAGCCGCTGCCATCACGCTGATAAAGGAAGCGGTCATGCAGGCGATGTTCGCCGCCCTGCCAGAACTCCATGGTGTGGAATCTGACGCGGAATCCGCCCCAGAAACTCGGCAGCGGCACTTCCCCCTGCTGAAACTTCTGCTTCAGCTCAAGGAATTTGCCCTCGAGCACGCCGCGCGCGGAAATTCGGCTCGACTGTTTCGATACCCAGGCGCCAATCTGGCTGTCTCGCGGACGGCTGTGGAAGTACTTCAGCACTTCCAGCGGCGACAGTTTCTCCACTTCGCCCAGCACCATCACCTGACGCTCAAGGAAGTGCCAGGGGAAATGCAGGGAAATGCGCGGATTGTCCGCCAGCTGCAGCGCTTTACGGCTGCCGAGGTTGGTGTAAAACACCATGCCCTGCTCATCGTAGTGTTTAAGCAGGACGATGCGCTGATAGGGCTGGCCGCTGCTGTCCACCGTCGCCACCGTCATGGCGGTGGGATCGGGCAGCTGCGCGGCGCACGCCTGCTGCAGCCACTGCTCAAACAGCGCCAGAGGAGTATCTGGCAAATCTTTGCGCCGCAGCCCGCCGCGCGTGTACTCCCGACGCAGGTGGGCAATTTGTTGCAAGCTGTCACTGTCGCTCATGCTGGTATCCCGGTTCTCTCTTACTGTGCGGAGGCATCCGCGTTCTGCAGTTCACAATCATTAATCACGATTTTATCGTTGCGTTCAACAAAGGCGCCATTGCCTTTTGACCAGAAAACGTAGGTCCCATCGCTGTAACGCGCGCCGGAGGCAGACACCGTCTGGGTCAGCGTGAGCGGTTTGCCGTCCAGAATAAAGCTTACCTGCTGCTTCGCGTTGTCCAGAGTGACCGTCAGCGGCAGCGTGCCACACTGGTAATGTAACGTCTCTGGCGCGGGTGCGGGTTTATGCCAGATACCACAGCCGCTGAGTAAGGTCAGGGTGCCGGCCAGCACGATCATCTTTTTCATGTTTGCTCCTTAACGTATTGCGTGGGGATTGGCGGGATAGATGGCGCCCAGCACGCTCATTTCGCGCGCGCCGGTTACCGCCGGCAGATTGCCCGGCAGCCCGGACAGGGTGCGGAACGCCAGCCAGGCAAAGGCCAGCGCCTCCATATCATCACCGCTGATACCGGCCTGATCGGTGGTGCCCACTTCAGTGCCAGACAAATGCGCGGCCAGCCGCGCCATCAGCAGCGGATTGCGACTGCCGCCGCCGCACACCAGCAGACGATCGCAGCCATCGTTGAGCTGTACCTGATGGGCGATAGTCAGCGCGGTCAGCTCGCACAGCGTTGCCTGCACATCCTGCGGGGCCAGCGCCGGGAAGCGCTGCAGCTGCTGTTCCACCCAGCCCAGGTTGAAGTATTCCCGACCGGTGCTTTTGGGTGGCGGCAGCGCAAACCACGGATCGCCGAGCATCTGCTCCAGCAGCGCGGGCACGACCTGGCCACTGCGCGCCCAGCCGGCATCTTTATCAAACGGCAGGCCTTTGTGGCGCCAGATCCACGCATCCATCAGCATATTGCCTGGCCCGGTATCAAAGCCGCGCACCGGCTGACCGGGGATCAGCAGCGACAGATTGGCGATGCCGCCAATATTCAGCACCATGCGCCGTTCGACGCTGTCCATCAGCAACGCCTGGTGAAAAGCCGGTACCAGCGGTGCGCCCTGGCCGCCCAGCGCCATGTCGCGGCGGCGAAAATCGCCCACCACCGTGACGCCGGTCGCGGCAGCAATCTGGTTATTGTCGCCAATTTGCAGCGTATTCGGTGCCGCCGACTGCGGCTCGTGCCACACCGTCTGGCCGTGGCAGCCAATCGCCATGATATCGCTGGCCTCCAGCGCCTGCTGCTGCATCAGCGTCAGCACAGCTTCAGCAAACAGCTGGCCGAGCCGGGTATCAAGCTGACCGAGCTGCGACAGCGTCAGCGTCTGTCCCTGACAAATCGCCAGCACCTGCTGACGCAGCGCCAGCGGGATGGGATGGCAGTAGCTGGCCTGTTGCGCCACCATATGCTGGTCGATCGCGGCCAGCACGACGTCTACGCCGTCCAGGCTGGTGCCGGACATCACGCCGATATAGCGTCCTGATTTCATAGCGCTTCCTTACCCGTTTGCGGGCCTGCAATGCATCTGTGTTTAGCCTGGCAAATTACCGGGGCTAATTCTATGATAAATTTCCGCTTTTCAACTGCGCTGCGACACGCATTCCGGCAGCAAACTATTTTCATCCGGCAATTGAATTTTTGTTGATGGGCGGTGGTCTATGCTTCGGCCCAGCCGCATATTGTTCGGACATCGCGTCAATTGGCCATTTTCTGACTTATACTGTTGCAGTACAGGACGAGAATATGGCGTTTTTTTGCATTAAGGAGCTTTCTCATGATTAAGCGTTTCGTAGCCGTAGCCCTGGCGGGTATCACGCTGGCTGGCTGTGTTAATAACGATACCCTTTCCGGCGATGTTTACAGCGCCAGCGAAGCCAAGCAGGTTCAAAGCGTCTCATACGGTACGCTGGTATCCGTGCGTCCGGTAAAAATTCAGGGCGGCGATGACAGTAATGTGATCGGTGCCATTGGCGGTGCGGTGCTGGGTGGTTTCCTCGGTAACACCATCGGCGGCGGCGCGGGGCGCAGTCTGGCAACGGCCGGCGGTGCGGTACTGGGCGGCGTAGCCGGTCAGGGCGTGCAGGGTGCGCTCAACAAATCTGACGGCGTAGAGCTGGAGATCCGTAAGGATGACGGCAATACCATTATGGTGGTGCAGAAGCAGTCCGCCAGCCGTTACTCGGTCGGCCAGCGCGTGGTGATGGCCTCCAACGGCAGCCAGGTCACCGTCTCTCCGCGCTAAGCGCACAGATAAAAAAAACCGACGCCAGTGCGTCGGTTTTTTTATTTCTCGCGGTTCTGCAACTCGAGAATGTTTTTTTCCAGCCGGGCAATCAGCGTCACCATCTGATTGATCTCTTCGAGGCTGATGCCGGAGAGGATGTCGTCACGCGTCGCGTCGATCACGTTTTCGACCTGCTCAATGATCGGCTCAGCCTGACGGGTCAGCTTGATGCGCTTGGCGCGGCGATCGTTAGCGCAGGTGGCGCGGGTGATGAGCCCCTTCTCTTCCAGCTGATCCAGCGTACGCACCAGCGACGGCTGCTCAATACCGATGGCTTTCGCCAGCTGAATCTGCGACTGCTCTGGCGGGAGTTGATGAATATTGTGCAACGTCACCCAGTGGGTTTGTGTCAACTCAAGCGGCTTCAGACGCTGGTCGATCAACGCACGCCAGATGCGCACCAGGCGAGACAGATCTGTTCCAAGCGGCGTATCCATTTCATCTCCTTATAATTAGCTTGCTAGCTATCAAGCCAGATTTTACACTATTCTGCGAGTTTACAGGACAAATTACAAATCCCGGGCCAGACGGCACGCCCGCTGTCTACACTTGATTTAACCGTGCCCGGGTAAAAAGGATGATGCCACGTGTCAATCTTCGCGCTCACCGCGACAGCGCCGCTGACCGATCTGGTATTCGGTGCCTCACTGTTCTTCCCGCCGCTGTTCAAAGCGGTGCTGCTGGGCTTCTTTTTCTGGCTGCTGATTCATCCGCTGCTGCGCGGCTGGATCTACTCCGGCGATGTCTGGCACCCCACCTTAATGGATCTCTCACTGTTTGTTCTGTGCGTGAGCGGCGCACTGTGGATACTGAGCCTCGGATAAATTACCATGAAATTCAACCCCTTTAAGTACTTTTCTACCCTTGTGGTGTTTACCCTGGCGCTGCTCGCAGGCTGGTGGATGTGGAACTACTACATGCAGGCCCCATGGACGCGCGATGGCAAAGTGCGCGCTGAACTGGTGGACGTGACGCCCGAGGTCTCCGGCCGTATCAGCAAGCTGGCCGTGCGCGACAATCAGTTCGTGCATAAAGGCGAGGTGCTGCTGACGCTGGATCCGGTGCCGTGGCAGATTGCGCTGGCCAATGCGCAGGCCCAGCTGGCGAAGGCGCAGGCCGACCTCGCCAAAGCGCAGCATGAGGCGGATCGCCGTGCCAGCCTGCCGCGTAACGTGATCTCCGCTGAAGATATGGACGCGGCGCGCCTCAACGCGAATGCGGCGGCCGCCACAGCGAAAGCCGCACAGGCGATGCTCGATCAGGCGCGCTGGAACCTGCAGCAAACCACGGTGACGGCCCCGACCGACGGCTGGGTCAGTAACCTTACGCTGCGTGCCGGCAATTACGCGACCGCCGGTACGCCACTGTTCGCGCTGGTCGACAGCCACTCTTACTATGTGATGGGCTATTTCGAAGAGACCAAACTGCGCCATATCCAGCCCGGCGCGGCGGCGCAAATCGTGCTGTATAGCAACGGCGCACGACTGCAGGGCCAGGTGGAGAGCATCGGACGTGCCATTTACGATCAAAGCATCGCCAGCGACGGCGGTCTGGTGCCCGATATCAAACCCAACGTGCCGTGGGTCAGGCTGGCGCAGCGCGTCCCGGTGCGTATCCGGCTAAACGCGGTACCGGATAATGTGCCGCTGGTGGCCGGTACCACCTGCACCATCTCTGTCGCGCACTGAGGCCGGCATGAATCTGCAGTGGCTGGCCTGGCACAATCTGCCGTGGATAAAGGCAACCGGCGGCGAGTGGCGCTATGCGTTGCGTAACGCTATCGCGATGTGTCTGGCGCTCACCCTGGCGTATGCGCTGCAATTGGATCAGCCTTACTGGGCCATGACGTCCGCCGCGGTGGTGAGTTTTCCCACCGTCGGCGGCGCCATCAGCAAAAGCCTGGGCCGCATCGTCGGCAGCCTGCTCGGTGCCAGCGCCGCGCTGCTGATTGCCGGCCATACGCTCAACGAACCGTGGCTGTTTGCCTTTTTCATGGCCGGCTGGCTGGCGCTCTGCACCTGGGTCGCCAGCCATTTTCAAAACAATGTGGCCTACGCCTTTTCACTGGCCGGTTACACCGCCGCGATTATCGCCTTCAGCAGCGTTAACGTTAGCGACGTCAGCCAGCTGTGGGACATCACCCAGGCGCGCGTGTGCGAAGTGATCGTCGGGATTCTCTGCGCCGGGCTGATGATGATGATCCTGCCCAGCACCTCGGACGGCAGCGCACTGATGCTATCGCTGCGCCAGATGCACACCCGACTGCTTGACCACGCGGTGCTGCTGTTGCAGCAGAGCAGCACGGAAAATGTGCGCACCGCCCACGAAACGGTGATCAGCCAGATCCTTACCATGAATTTGCTGCGCATTCAGGCCTTCTGGAGCCACTATCGCTTCCGCCGGCAAAATAACGTGCTTAACTACGTGCTGCATCAGCAGCTGCGCCTGACCAGCGTGCTCTCCAGCCTGCGGCGCATGCTGCTTAACTGGCCCGACGCGCCGCCGGCGCTGTACAGCGCAATGCAACAGCTGCTGCACGAACTGGCGCAGCCGCAGTGTGATAAATACCGGCTGGCGCAGATTCTGCGCAGCATCACGCCGGACATGCACGGTGATTTCCGCCAGCGTGCTTTTGTCCAGCGGCTGCGCTACTTCTGCTGGGTGTGGCTGAATGTGGAGCGCTGGATTCGCCTGATCGAGCGCGCCGACGCTGACACCCGTTTCCAGCCACCGTACGCGCCGGCACTGGCACGTGCCAGCGACAGTGCCGAAGCTGGCTGGAGTGCGCTGCGCACGTTTAGCGTGATCATGCTGGGCTGCGCGTTCTGGATCGGTACCCAGTGGGACGCTGGCGCCGCCGCGCTGACGCTTACCGCTATTGCCTGCGTGCTCTACTCGTCATCGCCTTCGCCCGGCGGCAGCGTGTCGCTGCTGCTGAAAACGCTGCTGTGGCTGTCGCTGTTCAGCTTTGTGCTGCAGTTTGGCCTGATGGTACAAATCAGCGCGCTGTGGCAGTTTTTGCTGCTGCTGTTCCCGCTGCTGCTGACGCTGCAACTGCTTAAGCTGCAACAGAAGCAACGCGCCGCGCTCTGGGGCCAGTTTATTGTGTTTATGGGATCGTTTATCGCGGTAAGTAATCCGCCAGACTGGGATTTCCAGAGCTTCCTTAACGATAACCTGGCAAAAGTGTGTGGTGTCCTGCTGGCGTGGCTGGCGTTTCAGGTGTTACAGCCGGGTTCTGATGCGCGCCGCAGCCGGCGCCATATCCGGGCGCTGCGCCACGCTTTTCTCGATCAGCTACGTCGCCAGCCGCGCCTGAGTGAAAGCCGGTTTGAATCGCAGATTTATCATCACATCAGCCAGCTGAGCCACAGCCGTGATGAGCAGGCGCGCCTGTGGCTGCTGCGCTGGGGCGTGGTGCTGCTGAACTGTTCGCACATTGTCTGGCAGCTGCGCGCCTGGCAACCCCGCTCACCGGCGCTGGCGCAGCTGCGCGACAGCAGTCTGCAGGACTTGCAGCGTATTATGAGTTTGCGCGGTGTGCGTCACGACTCGCTGCAGACCGCGCTGGATACGCTGCAGCAGGCCATTGATCAGCTTCAGGGGCAGCCGGAGAGCGACGCGAATACCCTGGCGGGTATGTTGTGGCGCCTGCGCTGTTCGCTGGCGCAGCTGCGTCAGGCGGTGCCGGATTGATCATTCACAGTACTGGGTAAACTGCCGATCAAAGTCATCGTGCAGCTGCTGCAGGGTCTTCTGCCCTTCAAAGCGGGTTTTATCCTGCTCGGACATCGGTTCGATCACCAGCGCTTTCTCGTCCGACGAGTAGATAAAGCGCCGTGCCAGCGTGCTGCCGGTAAAACTGGTGCCCTGAATGCCGCCACACACCACGGTGATGCTGTGACGGCGGATTTCGGTATGGGTGAAATTGGTTTCGGTGGCGCTGCGCAGGACGTTCTGACAGCCTTTGGCTTGCAGCCGCTGCAGGGTATGCTGCGTCAGCCATTCGCGGCCGCGGGCAATATTTTCACAACTGGCGCGCAGCGGATTGGTATCTATATCTCGCTGCAGCTGACGGCTGGCCTCCAGTCGCAGCTGGGTATCATTCGGGCGATCGCAGCCCACCAGCGCTAAACACAACAGCAAAATCCCACGCGTTTTCATGCCTGCCCCTGAGCGGTTCCGTTCCTGAATCAACATCATAGGATGGAATGTTGCCGCTGAGTAGCAGGAAAATGGGTCAGAATTTTTCTGCGCGGCGGCGGCGGGTCAGGCCCGTCGCCGCCCGGTAGTCAGATCACGCCGCAGGCCAGACGTGCCCCGCCACCGCCAAGCGGTTGCGGATGGTCAGCATGGTTATCGCCGCCGACGTGCACCATCAACGCTTTGCCTTTGATCTCGCTCAGCGATTTCAGGCGGGGCGCCACCACGGGATAGCTGGCTTTGCCGTCGTCGGTGACATACAGCGCGGGCAAATCGCCGAGGTGACCGTCAGCGTACGGACCGAGGTGCTTGCCACTGTTGTGCGGATCGAGGTGACCGCCCGCCGCGCCGGCCGCCACGGTTTTGCCGGCGGATTCGCCGGGCTCACAGCTGCCTTTGGCATGGACGTGGAAGCCATGAATGCCAGGTTTCAGCCCGCTCAGCGCCGGCGCGAACTGCAGACCATACGGGGTTTCGCTGATGGTCACCTTACCGATCGACTCACCGATACCCTGCGCCGTCACCTGATGCAGCGTCACGTCTTCTGACGCCGCGTGTGCACCGGCAGCACACGCCAGCGTCAGCACGGCCATAATGGTTTTTTTCATAACGTCTCCTTACGGTTCAGATTCCCTCTAAGCCTGGACCGCTTTTGCCCAGGCTGCCGTAGTTTGACGCAGATTTACGCTTCAGGGCACATCGTAGCCGAGTGCCGCCTTGCGAATACGGAACCACTGCTGACGATCCAGAGTCAGTTCACAGGCTTTCACTGCGTCGCTGACGCGCGCGGTTTTACCGGAACCGATAATCGGCAGCGGACGACTGGGCAGCTTCATTACCCAGGCATACACCACCTGCTCGATATTGCTGGCACCGATCTCCTGACGCACCTGTTCCAGCTCATCGCGCAGCGGCTGGTAGTGCGGATCGTTAAACAGGCGGCCGCCACCGAGGCACGACCACGCCATCGGGCGCATACGCGTCTGCTGGCACTGGTCGAGCGTGCCGTCGAGCAGCGCTGACTGCTCCAGCGGTGAGATTTCCAGCTGGTTGGTAACCAGGCTAAACGGCAGGCGGGATTGCAGCAGTGTGAACTGCGCAGCGGTAAAGTTGGAGACGCCAAAATAACGCACCTTGCCACTCTGGTGCAGCTGCAGGAAGGCTTCAGCGATTTCATCCGCATCCATTAACGGATCCGGACGGTGAATCAACAGCAGATCGAGATAATCGGTGGCAAAGTGGCGCAGGGAATTTTCCGCACTGTGCAGGATGTGGCTGGCTTCGGTGATGTAGTGACCGATTTTATGCTCGGGTTTCGCGCGGGTGGCAATGCCGCACTTGGTGACGATTTGCAACTGCTGGCGCAGCTGCGGTGCCAGGCGCAGCGCTTCGCCGAACGCGGCTTCACAGCGATAGTCGCCATAGATGTCGGCGTGGTCAACGGTGGTGATGCCCAATGACAGATGATGCTCAATAAACTGCACCAGCTGCTGTGGCGTCATGCCCCACTCCATCAGCCGCCAGTAACCGGCGATCAGCGGCGAAAAAGCGGGTCCCTGCGGGGCAATAGGTTGCGGTTGTAACATGGTTAAACTCCCTTCTGCGCAATAGCGAAAGCGCGAGTATAACCAAATGCGTACGCCACGTTTTCTTAAAACAGCTCCGGTTGCTGTGGATCAGGATTTTCATCAACTTTTTGCTGACGCTGCAGGCGCAACAGGCGCTGACGACACAGGCGCAGCACCTCGCGTTTTTGCGCATCGCTGAATTTCATCCAGTTGAAGCGCTCCTCCCGGCTGCGCAGACAGCCACGGCAATAGCCGCGCGCATCGCTCTGGCAGATACCGCGACAGGGGCTCGGAACCGGAAAAAACTCTAATTGCTCAGCCACATCACCTCCGCAATGAACCTATCCACTCTTATTGATAACAGCTTAGTGACATAGTGCAAGGCATAAACCGTTATTACTGGTACTGTACACGGCGACAACCACGCCAGCTTCCGTGACCGTGGCGATAGTCAGGGAATCAATCAGGTAAGGAGACGCGGTTAAGGTTTTCCTCATCTTCAATTCATACGATTGTCATATTCTGTTATTCCGATGAGTCTCCATGAAACTGACCTCTAAGTTACAGTGTCACGACAACAGTTTTAATTTACTGGCCGCGTTGTTCTTTGCCTTTGTCCTCAATGCCCTGTTTTTACTGCGCGCGTGGGAAATTATTCCCTACACCCGCGTGCATGATTACCTGTTCGCCGCCAGCATGCCGGTGGTGCTGGTCGCGGCGTTTTATCTGCTCTTCTCGCTACTGGCCTGGCCGTGGATACGCAAACCGCTGCTGATTGTGCTGATTCTCGCCAGCGCCGCCGCCAACTACTTTATGCACAGCTTTGGTACGGTCATCGACACCAACATGATTGAAAACGTGTTTGAGTCAAATGCGCAGGAAACCGGCGCGCTGATGAGCCGCAACTATGTCATCTGGATGCTGCTGATGGGCATTCTTCCGGTCGCGCTGGTGTGCAGCGTCCGCATCAGCAATCGCCAGCGCTGGTGGTGGAACCTGCTGCAGCGCCTCGCCAGTGCGCTCGGTGCCGTACTGGTGATTCTGCTGATGGCTGTGCTGTTCTACAAAGACTATGCTTCGCTGATCCGCAATAACAAAGGCCTGGTGAAGATGATCACCCCAGCAAATATTGTCAGCGGCACCGGCCATTATGTCGATCAGCGCTATCTGCAGGGCAGCCAGGCGCTGGTGAAGATTGGCGAAGATGCGAAGAAAGGGCCGCTGATCGCCGCCGAGCCGAAGAAGACGCTGGTGGTGCTGGTGGTGGGCGAAACTGCGCGCGCGGAGAACTTCTCCCTCGGCGGCTATGCGCGCGACACCAACCCACAGCTGAAAAAGCAGCAGGTGATTTATTATCCCAACGCCAGCTCCTGCGGCACGGAAACCGCCATTTCGGTGCCGTGCATGTTCTCGAATATGCCGCGCGAGCACTATGACGCGAACCTCGCCCATCATCAGGAAGGCGTGCTGGATGTGCTGGCCCATGCCGGAGTCAGCGTGCTGTGGCGCGAAAACGACGGCGGCTGCAAAGGTGCCTGCGACCGCGTGCCGCATACCGATATGACGCAGTGGCAGCTGCCACAATACTGCCACGATGGCTTCTGCCTCGATGACGTCCTGCTGCATCGTTTTGATAACTATGTCGACAGCCTGCACAATGACGGCATCATCGTACTGCACCAGATGGGCAGCCACGGTCCGGCTTACTTTAAGCGCTATCCGGCCGCGTTCCAGCGCTTTACGCCGACCTGCGACAGCAATCAGATTCAGGATTGCGACCACCAGGCGCTGGTCAACACCTACGATAACTCGCTGGTGTATACCGACGATATGCTGAGTCGCACCATCGATAAGCTGAAGGGCCTGAGCGATCGCTTTAACGTGGCGCTGGTGTACCTGTCCGACCATGGCGAATCGCTGGGCGAACACGGCATGTACCTGCACGGTGCGCCTTACCTGTTTGCGCCGTCACAGCAGACGCACATCCCGCTGCTGCTGTGGATGTCGCCGGGCTACGCCGCGGCGTATCACATTGATCAGGCCTGTCTGCGCCAGCAGGCGGCAGAGACAGCGGTGTCGCAGGATAATCTGTTCCACACGGTGCTCGGCCTGTTCAACATCCAGACGCAGCAGTATCAGCCGCAGCTGGATATGATCAAATCGTGCCAGAATCGCGCCTGAGGATTGCATTAGACCGACTGGTCTAATACTCTGCCTGACATGAACAAGACAGTGCAACGCAACGAAACCCGTGAACATCTGCTCGCCACCGGCGAGCAGGTCTGCCTGCAGCGCGGTTTCACCGGCATGGGATTGAGCGAAATGCTGGCGCTGGCGGAAGTGCCTAAAGGCTCGTTTTACCACTACTTCCGCTCGAAAGAAGCGTTCGGTGTGGCGCTGCTGGAGCGCTATTTCGTCAACTATCAGCAGCAAGTTGAACAGCAGCTGACCCAGCCCGGCGTTACTGCGCGCGAACGCTTACTGCAGCATTTTCGCTACGCGGAACGGCTGTTTATTGAGCAGGGTCACATCGTCGGCTGTCTGGGCGTTAAGCTTTCCGGCGAAGTGTGCGATCTGTCAGAGCCGATGCGCGATGCGCTGCAGCGCGGTGCTACGGCCATCACGGCGGCTTATGCACGCTGTCTGACGGAGGTTGCAGCCGAACAGCCGCTGCCCTATGGGCAAAGCCCGCAGCAGCTGGCGCAACGCTGTTATCTGCTGTGGCTGGGAGCCAGCCTGCAGAGCAAGATTTCACGTGAGCCCGGGCCGATTAGCCTGGCGCTCGACACCATCGAACAGTGGCTTAATCACCGCTGATTTTTAAAAACGGCAATTTCTAGACGACCGGTCTATTACAGGAGTCATCATGGCGAGTAAACAGCTGTTCACCCCGCTGAAAGTGGGCGCGATTACCGTACCTAACCGTGTATTTATGGCGCCGCTGACGCGTCTGCGCAGCATTGAACCGGGCGATATTCCTACCCCGCTGATGGCGGAGTATTATCAGCAGCGCGCCAGCGCGGGTCTGATCATTACCGAAGCCACCCAGGTTTCGTTCCAGGCGAAAGGCTACGCCGGTGCGCCGGGTTTACACACCGCAGAACAAATTGCTGCGTGGAAAATGATTAACGAAGGCATTCACGCCGCGCACGGTCACAGCGCCGTTCAGCTGTGGCACACCGGCCGCATCTCGCATAATAGCGTGCAGCCGGATGGCAAAGCGCCGGTTGCACCGTCCGCGATCGCCGCTGGCACCCGCACCTCGCTGCGCGCCGCCGACGGCAGCGTATACCGCGAAGATACCTCCATGCCGCGTGAACTGAGCGTGGCAGAAATTCAGCAGATCGTTAAAGACTTCGGTCAGGCGGCAGCCAATGCGCGTGAAGCCGATTTTGACCTGCTGGAGCTGCACTCTGCGCACGGTTATCTGATGCATCAGTTCCTCGCACCCGGTTCTAACCAGCGTACCGATGAATACGGCGGTTCGATTGAGAAGCGCGGCCGTTTCGCGCTGGAAGTGGTCGATGCGGCAATTGCTAACTGGTCAGCCGATCGCATTGGTATTCGTATCTCGCCAATCGGCGCCTTCCAGAATCTGGAAAACGGTCCGGATGAAGAAGAAGCGGCACTGTGGTACATCAGCGAACTGGGCAAGCGCGGCCTCGCCTACCTGCACCTGTCTGAGCCAGACTGGGCGGGCGGTAAGCCTTACACCGATGAGTTCCGCCAGAAAGTGCGTGCCGCCTTCCCGGGCGTGATTATCGGTGCCGGTGCCTACACCGTGGAAAAAGCGGACGATCTGATTGCGCGTGGCCTGATTGACGCGGTGGCCTTTGGCCGTGACTTCATCGCCAACCCGGACCTGGTAGCGCGCCTGCAGCAGGATGCACCGCTTAACCCGCAGCGCCCGGAGAGCTTCTACGGCGGCGGCGCGGAAGGTTACACCGACTACCCGACACTGTAAGTCAAACGCGGCCGCAGCGGATGTGCGGCCGCGTGCTTTCTTCAGGGCATTCCCTCGCTATACTAAGCGGGTTCCCTGATGACTTTTAAAAAGAGGATGTTATGCGTTTACTTCACACTATGTTACGCGTTGGCGATCTGCAGCGCTCCATCGATTTTTACACCCGCGTGCTGGGCATGCGCGTGCTGCGTCAGAGCGAAAACACCGAATACAAATACACCCTGGCTTTCGTGGGTTACACCGAAGAGAGCGAAGGTGCGGTCATTGAGCTGACCTACAACTGGGGCGTGGATAAATACGACCTCGGCAATGCCTACGGCCACATCGCGCTGGGCGTGGATGATGTCGCGGCGACCTGCGACCGCATCCGTCAGGCGGGCGGTAACGTCACGCGTGAAGCCGGCCCGGTCAAAGGCGGCAGCACCATCATCGCTTTCGTGGAAGATCCGGACGGCTACAAAATCGAGCTGATCGAAAACAAACACGCCGGTCACGGCCTCGGCAACTAATGCCGTTAGTCAGCCTGCTAATTTGCGGGCTGACTTCCCTCTCCTGCTGCACCCTGCGCCGATTTTTGCCATAATGCGCGCTGCCCCATTTCCTGCAATGAGATCCTGATGTCTGAATCGAACGCCTTAAACGCTCTCCATCAACGCTTCCGTGGTTTTTATCCTGTGGTGATTGACGTTGAAACCGCCGGTTTTAATGCGCAAACCGATGCGCTGCTGGAAATCGCCGCCACCACGTTAAAAATGGATGAGGATGGCTGGCTGCACCGCGATGAAACCCTGCATTTCCACGTGGAGCCGTTCGAAGGGGCGATTCTCAATCCCGAAGCGCTGGCGTTTACCGGCATCGACCCCAGCAATCCGCTGCGCGGCGCGGTGAGTGAATATGAGGCGCTGCACGCCATTTTCAAAATGGTGCGCAAAGGTACCAAAGACAGTGGCTGTAACCGGGCGATTATCGTGGCGCACAATGCCACCTTTGATCATAATTTTCTGATGGCGGCAGCAGAGCGCACCGGCATGAAGCGTAACCCGTTCCACCCGTTCGCCACCTTTGACACCGCCGCGCTGAGCGGGCTGGTGCTGGGACAAACGGTGCTGGCGAAGGCCTGTAAAGCGGCGGGAATAGATTTTGACAGCACTCAGGCGCACTCGGCACTGTACGATACCGAACAGACCGCCACGCTGTTTTGCGAACTGGTGAATCGCTGGAAACGCCTCGGCGGCTGGCCGCTGGCGGTGAGTGAAGAGCCGGCCGAAGACGATGCCTCAGCCTGAGGCCCGTCAGACCGCAGCCAAAAAAAAGGCCGACACTGCTGTCGGCCTTTTTCTTATTCTGCTTCTTTGTGCTTCTCAGCGGTCTCTTTGATCAGCGGTTGCAGTTCGCCGCGCTGGAACATCTCAACGATGATGTCACAGCCGCCGACCAGCTCGCCATCCACCCACAGCTGCGGGAAAGTTGGCCAGTTGGCGTATTTCGGTAACTCAGCGCGGATATCCGGATTTTGCAGAATGTCTACGTACGCAAAGCGCTCCCCACAGGCAGACAGCGCCTGTACCGCCTGCGCAGAGAAACCGCAGCTTGGCAGTTTCGGCGAACCTTTCATGTACAGCAGGATCGGGTTTTCTGCGATCTGGCGCTGAATTTTTTCAACAGTACTCATTTTTGCCTTCCTTAATCCTTCACTTCGTGTTTGTTTATTGTAGCGACTTCGCCCCGCGACTGAAAACGGGATTTTGCCTTAGCCGGCGCATATCGCCATGTTTGTTAAGTTCGCGCGCCACGAATAACATTTTCATATCATTAATAAGCATTAATCAATTAATAATTAGCAATAATTCCGCTGGGTTAAACAGCTGAAATCGCTCATTTTTGCCCCACTTTCAGTACCGTGACAGATTAATGGAAAAAGACCTTACCTTTTGCAAAAAAAGTGGATTAGAATTGCCCCGGTGCTGATCGTCGATCAGATTTTTCTAACTTTACCGCGGTCTGGCTTCCTGCCGACGGCTTAACATGTAACCGGACTATGCGTTTACTGATTACGCTTTTCATACTGGCTTTTGCCCAACTGTTCTTTAATGTGGCGGCGGCTTCTCCGCATGCGCCGGTTAATGCCAGTTTGCAGAAAGCGGAGAAAAAGAACGCGCGTGAAGATGAGCGTCGCAAACGACGCCCGGTGAAAACCACCAGCAAAAAGTCACGCCTGACGTCGGTACAGAAGTTCAGGCTGAAAAAACAGCAGAAAAGCGAAACGGTACTTCAGCACACCACGCAGCGCAAATCCCCACTTAAGCTCAGTGCGAAAAAATATGGTCATCAGCGGCTGGCGAAAAAATCGCGTGACGTTGCCGTTGATGATGAAGTGCAGCAGCTGAGCGGCATTAAAATGAGCAAAGCCCACCGCTTGCGCTATCAAAAAGCGCGCGAAACCGCGATGACGAAACTGATGGGCCAGCTGGGTAAACCGTATCAGTGGGGAGGCACCTCACCGCACACCGGTTTCGACTGCAGTGGTTTAGTGTGGTACGCCTACAAAGACCTGGTGAAGTTTAAATTTCCCCGCACCGCCAATGAGATGTATCACCTGCGCGATGCGGCACCAATTAAGCGTGAGATGCTGGAGAAAGGCGATCTGGTGTTCTTCCGCATCAACAACCGCGGCACCGCCGACCATGTCGGGGTTTATCTGGGCAATGGCAAATTCATTCAGTCTCCGCGCACCGGTAAGGACATTCAGATTAGCGCGCTGGGCGAGGATTACTGGCAGAAGCATTACGTTGGCGCGCGCCGTATGATGACGCCGAAAACCGTGCGCTAACCTCAGCGTTGCGCAACAAAAAAGCCGGTGGCTGTTCAGCAGCACCGGCTTTTTTATTAATGCAGAATGGCGGTAAAGCTAAAGGCAATAATCATCAGCAGAGCAGCGGCGGTGGTGGTCAATGCCAGTTTCAAATCGGTACTCATCACAACTCCTTAGTCACACAGTTTGCATGGTTAAATAATTTTCGCACAGTGATGGGCAAAAATCTCGTGTTATCCGCCCCGGCTTGCTAGAATCGCCGCCTTTCGTTGCGCAACAGATTTAGCGCATGCTGCATTGACAGCCTGCTGAAGGATGTTTCCCTGCCCGATTAAGCAGATTAGCCCTGATATTCAGGGCGCAAAACCATTAGCAGACGCAAACGTTTAACAATATACTTATCAGTAAGTTGCGATAAGCCCAGGAGTACCATTTTCATGGCAACCATTAAAGATGTGGCGAAACGCGCCGGGGTCTCAACCACCACGGTTTCGCATGTCATCAACAAAACGCGTTTTGTCGCGGAAGAGACGCGTAACGCCGTATGGGAAGCGATTAAAGCGCTGCACTATTCACCGAGCGCGGTGGCCCGCAGCCTGAAGGTGAATCACACCAAGACGCTGGGCCTGCTGGCGACCTCCAGCGAAGCGCCCTACTTCGCCGAAATTATTGAAGCCGTGGAGAATCACTGCTTTGAGCGTGGTTACACGCTGATTCTCGGCAACGCGCATAACGATCTGCAAAAACAGCGCGCCTATCTGTCGATGATGGCGCAAAAGCGCGTCGATGGCCTGCTGGTCATGTGCTCCGAATATCCCGACGATCTGCTGCAGATGCTGGAAGAGAACCGCAATATCCCGATGGTGGTCATGGACTGGGGCGAATCGCGCGGGGACTTTACCGATACCGTGCAGGACAATGCGTTCCACGGCGGTTACCTCGCCGGGCGATACCTGATTGAGCGCGGCCATCGCGATATCGGTGCTATCCCTGGCCAGATGGAGCGCAACACCGGTGGCGGCCGTCATGCGGGTTTTCTGCAGGCGATGCAGGAAGCGGGCATCAGCGTCCGTCCCGAGTGGATTGTGCAGGGTGACTTCGAACCGGAGTCAGGTTATCAGGCAATGCAGCAGATCCTGAACCAGAAACAGCGCCCGACGGCGGTGTTCTGCGGCGGCGATATCATGGCGATGGGCGCGATTTGCGCGGCCGACGAGATGGGACTGCGCGTGCCGCAGGATATTTCGGTAATTGGCTATGACAATGTGCGCAACGCGCGCTACTTCACCCCGGCGCTGACAACCGTGCACCAGCCGAAAGCGCAGCTGGGGGAAAAGGCACTGGAGATGCTGCTGGACCGCATCACCAGCAAACGCGAAGAGCCGCAGACCATTGAAGTGCAGCCCACGCTGATTGAGCGCCGCTCCGTGGCCGATGGCCCGTTCCGCGATTACCGCCGTTAAGCCACCTTCTCGCTGAGCCACTCGTGGTTCAGCGTCTCCGCATCGCCCAGATATTCCAGTAACCACGCCAGCGCCGGTGACGCGCGCTGCTCAGACCAGCTGACGCAACACGGGCTGTCCGGAAACGGCTGCGGCAACGCCAGCTCCACCAGCGCGCCGCTGTCCAGCAGCGGGCGCGCCAGGTGCCCCGGCACCATGCCCACGCACAATCCAGCCTGCAGGCAATCCAGCCCGGTTTCCCACTCCGGCACCACCAGCCGCCGCTGGTTATCCAGCGTCCACGTCATGCGGCGCGGCAGCGCGCGCGACGTATCTTCCAGCACCAGCGACGGCCAGGCGCGCAGGGTTTCGTCGTCCAGCTGCGGACTGTGGGCCAGCGCATGCTGCGGACTCACCACGCAGCGCCAGTTGAGCGCGCCCATATCCTGAAAGGCGAAGCGGCCGCCGACCGGAATGGCCTGGGTGGCGCCAATCGCCACATCGACACGACCATCAGCCAGCGCGTCCCACACGCCGTTAAATACTTCGTAGCTGATGATCAGCTCCATATCGGGGAAATGGCGGTAAAAATCCTTTACCAGCTGGCGGGTGCGCTGCGGTTTGACGATGCAATCTACCGCGATACTGAGCTGACCGCGCCAGCCATTAGCCAGCTGCTGACACTGGCGGCGCGTGGCCATCATTTTTTTGATAACAGAACGCCCTTCACGCACAAAATGCTCGCCTGCTGCCGTCAGCACCACTTCGCGATGCTGCCGCTCAAACAGCGGTACCGCCAGCCAGCCTTCCAGCTGGCGCACGGTATAGCTGATGGCAGAGGGCACGCGGTGCAGCTCCTGCGCCGCCGCGCTAAAACTGCCGGTGCGCGCTACCGCGTCCACCACCTCAAGTGCATATTCCGACCACATAGTTTTCCCATCAAAAATTTTAACAGCACCCTGCAAATATTAGCGTTTCACAAAGCCCGCTGCACCCTTTTACACTCCCCGCCGTTCAACCTGCCGAGTGAGAAAAACCATGCTGTCATCCAAAGGATTTCTGCCTTACCTTGCCGTGCTGAGCATGCTCGGCTTTCTGGCCACCGATATGTATTTACCCGCCTTCGGCGCCATGCAGCGCGACTTTGCTTCCGCACCGGGCACCATCAGCGCCAGCCTGAGCCTGTTTCTGGGCGGCTTTGCCTGTGCGCAGGTGCTGTGGGGCGTGCTGTCGGACCGCTTCGGCCGTAAACCCATTCTGCTGGCGGGCCTGAGCCTGTTTGCGCTGAGCTGTCTTGCCATGCTGTGGGTGACTAACGTCTGGCTGATGCTGGCGCTGCGTTTTGTGCAGGCGGTAGGCGTGTGCGCCGCAGCGGTGAGCTGGCAGGCGCTGGTGGTTGATCGCTATCCGCAGGCCAAAGCCAACAAAGTATTTGCCACGATTATGCCGCTGGTGGCGCTGTCACCGGCGCTGGCACCGCTGCTGGGTGCCTGGCTGATGGCCCATTTTCACTGGCGCGCCATCTTCCTCGCGCTCACGCTGGTGACGCTGGTGCTGCTGTTCGGCACGCTGAAACTGGCCAGCGCGCCGCGTGCGCGCCACGAAAGCACGCCGCAGCCCAGCTGGCTGACGCTGCTGGCGACGCGTATTTACAGCGGTAACGTAGTGATTTATGCCGCCTGTTCCGCCAGTTTCTTCGCCTGGCTGACCGGCTCGCCGTTTATCCTCGCCGCCGCGGGTCTGAGCCCGGCGGACATTGGCCTGAGCTATATTCCGCAGACCATCGCCTTCCTGCTGGGCGGGTTTGGCTGTCGCGCACTGCTGAACCGTTTTCAGGGTGCGCAGCTGCTGCCGTGGTTGCTGATGATTTACAGCCTGAGCATTCTGGGCCTGTTTGCGGTGGCGCTGATGACCACGCCGCCGCTGGTGGCTCTGCTGCTGCCGTTCTGCGGCATGGCGCTGGCCAATGGCGCGATTTACCCGATTGTGGTGTCCAGCGCCCTCGCCCCGTTCCCGCAGGCCACCGGCAAAGCGGCCGGCCTGCAGAATCTGCTGCAGCTGGGCTTATGCTTCCTCGCCAGCCTGATTGTTTCCGCCGGTCTGCAGCAGGCGCTGTTACATACCACGCTGGTCATGGTGGCCACGGTGATCCTCGCCTGGGCCGGTTTCCTGTGGCAGCGTAGCGCCAGCGCACAAAGTGATATTGCTCACGCTTCCCGTCCCTGCGAAGATAATTGCTAAGGCAACGATTATCGTTAGCAAACTAACGATAAGCCATTGAATACTGACCTGCGTGAGCATATACTCAGTGGGTCAGCATTTCTGCAACAAATCAATAACATAATGAGCGTATTTTTTAGCGACACTGTCGCTGGGATGGCGTCTGCACGATATTCACCTCCGGAGTTGTGGCAGACATTTCTATTCAGATTCATACCTCTGTAATACGTCGGCTATCTGGCGCACGGATTTTCCGTGAGTTCTCTCACAGGCCTGAGGAATTTGACTATTCTTTTTCTCAGGTTCAAATCGGAAAGGTGATGGAGAAGCTATGAGTTCATCGTGTATAGAAGAAGTGAGCCTTGAAGAAAACCAATGGTTTCGTATCGCCCATGAATTACTGGAGCGGGCGGACATTCACATCAACGGCACACGCCCCTGGGATATTCAGGTCAGACATGCGGATTTTTTCAAACGGGTCCTGCAGGAGGGATCGCTGGGCCTCGGTGAAAGCTACATGGACGGCTGGTGGGAGTGTGAACGTCTGGATATGTTCTTCCACCGCGTGCTGAAACATCATCTAGATAAGCAGTTACCGCACCATTTTAAAGATACGCTGCGCATTGCTGCGGCGCGCCTCACCAATCTGCAGTCAAAGAAACGCGCCTGGATTGTTGGTAAAGAGCACTACGATCTTGGCAACGACCTGTTTTCATTGATGCTCGATCCATTTATGCAGTACTCCTGCGGCTACTGGAAAAGCGCGGAAACGCTGGAGCAGGCACAGCAGGACAAGCTGGATATGATCTGCCGCAAGCTGCAGCTTGAGCCGGGCATGACGCTACTGGATATCGGCTGCGGCTGGGGCGGACTGGCGGAATTCGCCGCACGTCATTACGGGGTGAAAGTGCATGGCGTGACCATCTCTGCCGAGCAGCAGAAAATGGCGCAGCAGCGCTGTGCCGGTCTTGATGTGACCATTCTGCTGCAGGATTACCGTGATTTGGACCAGCAGTTTGACCGCATCGTGTCGGTGGGCATGTTCGAACACGTCGGGCCGAAAAACTATGCCACCTACTTCAATGTGGTTGATCGTAACCTGAAACCGGAAGGCCTGTTTTTGCTGCACACCATTGGGGCGATCAGAACCGACATGAACGTCGACCCGTGGATCGATAAATACATTTTCCCCAACGGCTGTTTACCGTCGGTACGGCAGATTGCCGATGCCAGCGAATCTCACTTCATCATGGAAGACTGGCATAACTTCGGCGCGGATTATGACACCACGCTGATGGCCTGGCATGAGCGGTTCCAGGCGGCATGGCCGCAGCTGGCGGAGAAGTATGGCGAGCGTTTCAAACGGATGTTCAGCTATTACCTCAACGCCTGCGCCGGTGCGTTTCGCGCGCGCGATATTCAGCTGTGGCAGGTAGTTTTCAGCCGCGGCGCTGAAGGCGGTTTGCGCGTGGCGCGTTGATTTCAGTGCAATGCTAAAAGGCGCTTACCGCGCCTTTTTTATTCGCGATTACTCCGCGTCCGGCAGCGTTTGTGCCAACAGCGCAGCCGCGGCATCACGCTGCGCCAGCACACGTTCGACGGTGTCGACAATCGCCTGGGTATGCGGATCGATTTCGATATTGACCCGATGCCCCAGCTTCTTCGCGCCCAGCGTGGTGCGCTCCAGCGTTTCCGGGATCAGATGCACGCAGAACTTACTTTTGGTGACATCGCCGACTGTCAGGCTGATACCATCGATGCCGACGAATCCTTTATGCAGAATATATTTGATCTGCTCAGCGTCCTGTAATTTAAACCACACTTCGCGGTTATTCTCTGACTGGATAATTTTACAGATTTCGGCGGTGGTCATAATATGGCCGGACATCAGGTGTCCGCCAATTTCATCGCTGAATTTCGCGGCGCGCTCAATATTCACGATGTCACCAACCTGTAATTCACCGAGGTTGGTGATGCGCAGCGTCTCTTTGATGAGATCGAAGCTGACGCGATCGCCGTCAATGGCGGTCACCGTCAGGCAGCACCCGTTGTGCGCTACCGAGGCGCCCAGCGCCAGGCCGGGCAACAGCTCAGCAGGCAAGCGCACGGTGTGGGTGCGGAACAACTCTTTTTCTTCAATGGCGACAATTTCTGCCGTGCCCTGCACAATTCCGGTAAACATAATTTCAGCCTCTGCGAAGTTTGTGGCAGTTTATCACAGCTTGCGCCGCAAGGTTTAATTTGCCGGCGCGCAAACTTTACACAAATGGCGCAACCAAATGCGATCAATGTTTGGCGGAAGTGCGGGCTACCGCTACACTAGGTCGCGCATTCTTTGGGGATTTCACCCCGCTCTCTTCTTAAATTACGCAGGTGATACGTGCAGAAGTATTTAACAGAAGCGCGTCAATTGCTGGCCCTCGCGATCCCGGTCATCCTTGCTCAGGTGGCACAGACCGCGATGGGATTTGTGGATACCATAATGGCCGGTGCGGTGAGCGCCACGGATATGGCCGCCGTTGCTGTCGGCACCTCTATCTGGCTTCCCGCCATTTTGTTTGGTCATGGTCTGCTGCTGGCATTGACGCCAACCGTTGCGCAACTCAACGGATCCGGGCGACGCGAACGCATCGCAGAACAGGTGCGCCAGGGTTACTGGCTGGCGGCGGGCGTGGCGCTGCTGATTATGGTGGTGCTGTGGAACGCCGGCTACCTGATTCACACCATGCATGACATTGATCCTCAGCTGGCGGCCAAAGCAGAAGGTTATCTGCACGCGCTGCTGTGGGGCGCACCGGGCTACCTGTTTTTCCAGGTGGCACGTAATCAGTGTGAAGGGCTGTCGAAGACCAAGCCGGCGATGCTGCTGGGTTTCCTCGGCCTGCTGACCAACATTCCACTGAACTATGTGTTTATTTACGGCCATTTCGGTATGCCTGCGCTGGGCGGCGTGGGCTGTGGCGTCGCCACCGCGTCGGTTTACTGGGTGATGTATCTGGTGATGCGCTTCTGGCTGAAGCGCATGCCGGCCATGCGCGATATCCGCATGCATAGCCGCTGGTCGCCACCGTCGCGCGCCATCCTGACGCGCCTGTTCACGCTGGGATTACCGGTCGCGCTGGCGCTGTTTTTCGAGGTCACGCTGTTTGCCGTGGTGGCGCTGCTGGTGTCGCCGCTCGGCATTGTGAAAGTCGCTGGTCATCAGATCGCGCTCAACTTTAGCTCGCTGATGTTTGTGCTGCCGCTGTCGCTCGGCGTCGCCACTACCATTCGCGTCGGCTACCGTCTGGGCCAGGGCTCGGCCGAACAGGCCCGCATCGCCGCGTGGACCGGCCAGGGCGTGGGTATTACCATGGCGGCGATCACCGCGCTGTTTACCGTGACCTTCCGCCACGATATTGCCGCGCTCTATACCGCTAATCCGGAAGTGATTACCCTGGCGGCACAGCTGATGCTGCTGGCGGCCATCTATCAGTTCTCGGATTCGATTCAGGTGATCGGCAGCGGTATCCTGCGCGGCTATAAGGACACGCGCTCGATCTTCTTTATCACCCTGATCGCCTACTGGGTGCTGGGGCTGCCGGTGGGTTACGTGCTGGCGCTGACCGACTGGGTGGTGGCACCACTGGGGCCGGCCGGTTTCTGGTGCGGATTTATCGTCGGCCTGACGTCGGCGGCGGTAATGATGATCTGGCGCATCCGCCGTCTGCAGCGTTTACCGGCGCAGGTGATTCTGGCGCGCGCCGCGCGCTAAGTGGCTGAGCGGGCGTTTATTTGGCCCGCAATGGCGAAAAAAACGACGCATAGCACAGTTGCTGGTCAGTCGTCAGGAAAAATCACTTTTCCGCTTGCCAGCATCACGGCCTGCCGTTAATATTCGTCCCCGCTGTCGCCCTGACAGCATGTTGCGCTCTTAGCTCAGTTGGTTAGAGCACCACCTTGACATGGTGGGGGTCGATGGTTCGAGTCCATTAGAGCGCACCAAGTGCGTCCGTAGCTCAGTTGGTTAGAGCACCACCTTGACATGGTGGGGGTCGGTGGTTCGAGTCCACTCGGACGCACCAGATTTCTGAAATGCGCTCTTAGCTCAGTTGGTTAGAGCACCACCTTGACATGGTGGGGGTCGATGGTTCGAGTCCATTAGAGCGCACCACTTTTGCTGTTATCTCCCTTGCGCAACTCGCTTTTCCTTGATCTGAGTCGGTTTTCTCCCTCTGCTTTTATATTGGTTTTCGCATACTTAGCGACTATACTATGCCGCGTTGTTCCACCTGAAAGGTTTCAGCGCTAACGTGCCTATGCCAGCCACTTACATCATTTGCGCAACGCCGTCGCTACGGTCTCTCCGCCCGGCGCATAACTTCTCTGCACGCTTAGCCGTCGTCACCTATTCTTACTTCTGTGGTAAACGTACCAACACCAAACAGATTTTTACTTCGGTGCCAGACGCATCGAACCCCGACCTTTATCATCCATCACAACTTACAGAAATCTGACATGAAAAAGACCAAGATCGTTTGTACTATCGGTCCGAAAACCGAATCCGAAGAGATGCTGACTCAACTGCTGGAAGCGGGCATGAACGTCATGCGCCTGAACTTCTCTCACGGGGATTATGCCGAACATGGTCAGCGCATCACCAACATGCGTGCCGTCATGGAAAAAACCGGTCGCCAGGCCGCGATTCTGCTGGACACCAAAGGCCCGGAAATCCGTACCATGAAACTGGACGGTGGCAACGATGTGTCCCTGAAAGCTGGCCAGACCTTCACCTTCACCACCGATCAGTCAGTGATTGGTAACAGCGAGCGCGTTGCCGTTACTTACGCCGGTTTCACCGAAGACCTGAAAATTGGTAACACCGTGCTGGTCGACGATGGTCTGATCGGCATGGAAGTCACCGAAGTCACGGAAAACACCGTGGTGTGTAAAGTGCTGAACAATGGCGACCTTGGCGAAAACAAAGGCGTCAACCTGCCAGGCGTGTCCATTCAGCTGCCGGCACTGGCGGAAAAAGACAAGCGCGACCTGATCTTCGGCTGCGAGCAAGGCGTGGATTTCGTTGCGGCTTCCTTCATCCGTAAACGTTCTGACGTGCTGGAAATCCGTGAGCACCTGAAAGCCCACGGCGGTGAGCACATTCAGATCATCTCCAAAATCGAAAACCAGGAAGGCCTGAACAACTTCGACGAGATCCTGGAAGCCTCTGACGGCATCATGGTCGCGCGTGGTGACCTCGGTGTGGAAATCCCGGTTGAAGAAGTGATCTTCGCGCAGAAGATGATGATCAAGAAGTGTAATAAAGCGCGCAAAGTGGTAATCACCGCGACGCAGATGCTGGATTCGATGATCAAGAACCCGCGCCCTACCCGTGCTGAAGCCGGCGACGTGGCCAACGCCATCCTCGATGGTACCGACGCAGTGATGCTGTCCGGTGAGAGCGCCAAGGGTAAATACCCGCTGGAGTCGGTCACCATCATGGCGACCATCTGCGAGCGTACCGATCGCGTGATGAAATCGCGCATCGATTCCCTGCAGGATTCGCGCAAGCTGCGTATCACTGAAGCAGTGTGCCGTGGCGCCGTTGAGACCGCTGAGAAACTGGAAGCGCCGGTGATTGTGGTGGCGACCGAAGGCGGTAAGTCGGCTAAATCCGTGCGTAAATACTTCCCGGATGCCACCATTCTGGCCCTGACCACTAACCAGACCACTGCGCGTCAGCTGATCCTCAGCAAAGGGATTGAAACGCGTCTGGTGAGCGAAATCGCCTCGACCGATGATTTCTACCGCATCGGCAAAGAGATGGCGCTGCAGAGCGGCTACGCGCAGAAAGGCGATGTCGTGGTGATGGTTTCGGGTGCGCTGGTACCGAGCGGAACCACCAACACCGCGTCGGTGCACGTACTCTGATCGAGCCGGTGATGTTTATTTAAAAGAGCGCCTTTCGGGGCGCTTTTTTTATTCCGCGCCTGAGACAGAAAGCGGAAAATTCCAATCGATAATAACTATTCAATATCCCGCAGAATTAAGGTTAATCCGATTAAATCTCTCTGTTTTCGCTAAATATTTTCATCATGTTCTGCGAAACGCTGCTTCTTTGAGCGAACGATCAAATTTAAGCATGTTCTCATCAAAAATTTATTCTCAACTTAAAAAGCTTTGTGTAATACTTGTAACGCTACATGGAGATTAACTCAATCTAGAGGGTATAAATAATGAATCGTACTAAACTGGTACTGGGCGCGGTAATCCTGGGTTCAACTCTGCTGGCTGGTTGCTCAAGCAACGCTAAAATCGACCAGCTGTCTTCAGACGTTCAGACTCTGAACGCTAAAGTTGACCAGCTGAGCAACGACGTGAACGCAATCCGTTCTGACGTTCAGGCTGCTAAAGACGACGCAGCTCGCGCTAACCAGCGTCTGGACAACCAGGCTCACTCTTACCGTAAGTAAGAGTTCTGGTTTGAAAAATGGTGCCCTTGTGGCACCATTTTTTTTGTCCGGATTCTGCCGTCCGCTGGCCCTGAATCACGGTGTCGCAGCGGCTTCGCCCTGCGCCTGACTGATGGTGGCTTGCGCACCGCCTGTTGCCCCCTGCTGCGTCTGCAGCACTGCCGGCAGCGGCGTCGCCTCACTCACCGGTTCCCCACTGCTCACCAGCACCGGCATGCCTGAACGACGTTCAATCGCCGCCTTAATCAGCGCACTGTCGCTCTTCGCACTCTTTATAAAGGCTTTCAGCGGCGCGCTCAGCGCAATTGGCATGGTCTGCGGATCGTCCTGTTCATTACGCGACAGCGGCTGGTGTACCTCGATGTAGCGTTTGCCGTCGGGTTCGATGGCATATTTGATCGGCTGGTTAATCACCTGTACGCGTGTACCCTGCGACACGCTGTTAAACAGCGCTTCGATATCGTCCGGGCGCAAACGAATACAGCCGGAGCTGACGCGCATCCCGATGCCGAAGTCGGCGTTGGTGCCGTGAATCAGATACTGGCCGCTGCCGCGCGCCAGACGCAACGCAAACAGCCCCATCGGGTTATCCGGCCCGGCAGGCACCATCGCGGGCAGCGTGATGCCCTCTTTGGCGTAGCGTTTGCGGATATTGACGGTGGGCGTCCAGGTGGGGTTAGGGATTTTCTGGCTGATACTCGTCACCATGCTCGGCGTGGCGGCACCCAACTGACCGATGCCGATCGGATAAACCACGACGCGATTTTCCCCTTTGGGATAGTAGTAGAGGCGCAGTTCGGCCAGGTTGATCACGATGCCTTCGCGCGGCGCATCCGGCAGCAGCATCTGCAGCGGCACGGTAAGCTGCGTTCCGGCTTTCGGCAGCCAGGGGTCGACGCCCGGATTGGCTTCCAGCATGCCAAGCATGCCTATCTTATAACGCGCGGCAATGCTCTCCAGCGGCCGTTTGTCATCCGGGACGGTGGTCAGGGTGTTTTCGCCAATCAAACGGCTATCAGCGGCTGGCAGGGGGTATTCCGTAGCAAACGCAGGTGCAGACAGTCCGAAACAGGACAACAGCAATGCACCGGCTAAACGAAGCGCAGGTTTCATGCAATTTTCTCTTTGTCGGATGGAACAGACCCCGGTCATGGCCGGGGTCTGGAGAGTGTAACTTAGCTGAGAGACTGTGCGTTATGCCGGATCGCGCGAATCATCGCTTCCAGCCCCTGCGAACGCGAAGGGGTGAGGTGTTGCGTCAGGGCCAGTTCGCCAAACCAGTGGGCGACATCCAGTGCCAGAATCTCTGGCGCTTTCAGCCCCTGATACAGGCTAAATACCACGGCAATCAAACCCTTAACGATGGCGGCATCGCTGTCACCTTCAAAAGCAATGGTGCCGTCTGCCTGTGGGGTCATGCGAATCCATACCTGACTCTGACAGCCGGAAATGACGTACTGCGGCTGATGCAAGCTTTCAGAGGATTCTGGTAATTTTGCCCCGAGTTCAATGATGTAGAGGTACTTCTCTTCCCAGTTGGCGCAACGATTGAAGTTGCGCACCAGTTTCTCTTTTTCTGGCAGGTTTGCCATGCATAACTCCTGAAATCTGCTCAACCGCCCAGCAGACGATGAATGCGCGTCAGGCCAGCCGCCAGGCGATCGGCTTCCTCTTCGCTATTGTAGAGCGCGAAAGAGGCGCGACACATCGCGGGCACCGCATAATGACGCATCAGCGGCATGGCACAGTGGTGGCCGGTGCGGATGGCAATGCCGTACTGGTCGAGGAAGCTGCCAACGTCAAACGCGTGGTGCTTACCGAGGTTAAACGCCACCACGCCGCTGCGCTCGGCCGGGCCGTAAATAACCAGGTCCGGCACCGACGCCAGCTTGTCCAGCGCGTAACGCATCAGCTGGCTCTCGCGCTGATGGATCGTCTCCAGACCGAGTTCGCTGATCCACGTCAGCGCCGCGCCGAGACCGATAATGCCGCCGGTGTTCGGCGTGCCGGCCTCAAAGCGCCACGGTGCGCCATTCCAGGTGGTGCCGGTGGGCAGCATGACCTGATCGATCATCGAACCGCCGCCTTCCCACGGTGGCATGATCTCCTGCAGCGCCTTACGCGCGTACAGCACGCCAATCCCGGTCGGCCCATAGATTTTATGGCCGGAGAACACGTAGAAATCGCAGCCGATATCCTGCACGTCAACGGGATGGTGCATCACAGCCTGAGCGCCGTCTACCAGCGTCACCACGCCCGCGGCTTTCGCCTGCGCCACGATGGCTTTCACCGGGTTAACCGTGCCGAGCACGTTGGAAACATGCGTCACGGCCAGCAGGCGCGTACGGCTGTCGATCAGCCCCGCCAGCTGTTCCAGCGCCAGCTCGCCGTTGTCGTTAAGTGGCAGCACGCGGATTTCCGCGCCGGTGCGCTGGGCCACCATCTGCCACGGCACGATATTGGCGTGGTGCTCCATCTCGGTGACGATCAGGTTATCGCCCGGCTGCAGCTGACTGCCGCCCCAGCTGTTGGCCACCAGATTGATGCCTTCGGTGGTGCCTTTCACGAAGATGATCTCTTCCGGCGCAGCGGCACGCAGAAAACGCGCCGCCTGGGCACGCACGTTTTCCATGTCGCTGGTCGCCTGTGCGCTCAGCGAGTGAATGCCACGGTGCACGGCCGCATAGCCGTGTTGATAGAAGTGACTTTCCGCGTTGATCACCGCGAGCGGGCGCTGTGCGCTGGCCGCGCTGTCAAGGTAGGCCAGCGGATGTCCGTTGACCTCACGACTCAGAATCGGAAACTCCGCTCTGACTCGTTCGAGATCGAAACTCATGACTCAACTCCCGGGAAACGATCGGTAATACGTTGCAGTACCACCTGACGCAGCGCGTCATCTTCCAGCGCTTCCGTCAGTTCAGCGGCGAAAGCATGGATGATCATCTGCTGCGCCGCGTCTTCGGCGATGCCGCGCGAGCGCAGGTAGAACATCTGCTCATCGTCGATGCGACCGATAGTCGCGCCATGGCTGCACTTGACGTCATCGGCGTAGATTTCCAGCTGCGGCTTGGTGTCCACTTCCGCCAGGCGACCGAGCAACAGGTTGTTGTTGGTCATCTGGCCATCAGTTTTCAGCGCGTGCTGTGCCACTTTGATGTGGCCGTTAAACACCGAGCGCCCTTTGTCACGCGAAATGGTTTTGTGCAGTTGGCGACTCAGGCAGTGGCCTTTGTTGTGCTCCAGATAGCTGCGCGTATCCGCCACTTCGCTGCCTACCGGCAGCACCAGGCTGTTCAGCGACAGCTGGGTGTTCTCACCGTTCAGCTGCACGCTGGTGTTGTGACGCGACAAACCGGCACCCAGCAGGAAGCTGGTGCTGCTCACCTGCGCGTCACGGCCAATCACGATGTCGTTGTGCGCAAAGTGGTAGCTGCTGCTCTCTTCAAACGCCAGCTTGGTATGCTTCAGCTGCGCATTGTCGCCCACCACAAAGGTAAAGCGCGCGCCGGTGAAGTGGGCGCTGCCATTCAGCGTCACGTAATGCTCGATCACCTGCGCTTCCGCGCCGGACTCCAGCTCCAGATGGTGACGATGATGCACCGTGTTGAGCGCATCCGCCTGGCCGCTGGTAATGTGCAGCAGATAGAGCGGCTGCGCTGCAGCTTTGCCGCGCGGCAGACGAATCGAGGTCACCTCTTCCGCCAGACTTTCCGTCAGGTGCAGGAACACCTCCGGCTGTACCGCAGCCGGTAACGGACGTCGCTCAGCGGCACGGCTGTGCTGCACGTCAAACAGACCGGTGTCACGCGCGCTCAGCTCAGGCTGGAAGCGACCGTCGACGAACACCAGGCAAATCGCGTCCAGCGGCAGCGCCAGCGCAGCCACCTGCTCAGCGCTCACGCCTGGCGCTTCCGCCTGCACGAACTGCTGTGCCAGCAGGCTGTCCAGCGCGGTGTATTTCCAGTTTTCATGCTTGCGCGTCGGCAGGCCAACACGCATCAGTTGCTGCCAGTGCTGCTGTGCCTGCAGCGAACGCTGTTCGCCGCGTGACTCAAACAGGTGATGCCACTGCTGCAGCGCGTTATCACTCCTGGTCGGTAAGCCAGCCATAGCCTTGCTCCTCCAGCTGTTTCACCAGCGTAAAGTCGCCAGACTTCACGATTTTGCCCTGATACAGCACGTGCACGTGATCTGGCTTGATGTAATCCAGGATGCGCTGGTAGTGCGTTACGATGATGAATGAGCGCTTGCCGTCGCGCAGGCTGTTAACGCCTTCTGCAACAATTTTCAGCGCATCGATATCCAGACCGGAGTCGGTTTCATCGAGGATGCACAGCTCAGGCTCCAGCGCCGCCATCTGCAGGATGTCGTTACGCTTCTTCTCACCGCCGGAGAAGCCGACGTTGACGGAACGGGTCAGCAGATCTTCCGGCATCTTCAGCAGCTTGATCTTGTCTTCGATGAAGTCCTGGAAGTCGAAACGGTCCAGCTCTTCCTGCTCACGGTATTTACGTACCGCATTGACCGAAGTCTGCAGGAAAAACTGGTTGCTGACGCCCGGGATCTCGACCGGGTACTGAAACGCCATGAAGATGCCCTCACCGGCACGCTCTTCCGGCTCCAGCTCCAGCAGGTCTTTGCCTTTAAAGGTCACGGAACCGCCGGTGATTTCATAATCTTCACGACCGGCCAGCGTGGCAGACAGGGTGCTCTTGCCGGAACCGTTCGGGCCCATGATGGCATGCACTTCGCCCGGCTTAACCTCGAGGTTCAGACCGCGCAAAATCTCTTTGTCTTCAACGCTAACCTGTAAATCTTTAATGCTTAACATACTCTTTCCTTCACATTGCTTCCGGCAACGCGTGTGGCATCAGCCGACACTGTGCTCAAGGCTGATCGCTAACAGTTTTTGCGCTTCCACGGCGAATTCCAGTGGCAGCTCGGAGAAAACGTCTTTGCAGAAGCCGTTGACGATCATCGAGATCGCATCTTCTTCGCTAATGCCGCGCTGCAGGCAGTAGAACATCTGATCTTCACCGATGCGAGACGTCGTGGCTTCGTGCTCAAGCTGCGCGCTGTTGTTGCGCGTTTCCACATACGGGAAGGTGTGCGCACCGCAGTCCGGTCCAATCAGCATCGAGTCACACTGGGTGAAGTTACGCGCGTTAGTCGCAGTCGGCATGATTTTCACCAGACCGCGGTAGGTGTTCTGGCTCTTACCAGCCGAGATACCTTTCGAGATGATGGTCGATTTGGTGTTTTTACCAATGTGAATCATCTTGGTACCGGTATCGGCCTGCTGGCGACCGCTGGTCAGCGCGACGGAGTAGAATTCGCCCACTGAGTAATCACCGCGCAGGATGCAGCTCGGGTATTTCCAGGTGATGGCTGAGCCGGTCTCGGACTGCGTCCACGACATCTTGCTGTGCTCGCCTTCACACAGCGCACGCTTGGTCACGAAGTTGAGGATACCGCCCTCGCCTTCTCCGCCCGGGAACCAGTTCTGCACCGTGGAGTATTTCACTTCGGCGTTTTTGTGGATGATCACTTCAACCACCGCTGCGTGCAGCTGGTAGGTGTCGCGCACCGGCGCTGAACAGCCTTCGATGTAGCTGACGTAGCTGTCTTCATCAGCAATCAGAATGGTACGTTCGAACTGGCCGGTTTTCGCCGCGTTGATGCGGAAATAGGTCGACAGCTCCATCGGGCAACGCACGCCTTTCGGGATGTAGACGAAGGTACCGTCGGACGCCACCGCCGAGTTGAGCGCAGCAAAGAAGTTATCGTTGTGCGGCACCACGGTGCCAAGATACTTCTGTACCAGCTCCGGATGATCGTGGATCGCTTCACCGAAGGAGCAGAAAATAATGCCCTGCTCAGCCAGCTTGTCACGATAAGTGGTCGACACGGACACCGAGTCGAAAATGGCGTCCACCGCCACTTCTCTGCCTTCACGCACCGGCACGCCCAGCTGGTTAAACGCGTCTTCCACTTCTTTGGTCAGGTAATCGCTGGAGGCGACGCTGCCGGACGTCTGGGTGGCACCCGGTTCAGAGGCACAGCTGTCATCGCAATTGCCGCAGGACGGCGCGGAATAGTAGCTGTAATCCTGATAATCGAGCTTGTCGTAGTGCGCTTTCAGCCAGTGTGGCTCTTCCATCTCCAGCCAGGCGCGAAACGCCTTGAGACGGAACTCCAGCATCCACTCGGGTTCGTTACGTTTGGCCGAAATGGCACGCACCACATCTTCATTGATGCCGTGTGCCAGTTCGTCGGTTTGCAGCTGGGTGAAGAAGCCTTCTTTATAGTTCAGGCTGCCTTCCCAGGTTTGTACATCGTCAGATGCTTCGCTGTGTCGTGACATATTTCACTTACTCGACGCCAAAGCTTTCACCGCACCCGCAGGCGTGCTGAGCTTTAGGGTTGTTGAATTTAAAAATCTGGTTCAGGCCTTCGCGGACATAATCCAGCTCGGTACCGTCAACAAACGGCATCGCCTGAAGCGGCACAAACAGTTTTGCGCCATATTGCTCGAACTGCAGGTCGTCATCGGCAGGCGCTTTCACCAGATCCATAACGTACCCAAAACCGGCACAGCCGGACTGTTTCACACCCAGTTTCAGGCCCTTAACTTCCGGGTCCTGTTCCACCAGGCTGAGAATCTGTTTCGCTGCCGACTCGGTCAGCGTGAGCCCTTTCCAGACGAATTCGTCAGGTGAAAAAGACGCTGCATTTACTGATGACATAGTGCTACCTCGTAAGTCTGGGCCTTTTCAGGCTATCCCCCTATGGTAGTGATATCACATATCACTTCAACCTCTTGTTTTGCAGGGATAATCATCTCGTGCTGTTTTTTACTGCTGCTTTATTAAGCATAGTCCCTTCCCACCAGCTTGTGCGCGCCATTCCCGCGCGCGCCGTCAAAACGTAACCTGTTCATAAGCCGTAAATTTTCCAGTTCGCTTTTTACGTTTATGCTCTGATTGATAGGTTACGCCTTTGCTGAATGTAAAGAGATTGTTATTGCCGATTTTTGTAACAGGCAAAGGAAATCAATAAAATTTCACGGCGGGAATTGCATTCCTGGCGCGGTTTAATATGATAATGATTATCATTAACCTACTTTGGGTGGCGACATGACGCTTTCCGTCTCAGCCTGGTTACAACACAAAATCGACGAATATAAGTTTTCGGTCCGCGATATCACCGTCGACTTCTATCTGGCTCAGGCAAAGCTCAACCGCACCGATTGTTCCATTGAACAACTGCGTCGTTTTAACGATACCTGTCTCGACATGGCCGAAATCTGCCAGCTGAACGGCGACGATCACAGCTACCTGCACGCGATGGGCAAGCTGCACCACCGCTTAGTACAGGAGATGGGCAATGCCGATCGCGATCGCCTGTTCCGTATTCAGGCTTACCAGCTGGCGCGCCTGTCGCTGACCCGTTTGTGTCATCAACTGGCGCTCAGCGGCGACTGGGACCAGGCGACCCGCCTGCAAAGTGATTTCGTCCGCCACGCAGGCTGGATATTCTAATCCAGCTTTGTGACGGCTCCTACAATTTGTTTACATCAATTCCAGCAAAGCCTGTAGCGGATGGCGCATACCGTTGCCCTCGGCGCGTTTCACCTGGCTGCGGCAGGAGAAGCCGGTCGCCAGACAGCGCTGACGCGGCAGCTTCTGCAGTTGCGGATGCCACGACAGTTCATAAATGCCCAGCGAGTTGGCCAGGTTTTTACTCTCGTGACCATAAGTGCCGGCCATGCCACAGCAGCCCACGTTGATGTTCTCCAGCTTCGCGCCAAAACGGGCAAAAATAGCCTGCCACTGATTGGGCGTTGACGGCAGCGCCGTGACCTCAGTGCAGTGGGCAAACAGATACCAGGCTTCGCCGCTGGCGATCTGCACCTCGCGCCCGGCCAGCACGCCGTGCAGCCATTCATGCACCAGCTGCACACTGAACGCGCCGCGCTGCTCGCCCAGCACCTGCTGATATTCGTCGCGATAGCACAATACCGTGGCCGGATCGACACCGACCATTGGCACACCGAGCTGCGCCACCCGGTTGAGGAATTCGGCGGTTTTGCCGGCGGTGCGGGCAAAGCGCTGCAGAAAACCTTTCACGTGCTGCGCTTTCCCGTTAGGTGAGAACGGCAGCAGCACCGGCCGGTAGCCGAGTTTTTCAATCAGCCGGATGAAATCGGTCACCAGCTGCGCTTCGTAATAGCTGGTAAACGGATCCTGCACCACCAGCACGTGCTGTTCGCGCTGGGCCGCATCCATCGCCTCCAGTTGCTCCAGCGTGACCCGCATCGCCGGGTGGCCGCTCAGCTGCTGCTTCAGGCTCGGCGAGGAGAGCAGCGGCAGATCCACCATGCCGATGTGGCGCTGGCTGAGGTCGCGCATCCACGGCTGTTTCAGGAAGAAGTTGAACACCCGCGGTGCTTTCGCCATCAGCGGCGCATAGCTTTCAACCGACGCCACCAGATGGTCGCTGACCGGGCGCAGATAGCGGGTGTGATAAAGCTGCAGGAAGCGCGAGCGGAAGTTCGGCACATCGATTTTAATCGGGCACTGGGTCGAACAGGCTTTACACGCCAGGCAGCCGGACATCGCCTCTTTCACTTCATGCGAGAAGTCATATTCGCCCTGCTTCGCATGCCACGAATTGCGCGTGCGCTGAATCAGACTGCGCAGGCTGGCGCCCTGTGCTGGCAAGGCCTGCTCCAGCTTAAGCGGGTCGACGCCCTGCTCCGCCAGCAGGCGCAGCCACTCACGCGTTAGCGTGGCGCGTCCTTTTGGCGAGTGGATACGGTTACGGGTGATTTTCATCGACGGGCACATCGGGCTGCGCACGTCAAAGTTAAAGCACAGTCCGTTGCCGTTACACTCCATCGCGCCGCGCCAGTCATTGCGTACCGTCAGCGGAATCTGGCGATCCCAGCTGCCGCGCGTGGCGGCATCGACCTGCATCATGGGTTCGTCGTTACCCAGCGGCGTACAGATTTTGCCGGGGTTGAGACGGTTATCCGGATCGAACGCCGCTTTGATGCGACGCAGCTCATTAAACAGCGTTTCGCCAAAGAACGCCGGACTGTACTGGGCGCGAAAGCCTTTGCCGTGCTCGCCCCACAGCAGACCGCCGTAGCGCGCGGTAAGCGCCACCACTTCGTCCGAGATCTGCTTCATCAGCATCTCCTGCTGCGGATCGCACATGTCCAGCGCCGGACGCACGTGCAGCACGCCGGCATCCACGTGACCAAACATGCCATAGCTCAGGCCGTGGCTGTCGAGCAGCGCACGAAAATCCACAATGTAATCCGCCAGATGCTCCGGCGGCACGGCGGTGTCTTCCACGAACGGAATCGGTTTGGCGCGCCCTTTGGCGTTGCCAAGCAGACCTACCGCTTTTTTACGCATGTTATAGATGCGCTCAATGCCCGCCAGATCATCACACAGCTGATAGCCCATCACGCCACCCTGCTGCTGCGCCATCAGCTCATCCAGCCGCGCGCACAGCGTGGTCACCTGCTGCGCAATCAGCGCCGCATCGTCGCCGGCAAACTCGACAATATTCAGGCCGAGCATCTCTTTACCTGGCACATCGGTGATCAGCTCGCTGACCGAATGCCAGACGATATCCTCGCGCGCCAGGTTCAGCACTTTCGAATCCACCGTCTCCACCGACAGGGCCTGCGCCTCGACCATAAAAGGCGCATTGCGCAGAGCGGAATCGAATGAATCGTACTTAATGTTCACCAGCCGGCGCACTTTGGGAATGGGTGTGATATCCAGCCGGGCTTCGGTGATAAAGGCCAGCGTACCTTCGGCGCCGCACAACAGGCGCGTCAGGTCGAAAGTTTGCAAATCATCACTGAACACATGGCGCAGGTCATAACCGGTGAGGAAGCGGTTCAGTTTGGGGAATTTTGCCAGAATCAGCTCACGCTGCTCGCGGCAGCGGTTAAGCACTGCTTTATAGATGCGCCCTTCAGCGGTCGGCGTCGTGGCCAGCTGTTCCGCCAGCGCGGTCGGCATGGCGCGCGTATCAAGAATTTCGCCGCCCAGCAGCACGGCACGCAGGCCTTCGACGTGATCGGAGGTTTTGCCATACACCAGCGATCCCTGACCGGAGGCATCGGTATTGATCATGCCGCCCAGCGTGGCGCGGTTACTGGTCGACAGCTCCGGAGAGAAGAAAAAGCCGTACGGCCTGAGCCAGGCGTTGAGCTGGTCCTTCACCACGCCGGCTTCAACCCGCACCCAGCCCTGCTCGGTGTTGATCTCGAGGATGCGGTTCATGTAGCGCGACATGTCGACCACAATGCCCTGATTGAGCGACTGCCCGTTAGTGCCGGTACCGCCGCCGCGCGGGGTAAACACCAGGCTGTTGAAACGCGGCTCACCAGCCAGTCGGGCGATCAGCGCCACGTCCGCCGTTGAACGCGGAAACAGCGCCGCATCGGGCAGGAGCTGATAGATGCTGTTATCGGTGGAGAGCGTGAGGCGGTCGGCATAGCTGGTCGCGGTGTCGCCGGTAAAACCTTGTTCTTTCAGGGACTGCAGGAATGTCAGCACCAGTTGAACGAGGCCTGGCGCCTGAGAAATCTGTGGGATCATTATTTCGTGACCGGGATGTTGTAAACGTTTGCGTGGTTAATTTTTTTCAGCTCTTGGTTGTATCACATTTTTTTGCCGCCCGCTGTTTTTTCAGGAAAACGGCCGCGTCGCGCTGCTTTTTCTGTTTAATTTTCAGGAAATAGATCATCATTGTGAAGGCGCCGCGGAGCGCCCTCCTGAAGGATTACTGAGGTCTGTGTTGTGATGAAAAGCCTGCAACGCGGTGTGGATCTACCGCAAATGTTGTTCTCGCTGATGTTTATTTTGCTGATGATCATTGCCTGTCTGTGGGTGGTGCAGCCGTTCATTCTCGGCTTCGCCTGGGCCAGCATGGTGGTGATTGCCACCTGGCCGCTGATGATTCGTCTGCAGCAACTGCTGTGGGGTCGCCGTTCGCTGGCGGTGATTGCCATGACGATTCTGCTATTGCTGCTGTTTATTATTCCTATCGCGCTGCTGGTCAGCAGCCTGATTGATAACAGCGCGCCGGTCATCGCCTGGGCGACCCAGCGCCATCTGGTGCTGCCGGATCTCGCCTGGCTGCGCGATATTCCCTATGCCGGACGCAAACTCTATTCCAGCTACCATAAACTGATCGACGGCGGCGGCGCGGCGATCATGAGCCAGGTGCAGCCTTATATTGGCCGCACCACCGGCTTCTTTGTCGCCCAGGCCGGACACTTTGGCCGTTTCATGCTGCACCTTGCCCTGATGCTGCTGTTCAGCGTGCTGCTGTACTGGCGCGGTGAGCAGGTCGGTCTCGGCATCCGTCACTTTGCCTACCGCATGGGCGGACGGCGCGGTGACGCCGCCGTGCTGCTGGCCGGTCAGGCGATCCGTGCCGTGGCGCTCGGCGTGGTGGTGACCGCGCTGGTGCAGGGCGTGCTGGGCGGCATCGGCCTGGCGATTTCCGGCATTCCGTATGCCACGCTGCTGACCGTATTAATGATTCTTACCTGCCTGGTGCAGCTTGGACCGTTGATTGTGCTGGTGCCGGCAATTATCTGGCTCTACTGGAGCGGTGACACCACCTGGGGCACGGTGCTGTTAGTGTGGAGTTGCGTAGTCGGCACGCTGGATAACGTGCTGCGTCCGATGCTGATTCGCATGGGCGCTGATTTACCGATGATTCTGATACTTTCCGGCGTCATCGGCGGGCTGATCGCCTTCGGTATGATTGGACTGTTTATCGGTCCGGTCGTACTGGCGGTCTCTTACCGGCTGGTTTCGGTGTGGATGCATGAAGCGCCGGCGCCGGATGACGATCCGGAAACGGCCATCGAAGCACTGGCCGAACACGAAGAGCCGCAGCCGTAACGCGCTTCCGACGCATAACCGGGCGCCCAGCCCGGTTTGCTTATCCGCTTTTCCCTCTCCGCACCCATCGCGATTTGCATTAGTCAGCCGTGGTTAACACTCATTAATCCGTACCACTTAATTTCGCGGCACAATAATTTTTTCCATTAGTGATTTTTAAGAAAAAACGCACTTTTCAGCGTTTAAGCCCGATCGCACCGATAAAATGATTATTTTTCGCACTGATTCCTGTGCCGGATGGGTCATAAAACGTAATGAAAGATTATCAGCTTTAAACTAATAAGAGGATTCTTAAAGACGCCAGCGGCGGCGGTGAATAACATGTTCACTATGTTTTAAATCAAGCCACTGATTTTTAAACAACCTTTTTCCCCTGAGTAAAGTGAAGAATTGCTGTGTGTAGTCTTTGCCCATCCCCTGTGATGGGCTTTTTTTTGCCTGCAATTCAGCGATAAACAGAGCGGCCCGGCGGCGAACGCCGTCAGCGCTGGGTTTATGGCAATCTTATGTTTTGAAAAGTGGGATGGGATAAGGGACAGGTGCCCGACGGTTGCCGGGCACCAGGCAGGTGTAACAGATTACGCTTTGGCCGCGTCCAGCTCAGCCAGGCTCAGCCAGGTTTCCACCACGGTATCCGGGTTGAGCGACAGGCTGTCGATGCCCTGCTCCATCAGCCAGGCAGCAAAGTCCTGATGATCGGAAGGCCCCTGGCCGCAGATACCGACGTATTTGCCCTGCTTCTTCGCTGCCTGAATCGACATCGACAGCAGCGCCTTCACCGCATCGTTACGCTCATCAAACAGCGCCGACACCACGCCGGAGTCGCGATCCAGCCCCAGCGCCAGCTGCGTCATGTCGTTGGAGCCGATAGAGAAGCCGTCAAAGTGCTGCAGGAACTGCTCTGCCAGCAGCGCGTTGGACGGGATCTCACACATCATGATCACCTTCAGTCCGTTCTCGCCGCGTTTCAGGCCCTGCTTCGCCAGCTCGGCCACCACGGCCTCGGCCTGATCGACGGTGCGTACAAACGGCACCATGATCTCAACGTTGGTCAGCCCCATGTCGTTGCGCACGCGCTTCACAGCTTCGCACTCCAGCGCAAAGCAGTCGCGGAAGCTGTCGGCCACGTAGCGTCCGGCGCCGCGGAAGCCCAGCATCGGGTTTTCCTCTTCCGGCTCGTAACGCTCGCCGCCGACCAGGTTGGCATACTCGTTGGTTTTGAAATCCGACAACCGCACAATCACCCGCTTCGGCGCGAAGGCCGCGCCCAGCGTGGCGATCCCTTCGGTCAGCCGCGCGATGTAGAATTCCACCGGATCGTCAAAGCCTTTCATCATCTGACCAATCTGCGCCTGCAGTTCCGGCGTCTGCTGATCAAACTCCAGCAAGGCTTTCGGGTGCACGCCAATCATGCGGTTGATGATGAACTCCAGACGCGCCAGCCCAACGCCTTCATTTGGCAGGCAGGCAAAGTCAAACGCGCGATCCGGGTTACCGACGTTCATCATAATTTTCAGCGGCAGATCCGGCATGGTATCAACCTGCGAGCTGGTGACTTCAAAGTCCAGCAGATCGTTATACACATAGCCGGTATCGCCTTCGGCGCAGGACACCGTGACCTTATGACCGTCCTTCAGGTGCTCGGTGGCGTCACCACAGCCCACCACCGCCGGAATGCCCAGCTCGCGCGCAATGATTGCCGCGTGACAGGTCCGGCCGCCACGGTTGGTGACGATCGCCGACGCCTTCTTCATGATCGGCTCCCAGTCCGGGTCGGTCATGTCGGTGACCAGCACATCGCCTTTCTCGATGCGGTGCATCTCGCTAATGTCGTGAATCACCTTCACTTCACCCGCACCGATGCGATGGCCGATGGCCCGGCCTTCCACCAGCACGCTGCCTTTGCCCTGCAGGCTGTAGCGTTCCATCACCTGTCCGTTGGAACGCACCGTTTCCGGCCGCGCCTGCACGATGAACAGTTTGCCGGTGTGGCCATCTTTGGCCCATTCAATATCCATCGGACGCTTATAGTGCTGCTCAATCAGCACCGCCTGGCGCGCCAGCGCCTGCACTTCGTCATCGGTCAGGCTAAAGCGGTCTCGCTGTTCCTGTTCCACGTCCTCAATGCGCACCTGTTCGCCGTGCTCCTGCGAATCGGCATACACCATGCGGATCTTCTTCGAGCCCAGGGTACGGCGCACAATCGCCGGGCGATTAGCAGCCAGCGTCGGTTTGTGCACGTAAAACTCATCCGGGTTAACCGCGCCCTGCACCACCATTTCGCCAAGACCGAACGCCGAGGTGATGAACACCACCTGGTCGAAGCCGGATTCGGTATCAATGGTGAACATCACGCCGGAGGAGGCGAGATCGGAACGTACCATGCGCTGCACACCGGCTGAGAGCGCCACGCCACGGTGGTCGTAGCCCTGATGCACGCGGTATGAAATGGCGCGATCGTTAAACAGCGAGGCGAATACGTGCTTCACGGCCACCAGCACCGCGTCGAAGCCCTGCACGTTAAGGAAAGTTTCCTGCTGGCCGGCAAACGAGGCATCGGGCATATCCTCGGCGGTGGCCGAAGAGCGCACCGCAAAGGAGGCTTCGGCGTCATCAGCAGAAAGTTGTTCATAGGCGCTGCGGATCGCCGCTTCCAGCTCTGGCTGGAAAGGCGTATCCACCACCCATTGACGAATCTGTTTGCCGGCCTGCGCCAGCGCTGCAACATCATCAATATCCGTGTTGTCCAGCAATGCATAAATACGCTGGTTCAGTCCGCTTTGGTCGAGAAACTGATTAAAAGCGTAAGATGTCGTCGCGTAGCCGTTTGGCACGGATACCCCGAGCGACGACAAATTGGTAATCATTTCTCCCAGGGAAGCATTCTTGCCCCCTACCCGATCAACATCATGCATGCCAAGCTGGTTGTACCAGAGCACTAGCGACTGTTGGTCTTGATTGGACATTGAGATTATCCTTTTAAATGATTGGAGCACATGGAACATTTTGCTATTCGCCAAATCAGCCTGGCACAATCAATTAATAAAGACTAAGTGTTGAATCGTTAAAGCAGAAAATCAGCGTTAAAATCGGATTACTCCCCGAAAAGCGCCTTGTTGCGCAACGCAGCTATTTTTTCCAACCTATTGGCAATGCGATATTTTTCACTTTTTCATGAGGTTAGACGCGTTTTTTGTTGCGCAACGCTTGCCGTTTTTATTTTGCGCCCGCGCGGGCAAAAGCGAGAAATTAGCGCTGAACAACCCGGCTTTTCATCTATGATGGGTAATCAGCGCAGCGTAAAAATAGATTATTCGCCGGCCAGATATGGATATTTCATTTTACCCTTAGTGAAAATGGAATATTTTAGGCGATAATGTTACGCAAAAGTAAACAAAAGCATGAGGTCAACCATGAGCACTGAACGCAGCGTATTCTATATCTCTGACGGCACCGCCATCACCGCGGAAGTGCTGGGCCACGCGGTGCTGTCACAGTTTCCGGTGAATACCAACAGCGTGACGCTGCCGTTCGTGGAGAATGTGCAGCGCGCCCAGGCGGTGAAAGCCCAGATCAATGCGCTCTACCAGCAGAGCGGCGTGCGCCCGCTGGTGTTTTTCTCGATTGTCACACCAGAGGTGCGCGACATCATTCTGGAGAGCGAAGGCTTCTGCCAGGACATCGTGCAGGCGCTGGTGGCACCGCTGCAGAGCGAACTGGGCGTGGCCTCAATGCCGGTGGCGCACCGCACCCACGGCCTGACCGCCAGTAACTTAGGCAAATACGATGCCCGCATCGCCGCGATTGATTACACCCTGGCGCACGATGACGGTATTTCGCTGCGCGGGCTGGAAGATGCGCAGGTGATTTTGCTGGGGGTATCGCGCTGCGGCAAAACCCCGACCAGCCTGTATCTGGCGATGCAGTTTGGCGTCCGCGCGGCTAACTATCCGTTCATCGCCGATGACATGGATAATCTGAAACTGCCGCCTGCGCTGCGCGCCCATCAGCACAAGCTGTTTGGCCTGACCATCGATCCGGAACGGCTGGCGGCGATTCGTCAGGAGCGCGCTGAAAATACCCGCTATGCGTCAATGCGTCAGTGCCGGCTGGAGGTCGGTGAAGTGGAAGCGCTGTTCCGCACCCATCAGATTCGCTATCTCAACAGCACCAATTACTCTGTCGAAGAGATCGCCACCAAAATCCTCGACATCATGGGCCTGCGCCGCAGCATGTACTGACCTCACCTGCCAGGTTGTAAAGCCTGGCTGCCGTCAGTAATGAATAGCCTTTTGATTTAGCTGGTTGAATTCACGGGCTAATGGTTTATTGTGATCATCATCACTTCCCGGTATTTCACCGCTGCGAAGAACAGATTTTTGAGAATCCCAATGAACAAAACTGATGAACTGCGCACCGCGCGCATCGGCACGCTGCTGACGCCGGCCGCGCTGGCGCAACAACACCCCATTTCGGCGGCGATTGCCGCTAACGTTACCGCCGCGCGTCAGCGCATCGCGCGCATCCTGACCGGTGAAGATCCACGCCTGCTGGTTATTATCGGCCCCTGCTCGCTGCACGACCCAAAGGCCGCACTGGAGTACGCAGAGCGTCTCAATCTGCTGCGTGAACAGCACAAGGACCGGCTGGAAATTGTGATGCGCGCCTACTTTGAGAAGCCGCGCACCGTGGTGGGCTGGAAGGGTCTGATTTCCGATCCGGATCTCGATGGCAGCTTCGACGTCAACCGCGGCATCGCTATCGCGCGCCAGCTGCTGCTGGATATCAACGCCATCGGCATGCCAACCGCCACGGAATTTCTCGATATGGTGATCGGCCAGTTTATTGCCGACCTGATCAGCTGGGGCGCGATTGGCGCGCGCACCACCGAGAGCCAGATTCACCGTGAAATGGCCTCGGCGCTCTCCTGCCCGGTGGGCTTCAAGAATGGCACCGACGGCAACGTGCAGATCGCGGTTGATGCGATTCGTGCCGCGCGCGTCAGCCATATGTTCCTGTCACCCGACAAAACCGGGCAGATGACGATTTATCAGACCAGCGGCAATCCGCACGGTCACGTGATCCTGCGCGGCGGGCGTCAGCCGAATTATCACGCTGAAGATGTCGCCGCTGCGGCAGCCAACCTGCGCGACTTCAACCTGCCGGAACAGCTGGTGATCGACTTCAGCCACGGCAACTGCCTGAAGCAGCATCGCCGCCAGCGCGATGTGGCGCAGGACGTGGCGGCGCAGATCCGCGCCGGTTCGCGGGCAGTGGCGGGAGTGATGATTGAGAGTTTCCTGCAGGAGGGTAATCAGAAAGTGGTGAGCGGCCAGCCGCTGACCTACGGCCAGTCGATTACCGATCCGTGCCTCGGCTGGGATGACAGCGCGGAGGTGCTGGCACTGCTGGCGGCTGCCGTGGACAGCCGCTTCTGATGCCTGCTAGCTGGAGCAGCTTACCTCCAGCGTTTTTCCCCACTCCGGCGGCCGCTGGCGCAGTTCCGGACTGATGGCCGCCTCGTTAAACGGCTGCTGCAGCGCCAGATGTAATCTGGCCAGCGCCGCCGTTTCCCCCTGCTCAACCTCATCGATCACCTGCTGGGCCAGATAGTTGCGCAACACCAGCGCCGGGTTAGCCGCTTTCATGACTGCCTGACGCTGCGCATCGCTGACGCCATCCTGCAGCAGGCGCTGGCGATAGCCGTGATACCAGCGGTCGAAGGCGTCACGGTCGATAAACTCATCGCGCAGCGGTGAACGCGTCTCTGCCTGCTGCGTCTCGCTCAGCAGGCGGAACGTCAGGGTGTAATCGCTGTGCTCTGCCGTCATCAGCGCCAGCAGGTCAGTGAGAATGGCGTTATCCCCCGCATCGGCGGTCAGTAACCCGAGCTTCGCGCGCATTTTCTCGCCCCACACCCGCATCAGCTCGCTCTCGTAATGGCTGAGCGCCTGTTTCAACTGTTCCGTGCTCAGCAAACCGGACAGCGCATGCGCCAGGCGGTTAAGATTCCACAAGCCGATCATCGGCTGGTTGCTGAAGGCGTAGCGCCCCTGATAGTCGCTGTGATTACAGATGAAATCCGCATCGTAGTCATCGAGGAAACCGTAAGGCCCGTAATCGAGCGTCAGGCCGAGGATCGACATATTATCGGTATTCATCACGCCATGCGCGAAGCCGACGCTCTGCCACTGGGCAATCAGGCTGGCGGTGCGTTTGACGATATCGGTAAACCACAACAGGTAGCGATCGGCCTCCTGCTCCAGCTGCGGCCAGTGATGATGAATCGCGTAGTCCGCCAGCTGGCGCACTTTCTCCGGCTCGCCGCCGTAATAGAAATGCTCGAAGTGACCAAAGCGCAGATGGCTGTCGGCGATGCGCATCAGCATCGCGCCGCGCTCGCGGGTTTCACGCTGGACCGGTTCGTCGCCAATGGCCAGCGCCAGCGCGCGCGTGGTCGGGATGCCAAGATGGTGCAGCGCTTCCGAGGCGAGAAACTCGCGCACGCTGGAGCGGATCACCGCGCGGCCATCGCCCATGCGTGAATAGGGGGTCAGGCCCGCGCCTTTCAGATGCCAGTCAAGTTTGCGGCCGTCGGCCAGTTGCTGTTCGCCAAGCAGCAGACCACGTCCGTCGCCCAGCTGGCCAGCCCACACGCCAAACTGGTGCCCGCTGTAGACCTGCGCCAGCGGCGACATGCCGGGAAGTAACGCTGCGCCATACCACACGCCGTGGCCTTTGCCAGCAAACAGCGCGGCATCCAGGCCCATCTCCTGCGCCAGCGCGACATTGTGATAACACAGCCGCCCGCCGGCAAGCGGCGTTGGGTCCAGCGCGGTGTAGAATCCCGGCAACGTCTGCTGCCAGCTATTAATAAATTGCATCGACACTCCGGAAGGTGCGCAACGATGCGCCACCCGCATTGCGTTTAAAGATAAAGCGTAGTCTACCGTCGGGGTGACGGAGAAGACAGATGAAAGGTTACTGCTGTGAAGGCGTGGTGAGCGTGACGTGCGGATAGATGAGATCGCTTAACCGTTCCGCTTTAACCACCGGGAACAGGCTGCCCTGCAGCTGCGCGCCGCTCAGGGAACTGACTTTCTCCAGCAGGGCATTATCGTCAACGCCACAAATAATTATTTGCGGGGCGTAAGCGGAAAAATTATCGATAACAGTCTGAATAAATGGCGTAAATGAGGCACGTTTCGCCAGTGCATGAATAAACGCTTTGTCCATTTTTAACACGCTAAACAGATTTTCGTATACTGCCGTAGCCGGTGCTTTTCCTGACCCAAATTGAGAAAGCGATAAGCGAAATTCCTGTTGCAGGCGTGCTAACAGCGGCTGCTTTTTGCCAGCCGATAATTGCGGAAACGTTTCACTGATATCCAAAACAATAAAGGGAAGTTGTTTAAATTTCCTTAAGAGAAACTCACTGGCCAATAGCGTCGTGGCCATAGATTCATCAATACGAACCAGCGCGATAATTTGATGTAACTCAAAAAAGTCACGGTACTTTTCCAGCAGCACTAACTGGCTCTGCAGCAAACGTAATTGCTGGGCATCGTCAAGCTGCGGCAACAGCAAGTCCTGCGGCAGCGTAATCGGCGCACTGTCATGAACAAACTGGGTGACCAGCTCAACCGCAGTCAGCTGGCCCGCCAGGGAATAGGCAGGATAAAACCAGGTTTCCGACTGATAGTCGGCAGATAAATGGACTTTCATTTTTTACAGCCAGATGCAGTGGCAATTGGCGCATCGTATATCAATGAAAACGGTCAGGCAATAGGACCAAACGTTAGAAGAGACGCCGTTTTCTGTCTAATTACCGACTTTTCTGCATCAAATAATACTTAAGCCAAATGATCCAGGTTAATGTCCATACTGATTAAATTCACTGACGTCTATTTTTAGTCGCAAACCCGATTGCGGTAAAGTGCCATTTTAAATGAGAGTTATATCTGGCGGAAAAAAACAAATAAATCGGATCAAAACCCATCTGATTATTACGCCTTTTTTTAACACTAATGGGTTAAGCGGATTAGATGCGACGCGCCTGCCAGAATACTTTGCGCCAGTAAACATTATCCAGCGAGGAGCGGATCACGCCCTGGCTGGTAGAGGCGTGAATGAAGGTATTGTCGGTGTCATAGATGCCGACGTGAAGGCCATTTTCGCCGCTGCCGGTTTTGAAAAATACCAGGTCGCCGGGCAGCAGATCGCTTTTATCGATGCGCGTGCCAATATCGGTCTGATCAATCGTTGAGCGCGGCAGCTGCAGGTCAAAGCGGTCACGAAAGGTCAGGTAGACAAAGCCAGAGCAATCCACGCCACCGCGGCTTAAACCGCCATAGCGATAAGGCGTACCGCGCCAGCGGCTGAGCTGATCGTTAAGTTGCGCAATCACGGTGATGGAGTCAGACAGACGGCCATTGGGCGGCGGCGCATGATGGCTACAGCCCGCCAGCAGCAACACGAGGAGAAACAGGGTCAGCCGCATCAGAATAGTCCTTAAAAACGTCGTCCGGCTGACACTGTAGCGACAAAGCGGCGCGGCGCGCAAGTCAGGGAAGATAAAGCAGCGGCCCCTGTGGCGTTTCCAGCTGCACGAATTCGGCCTGATAAAGCGGTTCCAGTCGCTCGGCGGTCAGCACCTCGCGCGCCCCGCCCTGACTGACTACGCGGCCCTGATGCATCAGCCAGACGCGATCGGCATGGCGCAGGCTGTGGTTGAGATCGTGTCCGCTGGCGACAATAGCGATGCCGGCCTCGCTGAGCTGCAACAGCAGCTTATCCACCGCGCGCTGCTGTGCGATGTCGAGCGCGGTGAGCGGCTCATCCAGAATCAGTAACGCACCGCGCGGGTTAATTGCCGGATGGATCTGCAGCACCACCGCCGCCAGGCGCACCCGCTGCCACTCACCGCCGGAGAGCTGTGCCAGCGGACGCGTCAGTTTATCCTGCAAGCCAAGCTGCTGCAGCAGGTCAGTGAGCGTCGCCTGCGCGTTATCGCTGCCCGGCGGGCTGTGCAGCCGCAGATAGTGCCACACCGGCAGCGCCGCAGGTGCCGGCTGCTGCTGCGGGAGCCAGGCACGCTGCTGCGCCAGTGCGGCCCCCGACCAGCTTCGCAGCGGCTGGCCGGCCAGCGTCAGCTGCCCTTCGGCGTCGAGCAGGCCAGCGAGCGCGGTCAGCAGCGTGCTCTTGCCGGCGCCGTTAGGGCCGACCACGTGCACGCGCTCACCGCGGCGGAGCGTCAGCTCCCCCGCGCTCAGCCGTCCGGGCACGCGCAGGTCGTGGCACTGCAGCAGCATTACGCCGCCAGCGCCTGCTCAATGCGTTTCAGAATGATCGGATCGTCCGGTGTCATGTCCGGCGAGAAGCGCGCGATCACCTCACCCTGTTTGTTGATGAGGAATTTTTCGAAATTCCACAGGATATCGCCCGGCGCTTTCGGCGCGCGGCCTTTGCTCTCCATGCGCTCAAGGAAACCGCTGCCTGCCGGGCGTTCGGCTTCCGGCTGCGCGGCGACCAGCTGACGGTACAGCGGATGACGCTGCTCGCCGTTGACGTCCGTTTTATCGAACAGCGGGAAGGTTACGCCGTATGTGGTGCTGCAGAAGGTTTTGATCTCTTCGTTGCTGCCCGGTTCCTGCTCAAGAAACTGATTACAGGGGAAGCCCAGCACGCTGAAATCTTTGTCCTGCCAGGCCTTCTGCAGCGACTCCAGCTGTTCATACTGCGGCGTCAGGCCGCATTTTGATGCTACGTTAACCACCAGCAGCACCTTGCCCTGATACTGTGCCAGCGTGGTTTTTTCACCGTCCAGCGTAACCAGTTCTGTCTGATAAAGGCTCATCGTCGATTCCCGTTGTTGATTGCACTGTGCCAGCCGCAGCTAGCGCGAAGACTTTACTAATAACATGATAAACAGCGGCGCGCCGAGCGTGGCAGTGACCACCCCAATCGGCAGCTCGGCCGAGGTCAGCACCAGCCGTGCCAGAATGTCCGCCGCCAGCAGTACCGCCGCGCCCGCCAGCGCCGCGGCCGGCAGCAGGTAGCGATGATCGCTCAGGCCGCTGAGGCGCAGCAGATGGGGGATAACCAGTCCGACAAATCCAATCGCACCGGCCATCGCCACGCTGACGCCCACCAGCCAGCCCATCGCCAGCACCAGCAGATTGCGCCACAGCAGCAGTGGCAGGCCGAGCTGCCGCGCCGACACCTCCCCCAGCGCCAGCAGATTAAGCGTCCGGGCGCTGGCCAGCAGCGCCAGCGTCACCGGCAGCAGCGCCAGCATCATCCAGCCGTAGCGCCAGTCGATACCGCTAAAGCCGCCCATCATCCAGTACATCAGCTGGCGCAGATCGAGGCTGGTGCTAAAGTACACCGCCCACGTCATGATGGCGCTACAGATAATGCCGAGCGCCACGCCGGTCAGCAGCAGACGGCTGGCCGACAGCTGACGATGGGCAAAATGCAGCAGGATTAGCGTGATCAGCAGCGCGCCCGCCATCGCTGCCAGCGCCAGGCTCCACAGTGCGCCGTTACCCAGCAGCACTGCCAGCACCAGGCCAATGCCGGCACCGTTCGATACGCCCAGCAGCCCGGGCTCCGCCAGCGGATTGTTGAACAGCGCCTGCATCACCACGCCGCAGACTGCCAGCGCCGCGCCCACCAGCAGCACCGCCAGAGTGCGCGGCAGGCGCAGCTGCCAGACGAACAGATCGCCGCTGGCAGAAAACCATTGCAGCGGAGAAATCCAGCTGTCGCCCGTGCACAGACTGAGCACCAGCAGCAGCAGCACTGCGGCAGTAAGCGCGCCGAGCCAGCGCCGGCTGCGACGGTCGGCCTGTTGGGCCAGCTGATCCAGCAGAGTCATAAGTAAGATTGGCAGAGAAAACAGAGATTTGATTGTAGAGAGATTACGCTAAAAAGAAAGCCGCGCCTGCAGCGTGCTGCCGGGATTGCGCGCATAAAAAAGGCCGCTGAGCGGCCTTTTTGTCATACTGAAATCAGTCAGCATCCTTGGGTGACGCGTTCTCCACGCGACTTTTCAACTTCTGCCCCGGACGGAATGTCACCACGCGGCGGGCGGTGATTGGAATATCTTCCCCCGTCTTCGGGTTACGGCCCGGACGCTGGTTTTTGTCACGCAGATCAAAATTACCAAATCCGGACAGTTTTACCTGTTCTCCGTTTTCCAACGCGCGGCGAACTTCTTCGAAAAAAAGCTCTACCAACTCTTTGGCATCGCGTTTGCTCAACCCGAGTTTTTCAAACAGGTACTCTGACATTTCAGCTTTTGTAAGCGCCATAGGTTCAATCCCTCAAGGTTGCCTGGAATCGCTCTTTTAATGCTGCAACGCATTTGGCAACGGTCGCAGCAATCTCCTCTTCTTCGAGTGTCCGGCTGGTATCCTGCAAAATCAGGCTAATCGCGAGGCTCTTTTCACCCTCGTTTACGCCCTTACCACGGTACACGTCAAACAAGTTTACGCCAACTACCTGATTTACGCCAACTTTCTTACACTCCGCGATGATATCTGCTGCGGGCACATTTTCAGCCACTACCACAGCGATGTCACGGCGGTTTGCCGGGAAGCGTGAGATCTCGCGCGCGTCAGGCAGGACGCGGTCTGCGACCTTATTCCAAAGCAGTTCAAACACTAAGGTGCGGCCGTTAAGATCCAGCTTACGTTCCAGCTCCGGATGAACCACCCCGATAAATCCGATTCGTTCGCCGGCTAAATAAATGCCTGCACTCTGTCCCGGATGCAGCGCCGGATTGGCTTCTGCACGGAACGAAATCGCGTCGAGTTTACCGGTCAAATCCAGCAGCGACTCTAAATCGCCTTTCAAATCATAGAAGTCAACCGTCTGGCGCGCCAGATCCCAGTGCTCTTCGTAGCGGTTACCGCTCAGCACGCCCGCCAGCATAAGATCCTGACGGATGCCGAGATCGGCCTGCGTATCAGGCACAAAGCGTAAACCGCTCTCAAACAGGCGCACGCGGCTCTGCTGACGGTTCTGGTTATACACCACGGCGCCGAGCAGACCGGTCCACAGCGACAGGCGCATCGCCGACATATCGCTGGAAATCGGGCTGGGCAGAATCAGCGCTTCTTCGCCCGGATGCAGCAGCTGCTGCACTTTCGGATCGACAAAGCTGTAGGTAATCGCTTCCTGGTAGCCTTTATCCACCAGCAGGTTTTTGGCACGCTTCAGCGACAGATCGGCTTCACGGTGCTGGGTCATCAGCAGGCTGGCTTTCACCGGCACATCCGGAATATTGTTGTAGCCGTATACGCGCGCCACTTCTTCGACCAGGTCTTCTTCGATGGCCATATCGAAGCGCCAGCTCGGGGCGACGGCCTGCCATTCGCCGTTGCCGACGGTGACGTCACAGCCGAGACGGGTCAGGATATCGGTCACCTGCTCATCCGCAATGACGTGGCCAATCAGGCGGTCCAGCTTCTCACGGCGCAGCGTAATGGTAGCGCGCGCCGGCAGTTTGCTGGCATCGGTCTGATCGATAACCGGGCCGGCTTCGCCGCCGCAAATCGCCAGCAGCAGCTGAGTGGCGCGCTCCAGCGCCTTATGCTGCAGCGCCGGATCGACACCGCGCTCGTAGCGATGGGAAGCATCGGTATGCAGACCATGACGACGCGCACGACCGGTGATCGCCAGCGGATCGAAGAACGCGCACTCAAACAGTACGTTCTGCGTCGCTTCGTTGACGCCGGAGTGCTCACCGCCGAAGATGCCACCCATCGCCAGCGCTTTGTGGTGATCAGCAATCACCAGCGTATCGCTGTGGAGGGTCGCTTCGCTGCCGTCGAGCAGCGTCAGGGTTTCCCCCTCTTTCGCCATGCGCACCACGATACCGCCGTCAATGCGGTCGAGATCGAAGGCGTGCATCGGCTGACCGAGCTCCAGCAGCACGTAGTTAGTGATATCCACTACTGGATCGATCGAGCGGATACCGCAGCGGCGCAGTTTTTCGCGCATCCACAGCGGCGTTTCAGCTTTCACGTTTACGCCTTTTACCACGCGGCCCAGGTAACGTGGGCAGGCATCGGTGGCGTCAACGCGAATCGGGAAGGTGTCGCTAATGGTGGCTTTAACCGGCTCGATGACCGGCGCCTGCAGCGGCAGGCCATTGATCACCGCCACGTCACGCGCGATACCGATGATGCCCAGGCAGTCGGCACGGTTTGGCGTCACGCTGATTTCGATGGTGTTGTCATCCAGCTGCAGGTACTGGCGAATATCGGTGCCCACCGGCGCATCGGCTGGCAGCTCGATAATACCGTTGTGATCGTCAGAAATCCCCAGCTCGGAGAACGAGCACAGCATGCCTTCTGACGGCTCACCGCGCAGTTTTGCCGCTTTGATTTTGAAATCGCCTGGCAGCACGGCACCAACAGTCGCCACCGCCACTTTCAGCCCCTGACGGCAGTTTGGCGCGCCGCAGACGATATCCAGCAGGCGATCGCCACCGACGTTGATTTTGGTGACGCGCAGTTTGTCGGCGTTCGGGTGCTGGCCGCACTCCACCACTTCACCCACCACGACGCCATGAAACGCCCCTGCCACCGGGTCGACGCCGTCGACTTCCAGACCGGCCATAGTGATTTGCTCAGACAGCGCGGCGCTGTCCAGGGCTGGATTTACCCATTCGCGTAACCAGAGTTCACTGAATTTCATTGGATAACCTGCCCTTATTTAAATTGTTTGAGGAAACGTAAATCGTTTTCGAAGAAGGCGCGCAGATCGGTCACACCGTAGCGCAGCATGGTCAGACGCTCCATGCCCATACCGAAGGCGAAGCCGGAGTAGATTTCCGGATCGATGCCCACGTTGCGCAGTACGTTCGGATGCACCATGCCGCAGCCCAGCACTTCCAGCCATTTGCCGTTTTTACCCATCACGTCCACTTCCGCTGACGGTTCGGTGAACGGGAAATAGGACGGGCGGAAACGAATCTGCAGGTTCTCTTCGAAGAAGTTGTTCAGGAAGTCATGCAGCGTGCCTTTCAGATTGGTGAAGCTGATGTCTTTATCGACGATCAGGCCTTCCATCTGATGGAACATCGGGGTGTGCGTCTGATCGTAATCGTTACGGTAAACGCGGCCCGGCGCGATGATCCGAATCGGCGGCTGCTGATTTTTCATGGTGCGGATCTGCACGCCGGAGGTCTGGGTGCGCAGAAGGCGCGTGGCATCGAACCAGAAGGTGTCGTGATCGGCACGCGCCGGGTGATGCCCTGGAATATTCAGCGCATCAAAGTTGTGATAATCGTCTTCAATTTCCGGACCGGTCGCCACCGCGAAACCCAACTCGCCGAAAAAGGTTTCGATACGATCGATGGTGCGGGTCACCGGATGCAGACCGCCGTTCTCAATACGGCGTCCCGGCAGCGATACGTCAATAGTCTCTGCCGCCAGGCGGGCATTCAGCGCCGCGCTTTCCAGCGTATCTTTACGCGCATTGAGACGGTCCTGTACCTGCTGTTTGGCATCATTGATGACCGCACCGGCCGCCGGGCGCTCTTCCGCCGGCAGTTCACGCAGGGTGGTCATTTGCAGCGTCAGGTGCCCTTTTTTACCCAGAAATTCGACGCGCACGGCGTCCAGGGCGGCGATATCCGACGCCTCGTCGATGGCGGCCGTGGCACGGGCCACCAGGTCTGCGAGTTGGGACATGATTTCCTCTTCTTCCAGCCGGGCTGGTCAGTTCTCGTTGGGATCGTGCGATCCGATTAAGTGTCGCCGGAAACAAAAAAGCCTCCACGAGGGAGGCTTTCAGCGCGATTTTTCGTTTCTTTTCTTATGCGCAAAAGCCCCTGACGATCAGGCGCTAAAGTAAAAAAAGAAACGGAAAATAGCAGCGTGCATGCTTGCGTTACCTTGTCTTGATAGAAACCGCACTATTGAAATGCCCTGCGGCTAAAATGTCAATCATTTGCGTGGGTTGCAGGCAATAAAAAAGGGAGCAAGCTCCCTTTTTTACCTGACTTACGCCAGAGCTGATTTTGCTTTTTCAACCAGTGCAGTGAATGCCACTTTGTCGAATACAGCGATGTCAGCGAGGATTTTACGGTCGATTTCAATGGACGCTTTTTTCAGGCCATTGATGAAACGGCTGTAAGAGATACCGTTCTGACGCGCCGCAGCGTTGATACGTGCGATCCACAGCTGACGGAACTGACGCTTACGCTGACGACGGTCGCGGTAAGCATACTGACCAGCTTTGATAACAGCCTGGAAGGCAACGCGGTAAACACGTGAACGTGCACCATAGTAGCCTTTAGCTTGTTTTAAGATTTTCTTGTGACGTGCGCGAGCAATTACACCACGTTTTACGCGAGCCATGTGAGCTCTCCTATATCATATTCTGTGATTTCCCCATCATCTCTCGTGCCGCAGCGGCGTTGGCTGCCTTCATTCATCCCAGTCACTTACTGATGTAAGCTCCAGGATTCATTCCGTTGCCGCCTGACTGCAACCCGAAATCTATCGGGGAATTAAAAAAGGGTTAACTTATGCGTACGGCAGGCAGGCAACAACCAGACCCAGATCGCCTTTAGACACCATGCCTTTTGGACGCAGGTGACGTTTACGCTTAGTAGACTTTTTAGTCAGAATATGACGCAGGTTTGCGTGCTTACGCTTGAAGCCGCCAGAAGCGGTCTTCTTGAAGCGCTTTGCGGCGCCACGTACAGTTTTAATCTTTGGCATTTTTACAAATATCCACTTCGCATTGTTAATAAAATGAACCAGACAGGCGAATAAAAATCCGCGCAGCGCGAACGCTACGCGGCATTATTACTTGAAAGCCTACTGTTTCTTCTTAGGTGCGAGCACCATAATCATCTGGCGGCCTTCGATCTTCGTCGGGAAGGATTCGACCACTGCCAGTTCATTCAGATCTTCTTTCACGCGGTTAAGCACTTCCATACCGATCTGTTGGTGCGCCATCTCACGACCACGGAAACGCAGCGTGATTTTGGCTTTATCGCCCTCTTCCAGAAAACGAATCAGGCTGCGGAGTTTTACCTGATAGTCGCCTTCATCGGTACCAGGACGGAATTTGATTTCCTTGACCTGGATAACTTTTTGCTTCTTCTTCTGTTCCTTAGAAGATTTGCTCTTTTCATAAAGGAACTTGCCGTAATCCATAATGCGGCAAACCGGCGGTTCGGCGTTCGGGCTAATTTCAACTAAATCTACGCCAGCTTCTTCTGCTTTCTCAATCGCTTCGCGCAGTGAGACAATGCCAAGTTGCTCGCCGTCTACGCCAGTTAAGCGCACTTCGGTGGCACGGATTTCGCCGTTGATACGGTTCGGACGCGTCGGTTGTACTCGTTTTCCGCCTTTAATAACCTTATTCCTCTAATTGGTGAAGATGTCGGCTGCGAATCTCTTGTTGCAGCTTCTCAACAAACACATCTACGTCCATGCTCCCGAGGTCTTTACCACGGCGGGTGCGCACGGCAACCTTGCCTGCTTCCACCTCTTTCTCACCGCAGACCAGCATGTAAGGGACGCGACGTAATGTGTGCTCGCGGATTTTAAAGCCTATCTTCTCGTTTCTCAAGTCTGCTTTGACACGAATGCCAGCATTCTGCAATTTCTTCGTCAATTCACTGACATATTCTGCCTGGCCGTCGGTGATATTCATCACCACTGCCTGTACCGGCGCCAGCCAGCTCGGGAAGAAACCGGCGAACTCTTCGGTCAGAATCCCGATAAAGCGCTCCATCGAACCCAGAATCGCACGGTGAATCATCACTGGCGTCTGACGATCGTTGGTTTCGCCCACGTAGGTGGCGTCCAGACGTTTCGGCAGGGAGAAGTCTAGCTGAACGGTGCCGCACTGCCAGGCGCGGTCGAGACAATCGTGCAGCGTAAACTCAATTTTCGGGCCGTAGAAGGCGCCTTCACCCGGCTGATATTCGAAAGGAATGTTGTTCTCTTTCAGCGCTTCGGCGAGGTCCACTTCGGCACGATCCCACATCTCGTCGCTGCCAATGCGCTTCTCAGGGCGCGTCGACAGTTTCACCACGATTTTTTCAAAACCGAAGGTGCTGTACATGTCATAGACCATGCGGATGCAGCTGTTCACTTCATCACGCACCTGATCTTCAGTACAGAAGATGTGGGCGTCATCCTGGGTAAAGCCGCGCACGCGCATCAGACCGTGCAGCGCACCTGACGGTTCGTTACGGTGACAGCTACCGAACTCCGCCATACGCAGCGGCAGGTCGCGGTACGATTTCAGACCCTGGTTAAAGATCTGCACGTGACCCGGACAGTTCATCGGTTTGATGCAGTATTCACGGTTCTCGGAAGAGGTGGTGAACATCGCTTCTTTGTAATTGTCCCAGTGCCCGGTTTTTTCCCACAGCACGCGGTCCATCATGAACGGACCTTTCACTTCCTGGTAGTCGTACTCTTTCAGCTTGGTGCGCACAAACACTTCCAGCTCGCGGAAGATGGTCCAGCCGTCATTGTGCCAGAATACCATACCCGGTGCTTCTTCCTGCATATGGTAGAGATCGAGCTGCTTACCGATTTTACGGTGATCGCGCTTCGCGGCCTCTTCCAGACGCTGCAGATACGCCGCCAGCTGTTTCTTATCTGCCCAGGCCGTACCGTAAATACGCTGCAGCATTTTGTTGTCGCTGTTGCCGCGCCAGTAGGCTCCGGAGATTTTCTGCAGTTTAAAATGATGGCAGAAACGCATATTCGGCACGTGCGGACCGCGGCACATGTCGATGTATTCTTCATGATGATACAGGCCAGGACGATCGTCATGGCTGATGTTTTCGTCGAGAATAGTGGTTTTGTAGCTTTCGCCCCGCGCGGCAAACACGTCACGCGCTTCCTGCCAGCTCACCTTCTTCTTCACAACGTCGTAATTGGTCTCAGCCAGCTGGTGCATGCGCTTTTCCAGCAGCTCAAGATCTTCCTGGGTCAGCGTATGGTCGAGATCGACATCATAATAGAAGCCGTTATCGATAACCGGACCGATGGCCATTTTGGTATTCGGCCACAGCTGTTTGATCGCATGCCCTAACAGGTGCGCACAGGAGTGACGAATAATTTCCAGACCGGCTTCATCTTTCGCGGTGATGATAGCGACCTGCGCATCGCTGGTGATCGGATCAACCGCATCCACCAGTTCGCCATTGACGCGACCGGCAATGCAGGCTTTCGCCAGACCCGGACCGATATCCAGCGCAATGTCCATCACGCTGACCGGACGGTCAAATACGCGCTGGCTGCCATCAGGAAGAGTAATTACTGGCATTTCATATCCTTAATTGCAGTGGTAAGCCACACGAAAGCCTACATGCAACACTGAGTTTTGTTTGGTTAACCTGGCGCGATGTCAGACCCACACTGTCGGAATGACGCCAGGCGCGTAAAGCGGCAACGATGATAACAGCTTTCCGCAGTGAGCAAAACCCGCGAAGAAATGCGCTAAGCCAAAGAGAGATCAAAAAAAACCGCCGCGCGGCACAGGCCGGGCGACGGTGTAACAATGCGCTCTGGTTTACATCGCGTAAGAGAGCTGGACCGTGGTTTTGGTGTCAGTACGGTCCGGCGCAGATTCTGGCGGATTGTTATTCCAGGTAACGTTGTAGCCCAGTTTCAGCGCGAAGTGGTCGTTGATCGCTACCTGCAGTGCGGTTTCGGAGTTCAGCGTGGTGTCTTCACCAAAGCTGCTCAGCACCGACACACCCTGGATGAATTTGGTGGTGTCAGTCAGCTGCCACTGATAGCTCAGCGCGCCGTAGCCCAGTGCTTTGGTTTCGTGGCCGCCATCGTGGAAGTCATCGTAACGTACACCCGGACCGAATTCAGCACGCAGCGAGTGCACCGGACCGTTGAGGATCTGACGACCGTAACCGGCGGTCAGGACATCGCGTGAATCATAACCGTTCAGGCGGTCGCTCAGCCAGCTCGCCTGACCGAACAGGTAGTCAGCGCTGTTGAGGTTGTAACGGCTACGGCCACCGATGTTATAGGTTTCCGACGAGCGCTCATCGTTGGATGAGGTATTCGCGGCGTTACCCCACAGGCTGTACGCCGTTGAGGTCTGATACCAGGTCATGCTGGTTGACGCGGTCAGCGATGAGCTGGTGGTGTTACCGGTCTGTGCCAGGTAACCGGCTGACGCGGTGCCTTCAAACGGTTTTTTTGCCGTAGAAGGGTCATCCATTGAGGTGAAGACAGCGTTATCTGCAAAGGCCTGGTGACAAAATGCTCCGGCGGAGAGCAACAAAACAGCGGACAGCTTATTGAAGGCTTTCATTAAAAGGTAACCCGTACGACAGTTGAAAAAGAGATGAGTCTGGAGAATTTTCCCGGGCAATCAATGCAATTTACGGTAAGTTTTGTAAAAAAGTATGAAAGCACCAGAATCGCCAGGTTTTGCGCTGGCACCGCGTGTGGATTGGGAATCTTCCCATTTCCGGCGCGCATTATAGGCGGCAAATAACCAAATAACAGCTTAAATGCTACAAGAATTTTCTGGCGCCCCTGACAGGACTTTACGCTGTGCGCCAGCGGATGATTGTGCAGAATTCGCTCTATCGCAGGCGCTGGTCTACGCTGAAATCTGTTCGATAACAATGAGGTGAAAAGATGAGCGATCATGATCTCAAGCGTTACGTTGTCACCTTCCGTTATCAGGAAAGGGGTCTTGGCGATCTGCAGGCGCTGAATAGCGCGATGGTTAACGGTGGTTACAGCACCACGTTACACGATGTGGACGGCCATCCGCACGAGCTGGGCACCAACAGCTTTGGCATTGTCAGTGCGCTGGAGGAGCAGGCGCTGGCGGAACACGCCGCCGGGCTGGCGGCAGTGGCGCTCGATCAGCAGCCGGATGCTGATGTCACCACGCTGGAAGCGTTTCTCAAAGCGCAAGCCTGACGCAATCCGCAAATTGCGCATTGCCGCTGGAGTTGTGCAAGTTTTGCGCGTTACAATCGATCTTACGCAGCGAATAAAGAGGATTACCCGATGTGGTCAGCCATTAGTCGTCTGTTAAGCGAGTACGCCGGTGATGCCGAAATCACGGAACGTCATGAGTTGCCCGGTGGCGATATTCATCCGGCGTGGCGCCTGCGCTACGGTGAGCTGGAAGTGTTCGTCAAATGCAACACGCGCGACATGCTGACGCTGTTCAGCTGGGAAGCCGACCAGCTTGATCTGCTGGCGCGCACCCACACGGTGCGCGTGCCGAAGGTCTACGGCGTCGGTAACGATCGTGACACCAGCTTTCTGCTACTGGAATACATTCCCCCGCAGCCACTCGACGCCCAAAGCGCATTCCAGCTCGGCCAGCAGCTGGCCCATCTGCACCAGTGGAGTGAGCAACCGCAGTTTGGTCTCGACTTCGACAACAACATAACCACCACGCCGCAACCCAACAGCTGGTTACGCAAATGGTCGGTGTTTTTCGCCGAACAGCGCATCGGCTGGCAGCTGCAGCTGGCGGCGGAGAAAGGCGTGCACTACGGTGACATGGAGTTGATCGTGGATTGCGTGCAGCGCAGCCTCGCCAGCCATCATCCGCAACCGTCGTTACTGCATGGTGATTTGTGGCCAGCCAACTGCGCCGGCAGCGCCAGCGGCCCGTGGCTGTTCGATCCCGCCTGCTACTGGGGTGATCGCGAATGTGACCTGGCGATGCTCAGCTATTACGCCGATCTGCCGCGCCAGATTTACGAAGGGTATCATGCGGTGTGGCCGCTGCCGGAAGGTTTCTCGCAGCGTCAGCCAGTGTATCAGCTCTACTATCTGCTCAACCGCGCCAACGTCTTTGGCGGCAACTGGGCCGGCGAAGCGCAGTTCGCTATCGGCCAGTTGCTGGAGGAGGATGCGCTGGGCCAGCGCCAGGTCAGACCGGCCTGACGCCTTACAGCATACCGAGCAGTTTCAACACGAAGTAACCGGCCACGGCAATGATCACCGGCAGAATATACAGCGGAAAAATCTGCAGCAAAATGGTGTGGCGCGGCACATGGATTTTCTCTTCCAGCTGCGCCCGCGTGCGCCCTTCGCTGCCCTTCGCCTGTTCCAGGATCATCTGGTCTTCAATGCCTTCTTTGATATGGCGCGCCTGACGCCACATGCGTGCGCCCGAGGCCTGCAAAGCGATGCCCACGAATATCAGGATATAGATCAGCCAGAAGCCAATATTGGCCCCGCCGTTAAATTCCGGCACCGGCGAATTGTTCCAGAACACATTGAGAAACGGCGTGTTGAACTTAATCATATCTACCATCACATGCACGAAGTCGAGCATCACGGCGTCAATGCCGGGCTGCTTTTCGCTGTGTTTAAACATGAAGCCTAAGATGGAGATAAGGGTGGATAACAGCGCCGGGATAAAAATCACCCAGCCAGCCACTCGCTTGAGGATGGCGATGCGGCCAGCCTGTTGATACGTCATGGTGTCTTCCCTTCACAAACAGTAGTTTTGCCCTAAGTCTACCTGCACTACAGCAAATTTTCCTGAAAAATGCGTAACCTGCCGTAAGTCGGTTTTCGCCGCCGCCCATGTTAAGGTAGGGCAAACTGTCAATGGAGCTGTTGTATGACCTATCGTCGCCCTGTGCTGGCCGCTATTTTTGATATGGATGGCTTACTGATTGATTCTGAACCGCTATGGGATCGCGCCGAGCTGGAGGTGTTTGCCAGCCTGAATGTGGATATTAGCCGCCGCCACGAGCTGCCGGATACGCTCGGCCTGCGCATCGATCAAACCGTGCGCATGTGGTACGAAGCGCTGCCGTGGAACGGGCCGGATCAGGCCGAAGTCACTCAGCGCATTATTGCCCGCGCGCTGGCGCTGGTCGAAGAGACCCGGCCGCTGTTGCCCGGCGTTGAGCAGGCGCTGCAGCTGTGTCAGCAACAGGGACTGGCGATTGCGCTGGCCTCGGCGTCTCCGCTGGCGATGCTGGAACGCGTGCTGGAGATGTTCAATTTACGTCACTACTTTAGCGCCCTCGCCTCGGCTGAAGCGCTGCCTTACAGCAAACCGCACCCGCAGGTGTATCTGGATGCTGCGGCAAAGCTGGGGGTTGATCCGCTCAACTGCGTGGCGCTGGAAGACTCGTTCAACGGCATGATCGCCAGTAAAGCCGCGCGCATGCGTTCCATTGTGGTGCCTGCCGCCGAACATCGCCACGATGCGCGCTGGGCACTGGCCAATGTGCAACTGGAAAACCTGACGCAGCTGCAGGCGGAACATCTGTTTAACTGATCGCTGTGCATCGCGCGTTACGCCTGGCTGATGGTTCGCCCGGTTGCCAGGCGCAAAAGTAAGCCAGACCGTTAATTTCCCGCGCTTTTTTTAGGCGCGGGCCAGTAAAAAATTCACTCTTCGTTACAGCGTCACCGTTCTCATTTACTGGATAAATCCCTATACTGGATGCATCGACAGTTTTTGCAGCCAGGTTCCATCATGACGGCCGAAGGCCATATCATTTTTGCCATCGCCAGTGCGATATTTGCCAAACGCGCCGAACTGACGCCGGTGATGGCCAGTGCCGACTGGTGGCATCTGGTGCCGGCTGCGCTGCTGACCTGCCTGCTGCCGGATATCGATCACCCTAAATCAGTGCTGGGCCAGCGGCTAAAGTGGCTGTCGCAGCCGATAGCCCGCGCTTTTGGCCATCGCGGCTTTACCCATAGCCTGCTGGCGGTGGCGGTCAGCCTGTGGCTGTTTCAGATTAACGTGCCGGCCGACTGGTTCCTGCCAGCGGATGTCCTGCAGGGCATGACGCTCGGCTATCTGAGCCACATTGTCGCCGATATGCTGACGCCCGCCGGCGTGCCGCTGCTGTGGCCGTGCCGCTGGCGCTTTCGCCTGCCTATCCTCAACAGCCAGCAAGGCAACCAGCTGGAGCGCGTGCTGTGCCTCGCACTCGTAGGTTATGCGCTGTGGTTCCCGCCCGGTATGCCGTCGTTTGGCGCTAACGGCTGGCCGGAGCAGCTGTTCAATAATCTGCAGAACGGCATTGGCCGGCTGGTGAACGGCAGTACGCGCTGAAGTGTTTTTCCTTCTGCCAGCGATTGCTTAAATAATCGCCTTAAATTCCATTTAGTTATAACCAAGACGATTTAGATATATTGTTCCCGCAGGACCAACTGGTACCATGCCGCGACAGTTACAGAGGATCCCTCTGCTATTTTCGGTTACGCGGCGCGATCGCGTGGCGACCTTCAGGAGTTAACAATGAATATTCCTCTGATCATCAATATCGTGGCATTTGTCGCGCTGCTGATTGCGTTAAACCGCGTCGGCAACCAGAGCTGGAGCCTGTCGAAGCGCGTGCTGACCGGCCTGGTGCTGGGGGTGATCTTTGGCCTGGCACTGCAGGCCATTTATGGCGAAAACAGCCCGGTGGTGAAAGAGTCGATTGGCTGGTTCAACATCGTCGGCAACGGCTATGTTCAGCTGCTGCAGATGATTGTCATGCCACTGGTATTTGCCTCAATCCTCAGTGCGGTGGCGCGGCTGCATAACGCCTCGTCGCTGGGCAAAATCAGCGTGCTGACCATCGGCGTGCTGCTGTTTACCACCGCCATTTCCGCACTGGTGGGCGTGCTGGTGACCGGCCTGTTCCACCTCAGCGCGGAAGGACTGGTACAGGGCGCGCAGGAAACCGCGCGTCTAAGCGCCATCCAGAGCAACTACGTTGGTAAAGTCGCGGATCTCAGTACGCCGCAGCTGCTGCTCTCCTTTATCCCGAAAAACCCGTTTGCCGATCTGGCCGGTGCCAATCCAACGTCGATCATCAGCGTAGTGATTTTCGCCGCTTTCCTCGGCGTGGCGGCGCTGCAGTTGCTGAAAGATGACAAAGCCAAAGGCGAGCGCGTGCTGGTGGCGATTGATACCCTGCAATCCTGGGTGATGAAGCTGGTCCGTCTGATCATGAAGCTGACGCCGTACGGCGTGCTGGCGCTGATGACCAAAGTGGTTGCCGGTTCCAACCTGCAGGACATCATCAAGCTGGGCGGCTTTGTGGTGGCCTCGTATCTCGGCCTCGCGATCATGTTTGGCGTTCACGCGCTGCTGCTGTCAATCAACGGTATCAACCCGCTGCGCTTCTTCCGTAAAGTCTGGCCGGTGATTACCTTTGCCTTCACCAGCCGTTCCAGTGCCGCCAGTATTCCGCTGAACGTGGAAACACAGACGCGTCGTCTGGGCGTACCGGAATCCATCGCCAGCTTCTCGGCCTCATTTGGCGCGACCATCGGCCAGAACGGCTGTGCCGGCCTCTATCCCACCATGCTGGCGGTGATGGTAGCGCCGACCGTGGGTATCAACCCGTTTGACCCGGTATGGATCGCCACGCTGGTCGGTATTGTCACGCTGAGCTCAGCCGGTGTGGCGGGCGTCGGTGGCGGCGCGACCTTTGCCGCGCTGATCGTCCTGCCGGCGATGGGCCTGCCGGTCACGCTGGTGGCATTGCTGATCTCCATCGAACCGCTGATTGATATGGGCCGTACCGCGCTCAACGTTAACGGCTCGATGACCGCCGGTTCACTGACCAGCCGCTGGCTGGGTATGACCGACAAAAAAGTGCTGGAGAGCGACGAACACGCGGAACTGGCGCACCGCTAATTAACCCGTTTTCCCGTAACGGCAGGCCGCAAAGCCTGCCGTTTTTTTTGCCGTTTTCTGCACTTTTTCCGCAATCATGGCGCTAACGTCAGGAAAGCGTTAAGCGTGGTAAACGAAGGCAAAATCGACGGTTTTTTGCTTGAGTTTGCGCGCTGAAAGGCGAATGCTGCGGGGAGTTACCGCAGGAGAACCGTCATGAGAAACGTTATCGCCTCAATGCTGGCGTTAACCCTGATAGCGCCAACCGTAAGTTTTGCTCATCCGTATGGCTGGGGTCCTGGACCCGGCCCGCACTGGGGTGGTCCGGGACCCCGCTGGGGCCATCCCGGACCGCTGCGTTTTCTGCCGGAGGCCGCGACTGCCGTGCTGATTGGCGGACTGACCTACTACCTGCTGAACGGTAGCTACTACCAGCGGCAGGGCGACACCTACGTGGTGGTCCAGCCACCGGATGGCCCACCGGCCAGCGCCATGCGCGTTCTGGATTACAATGGCAAACGCTATTACGTGCAGGATGGTCACTACTATCAGCGCGAGATCAGCGGCAGCTACATTGAGGTGCCGCGGCCGTATGGGCTGTAAGCGCACAAAGAAAAACGGCCCGTCTGAGACGGGCCGTTTGTTATTCTGCTGCCGTTACTGCGCGGCTTGCGGATCGGTATCGTAATCCTTACAGCTCTGGAAGCCGTAGTTCATGACGCGACCGGTGTCGTTATAGCTCACAAAGTAAGTCTGCTGTTTGCCATCACGCTCACCAATCACGTAGGTCTGGCAGGTACCCCGTGCGTGAACCATGGTGATTTCGGTCGACGCCGGTCCGGCAATCTGGCGCACCTGTTCACGCGTCATGCCTTTTTTCACATCCTTCACCACAGGCTTAGTCACGTAGCTTTCCGCACGATCGTAAGTTGTACAACCAGACAGGGCTGCCAGCGTCATAGCGGCAGCGATACATCCCAGCACTTTATTCATCTTGTTGTTCCTCATACTTTGTCCATGTCCCACTAAGCCTGGAACATAATTCCAGATTTATCAACTCAATGGCGGTGCTTTCGGTCGGTTCTGAAGCGTCAGGATTACGTAAAGATGCTGTGTTGCCGTCACCGGCTCCGTATAATCGCGGCGCAAGATACATCTTAAAGCCAAAAATAACACAGAGGATCAATGACACCTGCACACCCTAACCGGCTGGTTTATGCCATCACGCTCGGCCTGCTCGCCGCGCTCGGGCCGCTTTGTATCGATCTCTATCTGCCTGCCCTGCCTGAACTGGCGCGCGACCTCGGTAGCGAAACCGCCACCGCCCAGCTAAGTCTGACCGCCGGTCTGCTGGGGCTGGGCGCCGGACAGCTGCTGTTTGGTCCGATGAGCGATAAGTTTGGACGTATTCGTCCGCTGCTGCTGTCGCTGGCGCTGCTGTTCATCGCCTCAATTGGCTGTGCGCTGGCGAAGGATATTCACGCTCTGCTGGTGGCGCGCCTGTTTGAAGGGCTGGCCGGTGCCGGCGGCGCGGTGCTGTCGCGTGCCATTGCCCGCGATATGTATAGCGGCCATGAGCTGACGCGCTTTTTTGCCCTGCTGATGCTGGTGAATGGCCTGGCGCCGATTGGTGCGCCGGTGCTGGGCGGTGCGCTGATGACGGTGCTGAACTGGCGCGGCATCTTTGTAGTGCTGGGCGCGATTGCCGTGCTGCTGATTCTGTTGGCGCGCTGGAAGCTGCGCGAAACCCTGCCGGCCGAACGCCGTAGCCAGGGATCGATCCTCTCCGCCTGGGCGGCGCTCGGCCAGGTCATCACCCACCGGCCGTTTATGGGCTTCTGCCTGACGCAGGGCTTCATGATGTCCGGCATGTTTGCTTATATCGGCGCCTCGCCGTTTGTACTGCAGCAGATTTACGGCCTGTCACCGCAGGCGTTCAGCTTGTGCTTTGCGGCGAACGGTATTGGCCTGGTGATTGCTTCCCAGACCAGCGCCCGGCTCTGTCCGCTGTGGGGCGAATATCGCGTGCTGAAGGGCGGCCTGACGCTGGCGTTTGTCGCCTCCAGCTGCCTGCTGCTGGCCGGCGTGAGCGGCGCGCCGCTGCCGCTGGTGCTGGTGGCGCTGTTCTTCACCATCGCCAGTAACGGCGTGATCGCCACCACCGCGTCATCGCTGGCGATGCAGAGCCAGGGCCACCGCGCCGGCAGCGCCTCGGCGGTGATCGGCGTTGCGATGTTCTCGCTCGGCGCGCTCAGCGTACCAATCACCGGCCTTGGTGGCACCTCGGTAATCAGCATGACGGCTACCATCTTTGGCTGCTTTATGCTGGCCATTGTGATGTTCATGCTGCTGGCGCAGAAACCAAAAAGCGCCTGAATTGACAACAGAAACACCGGACAACAAGCCGTTCGGCTTGTTGTTTTTCTGCGGAGGCGTTAGCTTTAGCACATGATTCGCATTGTGCCGTCAGGCTACCGACTTGAGGAGAGGTTCATGTCACTGCAGCAGGAAATCATTCAGGCCCTGGGTGTTAAACCGGTTATCGACCCGCAGCAGGAGATCCGCGTCAGCGTCGATTTTCTGAAGTCCTATCTGAAAGCCCATCCGTTTATCAAAACCCTGGTGCTCGGCATCAGCGGCGGTCAGGACTCAACGCTGACCGGCAAGCTGGCGCAGACTGCTATCACTGAACTGCGTGAAGAGACCGGCGATCACGACTACAGCTTTATCGCCGTGCGCCTGCCGTATGGCGTGCAGGCTGACGAGCAGGATTGTCAGGATGCGCTGGCATTTATCCAGCCGGATCGCACGCTGGTGGTCAACATCAAAGAAGCGGTACTGGCCAGCGAGCGCGCGCTGCAGGAGGCGGGAATTGCCCTGTCGGATTTTGTGCGCGGCAACGAGAAAGCGCGCGAACGCATGAAAGCCCAGTACAGCATTGCCGGCATGACCAAAGGCGTCGTGGTCGGCACCGATCACGCCGCAGAAGCCGTGACCGGCTTCTTTACCAAGTACGGCGACGGCGGCAGCGACATCAACCCGATTTTCCGCCTCAACAAGGGCCAGGGCAAACAGCTGCTGAAAGCGCTCGGCTGCCCGGAACACCTCTATCTCAAACACCCCACCGCCGATCTGGAGGACGATCGTCCCGGTCTGCAGGATGAAGTGGCGCTGGGCGTAACCTATCAGCAGATTGATGATTTCCTTGAAGGCAAAACCATCGACGCCGACGCGGCGAAAATCATTGAAGGCTGGTACACCAAAACCGAGCATAAACGTCGTCCGCCGATCACCGTGTTCGACGACTTCTGGAAGAAGTAATCCCTGCGGCTTCCCGCTCCCCCGGCGGGAAGCCAGCCTCTTCACGTCCCCGCTGGCGAGAAAACGCGCACGCTGATATACTGTATGCACAACCAGTAAGCGGAGCGTTCTTTGGTCAGACGAGCAAACCGCCATCGCCTCGAATTTGATGCGGCGGCTATCTATCAATATCCCGAACATCTGCGTCAGTGGCTGGAAGGCTTGCCTAATCAGCCGGGCGTTTACACTTTCCACGGTGATAACGACAACCTGCCGCTGTACATCGGCAAGAGTATCAACCTGCGCAGCCGGGTGATGGCCCATTTTCGCACGGCGGATGAAGCCAGTATGCTGCGCCAGGCGCGACGCGTCAGCTGGATCCCCACCGCCGGGGACGTGGGCGCACAGCTGCTCGAAGCGCAGATGATCAAAACGCAGCAGCCACTGTTCAATAAGCGCCTGCGCAAAAACCGCCAGCTGTGCTCGCTGCAGCTGGGCGACGGCGCACCGCAGGTGGTGTACGCACGCGATCTCGATTTCTCCTCCTCGCCTGACCTGTACGGGTTATTCCGCAGCCGCTTTGCCGCGTTAGAGAAGCTGAAAAGCCTTGCCGATGAGCTGCGCCTGTGTCACGGCCTGCTGGGATTAGAGCGCCTGCAGCCGGGACGCGGCTGTTTCCGCGCGGCGCTTAAACGCTGTGCCGGTGCCTGCTGCGGGGCGGAACCGCTGGCGGCGCATCAGCAGCGCCTGCTGGCAGGGCTGGAGCAGCTGCGCGTGGTGTGCTGGCCGTGGCAGGGCCCGGTGGGTATGGTGGAGCGCGGGACGGAGATGACGCAGATTCACGTCATCGATCACTGGTTCTGGCTGGGATCGGTCAGCAGTGAGCAGGAAGCGCGTCAGCTGCAGCGTGCGCGTCACGGCTTCGACCATGACGGCTACAAAATTCTCTGCCGACCGCTGCTGTCCGGCGTTTATCCGCTGATTGAGCTGTAACGCAAAACCGCCGACGCTGCCCAAAGCACAGTGTGCCATGGACAACGTCGGCGGTCTCAAACCGGTGAGCTAAACGGCTTATTCGCCATCAGCCGGCGGTGGCGGCATTTTACCGTCATGCGGGCCTTTTTCTGTCAGACGTTTCTCAAAGTTGGCGTTGTACTGCTTCTTCTGGTCTGGCGTCAGCACGTTATAGATCTTGTTCTGGGTTTCCAGCATCTTCAGCGCATGCTCTTTCGCATTGGCGCTCATTTTGTCTGCCTGCGCTTCTGCTTTGGCACGGTCAAAGGTGTCGGATGCGATGATGCTGTGGTTAGCACGACGCTCTTCCAGCGATGGACGCTTCATGTCTTTATGGCTGTCACGCAGGATGTCGCGAATCTGGGTTTTCTGCGCGTCGGTCAGGTTGAGGTCTTTGAACATCATGTCCATGCCGTGGTGGCGCATCGGCTTGTGCATCGGTTTTTCACTGCCCGCTGGCGGCGGCGTCAGGTTGTCAGCCGCAGCATGGACGATATTGGCGGCGCCGAAAGCCATTGCGGTAGCCAGAAACAGGGAGGTCAGTTTACGCATAATATTGTCCTTACTTTTCAGTTTAATGACGACAGCCTGTGTCGCGTCTTCGGAAACAAGCATACGACGCTGAACGTCAACTACTCAGAGGCTGAGTAAAGCCCTGCAAGCATAAAAGACAGATATCGGGCAATCATGGAGAGATTGCGAAGAAATGCGTGAGGAATTGCAAAAGAGTATGACGATCAAGGGGAAAGCGCAGGAATTAAGGAGGAGTGTAATGGCTTTGTCGGTTTTGCGGAAGGGAAAATGTCGTTAATTTGCTCACCCGTGACCTCTCCCGTCACAGGGAGAGGAGGGACTGCCGGGTAAAGCTTTCGATTACAACTCCAGCGCCTGGGTCTGCTCACTCTCCTCCACCAGCATCAGCCCGGCGCGCAGGCCCGGTGCCACGTTGGGATTGGGGAACAGCACATATTCACGCGCCTGCTGCACGTAATAGCGCCGCTCACCCTCTTCTGCCAGCAGCGTGCCCTGCGGAAAAGCCGTGAAGTTGAGAGTTTCCGGGCCCATATGCAGAACAAACTGCTCGCCGTGCCGGGTGATTTGCTGCGCTACGCGATAATGGCGCGGCGTCTCGCGCACCGCCGGCAGCGCCTCACCGTACAGCAGCGCCGCCAGCGCACGCTGCACGCCGCTGAACTGAGTAAGATCGTTCTCGCCAAACGGCAGCGCCTTTCCCAGCTCCAGCGTACAGCTGGCAGCGGCGTAGTGTTCACAGCTGAAGTGGGTAAAAGTGCCGCCCGGCGCACGGTGAAACACCAGCGCCTCCAGCTCGGCCGCTGCCAGCCAGTGTAAAAAATCCGCTGGCCACGGCTGGCTGTTGAGCGGCATCACGCCAAAGCGCGTATGCCACGAACCGCGAATCGCGGTGTGCAAATCGAGATGCCAGCGAATTTCGTGATCGAGGCACTCGCACCAGAAGTTCTCCAGCGCCTGCTCCAGCTGGAGCGCGCGCTGCGCCTCCGGTACGTCGGCCACCTGTTGCCAGCGGCCACCGAACAGCCGGTTAATATCATAATGCTGGTAGCGTTTGCCGCTGCGCAGCGCTGCCGGGTTGCCGAGGATCACCAGCAGGCGCACGGCCAGCGGTTTTTCCCCCTGCAGCAGCGGCGTCAGCAACAGATTGAGGATCTCCACCGGGGCAGTCTCGTTGCCGTGAATCCCGGCGGAGAGAACCAGCGCCTGCTGCGTGGGCGTATGCGGTGTCAGGGATAGTATGCCCTCATCGTGCCACTGCCAGTGCAGGTGGGCGTTACTGCCCTGCCGCTGCGCGGGCGGCCTGCCTGACAAGGTTTGCTGTAAAAAGTCCTGCATGTTCACTCCTTTCTGACACAGGGGGCAACACATTTGCCCCCGGCGTTAACGCTGAAACGCGTAGACACTGCCTAAGTCTAGCAGCTGTGTCAGCTCGTCCAGCGCGCTTCGCCCTTCGCTCAGCAGCTGCGGATCGGCCAGGTCGGCCTGCGTCAGGCGGTCGCGATAGTGACGATCCACCCAGTCATTCAGACGCGTGAACAGGCGATCGTTCATCAGCACGGCCGGATTGACGGCCTGACGCTCCGCCTCGGTTAACACCACGCGCAGACGCAGACAAGCCGGTCCGCCGCCGTTGCACATGCTCTCGCGCAGATCAAACACCTGCAGCTCACGAATCGGGCCGCCGCTCTCCACCAGCTCGCTCAGGTAGCGCCACACGCCGGGATGCTGACGCGACTCTTCCGGCAGCACCAGCCGCATGCCGCCGTCCGGATGCTGCAGCAGCTGGCTGTTAAACAGATAGGTGTTCACCGCATCAGCCACTGACACGCGATCGCGCGGTACCACAACCGGCTGGAAGCCTGGCACCTGCGCCGCCAGCTGTTGCAGCAGCTGGGGCTGGTCGACAAACGCCTCTTCGTGGCAGAAAAACACCTGCTGATTGCTGACGGCGATTACATCATTGTGGAACACCCCCTGATCGATCACCGCCGGATTTTGCTGAGCAAACAGCGTGCGCGCGTCATCCAGCTGATGCAGTCTCGCCACCGCCGCGCTGGCTTCACGCGTCTGGCGCGCCGGATAGCGCGCCGGTGCGCTGCCCTGCTGCTGGCCGTCACGACCGTAGACAAACAGCTGAACGCCGGGCGCGCCATAGTCAGCGCTGAAGCGGTTATGGTTGGCTGCGCCTTCGTCACCAAACAGCGCCACCTGCGGCAGCGCGTCGTGTACGCTGAAGTGGCGGCCATCGCGGAAGATGGCGCGCAGCAGGTCGGCGGTTTCCGGCGCTTCAATCGCCCGGTGAAACTTATTGTTGAGGTTGGCAACGGTCAAATGCACTTTGCCGTCGGCGCTGTCGGCCGATGGCGAAACCGTGGCCGCATTGGCCACCCACATCGCCGACGCCGAACTGGCCGCTGACAGCAGCTGCGGTGCCTGCCGGGCTGCTTTGGCCAGCACCTGCGCATCGCTGCCGCTGAATCCCAGCTGGCGCAGCAGCGGCAGATTAGGCCGCTCGTGCGGAGGGATAACCCCCTGCACATAGCCCATGTCGGCCAGCGCCTTCATTTTCAGCAGCCCCTGTTTAGCCGCCAGCCGCGGATTGGAGGGCTGCAGCTGATTGCGCGTGGAGGCTTCGTTGCCAAACGACAGGCCAGCGTAGTGGTGCGTCAGGCCGACCAGACCATCAAAGTTTGCTTCAAACGCCTTCATGATGTCGCTCCTGAAGCAGCAAAATCGAGCCCTGGCGACAGGCTGCCCGGCAGCGCTAAGCTGCTGCTCTCCAGCGATGCCATCGGCCAGGCGCAGTAATCTGCCGCGTACCAGGCGCTGGCACGGTGATTACCGGAAGCGCCTACGCCGCCAAACGGTGCCGAACTGGCGGCGCCGGTCAGCGGTTTATTCCAGTTCACGATGCCGGCGCGCGCTTCCAGCAACAGCTGATCAAACTGGTCACGCTGTGGTGACACCAGCCCGCACGACAATCCGTAGCGCGTGTCGTTGGCGAGGCCAATCGCCTGCGCGTAATGGTCGTAGCGGATGACCTGCAGCAGCGGTCCGAACACCTCTTCGTCAGGCAGTCCGGCGACGCCGGTCATGTCGATGATGCCGGGCGTAATAATCGCGCTGTCGCGATCCGGCCAGCGCATCGCCAGCAGCACCTTGCCACCCAGCTCAACCCGCTGCTGCCAGGCGGCGAAGATCTGCCCGGCGGCGGCGGGCGAAATCACGCTGCCCATAAACGGCTGCGGTTCGGCGTCCCACGCTGCCGGTTTGAGGCGCGCACTCACCTCGACCAGGCGCTGCAGGAAGGCATCGCCCGCCGCACCGCGTTTCACCAGCAAACGACGCGCGCAGGTGCAGCGCTGGCCGGCGGTAATGAACGCCGACTGAATGGCGATATGCACCGCGCCATCAATGTCGGCCGGATCTTCCACAATCAGCGCATTGTTGCCGCCCATCTCCAGCGCCAGCATTTTCTCCGGCTGTCCGGCGAACTGGCGATGCAGGTGATAGCCGGTGGCCGCGCTACCGGTAAACAGCAGGCCGTCAATCTGCTCCGCCTGCGCCAGCGCCTGGCCGGTATCACGTCCGCCCTGCAACAGCGCCAGCGTACCCGCCGGCAGGCCCGCTTCCTGCCACAGCTGCACGGTTTTCTCTGCGGTGGCGGGGGTCAGTTCGCTCGGTTTAAACAACACGCAGTTGCCCGCCAGCAGCGCCGGCACGATATGTCCGTTTGGCAGATGGCCCGGGAAGTTATACGGGCCGAATACCGCCAGCACGCCGTGCGGCCGGTGGCGCAGTGAACTCTCACCCTCCGCCTGCTCGCCGGTGCGGGTGTGATAAGCCTTAATCGAAATGGCCACTTTATTGATCATCGCCTGCACTTCGGTCAGCGTTTCCCAGCGCGGCTTGCCGGTCTCACGTGCGATGATCGCCGCCAGCTCGGTTTTATCCCGCTCCAGCAGACGGGCAAAGTCCTCTACCCGCGCCTGGCGGGCAGCAAACGGCAGACGTGCCCATGCCGGAAACGCCGCGCGAGCCGCCTCACAGGCCGCCGCCACCTGCGTCGCAGAAGCAGCGTTGCCCTGCCATAAGATCTCGCCGCTTACCGGATTGTGTTTACTCAGCGTCTCCGCGCTGCCCGGCTGCCATTCACCGTTGATAAAATGCGTCATGCGTTATTCTCCTCGCGACCCAGGGTAACCACCCGCAGCGAATCGCCATAGTCGCAGCGCAGCGCGGTGCGCTGCTGCTGATTAATCAGAACCTGACCGGATGCGACATCGACCGGCAGCAGCGCCACGCGGAACTGCTGATAGTCGCAGTTCGCCACCAGACACAGCGGCCAGTGCGCCTCAGCTTCGCCTTCGCTGGCGGTCAGCACTTTGCTCTTGCGGATGGCGCGGATGCGGTCGATCTCACACTCCAGCGTCGGGCCGCCGTCAAAGATGTCGATATAGTTGAGATAGCGGAAACCCTCGGCTTCCAGCACCGCGCGCGCCGGCGCGGTTTTCGGGTGGACTTCACCAATCACCTGCTGTGCCGCTTCCGAGAGATAGTGGATATACAGCGGATGCTTGGGCATCAGTTCTGCGATAAAGGCTTTTTGCCCGGTGCCGCTGAGAAAATCGGCCTGGCGAAACTCCATGGAGAAGAAACGGCTGCCCACGCTGTCCCAGAATGGCGAATGTCCCTGCTCGTCGCTAACGCCGCGCATCTCCGCAACCACGTGCTTCATGAAGCGCTCGCGGAAATTCGCCATAAACAGAAAGCGCGACTTGGACAGCAGATGGCCGTTTTTACCGTCGCGGTAGTCAGGATCGAGGAACAGCGTGCACAGTTCGCTGCTGCCGGTGTGATCGTTACTCAGCGACAGCGTCGGCAAACTGGCGTAGACGTTCAGCTCTTTCGAGGCGTGCACCTGGGTACCGACGCGGAAGTTGTACCAGGGATCCTGCAAACCTACCGCCACTTCAATGGCGCAGATGCCGACGGCGCGATTGTCACTGCTATCCGCCAGCACAAACACGTAGCCCTGTTCAGCGCGCGGCAGCGCGTCCTGCCAGGTTTGCAGCGAGCGCTCAATGCGCGCCTTCAGCGTTTCGCTGTCAGCGGGCAGCGAGGTCAGACCGCCGCCGGTTTTCCCCGCCAGCGCCAGCAGCTGCGGCAGATCGTCACGTTCGACGGGGCGAATCACCATCATGATGTGGCTCCTTTGAGCACGCGTGCGCAGGCGCGTTCGAAGCGCGCCAGCCCTTCTTTTACTTCATCCTCGCTGATGTTCAGCGCCGGGGCAAAGCGCACCACGCTGGCACCGGCGATCAGTACCATCACGCCCTCTTCCGCCGCCGTCAGGTTGAACTGTTTGGCTTTACCGGCAAAATCGTCATTCAGTACCGCGCCAATCAGCAGCCCCAGGCCGCGAATCTCTTTAAACACCGGCAGCCGCTGGTTGATTTCCTGCAGCGCCGTGACAAACCACTGGTGCCGCTCGGCAACGCCAGCCATAAACTCAGGCTGATTGATCAGCTCCATCACTTTACCGGCCACCGCACCGGCCAGCGGGTTGCCGCCGTAGGTGGTGCCGTGCGTGCCGACGCCCATCACCTGCGCCAGATCTTCACGCGTCAGCATCGCACCGATGGGGAAGCCGCCGCCCAGCGCCTTGGCGGTGCTCAGCACATCCGGCGTGACGCCGTAATGCATATAGGCATACAGCGAGCCGGTGCGGCCGACGCCGCTCTGCACTTCATCAAAAATCAGTAGCGCATGGTGGCGGTCGCACAGTTCGCGCAGTCCGCGCAGGAACGCCGGATCGGCCGGTAATACACCGCCCTCGCCCTGAATCGGCTCGACGATGACCGCGCAGGTCTGGTCATTAATTAAGGCCGACGCCGAGGCCAGATCGTTAAAGGTGGCATGCTGAATGGCTGGCGGTAACGGGGCGAAATCGCGCGAATAGGCGGGCTGGCCGCCGGCTGAAACGGTGAACAGGGTGCGGCCGTGGAAGGCATTGGTGAAGGCGACGATACCGTTTTTTTCGGCACCGAAACGGTCGTGCGCCACTTTACGCGCCAGCTTCAGCGCGGCCTCGTTGGCTTCCGCCCCGGAGTTACAGAAGAACACGCGGTCGGCAAAGGTGGCATCAATCAGCTGCTTCGCCAGGCGCAGAATCGGTTCGTTGGTGTAGCCGTTGCCGGTGTGCCACAGTTTACCGGCCTGCTCGGTCAGTGCCTGCTGCAGCGCGGGATGGGCATGGCCAAGCGCGTTCACCGCGATGCCACCGGCAAAATCGATGTACTCTTTGCCCTGCTGATCCCATAGCGTAGAACCTTCGGCACGCACCGGCACAAAAGCCGCAGGGGCATAAACCGGCATCATCCATTGATCGAAATCGTGACGTGAAACCTGCAGTGACATAGCCATTTCTCCTGCCTCACTTCGGGTGAAGCTTTTGTTTTAAAATTGTTAAAATTTGCTGAGTTGCAGCTCGACTATAGAGTGCAGTTAACGTGCCAGCCAGAGGAATAAATGCATAAATCAGGTTCAGCAACGAAATATCAATAAGTTACACCCTTTCGCTATGCACATTTAATGCATAAAAAGTGAATAACCATCCGATGACAGCGGCACCGCAGTAATTTGTTTAGCGGATTTATGCATTCGCAAAATGAAATATTGCTTTTGTGATCGCACAGCAGATATTTCGCCAAAATGAGGCGTCTGTTGCGCCATTTTGGGGCGCACTGCGCTTAGCGGGTGCAAGTGACAGCCCGGTTCAGGCATCGGCGTGGTGCATGTCGGCCGCTTATTAGTAACAACTGATTAACTTATTTTGGCTACCCTGTGCCAGGCTGGCCGGTAATTAAACGTATTAAAGATCGGGATATTATTTAGCCTGAAATAAACCGACACAGCGCGTCAATGCGGATAATTTATGGGGTGACTATCAGCCTGCTTTGATTCATAAGCATTGAACTTTAAGGCATAGGCTTGTGCTATTTAAGGCAATAAAACGCTATTTTTATTAAGTCATACCATTCTTAATTTAATCATTACTTATCAATAAGATAAATATTAATCGCCGATTAAATGCTCACTTAATCATGATAAGTAAAAGCGATTTCCATTTCCGAATAATGGAATTGCCGTATGAAAATCGCACAAATAGCCAATAAGAAATTATTTGTTACAACTATTGCACTACTGATCTTTATCCTTTTGTGTCATTTTCTTGTCACCCCACCAGGGGCTTAAAAAATTAAAAAATAACACAGGGTAAAAATATAAATGATGAAGCGCACTTTACTGGCAGCGGTCATGCCATTGCTGCTGGGATTTTCTGTGGCTCAGGCCGCTGAAATCTATAATAAGGATGGTAACAAGCTGGATCTGGTCGGCAAAATCAACGTGTCGCACCTGTTCTCCGATGACACCACCAATGATGGTGATACCTCATCGTATGTCCGTATCGGTTTTAAGGGCGAAACCAAAATTACCGATCAGCTGACCGGCTACGGTTTCTGGCAATCGCAGTTCAGCCTGCGTAACACGGAAGGTGCCGATGCGCAGGCCGGTAACAAAACCCGCCTCGGCTATGCGGGTCTGAAGTTTGCGCAGTTTGGTTCGATCGACTATGGCCGTAACTATGGTCTGATTTATGACGTGCTGGGCTATACCGATATGCTGCCTTTCTTCGGCGGTGATTCCGGTTATGTCGATGCTTTCCTGTCCGGTCGCTCCACCGGCGTGCTGACCTGGCGTAACAAAGATTTCTTCGGTCTGGTTAAAGGCTGGAACGTCGCAGCGCAGTACGAAGGGAAAAACGAGCGCAGCGACAGCGCGGCAACGCCAAACCTGGCGGTACGCCGCTCCAACGGTGATGGTTTCGCGCTTTCCACCTCGTATGACACCGACTTTGGCCTGAGCGCGGTTGCCGCCTATGCCAGCCTCAATCGCGTCAGCGCGCAAAACCTTGCCACCTACGGCAGAGGTGAGAAAGCCGAACACTGGGAAACCGGGGTGAAATATGATGCTAACCAGCTCTATCTGGCGACCATCTACGGCGAATCCCACAACGCCACGCCAATCGGTAACAGCGGGTTCGCCAACAAAGCGGTGAACTTTGAAGCTGTGGCGCAGTATCAGTTCCTGAACGGTTTCCGTCCGTCGCTGGGCTACGTGAGCTCAAAGGGCAAAAATATTGAAAACGTCGGCGACGCCTGGCTGTTCAAATACGCGTCCGTCGGTGCCACCTACTACTTCAACAAGAACATGTCGGTCTACAGCGAATACCGCATCAACCTGCTGAAAGATGACAACGCGCTGCGCCTGAAAACCGACGATATTACCGCGGTAGGTCTGGTGTACCAGTTCTGATGGTGATTTACCCTCATGGCATCCCGGCAAGTGTCGGCTGAGGATGCAGCAAAGGGCAGCTCCGGCTGCCCTTTTTCTCTGGTGCCGCGCTGATTATGGCGCCAGCAGGTCGAAGCGGTTTTCGCCCCCCTGCTCCAGCATCACCGGCGGCTGCACCTGCAGCGTAATCCAGTTGGAAGTCACGCGATTTTGCTTGCTGTCCTCCAGCGTCACCGACAGGCGATAACTGTTGTTCGCCTCAGGCGACGCATCCCACGCGGGCATAATAATACTCCAGCCCTGCGGGTCGTTGGGATCGGCACCCGGCGTCAGGCTCAGCGCCTGCGTATCGCCCTGCCAGCTGACTTTACTGATTGGATGAGCACTGCGGATCTGCAGTTTCAGTGGCAAACTCTCGCCCGCATTGAGCTGCCACGGCGGCGTGGCGAGGAATACCGACAGGGTTTTACGCTGGCGGAACTCCAGCACCGGCGTATTGCTGCGCGTGACCAAATCATAGCGGCTACCGCGCAGCGAACGCGCGGCGGCGACGTTATCCGGATTGAGCTGCTGACTGAGCGCCACGCCAAAGCGGTAGTTGAGACGTAAGCCGAGCTGATCCTGGCTCTCGCCTTCATTACTGGTTTTGTGGCTGGCCGATACGGTAACCAGCGGCACTGGCGTGTAGGAGACGCCCAGCGTCAGCGCTGAAGGATTGTGGTAGCTGTTGCCGGAATTAAACAGATCGACATTGTTGCCGAGATACTGCTGCCAGCTGACCGACACGCCCAGCTGGCGGTAAAACGGCAGATAGCCCTGAGTGGTGACATCATACCCGCGCGCCAGCCGCTGCTGCTGGAACGGGTTGCGATTGCGCCAGCCGGACAGCGGCGTGTAGTAGTTGGCGGATAAGCGCAGGTAGTCGCTCCAGGCCTCGGTGCCCAGCGAAGCGCGCTGCAAGCCGCTGTCGAACAGCCGATCAACGAAGCCGTTATAGCCCAGCAGCCAGCTGCCGGCCACCCAGCGCTGTCCCAGCCCGGCATTGCCCACCAGCCCGTCATCGGTCTGGTGCACGCCCAGCTGGCTGAACGTGAGGTAATTGTAGCGATCGGCCCATGGCGTCAGCAGCGAAGCCCCGCTGCCGCTGAAGTTACCTTCCATATCGACGTTGAGATCGATCTGTGCCTGGCCATAAGGCGACAGCAGCGACTGCCCTTCATCCGCCACCCGGGTGGCAACCTCATCACGAAAATGGTTAAACGCCCAGATACCGGCCTGCTGACCCAGCGTGGTATCGCTGTCGCTGTTCTGGCTGGCCTCGCCGATGCTTTTGGCAATGCCCGCCAGCTTTTTACTGAACGCCGACGTATCGTCCTGATAGCCCAGCGCCGGTAATTCATCAGCAATTTTCTGGAAACGTGCCGGATCGGCAAACGGTGTGGCGGAGACGTCGCTGTTACCGGTGAAGGCCTGCGCAGGCGCAACGGCCGCCAGTACAGGGGCCCCTAAAGTTACAGCAGCGAAAATTTTGCGGGTCAGAACCAATGGCAGCATAGCAAAAGAGTAGTCGTTTCAGTTTAGAATTTGAAGTAGCTCACAAAACTGTACGAGGTTACCTTAACATATCCTTGCGCCAACGTAGGACTTGTCTTGCTATGTTTCAGATTTTACGCCACCTAAGGGCATACAGGGCGATCAGACGGGAAAACACGTCGTGCGGTCCCCTCTCCCGGGCGGGAGAGGGTTCGGATGCGGGTTGAACACCCGATCAGCATTAAAAACCTAAACTGTCCAGCAGGTCGTCAACCTGGTCCTGGCTGGAAACCACACCTGGCGCGTTAGCATGGATCTGCGGACCGTTCAGCAGGCTGTTGCCCTCTTTACGTGCCGCCGCATTGGCTTCCGGCATGTTCTCCAGCAGTACCATCAGCAGCTGGCGTTCGATCTCCTGGATCACATCCATCATGCGCTTGATTACCTGACCGGTCAGGTCCTGGAAATCCTGCGCCATCATGATTTCCAGCAGCTGCTTGTTGGTGTACGCCGTGTGAGACGGAACGTCGTCAAGGAACTGGCGCGTATCCGAAACCAACTCGCGTGCATCCGCCAGCTCGATCGGGTTTTCAAACCAGGCATCCCAGCGGCCTTTCAGCTGGGTGGCGCCGGCTTCCATCTGGTCCTGGTGTGGCTGCGCCGCTTCCACACAGTTCAGCGCACGTTCCGCTGCCTGTGCGGTCATCTGCACCACATAATCCAGACGGTCACGCGCGTCCGGAATCGCTTCTGCCGCTTCGGCAATGGCCTGATCCAGCCCCAGTTCGCGCAGGCTGTCACGCAGCATACGTGTCAGAGAGCCAATCCGGGCAATAATCTCGTGTGCCGAAGCTTCTTCAGTTGGTTTCGGAAGGTCGCTCATCACATCTCCTTACATACCCAGTTTTTCGAAGATTTTGCCCAACTTCTCTTCCAGCGTGGCGGCAGTGAAAGGCTTCACCACGTAACCGCTGGCACCGGCCTGCGCGGCGGCGATGATGTTCTCTTTCTTGGCTTCGGCTGTGACCATCAGCACCGGCAGTTTGCCCAGCGTGGCGTCGGCACGAATGGTCTGCAGCAGTTCCAGACCGTCCATGTTCGGCATGTTCCAGTCAGAGATAACGAAATCGAAGCCGCCTGCACGCAGTTTGGTCAGGGCGTCGACGCCATCCTCGGCCTCTTCCACGTTATTGAATCCCAGCTCTTTCAGCAGGTTACGGACGATACGACGCATCGTGTTGAAGTCGTCCACTACCAAAAAGCGCATGTTTTTATCAGCCATATCTACTCCTGTGTTGTCTTGTCCGGCAGGACCGGCTCGTTAAATTCGCAATGCCTGTCCGGCGCTAATTTTGGCCAGCATATGCTGGCTGATGTGACCCAGATCGACCACTTCACTGGTGCCGCCCATCGCTATCGCTTCGCGCGGCATACCAAATACCACACAGCTGGCTTCATCCTGGGCGATGGTCCACGCGCCGGCGCGGTGCATTTCCAGCATCCCGGCCGCGCCGTCGTTGCCCATGCCGGTCAGAATGACCCCCACTGCATTTCGCCCGGCGTTGACCGCAACCGAGCGGAACAGGACGTCCACCGACGGTTTATGGCGGTTCACCGGCGGTCCGTCGTTCAGTTTCACCACGTAGTTGGCACCGCTGCGCGCCAGCTCCATGTGCATCGCGCCCGGCGCGATATAGGCGTGACCGGGCAAAATACGCTCGCCGTCTTCCGCCTCTTTCACGGTGATCTGGCACAGCTTGTTCAGCCGCTCGGCAAACGAGCGGGTAAAACCGGGCGGCATATGCTGCGTAATCAGCAGCGCCGGGCTGGTGGCCGGCAGCGGCTGCAGCACATGGCGAATCGCCTCGGTGCCGCCGGTTGAAGAGCCGATAGCAATCAGCTTTTCACTGCTCAGCAGCGGTCCCGCTTTCAGCATTACCGGCTGCGGCGTGGCAGCACGCGCATGCAGTTTGGCGCGCGCGGCGGCGCGAATCTTGTCGGCGATCATCTGGCTGTAGGCCAGCATGCCTTCACGGATGCCGAGCTGCGGCTTGGTGACGAAATCCACCGCGCCTAACTCCAGCGCACGCAGCGTCACTTCCGATCCTTTACCGGTCAGCGACGAAACCATCACCACCGGCATCGGCCGCAGACGCATCAGTTTTTCGAGGAAGTCGAGGCCATCCATACGCGGCATTTCGACATCCAGCGTCAGCACCTGCGGGTTGTACTGTTTGATCAAATCCCGCGCTACCAGCGGGTCCGGCGCCGTCGCGACCATCTCCATATCGGGATGGCTGTTGATGATCTCCGTCATCAACTGGCGCATCAGCGCGGAATCATCCACGCACATCACGGTGATTTTGCTCATCGTCTTTCCTTGGTCAGTCCATAGACAGTCTGTCCACGCAGCCAGAACTCTTTACTGATCTGACTGAAGTTTTCCGAATGCCCGGCAAACAGCAGACCGCCCGGCTTCAGCAGGGGGACAAAACGGCGCAGGATTTGTTCCTGCGTCTCTTTATCGAAATAGATCATCACGTTACGACAGAAAATCGCGTCGAACGGCCCCGGCAACGCCCAGTCGTGCGCCAGTAAATTGAGCTGCGCGTAGTTCACCATGTTGGCCAGCTCGCTGCGCACGCGCACCATGCCGGCGTGCGGACCGGTGCCGCGCAGGAAGAAGCGCTGCAGCTGCGACTGCGATAAGGTGCGCAGCTCCTCCTGGCGATAAACGCCCGCTACCGCTTTCTCCAGCACCTGCGTATCAATATCACTGGCGTGGACAGAAAATTTCCCCGGTCCGGTGCCCAGCGTTTCCGCCAGCGTCATGGCAATCGAGTACGGCTCTTCACCGGTTGAAGCGGCGGTGCTCCACACGCTGTAGTTGCCGCTGCGTTTGCGCGCATGCTCTGCCAGAATCGGGAAGTGGTGCGCCTCACGGAAAAATGAGGTCAGGTTGGTGGTCAGTGCGTTAATAAACGCCTGCCACTCGGCACTGTTCGGGTCCTGCTCCAGCAGCGCCAGATAGCGACCAAAATCATCAATATTCAGCATGCGCAGCCGACGTACCAGACGGTTGTAAACCATCTCGCGTTTGTGGTCGGCCAGCACGATGCCCGCACGCTGATAGATCAGCTGGCTGATACGACGAAAATGTGTATCGGAAAGCGGCAGGCGCTGCACCATTTGTGAGAGCAGCGTCGTGGCTTCATTTTGATCCAATAACGTCGATTTCTTCATTTCGGGTCACCCGGCAACAAACTGATTAAATTGTGATACTGCGGTTGCTACTGTGCTGCCAGTGCACACCATTCACACGGGCCGCCCTGCGGCGGCCACAAGGGTTAAAAGGTTTCCCAGTTATCGTCAGCGCCACGAGCTCCTGCCGCTTGCGCCAGCGCCTGCGGTGCAGACGGACGCGCAATTTTTGGCGCTGTAGTTACGTTAACGGCCTGGGCGACAAATTCTTTACCAATATTGAACACCGCCACCGACTGTTTCAGTCGGCTGGCCTGATCTTCCAGCGCCGCCGCCGCCGTCGCGGACTCTTCCACCAGCGCGGCGTTCTGCTGGGTGACGCGGTCCATCTCGTTCACCGCCAGGCCAACCTGGTCGATACCGCGGCTCTGCTCATCGGAAGCCGAGGCGATTTCGCCCATGATGTCGGTCACGCGGGTCACCGCGTTGACGATCTCGCTCATGGTTTCGCCCGCGCTCTCTACCAGCACCGAACCGGTATTGACGCGGCTGACCGAATCTTCAATCAGGCCTTTGATCTCCTTCGCCGCCTGCGCGCTGCGCTGGGCCAGACTGCGCACCTCGCCCGCGACCACGGCGAAACCACGCCCCTGCTCACCGGCGCGTGCCGCTTCCACCGCGGCGTTCAGCGCGAGGATATTGGTCTGGAAGGCGATACCGTCAATCACGCTGGTGATATCGGCAATCTTCTTCGAACTGCCGGCGATGTCCTTCATGGTGCTGACCACGCCATCGACCACTTTGCCGCCCTGCTGCGCCGTTTCGGACGCGTTCAGCGCCAGCTGCGACGCCTGACGGGCGTTTTCCGCGTTCTGCTTCACGGTGGCGGTCAGCTGCTCCATGCTGGCCGCGGTCTGCTCCAGCGATGCGGCCTGCTGTTCGGTACGCGAAGAGAGATCGTTGTTGCCCATGGCGATTTCGCTGGCGCCGGTGTAGATGGCGTCAGAACCGTCGCGCACGATGCGTACGGTGCGCGCCAGCTCCTGCTGCATGTGCTGCAGCGAACTGAGCAGGTCGCCCATTTCGTTGCGCACGCTGAGATCGACCGGCTGCGTCAGATCGCCGCGCGCAATATGGCGGATGTGCTCAATGCTCTGCTGCAGCGGACGGATCAGCGCCGTACGCATACCGCTCCACACCAGCGCAATCACCAGCAGCGTCACCAGCAGCGTACCGACCACCAGCATAATCGCGTGTTGGTAAGCGCTCTCATTGGCGTCAATGCCCTGTTTTGCCAGCACAATGTTGTAGGCGAGCCAGGCGTTGTAATCCTTTTCAAATTTGTCCTGAAAACCCTGCGTTGGCTGATCGACAAAGCCTTTAAAGTTACCGGCACTGAGAAAATCAATCAGCTCGGCCAGCGCCCCGCGAAACGCGTTGTAGTTAGCCTGCAGCGTCAGCACGTTCTCCGCGCTTTTGCCCTTTTCCGACAGGTTAGCGTTGAACTCGGCAAAGCTCTGATCGGCGGTTTTCAGCTCCGTATTGGCCAGCGCCACCAGATCTTTTACCGTGGCACCGGAGCCGGCCTGCTGACTGTCCAGCAGATAGCGGATACCGGCACGGTTCAGTGTGTTACGCGCCTGTACCAGCGAAACCCATGAGGTGCCCATCGCCCGCTGCAGGGTGCTAAGACGTTGGTTGTACGCAAAATTATCTTTATCGGCTTTCACCGTTGAAAAAAACATTCCTCCGGAAAACAGCTGCAGTAAGGCAAATAACGCCAGCACGCACAGCAGGCCGGATACCACTCGAACACGACTAAACATAAACACCTCATTAATTGGCGGATCGCTGGTGTTATCGGCGCGCAGGCGCGGATCTTTATGTGAGGTGAAAGGGGTAAGACCAGCAGCAAACCGGAGAAGGACCAGCCACGCGACCCTCTCCTGCGGCGGGAGAGGGTCGATTCAGGCAATGATTAAAACGTTTCCCAGTTTCCGTCACTCACCGGGGCCGCAGCGGCTTTGCGCGCCGCCGGCGGTGTCGTGGTCAGCGGGGGACGCACAGGAGCCGCTGCCGACGCGCGCGGAATGCGGAACACCGCCACCGACTGGCTCAGGCGGCTGGCCTGCTCCTCCAGCGAGGCCGCGGCGGCGGCCGACTCTTCTACCAGCGAGGCGTTCTGCTGCGTGACGCGGTCCATCTCGGTCACCGCCTGGCCCACCTGGTCGATGCCACGGCTCTGCTCATCCGAGGCCGAAGCGATTTCACCCATGATGTCAGTCACGCGCGTCACCGCACCGACGATATCCTGCATGGTGTCACCTGCGGTGCCGACCAGTTGCGAACCGGCGTTAACCCGGCTGACCGAATCGTCAATCAGTCCTTTGATCTCCTTCGCCGCCTGCGCGCTGCGCTGCGCCAGGTTACGCACCTCGCCCGCTACCACGGCAAAACCACGGCCCTGCTCACCGGCGCGCGCGGCTTCGACCGCCGCGTTAAGCGCGAGGATATTGGTCTGGAAGGCAATGCCGTCGATCACGCTGGTGATATCCGCGATCTTCTTCGAACTGCCGGCGATGTCATGCATGGTGCGCACCACGCCCTCAACCACGTCACCACCTTTGCGTGCGGTCTCCGACGCGCTGAGCGCCAGCTGCGAAGCCTGCCGGGCGTTCTCAGCGTTCTGCTTCACCGTGGCGGTGAGCTGTTCCATGCTGGCCGCGGTCTGCTCCAGCGACGCCGCCTGCTGCTCGGTACGCGCCGAGAGATCGTTGTTGCCGGCGGAGATTTCGCTGGCGCCGGTAAAGATGGCGTCCGAACCGTCGCGTACGTTGCCGACGGTGTGCACCAGCGACTGCTGCATTTCATGCAGACTGCTGGCCAGCTGGCTCATTTCGTTACGCCCTTCAACGGTGATGGTCTGCGTCAGATCGCCTGCGGCGATATGGCGAATGTGACCGAGCAACTGATGCAGCGGCTGAATCAGCACCGTGCGCAGGCCAAACCAGCAGGCGACGATTACCGCGATCACCATCACTGCGACAATCGCCAGCAGCCACATCATGGTGTGGAAGGCACGCTGGTTCTGCGCCACGCCCTCGGCGGCTAAAGCACTCTGCGCGCTGCGCCACTCTTCATAGGTGGCTTTCATTTTGACCTGTTTGGCTTCGATGTTCTGATCAAACATGCCCTGCAGATCGTTGGCTTTCAGCCGGGCCAGCATCGCCTTCAGGCCGTTATTGAATGCGGCATAATCCGCTTCCAGCCGGTCGCGCAGCGCATCCGGCAGCCCCGGCGTCGCCGGCAGATCGTAATAGCGCTGATAGTGGCCGGCCGCGGTGTCGAGCTGTTTCTCCGTCTGCGCGATCAGCGCATTAAGCTGGCCGCCGTTGGTTTGTGATGCCATGCTGCCCTGCATGCGCAGCATGGCGCGGTTGAGCACGGTACGGGTCTGGTTGAGTTCAATCCAGGCATCGGACATGGCAGCGACGTTATTACTTGACGTTTGTGCCACAGCAAACGCCTCTTTATCTTTTTGTAATGCCGACCAGAACAGCCCGCCGGACAGTAATTGCATAGCACCGAACACCAGCAGGACGGCGATCAGGCTGGTGACGACGTTGATTCGTTTTAACATGGTGTCTCCAAAAAGGGGGTTACGCCCTGTTTATCGACCGCTGCGCTGAATATTTGAGAGGGTTTACCGGACTTTACGAGGGATAATGCTGAATTAAAGCTTTTTTACAGCGTTTTATAAGTAAAGAAAGCAGGAGATGAGGGAGCGGCGCGTTGTCCGCTCCCGTTTCAGCTTAGAACGTTTCCCAGTTGGCGTCGCTGACCGGCGCGGTCAGCGCTTTGCGTGGCGCACTGGCCTGCGGCGGGGCGATCTGCGGATGGCGCACGCCCGTGCTGCTGGCAGGCTGAGCGCCACGTGGAATGCGGAACACCGCCACCGACTGGCTGAGACGGCTGGCCTGCTCCTCCAGCGAGGCCGCCGCCGCCGCCGACTCTTCCACCAGCGAGGCGTTCTGCTGCGTGACGCGGTCCATCTCGGTCACCGCCTGGCCGACCTGATCGATACCGCGACTCTGCTCGTCCGATGCCGAAGCGATCTCGCCCATGATGTCGGTGACGCGCGTCACCGCATTGACGATTTCGCCCATGGTATCGCCCGCCGTGCCGACCAGCTGTGAGCCGCTGTCAACGCGACGCACCGAGTCTTCAATCAGCCCTTTGATCTCCTTCGCCGCCTGCGCGCTGCGCTGGGCAAGGTTGCGCACTTCACCGGCCACCACCGCGAAGCCACGGCCCTGTTCCCCGGCGCGCGCCGCTTCGACTGCGGCGTTGAGCGCGAGGATGTTGGTCTGGAAAGCGATACCGTCAATCACGCTGGTAATGTCGGCAATCTTCTTCGAACTGCCGGCGATATCGTGCATGGTGCGCACCACGCCTTCCACCACTTCTCCGCCTTTCTGCGCGGTTTCCGATGCACTGAGCGCCAGCTGCGAGGCCTGCCGTGCGTTCTCGGCGTTCTGCTTCACCGTGGCGGTGAGCTGCTCCATACTGGCCGCGGTCTGCTCCAGCGACGCCGCCTGCTGTTCGGTACGCGCCGAGAGATCGTTATTGCCGGCGGAGATTTCGCTGGCGCCGGTAAAAATGGCGTCCGAGCCGTCGCGCACGTTGCTGACGGTGCGCACCAGCGCCTGCTGCATCTCCTGCAGCTTGCTCGCCAGCTGGCTCATTTCATTACGTCCTTCGACGGTGATGGTCTGGGTTAAATCGCCCTGCGCAATGTGTTCAATGTGCTGGATGCTGTCGTTGAGTGGCTTGATCAGCACCTTACGCAGGCCGAACCAGCACAGCACGATCACGCCCACCACCAGCGCCAGTACCAGCCCCAGCAGCCACATCATGTGCTCGTAAGCGGCGCTGTTCGCCGCCACGCCGGCCGCCGTCAGACGATCCTGGTCGGCACGCCACTGGGTGTAGTTTTCCAGAAAGGCACTTTGCGTCGGGGCCACCGGTACTTTGCCGGCTGCGGCGGTATCGTTGTGCTGCAGTACCTGCTGCATCTCAGCCAGCGCACTGGCGTAAGCTTTATAGGTCTGCTCCAGCTGCTGGTTGAGCTGCAGGTTCTGGCCCGGCGTGTCCGGCGTGTTTTTAAACAGGGTGAAGTTATCCTGCGCCGTCTGCTGGAATGTCCTGCTCTGCCCGAACAGCGTACCGATGTCAGCTTCGGTGCCGGTCAGTTTACTTGTGGCAATACGCAGCTGGATACGCGTCAGGATCACGCGGCTTTGGTTAAGGCTCATGTAAGCATCATTGATGGCGGCAATGTTTTTGCTCGCCAGCTGAGAGGTATTGAAACTTTTTTTGTCGTCACTCAGCGCTTTAAAAAACAGCGAGCCGGAAGCCAGCTGCAGTACGCCAAACACCAACAACACCAGCAACAGGCTGGTCACAACGCGGATTTTCGTAAACATAGTTTGCCCTGGGAAATGAAGAAAAATCGTGCAATACAGTTATCGACCTGACGGCGGGAATATTGAGCGAGGGCAGGAAATATTTGTGGGCTTTGCTATTGATTTATAACGGTTTAATAAAGGATGTAATAGTCACGGGCCGCATCAGCGACCCGTGACTCTCTGCGAACGATTATGCGCTACGCAGCGTATCTACCAGCGCCATCTCTTCACTGCTCAGCAGTTTTTCGATGTCGACCAGAATCAGCATACGCTCGCCCAGCGCACCGAGACCGGTGAGGTACTCAGTCGACATGGTGACGGCAAATTCCGGTGCCGGACGGATCTGATCCTGCGTCAGCGACAGCACGTCAGACACGCCATCCACCACGATGCCGACCACGCGATGCTCAAGATTCAGCACGATCACCACGGTGTTTTCGTTGTACTCCACGTCCGGCTGCGAGAACTTCACGCGCAGGTCGATAATCGGCACAATCACGCCACGCAGGTTAGTCACGCCCTTGATGAACTCCGGCGTGTTAGCGATACGCGTTACCTGATCGTAACCACGAATCTCCTGCACTTTAAGGATATCGATGCCGTACTCTTCGTCACCGAGGGTGAAAACCAGGAACTCCTGGCCGACGGTTTCGCCGGCGATTTTCGTCACGGTTGCCATGTCAGTCATTTTTTTACCCTTTCGTTATCTGTTACGCTGCGGCACCGGCCACACGCTTCTCACGGTTCAATGATTGCAGTGCCGATACGTCGACAATCAGCGCAACGCTGCCATCGCCGAGGATGGTGGCGGCGGAAATGCCCGGCACTTTGCGGTAGTTGCTTTCCAGGTTCTTCACCACCACCTGATGCTGACCAATCAGCTGATCAACCAGCAGCGCATAGCGACGTCCTGCGCTCTGCAGGATCACTACGATGCCCTGCGTGGCGTCGGTTTTGGCGTTCTGCACGTCAAACACGTTCCACAGCTCAACCAGCGGCAGGTACTCGCCGCGCACTTCCAGTACGCGCTCGCCACCGGCCAGCGGTTTCAGCTCTTCAGCCGTGGGCTGCAGTGACTCCATCACCGCGTTCAGCGGCAGAATGAACACTTCGTCTGCCACGCGCACCGACATCCCGTCGAGGATCGCCAGCGTCAGCGGCAGCAGAATGCGAATGGTGGTGCCTTTGCCCTGCTTCGAGGAGATTTCGACGTGACCGCCCATCTCCTGGATATTACGTTTCACCACGTCCATGCCGACGCCGCGGCCTGATACGTCGGTCACCTGCTCGGCGGTCGAGAAGCCTGGCGCGAAGATCAGCATGCCGACTTCTTCATCGCTCATGCTGTCGCTGACCGGCAGGCCGGACGAGAGCGCTTTCGCCAGGATACGTTCACGATTGAGGCCGGCACCGTCATCGATCACTTCAATGCAGATGTTGCCGCCCTGATGTTCCGCGGACAGCGTCAGATTGCCGACCGCCGTTTTGCTGGCGGCCAGCCGTTTTTCCGGCGTTTCGATGCCGTGGTCGAGGCTGTTACGCACCAGGTGCGTTAACGGATCGATGATGCGTTCAATCAGGCTCTTATCCAGTTCGGTTGAGCTGCCGAGCAGCGTCAGTTCAACCTCTTTGCCCAGCTTGCTGGCCAGATCGCGCACCAGACGCGGGAAGCGGCTGAACACGTACTCCATCGGCATCATACGAATCGACATCACCGATTCCTGCAGGTCGCGGGCGTTACGCTCCAGCTGACCCATGCTGTTGAGCAGGTCACCATGTGCCACCGGATCCAGCGCACCGGAGCGCTGCGCCAGCATCGACTGGGTAATCACCAGCTCGCCGACCAGGTTGATCAGCTGGTCAACTTTTTCCACCGCCACGCGAATACTGCTGGATTCGCTGCTTTTGGCGGGCGCGGCGGCACGCTTGCTCTCACGCTTCACCGCCGGAGTAATGTCGGTGACGGTCGCCGTTTGCTGCACCGGCGCTGCGGCTTCGGCCTCTGCGACTGGCGCGGCGGCAACGGCGGCGGGTGCGGCGGTAACGGCGGCGGGTGCGGCGTCCTGCGGGAACTGAATCTGCGCTTCATCAATCACGAAACACAGCACCGCCACGATATCGTCTTTGCCGACACCGTCGATGGTGGCTTCCAGCGAGCTGGCACCTTTCACCACATCGGTCAGGGTGCCGAGGTTGCCCAGCTCTTCCAGCAGCAGATCCGGCTCTTTCTCTTTCAGATTGATCAGCTGCAGGCGCAGGCCGCTGCTGGCGGGCGCGGCAGGTGCTGCCACGTCGGCGAGCGCTACCACCGGTGCGGCGGCTTGCGGGGCTATTCCTTTGGCTTCCAGCGCCAGCTGGCGCAGGGCTTCACAGATGTAGTTAAAGCTTTCTGCGTTTGGCTCCTGCGCGGTTTTATAGGCATCGAGCTGTTCCTGCATAATATCTTTGGTTTCCAAAAACAGGTTGATGATGTCGGTGCTGAGCTGCATTTCGCCACGGCGCGCACCATCCAGAATGTTTTCCAGGATGTGGGTGGTTTCCTGTAAAACCGTAAAGCCAAACGTACCGGCTCCGCCCTTAATGGAGTGGGCGGCGCGGAAGATGGCATTCAACTGCTCGGAATCGGGCTCCTGGGGATCCAGTCCCAACAGGTGTTGCTCCATATCCGCTAACAGCTCATCGGCTTCATCAAAAAACGTCTGGTAAAAATCGCTGATGTCCATGCTCACGGGATCACCTCGGCTGTGAGGGTTGGTCTGGTGTCACCGCGCTGGCGGCGGGCGGTGCCGCTGCCGGCGGATTCGCCGCGGCTGCCGGTGTGGCCGGTGCTGCGGTAGAACCCGTGGGGGCAGTTGGCGCCGCCGGACCAGCCGGTGCGGTAATGCTAGGTAAAATCTGCGCCGGGTCACTCACCTGAACGGCATCGCTCTCGGCATTCTCTTTTTCAATCGCCGCTTCGGTGTCATGGTTCAACACCAGCAGGCTGATACGACGGTTCACCGCGTCGTTGGCGCCGCGGTTTTTCAGTTTCATGGTGTCGGCCATGCCGACCACGCGCAGCATTTTGCCGCCGTCCAGCCCGCCCGCCACCAGCTCACGGCGTGAGGCATTGGCACGATCCGCCGACAGTTCCCAGTTGCTGTAGCCGCGATCGCCGCTGGCGTACTGGAAGTCATCGGTATGGCCGGACAAACTGATTTTGTTAGGAATATCATTCAGCAGCGGCGCAATGGCGCGCAGGATATCGCGCATGTACGGCTCCACTTCGGCGCTGCCGGTTTTAAACATCGGGCGGTTCTGGCTATCGATAATCTGAATGCGCAGCCCCTCTTCCACCATGTTGATGATCAGATGCGGACGCAGCGCTTTCAGGCGTGGATCGGCCTCAATCAGCTGGTCGAGTTTTTCACGCAGCCGGTTCAGGCGAATGTCATCGAGCTGGCGCTTTTGCGCATCCATATCGACCTGTTTTTGCACTTCGCCTTTCTTCTGCGTCGGATCATCGCCGCCGCCGGGAATCGGACTTTCGCTGTCGCTGCTACGCTGACCGCCGGTCAGGGCGACCTTGAGCGGCGTTTTAAAATATTCGGCAATCTGCACCAGCTCCTGCGGATTGGCGATCGAGATCAGCCACATCACCATGAAGAACGCCATCATCGCCGTCATAAAGTCGGCATAGGCAATCTTCCATGAGCCATGGCTGCCTTCATGCTTTTTATGTTTGCGCCGTTTGACCAGCACAATCGGGCGATTACCGTGCTTCATGAAGGCGTATCCGAAGTCTGCTTAGCCGGGTTTTTCGCGTTACGCACGTGCTCTTCCAGCTCGGTAAAGGACGGACGCTCGGTGGAATACAGGGTTTTACGACCAAACTCGACGGCGATCTGCGGCGCATAACCGTTCAGGCTGGAGAGCAGCGTGACTTTGACGCACTGCATCATCTTGGTGGTTTCCGCGCACTTCTGGCGCAGCACGGATGCCAGCGGCGAAATGAAGCCGTAAGCCAGCAGAATACCGAGGAAGGTTCCCACCATGGCGTGCGCAATCAGCGCGCCCAGTTCTGCCGCCGGGCGGTCCGCGGAGGCCAGCGCGTGCACCACGCCCATTACCGCGGCGACGATACCAAACGCCGGCAGGCCATCACCGACTGCCGCTAAGCTTTGTGCTGGTACTTCGCACTCGTGTTCATAGGTTTCGATCTCTTCATCCATCAGGGCTTCGATCTCGAAAGCATTCATATTTCCGCTCACCATCAGCCGTAAATAGTCGGTAATAAAATCCACTAAAGGTTTATCGGACAAAATACGCGGATAGTTAGCGAAAATTTCGCTCTGGCTGGGATCTTCAATATCGCGTTCCAGCGACAGCATGCCCTGCTGACGTGATTTCGCCATCAGGCGATACAGCAGCGCCATTAAATCCATGTATACGGCTTTGTTATATTTTGAGCCGCGCATTAACAAAGGCAGCGCTTTTAGCGTCTTTTTAATCGATTTGCCGTTGTTGCCCACCAGAAACGCACCAATGCCGGCGCCGCCAATAATCAGCAACTCCGACGGCTGGTAAAGCGCGCCCAGATGGCCGCCTACCATCATGTAACCGCCCAGCACGGAACCGAGGACTACGATATAACCCACAATAATCAGCACAAAAACATCCTTACGTCCGTAACGTGTTGGTGGAAGTTAAGCCAGAGAGCCGCAGGTGTTATTCGCAGGGTGTGGGCAAAAAAAAAGCAGCGGTATTAACCGCTGCTGGATGCTTTCCACGATGCGAACAAACTTAAACGGCGCGTTTAACCTGTTCATCCAGCAGTTGTGGAAAGGTATCGGCAGAATCTGCAGAAAGTTTACGTCTTTTTACGGCACGTGATGGCGGCTGGCACAGGCTGCAAACAAAGCTGCCCGGCGGCTGATGCGCGTGGTTGATGAAGCTTCCGCCACAGCATTTACAGTCAGACAATTCCAGCATGCCACTTTCAACAAATCGCACCAGGGTCCAGGCGCGGGTCAGCGCCAACAGCGGGCCCTCGTCCGATTGCGGACACTGCTCAAGATACAGGCGATACGCTTTGATAACCGCCTCTACGCCACTGCTCAGCCGGGTTTTCAGCAGAAACTGCCAGGCGTTGCAGAACATCGACGCATGAATATTTTGTTCCCAGGTCATGAACCAGTCGGTAGAGAATGGCAGCATGCCTTTCGGTGGTGGTGCACCACGCAGCTCTTTGTACAGTTTAATCAGGCGACCGCGGCTCAGCTGGGTTTCACTTTCCAGCATCTGCAGTCGTGCGCCCAATGTAATCAGCTCCATTGCCAGCTGAATATCACGCGCTTCCTGAACGATACTTTTTTCGGTCATTATACCGCCCTCTTTTTAGCAGAGGCATCGTCTTTCGATGCGCTGCGCAATAAACGGCTGGATAATAAAATACCGGTGTGGATTTGCTGCAAATCATCCACACGTGATTCCTGCGTTAAACGGTTAATAAGATTGTGATCGGTAAAGCGGAACTGGCAAACCAGTTGATTGGTTTCCGCTAATTTTACCATCTCAGGTAAAGTCAATTGCTGCAATGCATCCGCCATTGGCTCATCGATACCTAAACGAAACATTGCTGAAGCTTTTTCCTGGTTTATCAAACGCTGTGCAAGCAATAAATATGACAGATTGATGTCATATATGTGTTTTAGTAATTCTGATGTACCCATTTTTTTCCATCCTGATAGACGCGACATATATACGGCCACAGAATTAAGTGTTCTATGGTTCGGGTTGCTGGTTGGTAAATCTAAAGATGGCAAAAAATAATCAGGCATAAGCCAACGCGTACTGAACTGTTTCACTTCCCACCGGGATATTGATCAGTAGTAGTCAAAACTCCAGGCCAATCTTTTCTTGAGTTGTAACCATCTTCCGTGACGTCTGCTTACAGTTTTTTAAGACTAATCCGAAAACAAGGCAAATCTATATCGTCTGATTTCGACATACAACGTGATTGGTATGAAATTTTAGATAAAGTGTGATCTGTGTCACACTTTTAAGGCAAATTTTTCAAGTGAAGCTTCAGTAATGCTTTTCTGTTGTTCTTTTTTTGAGCGATTTTGAAACGTTTCGCTAATATTTCACAGGAAAAGTCTGAATTTTGAAGTGTGTCGCAGATCGCCGCCATGGGACGATCTTTTATCTGCCACGTTGGCTTTAGGCAAAGACAAGACCCCAAAATAAACCAAAAAGGCAGCATAAAACACCAAAAATCGCTGTAATTATTCGCTTTTAAATTAATCACTTACAGGGAATATTGCCATGCAGGACTAATGGCGCTGTGCTAGCGAAGCGTGAAGAGTGGATGCAGCGCGCTTGTGGTGTGTAAAGAGTTTGTAGGGAGGGTTTAGCGAGTCACAAGGGATGTAACAGCACGTTACATTAGCAATATGAATGAATTGACTAACTAACACACTGATGTATTAGAACTATCGGCCTGGCCAGCCAAATCTTTAGGGTCGGAAGAAAAAATTCAGCGTTTCAGTGCTTAACTGGCTTAATTTTAACCAATTCGTGCGTTTTTTGGTGCCGGGTCAGCGGGTTAGCGCTTAACAAAATGAAATCGATTTCATCCGGTAAGAGTATCGCGTGAAAACGCTACGCAGCACGGTCCTGCCTGCGTCGTCTGACGGATACCTCTCCCGCGTACGGGAGAGGCATTGCCTGAGGGGAAAATCGCGCCTTGCGGGGCTAATTACGCCAGCTTCTGAAACGTCGCGACCTTGTTATCGCTACCATGGCTGGCGCTGCGTGCCGGCAGCGTGTTCAGATCTTTCAGGAAGCTTTCGCGCCAGTGCGAAATGTCCTGCTTACGCAGTACGGCCATCATGTCGTTATAGCGCGAGATACGCTCGGTGCGCGGCATGGTCAGCGCGCGGTCCAGCGCCGCTGCCACGTCATCACGATCGTACGGGTTGACGATCAGCGCAGAAGTCAGCTCGTTAGCCGCTCCGGCAAAGCGCGACAGCACCAGCACGCCCGGATCGTCCGGATCCTGCGCCGCGACATACTCTTTCGCCACCAGGTTCATGCCGTCACGCAGCGGCGTAACCAGCCCCACGTCGGTCAGGCGGAAAATCTTCATCAGCAGACGGCGGTCAAAATGCTGGTTGAGATAATAGAGCGGCGTCCAGCCCAGCGTGCCGTATTTACCGTTAATGCGCCCCGCTTCCGTCTCCAGCTGGTGACGAATATCCTGATAGGCCTGCACGTCGCCGCGCGAGGTCGGCGCAATCTGTGAGTAACGGATTTTGCCGCGATGCTGCGGGAAGTTTTCCAGCAGCGCTTCATAGGCAAGGAAACGCTCCGGCAAGCCTTTGGAATAGTCGAGACGCTCACAGGCGATAATATTCTGCAAATCGCCCAGCTCACGCTTCATCGCGGCCATCTTCGGTGGCAGCGGCCCTTCCGCCATCTCTTTAATGCTGTCCGGCTCGATACCGATAGGGTAAACCTCGGTCATAAAGGTATTGCCAAAGGCGCGATGCTTCTTCTCGCCTTTATTCTGCAGCTGCGTCAGCTGGCTCAGGCTGTCGAGAAACGCCACGCGATCGGATTCTGTCTGGAAACCCAGCAGATCGTATTCACACAGCATTTCCAGCAGTTCCTGATGCGGCGGCAGCGCATTGAAAATTTCCGGCGTCGGGAACGGGATATGCAGAAAGAATCCGATTCGGTTATTGATGCCCTGTTTACGCAGTTCAGCGGCAAACGGCAGCAGGTGGTAATCGTGGATCCACAGGATATCGTCCGGCTTGATCAGCGGTTTCAGCCGCTGCGCCAGCAGGGTATTCACGCGGCAGTAGCCTTCCCAGGCTTCACGCTGGTACTGCACCAGATCGAGACGATAATGGAACGCGGGCCAGATCACCGTGTTAGAAAACTGGCAGTAGTACTGATCGTAATCGTTTTGATTGAGGGGGAATGAGGCATAGGTAATGCCGTCTTGTTCGATCTGGGTAAGTTCCTCATCTTCTTCACCGGAAAACTCACTGATCTCTCCGTTCCAGCCAAACCACAATCCTCCGGTGGTCTGCAGCGCATCCAGAATGCCGACGGCGAGACCGCCTGCGTTGGTTTTGCTTCCATCAGGAATAGCGATACGGTTAGATACGACGACTAAACGACTCATAACCTAAACTCCTTACCGACGTTGTCATGTTCTAGTTGTAATAATAGTTGTTCCAGCCAGTGCCAGACCGCTGCCACATCGGGCAGACGATAGCGCGCCTGGCTTGGACCTTCACCGACCTTGACCGAGATGCCGTGCATGGCATTGACTGCAAGAAAGCCTTTCTCATCGGTCAGATCGTCGCCCACAAATACCGGAATGCGACCGGTAAATGGCGCTTCCTGCATAAATTCGCGTACCGCAGCACCTTTATCGATGCCCTGCGGTTTCAGTTCCACCACACATTTACCTGGCTGCAGCGCCAGCGCCGGAAAGCGGGTTACCGCCTCTTCGGCCAGCTGCATGATGGCGTTTTCATATTCTGGCGCGTTGCGGTAGTGCAGCGCAAAGGCCATGCCTTTCACTTCCAGCAGCGTACCGGGCCACTGGTCAAGCGTCTGCTGCAGTTCAACCTGCAGCGTTTGCGCCACCTCATCGGGCAGCGACTGACGATGCAGATGTCCGCTGGCATCGCGGCGCTCAGCGCCGTGCACGCCCGCTGCCGGGGCTTCCAGCGGCGCGACCAGCTCATCCAGCTGGCTGATCGGACGGCCGGAAACCAGCGCCAGCGCGCCGTGACTTAAATTAGAAATTTGTTGCAGATGCTGGCGCACCGATGCGGGGATGGAAACCGACTCGGGCTGCGACTGAAGCGCGGCCAGCGTGCCGTCAACATCAAAAAAGAAGGCGTAAAGTCCGCCACTTAGCGACGGCAGGGTGCTGTTCTCATTAACCGCAGGGGTCACGTCTCCTCCTGTATCTGAACGTAAACGGGCAGTCTGTTCGCAGGCAGGCAGGAAGTGAGGAGGTTTTTCCGTAAACACGGGAATCGAAAGGGTAACGCTCCAGAACTAAACGAAATTTTCATCAACACTGCAACCGCACTACGAACATCGGCAACATTAAGTGTAGACAACAATTGAAGTTTCGCCAGACGGGCGCACAGAGTGCTTAGCGAAGAGTGCACTTTTCAGCGGTTTGCGCGGCAAAAAACTGAATTCTGCTGTTTTTCATACGCTTCGCTTTTTTTACCGCGGGCAGACTTGATCATAGCAAAAACCGCCTGATACTGTATATAAAAACAGTATCTATGGAATATTCGCTATGACGCGTTTCTTTTTGCCACAGCTTTCACCGCCTTCGCGCTCCCGCCCGCTATTCCTTGACGCGGTGCACGGCGGTTTCCCCTCGCCCGCTCAGGACTACATTGAGCGCCAGATTGATCTCAATGAGCTGCTGGTGACTCGCCCGAGCGCCACCTATTTTGTGCGTGTCGAAGGCGACTCGATGCGCGATGCCAATATCCGCGAAGGCGACCTGCTGGTGGTCGACAGCTCACTCAATGCCCGGCACGACGACATCGTGATCGCCGCCATTAACGGCGAGTTCACCGTCAAGCGGCTGCAGACACATCCCTGCGTACAGCTGATGCCGATGAATCCGCGCTATCAGCCCATCCGGCTGCGTGAAGAGGAGGAGCTGGAAATTTTTGGCGTGGTGACGTTTATTATTTACGCCGCACGCGTCCAGCGTTAGCGCATCGTTTCGGCGCGGATCATCTCAATCAGCCGGCGTAAACCCGGGTGCAGCTGGCGACGGTCGGGGTAATACATCACCAGCGGTTCATCTTCGCTGCACCAGTCCGTCAGCACGCGCACCAACTGCCCGCTCGCCAGCTGCGCCTGTACGTAGCGCTCCGGGCAGTAGCCGAGACCGTAACCGCCGGCGACCGCATCAATAATCATGTCGCTCTCATTGAGCGTCAGCGTGCCCGGCACATCGACCTCATACGCCACCTTGCCCTGCGCCAGCGGCCACTTATACAGCGTGCCATTGCCAAGGCGCATGCGAATACAGCGATGGTTGCGCAGATCGTCCGGATGCTGCAGCGGCGGCGCGTCGCGCAGGTAATCGGGTGACGCCACCACGATCCAGCGCAGTTTGGGCGTCAGCGGCATGGCGATCATATCTTTCGGTACGCTGGCGCCGTAGCGAATCCCGGCGTCATAGCCGCTGCCGATGATATCCACCAGATTGTTATCCACCGTAATTTCCAGACTGAGCTCCGGATAGGTCGCCATAAAGCGCGCCAGGATCGGCCGAAACAGCAGCTGCCCGGCATCACGCGGGATGTTCAGCCGCAGACGGCCGCTGGGTGATTCGCGGTACAGGTGCAGATCGTTCAGCGCCAGCTCAATCTGCGCAAAGCCGGTTTCCAGATGGCGCAAAAAAGCGGCACCGGCGTCCGTCGGCACCACCGCCCGGCTGGTGCGGTTGAGCAGGCGTACGCCAAGACGCGCTTCAAGACTGCGCAACGTGTGGCTGATGGCCGACGTGGTGACCCCCAGTTCCAGCGCGGCGAGGCGGAAGCTCTTGCGCCGGCAAATCAGCAGAAAAACATTCAGATCGGCCAGTTCATTACGTTGCAGGGCGGGCATTTTCGTGTCTCCTGACTCATTGCCTCGTTGAATCTTATTCAACTTTAGATGAGCTATCATAGCGAAGCTGCCGTACCGGACGCTATGCACGCGTGGCACGGCAGGCAAAACGTCACTTTTTACCCTGAGTTCATCATGCTGCCCGAAGACCGAAAAGACGCTATTTATCGCTACCTGTTTGCGAAACGATCGGCCACCATTCACGAACTGGCCACGCTGATGGCGGTGTCGGCGATGACCATCCGCCGCGATATTAAATTCCTGCAGGACGCCGGCCTGGTGGTCGGCATACACGGCGGTGCCAGGTTGCCTGCCGTGGTCCATCAGGCATTGCCGTATGTGGAGAAGGCACAGCTGAACGTGCACGCCAAACAAAGCCTTGGCCGTTATGCTGCGTCACTGGTAGAGGATGGCCAGGTGGTCTACCTCGATGCCGGTACCACCAGCTATGAAATTGCGCGTGCGTTAGGCGATCAGGCAAGTCTCACCGTGCTGACTAACGACTTTACGATTGCCGCCTGGCTGATGCGTCACAGCCACATCACGCTATTTCATACGGGTGGCAAAGTCGATAAACGGCATATTGCCAGCGTGGGTGCCATGGCGGCGACCGCCCTTGCCGCGTTCAATATTGATCTTGCCTTCCTCAGCGCCAGCGCGTGGGATGTCACGCACGGCCTCTCGACACCCGACGAAGACACCTTGCTGGTGAATCAGGCGGTGCTGGCCGCCTCAGCGCAGCGTTATCTGGTGGCTGACAGCAGCAAATATGGTCGTTACAGCGTGTATTCCGTGTGTAAGCTGCAGCAGCTGGACGGCGTGATCACCGATGACGATTGCCTCTGTGCTGCCGTTGAGGAGATGAAACAGCGTGGTATTCGTCTGCACCGGGTAAATCGCCGCGGCTGAGCGGCTCTCTGCGCATCCCGGTAAAGGCCATTAATTAAAAAGGAGGCGCGAACGCCTCCGGTGGCTACAGGGAAATCACATCGACTATCTCTCGCAGGGCACGGTTTACGGCGTAGGGGCGACTTTAGGATTGGAGCTGAACCAGCCGCGGCGATCCTGCCAGTTGCCATATTCATCCACAATCGCCCCTTTACTGTTGGCCATCAGGAAATGATAGCTCTCCAGTTTTTTCAGCGACAGCGTTTCGCCCTGATGCTGAATGACGACATTGTGGCTTTGCACCGGACCAAAACTTTTCGGCGTCGGCGGAATATCCGCTGATGCGGCGCCAATTTCTGAGAAGTTATATACCCAGCCATCGAGAACGCGCCATGATTCATGTTTTGCCGGACGTGCCGGCGGCGCGCTAATCGGCATGTGTCGATGCTCCGGAATCATCTGGTTCGGCAGCAGATACATGGTCATAGCGTAATAACCGTAATCCAGATTATTGACCCAGGTGATGCTGGCCAGGCCAACATGCTGATAATCGCCCAGCCCGAAATCATTGACCCACAGCTGCTGGCGCATGGCCGGCGTCAGCGTATGACCATAAGAGGCGAGCAGTTGCGCTATTGCATCTTTCGCCACCTCTTTCTGGAAGACGCCATTTTTATAGAAATCTTTATTGGTATAAACGTGATGCGGCTGAGCCGCAATGGATGCGGTGGCATTGAGCGCCAGTAAGGCCGCAGCGAACGCCAGAGCAGGTTTTGTCATAATTCACCTCCTGTTTATGACAGCCATGTTGATGCAAATAAAAATTTCACCGGCCGGTAAAACGCAAGGGTGGCCAGCGCGGAGAACAGAGTTGCAGATGGCGATGCGGAGGGGAAATTCATTTAGAGAATCGGATCTATCTAATTATCAGATACGGCTGTGCTTTTTTGTGATTATTAACAAATAATCACAGGCTATTCTGCCCGGTAAAGCATCCAGCTGCTGACGGGCACAATTTATCTGCTGCTAAAGAAATTCTTAAAATGTTGGTTGCGCTCGCAATTGTGACAGGCGCGCGGCCAATTGTGTTTGACCTGCTTTTCACATCAATGCACACTGGCGGGCGTGAAAAACGGCAGATGAAGAGCCAAGAGATGTTGCAGAATTATAGTCAGCGCGTCCATTTCTATTACTGCATTCTGGTTGCGTTAAAACTCTATGTGAACAGCAAGAAGTCCGGCGGCGTACGCGGGAAAAATAACTTTTTGCTGAAGTGGTTACGCAACGCGCAAAACAACACCATCTTTCATCCTGATATCACCAGTGAAATTGAATGGCTGCGCGGCAAAATTATCAGCGCCGGACCGGATGCCGATTTAGAACCGATGCTGCAATACGTTTACGAGACAGCAAAACGCGCCGAAACGCTGCGTCTCGGGCCGTAATCGCACGGGCTGCGCATTGCATTACCCCTGTCTGCAGGCAAAAAAAAGGGGGCAACGCGCCCCCAACCACTACAAAAATTTCATCCCTGACGCCCTGGTGCGGCTTCCCTTCCGGCTGGCGCTAATTCTCTTCGCACTGGCTACGCGTTACAGGGTTAGCACCAGCACGCTGATCAATAACCAGCAGCCCGCGCAAAATGCGCCCGCCGCCACCCAGGTTAACGCCCGGGTATTTAAATGACAGACATCGCGTTGCCAACGTTTAACCGGCTGCATAACCACTCCTGAAAATACATTCTCATTATGCCTGGCAGAGGATTGCCGTGAACTGCGGATAAGCTTGTCACGTATTAATATCTCTGACCATCGGATGTGCTTACCGGTTATGTAGGCGCAGGACTACAATCCATTAATTACCGCTTATATCGCCGTCGAGACGAAAAACGCCGCAGGTATGCAGACCGCAATAGTGTCGTTTCGGACCGCTTGTCTCGCGGAAATGCGGTTTCGCATCGTTTAGTTTTCCTAAAAAACAGGCGCAGATTAAATCGTTTTTATTTACCCCTGCTCAGGGTTATTAATAAGCACACCGGACGCGATAATTTGCAGATAATAAAGGGATGTGGCGTGACCAGTCTCTTGATGCACGGCCTGACCGCGTTCAGTGCCCTTTCTCATGTTGTAAATTACGTTAGCATTTAACTTTGGATTCAATCATCAATGAAAACCCGTCTGGCCGTTATGGCCTCTGTTGCTGCGATATTATTTTCACAGCAGGCATTCGCCAAAAACCTGTGCACCCTGATTGTTGACGCTGAATCAGGCAAAGTCCTGCTGGAGAGTGGCAACGACTGCAGTAGAGAAGTCACACCCGCATCCACCTTTAAAATAGCCATTAGCCTGATGGGATTTGATGCCGGCGTGCTGAAAAATGAAAAGGAACCCGCCTGGGATTACCAACAAGGATACCCGGACTGGGGCGGTAAAAACTGGATGAATAAAATCGATCCTACGGCGTGGCTAAAATATTCGGTCTTCTGGTATTCGCAGCAGGTTGTTAAAAAGATTGGGCAACATCGCTTTGAAGGCTATGTAAAGGCGTTTGCTTACGGAAACGAAGATGTTTCCGCCGTTGACGTCAGCGCCCCCGGTCAGAATGGGGTGTGGGTTATGTCATCCCTGCAGATCTCACCGGTTCAGCAGATTGGCTTTTTAAGGAAAGTCGTTAACCGTGAGCTGCACGTAAACAAGCATGCCTATGACATGACAGATAATATTACCCGCTACGACGTCAGCGTTAAGGGCTGGACAGTGCACGGCAAAACAGGAACCGGCTCACCGGGGAAAAAGAATCAATACGATCCGCACCATGCCTATGGCTGGTATGTCGGCGGTCATTGCGCCGTGATGGCATAACACACGGATGCCACGGATTTTCATTAACCTCCCGGTTTTCATGCGGCTGACAGATTGCGGCGAGGCCCTTCATTATGAAACTGACGGTTAGCCAGCAAATGAAGTGACCTCCGGACCGTGGCTTATCTTTCTTTACGCAGCGTCGTCAGCAGTGACTGCGCGGCAACAGAAGACTGACCGGATGGCGAACACACCAGTCCAAACTCACGCTGAATCGCTGGCCTGCGCTACTGGCGTATATGGCACGGATCAATGCGCGCCCAGCTGTGCAGGCGGCGTTGCTGGCAGAGGCGTCTGAGTGAGACTGGCAGACAGAGTTTTGTGCCGGCGATCAGGCTCTGTCTGCAAGATTAGATGTCAGTGTTATTGTGACAACGGCGCGCAGAAAGTTATGCTGTGCGCGCCAGGCTATGAAGCCCGCTATTGGGCCCGCGTGGCAACATCAACATCGAACCTGTGCTGTTTTGAGGACACTGACATGCCCCCTTTTTATCAGTTTTCGGCCACCAGCCTGACCGGTCAACCTATCTCTATGGCCGACTACGCTGGCAAAGTGGTTCTGGTGGTGAATACCGCCAGTCATTGCGGCTTCACGCCCCAGTACGCCGGCCTTGAAGCGCTCTATCAGAAATATGCCGCACAGGGTCTGGTGGTGCTTGGCTATCCCTGCAATCAATTCGGTAAGCAGGAACCGGGAAACGCTGATGACATCTCACAAACCTGTCATGTTAATTACGGGGTAAGCTTCCCGATGTTCGGCAAAGTCGAGGTTAACGGCAGCGCAGCGCACCCAATATTTCGCTATCTGAAAGCGGAACTACCCGGCGTGCTGGGCGGACGGATTAAGTGGAATTTCACCAAGTTTCTCATCGGACGCGACGGCCAGCCGCTGAAACGCTTTGCACCGCTCACGCCCCCGGAAAAAATGGAAGCCGCGATAATCGCTGCACTTTAAGGTGGAGTGTTGCCGGATTCGCAGCATTAATTTTAGAGCACAACGGAAATTGATGGCATCCGGCGGGAGACAGTGTGCCCCGCATATTTATTTTTTATTCCACTTGTCCTGAGTCAAGGTGAAAAGCAAGCTTGGGGGCGCACTTTTCACATCATGAATTTCTCGTAAGTACTGCAATCCTGCCCTGGTCAGAACTTTTTGCGAGGCCAGATGATTTGCCCGTACTACAGCAGATATTTCAGCCAACTTTATTTCACCAAAACCATAGTCGACCGTATACTTAGCAAACTCTGTCGCCAGCCCTTTTCCCCATGCCTCTGTAGAGAAGCGATATCCAAGGTTATTGATTGATAAATCGGCATAGCTCCTGATGCTGAGTCCGCCAAAACCAATGACTCTCCCCGGATTGTCCGTCAGCGCGATAGCCCAATTACCGAAACCGTACGTTTCCCAGTGCTGAAGCCAGCGAGCCAACACCTGACGTGCATAATCAATATCGGGATACGGACCTGCGGGGTTGAAGGTATTTGTAGCAGGGTCGCCATAAATTCTGAAAAGATCATCAGCGTCAGATTCAATTACCGTTCTTAAATGAAGTCGTGTCGTATCTGCCTGCAAAGGAACCTCCTGAACTTACCGTTTATAAACCACGTTTTCTTACTATTTTATCGCGGGGCAATCCCGGGTTCATAACAGGGACGTTAAATTTAATTTTATGAAATTCTCAGTCACTACGAATAAAAGCACGCTTTATACCCTGAACACCAGCCTGAACAGGTTAAATTTGATCAGGCTCAGCGTCCTGGCCGGTTAAGTCGGGCGTTTTTCCGCCCATTTCAGCATGGCATCAAGAGCAGGACAAAGTGCCTGTCCCCATTCAGTGAGTCGATATTCCACTTTTGGTGGCACCTGAGGATACACCATCCGCGACACTATACCGTCGGCTTCCAGCTGTCTCAGTTGTTGCGCCAGCATCTTCTGCGAAATACCGGGAATTAATTTTTCAAAATCTGAATAGCGCTGTACTTGGCCGTCGAACAGATGAAAAAGGATGATTAATTTCCAGCGCCCTTCCAGCAGTTGAATAACCTGCTCCACTCCGCTTGCGGCTGATTCCGGACTGTATAACTTACTCATCATTCAGTAACTCACTTTTTTGTGCGTACTTGTCAATTTAACAGTCTATGTGGAATATGACCGTACTGTAAACAAAGGGAGTACAGGTCTATGCCATTCATATTACCGCTCGCTATTTATGACGACTTCGCGCTCAGCAAGGGTGGCGATATTGCCAGCATTACTGATTATTGTACTGCCACATCAACAGACCGGAGATTCTTCAATGCCATGTGATCTCGATTTCAACGGTAAACGCATATTGGTCACTGCGGGTACCAAAGGTGTGGGTAAAGCGGTAGTTGGGCTATTCAAACAGCTGGGTGCAACAGTATTAACAACCGCACGCCACGCATCCGCAGAATGTAGGGCAGACGCTTTCGTAACGGCAGACCTGACCACGGTTACAGGGTGTAACTCAGTCGCGGAAGCCGTTCAGACACATCTGGGAGGCGTCGACATCATTGTTCATGTGGCCGGCGGTTCTACCGCACCCGGTGGTGGCTTTGCAGCATTGGGTGAAGAGGAGTGGCAACAGGAGCTCAATCTTAATCTGTTGCCCGCGGTACGTTTAGATCGTGCGCTGTTGCCTGCCATGCTGCAGCAGGGGGGCGGAGTGATCATCCATGTCACTTCTATCCAGCGAGAACTGCCCTTACCAGAATCAACCACGGGTTATGCAGCAGCGAAAGCGGCGCTGTCAGCCTACAGTAAAAGCCTGTCGAAAGAGGTTGCGTCACAAGGGGTTCGGGTGGTTCGCGTGGCACCCGGCTGGATCGAGACCGAAGCTTCCGTGGCCATGGCGGAACGACTGGCGCAGCAGGCAGGAACAGATTACGAAGGCGGTAAGCAGATCATCATGAAGGCACTCGGCGGTATTCCGCTGGGACGCCCTTCTCAACCCATTGAGGTAGCTAATCTCATTGTCTTCCTCGCATCTTCTTATGCTGCCGCGATCACCGGTACTGAATTTGTCATCGATGGCGGTACTATTCCAACGGTGTAGTCAGATATCCTCATCGACCCATTCGGGTAGCGATCCGGATATTTTATATACCTTAATAAGGCGCCAGCGGCTATTAGATCAAGCCATGTGCGATATCGACCTGGCCGCTGTGTGATATTCCCCGACTCTTTGTCGCAAATATCCGCTCCTCGCTCATGGCGAATACACAGTCCGCCTGGTGGCAGAAACGGACATGAATAGCGAAAACAAAGGATGATTATTTGCGCACAAATCAGGGCTCCTTTGGCCGTCCATTGAAAAACGTTTATGGCGCTTTTTCATTTACCGTCATGATAAAGTTCAGCGTGTTTTCTCCCTGGTTTGCGTAGAAATGTGGAACATCGGTTTTGGCTGTAACGGAAAATCCCGCCGTTACCTGAAATACGCTCTCTTTCACGCCAAGCGTGAGGGTTCCGGATTTTACGTGCAGTAGCTCCAGCGTGCCTGAGCTATGCCCGGGTGATTCAAACTTTTCGCCTGGCCGCATTTCCCACAGCCACAGCTCAAGCATATCGGGTCCACCTGAGCCGGCCAGCAGCCTGGCGCTTCCCCCTTTGTCTCCTGTCCAGAGTTCGGGGATGTCCGTATCAGCGATGATGTGCACATCAGGCCTGGCGCTGACATCAACAAAATCCGCCACGGACACGCCCATGGCAGCAGCAAGCCGGCATAGCAGCGCAATGCTGGGATTAGCCTTGCACCCTTCTATCTCAACCAGCATCCCCTTACTGATACTGGCTTTGCGGGATAACTCATCGAGAGAAATTTTTCTTTGTTTACGAAACTGCTTAATCCGCAGGGATACGGCTTCGTTAACCGTGTTGACATCTGCGCCGGCAAAGGTCACTAAATTGACTTTTTTGGTCATTGGTCGATATTATGAAATAAAATGGTCATTACAGGATTATCGCGTGTTAATCGTATCTGCGTCAATTTCCCCTGAAGTCTATCAAATCGCCCCCGGTTTTCGGGCGCTCAGCATCAGTGTACAGGCAGCGCCTGTCGTGAATCCGCACGTCGGGGTAACGGCACTGAAGGCGGCCTGTGAGGCGGTGCTGTCAGATTCCCCCAACTGGGCTGAATCCCATCTGGCCGCATGGGCCGATGTGTTTCAGAAATTTGGTGCCAAACCCAAACGCACGCCCTGTTCTGCTGAGGCGCTACGCAAACGCGTGCTTCGCGATGGCACCCTGCCCGCGCTCGATCCGGTCGTTGATCTTTATAACGCTGTCAGTCTGCGTTATGCCGTGCCCGTAGGGGGAGAAAATATTGCCGCGTACCGGGGTGCACCTCGCCTGACGGTGGCAACAGGCACGGAACCCTTTGATACCATGAAAGAAGGGGTTATGGCGGTGGAATATCCTGCGCCTGGCGAAGTCGTCTGGTGTGATGATGCCGGCGTAACCTGCCGTCGCTGGAACTGGCGGCAGGGAATCAGGACTCGCTTAAGCGTTGAAGCGCAACACATGTGGTTTATTCTGGAAAGTCTGCCGCAGATGCCGCCTGAGCAGCTGCAGGAAGCAGGAAAGATGCTGACCGACGGCCTTGAAGAAATGATGCCCGGACGGCAGTGTAACGTCACCCTCATCGGCGAGTAACGCCTATAACTCAGTTCTGGAGAATCTGCATGTTCACCGGCTTGTCTGCTTTCCCGTTAACGCCTGTCACCGCGCGTGGTGTCGATGAACAGGGTTTCACGAAGATCCTGGCTCGCCTGACGGCAGCCCGTGTCGATTCTTTGGGTGTTCTGGGTTCAACCGGCAGCTATGCTTACCTGAGCAGAGAACAGCGCAAACGCAGCGCAACGCTGGCCCGTCAGGTTGCCGGGAAGATTCCCGTGATGGTTTGCGTGGGTGCTATCAGTACCGATGCCGTACTGCATCTGGCTGAAGATGCGCAGTCCGCAGGCGCTGATGCGCTGCTGCTGCCGGCGATGAGTTACCAGCCGCTGCGTGATGAAGAAGTGTATGCCCTCTTTGAGACGGTTACCCGCCATGCTTCAGTACCGATTTGTGTTTATGACAACCCCGGCACCACGCATTTCCGCTTTACCGACGAACTGCTCGGGCAGCTGTCGTCACTAAAAGGGATTCGCTCAATTAAAATTCCGGGAGTAGCGGATACCCCCATCGCTGCAGCTGAACGCGTCGCTGCATTACGACAACATCTTCGTCCTGGCGTGACCCTGGGTATTAGTGGTGATGCCAGTGCCGGGCTGGGGCTGAACGCCGGTTGCGAAGTCTGGTATTCCGTTTGCGGCGGTATCTTCCCGGAAACCGCTAAACAAATTACGCAGGCCGCAGCCATTCACGACGCTGAACGCGTTACTGCCCTAACTCACCGCCTGCAACCTTTATGGGATCTGTTCCGTAAGCATGGCGGAAGTATCCGCGTGATCGCAGCGGCAGCAGGCATACTGGGGCTGACCGATGCCGACTGTCTGCCTCGCCCCCTGTTACCCTTATCGACTGCAGAGGTGGCAGAAGTAGCAGCAGTGATGGCCGCTCTGGACCTGAAGTAACGCTCCGGCGGAATCGGTCCTGCGCCAGGCCGTTGATAGAAAGTAGGGTTTGAAGGGTGCACAAAAAGTCATGGTGCCTGCATGTATCAGCTTCTGATAAAGAATGCCCGGAGATAAACATCACCGGGCATAAAGCGGTGTTTACGCTGATTTGTAACGCGCTTCGAGCTTATCCATGAAGCCAAAAAGTACCTGATTCATTTCGCTGTAATCGTGCGCACGAAGTTCTTCTGGCGTATGAACAAAGCGATACTCTGCGGCTCGGCTCAGGTCTTGTTGCGAATGAGCGATTAGCCGTTCTACAACATCCAGCGTCAGTTCCATGTGGCACTGAAAACCAAAGACGCGATCTGAATAGGAAACGATCTGGCGGGGACAGCCTTCGCTGTAGGCGATGATTTTTGCATCCGCGGTCAGGCCCGGCATGTCGTTATGCCAGTGACCGACCTCAAGCGACTTCGCAAAGTGAGAAAACAACGCATCCTCGCGAGCCTCTTCAGTTAGCGTGATCGGGAACTTACCAATCTCTTTTTCAGGGCTGTGAGCAAACGGCGCGCCCAGCGCCTCACCGATCAGCTGTGAGCCAAGGCAGATACCGATAACGGCTTTACCGGTTTTAACAGCAGCAGCAATCAGCGCCTGCTCGCCTTTCGCATCGAAGTGCGGACACTCTCTCTGGGTCGTGGACGGGTCCTGCGGACCGCCCATCACGATCAGGAAATCAATACCTTCGGCGTCCACGGGTAGCTCATCGCCTGCGTATACACGCGAGTAAGTCACATTATGACCTTGATTTCTGGCCCATGTTTCATAAGCCCCTGGCGCTTCAAAACTTTCATGTACGATAAAGTGTACCCGCATGAGGATAGGCTCCTGTTATACCTGTGATAATCTGACTGATAAACGACACACTCATCCAGTGAGTTGGTACACCGGATGGTTTCGAGGCAGCATCATAGTTGCAGGACTCTAATCTGAAATGCCAGGTAGTATAGATAAAGCGCCAAGACATGAAGCATCCACTGGCTGGTCCGGCACAGCGATTAGCTATCAGCGAGGAGAAACCGATCCTCCTCATCATCACCTTGAAGGGCAACTCCTCTATGCAACCAGAGGCGTGATGCTGGTCGAAACGGAAAACAACCGCTGGGTTATCCCCCCTCAGCGTGCATTGTGGCTACCGCCTCTGCAGATACATAGTTACAATCTGCTGTCTCACACAGATCTTAGGGCCGTCTATTTCAGTGGCAGCCTTATCGCGGAATGTACAAATTTTGCGAAGAGTGACCAGGTGCATGTCATTACGGCTACGCCACTGGTGAAAGAACTGATAACCGGTCTGTTCAGTGATAACTACAACAGACCGAGCCAGCGGAAAATGGCTCTGTTGCTTCTGGAAATACTCAGCGAAGCGCCTTCTCTGACTGCGGAACTTCCAATGCCACGTGATGAGCGATTATTCTCTGCGGCCAGAGAACTTGTGGTAAATCATCGCTGGGAAATACCACTGAGCGATCTGGCTTTTATCGCGTCAATGTCTGAACGTACCTTTTCGCGATTGTTTATTAAGGATACGGGTTTTAGTTTCAGAACCTGGAAGCAAAGAGCAAGAATTTATGCTTCGTTAGATCTCCTTGCTAATAACATCCCTATCAAACAGGTCGCTTATAAGCTCGGTTTTTCATGTCCTGCTGCCTATACCGCTGCTTTTCGCTCCATCCTGAATGCAACGCCGCGCGATTATTTGCCTTAATCTATGAATCAATGCCTGCTTCTCACTCCAGGCAAAAATTTTTCCTGAGAGTCAGTCTGCCTTATCCCAGGAACTGACGCTGCCGTTTCAGGCCATTTAATGGCTGTGCGCTGTGTCAGGGTAAATTTATCAGGCGATGTCTCTTAATCACCTGAGCAATAGCCACCCTGAGTTTCCACATCCTGTTAAACACGAGGCCGCGATGACCTCCCCGATGACACAACGGGGGGTCATTCAGCCTTTGGCGTTTTCGTGCTGGCACCGGTGTTCAGCGCCAGCACGGCAGCCTCTACGGTTGCAGCGGTTCCGCCAGCGTTATGATAAACAACTCACTGTCCGAGCTGGCTTTATCCAGCGGCTTCACGCTGATGGTGGTGGCAACCGGCTTATCATCTACCGTCAGCCTGCCCTGGTCGTTGACCCGATAATCCTTGCGCTTCTTACCTTCCACCGGATTTTGTAGCACCATTTTCACGCCGAAGTCATTGTCATTGATGACCGCCAGCGTGTTGCTGTCGATCAGGGCCAGCCCTTCGGCCTTCTCCTGCTGCCAGCCGAGTTGACGCAGATCCACCACCCGCGTTTTCGTTGCCAGCACGATGCCGCGCTGCGCCAGCGTTTTTGCGTCGTCAAACTCCGGGTAGTCACCGGCCTTATCGAATGCGGTCAGATCGCTAGCCTGACTGAGATCCACCTTATAGATAAGGTTACGCATCGCGTCGTCTTTGTCGCTGCCCTGCTCAATCAGCAGGATGTGCTGATTATCGATCGCCACGATATCGCCAATTTTCGCGTCACTGTTTTTACTGTACGCCTCGCTGTCGATAGGGTAACCATACATCGCGGTTTTACCGGTGGCCGGATCGAAGCTCACCAGGCGGGTAAAGCGTGCCTGCTTTTTACTTTTACCGTTGATATCCAGCGTGCTCTGCACCGCGGCGATGATGCGTCCATCCGGCATGCGCGTGATCCCTTCAAAGCCACGATTTGGCTGACGCCATTTAAGAACGTTCGGCAGACCACCCGCGATCGATTTTTCCCCTTCCATGGCCTGCGGCCCGTGAATCGCCAGGATCCTGCCCTGCTTATCAACGTTAATCAGGAACGGACCATACTCATCACACAGCCAGTATCCGCCCTTCCCGTCCAGCGTAATGCCTTCCGTATCCAGACCCCGATTATCGCCCTGCAGCACGTGCAACTTATCGCTTAGCGCGATCTCATTGGTTGACCCGATGACGCCATTCTGCAGCGGCAAGCCGTTAATATTGCCCTTTGCGTCGTGCAGCGGTCGGGCGTCCGTCGCCTGCGCTTTGCCGTCCTTCACCTGGATATTCATCAGCAGCGGCGCGAAGTCCGGCGTGACGAAAATTTTCGACTCCTGTTTACCCATGTCAGGCGAGTCGGCATTCGGTCCGCGATCGGTGACGGTCACAAAGTTGAGCGTATCTCCCTGCCTGCCGGTAAACAGCAAACCGGAACCGATGCCTACCGGCAAACCCTCCGGAAACGCGCTGGCGAACGCACCGTTGTAGCTGACGCGCGTCCCCTGAGGAAAAGTGACGCTATAGTGTTCGGTTTGCGGCTGCGCCGCCAGCGTGGATAAAGAGAGGGTAAGACCAAGAACCAGGGGAAGCGTTTTTCTTTTCATATTATTCATGTCCATACAGAGGAGCTGACACCCTAAAGACTAAAAATGACAGGAAAATGAAATGGCAGAGCAATAGTGGCGGCTGACCTCATCCCGGGCGATCTCCCCGGTTCGCAACCGCACCGGTTTTGCTTCATTCATCAGAAACCAGCTTTCCTGTTGCCCCCCTGCAGCTCAGCCCTGCCAGACATTTCTCAGCCTTTTCCTACAACCTGACGCTGGCCGTCTGATATCGGCTCAGCGCGGTTTCCGTTCAAATGGGTTAACCGCGAGCACAGGAGGAAACAATGCTGAACATCTTCACTATGGATAGCGACCGCTGGATTACGGAAGGTCTGCGCCTCTACTTTTCCGGGCAGATGATAAGCTGCCTGACGCTCACCTCGCCGGATGACCCAATCCCCACCGGACACGGGCGCAACGTGGTGATCAGCGAGCTGCATTTTGCCAGTAAAAACCTGGAAGAGACGTTGCGTAGCCTGCTGCTGATGCAGCTCAAAACGCCGGGCGTTGAGCTGGTGATTCTCACCGACATCAGCGATGAAGCCGTGCTGAATTACGTGGCCCGCCACCTGAAGAAAGCGCTGATCCTGAGTAAAAAATGCCCGCTGGCGACGCTGGTCAGTGCGGTGCTGACGCCGGAAAACGTTGCCGCCGTCGCCGTACCGCACGGCAACGCCGATGTGCTGACCGAGCGCGAGTTCACGCTGCTGCGCTGGCTGGCGGGTCCGCGCCGCATGACGGAGATCGGGCATGCGCTGCACCTCAGCAATAAGACCATCAGCCACTACAAGAACACCATCTCACGCAAGCTGGGCTGTAAAAACCACATGGATTTTTACCATCGCCTCACCAGCTACGGCTTTTGATTCGCGCCTCCCGCCTCAATTCAGGATGTTCAGCCCGCTGGACATCCTGCGCCTGCCTCCTTTCCTGTTAAAAAATCAAGACATTCAGCCAACATCCTTACCGCAAAAGGGATGACACCCGGTTTGATTCGCGCATAATGACGGGTCACCTGTACGGGCAGGATGCCCGCTGACACCCCCACTCTGCCGTAACGCAGGATAAAACATAAAAACTGAAGGAAGACTGGCATGGAATTCACCATACGCAACGCGCAGCCTGATGATGCCGAACTGCTGCATCAGCTGGGGCGCATGACCTACAGCGCCCACTTCAAACATATGTGGGTCTCCGAAGCCGAGCTGGATGAATTCATCGACAAAGAGTACGGCCTGGCCGAACTGCGCAGCAGCCTGGTGGCCCCCAACGAAAGCTGGCTGATTGCCGAAACCAACAAACCCATCGGCTTTGCCAAAGTGACCTGGAATACGCCGGTACCGGACTCCGGCATGAGCGGTGCCCAGCTGAATAAGCTCTACCTCAATCCGCAGGAAACCGGTAAAAACTATGGCCGGCGCATATTCGAAAGCATTATCCACGCCGCACGCGATAAGCAGGAAGGCTATCTGTGGCTGGAAGTGATGGGCGAGAACGTGCGCGCACGCAAATTTTATGAAGCCTTTGGCATGCAGCACATCAAAGACATTCCTTTTATTACTGCTTCGCAGCAGAGCATCCTGCAGATTTTAGGCATGGTTATTTAGCGTGGCTCACGGCGCCGGGTCAGCTGTCTGGCCCGGCCGGTTGGGTGCACTGGAGTGTTTCATTTTATTACTTCACCGCCGCAAAAATTTTAAATAAGCGCAGCGCCAGCGCAGAATTATTGTTATTTCAACTAAATAAGATAAAAAATAAAAATGCCCTTTTTATGCGCCGTCACGCTTGCAGAAATAGCACCAGCGATTAGTATTAAATACGCAACACGCACATGACAGCGCAACAACGTCATGTTATTTATTACTCATGAAGAGGATATATTATGACTCAGCATCGAGGCGGTTCAGGTAATTTCGCAGAAGATAAACAGAAAGCATCAGAAGCCGGTAAAAAAGGCGGACAGCACAGCGGCGGCAACTTTAAAAACGACCGTGAAAAAGCGTCCGAAGCCGGTAAAAAAGGCGGTCAGAGCAGCAATCGCGGCTCGTGATTAGCCGGCCAGCACAGGATGAGGCGGCCATGGCGCAGGGAGCGCGCCGTTACCCCCCGGATTATTGTCTTACCCTGCGCTGACTTTCCTCACGTTTAACAGATAACTCTGAAACCGCCTGAATCTGGCAGAAAACGTTATATGATCAATTAACTATTTATTGCCTTACAGGAACAGCCTGACGTGATATTGCGCTATTTTACCTCTCTTTTTTCCAGTCCGGAATCATTACTGCAGGTGATGAGCCGCCAGGATATTCGTGAATCCATTCAGGAAGGTGACCGGATTATTATTGACGAAGACGGTAACGCTTCGGTTAATCCCCTCAGTCCGCAGGTACAGCAAGACTTCGCCGATCATATTAAGCGCTTAAAGGATATCTGATGGGAACCGCGATATTTATGGTGCTGATGGTCTGCGGCTACTGGTACACCAGTCGCGATATGTCCAGCCGCCTGAAAATAAAACGCTCCTTTGGCTGGGACGTCTATTTTCTCATTGCGCTGTACGGCTGCATTTTTGTCGTTCAGGGCGTGGTCGCCACCGGCCTGGTCTGGCTGCTACTGCTGGCGGCCTCGGCCATCAATAACAGCCTGGCGCTGTCTGCCGATCTCCATGCGCGCTGGCACGTCGATTTCATGACATGGAGTTTTCTCGGCATTCAGGCACCGGTGGTGATCATGCTGGCGTTTGCCGTGCTGTTTTGTGTGTATCGTTCCAATTCCGGCAGCGCGCGGCTGACCGCCGGCAGTCGCAAAGAGCTATATCAGCGCCTGTCCCGCTCTAACGGTATTGAACAACTGCTGCTGCACTGCATGGAAGAAGGCGAACTGGCCTGGGTCACGCTGAAATCGCGCCGTATCTACATCGGCATGATTCACGCTGCCACCTTTGAATATCCCAGCACCGCCAATATCGTGCTGATTCCGATGCTCAGCGGCTACCGCGATTCGCGCACGCTGAATCTGGCGATTGAGCATAACTACAGTCGCTGGTATCACCAGCACGAGATTAGCTTTGTCTCCAAACCCAAAAGCGCGCTGGAGTTCCGTAAGGTGCTGATGGTCGACCAGATTGAAAGCCTATCGCTGTTCGATCCGGCCAGCGCCAGCGCACTGGCTATGGGGAAACATCAGCACACAGAGAAGCGGCAGAATGTTCCGGGCTGAGCCGCGCAGCCACCCTTTACATCCGCGCAGCTGGCAACGGTGGCGCGGGTTCACATGGTAACCGTTAAGGAGTATACAATGACCGATCGTCCCGTTCACGGCGACCAGCCGGATTACGATCCGCGTAAAAACAGCCCCGACCAGAAGCCGAAAGATGACGAAACCAGCGCGCCTGAATCCGGGGATAAACAGGCCGAATAAACCATAAACCGCCTTTTCAGGCGGTTTTTTTCGCGCCCGGGTCGGGTTAGCCCGGCCACAGCCAGTTACGTACTTCCGGCACGTCTTCACCGTATTCGCGCACATAGCGATGGTGCTCCGCGATGCGCTGCTGCAGGTCGTCGAGCAATTCAGGATGGCGATCGGCCAGGCCCGGCACATGCAAAATCGCCGCCTGCGCCAGATGATAGCGGTCCAGCTCGTTGAGCACCGTCATATCAAACGGCGTGGTGGTGGTGCCCTCTTCGTTGAAGCCGTGCACGTGGAAATTGGCGTGATTGCTGCGCTGATAGGTCAGACGATGAATCAGGCTGGGATAGCCATGAAAGGCGAAAATTACCGGTTTGTCGCGGGTAAACAGCGCATCGAAATCTTCTTCCGACTTGCCGTGCGGGTGCTGCTGCTGCGTCTGCAGCGCCAGCAGATCCACCACGTTGACCACGCGAATGCGCAACGTGGGCAGATAGTTTCGCAGAAGATCTACCGCCGCCAGCGTCTCCATGGTGGGCACATCGCCGGCGCAGGCCATCACCACGTCCGGCTCGTCGTCATCGCTCGCCCAGCGCCATTCGCCCATACCCGCCTCACAGTGGGCAATAGCGCTGTCGATGTCCAGCCACTGCGGTGACGGCTGCTTGCCAGCGACAATCACGTTGATGCGATCCCAGGTGCGCAGACAGTGATCGCCCACCCACAGCAGGGTGTTTGCGTCCGGCGGCAGATAGATGCGCACGATATCCGCCTTTTTATTCGCCACGTGATCGATAAAACCGGGATCCTGATGGCTGTAACCGTTGTGATCCTGACGCCAGACATGTGAAGACAACAGATAGTTGAGCGACGAGATCGGCTGGCGCCAGCCCAGTTTGCGCGTCACCTTCAGCCATTTGGCGTGCTGGTTAAACATCGAGTCGACAATATGGATAAAGGCTTCATAACAGTTAAACAGCCCGTGTCGTCCGGTGAGCAGATAGCCCTCCAGCCAGCCCTGACACTGATGCTCGCTGAGAATTTCCATCACCCGGCCGTCACGCGCCAGCTGCTCATCATACGGTTCGATGTCTGCCATCCAGCTGCGGCTGGTGACGTCAAAGACCGGCGTCAGGCGATTCGAGGCGGTCTCATCTGGCCCGAACAGCCGGAAGTTATCGGCGTTGCGCTGAAAAATCGCGCTGAGGTAGTGGCCGAACTGCTTAGTGGCTTCGCCGCGCTGGCTGCCCGGCGCGCCGGTGTCGAGCGCAAACTCGCGGATGTCCGGCGTGTTGAGCGTGCGGCGCAGCCGGCCGCCGTTGGCATAGGGCGAGGCGCTCATGCGTTTATCCCCCTGCGGCGCCAGCGCACGCAGTTCCGGCCTGAGCTTACCCGCCTCGTCAAACAGATCCTCCGGCTGATAGCTGCGCAGCCACTGCTCTAACACCTGCCGATGCGACGCGTCTTCGCGACACGCCGCCACCGGCACCTGATGCGCACGCCAGAAATCTTCCACTTTTTTACCGTCCACCTCTTTCGGGCCGGTCCAGCCCTTCGGGCTGCGCAGCACAATCATCGGCCAGCGCGGGATCGCCTGCTCAGCCTGGCCGCTGCGCGCCTGCTGCTGATAAGCGGCAATTTTATCAAACGCGTTATCCAGCGCTGCCGCCATCTGCTGATGCATGTCGGCCGGCTCGTGCCCGCAGACAAACAGCGGCTCATAACCGTAACCGCTGAACAATTGCTGCAGATCGTCATCACTGCTGCGCCCCAGCAGCGTCGGGTTGGCAATTTTGTAGCCGTTCAGATGCAGGATGGGTAGCACCGCACCATCACGCTGAGGATTGAGGAATTTGATGCCGTGCCAGCTGGCGGCAAGCGGCCCGGTTTCAGCTTCGCCGTCACCAATCACGCAGGGTACGATCAGCTGCGGATGATCGAAAACCGCGCCAAACGCGTGCGACAGTGAATAGCCCAGCTCGCCGCCTTCGTTAATCGAGCCCGGCGTTTCTGGTGCCGCATGGCTGGGAATGCCGCCGGGAAACGAAAACTGCTTAAACAGGCGCTGCATGCCTGCAGCATCTTCATTGACGTGCGGATATATCTCGCTGTAGCTGCCTTCAAGCCAGCTGTTCGCCACCATCCCCGGACCGCCGTGCCCCGGACCACAGACGTACAGCAGATCCACCTCGCGCTGGCGGATGATGCGGTTGAGGTGCGCATAGATAAAGTTCAGGCCGGGCGTCGTGCCCCAGTGGCCGAGCAGACGTGGCTTGATATGCCCGGGCTGCAGTGGTTCGCGTAACAGCGGATTGGCCATCAGGTAGATTTGCCCGACGGACAGATAATTGGCGGCGCGCCAGTAGCGATCGATCAGCGCCAGTTCATCGGCGGCACTCGGATTGGTCATGCCCTCTTCTCCTTTGGTTAGCCATCAGTTAACCCTAATAGAGGATAGGCGATGCTGCGAGCCAGACGGTATTTCTGCACTGTCGCTATTAGCCGCTGCGCTTATTCAATCTTTCACGAAAATATAAGCGCAGCGGTAAAAGCTGTACACGTTAATATTTTTTTCATTTTGTGCACTATTTAATGGGTCGTGACCCGCAAAACTGGCGCTTTTTCACTTTTGGTCTATTGTGCCTTTACAGGTAATACCAGTAGAAAATAGAAAAATAAAAGGATCCTAAAATGGACTATAAAATGTTCGCTAACCGACTGCAGCAGTGGCCGCAGTTACATTTTACGGCGATTGAACTGCAGCAACGCGAGATGGCCTGCGAGATCTACGCCACGGCGGCTGAGCACCAGACCATGAGCCAGCTGTTTATTTGTCGCGTCAGTGATGAAAAAAATGCGCAGGAATTAATCAGGCAGTATCGCAGCTGGCTGCATAAATTTAATCTCGGTCGCAGCAGGCGCGATAATTCCCGCCCGCCGCGCAGCGTGTCGGTGAATGTTCCGGGCGCAATAAGCGCAGCGCTAAAATAGAGTTATCGGCATGCTTAACCATTTTTTAGTTGCATGAATCTGCTACAGCAGCGTATTACTATTCGCGCAGCGTGATAACGCCTGGCAATCTGTCTGACGAATAACCTGGGCCATTTTCACTGACAGCAGAAAAAGGTGTTGAGTTGTTATCACCTGTGCAACACTGTGCGGATATACAAGTCCCGGAGGTGACGTGAAACAAGTTAACCGTCCTGCACCGGATCTGTATGCGCTGATAGGCATCGCGGTGACGGACTTTATCAGGGAAGGTAGCGTATTCAGGATACATGACGTGACGCAGGTGCTGCATACGATGAAAGCAGACGCGCGTGATGAGGATTTCCGGCATCGCTGCGATGCCGCAATAAGGCTACTGGCAGATCTTATGCACTGAACCGATCCCCGCCTGCGCGGGGACCACTACCTCAGGCGTCGTCTGGCGTATAACCCACCACAATTTCCAGCGTTCTGCGCAGCACACTTGCCTGCGCTTCGTCCTGTGTCGCTTCCAGCGCCATAATCAGACATAGAATGATGGATTTGTTACTGACGCGGCCTTCGCTGGCCAGCACGCTACGAATGACATCATTCAGTACCGCGGCCTCTTCACTCAATGCCACTCCGGCATCGCGAAAATGCGCCGCCAGTTCCGTGTCCGGCAGCGCAGAATAGAGAGAGTGATTCTCCGACATCGTTCTTTTCCCGTACTGTGAGCAATACAGTCAGATTATAATTTAACGGTCAGTCAGTGCTTGCGGCTGCCGCCACCCTGACCGTTGTGGCCAAACAGCGGATGCACATTATCGCGATCCGATTGTTCGCCACGCCGCTTTTGTCCAGCCGTCATGCTCGACCGGACTTCATCGATTGCAGTGCGAATCGCAGCCGCCTGCGCATCATCGCTGGCCTGCTGCTGCATAATGTGGAGCTCATCAAGCAACGCCTGGGTGGTGACCGGCCCGGAGCGCTGCAGCAGCGTTAACGCCGCTTCGCCGATGATCTCATCAATAAGAGTCTGGTGTTCTCTTCTGTTCATAACATAATAAATCTCTGCATGCTGCCTGCCCCGACCGGGAACGCGACAGAAAAACAGCGCCGCTATCCTGCGGCGCGATACAGCCCGTCACAAGTCATACATGCAGTGATACGTTATCAGAATGGCGTTTTCGTGTGTACAACCTGGACGCTTTCGCTTCGCTCTCAGCTCTCGCGTTCAAATAGCAGGCCAATCAGCTGGTGATAATGGTGCTCTTCTTCCGTGGTAGAAGCGAGCTCCAGACGACGCAGCAGCTTAGTACACAGCGATTTACGGTTCAGATTACGGCCTTCACGCAGGATTTCGACCACGACCTGGCCCAGCGTCTCCTGCTGCGAAGGCAGCGTGGCTTTGCTAAAATAGTTGGCAATCGCCTCGACTGAGTTCGGAGTGTATCCGTTCTGGCGCATAAGTGACTCCCGTTAACATTAAATTGTCAGAAAAATGTTCTGGCTAAGTTGTACAAGTTTTTCAAAATCTGTACAAGAGGATAAACAAGAGAATGGGGTTTTTTTGTTGCAAAAAGTGCTACCGAAAAGTTATTAACCCATGCATAAATTGAAATTTTTTAACATCGCCAACGCCCGATCAGGTCCACATTAATAATGAGTCGATAACGTATCGCTTCGTTATCAGTGCCACCTAATCTGCCTGTTACTTATTTCCTCTCGCGCTAACAATCGTTATTGGTGGTTGCAGCCGCTGCGCTTATCAGATATTACCGCACGTCATTTTTTCGTTCCCTGCAGCACGGCAGCTGGTGATATAAAATGCGTGCGGCGCAATGGACCACTCCCTGAATTGCGCCGCTGCGTTACCGATTAAGCCGCCTCAGGGTAGCTTAACTGATTACGCTGACTGCATTTATATTAAAGAAGGCGGTTTAAGCTTCCGCCGCTGCGGTTTTGCCGCGACGACTTACTTTTCCACCGCGTCTGCCCGCTTCTACTGCCCTTTCAGGACAGTTTTTAAAATTCCCGCTGCTGACGCTGCCGCCTTTTTTACCCGCTTCGCGAGCACGCTCGGTATTTTCTGCAAAATTACCTGCACCACCACGTCGTTGTGTCATATGTCACCCCATTGATAAAAATAATTAAGTAGTTAAACGACAGAATATCTCCACACAGGAACAATATGGATGGGATTGGAGATAAAACAACATTTAATATGCATATTTGCGCTGACAAAAAGCCATGCGCAAATGGTTATTTTCACCGCTGCGCTTATAGCGGGTTGCTTGTAAAGATTTTTTTTTCAAACTTGTACAAAATAATTTTAGTGGTATAAAATCAATTAATTAACAAAAGTGTGATCTTTATCACAAACAAGTATTGAGAGATTGTTGCTATTTTTCAGTTTTATCTGAATTTTCCGGGATGATGGAAATATGACCGCTCACTTCCAGCACCGCGTATTTAATTTGATCGATGCGTTCCAGCCCCTGACCTGAACGCGCGGCCTCGAGGATATCTTCCCGACTGATGCCCGACATTTTTAGCCGCTGCGTTAATATCCGGCCATGCTCCACCAAAATCAGCGGTCCTCCCTCCGCCATTTGTTCGAATAGCGGAAAGCGCGCTTTGAGTTTGCCCAGCACAATATCAATAGTGATTAAGGTGATGATGGTGAGGCTGGCACCGGTAACGGAAAAGTCATCACCCAGCAATGCCTGCTGTGTGGCTTCGCTAATAATCAGCAGCAGAATCAAATCGAATGAGGTCATTTGCAGCAGTGTGCGTCGACCGGCAATTTTAAATACCACCATTAACAACAGATAAATGGCGGCTGCGCGTAATACCGTTTCCATAACGCTCTCCTTTTATGGGTAAATCCACTGCGATACCTTTACCGGTACCTGATGATTGACGTGCACGCTCAGCGCAACCCGTCCCGCCGCCTGCGGCTGAATCCCCAGCCAGATCACATGACCTTCTGCCGCCTCGCTGGCGTAAGTAAGCTGCAGCGTGTTATCCCGCGTGATGGCCTGCTGTGGCTGTGGCTGTAGCGTCTGGATCTGCAAATCGTCTAACGCGCCGCTGCCTAGCGTGACGGTGAAATGCTCGCCGCTCTGCGGTGCCACACGAATCCGCAGGTTCATATTGCTGTCGATGCGACCAAAACGTTCATAGCGAATGCTGACGGAACCATCAGCCGACTGCGCCTGCCCGTCGCTTAATATGCCTTTGGAAAACAACCCGCAGGCACCCAGGATCACAATCACCATTAGCACGTATTCACCGATACGCTGTATAACGCTCTCCCTGCGTTGCCAGCGCATATCCTCCTGCACCGGATAATCACGGCTGGCTAACTCATCTTTCTTCATGGTGTTATTCCTCTTGCAGTTAATTAGCTGACATCATGTCGCTCCGGTTATTCCCTCTTCGTTCTGAATTTTAAGCTTAGCGGTAAACGCCGGGAGCTTCGGTAACAGTTTAATTCGGCTGAGCAGCGGTGCAGAAATTACTCCTATAATTCGGATGCACGCCGCTGGCAATGCATATGAGCAGCGGCAGAGACGGCGTTTATTAATTTCACTCTGACAAGGGATACAGAATATGGATGAAGAACTGGTTAATTTAGCGACCGAAGTGGGTAATAAATTACTGGCCGCCGGCCTGAGCGTCACCACCGCCGAATCCTGCACCTCTGGCTGGGTCGGTTCCGCGCTGGCGGCCGCCAGCGACAGTAGCCGCTTTTACAGCAGTGGCTTTATTACTTACACCAATCAGGCGAAGCAGCGCGTGCTGGGCGTCAGCGCAGAGACGCTGGCGCGTGATACCGCCGTCAGTGAAGCCGCGGTACGGGAGATGGCCTGCGGCGCGAAAAAGCTCTCCGGGGATACGCTGGCTATTGCCGTCAGTGGCTATGCCGGCCCGGACGGCGGTGAGGACGGCACGCCAGCCGGCACCGTGTGGTTTGCATGGTGTCTGGCAGATGGCAGCGTGCACACCAGCCGGCAGTGGTTTTCAGGTGAAGGTGAAGAAGTGGTGCGCAAAGCAACCCTTTTTAGTCTGGCGGAATTGAACCGTCTGCTCGACGCTATTTAGCGCCGCTTCGCCGTTCAATGATTAAACGTAAATAAATAAGCCGGGCGGATAAAATTCCCACCGGAGGAAAATGTGTTGAGCATAAATAATCATCAGGCGGGTTAAAAGCGAGACCGTAATATGGACCGGCTCGCTAAAAATAGCGTGGTTATTTTACACCACAATCTCCAGCCTTCTCATTAATATAGCGTTAGCGAGGCGTGAAAAATATAACCGTCGCGCTTGTCAGTGAGGCAGCCTGCATTAGTATTAAGTGTGCAAAACATGCATGGCGGCAGATGCGTCATGTTATTTATTACTCATCACGAGGTAATAGTATGACAGAGCATAGAGGCGGTTCAGGTAATTTCGCAGAAGACAAAGAGAAAGCATCTGAAGCGGGTAAAAAAGGCGGACAAAACAGCGGCGGTAATTTCAAAAACGACCGTGAGAAAGCGTCCGAAGCCGGCAAAAAAGGCGGACAGAATAGCCATCGCGATTCCTGATGCGCTGTAACGCAGAGTAAGGAATGTCTCGGAGCAGGGAATGCTCCGTCATCAACAGGATGACAGGGATTTATTGCTTCGTTTCATTCCCTCTCTTAATCGCGTTATCACTTAATGGCTTCAGCCTCCCGTTAATCACCGATTCGGAGAATATTCCATGAAAGTTAAATCGCTACTCGATCTTTTTATTCACGATCTTTCGGACGTTTACAGCGCGGAGAAACAGATCACCCGTGCGTTACCCAAACTGGTCCGGGCAGCCTCCGATGAAAGTTTAAAAAACGCTTTTCAGCAACATCTGGAAGAGACCCAGGGACAAATTGAGCGCCTCGATCAGGTCGTAGAGAGCCACGATGAGCTGCGTATCATGCGTATGAAGTGCCATGCGCTGGAAGGCCTGGTAGAAGAAGCGCAGGAGCTGATTGAATCCACCGAAGCCGGCCCGGTGCGCGATGCTGGCCTGATCGGCGCGGCGCAGAAGGTTGAGCACTATGAAATCGCCACCTACGGCACGCTGGTGGCCATGGCGAAAAAGCTGGAGCTCAACCAGGCCGCAGAGCTGCTGGCCGCCACATTAGCCGAAGAAAAATCCACCGATGAAAAACTCACGGATATCGCGGAAAAGCAGTAACGCGACTGCCGTACAACGGAGGTATATATGACGACCACATCCGCACTTTCGCATTATCACGACTGGCTGCGCGACGCTCATGCCATGGAAAAACAGGCCGAAACCATGCTCGAACAGATGGCAAAACGCCTGGAAAACTACCCGCAGCTGCGTGCACGTATTGAGCAGCACATCGAAGAAACCCGCCAGCAGCAGTCTTTGCTGGAATCCATTCTCGACCGTCACGGCATTTCCCACTCCAGCGTGAAAGACGTCATGGGGAAAATGGCCGCCATGGGCCAGGCCTTTGGCGGTACCTTCGCGGAAGACGAAGTGGTGAAAGGCGCTATCAGCGGCTACGTGTTCGAGAATGCCGAGATTGGCAGCTACACCAGCCTGATTAGCGCCGCCACGCGTGCCGGGGATCAGGAGAGCGTGGCCATTCTCAAACAGATCTGTGAACAGGAGATCGCGATGGCGGACTGGATGTTAACGCACATGCCTGAACTGACCGATCAGTTCCTGCTGCGCAGCGAAGACCCGGACGCGAAAGCGAAACGCTGATTTTCTCTTTTCGTAAGAGACTTTTTGAGGTGAGCTATGTTTCGACACGTTAAGAAACTGCAGTACACGGTGCGCGTCAGTGCGCCGAACCCGGGCCTGGCCAATCTGCTGTTAGAGCAGTTTGGCGGTCCGCAGGGCGAACTGGCTGCGGCCATGCGCTATTTTACCCAGGGCCTCGGCGATGAGGATTTAGGACGCCGCGACCTGCTGATGGATATCGCTACCGAGGAGCTCAGCCATCTTGAGATTATCGGCTCGCTGGTTGGCATGCTTAATAAAGGTGCCAAAGGCAAGCTGGCCGAAGGCACTGAAGAGGAAGGCGAACTGTATCGCTCAATCACGGGTGCCGGTAACGATAGCCATCTGACTTCGATTCTTTATGGCGGTGGTCCGCCGCTGACCAACTCCGGCGGCGTGCCGTGGACCGCGGCTTACGTGGATACCATCGGCGAAGTGACGGCGGATTTGCGTTCTAATATCGCCGCCGAAGCGCGCGCCAAAATCATCTATGAACGCCTGATCAACGTCACTGACGATGTTGGCGTAAAGGATGCGTTAGGCTTCCTGATGACGCGTGAAGCCGCGCACCAGCTTTCATTTGAGAAAGCGCTGTACTCCATTCGCGACAACTTCCCACCGGGCAAGCTGCCGCCAATTGAGCAGTATGCGCACAACTACTACAACATGTCGGAAGGTGATGACGTGCGTGGTAGCTGGAACTCCGATGACAACTTCGATTATGTGGCCGATCCGCAACCAGCGGTGGATGGCGGCGATGGTCTGCCTTCTGTGACACTGTCGCCGGATGAGCAGCGCGACATTGACGCACTGGCCGCACGCACCGCATCCGATCCGCTGATTGATCCGATCACCGGCGCGGAAGCGGGCAGCAAGAAGTCGCCCTGACGTTCAGTCAGACCAGGCAGTGACACGTTTTTTCTCGCGCAGTAACTGGCCCCTGGCCCACGGCGTTTCCCTGACGGGAACGCCGTTTTTTTCGTCCTGCTGTCTGTAACCACCCTGTTCTTTTCCCCACCAGCAACCTGGCCGGACAGATCGATTTCTGCTTCTCATTTTTCCTGCATCTGACCTATACTGTTTTTATATACAGTATTTTCAGGGTGCCGATGATGTATGCATTGGTCGACGTAAACTCTTTCTACGCCAGCTGCGAAACCGTGTTTCGCCCGGATCTGCGCGGCAGGCCGATCGTGGTGCTGTCAAACAATGATGGCTGCATTATCTCGCTGAGCCGCGAAGCGAAGGCGCTCGGCATCAAAATGGGTGCGCCCTGGTTTAAACATCGCGACGAGCTGATGCGTCATCAGGTGGTGGTGTTTTCATCTAACTATGCGCTGTACGGCAACATGTCGGCGCGCGTGATGGAGACGCTCGACCGGCTGGCGCCGCGCGTGGATGTCTACTCGATTGACGAGGCCTTTCTTGATGTCAGCGGAATTGAAGGCTACACCTCGCTGACGCGCTTTGGACAGCAGGTACGTGACTGCCTGTGGAAAGAGACGCACCTGAAAGTGGGCGTCGGCATCGCGCCAACGAAAACCCTCGCCAAGCTGGCTAACTGGGCGGCCAAACGCTGGACCAAAGCCGAAAACGTCATGGACCTCTCTGATCCGGCGCGCCAGCGCGGCCTGATGCAGCGGGTGGGCGTAGAGGAAGTGTGGGGCGTCGGCCGCCGTTTATCGAACAAGCTGAACCTGATGGGCATTCAAACCGCTCTGCAGCTGGCGGAAACCCCCACTGCGCTGATCCGCAAGCATTTCGGTGTGGTGCTGGAGCGCACCGTGCGCGAGCTGCGCGGCGAACCCTGCCTGGCGTTTGAAGAGGTGATTCCGCACCGGCAAAATATCCTCTGCTCGCGCTCGTTTGGCGATCGCATTACCGATTATCAGGATATGCGCGAAGCCATCGCCAGCTATGCGGCACGCGCAGCGGAGAAACTGCGCAGCGAGCGTCAGTATTGCCGCTACATCGGCACCTTTATCCGCACCAGCCCGCACGATCCGCATCAACCCTACTATGCCAACGCCGCCAGCCAGACGCTGATTACCCCTACCGCCGACAGCCGCGACATCATTCAGGCCACGCTCAACTGTCTGGATCGCATCTGGATCCCCGGCAAGCGCTACCTGAAAGGCGGCGTAATGCTGGGCGACTTTTTCAGCGACGGGGTGGCGCAGCTTGATCTGTTTGCTGACTATCAGCCGCGCCGTAACAGCGATCAGCTGATGGCGCTGATGGATAAGATCAACGCCCACCAGCGTGGTGCCTTGTGGTTTGCCGGTCAGGGCATTCAGAAACCCTGGGCGATGAAACGCGACATGCTGTCTCCGGCTTACACCACGCGTATTAGTGACGTGCCGCGCGTGAAGGCAAAGTGATGCTGCACGCCACCAGCCCAGGCCGTTTACGCGTGATGAGCGAGCAGCGGCGGGCTAAGCCGCGCAAGGTTGCGCCAGAAATGTTAACAGAAAGCGGCTTGAATTCAGCGTGCTGAACCCCCACTCTAACGCTTTCGCCCTGACAGGAGTAAAACAATGGCAACCGAATATGCGATTATCGCGGGTGGCTGTTTCTGGTGCACCGAAGCAGTATTTAAAGATGTGATTGGCGTCGAGTCAGTCGAAAGTGGTTACACCGGCGGTGAACGTCCTAATCCCACCTACGAGCAGGTGTGCAGCGGCGCGACCGGCCACGCCGAAGCGATTCGCGTAGGCTTCGATCCGGAGAAAGTGAGCTACGGCGATCTGCTGGACATCAGCTTTGCCACCCACGATCCCACTCAGCTGAACCGTCAGGGTAATGATGTCGGCACCCAGTACCGTTCGGCGATTTTCCCGGCTAACGCGGAACAGGAAGCCGAAGCGATTGCGGCAATTGCCCGCGCGCAGGAAGATCACAGCGTGCCGGTGGTGACCACCATCGAGCCGCTGAAAGCCTGGTACCCGGCAGAAGATTATCATCAGGATTACTGGGATGGTGCCGGCCAGCGCAACGGTTACTGCCTGGCGGTGATCCCGCCGAAGCTGCAGAAACTGCGTAAAAGCTTCGCTAACCGGGTGAAACAGGGTTAACCCGCCCGCTCTCCCCCACGGAAGGTCGTCATCGCTGACGGCCTTCCTGCATTTAGCGCGACCCGCTGCGGATTATCCGTCATAATAGCCCCCCGTTTTCCGCAGAGCACGATCATGACCTCTCCACAGCAAGCCACGCCGGCGCGCAGGCGACCGATGAAGCTCAACACCCTGGTGACGCTAATGCTCAGCGCGGTGATTGTGCTGGTGCTGCTGAGCGTACACATGTTTTATTTCTTCCAGATTGGGGCCGCGACGCGCAGCCAGCTGGAGGATAAAGCCATGGCGGTAGCGCGCACGCTGGCGAAATCCCCCGAAATTCAGCAGGCGCTGCGCCTGCCGCCCGATCGGGCCGCTATCCAGCCCATCGCCAAAGCGGTGGAAGAGAGCAACCATCTGCTGTTTATCAGCATCACCAACATGGATGGCATCCGCTACTCGCACCGTAATCCGGAGCTGGTGGGCAAACACTTTATCGGCCCGGACATCGAACCGGCGCTGCGCGGCAACGAGAATGTCTCCGTGAATCAGGGCTCGCTGGCCAAATCGCTGCGCGTGTTTACCCCGGTGTATGACGCCCAGCAGCGGCAGATTGGCGTGGTGGCTATCGGCATCTCGCTGGAGGCGGTCACCGACCAGATCAACCAGAGTCGCTGGAGCATTCTGTGGACCATTCTGATCGGCACTTTTGCCGGCGCGGTTGGCACCTTCATTCTGGTGCGCGTGCTGAAGCGTATCCTGTTCGGCCTCGAGCCATACGAAATTTCCACCCTGTTTGAGCAGCGCCAGGCGATCCTTAACTCCGTCAAGGAAGGCGTGGTGGCGATGGACGATCAGGGCGAGGTGACGCTGGTCAATCAGGCGGCGCGCCAGCTGCTGAGCGATAAAATGGGCAGCAGCGTGGTGAGTACCGCGCGCATTTATGATGCCTCGGTGATCGACCAGCATCTGCAGGAAGTGCTCAACGGCGGTCGCGCACGGCGCGATGAGGAGCTCAACGTCAATGGCCGACTGCTGCTGAGCAACACCGTGCCGGTGCGCAGTCAGGGACGCATTATCGGCGCGGTCTGCACCTTCAGGGACAAGACCGAAATCAGCCAGCTGATGCAGCGTCTGACCGGCATGGTAAACTATGTTGATGCCCTGCGTGAGCGCTCGCACGAGTTCATGAATAAGCTGCATGTGATCCTCGGCCTGCTGCACATGAAAAATTATGCGCAGGTAGAAGCCTATATTCTGAAGACCGCTAATAACTATCAGACGGAAATCGGCTTCCTGCTGGAGAAGATCAAATCACCGGTGATTGCCGGTTTTCTGCTCAGCAAAATTAACCGCGCCTCTGATTGCGGCCATCGTCTGACCATCAGCGATGCCAGTTACCTGCCGGACAGCGGCAACGAGCAGCAAATGGCGGCGCTGATCACCGTGGTCGGCAACCTGGTGGAGAATGCGCTGGATGCGATGAGCGAGCAGACCGAGGGCGAAATCCACGTCATGCTGCATTATCAGAACGGCTGGCTGACCTGTGAAGTGAGCGATGACGGACCGGGCATTGCGCCGCAGCATCTGGCAACCGTGTTCGACAAGGGCTTCTCCACCAAAGGCGAGGATCGCGGGGTCGGCCTGTTCCTGCTGAAACAGCAGACGGAGCACCTCGGCGGCAGCGTCAGCGTGGAGTCCGAGCCCGGCGTGTTCACCCAATTTTTAGTCCAACTTCCGTGGGATGGAGGAACCAAACCGCATGATTAACGTGTTAGTGGTCGACGATGACGCCATGGTGGCCGAGCTGAACCGCAGCTTTATCGGCCAGGTGCAGGGCTTTCACTGCGTGGGTACCGCCGCAACGCTGCAGCAGGCGCGCGAGTTCCTGTTTAATAGCGAAACGCCGATCGACCTGGTGCTGCTGGATATCTATATGCAGCAGGAGAACGGGCTCGATCTGCTGCCGGAGCTGCGCCAGGCGCAGAGTTCAGTAGAAGTGATCATCATTTCGTCAGCGGCCGACGCGGAGAACATTAAAACCTCGCTGCACTACGGCGTAGTCGACTACCTGATCAAACCGTTCCAGTTCCCGCGTTTTGAAGAGGCGCTGACCGGCTGGCGGCAGAAAAAATCGCTGATGGACAATCAGCACTACTACCAGCAGTCGGACCTCGATCTGCTGATGCACGGCAGCCCCGCCACCCAGCACGACAACAAACGGCTGCCGAAAGGCTTAACGCCGCAGACGCTGCGCACGCTGTGTCAGTGGATTGACGCCCATCCCGGCCATGAGTTTTCCACCGACGAGCTGGCGGCAGAGGTGAACATTTCGCGCGTTTCGTGTCGCAAATACCTGATCTGGCTGGCGCAGATTAATATCCTGTTCACCAGCATTCACTACGGTGCCACCGGCCGCCCGGTATATCGCTATCGCCTGCAGCCGGAGTACCATTCGCTGCTGCAGCAGTACTGTCAGTGACGCAGCTGCCAGCTGAAATCCAGCTGGCTGAAGCGGAAATGGCGCGCCGGCGAGCAGATAATCTGCCGATCGCGGGTGACAAACACCGCGTCGATGTCAGGCTGGCCGGCGAGATACGCCAGCCCCTGCTCTACGCCCATGCCGTACAGCAGCGTGGTATAGATATCGCCATCCAGCGAGCGATCGGCAATCACCGTCACGCTCAGTAACTCATTGTCCAGCGGATAGCCGGTGCGCGGATCAAAGATGTGATGCCAGCAGCGGCCGTCGCGTTCAAAGTAGCGCTCATAAATCCCGGACGTCACCACCGATTTGCCCTGCACCTGCAGCGTACCCAGCAGTTCATCGTCCCGGCCAAACGGTTTTTTGAGCCCGATGCCCCAGCCCTGCGGCTGATGCGGCGGGCTGCCGAGCGTCTGCACATTGCCACCGAGATTAATCAGCGCCTGCGCAACACCCTGCTGACGCAGAAATGCCTGCACCACATCAGCGATGTAGCCTTTCGCGATGGCGCCCAGATCGATCTCCATGCCCGGCAGCGGCAGAAACACCGAGTGCTGTTCGGCATCCAGCACCACCTGATGCGGATCGGTCAGGCGAAGCAGCGTCTCAATCTCCGCTGCGGGCGGCACTTCACGCCCCTGAAAACCAATCTTCCAGCGTTTCACCACCGGACCGATAGTGAAGTTAAACGCGCTGTCCGGCAGGATGCTCACCGCGTGCGCCACGCTAATCAGCGCAAACACCGGCGCGCTCACCACCACCGGATGGCGTCCGGCTGCCTGATTAATGGCCATCACTTCAGATTCGGCGCGGTTGACGGTAAACAGGTTTTCCTGCTGTTTGATCAGGCGAAAGACCTGGCTGGCCAGCGTGGGATTGTCTTCGAACAGTTTAAGCAGAATGGGCGAACCCATGAGGACGGCAGAATAGGAATGGACGCCAGCGTCGCTTGTCATTGTGGCCCCGCAAGAGAACGATGCCCGCAGGGCGCGGGCATCGTGATAGCTTAGTTACCTAACGCCAGTTTAGCGGCATTACGGCCCGCTTTGATACCAAAGATAATGATATCGGCGACGGCGTTACCGCCGATGCGGTTCGCACCGTGGATGCCGCCAACCACTTCACCCGCCGCCCAGGCACCAAGAATCACCTGTTTCTGCGCGTCAAGCACTGCGGTCTCGGTGTTGATGGTCACGCCGCCCATGGTGTGGTGCACGCCCGGTGCGATACGAATCGCGAAGAACGGCCCCTGATTGAGCGGATGACGCAGCGCGGTGGCACGGCCAAAGTCTTCGTCTTTCTGGTTAATCACAAACTCATTGTAACGGCCCAGCGTGCTTTGCAGCGTTTCCTGATCCATGTTGAGTTTCACCGCCAGCTCGTGTGGCGTTGGTGCGCTAATCACAAAGCCTTTGGCGATGTATTCGTCCGCCGCTTTGTTGTTGGCACGTACCTGCTCATCGAACACGATCCACGCGCTTTTTTCCGGCAGCGCGATAATCTCGGCAGAAACTTTGTCACGGGTTTCCATTTCATTGTAGAAACGCTTACCGGCCTGGCTGACCAGAATCGCCCCGCCGCCGCGCATCGCTTCGGAAATCAGGTACGAGGTGGTCTGCTCAACGGTTGGGTGGATTTGGATTTCGCCCATGTCGACAGTCTCGGCGCCAATTTTCTGCAGCATGGCGATACCGCTGCCGGTGGCGCCTTTGTGGTTGGTGGTGACGAAACCATCCAGCTCCGGACGGTATTTCACCACCATCTCGCGGTTAGCACTGAAGCCACCGGTGGCCACAATCACGCTTTTCGCATTCAGGATGCGGCTGTCGTTGTACTCATCGACCACTTTCACGCCGGTCACCGCACCGTTTTCAAACAGGATCTCGGCCACTGAGGTTTCCAGCAGCACTTCGATGTTGCGCTGGTTAACGTTTTTCACCAGGCCGCTAATCAGGAAGCCGCCCACCGCCGAGCGATCTTCCGGACGGTGCGTACGGTCAATGCTCATGCCGCCGGTGATGGTGATATCACTCAGCTCAATGTCTTTCGCCGCCAGCCACTCAATGGCTTCTGGCGCACGCTCAACGAACTCACGCAGCAGCACCGGATTGTTTTTGAATTTGCCGCCTTTCAGCGTTTCCTCGTAGAACAGCTCTTTGCTGTCTTCGATGCCTTTCAGTTTCTGATAACGGGTTTCCGCGGCATTCATCCCCACCGACGCTTTGATGGTGTTACCGCCAATGGTGGGCATCTTCTCAATGATCACCACGCGCGCGCCGTCATCGTGTGCCTGAATCGCCGCCGCCAGACCGGCACCGCCGGTACCGACCACCACCACATCGTAGTTGACCGGCGCATTCGGGTTACCGCCCTCTTCAATCACATACTCTTTGCTGGAGGTGGTCAGCGCGCGCGATACCGCTTTCTTCAGCGCCTCACTCTGCGTGGTAGCGCCGGTGATGGCATCGACGTGCGGGCTGTTCGCCACCAGAATACGTTCACGCAGGCTTTCAAAGGTGCTGGTGAAATCGACGTCGAGGTTAGGATCCGGCACCAGCGAGATGTCGGTGATACGGTCGGTGTCAAGCGTTACGTTGATTTTCAGCTTCAGCGCTTCGGCTTCCACTTTCGCCTGGTAAACGCCGGCTTTGTACTTACGATGGCCATCGCTGACGTCACGGATCATCGCATCCACCAGCGAGAAGCGCCACAGCGGTTCCGGAATGGTCAGCGCTTCGCGTTTGGTGCTATCGATGTACAGATCCATGTGCTCGTTTTTGATGATGCGATCGGCCCAGTCCGGATAGGCAATACAGGCTTTACCAATCGCCACCAGATCGAAGCCCGAGGCCAGCGCCAGTTCGGCATCCTCTTTGTTCACCACGCCGCCAACGCCAATCACCGGCACTTTCGCCAGCGTTGCCGAGCGCTGTTCAATGTATTTGCTGATTAACGGCGTCGGGTCCTGGGAATCGACAATCGACGGACGCAGCAGCTGGCCGACAGAGAAGTGCACGTAATCCAGCCCGCGCGCCGCCAGTTTTTCCAGCAGGTACAGCGTGTCGTCCCAGCGGATACCGGGCACTTCCAGCTCTTCCGGCGAGAAGCGATAGCCGATGATGAAATCCGCTGCGGCGAAGCGCTCCGCCATTTTGTGGGTGATTTCCAGCACTTCCAGCGGGAAGCGCGCGCGGTTGTCGCGGCTGCCGCCCCATTTGTCGTCGCGCTGGTTAGAGTTAGGCGAGTAGAACTGTTGAATCAGGTAGGTGTTAGCGCCGTGGATCTCCACGCCGTCGAAGCCAGCTTTGATGGCGCGGTTCACCGCATCACCAAACTTAGTGATCATCACCTCCACTTCTTCCGCCGTCAGCGCCTGCGGGGTGCTGGCACCTTCACGCGGCGCGGCGATAGCGCTGGGCGCGACCGGGGTTTTCCCGCCGATCAGCGCCGGCTCAACCATGCGGCCGCCGTGGTAAATCTGCAGAATGGCTTTAGAACCCTGGGACTTGATGGCGTGCGCGATTCTGGCCAGGCCAGGGATTTTGTTGTCGCTGTCGATGCCGATAGCGCCCGGGAACGCCGGACCGCGGTTATCGATAAAGGCGCACTCGACGATCACGGTGCCGATGCTGCCGGCACGCACGCGATAATACTCAACGAGATCGCTGGTCACGCCGCCGTCGTAATAGCCGGTACAGGTGGTCATCGGGGCCATCACCAGGCGGTTTTTCAGCACCGCACCTTTCGGTAATGTCAGCGGATTAAGAATCGGGGTGAGCGTATTCATGATGAGCAACTCCAGAATTAAGAAATCGTGTATTCAATTCTTTGGCAGTTCGGAGGTCTTTATAATTAATTTAAGTGGTCCGACTTCATGGCATAAATATACCATTTTATTTAGTTACATAACCCAGAATGTTAGTTATATAAGTTTTACGCGTGAAAATACTTTTTATTGCTCATTGCTGAAATCCGCGCTCCGCTAAGTTTTAACCAATACTTGACAAAAATCAACTTTTTCCTTACATTTAAAACAAATGACGTAATATCAAAGAGATAAAAAGCGCCCTTCGCCCGATTCTGGCGGTATTTTTGCCGTTCCGTTCACTTTTAACACATATTTTACACCTGTTGGTTCATTTATTACGGCGCAAAACGTTAAAACAAAAAACCCGCTAATAATTTTATTGATCCAGATCAAAATAGATATTTTAATTAATCGCATCATAGCGTCATTCAATTGATAATTCGCGAAGCAAAATTGCAATAACGAAGATTCATGTAAAAGACACTTTAAAACGTCCCGGTTGATCTGCTACAAGCGTTTCGTAACTAAAAAAATCAACCCGACCGGGCCGTCAATCGCATTCCCATAACTTGCAGACCAAAACTATGAATACACAAACAACCCAGAGTGAACCCCTAAAGGCGCCACCTGCCGCACCGGGGAAAAAGAACCGGCTAGTCATGTTGTGCCTGCCGATCGTGGTTGCCGTGCTGTTGCTGCTGGTGCCCACCCCTGCCGGGCTGGAGCCGTACGCGTGGCACTTCTTCGCCATCTTCGTCGGGGTGATTGTCGGCCTGATCTTCGAACCGCTGCCGGGCGCGGTCATCGGCCTGACCGGTGTGGTGATCATCGCGCTGTTCAGCCAGTACGTGCTGTTCAGCCCGGCAGAACTGGCCGATCCGAAGTTCAAAACGGCCGGACAGGCGTTTAAATGGGCGGTGAGCGGCTTCGGCAACTCCACCGTGTGGCTGATTTTCGGCGCCTTCATGTTTGCCGCCGGCTACGATAAAACCCAGTTCGGTCGCCGCCTGGCGCTGATTCTGGTGAAATATCTCGGCCGTCGCAGCCTGACGCTCGGCTATGCCATCACCTTTGCCGACCTGCTGCTGGCACCGTTTACGCCGTCCAACACCGCGCGCAGCGGCGGGACTATCTACCCCATCATTGCCAACCTGCCGCCGCTGTACGGTTCTAAACCTAACGACCCAAGCGCACGCAAAATTGGTTCTTACCTGATGTGGGTTGCTATCACCGCCGCCTGTATCACCAGCTCAATGTTCCTCTCCGCGCTGGCCCCTAACCTGCTGGCGCTGGCGCTGGTAAAAAGCGTGGTTGGCTTTGATATCTCGTGGGGCATGTGGTTCCTCGCCTTCCTGCCGCTGGGGATCCTGCTGATTCTCACCATGCCGCTGCTGGCTTACTGGCTCTATCCACCAGAAGTGAAAGTGAATGACGAAGTGCCACGCTGGGCTAAAGCCGAGCTGGAGAAACTGGGTCCGCTGTCGCGCAATGAAATTCTGCTGCTGGTGTTCGTGGTCGCTGCGCTGATGATGTGGATCTTCGCCACTGCATGGATTGAACCGGCGATGGCCGCCCTGCTGGTTATCGTGCTGATGCTGTGGACCGGCGTGCTGAACTGGAACGACATCACCAGCAACAAAGCCGCCTGGAACACCTTCGCCTGGTTTGCCACGCTGGTCGCGCTGGCTGATGGTCTGGCGCGCGTGGGCTTCATCGCCTGGCTGGGTAAAGAGGGTGCGCTGCTGCTGCACGGCTACGACCCGCAGGTGTCTGCGGTGGTGCTGCTGGTCGCCTTCTACCTGCTGCACTATCTGTTCGCCAGCACCACGGCGCACACCACCGCCCTGCTGCCTGCCATGCTGACCATTGCCGCCTCGATTCCGGGCATCAACATGCCGGTGTTCTGCCTGATGATGTGTACCTCACTGGGTGTGATGGGCATTATCACCCCGTACGGCACGGGCCCAAGCCCGATTTACTACGGTAGCGGCTACCTGCCAACCAAAGACTACTGGCGTCTCGGTACCATCTTTGGTGCCCTGTTCCTGGTGGCGCTGATGGTCATTGCCTACCCGTGGATGGTGATGATGTTCTGATGATGTTGCTTTGATGTTAAAAACGCAGCCGCGTAATAACGTTAAAGTGGTATGATACTCGCCAGTCAGCTCTTGCCGCGGACTGGCGAGAGAAAATCGAATAACAGATCGCCTAATTTGTCGCCCGTCATGCTGGCGGGCAACACGAAGCTAAGTGAGCCAACATGTCGAACAAACCCTTCTACTACCAGAATCCCTTTCCTCTCGCCAAAGATGATACCGAGTACTATCTGCTGAGCCGCGACCATGTTTCGGTGGCCAACTTTGACGGCGAAGAAATCCTGAAAGTCGACCCGAAAGCGCTGACGCTGCTGGCACAGCAGGCGTTCCACGATGCCTCTTTTATGCTGCGCGCCTCACATCAGCAGCAGGTGGCGTCGATTCTGGCGGACGATGAAGCCAGCCAGAACGACAAATACGTGGCGCTGCAGTTCCTGCGCAACTCGGAAATCGCCGCCAAAGGCGTGCTGCCGACCTGCCAGGACACCGGTACCGCCATCATCATGGGTAAAAAAGGCCAGCGCGTCTGGACCGGCGGTGGCGATGAAGCTGCGCTGTCTCAGGGCGTTTACAACACCTTTATCGAAGATAACCTGCGCTACTCGCAGAATGCGCCGCTTGATATGTATAAAGAGGTCAACACCGGCACCAACCTGCCGGCGCAGATCGATCTCTACAGCGTTGACGGCGACGAATACAAATTCCTGTGCATCGCCAAAGGTGGCGGTTCTGCTAACAAAACCTATCTGTATCAGGAAACCAAAGCGCTGATCACACCAGCGAAGCTGAAAAACTACCTGATTGATAAAATGATGTCGCTCGGCACGGCGGCCTGTCCGCCGTACCACATTGCGTTTGTCATCGGCGGCACTTCCGCTGAGAGCACGCTGAAAACCGTCAAGCTGGCGTCAACCCACTATTACGATTCGCTGCCGACCGAAGGCAACGAACACGGTCAGGCGTTTCGTGACGTGCAGCTGGAACAGGAACTGCTGGAAGCCTCGCAGAAACTCGGCCTCGGCGCGCAGTTTGGCGGTAAATATTTTGCTCACGATATCCGCGTGGTGCGTCTGCCGCGTCACGGCGCATCCTGCCCGGTGGGCATGGGCGTTTCCTGCTCGGCTGACCGCAACATCAAAGCCAAAATTAACCGCGAAGGCATCTGGATCGAGAAGCTGGAAGACAACCCAGGCCGCTATATCCCGGAAGCGCTGCGTCAGCAGGGCGAAGGCGAAGTGGTCAGCGTCGATCTCAATCGCCCGATGAGCGAGATCCTTGCCCAGCTCTCCGCTTACCCGGTGGCGACGCGTCTGTCGCTGAACGGCACCATCATCGTGGCGCGTGATATTGCGCACGCCAAACTGAAAGAGCGCATCGACAACGGCGAAGGTCTGCCGCAGTACATCAAAGATCACCCGGTGTACTATGCGGGCCCGGCGAAAACGCCGGAAGGTTACGCGTCCGGTTCACTCGGTCCGACCACCGCCGGCCGCATGGACTCCTACGTCGATCTGCTGCAGGCTAACGGCGGCAGCATGGTGATGCTGGCCAAAGGTAACCGCAGCCAGCAGGTCACGGATGCCTGCCATAAACACGGCGGCTTCTATCTGGGCAGTATTGGCGGCCCGGCGGCGGTGCTGGCGCAGCAGAGCATTAAGAGTCTGGAGTGCGTGGAGTATGCCGAACTGGGCATGGAAGCGATCTGGAAAATTGAAGTGGAGAACTTCCCGGCGTTCATCCTGGTGGATGACAAAGGCAACGACTTCTTCCAGCAGATCCACAACCAGTGTGCTGCCTGCGTGAAATAAGCCGGCCTGCAATAAAAAAATCCGCGGCGTAAAAGCTGCGGATTTTTTTTGTCTGCCAGCCCCTGCTGCGCTCACACACCGCGCAGCTGCACGTCCAGCAACAGATCGGCATCGTCGTCGTTCTGGCCAATCACGTAGATTGCCTGGCGGCCCGGCAGATTTACGGTAATGATATTCTCTTCGACCGCATCCAGCACTTCGTCGTGCTGCTCCTGAAAGTGGTACAGGGTGTTCATCTTCTCTCCTTAAAAACGGTGCGTTACTGTATAAACTCACGCCTCTTAATATCGACAAGACGCGTCTTAATAACAGGGGGAATAATCTGTTTTTTCTGTCAGCACTGTGACAGGGCTGTGTGACGTTGCCATGAAGGCGGCAGCGGCGCGCACCGCTGCCGGTTAAATCAGAAAAAGCCGAGAGGCTGCGTACTGTAGCTGACCAGCAGATTTTTAGTCTGCTGGTAGTGATCGAGCATCATTTTGTGGGTTTCACGGCCAATCCCGGATTTTTTATAGCCGCCAAACGCGGCGTGCGCCGGATAGAGGTGATAGCAGTTGGTCCAGACGCGACCGGCTTTGATCGCGCGACCTACGCGGTAAGCACGGTTAATATCGCGCGTCCACACGCCCGCACCGAGGCCGTAAATCGAATCGTTGGCGATGGCAATCGCTTCCGCTTCGTCTTTAAAGGTCAGCACGCCGACCACCGGTCCGAAAATCTCCTCCTGGAAGACGCGCATGCTGTTATCACCTTTCAGCAGCGTCGGCTGAATGTAGTAACCGCTGGCAAACGCCTCACCGATTTTCTCCACCCCGCCGCCGTGCAGCACCTGCGCGCCCTCCTGCTGAGCAATCTCCAGGTAAGAGAGAATTTTGTCGAACTGCTGCTGCGACGCCTGCGCGCCGATCATGGTCTCAGTGTCGAGCGGATCGCCACGTTTAATGGTCTGGATGCGCTTCATCACCGCCGCCATAAACGGCTCAAAAATCGACTCCTGCACCAGCGCGCGTGACGGACAGGTACAGACTTCGCCCTGATTGAGGAAGCCCAGCACTACGCCTTCGGCCGCTTTTTCGATGAAGCTCTCCTCCGCCTGCATGATGTCTTCAAAGAAAATGTTGGGCGACTTGCCGCCCAGCTCGACGGTGGACGGGATCAGGCTTTTTGCCGCCAGCTCAAGAATGTGGCCGCCGGTGGCGGTCGATCCGGTAAAGGCGATCTTGGCGATACCCGGATGCGAAGCCAGCGCCTCGCCGGCCTCTTTGCCGTAGCCGTGCACCACGTTAATCACGCCCGGCGGCACCAGGTCTTTAATCAGCTCCATCAACAGGGTAATGGAGAGCGGCGTCTGTTCGGCGGGCTTCAGCACCACGCAGTTACCGGCACCCAGCGCCGGCGCCAGTTTCCACGCCGCCATCAACAGCGGGAAGTTCCACGGGATAATTTGTCCGACGACCCCAAGCGGCTCATGGAAGTGGTAGGCGGCGGTGAATTCGTCGATCTCTGCCGCGGTGCCTTCCTGGGCGCGCACGCAGCCGGCAAAGTAGCGGAAGTGGTCAACCGCCAGCGGCAAATCAGCCGCCAGGGTTTCACGTACCGGCTTACCGTTATCCCAGGTTTCATTGACCGCGATGGCTTCCAGATTGGCTTCCAGCCGGTCGGCAATTTTCAGCAGCAGCAGCGAACGCGCCTGCGGCGAGGTTTTGCCCCATGCGTCCGCAGCGGCCTGCGCGGCGGCCACGGCGTTGTCGATATCCTGTTTATCCGAGCGCGGAAATTCGCCGATGGTCGAACCGTTGATCGGCGTGGTGTTAACAAAATAGTTACCGTTTACCGGCGGAACAAATTCGCCGTTGATGAAGTTGCCATAACGCGATTGCAGGTGGATGAGAGAACCGGTTTCTCCCGGAGCAGCGTAACGCATGGTGTTTCTCCTTGCGGGACAGAGTAGCGATTAACAACATTTAAACTTGTTATTAACATTGAGCGAACAATGCCAGCCTGTCAGATCGCTCAGCGGGAAACTGTGACCGCATCGAAGGAAAAGAAGGCATTAAGAAACTGCCCTGCCGTCACGCCATAACCTGCGCCTGTCGCAGACAGATAATTCCGAGTTTGGCCATAAGCGCGATGAAAAGCGGAACATGTGCGATTTGTGCGGTCAATATGAAGCAGACCCGTGAACAGGAGAACAAGATGCTGGCTTCAGCCCTGATGGTAATGCGCGCCAAAGCGAACTTCGTTCAGCAATTTATCCGCAATCCGCGCAAAATGGGCAGCATCACGCCCTCTTCAGCCGCCCTGTGTCGCGCCATGTGTGAAACGGTCAACTGGGAGCACAGCCTGCGCATTGCCGAGCTGGGTGCCGGCGACGGCGTGCTGACCCGTCATCTGCTGGCACATATGGCACCGCAGGCGCAGCTGGATGTGTTTGAAATCAGTCCCGAACTGGTAAAAGGGTTACGCCGCTGGAACGATGCGCGCATGCAGGTGCGCGCCTGCTCGGCAGAGTATCTGTCCGGGGAGTACGATGTGATTTTTTCCGGCCTGCCGCTGCTGTCGCTGCCGCCCGCAACGCGCGACGCCATTCTCAGCGCGGTGCATGAAGGACTGGGACCGCGCGGCGTGTTTGTCCAGTTTCAGTACACCTCGCTGACCCAGCCCAGCCTGTCACGCTACTTCACCTGGCAGCGCCAGCGGGTGCTGAAGAATATGCCACCCGCGTGGGTTTATCGCTGCACGCGGCATTACGCGCCCTGAGCCTGCGCCTGCGGGCGCGTCTGCTGCCAGAAACGCTGCAGCAGCTCGCGCGCCCAGTCTTCGCCAGACAGCTGCGCGCCATCATCGCTGACGCCGGAAGGCAGACAGGCGGTCATGATGTTATGGTCGAATTCCGGATGGAACTGCACCGACAGCGCCTGCGGCGAGTAGCGCAGGATCTGGCAACCATCCAGCGCTGAACGCGCCAGCACCTGTGCCTGCGGCGGCGGTACCAGCACCGACTGGCGGTGCGACAACCACGCCGGGAAGGCCTCCGGCAACTGTGCCAGCCACGGATCGCGGTGCGGGGTGCGCGTCAGGGTTTTCAGCCCGCGCTCCCAGCCGTTCGGGTTATCGCCCACTTTACCGCCCAGCGCATAGGCCATCAGCTGATGACCATAGCAAACGCCGAGCAGCGGCAGTTGCGCGTCGATGGCCGCACGAATCCAGGCGGCGGTGCGCTCGCTCCAGTCGGCGTGATCGGTCACCATCGCCCACGAACCGCTGAAAATCGCACCGCTGATGCCAGAGAAAGCCGGCAGCTCTTCCCCGAGATGCGGCCGCACAATGACATAATCATCCGGCTGTAGCGCCAGGGCTGCAATAAACCACTGTGGTTGTTCACCAATTTTTGCCACCACCTGCGGCGGCGGCGTTTCGAGTTGAATCAGAGCAAGGGGTAAGGTGCGGGTCTGTGTCATGCCGAATACGGTCCTCAAATGATCGTGTTTCGGACATCCACTCTGACAGTAAATTTGCCCTCTGTCCTGGATTTTTCGGCATAAGCTAATGCCATTACGAAAAAAAGCGTCGTCCGCGTGCGCCAACCGATCGCCTTCGTGCCATCATTAGACGGTGACAACATCGATAAAACAAAGGACAGCAGCGTGGCGGTGCGGCATTTTTTTCTGGTTCTGATGGTGGTGTGCATCTGGGCGTTCAATAACGTGGCGATAAAGTGGGGATTGCTGGAGCTTCCGCCGCTGTTTCTGACCTGGATGCGCTTTGTGGTGGTGGCTATTGTGCTGGTGCCGTTTTGCCGCATCACGCGCGCCCAGCTGCCGTGGCTGCTGACGCTGGCGTTTACCTTTGGCTTCATGCACTTTTCGCTGCTGTTTGTCGGCATGCGCTATACCGATGCCGGCACCGGGGCCATTGTGGTCCAGCTGGGCACGCCGATTGCCATGCTGCTGGCGATGGTGGTGCTGAAGGAGAAACTGCGGCTGGTGCAGCTGTGCGGTATCGCCATCTCGCTGGCCGGGGTGGTGGTGCTCTCCGGCAGCCCGACAATTCCGGCGTGGTGGGTGCTGTGTATTCTGCTGTGCAGCGCCACCGGCTGGGCAGTGAGCAATATGATTGTGAAAAAGTCACCGCCGATTAAACCGCTGACGCTCACCGGCTGGATCTCCTTCCTTGCGGTGCCGATTGTCGGCGCGGCCTCGTGGCTGACTGAATCGCAGCAGTTTACCGCGCTGAGTCAGGCTGGCTGGCGCGGCTGGTTTGGCATCCTGTACAGCGCCCTCGCCTCGTCAATTGTCGCCTACACGCTGTGGTACGCGCTGCTGAAAAAATATAACGTCAACCTGATCATGCCCTACTCGCTGCTGACGCCGGTGCTGGCGGTACTTATGGGCGTGCTGGTGCTGGGCGACAGCATGAACAGCTTCAAAATTCTGGGTGCCTCGCTGGTGGTGCTGGGGACGGCGATTGCGGTGATTAACCTGCGTAACCTGCGCATGCATGCCCGCTTTCCGCGTCTGCGCCGCCGCTAATCCACTCTGCTATGCTTGAAGCTCGCGTGTTTTCCGGAGGTTTAGCATGGATTCTCAACGCGCTGCCGCATTGTGGCAGCAACTGTGGCAGGGATTGCGGGGTGCGGAACACGCGCCGACGATCCACTTTCTTCAGACCGACAGCTTCCCCTCGGCTTTTGCCGTTAGCGAACTCGCCGCCACCAGCATCGGCCTCGCCAGCCAGGCGCTGAGCGATCTGCTGGGGCGTCCGGCCCCGGTCAGCGTCAACGTCCGCCTGGCCTCGCGCTGGTTTCAGCACAGCCTGACGCCGCTGAACCGTCCAGCAGTCGCCCAGTGGGATGCGCTGGCCGGTGACTATCCGTGCGAGGATGGCTGGATCCGCCTGCACACCAACGCACCGCATCATCGCGCCGCCATGGCACGCGTGCTGGGCGAGCACGCCGATCGGTCATCGCTGGCGGCGGGGGTGGCACGCTGGCAGGGACACGCGCTGGAGCAGGCCGTGGTCGACGCCGGCGGCTGTGCCGCCTGGATGCGCAGCGCACAGCAGTGGCAGCAGCACGCGCAGGGGCTGGCGGTAAGCGAAGAAGCGCTGATTGCCCAACGGGCAACCGGCGAAGCGCCCACGCCGGGCTGGGCGCTGCTGCCGGCGCGCCCGCTGCTCGGCGTGCGGGTGCTGGATCTGACGCGCATCATTGCCGGACCGGTAGCGACCCGCTTTCTGGCCAGCCTCGGCGCGCAGGTGCTGCGCATCGATCCGCCCGGCTGGCGTGAACCGACGCTGGAAGAGGAGATCAACTGCGGCAAACGCTGCGCGCAGCTGGATATCAAAACCCGCGCCGGGCGCGATCGGCTGATTACGCTGCTACAGCATGCGGACGTGCTGGTGCACGGCTACCGCGCGGACGCACTGGAAAAGCTGGGGCTGGATGCGGAGAGCCGTCAGCGGCTGGCGCCGGGGCTGGTGGATGTCAGCCTCAACGCCTGGGGCTGGCACGGGCCGTGGCGCAACCGGCGCGGTTTTGACAGCCTGGTGCAGATGGCCTGCGGCATCGCCGAACAGGGTATGCGCTGGCAGGCAGGCGTTAAACCGACGCCGCTGCCGGTGCAGGCGCTGGATCACGCCACCGGCTATATGATGGCGGCCGCGGTGCTGGAAGGATTACGCCAGCGCCGAATTAACGGCACCGGCTGGCAGGCGCGTTTGTCGCTGGCGCGTACCGCGCTGCTGCTTCAGCAGCACGGCGCAGCGCCACAAGGCGAACAGCGCGGCATTACGCCGCAGCCGCACGATGCGCTGAGCGCGCTGGAGATCAATCGCTGGGGGATTGGCGAGCGCCTGCGCGCCGCGGCTTATCTGCCCGGTACGCCGATGCTGTGCGCGGCACCGGCGCAGCTGCCCGGCAGCAGCCATCCCTGCTGGTGACGACTCAGGCGTCGTCGCCCTCTTCACGCAGTTCGTCATACATCGCCTGAATCGCCTCACGGCTCAGCGCCGCCAGCGTGCGATAAAACGCGGTGGTGGCGTGGGCTTCCACTTTACCGAGGAAGGCGCCGCACCACGGCAGCAGGTAGTCATCGAACAGCGCCAGCTGGGCCGCCGCCTCATCTTCCGCAGACTGATCTTCCAGCCAGGAGGCCGCCAGCAGCAGCACGCCAAAGTGATCGGCCGGCGACTCGCTCAGTGGCATACCGCGTGAGGTTAAAAACGCCCGCACCTCGGCTTCCTGCGGTCCGTTCGGCCACTGTGAGGCGTACGGCGGTACGCTGCAGTCGCTGCCGACGAACAGCGCGTTGTAATCCGCCGCCAGCGCCTGCGGATCGCTATTCTGCTGCAGCCGGGTCAGCAGTTCATCCTGCTCCAGCGGCCACTGATCTTTCAGTTTGCCTTCGCGCAGCAGGGTGAACAGCGGCACCAGCAGCGGGTCCTGCGGCTGGCGATTAAACAGCGAGCCGATGACGCGGCAGAGAATGGAAAACTCATTCATGCAACAGAATTCCTTGAGGCAAAAAAGTTAAAAGTCGGCAAATTCCGCAATGTGTTTGCCGGTGCGCTGTTCGAGAAAGTCGAGCAGGCGACGCGGCGTGACATTTAACACGCGATCCTGCGGAAAATCCACTTCGCGCGTAATACGCAGGCAGTGCTCGAAATCGCCGAGCGTAAAGGCGGTGTGCGAATCGGAGCCAAACGCCAGCCGGCCACCGGCGTCACGCACCGCTTCCGCAATCGCGCGGCAGTTAGGTTCACTGCCCGGACGCGAATGGGTAAACGACGAGTTGTTGATCTCCAGCGCCACATCGTAGTGCGCGGCGGCTTCCGCGATGGCGCGAATATCCACCGGGAATTTCGGGTTGCCCGGATGGCTGATGATGTGCACCAGTCCGCTGGCCATGGTGGCGATCATCGCTTCGGTGTGGTGAGCCTTGTCGCGCGGCGCATAGACCGGCTCATGGAAGCCGGCGACGATCAAATCCAGCGCATCCAGCATCGGCCCGCTGCAATCAATCTCACCCTGCTGATTTTTGATGTTGGCTTCAATGCCGCGCAGCACGCCGACGCCGTCAATCACGCGCGGCCAGATGCGCATATTCACAAAATGCCAGTAGTGCGGCGCATCGGCCATGTCCGGACCGTGATCGGTAATGGCGAACAGCTTCAGGCCGTTGTGTTTCGCCTGCGCGACGTAATCGTGCAGCGTGCTGTACGCATGGGTGCTGGCCACGGTATGCATATGTAAATCGACGGGATACATCCTCTTCTCCTCTGCTGAATTAATAGCCACGCTGGCGATCGACCAGACCGCGCGGCTGTTGGCCCTGCTCCAGTGCCGTGATGGCACCGGCGATATAGTCCATCGCCTCATGCGGCAAGGTGGTGGCGGCATTATGCGGGGTAATCATGACACGCGGATGAGACCACAGCGGACTCGCGGCCGGCAGCGGTTCCACCTGGAATACGTCCAGCGCGGCGGCGGCCAGCTGACCGCTCTCCAGCGCCGCCAGCAGATCGGCCTCTACCACGTGCGCACCGCGTGCGAGGTTGAGGAAACAGGCGCCGCGCGGTAGCGCGCTAAGAAACGTGCCATTGATCAGGTTGCTGGTTTCCGGCGTGGCGGGCAGCAAATCAATTAATACCTGACTGTCAGCGAGAAAATCCGCCAGCTGGTCGCGGCCGTGAAAAGTGGTGACACCGGCAATCTGCTTCGGCGAGCGGCTCCAGCAGCGCAGCGGGAAGCCCCACTGGCGCAGGCTCTCCAGCACGCTGCGGCCGAGCACGCCTGCCCCCAGCACGCCAATGGTAAAAGTAGCACGTTCGCGGTCCGGCAGTGGCTGCCATAGCGCCTGTCGCTGCTGCTGGTGATAGTCGGCGAAGCGGCGGAACCAGCCCAGCACGCACCAGTTCGCATACTCCTGCATCTGGCGTGCCATGCCGGTGTCTTCCAGCCGGTAGAGCGGCACCGCTTCAGCCAGCATCTCAGGGTATGTGCGCAGCTGCCGCAAAATTTCGTCCACGCCGGCCCCCATGGCGAATACGCCACGCAGCGCCCGTCCCGCCAGCATCTCCACCGGCGGCGATCGCACAATGGCGTAGTCGGCGGGTGCACTGTCGCCCGGCTGCCACTGGCGGATGCGCACCGACGGCAGACGCTGGCGCATGCCGTCCAGCCACGGCTGCGGATTCAGTGACGGGTGATACCAGATGATCTCCATACTGCTCTCCTTTTTTTCTTTCAGCCTCAGTCAAATAGCGGCGCAGGGCAAGTAAAAACCCGCACCGCACCGCAATTTTCCGGCGATTAATCGCGAAGGCTTCACATTTCCGCCGCTGCAAAAGGCTAAGCGGCGCGTTAACGTCTAAAGTTGTTCGGGTGGTCAATGCGTTAGCGCACCACCTTTTCGGACAAGGAGAAAAACCGATGATAAAAAATGTAGTGTTTACGCCTGCGCGTCTTACCCTATTGCTCAGCGCGGCGCTGCTGAGCGCGTCTGCTGTGCACGCTGAGGATAACAGCCGCATGCTCAGCGCCCAGCCGCAGCCGCCGGATGTGCGACTCGGCCCACTATTCAGTGCCGTGCAGCAGGCCAGATTTTATCCGGACCAGAAAACCTTTGCCGATGCGGTCCCCAAATATGACCCGGCGTCGATTCTCGCCGACTGGCAGATGCAGAAAAATCAGCGTAATTTCGATCTCAGGCGTTTCGTGGATACCAACTTCACCCTGCCCAAAGCGCAGGATAAATACGTGCCGCCCGCCGGCCAGAGCCTGCGCGCGCACATCAATGGTCTGTGGCCGGTGCTGACGCGCAGCACGCCAACGGCCAGCCAGTACGATTCGCTGCTGCCACTGCCGAAACCGTACGTGGTGCCAGGCGGGCGTTTCCGCGAAGTCTATTACTGGGACAGCTACTTCACCATGCTCGGGCTGGCAGAGAGCGGCCACTGGGATCGGGTGCAGGATATGGTGGACAACTTCGCCAGCGAGCTGGACAAGTACGGCCACATCCCTAACGGCAACCGCAGCTACTATCTCAGCCGCTCGCAGCCGCCGTTCTTCAGCCTGATGGTGGATTTGCTGGCCAGCCACAAGGGAGACGACGTTTACCGCCAGTATCTGCCGCAGCTGCAAAAAGAGTATGACTACTGGATGGCGGACAGCGATAAGGTGGCTGCCGGCCAGGCGAGCAAGCGCGTGGTGAAGCTGAGCGACGGCACCCTGCTCAATCGCTACTGGGATGACCGTGACGTGCCGCGCACCGAATCCTGGCTGGACGATGTCAACACCGCGAAAAAAGCGCCTGAGCGCAATAAACAGCAGGTGTATCGCGATCTGCGCGCGGGCGCCGCCTCGGGCTGGGACTTCAGCTCACGCTGGTTCACCGATGCGCACAATCTGGCCTCGATTCGCACCACCCAGCTGGCCCCGGTGGACCTCAACAGCCTGCTGTTCCACCTGGAGCAGACGCTGGCGAAAGCCGCGAAGCTGGCAAAACAGAATGATAAAGCGCAGCAGTTTGCGGCGGATGCAGAGAAGCGCCAGGCGGCGATCAATCGTTACCTGTGGGATGACAAACAGGGCTGGTATGCCGACTACGATTTCCAGAAAAAGCAGGTGCACAACCAGCTCACCGCCGCCACGCTGTTCCCGCTGTATATGCAGCTGGCGGGCGACAAGCAGGCGGAACGCACCGCCGCCGCAGTGGAAAAACAGCTGCTGAAACCGGGCGGGCTGGTCACCACGACGGTAAACAACGGCCAGCAGTGGGATGCGCCTAACGGCTGGGCCCCGCTGCAGTGGGTAGCGGTCGAAGGTCTGGAGCACTACAAGCAGAACCAGCTGGCACAGCAGATCGGTCAGCGCTTCCTGCAAAATGTGCAGCAAACTTACGATCGCGAGCACAAGCTGGTTGAGAAGTATGTGGTCGACGGCGCCCAGCTGGGCGGTGGTGGCGGCGGCGAGTATCCGCTGCAGGACGGCTTTGGCTGGACCAACGGCGTAACGCTGAAGCTGCTGGATAAGTATTGTCCGAAAGATAAAACCTGTGACAGCACGCGCGACATCCCCTCAATGCCGACGCTAAACGCGGCGAAATAACCCTGACGTCAGGTGCGCCGGCGTGCGCACCTGCTTCTCAAGCCCGATGCCACAGCCAGGCGATGGCCACGCCCGGCGCTGCGGCATCCCCCTGCGCATCACACTTTTCCATTACTTATCTTTTACATCTTGAAACACCCCTTACTAAAAGATAATAATTCTCAATCTTAAAATGACTCTTTTTCTCATCATTAACCGCCGCGCTGGTGTGGTGCGGCTTTTGTTCTCAGCCAAAGGAATCATTATGACCGCGCTGTTCCCCCTCAACCGTGGCCGGCTGCTGTGCGCGCTGGCGCTGGCGTTTCCGGCACTCGGCGTAGCCGAACCCTCTCTGGTGGTCACCGCACAGCCGCAGGAGAGCGCCACCTCGCCTACGGCGGGCTATCTCGCCACCCGCAGCGGCGCCACGAAAAGCGATCGTCCACTCGTCACCACGCCGCAGTCCATTTCCGTAGTGACGCGTCAGCAGATTGACGATCAGGGCGCGCAGGATCTGAACCAGGCGCTGGGCTATACCCCGGGGGTTTTCACCAACTTTGGTGGCGCGGCCACGCGTTACGACACCATTTCGCTGCGCGGTTTCCACGGCGGTGACGTCGACAACACCTTCCTTGACGGTCTGCGCGTGATGAGCGACGGCGGCAGCTTCAACATCCTGCAGGTGGATAACTGGTTCCTTGACCGCATCGACGTAATTAAAGGCCCCTCTTCTGCCCTTTATGGCCAGACGGTGCCGGGCGGGCTGGTGAACATGGTCACGAAGCGGCCGCAGTTTGCTTCACAGGGCCATTTACGCTTCGCCACCGGCAGCAATGCCAGTAACAGCGCCGCCTTTGATTACACCGACGCAATTAACGATCAATGGGCGTACCGCCTGACCGGCATCACGCGCAACAGCGATACCCAGTACGACCACACGCGCGAAGAGAAATACGCCCTGTCACCCCAGCTGCTGTGGCAGCCGGATGAAGACACCAGCCTGCTGCTGCGTGCTTATCTGCAAAAAGATCCCTCAGGCGGCTATCACGGCTCGGTGCCGGCGGAAGGCACGCTGTACAGCCACAATGGCCGCTGGCTGAGCGACGGCTTCTATGAGGGCGACAGCGCGCTGGATCAGTTCAAACGTCATGAGCAGATTTACGGCTACGACTTTTCGCACCGTTTCGATGAGGTATGGTCGGTGCACAGCACCGGCAGCTACAGCCATTCCAGCGTGGCGCTCGACCAGGTGTACCAGATTGGCTGGAACAGCGACAATCCGGACCTGCTCAATCGCTACTACTCTGGTGAGCGCTCTTTGCTCAGCGCGTGGGCGACCGATAACCAGCTGCAGGCGGAGTTTGCCAGCGGTGCGCTGCAGCATCGCGTCACGCTCGGCGCGGAGTATCACCGCTACAAAAATGATCTGAGCGACGCCAGCGGCGCTGCCTCACCGCTGAATGCCTGGAGCGGCGAGGCCATCGGCAGCCAGCCGGATTACCTCTGGACAGCGCAGACGCGCCGCTACTATCAGAGCAGCCTCTATCTGCAGGATGAGATGGCGTGGCAGCGCTGGCATCTGGATCTGTCTGGTCGCTATGACCGCATCGTGTCAGAGAATGGCAATAGTCGTCGTCAGGACGATCACGTCAGCGGCCGCGCCGCGCTGCTGTACGCCTTTGATAACGGCGTGTCGCCGTACGTCAGCTGGAGCCAGGCGATAACCCCGGCTTCGCTGACCGATCCCGACGGGAATCAGCTAAAACCGACCACCTCAGAACAGTATGAAGCCGGGGTGAAATACCAGCCGAACGGCACGCGCGATCTCTACAGCGTGGCCCTGTACGATCTGACGCAGAACGATGTGGCCAACCGTAACGTGCAGGACGGCACCTACACCCCGTCCGGCAAAGTGCATGCACAGGGCATTGAACTGGAGGCGCGCAGCCAGCTGACCGAACGGTTCAGCACCGTCGCCGGTTATACGCTCAACCATCTGCGCTTTAAGGATTCCGTGGACGGCAACGATGGCCATACGCCGTACGTCACGCCAAATAGCATGGCGTCGCTGTGGGGGCATTATCAGTTTGATTACGGCCTGAGCGCGGGTGCCGGGGTGCGCTACATTGGCCGCCAGTGGGCCGATAACGAAAACACCACCCGTTTGCCGTCGGTGACCCTGTTTGACGCCTCACTGCGCGCCGATCTGGGCGCGTGGCAGCCGAATCTGAAAGGTGCCTGGCTGCAGCTGAATGCCCGCAATCTGACGGATAAAAAGTATCTGGCAGCCTGCTACGGCACCGGTTACTGCTATCGCGGCGCGGAGCGGACGCTGACCGCCACAATCGGCTACGATTTCTGACGACATAAAAAAATCCGCAGCCCCGGACGGGACTGCGGATCTTGTTGAATCGTGATTTGGCGTCAGCTGCGGACTTTACGGTAGATCCACAGCACCACAATGGCACCGATCACCGCGACCACGAAGCTGCCAAAGTTGAAGCCGTCAACCCGGCCAAAGCCGAACAGGGTACTGATCCAGCCGCCCACCACCGCACCGACAATCCCGAGTACCACGGTCAAAATAAATCCGCCGCCATCTTTACCTGGCATGATCCATTTAGCGATAATCCCGGCAATCAGACCAAAAATAATCCATGAAAGAATACCCATTTGCTGCTCCTTACGTTATGAATCAAGGTGTTCATCGCGCTAAGTATAGCCGGGAATTTTTTCTCTGCTACATCAACATCATGATGAATTCGTTCACGCCGGCTAAAGCTTTTACCGCCCCGGTCGATAACCGACGAAGAGCAGTGGCACTCGTAAAATAGCAATCGGACAGGTGGAGCAGGACGTGAAAGACGCCGATAAAGAACAATATCTCAAGCGCGGTACGCTAGCGGTGTTGAACGTGATGAAGGATTTGTTGCGTTATCAAACCCTGCTGATGGTCAATTTCTCCCGTGGTCAGTTCATCAGCCGGCTGCTGGCCGCGGATGAAGATCGGGTGATTTTTGATCTCGGCAGCAACGCGCTGGACAATGATTTGGCACTGCAGGGTGGCGAAGTGAATATTGCGGCCGAAACCCACGGTGCCAAAGTGGAGTTTGGGCTGCAGGGATTAACCCGCATCGATTATGACGGCCTGCCCGCCTTTGCCGCCGCGCTGCCCGACCTGGTGTGGCAGATTCAGCGCCGGGAGTTCTTTCGCGTCAACGCGCCGCTCGAACCAGTATTCTACTGCCACAGCCAGTGGCCGGACGGCAGCACCGCGCGCTTTCGCCTGCAGGATCTGTCGCTTGGCGGCGTCGGCGTGTTGCTGGATGAGGCGCTGCCGGAAGGTCTTAACCGTGGCGATACCTTCAAAAAGCTGCGCGTTGAGCTGGGCGAATATGGCCAGTTCGAAGTGACCGCACAGCTGCTGCACATCGGCGAGCGCAGCACCGTGACCAGCAAGAACGAAACCCGCATCACGCCGCGGCTTAGCTTCCGTTTTACCGCCATCGAACCGGTGCAGGAGCGTCAGCTGCAGCAGGTGATTTTTGCGCTGGAACGGCTGGCGCGCGACAAGGCCAATCGCTTCCAGTAAACCGCCGGCGTCCCGCGCGGCGCCAGCGTAGTCTATGCTTTCTCCTTGCACATTCTTTTCACCGGCTCCCAGCAAGGAGATTCTCCCCAATGGAAAACTGGCTTTCTGCCCATCGTTTACAACTTATCTTTCTCAATCAAAACTTCTGGATTAATAGCGCCATCATTGTGTTCGGCACGCTGATTGTTTACTGGCTGCTGCGCACCGTCATTCGTTTTGTCTCTAACCGTATCGCCCACTACAGCGAACAGCGCCACGTGCGCTTCACCGGCATTCTGGTGGAGATTCTGCGCAGCACCAGTCAGCTGCTGCTGCTGATCTTCTCGCTGCTGATCGCGCTGAAATTTGTCGACCTGCCGGACAGCTGGAGCGTCGCCATCGCCCACGGCTGGTTCCTGGCGCTGATTCTGCAGCTCACGCTGTGGATTGACGGCGGCATTCGCCTGTGGCTGCACTCGTTGCTGCGCGATCCGCTGCACGTGCGCAATCCGGTCACCACGGTGATCCTCGGTATTCTGCTGCGTGTCGTGGTGTGGGTGATGATGCTGCTGGCGATCCTCTCCAATATGGGGATCAACATCACCGCGCTGGTGGCCAGCCTCGGCGTCGGCGGTATCGCCATCGCGCTGGCGATTCAGACGGTGCTGAGCGATGTATTTGCTTCGCTGGCGATTGGCTTCGATAAGCCCTTTGAGCACGGCGACTTTATTGTGTTCGGCGACATCGCTGGCTCTATTGAGCACATTGGCCTGAAAACCACCCGGCTGCGCAGTCTCGGCGGCGAACAGATTGTCTGCTCCAACACTATTCTGCTGCAGCAAACCATCCACAACTACAAACGCATGCAGCAGCGGCGCATCGTGTTTAAGTTCGGGATTAATTACGGCACGCCGGCGGAGAAAGTGCGCCAGATTGGCGGCATGGTACAACGCATCATTGAAGGCGTGCCGGACACGCGTTTTGATCGCGCCCATTTCCTGTCGTTTGACGAATCGCAGCTGACGTTTGAGGTGGTCTATTTCGTGCTGAGCGCCGATTACAACAAATACATGGACATTCAGCAGGAGATTAACCTGCAACTGATGGCGCAGCTGGAGCAGAAACAGATTCGTTTCGCCTTCCCGATGCGCCGCGTGGAGTTCACCGGCGGCGTGCTGCCGCGCATTAACCTCAGCGATGCCTCGAATGAGGCTGCGGCAGAGCGCGCACAGCACTGAGCCCCGCCAGCGGCATTAGCCGATGGTGCGATAGGCGGTGGTGACTTTCCACAGGTATCGCGGCGCCTGGGCGGCCGGATGCTTGTTCTGCACGTGCTGGTAGAACTCATCCGGCGTCATGGCGTTGATCATTGCAATGGCGCGATCGCGGTCGCGCGAGAAGGTGCGCAGCAGCGCGCCGGCGCCGTTGGCATAGGAAACAATGGTGGCATAGCGCAGCGTCAGCGGATCGCGAATGCCCGCCAGCGCCGAATCCTGCAGAATCCGGATATAGGCCGCGCCGATATCAATATTTTTCGCCGGGTCGCGCAGCTCGGAGTTACTCGGCTGGCCGTGGCGTCCCTGTGCGCGATACACCTCGCGCCCGGCGGTGGCGGCTTTGATCTGCATCAGCCCGACCGCGTTAGAACGGCTTACCACGGTTGGGTTGCCCCCGGATTCGACACTAATAATGGCGCTGATTAGCTTCTCATCAACGCCATAATGACTGGCGGCATCTTCGGTAAACAGTGACCATGCATCATTCACTTTCGACGGCGGCGCCTGGGTTAATGGCGTATTTCTCTCCGGCGTCACCGGTTTTTCCGGCTCGCTGGCACAGCCAGCCAGCAGCAAAGCAGACAGCATAAGTAGTCGGATTTTCACTGATTTTCGGTTCCGCTATAAGATTGGCGCAAGCTATCATAACCATGACGGTAAAAGGTAAAATTACCGTTTATCCTAAATACGTAAAAAACCTTGTGCTACCGTGACTTCGGTAACGCATTTCGTCATCATCGGCAGGCCAACAGACAGCAGGATGGAAGTTATGCTCGCCCCTCGTTCAATACGCCTCATCGCCCCTTCCGGTTATTGTCACAATCAGGATGCCGCCCGCCGCGCGGTGGAGCGCCTGCAGGCGGAAGGCCATCAACTGCAAAACCCGGAAGCCATTACGCGCCGCTGGCAGCGTTTTGCCGGTGATGACGCGCAGCGCCTGCAGGATGTGAATGCGCTGGCGTCGCTGGCGTCGCTGCCGGATATCGTACTGGCGGTGCGCGGCGGCTATGGTGCCTCACGCCTGCTCGATCACCTCGACTATGTGGCGCTGCAGCGTCGCCTGCTTAATCAGCCTGTCGCGCTGTGCGGCCACAGTGATTTCACCGCTATTCAGCTGGCGCTGCTGGCGCAAACCGGGCTGATCACCTTCAGCGGACCGATGCTGGCCGGCAATTTTGGCGCGGAGGCTTTATCTGAATTTACCGTCAGCCACTTTTGGCAGGCGCTAACATCTCCTACAGTCAATCTGGCGTGGCACAGCGCCAGTCCGGATCGCGGCCGCTGGCAGGGCACGCTGTGGGGCGGCAACCTGGCGATGATCTGCTCCCTGATTGGCACGCCGTGGCTGCCGCAGATTGAAGACGGCATTCTGGTGATCGAGGATGTGAATGAGCATCCGTTCCGCATTGAGCGTATGCTGATTCAGCTGCAGCAGAGCGGTATTTTGGCGCGCCAGCGAGCCATTGTCACCGGCAGCTTCACCAGCACCGCCCTGTCCGATTACGACAACGGCTTTGATTTCGCCACGGTGTGGCAGCGGTTGCGTGACGAGTACCAGATTGCGGTAATCAGCGATCTGCCGTTTGGCCATGATGCCGATACCGTGACGCTGCCGCTCGGCGCCAGCGCCACGCTTGAGATTGACCAGGGCGCCGCGCGGTTAGCCTTTACCGGCCATCCGACGTTGCGCTGACGTGTTGCCGCAGGAGACCGCTATTGAAGCCGCTGTACGAAGACTTGTGGATCTCCACGCCGGAATTTCCCGCCGAAGAGACGGCAAATGATTTAATGATGCACGGGTTTATGCTGCGCCATCCGCGCGGCAACCTGTTGATTGGTCGCGTTGAGCAGTTGCTGGATCATGAAGTGCTCGCGGACGCGGGCGGCGTGATTCGCCACTATTTTACCCACTGGCACGAAGCCGCGCCGGGCGCGCGGGCCATTCAGCAGCGCTTCAATAGTGCGCTGTATTGCCACAGCCGATCGCTCGGCCCGGTGAGCCTGGTGATTGAGCCGGACGAGACCTTCACGCATCAGGACGTGCACTTTGGCGACTTTCACCTGCTGCCCACGCCGGGCCACACGCCAGGCAGCTGCAGCTACCTGTACCATTCACCGCTCGGCCAGACCTACCTGTTTGTCGGCGACACCCTGACGCGGGATTACCATCGCTGGATCAGCGTGCTGGTGCCGGACAGTAATCCTGCGGAGCTGCAGCAGTCGCTGGAGCTGTACCGCTCGCTGCGTCCGGATGTAGTGCTGATGAGCACCACGCGCGGGCATCTCTCCTGGGCGAAGGTCGATTTACAGAGCTGGCTGGCCGCGATTGATGAAGCGGAACAGTCGCCGCTGGATCTGCGCCAGCAGCCACTGCTGTGATTACAGCGTCTTGCTCAGATAGTGACGCTGATGTTCGCGCGGATAGTGATCAAGGCTAAAACGTAGCGTATAGCCAAGCTTTTCATAAAACGGCCGCGCCTGAAAGCTGGCGGTATCCACCTGCGCGTAACGGCAGCCGCGTGCGCGGGCTTCCTGTTCGGCAGCCTGAATCAGCTGGCTGCCGGCGCCCTGCCCGCGTAACCCATCGCTGACCCACAGCATATCAATGCGTAACCAGTTGCCATAGGTTGAGCCCGTCAGTCCCGCCAGCTTTTTCCCGGCGCCGTCTTTGATGAACACACCGATGGCTTTCATCTCATTGATGTCAATAAAGCGGCTGTTGAAGGCGTTCAGGCCGAGGCGCATTTCATCCAGATCCTGATGCGTGACGCTATCCGTAACGCTTAATTGCATGGTCGGCTCCTTGTGGCGGCATTATGAAGAGGGGTGCTGGCGGTCGTCGTAGCGCTCCAGCGACAGAATATCAGCATCGCGTTTTTCCGTGCGGTTGCAGGGCAACAGCTTATCGCTGTCGGCGTAGACGAAAAAGGTTTCGCCGCTGTTTTTATTCACGATCAGCTGATCGCCATTGCGGAAACGGGTGATGGCGACCTTATCACCGTCCTGCAGACGCGTGCGCTGCTGCCCGGCGGCAATCTGGAAATGCCGGGTTGGCCACATCAGCGTGCTGAGCCCGTAGGCGGCACGCGATACCGTCATGGTGGGGCGGCCCGGGCAGGTGATCTGGAATTCGCTTTCGCTCCACGCGGGGGCAATCTGGCAGGCCATCAGGAGCGCGGCAAGGGTTATCGCCTTCATGGGGGGTTCTCCACTGAGGTTAGATCATGATTTTACAGGAATTTAATTGACCAGAGGGTAACATACAACCGCCGCCGGTGCGGTAATCTGCGACCGCAGGTCAGCCACTGCGGGCAGGAAGAACGTCTCCACACCACTGATTTTGTGAGGTTTTATGCGATCGGGATATCTTTGTAACGAGTTAAGTAAAATGCGCTAAGATCGCGTCAGGAGGATGTTATGCGAGATGAACAGGCATTATTCGCGCGGCTGGCGCAATCGCCGTTTCGCCGCCGCTTCCATTTAGGCGCGAAAGAGCGACAGTACTGTATTGAGAAAGGCCCGGCGGTGATCGACCAACACGCGGCCGATTTTATCCAGCAAAGACTGGCTGCAGCCGAACCAAAGAATGATGGCAAACAGACGCCAATGCGCGGCCATCCGGTATTTATCGCCCAGCACGCCACGGCAACCTGCTGCCGCGGCTGTCTGGCAAAATGGCATGGCATTGCTGCGCATCAGCCGTTAACGGCAGAGCAGCAGCAATATATGGTGCGGGTGATTCACCGCTGGCTGGTGGGTGAAATAAATGGTTAAGACCGGGATGGGATGGCGCTACTCTGCCGCGACCTGCGCGGCCACCAGCATCAGCGCCAGTCCGGCATCGTCTGGATCGAAACGCTGCATAACTTCATGGATCGCCGTCACGCAGTTCATCACCTGCTGTTTTTTGTCGGCGTCTAACTTATCAATCGCGTGCTGAAGAATCATTAAACTGGCTTCTTCTTCTCTCATGGATTTACCCTTGTTTTGCTTACCTGGTGCGCAACGCTGGCAAGAATAACGTTTATCTGCTAGCAAAGTCACCCCTTTACATGCTTACCGCTTAACGATTAAACAAATGGCAAATGGGCAGTGGCGTCAGACATGCTATGATCGGATCAGTGGCGCGCATCGTCAGGCCAGCATAAATCAGGGAATGCACCAGGAACAGGACCATGTTAAGACTCAGTTTTCTACTCACACTTATCCTGCTGGCTGGCTGCAGCTCCACGCCGAAAGGCGTCGATTGCCCCGGCGAGGTCGTAACGCTCTATGGTCAGTCGCTGGGCCACACCGAAGGGCGCATTTTCGATTTAGTGAATTCGTTTTCGGTGGCGCGCGATGGCGTAACGCTGAGCAGCGGCGCACTGCACTCCACTGACCGTTTCCGCTATGTCCCTTCTGCCGTGACGCCGGAAGGCTTTTATGCACAGCGGCTCAGCGACAAGCAGTTCCGCCTGATCAACCCGGCGCGTAACACCATGATTACCTGGACGTGTCCATAAGCCGTGCGTGACGCGCGCAGATGGTTTATTGTCAGCGTTTGTCATGCTGCGGACCTGCATTATGGAAAAGAGTCTGGACAATAACGGTTATATCGATTTCCCCTTTCCGGCCACCCGAGACGCGGATGGCTCGGTCAACCCGTGCGGTTTTGACCTGACGCTGGAAACCGATCGCATTGATGAGATCGCCGCCGGTAAACATTCTGAAAATTTGCGTCGTCTGCTGGAAGAGGTCAATCTGCAGGATGGCCTGTTTATGACGCTGGCCTGTGACTGGCAGCAGCGCGCAGACGGCGTGTGCGGCTTTCTCGATGTGGCGTTCCGCCCCACGCTGGACTGTAGCAGCGAAGAGACACAGAGCCTCGATCAGTTCTTTGAGATGTATCTGCGCCGCCAGGAGCAGCAGCACAGCATGCCGCGCGACGCGCTGGTCAACTATGCGCGCGCGGTGCTGGACTGGAGCTGGTCGCCGCTGCAGCAGCGCCATCGCCGCTATGAGAAGGTCACCATTCGCTATTACTGCCAGCAGGCGGACGATGCCGAATGGTGTTTTGATCATCTGCGCCACTTCCTGGTGAGCTGGTACCCGGCGTATCGCGACCAGCAGTGAGGGCGTCCGCGTGACGCCCTGCTCTTACGGCCGTACCAGACGAATCGCGTGCTCCAGCATACGCTGTTCATCGCGTTCGTCGTGGGCGCGATCGTGGCGCGTACGCTGCAGCAAACGGGCAATCTCCTCCCGTCTGGTTTCATGACCGCACTCGGAAAGGACAATCACCGCATCGCCAATCACCCGGCAAACTTCATCGTAATCGTCTTCATTCAGGATATCGCGTTTCATTTCTCCTCCATTCAGTGAGCGCTGCGTGAGGTTAGCACAGCTTAGCGTGGTCCTTACCAGGTATGGACAGCAATGCCGATTCCTGCAAACCACTGTTACATCCTGAAAAGCCACCAGGTTGCTGGTCTGCACTTCTCTGTCTACGCTGAAAGAGACATTCACCACTCTCAGGGAGTTAATATGACCGATAAAGCGGAAGCAAAATTGAATGAAGCGGCGGGTGCCGTACAGGAAAAATTTGGCGAGTTCACCGGTTCACGCCGCCATCAGGCACGCGGTGCCGCGCGACGCTATCCGGCGCAGGCCAGCTATGCGGTGCAGGATGCAGCAGACTGCGTGGTGAGATCGGTACGCGACAACCCGGCGACCGGACTGGCCGTTGCCGCCAGCATCGGCGTGATTGTCGGTTTCCTGCTGGGCCGTAAATAATCCCCGGCGATCGGGGCCCATATGGCCCCGATACTCAATGCCGCTGCGGCACGCCGTCCCGTCGTTCCTGAATATGTTCATCCGGCGTCTCGGCGACATCTGCCGTACTGCTGTGCCCGGCCAGGTGGCGCCCATGCTGCCCCGCTATCACCACAGGCCCCACCGGTAATTGTGCACTGGCCGCCAGTGATAGCAGCAATAAAAACCATCCCGTCAGTAACGTTCTTCCCATCCTGCCCGCCTTACACGCTGATTAGTGAGCGCTCAGCTTGCCGGATGTCATGCAAATTAGCGTCAGCGCGACGCAAAGCTATGTCGGCAGTTGTGAATAATCAGGCCTGTGCGCGCCGCGCTTTGTAACGCGCCACCATGGTCATTAATGCCTGATAAATCAAACCGGCATACAGGCTCATGACAATCATCATGCCCGGCGTTTTGCCCTGTGCCTGCCAGGAAACAAACCACATAAAAATGCCCCACAGCAGGGAAAAAATCAGCCAGCCTTTCACAAACTTGATCACACCTTGCATAGCACCTCCGGATTGATGAAGGCTGAAGATAGCGGTTCAGCCAGCAAATGGCACGCGCGCCGGTGCCGGGATGTTAACTGTTTCAAAGTTTTACGCAAACCACTATCGCAGCGGGAAAAAGCCGTGGAAAACAGCACGCAGAACGCAGCATCAACGGGTGCCTGTCATGGCCGTCCCGGTTAGTTTGGCCATGACCCGCCGATGTGATGGCAGAGACCGCCTTGCATTAGTGTGTATTGTGTGTATAATTTCACCTACAGGAAGTCCGATGAAGAGCGCGACGCTGATTAAACTGCTGCAAAAGAATGGCTGGAAGCTGGAGCGCATACGCGGCAGTCACCATCAGTTCTCACATCCGGATTTTGCTCATCTGATCACCGTGCCGCATCCGCAGAAGGATATGAAGAAAGGCACGCTGATGCAGATTCTGAAAGACGCCAGGCTGGATTGATCCATGCTGGTTTTATTCCGCTTGCTCAGAGGTGACATGATGCTGTTTCCCGCTTTGGTAGAGATTGACGCTGACGGCTCGGCCAGTGGTTATTTCCCGGATGTCACCGGCTGTTATTTTGCCGGTGATACGCCCGAGCAAACGCTGCAGGATGCGCAATCTGCGCTGCATGCCCACTTTGAACTGATGGCGGAGAAAGGCTTGTTGATTCCGGAGCCGGCGCAGCACTGGCAGCAGGAATTTAGCCAGCCCGGCGTGTGGATCTACGTTGATATTGATGTCACCCGCTATCTGGGCAAATCCGAGCGCATCAATATCACTATGCCGCATCTGCTGATTGAGAAGATCGATAAGATGGTCAGTAATAACGCGCGCTACAGCAGCCGCAGCCATTTTCTTGCCGAGGCGGCACGCAAAGCGCTGGTCTCGTAGCAACACTATTGCGCACGCGTCGCTTATCGTCCGTGGCCGCTTTATGTTTGAATTCCCGCCTCAACCGGCCGGCATGTGGTTAAAATGAATTACTTACGCGACATACAAACGTTTATTGAAGGCAACACGGTGCTCTCCGCCACCTTCAGCCTGCTGCTGTTACTGGTTGCCGGCATGGTCACCCATCTGATCTGCAAGTTCTTCGTGGTAAAAGTGGTGCGCCGCGTGTTCTTTAGCACGCATAAAAACCAGGTGCCGCTGGATAAAGACGTCCGACTCTCAGAAAAGCTGTCGAATTTTATTCCGGTGATCACCGTCTATTACCTGCTGCAGTTTATGCCGGACCTGCCCGAGCATCTGCTGATCGCGGTGAAAACCATCTGCGGCATTCTGTTTTTTGTATATCTGTCGCTGTTCTTTAACGAAGTGCTGGAGATCGTTAATAACTCCTATTCGCGTAAGTCGAAGCGTAAGAACCACTCGATAAAAGGCTATATCCAGATCGGTAAGATCCTGGTGCATATCATTTCCGCCATCATGATTCTGGCTATCATGTCGAACAAATCGCCGGTGATCATCATCTCCAGTCTGGGTGCGGTCGCGGCGGTATTGATGTTAGTGTTTCAGCACACCTTGCTGTCGCTGGTGGCCAATATTCAGGTGTCATCGAACGATGTGCTGCAGCTTGGCGACTGGATTGAAATGCCGGATAACGGCATCAGTGGTGAAGTGATTGATATCGCTCTGCATACCATTACCATCCGCAACTGGGACAATACGCTGTCGCGGATCCCGACCAAAAATTTCCTGACTGAAACCTACACCAACTGGCAGGCGATGTTCTCCTCCGGCGCGCGGCGTATCATGCGCAGCTTTCATCTCGACCAGACCTCCATTCGCTTCCTCGATCAGCAAATGGTGCAGCAGATGAGCCAGATTCGCGGTGTCAGTGAGCAGCTTTCAATCCTGATGGATGGCCGCGATAGCAGCGTGGTCGGTGACCGCTGGTTTGCGGAAAACGGCATTACCAACCTCACGGTGTTCCGTCACTATCTCACCGCCTGGCTGGCGCAGCGCGACGATATTAAAAAAGATATGTATATCGTGGTGCGTGCGATGAAACCCTCACCCGAGGGATTGCCGGTAGAGGTTTATTGCTTTACCTCCTCGGTGCTGTGGGTTGATTACGAGAATTCCCAGTCAGCGATATTTGAATTCATCTACGCCATCGTCGGTCAGTTTTCGCTGCGGATTTACCAGCATCCGGCCGGCAATGATTTCTGGCGTTTGTCGCAGGCGCGCGATAGCCAGATCGGTCAGTTACAGCCTCCGGCGGAATAAAGCCACGCATCGCACGGTCGTCATGCATGGCAAACCGGCGGTGACAGAAGTCCTTCCCGCTGCCAGCATAAAAAAAGGGAGCCCTGCGGCTCCCTTTCATGTTGCATTTGCTCAGGGCAAATTACATGTTCGCGATGATCGCGTCACCAAACTCAGAACATTTCAGCAGCTTAGCGCCGTCCATCAGACGCTCAAAGTCGTAGGTCACGGTTTTGGCAGCGATTGCGCCTTCCATGCCTTTAACAATCAGGTCAGCCGCTTCGAACCACTCCAGATGACGCAGCATCATTTCTGCAGACAGGATCACGGAACCTGGGTTCACTTTATCCTGGCCCGCATACTTCGGTGCAGTACCGTGGGTCGCTTCGAACAGTGCGCACTCGTCACCGATGTTGGCGCCCGGTGCGATACCAATACCGCCTACCTGTGCCGCCAGGGCATCAGAAATGTAGTCACCGTTCAGGTTCATACAAGCGATAACGTCATACTCGGCTGGACGCAGCAGGATCTGCTGCAGGAAGGCATCGGCGATCACATCTTTAACGATGATCTCTTTACCGGTGTTCGGGTTTTTGAACTTCATCCACGGACCGCCATCGATCAGCTCGCCGCCGAACTCTTCTTTCACCAGCTGGTAGCCCCAGTCTTTGAAAGAGCCTTCGGTGAACTTCATGATGTTGCCTTTGTGCACCAGCGTCAGGGAATCACGGTCATTGGTGATGGTGTATTCAACCGCGGCACGCACCAGACGTTTCGTGCCCTCTTCTGAACACGGCTTCACGCCAATACCACACTGCTGCGGGAAGCGAATTTTCTTCACGCCCATCTCTTCACGCAGGAATTTGATCACTTTGTCCGCTTCCGGCGTACCGGCTTTCCACTCGATACCGGCATAGATATCTTCGGAGTTTTCGCGGAAGATCACCATGTCGGTATCTTCAGGACGTTTAACCGGGCTTGGCGTGCCTTTGTAGTAACGTACCGGACGCAGACACACGTACAGGTCCAGTTCCTGGCGCAGTGCCACGTTCAGGGAACGAATACCGCCACCTACCGGGGTAGTCAGTGGGCCTTTAATGGCTACGCGGTACTCTTTGATTAAATCGAGGGTTTCCTGCGGCAGCCAGACATCCTGGCCATAGAGTTCGACGGATTTTTCGCCGGTGTAAATTTCCATCCAGGAAATTTTTCGCTCGCCGTTGTAGGCTTTCTTCACAGCGGCATCAACCACTTTCAGCATCACCGGGGAAACGTCAACCCCAATACCGTCACCTTCAATGTAGGGGATGATCGGGTTATTCGGGACATTCAGTTTGCCCTGATCCAGGGTGATTTTTTGACCTTCCGCCGGAACAACTACTTTGCTTTCCATTAACCTCTCCTTCGAGCGATTTTTTGTTAATGATTTGTAAGATGCGCGTCAATACTACTTGAATATTTCCGCCACGCCAATCACCGCAGTTTCGCGCTATAATGCGCCGATTGTTACCAACTGCAAAGCCCATGCGAAAAACTTCTCAACGAATTCACCAGCATAAGCGCCCTGCTGCCCCGGCGCGCCAGCCCGCGCGGCGTGACACGCGGCCAAAAGGTCCGCGTCGCGTCATACTCTTTAACAAACCTTTCGATGTTCTGCCGCAGTTCAGCGATGAGGCTGGCCGCCGCACGCTGAAAGATTTTGTGCCGGTGAGCGAGGTGTATGCCGCAGGCCGTCTCGACCGCGACAGCGAAGGGTTGATGATTCTGACCAACGATGGCGCACTGCAGGCGCAGTTGACGCAGCCGGGCAAGCGCACCGGCAAAATCTATTACGTTCAGGTGGAAGGCGTGCCGCAGGAATCAGATTTATCCCGCCTGCGCAGTGGCATCACCCTCAACGATGGTCCAACGTTGCCGGCGGGCGCAGAAGTGGTGCCCGAACCCGCATGGCTGTGGCCGCGCACCCCGCCGATTCGCGAGCGCAAAGCCATCCCCACCTGCTGGCTGAAAATCACGCTGTATGAAGGGCGCAATCGCCAGGTCCGAAGGATGACGGCGCACATTGGCTTTCCAACGTTACGCCTGATCCGTTTTGCCATGGGTGATTACCAGCTGCAGGATTTGGCACCGGGCGAATGGCGCGACATCAGCGACCGGACGTAGGTTATACATTTCGATAACGTCAGGTTAACTATTTGGGAGGAACGATGTTTAAACCTCATGTAACCGTCGCCTGTATGGTGCACGCGCAGGGCAAATTACTGGTGGTGGAAGAGCGCGTTGACGGCCGCGTTACCTTGAATCAGCCGGCCGGCCATCTTGAGGCCGATGAAACGCTGCTGGAAGCCGCGCAACGTGAGCTGTACGAAGAGAGCGGCATCAGCGCGCAGCCCGACTATTTTCTCGGCGTGCAGCAGTGGATCGCCCCGGACCATACACCTTTTGTGCGTTTTCTGTTTGGCCTCGATCTGCCCGCCACCGTGACCACCACGCCACACGACAGCGATATTGACTGCTGCTGGTGGCTGTCGCCCGCGCAGATTCTCAGCGCAGAGACGCTGCGTTCGCCGCTGGTGGCCGAAAGCGTGCGGCTGTGGCAGCAGGGGGCCCGCTATCCGCTGCAGCTGATAGCCCCGTATCAGTGGCCGTTTCATGAGGGTGCGCACAACGCTTCCGCGTGATAGAATGCGCCGCCTGTTTTTATCGTAATCAAGAGTGCGTCATGTCTGACAACAGCCAGAAAAAAGTGATCGTCGGGATGTCCGGCGGCGTCGATTCTTCCGTTTCCGCCTGGTTACTGCAGCAGCAGGGCTATCAGGTTGAAGGCCTGTTCATGAAGAACTGGGAGGAAGACGATGGCGAGGAGTATTGCACCGCCGCTGACGATCTGGCTGACGCACAGGCCGTGTGTGACAAGCTCGGCATCAAACTGCACAAAATCAACTTCGCCGCCGAGTACTGGGACAATGTGTTCGAGCACTTCCTGGAAGAGTACAAGGCCGGGCGCACGCCGAATCCGGATATCCTGTGTAACAAAGAGATCAAGTTCAAAGCGTTTCTTGAATTCGCCGCGGACGATCTCGGCGCCGATTATATCGCTACCGGTCACTATGTGCGCCGTGCCGATGTGGACGGTAAAAGCCAGCTGCTGCGCGGTCTCGACGGCAACAAAGATCAGAGCTACTTCCTGTACACGCTCAGCCACCAGCAGATTGCGCAGAGCCTGTTCCCGGTCGGCGAACTGGAGAAGCCTGAGGTGCGCCGCATCGCCGAACAGCTCGATCTGATTACGGCGAAGAAAAAAGACTCCACCGGTATTTGCTTTATCGGCGAGCGTAAATTCCGCGACTTCCTGGGTCGTTACCTGCCGGCCCAGCCGGGCGTCATCGAAACCGTTGACGGTGAAGTGGTCGGTGAACACCAGGGGCTGATGTATCACACCCTGGGTCAGCGTAAAGGGCTGGGCATCGGCGGACGCAAAGAGAGCAATGACGATCCGTGGTATGTGGTCGACAAAGATGTCACGCGCAATACGCTGATTGTCGCACAGGGCGGCGATCATCCGCGCCTGATGTCGGTGGGCCTGATAGCACAGCAGCTGCACTGGGTCGATCGCCAGCCAGTGACTGCAGCGCTGCGCTGCACGGTGAAAACCCGCTATCGTCAGAGCGACATTCCCTGCGAGATCATTCCGCACGGCGACGATCGCATTGAAGTGCGTTTCGATGAGCCGGTCGCGGCCGTCACCCCGGGCCAGTCCGCGGTATTTTACCTCGGTGACGTGTGCCTTGGTGGCGGTATTATTGAACAGCGCCTGCCGCTGACAGAGGCCTGAGTCGGCACTGCCGACGCGTCTACAGGAGTGAAGCGTGGCTAAAAACTATTATGAGATAACGCTGGCGCTGGCCGGCGTTTGCCAGGCAGCCCATCTGGTGCAGCAGCTGGCACACCAGGGGCACTGCAACAACGCGGCGCTGCAGGTGTCGCTGCGCAGCCTGCTGGATTTGAACCCAGGTTCAACGCTGGCGGTGTTTGGCAATGATGAAGCCAACCTGCGCCCCGGGCTGGAAGCGCTGATGGCGGTGCTGAACAGCGGCAGCCGGCAGGGTGCCAGCGCCGATTTGACGCGTTATACCCTGAGCCTGATGGTGCTGGAGCGTAAACTGCACGGTAACAAAACCGCGCTAAACACCCTGGCGCAGCGCATCGGCCAGCTTGATCGTCAGCTGGCGCATTACGAACTGGAATCAGACACTATCACCAGCGCCATGGCCGGCATTTACGTTGATGTGATTAGCCCGCTCGGCCCGCGCATTCAGGTGACCGGCTCACCGCAGGTGCTGCAGAATTCGCAGGTGCAGAGCAAAGTTCGCGCTGCGCTGCTGGCCGGTATCCGCGCGGCGGTGCTGTGGCAGCAGGTCGGCGGCGGTCGTCTGCAGCTGATGTTTGCGCGCCAGCGTCTGCTGCGCGAAGCGAAAACCCTTTTATCCCGGCTGGGTCCGGCGTATTAAGCGCCGCCCTGCCCTATATTGTTAACGATTCAGGAGTTGCACTGATGGAATTATCCTCTCTGACCGCCGTCTCACCTGTCGATGGTCGTTACGGCGATAAAGTCAGCCCGCTGCGTGCGATTTTCAGCGAGTTCGGTTTGCTGAAATTCCGCGTTGAGGTTGAAGTTCGCTGGTTACAGAAACTGGCCGCGACCGCAGAGATCAAGGAAGTTCCTGCATTTGATGACGACGCAAACGCTTTCCTTGATGCAATTGTCGCCGGTTTCAGCGAAGAAGATGCGGCGCGCATCAAAACCATTGAGCGCACCACCAACCATGACGTGAAAGCCGTCGAGTACTTTCTGAAAGAGAAAGTAGCGAACGTGCCGGCGCTGCACGCGGTGTCTGAGTTTATCCATTTCGCCTGCACCTCCGAAGATATCAATAACCTGTCACACGCGCTGATGCTGGAAACCGCACGCCGCGACGTGATCGTGCCGTTCTGGAACCAGATCATCACCGCCGTGAAGGGACTGGCGCAGGAGTATCGCGACATTCCGCTGCTGTCGCGCACTCACGGTCAGCCGGCAACGCCGTCCACCATGGGCAAAGAGATGGCCAACGTGGCCTACCGCATGGAACGCCAGCTGCGTCAGCTGAGCAAGGTGGAAGTGCTGGGCAAAATCAACGGCGCGGTGGGCAACTACAATGCGCACATCGCTGCATATCCGGAAGTGGACTGGCATCAGCTGAGCGAGCAGTTTGTGACCTCGCTGAGCATCAGCTGGAACCCGTACACCACGCAGATCGAGCCGCATGACTACATCGCCGAGCTGTTTGACTGCATCGCGCGCTTCAATACCATCCTGATTGATTTTGACCGCGACATCTGGGGTTACATCGCCCTGAACCATTTCAAACAGAAAACCATTGCTGGCGAAATTGGCTCTTCAACCATGCCGCACAAGGTTAACCCTATCGACTTCGAAAACTCCGAAGGGAATCTGGGGCTGGCCAATGCGGTGATGCAGCACCTGGCCAGCAAACTGCCGGTATCACGCTGGCAGCGCGATCTGACCGATTCTACCGTGCTGCGTAACCTCGGCGTTGGCGTCGGCTATGCCTTGATCGCCTATCAGGCCACGCTCAAAGGTATCTCCAAGCTGGAAGTGAACCGCGATCGCCTGCTGGACGAGCTGGATCATAACTGGGAAGTCCTGGCTGAGCCGATCCAGACCGTGATGCGCCGCTACGGCATTGAAAAGCCGTACGAGAAGCTGAAAGAGCTGACGCGCGGCAAGCGCGTGGACGCAGCCGGTATGCAGGCGTTTATCGACAGCCTGGAGCTGCCGGAAGCAGAGAAAGTGCGCCTGAAGCAGATGACGCCAGCCAACTACCTCGGCCGCGCGATTCAGATGGTTGATGACCTGAAGTAATTCCTTGCTCTGAAAACTCAGGCTATGGCAAGTTGGTGTTACCTCAGTCACGCACGTCACGTGGTGGCTGAGGTTCCCCTGCCAGTGCATCACAGCGGAGTGTTAATCTGCGGTTTAGCTGGCGTAGCGTATACTTTTCGCCATCATCACTGAGTTGAAGGTAAGGAAATTCTATGCGTGTTCTGGTTGTGGAAGATAATGCCCTGCTGCGCCATCACCTCGCAGTCCAGTTACGTGACATGGGTCATCAGGTGGATGCCGCCGAAGACGCCAAAGAAGCCGACTATTTCCTGCAGGAACACATTCCCGATATCGCGCTGGTCGATCTCGGCCTGCCCGACGAAGACGGCATGTCGCTGATTCGCCGCTGGCGTGGCGATGCCATTCGTCAGCCGATTCTGGTGCTGACCGCGCGCGAAGGCTGGCAGGCGAAAGTTGAAGCGCTGGAAGCCGGTGCCGATGACTACGTGACCAAGCCGTTCCACATTGAAGAGGTCGCCGCCCGCTTACAGGCGCTGATGCGTCGCAACAGCGGACACGCCTCGCAAATTATTTCCATGCCGCCGTTCCAGGTTGACCTGTCGCGCCGCGAGCTTACGGTGAACGACGCGCCGGTCAAGCTGACCGCGTTTGAGTACACCATTGTTGAAACACTGATCCGCAATGCCGGTAAAGTGGTCAGCAAAGACTCGCTGATGCTGCAGCTGTATCCCGATGCGGAACTGCGCGAAAGCCACACCATTGATGTACTGATGGGCCGGCTGCGCAAAAAAATTCTCGCGCTGCACCCGACCGAAGTGATCAACACCGTGCGTGGCCAGGGATACCGCTTTGATCTCTGATTTATGAAGCTGCTCCGCCGTCAGCGCCCTTTCTCCTTACGCGCGCGTTTCCTGCTGGCGACGGCGGCGATCGTGCTGTTTTTGTCGCTGTCGTATGGCATGGTGGCGGTCATTGGCTACGTCGTCAGCTTTGATAAAAATACCTATCGCGTGATGCGCGGCGAGAGCAATTTGTTCTTCACCCTCGCGCAGTGGAAAGACAACAAGCTCACCATCGCCCAGCCGGAACGCATGACGCTCAATTTCCCGACGCTGGTGTTCATCTATGACGAGCGCGGTAAGCTGCTGTGGCAGCAGCGCGACGTGCCGGAAATCCGCAAAAACATTCGCCGCGACTGGCTGATGAAGCCAGATTTTTACGAGATCGATACCAGCAATCGCACCAGTATGGCGGCGATGGGTAACAATCCGCAGGCACAGCAGCGGCTGCACGCGCTGGACAGTGACAGCAATGACACCTTCACCCACTCGGTGGCAGTGAACCGCTACGACGCGACTACCAATCTCCCGGCGCTGACCATTGTGGTGGTGGACTCGATCCCCCAGGAGCTGCAGCACTCAGACGTGGTGTGGTCGTGGTTTAGCTATGTGCTGGCGGCCAATCTGCTGCTGGTGATTCCGCTGCTGTGGCTGGCGGCACACTGGAGCCTGCGCCCGATTGGCCACCTGACTTCACAGGTGCGCGAGCTGGAAACCGGCCACCGGGAAAATCTTGACGACAACCCGCCGCAGGAGCTGCGCAGCCTGGTGCGCAATCTCAATCTGTTGCTCACCAACGAACGGCAGCGCTACACGCGCTATCGCACCACGCTGTCGGATTTGACGCACAGCCTGAAAACGCCGCTGGCGGTGCTGCAAAGCACGCTGCGCTCGCTGCGCGGTGGCAAAGAGCTGACCATCGAACAGGCTGAGCCGGTCATGCTCGAGCAGATCAGCCGCATCTCGCAGCAGATTGGCTACTACCTGCATCGCGCCAGCATGCAGGCGGATCACAACCCGCTACAGCGCGATCTGCATTCGGTCTCGGCCCTGCTGGATAGCCTGTGTTCCGCGCTCAATAAGGTGTATCAGCGCAAGGGCGTTGAGATCACGCTGGATATTTCGCCGGAGCTGACCTTTATCGGCGATCAAAATGACTTTATGGAAGTGTTGGGCAACGTGCTGGATAACGCCTGCAAATACTGCCTCGAATTTATTGAGGTCAGCGCGCGCCAGACGGAAAACGCGCTGCATCTGTTCATTGACGACGACGGCCCCGGCATTCCCGAAAGCAAGCGCGATCTGATCTTTGTGCGCGGCCAGCGTGCCGATACGCTGCGTCCCGGTCAGGGACTGGGACTGGCGGTAGTGCGTGATATTCTCGAGCAGTATGCCGGTCAGGTAATCGCCACGACCAGCCCGCTCGGCGGCGCACGCATGGAGGTGATTTTTCAGCGGCAGGAAGTTGAACATCACCGCGAGTAGAACCGGGCGCGGGCTGTTATACTTGGCAGCAATTATGGCCCTAACCGGAATCCTCGCATGGACTATCAGCTCGACATCAACTGGCCCGACTTTATTCAGCGCTACTGGCAAAAACGCCCGGTGGTGCTGAAACGGGGTTTCAAAAACTTCATTGATCCGATTTCTCCGGATGAGCTGGCCGGTCTGGCAATGGAAAACGAGGTGGACAGCCGCCTCGTCAGCCACAACAACGGAAAATGGCAGGTCAGCCATGGTCCGTTTGAAAGCTACGATCACCTGGGTGAAAGCAACTGGTCGCTGCTGGTACAGGCGGTGAACCACTGGCATGAACCTTCTGCTGCGCTGATGCGCCCGTTCCGCTTTCTGCCCGACTGGCGTATCGACGACCTGATGATCTCGTTCGCAGTGCCGGGCGGCGGCGTAGGCCCGCACTTTGATCAATACGATGTGTTTATTATTCAGGGCACTGGCCGCCGCCGCTGGCGCGTAGGCGAAAAAGTGCCGATGAAACAGCACTGCCCGCATCCGGACCTGCTGCAGGTTGAACCGTTCGACGCCATCATCGATGAAGAGCTGGAACCGGGCGACATTCTCTATATTCCACCGGGTTTCCCGCACGAAGGCTATTCGCTGGAGAACGCGCTCAACTATTCAGTCGGCTTCCGCGCGCCTAACGGACGCGAGCTGATCAGCGGCTTTGCGGACTATATGCTGGCGCATGAGCTGGGCAGCTACCGCTTCAGCGATCCGGATGTGCCGGCGCGTGACTGCCCATCGCGGATTCTGCCGTCGGAAGTAGAAGGGATCCGCAAAGTGATGCTGGATGTGATTAATCAGCCGGAGCAGTTTAACCAGTGGTTTGGCGAATTTATTTCCCAGTCGCGTCACGAGCTGGATGTGGCTCCGCCGGAACCGCCGTATCAGCCGGATGAGATTTATGACGCGCTGCAGCAGGGTGATGCGCTGACGCGCCTCGGCGGCCTGCGCGTGCTGACGCTGGGCGACGCGGTGTACGTCAACGGTGAGCGCGTTGAGTGCGCGCATCCGTCGGTACTGGCTGCGCTGGCACACAAACACGTATTGACGCTGGAAGATTTCGGCGATGCGCTGGATGACCCTTCGCTGCTGGCTCAGCTGGCGGCACTGGTGAACAGCGGGTACTGGTTTTTTGCTGATTGAGTTGATCAGGTCCTCTGCGCCCGTTTCCCTCACCCCGGCCCTCTCCCGCCCGCGGGAGAGGGAGCAAACCGCGCGACGATTGCAGTAAAGCGCCGGCGGCGGCATGGGCAAATGAAGAACCTGATTCCCGCTCGATCGGTCCCCTCTCCTGCGGGCGGGAGAGGGTTAGGGTGAGGGCAAGCCCCGCTCCGCCCTACTTCTTCTCCGCCGCGAGCGCGGCCAGGCGCACAATCACCTCAACCGACTTCGCCATCACATTCAGCGACGCAAACTCATGCTTGCCGTGATAGTTGTAGCCGCCGGTAAACAGATTCGGACACGGCAGTCCTTTCCATGACAGCGCCGATCCGTCGGTGCCGCCGCGGATCGGCTTCACGTTCGGCTCGATACCGCAGTCGCGCATCGCCTGCAGCGCCAGCTCAATGATGTGCGGATGCGGTTCCACCTTCTCCCGCATATTGCGATAGCTGTCGCTGATCTCCACCTTTATGGAGCACTCAGCCTGCAGGCCTTTACTGACGCGGCGGCCAATCTCCTGCAGCAGCTGCTTACGCTGTTCGTAACTGTCGGCATCAAAATCGCGAATCAGGTACATCAGCTCGGCGTGCTCAACCGATCCCTTAATAGTGTGCAGGTGGAAAAAGCCTTCATAGCCGTCGGTAAACTGCGGCTTCTCTTTGGCCGGCAGCTCGGCGTGGAAGCGCATCGCCAGGTCCAGCGCGTTCACCATCACGTTTTTCGCACTGCCGGGATGCACATTGTTACCGGTGATTTTGACCAGCGCCGTCGCGGCATTAAAGTTCTCGAACTCAAACTCGCCGAGATCGCTGCCGTCAACGGTATAAGCCCAGTCAGCCGCAAACCCCTCAACGTCGAAGTGCGACGTGCCGCGACCGATCTCTTCATCCGGGGTAAAGGCCACGCGAATGGCGCCGTGCGGCACATCCCCTTTGGCCAGCTCGGCCATTGCCGTCATGATCTCAGCGATACCGGCTTTATCATCAGCGCCCAGCAGCGTTTTACCGTCGGTGGTGATCAGCGTATGCCCGGTCAGCTTGTGCAGCACCGGGAACATCACCGGCGAGAGCACTTCATCCCCGTTGCCCAGCGCGATGTCACCGCCACGATAGTTTTCAATGATCTGCGGATTGACATTTTTCGCGGTGAAATCCGGCGAGGTATCCATGTGGGAAATAAAACCGATCACCGGCGTCGGCCAGTCGACGTTTGCCGGCAGGGTGCCCATCACACAGCAATGATCGCTTAAGGTGACGTCCACAAAACCCAGCGCAATAAGCTCTTCCTGTAACTGACGCGCCAGCGTCCACTGCCCTTCGCTGCTCGGCACCTGCCGCGCCTGAGGTTTTGCCTGGGTTTCTACTGCCACATAACTGAGAAAACGCTCAAGTAATTGATCCATCTGTCATCCCTCTAAAGAACCTGCATTATTATCATGGGGCCTGATTATCGCCATGTTGCGTCAAATCATTATCCTTCAGGTTAGCCCTCTCAGCTCAATCGTGCGCTGAAATTCGCCCTGCCAGCCACCCGTCCGGCTGGCCCGATGAGCATACTCCAGCAATTTGCAGACTTTTCAAGGTTATTCCGTGTCTGAACATGGCAATGGCGCATTTTTCAGGTATTATCGCGCCCTTCATCACGGCAAGCTGTCGCCGGCGGCTATGCTGTAACCTGATTCTCATCAGACTGAGTGACTATAATGACGCAAACACGCGCGCAGCAGGCGCTGGTTACGCTTTCTGGCATCAGTAAAGCTTTCGATGGCAAAACCATCATCCCGGATTTCGACCTGACCATCGGTCATGGCGAATTTATCACCCTGCTTGGCCCCTCCGGCTGCGGTAAGACCACGATTCTGCGCCTGATCGCCGGGCTGGAAAACGCCGACAGCGGACGTATCCATCTGGATGAGAGCGACATCACTGAAACGCCCGCCGAGCATCGCCATATCAATACCGTGTTTCAGAGCTACGCGCTGTTTCCGCACATGTCGGTGTTTGAAAACGTCGCGTTTGGCCTGCGCATGCAGAAAACCCCGGCGGCAGAGCTGACGCAGCGCGTCAACGAGGCGCTGGCGATGGTGCAGCTGGAAAGCTTTGCCGCGCGCCGGCCGCACCAGCTCTCCGGCGGCCAGCAGCAGCGCGTGGCGATTGCGCGCGCAGTGGTCAACCGGCCCAAAGTGCTGCTGCTTGATGAGTCGCTCTCCGCGCTGGATTACAAACTGCGCCGCCAGATGCAAAACGAGCTGAAAGCACTGCAGCGCAAGCTGGGCATCACGTTTGTGTTTGTCACGCACGATCAGGAAGAAGCGCTGACCATGTCCGACCGCATCGTGGTGATGCGCGACGGGCGCATTGAGCAGGACGGCACGCCGCGCGAGATCTACGAAGAGCCCGCGAACCTGTTTGTGGCGCGCTTCATTGGCGAAATCAACGTGTTTGATGCAGAAGTGATCGGTAGCGCGCACGCGCCGCAGGTACGGGCTCGCGTCGAAGGCCGCGAGTGTGATATTCACTGCCCGTTCCCGGTCAAACCCGGCGATCGGCTGCATGTGCTGCTGCGACCGGAAGATTTGCGCGTCGAGGAGATCGATCACGACAGCCGCAGCGAAAACCTGATCGGCTATGTGCGCGAACGCAACTATAAAGGCATGACGCTGGAATCCACCGTCGAACTGGAGAACGGCAAGCTGCTCACCGTCAGCGAGTTCTTTAATGAGGACGATCCGGATTTTGACCACTCGCTGAACCAGAAAATGGCGGTCAGCTGGGTGCCAAACTGGGAGGTGGTGCTGCCGTATGAAACGGATGCGTAATCGTCTGCAGAAAGCCATTGTGGCACTGATCGTCGGCTGGCTGACGCTGTTCGTGTTGCTGCCGAATCTGATGATCTTCGTCACCAGCTTTCTGACGCGCGACGACGCGCACTTTGTCAGCATGGTGTTCACCCTGAACAACTACGGCCGGCTCCTCGATCCGCTGTATGCCGACGTGCTGCTGCACTCACTCAACATGGCCTGCATCGCCACGCTGTGCTGCCTGCTGCTCGGCTACCCTTTTGCCTGGTGCCTGACCAGACTGCCGGCGCGTCTGCGTCCGCTGATGCTGTTTCTGCTGATTGTACCGTTCTGGACCAACTCTCTGATTCGCATTTATGGTCTGAAAATTTTTCTCAGCACGCGCGGCTGGCTCAATGAATTTCTGCTGTGGCTCGGCGTCATCGACAAGCCGTTTCGCATCATGTTTACCCCGGAAGCGGTGATCCTCGGGCTGATCTATATTCTGCTGCCATTTATGGTGCTGCCGCTCTACTCCAGCCTTGAGAAGCTGGACAAATCCTGCCTGGAAGCGGCGCGCGATCTTGGCGCCAGCAGGCTACAGACCTTCATCCGTATCATTTTGCCGCTGACCCTACCCGGTATCGTTGCCGGCGCGCTACTGGTATTTATCCCGGCGATGGGGTTGTTCTACGTAGCGGATTTAATGGGCGGGGCAAAGAACCTGTTGATCGGTAACGTAATCAAAAGCCAGTTCCTCAATATTCGTGACTGGCCGTTCGGCGCCGCCACCAGCATTGTCATGACGCTGCTGATGGGGCTGATGCTGCTGGTTTACTGGCGCGCAGCGCGTCTGCTGAATCACAAGGCGGCGTTGCAATGATGGCGCGCGGATTACGCCACGGCTTCATGGCCGTGATTTATGCCTGGTTATACATTCCGATCATCATCCTGATCGTCAACTCTTTTAATGCCTCGCGCTTCGGCATCAACTGGCAGGGCTTCAGCACCCAGTGGTATCGCCTGCTGGTCAATAACGACAGCCTGATTCAGGCGGCGCAGCATTCGCTGATCATGGGCGTGCTGTCGGCCAGCTGCGCGACGCTGATCGGCTCGCTCACCGCCGTGGCGCTGTACCGCTATCGTTTTCGCGGCAAGCCGTTTGTCAGCGGTATGCTATTTGTGGTGATGATGTCGCCGGATATCGTAATGGCGATTTCGCTGCTGGTGCTGTTTATGCTGCTGGGGATTTCGCTCGGCTTCTGGTCGCTGCTGTTTTCCCATATCACTTTCTGCCTGCCGTTTGTGGTGATTACCGTCTATTCGCGCCTGAAAGGCTTTGACGTGCGCATGCTGGAGGCGGCAAAAGATCTCGGCGCCAGCGAAGTGACTATTCTGCGTAAGATTTTACTGCCGCTGGCGCTGCCGGCAGTGGCCGCGGGCTGGCTGCTGAGTTTCACTCTGTCGATGGATGATGTGGTGGTGTCGTCATTTGTCACCGGTCCCGGCTTCGAAATATTGCCGCTGAAAATTTATTCCATGGTGAAAGTAGGCGTGTCGCCGGAGGTGAACGCGCTGGCTACCATTTTGATGCTGCTGTCGCTGCTGCTGGTAGCAGTCAGTCAGCTGTTGCTGCGTGATAAAACCAAATAGAGGATAACCGATGAAAAAGTGGTCTCACTGGCTGGCGGCTGGGGCGCTGGCACTGGGTATGCAAAGCGCTCAGGCGGATGACAACAACACGCTTTACTTCTATAACTGGACCGAATATGTGCCGCCCGGGCTGCTGGAGCAGTTCACCAAAGAGACCGGCATCAAAGTGATTTATTCCACCTATGAATCCAATGAAAGCATGTACGCCAAGCTGAAAACCTGGAAAGCAGGCGCTTACGATCTGGTGGTGCCGTCGACCTACTTCATCGCCAAAATGCGCAACGAGGGCATGCTGCAGAAGATCGACAAGTCACAGCTGAGCAACTTCCGCAACCTCGATCCCGACCTGCTGAACAAGCCGTTTGATCCGAACAACGACTATTCCATTCCCTATATCTGGGGCGCAACCGCCATTGGCGTGAACACCGACGAGGTGGATCCAAAAACCCTGACCCAATGGGCTGATCTGTGGAAACCTCAGTATAAGCAGAGCCTGCTGCTGACCGATGACGCGCGTGAAGTGTTCCAGATGGCGCTGCGCAAGCTCGGCTACTCCGGTAATACGCAGGATCCAAAACAGATTGAAGCCGCCTATGAAGAGCTGAAAAAGCTGATGCCAAACGTACTGGCGTTCAACTCGGATAATCCCGGTAATCCGTTTATGGAAGGCGAAGTCAACGTCGGCATGATCTGGAATGGCTCCGCCTGGGTGGCGCGCCAGGCTGGCACGCCGCTGCAGATTATCTGGCCAAAAGAGGGCGGGATTTTCTGGATGGATAACCTGGCGATCCCGGCGAATGCGAAAAATAAAGCAGGCGCGCTGAAGCTGATTAACTTCCTGCTGCGCCCGGATGTGGCGGCTAAAGTGGCGGAAACCATCGGTTATCCGACGCCCAACCTGGCGGCAAGAAAGCTGCTGCCGCCCGAGGTGGCCAGCGATCCGTCACTCTATCCGCCGGCTGAAGTGATCAAAAACGGCGAGTGGCAGAACGATGTCGGTGCCGCCAGCGTGCAGTACGAAACGCTGTTCCAGAAGCTGAAAGCGGGGCGGTGAGGTTCTGGGGTGGGGATTCGGTGCGGCCTGGCCCTCACCCTGCCCTCTCCCAGAGGGAGAGGGTTCATACGTGCTGGATTCGGCTTGTGGGAAAGACCCTACTGGATTTAGCCTGAGTTTCAGTCGGGCGCGTTTTTCCCCTTCTCCCGCCGGGAGAAGGCCGGGATGAGGGGAAACGCGCAGTACGCTGACTATTTATACAAGCCGCGCAAAAAAGTATGCACGAATTCGGGCACCACTTCGCTGGCTAAGCCGTAATGCGCTTCAGCGAATTCGTTACCGACCTGACTGGGGGCCAGATTCAGCTCCACGGTATGCGCCCCCTGCAGTTTCGCCTCGTGCACAAATCCTGCCGCCGGATAGACGTGGCCTGAGGTGCCGATGGCGATAAACAGATCGGCCTGTTCCAGCGCCTGATAAATCTCCTCCATGCCGAGCGGCATTTCACCAAACCACACCACGTGCGGACGCAGCCGCGACGGGAACTGGCAGCAGGTACAGCGATCGTCCGGACCGACATCCTCCGTCCACGCCAGCACCTGACCGCTGTGCTCACAGCGCACCTTCAGTAATTCACCGTGCATATGCAGCACGCGCTGGCTGCCGGCGCGCTCGTGCAGGTTATCGATATTCTGCGTAACCAGCAGGAAATTATCGCCCAGCACCTGCTCCAGTTCAGCCAGCGCTTTGTGCGCCGCGTTAGGCTGGATTTCTGGCTGCTGCAGCTGACGCCGGCGCGCATTGTAGAACCCCTGCACCAGCGCCGGATCGCGGCGAAAGCCTTCGGGCGTCGCCACATCTTCCACGCGATGCTCTTCCCACAGGCCATCTTCCGCGCGGAAGGTGCGAATGCCGGATTCTGCCGAAATTCCGGCACCGGTCAGCACCACCACGTGCGGCTGCGGATGGGCGGCAAGTTCGACCTGACGATCGCGCTCAAAGATGCGCTGGCGAAAGCGCTGATGCACTTTGCGGCGGTTCTTTTTGTAGCGGGCGAGTCGAAGGCGGCGGCGCGGTTGGCGCATAAAGGCTCCTTAATCTGCGGCGCTGAACGCCGCGCTGCGGGTGTTTTCCGGGTTACTCAGACCCGATAATAGCGGCTGGGTATGACGGCTGCATGCCGCAGACGCTGAAAATGTGCGCAGCCGCGAAGGCGGCTGCGTGTTTTGTCTTTACTGACCGCTCAGCACGCGGGCAGGATCGATGCGGCTGGCGCGCCGCGCCGGATACCAGCTGGCAATCAGGCTCAGGCCAATCGCCGTTGCCAGCACGATGGCCACATCCAGCCAGTGCAGCTCGGACGGCAGAAAGTCGATAAAGTAGATATCGCCCGCCAGCAGTTGATGCCCGGTAAGGTGCTCCACTACGCGCATCACCGGCGTCAGATTGAGCGCCACCAGCACGCCGACCACCACCCCGCTGACGCTGCCCAGCAGCCCGGCCAGCAGGCCATACCAGATAAAGATGGCACGAATCAGGCCGTCTTTGGCGCCCAGCGTGCGCAGCACGGCGATATCGCTGCTCTTGTCCTTCACCGCCATCACCAGCGTCGACACGATATTAAAGCAGGCCACGCCAATCACCAGCACCATCGCCAGATACATAATGGCGCGAATCATCTGGATATCACGATACATGTAGCCGTAAGTGCCAATCCAGCTGCGGATGGTGACATAGGAGTGCGTGGCTTCGCCGGCATCGCGCACCAGCTTCTGTGCCTGGAATGGATCGCTCATCTTCAGCGCAATGCCGCTGACGCTGTCGCCCAAATCCAGATATTTTTGCGCATCGGCCAGCGGCACCAGCGCCAGACTGTGATCCAGCATGCCGCTCAGCTGCAGAATACCGCTCACCTGCAGACGAATGCGTTTTGGCTGCAGCAGTTTGTTCTCGCCATCATTATTCGGGATCATGATGGTGATCCAGTCGCCCTGCTTCACGTTGAGCGATTTGGCGATGCCGCCGCCCAGAATGATCTGCTGCCTGCCGGCGCTGAACTGCGACCAGGCATCACCGCTGACAAAACGCGGCAGCGCGCTGAGGCGCGGCTCCTGCTGCGGATCAACGCCCTTCACCTGCAGCGCCTGCAGCTTCGCACCGCTCTCAATCAATCCGGTAAAGTTAACGTAAGGGGCCGCCGCGGCAATGCCCGGCACCTGTTCGATGGGCGCAATCATCGGCTGCCAGTTGCGAAAAGGCTGGTTAACCGCCTCAATTTCGCCGTGCGGCACCACGGCCAGAATACGGTTGTTGAGCTCCCGCTCGAAACCGTTCATCGCGCTCAGCCCGATGATCAGCACCGCCACGCCAAGCGCAATGCCGATGGTCGAGATGATGGAGATCAGCGACACCATGCCGCCGCGCCGCCGGCCGCGGCTGAAGCGCAGCCCGAGCAGCAGGGATAAAGAGGACGCCATCAGATCGCTCCCAGCGTCAGGTGATCGCTCAGCTGGCCGTCACGCATTTCCATCTGACGGCTCAGGCGCTTCGCCAGGTTGAGGTCATGCGTCACCACCAGAAACGCGGTGCCCTGCTGCACGTTGAGCTCGCCGAGCAGTTCAAAAATGGCATCGGCGTTGCGCGCATCGAGATTACCGGTGGGCTCATCGGCCATCACCAGCCGCGGCCGGTTCACCAGCGCCCTGGCAATCGCCACGCGCTGACGTTCACCGCCCGACAGCTCAGAAGGCCGGTGCGCCGCGCGCTTTTCCAGGCCAACCGCCGCCAGCATCTCGCGTGCGCGCGCTTCCGCTTCGGCTTTGCCGGTTTTGCCAATCAACAGCGGCATCGCTACGTTCTCCAGCGCGCTGAAGTCCGGCAGCAAATGGTGAAACTGATAAATGAAGCCGAGTTCCCGGTTGCGCAACTCTGCTTTGGCCGCCGACGACATGGCGTTAAGCGATTTCCCGTCAAACACCACGTCACCGGAGGTCGGTGCATCCAGCCCGCCCAGCAGGTGCAGTAAGGTACTTTTGCCGGAGCCGGAGCTGCCGACGATGGCCGTCAGTTCGCCCGGCTGCAGGCTAAAAGCCACATTGCGCAGCACATCGGTCTGCACGCTGCCTTCCTGATAGCGTTTGCACAGGTCACGACACTGCAACAAAGGGGTATTACTCATAACGTAAAGCCTCAGCGGGTTGAACGGCGGCAGCGCGCCATGACGGATAGAGGGTAGACAGCAGCGCCACGGCCATCGAGACCAGCGCAATGGTGATCACCTGCCAGACATTGATATCCACCGGCAGCGCGGCGCCATCAAGGAACAGGCCGATCACCGGCATTAAATTGTTGAGCTGGCTGGCCAGCAGCACGCCCAGCAGCGTACCGAGCAGCGCGCCGATAATACCGGCGCTGGCGCCCTGCACCATAAATACCGCGACGATTTGCCGCCGCGTTAAGCCCTGGGTTTGCAGGATCGCCACTTCCGCCTGCTTCTCCATGATAAGCAGGCCCAGCGAGGTAATGATATTGAAGGCGGCGACGGCAATGATCAGGCTGAGCAGCAGCCCCATCATGTTTTTCTCCATGCGCACCGCCTGGAACAGGTCGCCCTTGCGTTCGCGCCAGTCTTTCCATGTCAGCCCCTGCGGCAGCGGCTGCTGGCTCAGCGCATCGACATTCAGCGGCTTATCCAGCCACAGGCGCCAGCCGGTAATGTTGCCGAGCGGATAGCGCATCACGCGCGAGGCATCCTGCTGGTTCACCAGAATCTGATAGCCATCGACTTCGCTATTGGCCGCGTAGGTACCGGCAACGGTAAAGATGCGCTGGCTCGGCACGCGCCCCACCGGGGTAAACTGACTGACCGATGGCACCATCAGGCGCAGCTGATCGCCGCGCTTCACGCCCAGCTGCGAGGCCAGCAGTTCACCGAGAATGACCTTATACTGGCCCGGCTGCAGCACGCTCTGCTGGGTGTTGACCAGATAAGGCGTCAGCGGATCCGGTTCGTCAGGGTTGATACCCAGCATCACGCCCACCGACACGTTGCGCGCACTCTGCAACACCACATCGGCGGTGGTTAGCGGCGCAATACGCGTCACACCCTGCAGTTTGAGATCCTGCGCGCGCATCTGCTGCGGATTGATGCTGCCGGTGTCGCTGGTCACCAGCGCCTGCGGCATCAGGCCAAGAATGTTGCCTTCCAGCTCGCGCTCAAAGCCGTTCATCACCGACAGCACTGTCACCAGTGCCAGCACGCCGAGCGTGATACCAATAGTCGAGAGCCAGGAGACGAAACGACCGAAACGGTCTGAAGCACGTCCACGCATGTAGCGCAAACCGATGAATAACGCGACTGGTTGATACATGAGATCCGTCTTGGCCGTTGCCCAAAATTAAGTAGAGCGATGATAAAGGAGCCGTCTGCTTTATGAAACCTCTAACCCGCTGAGTCAGTTGCAAAGTTGCGTCAAAATGCGTCCTGCTGCGCGACAATGCACAAAATTACGACAAAATAGTGACGCTATTAGTACGATTATTCGTCAGCAGGTGGGTTAGACTTAGCTTGCAGTACCGGTTTTCGCATCACAGTAAGCGCAGTACGGAGGTTCTTACCATGAGCAGGTTTCCTAAAGGCAGTATCGTTAAACATAAATCTGGCGAGATCAAAGGCGAAGTGGTCAATGTCTTTGAGCAGGGAGACGCGCTAACCGGTTATTATGTGAAGTGGGACGATGGCAACAACAGCTACCATGTCGAGCGCGAGCTGTCATGGGCCAATGTGGATCGTCCTCGCATGCACTACACACAGCAATCCAGTAAATAACGTGACGTGGCCAGGTCGCCATCAATGACGACCTGGCAACCGGCCATACTGGCGGCCCTTCAGGGTGCCGCTGAGGTAAGGTGCGCATTCATGCACCCTGACATAAACTCAGAAAGGAGAGATGATCCTCACGGCGGAATGTGGAATGATGACGCCCTGGAAACTGAGGAGAGAATGTCGGACCTTATGTCGGAACAGCGTCGTTATACCCTGCCTGCTAAAGCAGGCGACCATCGTCAGCTCGGTCAGCTGGTCGGCGCCGCGCAGGCGGTTGAGTGTGCCAGCATCACCGAACGCCACAGCGGTCCGGTGTTAATGATCACCCCGGATATGCAATCGGCCCTGCGGCTGCAGGAGGAGATCAGGCAATTTACCGATCTGCCGGTCACCAATCTTGCTGACTGGGAAACACTGCCCTACGACAGCTTCTCGCCCCATCAGGACATTATTTCCGCCCGTCTTTCTACGCTGTACCAGCTGCCCACCCTGACGCGCGGCATGCTGATTCTGCCGGTCAATACGCTGATGCAGCGCGTTTGCCCGCACAGCTTCCTGCACGGCCATGCGCTGGTGATGCAGCAGGGCCAGAAACTGTCGCGCGATGCCCTGCGCGACCAGCTGGAGCAGGCCGGTTATCGCCATGTCGATCAGGTGATGGAGCATGGCGAGTACGCGACGCGCGGCGCGCTGCTCGACCTGTTCCCGATGGGCAGCGATCAGCCTTACCGCATCGATTTCTTTGATGATGAGATCGACAGCCTGCGCCTGTTTGACGTCGACTCGCAGCGCACGCTGGAGGCGGTGAGCGCCATCAACCTGCTGCCGGCGCATGAATTTCCCACCGACAAAGCGGCCATTGAGCTGTTCCGCAGCCGCTGGCGTGAAACCTTCGACGTGCGGCGCGAACCCGAGCACGTCTATCAGCAGGTGAGCAAAGGCACGCTGCCGGCCGGGATTGAGTACTGGCAGCCGCTGTTTTTCGAGCAGGAACTGCCTACCCTGTTTAGCTATCTGCCCGCCAGCACGCTGGTGCTGAACAGCGGCGATCTGCACGCCAGCGCTGAGCGTTTCTGGCAGGATGCTAACGCACGCTATGAAAATCGCCGCATCGATCCTATGCGCCCGCTGCTGGAGCCGGCCACGCTGTGGCTGCGCCCGGATGCGCTGCTCAGCGAGCTGAAAAACTGGCCGCGCATGCAGCTCAGCGCTGAGACGCTGCCGGAGAAAGCCGCGAACAGTAATCTGGGCTATCAGCCATTGCCGGAGCTGACGGTGCAGGCGCAGGCCAAAGCGCCGCTCGATCTGCTGCGCCAGTTCCTCGAACAGTTTACAGGTCAGGTGATTTTCTCGGTAGAAAGCGAAGGTCGTCGCGAGAGCCTGCAGGAGCTGCTGTCCCGCATCAAACTGCGCCCGCAGCCGATTGATCGCTTCGAGCAGGCCGATGAGCAGCCGTACAGCCTGATGATTGGCGCCAGCGAGCGCGGTTTTATCGACACCCAGCGCCAGCGCGCGCTGATTTGCGAAAGCGATCTGCTCGGCGAGCGCGTCAGCCGGCGGCGTCAGGACAATCGCCGCACCATCAATCCGGATGTACTGATTCGTAACCTCGCCGAACTGCACCCGGGCCAGCCGGTGGTGCATCTTGAACACGGTGTGGGCCGCTACATCGGCCTGACCACGCTGGAAGCCGGCGGTATCGTCGCCGAGTATCTGATGCTCTCCTATGCCGGCGATGCCAAACTTTACGTCCCGGTGTCATCGCTGCATCTGATCAGCCGTTACGCCGGCGGTGCCGATGAAAATGCGCCGTTGCACAAACTGGGCAGCGATGCCTGGTCACGCGCGCGCCAGAAAGCGGCGGAGAAAGTCCGTGACGTGGCCGCTGAGCTGCTGGATATCTATGCCCAGCGCGCGGCCAAGGCCGGCTTTGCCTTTAAGCACGACCGCGAGCAGTATCAGCTGTTCTGCGAAGGTTTTCCGTTTGAAACCACGCCGGATCAGGCACAGGCAATTAACGCCGTGCTCAGCGATATGTGCCAGCCGCTGGCCATGGACCGCCTGGTGTGCGGCGATGTTGGCTTTGGTAAAACCGAAGTGGCGATGCGCGCCGCCTTCCTTGCGGTGGAGAACGGCAAACAGGTGGCGGTGCTGGTGCCTACCACCCTGCTGGCGCAGCAGCATTACGACAACTTCCGCGACCGCTTCGCCAACTGGCCGGTGCGCATTGAGATGCTGTCGCGCTTCCGCAGCGCCAAAGAGCAGGCGCAGGTGCTGGAGCAGGCCAGCGAGGGCAAAATTGATATTCTGATCGGCACCCACAAGCTGCTGATGAGCGATCTTAAGTGGCGCGATCTCGGTTTGCTGATCGTCGATGAGGAGCACCGTTTCGGCGTGCGTCACAAAGAGCGCATCAAAGCGATGCGCGCTGACGTCGATATTCTGACGCTCACCGCAACGCCGATTCCGCGCACCCTGAACATGGCGATGAGCGGCATGCGCGATCTATCGATTATCGCCACGCCACCAGCGCGCCGTCTGGCGGTGAAAACCTTCGTGCGCGAGTATGACAGCCTGGTGGTGCGCGAAGCGATCCTGCGTGAAGTGCTGCGCGGCGGCCAGGTTTACTATCTCTACAACGACGTCGAGAACATCGAGAAAGCAGCGCAGCGGCTGGCCGAGCTGGTGCCGGAAGCGCGCATCGCCATCGGCCACGGTCAGATGCGCGAGCGCGATCTGGAACGGGTGATGAACGATTTCCACCACCAGCGTTTCAACGTGCTGGTGTGCACCACCATCATCGAAACCGGGATCGATGTGCCGAGCGCCAATACCATCATCATTGAGCGCGCCGACCATTTCGGTCTGGCGCAGCTGCATCAGCTGCGTGGCCGCGTCGGCCGTTCGCATCATCAGGCCTATGCCTGGCTGCTGACGCCGCATCCGAAGGCGATGACCACCGATGCCCAGAAGCGACTGGAAGCGATTGCCTCGCTGGAGGATCTGGGCGCTGGCTTTGCGCTGGCGACGCACGATCTGGAGATTCGCGGTGCCGGTGAGCTGCTGGGTGAAGATCAGAGCGGTCAGATGGAGACCATCGGTTTCACGCTCTACATGGAGCTGCTGGAAAACGCGGTGGATGCACTCAAGGCCGGACGTGAGCCGTCGCTGGAAGATCTCACCAGCAATCAGACCGAGATTGAGCTGCGCATGCCTGCCCTGCTGCCGGATGATTTTATTCCGGACGTCAATACGCGCCTGTCGCTGTATAAACGCATCGCCAGTGCGGCCGATGAACAGGAGCTGGCCGAGCTGAAAATTGAGATGATTGACCGCTTCGGCAAGCTGCCCGACGCCGCGCGCAACCTGCTGGACATCGCCGCGCTGCGCCTGGTGGCGCGTCAGCTGGGGCTGCGTAAAATCGAAGCCAGCGAAAAAGGCGGCTTCTTTGAGTTCGCGCCGCAGAATCAGGTCGATCCCGGCTGGCTGATCGGCCTGCTGCAGAAAGATGCGAAGCAGTGGAAGCTGGATGGCCCGACGCGACTGAAATTCACCCGCGATCTGAGCGAACGCAAAACGCGCATGGAATGGGTGCAGAATTTCGTCGCCGAACTGGCGAAGAACCGGGTTTGATCGCCCTGCCGTCACGCAGCAGCGCTATGTGACGCGCTGCTGCGTACGGTGCGGTAGCCTGAGTATAAAAAAAGCGCCTTGCGGCGCTTTTTTTGTTACTGCTGCTGTGAAGTAGCTTTGCCCAATCAGGCCTGATTCGAATTCAGGATCAGCTGACCATTACGGTCGAGCGGGATGCGGGTGCCAGGGTCATTCTCCATGCGGATTTTGCCCTGCTGGTCGCCTATTTTATAGGTCACGTCATAACCCAGCATTTTTTCCTGTTTATCGTACACGGTTTTGCAGCGCTGCTCGCTGGTGGTGTAAGTGTCACGATCCTGCAGCGCACCCTGCACCTGGTTACCGCCGTAGCCGCCTGCCAGCGCACCGGCTACGGTCGCGATATCCCGGCCGCGGCCACCGCCGAACTGGTGACCAATCACCCCACCGGCCACGGCACCCAGTACGGAACCGGCGATGCGGTTCTCATCCTGCACCGGACGACGGTGCGTGAGGGTAACGTTGCGGCACTCCTGACGAGGTTGCTTAATGCTCTCTTTGATTGGCGTTGCCGAAAGCACCTGAGCATACTGCGGGCCACGATCAAAAACATCCATGCTGGCGACGGCGGCCACGCCCAACGCTGCTGCTACGCCGATTCCAATACCCGCTAACATTGATTTATTCACAGGAATGTCCTCCTGAAGTTGTTACCGCGCATTCCTGCCGCAACCCGATCCCGGGTTACCGAGGCATAACCGGCGTGCGCGCCGCGCCGTGTTCGTTGGCATAAGTTTTACAGATGGTCCGAAAATGCAACATCAGATTAATGGAGGAAACGCAGCGGAAAGCCAGCAGGACCAGCTTTTAGGAGAGTTCTGAGCGGCAGTGTCATTGCGCCGTAATCTGGCGCTGATTGAACGGCAATCAGCAGGTTACGGCAGCCGGGCGCGCAGCGGGCGGGGATGACCGCCCGCCAGCCATCAATGCAGTTTGAGACGCGGACGCAGCACGCGGTTGAGGCTGCCGACCAGCATCATCAGACCGGTCTTGAAGTATCCATGGAGCGCAATCTGGTGCATACGGTACAAGGAGATGTAGACAAAACGCGCAATACGCCCTTCCACCATCATCGAACCGCGCATCAGGTTCCCCATCAGGCTGCCGACGGTACTGAAGCGGGACAGCGACACCAGCGAGCCGTGATCTTTATACACGTAGGCTTTGAGCGGCTTGCCTTTGCGCTGGGCGAGGATGTTTTCCAGTGCTCGCGACGCCATCTGGTGCGCCGACTGCGCGCGCGGCGGCACGAATCCGCCGCCTGGCAGCGCGCAGGAGGCGCAGTCGCCGATGGCGTAAATATCGTCGTCCAGCGTAGTCTGCAGCGTCTCTTTGACCACCAGTTGATTAATGCGGTTGGTCTCCAGCCCGCCAATCTCTTTCATGAAGTCTGGCGCTTTAATACCCGCCGCCCACACCATCAGATCGGCTTCGATGAATTCGCCCCCTTTGGTATTCAGACCGTTGGCTGCTGCGCTGGTGACCATGGTTTGCGTCAGTACGCGCACGCCAAGCTTGCTCAGCTCCTGATGCGCCGCTGCGGAGATGCGCGGCGGCAGCGCAGGCAGAATACGCTCGCCGGCTTCCACCAGCGTAACGTTGAGCGCGCTGCTATCGAGACCTTTATAGCCGTAGCTGTGCAGCTGTTTCACTGCGTTATACAGTTCTGCCGACAGCTCGACGCCGGTCGCGCCGCCGCCGACAATGGCGATATTGACTTTCTGCAGCTGCCCTTCGCTGGCAGAGAAGCGCAGGAACAGGTTGAGCATCTCATTATGGAACCGACGCGCCTGATGCGGGTTGTCGAGGAAGATGCAGTGATCTTTCACGCCTGGCGTGCCGAAATCGTTCGAGGTGCTGCCCAGCGCCATCACCAGACGGTCATACGCCAGTTCGCGCTGCGGTACCAGTAGCCCACCCTCCGCGTCGCGGATCTCCGCCAGTTCAATGGTTTTTGTGTCGCGATTAATTTGCGTCAGCGAACCGAGCTGGAACTGGAAACCGTGGTTGCGCGCATGCGCCAGATAGCTGAGCGCATCAATACCTTCATCCATCGAGCCGGTCGCCACTTCATGCAGCAGCGGTTTCCACAGATGGCTGTGGTTACGATCGACCAGGATGATCTCCGCCTTTTTTTTGCGGCCGAGTTTATGGCCGAGCTGCGTTGCCAGCTCCAGCCCTCCGGCACCGCCACCGACGATGACGATTTTTTCCATGCTTGTAGTCAATGAAGACCCCCTCAAAGTTGTAAACCAAAAGTTAATTAATGGTTATATAAAACCTTAATAAACATAGGGTTGGCGACATTTAATCGCGAGCTGAGGGCAGAATAGCACGGCATAATCATCCGGACATAAGAAAATTGATGTACATCAATCTTTGCACTGCATTATCAGAATGTTACACGTTTTGTGCGCCGCATCACACGGCGCAGCAGCACTCAGGCAAGGGTTTTGAACGCTTTGATGCGTTGCAGATGCGGGGCAATATTTTTGAATTTGTGGCTGGCCTCCTCGTCCCACACGATTTCGTAGTACGGGTGCAATGCGGCCGCGCTGCGCTGATTATCCAGCGCTTCATCGTGACGTGACAAAATGGTCAGGCAGCGGTCGCGGTTCTTTTCACGGAAGTTGCTGACGCATTTGGTGGCGATATCAAGGTACTCTTCCGGCCGGTCGATCTTGCCTTCCATGTTTTCATCAGGAAACAGGTTGGGATTGAATATCGCCTGGCGCATGCCGCAAAGGAAGCCGATGCGTTCCGCCCAGTAGCCGCCCAGGCCGACGCCACAAATCAACGGATGCGCATCGCTGCCCTGCTGGAGCAGTTTATCGCACTCTTTCAGCAGAAATTGCATATCGTGTTTCGGATGGCGGGTGCTGTAGCTGATTAGTCTGACGTCCGGGTCAATAAACTGCAGCTGCAGCACCTTTTCATGGTTGCCCGGACTGTTGGAATCAAAACCGTGCAGATAGATGATCATGATTATCCTCAGCGTGGAGTGAGATCCGGGCAGTGGCGATTATCTGCCCGACGCTTTGTGCGCCAGCCAGCGATCCTGCAGGTCACTGAGCTGACGGTGATTTTGCCGCCAGCGCTCGCTGGCCTGCAAACTCTGACGGTCAAAACGTCCCTGATGGTATAACTGCGTGACGCGCGTCGCCTGGATCGGCGTCAAATTATCCAGCACGCTCACCGCGCCAGCACGCTGATTGCACACCAGGATCATATCGCAGCCGGCATTCAGCGACTGCTGAGCCCGTTCCGCGTAGCTGCCCATCACCGCCGCGCCCTCCATCGACAGATCGTCTGAGAAGATCACCCCGTTGAAGCCCAGCTCCTGCCGCAGCACCGTTTGCAGCCAGTAAGGCGAACCACTGGCCGGCAGCGGGTCCACTTCAGTATAGATAACATGCGCGGGCATCACCGCATCCAGCAGCTGCTCATCAATCAGCTGCTGGAAGATTGCCATGTCGTGCTGGCGCAGCGTGGCCGCATCGCGCGTGTCGCGCGGCGTCTCTTTGTGCGAATCCGCGCTGACCGCGCCGTGGCCCGGGAAGTGCTTGCCGGTGGTTTTCATGCCGGCTTCGTGCATGCCGTGGATAAACTGGCGCGCCATCTGCAGCGCAATCGCCGGATCGGCGTGGAAAGCGCGATCGCCGATGGCCGCACTGATGTGGCCGATATCCAGCACCGGCGCAAAGCTGATATCGATGTCCATGGCGATCATCTCCGCCGCCATTTGCCAGCCGGCCTGCTGCGCCAGCTCGCCGGCGCGTGTCATGTCGTGCAGCGCGGCGAACGATTGCATCGCCGGCAGCTGAGTAAAACCGTCGCGGAAGCGCTGCACGCGTCCGCCTTCCTGATCGACCGCCACCAGCAGCCGGTTGCGCGACGCCGCGCGAATCTGGCGCACCAGCTCCGCCAGCTGCGCAACATCATGGAAGTTGCGGGCGAACAGGATCAGTCCGCCTGTCAGCGGATGTTGCAGAATTTCGCGCTCTTCGGCGTCCAGCTCGTAGCCTTCGACGTCCAGCATCAGCGGTCCGGGCGTTGTCATCGTCATGTTTCGGTTCCTGAATTAAAGATCCTGCCAGCTGGCCTGCGCCAGCCGTTGCAATGTTTGGTCATGGCTCTGCTCGGCGCGCAGCTGATACCAGCTGGCCATCAGCAGCTGCAGCCACGGCTGCCAGCGCCGGCTTTGACGCCGCAGCGCCGTTGCCGACAGCCGCGCCTCGGCGGCATAGTCGGTTATCCAGTAATCGTGTTCAGCGCCATCCACCGCGCCGACAGCGGCCAGCTCCAGCGCCACGTCGCCATCCGCAGCATATTCCCAGTCAATTAAACGCAGGCCATCCGGCGTGGCAACCAGATTGCCAGGGTGGACGTCCATGTGCAGCGGTGCCAGCCGCAGCGGCGACGGTTCGCCGCGCTGCAGCAACTGGTTTAAGCGCCGCTGCCAGCGCCAGTGCCGCTGCTGACACAGCTGCCAGTAGCGCTGCAGCAGCGGCGCCAGCCGTAAGCGATAACCGGTCAGCGGCTGGTGATGCAGGCGCAGTAGCAGCGTCAGCACCGCTGCGCGCTGCGCGCTGAACTGATCCGGCGACAGCACCTCACCCGGCAGCCAGCGCTGCAGCAGCCACGGCGCCTGCCACGCCAGCGGCTGCGGCGCCAGCGCCGTAGTACGCAGCTGACGCAGGATGCGGTATTCGCGCTGACGATCGACAAACGGGATGGGCTGCGACGGTGTCCGGCGCGCCAGCAGATCGCCCTGCTCGCTGCGTACCTGCACGCTGTTACCGCTCAGTCCTGGCAGCGCGAAAAAATGACCGGCAGCTTGCGCCGTCGGCCATTGTTGCTGAACCAGTTGCTGCAGCCGGGGATCAGGGTTGTGCAACGCCGTTGCCCGACCAGATGATTTCGCCGGTCTGCACCAGCATCAGCTGCATTTGCAGCGCAGGAGCTTTCACATCGCCCTGCGCGTTGCTGTACAGCACATACTGCGCGTTGACGATGCGCGCCAGGCCAATCGCTTTGCTGCGCGAGTTGAGGCTATCCTCTGGCGACAGGCCGAGCGTTTGCTTCGCCTGATTGAGCTGATCGTTTGAGACCAGGCTGAACTTGCCGTTATTGGCCAGCGCGTTCTCAATCGCTGCCGTGGCTTTTTCCGTTTGCAGCGAGCCGTTGGTGCTGTTTTTGATGCGATCCACCAGCAGCACGCTGCCCGGATTGACGCCCGCCGACTGCACCATATTGGCGACTAACGGCTGGACGCTGGCGTTCCAGTTGATGGTTTTCAGCTTCGGCGGCTGCGGCACAGTTTGCGGCGGCGGCACCGGCTGCGCGGGCGGTTGCTCTGGCTGGGTTGGCGTGGTCGGCTGCGTCGGTTCAACCGGTGCCGGGGTTTGTTGTTTCACCACACAACCGGTGAGCATCAGCGCAAACAGTAGCGCGCCGGAACGTTGTACACTGCGAATCACAGGTTACTCCTCAAAGATAAAGATAGAGACGCACCTTACTGGCGGTCGGGTTACCCATTTGCGAGGCCACTTCTACGCTGCCGTGCGCCGGTACGGTTTGAGTCTGCGCCGGCTCCTGCGGCTCAATCTCCAGCCCTTTGTCATCGTACCAGTAGAAACGATAGTGCACGGTGACCGGGGTTTCACGCAGATTTTGCAGCACGCTGGCGGCGCGCTGCTGGCCGTCGCGGCTGGTCAGCGCGGGTTCATCGGTGATGATGCCCGCCGACAGTACGGCAGACTCCATCACCAGCGACTGGGAGGTGTTGATCATCGGCTTATCGCTGCTACAGCCCATCAGGGTCAGCAACAGCAAGCCGCTCAGCCATTGACGCATCACAAGGTCCGCCTGAGGTTAGATGGCCAGCATCGGGCCCAGCGGCTGTCCGCCGACCAGGTGCATATGAATGTGGTAAACCTCCTGCCCACCGTGACGGTTGCAGTTGATGATCAGGCGATAGCCATCCTCGGCGATGCCTTCATCACGGGCAATTTTTGCGGCGGCGGTCACCATGCGGCCCAGCGCCTGCTCATGCGCCGCCTGTACATCGTTGGCGGTCGGAATCAGTACATTGGGGACAATCAGTATGTGGGTAGGCGCTTTGGGCGCGATATCGCGGAAGGCGGTGACCAGTTCGTCCTGATAAACCACGTCGGCGGGAATTTCGCGACGAATGATTTTACTGAAAATGGTTTCTTCAGCCATGGTGCAGTTCCTTAAGCCTGAGTTCAGTCAGGCAGTATGCGTGAGGAATTCCGTTTCTTTCAACCTCAGGACCACTTTTCTTCATTAAATGGCTGCCTTTGCATCATTTTTTCACGCTGGCGCGGCGCGGCGGGCGGTGTCTGGCGGCGGTAAAATAAAAAACCCCTCGGATGAGGGGTTTTGTCGCACCGAAGTTGCAGTGCGGTGAAGCGGCGGCAGAGGAGTAAAGCGTCCCGCGACAGGGATGTCGCGGGCCGAGCCCCAGGGATGGTGTTGGCGTCTTTACGATCTGACGCCGCTTCACCGCACCGGCCCGGCCTGCCGTCATGTCACTTACATACTGCGGATATAATCATCCATCTCGGTTTTCAGGTTATCGGACTTGGTGCCGAAAATCGCCTGCACACCGGAACCGGCCACCACCACACCACGCGCGCCGAGATTTTTCAGTTCAGCCTGATCCACCTTCGCTACGTCCGCCACGCTGACGCGCAGACGGGTAATACAGGCATCAAGGTTAGTGATGTTCTCTTTACCACCGAACGCCGTGACCAGCTTGCCCGCCATTTCACTGCCGGTCGCGCTGCTCTGCTCCATCGCCGTATCTTCACGACCCGGGGTTTTCAGATTCAGTTTTGCGATCAGCACGCGGAACACGGTGTAGTACACCAGACCGTAGATGATACCGACAATCGGGAACAGCCAGATTTTGCTGCTGTTGCCGCTCAGCACGATGAAGTCGATCAGACCGTGTGAGAAGCTGGTGCCATCACGCATGCCCAGCAGAATACAGATTGGGAACGCCAGGCCCGCCAGGATAGCGTGGATCACGTACAGGATCGGTGCCACGAACATGAATGAGAACTCGATCGGCTCGGTGATACCGGTCAGGAACGAGGTCAGCGCGGCGGAGATCATGATGCCGCCCACTTTGGCGCGGTTTTCAGGTTTAGCAGAATGCCAGATGGCGATAGCCGCAGCCGGCAGACCATACATCTTGAACAGGAAGCCGCCAGACAGTTTACCGGCAGTCGGGTCACCCGCCATGTAGCGCGGAATGTCACCGTGGAAGACCTGACCAGCCGCGTTGGTGAATTCACCAATCTGCATCTGGAAAGGAACGTTCCAGATGTGATGCAGACCAAACGGCACCAGCGCACGCTCAACTACACCGTAAATACCGAACGCCACCACCGGGTTCTGATAGGCCGCCCACTGCGAGAAGTCCTGAATCGCGGTACCAATAGGTGGCCAGATGAAGGACAGCACCACACCGGTGAAAATCGCGGTCAGACCGGAAATGATTGGCACAAAGCGCTTACCGGCGAAGAAGCCGAGGTATTCCGGCAACTTGATGCGGTAGAAACGGTTGAACATGTAGGCCGCAATCGAACCAGCAATAATGCCGCCCAGCACCCCGGTATCGGCGAGGTGTTTGGCTTCGATCTCGGCTGCCGGCAGATGCAGCACCAGCGGCGCGACCACAGCCAGGGTTTTCACCATAATGCCGTAAGCGACCACGGCGGCCAGCGCCGACACGCCGTCGTTATTGGTAAAGCCCAGTGCCACACCGATCGCAAAGATCAGCGGCATGTTAGCAAACACCGAACCACCCGCTTCGGCCATCACGTGGGAAACCACTTCCGGCAGCCAGCTGAAGTTAGCAGAACCAACACCTAACAAAATACCGGCAATCGGCAGAACCGATACCGGCAACATCAGCGATTTACCTACCTTTTGCAGGTTCGCAAATGCGTTCTTGAACATAGAAGCTCCTGAGTATGAGTGCATTTTTTAGCGCAGTGCGCATGGCAAAGGGGGAGGATCCTTAGCCGGGGTGACGCTGAGCGTCTTTTGATTTATTACGAAGGGTAAAATAAATGACGACACGTTACTTTGACGGCTATCACGTTTCACCAAACACAGCGCTGAAATTTCAGTCATTTCTTACTGACTTGCTGCTATAAACAGCAATAAATCACTGCCTGCGCCGCGAAACACGCAGCGCAGATGAGTGATTTCAGATTAATTACAGAGTTTGAAATAAAGCGCGTTAGCCGCCGAGTCGGCTCATCGGCACCTTAAACAGGCGGGAGAAGTTTTCCGTGGTGGCGGCCGCCAGGGTAGCAAGATCGACGCCCTTCACCACGGCCATATACTCAGCTACGTCGCGGGTGAAGGCCGGCTGGTTTTCTTTGCCGCGATGCGGTACTGGTGCCAGATAGGGTGAATCGGTTTCAACCAGAATGCGATCCAGCGGTACATAGCGCGCTGCTTCGCGGATCTGTTCAGCGTTGCGAAAGGTCACAATGCCGGAGAAGGAGATGTAGAACCCAAGATCCAGCAGCTGCGCCGCCGTCTCTTTGTCTTCCGTGAAACAGTGCAGCACGCCGCCGCACCGCTCTACCTGCTCTTCACGCAGAATGGCCAGCGTGTCTTCGCGCGCATCGCGGGTGTGCACAATAATCGGCTTATTCAGCGCAATGCCGGTGCGGATGTGCTCACGGAACGAGGCCTGCTGCTGCGCTTTGGTCTCCTGCTGGTAAAAATAATCCAGCCCGGTTTCGCCCAGTGCAATCACCTGCTCTTCCGCCGCCAGACGGCGAAACTCTTCCACGTCATACGGCGTTTCCTGATTGAGCGGATGCACGCCGCAGGCCAGCGCGATGTTGTCGCGATCGCCGACCAGCTGTTTGATTTTGTAGTAATCCGGCAGCGTGGTGGCAATCGCCAGCATGAATTTCACATCCCGCGCCGCCGCTTTGGCAATCACGTCATCCAGATCGCGGTGCTGGGTTTCATAATCAAGGCCATCAAGATGGCAGTGCGAATCAACAATAAACATAGATCTCTCTTTTACTCTTAGCCGACCGTCGCGGGAGACAGCAAACGTCCCCAGGCAAGCAGACAGTCGGTCAGAATCAGTTCACGATTAAGCGCCGCTACGTGCAGCAGCTGCTCGCGACACTGCAGCCACTGCTGCACGCTGGCATTCAGCGCGCTGCTGCTGAACTGCTGCGCCAGCTGCGTCACCACGTCCGGGCGATCGCCATTACTCAGCCAGTTGCTGGCGCCCTGCTGCACTTTCATCGCATCCACCAGCAGCGAAAGCAGCCAGCCGAGGCGAACCGCCACATCGTCGCTGTTGAGCGCCGGCAACAGCTGCAGAATATCGCCGCTCAGTGCGCTGTTCAGGCTGTCGCACAGCGTTTGCCGTGCCTGCCAGCGGTCCGGCTGTAACAAGGCCAGCGCCGCAGCCGGTGCACCGTTGCTCAGACGCAGCGCCGCGCGCAGAATCGCTTCCGGCTGCGGCTGCTGTTTCTGCAGCCATTGCAGGCTGTGCGTCTCTTCCGGCGGCGACAGATACCACGTCATACAGCGGCTGCGCAGCGTGGCCAGCAGTCGCGACGGCTCGCGCACGCTGAGGAAAAACCAGCAGTTAGCGGGCGGCTCTTCCAGCGTTTTCAGGAGCGCGTTGGCGGCGGCTTCGGTCAGTTGCGTCGCATCCGGCAGCCAGACAATTTTCGCGCCACCCTGCTGGGCAAAATGGTACAGCTTCTCACTGACGTCGCGAACCGCATCAATGCCGAGCGAGGCTTTTCCCTTTTCCGCTTCCAGCCGATACCAGTCCGGATGGGTGTGCGCCTGCATCAGCTGGCAGCCGTGACACTGGCCGCAGCTTTTCAGTCCCTGCGGCTGCTGACACATCAGCCAGCGGCTGACGCCCCACACCAGCGCATCGTCGCCCATGCCGTCGATGGCCTGAATCAGCAGCGCGTGATGTGCCTGTCCACTCTGATGGCGGGCAATGATCTGTCGGTACGGCTGGTTCAGCCACGGATACCAGTTCATGCCGCCTGACCTGCCAGCCACTGACGCAGCACGGCTTTAAGTGACGCTGTCACATTCTCAATCGGCTGCATCGCATCGATGCTTTTGATGGTTGGATCGGCAGCGGCCAGCGCCTGGTAGCGTTCGCGCGTGCGGGTAAAAAAGTTCAGCGACTCCTGCTCAATGCGATCCAGTTCGCCGCGCGCCCGGGCACGCTGCAGGCCAATCTCCGGCGTGACGTCGAGATAGAGCGTCAGGTCGGGACGAAAATCGCCCAGCACCGCATCGCGCAGCGTGGTCATCAGCTGAGTGTCGAGTCCGCGACCGCCGCCCTGATACGCCTGCGACGAAAGATCGTGACGATCGCCCACTACCCAGGCACCGCGTGCCAGCGCCGGTTTGATGACGTTTTCTACCAGCTGCACCCGCGCGGCATACAGCATCAGCAGCTCGGCTTTATCACTCACCTGTTCGCCATCAATGCCCTGCTTCACCAGCACGCGCAGCTGTTCGGCCAAGGGCGTGCCGCCCGGCTCACGGGTAAAGACCACGTCTTCAATGCCCTGCTCATGCAGGACCGCAACCACCGCCTCACGCGCGGTGGTTTTGCCCGCGCCTTCCAGCCCTTCGATGACGATAAACTTACTTTTCATTTTTTTCCTTCATCGCCAGCCGGTAAACCTGCACGGCTTTATTATGACTGGCCAGATTGGTGGTAAAGGTGTGACCGCCTTTGCCATCCGCGACGAAATAGAGGTAATTGGTCTTCTCCGGATGGGCCGCCGCTTCCAGCGAGGCGCGCCCCGGCATGGCAATCGGTCCCGGCGGCAGGCCGCTGATGGTATAGGTATTGTACGCGGTCGGGGTCTCAAGATCCTTGCGCGTCAGCGTACCGGTATAGCTGCCGCCCATTCCGTAGATCACCGTGGGATCGGTCTGCAGTTTCATACCGGTGCGCAGGCGATTGATGAATACCGAGGCAACGCGCGCGCGCTCTTCGCTGACGCCGGTCTCTTTTTCGATAATCGACGCCATGGTGACCATCTGCTGCGGCGTTTTATACGGCAGACTGGCCATCCGCCCCTGCCAGATCTCATCCACCAGCTTGTTCATGCGCACGTGCGCCCGCTCCAGCAGTGCCACATCGCTGGTGTTGGCAGTATACAGATAGGTATCCGGATAGAAACCGCCTTCCAGCTGGCTGACATCAAGCTTAAGCGCGGCCGCAACGCTGGCAAATTCATCATCCGGCAGCGTGTGTTTAAGGTATGGCGCTTTACGCAGCTCAGCCAGCCACTCTTTCAGCCGGGAACCCTCGACAAAGCGCAGCGGAAATTGCGCCTCTTTGCCGCTGGCCAGCAATTGCAGTAGCTGGCGCACCGTCATGCCGGTCTCAAGGCGATACGTCCCGGCTTTGAAGTTAGCCAGATCGGGCTCCAGCTTCAGCAACGGGCCAAACCAGATGCTTTGCGGAATGATGTGCTGGCTCTCCAGCTGCGCTTCCAGCACCACGCGACCGCTGCCGGCCGGCAGGGTATACAGGGTTTCCTGGTGAATGGTTAATGGCGTCGCGGCAAAGCGTTTAATCTGCCAGTAGCTCAATGCGGCAGCCAGGCCAGCGATGACTACGGCGCCGGCAACTATTTTTTTCATTCGGGTCATGATGCTTCCATCGTCTGGCAACTGGCGAGCAGTTGCTGGTACAGCGTGCGTGCGGAAAAGGTGACGTCGTCAATTTGCCGCACGGGTAATACTGGCATCAGCGCGTTACAGATCACCACTTCATCGGCGCTTAACACCGCCGATCGGCTGGCCTCCACCTGCTGGCAGTCGTGACCGGCCTGGGCCAGCCGCGCCAGCAGATAACGACGCATGATGCCATCAACGCCGGCCTGCGCGAGGCGCGGCGTGAAAATGGCCTCACCGCTGCGCCAGAATAAATTGGCCGCACAGCATTCCACTACCGTCCCGGCGGTGTCAAGCACCAGCGCTTCGTCAGCGTCGCACGCGTCCAGCTGCTGGCGAATCAGCACCTGCTCCAGCCGGTTAAGATGTTTGATGCCGGCCAGCAGCGGGTTCTGCGCCAGCCGCACCGGGCTGGTCACCAGCCGCGCGCCCTGCTGCTGCAGCGTGGCGTAGTGCTGTGGCCAGGGTGCGAGCGCGATGATACGCGTGGGTTGCGTGCAGCCGGCGCGACTGTAGCCGCGTCCGCCCGCGCCGGGCGTCAGGATCACTTTGAGCACCGCTTCGCGCTGGCCCGCCGCCGCGCGGCGCATCTCTTCCGCCAGTAAGGCGCGATCCGGCGCGGCCATCAGCAAACGCTGGCAGCCGTCCTGCAGACGCTGCAGATGCGCCTCCAGCAGCTGGATACGGCCCTCTCTGACTGCCGCCGTGGTGAAACAGCCGTCACCAAACTGCACCGCGCGGTCGCGGGCAGAAAGGGTGTCCTGTGCCACTCCGTTAATCCACATGCGCTTCTCCTCTGCCGCTGGCGTCAGCGTTGAATAGCACTGTGGCGCGTAACATTCCACGCCACTGCGTGACAAAATATAAAAAAGGCCCGCATTGCGGGCCTCTGTTCGGCTGGATAGCGCTTATACCTTGCGGAAGATCAGCGAGCCGTTGGTGCCGCCGAATCCAAAGGAGTTACACAGCGTGTACTCCAGTCCGCTGACCTGGCGCGCCGTGTGCGGCACAAAGTCCAGATCGCAACCTTCGTCAGGATTGTCGAGGTTGATGGTGGGCGGAACCGCCTGGTCGCGCAGCGCAAGAATCGAGTAAATCGCTTCTACCGCGCCCGCCGCACCCAGCAGGTGACCGGTCATCGACTTGGTCGAGCTGACCATCACACTGTGCGCTGACGCACCAAACACTGACTTCACCGCCTGCGCTTCTGCTTTGTCACCAGCCGGCGTTGAGGTGCCGTGCGCGTTAACATAGCCAATCTGCGCCGGATCCAGCTGCGCGTCACGCAGCGCGTTAACCATCGCTGCGGCTGCACCTGAACCGTCTTCCGGTGGTGATGTCATGTGGTAAGCGTCGCTGCTCATGCCGAAACCAACGATTTCCGCATAAATCTTCGCACCGCGTTTTTTCGCGTGTTCGTACTCTTCCAGTACCACGATACCGGCACCGTCGCCCAGCACGAAACCGTCACGATCTTTATCCCACGGACGGCTCGCCGCCTGCGGATTATCGTTACGGGTAGAGAGCGCACGCGCCGCGCCGAAACCGCCTACGCCCAGTGGCGTACTGGCTTTCTCAGCACCGCCGGCCAGCATCACATCTGCGTCGTTATACGCGATGATGCGCGCCGCATGACCAATATTGTGCACGCCGGAAGTACAGGCGGTCGCAATCGAGATGCTCGGACCTTTCAGGCCGTACATGATGGTCAGGTGGCCAGCGACCATGTTAACGATGGTTGAAGGCACGAAGAATGGGCTGATTTTGCGCGGACCGCCATTGACCAGCGAAGTATGGTTATCTTCGATCAAACCCAGACCGCCGATGCCGGAACCGATAGCCGCACCGATACGTCCGGCATTCTCATCAGTTACGACCAGACCGGAGTCCGCCATAGCCTGAATACCGGCCACAACGCCGTACTGGATGAAATCATCCATCTTGCGTTGATCTTTGCGCGAGATGTATTCATCGCAATTAAAATCTTTGACCAGACCCGCAAAACGCGTTGCGTAGGCACTGGTATCAAAATGGTCGATCAGGTTAATGCCGCTCTGACCGGCAAGGAGAGCACGCCAGGTAGACTCTACGGTATTGCCGACAGGAGACAACATGCCAAGACCGGTCACAACTACACGACGCTTAGACACGTTCGTCCTCCAGGGAGGGAAATAATGACGCTATGTGGGGCAAACATAAAACTCAGGCGGTCGAATGACCGCCTGAAGATATTCATTAACCTTTATGGTTATTGATATAGTCGATCGCTGCCTGAACGGTAGTGATTTTCTCAGCTTCTTCGTCTGGAATTTCAGTATCAAACTCTTCTTCCAGAGCCATTACCAGCTCAACGGTGTCAAGAGAATCTGCACCCAGGTCTTCAACGAAAGAAGCGCCGTTAACCACTTCGTCTTCTTTAACGCCCAGCTGCTCAGCTACGATTTTCTTAACGCGTTGTTCGATATCGCTCATACTATTTAATTTCCTATCAAAACTCGCTTTCGCGATGGTTTTCGTAGTGTATAAAATGTTGAAAAAGATGCAACAAAATCCCGGCTGGTCGAACCACGATTTTGCGTTATTCTGCGGTGTTTACCGCAGATAATGCAAATGATTTCGTGATTATCAGACCATGTACATGCCGCCATTGACGTGCAGCGTCTCACCCGTGATGTAGGCGGCTTCGTCAGAGGCTAAGAATGCAACAGCATTGGCAATCTCCTGCGGGTCGCCTAAACGACCTGCCGGCACTTCTGCCAGAATGCCCGAGCGCTGATCTTCGTTCAGTGCACGCGTCATGTCCGTCTCAATAAAGCCCGGAGCCACGACGTTTACGGTAATGCCACGTGACGCAACTTCTCGCGCCAGTGATTTGCTAAAGCCAATCAAACCTGCTTTTGCTGCCGCATAGTTTGCCTGACCCGCGTTACCCATGGTTCCAACTACCGAACCGATGGTAATGATACGGCCCACGCGCTTTTTCATCATGGCACGCATGACCGCCTTCGACAGGCGGAACACCGATGTCAGGTTGGTATCGAGGATATCCGCCCACTCATCGTCCTTCATGCGCATCAGCAGATTGTCACGCGTAATGCCTGCATTATTGACCAAAATGTCAACTTCGCCAAATTCGGCGCGAACTTTCTCGAGCACGCTCTCAATAGAGGCCGCATCGGTCACGTTCAGCAGCAGACCTTTGCCCTTGTCGCCGAGGTAAGCACTGATGGCTTCCGCGCCGCTTTCGCTGGTGGCAGTACCCACCACTTTTGCACCGCGTGCCGCCAGCGTTTCCGCGATGGCACGTCCGATACCGCGGCTGGCGCCGGTCACCAGCGCTACTTTACCTTCAAAGCTCATGATTTTCCTCTTATTCCTGGCCAAGCGCCGCAGCCAGTGACGATGGGTCGTTCACCGCTGCAGCCGTCAGGCTGTCCACAATTCGTTTGGTCAGGCCGGTCAGCACTTTACCCGGACCGATTTCCAGCAGTTCAGTCACGCCCTGTGCAGCAATAAACTCAACCGCCTCAGTCCAGCGCACCGGGCTGTACAGCTGACGCACCAGCGCGCTGCGAATCGCCGCGGCGTCGCTTTCGCACTTAACGTCAACGTTATTGACCACCGGTACCGACGGCGCATTGAAGGTCACGCTTTCCAGCGCCACCGCCAGCTTATCCGCCGCAGGTTTCATCAGCGCGCAGTGTGACGGCACGCTGACCGGCAGCGGCAGCGCGCGCTTGGCGCCGGCCGCTTTACAGGCGGCACCAGCACGTTCAACCGCTTCTTTATTGCCGGCGATAACCACCTGACCCGGCGAGTTGAAGTTGACCGGCGAAACTACCTGGCCCTGCGCGCTCTCTTCACAGGCTTTGCGAATTGCCGCGTCGTCGAGACCGATAATTGCCTGCATGGCGCCCGTACCTTCCGGCACCGCTTCCTGCATCAGTTTACCGCGCAGTTCAACCAGCTTGATGGCGTCAGCAAAATTCAGCACGCCCGCACACACCAGCGCAGAGTATTCACCGAGGCTGTGTCCGGCCATCAGCGCTGGCTGCGCGCCATTTTTGCTCTGCCAGACGCGATAAATCGCGACTGAGGCTGCCAGCAGCGCCGGCTGGGTCTGCCAGGTTTTATTCAGCTCTTCAGCCGGGCCCTGCTGGACCAGCTGCCATAAGTCGTAACCCAGCGCGTCAGAAGCTTCACGGAAAGTGGCTTCAACCTGTGGATTTTCCGCTGCCAGATCGGCCAGCATGCCGACGGTCTGCGATCCCTGTCCCGGGAAAACAAAAGCAATTTGCGTCATCTTGCGTTCCTGTCAATCAAAAGCGAACCAGCGCCGAGCCCCAGGTGAAACCGCCACCAAAGGCCTCGAGCAAAATCAGGTGTCCGGGCTTGATGCGGCCATCACGTACCGCTTCGTCCAGCGCGCTTGGCACCGACGCTGCCGAGGTGTTGCCGTGTCGATCCAGCGTCACCACCACTTTATCCATGCCCATGCCGAGCTTTTTGGCGGTGGCGCTGATGATGCGCAGGTTGGCCTGATGCGGCACCAGCCAGTCAAGCTGTTCACGATCGAGATTATTCGCCTGCAGCGTTTCATCGACGATATGCGCCAGCTCAGTGACCGCGACCTTAAACACTTCGTTGCCGGCCATGGTGAGGTAAGCCGGCTCATCCTGATGCGCGCGATCCTGGTACGGCAGCGTCAGCAGCTTACCGTAGCGGCCATCGGCATGCAGATGCGTGGAGAGGATGCCCGCTTCTTCGCTTGCGCCGAGCACCACGGCACCCGCGCCGTCACCAAACAGGATGATGGTGCCGCGATCGTCAGGATCGAGGGTACGTGCCAGCACATCCGCGCCGATCACCAGCGCGTGCTTCACCGCACCGTTTTTGATGTATTGATCGGCCACACTCAGTGCATAGGTAAAGCCGGCACAGGCGGCCGCGAGATCGAAGGCGGCGCAGTCGTTAATTTCCAGCATCTGCTGAATCATGCACGCTGAGCTCGGGAAGGCGTGGCTGGACGAGGTGGTTGCCACGATGATCAGGCCAACGTCGCTGGCTGCTACGCCCGCCATCTCCAGCGCACGCTGGGCAGCGGTGAAGCCCATGCTGGCTACCGTTTCATCCGGTGCCGCAATGCGACGTTCACGAATACCGGTCCGGGTGACAATCCACTCGTCCGAAGTCTCCACCATTTTTTCCAGGTCCGCGTTGCTGCGAACCTGCTCAGGCAAATAGCTGCCCGTACCGATAATTTTGGTAAACATCTACGCTTTGTCACTCCTGGCTAATACAGCGTCAAGGCGCGCGGCAATTCTCTCGGGAACTTGCTTGCGCACCGCCTGCTCTGCCTGTTCTATCGCCACGGCAAACGCACGTTGATTCGCCGCGCCGTGGCTCTTGATCACTGTCCCGCGCAATCCTAACAGACAAGCGCCATTGTACTGGTCGGGGTTGAGATGACCGAAACGTTTAGCCAGACGCTTTTGGAGCCAGCGTCCCAGCCATTTCAGCCACCAGGCCCGTTTTTTTCCTTCACCTGACGATTTGAGCAGAGAAAGAAACATTCTTACCACGCCTTCCATGGTCTTCAACGTGACATTACCGACGAAGCCATCACAGACCAGCACATCCGTCTTGCCGGTGAGGAGATCGTTCCCCTCAAGGTAACCAATATAGTTGATCTGCGGCGAGGCCCGCAGCACCGCCGATGCGGCGCGAATCGTCTCCAGCCCCTTCGTCTCTTCCTGACCGATGTTGAGCAGCGCGACGCGCGGCTGGCTGATTTCCAGCACTTCTTCCGCCATCACCGCACCCATCACCGCAAACTGCACCAGCATTTCACTGTCGGAATCGACGTTAGCGCCCAGATCCAACACCACCGTCTTGCCGTGCTGCTGATGTGGCAGCACGGTCATCAACGCCGGACGCTCAATGCCATCCAGCGGCTTCAGTAATAATTTTGCCAGGCCCATCAGCGCACCGGTATTGCCAGCACTGACGCACGCCTGCGCTTTCCCCTCTTTCACCAGCTCTAACGCCACGCGCATGGAGCTGCCGCGGCTGTTACGAATCGCCTGTGAGGGTTTGGCATCACTTGCAATAACCGATTCGGCAGGGATTACCTGCACACGCCCCAGTAACGAGGAATCCGCTTTGGCAAGAAATGACGAGATGATGTCGGGATCGCCGACCAGAAGAAGAACCAGCTGCGAATGAGAGGCCAGTGCCTGCAAGGCTGCAGGCACTGTCACGCAGGGACCGAAGTCCCCGCCCATGGCATCAACTGCCAGGGTCAAACGTGTCAAGGTATCGCCTTGCGTAACCGCAAAGAATTACTTGGTGATAACCTTGCGACCGCGGTAGTAACCATCCGCAGTGATATGGTGACGCAGATGAGTTTCACCAGAAACTTTATCTACTGACAGAGTGGTAGTGGTCAGCGCATCGTGCGAACGACGCATACCACGCTTAGAACGGGTTGGTTTATTCTGTTGTACGGCCATGGACCTTACTCCTATTACTTACGCTTTAAACTGGCTAATACGGCAAATGGGTTTGGTTTTTCCGCCTCTTCAGGCAGCTGGCCAAAGACCATGTCCGCGTCGGACACTTCACAGTGTTCAGAATCATGCACCGGAACGACCGGCAGCGCGAGGATGAGTTCATCTTCGATCACCGCCAGCAGGTCGATTTCACCGAAATCGTTGACATCGACCGGCTCGTAGGCTTCCGGCAGTGCCTCGGCCTGCTCATCAGAAGAGACAGGACTGAAGCAATAGCTTACGTGCACAGCATGCGGGAACGGTTGGTTGCAGCGTTGACATAACAACGTTACCTGCACATCGGCTGTTCCTTGCAGAACCGCGAGGCGCTGGTTGTCAACCGCAAACGACATGGCACATTCCACATCACTGTCCACACTCACGACCGTTTCGGCCAGGCGCGCCACCAATTCAGGTGCGTAAACACCGTGATAATCCAGGCGTTTTTGCGCGGCGCGGACCGGATCGAGCGTCAGGGGTAATTTTACCTTTTGCATAGGGCGCGCATATTAACTTTGTAACGTCATAGAGTCAAAGAAAAAGGCCGGTTTACAGCATCTTTCACCCGTTAGTCGCATCCAGTGCGGCGCATAGTTTAAAATGCCTGTCATCTTTACGCTATCACTTCTGCAAAAAAATGATGACACCGCTGGTTTTAGCCTCAACCTCTCCGTTCCGTCAGGCGCTGCTGCGCAAGCTCGGCCTGCCGTTTATCACTGCCGCCCCTGAAAGCGATGAAACGCCGCTGCCGGGAGAAGCCGCGCCGCAGCTGGTGCAGCGTCTGGCCATCGCCAAAGCGCAGGCGCTGGCCGCGCGCTATCCTGCGCACTGGATCATTGGGTCCGATCAGGTCTGTGTACTGGACGGCCGCATCGCCGGCAAGCCGCATACCGCAGAGAACGCATGCCAGCAGCTGGCGCTGGCGAGCGGCAAAGCCATTACCTTTTACACCGGCCTGGCGCTGATTCACCCCGCCAGCGCGCAGCAGCATGTACTGTGTGAACCCTTTACCGTGCATTTTCGGCAACTGAGCGCGGCAGAGATCGCGCGCTACGTCGAGCTGGAGCAGCCGCTGCAGTGCGCCGGCAGTTTCAAAAGTGAGGGACTGGGGATTTGTCTGTTCGAACGGCTGGAGGGGCGCGATCCCAATAGCCTGATTGGCTTACCGCTGATCGCGCTGAATGGCCTGCTAAGGCAGGCGGGCATCAATCCGCTGGGCTGATGCCACGCTCTCAGGCTTTTTTCTGCTGGCGCAGCTGGGACAGGCAGTGCTTCAGAGCCTTATCCAGCGGCGCTTCCATACGCAGGCTTTCGCCGGTGTTGGGATGGGTAAACGTCAGCGCGGCAGCATGCAGGAACAGCCGCGCCAGACCGGTTGATGCCAGCTGGCGATCGAATTCGCGATCGCCATAGCGATCGTCAAAGGCAATCGGGTGCCCGCCATGCAGGGTATGCACGCGAATCTGATGCGTACGTCCGGTCACCGGACTGGCTTTAACTAATGTCGCCAGGCCAAAACGTTCTTCAACTTTAAAGCGCGTTTCTGACGGCTTGCCCTCCGCGCTGACCCGCACCACGCGCTCGCCGCTTTGCAGAATATTTTTCAGCAGCGGTGCCTGCACTACTTTCAGGTGCGATGGCCAGTCGCCGCGCACCAGCGCCAGATAATCCTTCTGCATGCCCTTCTCACGCAGCTGCTCGTGCAGTGAACGCAGCGCCGAGCGCTTCTTCGCCACCAGCAAAATGCCGGACGTGTCACGATCGAGACGGTGCACCAGTTCAAGGAAACGCGCCTCCGGGCGCAGCGCGCGCAGCCCTTCAATCACGCCGAAGCTCAGCCCGCTGCCGCCGTGCACCGCGGTGCCGGACGGTTTGTTCAGCACCAGCAGATAATCGTCTTCATACAGAATGCACGACTCCAGCGCCGCTACTTTATCCAGTTTGGGCGACACTGCCTGCTCTTCACGCTCGGCCACGCGCACCGGCGGCACGCGCACTTCGTCGCCGTCTTCCAGCTTATATTCAGGTTTTACGCGCTTCTTATTCACCCGCACCTCGCCTTTACGCAGAATGCGGTAAATCATGCTTTTCGGCACCCCTTTCAGCTGGGTGCGCAAAAAGTTATCAATGCGTTGACCGGCATTTTCAGCCGTGATGGCGACAAATTGTACGCCGGGATTCTCTGTTTTCATGGCGGCGATTCTAAATAGTGTCCCCGGATAGCGCCACCCCTTTTTCTGTGCTTAACTCTGACTTTATCGCCGCGTTACGCGGCCAGAATGCTGGCTTTTTCAACGATGCGATGATTACCCCTGCAAATGAACAGGTTAAGGATGAACAAACTTCACAGCTCGGTAAAAGTCGCCTTGCTATAAGTTGCTAAGCAATGGAATAATGCAGAGGTTTCTGTCCTGGAAAGAGTCAGGCAGGAAAAAGAGCGAAATTAAGGTATTTTGCCGGATGAAACGGACACGCAGCAATGGCGTAAGACGTGATGTTTAATCAGGCACTTAGCGGGCTGCGGGTTGCGGCCTGGACGACAGACTGGGATGTGTGGATTTTTGAATACTCTGTAGCACTTCCACCTTCAGGCGCTGGTTTTCCTTATGAAAAACAGGCCACCGACAAGATTTGCGCCCCTTTAGCCGCCGACAACCGTGAGGTTGACGTCAGTGCATGCAGACACGGGGCCATCGGTTGATTCTCGTCCAGGGTAACGATGCCCGCAGCTTTATCACTCATGTGAGAATAACGAGTAAGTCACGATGAAAAGAATGTTAATCAACGCAACTCAGCAGGAGGAGTTGCGCGTTGCCCTTGTTGACGGACAACGTCTGTACGATCTGGATATCGAAAGCCCCGGACACGAGCAGAAAAAAGCCAACATCTACAAAGGTAAAATCACCCGTATTGAACCCAGCCTCGAAGCTGCGTTTGTTGATTACGGTGCCGAGCGTCACGGTTTCCTCCCTCTGAAAGAAATTTCCCGCGAATACTTCCCTGCTAATTACAACGCGCATGGCCGTCCGAACATCAAAGATGTGCTGCGTGAAGGCCAGGAAGTGATCGTACAAATCGATAAAGAGGAGCGCGGTAATAAAGGGGCAGCACTGACCACCTTTATTTCGCTGGCCGGTAGCTATCTGGTGCTGATGCCCAACAACCCGCGCGCTGGCGGCATTTCCCGCCGTATCGAAGGTGACGACCGTACCGAGCTGAAAGAGGCGCTGTCAGCGCTGGAGCTGCCGGACGGCATGGGCCTGATCGTGCGTACCGCTGGCGTCGGCAAATCTGCCGAATCGCTGCAGTGGGACCTCAGCTTCCGTCTGAAGCACTGGGAAGCCATCAAAAAAGCCGCAGACAGCCGCCCGGCACCGTTCCTGATTCATCAGGAAAGTAACGTGATTGTCCGCGCCTTCCGCGACTACCTGCGTCAGGATATCGGTGAAATCCTTATCGATAACCCGAAAGTGCTGGAGCTGGCGCGTCAGCACATCGCCGCGCTCGGTCGTCCGGACTTCAGCAGCAAAATCAAACTGTACACCGGTGAAATTCCGCTGTTCAGCCATTACCAGATCGAATCGCAGATTGAATCGGCGTTCCAGCGCGAAGTGCGTCTGCCGTCCGGCGGTTCTATCGTTATCGACAGCACCGAAGCGCTGACCGCCATCGATATCAACTCCGCCCGCGCTACACGCGGTGGCGATATCGAAGAGACCGCCTTCAACACTAACCTGGAAGCCGCCGACGAGATTGCCCGTCAGCTACGTCTGCGCGACCTCGGTGGTCTGATTGTTATCGACTTCATAGATATGACGCCTGTGCGCCATCAGCGCGCCGTGGAAAACCGCCTGCGTGAAGCGGTACGTCAGGATCGGGCGCGTATCCAGATCAGCCACATTTCACGCTTTGGTCTGCTGGAGATGTCGCGTCAGCGCCTCAGCCCGTCACTGGGTGAGTCCAGCCATCACGTCTGCCCGCGCTGTAGCGGCACCGGCACCATTCGTGATAACGAATCGCTGTCGCTGTCGATCCTGCGTCTGATTGAAGAAGAAGCGCTGAAAGACAACACCAAAGAAGTGCACGCCATTGTGCCGGTTCAGGTGGCCTCTTACCTGCTGAACGAAAAACGTGAAGCGGTCAGTGCCATTGAGAAACGTCAGGGCGGCGTGCGTGCCATTATCGTGCCAAACGATCAGATGGAAACGCCGCACTACTCGGTGCTGCGCGTACGCAAAGGTGAAGAGACGCAGACCCTCTCCTATCACCTGCCGAAACTGCATGAAGCCGAGATGGCGCTGCCTTCGGAAGAAGAGCACGCTGAGCGTCGTCGTCCGGAGCAGCCTGCACTGGCCGCCTTCGTGATGCCGGATGCACCACCGGCTCCGGTTGAAGTGAGCGAAGAGAGCCAGCCGGCAGCGGTTGACGTCAAAAACAAACCGGCGGTCGCAGCACCCGCGACGGTCAGTACCGGTTTTGTTGCGCGCCTGCTGGGTGGCCTGAAAAAACTGTTTGCCGGTGATGCGCCCGCCGCAGCCCCTGCTGAAGAGAAGACCGAAGCGAAAACGGCTGACGGTGAGAATACGCAGCAGCGTGGTGAGCGTCGTAACAACCGTCGCAACAACAACAATCGTCGCGAGCGCACACCGCGCAACGGTGAGCATGCGCAGAGCCGTGAAGGCCGTGAGCCACGTGAAGCGCGCGAGCCGCGTGAACCCCGTGAGCCTCGTGAAGCACGCGAGCCACGCGATCAGGATAACCGCCGTAACAAGCGTCAGAATGACGCGCGCGGTGAGCGTCCGGCGCTGACTGAAGAGCAACTGCAGCAGCGTGATGAGCAGCAGCAACAGCGTCGCGAACAGCGTGCTGAGCGCCAGCGTCGTCGTCAGGAAGAGAAGCGTGCGCAGCAGGAACCACAAGTTGCTGAGCAGGTGCCTGTTGTTGATAGCGTTGATGACAGCGTTGCGCAGGAAGACGAACGCGTTCAGGTTATGCCGCGTCGCAAACAGCGCCAGCTCAGTCAGCGCGTGCGCGTAGGTGACAACGCTGAGGCGATGCCTGCTGAGCTGCCTGCCGCTGCCGTTACTGAAGCGGTGCAGGAAAACAGCCAGCGCGCCCAGCTGAAAGAGCAAGTTGAAACCGCTCAGGATGAGCAGGATGACAGCGAGAACCGTGACGGGGCCAACATGCCGCGCCGTTCACGTCGCTCACCGCGTCATCTGCGCGTCAGCGGTCAGCGTCGTCGTCGCTATCGTGACGAGCGTTACCCTACGCAGTCTGCGATGCCGCTGGAAACAGCAGCTGCCTCACCAGAGATGGCGTCAGGCAAAGTGTGGATCACTTATCCGGTCACGCAGACTCACGAGCACTTCACTTCTAACCAGGCGCTGAACGAAATGCCAGACTATGGCTATCAGGATGCCGCGCCGGCGGAAGAACTGCCTGTGGCTGTCGAAGCCACAGCCGTGGCACAGCCAGAAACGTCAGCGCCAGAAGTGGTGCATCAGGCTGAACCACAGGCGCACACTGAGGTGCCGGTGGTGAATACTGATGACCTGACGCCAGTGGCGGCACCGGTTGATCACCAGCCAGCAGTGATTTCCGCAGCCGATGAAGCAGTTGCACAGGAAACCGCAGCAGAAGCGCAACCGGCTGTTACGCCTGCCGAAGAGACGCCGCCAGTGGTTACCGAAGTGGTTACCGAAGCGGTTAGCGCAGCGGAACAGGCTCCGATCGAGGTGTCACCCGCGGTTGAAGCGCAGGTAGAAGAAGTGCTGTCCGCGCCGGTAGCGGCCGAAGCACCTGTCGCGCCGGTCACCGAACCGCACGCACCGGTTGCCGCCCGTGATACCGGGGTCAGCCATGCTGAGACCCGCTTCAAGCATCACGCTACGGCACCGATGACCAAAGCACCGGCACCAGCATGGGAACCTGAGCCCGTGCGTCACAGTGACTGGGTCCGTCCGGCCTTCAACTTCGAAGGACGCGGTTCAGCCGGCGGTCATAGCGCCACGCATCAGGCTACCGCACCGGCTACCCGTCCGGAAAGCGCGTAAACCTCTGCTGTAGAGCCTACCGTCTCCAAACCCCGGCTGGTCCGGGGTTTTTTATTGCCCGCATTCTCCCCTCCCACCTGACTGAACACTCTGAATAAAAGCCAAAAAAAATCCCACGGCCCTCGCAGGCAGTGGGAAAAACTAAGCGTACCCGGTTTAAGTACGCTCAAACAGTCAGGTTTATTTATTCATCTGGAACAGCGACATCTTCGACATATCGCTAAAGGTGGTGTACGACGCCTGCAGCAGCTGCTGCTGCATGGTGTAGGTAGAAATGGCTTCGGTGTAATCGACGTTAACCAGCGTGCTCATCTGATCTTTCAGCGTCACCTTGCGGTCGTCACCTTTTGCATCCAGCGTATCCAGTTCGTCCAGCTGGGTACCAATCTCAGAACGCACCGCCAGCACGTTGTTCAGCGAGTTGCTGAAGCCACGGTTGGCCTTGTCCATCGCCGCGCTGAAGGTCTGTTTAGTGGCATCGTCAGCGTCATTCTGCGGCACTTTCAGCGCTGCAATGGCGTCATCCAGCATATCGAACAGGTTAGTCTGGCTGGGGCTGCCATCCGGCTCCGGCTTGGCGTTGCTGGTCAGCTGGTCAAAAATTGAATTACCGGTATGGCCCACCGTCATGGTGCGTTCGCTGTCGACTTTCTGAGTGATCGCGTCGCTGCCACCGCTATAGATGATTTTACCGCTGGCATCTTCAGTGAACGGCGGCTTGTCGGACGCATAGCCGGCAAACAGGTAGCGGCCGTTCCCGTCTTTGCTGTTGGCCAGGTTGAGCAGCTGCGAGCGAATGCCCTCCAGCTGGGTAGCATAAGACGCGCGGTCATCGTCACTCAGCGAGCCGTTACCGGCGCTGATCAGCGTGGACTGCGCCGACTGAATCGCCGTCGTGACATCACTCAGCGTGCTCTCTTCCAGCGACAGGCCCTGATTCGCGAACGAACGCGCCAGCGCGAACTGGCTGTCGCGCGCCTGCGTCTGCGACAGCACCACGGCGCGCGAAGCGGCGATCGGATCGTCAGACGGATTGGTCACGCGGCGACCGGTTGACAATTGTTCACCCGCTTTCAGCCAGGAGGATTGCGCGTCAGTGACGCCGCGCACCTGCTGGTCGAAAATCATATTGGTACTGAGTCTCATCGGTCAGGCCTCCCGTATTAACCGCGAATGCTCATCAGAGCATCGAAAATGGTATTGGCGGTTTGCAGTACCTGCGCGTTCGCCATGTAAAATTGCTGATATTTGCTCAGGTTGGCGTACTCTTCGTCGAGGTTTACGCCAGAAACCGACTGCTGACGTTCGGTCAGCTGCGTCACCACGCCCTTCTGGGTGGTGGCGGCGGTTTCGAGGTTTTTGGTTTTGTTGCCGACGGTGCTCACCAGGCTGGCATAACCCTGCGCCAGCGTGGCGTTACCGTTAATCAGTTTGGCATCCTGCAGGTCCAGCAGCTTTTGCGCGTTACGGTTATCGCTGGCGCCACCCGCAGCCGAAGCTGCCGCGATCTGCGATTCACTGGTGATAGCCACTGACATGCCGCTAATCACATCCTGCACCGGTTTGACCAGGAAGCTGTCTTTGGCGTTAGCCGTTCCATTTACCGTTAATGACAGTCCGTCAAAGCTCATGGTGGTATTGCCGGCACCGTCGCTGCCCATGGTCGGCGTCACTTTCACGTTGTCGGAAAGACGCGTCACCGACCAGTTGCTGCCGTCATAGCTCACGCTGTAGTTAGAGGCTTTCATCGCCCCGGTGTCGGTCCAGCTGGCGCTGACGGTAGCGGCAGAGGTGTTTTTGCTGTTGGTCACCACTGTCGGGCTACCAATATTGAAGAAGTTGATGCCGGTGTTGCCTTTGCTGTCATAGCCCTGGCTGTGCACCTGGTTGAAGCTGGTGGTGAATGCCGCTGCCAGCTGCCCGAGCTGGTTCTGCGCGTTGTCCAGATCCTGGGTACGGAACGCCAGCAGGCCCCCGAGCGAACCGGTGGTCAGCGTTTTTTCCGGGATCTCAACGTTACCGGCCTGCTTATCGACATAGCCCACGGTAATGCGCGACGCATCGCTGCTGGAAGGCATGGCGATCAGCGAGGTGGTTTTGCTGCCATTGACCAGCGTGGTGTTGCCCATCGAGACGATGTAATTACCGTCCTGCTGCGAAACGTTTACGCCGACCAGGCCATTCAGGTTATTGACCAGCTGATCGCGCTGATCGAGCAGATCGTTAGGCGCAGAGCCGCCGCCGGTGGTCAGCTTGGCGATCTGCGTGTTGAGATCGGCAATCTGGCTGGAATAGGTGTTGATCTGCTCGACGCTGGCTTTGATGTCCGTATTGACGCTGTTTTGCATGCTGGTCAGATACTGTGCGGTAGTCTGGAACTGGTTTACCAGTCCCTGCGCATAGCTCAGCATAGACTGACGCGCAGAAGGATCGTCTGCGTTACTCACCACGTTCTGCACGTTAGTGAAAAAGCTCTGAATCGAGTCAGACAGGCTGGTGGTCGACGTCGACAACAGATCATCAATATTCGAAATCTGGTTGTACTGTGAATTGACCGCGCTGTAGTTGGCGCTGTTACCGCGCAGCTGGGCGGTAATAAACTCATCGTATTCACGCTGCACGCCGGTCACATTGACGCCGTTGCCATAATAGTTGCTGCCCTGCAGCGTACTGTTGGCCTGCGACAGCAAAATCGTCTGGCGCGAATAACCGGCCACGGTGTAATTACTGATGTTGTTACTGGTGGTGCTTAATGCGGCCTGTGCGGCGCTCAGCCCGCTCATCGCGGAGTTAATTATGCTGGACATCTCGGTTCCTTTTTCCCGTTAACCGGGCTGGCAGTCATCAGTGCGATTGCGCGGGCCACAACGCCCGCGGCATGTGAAGGTTATCGGCGTGCTTAAGCGAAACTTGAGCGGAAAAATCAGAACAGGTCGGTGAAATCCTGGCTGTAAGCCTTAACCACTTTTTCGCCCATGTTTTTGAATTGCTGAATCATTCCTACCAGTTTCTGCGCATATTTCGGGTCAGTCGCATAGCCAGCCGCCTGCAGCGCGCGCGCGCCCTGCTCGGCGCTCGGTGCGTTCGCCACCGCCGCATAACGTGGGTTACTGGAAATCAACCGCACGTAATCGCTGAGCGCTTCGAAATAGGAGCCATAAACGCGGAAGGTGGCGCGCACTTTCTTCGCTTCACCGCCCTCGTATTCCGTGGTCATGATGTCGGTGGTTTCGCCCTTCCAGTCGCCGCTGGCTTTGATCCCGAACACGTTGTAGCTCGGCTTACCGTCGCGCGTCAGGATCTGCCGCTGGCCCCAGCCGGACTCCAGTGCCGCCTGCGCCAGAATCAGATGGTGAGGAATGCCGCTCTGCTGGCTGGCCACTTTCGCCGGCTGCGCCAGCTGGGCGATAAACTCATTGCTGTCACCCGGCAGGCTGGCCGGCGAGACCGGCAGACGCGGCACCGCTTTGCGCACCATCTGCTCCAGCTGCGTGGGCGCCAGGCTGCTATAGATGAAGCTGTTATCCAGTTTCATCGGCACGGTACCGGCGCTTTCGTCAGGTGCCTGCGCCGGCTGCATCTGTTTGACAATGGTGTCGGCCAGACCCAGCCCGCGCTTGCCGATTTCCTGCGCAATCTGCTGATCGTACAGCGAGGTGTAAAGCCGCGTCTGATCGTTGCTCAGCATGCCATCCTGCGGCAGCGCTTCACGCATGCTCTTCAGCATCATCTGCACGAACATCCCTTCGACCTGCTTCGCCACCTGCAGCGCTTTGCCTTTCGGGTCCACGGCAGCCTGGCGTTTCAGTTCGTTCAGCGAGCGGCTGTCATACGCCGCGTTCATCAGCGATTGCGTATCGGTCATCAGATAATTTCCAGCTTCGCGCGCAGGCAGCCCGCGCTCTCCATCGATTGCAGAATCGACATCAGCTCAATCGGTGTCGCACCCAGCGCATTCAGCGCCCGCACTACGTTGTTCAGGTTGGCACTGGCGTTAACCCGCTGCAGCGCGCCGCCGCTCTGACGCAGATCGATCTGCGTTTGCGTGGTGGCAACCGTCTGACCACCGGCAAACGGCGTATCCGGCTGGCTGACGTTCTGCTGCTGATTAACCGTGACCGACAGGTTGCCCTGCGCCACCGCACAGGTGTTGAGCGTCACTTCGCGATTCATCACCACCGAACCGGTGCGCGAGTTAATGATCACTTTGGCGTCTTCCAGCGGCACCGACACGTCGATGTTCTGGATCTCCGCCAGCAGACGTACCTGCGAGCTGTTATTCGGCGACACGCGGATTTGCACGGTACGGGCGTCCAGCGGCAGCGCTGACCCCACGCCACGGCTGTTGATGGCATCAGCAATGCGCTGCGCCATGGTGAAATCTTCGTTGTTAAGCTGCAGGTTGATGGTGTTCTGGCTGCCGAAGTTGCTCTGCAGCTCACGTTCCACAGTGGCGCCACCGGTAATGCGGCCGCCGTTGAGCTGGTTAACCTGCACGCTGCTGCCGCCGGCCGAGGCACCCGCCCCGCCTACCAGAATGTTACCCTGCGCCAGCGCGTAAACCTGGTTATCGACGCCCTTCAGCGGCGTCATCAGCAGCGTACCGCCGCGCAAGCTTTTGGCGTTACCCAGTGAGGACACCACTACGTCAACCGTCTGTCCCTGACGGGCAAACGACGGCAGTTTGGCGGTGACCATCACCGCCGCCACGTTTTTCAGCTGCATGTTGGTGCCGGCGGGCACGGTGATGCCCAGCTGCGATAGCATGTTACTCACCGTTTGCGTGGTGAACGGCGTCTGGGTGGTCTGGTCACCGGTGCCATCAAGGCCAACCACCAGACCGTAACCAATCAGCTGGTTATCGCGTACGCCCTGCACGCTGGTGAGATCGCGGATGCGATCGGCCTGCGCCATCAGGCTGCTGATGCCGAGCAACAGGCCCAGGCCCAAACGCAGCAGTGTAGTGTTTTTCATCATGACCTCTTACATCGGCGAGACGTTCAGGAAGAAGCGCTGGAACCAGCCCATGGTCTGCGCCTCATTGATATAACCGTTACCGACGTACTCAATACGTGCATCGGCGACCTGCGTTGACAGCACCGCGTTGCTGGCGCTGATGGTGCGCGGGTTCACTACGCCAGAGAAGCGAATAAATTCGGTGCCCTGGTTGATTTCAATCTGTTTCTCGCCGACCACGCGCAGGTTGCCGTTCGACAGCACCTGGTTAACGGTGACGGTGATGGTGCCGGTAAAGGTGTTGTTGGCGGTCGCGCCACCTTTGCCAGCGAAATCGTTTTTGCCGTTGGCATCGAGCGCGGCTTTTTCGCCGCCGGCGCCCACCAGTCCGGCCAGGCCGGTTGGGATGGCGCTCAGGCCAAAGCTGTTGCTGCCGTCGCGGCTGGCATTCGCTGAAGAGCTTTTGCTGGCGCTGACGTTTTCCTGCAGCGTAATGGTCAGGGTGTCACCAATGTTACGTGGACGACGATCCTCAAACAGCGGCTGATAGCCGTAGTTGAGCGGCGCCACGCCCTGAAAAATGGAACCGTTCACCACCGGCGGTGCGGATGGCGTCGGCTCAGCCGTCGTCGCGCCCTGTACCAGTGGCGTGCGCGGCACCAGCGCACAACCGTTAAGGGTCAGTAGCAGCGTGGCTACTAACCAATGCCCAGGCTTGAGAATCACTTGCTTCGCCACGGAGTTCTGACCTTTTTCATGTTCTTAATCGGGCCAGACGCGCTGGCCCAACGATCCCGGCATTACAGCTGGGTTAACTTCTGCAGCATCTGATCGGAGGTGCTGATCGCTTTGCTGTTGATCTCATAAGCGCGCTGCGTCTGGATCATGGTCACCAGCTCTTCCGCCACGTTGACGTTGGAGGTTTCCACGTAACCCTGATACAGCAGACCGGCCCCGTTCTGGCCCGGCGTGCTTTCGGTCGGCGCGCCGGAGGCCTGGGTTTCCTGATAGAGGTTTTCCCCGACGCTATCCAGTCCGGCATCGTTCATGAAGGTGCTGAGCGTCAGCTGGCCAACCTGCGCCGGCTGCGTCTGCCCTTGCTGTGTCACCGTCACCACGCCGTCACGCGCAATGGTGATGCTGGTGGCATTCGCCGGAATAGTGATGCCTGGCTGCACCGGGAAACCGGCGTTGGTCACCAGCTGGCCGTTCTGATCCACCTGGAACGAGCCGTCGCGGGTATACGCAGAGGTGCCGTCCGGCATCTGCACCTGGAAATAGCCCTGACCATTAATCGCCACATCTTTTGAGTTGCTGGTCTGCGACAGGTTGCCCTGGTTGTGCAGACGTTCGGTGGTCACCGGACGCACACCGGTACCGATCTGCAGGCCCGACGGCAGCGTGGTCTGTTCTGACGACTGCGCACCCGGCTGACGCAGGGTCTGGTACATCAGGTCTTCGAACACCGCGCGTGAACGCTTAAAGCCGTTGGTGCTGACGTTCGCCAGGTTGTTGGCGATGACGTCCATGTTGGTCTGCTGTGCGTCAAGACCGGTTTTCGCGATCCATAAAGAACGAATCATTGTGTTTTCCTTAAGCCTTAGCTGCTCATATTGAGCAGCTGATTAGCCCGCTGTTCGTTTTCATCGACGTTGGAGATCACTTTCATCTGCATCTCGAAACGTCGGGCGTTGGCGATCATGTCGACCATGGTTTCCACGGGCTTCACGTTGCTGCCCTCCAGCACGCCCGGCATCACCTGCACGGTCGCGTCATTCGGCAGCGCCGCGCCGCGCTGTGCCTGAGTGGCGGCGCTGGGACGGAACATGCCGTCATCACCGCGCGTCAGTTCCTGGCCTGTGGCACGTACCAGCTTCAGCCGTCCGAGCTGCACCGTGGCGTTCGGCGCGTCACCGGCGTTAAGCGCGGTGATGGAGCCGTCGGCGGCAATGGTCAGTTGCGCGCCCTGCGGCACGGCAATCGGACCGCCATCGCCCATCACGGGATTGCCCTGAATGGTCAGCTGGCCGGTCGGGCTGATCTGCATGTTACCGTTGCGGGTATAAGCTTCGCTGCCGTCAGCGGTACGCACCGCCAGCCAGCCATCCTGCTGCACCGCCACATCGAGCGGACGCTCGGTATAATCGAGCGAGCCCTGCGACATATCGGCACCCGGCGTCGAAGCGGCCACCAGCGTACGTGTTGGCAGCGACCAGCCGTTGACCGGCACCGCGCGCAGCGCATTGAGCTGAGCGCGAAAGCCCGGCGTCGAGGCGTTGGCGAGGTTGCTGGCGGTGACAGACTGTTGCTCCATCGTCTGACTGGCCGCGCCCATCGCGGTATATATTGCGTGATCCATAAAGCAATCCCGTTAGCGTATTAACGAAGGTTGACCAGGGTGTTAAGAATCTGGTCCTGCGTTTTGATGGTCTGGCTGTTGGCCTGATAGTTACGCTGGGCAACGATCATATTCACCAGCTCTTTACTCAGGTCGACGTTGGACGCTTCCAGCGCGCCGGAGGTCAGGTTGCCGTAGGTACCGGTGCCTGCCAGACCGACTGCCGCCTGGCCCGAAGAGTTGGTTGCCGACCAGACGTTATCACCCTCGGACTTCAGCCCTTCCGGGTTAGAGAAACTCGCCAGCACAATCTGACCCAGCAGCTGGGTTTTCTGGTTGGAGTAAGTCCCGGTGATGGTGCCGTCGTCGTTGATGGTGTAGCTGGTCAGATCGCCCGGTGCATAGCCATCCTGGGTTGGGTTACCGAAGTTGGTTTTGCCGGTGTTCTGCTGCAGGCTGCCGAGCACGCTGAGGCTGACCGCCTGGTTGGCCGCAGCACCGTTCGCACCCTGAATGGTCAGCGCCACTGTGCTGGCCGAGGTCAGGTTACCGCTGGTATCGAATACCATGTTGAAGTTACCGGCAGCCTGACCGGTGGTGGAATCAATCGCGTGCACCGTCCAGTTGTTGTCGGCCGTTTTGACGTAGTACAGATCCAGCGCGTGGTCGTTACCCTGCGAGTCGTACACGGTCACGGTGCTTTTGGCGTTGTAAGTATCCACGTTGGTTGCCGTGAACGCACCGCCGGTTGGCACCGCATCGGTTGAGTTCAGGTTGGATACCATGGTGGCGGTAGTGGTGGCGCGCGCCGACATCTGGGTGGTCGGAATGCTCAGCGCGACCGGGTTGGCACCGGCCTGAATGGTTGGCGGGGTGCCGTTAGCCGGATAGCCGGTTACGGTCAGGCCCTGGGTGTTCACCAGGTTACGGTTTTCGTCCAGCGTGAACTGGCCGTTACGCGAATAGAACACGCCGCCGCTGGCGTCGGTCAGACGGAAGAAACCGTTGCCGCTCAGCGCCACGTCCAGCCCACGGCTGGTAGAGGTGGTGGTGCCGTCGTTAAAGTTCTGAATCACCGCTGCGACTTTGGTACCCATACCCACATTCGAACCGGCGAACATATCGGCAAACGCGATGGTGCTGGATTTAAAGCCGGCCGTCGCCGAGTTGGCGATGTTGTTACCAATAACGTCGAGGTTGCTGGAGGCAGCGCCCAGGCCGCTCACCGCTTGTGAAAATGACATGCTATTTCTCCTGCTAAGAGGTTAGTCAGAGAATCTGACGAATTTCATCGAGGGTCGCGGAGCCCATGGTGCCGAGATCCAGTTTTGCGGTGTTATTCACGGTGCTGACGCCGTTGACATAGGCGTAGTTCAGCGGCTGTGCCACCAGTTGGGTGCTGCCATTGCTGGCGGCGAGTGAAACCGTATATTTGCCGTCCGGTGCGGCGCTGCCATCGTCCATCTTGCCGTCCCACGAGAAGGTGTGAACGCCGGCGCTGAGACCGCCGAGATCGATGGAGCGCACTACGCTGCCGTTGCCATCTTTGATGGTGACGCTGGTGGCGGTCGACGCGGTGCCCAGCTCCACGCCAAACGGCGTGCTGGTGCCGCTGCCGACCAGCACCTGGCTGCCCTTCACCATAACGCCATGGCCGATCAGCGTTGAGCTCTGCAGCGACTGGCTGGTGCTGATCTGACCGGAGATCGATCCCAGCGTGGTATTGAGTTTTTCAATGCCGCTCAGGGTGTTGATCTGCGTCAGCTGGGTTGTCAGCTGACTGTTGTCCATCGGGTTAGTCGGGTCCTGATTTTTCAGCTGCGTCACCAGCATGTTCAGGAACTGGTTTTGCAGATCCTGCGCGCTGTTGCCGCTGCCGGTGCTGCTGCTGGAGCTGAGGACCGTGGGGTCGAGGTTGTCTTTAATCCCTACTGCAAGGCTCATAATGCGTCTCCGTTACTGACCCATGGTGAGGGTTTTCATCATCATTGACTTCACCGTGTTCAGCACTTCGACGTTGGCCTGATAGCTGCGCGACGCGGACATGGTGTTAACGGTTTCGGCGACCACGTCGACGTTAGGCATTTTGACGTAGCCTTTCTGGTCAGCCAGCGGATTACCCGGGTCATACACCAGTTTGGCGGGCGTCGGGTCGTTCACGACACCGGCTACTTTGACGCCGCCGGTGGCCGCGCCCTGAGCGGCATCGGTCTGGAAAATCACCTGCTTCGCCACGTACGGCTGGCCGTCCGGCCCGGTGACGCTGTCGGCGTTGGCCAGGTTACTGGCGCTGACGTTGAGCCGCTGAGACTGTGCGGTCATCGCAGAACCGGCGATATCAAAGATATTCAGCAATGCCATGATTATTGCCCCTGCAGAACGCTCATCATGCCTTTGATCTGGCTACTGATGAGGGTGAGATCGGTTTGGTATTTCAGGCTGTTATCCGCAAACTGCGTACGCTCGCGATCCATATCCACGGTGTTACCATCCGCGGCAGGCTGATCGGGAATGCGGTACAGCAGATCCAGTGCGGGCTGTGAGTTGGTCTGCGCTTCAATGTGACGTGATGACGTGACATTGAGCGCCAGGCTGCTGCCTTCGGCACGGCCGTTCTGCATCACCTTGCTCAGCTGGCTGGCAAAGTCGATATCCCGCGCCTGGTAGCCCGGGGTATCGGCGTTGGCAATGTTAGACGCCAGAATCTCCTGGCGCTGCGCCCGCAGGTTTAATGCTTCTGTACCAAATCGCAGCGCGGCATCGAGTTTGTCGAGCATGCTTCCTCCGCGAATGAGAATTTCGAGCTGACAGCTTAATGGGACAAAAGCAAGGGCTATCGTCTGAATAGCAGCAAAAATCGTGGCTATTTTTCACCTTGAATTTTTGGTGCGCGGAGTAGACTCAGTGCCATCTTTTCGACAGGAGGCGTTGATGCGTACAACTTCTTCCCTGCTGGCCCTGCTGTGGCTGGCCTTCGCGACGCCCGGCTATGCCGCCGATCTCAGCGCGCAGCTGACTCAGTTCTTTCAGGCGCGCGATCCGCAGCACGCCGCCGGTATGACCGTGGTGGTCCGCACGCCGCAGACGCAGTGGCCCGCCTGCGACACACCGCAGCTGCTGCTGCCGGGTAACAGTCGCCAGTGGGGCAATCTGAGCATTGCCGCCAGCTGCGGCCAGAATCGTCGCTATCTGCAGGTGCAGGTGCAGGTCACCGGCGAGTATCTGGTGGCCAATCGTCAGCTGGCGCGTGGCAGCAACGTCAGCGCCAGTGATTTCCGCCTGGAGAGTGGCCGGCTGGATACGCTGCCGGCGCGCGCGCTGCTCAGCAGCAGCAATCTGGCGGACGCCATTGCCCTGCGTGACATTGCGCCAGGCCAGCCGGTGACGGCCACCATGCTGCGCCAGCCGTGGCGGGTGAAAGCCGGTCAGAATGTGATGGTGATTGCCAGCGGCAGCGGCTTTAATGCCAGCAGTGAAGGTCGTGCGTTAAACAACGCCAGCGCGGCGCAGACGGTGCGCGTGCGCATGAGCAATGGCCAGGTGGTAAGCGGTCGTGTCAGCGAGGATGGGAATATTCTGATATCGCTATAAAGCGTTAAAGAACGCTGTTGTTCTGCCGATAGAGATATCAACAATGATATTACCCTATGCTGACTCAGTTGGCTGATCCCCAACTGACCCTAACAGGAGCCACACCATGAGTATCGACAGAACGCAGCCTTTAAAACCGGTGAGCACTGTACAAACCCGTGACAGCAGCGACAACCAGGCAAAAGTGCGTCAGAACAGCGCACCGGCCGCCAGCACCAGCCAGAATGGTGCGGAAGTGACGCTGAGTCCCGCTCAGGCGCAGCTGATGCAGCCGGGCAGCAAAGATATTAACACAGCGCGCGTAGAGCAGCTGAAGACCGCCATTCGTAATGGTGAACTGAAAATGGATACCGGTAAGATCGCCGATGCGCTGATCGCCGATACCAGGGCGTTTTTAGAGGGTAAATAGTCCCGATGGATAATCTGCTGACCACCTTAGATAAAATGCAGGATGTGCTGAGTTCGCTTAACGTCGTGATGGATGAAGAGCAGCAGCAACTTTCTGCCGGACGGATTAATGGCAACCTGCTGCAGCGCATTACAGAAGATAAAAGCGCGCTGCTGACGACATTGAATTATCTGGACGAGATGCGCCGCAAAACCGAGCTGTCGCTGGGTACCAAAGCGCCTTATCGTGGTCACATTGATATTGCACGCCGCTGGCACAGCATTCAGCAACATACCCAGCGTCTGCGCGACGCCAATCAGCACAATGGCATGCTGTTGCAGCATCAGATGACCTTTACCGAACAGGCGCTGTCGGTGCTGAAACCGCATCAGACCCAGTCATTTTACGGCCCGGACGGTCGTGGTTTAGGCCAGACCACGCTGAGCCGCAAAGGCTAAACGCAGCCGTGCTGCGGGTCCGCTGAATCAGGGTCGCCCACGCCAGGCGACCCTTTTTTATTGTGCGCTCACACCGCCGTCCGGCGGGCAAAATCGCGCGGGCGGAAGCCCAGTAAACCGAGCATCACGAAGTAAGCGCCGCCGCCAATGGCGCACACCGCCGCCAGCCGCAGTAACCGCCACCACATCTGCCCCTCTTCCCACGCCGGCATCACCTGCAGAATGCCCAGCAGCGCAGCGGCCATCACCGCGACGGCGACCAGCAGACGCAGCAGGAAACCGTGCCAGCCCGGCTGCGGCTGAAAGATTTGCTGTTTGCGCAGCTGCCAGTAGAGCAGCGCCGCATTCAGGCAGGCCGCCAGACCAATCGACAGCGACAGACCTGCGTGCTTCAGTGGGCCAATAAACGCCAGGTTCATCAGCTGGGTCATGATCAAGGTGGCGATAGCAATCTTAACCGGCGTTTTGATGTCCTGCCGCGAATAAAAGCCCGGCGCCAGCACTTTCACCACGATCAGCCCCATCAGCCCAACCGAATAGGCAATCAGCGCGCGCTGGGTCATCGCCGCATCAAAAGCGGTAAATTTGCCGTACTGGAACAGCGCCACGGTGAGCGGACCGGAAAGAATGCCCAGCGCAACCGCGCTCGGCAGCGCCAGCAGGAAGCACAGACGCAGGCCCCAGTCCATCAGACGGGAATATTCATCGTGGTTGCCGCTGGCAAAACTCTTCGCCAGCGACGGCAGCAGGATGGTGCCGAGCGCCACGCCCAGCACGCCAGAGGGAAACTCCATCAGACGATCGGCGTAGTACATCCACGACACCGAGCCGGAGACCAGAAACGAGGCGAAAATGGTATTGATGATCAGCGAGATCTGGCTCACCGACACGCCGAGAATCGCCGGGCCCATCTGGCGCATCACCCGCCACACGCCGGCATCGCGCAGGTTGACGCGCGGCAGTACCAGCATGCCAATCTTTTTCAGGTGCGGCAGTTGATAAAACAGCTGCAGCAGCCCGCCCACGACCACTGCCCACGCCAGCGCCATCACCGGCGGATGGAAGTGCGGCGCGGCAAACAGCGCAAAGCCGATCATGCTGATATTCAGCAGCGTGGGCGCGAACGCCGGGACGGAGAAGCGGTTCCAGGTATTAAGAATCGCCCCGGCCAGCGATGCCAGCGAGATCAGCAGAATATAAGGAAAGGTGACGCGCAGCAGCGAACTGGTTAAGGCGAACTTGTCGGCGGTATCGGCAAAACCCGGCGCCGTTACCACGATTACCCAGGGGGCTGCGACCATGCCCAGCACCGTCACCACCGCCAGCACCAGCGTCAGCAGGCCTGATACATAGGCAACAAACACCCGCGTGGCGTCTTCGCCCTGCTTGCTTTTATATTCGGCAAGAATTGGCACGAAGGCCTGTGAAAAGGCGCCTTCGGCGAAAATACGGCGCAGCAGATTGGGCAGTTTGAACGCCACGAAAAAGGCATCGGTGGCCATGCCAGCCCCGAAAACGCGCGCCACAATGGCGTCGCGGGCAAAGCCCAGCACGCGGGAAAACAGGGTCATCGAACTGACCGCAGCCAGCGATTTCAGCAAATTCATAATGAGTGGCGCATCCTGAAAAGTGTCGGATAAATGAGCAACTTAGCGCGGACATCCTGCGATGTCCGGCGATAGTCTACTGCTGCGGTGGGAAATGACCAGCATTGAGTGTTACAAGGGATTATTCCTGTACGGCGTCGCGCCACAGTTTTTCCACCAGACGCTGCGCCGCCAGCGCCTGTTCACCGCTGGTTTCAGGCATCGTCTGATTTTCCACGCACTGGATAAAATGGTGTGCCGCACCGCTGAAGCCACGCTGGGTCAGATGACTTTGCCACGCCGGCGGGACATCACTGCGCAGGCCGCTAAGCGTCTCTTCACGCCAGTCGCGCATCTCATTAATCTCGATGTAACGCCCGTCGCAGGTGGCGCTGACCACTTCACGCTGCGTGCCCGCGCGGCGATGCATACTGGTGGTAATTTGCAGCGATCCGGCCGAGAAATGGTGCTCACCGTAGAGCATTGCGCCGTCATCATGGGTGTCGATATGGCCGAGCTCCAGCCTGAGCTTGCCGCCGGCCAGCCACAGCGCGGTATCGACCACATGCAGATAGTCATCCAGCAGGGTAAAGCGCAGGTCGTGCGGGCCGACGCTGTCTGCCCGGTGTTTCTCAATGCACAGCGAGGACGCGCCCGGCAGCTGCGCTTTCAGCTGCTGGTAGCGCGGTGCAAAGCGCCGGTTGAAGGCCACCATCAGTTTGCGTTTGCGCTTTTCCGCCAGCGCCACCAGCGTCTCCGCCTGCTGCAGCGTTTCGGCCAGCGGCTTATCGACACAAACATCTTTACCGGCCAGCAGCAGCGCCTGCACCACCTCAAAATGGCTGGCGGTGCTGCTGTGCACAAACACCGCATCGCTGGCCGCCGCCAGCGCATCCAGCTGACTAAAATAAGGAATACGGTAACTGTCGCAGATCGGCTGCGCCCGGGCCTGGCTGGGCGAGAACGCGCCCACCAGCTGCCAGCCGCTGGCCTGTGCCAGCACCGGCAGCCAGGCTTTCTGCGCGATACCGCCAAGCCCGACCACACCAATACGCAGCGTCATTTCACGCCTCCCGCTGCAGCAGTTGCTGCAGCTGAGCATCAAGGCGCGCCACCTGCGCTTCCAGCTGAGCAACGCGCGCGGCCAGATCGTCAGACTCAGGCGACGCGGTGTGGCTGGCAGGTAGTTCGTCCACCACCTCGCCGCCAAACAGATGCATATAGCGGCTTTCTCGCTTGCCCGGCTCGCGTGCCAGACGCACCACCATGGGGCCGTCATCGCGCGTCGTCAGCCCCTCCAGCGTGCGTTCCACTTCGGCCATGTCCTGAAACTCATGCAGACGACCACTGCGGGTACGCAGTTCGCCCGGCGTCTGCGCGCCGCGCAGGAACAGTAGCGTCAGCACCGCCACTTCGGCGGCATTCAGCTGCAGATTGCCAAACGCCGAGTTGCAGAAACGCTGTTCATATTTGCTGACGCGCTGACCGAAACCGCTGTTAGCGGTGACCAGATGCTTTTTCACCAGCTCATCGAGCTGTGCCTGCACCTCGCTTTCGCTCAGGTTCATTACCGGCTCACGGTTAGATTTCTGATTACAGGCGGTGACCACGCCATTGAGGGATAACGGATATTGATCCGGCGTGGTGACCTGCTTCTCCAGCAGGCAGCCGATCACGCGCAATGCCTGCGCGGAGAGAGCCATCTTCATTACGTGTTCCTTTTATTATTGTCCGCGACGATCCGGGTTCCATTCGCGCCAGGTAAGCGCCGTCAGCACATGATCCTGCCAGCGGCCATCAATCAGTAAATAGTCTTTGGCGTAGCCCTCTTTTTCAAAACCGAGGCGCGCCAGCAAATCACCACTGCGCTGATTGTGCGGCATATAGTTGGCCATGATGCGATGAATGCGCTGCTGGCGCTGCATGTAGCGAATCGCCGCCTGCAGCGCCTCAAACATCATGCCCTGCCCCTGCCACTTCTCTCCCAGCGAGTAGCCGAGATAACAGGCATGAAACGATCCGCGCAGCACATTGCTGAAGTTAGCGACGCCGCGCACTTCATGCTCTTCCGGGTCCATCAGCACAAAATAGAACGCGGAGCCCTGTTTATGCATGTCGGCAATTAAACCCAGACGCGCCTGCCAGCCAGAGGGATAACAGTGGCTCTCATCGCGCACCGGTTCCCAGGGTTTAAGAAAGGCGCGGTTTTCGGCGTAGTAATCCGCCAGACGCCAGGCATCGCGTTCATGTACTAAACGCACCACCAGACGATCGGTGGTAAGCCGCACGCGCGGGCCAGCAGAGCGATAGCCAAACATCATGACTCCTGAAATCCATAACGAAAGAAAGATGTACGCCAGCGGCGTTACTTCTCACTATAACCGTCACCCCGGCTGCGGTAAAACCCCGCGCATCGCTCACGGCAATTGATTCCGATTAAGGATTAATTTCTCTTCAGGCTGGATAAAAAAATATCATCCTGAAAACGCTATTTTTCCCGCCGTAGCAGGCAGAAAATAGACCAACTGGTCACTTTTTCTTCTCACTTGCTCAGGATTCAGCATGTCACGGGTTGCGCGGGCACGACGCCTTGGAAAAACGTTTCTGTTAGTCGATAACATGCTGGTGGTAATGGGATTCTTTGTGGTGTTTCCCCTGATCTCCATTCACTTTGTGGAACAGCTTGGCTGGGCCGCGCTGCTGGTGGGCATTGCGCTCGGCCTGCGTCAGCTGGTGCAGCAGGGGCTGGGTATCTTCGGTGGGGCCATTGCTGACCGTTTTGGCGCGCGGCCGCTGATTGTCACCGGCATGCTGATGCGTGCCGCCGGTTTCGCCTGTATGGCGCTGGCGCATCAGCCGTGGCTGCTGTGGCTGGCCTGCCTGCTGTCCGGACTGGGCGGCACGCTGTTCGATCCGCCACGCAGCGCGCTGGTGGTGAAACTGGTGCGGGCACGCGAGCGCGGACGCTTCTTTTCGCTGCTGATGATGCAGGACAGCGCCGGCGCGGTGCTGGGCGCGCTGATTGGCAGCTGGCTGCTGGCGTGGGATTTCCGTCTGGTGTGCTGGGTCGGTGCGGCGGTGTTTGTCGTCGCCGCCATCTTTAACGCCGTGTGGCTGCCAGCATGGCGCATCTCTACGGAGCGTATCGCCATGCGCGAGGGAATGCAGCGTGTGTGGCGCGACCGCCGTTTCCGCCTGTATGTCTTTACCCTGACCGGCTATTACATTCTCGCCGTGCAGGTGATGCTGATGCTGCCGGTCATGGTCAATCAGGTGGCGGGCGCACCGGCGGCGGTGAAGTGGATGTACGCGATTGAAGCGCTGCTGTCACTCAGCCTGCTCTATCCGCTGGCGCGCTGGAGTGAAAAGCGCTTCCGCCTCGAGACGCGCCTGATGGCCGGACTGTTTCTGATGACCTTCAGCCTGCTGCCGGTTGGCATGACCGATTCGCTGCCGTCGCTGTTTTTGCTGATCGCCGTCTTCTATCTCGGATCGATCATCGCTGAACCGGCGCGTGAAACCCTGAGTGCCTCCCTGGCCAGCGCCCGGGCACGCGGCAGCTACATGGGGTTCAGCCGGCTCGGCCTGGCGATTGGCGGGCTGATTGGCTACTCCGGTGGCGGCTGGATGTTCGATATGGGCCAGCAGCTGGCCCTGCCGGAGCTGCCGTGGATGCTGCTCAGCACCGTCGGCATCATCACGCTACTGGCGCTGTGGTGGCAGTTCCAGCCGCGCCAGGTGGCACCGGCGATCTTCAGCAGCTAGTTTGCCGGTTCAGGCGTTCTCTTCCATACTTCCCGCACGTCCGGAAAAAGGGTGACCTCCGTCACCCTGAGAATCACAGGAGAAACGGGATGAAACTTTACATCTACGATCACTGCCCTTTCTGCGTCAAAGCACGCATGATATTTGGCCTGAAAAACCTGCCGGTTGAGCTGATTGTGATGCTCAATGATGATGAAGCAACGCCGAAAAAGCTGATTGGCCAGAAAATGGCGCCGATTCTGCAAAAAGCCGATGGCAGTGCGATGCCGGAGAGCATGGATATCGTGCGCTTTGTCGATAATCAGGATCGCCAGCCGCTGCTGACCGGCAAGCAAAATCCCGCCATCGCCGACTGGCTGCGACGGGTCAATGGCTACATCAACAAGCTGCTGCTGCCGCGCATCGCCGAGGCCGCGTTTGCTGAATTTGCCACCCCCGAAGCGCGTGATTACTTCCGCGAAAAGAAACAGGCCAGCCTCGGTGACTTTGCCGAACTGCGTAAGCATGCCCCGGGTTTCATCAAAAATATCAGCGATGATCTGCGCCAGCTGGATAAATTGATCGTCAAACCCAATGCGGTGAACGGCGAGTTGTCTGAGGATGACATTCATCTGTTTCCGCTGCTGCGCTCGCTGACGCTGGTTTCCGGTATCGAATGGCCGAGCCGTGTCGCCGACTACCGCGATAATATGGCAAAACAGACGCAGGTGAATCTGCTGTCGTCGATTGCGGCCTGATGGCGCTGTGATGAGAAGCGCGCGGCTGCGTTTCTCATCTCTCTCCTGGTGACACCTGGCCCTGAATCAGGCAGGCTTAAGGCTGTTTGGCCGTATCAACCAGGAAGAAGAAATCATGAAGAAGGCGTTTCCCGGGCTGTTTGCCCTGTTTTTTGCCGTGCTGCTCAGCGGCTGTAACCAATTGACGCAATACACCATCAGCGAGCAGGAAGTGAATCAGGCGCTGCAAAAGCGCAACAACTATGAGAAAGACATCGGCGTGTCCGGGCTGGTGAATGCCCATATTGTACTGACCGACCTGAGCAGCCAGATTGGCCGTGAAGAACCCGGCAAAGTGACGCTGTCTGGTAAAGCCAACATCAACGTCAGCTCGCTGTTTGGTCCGCAGCAGGCCGAAATGCAGCTGAAGATGAAAGCGCAACCGGTGTACAATGCTCAGCAGGGCGCAATCTATCTGCAGGACCTCGAAATCGTCGACGCGCAGGTGCAACCTGAGAAGATGGCGTCGATCATGAAAACCCTTACGCCGTATCTGAACGAATCCCTCAAGCGCTATTTCAATGAAAAACCCGCCTACGTGCTGAGCGCCGACCGCAGCAAGGGCGAGGCGCTGGCGAAGAAACTGGCTAAAGGACTGGAAGTGAAGCCTGGCCAGCTGGTGATTCCGTTTACCGATTAACGTTGCAAGGGGCCGTTCTCAGTGGCGGCCCTGCATAGCGTGGCAGGATGCCGGCATGATTCTGCGCGCGCCTGCCACGCTGCTACGCAATTTGCCGCGCCTGCGGTTATTTCTCTCCCGTACTGCAAAATCCCGTGCAAACGGTTGCCCACCCCCTTATGATTAGTCCCCGGCCTAAACGAGCCATTTCGTTTTCACCTCAGCCGGAGCCTTTTTGAATGACAGCCCAACCCCAGCAAATCACGATTCGCCGCCCTGACGACTGGCACATCCACCTGCGCGATGGCGCGATGCTCAATGCAGTGCTGCCTTATACCAGCGCGGTGAATGGTCGTGCGATTGTCATGCCAAATCTGGTTCCGCCGGTCACCAGCGTTGCGGCTGCCGAAGCGTATCGCGCACGCATCATGGCGGCGCTGCCTGCTGAGCATCACTTCACGCCGCTGATGACCTGTTACCTCACCGATTCGCTTGATGCGGACGAAATCGAACGCGGCTTCCGCAGCGGTATTTTTACGGCGGCAAAACTCTATCCGGCACACGCCACCACCAACTCCAGCCATGGCGTCACCAACATTGCCTCAATTGCCAGCGTGCTGGAGCGCATGCAGGAAATCGGTATGCCGATGCTGGTGCACGGCGAAGTCACCGATGCGCACATTGATATCTTTGATCGTGAAGCGCGTTTCATCGAAACCGTGCTGCAGCCGCTGCGCCAGCAGTTCCCGGGCCTGAAAGTGGTGATGGAACACATCACCACGAAGGAAGCTGCAGAGTATGTGGCCGCCGGTAACGAACTGCTTGGCGCGACCATTACGCCGCAGCATCTGATGTTCAACCGCAACCACATGCTGGTGGGCGGCGTGCGCCCGCATCTCTACTGTCTGCCCATTCTGAAGCGCAACATTCATCAGGAAGCGCTGCGTAACCTGGTGGCAAGCGGCAACCGGCGTGTCTTCCTGGGCACCGACACGGCACCGCACCTGCGCCACCTGAAAGAAGCCAGCTGTGGCTGTGCCGGCGTATTTAATGCGCCGACGTCGCTGCCCGCTTATCTGACCGTGTTTGAAGAGCTTGGCGCACTGGAGCATTTTGAAGCCTTCTGCTCTGAGAACGGCCCCAGTTTCTACGGCCTGCCGCTCAACGACGGTACCCTGACGCTGGTGCGTGAGCCGTGGACGGTGCAGGAGAGCATCACGGTCGCTGACGATACGCTGGTTCCGTTCCTCGCCGGTGAAACCCTTAACTGGCGCATCAAAGAATAATCATCTGCCGCTTGCCTTCGGGAATTTTATACTGTACAAATAACCAGTATATTATCCCGGAGGCGTTTATGCGTGTTGAAATTACCGTAGCAAAGACTCAGCCCCTTCCCGCCGGTGCACTGGATGCACTGAGCGCTGAACTCACTCGCCGTATCTCCCGCGATTTTCCCGACGACAATCATCACGTCAAAGTGCGCTATGCCGGTGGTAACCAGCTCAGCGTGTTTGGCGGCTGTAAAGAATCACGCGACCGCATCAGCGATATTTTGCAGGAAACCTGGGAAAGCGCTGACGACTGGTTTATTACCGATTAACCGCCACTGTGCCGTTTTTGCCGGGCCCGCCGCCCGGCTTTTTTGTTTTTATTTCCCGCTCGCCAGAAAAACCCGCGCCAGCTAGACTCTGATTAAACGATGTCCTATTCTTGCCTCGTCGTGCTTACAGGAGGTGTGTTGCACATGACTACTGAAAAACCAGAAGAGGCGATGACGTTTGGGGAATTACTGGCCTTCATTGCTGAACAGCAACGCCGTTTGACCGTGCTGGAAAATGCCTTTGCTACGCTGACCTTCTGTCTGGACGATCGCGCCAGCCAGCTGCTGGCTCACAATCTGACGCTCGAAGCGCAAAACCAGAATCATGACGCTCAGTTACAGCAGCATTTTGCCCGGCTGGCGGACGAGATCCATCGACGCAAAGGGCAGTTGCCTGCCGAGTCGCAGGGATAATTTCAGATTTTTACCCTGGCGTTCAGCCCGTTAAAGTTTTAATGCTGAGATGCCGATAATCGGTATGACGACACGTTGCGCTGCGACAATAAATACCCAGCTGCGTAAGGCGTTTATTTATTCGTTGAAAACCGGCTTTTGGCTGCTTTTATTTTGCTGTGTTTTTAGTCACCACACTTTTTAACTACTGTACTGTTAATTCCATGTTATAATTATCTCGCTAGTGCAAGATACAGACGCATTGAACCTCGAAAGCACTTCGTTTAACGAGTAATAAGGAGGTTATAATGGACAGAAGTAAAGACGTCATCCAGACCCATCCGCTGGTGGGATGGGATATCAGCACCGTTGACAGCTATGACGCCATGATGATCCGCCTGCACTCGCTATCATCGCAGGACCAGAAAGAAGAAGAAGCTGACGTGGGCCCAACATACTGGCTGACAACTGACGTAGCCAGACAGTTTATCTCAATCCTCGAAGCTGGCATTGCAAAGATCGAGTCCACTGAGCAATACCTACGCGATAATCGCAAGCACTAATCATCACCATCGCGTGAAAAGGCACCCTACAGGGTGCCTTTTTCATGGGCGCACTCTTTTGATATGCTATTGAAAAAAATCGCCGTTTTGCAGGAGTGATGTCGTCATGGTTTATGATCTGATTGTGGTGGGGAGTGGTTCCGTCGGAGCTGCCGCGGGTTTCTACGCAACCCAGGCGGGCCTGTCGGTGCTGATGATCGAAAGCGCGCACCCGCCCCACAGCCAGGGGACGCATCACGGCGAAACCCGCCTGATTCGTCATGCTTACGGCGAAGGTGAACGCTACGTGCCGCTGGTGCTGCGCGCCCAGACGTTGTGGGATGAGCTGGAGCGCCAGAGCGGCGAACGCATTATGCACCGCAGTGGCATTCTTAATCTGGCGCCGGCCAGCTCGGATTTCATTCACAACGTAATCGGCAGCGCTAACCGCTGGCAGTTAGCGGTGCAGGTGTTACAGGCCGATGAGGTGCGTAAACGCTGGCCGCAGCTTAGCGTTCCGGACGGCTACGTCGGCGTGTTTGAGCCCAACTCTGGCTTCCTGAAATGCGAACAGGCGGTGCGCAGCTGGGTGCAGCTGGCGGAACAGGCTGGCTGCGCGCAGCTGTTTAACTGCCCGGTCAGCGCGATTGGCCGCGAGGGCGATCTGCAGCAGGTCACCACCAGCGATGGCGTATTCCGCGCGCGCAAGCTACTGATCAGCGCCGGCACCTGGGTCAGTCAGCTGGTGGACAATCTGCCCGTTACGCCGGTGCGTAAGGTGTTTGCCTGGTATCAGGCCGATGGGCGCTACAGCGAAAATAACCAGTTCCCCGGCTTTACGGTAGAGATGCCGGATGGCAGCCATTTCTACGGCTTCCCGGCAGACAATAATGCCCTGAAAGTGGGACGCCACGATGGCGGTCAGCCGATGCAGACGCCAGCGGACCGCAAACCGTTCGGCAGCATCGCCGCTGACGGTAACGAAGCCTTTAGCTTCCTGCGCCAGTTTCTGCCAGGCGTAGGCGTGTGCCTGCATGGTGAAGCCTGCAGCTATGACAACACGCCGGATGAAGATTTTATTATCGATACCCTGCCCGGTGAGCCTGACCGACTGATCATCACCGGCCTGAGCGGCCACGGGTTTAAATTCGCCAGCGTGCTGGGTGAACTGGCCAGCGAATTTGCGCAGAATAAACCGTTCTCCTTTGACCTCACGCCCTTCTCACTTTCGCGTTTTGCCTGATTTTGTTGCTGCCGGTGCGGAGCGCACTGGCAGTTGTTGACCTTTCCTGACACAGATTTACTTTACGCCCGCGTTTATGGCGCATTTGGTGTAGCAATACCCATTGCCGCCAGGATTAAAACTGCTATTTGCTTATCTATTCAGAATTATTGAATTACACCACCAACCTTTCGCCATATATATCGAACCCGTAAATTCAAAGTTATAGAAAAGTAAGGACGATTGATTTTCTATTTCAGGTTGTAGATTCTCATTACCACTTATTTCCTGATAACGGCTTAACTATGTGGCGTAATTCTCCACGGCATTACGGTGCGTTAACCATTGCGTTGCACTGGCTGATGGCGCTGACGATTTACGGTATGTTCGCGCTGGGTATATGGATGGTCGGACTTGGCTATTACGACGGCTGGTATCACAGCGCCCCTGAGATTCACAAAGGCATCGGCATCTTACTGTTTGCTGCTCTGCTGCTGCGCCTGTGCTGGCGCGTCATATCGCCGCCGCCGGCACCGCTCGACAGTTACTCGCCGCACGTACGCCGTGCCGCCCATGCTGCGCACTGGCTGCTGTATGGCCTGCTGCTGGTGTTGCTGATCAGCGGCTATCTGATCTCTACCGCAGACGGCAAGCCGGTCTCAGTGTTTGGCTGGTTTGAGGTACCGGCACTGTTTACCGGCGCGGGTGAGCAGGCCGATGTCGCCGGTGAGGTCCATTTATGGCTGGCGTGGGCTCTGGTGCTGTTGTCTGCCCTGCACGCCCTGGCCGCGCTGAAACACCATTTTGTCGATCGCGACATGACGCTGAAACGGATGCTCGGTTACCGCATCCCCTTAACCTCTGAAAAGGAAAAGTAATATGATCAGGAAAACCCTGCTGGCGCTCAGCGCCGCTGCCCTCTTTTCGACCAGCCTGAGTGCCAGCGCGGCTGAGTATAAGTTTGATAAAGAGGGTCAGCATGCGTTTGTTCAGTTCCGCATTCAGCATCTTGGCTACAGCTGGCTGTACGGCAGCTTTAAAGATTTTGATGGCAGCTTTACCTTTGATGAAGCCAATCCGGCCGCGGACAAGGTCAACGTGACCATCAATACCAACAGCCTCGATACCAACCATGCCGAGCGCGACAAGCATTTGCGCAGCGCGGATTTCCTCAATACCGGCAAATTCCCGCAGGCCAGCTTCAGCTCGACTGAGGTTAAAAAACAGGGCAAGGATTATAAGATCACCGGCAACCTGACGCTCAACGGCGTAACGAAGCCGATCACGCTGGATGCGCAGCTGATTGGGGAAGGCAAGGATCCGTGGGGCGGTTATCGCGCCGGCTTTGCTGCCAGCGGCGAAATCGTGCTGAAAGAGTTCAACATCAGCAAAGATCTCGGTCCGGCCTCACAAAAAGCCGAGCTGATCATTTCAGTCGAAGGTGTGCGTCAGTAATCAGCAGTACAGCCTGGCGGGCAATGCGCCAGGCTGTTAAGCCATTACTTTTTGTCCGGCGCGGGGATCGCCATGGTCATGTTGAGTAAACCGCGCGATTTATTGAACACTTTGTTGCCATTTTCACGGCCAGCGCGGCGCGCGCGCTGCTCTTCCGGCGCCAGTTTCGACTCTTCCATGCACAGCGGGCTGCAGCAGTTCTGATACTTTTCCGCACAGCTCGGGCACTGAATAAACAGCAGATGGCAGCCGTCATTAACGCAGTTGGTGTGGCTGTCGCACGGCGCACCACACTGGTGGCAGCTGGAGAGAATATCGTCAGAGATACGCTCGCCCATGCGCTCGTCAAACACGAAGTTTTTGCCTTTGAAGCGCACCGGTAAACCCTGCTCGCGCGCGCGACGGGTATATTCGATGATGCCCCCTTCAATGTGGTAAACATCATCAAAACCGTTGTGCTTCATCCACGCACTGGCTTTTTCACAGCGGATGCCGCCGGTACAGTACATGACGATTTTTTTGTCTTTCTGCGCCTGCAGCATATCCACCGCCATCGGCAGCTGGTCGCGGAACGTATCGGCTGGCACTTCCAGCGCGTTGTCGAAGTGGCCCACTTCGTATTCGTAGTGGTTACGCATATCCACAAACACCGCATCCGGATCGTCGAGCATGGCGTTGACTTCGGCCGCTTTGAGATAGTTACCGACGTTACTGGCGTCGAAGCTACCGTCTTCAATACCGTCAGCCACGATGCGATCGCGCACTTTCAGGCGCAGCACCCAGAACGATTTGCCGTCGTCATCCAGCGCGATGTTCATGCGCAGATTGTCGAGCGCCGGGTCAAAGGCATAGAGCATCGCCTTCATCGCCTCATAGCGACTGGCCGGCACGCTGATTTGCGCATTAATCCCTTCCTGTGCCACGTAGACGCGGCCGAACACCTTCAGCTGGGTTAAGGCAACATAGAGACGGTCGCGGAATGCCTGTGGATCGGCAATCTGGAAGTATTTATAAAAAGAGACTGTGGTACGCGGCTCGGTTTCGGCCAGCATACGTTCTTTCAGCTCTTTATTGGAAACGAGGTTGTGTAACACTGGCATGGTGAACACCTGTTAGCAATCAGAGTAATTTAGCGCGCATATGATACCTGAATTGAGCGTGATGCAAAGCCTCTGGTGCAATTCTCCTGCCGTCAGCCACAATCGACGGGGTTCTGCGTTGTGCTCGCCAATATCTGCGCAGAAATGCTGTTCGCCGTGCGCTGACGCACGGATGGTTGATTTCAGTCAGAGAGAAAAAATGGCATAATCCCGGCCAATTACAGAAACCGGACTCTCTGGTACACGACGCAGGACATTGATATTTCCATGACGCAACTTCCGCAATTTACCCGCGAACTCCTTCATCCACGCTACTGGCTGACCTGGCTGGGCATCGGTTTCCTCTATGTACTGGTGCTGTTGCCCTACCCGCTGCTGTACGTGACTGGCTGCGGGCTGGGACGCCTTGCCATGCGTTTTATGAAGCGTCGTGTCCAGGTTGCGCAACGCAATCTGGCGCTGTGCTTCCCGGATATGCCGACCAGCGAACGTGAAGCCATGGTGAAGCACAATTTCGAATCGGTGGGAATGGGGCTGATTGAGACCGGCATGGCGTGGTTCTGGCCGGACTGGCGTATTCGTAAATGGGTCAGCACCAGCGGCCTGGAGCACGTTACCGAGGCGCTGGCCCAAAAGCGCGGCATCCTGCTGATTGGCATGCACTTCCTGACGCTGGAGCTGGGTGCGCGCGTGTTTGGCATGTACAACCCGGGCATTGGCGTGTATCGCCCTAACGACAACAAGTTACTGGACTGGCTGCAAACCTGGGGACGCATGCGTTCCAATAAAAGCATGCTGGATCGCAAAGATCTGAAAGGCATGATTCGCGCCATGAAGAACAACGACATCATCTGGTATGCGCCCGATCACGACTACGGCCCGCGCAGCAGTGTATTCGCCCCGTTCTTTGCCGTTCAGGAAGCCGCGACCACCACCGGCACGCATATGCTGATTCGTCTGGCCAATCCGAGCGTGGTGCCGTTTCTGGTACGCCGCCTGCCGCACGGCCGCGGCTACGAACTGAAAATGATGCCGGATATCCGCCACAAATTCTCACTGGAGAGTGAACTGGATACCGCTATCGTGATGAATAAAGTGGTAGAAGAGACGGTGCTGCTGGCGCCTGAGCAGTATATGTGGCTGCATCGCCGCTTTAAAACCCGGCCTGAAGGGCAGCCTTCACGCTATTAATCGGTTGCGGGGTATTATCAATGCCCCGCGTTATTAACCGCGCATTTGCCTTAATTCACGTGATTGTCTGCGCAGTGGCGCGCTAAAAAAGGCCCAGCCAGAACTGCTATGCCTTCCACACGGCGACACTTACATCAACGAAACCCTTTACGCCGCATGCTGCTATCTTGCGCATTAATCACGGTTTTTCGCTGCTACGCCAACGCGTTCTCCCTCGCCCGCCGCTGCTTTTCAGTGCCTGAGTTTGTAAGGCAACACGCGTAAAATATGGCGGGTGCGGATCTGATTTTGATGACTTCCAGGCCTTTTCCTATTTAATTTTACTCAGGCCTGCCGTCTTGTTTACTTATCTAATAAATTTTACTGATTAAACAAGTATTTGTCTGAAAGTTAACCGCCATATTCTCTTTTGATTAAAAATTCATCTTTAATATATCTTTATGGAATTGGTTAGCCCGATTGAATCCAGTTAGTTTCGACCCTGACAGTTAGTTCGTTAACTGCGCGTTTAAAAATATAAAAAGATTACACACAGCAAATATATTCAGGACACATAATATGAATAAAGGTATCTACTACTACGTGACGATCAGTACCGATCAGGAGGGTTACCATCTGCTGCATCGGAAAGAGTGTAAACGTCTGCCGGTTAAGGAGGATATGGTGTTCATCGGTACGCTCTATAATTTAAATCAGGCTTTGGCCACCGCACGAATTAATTTTAAAAAGGTGAAACCCTGTATTAAATGCTGCATCCGTTATTCTGCACCCGTGTTACGCGAGTCGGTACGACCGGTTCTGCACTTTCCGCAAAAAATGATGTAACCGGCGCGGGTGGATGACTTTTTACCCATCCACCCCGTCATTGTTCTCTCCCGCCCTGACAGCCGCCAATTTTCGTCTATTCTTCTGTGAAATCCCTTTTTGCACTGACAAGGAGTTGCAGATGAGCCTGTATAGTACGTTAGAAGAAGCCATTGAAGCCGCACGCGAAGAGTTCCTCGCCAGCCAGCCTGAGCTGGAGCAGGATGACGCCAGCGTCAGCCAGTTTGCGCTGCAGAAGTACGTGATGCAGGATGGCGACATTATGTGGCAGGCGGAGTTTTTCGCTGATGAAGACGGCCAGGGCGAATGCCTGCCAATTTGCAGCGGTGAAGCGGCGCAGGCGGTGTTCGACGGTAATTTCGATGAAATTGAGCTGCGCCAGGAGTGGCAGTCGGAAAATACCCTGCACGAATGGGACGAAGGCGAATTTCAGCTGGAGCCACCGCGCGACCTGGAAGAAGGCGAAGCAGCGGCCGAAGAGTGGGAAGACGACGACAGTCCGTCAGACAACTGGGCGTAAGTTACTCGTACGGGCCGTGCTGAGCGTCAACCGGCAGTAGCAGCGTGTCCATCACCAGCGACAGCGGCAGATCGAGAATGGTCAGCACGCGCCACGGCCCGTCACGCACATCCCACTGCACGCCCGGATAATACTGGTTGCCGTGCCCCTGTCCGGGTACGGTCCGGCTGATAATGCTGCCACAGCCCGTCAGCAGCAAAATGGCGGCGCACAGCGCGATTAACTTCAGGCAATATTTCACTGCATTTACTCATCCTGAACTGACACCCCTGATTCTGATGTGCGTCAGTGACTGTTTAAATGTGCTCAGGAACGCTGGCACGTGTCATCGCGCCATTTTAGCTGCGGGTGCAGCTAAACCGCTATGCCTTTATGCGTAAAGATTGTGTGAGGCGCGTTGTGCCCCCCGCTGAAGCGCAGGCATAAAAAAAGCGGCATCGCTGCCGCTTTTTCATCACCGTTAGCCTGTCAGGCGCGCTGAGGCAGCGCCTGCGGGTTAAGCGTGAGTTTCTGATAACTCTCTACCCACTGATGATATTTATCCGCACTTTCCCACAAACGCGTGTGCACGCGCGCCAGCACCACCGGATCGCTGATCAGCTGCAGACGCTGTTCGCGATTCAGTTTTTCCGGCGCATCGCTCAATGCCTGATCGACGCGGCGATCGCGTGCGTGATCCAGCAGTGCGCTCTGCTTATGGCGCGATGTCGCCATCGCCGTCGCCAGCGCGTTGAATGCCGGATTGAACAGCGCATGCATGAAGCCATGCTTCAGCGCACGTTCCCGGTTCAGCTGCAGATAGTGATCGGTGTCGACCAGCTCTTTCGGCGGCTCATACTCTTCCGGGATCAGGAACAGCTTTGCACGCTTACTCTTCAGCCCGACCGTGGCACGACTCGACATCACCGAGACAAACGGCGACAGAATCAGCGAGAAGACGATTGGCGCCAGCCACCACAGGAAGTTGAGATCGAGCACGCCCATCCCGACGGCCCAGACAATGCCCAGCAGCATCTGTGAACCATGGCGACGGAACGCTTCGCTCCAGGGCGTGGCGTCATCGTCACGCTGCGGCGAGTTCCACACCACTTCCCAGCCGAGGAACGCGCTGACCACAAACACGGTGTGGAACAGCATGCGCACCGGTGCCAGCAGCACCGAGAACAGCATCTCCAGCAGCAGCGAAAGGAACAGGCGGAATGCGCCACCGTACGGTTTGGCCCCTTTAAACCAGATCAGCACCACGCTGAGCAGTTTTGGCAGGAACAGCAGCACCAGCGTGGTGGAGAACAGCGCGATGGCCAAATCCGGACGCCACTGCGGCCACACCGGGAACAGCTGACGTGGCTGCAGGAAGTAGGTCGGTTCCATCAGCGTATGCACCACCTGCAGGGCGGTCGACAACGCAAGGAACATAAACCACAGTGGCGCCGACAGGTAGGACATCACGCCGGTCAGGAACACCGCGCGGTGCACCGGGTGCATGCCTTTTACCAGGAACAGACGGAAGTTCATCAGGTTGCCGTGGCACCAGCGACGGTCACGCTTCAGCTCATCCAGCAGGTTCGGTGGCAGCTCTTCATAAGAACCCGGCAGATCGTAGGCGATCCACACGCCCCAGCCGGCACGACGCATCAGCGCCGCTTCCACGAAGTCATGTGACAGAATCGAACCGGCGAAGGAGCCTTCACCCGGCAGCGGCGCCAGCGCACAGTGTTCAATAAACGGCTGCACGCGAATGATGGCGTTGTGCCCCCAGTAGTGCGATTCGCCCAGCTGCCAGAAGTGCAGACCAGCGGTAAACAGCGGCCCGTAAACGCGGGTGGCGAACTGCTGACAGCGCGCATACAGCGTATCCATGCCTGACGCTTTTGGCGACGACTGGATAATACCGGCGTTCGGGTTCGCTTCCATCATGCGCACCAGACCGGTGAGACACTCACCGCTCATCACGCTGTCAGCGTCCAGCACCACCATGTAGCTGTAGTTGCTGCCCCAGCGACGGCAGAAGTCATCGATGTTGCCGCTTTTACGCTTCACGCGGCGGCGACGACGGCGATAGAAGATCTTGCCTGCCCCACCGACATCCCGCACCAGCTCCATCCACGCTTTTTGCTCGGCGATGGCGATGTCGGCATCGTAGCTGTCGCTCAGGATGTAAACGTCGAAATGCTCCGCGTTACCGGTGCGTTTCACCGACTCCCAGGTGGCGCGCAGACCGGCGAACACGCGTTCCACGTCTTCGTTACAGATTGGCATGATCAGCGCGGTGCGATGTTCCGGATTGAGCGGCTCATCCCCGGTGGTCGAGTACGAGATGCTGTACTTATCGCGGCCGATCAGCAGCTGCAGGAAGCCCATCAGCGCGGTCCAGAAACCGGCCGATACCCAGCAGAACAGGATGGCAAACAGGAACAGGATGCCGGTCTGCAGAATATACGGCAGGATCAGCTCCACCGACTGCAGCCAGTTCTGGTTAAACAGCTCGACCGGATCGAGCAGCGTCCAGCCCTGATACGGCAGAATGGTTTTCATGTACCAGGTGGCGACCACGGTCTGCAGAATGGTCAGAATCAGCAGCACGTAGCGACGCATGGAACCCACGTGGCGCCATTTGTCTTCCGCTTTCTGCTCTTCCACCGTGGCATAGCGTGGGTTGCCTTTCTGCCCGCGCAGGGAATCCCAGGCGCGCGCGATCGGGTTAGTCCGCCAGGCTTCCGGGAACATCAGCGAACGCTTCACCGGCGGCATCGCCTTCAGCGTGGTGCGGTCGAGATAATCTTTACTGAGCTGCTGGCCATCGGCGAGCGAATCCGGCCACGCCATGGATACGCGCGAAGAGACCGATTTCAGCGGCGCATCGTCCGGCCGTTCGCTGGCGGCGATATCCTGCCCCAGCGCGCTGTGAATGGCATGAAACGCCTGCGCATTCTGCAGCGAGGCGCTGAGCGTGGCGCGTGCTGCCGCATCAAGCGGCAGCGCCTCCACGTAAGATTGAGGTAAATAAGTCGATTTATTCATTGGCAGGTAACTGATAGCTCCAGGTTTCCGTCAATGTCTTGTCGCCGCTCACCAGCGCCGCACGCATTTCGGTCGGCTGCTTGTTGTCTTTGACGCGCAGACGCAGCACCAGACGCCAGCCTTTGGTGACCGGGTTGTAGCGTACGCTCTGCTCGACCACGTCGGCGTTGTTACCGACGCTGACCTGCGGCGCCACCTGGGTGTTTTCCGGCAGCTTGCTCATCGCTTTACCAACAAAGTCCACGGTAAAGGCGATGGAACCATCCGGCTGACGCACCAGGTTAGACTGCTTCACATCGCCCGCAGAACGCAGCGTGTCTTTCACCCAGGCCACATCGTCCTGGTGCAGCTGGTTTTCATCACGCGTAAAGTGCAGACGATATTTGAAGTTCATCTCTTTGCCTGGCTCTGGCAGGCTCTCCGGCGTCCAGAAGGCCACGATGTTATCGTTGGTTTCATCTGCCGTCGGGATTTCCACCAGCTCTACGCGGCCTTTGCCCCAGTCGCCCTGCGGCTCAACCCAGCCGCTTGGACGCAGATCATAGCGGTCGTCCAGGTCCTGGTAATGGCTGAAGTCACGGCCACGCTGCAGCAGACCGAAGCCTTTCGGGTTTTCGATGGTAAAGGTGCTGACCGCCAGGTGTTTCGGGTTATTGAGCGGACGCCAGATCCACTCGCCATTTCCGGCGTGAATCGACAGGCCGTTCGAATCATGCAGCTCCTGACGGAAGTTGCTGACCGGCGACGGCTGGTTAGCGCCAAACAGGAACATACTGGTGAGTGGGGCTACGCCGAGTTTGCCGACGTTGTCACGCAGATACACTTTAGACTGCACGTCCACGGTGGACTCTTTGCCCGGCTGGATCACAAAGCGATAAGCACCGGCGGCGCGCGGAGAATCCAGCAGCGCATAAATCACCAGCTGTTTATCCTGCGGCTTCGGCCGCTCGATCCAGAACTCTTTAAAGCGCGGGAACTCCTCACCGGAAGGCAGCGCGGTATCAATCGCCAGACCACGCGCCGACAGGCCATACACCTGGCCTTCGCCAATCACGCGGAAATAGCTGGCACCCAGGAAGCTGGTGATCTCATCGTCTTTACCCTTTTTATTTAAAGGATACAGCACTTTGAAACCGGCAAAACCGAGGTTTTTCACCGCATCGGCATCGTGTTTCACGTTGCCGAAATTGAAGTAGTCAGGGTTATATTTGATTTCACGTACCGAAGACGCGGTGACTTCATTGATTTTCACCGGCGTGTCGAAATACATGCCCTGATGATAGAACTCGAGCTTAAACGGCGTGCGCAGTTTGCCCCAGTATGCTTTGTCGTGGTTAAACTGGATCTGCTGATAGTCAGCAAACTTCATTTCACGAAACTGAGAGGGTAAATTGCTTTTTGGCGCTTCAAAACCTTTCCCTGCCAGCGCCTTAGCTTGCTTTGCCACATCATCAATGTTGAACGCCCAGCTATTGTTGGCGTACAACGCCAGCAGAACTGCTGCGCCTACCCAGCGCATCTTCACCAGCCCGCCATTATTCTTCACTTTAGTCAGCACATCCCCCCCTTTCGTGTGCTTAGATCAAACCCATTTATCTTAAAGGATTATTCGGTTTTCCGACAGCTTATGTAAAAGATTGTTCCCCTGATTCGTAAGCCGAAAGTGTACTTTTCGGATAATTAAACCCGGAAGATTAAGAAACAGATTCACCTGATAGTATACGCTGTTTACAGCCGGTAGAATTTCGTCCGGCATAATCCGGTTTCAGGGTGAAACCGGCAAGTAAACTGACAAACCGGAAGCTTATGAGTTCAGCAAAACCCGAACGTGAATATTTCCTCGACTCGATTCGAGCGTATTTAATGCTGCTGGGCGTGCCTTTCCACGTCTCGCTGATTTACTCGACCCAACGCTGGTCGGTTAACAGCCAGGACGCCTCACTGTGGCTGACGGTGCTGAATGATTTTATTCACGCCTTCCGCATGCAGGTGTTCTTTGTTATTTCAGGTTATTTCTCGTATATGCTCTATCTGCGCTATCAGCCCAACCGCTGGCTGAAGGTGCGGCTGGAGCGCGTCGGCATTCCGCTGTTAACCGCGGTGCCGCTCATTACCCTGCCGCAGTTTTTTATGCTGAAAAATCTCACCAGCAAAGTCGGCGACTGGGCAAACTTCTCGCTGTATGACAAGTACAACGCGCTGATGTGGGATCTGATTTCGCACCTGTGGTTTTTACTGGTACTGGTGATTCTCACCGCGTTTGGCATGCTGAGCTTCCGCTGGCTGCGCGATCAGCAGCGCCGCATCGATTATCAGCAGGTTGGCTGGGGCAAGCTGACGCTGGCCCTGCTGGCCTATGCGCTGGTGTGGTGCGCCTTCCGCCGGCTGATTTTCCACTTTGCTCCCGCGCTGTTAATGGATGGCCTGTTCAGCATTGCGGTTATGCAGTCGCTGTTCTTCCTGCCGTTCTTTATGCTGGGTGCGCTGAGCTGGAAACATCAGGCGCTGAAAGCGCTGTTTGTGCGTTTTAATCCGGTGATGTGCTTTGGTGCCATTGCGGTGTTTATCGCGTACAGCCTGAATCAGCGCTACAGCAGCGGTGAAGGCTGGCTGTACGAGCTTGATGCCATCATTTCTACGCTGATGGGCTTGTGTATGCTGAACGTCTGCTTCAGCTTCGGCCACAAGCTGCTGAACAGCCACTCGCCGCGCATTATGTATCTGGTGAACGCGTCGCTGTTTATTTATCTGGTGCACCATCCGCTGACCATCCTGTACGGCATCTACGTTACGCCACACATCAGCAGTAATACGCTGGGCTTCTTTGTCGGCCTGCTGATGGTGTTTGGCGTTGCCTTTGCCCTGTACGAGATTCATCTGCGTATCCCGCTGCTGCGCTTTTTATTCTCCGGCAAGCCGCAGCGCAAACCAGAGACCTCCGCGCAGACGTAACGGCGTACTTACCCGCCGGGCTGCGCGCGGTGCAGCCCGGCTATAGCAGCCACTCCACCGGCAGACGCCATACCAGCCGCACCAGCAAACGCTGCAATAGCGTGCACTGCGGCTCGTGCTTATGCACCACTTCCCGCGCTTCGCCGCTGTACTCCACCCAGTTAACGCGGCCCCACTTATCCAGTCGCAGTGCCCAGGCGCGGTCGCGCATGCCGCTGCTGAAGCGCTGATGGGTCTGCTGCGCCAGCGCTTCGCTCTCAATCACCAGCCCCATCTCCGTATTCAGCACCGCCGAACGCGGATCGAAATTAAACGAGCCAATAAACACTTTGCGGTTATCGACGGTGAAAGTCTTGGCGTGCAGGCTGGAGCCGGAATTCCCGGTCAGGCCGCGATCGTGCGGGGCATCCGCGGCATTGGCCTGCGGCTTCAGTTCGTAGAGCGCAATGCCGTGACGCAGCAGCTTCTTGCGCCAGCGCGCATAGCCGGCGTGAACCACGGTGACATCATTGGCGGCCAGCGAGTTAGTTAAGATGGCGATCTTAACGCCCCGCCGCTTCAGCGCCAGCAGCTGCGCCACGCCGGCACGGGTCGGGACAAAATAGGCCGAGATGATATCGAACTGCTGCTGCGGCGTGCCGATCACCTCCAGCATGCGCTGCGGCAGCAAAGAGGAGCGCTTCGCTTTGCCCAGCCCTTTGCGCGGATCGTCACTTAACAGCCGCGTGTGTGCCCAGGTCATGCTCAACGAGCCCTGCTCCAGCTGGCTGACAAACGAAGATTTCTCCAGCCGCGCCAGATAGCGCTGCACCGCCTCGCTCTGCTGCCACTCCGGCGGTAAACGCACCGCTTCATGCGGCGGTGCGCCGGTGTCCACGACGCTGCGCAATGGCGATACCGCTTTGCTGTGCCAGTAGCGGGCGAAATCTTCCGCCACTTCATCTACCGCCGGTCCCAGCGCCAGCACGTCGAGATCGGTAAACAGCGGCTCATTGCCGGTGCCAAAATATTCGTCGCCGATGTTACGGCCACCCACCAGCGTTACCGCGCCGTCCACGGTCAGGCTTTTGTTGTGCATCCGGCGATTCAGGCGGGCGAAGTCAGTCAGATAGCCCAGCGCGCGCAGGGTTCGAAACGAGAAGGGATTAAACAGCCGCACGGCGATATTCGGATGCCGATCGAGTTCGGCCAGCGTTTCATCCAGCCCGGGCGTATTGTTGTCATCCAGCAGCAGGCGCACCTGCACGCCGCGCTCCGCCGCATCCAGCAGCGCGCTGAACAGCAGGCGTCCCGACATGTCGTTGTGCCAGATGTAATACTGGACGTCGATGGTGTGCTGCGCCATGCCCATCAGCAGATAGCGTGCCGCAAACGCATCCAGCCCATCGTTCAGCGGATGAATGCCGCTCAGTCCCGGATGACGGGCACATTGCTGTTGCGCATGTTCTCTCAGCCCGTCGCCTGGCCGTTCGCGTGAGGAACGCAGTGCCGCTTCGCTCATACTCAATCCCTGCTTACCCTGAAGCTGTTATTGTTGGTATCACCGCACGTAAAGGCAATCAGAGCCGTCTACTTCCGCGTCGGGTGCGGCGTTAATTTAGTCTAGACTTAGCCAGGCGTTCTGCATCCGGCGTTCTTCGTGAGGAGAAGATCATGACTCAGCTATCCCCGCGCCATCAGCCCCGGCTATTTCGCAGCTTTTTTCAGGGCAGCTTCCCCTGCTCTACCGCCTGCCGCAGCGGCGGGCGACGACTGGATATGGTCATCAGTAGCGGCCACGACATGCTGCTGGAGAAAGATTACGCCGCGCTGGCGCAGGAGGGATTGCGCACCGCGCGCGACGGCGCCCGCTGGCACCTGATTGAAGCCACGCCAGGTGAATACGACTGGCGCACCTTTCTGCCGATGATTCACGCGGCGGCGCGCCATGATTTACAAATCATCTGGGAGCTGGCGCACTTTGGCTACCCCGATCATCTCGATATCTGGAAGCCGGCGTTTGTGGAGCACTTTGGCCGCTTCGCGCGCGCCATGGCTCAGCTGATGCGGGATGAGGGCGTGGAGCAGCCGTTCTTTACGCCTATCAATCAGATATCCTTCTGGTCCTGGGCCGGCGCCGATGTCTCGTGGCTCGATCCCTACGCCAGCGCGCGTGGTCGCGAACTGAAACGTCAGCTGGTGCGCGCCTCGCTGACGGCCATGCACGCCATTCGCGACGTCTATCCGGACGCCCGCTTCGTGCTGACCGACCCGCTGGTGCAGATCGCCGCCGATCCGCATAACCCCGACAGCAAACCCTATGCCGACAGCCAGCATCAGGCGCAGTTTGAAGCCTGGGACTGGCTGGCAGGACGCGATGCGCCGGAGCTGGGTGGTCAGCCCGATTTTCTCGACATCCTGGGGCTGAACTATTATCCCGACAACCACTGGTTCTTCTCCGGCGACACCATTCCGCCCGACCACCCGCAGCGTCAGCCGCTGCACCGGCTGCTGATGCAGTGCTGGCAGCGTTATCAGCGCCCGCTGTTGCTGGCAGAAACCGGCGCGGAAGGCGACGCGCGCGCGCCCTGGCTGCGGCATGTCAGTGATGAAGCGCGGCTGGCCTTAGCGCAGGGCGTGGCGCTGGAAGGCATTTCGCTCTATCCGGTGGTGGAGTATCCGGCGTGGGCCGACGATCGGCGCTCGCCTGGCGCGCTGTTTGGTCTGGGCGATCCCAATGGCAATCGCACCCTGCACGAAGCGCTGGCGCTGGAGTTACGCAGTCAGCAGATTAAATGGCGCACTCAGGATTAAGAGTGCTGCACCGGGCTGGCGGTTTTGGGCGGGCAGGTTTGTACATCCAGTGACGGATCGGCTGGATGGCGCACGTCCGTCAGCCAGGTCATAGTGAAAAGGAACACTACGCCGATCAGGCAGGCGGAAAGCAGTCCAATGATGGCGATCAGTTTGTCATCCCGGGATTCCATCGACATCTCCTTGCGGGCGTCCGTAGTCGGTTGCTGGCCTCAGCTCATCCATAATGTAAGCATCAGGACGAAGATTATAAGGGTAACCGAGGTCACTGCAAGTACCACAATGGCGAAGTGCGCATCATCCAGCGGTTGCCGTAAAGGTTCGTCGTGATCGTCAGGTGGCGCGGGTGAACTCATGATGACTCAACAGGAAAGAGGCGTTTTCAGCGGGATTGCCGCACAGAGTGTAATGGAATAGCGGCCAACGTACAGCACTATTTCTGGCGGAAAAGACCACGGAGCGTCACTACGCCCCGTGGTGGCCGCTTAGAAATCGTAGCTCATGCTGATTTTCAGCGTGCGCGGGTCGCCCTGCGCGAGATAGGTGCCGGTGTCATCAACGTTTGACCAGTACTTCTCATTGGTGACGTTTTCGACCGCCACGCGCCACACCAGATCGTTCTGATTCACCTTCATGCGGTAACGCATACCAAGATCCAGCGTGGTATAGCTGTCCAGCTTGAGGGTGTTGGCCGAGTTGGCATACTGAGAGCCGCTGTGGTTGAGCAGCGCCGTCGCCGTCAGACCCTCCACCGGCTTGATGTCATACTCCGCGCCCAGCGCGTAGGTGTAGCGCGGCACGCCGATCGCCTGTTTGCCATCGTAAGTGCCGCCGGCGGTTTTCTTCATCACCGGATCGATCCAGGTGGCGCTGGCGTTGAGGCGCAGGCCCAGCACCGGCTCACCAAACACGTTGGCTTCCACGCCGCGATGGCGCTGCTCGCCATCCATGACGTAGACATTGTCACTGTTGATCAGGCCGGACGGTTTCTGGATTTCAAACAGCCCCAGCGAGCCGCCGATGCGGCCGAAATCCGTTTTCACGCCGATCTCATTCTGCTTCGAGTGCGCCACGCCGGTCACAGTGCCATAGTTGACGGCGTCTTTAGGGGCCACTTCACCAGGCTGCAGCGCTTCCGTATGGTTCGCGTACAGCGCCACTTCTTTCCACGGCTTGTAGACCACGCCGTACGTTGGCATCCAGCGGTCGTTGGTGAAGCGCGAATCAACGCTTTCCGCGCCGGTGTTGTAGTTATAGCTGCGCACCACCACTTTCTGATGGCGTGCACCGACGGTCACCAGCAGCGTATCGTCCAGTAATCCGAGCGTATCGCTCAGCAGATAGCCCTGGGTGCGGGTGCGTGACGTGGTAAGCGGATCGGAGAACTTGCCGCCGGCGAAGGTGGCCGCCGGTTCCGCCACGTCACCGCTGTGGTAGATATTAAACGGCGTGCCCACCAGCGACATGTCGTAGGCATTTTTCGCATTGGTGGTCAGCGCCGAGTAACCCACGTTGACTTTATGACTGACGAGACCGGTGTGGAACTCACCGCGCAGCCCCACCATGCCGCTCATGTTGTCCTGAATACGGTTGGAGTAGAAGCTACTGATGGTGCCGTCACCGTTGCTGTTGGTAATAGTCGGCGCGCCGTAGTTGCCGGTTTCATGAGCGTGCTGTGCGCCGAGACCGGCATAGGCCGTCCAGCTGTCGGTAATATCGTATTCTGCTTTGGCGATACCGAATTCAGATTCCATATCGCTGTACACCCATTTCTGGCTGTAGTTATGCGAATTTGACGGCACCGCCGGGATCACCCCGGCGCTGGCGAATTTCACGCCCTGTAAGCCGTCATGGAAGGTTTTCTTCTGATAGCCAACGTCCAGCGAGGTGCGCAGCCGATCGCCGCGATAATCAAGACCAACCGAGGCCGCCGTGGTGCGTTTTTTCTCGCCGTCAACGCCGGTTTCGCCCTCGCGATGCACGGCGTTAACCCGCACGCCAAACTGATTGTTATCGCCAAAGCGACGCCCCACATCCAGCGTTCCGCCAACCTGAGACGAGGAGGTGTAATCGAGGCCAATGCGATTGATCGGCGTATCTTCGGCATGTTTCGGCTCGAGGTTAATCATACCGCCGACGCCGGAACTGGCTGCGCCATTAACCAGACTGTTCGCGCCTTTGAAGATCTCCACACGATCGATCAGCGAAGCGTCCATCACCTGGCGCGGCACCACGCCCGGCAGACCGCCGAAAGTCATATCATCGCCGTCGAGAGTGAACCCCCGAATGCGGTAAGTTTCAGCAAAATTGCCGTAACCTTTGACGTTCTGCACGCCCGCATCGTTGCGCACCACATCGGCGATGGTTTGCGCTTGCTGGTCCTGAATCATTTTTGCCGTATAGCCGATGACGTTGAACGGCACGTCCATGGCGTTTTGCTCGCCCAGCATGCCGAGGCGACCGCCGTGGGCAATCTGGCCGTCGAGAAAGGCCGGTACTAAGTCGTTGCCGCCGGGTTTGAATTCACTCTGCGGCGTGGCGGTGACGGTCAGCGTCTGCTGTTCGTTAGCGCCCTGAGGTGCGTTACTGGTGTTAGTGGTAGCAGCCATCACTGGCAAACAACCGGCGCTGACCAGCATGGCCAGCAGCGTCGGTTTCATTCCGGGATTGAAAGGCGTTCTGCGCATGGTTATCCCCTGATGTAAATTATACTGAGAATCATTATTATTGCGGTTTGCGATTATGCGCAGCGTACAGCCAAATGCAAGCGAAATCCGGCGGTGTGTCACCGCCAGAGGCATCATCGGGGAGAAAGATTCCCGCCGGGCGACGGGAATGAGGGGTAAACGGAGAGACTCAGGCGTCGCGCCAGCGTTTAAACACCAGTGAGGTGTTGATACCGCCAAAAGCAAAGTTGTTTGACTGGACGTAATCGGTCTGTAGCTGCCGGGGCGCGCCAGTGATGTAATCCAGCTCACCGCATTCGGCGGCGGGCTGCGTCAGATTCAGCGTGGGCGCAAACCAGCCCTCACGCATCATCTCAATACTCATCCAGGCTTCCAGCGCGCCGCAGGCACCCAGCGTGTGACCGAAATAGCTTTTCAGCGAAGAGATGGGTGTACGATTGCCAAAAATTGCTGCCGTCGCCTGGCTTTCGGCAATATCGCCGCGATCGGTGGCGGTACCGTGTGCGTTAATGTAACCAATCTGCGCTGCCGTCACCCCTGCGCTGTCCAGCGCGCGCTGAATACAAATCTGCATGGTTTCACGCTGCGGCTGAGTGATATGGGCCGCGTCACAGTTAGTGTGAAAACCGACCAGCTCCGCATAGATGGTCGCGCCGCGCGCCTGCGCATGTGCCAGCGATTCCAGAATCAGCGTGCCCGCCCCTTCGCCAATCACCAGACCGTCGCGCTGTTGATCGAACGGTGCCGGCGAGGTGTGCGGCGCATCGTTACGCTGGCTGGTGGCAAACAGCGTATCAAACACGGCGGCTTCCGAGGGGCACAGCTCCTCTGCCCCGCCCGCGACCATCACGGTCTGATAGCCATGGCGAATGGCTTCCCACGCGTAGCCAATCGCCTGGCTGCCGGAAGTGCAGGCGCTGGACGTGGGGATCACGCGACCGCGCAGACCAAAAAACAGTCCAGCGTTAACTGCCGTGGTGTGCGGCATCATCTGCACATAGGTGGTACCGGTGATGTTGTTGGTGTGCTTTTCCGTCAGCATGGTGGCGAACTCGCTCACCGGGCCGGTGCTGCCGGTCGAAGACCCATAGGCGATGCCGGTTTCACCACTGGTCAGCACCGGATGATCAATCAGGCCGGCCTGCTCCAGCGCCAGCTCGGTGGCACGCGTCGCCAGCAGTGAGACGCGGCCCATGGCGCGGATGCGTTTACGCGTGTAGTGCGGCGGCAGCGTGAAGTCATCGATCGGCGCGCCCAGTAGCGTGTGCAGGCCATCATAGACTTGCCACTCCGGCATTTTACGTACCGCATTCTGGCCCTGTTTAATGCGCTGCGCCACCGCGCTCCAGCTCTCACCGAAAGCCGTGACGCCGCCCATACCGGTAACCACTACCCGCTGCATCACAACATCCCTCCGTTGATGGAAATCACCTGCCGCGTAACGTAGCCAGCGATATCCGACATCAGATAGCTGGCCAGGCCAGCCACCTCGTCTGCCGCGCCCATGCGTTTCATCGGAATGATTTTCAGCGCTTCGTCGATTACCTGTGGCTCAAGATCGGTCATGCCGGTATCGATCAAACCTGGCGCGATACAGTTAACGGTGATTTTGCGTTTCGCCAGTTCAATCGCCAGCGCTTTCGTGGCGCCGATGATGCCGGCCTTGGCCGCGCTATAGTTGACCTGCCCGCGGTTGCCCATCATGCCAGATACCGAAGAGAGGGTAATGATGCGTCCGCCCTGGCGCAGGCCGATCATCGGCATGACGCAGGGATGAATCACGTTATAGAAACTGTCGAGGTTGGTGTGGATCACGCTGTCCCATTCATCTTCGGTGAGCGCCGGAAAAGCGCCGTCGCGGGTAATGCCCGCATTGCTGATCACACCATAATAAGCCCCGTGCGCGGCGATATCCTGCTCCAGCGCGTTACGCGTGGCTTCCCGCTGTGCCACGTCAAACTGCAGCGTGCGGCCGCGGCCGCCTGCGGCAACGATCTGCGCCAGCGTCTGCTGCGCACCGGCGGCGTCGCGGTGGTAATGCACCACAATATCAAATCCGTCGGCGGCCAGACGTAAAGCCATGGCACGGCCAATACCTTTACTGGCCCCGGTTACTAATACGCTGCGGGTCATCACTCGGTTCCTTGTTGCGCTAATCGGGTTAATTCGTCGTCGTCGGGCTGGTAGGTGTTCAGTCGTCCGCTGGCCAGCAGGCTGGTGCCGCAGCGGATCTCGCCCTCAAAACTGCCCAGCTTGTCATCGCGCATCAGCAGGTGCATCTCAATCTGCAACTCACTGTGTGCCGCGAAGGTGGGCGCACTGGCACGATAGCCGCGCCCGCCCAGCAGCATGCCGGGGCGGATGTCACTGGCGCCGCGCTGGCGGGCATGAAAGCCGGACCAGACGCCCACGGTCTGCGCCATGATCTCGACGCCAAACCACGCCGGCAGCTCGCCCTGCGGCGTGAGAAACGGTGCCAGCACGCCGTGCGGGCTCACCGTGACCGCACAGACAACGCTGTCTGGCGTGACGTCAAGCACGCGCTCAAGCAGCAGCAGCGGCGCGCGGTGCGGCAGGTAATCGCCCACCGGCAAAAAATCATTCATGCGAAGATCCTACAATCAGGCAGGTATTGTTCCCGCCAAAGGCAAATGAGTTGGAGGCAATCACCGGGCGCGCCAGCGGCTGTGCCACAGTCAGCAGTCCACAGGGCGGCAGCGTACTATCCTGCGTCGCGTGCGAAAAATCCTGCGGCGGTAGCGACAACTGTTGCTGGATAATCAGGGCCGCCAGCGCGGCTTCGGTGGCGCCTGCTGCGCCCAGCGTGTGGCCGGTGAGGTGCTTAGTGGAACTGCACGGCACGGCGTCACCGAACAGACGGTGAATCACCGCCGCTTCAACCTGATCGTTGAGCGGCGTGGCGGTACCGTGCAGATTGATATAGCCCACCTCGTGCGGCTGCAAACCGGCCTGCTGCAGCGCCATGCGCATGGCGGCTTCCGCGCCCACGCCCTGCGGATGCGGCGCTGACATGTGCCAGGCATCTGACGATTCACCGCAGCCCAGCAGCGCCAGTGGCTGTGGCTCGCGCGTCAGCAGCAGCAGCGCCGCTGCTTCGCCAATCGAAATTCCGTCGCGCCCGGCGCTGAACGGTGCGCAGTGATGTTCCGACAGCGAATCAAGGCTGGCAAAGCCGTTAATCGGCATGCGGCTGAGCGAGTCCGCACCGCCCACCAGTGCTACGTCGGCCAGACCGGCAGCAATCAGCCGCGCCCCGCTGATGATGGCGCGCGCGCTGGAGGAGCAGGCCGTAGAAATCGTGTACGCCGGGCCATCCAGCTGCAGATAGTGCGCCAGAAAGCGCGACGGATCGCCCAGTTCCTGCATCCGGTAGTCATAACCGGCATGGCCGCCGTCCGTCTGCCGATCGCCCTCATCCACGCCGGAAGTACTGGTGCCCAGCACGATGGCCACGCGGGCGCGACCATAGCGCGTAATCGCCTCATCCAGCGCCGGCTGACACTGCTGCAGCGCCGCCAGCAGCAAACGATTGTTGCGCGTATCATGCGCCGCCAGTGCAGCCGGTACCGGCGGCAGCGCGCCCGGCACTTCACCCAGCCAGCAGCGCTTGCCCTGCGCTAACCAGCCGTCACGCGGCTGCATGCCGGGCGCTGTGCCCTGCTGTAGCTGGGCGGCAATCTGCGCCAGGCTGCTGCCCAGCGCATTGACCATGCCAAAAGCCGACAGGTAAATCATGAGGAGGCGTCCAGATGCTGGATGTGAATCTGATAGCCAAAGGCGCGCTGATCGACGCTAATCGGCTCACGCTGTTCCCCGCGCTGCAGATAATGAATCTGGCTGATCAGCTGGCCGGAAGCATCGCGCAATTCGCGCCGGTCGCCCACATCGCGCAGCGTCCAGCCGGACGGCAATTGCGGCTGCCACGCGCTGACCGGCCAGTAGCTCAGCATAATATCGGCCAGCACCTGGCTGGCTGGCGGCAGGTCGGGCAGCGCCATCATCTGCTGGGTATAAATCCCCTGTTGATCGTAAGTGACGCGGAATAGCCGGATGCCAAGCGACGACAGCCCGGCCAGCGAGATCTGCTGCGCATCCGCGCTGAGCAGCACCAGCAATGACTGGGTTTTGCCCTTCACGCGCCCGGTCAGCAACTGCTGCTGCTGAAAGCCGGGTGAGATGCCCGGTGCCGGCAGCGTGACGCGCACGCCAGGTTTGAGCCAGGCCGTGGGCCGGCTGGACTCGTCATGGTGAGACGCACATCCGCTCAGCAGCAGGCTGAGCGCCAGCAGTAACGCACCCATTCTCATCGTGATTTCCTTTTTCCGCCCGCCAGCGCCAGCGGCGCCAGTAAAAATGCACAAAAAATTCCGCTGCACAGCACGGTACCAAAGCTGCTGATAGCGCTGGTACTGCTGAATACCAGCATGCCCAGCGTCAGCAGCGTGGTCATCATCGCCAGCGTCACCGCCAGCATCGATGTCAGCGGCGTGCCGCGTGGATTACTGAAAAACAGCGTGTAATTGATGCCAATGCCCAGCACCAGAATCAGCGCCAGCAGCGCAAACAGATTCAGACTGGCCCCCAGCCAGCCGAGCGTGGCCAGCGCGGCCGCCAGCGACAGCCATGACGGCAGCGCGCTGCGTAGCCCGGCTTTGAGGCCAAGGCGCAGGGTGTAGCTGACGGTGATCAGCAGCAGCGCCAGCGCCAGCAGGCCGCTTAGCAGCGTGCGCCAGAAGCCAAACAGCTCATCGTAACGGGCCTTGCGATCAACCCAGCTCACGCCTGCCTGCGCTGTCGCCAGCTTTTGCAGCGCGGCACTGTTCTGCACGCCGCTCACCGGGACCAGCACGCTGCTGCGTCCGTCAGGCAGCGACAGCCACAGCAGCCGCCAGCCTTCACTCAGCGGACTCGCCAGCCACGCCTGCACGCTGACCGGCATCGGCTGCAGACTGGCCTGCGCCAGATGGATACCGGCCTGTTGCAGACGCGCCATGATAGTCGGGGCCGCCTGCTGTAACAGCGCAACATCCTGCTGCTGCTGTTCCAGCGAGCTAAGCGGCAGCAGGCGATAGCTCGCCAGCCAGCCCTGCTGCTGCGCGCGCTGCAGTTCGGGCGCCAGCGCATTAAGCCGCTGCAACACCTGCGGCTCGTTATCACCCCAGACGACAAACCAGGTTTGATCGGCCTGTTGCCCGGTGAGCTGCGCCAGCTGGCGATCCTGCGCCAGCAGTTGCGCCGGCGCGCTCTGCAGATGAGCAATGTTATCGTCGACGCGCAGCTGTAAGATGCCGCTCAGCGCGTATAGGGCCACCAGCAGCGGTAACCCGACGCGTAGCCCGCGCTGGCGGCGCCACGCGGCCAGCCAGCGCGCCAGCCACACCATCATCGGCACCGGTCGCACCGGCAGGCCGCGCACCAGCCACGGATAGAAACAGATCACCGTCAGGCACGAGGCGCTCAGGCCGCTGGCGGCAAATACCGCCAGCTGGCGCAGCCCGGGAAACGGTGCCAGCAACATCAGCAGCCAGGCGATCGCCGTGGTGCCCAGCGCCAGCAGCAGCGTACCGCGCACTTTATGCAGACTCTGCCACGGTGTGGCGTGCTCACCGTGCACCATGCGTTCCGTCAGGTAGTACAGCGTATAATCGGCCGAGATGCCGACAATACTGAGACTCATCACCAGCGTGGTGAGATGCAGCTCACCAAAAAACAGCAGCGTGAACACGGTGCCGGCCATCGCCCCGATGGCTACCGACAGCGCGCTCAGCGCCAGCGGCCGCAGTGAGCGAAACACCAGCCACACCAGCAACAGCAAACCGCCCAGCGTCACGCTGCCCAGCGTGGCAACATCATGCTGCGCGCGCTGGCTGGCATCGTCGCTGAACAGCACCGTGCCGCGCGTCAGCAGCTGCGCCTGCGGCCAGCGCTGTTTCAACTGCTGCTCAAGCTGATGCAGCGCGCTGACCAGCTGATGGCTCTGCGCCATGCTGAAGGCGTTATGTACCAGTTCGCCGTGCAGAAAATACCAGCGGCGCTGCTGCGCATCGCTGACCGTCAGCCAGCCGTTGTGCAGCACCATTTTGCTGGCGTTCTGCTGCAGCGCCAGCTGCGCGCCACGCACCAGCAGCAGCGGGTCACCGGCAAGCTCTTTGCTGCTCACCCCGGCAAACGCCGAAAACAGCTGCGCCAGAATCCAGTCGGCCTGCGCGCCGCCGCCGTGCTGCAGTCGCGCACGCGTCAGCGGATCGATCAACCCGTTGCGATGCTGATAAGCAAAGCTTCCCCAGCGCTGCAGCTGATCATCATCCAGCGCGCCGCTGACCTCACTGAGCATCGGCAGTGCCCGGAGCTGCGCCTGCCACCACGCAGCGGCGGCGTCACCGTCCGCACCGGGCGCACTCACCAGCCACACCAGCTGGCGGTCGAGCCGCTGCATAAACCCCTGCTGAATCTCTGCCGGCGCCTGGCCAAGATTCTGCTGCGGCAGCAGAGCCAGCACGCTGCTGTTAATGTGGCTGCGCGGCAGTAACCAGGCCAGCGCCAGCATCAGCAGCAGACAGACGGCCAGCCACGCGCGCGCGGCAAAAATCTCACTGCGCTGCGGCAAAACGGGCTCGCTCTTCATCAGTCAGTTGGCCGGGCTGCGTACGGGTATCGCTCAGAGTGATTTCCGTTTTATCGCCCTGGCGGTCATCCAGCGTAATGCGGTTGAGATACGCCGCGCCCTGCAGATCGATGCGGTTGAAGATCTTATTCAGCGGTGCCGCTTTCGGCGTCAGGCTCAGCTGCCAGCCGTCGCCACCGTCATCGCGGAAATTGAGCTCAAAATTCTCGCGCAGTACCTGCTCATCAGCCTGGAACAGCGCGCGCAGCAGATGGTTAAACTGGAACATCTGCGGATTGCTGTCTGCGGTGATCACCTGCGGCGGCTGGCCGCTCATGCTTTGCACCATGCGGTGATCATCCAGAATCAGCGTCATCGGGAACGGTGTCGCCTGGTGCCACCACAGCCCCTGCTGCTGAGCAATCAACAGCTGGCCGCGCGACACCAGCGGCTGCGCCATGCCGGCGATGCTGCGCACCTGAACAAAGCTGGCGCGAATCACCGGCTGGCTGGCAAAGCGCTGCTGTAGCTGTTCCAGCGTCACCGCGCTGGCACTGGCGCTGAGCAGCGTCAGCAGCAGGCAGACCAGACGAATCATGATGACACCCCCAAACGCTGCAGCAGAATATCCGGCGAGACAAAGCACATCTCCTGCGTGCTGGCGCTGACCGCCACCTGCAGCGTGTGCGCTTTGGTGGTCACCTGCCCGGCAGCGTTCCGGATGACATAATCGATGCGCAGCCGGTTCTCATATTCGCTGATGCTGGCTTCAACACGAATGGCCTCTTCACAGCGCAGCGGCAGGCGGTATTTAACCCGGGTATCGACCACCGGCCAGACGTAGCCGCTGGCGCTCATCTCTGCATAGCTGTAGTTGATACTGCGCAGCAGCGCTTCACGCGCCACTTCGAAGTAGCGGAAATAGTTGCCGTGCCACACCACGCCCATCGGATCGCAGTCATGAAACGAGACCACCCGTTCAATCTCCGCGCGCCAGCTTGCGTTACGCATCGCGTTGCTCCTCTTCGGGCAGAGCCCAGAAATCGTAAAAGTTAAACCAGTCCAGCGGTGCCAGCAGGGCATGATGTTGCAGGCGCGCAGCATAGCGATCGACCGCCGCCTGCAGCGCCTGCTGTCGCCCATTGCGCGGCAGCGGTAAAGGATCGGCAAAGGCCTCGCAGTGCACGCGCAGTTTGCCCTGCTGGCGCAGCGCGAACATCAGCAGCACCGGACAGCGCAGCGCCGCCGCCAGCACAAAAGGTCCCTGCGGGAACGGTGCCGGTTGGCCCATAAATTCACTCCACATCACGCGCCGTTCGCCGCCGCGCTGACGCTGCACGGCGGTGCGGTCGCCAACAATGGCCACCCACTCACCGGCATCCAGCTTTTGCTGCAGTAAAATTGCGGTGTCCGGGCCGATATCACTGACCGGCAGCAGATTGACGCCCGCCTGCGGCGCAATGCTCTCCAGCACCGCGCGGAAGCGCTGGGCGTTGTCGGTGAACACCAGCGCGTTGATCACCAGACCGCTGACCTGCTTCGCCATCGCCCGGCAGGCTTCGATATCGCCCAGATGCGAGGCGAGAATCAGCTGACCTTTGCCTTCAGCGGCGCGAATCACCGCTTCCGCATCGGGCGCGAAGTCGATATCGCGTCCCCATTGCAGGTCACCGCGCCAGCTGGCGACTTTATCCAGCATGCTGTTGCCAAAACGCAGGAAGTGACGATAGCTGCTGAGCGGCCGCGGCAGCGCAATCTGCTGTTGATGCGCCACGGCCTGTACGCGCGTCAGCCACTGCTGCGACGCCGCCCGCGCCGCGCGACCGCTGAGCCAGTACACCGCCACCACCGGCCACAGCAGCAGAATAAACGGCAGGCGGCCGGCACGCTGGTACAGCCACAGCATAAAGCGCAGCCCCCACTGGCCGCGGCGCTCTGGCGTCGCTGCCCAGTGCGCCTGCTGACGCCGGCGGGATAGCAGCTGCGGGATGCGTGGCAGCATGCCAAAGAACAGGCGGGTGTGCATCCACGAGATACGCAGGTTGTCGTGCAGCGCGTCAAAGTGTGAGACGCCGCTCGGCGGATAGGTCACGCGCGTGCGGATAAACCGGCTCGGCGTGCCCTGCCAGTAGAGGCGCACCATGATCTCGGTGTCAAAATCCATGCGCTGGCCAATAGCGCGGCGATCGCACAGCTCAAGCGACGCTGCCAGCGGATAGACGCGGAAACCGCACATGCTGTCTTTTAGCGAGAACGACAGCGTTTCCACCCATACCCAGAAATGGGTGATGTAGCGTCCATAGAGCCGGGATTTCGGGATTGAGGCATCGTACTGCGGCTGGCCGGAGATCAGGCAGTGCGGATAGCGTTCAGCCTCTGCCAGCATGCGCGGTGTGTCCTCCACCTGATGCTGTCCGTCGGCGTCCAGCTGCAGCGCATGACTGAAGCCCGCGGCTGCGGCGGCGCGCAGTCCGGCAATCACCGCCGCTCCCTTACCCTGGTTGTGCGGCAGCGTCAGCACCCGGAGCTGCGGCGCATCCAGCGCAGCGATGTGCTGTTTGGTCCGGGCATCGCTGCCGTCGTCGACCACGATCACCGGCAGGTTGAACGGGGCCAGCCGCGCCAGCACCGACGCCAGCATGGCACCGTGGTTGTAGCAGGGAATCAGCACACAGGGCGCAAAAGCTGCACTCAGCACAGGCGAATCTTCCCGCTGCTGGCGACCTCAGCCTGCGCACCGCGCAGCAGCGCGTAGCGAAAACTCAGTAGCGACTTCTCCGGCAGCCACTGCAACTGCAGCTCCAGCTGCGCATCCGGCGGCACCGGCTGCTGGAATTTGATATTTTCAATCGAGGCAAAGCTCTTACCCGGCGCGAGGCGCGTCAGGCCGTAGTGCAGTACCCAGTCAAGCTGCGCCACTCCCGGCAGAATCGGCAGCGTCGGGAAGTGGCCGCGAAACCACAGCAGGTCGGCAGCCGCCAGCAGGCGCAGGGTGAGCGTGTCGTCCTGCTGTTGCGCGTCTAATTCAACCGGTAACATCAAACAGTTCCTCTATCTGCGGCCATGCGCGTTTGCTCTGCGCGGTGACCGGAATTGCCGTCACCACCCGCCAGTAGCGCGGCATGGCGACCGGCTCCAGCCAGGGTTGCAGCGCGCGTTTCCATTGTTGTTTACGCTGGTGCAGCGTGGCGGCGTCTGGCAGCTGCGGCAGCGCCAGCACCACCGCGATGGCATGGCGGCCGTGACGCTGAATCGCCAGCGCGGCGGCATCTTCCACACCAGGCAGCGCCAGCAGGCGACGCTCTACTTCGCTCAGCGACACGCGCTTGTCTTCAATTTTCACCACCCGATCCTGGCGCCCTGCCAGCTGAAACTGGCCCGACGGCTGCTGCACGATACGATCGTCCAGCGCACAGCCCGCGCGGCTCTCCAGCAGATCGGAGAAGACCTGCCAGCGCTGCGGCGCGATCTCGCGCAGCGAAACGTGGGGGAAACACTGCCACAGCGCAGCGTCATCGCTGGCCCGGCGCCACGCGATCACCCCGGTTTCGGTACTGCCATAAATTTCATCCACTGCGCAGTCCAGCGTTTGCTGCGCGCGTTGCGCATCCGCGCCCGGCAGCGCGCCGCCCGCGGAGACAATCAGTGCACAGGGCGGCGCCACCAGCGCCGTGTCAAGCCGGCGCAAAAACGCCGGGCTGCTGATAAAGGCGTAGCGGCGATCGGCACGCTGATCCGCCAGTTGCTCACCATAAAAAATTTGCTGCGCGGCGAACGGCAGGCCGAGCGCCATCGGCAGAATAATGCGAAAACTCAGGCCATACAGATGCTGATGGCTTACCGAGGCAATGACGTGACACCCCTGCAGACGCGTGCCCCACAGATCGGCCAGCCACTGGGCTTCGAGATCCATGGCGCGCAGTGATTTGACCACGCGACGCGGCGTTCCGGTTGAGCCGGAGGTGAACAGCACCAGACTCGCCTGCGCCGCTATCTCTGGCAGCGCGCCCTGCGCCAGCGCGCCGTCCCAGCGTAGCTGTGGCAGGGTGACCGCCAGCGGCATATCGCTGATCACGCCATCAAGACTGTCGTGCATCTCTTCCAGCTGCGCTGCGCGGCAGTGGCCGGGGATGACCGGCGTTTTGCCGGCGTACCAGCTCGCCAGCAGCGCCACGGTAAAGTGGTAACTGTTGTCAAAGCACAGCGCCCAGCGTGCGCCAGGCTGCGCCTGTAGCTGATGGGTTAAGCCCAGCACCTGCTGCCGCATCTGCGCCAGCGTATGCTGCTGTTGCCCCTGCCAGGCTACGAGACGATCGGCGCCGTGCAGCCAGTCGCGAATCGCCACGGCCTTCATGCGTGTTTCCTCATGCGCTGACGCAGCAGCCATTCGCCGCCCATCAGCGCGCCCATCAGCACATAGCTGATGCACCCGTTCCAGAGTGTCCATAGCCGGATATGACTCAGCAGGCAGGTAGTCAGGGCCACGCTGCCGTTGAAAATAAAAAACCCGCACCACACCTGCGTCACGCGTCGGGTATAACGGACGGCACGCGGCGGCAGCTGAGGTTCACGCAGGCGCGCCAGGCGCTCTACCAGCGGCATCGGGCTGAACAGCGACGCGGCGAACAGCAGAAGCAACAGGCCATTCACCACCACCGGATACCACAGCAGCAGATGCTGCGCCCGCAACACGATACTGGCGAGAGACAGCAGGCAGCCGATCAGCGCCAGCAGCAGCAGCGTGCGGTTCAGCGCGCCCTGCGCCTGACGCAGGCTCCAGATACGCGCCGCAAACACCAGCGCCAGCAGCACCAGCACGCCGCGCCACTGCGGGTGAGTCAGCGCCAGCCATACCAGCAATGGCCAGGCGATCAGCGCCAGCGCGTTCAGCAGCTGCAACAGCCTGTGCATGGCGTTTATCAGGCCTGGTCGCGCATCAGCTGGTCGACGGCGTCAACCACGTCCTGTACGGTGCGCACCGCGCGGAAGGCTTCTGGCTTGATCTTACGCCCGGTGCGTTTTTGCAGATGCACCACCATGTCAACCGCATCAATACTGTCGAGTTCGAGATCTTCATACAGGCGAGCGTCCGGGCGGATCTCGTCCGGATCAATTTCGAACAGCGTAGTCAGCAGCGTCGCCACTTCCTGGTAAATATCTTGTTTATTCATGTCGACGGTTCTCAGGCTTGCTGTTGTTCAACAAAAGCGGCCAGCGTGGCCACGGAAAAAAAGTGCGCCCGCAGCGTTTCGCTCTCGGCGGAGAGCTGCACGCCGAAGCGGTTTTTCACCGCCAGTCCCAGCTCCAGCGCATCGATCGAGTCGAGCCCCAGCCCTTCGCCAAACAGCGGTGCGTCGCTATCGATATCATCCGGACTGATATCTTCCAGATTCAGCGTGTCGATAATCATGGTTTTAATGTCGTCAATCAGTGCTTGCATAACTTACTTTGTCTCTTCAGGCACCAGCGCCTGTTGCAGATAACGCGTCAAACGGCGCGCGGCCAGCGGCTGCGCATCCTCATCCGCTTCGTGAAAGGCGTGGCTGGCAATACGCGATTGTACGCGTACCGTAAAAACCGGTTTAACCAGCGGAATCTGATACCAGCGGCTTTGCTTGTCGAGCATACGCTGGGTACAGGTGATATGAATCACGCGCAGATCGCATCCGGCGCGCACCGCAATATTTGCCGCACCGCGCTGCAGTTGTAGCGGCTGGCCGTAGCGGGTGCGCGTCCCTTCGGGGAAAATCAGAATGGTATCGCCGCGTGCCAGCCGCTGCTGGCTATCCGGCAGTAGCGTCTCCGCCTCGCTGTTGATCAGGTAATCGGCTGATTTAATAACGCCGCGGAAGAAAATGTTGTGCTGCAGGTCGGCCTTCACCAGGCAATCCATCTCGGGTAACAGCGAGGCGATCATCACGTAATCGATCAGCGACGGATGGTTGGCGACAATCAGGCAGCCGCGATCCTGACGCAGCGCCTCTGCGCCCAGCATCTGATAGTCATACACGCCGACAAAACGGCAGAAGCGCAGAAAGCAGCGAAAGCTCCATGCAATGCTGCGGCGCGCGATTTGCCGCCGGCGCAGACCGTCACGCTGAATCAGCAGCAGCAGGTTGAACCAGATTAGCGACAGCAACAGACCGCCAATGCTGAACAGGCTAAAGCAAAGCGCGGTCATCACCAGCCGCCAGTAATAGTTGCCACCGCGCCGCTGGCGCATCGGCATAGCGTTATCCGCCATGAGCACGCTCCCAGCGCCACTGATGACGCTCGCCGGCCAGGGTGAAATCCGCCGTCTCGCTCAGCATCGCATGCAGAAACTGCAGGCTCTGCGGCAGCGCATCGGGCTGAGAGCGGGCGGCGGTCGCCGTACAGCGCCACGCTTCGCCGGCGCGCAGCAGCAGCGCAACCGCGTAGGGTGCATTAAAGGTATCGATCTCCGGCAGCCACGGACGGTAGTAGTCGGGCACCAGCCCGTCAAAATCCACCAGCAGCACCTGCCGGTAACCGGCCTGATGCAGCGTGCTGACCTCAAGCAGGCCCTGCTGGAAGCTGTCGATGCCGGCAGAAATTGACGATGACACTAATGGCTGACGTGCGGCGATGGTCAGGCTGCCGACCGCCGAGTTGTGCACCGACATCGCGAAGTCGGTGGGGGATAGCGGCTGGCCGTCCGCAAGCGTACGCAGAATACGCAGATTGCGTTCCAGTTCGCCATGGCGGCTGGTAAACACCACGGCGTCAACCGACTGTCGGGCCAGCAGCGCAAGGCCGCACTCCACGGCGGCACGGCTGCCGGGGCTGAGGCGACGGGCAGTCATCATCGGTAAAAACTGAGGTTTGGCGATAGCCAGGCAGGCATCCAGTACCGGCGCGTGTTGCGCCCAGCGCTGCCAGTCGTCGGCGCTGCTGTGGCCCGGCGCGATGGCATGCCAGTCAACAAGGGAGTAAGCGAGTTTCATACCTGCATTCTTTCTTCAGCCTCAGGGATGGTCAGATTTTCGCTGCGCGGCATCCCTTCCCTGCTCTCTATTCCAGTCATCCGCCTCACGCGGATGTCGCCGAGTTCTCAGGCGGACATCGGGTCCGCCTGTTTCTATTTCGGCAGCGTGCCGGCTAACTTTACGATTAACTGTTAGCGGCGCGCGTGATGACTTATTTTACCGCCTGCACCGCCAGACGGGTCTGGATGCCCTGGTTCAGGTTCTGAATCCAGCGGTTGTAGTTACGGTGAATCTGGCCACTGCCTGCTTTCAGATTGGTGCTGCTGACGTAATCAATGCGGTAGCTGTTAGCAGTGTAGGTGATACGGATGTTCGCCGTGTGGCCGCGTTCAGCCAGCAGACCATTCATCACGCCCGGACCCGCCGGTGAGATCACCCAGTGATTGGCCGCGCCAGCTTCCACGATAGCGCGCTGCATCTGCTGATCGCTGTAGCTCTGTGCGACCGTCTGGCTGACGTTCTGGATCGGTGCCGTGCGCGATGCACAGCCGGTGATTAATACCGCTGCAACCAGCAGTGCCAGCGTGGCTTTTTTATTCATCATTTCCTTTTCTTCCCCTGTCATGGCAAGCCGCGCAACCACGCGGCCGTGCAGGTAACAACCCCTGCATAGTTCCGTTCAGACTGTGTAAAGCGCCGCGGATAATACCACTAATTGTAAAGACAAGTAAAAAAAAGCATGAACCACTTAAGTTCGGGCTGGTGCTGTTGTGAAAGCGGGGTGAACGGGCTTTAGACGTCATTTATGACCGCAGCCAGGCGGCTGCGGCATGATGATCAACCCTGCCAGCCGCCGCCGAGAGCGCGGTAGAGAGCGATTTGCGCTAGCAGCAGCGTGTTTTTCACCGCCACAATATTCAGCTGGGTGCTGAACAGCGTGCGCTGCGCATCAAGCTCATCGAGATAGGACGCATAGCCATTCTGATAACGGTTGCGCGCAATCCGCCACGCCTCGGCAACGTAGCGCTCCTGCGCCTGCAACTCTGTTAGCTGCTGCTGGCTGCGCGTGATGGCATCCAGTGCGTTATCCACCTCGGCAAAGGCGTTGCGCACCACCCTTTCGTAGCCGTACAGCGCCTGGTTGCGCGACGCCATCGCCACATCCACCTGGGCGGTCAGCGCTTCGCGGTTGAGCAGCGGTGCCAGCACGCTGCCGCCGATGCTCCACAGGCGGAACGGATTATCCAGCAGATCGTGTAGCTGGCTGCTCTGCAGCGTGCCGGACGCCGTCAGGTTGAGCGATGGCAGCAGCTGTGCCTGTGCCGCCGCCAGCGACGCGTCGCTCGCCAGCAGCAGGCGCTGCGCCTGGACTATGTCAGGCCGGCGATTCAGCAGCTGCGACGGCAGCAGCGCCGGCAGTGCGTGGGGTCGCAGCTGGTCGAACTGGCTGCTGCGCGCGATCTGGCGCGGATTCATGCCGACCAGAATGCTGAGCGCGTTCTCCTGCTGGGCGATCTGATGCTGCAGCTGCGGAATTTGCGCTTTCGCCGTCTGATACTCCGACGCCGCCTGCATCCATTCGAGCCGCGAGGTATAGCCGGTTTCGAACTGACGCTGCGCCAGGTTCAGCGAGTTCTGCCGCGTTTCCAGCGTGGCCTCGGTCACACGCAGCTGCTCGTCGAGCGCGCACAGGCTGAGGTAACCGGACGCGACCGAACTGGCCACCGTCAGCTCGGCTGCCGAGGCCGCCGCACGCTGCGCCGCCAGCGTGGCTTCCGCCGCGCGGATGCTGTTGCTGCGGCTGCCCCATAAGTCGACCTCATAATTCGCCTGCAGCAGTCCCTGAAATACCGCACTTTCGTACGGCTGACCGGTCGCCGCTGACAGCGCACGCTGATGGGTTGCCGCCACGCCCGCCGACAGCGTCGGGAAGTTGTCGCCCTGCGCAGCGCGCAGCTCGGCGCGATACTGATCGACGCGCGACCGGGCAATGAGAATATCGCTGTTGTGCTGCAGCGCCTGGTTCACCAGCCAGTTGAGGCGATCATCACCAAAGCTGCTCCACCACTGCGCTTCCGGCGCGGCGGCGGGCCCGACCTGCTGGCGCCAGTCGGGCGGAATCGGCAGCGACGACGGCGCCTGCTCCACTTCGCGGGCGCAGCCGGTCAGCAGTAGCGCGATGAGCGCCGCGAGTAACGGCCGCTTCATAACGCATCCCGGTGTGGTTCGGCGGCGGTATCAATGTCGACTTCCACCGACATCCCGGGCCGCAGCTGCTGCAGTTCATCACCAAGAATTTTGATACGCACCGGAATGCGCTGGGCGATTTTCACGAAGTTACCGGTGGCGTTATCTGGCGAGATGGCGCTGAACTCAGATCCGGCGGCGGGCGAGATAAACTCAACGCGGCCGTCAAAGCGCTTGCCGTCCAGCGCATCAACGCGGATCGACACCGGCAGGCCGGGGCGCACGCGCGCCAGCTGGGTTTCCTTCAGGTTGGCAATCACCCATTTATTATCCGGCACCACCGAGGTCAGCCGCGTGCCGGCAGTAACGTAGGTGCCTTTGCGCACCGACAGCTGACCGAGCTGGCCGCTGTCCGGCGCGATAATGCGCGTGTTGTCCAGATCGATATTGGCCAGCTCCAGTGCCGCCTGCGCGCTGGCTACGTCGCCGGCCAGCGCCGCGCGGTTGACGATGGTGGTTTGCAGATTCTGCTGCGAGACCGCCACCTGCGCCGCCGCCTGGCGCAGCTGGGCCTGAGCCTGCGCATTGGCTGCGCGCGCGGCATCACGCTCGCGTACCGACAGCGAACCGTCAGCCGCCAGATTTTCCACCCGCTTCAAATCCAGACTGCTTTTCAGCGCCTGCGCTTTGGCATTCTCCAGTGCGGCTTTATTGCTGGCGATAGTGGCCTCCGCACTCTTCTGCTGCTGCTGGTTGTTATTCTGCGCGGCAATCTTCATCGCCAGCTGTGCCTGCGCCTGATGCACACGCTGGCGATAGATACGATCGTCAATGGTCATCAGCAGCTGTCCTTTGCGCACCGGCTGCAGATCCACCACCTCAACGTTCGTCAGGTAGCCGCTGACCTGTGGGCTGATAAAGGTCACCTGGCCGCGCACGTAGGCGTTTTCCGTTGACTGGATGGTGCTGGTAAAGGGCCACAGCTGCCAGGCGTATAAAATCACCAGCACGCCCACGATGGCGATACCGCTCCCGGCGGCGATAGAGAGAATGCGTCGGCGGTTAGCGCGCTCGCGCTCCGCAGCCTGTAGATCGTCCTGTTGACTCATGGGGTCTCCGTTCGGTTTGCTGGCGCAGCCTGCTGCTGTTGCTCAGTCAGATTATGTCGCGCCTGGCGCCAGTTGAGATAACGCAGCCGCGTCAGGCGCCACAGCACCCACATCAGCGTTATCATTGCCAGCGCGGCGGTCAGTAAATAGGTATCGTTATAAGCCAGCACGTTGGCCTGCAGCGTGGCCACGGTTTGCAGCTGACTGCTGCTCTGCGCGCTGAGCAGGCCGCTGTCCGCCAGCTGGCTGCGAAACAGCGCGCTGTACTGGCTGAGGCGATCCACCACATTAGGATCGAGCAGCGACAGCTGATCACCCAGCAGGCTGGAGTGATATTTTTCGCGCCACGTCTGGAAGGTGCCGAGAATGGCAGAGCCAATCAGCCCGCCAAGATTCTGGCTCATGCCAAACAGCACGACAAAACTCACCAGATTTTTCGGCTGAGTCACCACGCCGCCGATGCCAAGCAGCATCGCTGGCCCAAGGAAAAAAGCACTGCTGAAACCGAGCAGAAACTGGCTGAAGTAGAGATTGCTGGCACGCGTCAGCGGGCTGGATTGCGCATCCATCAGCGAGGCGACAATCATTACGGCCAGCGAGACCACGATTGGCCAGCTCAGATGGTTGGGTTTGATGGTCAGCGCGCTGGCAATCATGCCGCAGATCACGCCCGCAATGATCGCCAGCGCCAGCCCGCGCATCTGATCGTTGAGCAGGCCCAGCTGCTGCAGAAAGCCGACCGCGCCGGTATTCTGCTCGGCCAGCACGATGCGCATCATGATCATCACGATGCCGAGCCGCACGATCATGCCATTGCTCAGCCAGCGGGTGTTAATCAGCGGGTTAGCGCGGTTATGCTCCAGCACCACCGCCGCGACAATCAGCACCAGCGCCAGCGCCAGACAGACGCCGAGCCAGGGTGTGCTGAACCACCACTCAATGCGCCCGAGTGACAGCACGCCGCACAATAACGCCATGCCCGGTGCCAGCAGCATAAAGGTGACGAAATCGAGCTTTTCGAACGCTTTGATACGGTCGCCCGGCGGCAGCTTGACCACCAGCACACAGCCCAGCGCAATCATCGCCAGGCCCAGCTCAAACAGATAGAGGCCGCGCCACTCCTCCAGCTGCAGCAACTCGCTGGAGAACAGCCGCGCCAGCGGAATCGCCAGCTGTGAGGCGGTAATGCCAATCACCAGCGCTTTAAGACGGTGCTTCGCCGGCCAGGCCTGGATCTGATAATAGATGCCCAGCGAGCTGAGCGCCGCGCCCACCATGCCGTGCGCGGTACGCACGATAATCGCCGAGCTGAGATCGTTCGCGAGGATGTGAAAAAACGCCACGATGACGTACAGCACCAGAAAGGCTTCGGTAAACAGCCGCAAACCAAACTGCTGGCGGAACTTCACCAGCAAGAGATTAATGGAGATATTGCCCATCACGTAGACCGCCGGCAGCCAGGCGATTTCGTTGCTGTACGCGGCGAAGGTGCCCTGCAGATTGGTGAGGTTGGCGGTCACCAGCGCATTACTCAGCGCGCCGGTAATGGAGATCAGCAGGCCGATCAGGCCAAACGCGATGCGTTTCGATGGCGCATGCAGCGGTGTCGAGGGCGATCCCGGCAGCATCGGCTTTTCGTGCGGCAGCCATTCGCGGGGGGCGTAGGGGTTACGTTTCGCCACGGCTATACGTTTCCTAAGCGTTCAAGCAGCTGCTGCAACACGTTTTCGGTCACTGCCAGCGCGGCGGGATCGATATCGGCCAGCAGCTGGGCGCGCAGCGCATCCGCCTGCGTTTTCACCGTAGCGAACGCCTCGTTGCCCTGCTCGGTTAACACCAGCAGGCGCTTGCGACGATCTTCCTTTGGCTGCACCCGTGCCAGCAGCTGCTGTTTCACCAGCCGATCGACCAGCGGCACCACACTGGCTTCCTCCAGCCCCAATAGCTGTGCCAGCGCCTTTTGCGTCGGCGGTTCACTGGCGGTCGCTACGCTGGCAATTGCCAGCCAGCTACTCATACTCAAACCGCTCTCTTTCAGGCGGCGATCAACCGCCAGCCGCCACGCATGGGCAGTAAGATGCAACAGACGGGAAAACGGTTGTGGATGGTCAGTCAAAGCGTAGCGGCCTAATGGTTAGAGTTCTAACTAAATGGGAGGGTTATTATAAGCTAAGCGACGTGCGAATGAAAAGTTTGCTTACATCAGCAAATTTAGTCGTGCTGCACGCAGATTACCAGTTTCACTTAAGTCACAAAAAGGCCCGATCAGGCCGCGTGTACAGCTTGCCTGTATAACTTTTTTCGGCAAAATACCCTATAATATTGAGTAAATTAGCCTGATAAGCACGAAATGCACAAGCCGCCGCTTGTACAGATTAGGGGTTACTGTATAACTTTAGCCGCCATGAATCGGTTAACGATTCGGTAACGAATGATGCAGTTGCGTCGCCTCTGAAGGTGTTGTGGATTTCCACCTTCAGAGGTGTCTTTTTGTGTTGGGTGGTGAGTCAGGTTTTTCGCGCCTGTCCGCGCGGAAATATTTCATCCTGGTTGTGCTGGCCGCTGGGCCATCAGCCAATCTTAAGGGCTTACACATGCAAAATGCCGTCAATAGCAGCGATGCCATCGCTGACAATTTCAAACAGGCCGTTAACAGTGAAACCAATGAGATGGAAGTCTTAGGCCATCTGATTGCTGAAATCCTGCACAGCGGTATGCCGGTGACCAATAAGGCCATTATTGCCGCCCTGATTGGCCGGCTGGAGCAGGAAGCCGATGTCGTCCAGCTGGATGTCTACCGTCACCTGCTGGAACTGGTGGTTCACCAGACCCCGGATGATTTTTCGCTGTAGCCGCAGCGGATTCCAGGGATGGAATCAACCTTATCGCCCCGTTTTACTGGCGCCTCGCGTCATCCCCCGGTAACATCGCCCGCGTTAACTTTTCCATTAAATATTGCTATGCCGTGACGGCATGCGCATCCAATAAAAGAGCCTGCAACAGATGAGTCAAACTGCCGATCGCCCCGCTGCCACAGCGAGCGACATCACGGTCGCACGTGTGCTGCGTTCACCCTCTCTTTTCACCCGCGAGTGCCTGGCCGGGGTGATTACCGCCCTGGCGCTGATACCGGAAGTGATTTCGTTTTCCGTGATTGCCGGCGTCGACCCTAAAGTCAGCCTTGTCGCTTCGGTGGTGCTGTGCCTGACGCTGTCGATTCTGGGAGGACGGCCAGCAATGGTCACCGCGGCGGCCGGTTCCGTCGCGCTGGTGATCGGACCAATGGTGCACGCACATGGCGTGGAGTACATTCTGCCGGCAGTGATCCTCGGCGGTATGATTCAAATCATTTTCGGCCTTGCCGGGCTGTCGCGCATGATGCGCTATATTCCGCGCTCGGTGATGATCGGCTTTGTTAACGCGCTGGGAATACTGATTTTCTTTGCGCAGGTGCCGCACGTCTGGGGCCAGTCGGGTCTGGTGTGGCTGCTGTTCGCCGCCACGCTGGCCATCGTGCTGCTGCTGCCCAAAGTGCTTAAAAGCGTGCCTTCGCCGCTGGTGGCTATCGTGGCTGTCACCGCTGTCGCGCTGCTGCTGGGCTATCGCGTGCCCAACGTCGGCGATGAAGGGCCAATGCGCGCCGGCCTGCCGGATTTCAATACCCTGCTGGTGCCGCTTAATCTGCAGACGCTGCAGATTGTCTGGCCCACCGCGCTGTCGGTCGCCTTCGTCGGCCTGATGGAATCCCTGCTGACCGCCAAACTGGTGGATGACATGACCGATACGCCTTCCGGCAAGCGGCGTGAATCCTGGGCGCTGGGCGTCGGCAATATTCTGGCAGGCTTTTACGGCGGTATCGCCGGTTGCGCGATGATCGGCCAGACCATTGTTAACGTTGAGCTGGGCAAGGCGCGTACCCGGGTGTCCACCGTGGCCGCAACGCTGGTGCTGCTGTTGCTGGTCACCGGTCTGAGCCAGATCATGGCGCAGATTCCGATGGTGGTGCTGGCGGGCATTATGATGGTGGTCGCGGTGAAAACCGTGAACTGGCACAGCCTGCAGCCGGCCACGCTAAAACGCATGCCGTGGTCGGAAACGCTGGTGATGGTGCTGACCGTCGCCGTCACAGTGTGGACCGGTAACCTCGCGCTTGGCGTGCTGGTGGGAGTGATGCTCGCCATGATGCTGTTTGCCCGCCGCATCGCTCACGTGATCCATGCCGAACGTCAGCTGAGTGACGATGGCCAGCAGGTGCACTACACGGTGCGTGGCCCGCTGTTTTTCGCCAGCAGCAACGATCTGTTTGAGCATTTTGACTACGGCCACGATCCGCAGCGCGTCACCATCGATTTGACCCACGCGCAGATTTGGGATGCCTCCAGCGTGGCGGCGCTCGACGCCATTGAGTACCGCTACCAGCGGCACGGCGCCAGCGTCACCTTCACCGGCCTGGATAACCGCAGCAGCGATTTCCGCGATCGCCTGAGCGGCAATCTCGGCTAAATCTGCGATAGGGACGCCCGACGCGGGCGTCTTGTTTGGCATTATTTTACCAGGGCAAACAGATCATTGAGCGATTCGCTCATGGTTGGGTGGGTAAAAATCTGGTCACGCAGCACGCTATACGGCAGCCCGGCATCCATCACCGTTTTTACAATGTTAATGACTTCATGCGAGTCCGCTGCCAGCAGCGCCACGCCGAGAATTTGCTGGCTGCCATTATCAACCACGGCTTTGAGCATGCCACGGGTATCGTCAACAACGCGCGCACGCGGAATCGTGGCGACCGGCAGTGTCACCACCTGAATATCCCGCCCCTGCGCGCGCGCCTGCGCTTCAGTCAAACCAATCCGTGATAACACAGGCGTCATAAACACGGAATACGGGATGTTAACGCGATCTTCGGTGGTGCGCGTGCCCTTACCCAGCAACTGATCGTAAACGATGCGGAAATCATCAAGCGAAATATAGGTAAACTGTGGCCCACCGGTAACATCGCCCAGCGCCCAGATATGATCCACGGAGGTTTTAAGCTGTTTATCGACGCGCACCGCGCCGCGCGCATCGGTCACCACCCCCGCGTTTTCCAGTTTCAGTGCCTTCGTCGCCGGGCGACGGCCCGTGGCGACCAGCAGCACATCGACTTCACGATCGCCCTGTGCGGTATGCAGCGTCACGCTGTCGCGACCGCTGGTTACACGCTGTAATGCAGTGTTGAGCTCGAGCTTAACGCCCTGCTCCTGCAGGATCCCGGCTATCGCCGCACTGATATCATCATCTTCCCGCGCCAGAAATTGCGGTGCACTTTCAAACAACGTCACTTCGCTGCCAAAACCGGCAAACATGGAAGCAAACTCAACGCCAATATAACCGCCGCCAAGGATCCCCAGCCGCTGCGGCAGTTGCGTTAAATTCAGGATACCGCTGCTGTCAACCACGCGCGGTCCGGCAACTAAGCCTTCCAGCACGGGAAACACCGCTTCGGCACCGCTATTGATAAAAATTCGCTCAGCATGAATCTGGCTGACCTGCTGCGAGGAGGTGATTTTTAGCGTGTGGGCATCCACAAATTCTGCCTCACCATCAATGACATCGACCTGCGCAATAGCGGCCAGGTTGAGATGATTCTTCTCACGCAACAATTCTACTACTGCCGCTTTGCGCTGCATGGCATCGCTGAAACTGGCATGATGTTGCACATCGTGTACCAGTGCTTTCGTTGGGATACAGCCAACATTAATGCAGGTGCCACCATACATTTCGCGGGATTTTTCGATGATCGCGACACGCCATCCGGCGCGCCCCAGAGCCGCCGCCAGCGTTTTACCTGCTTTACCAAATCCGATGATTGCTGCCTGATAATGGTTCATGATGTTCTCCATAAGCGTCAAAAATAGTCATCACCCAAAGCTTACGGTTTGCTGCCGTGCCGTATTTCGCCGCAACGCTGGTATTTTTGTCTTTGCGTCTGAATCAAGCGGGCAGTTCAGGGAAAAGGGAAAAAACAAATGGATCCATTGAGTCAACTGCTGCTGCTGCATAACCCGCAGGGCAGCATAGATAAGAACTGCGTGCTGAGCGGTGAGTGGCAACTGCCGCACAGCGCCGGACATCTGTGCGCAGTGCGCTGGCATACGGTCACTGGCGGCCCGGTGATGCTGGATATGCCCGTCACTGCGGGTGTCGAACTCCCTGCTGGCAGCGTCATATTTCTGCCGCAAAACGCCGCGCATCGTATTTATCAGCGCCATACGCAGCCAACCCAACTGGTGTGCGGCCTGCTGGAACTGCCCGCGTCGGCGCATGCTTTCCTCACCGCCCTGCCCGAAGTGCTAATGCTGGCCCCCGAACCCACAAGCAGCGATGGGCGCTGGCTGGCTGCGGTGCTGCCGTTCATCACCCAGAGTGCTGATGCACTGCCAGCTGCTGGTGATGCCGCACTTCGCAGCCAGCAGATTGGCAGCCTGTTCACACTGGCGGTGCGCCATGGGCTCTCAACTCACGCAGCGCACCCTGGCTTACTCTCCCTGGCTCTGCATCCACGGCTTGGTCCTTTAATCACCCAACTGTGCGCCGCGCCGGAAAGACCGTGGACGGTAGAAGCCATGGCTCAGCAAGTGTTTATGTCCCGCGCCTCATTCGCGCTGCTGTTCCGCCAGCTCAGCGCTACCACGCCGCTGGCCGTGCTCACCTCCCTTCGTCTGCAACTGGCCGCTCAGCGACTGGCGCGCGAAACAGCCCCGTTAATCAACATCGCTCTGGCCGTCGGCTACGCCAGCGAATCATCCTTTCACAAAGCGTTTGTCCGTGAGTTTGGCTGCACTCCGGGAGAATACCGACGTCGCGTTGAAACGCTGGCGCAGGACCGCTAAGAGTAAAGAAGAAAACTGTACGCGCTTCGCTTGCGTAAAGGCGGATTCGTGGCTTTGCTTATTTCTCAGTGCGTTAACGATTACGCGATTCGTAACAGGAGGAGAGCAAGATGAGTGGTTTGATCAAGGCAGCCTTAGCGGCACTGACATTGGTTACCCTGGCCGGCTGTATGCAACACAGCGATGCGGTGGGCAGTGACGGACGTCCGCACGCACCCAGCAAGCAGTCAGTACCTGGCGCCAGCGAAGGCGAAGGCCCGGTCGGGCAGCCACAGGATTGAGATTAGCGGGACAGACGTTATGTCCCGTTTTTATTTGACTGCCAGACGTCGGCCCCATGAATTCCGGCATAAGTGAAGTCATGGTTAACGAGCTGGATCGTCTGTTAATCGATCTAAAAGCCCTTAACTTCCCCAGTAATCTCGCTGCTAATTGGCAAATCCCGATTGCGATTGCCCACTTCAAGAGATGGCGGATAAATCAGAATTTTATTCCGGCCAGCTGATCATCTCCTCCAGCTGCCTGAGAATGTCCGGGAAGTAACTCTCATTAATAGCCAGTTCGCCCTTTATCTGAACGCTATCAGCATGGTGTTCCGGACGAAGAACATATTCAATAATCACGATATCATCACCCGTGATCTTACTCAGAACCATATTGAGCTGGTTGAGCTGGCTGCGAAAACTAAAAGATTCAATTTCATGGCGGGCCATTACCGCCTTGTAGTATAGAGAAAATGTTGCGCGCAGTTCCTTCAGTTCACCGACGGTAAACTCAGTCTGAAACTGCACCTTCACTCCGCTGACGGAAAACTCCACATAAGACTTAATCCAGTCCCAGAGGTGATTAACCGGATCGGTTTCGTTATCAACAACACGCTCAAAGGGTGAGATGGTGAAGACGAATCCTTCATTTCTGAAATCAAACATGCGTGCTTTCCTGCCGGTTAATCAAAATATTTAAAATGGGTGATCGTCCAGTCTGACTCTCGCACCACAACCTCAAGAGTGTATTTTTTATACTCGGTTATGTTTAGCTTGCGATTGAGTTTATACATCTCAGTTTCATAGCGAAACATCCCTTCGCCTTTACGGGGATCCGCCATACGCCTGCCGTAACGGATGGCTTTTTCCTGGATATGTAATGGAACATAGCGCCCCGGTTCATACATATGCCGAGCTGCTGTTTCTGTCATTTTAAGGTTACCAGCAGATAAACCGGTTTTTAACCGCGCACGAAGAAACATGATAGTCGCCTGACTAAGTTTCACCCTGACAGCCGCGCGCGTAGCAGTTTCAAAAAGTACGCGGCCCGCGCGAAAAATACGGAAAACGCCAAAAGCGATAAGCGCAATATCGGTGGGATCAATCAAGGGGGCTTCAAGAGGAGCCTCTTCCAGGCGCAGAAAGTGACCCTGTGTATCATATATCTGCCACAGTCCTGGGGCCTGTGCGACTGAATAACCAATACACATGCCACTGGTTTCATCCAGTATGGGTTGTGCGTTATGCGGCAGTGTCCGGGGCCGAAGTTCAAAAAATACATCAGCCGGTAATGGCGACTGGAAGGTGTAATATCTACCCGGTTCTTTCGTTGCGGTTTCTGCAATCATCATCGTTCCCTCGTTTTTAACAGACTTGCGGTAGTACCACTGAATGTCAGAGCGACAACTCAAGATTACTCCCCGTTGCGTCATCAGCAAACCCAAATCATGTGCCCCCACCTCATCTGCGCCCCGGAGCATAACTTTGAGCGGGTAAGCGATAGGCGGCAGATAATTTCTGAACGTCCTTGTCGTAAAGGCGAGTGAGGACAAGTGCCCACCTCCACGCTATCAATTGCGATCTCTATCATCATTTTCAGCATCAAAATGTTGAACAACTGGCTGCGCATGATCGAAAGATCGTGATGGTTCCAATGGTTATGGTTGGCGGGCAGAGGAAAACCGTTTGATATTATGAAGCGATATTATGAAAAACCTCTAAACACAAAAAAACCGCCCTTGGGCGGTCACGACATTGCTACTTATTGCTTTGATTTTATTCGGTATTAAATATGGTGCCCGGGGCGGGACTTGAACCCGCACGACCATAAGCCGAGGGATTTTAAATCCCTTGTGTCTACCGATTTCACCACCCGGGCAGGGTGTAAACTGGAGGCGCGTCCCGGAGTCGAACCGAGGTGGACGGATTTGCAATCCGCTGCATGGCCACTCTGCCAACGCGCCTTTTAATCTGAGGTGCAAGCCGTCTGCGACGTATTGCAATATCTGGAGCGGGAAACGAGACTCGAACTCGCGACCCCGACCTTGGCAAGGTCGTGCTCTACCAACTGAGCTATTCCCGCATGTGCTTATGCTTCACCGAACTTGCTGATTTTACTCAGCTTCTTGCAGCCTTGCTGCCGTTCGATGCGATGCATTCTACTTATCTGACGCAACGAGTCAATAGAATTATCCACACACTGCGTCCGTTTGCTGCTTTTTAAATCGCATCGATCAGCTATCGAGCAAATCGCCGCGTGCCGCGCTTAAATACTGGAACATTGACCAGAAAGTCAGCACCGCTGCGATGTACAACGCCACCACGCCAACGCCGACTACGGTCGCGTCCGGACGCCACAGCAGCGCCACCAGCGAGAGCATCTGCGCCGTGGTCTTCACTTTGCCAATCCACGATACCGCCACGCTGCTGCGCTTGCCAATCTCCGCCATCCACTCACGTAAGGCCGAGATAATGATTTCACGCGCGATCATGGTGGCGGCCGGCAGCGTGATCCACCAGGCGTGGAAATACTCGGCGACCAGCACCAGCGCCATCGCCACCATCACTTTGTCAGCGACCGGATCGAGAAAGGCACCAAAACGTGTTGTCTGCTTCCAGCGACGCGCGAGGAAGCCATCAAACCAGTCAGTGACCGCAGCAATGACAAACAGCAGCGCCGTCGCGAAGGGAGCCCAGTGAAATGGCAGATAGAACGCCAGCACGAAGAACGGGATCAGAACAACTCGAAACAGGGTAAGACACGTCGGAATGTTAAATTGCATATGCCAGTAACTGTCTGGTGTGAGTAGGATTTAACGTATGTTCCTACATTGCCCACCCTGTTTCAATGTTAGTGTTTCAGCGAGTAGTAGATTTTTTCCGCCAGGGCGAAGGAGATACCCGGTACTTTAGCGATCTCATCGACGCTGGCATTCATCAGCGGTTGCAGGCCGCCCATGTACTTCAGCAGCTGCTGACGCCGTTTGGGTCCGACGCCTTCAATGCTCTCCAGCGCGCTGGTGTTCTTCACTTTGGCGCGTTTTTTCCGGTGGCCCGAAATTGCGTGATTGTGAGCGTCGTCACGAATGTGCTGGATAACATGCAGCGCCGGCGAGTCCGGTGGCAGCGAAACGCCCTCGCCTTCCGCCGCAAAGAACAGCGTTTCCAGGCCGGCTTTACGGTCGCTGCCTTTTGCCACGCCGAGCAGAATCGGCCGTTTTTTATCCCATGGCACATCCAGTTCCGCAAACACCTGCTGCGCCTGCGCCAGCTGCCCTTTACCGCCATCGATCAGGATCACATCCGGGATCTTTTCCAGTTCCAGCGCCTTGCCGTAACGACGGCGCAGCACCTGATTCATCGCCGCGTAGTCATCACCGGGGGTAATGCCTTCAATGTTGTAGCGGCGATAGTCAGCGCGCAGCGGGCCGTCACGGTTGAACACCACGCAGGACGCAATGGTCTGTTCGCCCATGGTGTGGCTGATGTCGAAACACTCCATGCGGTTAATCTGCTCCAGTTTGAGGAACGCCGCCAGCGCCGCCAGACGCTGCTGGATGGTCGAGTGCTGCGCCAGCCGCGTCGTCAGCGCCGTGGCGGCATTGGTGCGCGCCAGCTTCAAATAGCGCGCGCGGTCGCCGCGCGGTTTGCTCTGAATGCTGACTTTGCGCCCGGCCAGTTCGCTCAGCGATGCGGCCAGCAGTTCCCGCTCAGGCAGATTGAAGTCCAGCAGGATGTCCGCCGGTAAGGTACGCGCTTCGCTGCCCTGCAGATAAAACTGTCCGACAAACGTCTGCACCACTTCGGTGAGTTCCGTGTCCGCCGGCACCTTCGGGAAATAGCTGCGGCTGCCCAGCACTTTGCCCTGCCGGATAAACAGCACGTGCAGACAGGCCATGCCGGCGTCATAGGCCACGCCCATCACGTCGAGATCATCGCCCTGATTGGAGACGAACTGTTTCTCCGTAATCCGCCGCACCGCCTGAATCTGGTCCCGCAGGCGCGCCGCCTCCTCGAAGCGCAGGCCCACGCTGGCCTGCTCCATACGCTGCACCAGCTGATTAATTACCTGATCGTCTTTACCGGCCAGAAACAGCCGCACATAGTCGGTTTGCTGCGCATATTCCTCTTCGCTCACCAGGCCGGCGACGCAGGGGCCGAGGCAACGGCCAATCTGATACTGCAGACACGGACGCGAGCGATTGCGGTAGACGCTGTTCTCGCACTGGCGAATCGGAAACACCTTTTGCAGCAGCGCCAGGGTTTCACGCACCGCATAGCCGTTGGGAAACGGACCAAAGTATTCGCCTTTGGCGTGTTTGGCACCGCGGTGCATCGCCAGGCGCGGATGCGGATCGCCGCTAAGGAAAATATAGGGGTACGACTTATCATCGCGCAGCAGCACGTTGTAGCGCGGCTGATACAACTTGATGTAGTTGTGCTCCAGCAGCAGCGCTTCGGTCTCCGTATGGGTGACCGTGACATCAATATTATGGATGTTGCTGACCAGCACTTCGGTCTTGCGGCTCCCCACCTGCGTGCGGAAATAGCTGCTCAGGCGTTTTTTAAGGTCTTTGGCTTTACCAACATAGATCACCGTGCCTGTCGCGTCATACATGCGGTAGACGCCGGGCTGACTGGTCACGGTGCTGAGAAAGGCTTTGGGATTGAAAACGTCACTCACTACTGATTAACGGCTCCGCATTAAACAGGCCATGGCGTATGGCCAGATGCGTTAACTCTACGTCACCACTGATGTTCAACTTGCTGAACATGCGATAGCGATAGCTATTAACGGTTTTCGGGCTCAGGTTAAGCTGCTCGGAAATCTCCGTCACCTTTTGCCCTCGGGTAATCATCAGCATAATCTGCAATTCCCTTTCCGACAAACAGCTGAACGGTGATTCGGCGCGCTGCGGCTCAATCTGGCTCAGCGCCATCTGCTGAGCGATATCAGAGGCGATGTAACGCTGACCGGCGTGCACCGAGCGGATGGCGCTGACCACTTCCTGCGGCGCTGCCCCTTTGCTGAGATAACCTGCCGCACCGGCCTGCATGACTTTCGCTGGCAGGGGATTTTCGGTGTGGATAGTCAGCATGATGATGCGGATATCCGGATTGAAGCGCACGATTTTGCGCGTCGCCTCCAGTCCGCCAATGCCGGGCATGTTCATGTCCATCAGCACCACATCCACAGGATGAGTGCGGCACCATTTTACCGCATCCTCACCACAGGCCACTTCCCCGGCAATCACCAGTCCCTTCATATCTTCCAGTATGCGACGAATACCGGCGCGCACCAGTTCATGGTCATCAACAAGAAGCAGGCTGATCAACGGGACGTACTCCGCAGGTTAGTGGGGGAAAATATATTTCAGGGGTGTTATCTTACCGGGTTTCGCGTGGAAAGAACATCAGGGGCGCCAGATAAATCTCGAAACCAATGACCCATGTCAAATAGCAGGCCGCAGTGATTGTTTTTTTTAGCTGATGCAATACCATACTGGAATAAAATTGTTAAAATGTGACTAATATCATTAAGTTATAATTTATAACCCGCCTTCGCTTCTTTCCGCCGGCAGCACCAAAAAATAATCTTTCCCTGGAAGTTTTTTGCGCACAAAAAAAAGCGAACGGCGCAATTAATTAACCGTCTGCGCGCGGGTCGATGATGTGGCCTAAATTCTTCCATCAAGCGTATGATATACTCTGTTTTTTATGCACGGGAAGAATGTGTGCGCACAAGGTCATTCCACAAAGGAGATAATGATGAGTGATGAAGATTTCGTAACATCGCGCGATACCCAGGCGCTGGCGGATGAAGTTGCCTGCCTGAAAATGATGGTGACGCTGATCCTGAAAGGCATGGGCCAGGCTGATGCCGGTAAGGTGATCATCAACATGGAGCGCTACGTTCAGTCCGCGCTGGCCGATAAACCGCAGGCCGAGGTGTTCAGCAACACCATCCGCCAGATTAAAACCGCCTACCGTCAGTAAGCGGCGTGCCCTGCGCATCCTGCGCGGGGCGTTAGCTGTGTGACTGCCAGTTGACCGACACGCCCAGCGAGGGCAGCACTTCTTCCGGACTGAAGCGACGCGTGCCGCGATACTTCTCCGCCAGCGCCGGCTGCTGCACCGGAATACGAATGGCAAACAGATTGTCTTCTGACTGGATCAGTCCCGGCGAGAGCGGCTCGTACACCACCTGATGCTGCTCAAACATTTTCTCCAGCATCGGCGTGGCCGAACTGATCAAATACTCCATCCCGCTCAGCTCTGCCAGCTGTACCGAATGCCATAAGATGTTCAGCGGCAGTTCGGCATCCACTTCAAGGCGGGCCGAATAGCGCGACATTTCCCACACTTTTTGCTGGTCAAAAGGCAGCACCATGCCCTCCGGCACTTCCGGCTCATGCCACGGTAACAGACGTGCGCAGCCACAAATGCCCTGACGCGCAGTCCAGGCAATCAGCCAGGTGACATCGGAACGATCGAAGCGATCATACTCCTGTCCCGGCGTGCTGAGTCGCGGCGGAATTGACCAGCCCTCGCCACGCGCAAAGACGCTGTAACGATAGGTGCCCAACTCGGCCAGCAAAGAGGACGGCATATCCTTTAGCTGTGTTTGAATTATTTTCATCATGCGCCCCTGACATCCCCATGTTTGCAATGATTTATTAAGCGCCAGCCTGGCGGAGTTTCCGGCGCAGGGTAGACAACTGACTGCGGCTTAGGAACTACTAAAATTAGTAGTTGCCTTTTCGCTATATCAGGCCGATGGCTGCGGCATAACAGGCAATCTGCGTTTTATTGGAAACATTAAAACGCTTTTGCATATTCTTTTGGTGAAAATTTACCGTGTGTTCAGAAATAGCCAGAATAAGGGAAATTTCGGCTGAGGTTTTCCCCTCCGCTGTCCATTTCAATATTTCCAGCTCGCGCTGACTAAAATCATTCGATAACACCACCATTGAGCCGTCATTCAGACGGTCCAGCACACGCAAACTCAGTTCCGCCAGGAAGTGCAGTTGCACCTCCAGCTCAACGCGTCTGTGCTGGGTCTGGCTGGGTTGTTGCGATGCTATAGATAATATACCAATGGCACGATTTAGCGCCATTGCCGAGCATGAAAAGCCACTTACCAGCCCTGCTGCATTGGCTTCTGCCCATAAATTGCCTGCGCCGGTAAATAAATCACGCGTCCACTCTACGCCGCGACCGGGCTGCTGGCAGAGCATTAACACCGGATCCACCGCATAGTAATTTTCACTCTCGTAGCGTTTCACCCAGCTCTGCGGATAGGTGCTAAAGAGAAAAATACGCGGTCGGGTAAAAGGCACTGGATGCTGTACCAAAAAGGCAAAAGCATCAAATCCAAGGGCCTCAACATGTTTTTGCAGCAGCGATTTCAATTGCAGCACTTCGGAAAGCGCCTGAAATTCTTTTTCAGTTTCGCCTCGCCAGACGAAATAATTATCGATGGTCATTATTGCCCTGGCGCTGTTTCACGCCTTATTCATAACAGGATATCTGTGCCGATTAATGTAAAAAATAAATTAACCAGAGAAAAAATATTGATTGAAACCAGAGCGGCATTGCGGGTAAAAAGTGATAACTACCTTGTTGTCAATATGTTACCCAAATGAGAAATTAAACTATGGTGCGTTTGCCAGCGGCACCATCAGGATGATAAGTCGTGCGAATCAGAATAAGATTTTTCTGAAGAATTTTCAATCGTCCTGTTGATTAAACGCCAGACTTCGCAGATAAAACATTCGCCTCATCATTAATCGCTATTATCTTTGCCATTCCCCTTTTTTATACCGCCCGTCATAATCTTCCTGCTGATTAAGTCCGCAGCGCGGCTTAATTCCAGTTATTTCTGCAGTGTTTCCCTGCTTTGCACCTGTGGCAGACATTTCCGGCACCGTCTTTTCCAGCTACGCTTTAGCAGAGGCGCAAGGTGGCAGGCACCAGCATAGCTCCGCAGGCTGGCGCGATTTCAGCAAACTGAGTGGGACTGACTATGTTAAACCAGCTGGCATTACCTTTTCTGGTCGTGGGCGTGTGTACCGCCCTGATGATCGCTAAAGATCTGTTGCGTCACCCGCATCCGCTGGCGGTCATGAATATCATCTGGCCGCTCACCGGGCTGTACATGCCGTTTTTCGGCTGGCTGGCATGGTGGTATCTCGGGCGTAAACCGTCACGTCAGCGAAAACTGGCGCTGCTGCTGCCATCCGGATTAACCGGTTATGCCAGCTGGCAAACCATTTTTATTTCCACTTCGCTCTCTGCCGCCGCCTGTATATTCGGCGACATCATCACCCTGCCAATAGTCACTCTGCTCAAGCATTTTGCTATTAGCCCCGCGCTGTGGTTACAGGCGGTTATTTGCGTGATGATTTCGTTACTGGCGGGATTATTTTTTCAGTTTCTGGCCATTCGCCAGCGGGAACAACTTTCTATTGTCCGTACGTTATTATTAGCGCTGAAAACAGAAACCTTTCCGCTGCTGATTTATCAAACGGGAATCTTTATCTTTATGACGCTGGCCCTAAAATATGTGCTTAATCAACAGCTCAATCCCCTGCTCAGCGCCTTCTGGTTTATGTTACAGCTGGCGATGCTCACCGGATTTATTTTCTCCTGGCCGGCAAATCATTTCCTCATCAAACGCGGATTAAACCCGGCGGTGTAGTTTAGCGACAAAAGCCTGCGCCGCGCATGCCAAGGTGGAAATGGCTGGCATGCGCCGCATTGTAATCCGGCCCCAGCGCATTACCGAAGCTGGCACAGCCGTTGCGCCATAACGCGTGCAAACCGGCAGCGGCCTGCGGCGGTTGCTGCCAGTTTTTGCCTACCTGTAGCCAGCGCCCGTCCGCCAGCTGAAACCCCGTGATGTCCCACGCCTCCGCCGTCGCGTGTTCACTGCGGCGTCCTTCCTGGCGGTGATAAATATTGCGGCAGGCGTAACTGCCAACATGCGCGATGCGGCGCAGCGGCGAGGTAATGCCGGCCTGCTGCAGCGCCGCATTGCTGCGCGTAACATACAGCGTGCTGGCCACCGCCATCGGACAGCTGGCAAGAAAACTGCTGCTCAGCGTGACCTCACCGAAGCGGCTGATGCGCAGCGGTTGATCAATCGGACAATCGCCCTGCAGCGGCGGCACCTCACGGAAACTGACTCTGCCCTGCGCGCTGGCCGCACGCATCACCGCCAGACACGCGGCCGGATCGCTGCTCAGCCGCTGCAGCTTGTAGCGCGTCATCCAGCCCGGCGGATCGGTAACCTGGAGCGGTATAAACGGATTCCACTGTGGCGGCAGATGCGTTTTCAGCCAGGGTAAACTCCACCAGCCGCACAGGGCCAGCAGCACTATCGCGAGCAATGCGCGCACGCTGCCTCACTTTTTCCGGGTTCATCGAAATGACAAGTGTAGAACCCTGCGCAGCGCTGCGTGGTGCAAGCGGCTCATTTGCAGAACATTTACGCAAAATGACGGCACGGCGCGCCATGTAAATATTTACTGACACGGTAAAGCACGCAAAAGGGCACAAAGGTTTAAAAACCATTACCGAGAGTGGCCGCCTTTCCTCTATCTTATGCCCTCTTGCCCTGTGCAACAGCACGTTATTCAACAGCCAGCAGAGCTGACACAACATCAAGACAGGAAAGATATTTTTATGGTTGATCAATCTAAAGCGGCGCCCATTGAGGCCGAACAGCCGGAAAAACTCCGGCGCAACCTGCATAATCGTCACATCCAGCTTATCGCCATCGGCGGTGCCATTGGCACCGGTCTGTTCATGGGCTCCGGTAAAACCATCAGCCTGGCGGGTCCGTCGATCATCTTCGTTTATATGATCATCGGTTTTATGCTGTTCTTTGTGATGCGCGCCATGGGTGAGCTGCTGCTCTCCAACCTTGAGTACAAATCCTTCAGCGACTTTGCCGCCGATCTGCTCGGGCCGTGGGCCGGTTATTTCACTGGCTGGACTTACTGGTTCTGCTGGGTGGTGACCGGTATCGCCGACGTGGTGGCGATCAGCGCTTATTTCCAGCTGTGGTTCCCGGACTTCTCAATCTGGATGAGCGCGCTGCTGTGCGTGTTTGTTTTCCTTGCCCTGAACATCGCCACGGTGAAACTGTTTGGCGAGATGGAGTTCTGGTTCGCCATTATCAAAATCGTCGCCATCGTGGCGTTAATCATCACCGGTATTGTGCTGGTTAGCCTGCACTACCCTTCGCCGAACGGAAGCCACGCGGCGCTGAGCAATATCTGGGATCACGGCGGCATGTTCCCGAAAGGGCTGAGCGGTTTCTTTGCCGGCTTCCAGATTGCGGTGTTTGCCTTTGTCGGCATTGAACTGGTGGGTACGGCGGCGGCGGAGACCAAAGATCCGCATAAAGTTCTGCCGCGTGCCATCAACGCGATCCCGCTGCGCATCATCATGTTCTACGTGCTGGCGCTGCTGGTGATCATGGCGGTGACGCCGTGGAACCAGGTCATGCCGGATCGCAGTCCGTTCGTTGAAATGTTTGTGCTGATTGGCCTGCCGGCCGCTGCCAGCATCGTTAACTTTGTGGTGCTGACCTCCGCAGCCTCCTCAGCCAACAGCGGCATCTTCTCCACCAGCCGCATGCTGTATGGCCTGGCGGAACAGGGCGTGGCGCATAAAGCGTTTGGTCGCCTCTCAGCGCGCGCGGTGCCAACCACCGGCCTGTTCTTCTCCTGCCTGTGTCTGCTGGCGGGCGTGGCGTTGATCTATCTGATTCCGGATGTGATGACGGTCTTCACCATGGTGACCACGGTTTCGGCGATTCTGTTCATGTTTGTCTGGACCATTATCCTGTGCAGCTACCTGGCCTACCGCAAACAGCATCCGCAGCGGCATGCGGCGTCACGCTTCAAAATGCCACTTGGCAAGCTGATGTGCTGGGTGTGCATGGCTTTCTTTGCCTTTGTGCTGGTGCTGCTGACACTGCAGGAAGATACGCGCCAGGCGCTGATGGTGACGCCACTGTGGTTTGTGGTGCTGACCATGGGCTGGCTGCTACGCCGGCGTAAAGCCTGATCCACCTAAACGAAAAAGGCCCGGTTATCCGGGCCTTTTTCGTTATAAGCGCTCTGTGAATTTGTGCCACGCCTGCGCCAGCGACGGCCGCAGCGAATCTTCCCGCTGTGGTGCTGCTGCCGGCGCTGCGGCGGAACCGAGATTAAAGGTAAAGGTGTAATCCGGCTCTTCCCCCATGCGCAAATCCACAATCAGCGTATCGTTGCCCTGCTGGCGCATGGCATAAAATCCATGGCTGAACCACGCAACGCGTTCCGCGTGCCACTGGCCTTTAAACGGCGCAAAAAGCGCGGGATGGCGATCGTACCAGCGGATCTGTAAGGGACGATCGGGCGACAGTAGCGACCACCAGGCTTCCCCGTAGCGCTGCGGCGTGATAATCACCGTGCGCCACACCAGCGTATTAAACGCGGTGGGCGTCACCAGCAGTTGCTGCGGCTGCACGTCCTGCTGCGTCAGCTGGTGCTCAATATGCCGGGTAGCAATACTTTGCGCCACCATACTCCAGCCCAGGTACAGTGTGCTGATGAGCAATCCGGCCTGATTCCAGCGTAGCCCGCACGCATCCCGCCGCCACAGTGCGACGATCAGGGCGAACAGCAGCGGCAGCGTATAGAGCGGATCGATGATGAACATGCTGCCGATGGCGAACGGGTAATCGGTCAGCGGCAGCCCGAGCTGCGTGCCGTACACCGTGGTCAGGTCCAGCAGCGGATGCGTGATCAATGCCAGCCAGATGGCGAGGCACCAGGCGCGCCAGTGCTGCCGGCTGCGCGTCGCGCCGGCCACCAGCCAGCCGGGTAACGGTGCCACCAGTGTCAGCCACAGCAGCGCGTGGCTCTCGGTGCGGTGCAGCGTCATGTTGCGAATGGCATCGCCGTGGTCGATAAACACGTCGAGGTCCGGCAGCGTGCCCGCGACCGCCCCCGCCAGTGCCGCCTGCCACAGCGGCACGCGTTTGCCCATTACGGCCACAGTCACCGCCGCGCCCAGCGTTAGTTGTGATAGCGAATCCATGCACTCTCCTGGTCAGCCTTCGGGATCAGCGCACGCGGATCCCTTCAATGATCATGCGCTGAACGTTATCCAGCGTCTGGGCAAAAAATTCCGCATCGTTTAGCGTCTGGCCGGTGATGGCTTCCACCTGGGACGCGAAATCAGCGTAGTGCTGCGTGGTCGCCCACAGCAGAAAGAACAGATGCTGCGGCTGCACGCCGGCAATACGCCCTTCGGCGATCCACTGTTCGATAATCGCCGCTTTGTCATCCACCAGCGCTTTTAAATCCCCCGCCAGCTCGCCCTTCAGCAGCGGCGCGCCCTGCAGCATCTCCAGACAGAACAGGCGCGATGCCTGCGGGTGGTCACGCGACACTTCCAGCTTGAGACGAATATAGTTGCGGATGGCCACCAGCGGATCCTGGTCATGACGCAGCGCACGCAGCGGCGCCAGCCACACATCAAGAATCTCTTTCAGTACCGCCACATACAGCACTTCTTTTGACGGATAGTAGTAAAGCAGGTTGGTTTTTGAGACGTCCGCGCGCTCAGCCACCTTATCCAGACTGGTGCCGTGAATGCCAAACTGCGAGAAGAAGGCCAATGCCGCTTCCAGAATAGCTGCCCGTTTCGCCGCAACGGCCCGCGATCGGCGTCCTGGCTTTTTTTCATCGCTTTTCACACTGTTACCTCTTCCATCCTGCGAAATCGCATCATAACAAACGCCTTGTTTCCTGCCTAATGCTGTGCCCTGCACCTTTTTCGCTCAGATGACGCATGAAAAACGTGCAATTTGTTTTGACCAGATGGTCTGTTTTGGACCAGTCACTCAGGATTCATTACGTCGCCAATTTTAACTGATTGTTATGTATCACTTTTTAAATTGTGGCACAGGCTTTGCAATTTTGTGATCGAGCGCCGCCCGCAGGATGCGTGCAGGAAGCAACGCAGCGCGTGAAGCAATCCATGTTCAATGCAGAGAGGTTTCACATGAAAATTGGCGTTTTCGTTCCGATTGGCAACAATGGCTGGCTGATCTCCACGCATGCCCCGCAATACAAGCCGACCTTTGAGCTCAACAAAGCGATTGTGCTCAAGGCTGAGCACTATCACTTCGACTTTGCCCTGTCGATGATTAAGCTGCGCGGCTTCGGCGGCAAAACCGAATTCTGGGACCACAACCTGGAGTCCTTCACCCTGATGGCCGGGCTGGCCGCGGTGACCTCACGCATTGAAATCTACGCCACCGCCGCCACCCTGACGCTGCCGCCCGCCATCGTGGCGCGCATGGCCGCCACCATCGACTCCATCTCGGGCGGCCGCTTCGGCGTCAATCTGGTGACCGGCTGGCAGAAGCCGGAGTATGAGCAGATGGGGCTGTGGCCGGGCGATGAATATTTTGCCAGCCGCTACAACTACCTGACGGAGTACGTCACGGTGCTGCGCGACCTGTGGGGCACTGGCCAGAGCGACTTCAAAGGTGAGTTCTTCACCATGAACGACTGTCGCGTCAGTCCGCAGCCGCAGAAGCCGATGAAGGTGATTTGCGCCGGTCAAAGTGATGCCGGCATGGCCTTTTCGGCGCAATACGCTGATTACAACTTCTGCTTCGGCAAGGGCGTCAATACCCCGACCGCCTTTGCACCCACTGCCGCACGCATGAAACAGGCCGCGGACAAAACCGGGCGCGACGTCGGTTCCTACGTGCTGTTTATGATTATCGCCGCCGAAAGCGACGAAGCCGCGCGCGCCAAATGGGAACACTACAAAGCCGGCGCAGACGATGAAGCCCTCGCCTGGCTCACCACGCAGAGCCAGCAGGACACCAAATCCGGCAGCGACACCAATGTGCGCCAGATGGCCGATCCGACCTCAGCCGTCAACATCAATATGGGCACGCTGGTCGGTTCTTATGCCAGCGTGGCACGCATGCTGGATGAAGTGGCGCTGGTAGAAGGCACCGAAGGCGTGCTGCTGACCTTTGATGATTTCCTGCAGGGCATTGATGATTTTGGTGAACGTATCCAGCCGCTGATGGCGTGCCGCCGCGCGCTGATTGACGCCCACAAGGAGGTTGCATAATGAATACCGTCGTTTGTGCCCACAGCAGCAGCCAGCCTGCAGTGACTCTGCCGGCGCGCCCGGAAGCCATCGCCCTGCCGCCGGCGCAAAGCGCGCTGATTGTGGTGGATATGCAGAACGCCTACGCCAGCCAGGGCGGCTATCTCGATCTGGCCGGGTTTGATGTCTCCGCCACGCAGCCGGTTATCGCCCGGATTCATCAGGCGGTCACCGCCGCCCGCGCGGCAGGGATGCAGATCATCTGGTTCCAGAACGGCTGGGATAATCAGTATGTCGAAGCCGGTGACGCCGGTTCGCCCAATTTCCATAAATCCAACGCGCTGAAAACCATGCGCCAGCGGCCGGAGCTGCACGGCACGCTGCTGGCAAAAGGCGGCTGGGATTATGCGCTGGTGGATGAGCTGGTACCGCAAGCCGGCGATATCGTGCTGCCCAAACCGCGCTACAGCGGCTTTTTCAACACGCCGCTCGACAGCATGCTGCGCAGCCGCGGTATTCGTCATCTGGTGTTTACCGGCATTGCCACCAACGTCTGCGTGGAATCGACGCTGCGCGACGGCTTTTTCCTCGAGTATTTCGGCGTGGTGCTGGCCGATGCCACCCACCAGGCCGGACCGTCGTTTGCTCAGCAGGCGGCGCTGTTCAACATTGAAACCTTTTTTGGCTGGGTCAGCGATACCGACACCTTCTGCGAGGCGCTGAAGTCATAACCGCCGTTTCACCTGCACGCTTAATAATAAGGACTCTGAGTCATGCCTAAAACAGTGATTATTCCTCCCGGCACCACGACGCCGATCGCTCCGTTTGTACCCGGCACCTTAGCCGATGGCGTGGTGTACGTTTCCGGTACGCTGCCGTTCGATGCCGACAACAACGTGGTGCACGTCGGGGATGCGGCGGCGCAAACCCGCCACGTGCTGGAAACCATCAAAAAAGTGATCGAGACCGCCGGTGGCAGCCTGCAGGACGTCACTTTCAACTCGATTTTCATCACCGACTGGAGCAACTACGCGGCGGTAAACCAGGTGTATGCCGACTATTTCCCCGGCGACAAACCGGCGCGCTTCTGTATTCAGTGCGGTCTGGTGAAACCGGATGCGCTGATTGAAATCGCCAGCGTGGCACACATTGGCCGGCAGGAGGCGTAATGCATCTGGACATTCAGGGATTAAGCGCGCCCGACGCGCCGACGCTGGTACTGTCGTCCGGGCTGGGCGGCGTGGCCGCTTTCTGGCAACCGCAGCTGGCGGCACTGACGCCACACTATCGCGTGGTGACCTACGATCAGCGCGGCACCGGTCGCAGCCCCGATACGCTGCCGGAAGGTTACAGCATGGCGATGATGGCAGCGGAACTGGCCGACGCGCTGGCGGAGCACGGCATCGAACAGTATGACATCGTGGGCCATGCGCTTGGCGGGCTGATTGGTCTGCAGCTGGCGCTCGATTATCCGCAGCGCGTGGGACGCGTAGTGGTGATTAACGGCTGGCTGGCGCTGAATGCCCACACCGAGCGCTGCTTCCAGGTGCGCCAGGATCTGCTGCTCAACGTTGGTGTGGAAGCGTTTGTGCGCGCGCAGCCGCTATTTCTTTATCCGGCCGAATGGCTGGCACGCCATCAGTCACGCATCAGCGCGGAGGATGTACATCACGTGGCGCATTTCCAGGGCATGGAGAACCTGCTGCGGCGTCTGCACGCGCTGAAATCGGCCGATTTCCGTCCGCACGCCTCGCGAATCACCCAGCCGGTGCTGGCGATATGCAGTCAGGATGACCTGCTGGTGCCGTGGAGCTGCTCGCCGCAGCTGGCGCAGGCGCTGCCCAACGGCAGCCTGATTGAGATGCCGTGGGGCGGCCATGCCATGAGCGTGACCGATGCCGACAACTTCAATGCACTGCTGCTGCGCTGGCTGGCGGACACCGCCACGCCGGCTCGCCGCGCCAGCTAATCACGGAGCCGATGATGAGCGTACATGAACTGCCCCTGCTGCCCGAAGTGAGCCAGCAGGCTTTCCGCGATGCCATGTCCGGCCTGGGCGCGGCGGTCAATATCATCACCACCGACGGTCCCGCCGGACGCGCCGGTTTTACCGCCACCGCGGTGTGCAGCGTCAGTGATACGCCGCCGACGCTGTTGGTTTGTCTCAATCGCAACGCGTCGGTGTGGCCTCTTTTCCGCGATAACGGCGTGCTGTGCGTGAACACGCTGGCCGCCGGGCAGGAGTCATTGTCGACGCTGTTTGGCGGCAAAACCCCGATGACTGAACGTTTCGCCGCCGCCCGCTGGCACACGCAGCGCAGCGGCGCACCGCTGCTGCAGGGGGCGCTGATGGCGTTCGACTGCACCATCACGCAGGTCGTCAGCGTGGCGACACACGACATTCTGTTTTGCAACGTGATGGCGCTGGAGCGCCATGATGCCCAGCCCGGTCTAATGTGGTTTGACCGTCGCTACCATGCCCTTTCACGGCAGGACGCCCGCTAACGCCGCACCGTGCGGCCCGGTTCGACCACTACCCTGGAGAAGACGATGGCGAGTTCCTGGTTCCCCCGCTGGCAGAAAAAGTCAGCCATGAGCGATAACGGGCTGATTGCCCCGGACGAAACCCTGCCGCTTGGGCAGACGTTCGTGCTGGGCCTGCAGCATGCGGTAGCAATGTTTGGCGCAACGGTGCTGATGCCGCTGCTGATGGGGCTGGATCCCAACCTGGCGATTCTGGTTTCCGGTATCGGCACCCTGCTGTTCTTTGTCATTACCGGTGGTCGCGTGCCGAGTTATCTCGGATCGAGCGCCGCGTTTGTCGGCGTGGTGATCGCCATTACCGGCTTCAACGGTCAGGGGCTCAATCCCAACCTGGCGCTGGCGCTGGGCGGCGTTATTGCCTGCGGCGCGCTCTACACGCTGATTGGCCTGGTGGTGATGAAAGTGGGTACCGGCTGGATTGAACGGCTGATGCCACCGGTGGTCACCGGTGCGGTAGTGATGGCCATCGGCCTTAATCTGGCACCGATCGCGGTGCACAGCGTCTCCGCCTCGATGTTTGATAGCTGGATGGCGGTGATGACGGTGCTGTGCATCGGGCTGGTGGCGGTGTTCACCCGCGGTATGGTGCAGCGGTTGCTGATTCTGGTCGGGCTGATTGTCGCCTGGGCGCTGTACGCTCTGCTGACCAATGTGATGGGCTTCGGCAAGCCGGTAGATTTCAGCCGCGTGGCCAGCGCCGCGTGGTTTGGTCTGCCGCACACCACCGCGCCGGTATTTGATATGCAGGCAATCGTGATGATTGCACCGGTGGCGATTATTCTGGTGGCGGAGAACCTCGGCCATATTAAAGCGGTGGCGGGCATGACCGGGCGCAATCTCGATCCGTGGATGGGACGCGCGTTCGTCGGCGACGGCCTGGCAACCATGCTGTCCGGCTCCATCGGCGGCAGCGGCGTCACCACCTATGCCGAAAACATTGGCGTGATGGCGGTGACCAAAGTCTACTCCACGCTGGCGTTTGTCGCCGCGGCGCTGATTGCGCTGGTGCTGGGCTTTTCGCCTAAGTTCGGCGCGCTCATCCACACCATTCCCGGCCCGGTGATTGGCGGTGCCTCGATTGTGGTGTTTGGCTTAATCGCCGTGGCCGGCGCACGTATCTGGGTGCAAAACCATGTCGATTTTAGCCAGAACAGCAATCTGATTATGGTGGCCACCACGCTGGTGCTCGGTGCCGGGGATTTTGCGCTGAAGATTGGCAGCTTTACCCTCGGCGGCATCGGCACGGCCACCTTCGGTGCCATCATCCTCAACGCAATCCTGCAGCGACGCGGTGCCGCGCTGACCCAGCCGGCGGCGCGCCCGCAGCCTTAAGGCTTCTGCGGTGCCTGCTCCGGCACCGCTTTTTTGCGCCGCAGGCGCAGTTCACTGACAATCACCCCGCAGACAATCAGTGCGCCGCCCAGCAGCGCCGCCGCCGGTAACCGTTCGCCGGCAATGCGGCCGACCACACCGGCCCACACCGGCTCGCCGGCATAAATCACTGTGGCGCGCGTCGGCGAGACGCTGCGCTGCGCCCAGTTCATGGTGACCTGAATCAGCGCGCTGGCCGCGCCGAGGCCCAGCGCGCTGAACAGCAGCGGCGCCGATAGCGTGGGTAAAGATTCGCCGTTGGGCAGCATTAGCACGAAGGCGCAGGCCGAAGCCACCAGCAGCTGTACCAGCGTCACGCGGCGCACATCGACCTGACCGGCGTAGCGACTGATAAGAATGATCTCGGCGGCAATGGCGAGGGTGCTGAGCAGCGTGGCGATCTCACCGGCATTCAACGTCAGGCTGCCATCCTGCGGACCCGCCACCAGCACCAGACCGGTGAACGCCAGCAAAATGCCCAGCCACGCCATCAGGCCCGGCGGCCGGCGCAGAAACAGCCACTGCAACAGCGGCACCACCGGCACGTAAAGCGCCGTCAGAAACGCCGACTGGCTGCTGGAAATGGTTTGCATACCCCAGGTTTGCAATCCGTAACCACCGGCAATCGCCACGCCAATCAGCGCACCCGCTTTGATTTCCAGCCAGGTAATGTGACGCAAATAGCGGCGAAAGAAAAAGGCCAGCAGCAGCGAGGCGGTAGCAAAACGCAGCCCGACAAAAAAGAACGGCCCCGAGTGCGCCATGGCGCGATGCACCACCAGAAAGGTGCCACCCCAGACCATCGTGATAAAAATAAGTACCAGCTCCTGGCGCGTAATACGCAGGCTGAGGCGGGAAATAGAAGCAGACATAACGCACCAGAATAGAGGACTGGCGCACATTTTTGCTGATTAGCCGGGCAAATTGCAATCATTGTAACCGCCGGGCGTACCCGGCGGCCGGGGATACCGTCACAGACGCACTATTTTTTCGCGCGGCTGCGTCCCCCTTTTTCACCTGCTTCGGCAGCACGCTGCGGGTCATTTCTGAAATTCCCGCCGCTGTTTTTACCGCCTTTTCGACCCGCTTCCGCGGCCCTTTCGCGATCTTCCGCGAAGTTGCCTGATCCTCCACGATGTTGAGCCATCATTTCCTCCAGGTATTGAGCATAGGTGGTGAAGACATTTCACTGCGCAAACAGTGTCAGGTCAGGTGCGTAATATCTCGCCACACCCGCTTAAAGCATAGCCAATGGATGCGCACAATCAGGCACATATTCATACTTTGCAACAGATAAACCTCTTAGCATCGTTTTTATGGCGAGATATTCAGCTGAAAAACAAGCGGTTAGCGGCAGAAGTCGCAGCGCAATCTCCGTGACTGTTCAATGGCTGACCAGCATAGCGCGCAGCCTCTTCTATACTTCTTTCTGTTCCTTACACCACAGGATGAAAACACGATGGCAAAAATTCTGGTGCTTTATTACTCCATGTATGGACATATCGAAACCATGGCTAACGCGGTGGCGGACGGTGCGAAGAGCGTGAGCGGTGCCGAAGTCACCATTCTGCGCGTGCCGGAAAGTATGGATGCCGAACGGTTTGCTCAGGTCGGCGGGAAGGTTAACCAGCCGGCGGCGGAAGCCAAACCGGACGATCTGCCGCAGTACGATGCCATCATCGTCGGCACCCCGACGCGCTTCGGCAACATGTCCGGTCAGATGCGTAATTTCTGGGACCGCACCGGCGGCCTGTGGGCCTCTGGCGCGCTGTACGGCAAGATTGCCAGCGTGTTTGCGTCTACCGGCACCGGCGGCGGTCAGGAGCAGACCATTACCTCGGTGTGGACCACCCTCGCACATCACGGCATGGTGATTGTGCCCATCGGCTACGGCACCAAAGAGTTGTTTGATATTTCGCAGGTGCGTGGCGGTACGCCATATGGCGCAACCACGCTGGCGGGCGGTGATGGATCGCGCCAGCCCTCGGCGGAAGAACTGGAAATTGCCCGTTATCAGGGCCAATACGTCGCCGGTCTGGCGGTAAAACTGAAAGGATAAATTCCCAACAGGAGAGAGTTATGGCAACAGAACAGTTTAAAGCTCACCACGTGGGCGAATGGGCGACCTTACGTCACACCTCACCGGAAATCGCTGAAGCAATTTTCGAAGTGGCGAATTATGACGAACGGCTTGCCGAAGAGATCTGGCGCCAGCAAGGCAGCGATGAGGTGTTATTCCGCGCGTTTGAGAAAACCGACCAGGACGTCCTGACGTGGGACGATAAGCCGGTCGAACGCAAAAACATCTGAAGCACAGGCGGGCATGTCCCGCCTTCTCATTTTTAGCCGTCAGGGAGCCTTTATGTCAGCCTATCAAAGCATTAATCCGGCCAATAATCAGCTGCTGAAAACCTGGCCATCACACGATGACAGCTACGCGCAGCAGGCGCTGCACACCGCCGATGCGCTCTACCATTCGCCGTGGAGCAAAGGCGATATTCAGCCGCGTCTGCAGGTGCTGCAGCGCCTGGCAGAGTTGATCGACCAGCGCAGCGAAGAGCTGGCCACCATTGCCAGCAAAGAGATGGGTAAACTGATTGGCCAGAGCCGCGGCGAAGTGAAAATCTGCGCCAGCATCGCGCGCTATTATGCCGAACACGCGGCAAGGCTGTTGCAGGCACAGCCCTATCCCAGCGATGTTGGTGATGCGTGGCTCGAATACCATCCGATTGGCGTGGTGGTGGCCGTCGAGCCGTGGAATTTCCCGTATTATCAACTGATGCGCGTGCTGGCACCGAACCTGGCACTGGGCAATCCGGTGCTGGCAAAACATGCCAACATTGTGCCGCACTGTGCCGACGTGTTTGAAAAGCTGGTGCTGGAAGCCGGCGCGCCGCAGGGCGCGTGGACCAATCTGTTTATCTCTAACCAGCAGGTGGCCGATCTGATTGCCGATCCGCGCGTGCAGGGTGTGGCGCTCACCGGTTCAGAGCGCGCCGGCAGCGCGGTGGCTGAGCAGGCCGGTAAGCACCTGAAAAAATCCACGCTCGAGTTGGGCGGTAACGATGTGTTTGTGGTGCTGGACGATGCCGACATCGATGAAGCGGTGCGCCAGGGGGCGCAGGCGCGGCTCAGCAACTGCGGTCAGGTGTGTACCGCGGCCAAGCGCTTTATTCTGCATGAAAAGATTGCCGATCGCTTTATGGCTAAGTTTAGCGCGGCGCTGCAATCCGCGACGCCTGGCGATCCATTAGATGAAAAAACCACGCTGGGGCCGCTGTCGTCACAGGATGCACGTGACCGACTGGTGAAACAGGTGGACGAGGCGGTGGCGCATGGCGCACGCGTGGAATGCGGCGGACGCGTAATCGACGGCGTCGGCTGCTACTACCAGCCAACCATCCTGACCGGCCTGACGCCGGATAACCCGGCTTACTATCAGGAGTTTTTCGGCCCGGTGGCGCAGGTATATGTGGTGGCGGACGATCGTGCTGCCGTGGCACTGGCCAACGACTCACACTACGGTTTGGGCGGTTCCGTGTGGACGCGGGACATTGCGCGCGGACGCAACATGGCTTCGCAGATTGAGACCGGCATGGTGTTTATCAATTCGCAGAGCGATACCGCGGCTGAGCTGCCGTTCGGCGGCGTGAAGCGTTCCGGCTATGGCCGTGAACTATCGGATCTCGGGCTGAAGGAGTTTGCTAACCAGAAACTGGTCGTGGTAGCCGGTTAAGCGGCATAAAACCACCGTTGAACTGAACGGTGGTTTTTTCGATTCACTGCGGTGTGCGTCAATGCGCAGCCGGTAACAACACAGCAGGGTCGCCGTGCATGGCGACCCTGCTGGCGTTTTAGTTGCTGGCCGCTGCCGGCTGTTGCGCGGGTTTAGCGTCCGCCTCCGGCTTCGCCGGCGCTGCCTCAGCCTGCGCTTTCTGCGCCGCTGCGGCATCGGCTTTCGCCTTCTCCTCTGCGGCCTTCTGAGCGCTGGCCTTCTCAGCTTTGGCTTTGTCGTCCGCCGCTTTTTGCGCCGCGGCCTTGTCCGCCTTCACTTTTTCCTCAGCGGCTTTGGCGTCAGCGGCTTTCTGCGCTGCAGCTTTATCAGCCGCGGCTTTGTCAGCCGCCGCTTTATCTGCGCTGGCCTGATCCGCTTTGGCCTGTGCGTCATCGCTGGCTGCCGGCGCGGCAGCAGGCTGTGCGGCCGGTGCCGGTGCGGCTGGCTGCAGCGGCGTACCCTGCAGCGCGTTGTTCAGCGCGCTGGTGAACTGATCCCAGCTGCAGTAGCCGTTGGCGTCAGTGTCACACCCCGCCAGCTGCAGCGTAACGCGCTTCGGTGGGTTCTTCAGGCTCAGCACATCGGCATTACGCAGCTGATCCGCCGTCTGATAGACATACTCCACTTTCAGCAGATCTTTGTTGTTCTTTGCATCGTGCCAGCGTTCAAACACCACCTGGCCGCCAATCGGGGTTTTCTCGTCGTTACCCGGCAGCTCGTATGGCTTAACCTGCAGCGCGCTCAGCAATGACGCGATATTCGAATCGTGTCCGACCATCAGCGTGACTTTTGGCGCGGTGGCTTTATCCTGATCGACCAGCTGGCTACGGATGTAATCCACCAGCGGTGCGGCAACGTCACGCGCCACTTCCGGCGCGGTAAACAGCGCATCCTGATAGCCATTCTTGATCGCCGCCAGCTCTTTCCACTGTTCAGGCGTTTTGATTTGTCCCCAGGCAACCTGATCCGCCGGGAAACCTTCGTAATACTGCAGCGTAAAGGCGTCGACCAGCGAGTTACCCACTTTCAGCGGGCCATTGACGCCGGGCTCTTTGCCGTTTTCCGCGCTAAAGGTGTTGTCGCCGCTGCTCAGGTCGCACTGTTTCTTGCCGTTACAGGCCGGGGCTGATTTGTAATCCACGATTTTTTCCAGCCGCTGAAAGGCCGGCTTCAGCGCCAGCTTCTCATTGGCTGCGGTCATCGCCGCCAGCGCTTTCTTGTTAAACGCTTCGCTGCCATCGGTGATTACCGGATTGAAGATTGGGTCCATGGTGCCCATCGCATCCTGATGGGTGACAGCGATATCGCAGCCCGGGAAAGCACCGGTGACGAAATACTGCGCCGTCGCAACGGTGCGCTGCAGGCTGTTGGCATAGACAAAGATGTTGCTGCTGTCCGGACAGGTGCCGTTCTGTACCAGCCCCTGCTGGGCCAGCCACTGACGGGTGTAGTTACCCATGTAGACTTCCAGCACGCCGCCTTTGGTGGTCAGCTCACCGCCGGGCACATCCCACTGCGGCCAGCTTTTTTTCGTCGCCTGCTCCAGCACGCTGCCGTTGTTGGCCAGCGGGGCACGCAGGTTGTGACGACTCAGCATCAGGACCTGCTGCAGTTGCATGTCGCCATCCGCGGCGTAAGCGCTCATACCCATCGGCAGCGCCGCGATCACTGACAGCGCGCAAAGACTCAGTTTCTTGATCATTGTGCCTATTCCATAATTCATCAGGGAAACACTCTGGCATTCAAGCGATTAGCTCGCCAAAGAGCGAATTACCGCACAGTGTAACCCAGCTTGCCTGAGAAAATCGCCAGATGTTTGCAAAAACCGTGCATCGACTATAGCAGTAAACGCGCTGGCCGTCGGGTTACGGCAGCAGATTGAAAAGCTTCAGGATGTTTTTCAGAAGGATGGAAAGCAGAAAAGCGAAAAGCCCGCATCGCTGCGGGCTTCTCTTATATGGCGGAGGAACAGAGATTCGAACTCTGGGATGGTTTCCCATCGGCGGTTTTCAAGACCGCTGCCTTAAGCCACTCGGCCATCCCTCCTGAAATCTTTTTGTCACCTCACACTGCGAGAGTGTGAAGTGGCGGAGGAGGAGAGATTCGAACTCTCGGATGGTTTCCCATCGGCGGTTTTCAAGACCGCTGCCTTAAGCCGCTCGGCCACCCCTCCGCAATGAGGCGCACTATAAACATCCCCCCGAACGATGTAAAGCATCCAATGATTCGTTCGCCTGAAAAACAGTCAAAAATGATTTTTTTGCCGTCTTAATCGTCATTCTGCTCAGTGAAACAGCAATTTATCGCGTAAAGATGGGTAAAACGCCTTTTCTGTCCTCTGACCGTTGCGTATTCTCAGGCCATATTTGGTGTTCTCTCTCTAACAGGAGCGCATGATGGACAGAATAATTAGCTCGTCACAGCAGCAGTCGCTACTCAGCACTCATAAAGTGCTGCGCAATACTTATTTCTTACTTGGCCTGACGCTGGCGTTTTCCGCCGTCACCGCCACGCTCAGCACCGTCTACGCCCTGCCCTCGCCGGGGCTGATTCTGATGCTGGTGGGCTTTTACGGGCTGATGTTCCTGACCTATCGCCTGGCGAACAGCCCGGCGGGTATTCTGGCCGCGTTTGCCTTCACCGGCTTCCTCGGTTACTGCCTCGGTCCGATTCTCAGCTCGTTCCTCACCGCCGGTATGGGTGATGTTATCGCCATGGCGCTGGGCGGCACCGCGCTGGTGTTCTTCTGCTGTTCCGCCTATGTCCTGACCACGCGTCGCGACATGTCTTTCCTTGGCGGCATGATGATGGCCGGCTTTGTGGTGCTGCTGGTGGCCGTGGTTGCCAATATCTTCCTGCAGCTGCCTGCGCTGCACCTGGCAATCAGCGCCCTGTTTATTCTGTTCTCTGCCGGTGCCATTTTGTGGGAAACCAGCAACATCATTCAGGGCGGTGAAACCAACTACATTCGCGCCACCGTAAGCCTGTATGTCTCGCTGTACAACATCTTTGTCAGCCTGCTGAGCCTGCTGGGCTTCGCCAACCGCGACTAAGACGTAACGCACGCACCGTTAAACCCCGCTCCGGCGGGGTTTTTGCTTTTTATCCGCCGCCGCCTTTACAATGGGCGCGCTGACGATATGAGGAAATAATGTGATTTTTGCCGGTAAAGAGATTGCCACTGATGCAGAAGGCTATCTGAAAAATAGCGCCGACTGGAGTGAAGCGCTGGCGCAGGCCATCGCCCAGCAGGAAGCGATTGAGATGAGTGAAGCGCACTGGGAAGTGGTGCACTTTGTGCGTGATTTTTATCAGCAGTTTAATACCTCGCCGGCGGTGCGCATGCTGGTCAAAGCCATGGCGCAAAAATATGGCGAAGAGAAAGGCAACAGCCGCTATCTGTTTCGCCTGTTCCCGGAAGGTCCGGCCAAACAGGCCACTAAAATCGCCGGCCTGCCAAAACCGGCGAAGTGTCTGTGATCATCCGGTAGTAAACCGCGTCGGCCGCTCCGCCAGCTGATGCGGCTCCACCAGCACCTTATCGACCCGGGCACTGGGCGGTCCGCCCGCCTTCAGCCACGTAATCAGTGACTCCACCTGCTGCGCTTCTCCCGCCGCCAGGACCTCCACGCTGCCATCCGCCAGATTATGCGCATAGCCGGTGACGCCCAGCGCGTTCGCCTGCGCCTGGGTGTAATAACGGAAGCCCACGCCCTGCACCCTGCCGTGAACCCAGATTTTGTAACCTGTCGTCGCCATGGCGATCTCCCCTTTGTGCGTTGCATTTTGCCGCCATCCACCGGAAAATGGCGCCTCATTTTTTCAGGTAAGCATAGCAAACATGACCGTTCGATTGATTCTCGCTAAGGGACGTGAAAAATCCCTGCTCCGCCGCCATCCGTGGGTGTTCTCCGGCGCCGTTGCCCGTATGGAAGGTAAAGCCCAGTCGGGTGAAACCATTGATATCTGTGACAGCAACGGCAAATGGCTGGCCCGCGCCGCCTACTCTCCTCAGTCACAAATTCGCGCGCGCGTCTGGAGCTGGCAACAGGATGAGTCAATCGACATCGCCTTCTTTGTGCGCACGCTGCAAAAAGCCCAGCAGTGGCGCGACTGGCTGGCGCAGCGCGACGGGCTGGACAGCTATCGCCTGATTGCCGGCGAGTCCGATGGATTGCCGGGCGTCACGATTGATCGCTTCGGTAATTTCCTGGTGCTGCAACTGCTGTCGGCCGGGGCGGAGTATCAGCGCCCGGCTCTCGTCTCGGCGCTGCAGCAGTGCTATCCCGACTGCGCCATCTACGACCGCTCTGACGTGGCGGTGCGCAAGAAAGAGGGACTGGAGCTGGCGCAGGGCCCGGTAAGCGGTGAGCTGCCGCCTGCGCTGCTGCCGATAACCGAGCACGGCATGCAGCTACTGGTGGATATTCAGGGCGGTCACAAAACCGGTTATTACCTCGATCAGCGTGACAGCCGTTTTGCCACCCGTCGTTACGCGGAAAATGCCCGTGTGCTTAACTGCTTCTCCTACACCGGCGGCTTTGCGGTCTCTGCTCTGCTCGGCGGCTGCCGGGAAGTGATCAGCGTGGATACCTCGCAGGATGCGCTTGACGTGGCAAAACAGAACGTGGCGCTTAACGGGCTGGATGTCTCACGCGCGCAGTTCCTGCGTGACGATGTGTTCAAACTGCTGCGTCGCTACCGCGACAGCGGCGAGAAGTTCGACATGATCGTCATGGATCCGCCGAAATTCGTTGAGAATAAAAACCAGCTGATGGGCGCCTGCCGCGGCTATAAAGACATCAACATGCTGGCAATGCAGCTGCTGAATCCGGGCGGCATTCTGCTGACTTTCTCCTGTTCCGGGCTGATGGCCACCGAGCTGTTCCAGAAAATTATCGCCGATGCCGCTGTTGATGCCGGTCGTGATGTACAATTTATAGAGCAGTTCCGTCAGGCAGCCGACCATCCGGTGATCGCCAGCTATCCTGAAGGGCTTTATCTGAAAGGCTTTGCCTGTCGCGTACTGTGACTTGAAAACGCTGTCCCTGCCCCCATATCGGTGGCAGGGCAAAGTTTTGGGAGGTCACAATGATTGCCAGTAAATTTGGAATTGGACAGCAGGTCCGGCACCGTCTCTCCGGGGTGCTCGGCGTGATTGTGGATGTCGACCCGGAGTATTCGCTGGACGATCCACAGCTGGATGAGATTGGCGCGACGGAATCGCTGCGTGCGGCCCCCTGGTATCACGTAGTGATGGAAGATGAGGAAGGCGAACAGGTGCATACCTATATCGCTGAGATTCAGCTGGCCGGCGAAACCTCGTTCGAACATCCGGAACAGCCCTCCATGGATGAGCTGGCCGCCTCGATCCGCCAGCAGCTGCAGGCGCCCAGCCTGCGGCATTAATCGTGCGGCGACCCGGAGTCGCCGTTTTTATTTACCGCGTCACGCCCAGCCGCGGAATTTCTATCTTCGGGCAGCGATCCATCACCACCGTCAGCCCGGCATCACGCGCCAGCACCGCCGCCTGCTCATTGATCACGCCCAGCTGCAGCCACAGGGTTTTGGCTCCGATAGCAATCGCTTCCTGCGCCACGCCCCATGCCGCTTCGGAATTGCGAAACACATCCACCATGTCGATCTTGCCCGGGATCTCCGCCAGCGTGCCATACACGGTCTGGCCCAACAGCTGCTGTCCCGCCAGCTTCGGGCTCACCGGCACCACGTCATAACCCTGATCGAGCAGGTATTTCATTACGCCATAGCTGGCACGCTCAGTGCGATCGCTGGCACCGACCAGCGCGATGCGTTGAGTTTGCGTCAGGACATCGCGAATCGTTTGATCGTTCATGTTTTTCTCCTTGTTCACTCGCCTGAGTGTAGATGCCATTGCGCGCTAAAGTGCAAGCGCAGCGCACGAAAAGTTTGCGCGGCGACACGAATAAATATGTTAAAATGTAAATTAACTGCCATAATGTAATAATTTGCTACACATCGCCCTTTTTCCCCTGTTCCGGGAGTTGAAATGAAGCTGTCTCTGGCTGTTACGGGTTTGCTGTTGCTGCTCGTATCGGCAACCTGCCATGCCATCACCCTGAAGCTCGATCCGCAGATCGACCTGCTGGTGCTGGATGGGCGCAAAATCTCAGGTTCGCTGCTGAAAGGCGCGGACAGCCTTGAGCTGGAGCGCGGTCAGCATCAGTTTCTGTTTCGCGTGGATAAACCCTGCGCCGATGCCACCCACTTCCGCTCAGAACTGATGATCGTCACCTTCACTGCCGACGGCCATTCCGTAGCGATTCGCCTGCCGGCGCTGAATAACCGCCGCGAACGCAGCCTGTTTGATAAATCGTTAAATTTTCAGCTGATTGATGAGCGTGGTAATGAAATAGCCAGCATTCGCGATCGGTTGCCGGGTGAGAGCAGCGGCAATGTTGAACAGGCGATGATCAATTACAACCGTACGGCGCAGGCGGCCAGCGTGCCGCGCTTTGCGCTGCAGGCGGCCAGCGTACCGGACGCCAGTCATAGTCTGGATATGGTATGGCAGGACGCCAGTAATTTGCCCGCGCTGCAACGCTGGCTGCAGCGTGTTGATGCCGCCACGCGGCAGCGTTTTATCAGTTGGGTGAAAACCCTACGCGCAAGTTGATAGCAGCTGAACGCCAGGGGTAAACTCGTGCCTTCACTACGTTTGCACGCGCCGAAACAGGAAGCCCCATGGAGCAGACCGTTCGTACCCTGAAAGTTCAGAAACACATCGCCCTCGTTGCCCACGACCACTGCAAAGCCTCGCTGCTGGACTGGGTGAAAATCAATCAAAATGCGCTGCAACCTCACGTGCTATACGCCACCGGCACCACCGGCAACCTGATCAATCGTCACACCGGACTGGATGTGAATGCCATGCTCAGCGGGCCGATGGGCGGCGATCAGCAGGTCGGCGCGCTGATTGCTGAAGGTAAAATTGATGTGCTGTTCTTCTTCTGGGATCCGCTCAATGCAGTACCCCACGATCCGGACGTCAAAGCGCTGCTGCGCCTGGCTACCGTATGGAATATCCCGGTAGCGACCAACCGCGCCACCGCGGATTTCATTATCCATTCGCCGATGTTTGCCAGCGAAGTGACCATCCAGATCCCCGATTATCAGCGCTACCTGACGGAACGCCTGAAAGCCTGATGGCTCAGGCCTTCCGGCTCTGCGCAACGCCCAGTTCGCGCAGGTGTTCGACAAACACGGAAGGCCGCTCTTTATCAAACATCAGCCATACCTGCTGACGCGCGCGCGTGATGGCCACGTAGGCCAGGCGCCGCTCTTCAGCATGCGGAAAATCCTCCGGCTGCGGTAGCAGTCCCTCTTCCATGATCGACTCGCGCGCCTGCGCCGGGAAGCCGTCACGCCCTTCGTGCAGCCCCAGCACGATGACAAAATCCGCCTGCTGACCTTTACTGGCGTGGATGGTCATGAAGTCGATACGCAGTTTCGGCCAGCGGGTTTTGGCTTTATCCAGCATGGCCGGACGCAGATGATGGTAACGCGCCAGCAGCAGTACGCGCTCGTCAGGCTTCGCGTAACCGCTCAGCTTGTCGAGCAGCGCTTCCAGTTGCTCCTGCGGCAGCAGCGTAATGGATTTCTTGTTCCCTTTGCTCAGGCTGTTGAGCGGCTTGCGCAGCTGATGCGGATTCTGCTGCACAAAGCGGTTGGCAATGTCACCGATGCGATCGTTGAAGCGGTAGGTGGTATCCAGCACGCAGCGGTCGCCTTCGCCAAAATAGTGATGAAACGCGGTGGTCAGGCTCATCTCCGCGCCGCTAAAGCGGTAGATCGCCTGCCAGTCATCGCCGACCGCAAATAAACTGGTGCGCTTATTTTGCTGACGCAGCGCGCTGAGCAGCGCCGCCCGCTGCGGGGAAATATCCTGGAATTCATCCACCAGAATGTGCTTCCACGGGCTGATAAAGCGGCCCTTCTCCAGCACAGCGATTGCCTGGTGGATCAGCCCGGAGAAATCCACCGCGCCCTCGGCTTTCAGTGCGCTTTTCCATGCTTTCAGCAGCGGTGCCATCAGCCTGACGCGCTTCGTGAAATTGTCGCGCAGCGGTTCCGGCACATCGGCAATCATCGCCGCCTGCGCGCCGCCGTGCATGCGCATCAGGCCGAGCCAGCGCTCCAGCCGCACGGCAAGACGCTGCGCCAGTTTGTCATCCTGCCAGAACGGACCTTCCGGCACGTCCCACGCCAGCTCTTCCTGCAACCACTGTCGCCAGCCGCTGGCCTGCGCCTTTTTGCTGTTGCACTGCTCGCGCCAGTTTTCGATCAGCAACTGACGTCGCGCGCTGCTGTCACTTTCCAGCCGGCTAATGACCGGCTGCTTATTGCTGCCTTCACGAATGATGTGCAGCGCCAGCGCGTGGAACGTACGCGCCTGAATCGCGCTCTCACCCAGCCGCGTCTGGATCCGATCGTTCATCTCTTCCGCCGCCTGGCGACCAAAAGCCAGCAGCAGGATTTGCTCCGGCTGCGCCAGTTTGCGCTGTAACAGCCAGCCGGCGCGCGCCACCAGCACCGAGGTTTTACCGCTGCCCGCGCCGGCCAGCACCAGCAGCGCGTCTTCACCGTTGACCACCGCCTCACACTGCGATGGATTGAGCGGCGTGGTTTCAACGGTGGAGAAGAAGGCGTGATTATCGCTGATCACCCGCGCGCTCCATTCACGGTTGCGCTGCCGAATCGCGCTCTCGCCCTGCTCGAGCCACTGCTGGCAAAAGCGCCACAGCGTGCGGCAGTTATCAAACTCCTCCAGCCGTGCCAGCGGCAGCGGTAAGGCGGAAAACTGGCGCGTGATGGTCTCTTTTACCGCAGCCAGCTCGCTGCGCTTCAGCCAGCGATCCTGGCTTGTAAATGCGACGATCTCCTGCTGCAGCGCGCTCAGCACCTGCGCGCTGATTTCGCTCATTTCGAGGCTCCACTGCTGCCACGCCTGCTGCAGGTAATGATAAAAACGCTGGGTTTCCTGCCACTCGGTGCCGTGTAACCGCACCACTTTCTCTTCCGGTAATAAGAACTCCAGCTCGCCCCACACCAGGCCGCGTTTACAGGTGATACCGATCAGCTGATTAAACGGGATCAGGTATTCGTGACGATCGCCGCTGACTTCCACACCGGCAGCCAGCAATCGCACCCGGTTATAGGGATGCTGTGCCAGCCGTTTACCCATGGATGTTGCTTTTAGTTCCATCTCCGCACCGTCATGTGGAATTCAATTATCGCGCAGTTTACCTGTCAGACCCTTAGCGCTCCAGCCTTAAAACACGTTAAACTGGGCGACACATATTGCGGATTGCAAAAGGAAAATCGCGTTATGCGCACCGTGCTTAATATTCTGAATTTTGTTCTTGGCGGCTTTATCACCACCCTCGGCTGGCTGCTGGCCACACTAATCAGCATCGTGCTGATCTTTACCCTGCCGCTGACCCGCTCCTGCTGGGAGATTACCAAACTGTCCCTGCTGCCGTTTGGCAACGAAGCGGTTCACGTTGACGTGCTGCGCCCGGAGAGCAAAAACCACGTGCTGAACGCCGGCGGCACCTTCCTCAACCTGTTCTGGCTGATTTTCTTTGGCTGGTGGCTGTGCCTGATGCACATCTCGACCGGCATCCTGCAGTGTCTGAGCATCATCGGTATTCCGACCGGCATTGCCCACTTCAAAATCGCCGCTATCGCGCTGTGGCCGGTAGGTCGTCGCGTGGTGTCAGTGGAAGAAGCGCAGGCGGCGCGTGAAGCCAACGCGCGGCGCCGCTACTGAGGCTGAAGATGATGCCTGACGCTTTGCCCGGCTGGCGCCGTTATCTGTTCAACAGCAGCCTGCGCTACCTGCTGCGCATCTTCTTCGCGCTGGCCGGCTGTGCCGCCGTTCCCTGGTGGCTGCAGCAGATTGAGTGGACCATTCCGCTAACGCTCGGCGTGGTGGCGGCGGCGCTGGCCGATCTTGACGATCGCTGGACCGGCCGCGTGCGCAACCTGCTCATCACGCTGGTGTGCTTCTGCATTGCCTCGGTCTCGGTCGAGCTGCTGTTTCCGCACCCGTGGCTATTTGCTATCGGTCTGGCGCTCTCCAGCTGGGGATTTATTCTGCTGGGCGCGCTGGGGCAGCGCTACGCCACCATTGCGTTTGGTGCCCTGCTGATCGCGGTGTACACCATGCTGGGCATTGGCCTGTTTCCGCAGTGGTGGATGCAGCCGGCGCTGCTGCTGATTGGCGCGCTGTGGTACAACCTGCTGACCTTTATCGGCCACCTGATGTTTCCGGTGCGCCCGGTGCAGGAGCAGCTGGCCGCCAGCTTTTCCCAGCTGGCGCGCTATCTGGAAGCCAAGGCCAATCTGTTTGATCCCGACGGCGGTGAGCAGGATGACGCGGCGCTGATCGCCACCGCGATGGTCAATAGTCAGCTGGTGGCGCAGCTCAACCTGACGAAAACCACCATTCAGAGCCGTTTACGCGGCGACCGCGGCTCGCGCAGCACGCGGCGCAGCCTGCATTACTATTTTGTGGCGCAGGATATTCACGAGCGCGCCAGCTCGTCGCATCTGCAATATCACCTGCTGCGCGATGACTGGCGCTACAACGAGGTGCTGTTTCGCTTTCAGCGACTGCTGAACATGCAGGCGCAGGCCTGTCGCCAGCTGGCAGAGAATATCGTGCTGCGCCAGCCGTGGCACCACGATAGCCATTTTGCGCGCAGCTTTGAACGGCTGGAGACCGCCCTGCAGCGCCTGCAACATAACGATCCGCAGGCGACGCACATTCGTCCGCTGTTCTGGTTGCTGCGCAATTTACGCGCCATTGATGCGCAGCTGGCGTCGATCGAATCAGAGCAGCGGCTGGCAGAACCGCTGACGCAGAGCGATCACCATCTGTCGCGCGAAGGCTTGAGTGGCTGGGCGGATATCCGTCTGCGCCTCAGTCGCCATCTGAGTCCGACCTCAGCGTTGTTCCGCCACGCGGTGCGCATGTCGCTGGTGCTGTGCGTGGGGTACGCCTTCATTCAGCTTACCGGCCTGCATCGCGGCTACTGGATCCTGCTGACCAGCCTGTTTGTCTGCCAGCCTAACTACAACGCCACACGACGGCGGCTGGCGCTGCGCATTGGCGGAACCCTGGCCGGTATTGCGATTGGCCTGCCGGTGCTGTGGCTGGTGCCCTCTATCGAGGGCCAGTTGGTTTTGATTGTGCTGAGCGGCGTGCTGTTTTTTGCCTTCCGCCAGATTCAGTATGCGCAGGCGACGCTGTTCATCACCCTGCTGGTGCTGCTGTGCTTCAATCTGCTGGGTGAAGGCTTTGATGTCGCCCTGCCGCGCGTGGTGGATACCTTGCTCGGCTGTGGCCTGGCCTGGCTGGCGGTGGCGTTTGTCTGGCCTGACTGGCGTTTCCGTCAGCTGACGACGGTTGCCGATCGCACGCTGAATGCCAACTGTCGTTATCTTGACGCCATCCTGGAACAGTATCATCAGGGTAAAGATAACCGTCTCGCCTACCGTGTGGCGCGCCGTGACGCGCATAACGCCGATGCGGAACTGGCGTCCGTGGTGTCCAATATCAGCGGCGAACTGAAGCAACAGCCGCCGCTGCGCGAGAATGCGTTCCGTCTGATGTGCCTCAATCACTCGTTTCTCAGCTACATCTCGGCGCTGGGCGCGCACCGGGAGCGGCTGACGCAGGGCGAACTGCTGACGCTTTTAGATGACGCGGTATGCTTCGTCGAGGATGTGCTGCAGATCGATCGCGTCAGCGAAGCGCAGGCGGAAACGATGCAGCAGACACTGATGCAGCGCCTGAGCGCGCTGAAAACCAGTGAGGAGGCGCAGGCACCGCTGGTGTTGCAGCAGTTGGGGCTGCTGGTTGCGCTGCTGCCGGAAATTGCCCGCCTGCGCCGTACCCTCGCCGCCGCTTAAGGCAACAGGCGCTCCGCCGCGGCGTGCTGGCGGAGCGTTTCCTGATACCAGGCGCTCAACTCTTCACGTACCGCCGCCGGCAAAGCGGCCTGGTGATGGCCGGAAATGGCGCCTTCCAGCGCCAGCAGCGTTTTCAGGCCGATATCTTTATTCACCGCCCGCAACTTCAGCCAGCTCTGACGCGAGCCCATCTCATACAGCAAGCGAACAGAATTGATCCCGACTTTGTGCAGCATCAGCTCCATACGCAGGCTGAGATTGGGCAGATCTTTCAGCCTGAGCAAGACAAGTCTGTTTGCCGCCTCGGCGCGCGCCGCAGACAGCGAACTGGCCGATAAGCGCAGCAGCTGATCGGCGTCCTGCCAGAGCTGTTTATCCACTTTGTAGTAGCTGAGCGTCACCGGCATGCCGCGCTTGCGGTATATCAACGGTTCCAGCGGGCGCTGTGCGGCATAGTGCTGTAGCGCCTCGCTGGCGCGCAGATAGAGCGCATCCTCATTGATGTAAGCAAACACCACCTTTTCGACCGCCAGCGCGTAACCACCAAACTGGGTGCGCGATTCAATTTTTCCCAATGCCGCTAACTGGGCTTTGGACTGCTCAACCACCGGATTATTTTTCTTCATAACGTCCCCTTTTTCTCATTCCTTGCGCGGGAAATTTCCTATAAAAAGCTCAGAGATTCATCTGGTTAGAAGATAGAAAAAACGATTTAGCTGTTCAATGAATAAAAGCGGCAACGCGCGGATCTTGTGCGGAATTTGCGAGGCATTTTCAGAAATTGAGGTTGATCTTTATCCAGGAACTCATTACTGTATATTCATACAGTTCATTACTGAGTGATTAAAATATGCGTACTCAATACTCTGGCCCTGCTGATCGTGCTCACCGTTTCGCTGCGACGGGCTTAACGCAACCTTCTCTGGGTGGTATTACTGAACTGCGTTATAGCGAGCAGCCCGGCATCATGCCGCTGCTTTTACTGCCGGTCCTCAAGCAGCTGAGCACCCAGTCACGCTGGCAACTGTGGCTGACGCCAGCGCACAAACTGAACCGCAGCTGGATGCAGCAGTCAGGATTACCGCTGGAAAAGAGTATGCATATCACGGAATCCGAGCGTTTAAGCACGGTTGAGAGCATGGTGAAAGCGTTGCGCACCGGCAACTACAGCGTGGTACTCGCCTGGATTCCTTATGAATTGAGCAATGAAGAGCGCCTGGAACTTGAGCAGGCAGCCGCCGAAGGCGAAGCGCTGGGATTGATTATGCGTCCTCAGGGGCGGGATCTTGCTCTGTCCAGACAGCCAAACAGCGCAAAAATTCCCTCTGATTTGTTTCATTAAGTAAAACTAAGATTTTTCTCACGCTATTTTTTCACAAAGTTGCGGCTAAGCCACTGATTCTTTTCCCGCCAGCTATGACAATGGCTTAGCCGCATTTTTCTTTTCTGGTAGCGAAAATTTTGCCATGTCATTTGTTAAAATGTGTGTATAAATCCCTGTTTTTTTATCCGCTGACGTCACATCATACTTGTAAGTTTCCAATCTCGTTGTAGACTTTACCTCGCCAGGGTGCTCAATAACCTCCGTTTTTTCGGTAGAGTCATAAGCGAGCGTTTAGACCCGGCGAAGGATTACAACCAAGAGCAACCTTTTTGCTCATTGCCTATTTGGATGATAACGAGGCGCAAAATGAAAAAGACAGCTATCGCAATTGCAGTGGCACTGGCTGGCTTCGCTACCGTAGCGCAGGCCGCTCCTAAAGATGACACCTGGTACACCGGTGCTAAACTGGGCTGGTCTCAGTATCACGATACTGGTTACTACGGTAACGGTTACGAAAACAACGACGGTCCAACTCACGAATCTCAGCTGGGCGCAGGTGCTTTCCTGGGCTACCAGGCTAACCCATACCTGGGCTTCGAGCTGGGCTACGACTGGCTGGGCCGTATGCCGAACAAAGGCAACGAAGTTAACGGCGCATTCAAAGCACAGGGCGTACAGCTGGCAGCTAAACTGAGCTACCCAATTGCTGACGATCTGGACGTGTACACCCGTCTGGGTGGCATGGTTTGGCGTGCAGACTCAACTCAGGCTAACGTAGCTGACGGCACTCGCATCAGCAACCACGACACCGGCGTTTCTCCGCTGGCTGCTGTTGGTGTTGAATACGCACTGACCAAAAACTGGGCGACTCGCCTGGACTACCAGTGGGTTAATAACATCGGTGACGCAGGTACCGTTGGTGCGCGTCCAGACAACAGCATGCTGAGCGTCGGCGTTTCTTACCGTTTCGGTCAGGACGAAGCTGCTGCACCAGTTGTTGCTCCAGCGCCAGCTCCGGCTCCGGTTGTTGAAACCAAGCGTTTCACTCTGAAGTCTGACGTGCTGTTCACCTTCAACAAATCTACCCTGAAGCCAGAAGGCCAGCAGGCTCTGGATCAGCTGTACAGCCAGCTGAGCTCAATGGATCCGAAAGACGGTTCTGTTGTGGTTCTGGGCTTCACCGACCGCATCGGTTCAGACCAGTACAACCAGAAACTGTCTGAGAAACGTGCTCAGTCTGTTGTCGACTACCTGGTATCTAAAGGTATCCCGGCTAACAAGATCTCTGCACGTGGCATGGGTGAATCTAACCCAGTTACTGGCAACACCTGTGACAGCGTGAAAGGCCGCAATGCCCTGATCGACTGCCTGGCGCCAGACCGTCGCGTTGAAATCGACGTGAAAGGTATCAAAGACGTTGTAACTCAGCCACAGGCTTAAGTTATCGCGCAATAAAAAACCCCGCTTCGGCGGGGTTTTTTTGGCTTTTTATCACACGCAATTTTTTGCTATTCGTTATCCGCGCCGCCTTTACCCAGAATCGCCTGCAGATCCTGCTTCAGCGTTGACATCTGACTGGCATACTTCTCTTTGCGTTCTGCATCTTCGATCAGCTGAACAATGGTCTCTGACAGGGTGCTGTTACGACGCTGCGCCAGACCGGCCAGACGCTGCCACACCAGATACTCCAGATCGATCGATTTTTTCCGCGTGTGCTGATGCTCTGCGTTGAAATGACGTTTGCGCCGCGCGCGTATGGTCTGTTTCAGACGGTTTTCCAGCTCCGGATGGATATGCTTTGCGATCCAGTCACCGACCTCAACCGGGTTATTCTCCATCGCCAGCAACGTCTCTACCGCCGCCTGCGCAGCGCTCAGCTCAATATGCCGGGTGATCAGCTCACCTTCCCGATGCTTTTTCACCAGGTATTTCCACTTCCATCCACTTTCAAGATTTTCGAGTTGCTGGTATTTCATCGGAATCTCATCGTGATCACGTAACAAACTAAGAATAACAGCTTTTTTCCCGGATGCAGCAAGGAAAAACATGTTGCGACCATCACAGTTCAGGCCGGAAGTGCGCCGTGCTTAACCGGGTTGAATCCTGTATAATCGCGCTTTTCCTGAACCAGACTAATGCGAATATTTTGACCAGCACTCAACTTACGTGGCAAGCCCTGCAGCCGGATAGCTCACGCTACCAATCACTTTTCTCAACCGTCTCTCTGGAAGATAGCGATACGCTTGCCGCGGTTCAGCCGCGTCTGCTGAATGCGCTGGCGCATTTACATCATCAAACGCTGGGCTTTCCGCTGCTGCTGTTACGCAGCCAGGAAAACAGTGACTATCTGGCGTGGATTGCCGAAGCAGCGCAGCGCTTTCAGCCTGACGAGGACGCGCTGTACGGCGGTGATTACCATGTGATGGGCGACAACGTCAGCCTGCAACCGCCTGTCGATGCCAGCCGTCCCTTCACCAGCACCGGCGGCGTGCATTACGCCGACTGGATTGAGTCCGAGCAGCTGTTTGGCTGCGTGCGTCAGTATAAAGATCGCGTACAGCTGGAGCCCGGTCTGCTGCATCAGGCTAACGGTGGCACGCTGATTCTGTCGATCAATACCCTGCTGGCGCAGCCGCTGCTGTGGCTACGCCTGCGCAAAGTGATCGAGCTGGGTCGCTTCGACTGGTACTCACCGGACGAGCGTCGTCCCCTGCCGGTGACCATTCCCCCGCTGCCGCTGCAGCTGCGTCTGATTTTATGTGGCGATCGCGAGGCGCTGGCCAGCTTCCAGGAGCTGGACGTTGAAGTGCACGAAATGGCGCTCTACAGCGAGTTCGAAGAGAATCTCCAGCTGGTTGATGAGGAGGACATGGCCAACTGGTGCCGCTGGACGCTATGTCAGGCGGAGCTGGCCGGTCTGACGCCACCCGAAGCTGATTTCTGGCCGCTGCTGATCCAGGAAGCGGTGCGTCTGACCGGCGATCAGGACACGCTGCCGCTGTGCCCGCGCTGGCTGCGCCGTCAGCTGCAGGAAGCCGCGCTGCACGGTGAGACACTGAATGGCGAGGCGCTGAAAGAGGCGCTGGAAGCACGCCAGTGGCGCGAAAGTTTCCTCGCCGACCGGATGCGCGATGAGATCCTGCTGAATCAGATCATGATCGAAACGGAAGGCGAAGTGGTCGGTCAGATCAACGGCCTGTCGGTGATTGAATTCCCTGGTCATCCACGTCCGTGGGGCGAGCCATCACGCATCACCTGTGTTGTGCACCCGGGCGATGGCGAATTTACCGACGTGGAGCGCAAAGCGGAGCTTGGCGGCAACATCCACGCCAAAGGCATGATGATCATGCAGGCATATCTGATTTCGGAGCTGGAGCTGGAACAGCAGCTGCCCTTCTCGGCATCGCTGGTGTTTGAACAGTCTTACTCCGAAGTCGACGGTGACAGCGCCTCGCTGGCCGAGCTGTGTGTGCTGATCAGCGCGCTGGCAAACCAGCCGCTGAACCAGCAGATTGCCGTTACCGGTTCGGTGGACCAGTTTGGTAACGTGCAGCCGGTGGGTGGCCTGAATGAGAAAATCGAAGGCTTCTTCCACATCTGCCAGTCGCGTGAGCTGACCGGCAAACAAGGCGTCATTCTGCCTGCCAGCAACGTGCGCCATCTCAGCCTCAGCGACGACGTGGTAGAAGCGGTGCAGCAGGGCCAGTTCCATATCTGGGCGATTGAGCGCGTTGACGAAGCGCTGCCGCTGTTAACCGGTATTGCCTGGCAGAGCGAAAGCGGCGACTCGCTGCTGAGCACCATTCAGGAGCGCATTACTCAGCTCAATCAGCAGGAAAACCGACCGCGGCCCTGGCCATTACGCTGGCTCAACTGGTTCAACCACAGCTGATTACATTGCCCAGCGTACAACTGTTCGCTAATATTCGGGCTTCACTAAAAGAAGGCATATTGAGAACATGGTAGATAAACGCGAATCCTATAGCAAAGAAGACCTGATTGCCTCTGGTCGCGGCGAACTGTTTGGCGAGAATGGCCCACCGCTTCCGTCTGACAACATGTTGATGATGGACCGCGTGGTCAAAATGACCGAAGACGGCGGCAAATTCGATAAAGGTTATGTGGAAGCCGAACTGGATATCCGCCCTGACCTGTGGTTCTTTGATTGTCACTTTAAAGGCGATCCGGTGATGCCAGGCTGTCTGGGTCTGGATGCTATGTGGCAGCTGGTTGGCTTCTATCTCGGCTGGCTGGGTGCGGAAGGTAAAGGCCGTGCGCTGGGTGTGGGTGAAGTGAAATTCACCGGCCAGGTTCTGCCGACGGCGAAGCTGGTTACTTACAAAATTCACTTCAAACGCGTCATCAACCGCAAGCTGGTGATGGGCGTGGCCGATGGCGAAGTGTTCGTCGACGGTAACCTGATTTACACCGCGACTGACCTGAAAGTGGGCCTGTTTAAAGACACTTCAGCGTTCTGACCCGCCAACAAAAACCTCCGCACGCAGCGGAGGTTTTTTTCCTGTTTACAGACATCCGACGGTGCCTAAGCCACCGCCGACCTGTCCTCCATGGCTTGTCGCCAACCTCCCAACCAGTGAGACCGGGCATCGATCATTTGATAAGGGCATATCTCTTTTGAGCGGCCGGTAATGCCTGCCTGATATCCTCGTGAATGTGCTCGTTCCAGGCGGTCTCTCTTCTGTCTCTTCATACCTCGTTTCCCTCATTTCAGGTCTGGTGGAATCTGGTGGAAAGAAAGAGTGGTGAATTAATGTTCAACCACAGTAATGTTCTAACCTGTGGTGGGTGAAAGGTCAATGCGCAAAATTCACGCCAATGTCATCAATTTGCCGTGAAATCGACACAAATCCCTCAGTGCCGCCGCCATATCTGGCTGATTCCGCAATAAAAAAGTCCCTGATTTGCGCGCCGTCACATAACGGCAAATCAGGGACTTAGCATAAGCATCGAACAAATCCTAATTTAGCGTCACCACGCTGTTAGCAATTTGCTGTGCCGTTTGCTGCCAGCCGAGCGCCAGCGTGCGCACCAGTGCATCGTAGCCATCTTCGGTCTGCGGCAGCGTCAGATTAAAGCCATGTTTGATAAGCCGGCCTTGATGTTGTAACAGCCATTCACCGCTTATTACCACCTTGCCGTCATAACGGCCGTGGAAGCCGGTGACGTGCACGCTGAGCGTATCGTGCGTGTCACCCAGCGGCTGACTGGCCACCAGCCGGCCGGGCAACGCCTGGCCCAGATTGGTGACCAGCGTCTGCTGCAGCTGCTGGTCGAGCGGACTGGCCCACAGATTATTGGCGGCAATCACGTACTTTACGTCGCTGGTTTGATACACCAGCCCGTTGCCGGCGAGATAGTCCGGTACGCTCACCTGCTCAACCCAAATCATTGGCTGGCTGGCGGAGGCGTCACTGCTGACGCGCGCCATATTGCTGCCCGCAGGCAGCTGGTAATAAGTGGTGTCGATGGTGCTGCTGCAGGCCGCCAGCAGCAGCATAGCACCGATAATCAGCCCTTTTTTCACTGTTTCGCCCTCTTTGGCTGCGGATCCTGACCCGGTTTGGCTTCGAATACCAGCGCGTTGCTCTTGCTGTTGAGCGTTTTCAGCACCGGCTGCAATTCGCGCAGCACCTGGTCAAGGCGCTGCATATCGCCCACCAGTTTGTTATAGGCTGGCGATCCTGGCTGCAGCCCCTTCATGCTGCGATTAAGCTCGCGCAGGGTTTGCTGCATATCGGCCGGCAGCGTTTTCATCGCCGGGTTGGCGGTGATCTGATTGAGGTTATCCAGCGTTTTCTGCAGCTGCTGCAGGGTGCGCTGGCTCTCTTTCAGCGTGCCGGTGGCCTGGTTGATCATCGGGTTGAGCGGCAGCGCGTTGATCTTATCCAGCGCCGCCATCAGTTTCTGCTGAATCTGGCTCAGACCGCCGCTTACGGTCGGAATCACTTCCAGCCCCGCCACTTCGTTCGGTCCTTTGTAAGCCGGTGCATTGTCATAGAAGTCAAGATCGACAAACAGCGCACCGGACAGCAGGTTGCCGGTTTTCAGCGTGGCGCGCAGGCCGCGTTTCTTACCATCCTGCAGATGCTGTTCAAGATTGAAGTCGCCACCCAGACGGCTGATAAAGCGGTCCGGCTCGATGCGGATCAGCACCGGCACGCGGTAATCGGTGTTCAGCGCCTGATTCACGCCCGGGATCATGTAAGGCACCTGAGCCACGGTACCAAGACGAATGCCGCGGAACTCTACCGGAGCGCCGACCTGCAGACCACGAATCGAGTCGCTGAAGAACATCAGGAAATCCGTGTGCTTGGTGTACAGCGAATCCTGAATGCTGCGCTGGTCGTCATACAGGTGGTAGTCGTCCTGATTTTTGGCCAGCTCGCCGAGTTCCCAGCCGTCCGGCACGTCAAAGCTCACACCACCGCTAAACAGGGTCGTCAGCGAGCCCATTTCGACGCGCATGCCGGAAGCGGACATATCCACCGCAATGCCGCTGTCTTTCCAGAAGCGCACGTTGGTGGTAATCAGGCGATCGTAAGGCGCGGCGATGAACAGCTGATAGGTCATCATGCGCTTGTCGGTATCAAAGGTGCTGGTTTCCACCGTGCCGACGCGATAGCCGCGGAACAGCACCGGATCGCCCGGATTAAGCTGGCCGGCTTTTTTGCTGTCAAGGATGACGCGAATACCTTTGGCATCCGGCGGTGCCAGCGGCGGTGCGTCGAGCAACTGATAATGCTCTGGCTTATCCCCTTTGGCGCCCGGCTGCAGTTCAATGTAGGCGCCGGAGAGCAGCGTACCGAGGCCCGTCACCCCTTCCCGGCCAATCTGCGGCTTCACCACCCAAAACACGCTGTCTTTATGCAGCAGTTTTTCCATGCCGGCATTCAGGCGCGCGGTGATCTCCACATGGTGCAGATCGTCCGTCAGCACCGCGCTTTCGACGGTGCCCACGTCGACGCTGCGGCTTTTAATAGTGGTTTTACCGGCCACAATGCCTTCGGCGTTTTCGGTGATCAGCGTGACCTGCGGTCCCTGATGGCTGAAGTGATAAAACAGAATCCATCCGCCGATTAACAGCGTGACGATAGGTACGATCCACACCGGCGACCAGCGTTTAATCTGGTCGACGTTAGCAATGCCGTGTTGGTTGTCCGTCAAGACGCGGCTCCTTACGTTCAGTTTCCTGTAGGCGATCCCAAATCAGGCGCGGATCAAACGTCATGGCGGCGAACATAGTCAGGATCACCACCAGCGCAAACAATAGCGCGCCTGGCGCAGGGTAAACACTCATCAGCTGGCCCATGCGCACCAGCGCAGAAAGCACAGCGATCACAAACACATCAATCATTGACCAGCGGCCAACAAACTCCACCACCTCATAAATCAGGTGCATCTTCTCGCTGTCGCGCCGGCCGCGGCCGCTGGCGTGCCAGCACAGCCAGCCAATCGCCACCATCTTCAGCGAAGGCACCATAATACTGGCGATAAAAATCACCAGCGCGACCGGCCAGGAGCCATCGCTCCACAGCAAAATGACGCCGGCCATAATGTTGGACGGATACTGCGAGCCGAGCGTTTCGGTCACCATGATCGGCATAATATTCGACGGGATATACAGCATCACCGAGGTGATCAGCAGCGCCAGCGTCCACTGCAGGCTGTGCTGCCTGCGCGGCGCAGCGCTCACGCCGCAGCGCGGACAGGTTTTCTGCGCGGCCGGCAGAATCGCGGTGCAGCACGGACAGCTGCGCAACCCCTGCTTCAGTCCGCTGATGCCCGCCTGCGGCGTTTGCGCCAGCGGCGGCAGCGGATCGATGCGCTGCCAGACCCAGCGGCGATCGACGCACTGAAACGCACGCAGCTGCAGCAGACAAAACAGGCACCACGGCCAGAAGCTGCTGCCAAGGCCAATTTCACCATAGGCCATCAGTTTGACGAAGCTGACCAGCACGCCGGCCATGAAAATTTCCGCCATACCCCAGCTGCGCAATTGAAACAGAATGCGTGCCAGCCCGAGTCGCAGGCTGTGCGGCAGGCGCACCGGATTGACCAGCAGCAGAATGGCGATCATGCAGAAAGCCGGAATGCCCTGCACAAACAGCAGGAACAACGTGGCGAGGCTGCGATAATCCTCGCGATCCATCACCTGCGGAATGGCCATCAGCGAGATCTGGCTGCTGAGACCGGCCACATGCATGCTGATAAACGGAAACAGATTGGCCAGCAACAGCATAAACAGCGCCGCCAGCGCATAGCCGGTGGGACGTTTACGCGGTTCGTGCCAGTTAGCCACCAGCGTGGTGTGACAGCGCGGACAGCGCGCACGGCTGCCCACCGGTACGGCGGGCAGTTTTACGGTTAAATCACACTGCGGACAGAGCATCCAGTGCTGCGTCTGATGCGTGGCACACATGCTGACTCCCTCTGCGTTATGCGCCGTTTTTCAGCGCTTCCAGCTCTTCCCACCGTTCAAAGGTGGTTTCCAGCTCCTGCTCCGCCTGCGCCAGCGCATCCAGCACCGGCTGCGTTTTGTCGTGCGGCTGGCTGAAGAAATCCGGATGACTCATCTGCGCCTGCAGCTCACCGATACGCGTCTCCAGCTGCTCCAGCTTTTGCGGCAGCTGTTCCAGTTCACGCGTCAGGTTATAGCTTAGCTTGCCTGCGCTGCGTTTGGGGGCGTCGGCTTTTTCTGCCGGTTTAGTCGCTGCGCTTTTGACCGGTGCAGCTTTGGTCTGCTTGTAAGCGGCGCGCTGCTGCTGCGCATCATGGTAGCCACCGACGAAGGTACCGATCTCGCCGTTGCCTTCAAAGATCCAGCATTCGGTCACGGTGTTATCCACAAACTGACGATCGTGGCTCACCAGCAGTACGGTGCCCTGATAGCCATCCACCAGCTCTTCCAGCAGCTCGAGCGTTTCGACGTCGAGGTCGTTGGTCGGTTCGTCAAGGATCAGCAGGTTGCTGGGCTTGAGGAACAGACGCGCCAGCAGCAGGCGGTTACGCTCGCCGCCGGACAGCGCACGCACCGGCGTCATGGCGCGTTTCGGGTGGAACAGGAAGTCCTGCAGATAGCCGAGCACGTGGCGCGGCTTGCCGTTGACCATCACTTCCTGTTTGCCTTCCGCCAGGTTGTCCATCACGGTTTTATCCGGATCCAGCTCCGCGCGGTGCTGATCGAAGTAGGCGATTTCCAGTTTGGTGCCGCAGTGCACGCGACCGGCATCTGCCTTCAGCTGGCCGAGCATCAGGCGCAGCAGCGTGGTTTTACCGCAGCCGTTCGGGCCAATCAGGGCGATTTTGTCGCCGCGCTGCACCTGGGTGGAGAAATCCTTCACCAGCGTTTTGCCGTCAACGCCGTAATCCACGTTTTCCAGCTCAAAGACGATTTTGCCGGAACGCGCCGCTTCACCGACCTGCATATTGGCTTTGCCCATCACGTCACGCCGTTCGGAGCGTTCACGACGCAGCGCTTTCAGCGCGCGCACGCGGCCTTCGTTACGGGTGCGACGCGCTTTGATGCCCTGGCGAATCCACACTTCTTCCTGCGCCAGCTTGCGGTCGAATTCGGCGTTTTGCATCTCTTCAACGCGCAGCGCTTCCTCTTTGCCGAGCAGGAACTGATCGTAATCGCCCGGCCATGACACCAGCTTGCCGCGATCGAGGTCGACGATGCGCGTCGCCATATTGCGGATAAACGAGCGGTCGTGCGAAATAAACACGATGCTGCCGTTGAAGGTTTTCAGGAAGCTTTCCAGCCAGTCGATGGTTTCAATATCGAGGTGGTTAGTCGGTTCGTCGAGCATCAGCACGCGCGGGTTGCTGACCAGCGCACGGCCCAGCGCGGCTTTACGCAGCCAGCCACCGGAGAGTGACGACAGTTCGGTGTCCGGCTGCAGCCCGATTTGCTGCAGCACATCGTTGATGCGGCTGTCGAGCTGCCACAGGTTGTGATGGTCGAGAATCGTCTGCAGTCGCCCCATTTCGTTGAGGTTTTTCTCGCTCGGATCTTCCATCACCAGGTGCGATATGGCGTGGTAGGCCTTGAGGTGCTCAGCCTGTTCGGCCACGCCTTCGGCAACGAAGTCGTACACCGAACCGGTGATATTGCGTGGCGGATCCTGTTGCAGCCGCGCAACCACCAAATCCTGCTCATAAATAATGCGGCCGTCATCCAGCGGCTGTTCGCCATTGATGATTTTCATCAGCGTCGATTTACCGGCGCCGTTGCGCCCAACCAGACAGACGCGCTCGCCCTCTTCGATATGCAGTTCGGTGTTATCCAACAGCGGCGCATCGCTGAACGACAGGTAAGCGCCATGGATACTGATCAGTGACATAAAACTTATTCCTTACCGGCGTGGCTTACCAGCCAGCAGTTGTGAATTTGACGGTTGCGCGCAAAGTCCTGCGACAGCGTTTTTTGCGTAATTTCCTGCGCCTGCAGACCCAGACGCTGCAAGCCGTCCAGATCCATTTTGAAGCCGCGCTTGTTATTGGAGAACATAATGGTGCCGCCGCGACGCAGCATGCGTTTCAGGTTCTGCAGCAGCATCAGGTGGTCGCGCTGCACATCGAAGTCATCTTCCATGCGTTTGGAGTTGGAGAAGGTCGGCGGATCGATAAAGATCAGATCGAACTGCTCATCGCTTTCGCGCAGCCAGCTCAGGCAGTCCGCCTGCATCAGGCGATGCTGGCGCCCGGTTAATCCATTCAGGCGCAGGTTACGTTCGGCCCACTCCAGATAGGTGCGCGACATATCAACCGTGGTGGTGGATTTGGCGCCGCCCAGCCCGGCGTGCACGCTGGCGCTACCGGTATAGGAGAACAGGTTAAGGAAATCTTTCCCCTGGCTCATCTGGCCCAGCATCTGGCGCGCGATACGGTGGTCGAGGAACAGGCCGGTATCGAGATAATCCGTCAGGTTCACCAGCAGCCGCGCGTTAAACTCCTGCACTTCAAAGAATTCGCCCTTCTCGCTCAGCTTCTGGTACTGGTTTTTGCCCTTCTGCCGTTCGCGGGTTTTCAGCACCAGGCGATTGGCCGGTATCTCCAGTACGCTCAGCGTGGCACCGATTACGTCAAACAGGCGCTGGCGCGCTTTGGTCGCGTCCACGGTTTTCGGCGGCGCGTACTCCTGAATCACCACCCAGTCGGCGTAGCGATCGACCGCCACGTTATACTCCGGCAGATCGGCGTCATACAGGCGGTAGCAGTCAATATTCGACTGGCGCGCCCACTTGTCCAGTTTTTTGCTGTTCTTACGCAGGCGGTTAGCAAAGTCTTCTGCAATCTGTGCGCCGCCTTCGGCGCTGTTCTCCGCCAGCTGGTAGTTCTTCTGTACGCACTCCAGCGGACCGTTTTTCGCTTTAAACTGGCGATCGGCGCGCAGCTGCAGGCAGCTGAGCAGCTCTGGTGAGGCGCTGAACAGCGACAAATTCCAGCCACCAAACTGCTGTTTCATGATGCGGCCCAGCTGGCTGTGCAGCGCAATCAGCGCCGGCTCGCTCTCCAGACGCTCGCCGTACGGCGGGTTACTCAGCACCGTACCGCGCATCGCTTCGCCCGCCAGCGGATTTTTCAGCTGCAGCACATCCTGCTGCGCAAAGGTGAACAGATCGAACACGCCGGCGCGGCGCGCGTTGGCACGTGCCCACTCCAGCACGCGACCATCATTATCATAGCCAAAGAAGCGTGACGTGGTGGCGGCCGTGCCGGCGCGCGCACGCTGCAGCGCGTCGCTGCGCACCTCCTGCCACAGCGCGCTGTTGTGGCGTTTCCAGCGGCTGAAGCCCCAGTGCGAACGCAGCAGGCCCGGCGCGCGATCGCAGGCGATCAGCGCCGCTTCAATCAGCAGCGTACCGGAGCCGCACATCGGATCGACCAGCGGCGTGCCGTTCTGCCAGCCGGAGCGCATCACAATCGCCGCCGCCAGGTTCTCTTTCAGCGGTGCCTGGCCGGTTTGCTGGCGATAGCCGCGCTGATGCAGTGCGGTGCCGCTCAGATCCAGCGCGATGCTAACGCGATCTTTATTCAGCCACGCGTTAATGCGGATGCCCGGCTGCTCGCGATCGACACTCGGACGCTCCAGATTCTGCCGGGTGAAGCTATCGACAATCGCATCTTTGATGCGCAGCGCACCAAACTGACTGTTGCGAATCACCTCATTGGTGCCGCTGAAGTGGATGGCGAACGTGGTGTTGCTGTCAAACAGCTCGCTCCACGGGATGCTTTGCGCGCCGACGTAGAGATCGAGATCGCTCCAGACGCCGAATTCTCCCAGCGGCAGCAAAATACGTGAAGCCAGACGGCTCCACAGCAGGCTTTGGTACATTACGCGGTCGTCGGCTCGGAAGTGGACGCCGCCCTGCACCACCTGCAAATCCTGCGCACCCAGCGCGTCCAGCTCAGTTTTCAACAGCTCTTCGAGCCCACGCGCCGTACTGGCAAACAGAGAATTCATATCGTCACTTTTACTCTTGCTAAAATTGTTGCGCATTATAGCGAATCAGCGTCCTATGTCATAAAGTTAGCTTCTTTTTGTCTGTACGGAGTTGTGATGATTACCCTGTCTCGCCTGTATATTCACCCGGTTAAATCGATGCGTGGTTTGCAGCTGTCACACGCGCAGGTGCTGGAAAGCGGTCTGGCCTTCGATCGCATCTTTATGGTGACCGAAGCGGACGGGACCTTTATTACCGCCCGCCAGTTTCCGGAGATGGTGCGTTTTACGCCCGCCCTGCTGCCCGACGGGCTATTCATCACCGCGCCGGACGGCAGCCAGGCGCTGATCCGCTTCAGCGATTTCAGCGCCCAGCCGGCACCGACGGAAGTGTGGGGCAACCAGTTCACTGCGCGCATTGCGCCTGACACCATTAACCAGTGGCTGAGCGGCTTTTTCCCGCGCCCGGTGCAGCTACGCTGGGTCGGCACTGAGCCGTCTCGCCGGGTAAAACGCTTCGACCAGGTCCCGCTGGGGTTCGCCGACGGCTTCCCTTACCTGCTGGTCAACATGGCGTCGCTGCAGGATCTGCAGCAGCGCTGTCCGGCCAGCGTGCGGCTGGAGCAGTTCCGCCCCAATCTGATCGTCAGCGGCGCCAGCGCCTGGGACGAGGACAGCTGGAAACGTATTAAGATCGGCGAGATCACCTTTGAGATGCCGAAGCCGTGCAGCCGCTGCGTGTTTACCACCATCGGCACCGAAAGCGGTCGCAAGCACCCGCAGGGCGAACCGCTCGCCACGCTGCAGCGCTTTCGCAGCGCGCAGGACGGCAGCGGAGATATCGATTTCGGCCTGAATCTGATTGCGCTTAACAGCGGCATCGTGCGCGTCGGCGATACGGTTGAAGTGCTGGAACGGCAGACGCCGCGCGCTTACGGTGCCGGTGAGGTGGTGGAAACGCTGCAGGCCGCCAGCAGCGCACCGGCCGCCGTGACCATTGGCTATCAGGGTCAGCAGTTTGCCGGCGATAATCAGCAGGTATTACTGGAACAGCTGGAGATGCAGGGCTTTCGCATTCCCTATTCGTGTCGTGCCGGAATCTGCGGCAGCTGCAAAATGACGCTGGTGTCGGGTGACGTAAAGGCGCTGAAGCAGAGCGCGGTGCGCGGCGATGGCACCATTCTCAGCTGCAGCTGTATTCCGAACGGAGATATCGAACTGGCGTAAGCGCTACACCGCGCGGGCGAAGGGCGCGCTGCTCTCCTGCAACTGCGGCTGCAGGCGATCGTTCATGATCTTAATGGCATCGCCGAGCTGCATCCCTTTGCCCGCCACCGTCAGCGCACTCTGCGCCAGCAGACAGAGCGCGGCATTCTCGCCGCTTTCGACCACCAGCAGCTGTGCCTGTTCGCCGCTGTCGGCCAGCGTTACCGCCACCATATCGCCCGCGACGGGCTGCCAGCTGTGCGCATGGCTGGTGAAGTGCCAGCTTTTCGGCATCAGCGGCTTAAGGAAACGGCTGGCCACCAGCGCGTTCAGCACCAGCTCGGCGCGCTGATCGCTTTTTAAACCGCTCTGGCGACAGCGCTCTTCAAAAGTAAAATAAAGCGCAGCGTCATCAACGCAAAAACCGCTGTCATTAAAGGCATCGGGCGTCAGCATTTTGCGCGAGAAGCGCGAGCGAAATAACATTCCATCGGCCAGATCCAGCATCATCCGGTCATGCTCTGCGTCAAAATACCAACGCCAGTTGTCATCGGGTTTGATTTTCATGGGGTGCCCTGTGGATTTACGCTGCGCTAAACGGCGCTGAAATTTAAAATATTGCTTTAAGGAAAAAGCTGAAAATTGTACGAACAGGACAAAATATAAACGAGCCGGAGGGAGAAATAAACCCCCCGGCCTGGGAAAGTGAGAAATGTCTTAGAGATGGGTCACGATATCTTTAATTAAACCCGGACCTTTATAAATAAAGCCTGAGTATATCTGCACCAGCGTTGCACCGGCCGCCATTTTTTCCCGTGCCGCGACCAGCGAATCAATGCCACCGACGCCAATAATAGGCAGACGTCCCTGCAGTTCCTGCGCCAGACGGCGAATCACCTCGGTGCTGCGCGACTGAACCGGACGGCCACTTAATCCCCCCGCTTCGTCGGCATATTTCAGCCCGCTCACCAGCGAACGATCGAGCGTGGTATTGGTGGCGATCACGCCGTCTATTTCGTGGCGCACTAAACTGTCGGCAACCTGGATCAATTCTTCTTCAGAAAGATCCGGCGCGATCTTCACCGCCACCGGCACATATTTCAGATGGCTTTCCTGCAGCGCCCGCTGTTTTAATTTAATCGCCGACAGCAGATCGTCCAGCGCTTCGCCATATTGCAGCGAACGTAATCCGGGGGTATTCGGTGAGGAAATATTGATGGCAATATAACCGGCGTGCGCATACACCTTTTCCATGCAGGTCAGATAATCGTCTTTGCCCTGCTCTACCGGCGTGTCTTTATTTTTACCAATATTGATGCCAAGCACGCCTTTAAAGCGCGCCTTTTTCACATTCTCTACCAGGTGATCAACGCCGAGATTATTAAACCCCATGCGGTTGATGATACCTTCCGCCGCCACCAGCCGGAACATGCGGGGTTTGTCATTGCCCGGCTGCGCGCGTGGCGTCACCGTGCCCACCTCGACAAAGCCAAAGCCCATGGCACCAAAGGCATCAATGCACTCCGCGTTCTTATCCAGCCCCGCAGCCAGGCCCAGCGCGTTCGGAAAGGTCAGCCCCATACAGGTCACCGGGCGTGACGGCAGCGACTGACGAATCAGCCCTTCCAGCGGCGTGCCGCTGATGAAGCGTAACTGTTGAAAGGTGAGTTCGTGCGCGCGCTCTGGATCGAGCTTAAACAGCGCCGGCCGGACGATAGGATATAGCATGCACTCTCCTGAATGGCGGAAGCTTCGTGAAAGTCGGGTGCACGGGAATTTGTGCGCCAGAATGGTAAGGTGCTCTGGCGCAAAAGTAAATTACTCTGGGATGCAACAATTTGATCGGTATCAGCGTCGGGCGGAATAGCGTCCCAGACGATCGCGGCAGGCCTGTAAGCCGCTGTAAATCGCCGGGCAATACCACAGCAGTTTCAGTCGCGCGTTGTGCTGTAACACTTTACGCACCAGCTGATTCACCTGCGGCTGCCACTCGGCGGGCACCGTCATGTGATTTTTGCGGATTTGCGTCAGGCAGCCGTGCATCACCGTCTGGTAATAGTCATCCAGCAGCGCCTCATCGTGCGGTAGTTGCTGCTGCTGCAGGAACTGCTCACTGCCGGCGCGGGCGATAAAGTAATTTTTCACCCACGAGAAGTCGCGCGTGCTCTGCGACAGAGAACTCAGCATGAAGCGTTTGTAGTAGTAGCTCTGGCTGGTGCAGTACAGCGCGCGCGCCTGCAGATAAAGGGCGAACATAAAGGGCGCGTCTTCATGGTTCTGGATCGGCAGAAACTGCAGATCGAGCTGGTCAATCAGGCGACGCGAGATGATGCTGCTCCAGATCACCCGATGCGCCGACTGATGCTGAATCAGCGTGCGCAGCGTAGCGCTGCCGCCCGGCAGCAGGCCGCTGACGTGGCGCTGATGGATGGTCTGATAATGGCGCTGCGGCGCTGGCAGGTCGAAAAACATTTTCGCGCCAAAGCAGAACAGATCAATCTCCGGGTGACGGGCCTGCACGCGGCGGAAATCGGCGAACAGTTCAGTCGAGACGAAGTCGTCGGCATCCATAAAATAGACGAAATCGCCGCTGGCTGCGGCCAGCCCCTTCATGCGCGCGGCACTGACGCCGCCGCGTCCGCCACTCAGCAGCGTCACCTGCGGATGCTGCGCAGCAAACGCCGTCAGCCAGGCCACGCTGTCATCGCTCGAGCCATCATCAATAATGATGATCTCTTCCGGCGGCGATGACTGGCGAAGCAGCGATCCCAGGGTTTCCGGCAGCCAGGGCGCGCAGTTCCAGTTAGGGATAATTACCGAAACCGTCGGCGTGCGGCGTGATGTCATGCTCATCCTCTTTCCTCTGCGTTAACAAGCGGCGCGCGCAGGCGTTTTAGCACCAGGCTATGTAACAGACAGCACACGCCAAGGTTAAAGGCCCCGATCAGCCCCAGCCACAGCAGGTTGATCCAGCGATTCTGGTTCCACTCAATCGGCAACAGCGTGCTGAGCCAGGCAATCAGCGCCGACACCGCCCAAATCAGCGCTACGTCGCGCGTCAGCCAGCTGAAATGAATGCCCGGCGCAAAGCGGCGATGCACCAGCCACGCCCAGCCAACTAAATAGAAGATATTCTGCCCCAGCCACAGCCAGCCGGTGCCCAGCGCCCCGTAATGGACGGCACACCAGATGTTGAGCGGCACCAGCACGACGGCAAAACAGGTGAATCCCTGCATGTGCAGTTTCAGATTGCCGTTAACGTATTGCAGGTGATACAGCAGGCCGCAGATCGCCTGGATACCGCTGCCGAGCGCATAGAGGCTAAGCACAAACGCCATCTCTTCGACAATTTGCGGTTTCTGCGTCCACGCCCACAGTAGCGGTCCGGCATAGCAGGCAATGGTGATGCTGAGCGGGGCCATAAAAATTGCCACCGCCTGGGTGGTATAGCGATAGAGCTTCAGCGATTCGGCATCGCCCTGCTGACGGGTTTTCATGCCGGTCATGCGCGGCACAATCGCCTGCATAATCGGACTGCTCAGCAGCAGGATACCGGTCGCGGCCGTGGCGACCACGGTGAACGAGCCGTATTCACTCAGTGGCAGGGTTTTTGACAGCACCAGCCGGTCAATCTGCGAAATAAAGGTCCACACGGCACTGGAGAAGGCGGCGCTCAGCGCAAAGCGGATAAAGGGTTTGAGCACGCCTTTGAGATCGTCGCGCTTCTCTTTGCGCGCTGCGCGGGGCACCAGCTGACAGGATTTCCAGATACAGCAGGCGGCTTCGGCAATCGAGACCAGCAATTGCCAGATAAAGAAGGTCAGCAGCGGATTCGGGAACAGCTGGATCACCAGTACCGCGCCAAAAGTACGCAGCGTGGTAATGATCAGGTTCACGCCGTTGAGCCAGACCTGATGCTCAAAACCGACAATCACGCTGCGATACGGGCTGGTACGCCAGCGAATCGCGGCGGTGATCACCATGATCGCCACGGCCACCACCACATCACTGGCGGGCAAGTGCTGCGCATCCAGCCAGTGCGTGGCAATCCATGGCGTCGCCAGCCAGCCGAGCACCACCAGCACCAGGGTGGAGAACAGGAAGAAGCGGGTCAGCGTGGCAAACAGCGCCGGAAACCAGACAAACTCTGCCTGATTTGCCCGGTAGCGTGCCGCCTCGCGCATCAGCGTGGTTGAAACGCCCGCGTCCAGCAGCTGCAGCCAGGTCAGCAATATAGAAAAGAAGCCCACGAGACCGTAAGCTTCCATACCTAAATGCTGAATATACAGGGGAACTACTAAAATACCTGACAGCGTCAGATAGATCTGGCCAACATAGTTGGCAATCGCGTTACGTTTGATAGACATAAAAACTCTGGCGTCTGGGTATTTTTCTCAGTGTTAACAGCGTGACACAAAAATACCTCAGCGCCCACGGGAGTAATTCTTAAAATTAACGCTGGCGCTATCTCAGCGGCTTTTTCTCATTTTCATCAGTGAGAAATAGAGGTCGGGCTGTTTCAGTAACAGTTTTTCCATTGTGCTCTGCGGTGAAAACTGATCGGCAAAGTAGCGCACCGCGTGCCGCACATTATTAGAGAACTGCGTTTCAGCGTTTAATTCCTGCTGTACCAGCTGTAATAACCCGCTGCGTAAATAACTCTGGCGATAACGGTTTCGCTCCGGAATAAAGTGTGACAAACGGGTGACCTTTTCATACTCCGTCATAAATTGCTGATAGCTGGGTGGCGGATTAACCGTGGTGACCTCATGCTCAGCGCGAGCATCCAGCAGCCATACCGTTTGCGTATTTAACAGGCCGGCCAGCATCACATCCTGAATGCGTACCAGCGGAGCGGCATTTTTCACCAGCGCGGCGCGCAGGATGACCGCATAGTTATTCTGCTGCCACAGGCGCTGCGCCTGCAGCTGCTGGAACAGCTGCAGCGACGACTGCAGGCCGCTGCTCAGTGCGCGTGGTGCCAGTGAAACCAGCATGCAGTTGAGCTCCGGGCGCTGATGGCTGAGCGTTGCCACTTCCTGCAACAGTGCAGCAGAGGGCGCAAAGCCGTCGGCGGCAAACAGTAAGAACGCGTCGTCGCTGACGCTCTCCGCCGCTGGCTGTGGCACAGCGGTAAACTGGCTGTGCGCGGCATCCGGCTGCAGCAGATAACACAATAGTGGATTAACGTTATCAGCCGCGACGCGCGCGGGCTGAGCGGCAACCGGCTCAGCCGGGTGCACTAACAGAGCAGACCTTCCCATATTCCTCTCCCTAAAAATAATACTGAATAATGGCCAGACAAAAATCCGCCCAATTAAGGCGCAAATAAGGCAGTGACTTTTTTTTAGCGTAAGAAAACTCAATCAATTATAAACAGCCCGCCGACGGCATGACTATTGGCCCTTGCCAGACTGGCTGATAATTTACCGTTTATTGTTAAGCGCAACTGAAGCAATCCCGGCCAGAGTGCTGAAGTAATACGTAATATCGGTAACAGGAAACGCGTTAAACGGTGCGATTTTAATAAAACGCCACGCTTTGACACACTTACTCGCTAATTTGAGACCAGCTTAAAATGGAACATTCTAAACAGCCACTACGAAAAATCCTGGTGCCCGCTTTAAACTTACGTCAGCGTTTGTTTGCTACTCCTTAAATTACCTCATCTATTTCTTCTTAAGCCTGACGACAATGGCGCGCCCGGCGATATGTGTCGACGGTTACACCTCTGATTTAACCAGGCAACAGCGCTTTTAATCATTCTCACCTTGCCCGTGACGGAAGCCGCTAATGAAAACCCGGCAATCTGCGGGTGCAATTCAGATTAACCTTAGAGGCGCTTTTCCCTTCCTTTATAAGAGGGCGCTATTCCCGCCTGACGGCTATCCATTGCCGGATAAATCATTTACGCCTCGCCGCCTGCTCTGTCAGGATTGAACGCATCAGTTCTCAATAATTGCTAATCAATAACTTTCAGTTATAAGGAGTGACCATGCGGGTTATTACGCTGGCGGGGAGTCCGCGTTTTCCTTCACGTTCTACGGCGCTGCTGAGTGTGTGCCAGCGGGCGCTGGAAGCGCGTGGCGTTGAGGTGATTCCGTGGAACATTCACAACTTTCAGCCGGAAGATTTGCTGTATGCGCGCTTTGACTCACCGGCACTGACCGCGCTTAAAGCGGATTTAGCGCTCGCGGAGGGGCTGATCGTCGCCACACCGATTTATAAAGCCTCTTTCTCTGGCGCGCTGAAAACCCTGCTCGACCTGCTGCCAGAGCGGGCGCTGGAACATAAAGTGGTGTTGCCGCTGGCGAGCGGCGGCAGCGTGGCGCACATGCTTGCCGTTGACTACGCGCTGAAACCGGTGCTGAACGCGCTGAAAGCGCAGGAAGTTCTGCACGGCGTGTTCGCCAACGATACGCAAATCACCCACTACGACCGCCAGCCTGAGCTGGATGCGCTGCTGAGCGAGCGCATTGATGAGGCGCTGGAAACCTTCTGGCAGGCGCTGCACCGTCGTCATCAACCCTATGCTCAGGCTGTATAAAGGAACCGCGATGAAAAGGATGTTAACCCGCTGGCTGCTGCCGACCGTTACCGCGCTGTTTGCCCTGACCCTCGCGGCTCAGGCTGCCGAAGCGCCAGCACAATTCCGTATCGGCTATCAGAAAGGATCGGTCAGCATGGTGCTGGCCAAATCGCATCGGCTGCTGGAGCAGCGCTTCCCGACCACCAACATTCAGTGGATCGAGTTTCCGGCCGGTCCGCAAATGCTTGAGGCACTGAATGTGGGCAGCATAGATCTGGGCAGCACCGGTGATATCCCGCCGCTGTTTGCTCAGGCCGCCGGGGCGGATTTGCTGTATGTCGGCTCGGAGCCACCGAAGCCGCAGGCTGAAGTGATTCTGGTGCCGAAGGACAGTCCCATCCACAGCGTGGCGCAACTGAAAGGTCATAAAGTGGCGTTCCAGAAAGGCTCCAGTTCACACAATCTGCTGCTGCACGCGCTGGAACAGGCCGGCCTGAGCTTTAACGATATTCAGCCGATTTATCTGACGCCAGCCGATGCGCGCGCCGCGTTTCAGCAGGGCGATGTTGACGCCTGGGCGATCTGGGACCCCTACTATTCCGCTGCGCTGCTGCAGGGCAACGTCCGTGTGCTGGTGGACGGCAGTAAGCTGAACCAGACCGGTTCGTTCTACCTCGCCACGCGCAGCTTTGCTACCGAGCACGGTGACTTCGTGCAGCAGGTGCTGCACACCTTTAGCGAAGCCGACGCGCTGACGCGTAGCCAGCGCCAGCAAAGTATCGATCTGCTGGCACAGGCGATGGGCCTGCCGAAGTCAGTGATCGCCAGCTACCTTGACCATCGTCCTCCGACCACCATTACGCCGGTCAGCGCCCACACGGCGCAGGCCCAACAGCAAACTGCCGATCTGTTTTATGCCAACCATTTAATGCCGGTCAAAGTCACCATCGCCGATCGCATCTGGCAGCCACAGCCGGCCCGGCCATAAGGAAATTTATCATGAGCGTATCCGTATTCTGGTTTCTTCCCACCCACGGCGACGGCCACTACCTCGGTACCGCCGAAGGTGCGCGCCCGGTGGACCACGGTTATCTGCAACAGGTGGCGCAGGCCGCCGATCGCCTCGGTTTTGGTGGCGTGCTGATCCCCACCGGCCGGTCGTGTGAAGATGCGTGGCTGGTGGCCGCATCCCTGATTCCGGTGACGCAGCGCCTGCGGTTTCTGGTGGCGCTGCGCCCGGGGGTGATTTCCCCGACGCAGGCCGCACGGCAGGCCGCTACGCTCGATCGTCTCTCCAACGGTCGCGCACTGTTTAACCTCGTCACCGGCGGCGATCCGGAAGAGCTGGCGGGCGACGGTGTTTTCCTCGATCACCGCGAGCGTTATGCCGAATCCGCGGAGTTCACCCGCGTCTGGCGCCGGGTCAGCGAGGGTGAAACGGTTGATTACGAAGGCAAGTACGTCAAAGTGCGCGGTGCACGATTGATGTTTAAAGCGGTGCAGCAGCCACGTCCACCGCTGTGGTTCGGCGGCTCTTCAGATGCGGCGCAGGATCTGGCCGCGGAGCAGGTGGATGTCTATCTGACCTGGGGCGAACCGCCGGCGCTGGTCAAAGAGAAGATTGAACAGGTGCGCGCCAAAGCGGCGGCGCAGGGGCGCACGGTGCGCTTCGGCATTCGTCTGCACGTGATTGTGCGTGAAACCAATGAGGAAGCATGGCAGGCGGCAGACCGGCTCATCGCCCATCTTGACGATGCCACCATTGCTAAAGCGCAGGCGGCTTTTGCCCGCACCGATTCAGTCGGTCAGCAGCGCATGGCCGCGCTGCACGGCGGACGGCGCGATCGGCTGGAGATCAGCCCGAACCTGTGGGCTGGCGTCGGTCTGGTACGCGGCGGTGCCGGGACTGCACTGGTGGGCGACGGTCCGACGGTCGCGGCGCGTATGCAGGAGTATCAGGATCTCGGCATCGAGACCTTTATTCTGTCTGGCTATCCGCATCTGGAAGAGGCCTATCGCGTGGGCGAGCTGCTGTTCCCTCATCTCGACCTGGCCGTGCCGGAAATCCCGCAACCCCGCGTAGTGCAGGCGCACGGTGAAGCGGTCGCCAATGATTTCACCCCGCAAAAAGTCGCGCAGAGTTAAGGAGTTGCATATGGCAAAGGTCAAGAAACAGCTGAGCAATGCCCTGCTGCCGTGGGCGCTGCCAGTGCTGCTGGTGGTGGTGTGGCAGATTGCCTCACAGGCCGGCTGGCTGTCGACGCGCATCCTGCCCTCGCCGGAGAATATTGTCATCACCTTCTGGCATCTCGCGGCCAGCGGTGAGTTGTGGCAACACCTCGCCATCAGCGGCTGGCGAGCGGCAATCGGCTTTGCCATTGGCGGTTCGATTGGTCTGATTCTCGGGCTGATTACCGGCACGTCGCGCACCGGCGAACGGTTGCTGGATACCTCGGTACAGATGCTGCGTAACGTGCCGCACCTGGCGCTGATCCCGCTGGTGATTCTGTGGTTCGGCATCGACGAGTCAGCCAAAATTTTTCTTGTGGCGCTCGGCACGCTGTTCCCTATCTACCTCAATACCTATCACGGCATACGGAATATTGACCGCGGCCTGGTGGAGATGGCGCGCAGCTATGGTCTCTCCGGCTGGAGCCTGTTTATTCAGGTGATTTTGCCGGGCGCGCTGCCGTCAATTATGGTTGGCGTGCGCTTTGCCCTCGGTCTGATGTGGCTGACGCTGATCGTGGCCGAAACCATCTCGGCCAACTCCGGTATTGGTTATCTGGCAATGAACGCCCGTGAGTTTCTGCAAACCGATGTGGTGGTGGTCGCCATCATTCTCTATGCCCTGCTGGGCAAACTGGCCGACGTGACGGCACAGCTGCTGGAGCGTGTCTGGCTGCGCTGGCATCCGGCTTACCAATTGAAGGAGGAGAACGCATGAGCAACGCAACGCTAAGCCCGGCGCGCCTGAACCGCGGTACCCCGGTGGGCGTCAATGGCGTCACCAAGCAGTATGGCAATCGCACCATCCTGAATCATATCGATTTACATATTCCGGCCGGCCAGTTTGTCGCGGTGGTCGGCCGCAGCGGCTGCGGTAAAAGTACCCTGCTGCGCCTGCTGGCCGGGCTGGAATCCACCACGCACGGTGAACTGCTGGCGGGCAACGCGCCGCTGGCCGAGGCGCGCGAAGATACCCGCCTGATGTTTCAGGATGCGCGTCTGCTGCCGTGGAAGAAAGTGATCGATAACGTTGGCCTCGGTCTGAAAGGCCGCGAGTGGCGCAGCGCCGCGCTGGAAGCGCTGGCGGCGGTCGGTCTGGCCGATCGTGCACATGAGTGGCCGGCGGCGCTTTCCGGCGGACAGAAACAGCGGGTGGCCCTGGCGCGGGCGCTGATTCATCGTCCCGGCCTGCTGCTGCTCGATGAACCGCTCGGCGCACTTGATGCGCTGACGCGCATTGAAATGCAGGGCCTGATTGAGTCGCTATGGCAGCAGCATAATTTTACCGTGTTGCTGGTGACGCACGATGTTAGCGAAGCGGTGGCGATGGCCGATCGCGTGCTGCTGATTGAAGAGGGTCAGATCGGGCTGGATTTGGCGGTGGATTTACCGCGTCCGCGCCGCAAAGGATCGGCGCGTCTGGCCGAGCTGGAAGCCGAGGTACTGGATCGGGTGATGAAGCGGGGAACCTCAGAGCAGCCCCTGCAGTTCGCGCAGCAGCGCTGAAGGAACAGGTGCGCATAAAGGTACAAACCGGCCACATGGGTAACACTTTAGACCGGGCACATGGGTAACAGTTATAAACGGCATAGCAGAGGAGACTCACTATGCCCTGGACTGAGACTGTTACCATGCAACGCCTTGAATTCATCCTCGCCTGCCAGGCAGGCGGGGAATCCATGACGCAGCTGTGTCACCGCCACGGCATCAGCCGCAAAACCGGCTACAAGTGGCTCAGCCGCTTTAACCCCGGCGAGCTCTCCTCGCTTGAAAATCTCTCCCGCGCCCGCCATCTCCAGCCCGATAAAATCGCCCCCGACATCGCCGCGCGCCTTGTTCAGTTCCGCCAGCAGCACCCCGACTGGGGGCCAAAAAAAATCCGCCACTGGTTCCTCAGCAACGGCGCTGACTTCATCGTGCCCGCCGCCAGCACCATCGGCGACCTGCTGAAGGCGGCGGGAATGGTGCAGCCGCGGACGCCGCGTAAGCGAACGCCGGGCAACCTGCGCAGTCTCACGACACCCGTGAGGAATAACCACGTCTGGAGCGCTGATTTTAAAGGGCGCTTCCGCCTGAAAGACGGCAGCTGGTGCCGCCCCTTCACGCTCACCGATAACCACAGCCGCTACCTGCTGTCCTGCGAGCCGGGCACGTCGGAGACCACGGTGTTCGTGCGCGGCTGCATGGAAAAGGCCTTCCTGGAAGGCGGGCTGCCCGACGTTATCCGCACCGACAACGGCTCGCCCTTCGTTGCGCCGGGCATCCTCGCGCTGACGCAGCTGAGCGTGTGGCTGATAAAACTGGGGATACAGCCGGAAAGAACCGCACCGGGCTGTCCGGGGCAGAACGCCCGCCACGAGCGGATGCACCGGTCGCTGAAGGTCGCCATGAGCCATCACGACGTCTTTGGCTCGCTGCCAGAGCAGCAGGCGTGGTGCAGCGGATGGCGGAACGAGTTCAATCAGGAAAAGCCGCATGAGGCACACGGGCAGCAGCCGCCCGCAAAAATATGGACGCCTTCACCGCGGAAATGGAACGGAAAAGTGCCGGAGGTGGGTTATCCGGAGGGGGCGAAGCTGTACAAAGTCGGTGAAAAAGGCGACCTGAGGCTGAACGGGCGGACCTTCCTGAGCGCAGCGTTACGGGGCGAGTACGTGCGGTTCCTGGAAGTGGACGACGGCATTGACGTCATCCTCTTCGACAGGCTCATCCTTGCGTATTATGACCGGGCAGAAAAGCGTATTATCCGGATCGACTGACCACAAAAAGTGTTACCTGTGTGCCCGGTCTGATCTGTTACCCATGTGCCCGGTCGTACCTAAATGCGCACCCTACGGGGTCGTGCATCGTTGCCATTAATGGTAATGAAACACGTACCGTGCGTAATCCGTGTAGGGTCGCCATTCATGGCGACCTGAGTGATTACGCGTTCAGCGCTTTGGTGATCTTCTCGTACAGATCGCCGGACAGATTCTCCAGCCCCTGCAGCGTTTCCAGCGCCTTGCGCATCAGCGCCTGACGTTCGGCATCATAACGCTTCAGACGAATCAGCGGCTCAATCATGCGCGCTGCCACCTGCGGGTTGCGGCGGTTGAGATCGGTCAGCATCTCCACCAGGAATTGGTAGCCGCTGCCATCTTTGGCGTGGAAGGCTGCCGGATTGGCCGAGGCAAACGCGCCAATCAGTGAACGGATGCGGTTCGGGTTACCCATGGTGAACGAGCGATGCGTCAGCAAGCTACGTACCTTGCTCAGCACGTCAGCCGCCGGGCTGGTGGCCTGCAACATAAACCACTTATCCATCACCAGACCATCCTGATGCCAGCGCTCGTCGTACGCCGCCAGCAGCGCATCACGGCACGGCAACTGCGCCGCCACCGCCGCTGACAGCGCGGCCAGCGCATCGGTCATGTTGCTGGCTTTGTCGTACTGCGCCTGCACCAGTTTGCTGGCCTGCTCCGCGTCCGCAAACGCCAGATAACTCAGGCAGACATTCTTCAGCGCGCGCTTGCCGATCTCAGCATGCTCGACTTTGTAGTCGCTGCTCTGGTTGGCGAGATACACCGCATAGAATTCATCGCTCAGCTCATTCGCCAGCGTGCGCACCAGCGCCGCGCGGACTGCGGCAATCGCCAGCGGGTCGATCACTTCGAACAGCTCGGCGATCTCGTTCTCTGACGGCAGCGTCAGGATCAGCGCCATCAGCGCCGGATCGCCCTGCTCATCCAGCAGCACCGCGCGGAAAGCATCGGCGACGTGCAGCGGCAGCGACAGCGGCTGGCCCTGCTGATGGCGCGCCACGTTGAGGCGGATATACGTCGCCAGCAGGCTTTGCGCGGCATCCCAGCGCGAGAAGTCGTTGCGCGCGTGGCGCATCAGGAAAGTCAGCTGCGCATCGCTCCATTTATAGTCGAGCTTCACCGGTGCGGAGAATTCCCGCAGCAGCGACGGCACCGGCTGGAAATAGACGTTGTCGAAAATGAAGGTCTGGAACTCGTCGGTGACGTTCAGCACGTGATGAACCGGATGACCGTTGTGCTGCAACGGAATGACCTTGCCTTCGCCGTCATACAGTTCGATATCCAGCGGAATGTGCAGCGGCAGCTTCTCCTTTTGATCGGCGGTCGGGGGCGTGTGCTGCGTGACGTGCAGCGTGTACTGCTCCAGCTCCGGGTTGTAGTCATCACGCACCGTCAGCACCGGCGTGCCCGACTGACTGTACCAGCGGCGGAACTGTGACAAATCGACGTTGGAGGCATCTTCCATCGCCTGCACGAAATCATCACAGGTGGCGGCGCTGCCATCGTGACGCTCGAAATAGAGCTGCATCCCCTGCTGGAACTGCTCTTCACCCAGCAGCGTGTGCAGCATGCGAATCACTTCAGAACCCTTCTCATACACCGTCAGGGTGTAGAAGTTGTTCATTTCGATCACCTGATCCGGACGGATCGGATGGGCCATCGGGCTGGCATCCTCGGCGAACTGCGCGCCGCGCATCACGCGCACATTATCAATACGGTTGACCGCGCGCGAGCCGAGATCGGAGCTGAACTCCTGATCGCGGAAGACCGTCAGACCTTCTTTCAGGCTGAGCTGGAACCAGTCGCGGCAGGTGACGCGGTTGCCGGTCCAGTTGTGGAAATATTCGTGACCAATCACGGCTTCAATACCGAGATAGTCTTTGTCGGTGGCGGTTTCCGCTTTGGCCAGCACGTATTTGGAGTTGAAGACGTTGAGGCCTTTATTCTCCATCGCGCCCATGTTGAAGAAATCCACCGCGACGATCATAAAGATATCGAGGTCATATTCGAGGCCGAACCGCTCTTCGTCCCACTTCATGCTGGCTTTGAGCGAGGTCATCGCCCAGTCCGCACGGTCGAGGTTGCCGCGATCGACAAAAATTTCCAGCGCCACGTTACGGCCGGAACGGGTGGTAAAGCTGTCACGCAGCACATCGAAATCGCCGGCGACCAGCGCAAACAGGTAGCAGGGTTTCGGGAACGGATCCTGCCATTTCACCCAGTGACGACCATCCTCGTGCTGACCGCTCTCCAGCTTGTTACCGTTGGACAGCAGGTACGGATAGCTAGCCGCGTCGGCGATCAGGGTGGTGGTGAAGCGCGCCAGCACGTCCGGGCGATCGAGATACCAGGTGATATGCCGGAAGCCTTCGGCTTCACACTGGGTGCAGAGCGCCTCGCCGGATTTATACAGCCCTTCCAGCGCGGTGTTTTTATCCGGATGGATTTCATTAATGATGGTCAGGGTAAAGTTGTCCGGCAGCTGGCTGATGATCAGTGCGCCCTGCTCTTCGCGGTAGTGCGGCCACGGATTGCCATCCACCGCCAGCGACAGCAGCGTCAGCGCCTCACCGTCCAGACGCAGTTCAGCCTGCTGCGCGCCAAGGCGTTTTACCTGACTGACGGCGGTGACGCGCGTGGTCGCCGCATCAAGATCAAACGTCAGGTCGATATCGGTGATGGTGTAGTCCGGCGCCCGGTAGTCGTGGCGATATTTAATTTGCGGCTGTTGCGTCATAAATCCTTCTCGCATCGTTAATATATTCAACCCTTAGAGTCTAAGCGGGTTGCGCCCGGGTTGCCACGCACAAAGCGTGCGTTGCGCCAAAAGTCTACAATTCATTAACAATGGCACAAATGACCCTCGACCTGTCACCTGCAATTATGGTGTGATCGCGGTGATTACTGTTTTATACTCCTGCGTCTTTATGACTTTGTTGAATACCGGGCTCTGCTCCGCGGAAGAGGATGCTGAAACGCACCATGACTGGACACGCTTCCCCGATTTTGACCACGCTGCTTGATACCGATGCCTATAAGCTTCACATGCAGCAGGCCGTTTATCATCGTTACTACGATGTCCCGGTAACGGCAGAATTTCGCTGCCGCAGCGATGAGCAGCTCGGCCAGTATGCCGACGCCATCCGCACGCACATTACTGCCATGCAATCTCTGGCGCTGAGCGATGACGAATATCGTTACCTCAGCAGCTTACCGTTTTTCCAGCAGGATTATCTCGACTGGCTGCGCCAGTTCCGCTTCGATGCCTCGCAGGTTGAGGTGCGCGACGATCACGGACATCTGCGCATTCAGATTCGCGGCCCGTGGCGTGAAGTGATTCTGTGGGAAGTGCCGCTGCTGGCGCTGATCAGCGAAGTGGTACACCGTCACCGGACGCCGGAAAGCGGCGCGGAACAGGCGGTGGCGCATCTGCAGCAGAAGCTGGTGCACTTCCGTGAGCAGGTAGGCGATCTCGATATGTCGCGCTTCCAGCTGATGGACTTTGGCACACGCCGTCGTTATTCGCGCGCGGTGCAGGAAGCAATTGTCAGCACGCTGAAAAACGAATTCCCGTGGCTGCTGGGCACCAGTAACTACGATCTGGCGCGCCGGTTGCAGCTTAACCCGGTCGGAACCCAGGCACATGAATGGTTCCAGGCGCATCAGCAGATCAGCCCGGTACTGGCCAACAGCCAGCGCGCGGCATTGCAGTCGTGGCTGGATGAGTACGATAACCAGCTCGGCATTGCCCTGACCGACTGCATCACGATGGACGCCTTCCTGCGTGATTTCGGCCCCGGTTTTGCCCATCGCTATCAGGGCCTGCGCCATGATTCGGGCGATCCGGTGGAGTGGGGAGAAAAAGCCATTGCGCATTATCAGCGGCTGAATATCGATCCGCTCAGCAAAACGCTGGTGTTCTCCGACAATCTCAACCTCGATAAAGCGCTGGCGCTGTATCGTCATTTCGGTCAGCGCGCGAACGTGGTATTTGGCATCGGCACCCGCCTCACCTGCGATATTCCCGGCGTCACGCCTTTGAATATCGTGATCAAACTGGTGAGCTGCAACGGTAAACCGGTGGCCAAACTCTCCGACAGTCCCGGTAAAACCATCTGCCAGGATAAAGCCTTCGTGCGCGCCCTGCGCAAAGCCTTCGACCTGCCGCTGGTCAAACGCGCCAGCTAATTGGCCTGAGCAGGGTGCCTGCGCCCTGCTCTGCGCCAGAAAATCTCTTTATTCTCCGGCAATTTTGCTTGTTTCCTGGTGGCTCGCAAGTAACATAGCTAAACCCCGGAATGGGGCTTATTTCACTCCATCTTCATTTATATAGAGAGATTTTTATGAGCGTAGTGCCTGTAGCGGATGTACTGCACGGCCGTGTCGCGGTTGACAGTGAAGTCACCGTACGTGGTTGGGTACGTACCCGAAGAGATTCCAAAGCCGGTCTTTCCTTCATCGCCGTTTATGACGGTTCCTGCTTTAATCCCGTTCAGGCCGTCGTCAATAATTCTCTGAATAATTATCAGGATGAAGTGCTGCGTCTGACCACCGGCTGTTCGGTGATCGTCACCGGTAAAGTGGTGGAGTCGCCGGGTGAAGGCCAGGCATTCGAACTGCAGGCGACCCAGGTTGAAGTCACCGGCTGGGTGGACGATCCGGATACCTATCCGATGGCGGCTAAACGTCACAGCATCGAATACCTGCGTGAAGTGGCGCACCTGCGTCCGCGCACCAATATTGTCGGTGCCGTGGCGCGCGTACGTCATACGCTGGCGCAGGCGCTGCATCGCTTCTTCCATGAAAACGGCTATTTCTGGGTCTCCACGCCACTGATCACCGCCTCTGACACCGAAGGTGCTGGCGAGATGTTCCGCGTTTCAACGCTGGATCTGGAAAACCTGCCGCGCGACCCGCAGGGCAAAGTCGATTTCGATAAAGACTTCTTTGGTAAAGAGGCTTTCCTGACCGTTTCCGGCCAGCTGAACGCCGAGACCTACGCCTGTGCGCTGTCCAAAGTGTATACCTTTGGCCCGACGTTCCGTGCCGAGAACTCGAATACCAGCCGTCACTTAGCGGAATTCTGGATGCTGGAGCCGGAAGTGGCGTTCGCCACGCTGGACGATGCAGCTGACCTGGCGGAAGCGATGCTGAAGTACGTGTTTAAAGCGGTGCTGGAAGAGCGCGCTGATGATATGGCGTTCTTCGCCGAGCGCGTCGACAAAGAAGCCATCGCCCGTCTGGAGCGCTTCATCACCACGGATTTCGCCCAGGTAGACTACACCGACGCCGTCGACATCCTGCTGAAAAGCGGTCAGAGCTTCGAGAACCCGGTGTCATGGGGTGTCGATCTCTCTTCCGAACACGAGCGTTATCTGGCGGAGAAACACTTTAAAGCGCCGGTGGTGGTGAAGAACTACCCGAAAGATATTAAAGCGTTCTATATGCGTATGAACGACGACGGCAAAACCGTAGCGGCGATGGACGTGCTGGCGCCGGGCATCGGTGAAATCATCGGCGGCTCGCAGCGTGAAGAGCGTCTTGATGTGCTGGATGCGCGTCTCGCTGAAATGGGCCTGAATAAAGAAGATTACTGGTGGTATCGTGATCTGCGTCGCTATGGCACCGTGCCCCATGCCGGCTTCGGTTTAGGTTTCGAACGTTTGATCGCCTATGTCACCGGCGTACAAAATGTAAGAGACGTTATCCCGTTCCCACGCACGCCACGTAACGCGAATTTCTAGGATTTAAGATTAAATATAAGAAATTCATATATATATTGAGGTCGGCCCTGCCGGCCTTTTTTTATTTTTGTAAATTTTGAGTTCTCTCACAAAGTTCCCGATATTTTACAAATTGTAATACAATTTTGCTTTTTGATACGTAATTACGAGAATTGAATCATTTTCGGGCTAGAATTAGCAACCCCGTGATGGAAAGATGCGTGCAGACACAGGAGACATCAAACTTCTTTCAAGGTTCCCGTAAAGGTTTCTTGACGGCAGTGGCAGATGTCCAAATAACTCCAATGAGGGTAATAAATAATGATGAAGCGCAACATTCTTGCAGTGGTTATCCCTGCTCTGTTAGCTGCCGGCGCAGCAAACGCAGCAGAAATCTATAACAAAGACGGCAACAAACTGGACCTCTACGGTAAAGTTGATGCGCGCCATCAGTTCTCTGATGACTCAAGCTCAGACGGCGACAAATCTTACGTTCGTTTCGGCTTCAAGGGTGAAACTCAGATTACCGACCAGCTGACCGGTTACGGCCAGTGGGAATACAACGTACAGGCTAACGTTGCTGAATCACAGGGCACTTCTGGTTCTAAAACTCGTGTTGGCTTCGCCGGTCTGAAATTTGCTGATGCAGGCTCCTTCGACTACGGCCGTAACTACGGCGTTCTGTACGACGCAATGTCCTACACTGACCAGCTGCCAGTATTCGGTGACGATACCCTGTATCAGGACAACGACAACTTCATGGCCGGTCGTTCTAACGGCCTGGCGACTTACCGTAACAGCAACTTCTTCGGTCTGGTTGACGGTCTGGCATTCGCTGTTCAGTATCAGGGCAAAAACGAAGGTCGCGGTCCACGTTATGACAACGGTGACGGCTGGGGTACCTCTCTGTCCTATGACACTGGTATGGGCATCAGCGCAGTGGGTGCATACTTCTCTTCAGATCGTACCAATCAGCAGCAGCTGGATGGCAACGGTGAGAAAGCAGATGCATACGGTTTCGGTCTGAAATACGACGCCAACAACGTCTACCTGGCTGCCTTCTATGGTGAGTCTCGTAACCTGACTCAATATGGCAATAACAACGACGGCACTGGCGCTACCGGCCCTGACTTCAACTTCGCTGCCAACAAAGCGCAGGCTTTCGAAGTGGTTGCTCAGTACCAGTTCGACTTCGGTCTGCGTCCATCCATCGCTTACCTGCAGTCTAAAGGCAAGGACCTGAACGGCGCGACTGGCCACGGTTCAACCTTCGCTGGCGGCGATGCTGACCTGGTTAAATATATCGAAATCGGTACCTACTACTACTTCAACAAAAACATGTCCACCTACGTTGACTACAAAATCAACCTGCTGGACGACAACGACTTCACCCGCGCTACCGGTACTTCTACCGACGACGTTGTTGGCGTTGGCCTGGTTTACCAGTTCTAATCTGCCGATTCGAACTGCGTAACACCTCAGAAACGGAGCCTTCGGGCTCCGTTTTGCATTTCAGTGATCGGGCTCCCGATTAGCGCCATTACTTTATACGCCACAGTTATTTCTTTTTTATGTCAGCGGTTGGCAAGCGTTGCGTCTGACGTTAACCTGATAGCTCATTTTGCTAAAGTTCACCCAAACGGAACTGACTCATGTTTGAATCAATCTCTGCCGCACCAGCCGATCCTATTCTGGGACTGGCTGACCTGTTTCGCGCCGACGACCGCCCGAATAAAATCAATCTTGGCATTGGTGTTTATAAAGATGAAACCGGCAAAACGCCGGTGCTGACCAGTGTGAAAAAAGCTGAGCAGTATCTGCTGGAGAACGAGACCACCAAAAACTACCTCAGCATTGATGGTCTGGCTGATTTCGCGCGCTGCACGCAGGAACTGCTGTTTGGCAAAGAGAACGCGCTGATTAGCGCTGGCCGCGCCTGCACCGCGCAGACGCCGGGCGGTACCGGTGCGCTGCGCGTCGCCGCGGATTTCCTCGCTACGCAAACCAACGTCAAACGCGTCTGGGTGAGCAATCCCAGCTGGCCGAACCACAAAAACGTGTTCAACGCCGCTGGTCTGGAAGTGTGTGATTACCAGTATTACGATGCGGCGACCCACAGCCTCGACTTCGACGGCATGCTGGCCTCGCTGCAGGAAGCGCAGGCGGGCGACGTGGTGCTGTTCCACGGCTGCTGCCATAACCCGACCGGTATCGATCCTACCGCTGACCAGTGGCAACAGCTGGCGCAGCTGTCGCTGGAGAAAGGCTGGCTGCCACTGTTCGATTTCGCCTACCAGGGCTTCGCACGCGGTCTGGATGAAGATGCTGAAGGCCTGCGCATTTTCGCAGCGTCCCATCAGGAACTGATTGTCGCCAGCTCCTACTCGAAGAACTTTGGTCTGTACAACGAGCGTGTCGGTGCGCTGACGCTGGTAGCGGCAACGGCCGACGTGGCGAAGACAGCATTCAGCCAGGTGAAATACAGCATCCGCGCCAACTACTCTAACCCGCCGTCGCACGGTGCTGCCGTGGTCGCCACCATTCTCGGTAACGACGCGCTGCGTACCATCTGGGTGCAGGAGCTGACCGACATGCGCCAGCGCATTCAGCGCATGCGTCAGCTGTTTGTGAATACCCTGGCGGAGAAAGGCGCACAGCGCGATTTCAGCTTCATCATCAAACAGAACGGCATGTTCTCGTTCAGCGGTCTGACCAAAGATCAGGTGGTGCGTCTGCGTGAGGAGTTTGGCGTGTATGCGGTGAATTCCGGTCGCGTTAACGTGGCAGGCATGACGCCGGATAATATGTCGGCGCTGTGCGAAGCGATAGTCGCCGTGCTGTGACCAACGAAAAATGGGCCTGATGGCCCATTTTTTTATTGCAGGAAAGGATTACTGACGCGCTCGTGGCCGAGGGTGGAAATCGGGCCATGGCCGGGGACAAACGTCACATCATCACCCAGCGGCAGAAGTTTATCCCGGATGGCCGTGATCAGATCGCTGTGGCTGCCCTGCGGAAAATCGGTGCGCCCGACGCCACCGTTAAAAATCACATCACCTGAGATCAGCAGACGGCCAGCACGATCAAAGAACACGATATGGCCAGGCGTATGCCCTGGACAATGCAGCACTTCCAGCGTCACGTTGCCCAGCTGTACCGTTTCGCCCTCTTCCAGCCAGCGATCTGGCGTCAGCGGCGCGCACTCCGGCAAACCAAACATCCGGCTTTGAGTGGGCAGGTTATCCAGCCAGAAGGCATCGGCTGGCTGCGGCCCGACGATCGCCACCTGATAGTGCTGCGCCAGTTCGGCAGCAGCACCGACGTGATCGAGATGGCCGTGGGTCAGCAGGATTTGCGACGGCGTTAAGCCTCGCTCCGCCAGCACGGCAATAATGGTTTCGGCATCGCCGCCGGGATCAACCAGCGCAGCCTGTTGCGTCTCGTCATCCCAGATAACGGAACAGTTCTGTGAAAAGGCGGTGACCGGAATAATCAGGTAATTCATAGCGCTCCATGACCGACACACGCAGCGCTGCCGGTATCAGGACCAGTGCCTTGCAGGCCCGGTATCAATGTGTACGAAGTTGCTGCGCGGGTAATATCCTACACCACCGGCGCGCATAGATAACGCCGCTTTGCGAACATTGCTCAGAGAAATGCCCTCAATGTGGAAATCCATCGCCTGCCCTTTGGTGTGATAGCTGTGTTTAGCCACGCCAGGGCCCGATTCACGCAGCATATTATTGGTCGCCAGCGTACGGTAGCCGGAGATCAGCTGCACCGGTTTGCGCGTGTTGAGCAGCGTCTGCAAACGATACAGCTGGTCAAACAGATGCGGATCGATATGTTTAACCTGATTGGCGCGGTAATCGCGGAAGAAGTGGTTTAAGCGAGCTAACTCATCCTTGTCATAACTCTTACCGTTAAAAAACTCAGTTTTGAGGGTTTCACCGGTATGCATGTTACTGAGCGTTAATACCCGGGGGCGGGAGGTGGAAACTGACGCCAGCGCTGCACCCGGCAGCAGTGACAATCCAGCCGCTGCGCCACCCAGCAGCAATAAACGACGACGTTGAGAATCAAAATTAGCCATGAAGCGGGGTTACCTAATCTAAAACGATAAAAATATGTGCAAAAAGTACACAAGGCCGAACAGTAACCGCAGCCTGGAGAGCAGTCAACCCGCAATCTGTCACAGAATGCGCAAAACCGGTCTGAAATCAATTTTCCAGACCGGTCTTGCCATTTTCTTTGATGGGAGGATAACAGGGAAATCAACGCTTAGAGCAGCAGCTGCCCCGCTTTGGTCAGCACCTGGCTGCCGGAGCGCGCCGGGTTATCATAATTGTAAATATCTGTACGATACTGCGGCTGGCCATCATCCGCCACCCAGGCCGTAAGGTAGTAGAGATTGACCGGAATGCGATGGCGAATCGGCACGTAGCGCGTATCGCCCTGCTTCAGCGTGTCAGAGATACGGCTGTCGTTCCAGCCCGCATCCTGCAACAGCAGATCGGCCAGTTCAGAAGCTTTGTTAACGCGCACGCAGCCGGAGCTGAGCGCGCGGATATCACGCTGGAACAAGCCATGGTTCGGCGTGTCATGCAGATAAATCGCGTCTGAGCTCGGCATGTTGAATTTATAGCGGCCCAGCGAGTTGCTGGCACCCGGCGCCTGACGAATGCGATACGGGAAACTGGCGGCGGACACCATGTGCCAGTCAATCATCGACGGATCGATCACTTCCGCATCAGCGCTCCAGCCCGACAGCAGCGCGTAGCCGTGCTTATACAGATAGCTCGGATCCTGCTTCACCTTCGGCACGATATCCTGGCGCACCAGCGTGGTGGGCACGTTCCACGGTGGATTGAGCACCACATTATTGAGCGCGCTGCGCATCAGCGGCGTTTTGCGGTCCGGACGACCGACAATCACCCGCGAGGACAGAATGGTATTGCCGTTGTTGTAGTAGGTCAGGGAATAGTTGGGAATATTCACCATGATGCCGTTGTGCATGTCATCCGGCAGCAGACGCAGACGCTGAATATTCAGCGCCAGCAGCGCCGCACGCATCTGCGGGGAAACATTCAGCCACTCGCGGGTGCGCGGGCCGATGGCACCGTCGTCTGCCAGTCCCTGCCAGTGCTGGAAGCGTTTTACCCCCTCCACCAGCGTGTTGTCGTAAACATTATTGCTGGCCGCCGGGATGACCGTGCTGATGTTGCCGCTGGCCTGCGGAACCTGCGCCGGCAGATCGCTGACGCTGGTGGCCGACGGGCTGACGGCCACGGGCTGATCGCTCTGGCTCACCGGCTGCGGCGCCGTCGGGACGGCATCGTCGGCTGGCGTGGGCGTCGCGCTGTGCGTGCCGGTCAGCATCCCGGTGCGCTGCAGAATCTCACGCAGCGCCGGCACATCATCGCTGATCTGACCCGGGCGCAGCGTGCCCTTATCGCGCAGCTGCGGCCACGGCCGGTTATCGGTCAGCAATGCTTTTAACGCGCTGTGCATCGGTGCGTACTGCGGATGCTGCGGTTGCAGCGACACCACAAAGGCGCGGCTGCCGCCGCCGTTCACCGCGTTTTGCCACTGATTGATGGCGGAAAGTGACGGCATGGTCAGCTTGTACGGCACATTGCTGTACAGCCAGGTTTCGCCCTGGGTCGGTACGTTAGCGACAAACTGCAGATAGCCAAGCATGGCGTCGCTCAGCACCACGTCCCGCGCGAAGCCTTTGATATCCGGATTAGTGAGCAACTCTACCCAGCGGGTAAACTGCGGCTGTACGCCGGAGAGCGCCACTTCTGCCAGCTGCTGCTGGAAAGCCTGCACGGCGTCGCGATCCTGCCACAGCGGCGCCATGTTGCGTGCCGCATAGATGCCGGCGAGGCCGGGCAGATAAAAGGGTCGTTCGCTGGGGCTAAATGCCTGCTGAATTTGCTGCTGGCTGGCAGCCACTGACAGCGTGCTGTGCGGCAGCGCGCCGACGTCTGCCGCCTGGCTGATAGCCAGCGGTGCCGCCATCAGTGACAAACTGAGTGCTATTGCAGCACGATTAACTCTGCTCTTCTTGTTCAGCAACATCCCTGCCCCCTTCTTACCAAAGACACAGCATCCTGAAAACGCCGTGTACCGCCTGTACTCTTATGGTTGAGTATAAAATAAAAAACGGCATCCGCCTCGCAGGGCCGATGCCGTTTACAGATTAACCGCAGCCTGAATTTTTAACCAGATTTGCTGCTAGCTATTTTCAGTGGCCACGCCTGCGCCGGGATTTTCCTGTTTCACCGGCGTCGGATCGGCGGAAAAACCGCGCAGTCCGACCACGTGCACATGCTCCGTATTGTTAAAGACTTTACGTACCAGCTTATAAGTGGTGCCTTTTTCCGGACTGATATTCTCCGGCGCGGCAATCACCAGCTGCATTTCCAGACGCTCGCACAGTTCGAACAGCGTGGCGATGGAGCGCGCATCAAGACGCGCGGCTTCATCGAGGAACAGCAGGCGGCACGGTGAAATATCTTTACCGCGCAGACGCCGTGACTCCTCTTCCCAGCTCTGCACCACCATCACCAGAATCGACATGCCGGTACCGATCGCTTCACCGGTCGACAGCGCCCCGCTTTCGGCGCGCAGCCAGCCGTCTGAGCCGCGGTTCACTTCCACTTCCATCTCAAGGTAGTTGCGGTAGTCGAGCAGCTCTTCACCGATGGTCTGCGCCGTGCGCTGGCCCATATCAATCTGCGGATTGAGACGCTGATACAGCTTCGCCAGCGCTTCCGAGAACGTGAGTCGATTGCTGGTAAACAGATCCTGATGCTGTTCATGCTCTTCCGACAGCGTATCCAGCAGCATGGCGTGCGTTTCGCGTACGTTGACGTTCAGCCGCACGCTGCGCACCTGGCCAAAGCTCACCGCCTGCAGGCCCTGGTTCAGCTGACGGATGCGGTTCTGCTCGCGCTGAATGGTTTTGCGGATGATATTGGCCGCACTGCGCGAGCTGATCGCCAGCGTCTGCTCACGCGCCGTCAGCTCTTCGGTCAGACGGTTCAGCTCAATCTCCATCTGCTCGATAGCTTCAACCGGATCGTCGGTACGAATGATGTCCTGACGGATACGTTCACGAAGATGCTGATAGACGGCGATAAAGAACTGAATCTTGCGCTCCGGCCGTTTTGGATCTTCCGACATGCGCAGCACATCGCGCAGGTGTTCATTATCCGCGACCGCCAGGCGCAGCGCACCGAGGGCCTTATCCGACATTGAGCGTAGCTCGTCGCCACTCAGGTAAGCCAGTTCGCGGCGATGCAGACGGCGCTCGACGCCGTTCTCTTTCACCAGGCGCAGCACGGTGCACCAGCCCGCTTTGGCGCTGACCACCTGCTCACGCATCAGGTGATAATCGCGCTCCAGCTTGCGCAGTTTCTTCTGCAGGCTATCCATCTCGGCTTCGCAGAAGGTGAGCTGTTTCTCCAGCTGATTGCGACGCGCACGGTTGTGGCTGAGCGCCGTGTAGAGTTCGTCACGCCGGCTGCGCGCACGCTCCTCGGCGCTGGCATCAGCGTGCACGCCAATATCCTGCATCTCCTGCTGCAACTCTTTCAACATGTCGCGCTTGGCGTCGTACGAACTCTTCAGCGATGCCAGCACCTGGGAATACTGCGTCAGCTGCGCCTGATGTTCGCGCAGGCGTTCGCGCGCGCGGCTGCGTTCGCCTTCCGCCTGCTCCAGACGCTGGCGCAGTTTTTCGTTGAGATCGCTGTTACCGGTCAGCATGCCAGCCGAATCTTCATAGCTGAAGTGCGCGCGGCGCTGCACCACTTCGGTCAGGGCAAATGCCTGCTGACGCGCTTCGCGCTGCTGCTGCTGCGCCTGCTGATAATCACGCGTCAGCTGTTCGTGCTGCTGCGGATCGCTCTGCAGCACCGCCACCAGCGGCTCCAGCTTGCTGAGTTTCGCGCCGTGCTGATGCAGGAAGCGCGCGGCTTCCTGGGCTTCTTCCACCCGCTCACGAATCTCTTCGCAGCGGTCGGCCAGCGAGTCGTCAAGCAACAGGTTAACGCGCGGGAGCAGGCGGTTGAGCTGCGCCACACCCTCTTTTGCCTGCTCAAACTGGGCACGCTGCTGCTGGTTGTCATTCTCGTGCTGCGCCAGCGCGCGCTCCAGCTCGCCACGACGGCTATTGAGCTGGCGCATCTGCGCTTCCGGATCTTCGTCGAAGGCCACCGCCAGGTGGCTGCCGATAAAGCGGCTAAACGACTGATGCAGACGCTGGGTTTTCTGCACGTCAAACGACAGCGTGGCAAAACGTTCGGCCAGCTGGTCGCGCTCATTGTTCAACAGCTCCAGCTGATTTTCCCGCGCCGCGCGACCAAACAGCGGCACTTTCGGGAAGCGCGAATAACGCCACTGGCGCTCCGCCACTTTGACAACGACCGCATTTTCCAGCTCGTCAACGCTAAAGACGCTGTCATCAAACGACTGCGGATCGCCTTCGATCAGATAGAGATCTTCCGGACACTCTTCCAGGCCGTCGAGCATCTCGCGCACCAGCGACAGGTCCGGCACCACAATGGCGTGACGCGACGGGCCATACAGCGCGGAGAAGTACGGCGCATCATCCAGCGTCACGTCATCGTAAATTTCTGACAGCAGCACGCCGCCAAACCGCTCCGCCAGCTGAGTCAGGCGCGCATCTTCCGCGCCGCCCGGCTGGCTGAGTCGCGCAATCTGCTGCTCGACTTCACGCTTGCGCGCCGCCACTTCATCACGCTCAACGGTGGTTTCACGCTCGCGCTCCAGCAGCTGCTGCATATATTCGGTGATCTGCTGGCTGCTGCTCAGCGTCTGGCCGGTCTGCTCGCTCAGCTGGGTAAGAATCTCCTGCGCCGCCAGCCAGTGCGGTGCCCGTGCGGTCAGCGCAGTGATACGCTCGCGCAGCTGCTCCAGCTCCTGGCGCATCAGCATGCGGCGTTCACCGGCGTCGGCCACGCTTTCGTTCAGCTGTTCTATCTGCGCTTCCAGTTCACGCTGCAGGCCTTCCAGCGCGTCAGCGTCATACTGCTGGCCCTGACGTTTACAGAAGTCGGCCAGCAGACGTTCGGCGTCATGCTGCTCGCGCAGGCGGGTTTCCAGTTCGTTGAGACGCAGACGCAGCGAAGAGAGCTGCTCGGCATGATGGCGCTGGTTAGCGGCATCGCGCAGCAATTCGCGCCCTACCTGCCACGCATCCTGCCGGCTGACCTCACCGGCAATGCTGGTGACCAGCGCCAGCGCCTGTTCAAACTGGCTGTGCGCCGCTTCCGCCACGCTGAGTTTCTGCTCCAGGCGCAGCAGCCGTTCGGTGGCCTCTTCTTCGCGCGCCTGGAAGGTTTCCTGCCACTCTGCGGCGTTGTCGATGGTGAGGTCCGGCAGCTGACACTGCGCCCGCGCTTTTTCCAGCGCCTGCAGCGCCTGCTGATACTGAATGGCACGGGTTTGCTGCACATCAAGCGCCTGCTGAAAATCGGCCAGCTGGCTTTTCAGCTCGTCGACTTCAATTTCCGCCGCTTCAGCGCGCGCTTCGTTCTCTTCCTGCACCTCACGCGCTTCGGCCACCACTTCATTCTGCTCTTCGAGGCGATAAGTCAGCTCTTCCAGATCGGCGTCGTAACGCGCGATCTTCTCCTGCTGACGCATCGCTGTCTGGACCAGATTAAGGTGATCGCTCGCCGCCTGATAATCGGTTTCCAGATCGCTCTCTGCACCGTTGTGCTCAGAGAGTTCGCGCGCCATTTCGATGTGACGATACTGTTCTGATGCCAGCTGATTGCGGCTGGTGAACAGCTCGTTACGCAGCTGCAGCGCACCGTCGAGATGGATGCGACGCTCGTTGGCGTGGCGCATGTAGTCGGCAGAAACGTAGCTGGTGGCTTCAGAGATCAGATGCTTAAACAGATCGCGATCCGACTGCGTGACGCGAATCGCTTCCAGCGTCATGCGGTTTTCGCGCAGCGCCGCTTCCATATCCTGGAACGCTTTACGCACGCCACCGTTTTCCGGCAGCAGGTAATCACGCAGCGAGCGGGTAATGGCGCTGGAGATACCGCCATACAGCGAGGCTTCGATCAGACGGTAGAATTTGCTGCGATCGCCGGCGGTGCGCAGACGACGCGGCACCACGCCGAGCTCAAACATCATGGCGTGGTAGTCCGTGACCGAGCTGAACTGGCGGAACTGCACGCCCTCCTGCGCTTCCACCCGCTCCTTCACTTCTGCCAGCGGCAGCACGCGCGCCTGACGGCTGCCGAGAATTTCGGTCAGCATATCGGTTGGCAGCGTATCGGTCGGCAGGCCGTGAATACTGAACGGCTTGATGTCGACTTTCTTATCGCGTCCGGCCACCTGCTGCAGGCGCACGCCAGCCACCACGCGCTGATGCCGCGAGTTGACCACGTCCAGCACCGCATAGCAGACGCCCGCGCGCAGTTTGCCGTGCAGGCCTTTGTCGCGCGAGCCGGACGTGGCACCGGCTTCGGTGGTGTTACGGAAATGCAGCAGGGTTAAGTCCGGAATCAGTGCCGTAACAAACGCCGCCATGGTGGTCGATTTACCGGCACCGTTACCGCCGGACAGCGTGGTGACCAGCTCATCCAGATCAAAGGTGCGGGCAAAGAAACCGTTCCAGTTGATCAGCGTGAGCGATCGAAATTTACCGCGTTCAATCATGCCTGTTCATCCTCCGCGCGCTCGCTCGCGTCGTGTTCGCTGTCATTTTCTGCCTCGTCGCTCTCACTGGCGACCGGTGCGTTCTCCAGCGTCATCGCTTCACCGTCACGAATCAGGCGCAGCTGCGCTTCACGTGCGTCGTCACCGCTGCGCACATCCGCACCAAAGCGGAAAACGGACTCCATGATGCGGAATTTGCTGCTGTCGTTGCCCATAAACCACACCATGCCGAGACGGCGCAGACGGCTGAGCGATGCACGCATCTTCTCCTGCAGTTTGGCGCGATCCAGGTCCGATCCGGTGGAGCGCTGGTTAACCAGCTTCAGCAACCTGCTTTCATCCGCCAGCGACAGCAGCTCGTCGTACAGCTCCTGCTGGGTGAAAATGCCCTCGTTGGCCAGCCGCTCCGGGCTGAGGTAGAGATAACAGAGAATTTTACCCACCATCATGTCGAGCTCGGACAGCACCGAGCGCGGGATCAGCGTGGTTGAGCGCGGACGCAGATAGAAGAAACCTTCCGGTGCGCGGATCAGCTCAACGTTGTAGCGCGCATAGAACTCTTCCAGAAACGGCTGGTAATCCATCAGAAAAGCGTGATTATCCAGCTCTTCAATACCAATGTGGCGGCCGGCGCGTAACTGGCTATCAAGCGCGGGAAAAATCGGGTTTGACAGTGCCAGCGCCAGTTTGACCGGCATCACTTGTTCAATATTTGTCGATGACATGTGCCTGCACCTTGGCTCCGTAATCATTGATGGTCTGCCATTCCGCAGGCAGACCGGCTAAATCGGCTTCGGCCACGCCGAGTCGCACCGCCTGATCGATGACGATGCGTGCGAGGTCGAAGTGGCGCGCGCGGGGATACTGCGCCAGATAATCACGCATCACCGTGGCGAGATGCAGCGGCTTCTGCTGCTGCTTATAAATCTGCAGCGCTTCTTCAATCATCGCCGCCAGCTGCTCGCGGATTTCGTTAAACTCTTCGTACTCCATCTCCGGTGGCAGCTCGCCCATCACTTCGTCGTTGCGCAGCGTCATCTCTTCATCGCGCATGTCATACAGACGGTCGGCGTTGGCGTAGGTCAGCGCCCACGGCTGATCGAAATAGTTCTGCACCGACTGGCGTAAACGCTGCGCGAACACGCGGTTTTTATCCATGTCGATGGCGGTACGAATAAATTTGTGCACGTGGCGGTCGTAACCGATCCACAGATCGATGGCCTGCTGGCCCCAGCTGATAATGCGATCGAGTTTGTTTTGCAGGTCAAACACCAGCTTGTCGACGAAGCCCAGATCCGGGCTGCTCAGCGTGGCGTCCTGAATCCGCAGCAGGTTAGCCTGCAGCTTGTCGCCTGCCGCTTCCAGCGTATCCTGCAGTTCGCGCAGCGTGCCGGAGGTCTCCGACAGCAGCAGCTCACAGCTGGAGATGGCCGCGCGCCAGTCTTTATTCAGCAGATCGGCGATATCGCTTTTCACCGCCTGCTGCTGTTCGTCCATCAGGCGCTGCGTCATGTCGATGCTGTCGAAGATTTCCGCGACCGAATATTTCAGCGGCGCAAAGACGTTGCGGTGCCAGTGAAACTCGTCGCCATCTTCCTCGGCGGCGTCGGCGGCGCGCTTCAGCTCCTGCGCGACAATCGACAGCTGCATCGACAGGCGCAGCGTGGAAAATTCGCGCTGGCGGATGTAATAGTCGGTGATGCCGATCGCCAGTGGCGTCAGACGATAGATGGCGTGACCTTCGGTCAGCTCGCTGGTAAAACGGTTAAGCAGGCGCTGACGCACCATGTCGTTGATGGCGTTGTTGGCACGGACCTGAACGGTTTCGTGGGTTTGTTCAAACGCTTTGCTGACGTGACGAAAGGCGTCAATCAGCTCACCTTCACTCATCTCGCCGTCCATGCGCTCCCCGTTGAGGGTGGCGATGGCCAGCAAAAACGCCAGACGTTCTACCGGCAGCGCAAGGGAAAAGTCATTCTTGCGCGCCCATGCCACCAGTTCGGGGACCGTCTGGGAAAATTCGCTCATAGTTGATCCTTCTACCTGGGTTTGCGCGCAGTCACGTGGATATAGCGCCCTAAGCTCAAAAAGGGCTCCTGACGACAGTAGCGCCGTTCCATCTCAATAATTTCCTCAACGCTCTTCCCGGCGCCAGGCTGCGGCTTCATGTAGTCACTGAACACGCGGATACCGGCACGCTGCTCGGTGATAAATCCGCACTGCGTCAGCCAGCGCTGTACATCGTCAGGATCGCGGGGGAAATCCGGCGACAGCGTGCGTTTTTTGCGCTTGTTCATGTTGGCGCGCAGATAGCCGAAATTGCCGAGCGTCAGGGTGCGGAACGTCAGGCCGTGCGCGTTATAAAACATCAGCGACAGCACACCACCGGGTTTCAGCGTATGCCACAGCGCCTGCAGCACCGCCAGCGGATCCGCCACCCACTCAAGCACAGCGTGAAACAATACCAGATCCACCGGCTTATCCAAATGTTCGCCAACCTGCTGCGCGCTAATTTGTTTGAATTGCATGTTGTGGCTCACACCTGCGCTGTGCGCATGGGCGGCGGCCAGCTTAAGCATCTCGCCCGACAGATCGCACAGCAGTACCTGGTGCCCCTGCGCGGCGAGGCCGCTGGAGATCTGACCGACGCCACCACCGGCATCCAGCACCGTCAGCGGGCCGGCGGGCAGTGTCGGCAGAATGGCGTTCAGCTCATCCCAGATGATCGCCTGACGCACCTGGCCTTTACGGGTGCCATAAATATTTTGCGAGAATTTATCCGCCAGATCGTCAAAGTTACGATCCTGCATGGTGATGGCTCCGCTTTGCTGCATTCAACTTGTGCTATTTTGTCACAGGCTCGACAAGAATGAACCTTTCATGCCGCAGTAACTGTCTGGCTGCTGTTTTTTCGGACAAAAGGAGACGTTTTCGATGTTTTTTGCCTTAAAAAAATGGATTGGCGCGATGCTACTGCCTTTGCCATTGCTGTTAACGCTTATGGCGGCAGGACTTTTACTGCTCTGGTTCAGCCGCTGGCAAAAAAGCGGCAAAATCCTTATCTCATTGAGCTGGCTGATGCTGTTACTGCTGAGCCTGCAACCGGTGGCCGATCGGCTGCTGGCCCCGCTGGAAAACCAGTATGCCACGTGGAATGGCAGCGAGCCGGTGGACTATATCGTGGTGCTGGGCGGGGGTTACACCTATAACCGGCAGTGGGCACCGAGCTCCAACCTGCTGAACAACAGCCTGCCGCGCGTGACCGAAGGCGTTCGCCAGTGGCGACGCTATCCTCAGGCCAAAATGATCTTCACCGGTGCCGCTGCGGGCTACAATCCGCGCAGCAACGCCAGCGTTGCCGCCGACGTGGCGCGCAGCCTTGGCGTGCCCGACGATGCCATTATCGTGCTGGATCAGCCGCATGACACCGGCGAAGAAGCGCTGGCGGTGAAGCAGACCATCGGGCAGCATCCGTTTTTGCTGGTGACGTCTGCCAACCATCTGCCACGCGCCATGCACTTTTTCCAGAGCGCCGGCCTGAATCCGCTACCGGCACCGGCTAACCAGCTGGCGATCACCTCACCGATCAGCGTCTGGGATCGCACGCTGCCCTCGCCGCTATGGCTCAGCCATAGCCAGCGCGCAGTGTACGAAACGCTGGGGCTGATCTGGCAGCGGCTGCGCGGCAGTGGCGAACCTTCAGCCGAGCCAGGGGAGTAGCTGTGCGCGGGCATGGTCAAAGCGCGGCCGATCAAACTGGCCGCTGCTGACCAGCGTGTCAACGCAATCCCACAGCTGATAGAGCCAGCGGCGCCAGACGAAACCTTCATCCACCGGCGCACGCTGTAAATAGTGCTGCAGCAGCGATGCTTCAGCACCGTTTTCCGCCAGGCGCATCAGCTCATACTCACGCGGGGCCCACAAAATGGTGCCCGGCTGGGTCATCGCCACCAGCTGATCGCTGTGCGGGTCTTTCAGCATACTGGCGAGACGCAGATTGCCGTGCATTAGCACGCACGGGTCGTCAAAGCCAGCAAACAGCTGCGCCAGCTGTTCGCGGCTGCGAAACAGAATCTGGCGATCGGCGTGGGTAAATCTGGGGGGCGACAGATAGCCCAGCGTGGACCACAGCACTTCCACCCGCTGGCGATACCATGCCGGCCAGCGATTTTCCTGCACGCTGTCAACGCTGCCGACCAGGCCATGGCTGTCAATGCGGTGCCACGCCAGCAGCCCTTCGACAATCTGTTCACACAGCTGCTCCCAGCGCGCTGCCGTGCGTGCCGGCGCTTCGGCCGATACGCCATTTAAGCGCGCCAGCAGCAGCATTTCATGCGCCGGCGGTTGCTGACTCAAAACCAGGCCGTACACCGTGGGCAGCGTAATCAGCCCTTCATGCGCCAGCATGGTGAGTTTTTTCGCTTCGAGCGCGGCGCGCCCCTGATGACGAAAATATTTGGCCACCAGCGGCATCGGCTTGCCGTGGTCATCATAGAGGGCGTAAAGCCGCGATTGTGCCTGTTCGCTGATGGTTTCCAGCCGGCTAACGCCTTCGCCCAGCACCAGCGCCAGTTCTGCACGGAGTTGTTCCATGGAAGAGTCCTCCGGAGTTAACTCATTGCACCATCCTGGAGGTCATGACGGCGCGAAACTTAGCGCCAGATCAAACTTTGCGGCCAGCCGGGTCGCTGGCCGCTGACGATTATGCCTGCATCGCTTCACGCACGCGCAGCAGATCGTCCGGCGTATCCACACCGACGCTCGGCACGGTGGCCGCTACCGCCACGTGGATCTTTTCGCCGTACCACAGCACGCGCAGCTGCTCCAGCAACTCGATCTGCTCCAGCGCACAGGGTTGCCATGCCACATAGCGACGGATGAAACCGGCGCGATAGGCATAAATACCGATGTGGCGCAGCAGCGTGTCGCCAATCTGCTCACGCGACTGCGCGTAACGTTCGCGATCCCACGGAATGGTCGCACGTGAAAAATAGAGCGCATAGCCGCTGGCATCGGTGACCACTTTTACCGCGTTGGGATTGAACGCCTCTTCTGCCTCGTGAATCGGTACCGCCAGCGTGGCCATGCCAGCATCCGCCTGAGCCAGATTTTCAGCGACCTGACGCACAATCTCCGCCGGAATCATCGGCTCGTCGCCCTGAACATTCACGATGATGGTATCGTCAGCAAACTGATACTTTTCAATCACCTCGGCCAGACGCTCGGTACCAGATTGGTGGTCGGCGCGCGTCATGCAGACTTCCCCGCCGGCAGCGGTCACCGCCGCCGCCACGTCAGGATGATCGGTGGCCACAATCACCCGCTCGGCACCGGACTCGCGCGCACGTTCCATCACGTGCACCACCATCGGTTTACCGTGAATATCCAGCAGCGGTTTGCCCGGCAGGCGCGTGGAGGCGTAGCGTGCCGGAATAATCGCTACGAAACTCATGGATGAATCTCTTCAACGGACAGGGTGCGCGCTTCCACTTCCAGCAATACCGGAATACCGTCACGCACCGGGAACGCCAGTCCGTCGGGTTTGCAAATCAACTCCTGCTGCTCTTTGTTGTAATACAGTTTTCCGTTGCAGACCGGACAGGCCACAATCTCAAGTAAACGGTGATCCATACTTTTCTCCTTTCAGGACCGATACGTCAGAGGATTAGCATACCATAGCGCAATCAGGGGCGGCGCGCCGCCATCGGCTTATATGCTGACGTGCCAGCACGTGGACCAGGCGGCCCGCAGCGCATCAGGCGCGTTTTCCAGCACCACTTCGCTGGCGCCCTGCCAGGCGGCGAAGCGGTTAATGGCTTTATGCACATCGGCGAGAAACTGCTGGCTCAGCCGCACGCCGGGCTCCAGCCAGAAGGCCCGCAGAATCAGGCGCTGCGCCTGGCGATCCATTTTGGCATCGACGCGCCCTTTCAGTACGCCGCGGTGCAGCAGCGGCAGGACAAAATAGCCGTATTTACGTTTGTGCTCCGGCGTATAGCACTCGATGCGGTAGTCAAAATTGAACAACTCAAGCGCGCGGCGGCGATCCCATACCACCGGATCAAACGGTGACAGCAGCGCGCTGTGCGTGGCGGCCTGCGGCTGCGCCAGTTGGGGCAGTTGCGTGTGGTGCAGCCACATCTCGCCCAGTTGCTCAACCTCAACGCGCTGAATCACTTCCTGCTCAGCGGCCTGCGCCAGCCAGAGTGCGATGGGCGCACGTTTCAGCCGGTAGTAATCGGCCAGCCAGCTGGCGCGGAAAATGCCGAGGCTGCGCGCGCTGTGATCCAGCATCTGCATCACCGCCTCGTTCTCGCTCAGCGCATGCTGCTCGTCGCGCCAGTGCGGCATCACCCGGCTACGCAGATCGTAGACGCGCTGGAAGTTACGGCGCCCGACAACCATCAGCTCACCGGCGCTAAACAGGTTCTCCAGATGTCGCTTGTGCGGCTTCCACGCCCACCAGCCGGGTTTGGTGTGCTTGTCGCTGGCAAAATCAGCGGCGCGTACCGGACCGGTGGCGGCGATATGTTGCAGCAGATCGGCGATCTCCTGCTGATGCTGATCCACCCATTGCTGATTGTATTTCCAGCCCAGGCGCTGCGGAGCCAGCATGCGGTGACCCAGCAGCGGATAATCTTCAAAAGGGATAAAACAGGCTTCATGCGCCCAGTATTCAAACAGCGCGCCCGCCGCCAGCGTTTGCTCCAGCCACTCAGCAGGAAAAGCGCCCAGCCGGCTGAACAGCACCAGATACGGACTGCGCGCAACCACATTAATGGTATCGATTTGCAGCAACGACATCTGCCGCACGCAGGCGTGAATATCGGCAAAACGCGCCTGACGGCGCGGCGGGCGTAGCAGGCCCTGGGCAGAGAGGTGCAGGTTGCGGGCGGTTTGCAGAGAGAGGGAATGCGTGCTGGTCATTACGTCGTCCCTTTAGATGGTTAGCGCGACCGGGCGTCGCGCGCAGCCGTACAGAGTTGCGTCAGATCGGCCAGCAATGCGGCCAGCGGCGCGCCCGCCAGATGCGCATCCACCGGCAGATACCACCAGTTAGCGCGGGCAAAATGGCGGCATTTGACCGCGTCTTTTTCCGTCATCAGCAGGCACTGTGCATCCTGAGTCAGGCTGCGTAACTCTTCTTCGCTATAAGCGTGGTGATCGGCAAAGGCAATCTCTGCCACCGGCTGCACGCCCTGCTGCTGCAGCGTATTGAAGAAACGCGGCGGATGACCGATGCCGGCCATCGCGACAATTGGCGGCAGCTGCGTCAGCGCGGCCTGTTCGCCGGTCAGCAGATTGACCGCCAGACCCGGCTGCAGCGTCATGGCGATCTCGCCAGCCTGTGCGCTGCCCCCGTTGACCACCACGGCATCAACCTGTTCCAGCCGCGATGCGCGTTCACGCATCGGTCCGGCCGGTAACCACCAGCCGTTACCAAAGCGGCGCACGCCATCCACCACCACGATTTCGCGATCGCGCTCTAGCGCGTAGTGCTGCAGGCCATCATCCGTCACAATCACATCCAGCGGATGCGCCGCCAGCAGGGCCTCGATTGCCAGCCGGCGCTGCGGTGCCACTGCGACCGGCACCTGAGTGCGCTGGGCGATCAGCACCGGTTCATCACCAGCCTGTTCCGTCGCGCTATCCTGATTGACCAGCAGCGGATAGCGTTCCGCTTTACCACCGTAACCGCGCGACACCACACCCGGACGCAGCCCCTGCTGTTGCAGCGCCTGCACCAGCCAAATCACCAGCGGTGTTTTACCGTTGCCGCCCGCGGTCAGGTTGCCAACGACAATGACCGGACAGGGCGCGCGCCAGCGGGTACGCCAGCCGCGCTGATAGCTTAGGCGAATCAGCCAGGTGATAGCGCCATACAGCAGACTCAGCGGCCACAACAGCAGCCACAGCGGCGAGCGTCCGCTCCAGATACGTTCAATCATTGACCGAACTGCAGTTTGTGCAGCTGCGCGTAAGCGCCTTTCTGCGCCAGCAGCACCTCATGGGTACCGCGTTCCACGATTCGCCCATCCTCGACCACCACGATTTCGTCGGCCTTTTCAATGGTGGAGAGACGGTGCGCAATCACCAGCGACGTGCGGTTCTTCTGCAGCTCGTCCAGCGCCGACTGGATGGCACGCTCGGATTCGGTATCCAGCGCCGAAGTGGCTTCGTCGAGAATCAAAATCGGGCAGTCACGCAGCAGCGCACGAGCAATGGCGATACGCTGACGCTGGCCGCCAGACAGCAGCACGCCATTTTCACCAATGACCGTATCAAGACCGTTATCCATCTTGTTGATGAAGTCCATAGCGTGCGCCATGGTCGCCGCCTGCTCGATTTGCTCGCGGGTATATTCACCGTTGCGCGCATAAGCGATGTTATTGGCGATGGTGTCGTTGAACAGATGGACATTTTGCGAGACCAGCGCCACCTGATTACGCAGCGAGCGCAGGGTATATTCCCGCAGGTCGTGACCATCCAGCAGAATCTCGCCCTCGTTGATATCGTAAAAACGCGTCAGCAGGCTGGCCATGGTGGATTTACCCGAGCCGGAACGGCCCACCAGCGCCACGGTTTTACCCGCGGGCAGCGTGAGATTAATATCACGCAGCGCCGGAATGTCGCGGCCCGGATAGGTAAAGGTCACGTTGCGGAATTCAACATCCCCTTTTGCACGCGTGATTTCGCGCTTGCCGTTGTCGATCTCCTGCTCGCTATCCAGAATAGTGAACAGCGTTTGACAGGCCGCCATGCCGCGCTGGAACTGGGCGTTGACGTTGGTCAGCGATTTCAGCGGACGCATCAGGGCGATCATCGACGAGAACACCACGGTGATGGTACCGGCAGTCAGGGTATCCATCACGCTCGGGAAGCTGGCGGCATACAGCACAAAAGCCAGCGCCAGCGATGCGATCAGCTGGATCACCGGATCGGAAATCGAAGAGGCCGAAACCAGTTTCATCCCCTGCTGGCGCATTTTATTGCTCACCTGCGAGAAACGCTCGGCTTCCACTTCCTGTCCGCCAAAAATCAGCACTTCTTTGTGCCCTTTCAGCATCTGCTCAGCACTGGTGGTTACCTGCCCCATGGTGTTCTGCATATTTTTACTGATGCTGCGGAAGCGCCTGGATACGGTGCGGATGGCAAAAGAGACCAGCGGCGCCAGCAGGATCAAAATCAGTGACAGCTGCCAGCTGTAGTAGAACATCATGATGAACAGGCCAATGATCGATGCGCCTTCGCGTACCACCGTCACCAGCGCGCTGGAGGAGGAAGAGGCCACCTGTTCAGAATCGTAGGTAATCCGCGACAGCAGCGTACCGGTAGACTGCTGATCGAAGAATGCAACCGGCATGCCCATCATGTGGCCGAACAGGCGACGGCGCATGTTCATCACCACATTGCCGGAGACCCATGAGATGCAGTAACTGGAGATATAACTGGTTACGCCGCGGATCAGCATCAGGCCGATGACCGCCAGCGGCATCCACAGCAGAACGGATTTGTCGGCTTTGCCGAAACCATCATCCAGTAAAGGTTTCAACAGGGAGAGCATTAGGGTGTCGCCTGCCGCATTGAGTATCAGCGCCACGGCGGACACAATCAGGCCAGCCTTGTGCGGTGCAATCATCGGCCAGAGTCGGCGAAATGTCTGCCACGTTGAGAGGTCTTTGTCTTGATGCATTATTTATTCACGCTGTTTGAAATAGCCGCTCATTCTACCTGGAATCGCGTTTGACGCCAAACCACTGATGATACCAGCGGGGGATTATTTGCTCTCTTAACCCCTTAATCTGCCAGCGACCCTGCCGTATCGCGATGTGAATCTGGCCTGATTGCGCAGTGTCATACCAGCGATAGCCCTGCTCGCGGTAACGCTGGACCACGGCGATGGCGGGCATACGCCAGGCGTTATAGCGCGCCAGCGAAGCCAGCGCCGCCTGCCCGGCAACACTCCGTAACAGTAAAGGGCCGGAGGAGCTCCGGCTGCCATGATGGGGCACCTGGATAACCGTAGATTGTAAGCCGCCCTTTTCCAGGGCGACCAGCTTGCGCTCCGCCTCCAGCTCGATGTCCCCGGTCAGTAACAGGCTAAACTGACCATCATCCACGCGCACTACGCAGGAGTCGTTATTTTGCCCGGCGGTCTGCGCGCGCGGCGGCCATAGCGCGTGAAAGTGCAAACGCCCCCACTGCCACTGCTGGCCGCGATAGCACGGCAGATGCCCGGGCTCGCTGAGCGCGCTGCGTACTCGCAGATCAGGCTGCGCCTGTTGCAGCGCGGCTAATCCACCACGGTGATCGAGATGCTTGTGGCTCAGGATCACCCCTTGCAGTTGGCGCCCGGTGTAGTGCAGCCAGGGTAACAAAACCCGCCCGCCTGCATTGTCCTCTGCCCAGCCGGGTCCGCTGTCATACAGCATCACCTCATTTCCCTGGCTGATCGCCACCGCCAGACCATGTCCGACATCGATCATGTCAATCTGCCAGTCGTCCTGCTGGGCATTGCTGCGCCAGAGCCACAGCAAGAGCAACAGCGCGCAGCAGGGCATCAGCGCCTTCGCGAGCAAGCCGCTGCGCCACAGCGCCAGCCCGGCCCAGAGCAGCAGCACCGCCGGCAGCGTATCGCTCCAGCGCCACCAGCCGGCGGGCAGCCATGCCAGCCCCTGCATTACCAGGCTGACCGACAGATCGGCCAGCTGCCATAGCGGAACGGCGATTGCAGGCAGCGGCAACAGCATCGCCAGCAGAATCAGCGGCACGGTAATCAGCGACACTACCGGAACCGCCAGCAGGTTGGCCACTAGCGCGCTGAGGCTGAGCCCGTGGAACAGAAAGATCTGCAGCGGCGCCATCAGAATCATCAAGCCCAATTGCAGATGCAGCAGTCGCAGCATGAGCCAGCGGCGCGGCTGGCGGAAACGTGGCGGCAGAGGAAACCACTGAAACCACAGTATCAGCATCGCCACGGCCAGCGCCGACAGCCAGAAGCTCTCTGACAGCACCGTCAGCGGATCAAGCCATAACAAACTCCCCACGCAGAGCGTCCACACCTGCCAGTTGCTCAGCTGCCAGCCAGCTATACGCGTCGCCAGCCACAGCGTTAACGCCAGCATCGCGCGCTGTGCCGGCGGATGACTGCCGGAGATCCAGCAATAGGCTGCCGCTGTTAACCCGCTGATCAGCAGCGGCATCAGATAGCCGATTTGCCTGGCAGGTAACACCAACTGGATGACGCGCGCCAGTAGCCAGCCTACGCTGGCCGCCAGCGCGATATGCATGCCTGAGATGGCCATCAGGTGCGCGGTACCGGTTTCGCGCAGCAAGGCTCGCTGGGCCGGGGTCATCGCGTCACGCACGCCAAAGGCCAGTGCCTGTATTATTGCGGGCTGCGTTAACCCGGTGAAACGCGCCAGGTGATGATCGATAAAACGCGTCCGCCAGCTGCAGCGCAGAGACTCAGCCTGCTGGCTGACAATACGCCCCTGCAACGCGCTGTGGTTAGCAATGGCAAAACGCTGCAGATCAAATTCGCCCTCGTTGAGCCGGGCGTGCACCGCGCGTAGCCGCAGCTGCATCTGCCAGCGCTGTCCGGCACACCAGGCGACCTCATCGCTGACATTACGCAGCGTGACAAACAACGGTGGAAAGACGTAGCGGTCACCTGCCCGGACTATCTGCGCCGTGAGCTGGTTCTTCGCGGGATTCACTGCAGTTATCTGAAGCGTGGCCGCCACCGGTGCCACGGTCAGTTGCTCGAGGGTATCGACCGTCTGACGCGCCTCGATCAGTGCCCAGCTCAACAGCAGCAAGCCCAGTCCGGCGTAGCGCAAAAGCATTACTGATGTACATGCCAGCAACAGTGCGCTTATTAACAGCAGCACAATGGTGCTGTAAGCGGGGATGTGCGGCAGCATACCCAGCGGCAGCGCCGCGAGGAGCATCATTCTGGCTACCACTGTTATTGTCACGCGCACGCCCTCTTCTGTCATTGCCGCGGATTGTGCGCGCTGGCAGAGGCAAAAGCATGCGGCTAAATGTCGATTTCAGAGAGGGATTACGCGCAATTTATGGTGGTTGCAGGGGATCAACAGCAACATGGAAGCAGGATCGCAAACCTGAATGCGAGGCAAAAAAAAACGACACCTGCAGGTGTCGTTTTTATCGTTCGGTAACGGCTTAGCCGTAGATATTTGCACGGTCACGCAATTCTTTGCCTGGCTTGAAGTGGGGAACGTATTTACCTTCCAGTTCCACTTTGTCACCCGTTTTCGGGTTACGACCAGTGCGCGGTGCGCGGTAGTGCAAAGAAAAGCTGCCGAATCCCCGGATTTCAATGCGCTCGCCCTGGGCCAGCGTAGTGGCCATGTGCTCGAGCATCTCTTTGACCGCATCCTCAACGACTTTCGCCGGGATATGAGTATGCTGGCCAGCAAGTCTTTCAATCAGTTCTGACTTGGTCATGTAACCTCCGGTTAATCCCTGTTTGGAAAGGTATGACAGCTTTTACCGAAACCGGACGATTTTCACCGTCCGGTGCTTCGGGTCGATTACTCGCCTTTAGCCGCTTTGAACGCTTCAGCCATTGCGTTAGAGAAGTTGCCATCTTCCTGTTTGGTGTTAACAGTGTTGATAGCTTCTTTCTCGTCAGCCTGGTCTTTAGCACGAACAGACAGGCTCACAACGCGGTTCTTACGGTCAACGCCGGTGAATTTCGCTTCAACGTCGTCGCCTACGCTCAGAACCTGAGTGGCGTCTTCGATGCGGTCCAGAGAAGCTTCAGAAGCGCGCAGGTAACCTTCTACGCCGTCAGCTAATTCTACTGTAGCACCTTTAGCGTCAACTGCAGTGACTTTACCCGTCACGATTGCGCCTTTCTTGTTCAGGGTGATGTAGTTGTTGAATGGATCTTCAGCCAGCTGCTTCACGCCCAGAGAAATACGCTCACGCTCTGCGTCAACCTGCAGTACAACGGCAGCGATTTCGTCGCCTTTCTTGTACTCACGAACGGCTTCTTCGCCAGTCGCGTTCCAGGAGATGTCAGACAGGTGAACCAGACCGTCGATGCCACCGTCCAGGCCGATGAAGATACCGAAGTCAGTGATTGACTTGATTTTACCTTCAACGCGATCGCCTTTGTTGTGGGTCTCTGCGAACTGCTGCCATGGGTTAGATTTGCACTGCTTCAGACCCAGGGAGATACGACGACGCTCTTCGTCGATGTCCAGAACCATAACTTCAACCACATCACCTACGTTGACAACTTTAGATGGGTGGATGTTTTTGTTGGTCCAGTCCATTTCAGACACGTGTACCAGGCCTTCAACGCCTTCTTCGATTTCAACGAAGCAGCCGTAGTCAGTCAGGTTGGTCACGCGACCGGTCAGTTTGGTACCTTCCGGATAACGCTTAGCGATAGCAACCCATGGATCTTCGCCCAGCTGTTTCAGGCCCAGAGATACACGAGTACGCTCGCGGTCGAACTTCAGCACTTTAACAGTGATTTCGTCGCCCACGTTGACGATTTCGCTTGGATGCTTAACGCGCTTCCACGCCATATCGGTGATGTGCAGCAGACCGTCAACGCCACCCAGGTCAACGAATGCGCCGTAGTCAGTGAGGTTCTTAACGATACCTTTGACTTCCATGCCTTCCTGCAGGTTTTCCAGCAGCTGATCGCGCTCAGCGCTGTTTTCAGATTCGATAACCGCGCGGCGAGAAACCACGACGTTGTTACGCTTCTGATCAAGCTTGATTACTTTGAATTCAAGCTCTTTGCCTTCCAGGTGCAGAGTGTCGCGGACCGGACGAACGTCAACCAGTGAACCTGGCAGGAACGCACGAATACCGTTCAGCTCAACTGTGAAGCCACCTTTAACTTTGCCGTTGATAACACCGGTAACAGTTTCAGCGTCTTCGTAAGCTTTTTCCAGCGTGATCCAAGCTTCGTGACGTTTAGCTTTCTCACGGGACAGCAGGGTTTCACCGAAGCCGTCTTCTACTGCATCCAGAGCAACGTCAACTTCGTCGCCCACCTGGATTTCCAGTTCGCCAGCTGCGTTCTTGAACTGTTCTGCAGGGATAGCAGATTCAGATTTCAGACCCGCATCAACCAGCACGACGTCTTTGTCGATAGCAACAACGACGCCACGAACGATGGAACCCGGACGGGTTTCGATTTCTTTCAGGGACTCTTCAAAGAGTTGAGCAAAAGATTCAGTCATATTGATAATCTTAGGATTCTTCAATTTAACGTCCACCTGACGTCATTGTCGGATGGGGTTGTTTCACATGCCCTGCACCGCTTCCCTGGCACAGGGTTACTACAATTCGGTCGCCGAAAAGATTAAATGCCCAGCTTCTGGCGGGCATAATCTAGTGCCTTTTCAATCACTTGCTCAATGGTCATGCTGGTTGAATCCAGCACCAGAGCATCAGCAGCTGGCACTAAAGGCGCGATGGCGCGGTTACGATCGCGGTCGTCGCGTTCCTTTATCTCGGATAAAAGGCGATCAAAGTTAACACTAAAGCCCTTTTCCTGCAACTGTAGCATACGGCGATGCGCACGCTCTTCGGAGCTGGCATCGAGGAAAATTTTAACGGGCGCGTCCGGGAAAACCACGGTGCCCATATCACGTCCATCGGCGATTAAACCCGGCTCCTCGCGAAAAGCACGCTGTCGGCGCAGCAAGGCTTCACGCACGCGCGGAAATGCCGCCACGCGCGACGCCGTATTGCTCACTTCCTGGGTGCGGATTTCGCCGGTGACATCCTCACCTTCCAGCACTACCTGCATTTCACCGTCTACCGACAGAAAACGCACGTCAAGGTGCGCCGCCATGGGCACCAGCGCTTCTTCCGACTCGATATCCACCTGATGATGCAGCGCGGCCAGAGCCAGTACGCGATAAATAGCCCCTGAATCCAGCAGGTGCCACTGCAACGACTCCGCCATCGCTTTACATAAAGTCCCTTTACCCGCGCCGCTTGGGCCATCAATGGTAATTACCGGGGCGATTGCCGTCATTGTTCTCTCCTGTTGCTGCGTGCTGATGATCAGCCTTCTTGGCTGTCTGGATTGCGCGGCATTATACGCTGCCCGCGTCCGCTTGGTTACCCTTTAGCGTAGACAGCGCCAGAAATTTCGACAGTTTCAGAACAATTTCCCGCCAGTGAGGCCAGCAGAGAGTTCAGACGCCCGGCACAGCGGTACCGGGCGGGCGGATTAGGATGCGTGGCTGATTTTTGCCAGCTGCTGGAAGTAATCCGGGAAGGTTTTTGCCGTACAGCCGGGATCGAGAATGGTTACCGGCGTGTCGGACAGCGCAACCAGCGAGAAACACATCGCCATACGGTGATCGTTGTACGTGCCGATATCGGCGTGCTGTAACTGCGCAGGCGGTGTGACGCGAATAAAATCGTGCCCCTCTTCCACTTCCGCACCGACTTTACGCAACTCGGTTGCCATGGCCGCCAGGCGATCGGTCTCCTTTACGCGCCAGTTATAGATGTTGCGCATCAGCGTGGTGCCTTCGGCAAACAGCGCGGTGGTAGCGATTGTCATTGCCGCATCCGGAATATGGTTCATGTCCATATCAATGGCGTTCAACGCACCGCGCGTGCAGGCAATATAATCGTCGCCCCACTCAATCACCGCTCCCATTTTCTCCAGCACATCGGCAAAACGGATGTCGCCCTGCACACTGTTGCGGCCAATGCCGGTAACCCGCACCGTACCGCCTCTGATTGCCGCAGCGGCAAGGAAATAGGACGCTGACGACGCATCGCCTTCCACCAGATAATCACCTGGCGACTGATACTGCTGCTGACCTTTCACCACAAAGCGCTGGTAGTGCTGATTCTCAACGTCCACGCCAAAGCAACGCATCAGGTGCAGAGTGATATCAATGTAGGGTTTGGAAACCAGCTCGCCTTTAATAGTGATCGTGGTGTCGTTTTGTGCCAGCGGCGCGGTCATCAGCAGCGCCGTCAGGAACTGGCTGGAAACGCTGCCATCGACACTGACTTCGCCGCCGGTAAATCCGCCGTTCAAACGCAGCGGCGGATAGTCGGTTTGTTCGAGGTAATCAATGCGCGCGCCGCCCTGCCGTAACGCATCGACCAGATGGCCGATAGGACGCTCTTTCATGCGCGGTTCGCCGGTCAGTACTACCGACTGCTCACCGAGGCACAGTGCGGCCGCCAGCGGACGCATCGCGGTTCCGGCATTGCCCAGGAACAATTCCAGCGGCTGTTCGGCACGCAGCGGTCCACCATTGCCGACCACTTCACACACGGTGCGATCGGCTGACAGGGTATAGCTGACACCCAGCGCCTGCAGCGCATTAAGCATGTGTTTAACATCATCGCTGTCGAGCAGGTTGGTCAGGCGCGTGGTGCCGTTCGCCAGTGCAGCCAGTAACAGGGCGCGGTTTGATACGCTTTTTGAGCCCGGTAAGTTTACCGTGCCGTCAACGCGGGCAATCGGCTGTAAAGTCAGGGAGTCCTGCATGTGAAACCAAATCTCCAGAAATACGAGACCCTGTCCAGTGACAGGGTCTGATGCCAGCCGGGCAGGCTGGCACTAAAGTAGATAATTAACCGTGACGACGTTCGAAGTCGACCATGAATTCGGTCAGCGCCTTAACGCCTTCCAGCGGCATCGCATTGTAGATCGAGGCACGCATACCGCCAACTACACGGTGCCCCTTCAGCGCATGCAGGCCCGCCTTCAGTGATTCTTCAAGAAACACCTTATCCAGCGCAGCATCGGCCAGCTGGAAAGGCACGTTCATCCGGGAACGGTTTTCACTGGCGACGTCGTTACGGTAGAAGCTGCTGCTATCAATCACGCCGTACAGCAGATCGGCTTTCGCCTGATTAACCTTATCCATCTCCGCTACACCGCCCTTCTCTTTCAGCCACTTGAACACCAGGCCGGAGAGATACCAGGCAAACGTCGGCGGCGTGTTAAACATCGAATCGTTTTCGGCCAGCACTTTGTAGTCGAGAATGGAGGGCACCCAGCGCTGCGCTTTGCCCAGCAGGTCATCACGCACTACCACCAGCGTCAGGCCAGCGGGACCGATGTTCTTCTGCGCGCCGGCATAAATCACGCCGTAGCGGCTGATGTCGAGTGGGCGGGACAGGATGGTCGAAGAGAGATCGGCCACCACCACTTTATCGCCGAAGTCTGGCTCTTCATCGATGGCAATCCCGTCGATGGTTTCATTCGGGCAGAAATGCACATAAGCCGCATCATCGCTGAGCTGCCATTCACGCATCGGTAACAGTGCGCGTTTACCCTCACGGGTGGTTTTGATGTCAATGGCGTTCGGCGAGCAGAATTTTTCTGCTTCTTTAATAGCACTGTGCGCCCAGTAGCCGCCGTCGATGTAATCCGCGCGGCTGGCATCGCCCAGCAGATTGCCCGGGATTGCCGCGAACTGCGCACGCGCGCCGCCATGGCAGAATAATACTTTGTAGTTGGCCGGGATTTTCAGCAGATCGCGAAAATCCTGCTCCGCCGCTTCCGCGACTTCAATAAACTCTTTGCTGCGGTGACTGATTTCCATCACCGAGGTGCCTAATCCATGCCAGTTTGTCAGTTCTTGTTCTGCACGACGAAGCACTTCCACCGGCAGCATTGCCGGTCCGGAGCTAAAATTATAAACCTGCGCCATTTCCCCTCACCATTGTCATATCGAACGGTTATGAATACCCCATCGGTTTTATCATTGCCTCCGGATGGCTGCAATCATTTATCCGGCAGCGATCACATTTCCAGAGCCCGCTCCACCGCAGCTTATGTCACAAATGTAATAAGCCACGGAATTTTGTGAGGCAGTGCGGTGAAGTAAAATCAGACAGCTGCCAGAGCGCGAAAAAGCCGTAACAATGCGTTGAGAAATTTGGCGGAGCAATAGCGAAGCAGGCGCAAAACCCGTATTATTGCGCGCTTTACGCCCAACCATCGACTTAAGAGAGCGCCACCATGACGCAAACGTTTATTCCAGGTAAAGACGCCGCACTGGAAGACTCCATCGCACGCTTCCAGCAGAAACTGCAGGATCTGGGTTTCAACATTGAAGAAGCTTCCTGGCTGAACCCGGTGCCGCACGTCTGGTCAGTGCACATTCGCGACCGCGACTGCCCGCTCTGTTTTACTAACGGTAAAGGCGCCAGTAAAAAAGCGGCGCTGGCCTCAGCGCTGGGCGAATATTTTGAGCGCCTCTCAACCAACTACTTCTTTGCCGATTTCTGGCTGGGCGAAACCATCGCTAACGGCGACTTCGTGCACTACCCGAACGAGAAATGGTTCCCGCTAACCGACGATGACCGCCTGCCGGAAGGCATTCTGGATGCGCGCCTGCGTAAGTTTTACGATCCGGAACAGAGCCTGAGCGCGTCCGATCTGGTGGATCTGCAGTCTGGTAATGCCGATCGCGGTATTTGCGGCCTGCCATTTACCCGCCAGTCCGATCAGCAAACTGTTTACATTCCGATGAACATCATCGGCAACCTGTATGTGTCTAACGGCATGTCCGCTGGCAACACCGCCAATGAAGCGCGCGTACAGGGCTTATCCGAAGTGTTTGAGCGCCATATTAAAAACCGCATTATCGCGGAATCCATCAGCCTGCCGGAAATTCCTGAAGCGGTGATGCAGCGCTATCCTGGCGTGGTGGAGGCCATCAATCGTCTTGAAGCGGAAGGTTTCCCGATTTTCTCCTATGACGCTTCGCTGGGCGGCAACTATCCGGTGATCTGTGTGGTGCTGTTCAACCCGGCTAACGGCACCTGCTTTGCCTCGTTTGGTGCCCATCCGGACTTTGGTGTCGCGCTGGAACGTACCGTTACCGAACTGCTGCAGGGCCGCGGCCTGAAAGATCTCGACGTGTTTACCCCGCCCACCTTTGATGATGAAGAAGTGGCCGAACACGCTAACCTTGAAACCCACTTCATTGATTCCAGCGGTCTGATCTCCTGGGATATGTTCAAAGACGATGCCGACTATCCCTTTGTCGACTGGAGCTTTGCCGGCACGACCCATGAAGAATTCGATACGCTGATGGCGATCTTCCGTGCGGAAGATAAAGAAGTGTATATCGCCGACTACGAACATCTGGACGTTTACGCCTGCCGCATTATCGTACCGGGCATGTCTGATATTTACCCTGCCGAAGACCTGCTGCTGGCGAATAACAACATGGGTGCATCACTGCGTGAAACGCTGTTGTCCCTGCCGGCAACCCAGTGGCAACCCGAGGAGTATCTGGCTCTGATCGAACAGCTGGATGAAGAAGGTCATGATGACTTCACCCGCGTGCGTGAACTGCTGGGGCTGGCGACCGGCAAAGACAACGGCTGGTTCACGCTGCGTATTGGCGAGCTGAAAGCGATGCTGGCGCTGGCCGGTGGCGATTTGGATCAGGCGCTGATCTGGACGGAATGGACCATGGAATTCAACCAGTCGATCTTCAGCCCTGAGCGTGCCAACTACTATCGCTGCCTGCAGACTCTGCTGCTGCTGGCGATGGAAGAAGATCGCGATCCGCTGCAGTATCATCACGCGTTTGTGCGCATGTATGGCGAAGCCGCCGTCGACGCCGCTTCGGCTGCCATCAGCGGTGAGGCACCATTCTACGGTCTGCAGGTGGTTGACCGCGATCTGCACGCGTTCCCGGCGCATCAGGCACTGCTGGCCGCATATGAAAAATTACAGGCGGCAAAACGTCGTTACTGGTCTGCGAAATAAATCGGCGCATTTTGTCTGTGGCCAATTAGCCTGAAAATTAACGGGCACTGGCAGTATCCAGTGCCCTTTTTTATGCCGCTGAAAATTCATCGGGCGCAGAAAATAATAAATAACAATTCACTATCATTGATAAACAGCATTTAACAAAATAATGCTGAAGCCAGCCGCACTTTCAACTTATTTTGCATAAATTAAAAATTATTTATTTAATAAATTTCAATAAATTACTTGAATTTTTGGCCATTTTACGGCTTTGCTTAACCCTGCCGTTTCGGCAAATATGATCCACATCAACTCCTGACCTATACTCCTTTGTTAGTATCTTTACAGACAATTTCTGGAGAGCGTTAGTGTGAAAGCTGACAACCCTTTTAATTCATTATTACCGGCGGCGATGGCAAAAGTCGCAGAAGATGCCGGTGTCTATAAAGCGACTAAACATCCCTTAACCACCTTCTTTCTGGCTATCACTGCTGGCGTCTTTATTTCCATTGCCTTTGTGTTTTATATCACCGCCACCACCGGCAGCGGCACTATGCCGTACGGCATGGCCAAATTGATCGGCGGCATCTGCTTCTCACTGGGTTTGATGCTGGTTGTCGTCTGCGGCGCTGATTTGTTTACTTCAACGGTGCTGATTGTGGTGGCTAAAGCCAGCGGACGCATTACCTGGCTGCAACTGGGTCGTCACTGGCTCAATGTCTATGTTGGCAACCTGTGCGGCGCGCTGTTTTTTGTGGCGCTGATTTGGCTGGCCGGTGAGCATATGGTCGCAAATGGTGCCTGGGGATTAAATGTCTTACAGACCGCCGACCACAAAATGCATCATACGTTTATCGAAGCGGTAAGCCTCGGTACACTGGCTAACCTGATGGTGTGTCTGGCGGTGTGGATGAGCTACTCCGGCCGTAGCCTGCTCGACAAAATGGTGGCAATGATTTTACCGGTTGCGATGTTCGTAGCCAGCGGCTTTGAGCACAGCATCGCCAATATGTTCCTGATCCCGATGGCCATCATGATTCGCGATTTTGCCAGCCCGGAATTCTGGCAGATGACCGGTGCCAGCGCGGCGCAATTTCCTGCACTGGGCATTGGCGATTTTATTGTTAATAACCTGATTCCCGTAACCATCGGCAACATCATTGGCGGCGGTCTGTTAGTCGGGTTGACCTATTGGGTTATCTATCTGCGCGACGGTGAGTCCGCGCACTGAGTCATTAAGTACGGGCGTGCTGAGCAGCGCGCCATACGTTACAGTCTCCCTAAATAAGGCAGGTATATCATGTCCGAACTGAATGAAAAAATGGCGTCAGCCTGGGAAGGATTTAGCGCCGGTGAATGGCAGAACAGCGTCAACGTCCGTGACTTCATCCAAAAAAACTACACGCCGTATGAAGGTGACGAAGCATTCCTAGCCGGCGCGACGCCAGCCACCACCAAACTGTGGGACAGCGTGCTGGAAGGCATCAAAATTGAAAACCGTACCCACGCACCGGTTGATTTCGACACTGATTTAGCGTCTACCATCACCTCACACGATGCGGGCTATATTAACAAATCGCTGGAAACCATCGTTGGTCTGCAGACTGAAGCCCCGCTGAAACGCGCCATTATCCCGTTTGGCGGCATCAAAATGGTGGAAGGCTCCTGTAAAGTTTACGGCCGCGAGCTGGACCCGGCGCTGAAGAAAGTTTTCACCGATTACCGCAAAACCCACAACCAGGGCGTGTTTGACGTTTACACCCCGGATATCCTGCGCTGCCGTAAATCCGGCGTGCTGACCGGTCTGCCAGATGCGTACGGCCGCGGTCGTATTATTGGTGACTACCGTCGCGTCGCGCTGTACGGCATCGACTTCCTGATGAAAGACAAAGTGGCTCAGTTCAACTCACTGCAGAGTGACATGGAAAATGGCGTTGATCTCGAAGCCACCATTCGCCTGCGTGAAGAGATTTCTGAACAGCACCGCGCACTGGGCCAGATCAAAGAGATGGCAGCCAAATATGGCTTTGATATCTCTCTGCCAGCCACCACCGCGCAGGAAGCAGTACAGTGGACCTACTTCGGTTACCTCGCAGCAGTGAAATCACAAAACGGTGCCGCGATGTCGTTTGGTCGCGTGTCCACCTTCCTTGACGTTTACATCGAGCGCGATATCAAAGCCGGTAAACTGAGCGAAGAGCAGGCGCAGGAACTGATTGACCATCTGGTGATGAAACTGCGTATGGTGCGCTTCCTGCGTACGCCGGAATACGATGAGCTGTTCTCTGGCGACCCAATCTGGGCCACTGAATCACTGGCTGGTATGGGCGTTGACGGTCGTACGCTAGTGACGAAAAGCACCTTCCGCTTCCTGAACACGCTGTACACCATGGGTCCATCACCGGAACCAAACATGACCATCCTGTGGTCTGAGAAACTGCCGGTTAACTTCAAAAAATATGCGGCAAAAGTCTCCATCGACACCTCATCGCTGCAGTATGAGAACGATGACCTGATGCGTCCGGACTTTGACAATGATGACTACGCCATCGCCTGCTGCGTGAGCCCGATGATTGTCGGTAAACAAATGCAGTTCTTCGGCGCACGTGCCAACCTGGCTAAAACACTGCTGTACGCAATCAACGGCGGTGTGGATGAGAAGCTGAAAATGCAGGTCGGCCCGAAAGAAGCGCCAATCACTGATGATGTGCTGGATTATGACACCGTGATGGCGCGTCTGGACCACTTCATGGACTGGCTGGCAAAACAGTACGTCACGTCACTCAACATCATCCACTACATGCATGATAAGTACAGTTATGAAGCCGCGCTGATGGCGCTGCACGATCGTGACGTTTATCGTACCATGGCGTGTGGTATCGCGGGCCTGTCTGTCGCCGCGGACTCACTTTCAGCGATTAAATATGCCAAAGTGAAACCGGTACGTGACGCCGATGGTCTGGCAGTGGACTTCGAAATTGAAGGTGAATATCCGCAGTTCGGTAACAACGACCCGCGCGTGGATGATCTGGCCTGTGACCTGGTTGAACGTTTCATGAAGAAAATTCAGAAACTGCAGACCTACCGTAATGCGGTGCCAACGCAGTCGGTACTGACCATCACCTCCAACGTGGTATACGGTAAGAAAACCGGTAACACCCCGGATGGTCGTCGCTCCGGTGCGCCATTTGGACCAGGTGCCAACCCAATGCATGGCCGTGACCAGAAAGGTGCTGTCGCTTCACTGACTTCCGTGGCCAAACTGCCATTTGCCTACGCCAAAGACGGTATCTCTTATACCTTCTCTATCGTACCGAATGCGCTGGGCAAAGATGATAACGTGCGTAAAACCAACCTTGCTGGCCTGATGGATGGTTACTTCCACCACGAAGCCAGTATCGAGGGCGGCCAGCACCTGAACGTTAACGTCATGAACCGTGAAATGCTGCTGGATGCCATGGAGCACCCTGAGAAATATCCACAGCTGACCATCCGCGTTTCCGGTTATGCTGTACGTTTCAACTCGCTGACGAAAGAGCAGCAGCAGGATGTGATTACCCGTACCTTTACTCAGTCGCTGTAATCCTTCTCACTGTAATCGAAAGGCTCCTGCGGGAGCCTTTTCTCCACAAGCCTGTTTTGCCAGTCTGCTTTTGCAGGCAGTCTGGCAAAACCGACTTACATCCCCAGAGCACAACACAGATTGTGCCGCCTGCTCGCCAGGCTGAACCGGAGAATACATCGCAATGTCAACCATCGGTCGTATCCACTCGTTTGAATCCTGCGGCACCGTTGACGGTCCCGGCATCCGTTTTATCACCTTCTTCCAGGGCTGCCTGATGCGCTGCCTGTACTGCCACAACCGCGATACCTGGGACACTCACGGCGGTAAGGAGATCACCGTCGATGAGCTGATGAGGGATGTGCTGTCGTATCGCCACTTTATGAATGCGTCTGGTGGCGGCGTGACGGCATCCGGCGGTGAAGCCATTCTGCAGGCTGAATTTGTGCGCGACTGGTTTCGCGCCTGCCAGGCCGAGGGCATCCATACCTGCCTCGACACCAACGGCTTTGTGCGTCGTTACGATCCGGTGATCGATGAACTGCTTGATGCGACCGATCTGGTGATGCTCGACCTCAAGCAAATCAATGATGATATCCATGAAATTCTGGTCGGCGTGTCAAACCACCGCACGCTGGATTTCGCCCGCTATCTGCAAAAGCGCGGTAAAAGGACCTGGATTCGCTATGTGGTAGTGCCGGGTTATTCGGACGATGACGATTCGGTGCATCGCCTCGGTGAATTTACTAAAGACATGAGTAACATTGAGAAGATTGAGCTGCTGCCTTATCACGAACTCGGCAAGCATAAATGGATTGCGATGGGTGAAGAGTACAAGCTGGAAGGCGTGAAGCCGCCAACGAAAGAGACCATGGAGCGGGTGAAAAATATTCTTGCCGGCTACGGCCATAACGTCATGTATTAAGACGGTTGGCCTGCAGCTGAAGCTTTACCGTCAAGAAACAGAGCGTTACCGCCGGGACATTTGCGACAGGTTGCGAATGTCCCGTTTAATCACTGCCATCAGGCGTGCGCCACCGGTGTTGCATGCTGATCGGCTTTACGCAGCAGCATCACCAGATAGACCAGCGCCACCACCGCAATCATCACAAACAGCAGGCGATCGGAATAGTTCTGCATCAGCATCGCGGTCATCCCCGGCCCGACCAGACTGCCAACGGTATAACTGAACAGCAGCGCCTGATTCATCGCCACCAGTTCATGATGCGCCACCGTTTCACACGCCCAGGACATGGCCACCGGATAAAGCGTAAAGCCAGCCAGCCCCAGCACAAACAGTGCCGGTGCCATTGCCGTTCCGCTCAGCATAGCAATCGCACCCAGAATCACCACGAACACCTGCACGCGCAGCACCATCAGGCGACCAAAGCGGTCGGCAAGACGTCCTACCGGCCACTGACCGACAATCCCGGCACTGACCAGCAGCGCCATCCAGTAACCTACGGTGGCATCGCTCATGCCCTGATGCGAAAGATACAGCGGCATCAGGCCGTAGAGCGAACCGAGCACGATACCGGAGATAATGCAGCCGTTGATACCCAACCGCGAGCTGCGGCGGCGCAGCATGCTCCAGATCCGCCCGGTTGAAGCTTCTTCAGTAGCCGCACCGGCGTTGACCTGCACAAACACCACGGGCAGCATGGCACAGACAATCAGCGCACTCACCCAGGGGATGACGTGCAGCAGCTCTGTCGAGACACGGCTCACCAGCAGCTGACCGGCAACGGTGCCAAGATAATAGATGATCATATAAGCGGCCAGCAGCTGACCGCGATTGCGCACGGTACCACTGCACAGTAATGCGCTCTCGACCACCACCCAAATCAGTGCACAGCCTACGCCCGCGGTGAAGCGCAGCAGCGTCCAGCTGTAAAAGCCGTCCAGCAGCACCATGCCCATGGTTGCCAGCGCAAACAGTACGCTGGCAAGGTAAAAGCAGCGATTAAAGCCATAGCGATTAATCAACCAGCCCGCCAGCAAGGTGCCCAGTAAGTTGCCGGTGTAATAAGCAGAGCTCGCCATACCCACCTGCCAGGTCGGCAGTTGATCGTGGGTGAGCCACAGCGGCACCAGCGTATTAAGCACAGCAATAGACACCGTCATCAGCATTAAGCCGCAAAGCAGCAGCAGGACGGGGCGCGACCAGGTTGACATAGGGAATAAAACCAAAAGAAATTAACAGATTTGCGCGCAGTTTGCCATTGGCGATGGCAAAGTCAATGTGCAAAAAAACAGCGCCGCACATTTTGCTGCTGAACAATTTATTATTTTTATCTTCAGCGGGTTACAGGACTTGAGAAAGGTCTTATGTCTGAATCTATCTACATGAATTTATACATTTTTGATGGTTTGACGCGCAGCCATGACGATAACGTTTATTTCTGATTAATTCCGGTTAAAAAATAATGGCTGAGGCGCTTAAGAAATAAAAAACCCGGCCTGAGCCGGGTTTGTGCATAAGTGCAAATTAGCCGATATATTCCAGCCCACCCATATACGGGCGCAGCACGTCCGGCACTGTAATGCGACCATCCGCCTGCTGATAGTTTTCCAGCACGGCTACCAGCGTACGCCCCACCGCCAGGCCTGAACCATTCAGCGTGTGCACCAGACGCGGTTTTTTGTCCGTTTTGCTGCGGCAGCGAGCCTGCATGCGGCGCGCCTGGAAATCCCACATATTCGAGCAGGAGGAGATTTCACGGTAGGTGTCCTGCGCCGGCAGCCAGACTTCCAGATCATAGGTTTTGGCTGAGCCAAAGCCCATGTCACCGGTGCACAGCAGCACTTTACGGTACGGCAGGTTCAGCAGCTGCAGCACTTTCTCCGCATGGCCGACCAGCTCGTCCAGCGCGTCCATGGAGGTTTCCGGTGCGACGATCTGCACCATCTCCACTTTGTCGAACTGGTGCATACGGATCAAACCGCGCGTATCGCGTCCGTAAGAACCGGCTTCGGAACGGAAGCAAGGCGTGTGGGCAGTGAGTTTGATCGGCAGAGATTCCTCTTCAACGATCTCATCGCGCACCAGGTTAGTCAGCGGCACTTCTGCAGTCGGGATCAGTGCATAGTTGCTGCTGCCTGCTTCTTCGCCCAGCGGTTTAGTGTGGAACAGATCCTCACCAAACTTAGGTAACTGACCGGTACCGTACAGCGTCTCGTGGTTCACCAGATACGGCACGTAAGTTTCCAGATAACCGTGCTGCTGGCTGTGCAGATCGATCATGAACTGGCTCAGCGCGCGATGCAGACGGGCAATCTGGCCCTGCATCACGATAAAGCGCGAACCGGTCAGTTTCACCGCCGAAGCGAAATCCAGACCTTTGACCGCTTCACCCAGCTCAACATGGTCTTTTACCGGGAAATCGAACTGGCGCGGCTGGCCCCAGCGGCTTACTTCCTGATTTTCGCTGTCGTCTTTACCCAGCGGCACTTCATCGGCCGGCAGGTTAGGCAGCGCGAGTGCAAAGTCGCGAATTTCGTTCTGCAGGGTATCCAGCTCTGCTTTCGCCGCATCCAGGCGTTCGCCCAGTGCGTTCACTTCCTGACGCAGCGGCTCGATATCTTCCCCACGTGCTTTGGCCTGACCGATGGATTTGGAGCGGGAGTTACGCTCAGCCTGCAGGTTTTCAGTTTCTACCTGCAAAACCTTACGACGCTCTTCGAGGGAGCGCAGCGTATCCACATCCAGTTTAAATCCCCGGCGTGCCAGTTTTTCTGCGACTGCGTCTGGCTCATTACGCAGCAGATTGGGATCGAGCATGCTTATCCTGTGTAATAAAAGGTTGATTGAACGAATGGAGGGATGCATTCCACCGGAATGCATTGAAATCCTTGCTCACCTTACCGTAACGCGTTTATCAGCGGTAGCGTTTTATCGGGCTATTTTGATCCTGTTCAGCAAGCCAGGCGAGTTTTTCACCGATCTTGCTTTCAAGGCCACGATTGGTGGGTTGATAGTAGCGCGTCTGCGCCATTTCCGGCGGGAAAAACACCTCGCCGGCCGCATAGGCATTGGGTTCGTCATGCGCGTAACGGTACTCTTTGCCGAGGCCCATTTCTTTCATCAGCTTCGTCGGTGCATTGCGCAGATGTTCCGGCACATCGTAATCCGGGAACTCACGCGCATCACGCATCGCCGCTTTAAAGGCGGTATAGACAGCATTACTTTTTGGCGCGCAGGCCAGATAAACAATTGCCTGGGCAATTGCACGTTCCCCTTCCGCAGGCCCGACGCGGGTAAAACAATCCCATGCGGCAATTGCTACCTGCATGGCGCGCGGATCGGCATTACCGACATCTTCCGAAGCAATCGCCAGCAGCCGCCGCGCCACGTACAGCGGATCGCCACCGGCAGTGATGATGCGCGCGTACCAGTAAAGCGCCGCATCCGGGGCTGAACCGCGAACCGATTTGTGCAGTGCCGAGATGAGATCGTAAAAGCGGTCGCCTTTGTTATCGAAACGCGCCGCGCGTTCACCCGACACTTCATTCAGCAGCTGAGGCGTTAGCTCCCGCTGTCCCTGCGCATTGAGCTCAGCCATATCGGCCATCATTTCCAGCGTATTCAGCGCGCGTCGTGCATCACCGTTGACCAGTTCAGCGATCATGCGCCGGGTATTGTCCGGTAACAGAATATCGCTGTCGCCGTAACCGCGTGTTTTATCCTGCATCGCCTGTTCCAGCACCTGTTCGATATCCGCGCTGGTCAGCGATTTAAGCAGATAAACGCGCGCGCGCGACAGCAGTGCCGAGTTCAGTTCAAAGGAGGGATTTTCCGTGGTTGCGCCAATGAAGGTGATGGTGCCGTCTTCAATGTGTGGCAAAAACGCATCCTGCTGGCTCTTATTGAAGCGATGCACCTCATCAACAAACAGAATAGTGCGACGCCCCACCTGGCGATTCTGCCGCGCGCGCTCAATGGCCTCGCGGATCTCTTTAACGCCGGAAGTCACCGCTGAAATGCGTTCGACATCGGCTTTGCCGTAATGCGCGATGATCTCCGCCAGCGTGGTTTTACCGGTACCCGGCGGTCCCCATAAGATCATGGAGTGCAGCTGACCCGCTTCAATAGCGCGCGGCAACGGCTTACCGGCCGCGAGCAGATGCTGCTGACCAATATATTGCTGCAGCGTCGCTGGCCGCATACGCGCAGCCAGCGGTCTGAACTCATTTGACGGTGCAAAATCCAGCGACAGGTTACTCACCCTCACCTCACTGACGTTGATCGTCCACCGTTACCCCTTTTGGCGGCGTAAAGGTGAATTTATCCGGGCTGATAGCGCCGTTTTTCTGGCTCTTCAGCTGATAGCTGCTGCGCTGTCCATCCTGCTCGATCGCGCTGAACTGATTGATGGTGCCTGCGGAAGTGACATTGATGGTGAACTGTTTCAGGTTGCCATCGCTGCTTTTAGGCGTCAGCTCAAAATTATCCCCCTGCTGCTTAATGTTGTACTGCTGCCAGTCAGAGGGCTGGTTACGCGCAATCAGCATAAACGGCGTGTTGCTGGTGGCATTCTGCAGCAGGCTAACGCTCGCCTGTTCCACAAAAGGATTATAGAACCACAGATTTTTACCGTCGGAGATAATCACGCTTTCGTCCGGTGCAGTCATGTGCCAGTTAAACAGGCTCGGACGTTTTACCCACAGTTCGCCTTCGCCGTCCTGCACATTTGCGCCGCTACCGTCAGTCACCTTCTGACTGAAGCTGGCATGGAAGCTGTTCACTTTATTAAGGCGCTGCTGCAGATCGCTGGAAGCATCCGCCAGGGCAGAAGAAGCAACAAAACCGGCCAGCAGGCCACAGGCAATAACGCGAAATTTCATCTGATACGATTCCTTATTCATGGTTTCCTGACACTTACTGCATTAACCGTAGTCGCCGCTCCGTCAGTTCGACAGGAGAAAAAGCCGAAAGCTCCCAATGATATGGGGATCGGACCACAGATAAACAACGGGCCAGTTTACACTGGCCCGGCATAACACTGCGGAGAAAAGTCTTACATTTCGTGAGGTGGCGGTGACAGCACTTCACGGTTACCGTTGTGGCCTGGCTCCGAGACAATGCCCTGCGCCTCCATCTGTTCGATAATCCGCGCCGCGCGGTTGTAGCCAATACGGAACTGGCGCTGCACGCCGGAGATCGACGCGCGGCGTTTCTCCACCACGAACGCCACCGCCTGGTCAAACAGCGGATCCAGCTCTTCATCGCCGTCCAGGCCGCCAGCACCGCTTTCACTCTCTTCACCGGCGGTAATGCTGTCGATGTACTGCGGTCGCCCACGCGCTTTCCAGTCCTGCACGACTGCATGCACTTCCTGGTCACGCACAAAGGCGCCGTGAACACGTACCGGCATGGAGGAGTTAGGTGGCATGTAAAGCATGTCACCCATACCCAGCAGGGATTCCGCACCGCCCTGATCGAGAATGGTACGCGAGTCAATTTTACTGGATACGGTAAAGGCAATACGCGTCGGAATGTTAGCCTTAATCAGGCCGGTAATCACATCCACCGACGGACGCTGGGTAGCCAGCACCAGGTGAATACCTGCCGCACGGGCTTTCTGTGCCAGACGCGCGATCAGCTCTTCGACCTTCTTGCCCACCGCCATCATCAGGTCAGCGAACTCATCAACCAGCACCACAATGTACGGCAGTTTTTCCAGCACCGGCGGCGTGGTGTCCATGCTGTCGCCCGGTTTCCAGAACGGATCCGGAATTGGCCGGCCCATTGCGGCAGCCTGCTCGATCTTCTCGTTATAGCCGGCCAGATTACGCACGCCCAACGCAGACATCAGCTTATAGCGGCGCTCCATTTCGACCACACTCCAGCGCAGCGCGTTGGCCGCGTCTTTCATGTCGGTGACCACTTCCGTCAGCAGATGGGGAATGCCCTCATACACTGACAGCTCAAGCATTTTCGGGTCGATCATGATAAAGCGCACTTCTTCCGGCGTGGCTTTATACAGCATGCTGATGATCATGGTGTTGACGCCAACCGACTTACCGGAACCGGTGGTACCGGCCACCAGCAGGTGCGGCATCTTCGCCAGATCGGCCACCACGGGCTGACCAGAGATATCTTTACCCAGCACCACCGATAGCGGCGAAGGGTTGTCGCGGAACTTATCGCAGTCCAGCACCTCACGCAGGTAAACGGTCTGACGATGTTTATTGGGGAGCTCCAGGCCGACATAAGGCTTGCCCGGAATCACCTCAACCACACGCACCGCAACGGCAGAGAGCGAACGTGCCAGGTCGCGCGACAGATTAGAAATACGTGCGGCCTTGACGCCCGGCGCCAGATCCAGTTCAAAGCGGGTGATTACCGGCCCTGGAGAGATGCCCACCACTTCGGCTTTTACGCGGTAATCCGCCAGACGCGCTTCAACCAGACGCGCGGTCTGTTCCAGTGCGAACATATCCACCGGCTCCTCTTCCGCCGGCGGCGACGTAAGCAGATCCAGCGTCGGCAGCGGCGTGGAAGGTTTCTCCAGCGGCTGTTCGTGACGTACCAGGAAGGGGTGGAACAGGCTGTCCTGCGCAGGGGCGACAGGCTTCGGCGTTTCAGCCGGCGCGGCGTAAACCTCGTCGTCTGGCGTTGACCACGGGCTGGTTTCCTCACTCAGCGATGCGGGTACCGCCGGCTCAGGTGCCGCTGGCTGCTGCCACTGGGCCGGAGCGTCCGGCTCTGGCGTGGCGGCAATGGTAAACAGCGGTTCGCTCGGCGTGTCATCAACCAGATCTTTCATCGGAGAGAAATCAAACGCGGCTGAGGTATCCAGATTAAATACCGGCGCGCTCTCCTGCTCAGGCTGGCTGTAACGCTGTTGCTGCTGCTGAGCAAACTGCTGCGCCAGCTGGGCCTGCTGCAGCGCCTCTTCATCTTCTTCCTCTGCCGGCTGCTGCTGCCAGCTGTCGCCGTAGCGCTGCTGCTGCTGCGAATGGAACGCTTCGCGCAGCTGGGCTTCCTGCAGCGCAGCGTTATCATCATCGTGCGGCTGTGGCACTTGCCAGCTGGCGCTGATTTCTGGCTGCTGCTGGTCGGCCTCTTCGCGGGCCTTCTCTTCTGCCATGCGTTGCGATGGCAGTTTGATACCGTATGAGGCCAGCTCACGCCGGGTTGGCAGCTTAACCTTGTTAGGACGCGGCAGTTCCGGGCCGATGCCCTGTTTCACCTGCGGGTTGTAATCGCGCTCCGGCACCACATCAAAGGCTGGCGTGTAAGCCGCAGAGCGGGCAGCAGCGGCGGCCGTCGCTGAACCGAGTGCGGCAGCGGCTGCCGTATTCAGCGGTGTGGCGGCCTGATCGGCACTCTGCCAGTTACCCATGCGCGGGCCATCGTCTTCTTCAGCAAGCGAGAAGGCGTCGGCGGCCGGTGACGCAGGCACTTCGAAGCGATATAACGGGGGAGCAGCTGGCGTGGGTTCTGCTGGCGGAATAGCTGGCGCCGCAGGCGCACTGGCAACGGCTGCCGATGCCGGGACAGCCGCAGTCAGCTGTGACGGCGCAGGTTGTGGAGCTACGTTTACCGCCGGTGCGGATGGCTCAGGCGCAGCGACGGCCGGCGCCTGACGTGCGGCGTCACTGGTGGCGGCCAGCGCAGCCGCGGTAGCCGCACTGGCTTTCGCCAGCAGGGGATCGTCGCTGGCGACTTCAGCCACAGGTTCCGCTACCTGTCGGGGCTTAGCCAGCAGTACGTCATCTTCGTCGTCCTGAGCCGGCGCAGCGCGCAGTGGCGGAACCGCTTCGTCGGGGTGCGCCTCGTCGTAGTCGTCTTCTTCCTGCCAGGGTTCATCATGGCGCGAGCGGTTGCTGGCAAAGGTCAGCACGCCCATCACCACGCTGCCGATCTTCTCGGCAATCGCCAGCCAGGACCAGCCGGTATAAAGCGTGATACCCGCCGCCCAGACGCACAGCAGCGTCAGCGTGCCACCGGCACCGCTGAACCACGGCGCCATCGCATTGCTCACCAGGCTGCCAATTACGCCGCCGGAGGCAAAATACCAGATATCGTCCACGTTCAGCGCAGCCAGTCCGCAGGTGGTCACCACCAGCGCCAGCACGCCAATCAGCCGCAGGCCCACCGCAAAATAGTCGATGTAATCCTGGCGATCGCGCTGACGGAAGGTGATCCAGCACAGACCAATAATCACTGGCGGAATGGCGTAGGCCATCACACCAAAAATAAACAGCAGGGTATCAGCCAGCCATGCGCCCACGCTGCCGCCCAGATTGTGGATCGGCTCGTGCCAGGCGGTTTGTGACCAGCTGGGATCGGAGGGATTAAAGCTAACCAGCGACACCATCAGATAGATGGCAAACAAGGCCACCAGGATGAGCAACGCTTCCAGCAGCCGACGTCCGCTGCTCAGTGGTTGTAATGAAACGTCTTTATCTTCTGTATATTCCTGGCTCAAGAGAACTCTCCAGGTGCCTGTAAATTAAGAAGGCAACAGCGCCAGGCTTGCCTGACGCTGGTCCTGTATGAATTCACAGGAGTGTACCGAAATCCTGCAAGCTTTGCACCTGCCCTGCGTTACCGGGTCTTAATCACCAGACGATTGCTCTGTTTGACCTCTTCCATCACCACGTAGGTACGGGTGTCGTTGACGCCCGGCAGGCGCAGCAAGGTCTCACCCAGCAGTTTACGATAGGCGGACATATCCGGCACGCGGGTTTTCAACAGGTAGTCAAAGTCACCGGAAACGAGGTGACATTCTTGAGTTTCCTCAAGTTTTTGTACGGCGGCGTTAAATTGTTCAAACACATCCGGCGCGCCGCGATTCAGAGTAATCTCAACGAATACCAGCAGTGAAGCATCGAGATAGTGCGGGTTCAGCTGCGCGGTGTAGCCCAGAATGAAACCCTGACGTTCCAGGCGACGTACGCGTTCAAGACAAGGTGTTGGCGAGAGGCCGACACGTTTTGAAAGCTCAACGTTGGAAATACGACCGTCTTTCTGCAGTTCATTCAGAATATTTCTGTCGATCCGATCCAGATCTTTTCCGGGGCGTTTCTTGTTGTCTACCATTATTATTGTCTCTCTTAATTCCTTCCCTTTACCTGCCAAACCCTGAAAACGTTCAATGTTCAGGGCCTTACTGAAGTGAAGTCTTTAAGCCTGTGCAGTAACGCGACCATCCGTATGACGCATGCTGTCTGTCCACATCATGCGTCATTACCAATGTCAGGCTGAGTTTATTTGGCGAAATTGCGCAAAACAGAGCTGAAATTCTGTTTCGAACCGCTAAATTTTCTCTGCTTCTGACAATGTTTTCGCAAAAGCGCAGGCGATTGTCAAAGTAAAACATCCAAATTCAGTACAAGATGCCAGACAGCGTACTGGGTTGCTGTTTTTAAATGAGAATTTTTATACAGCTGCACCACAAATTGCCGAGCAATGCCCCCTTTTGGCGCAGCGCGCGTGCAGAATTGCCATTCATCGTCTACGCCGCTTGCAGTGATTGTTAACAAAATTGCTGAAACCTTTTTTTGCGACAGTAATTTCCCTACAATCGAAAACTATGTTGTCAGACACACACTGAGGAACGCATGAGTACGGCCAAACACAGTAAGCTGCTCATTCTGGGCTCCGGCCCTGCCGGTTACACCGCAGCGGTTTATGCCGCCCGCGCTAACCTGAACCCGGTTTTGATTACCGGACTGGAAAAAGGCGGCCAGCTCACCACCACGACTGAAGTCGAAAACTGGCCGGGCGACCCGCACGATCTGACCGGCCCTGCGCTGATGGAACGCATGCAGGAGCATGCTGAGAAGTTCAACACCGAAATCATCTTTGATCATATTCACACGGTTGATTTGCAGAACCGTCCGTTCCGCCTGACCGGCGACAGCGGCGAATACACGGCGGATGCGCTGATCATCGCGACCGGTGCTTCAGCGCGCTACCTCGGCCTGCCGTCAGAAGAGGCATTCAAAGGCAAAGGGGTTTCGGCCTGCGCCACCTGTGATGGTTTCTTCTATCGCAACCAAAAAGTCGCGGTTATCGGCGGCGGTAATACGGCCGTTGAAGAGGCGCTCTATCTGGCAAACATCGCTTCCGAAGTGCACCTGATTCACCGTCGTGACAGCTTCCGCGCTGAGAAAATCCTGATTGACCGCCTGATGGAGAAAGTGCGTAACGGCAACATCGTGCTGCACACTGACCGCGCGCTGGACGAGGTGGTAGGCGATCAGATGGGCGTCACCGGGTTGAAACTCTCGTCAACCAAAGGTGAAGCTCCGCTCTCGCTGGAAGTGGCGGGCCTGTTTGTCGCCATCGGTCATAGTCCGAACACGGCGATTTTCGATGGCCAGCTGGATCTGGAAAACGGCTATATCAAAGTGCAGTCCGGCCTGCAGGGCAATGCGACACAGACCAGCGTGCCGGGCGTGTTCGCTGCCGGTGACGTAATGGACCACATCTATCGTCAGGCCATTACCTCTGCCGGTACCGGCTGTATGGCCGCGCTGGATGCGGAACGTTATCTGGATGGTCTGGTTAAAAACGATAAGTAAGTTGTTAATTATCTGATCATAATTGCACTGAGGCGGCCACTTTTGGTCGCCTTTTTTATCGCCTGCGTGCTACAGTTCTGCCACCCGTCTGTCCGGTATTTAGCGTCGGATTTTGCCTCTCGTCACGGTGATCAAACGGCTTCGCATGAACAAATCACGGCAACACGAACTGCTGCGCTGGTTACGCCAGCAACGTCATCATGGTGCACGCAGCCTGCGACTGGCTTCGCTGGCAGGTTTTGCTGCGGCGTTAATTCTCATCGCCCAGGCCTGGCTACTGGCCTCCCTGCTGCAAAAACTGCTGGTGGAACAGCAACCCCGCGCTGAACTGGTGAGTGATTTCCTGTTACTACTGCTGTGCTTCGCACTGCGCGCCGCGCTGCACTACGGTCGTGAGATGGCCGGCTTCAGGGCCGGCGTGGCGATTCGCCGTGCGCTGCGGCAACAGGTGCTGGACCGGCTGAACGCGCTCGGTCCGGCCTGGATTCAGGGCAAGCCGGCCGGGAGCTGGGCCACGCTGCTGCTGGAACAGATTGAAGAGATGCAGGAGTATTACGCGCGCTATCTGCCGCAGATGTCGCTGGCGGTTTTTGTCCCCTGCGCCATCCTCATCGCCATCTTCCCGATTAACTGGGCCGCCGGGCTGATTCTGCTGGCGACCGCGCCGCTGATTCCGCTGTTTATGGCGCTGGTCGGCATGGGCGCGGCCGATGCCAATCGCCGTAATTTCCTCGCGCTGGCGCGTCTGAGTGGCGATTTCTATGACCGGCTGCGCGGACGCGAAACGCTGCGCCTGTTTCACCGCGCGGACGCTGAACAGCAGGCAATTGCCACCAGCACGCAGGATTTTCGTCAGCGCACCATGGAAGTGCTGCGCCTCGCCTTTCTCTCCTCGGCGGTACTGGAGTTTTTCGCCTCGCTGGCGATTGCCGTGGTCGCGGTCTATTTCGGCTTCTCGTACCTGGGTGAACTCAATTTTGGCCACTACGGCACCGGCGTGACGCTGTTTGCCGGTTTCCTCGCGCTGATTCTTGCCCCCGAATTTTTCCAGCCGCTGCGCGATCTTGGCACCTTTTACCATGCCAAAGCGCAGGCGGTGGGCGGCGCAGACGCGCTGGATACCTTCCTGCGCGAAACGCCCCAGCACGCGCCGCAGGCGGCCACGCAAACGCTGGATGCTGACGCGCCATTCTCCCTCCGGGCGCAGGATCTGGTGATCATGACCGCTACCGGCGAGGCGCTGTCACAGCCGCTGAATTTCAGCCTTACTCCCGGTCAGCGCGTGGCGCTGGTCGGGCAAAGCGGCGCCGGAAAAAGTGCGCTGATGAATGTCCTGCTCGGTTTTCTGCCCTACCAGGGTTCACTGTGCATTAACGGCCAGGAACTGCGCGACATCAGCCGCAGCAGCTGGCAGCAGCAGCTGGCCTGGGTAGGACAAAATCCGCAGCTGCCGGCGGCGACGCTGCGTGACAATCTCCAGCTCACTGACACGCCGGTGGACGAGGCCACGCTGACCGCCGTGCTGCAGCGCGCTGGCGTCAGCGAATTTTTGTCGCGTCTGCCGCAGGGGCTGGATACGCCAGTTGGCGATGGCGGCATCGGCCTGTCCGTTGGGCAGGCACAGCGCATCGCCGTTGCGCGGGCGCTGCTGAAACCGGCCCGCCTGCTGCTGCTGGACGAACCGGGATCCGGGCTCGACAGCCAGAGTGAGCAGCACGTGATGGGCGCGCTACAGCAGGCCGCACAGCAGCAAACTACGTTAATGATTACCCATCAGCTGCACGCCCTCGACCAATGGGATGAGGTGTGGGTGATGCAGGCCGGACAACTGGTGCAGCAGGGCCACTGGCAACAGCTGATCGCTGAAGCCGGCCCGCTGCGCGAGCTGGCGCAGCATCGTCAGAAGGAGATTGCCTGATGCGCACGTTACTGCCTTTCCTGCGCCTGTATCGCCGCCATCCGTGGCGTTTAGGTCTTGGCGTGGTGCTGGCGATTGTCACGCTGCTCGCCAGCATCGGCTTGCTGACGCTGTCCGGCTGGTTTCTTGCTGCCTCTTCGCTGGCTGGCGTCGCCGGCTTGTACAGCTTCAATTACATGCTGCCCGCAGCTGGTGTGCGTGGCGCGGCAATCACCCGCACCGCCGCGCGCTATTTTGAACGGCTGGTGAGCCACGACGCCACTTTCCGCGTGCTGCAGCATCTGCGCGTCTTTACCTTCAGCCGGCTGATGGCGCTGGCACCGGCGCAGCTGGCGCGCTTTCGTCACGGCGAACTGCTGAACCGATTTGTCAGCGATGTTGATACCCTCGACCATCTCTATTTACGCGTTATTTCTCCACTGCTGGGTGCGGCGGTGGTGATTGTGGTGGTGACCTGTGGCCTGGCGCTACTCGATATGCGACTGGCGCTGCTGCTTGGGGCGATCATGTTGCTGACGCTGCTGCTGATGCCGCCGCTTTTCTGGCGACTCGGCGCGCGCACCGGCGCGCAGATTGCCCGTTACCAGGCTCGCTGGCGCCTGCAACTGACGCACTGGCTCAGCGGACTGGCCGAGCTGCAGATTTACGGCGCGGCGGCGCTGTGGCGACAGCGGCTGGATCAGGAAGAACGTGCGTGGCAACAGGCGCAGCAGCAGCAACACCGGCTGCAGGCGGTGGCGCAGAGCCTGCTTACGTTGATCGCCGGCAGTACCGTTACGCTGCTGCTGTGGCTGGCCGCCAGCGGCGTCGGCACCAATAGCACACCGGGTGCACTGATTGCCCTGTTTGTGTTTTGCGCGCTGGCCGCGTTTGAAGCGCTGGCACCGGTGGCCGGCGCATTTCTGCCACTGGCGCAGGTGACGCACGCGGCGCAGCGCGTGCAGGAGATCATCGATCAACCGCCAGCCATTCACTTCCCGACACAACCGGTTGCGACGCAGCGCGGCCTCAGCCTGACGCTGGAACAGATCGATTTCAGCTATCCGCAGCGGCCAGAAGCGGTGCTGCACAATTTCTCCCTGACGTTAGCAGCCGGTGAACATCTGGCGCTGCTGGGCCCGACCGGCTGCGGGAAATCCAGCCTGCTGGCGCTGATCACGCGCGGCTGGGAAGCGCAGCGCGGCACGATTCGCCTGAACGGGATTGATCTGGCGGCGTGGGACGAAGCCAGCCTGCGTCAGCGCATCAGCGTTGTCACGCAGCGCGTCCATCTGTTCAGCCAGACGCTGCGCGCTAACCTGCTGCTGGCAGCACCACAGGCCAGCGATGCAGAGCTGATTGACGTATTGCAGCGGGTTGGGCTGGTGCATCTGACGCAGCACAATGAAGGGTTGAATGCGTGGATGGGTGAAGGTGGCCGGCCGCTGTCCGGCGGTGAACTGCGCCGCCTGGCGATTGCCCGTGCGCTGCTGCACGATGGCGATCTGTGGCTGCTGGATGAGCCGACCGAGGGTCTGGATGCCGCGACCGAGCAGCAGATTCTCACGTTACTACAGCAGGTTAGCCAGGGAAAAACGTTGATCATGGTGACGCATCGCCTGAGCGGACTGGAAACAATGGATCGCATCTGTGTGCTTGACGGTGGGCAGATTATCGAATCCGGCAGCCATGACGAATTAATCTCAAAAGCGGGACGCTACTGGCGTTTCCAGCAGCGCTTTGCGCTATAGTCTATGCGTTTAGCCTGAGGGTGACCGACGCCATGAGACTGGTACAACTTTCCCGGGATTCGCTCAATTTCCCGCCGCCGGAGATGGCGCTGCGTGAACCAAACGGCCTGCTGGCCATGGGCGGCGATCTCTCCCCTGCCCGCCTGATGAATGCCTATCAGCGCGGTATTTTTCCGTGGTTTTCGCCCGGCGATCCAATTTTATGGTGGTCGCCAGATCCTCGCGCGGTCCTGCTACCGGAGTCGTTTCATCTCAGCCGCAGCATGGCGCGCTTCCATCGCCGTTCGCCCTATCGCGTCACCATGAATCACGCCTTTGCTCAGGTGGTGGAAGGTTGCGCCAGCGGGCGTCAGGAAGGCACCTGGATCACCTTTGAAGTGAAACGCGCCTGGCTGCGCCTGTATGAACTGGGCCATGCGCACTCAATTGAAGTCTGGCAGGATCAACGTCTGGTTGGCGGCATGTATGGCCTGGCGCTCGGACAGATTTTTTGCGGCGAGTCGATGTTCAGCCGGGCGGAAAATGCCTCTAAAACCGCGCTGTGGGTTTTCTCACAGCACTTTATTGCGCATCAGGGACGGCTGATCGATTGTCAGGTGCTGAATCCGCATACCGCCTCGCTGGGCGCAGTTGAAATTCCGCGCGTCGATTATCTGCAATACGTGCAAACGCTGGCCTGGCAACCGGTGCAGGCTGGCTGCTGGCAAACACAAACCCTTTTTTGACTGTCCCCACAGATGTTTTGCACACAATTCCCGACAAAAGTGATACAATAAGCGAGTTTGGTATGTCGTCCGCGCTTCGCTGTGGCGAGCCGGAATTGCCAGGCTGGGAATCTCACCCTGTTCCCGAAGCTGTTTCAGTTGCGCACCCGATGCCGATTGCTGCAGATTCTTAGCCCGCTAATCCCCCGCAGACGTCAAAAACACCCGAATTTATCCGTAATGCACGCGCAGCGGCGCGACGCACGGCGAAGCGTTGGCAAAAACAGCCAACGTTTCTTTACATAAATCATGGAATTCGGCATTATCTTGCCGGTTCAACAGTTTGGTAGTTCACCCAGAGGATTCGATGGCCAAAGAAGACAATATTGAAATGCAAGGTACCGTACTGGATACGTTACCTAACACCATGTTCCGCGTAGAGCTTGAAAACGGGCACGTGGTTACCGCTCATATCTCCGGTAAAATGCGTAAAAACTACATCCGCATCCTGACGGGCGACAAAGTGACTGTCGAGTTGACCCCGTACGACCTGAGCAAAGGCCGCATTGTCTTCCGTAGTCGCTAAGTTGTTGCACTCGCCTCGCGTTTGCTGATGTAAACTAAGCGCGAAAAAAAAGGCCGGATTTTAATCCGGCCTTTTTCTTATCTGCGCACCCGCTTAATGCACGGTGCCCTCAGTTTTGCGTTTTTCCGCACTCATGAAGTGGTAGGTGAGCTGGTTTTTCTCTTTATCCAGTCCAACCGACACCGATCCACCATCCACCAATGAGCCAAACAGCAGCTCGTTAGCCAGCGGTTTCTTCAGGTTTTCCTGCACGGTACGCGCCATCGGACGGGCGCCCATCGCTTTGTCGTAACCTTTTTCGGCCAGCCAGTCGCGCGCATCATCGCTGACTTCCAGCGACACACCTTTCGCATCCAGCTGTGCCTGCAGCTCAACAATAAATTTATCCACCACCTGATGGATCACCTGAGTATCGAGGTGACGGAACCAGATAATGTTGTCGAGACGGTTACGGAACTCCGGCGTAAAGATCTTTTTGATCTCTTCCATCGCGTCGGTGCTATTGTCCTGCTGAATCAGGCCGATGGATTTACGCTCGGTCTCGCGCACCCCGGCGTTGGTGGTCATCACCAGCACCACGTTGCGGAAGTCCGCTTTGCGGCCGTTGTTATCGGTCAGCATCCCGTTGTCCATCACCTGCAGCAGCAGGTTGAAGACATCCGGATGGGCTTTCTCGATCTCATCCAGCAGTACCACCGCGTGCGGATGCTTGATGACGGCATCAGTCAGCAGACCGCCCTGATCAAAGCCGACGTAGCCCGGAGGAGCACCAATCAAACGACTGACGGTGTGACGCTCCATATACTCGGACATATCAAAGCGCAGCAGCTCAATGCCCAGCGCCTTCGCCAGCTGCACGGTGACCTCGGTTTTACCGACCCCGGTCGGACCCGCAAACAGGAACGATCCGACTGGCTTACGCTCCTGACCCAGACCCGCGCGGCTCATCTTGATGGCTTCAGTCAGCGCTTCAATCGCGTTGTCCTGTCCAAACACCAGCATTTTCAGACGGTCGCCGAGATTTTTCAGCGTATCGCGATCGGTGGCCGAAACGCTCTGCTCCGGAATACGCGCGATGCGCGCTACCACGGATTCGATGTCCGACACGTTGACGGTTTTCTTGCGCTTGCTGACCGGCACCAGACGCGCACGCGCGCCGGCTTCATCGATCACGTCAATCGCCTTGTCCGGCAGATGACGGTCATTGATGTACTTCACCGCCAGCTCAACCGCCGCACGTACCGCTTTGGCGGTGTAGCGCACATCGTGATGCGCTTCGTACTTCGGCTTCAGCCCGTTAAGAATTTGTACCGTCTCTTCAACCGATGGCTCAGTGATATCAATTTTCTGGAAACGGCGCGCCAGCGCACGATCCTTCTCAAAGATATTGCTGAACTCCTGATAGGTCGTGGAACCCATCACGCGGATTTTACCGCTGGAAAGCAGCGGCTTGATCAGGTTCGCCGCATCCACCTGGCCGCCCGATGCCGCACCGGCACCGATAATGGTGTGGATCTCGTCGATGAACAGAATGCTGTTGTTATCCTGTTCCAGCTGTTTCAGCAGCGCTTTAAAACGTTTTTCAAAATCACCGCGGTATTTGGTACCGGCCAGCAGCGAACCGATATCCAGCGAGTAGATGGTGCACTCTTTCATCACTTCCGGCACGTCACCCTGCACAATGCGCCAGGCGAGCCCTTCCGCAATCGCAGTTTTACCGACGCCCGATTCGCCCACCAGCAGCGGGTTATTCTTGCGACGACGGCACAGCACCTGAATGGCCCGTTCCAGCTCTTTATCGCGGCCGATCAGCGGGTCAATTCCGCCGACGCGAGCAAGCTGATTAAGATTGGTGGTGAAGTTTTCCATACGTTCCTCCCCGCCTGCTTGCTCTTCGTTAACCGGATTTTCCGCGCTGTTTTGCGGCTGGCCCGGTTCGTCTTTACGCGTACCATGGGAGATGAAGTTCACCACATCAAGGCGGCTCACTTCGTGTTTGCGCAGCAGGTAAGCCGCTTGCGACTCCTGCTCGCTGAAAATGGCGACCAGCACGTTCGCACCGGAAACTTCACTGCGACCGGATGACTGGACATGGAAGACCGCACGCTGCAGCACACGCTGGAAGCTGAGCGTCGGCTGAGTGTCGCGCTCCTCTTCGCTGGCAGGCAGCACCGGCGTGGTTTGTTCGATGAAGGCTTCGAGTTCCTGACGCAGAGCCGCAATATCCACCGTACAGGCTTCCAGTGCCTCTCTGGCCGACGGGTTGCTGAGCAGCGCCAGCAACAGATGTTCGACGGTCATAAACTCGTGACGGTGCTCGCGCGCTCTGGCGAAAGCCATGTTTAAACTGAGTTCCAGTTCTTGATTGAGCATTTGGCACCTCCCCCAATTATCGCTCTGACGGACTGAATCCTATATGGAGACAGCTTCAGGCTTTTTCCAGCGTACACAGCAACGGATGTTGATTTTCCCGCGCGTAATTGTTCACCTGGGCGACTTTGGTCTCCGCCACTTCTGCAGTGAATACACCACAGATTGCCTTTCCATGGTAGTGAACTTTCAGCATCAGTTGCGTTGCACGTTCAACATCATAAGAAAAGAACTTTTGCAGAACGTCAATAACAAATTCCATAGGTGTATAATCGTCATTATTCAGAATGACTTTATACATTGAAGGCGGCTTTAACCCTTCGCGTACTTTGTCTTCGGCCAGATGTTCAAAGTTAAGCCAGTCGTTTGTGTTTGCCATAATGTTCCGTTGAAATTCTGCGTTACGGTAGCGCACATTTCTGTGCTCTCACCTCAAGTTTAACACGCCTGTCAAGCCGCTTTTCCTGTGGCAAAAATCGGTCCTGAAAGCGCATGCGCGACCTGTATCACAAAATTTGCAATAGCGTTAACTGCCTCAAATTTTGATGAATTTCTCCCCGTGCGCCAGGGCCGTTTGCTTGACGATAAGGTCCGTTTCTCTACATTCTACTTACACAAGCTGATTGAGTTTTAAACAAACTCGACTCACAGCTTCAATGACCTCACCTACTTATCAAAATGTCTTGCGAGGGAAGTAAAAGCATGGAGACGGGTACTGTTAAATGGTTCAACAACGCCAAAGGCTTCGGCTTTATCTGTCCGATTGGCGGCGGCGACGATATCTTCGCACACTACTCCACGATTCAGATGGAGGGATACAGAACGCTGAAAGCGGGCCAGCACGTTCAGTTCGATGTCCATGAAGGGCCGAAAGGCAACCATGCCAGTCTGATTGTGCCCTGTGAAGCATCGTCACTCTCCTGACGGGCGCGCGTCTGCTCTCATTCTGACCACTCCCGAAAAAAAATGCCAGCCACAGACGCTGGCATTTTTCTTTGGCGTCCCGCGGCAGTTTTACTCTGCCCGACCGCGCGCCAGCCACATCACGCGGCCAAACAGCTGATCGAGCAACGGCGGAATCGCCTGCGGCCCGCGTTCGGCCGCTGCCATCGCCACCGCAATCGCCAGTTCCGGCTTCGAGCTGTGATGAATGGCTTTGGTAATAATACGCCGCGCGTTCATCGGCACGTTTAACGGCAGGTGCGCCATCTGGTGATAGACATCACTAAAGCCCTGCTTATAAAGGAAGTGTTCGATGTCGGGCGCCGGGAACTGCGTGAGATGGTCGCTCTCCTGCTCATGCGGCTGTAGCTGGCTGCGCGCAGTAGCGGCATATTTTTTTCCGGCCTCGTCGCCGTCAGTCAGCACGTGCCAGGCAATGCCCATGCGGCGCGCATATTTCAGCAGCGGCTTAAGCCCGGACTGCGCAAACTCAATCACCTTCACGCCTTCCGCGGCAAAATGGTAGCCGCGCTGCCGCGCCAGCTCATTGATGATCCACACTTCGGTTTCACCCTCTACCAGCAACCAGCAGCGGGCAAACAGCGCCGACGGACGGTTAACGCGGATGTGAAAGCCGATACGGCGCGCCTCTTCGGCACTTAATCCCTCCGGCCCGATACGCCACGCCGCCACGCGATCGGGCTCGCGCACCAGTCGGCAGATTTGCTCCAGCGCCACCTGTGACAGCAGCTCGCCGGAGTTAGTGGTGGCGATTTTTTGCAGCGGCATCAGCGCCAGCAGATTCCACGCCACCGACAGCATGATGGGATGCAGCCGCGTTTCCGGATCCTCCACCAGCAGCAAGGGGCGCGCGCCTGCGGGCAGCGCATCGCTGCCGTGCGCCTGCAGCAGGAGCGAGAACATGCGCAGCAGAATCACCTGGCGACTGCGCGATTCGGTACCGGCGATCAGCTGATTGAGCTGATCGAGCGAACGCCAGCCCTGACTGCCGTCACGCAGCTCCGGCGCAACCCGCGCGGCGCCCGTGTCCGGTTGCTGTACCAGAAAATAGTGCGCCATCAGCTGCTGCATGGTGTGCAATCCCTGGCGCAACAGCTCGTCGCTCAGGGTTTGCGGCCGCGCCACCAGATCGCGCGTCAGGCTATGCATCTCCTGCGCCAGCGCGCTCAGCGTATCAGCGCGCCGCTGGGTGTCGTTGTCGCTATGGCGCGACCGCCGGCCAAAGCGCGCATCACGCAGGCGCAGCACCGGATAGTACGCGCGCAACTGCGCCAGCGCGGCGTCGGTGCCCGCCAGCGGCAGCACCTCGCCACGCGCGTCAATAAAACGCCAGCGGGTTTTGACTTCGCTGCCCTGGCGCGTCGCCAGCGTACTGAAGTGCAGATAGCGCCCCGCGTCATCCTGCTGCCAGAACCGCGCAAACAGCGCTTCATGCTCATCGCCCTGCGCGCGAAAGCGAAACACCAGCTGCAACTTATGCCGCCGGGCTTCCACCTCACCGGGCGGAAAATGGAAGTCCTGTTCGGTGAACATATAGGGCTCAGCGGCCGGTGCCAGCAGCAGCGTTAGCGCATCCAGCAAACTGGATTTACCCCACGCGTTTTCCCCAATCAGCAGGTTGGTGTCGGTCAGCGGCAGCGACAACCGGTTAATGCCGCGAAAGCCGTGTATATCGATATGTTCCAGAATCATCGCGCAGTCCCTCCGTGCTTTGCCAGAGCATGGTCCGCCGCGCTGCGTTGGTCAAGTCGGCAGCGGGAGAAAAGGTTTACACTTCAGGCATTTTCCATTAGCGTGGCGTCTCGCAAAAAAGGACGTCATTTTTCATGTATACCGGACTGCTTATCATTCTGGTGCCGCTGATGGTGGGCTATTTGCTGCCGTGGCATCAGCCTGCGCTGTTGCAGCGCGTTAACCGCCTGCTGAGTTTGCTGATTTACGCCATTCTGTTTTTTATGGGTACCAGCCTCGCCTTTCTCGACAATCTCGGCACCAATTTGCTGATCGTGTTTAAAACCGCGCTGATTGCCGCGGGTGCCATTCTGAGCTGCTCGCTGCTGGCGCTGTGGCTGCTGGATCGCCGCTGGCCGTGGCGGCAGCAGCATCGCCAGCAGAATCTGCCGTCGCGCTGGCACATGGTGCTGGAGTCACTCAAGCTGTGTGTGGCGGTGCTGGCCGGTTTCCTGCTGGGATTAACCCAATGGGCGCCGCTGCGCCATGCCTCCACCCTGAGCGAAATTGCGCTGGTGGTGCTGCTGTTCATGGTTGGCGTGCAGCTGCGCGGCAGCGGCATGACGCTGCGCCAGATCACCCTGAACCGGCGCGGCATGACGGTAGCGCTGGTATCCCTGTGCGGCTCGCTGGGCGGCGGCGTGCTGGCGGCGTGGCTGCTCGGCGTTTCGCTGTCAACCGGACTGGCGCTGGCCAGCGGCTTCGGCTGGTATTCGCTGTCCGGCATTCTGATGACCGAAGCGTACGGCCCGGTGATGGGCAGCGCCGCCTTCTTTAACGATCTGCTGCGCGAGCTGGCTGCGGTGCTGCTGATTCCGGTGCTGGTCAACCGCTACCGCAGTATGGCACTCGGGCTGAGCGGTGCCACGTCGATGGATTTCACCCTGCCGATTCTGCAGCGTGCCGGCGGAATGGAGATTGTGCCTGCGGCCATCGTGCACGGTTTTATCATGAACCTGCTGGCGCCGATCCTCATCGCCCTGTTTTCCGCCTGACGCGCAGCGCATTTTTTCACGCCCGCTGCGCTGCGGCTTCGTCTACGCTTTCTCTCTGACATGTTTTTTGCCATCCGCCTGGATGGCCAACACCAGAAAGGAGCGAACGATGAAGCAAACTGTGGCGGCCCTGCTGGCCAAAACGCTGGAGAGCGCCGGCGTAAAACGCATCTGGGGCGTAACCGGTGACTCCCTCAACGGACTGAACGACAGCCTCAACCGCATGGGCACCATTGAATGGATGCCAACGCGCCATGAAGAAGTGGCCGCTTTTGCCGCCGGGGCGGAAGCACAAATCAGCGGTGAGCTGGCGGTGTGCGCCGGCTCCTGCGGCCCTGGCAACCTGCATCTGATCAACGGCCTGTTTGACTGCCATCGCAACCATGTTCCGGTGCTGGCGATTGCCGCGCACATTCCTTCCAGCGAAATCGGCAGCGGCTATTTTCAGGAAACCCATCCGCAGGAGTTATTCCGCGAGTGCAGCCATTACTGCGAGCTGGTCTCCAATCCGGAACAGCTGCCGCAGGTGCTCGGCATTGCGATGCGTAAAGCCATCCTCAATCGCGGCGTGTCGGTGATTGTGCTGCCGGGTGACGTGGCGCTGCAGGCGGCGCCGGAGAATGCGCGCAGCGAATGGTATCCGCCGCAGCTGCCGCAGGTGGTGCCGTCGGTCAGTGAACTGACGCGCCTCGCAGAGACGCTCAATGAAGCGAAAAATATCACCCTGATGTGCGGCAGCGGCTGCGCCGGTGCCCATGCGGAAGTGGTAAAGCTGGCCGAAACGCTGAAAGCACCGGTGGTGCACGCCATGCGCGGCAAAGAGCACCTCGAGTACGATAACCCGTACGACGTCGGCATGACCGGGCTGATCGGCTTCTCATCCGGCTATCACGCCATGATGAACGCCGACACGCTGGTGCTGCTCGGCACCCAGTTCCCTTATCGCCCGTTCTACCCGGCGGACGCGCGCATTATTCAGATTGATATCAATCCGGCCAGCCTCGGCGCGCACAGTCACGTTGACATGGCGCTGGTGGGCGACATCAAAGCCACGCTACAGGCGCTACAGCCGCAGCTCACCAGCCACAGCGACCGTCATCACCTCGATCGCGCACTGGAGCACTACGCGGATGCGCGCAAAGGGCTGGACGATCTGGCGACCGCCAACGATAAGCAGGCGATTCACCCGCAGTATCTGGCCCAGCAGATCAGCCACTACGCGGCTGATGACGCCATCTTTACCTGTGATGTCGGCACGCCAACGGTGTGGGCGGCGCGCTATCTGAAAATGAACGGCAAGCGCCGTCTGCTCGGCTCGTTTAACCACGGTTCGATGGCCAACGCTATGCCGCAGGCGCTGGGCGCACAGGCCATCGATAAACAGCGTCAGGTGGTCGCGCTGTGCGGCGATGGCGGCTTCAGCATGCTGATGGGCGATTTCATCTCGCTGGCGCAGCTTAAGCTGCCGGTGAAGCTGGTGATCTTCAATAACAGCGTGCTGGGCTTTGTGGCGATGGAGATGAAAGCCGGTGGCTATCTCACCGACGGCACCGATCTGGAGAACCCGGACTTCGCCGCCATCGCCACCGCCTGCGGCATCAAAGGGATCCGCGTGGAAAAAGCCTCGGAGCTGGATGGCGCGCTGCAACAGGCGTTCGCCCATGACGGTCCGGTGCTGGTGGACGTGATCACCGCCAAGGAAGAACTGTCGATGCCACCGCAAATCAAAGCCGAGCAGGCTAAAGGTTTCAGCCTGTATATGCTGCGCGCGATCCTGAATGGCCGCGGTGATGAAATCGTCGAGCTGGCGAAAACTAACTGGCTGCGGTAAAACGAAGAGACTTGCCGGATTAATCATCATGCGGGCGTTTAGCCCGCTTTTTTATGTCAGGAGAACAACGTGATCGATTTACGCAGTGATACCGTGACCCGCCCGAGTGCCGCGATGCTGGATGCGATGATGGCGGCCGAAACCGGCGATGATGTCTATCGCGATGATCCCACCGTCAATGCGCTGGAGGCTGAAGCGGCGCGCCTGAGCGGTAAAGCGGCTGCGCTGTTCTTCCCTACCGGCACCCAGGCCAACCTGGTGGCGCTGCTGTGCCACTGCCAGCGCGGCGATGAGTACATCGTCGGCCAGCAGGCGCACAACTACAAATATGAGGCTGGCGGTGCCGCGGTGCTCGGCAGTATCCAGCCGCAGCCGATCCTCGCGGCTGCCGACGGCACGCTGCCGCTGCACGACGTGGCGGCCGCCATCAAGCCGGACGACATGCATTTTGCCCGCACCCGCCTGCTAAGCCTGGAAAATACCCATCACGGCAAAGTGCTGCCGCTGAGCTACCTTGAACAGGCGTGGCAATTTACCCGCGAGCGCCAGCTGGCGCTGCACATTGACGGCGCGCGCATCTTTAATGCCGTGGTGGCGCAGGGTGTGCAGCTGATCGATATCGCCCGCTACTGCGATAGCCTGACCATCTGCCTGTCGAAAGGACTGGGCACGCCGGTTGGCTCCCTGCTGTGTGGTGATGAAGCTTATATCGAGCAGGCGCGGCGCTGGCGCAAAATGACCGGCGGCGGCATGCGCCAGGCCGGCATTCTGGCGGCTGCCGGTCTCTACGCGCTGCAGCATAACGTGGCGCGTCTGCAGGAGGATCATGACAACGCCGCGTGGCTCGGCGCACAGCTCAGCGCTATTGGTGTGGAAGTGGTGAGCCAGCACACTAACATGCTGTTCGTGAAAGTGCCGGCGGAGCAGGTCGCACCACTACAGCGCTGGATGCAGGCGGGCGACGTGCTGCTCAGCGTAGGTCCGCAGACCCGCATCGTTACCCATCTGGATGTCAGCCGCCAGCAATTACAGCAGCTGGTGGCGCGCTGGCAGGCCTTTCTGCAGCCGTAACGCCGCTACGCGCGGCTACGGTGCCGCGCCGTATTTCGCCAGCAGCGCACGGGCAATGGCCAGCGTTTCGGCATCGGCTTCGCCACGGTAATCACGCGGGCGGAAATGCATCTGAAACGCCGCAATCAGTTTGCGCTGCATCTGCGGCGTTGGCGCAGCGGCAACGTCATAACCATAGCGCTGCAGCGCAGTCAGCAGCGCTGCGCACTCCACCGGCGCATCCGGCGGCTGGTTAGCCAGATAGCGCTGTACCGTGGCGGCATCCGGCCACGCTCCCAGCCCCTGCCGGGCCAGCTGTTGCCACGGAAACAGCGGACCGGGATCCTGCTTGCGCTGCGGCGCAATATCACTGTGCCCGACAATATTTTCCGGACTGATGCCGTAACGCTGGCTGATATCGCGCACCAGCGCGGTCAGGGCAGTGATTTGCGCGGCGGTGAACGGCTGCCACTGCCGGCCGGTCAGCGTGCGGCGATAGCCGTCATTGACGATTTCGATGCCAATTGAGGTGTCATTAATGCGCGTTGCGCCGCGCCAGTAGCTCGGTCCGGCATGCCACGCCAGCTGGTTTTCAGGCACCAGCTGCCAGATCACCCCGGCGCCGTTTTTCTGCGGCGGCTGCTGCGGAATCAGATAGTGCGCGCTGACGTTGCGGTCCGTCAGGGTCGCCAGCGACGAGGGAAAGTCCTCCGCCGTGTAGTGGATTACCACCACTTTGATGCGTGGTCTGGCCCCCTGCGCCGGATGCGCGCTATCGACCCAATAGCCGTTGCGCGCTTCCAGCGTCGACTGGCAGGCGCTGAGCAGCAGCGCCATCGCCAGCAGTAACACCGCGCGCATTAGCGCACGATCACCGCAGTACCGGTAACGCTCACCATCAGCATGCTGCTGTCTTTGCCCACGGTTTCGTAGTCAATATCAATGCCAACCACCGCATTGGCGCCCAGCGCTTTCGCCTGTTCTTCCAGCTCTTCGAAGGCGATCTGCCGCGCTTTGCGCAGCTCTTTCTCATAGGCACCGGAGCGGCCGCCGACGATATCGCGGATGCCGGCAAAGAAGTCGCGGAAAATGTTGGCACCGAGAATCGCTTCGCCGGTCACAACGCCGCAATATTCAGTGATGCTGTGCCCTTCCAGGGTTGGCGTAGTCGAAAATTTCATCGTTCTCTCCTGTGGTGATTCATGAGGCGATAGCTCGTACGGCGTAAAAGCACGGCTATACTCTATGCTAAAAATGGCGCTTTGCCAGTGAACAATAAGGAAATCGAGATGAGAAACAAAGCCTTTGCGCTGCTTGTTCCCGCTGCATTGCTGCTGAGTGCCTGTACCACCGTTGAGCCGGTGATCAAGGACAACGGGCCGCGTACCGCACCCTGCGTTGACGGCGGTCCGGACAGCGTGGCGCAGCAGTTCTACGATTTACGTGTCAGCCAGCCAACCCAGGGATTGCCGGACAGCACCACGCTGGCAAAATATCGCCCGTACCTGAGCGACAACCTGTATCAGAAACTGCTGCATGCCAGCAGCCAGAGCAACCCACCGGCAGCGTGGCGCCAGGGCGATCTGTTCTCCAGCCTGGCACAGGGGCCCACTGCCGCTGACGTGGCCAGCGCCTCCAGCATTCCTAACCGCGACGCGCGTAACATTCCGCTGCGCGTGACGCTGAGCCGCGGCGATAAAAGCTGGCGCGATGAGGTGCTGATGATCCACGAAGGCACCTGCTGGGTGGTGGATGATGTGCGCTACGTCGGCGACTGGGCACACGCCGGTGGCGGTTCGCTCAGCCAGCTGCTGGAAGAGAAAAAATAGTCGCGCATTTTTTCCGCACTCAGCCGCAACCATTAGCGCGCCGCACCATTGCGGCGCCGCTAAGCTTCCGCGCAACAGCCGACGCTTGCCCGTCAGCCCCTTTCCCCGCTGCCCTGCCCGATTTTGTGCTACGCTTTTGCTGTTTAATTGCTCTTTAATAAATTTTAACCCACCTCAATTGCATAACTATTCTGGTGACGTTAAGATTTGCGACACTAATTGCTATTCATTTTTTGCGCATGAGTATTCAACTAAACGCCATCAACTGTTTTTACGGTGCCCATCAGGCGCTGTTCGATATCAACCTGGCCTGCCCGCAGGGCGAAACGCTGGTGTTGCTCGGCCCGAGTGGCGCGGGTAAAAGTTCACTCCTGCGCGTGCTCAACCTGCTGGAGCTGCCGCGTTCCGGTAGCCTGCAGATTGCCGGCAACCACTTCGATTTCAGCCAGACGCCGTCCGACAACGCGATTCGCGAACTGCGCCAGAATGTCGGCATGGTGTTCCAGCAGTACAATCTGTGGCCGCACCTCAGCGTGATGCAGAACCTGATTGAAGCACCCTGTCGTGTGCTCGGACTCAGCAAAGATGCGGCACGCGCGCGCGCCGATAAACTGCTGGAACGCCTGCGCCTGACGCCGTACGCCGATCGTTTTCCCCTGCACCTTTCCGGTGGCCAGCAGCAGCGCGTGGCAATTGCGCGCGCGCTGATGATGGAGCCGCAGGTGTTGCTGTTTGATGAACCGACCGCGGCGCTCGACCCGGAAATCACCGCACAGATCGTCAGCATCATTCGTGAGCTGGCGCAGACGCAGATCACCCAGGTGATTGTGACCCACGAAGTCGAGGTGGCGCGCAAAACCGCCAGCCAGGTGGTGTACATGGAGAACGGTCGCATCATTGAACAGGGCGATGCCAGCCACTTTACACAGCCGCAAACCGACGCGTTTGCTCATTATCTTTCGCACTAAGTCAGGATGCTTCTAATGAAAAAAGTTGTACTTGCTGCACTGCTTGCCAGCCTGAGCCTGAGCGCTTCTGCCGCGCAGACCCTGCGTTTCGCGACCGAGGCGTCTTATCCGCCGTTTGAATTTGTCGACTCCGACAACAAAATCCAGGGCTTTGATGTCGATCTGGCCAATGCGCTGTGCAAAGAGATCGATGCGACCTGCACCTTTACCAACCAGGCCTTCGACAGCCTGATCCCCAGCCTGAAATTCCGCCGTTTTGACGCGGTGATGGCCGGCATGGATATCACGCCAGAGCGTGAAAAGCAGGTGCTGTTCACCAAACCTTATTACGACAACTCTGCGACCTTCATCGCGCAGAAAGGCAAGCTGGCGGACGTTGCGGCGCTGAAAGGCAAGCGTGTGGGCGTGCAGAACGGCACCACGCACCAGAAATATCTCTCTGACAAGCACAGCGACATCACCATCGTGCCTTACGACAGCTACCAGAATGCGGTGCTCGACCTAAAAAATGGCCGTATTGATGCGGTGTTCGGGGATACCGCCGTGGTTAACGAGTGGCTGAAGCAGAACGCCAACCTCGCCGCGCTGGGTGAGAAAGTGACCGACAAAGCCTACTTCGGCACCGGCCTCGGCATCGCCGTGCGTCAGGGCAACAGCGAACTGCAGCAGAAGTTCAACGGCGCGCTGGATAAGATCAAAGCCGACGGCACCTACAAAACCATCTACAACAAATGGTTTCAGCAGTAATTTCTGATGAATGAAATGATTCCACTCGCAAGCGCCGCCGGCATGACCGTCGGCCTTGCCGTTTGTGCCCTGATCGCCGGCCTCGCGCTGGCGATGATTTTTGCTGGCTGGGAATCGCTGCGCTGGAAACCGCTGGCGTGGATTGGTACCGGGCTGGTGACGCTGATTCGCGGCCTGCCGGAAATTCTGGTGGTGCTGTTTATCTATTTCGGTGCCTCGCAGCTGCTGCTGACGCTGTCGGACGGCTTCCAGCTCAATCTGGGCCTGTTCACCTTGCCGGTGCAGATGCAGATTGAGAACTTTGATGTCAGCCCGTTCCTGTGCGGCGTGATTGCGCTGGCGATGCTCTATTCGGCTTACGCCTCTCAAACGCTGCGCGGTGCGCTGAAAGCGGTGCCGTCCGGCCAGTGGGAATCAGGCCAGGCGCTGGGCATGAAAAAGTCAGCGATTTTCTTCCGCCTGATTATGCCGCAGATGTGGCGCCATGCGCTGCCCGGACTCGGCAATCAGTGGCTGGTGCTGCTCAAGGATACGGCGCTGGTGTCGCTGATTAGCGTCAACGATCTCATGCTGCAGACCAAAAGCATTGCGACGCGCACCCAGGAGCCGTTTACCTGGTATCTGGTGGCTGCCGCGATCTATTTAGTGATTACGCTATTCAGTCAGGCGGTGCTGCGCCGTATTGAATCACGTACCACGCGCTTCGAGCGGGGGGCCTGACGCATGCTGGCGTATTTACCTGAGCTACTGAAAGGCCTGCATACCAGCCTGACGCTGACGGCCGCCTCGCTGGTCGCCGCGCTGCTGCTGGCGCTGCTGTGCACCATTGTGCTGGCGCTGAAGCTGCCGCTGCTCAACTGGCTGGTCAAAGGCTATATCACCCTGTTTACCGGCACGCCGCTGCTGGTGCAGATTTTCCTGATCTATTACGGTCCCGGCCAGTTCCCCAGCATTCAGAACGTGCCGTGGCTCTGGCATTTACTGTCGCAGCCGTGGCTGTGTGCCATGCTGGCGCTGTCGCTTAATAGCGCAGCCTACACCACACAGCTGTTCTACGGCGCGGTGCGCGCCATTCCGGCCGGGCAGTGGCAGTCCTGCGCCGCGCTGGGCATGCGCCGCCGCGATACGCTGCGTATTCTGCTGCCGTACGCGTTTAAGCGCGCCCTCTCCTCTTACTCCAACGAAGTGGTGCTGGTGTTCAAGAGTACTTCGCTGGCCTATACCATTACGCTGATGGAAGTGATGGGCCACGGCCAGCTGCTGTATGGCCGCACCTACGACGTCACCGTATATGCTGCCGCCGGTCTGATTTATCTGGTGGTTAACGGCCTGCTGACGCTGCTGATGCGCCTGGTCGAGAAGCGCGCGCTGGCGTTTGAGCGCCGCAACTGATCGTCTGACGCGGTGCGAAGGAAAGCGCCGCGTCCTTCCTCACTGTATTTGATCATAGCGAAATAAATTTTTAATCATATTTATTGCATACAAATGCATTAACTGGCATCGTGTAAATCGTTTCGCCTCTGGCATGGTTTACAGGAGCCTTATAATGAAAAAATGGATTGTTGCGGCAGTGATGGCAACACTGGCAATGAATGCTTATGCGGCAGAGAAAATTCGCTTTGCTGCCTCAGCCACCTATCCCCCGTTCGAAGCACTCGATCAGAATAACCAGATTGTCGGTTTTGATATCGACCTCGCTAAAGCGCTGTGTCAGCAGATGCAGGCCGAGTGCACTTTCACCAACAATGCCTTTGATAGCCTGATTCCTTCGCTGAAATTCCGTCGCTATGACGCGGTCATTTCCGGCATGGATATCACCGCCGAGCGCAGTAAGCAGGTCGATTTCACCCAGCCCTACTACGCCAATTCGGCGATTGTCATCGCCCACCAAGGTGAATATAGCGACTTTAGCCAACTGAAAGGCAAACGCATCGGCGTGGAAAACGGCACCACCCATCAGAAATACCTGCTGGAAAAGCATCCGGAAGTGATTGCGGTGGCCTACGACAGCTACCAGAACGCGATCCTCGACCTGAAAAATGGCCGGCTCAACGGCGTGTTTGGTGACAGCGCAGTCGTCAATCAGTGGCTGAAGGCCAATGCGGATTTGAGCGCGGTCGGCGAGCACATTACCGACAGCGACTACTTCGGCACCGGGCTCGGCATTGCGGTGCGCAAGGGCAACAGCGCGCTGCTGCAACAGCTGAATAGCGCGCTGGCGGCGTTGAAAGCCAACGGTCGCTGGCAGCAGATCAATCAGAAGTGGTTCCCGGAATAAGCATTATGGAGTTGCGTGGCGCCGGGCCTGCCAGGTTCTGCACGTCCTCAGCGCAGCCGGGCGCTACGCGATTCCACCCTTACGACGTAGTAATGTCAGCACCTCGAAATGTGCGGTGTGCGGGAACATATCGAACAGCTGAACGCGGCTGATGTCATAGTCGGCCAGGCGGGCAATGTCCTGCGCCATGCTGGCGGGATTGCAGCTGGAATACAGGATGTAGTCCGGCGCCATGCGGCTCAGCCAGGCGCACAGTTCTGCGCCAATACCGCGACGTGGCGGATTGACCAGCACCAGCTGCGGCACGCTCGTATGCCCGGTGGCAAACTGCGTGGAATCCAGCGCGGCAAAACTCACCTGCTCTAACCCCAGCTGCTGCGCCGACTGCTGCGCGCAGGCGATGGCTTCCGCACTGATTTCAATGCCGGTCAGCTGCATCTGCGGCGTGGCGCAGTGCAGGCCAAAGCCGCCAACGCCACAGAACAGATCCCACATGCTGTGCACCGGCAGTTCTGCCACCCAGTCGCGTGCCGTTACGTACAGCGCAGCCGCCACCTGCGGGTTAGTCTGGAAGAAACTTTGCGGGCGGATATACAGCGGCACGTCGTTAAAGCGTTCCGGCAGCGCCTGCTCAGGCGTCAGCGCAATCTCCTCCTCGCCCTCCAGTATCGCCATGTGCACCGGCTGAATATTGGCGGAGATCACCTGCAGCTGCGGCAGCTGCTGTTGCAGCCACGGCAGCGCGGCGCGCAGCTGCGCCAGTTTGCTGTGCGAGCGCAGGACAAAACGCAGCATCATGCCGCCCTGGGTACTCTCCGTCAGCAGCAAAAACTTCAGCTCGCCGCGTTTGCGCGCCACGTTGTACGGCGTCAGACCGGCACGGGCGATAAAGGGTTTCAGCACGTCGAATACCGCCGCGAAGCTGGCGGGATAGAGCGGACAGGCGCAGAGATCCACCGGCTCGCCGTCACGCGCCACCATGCCGAACAGCGGTTTTTCCACGCTGCCGCTCACCACCATCTTGGCTTTATTGCGAAACCCCTGCTGCGCCGAGGTGTTCGGCGGCCGCCAGTCGGCGACCGGCATGCCGTCCAGCAGCTGCGTCAGCTGCGTCTGCTTGTCGCTGAGCTGTTGCGGATAGGGTTTTTCCAGCCACTGACATGAGCGACAGCGACCGGCCTGATAAAGCGCGCAATGCATGGAAAGGCCTGTATTGAGAATCGGGAGCAAAAACGGGGGCCGATTGTATCACCGGCTGCGGAAAAATGCGCGACTGCTGGCCGGCACAAACAGCAGCAGCAGCACCAGCACATCCGGCAGTTTCTGCAGCAGCGTGTGGTGAATAATCTGCGCGTTATTCTCGCCGGGAATGCTGAAAATCTCCGGATAGATCCAGCCCACCGACGCCATCAGCATGTACAGCAGCACCATGATCTGCGTGGCCACATAGCCCCAGCGCCCGGCATTACTGCCGCGCATCAGGGTAAAGGCACAGCGCAATTCAAACAGGAAAATCAGCTGGCTGGCGATAAAGATTAGCGTGGAGTCCCACGCCTGCGCGCTGCGGTGCACGAAATTGGCGATTTCGTCATAGCCCAGCTCATTGGCCAGCATCAGCACGCTGATACAGCGCGTGGCGATAATGGCGCTGCCGGCAATGGTCACCGGCACGGGCGTGGAGGTTAACACCAGGTTTTTCAACGTTTCCGACATTGCGCGCGCTCCATAAGAAAAGGCTGACAGAGTCAGCCTTGCTTATATTGGCAAATGTTGCGTCACTCAGCCACGTTTTGCTTTCTGAATATCGCGCAATCGCTGTTTTTCTTCGTGCGCCATAAAGCGCCAGGCGATAAAGCCGACCAGCCCGACCACAAACAGAATCAGCGAGGCCAGCGCGTTGATCTCCGGATTGACGCCGCGCCGCACCGTGGCAAAGATCGCCATCGGCAGCGTAGTAGCGCCCGGCCCGGTGACGAAGCTGGCGATCACCAGGTCGTCCAGCGACAGAGTAAACGCCAGCAGCCAGCCGGTAATGATTGCCGGGGCAATCATCGGCACGGTAATCACGAAGAACACCTTCAGCGGCGTGGCGCCGAGGTCCATCGCCGCTTCTTCAATTGAGCGATCCAGCTCGCGCAGCCGCGAGTTGATCACCACCGCCACGTAGGCGGTACAGAACGTGACGTGCGCCAGCCAGATGGTCAGCATGCCGCGATCGCCCGGCCAGCCAAAGGTATTGCCCATCGCCACGAACAGCAGCAGCAGCGACAGACCGGTGATCACGTCGGGCATTACCAGCGGCGCGGTGAGCATGAAAGCAAAGCCGCTGTGGCCGCGAAAACGCCCGAAGCGCACGATAATCACCGCCGCCATGGTGCCGAGCACCACTGCCATGGTGGCCGACAGCGCCGCGATGGTCAGGCTCAGGCCAACCGCATCCAGCATCGCATCATCCTGGAACAGCACGCGATACCAGTGAAACGAGAAGCTCTCCCATACCGTCACCAGCTGCGAACTGTTGAAGGAGTAAACCACCAGCAGTAGCATTGGCGCATACAGGAACAGGAAGCACAGCGCCAGAATCGCGGTGCGCCACGGAGAGCGGATTACCGGTAGCTGATTCATCCCTTCTCCCCCATTTCACGGTTTTGATGTTTGTGGAACCAGACGATAGGCAGAATCAGGATCAGCAGGATGATCACCGCCAGCGCCGAGGCCACCGGCCAGTCGCGGTTGTTGAAGAACTCCTGCCACAAAATGCGCCCAATCATGATGCTGTCCGGTCCGCCGAGCAGTTCCGGGATCACGTACTCGCCCACCGCCGGGATAAATACCAGCATTGAGCCAGCAATAATGCCGCCTTTGGTCAGCGGCACGATGACGCTGAAGAAGGTTTTCAGCGGGCGCGCACCGAGGTCGAGCGACGCTTCCACCAGCGAATAATCAATACGCGTCAGCGCGGTGTAGATCGGCAGCACCATAAATGGCAGGTAGCAGTAAACGATACCGATATACACCGCCGTGTTGGTATACAGGATGATCAGCGGATGATCGATCACGCCAAGCCACATCAGGAAGCGGTTGAGGATCCCGTTGTTGTTCAGCAGTCCCATCCACGCATAGACGCGCACCAGGAACGAGGTCCACGACGGCAGGATCACCAGCAGCAGCAGGATGGTGCGCATTGAGGGCTTGCTGTGCGCCACCGCCCACGCCAGCGGATAACCGATCAGCAGACAGATCACCGTTGAGATCGCCGCCACCTTCAGCGAGGTGAGATAAGCTTCGGCGTACAGCGGATCGTCGGTCAGCGTCAGGTAGTTGCCCAGATTGAGCACCAGGTTGAGCTGGTCGTCCGCCCAGGTCACCAAATCGGTGTACGGCGGAATGGCGCGCGCAATATCGGCGAAACTGATCTTCAGCACGATGAGGAACGGCAGCATAAACAGCAGGATTAGCCACAGATAAGGCAGCGCGATCACCAGCTTGCGACCGTGCTGCATTTTCATGCGCGTGCCCCAGCGCTGCAGCGGTGTGCCCGCTACCTCCGGCTCGCTGCGTTGAGAAATCTGGCTCATAGCGCCTCCTTAAACCGTCAGGACCACACAGCTGTCGGCATCCCAGCACAGGCGCACTTCATCGCCCCAGGTGGGCGCGCCTTTCCGGTAGCGATGCGCATTCTGCAGCTGGGCGCTGATCATCTGGCCGCTGCGCAGCCGTACGTGGTAAATCGACAGATCGCCGAGATAGGCGATGTGCACCACTTCGCCGACGGCAAAGTTGCAGCCGTCGGCCGGCACCTCGTCGCACAGCATGACTTTTTCCGGCCGCAGCGCCACGTGCACCGGCACGTTGTCCACAATCGACACATCGGTCTGCACCTTGAGCGGATGCATCAGCCCCGGACTGTCGATCACCACGCCTTCGTCGCGGCGTTCGCGCAGCAGGCCATCAAACACATTCACCGAGCCGATAAACTCGGCGCTGTAGCGGCTGGTCGGGTGCTCGTAAATCTCTTCCGGCTCGCCGATCTGCACAAATTTACCGCGGTTCATGATGGCGATGCGGCCCGCCATGGTCATGGCTTCTTCCTGGTCGTGGGTCACCATCACGCAGGTAGCGCCTACGCGCTCCAGAATATCTACCACTTCGTGCTGCATGCGGTCACGCAGTTTTTTATCCAGCGCGCCCATCGGTTCGTCGAGCAGCAGAAGCTTGGGACGTTTCGCCAGGCTACGCGCCAGCGCCACGCGCTGACGCTGGCCGCCAGAAAGCTGGTGCGGCTTACGTTTGGCGTACTCTTCCATATGCACCAGCGCCAGCATCTCTGCCACGCGGCTGCTGATTTCGCCTTTCGGCAATTTGTCCTGCTTCAGGCCAAAAGCGATGTTCTGTTCCACCGTCATGTGCGGAAACAGCGCGTACGACTGGAACATCATGTTGATGGGCCGCTGATACGGCGGCACGTGGGACAGATCCTGACCATCCAGCACAATCTGGCCGCTGCTGGGAATTTCAAAGCCGGCCAGCATCCGCAGCAGCGTGGACTTGCCACAGCCGGAAGCGCCCAGCAGTGCGAAAATTTCGCCTTTGTAAATGGTCAGGCTGACATCATCCACGGCGTGCTGGCCGTCAAACGATTTCGTCAGGTTGCGGATTTCCAGCAGCGGCGTTAACGCCTTAGCCGTTTTATTTTGGGGGCGGGGAATCGCGTCGTTCACTCACATGTCTCCGGCGCTAAGCGGGATAGCGCGGCACAGCCAGCCGCTAAATGACACAACAGAGGCCAGCACCGCGCCTCTGTTGTCGTTTACCGATAAGGGAATCCGTTCAGAACGAATTACTTACCACTTTTTACTTTAGTCCATGCACGGGTACGCGCACGATCCAGTTTCGGATCCTGGACCTTGAGCACAAACAGTTTGGCCATCGCTTCCGGCGTCGGGAAGATACCCGGATTGTTGCGCACATCCGCATTGATCAGCGGCAGCGACGCTTTGTTGCCGTTGGCGTAGTTCATCTTGTTGGAGACGTCGGCAATCACTTTCGGATCCATGATGTAGTTCAGCCACTGATAAGCCGCATCCAGGTTTTTCGCGTCTTTTGGAATGGCCATCATGTCGAAGAACGCCAGCGCGCCCTCTTTCGGTACGCTGTAACCGAGATGGACACCGTTGTTGGCTTTCACCGCGCGATCTTTCGCCTGCAGAATATCGCCAGACCAGCCGATGGCGACGCAGATGTTGCCGTTGGCGAGGTCATTGATGTACTGCGAAGAGTGGAAGTAGCGGATATTCGGCCGCAGCTTCAGCAGCAGATCGGTCGCCGCGCCGGTGTAATCTTTCGCGTCAGAGCTGTTCGGATCTTTGCCGAGGTAGTTCAGCACGGTGGCAAAAATCTCTTCTGGCGCATCGAGGAACGAAACGCCGCAGCTCTTCAGTTTTTCCAGGTTTTCCGGCTTCAGCACCAGATCCCAGCTGTTCACCGGCGCATCGGCGCCCAGTGCCGCTTTGACTTTATCGATGTTATAGCCAATACCGGTGGTGCCCCACAGGTAAGGAATGGCGTATTTGTTACCCGGATCGTGCTGGGCCACTTTCGCCATCAGATCGGGATCGAGATTTTTATAGTTAGGCAGCTTGCTCTTATCCAGCTCCTGGAACACACCAGACTGCAGCTGACGCGCGAGGAAGCTCGACGACGGTACCACCACGTCATAACCGGTGCTGCCGGCCATCAGTTTGCCTTCCAGCACTTCATTGGAGTCAAACACGTCGTAGACCACTTTGATGCCGGTCTGCTTTTCAAAATTGGGCACGGTGTCGGCCGAAATATAATCGGACCAGTTATAAACGTGCAGCGTTTTATCCTCTGCCTGAGCGCCCACGGCCGCAGCCATCAGCACACCTGCAACCACACCTGGCAACCATTTTTTTGACTGGTTGATCATGTTTTTCTTCCTCCTGAGCGGGTCATCACAACGCTGCATACACGCGATCCGGTCGTTGCGTTGTCTGTAAAATTACAGCCACACAATGAATCAATATTCAGCGGGAGTTTAATAGCAAAAACCTATAGCTGCGCCGTAGTTGCACGTATCAGACAGCCCCGCAAGAATAGCCCCCCTGATTCCTGCGTGCCAGATCTCAGCTTAAAAAACGCCTTTTTGCGATAAGTTATGCATGTTTCTGCTATGCACTCTGGCACTAGCGGCATAAAGCACGACTAATATCTGGCAATAAAGGGCAAAATGCAGAATAAAAAGTGGTGGGCCTGAAATGAAAACTGCCGCAAAAAGCGGCAGTTAGCAGGAGGGGAAAAATCAGTGCAGCATGCTGTGGCTGCTGACGCTCGGCGGACGCTCCTCGTCTTCGCCCATCATCAGCAGATGATTGGCGAACGCTTCCATGATCACCATCGAAATCCCCTCTTCGCTCTGCTTCATGAAGTGGGTGAACTGACCAAAGGTGATGCCGGCGCTTACGCTGATTGACTGGCAGACAATCAGCTTCGGCAGGTTGTCATCCTGTATATCGATAAAGGCTTTCACCGTCAGCGAACTGGCATTGATTTGCGACAGTTCACCAACCAGCGGGATCAGCGCGGTGGGCTTTACTTCTGCCAGCGCCGAGAAGAGGATAACGTTATCCACCAGGTCGATTTTCGCGTCAAACACCCCGTCAAAATTCTGCATATGCGGCAGATGCAAAGCCTGACAGGCGTCGCATTCGAACCAGGTGATATTTTGTTGATCCAGCCAGCGACGCAGCATGTCGATGTCAGGAACGACCAGTGAATCCATCGTTGTATCCTGTGGGGTGAATAAATAAGCGCCTTAGCTTACGGAAAAACAGTCGCAGATGCCACGAAAACCGCGCAAAAGCGCGGTTCAGCCCCCGGTTTTCGGACGATAACCGGGACAGGCGTGCTGCTCAATCCAGCGGATCATCATGGCGGCAATGTCTAAACCGGTGCTGCCTTCGATGCCCTCCAGCCCCGGTGAGGCATTGACCTCCATCACCAGCGGACCCCGGTTGGCGCGCAGAATATCCACGCCCGCCACGGCTAATCCCAGCGTCGTGGCCGCTTTGACCGCGATCTCGCGCTCCTGATCGGTAATGGTGACGGCGCGGGCGCTGCCGCCACGGTGCAGATTAGAGCGGAAATCGCCCTCTTTCGCTTCCCGCTCAATCGCCGCCACCACTTCGTCGCCAATCACCAGGCAGCGGATGTCGCGCCCGCGCGCCTCTTTAATGAACTCCTGCACCAGAATATGCGCATTGAGACCGCGAAACGCATCGATCACGCTCTCTGCCGCCTGGCGGGTTTCCGCCAGCACCACGCCGATCCCCTGCGTCCCCTCCACCAGTTTCACCACCAGCGGCGCGCCGCCGACCATGGCGATAACATCCTGTGTATCATCCGGCGACGAGGCAAAGCCGGTAACCGGCATGTCGATGCCCTCGCGCGCCAGCAGCTGCAGCGAGCGCAGCTTGTCGCGTGCACGGGTAATGGCCACCGACTCGTTGAGCGGATAGCTGCCGAGCATCTCGAACTGACGCAGCACCGCCGTACCGTAAAAGGTGGTGGCGGTGCCGATGCGCGGGATCACCGCGTCAAAATGGCCGAGCGCCTCACCGCGATAGTGCACCGCCGGCGAGTCGGAGTTGATGTTCATGTAGCAGGAGAGCGGATCGATCATCTGCACCTGATGGCCACGCGCTTCCGCGGCTTCACGCAGGCGTTTACAGGAGTAGAGCGCGCCGTCACGGGTGAGAATGGCCATCTTCATTGCAGCGGTCCCTGTACTTAGCGCGTTGCCCAGCCCTGCTGATGCAGGTAGTCCAGCATAAACGGTCGCGTTTCTTTAATGATCAAACGCTGAATCAGTTCACTCCAGGTTTCCGAGCGCTGATTGCTGTCGCGCTGCTGATAGTAAGCGGTGATTTGCTGGTCATATTGCGCCAGCACCGCTTTATCCAGCGGCTGGTAGCGGTTTTCATGCACCAGCATCGCCTGCGGCATGCGCGGCTTGACGTCCGGTGACGCGTCGGGATGGCCGATGCAGAAACCAAACAGCGGCAGCACAAACTTCGGCAGCCCCAGCAGCTCCGTCACCTGCGCGATGCTGTTGCGAATGCCGCCAATAAACACGCCGCCTAAACCGAGCGATTCCGCAGCGATCATGGCGTTCTGCGCCATCAGCGCGGTATCGACACAGCCCAGCAGCAGCTGTTCGGCACGGCCCAGCTGGGCCTCAGGGCAGATTTGCTGGTGGCGGTTGAAGTCGGCGCAGAATACCCAAAACTCCGCTGCGGCGCTGACCCACGGCTGGCCGCCGGTGAGCTGCACCAGCTGCTCGCGCAGGGCACGGTCGGTCATACGCACGATGGAGGAACACTGTAAAAAACTGGAGGTCGAGGCCGCCTGCGCCGCAGCGATAATCGCGCTGCGCTGGGCGTCATCAATCCCCTGCTCAGTAAAGGCGCGAATGGAACGGTGGCTGCAAAGCAAATCAATAGTCGGCGTCATAATCCTCTCCGGTTACTTCTTTTTGTGGTTGTGATTGAACAACTGCGGTGCCATCGCCTTTGCGGTGCGCCACATCATCAGCCACGCTGCCGGCAACATCAGCGCAATGCCGAGGAAAAACAGCAGCGTTGCCAGCGGTTTTTTCGCCATGAATGCCGGTGCCGCCAGCCAGTCGTTGACCAGCAGCAGCGCGCCAATCACTGCCAGCACGCCCAGCGCTTCCAGCAGTAGCACGGGTTTGGGCAACGTCGCCAGATTACGCATGGTTCAGGGCTCCTCAGTGTTCATCTGTTTCTGCTGCAGGTGATACCCGATTACTGTAGTACGGCATTGTGACCGGGTATAGACAGCGCGCATTAGAGTAACAGGCAATTTCTGCTTTTCTTAAGCAGGATGGGCGGGCATGATGTGACGCATTATTCACGCTGTGATGTGAGACAAGTCACAAAACAGCAGCGGAAGGAGAGAAGCAATGATTGCAGTGATTTTTGGCCGTTCCAGCTGCCCTTACTGCGTACGAGCAAAAGAGTTAGCCACGAAGTTAACCAGCGAGCGCGACGATTTTAATTATCAGTACGTCGATATCCAGGCGACCGGCATCACCAAAGCCGATCTGGAAGCGCGTGCCGGCAAACCGGTTTCTACCGTGCCGCAGATCTTCCTCGACGACCAGCACATCGGTGGTTACACCGAATTTGCGGCGTGGACCAAAGAAAACCTCGGCATCGAAGCCTGACCTGACGGGCCTGCGGGCCCGCCTTCGCTTCACTCAGCTGGTGCGCATCGCCAGCATAATGCGCAGCAGGCGCACCAGCAGCGCACCGCACCCCGCCCAGAATAGTGCACTCAGGCTCCACGCCGTCACCAGCAGCAAGCTGTGCGTCATCGGCATCACCAGCCACACCCACATCATACCCAGCAGCGTCCCGCCCAGCGCGATCCACAGTGTGCCGATCAGCGGACTGTCCGGCTGCAGCAGCGCCATCACGATGCCCGGCAGCAGAAACAGCAGCAGTTCCGGCTGTCCACGCACCGCCTGCGTCGCGGCGGCGGACCAAAAATGATGTGCAAAAATAAACACCAGCGTATAAAGCATCACGCCCAGAACCGATGCTGGCCAGCGATTATTGCGCTGCAACATACCTCTCCTCAACTTTGACGTTAACAATATTGAAACTTTTAACTGCCCTGATGCGCTTACGTGGAAATAAAAAGAAACAGCTGAAGGCAGAAGGAATGAAAACTGCTGATAGCTGAGGGTGTTAATTATGATTAGAATGGCGCCGCTTTATGTGGGTCACAGATTAAGAACATTCGGTGACCGGGCCGTGCGCTGCCGTCACAAGATAGCGAAAAAATCCCCTCCCATCAACCCGTTACAGGTAAATAAGAAGTTAAACCGTGAACATTAACGTCGCAGAATTGTTAAGCGGAAATGACGTTCTGTTATTATTTGTCGTATTAGCCCTCGGCCTGTGCCTGGGTAAATTACGCCTTGGCTCCGTACAACTCGGTAATTCTATTGGTGTGCTGGTGGTTTCGCTGATTCTGGGTCAGCAACACTTCGCGATTAATACTGACGCCTTAAGTCTGGGCTTTATGCTGTTTATTTTTTGTGTCGGGGTGGAAGCCGGTCCCAACTTTTTTTCCATCTTTTTCCGCGACGGTAAGAACTATTTCTTTCTGGCGATCGTCATGGTGGTCAGCGCCCTGCTGATTGCGCTGACGCTCGGCAAACTGTTTGGCTGGGATATCGGCCTCACCGCCGGCATGCTGGCCGGCTCGATGACCTCAACGCCGGTGCTGGTGGGCGCAGGCGATACGCTGCGGCAAAGCATCAGCGACACGCAGCTGCTGGGGCGCATGCAGGATAATCTCAGCCTGGGTTACGCCCTCACCTATCTGATTGGGCTGGTCAGCCTGATTTTCGGCGCACGCTACCTGCCGCGCCTGCAGCATCAGGATTTGCCGACCTGCGCCCAGCAAATCGCGCGCGAGCGCGGTCTGGATGCGGACAGCCAGCGTAAAGTGTTCCTGCCGGTAATTCGCGCCTACCGCGTTGGTCCGGAGCTGGTTGAGTGGAGCGGCGGCAAAAACCTGCGTGAGCTGGGGATTCACCGTCAGACCGGCTGCTACATTGAGCGCCTGCGGCGTAACGGCATTCTCGCCAGCCCGGACGGTGATGCAGTTTTGCAGCTCGGCGACGAAATTTCTCTGGTGGGCTATCCGGATGCCCATGCGCGTCTCGACGCCAGTTTCCGTAATGGTAAAGAGGTGTTCGATCGCGATCTGCTCGACATGCGCATCGTCACCGAAGAGATCGTGGTGAAAAACCACAACGCGGTGAATAAACGCCTGAGTCATTTAAAACTGACCGATCATGGCTGCTTCCTGAACCGGGTGATCCGCAGCCAGATTGAGATGCCGATCGACGACAGCATTATGCTCAACAAAGGCGATGTGCTGCAGGTGAGCGGCGAAGCGCGCCGGGTGAAAAGCCTGGCCGATCGCATCGGCTTCATTGCTATTCACAGCCAGATGACCGATCTGCTGGCGTTCTGCGCCTTCTTTATCATCGGCCTGATGATCGGCATGATCACTTTCCAGTTCAGTAACTTCAGCTTTGGCCTGGGCAACGCCGCCGGGCTGCTGTTTGCCGGCATCATGCTCGGCTTCCTGCGCGCCAACCACCCGACGTTTGGCTACATCCCGCAGGGTGCACTGACCATGGTGAAAGAGTTTGGCCTGATGGTGTTTATGGCCGGGGTTGGCCTGAGCGCCGGCAGCGGCCTGCAGCACGGTCTCGGCAGTGCGGGCGCGCTGATGCTGCTGAGCGGCCTGCTGGTGAGTCTGATGCCGGTGGTGATTTGCTATCTGTTCGGCGCTTATGTGCTGCGCATGAACCGCGCGCTGCTGTTTGGTGCCATCATGGGCGCGCGCACCTGCGCACCGGCCATGGAGATTATCAGCGATACCGCGCGCAGCAGCATTCCGGCGCTCGGCTATGCCGGCACCTACGCCATTGCCAACGTCTTGCTGACGCTGGCGGGGACGCTGATCGTCATCATCTGGCCGCTTTTGCCTGTTTAAAAATATTTTTACACGCGTCAGAACTAATCGGACGCGATGCAGTCTGAATAAGTGCCACTGCTTTTCTTTGAAATCCCCAAATTGAGGAGCCCGTTAGCCTTCTGCTAGCGGGTTTTTTTATGCCTGCTACGCGCCCCCCTTAAGGTTTCCCTAAGCGTGATTTGCCACCCTGTGACTCTGGTTTCGCTATTTGCAAATATTCATGCAACTTTCATCAAAGTTAAACACTCCAACAACCCGCAGTGAGATTCGGAGCGCGGCTATTTATTCTCTGTCCGCGCGCTTCTACGCTATCAACCTTATTTTGCTGGCAATTCTGGCGCTGGCGTTTCTGTGGTGGTCGCGTAACGAAAGCCTCGACATCGCCATCAGCCAGCGCTGGTTTGATCCGCTCACCCGGCGTTTTCCGTGGCAGCACAACCGCTGGCTGGATCTGATCAACCATCGGCTGATGAAGGATATGATTATCGCTGGCGCGGTGCTGCTATTACTGCGCGGCCTGCAACAGCGTGACGCCCGGCGTGTGCTGGTGGTCCTGCTGTTTGGTATGGGGCCGCTGGTGGTGGGCATGCTGAAGGCGCACAGCGCGCACTCCTGTCCGTGGGATCTGGCGCTGTTCGGCGGCAATGCCGCGAGCTTTCCGCTGCTGGCGGCGGTGCCGGCCAACAGTGGCCCCGGCCAGTGCTTTCCGGGCGGCCATGCTTCCAGCGGCTTTGCGTTGATGGCGCTGTTTTTTTTGTGGTGGCCGGAGCGTCCACGCCGCGCGCTGCTGGCGCTGGCAGTGGGAATCGCCTGTGGCCTGCTGATGGGCTATGGCCAGGTGATGCGTGGTGCGCACTTTTTCTCCCACAATTTGTGGGCGGGCTGGTGGGTGTGGCTCAGCCAGCTGCTGATTTTTGCCGCAATTTCTTTTTGGGTAAACAAGACGAGGACGAGGAAACGTGATGGAAGCTCTTAACCACACCCTCTTTTTATGGATTAACGCCACGCCGGATTCACCCGCGTGGCTGCTCAGCCTGGCGACCTTTATCGCCAAAGATGTGATTGCGATTGTACCGTTGCTGATTGTCGCCCTGTGGCTATGGGGACCGCGCGATCAGCTGCAGTCGCAGCGCGCGCTGGTGCTGAAAACCGGCATGGCGCTGATTTATGCGCTGAGCATCTCCTGGTGCGTGGGCCAGCTGCTGCCACACCCGCGCCCGTTCGCCATTGGCTTTGGTCACCAGTTCCTGTCACACGCTGCTGATGACTCCTATCCCAGCGATCACGGCACCACGATTTTTACCTTCGCGCTGGCGTTTATTTTCTGGCACCGTCTGTGGTCCGGGGTGGTTTTGCTGGCGATTGGCAGCGCTATTGCCTGGTCACGCGTGTATCTCGGCGTGCACTGGCCGCTGGATATGCTGGGCGGTTTTCTGGTGGGGTTGCTTGGCTGTCTGGCTTCGCATCTGGCGTGGCAGCTGTACGGTCAGCGCATGCTGGCGCTGACGCATCAACTCTACCGCGCCCTGTTCGCGATGCCGATTAAAAAAGGCTGGGTGCGCGGATAAACTCAGCCGGCAGGCGGGTTAGCCACGGGCTGACCCGCCGTCCTGAGATTAACTGAACCACTTACCAAACCAGCCGTTGAATTTCATCATAATGAAATCCCAGATGCGGCCAATAAAGCCGGCTTCTGGTACATCCTCCATCGCCACCAGCGGACGCTGCTCAATGGTTTTGCCATCCAGCTGGAAATCGATAGTGCCCACTACCTGATTCTTTTTCAGCGGCGCTTCCAGCTGCGGTGTGTTGAGGGTAAAGCTGGCCTTGAGATTTTTCATCTGCCCTTTCGGGATAGTGATCGCCGCATCCTTCGCCACGCCGAGGTTGACCTGGCTGTTTTCGCCAAACCACACGCGCTGCTGGGCAAACGGTTTATCCGCTTTAATCGGCGTAACGGTTTCATAGAAACGGAAGCCCCACGTCAGCAGCTTTTCACTCTCGCGAAAGCGAATGGCATCGGTCTGCGCGCCCAGTACCACCGAAATCAGGCGCATATCGCCATCGACCGCTGAAGCAACCAGATTGTTGCCCGCCCCTGAGGTATGCCCGGTTTTGATGCCGTCAACCTTAAGGTTGCTACTCCACAGCAGGCGGTTGCGGTTCATCTGTTTGATATTATTAAAGGTAAATTCTTTTTCGCTGTTCAGCGCATACTCTTCCGGCACATCACCAATCAGGCGCTGGCCGATGATCGCCATGTCGCGTGCGGTGCTGTACTGGCCTTCGGCGTCCAGACCGTGCACCGTCATGAAGTGGGTGTTTTGCAGGCCAAAGGCTTTAACGTAATTGTTCATCAGGCCGATGAAGGCATCCTGACTGCCGGCGACATAATCCGCCAGCGCGATACAGGCATCATTCCCTGACTGAATCACCACGCCCTTATTCAGTTCCGAGACCGGGATGCGATCGCCCGGCTTGAGGAACATCAGCGACGATCCGCGCAGTTTCGGATTGCCGGTGGCCCACGCGTCCTGGCCGATAGTGACCATATCGTTGTTAGTAATTTTGCCGGATTTCAGCGCCTGACCCACTACATAGCTGGTCATCATTTTAGTCAGACTGGCGGGATCGAGACGCTGATCGGCATTGGACTCCGCCAGCACTTTGCCGCTGCTGTAGTCCATCAGAATCCACGCTTTGGCCTCAATCTGCGGTGGCGGAGGTGCCTGCTCGGCCTGAGTGGTGACGGGAACGAAAAGCAATAATAATGAAGTGGCCGCCACTGGCCGCCAGACCGAAGTCAGGGAAGTTTTTCTCATGAGCGTGACCCAATTGTCCTTGTAAAATCACGGATTTGTGCAGGTAAGACATGTCTTACCAAACGCTAACGGTTCACGCCGGTGAAAAAAACCGCCAAACCGTAAAGTTTTTTAGAGTTTGTTAGAGTAACCCTGGCATTAAGGCCGCTGCGCTGCCAGTGCGCGGGCGTCAGGGCAGAGGAAAAATTGCGAGAAATTCCGAATTTTCGCAGAACAGTTAAGCCAGTCACAAAATTCCGCTAACCTGATGCCAGTCAGCCCGAGGAGAATCATGATGGACTTAGCCGTTTTCGATCTGGATGAAACCCTGATTTGTGAAGACAGCACCAGCCTCTGGCTGCGCTGGCTGGTTTCGCAGGGGTTTGCACCGGAAGAGATCATTCGTCAGGAGCAGGCGCTGATGGCGCAATACCACGCCGGCAGCCTGTCGATTGAAGAGTACATGCGCACCACGCTCTCACCGCTCACCGGTATGGCGACCCTCACCGTCGCAGGCTGGGTGCGGCGCTTTATTCATCGCGATATCCTGCCGCGCGTCTTTCCCGCCGCGCGCGAACGCATTCAGTGGCATCAGCAGCGTGGCGACACGGTAATGATTATTACCGCCAGCGGCGATCACCTCGCCGTGCCGATTGCGGAACGGCTGGGCGTACACGGCGCGCTGGCGATTGGCGTGGAAGTGGTCGATGAACGCTACAGCGGTGAGATTTACGGCACCGCCACTTACCGTGAAGGCAAAGTTTCACGCCTCAGCGACTGGCGAGCGCTGCAGCAGGATCAACGTTTTGAGCGCACCTGGGCGTATAGCGATTCGATGAACGATCTGCCGCTGTTGTCGCATGCCGATCATGCATGGGTGATTAACCCGGACGCGCTGCTGCAGCAGGAAGCGCAGCAGCGCGGCTGGCAGGTGTGTAACTGGGTGCGCTGATTAACCGCGCGCGGCGCTGGCGGCATCCGCCAGCCCGACTTTCAGCAGCTTGCCATTGGCCTCATCAGTCAGCACATACAGATAACCATCCGGCCCCTGACGAACATCGCGGATGCGTTCGCCACGGTCGCCCAGCAGCCGCTGCGCCTCTTCGACCTTCTCGCCGTTAACGCGCAGACGGATCAGACTTTTATCTTTCAGCGCACCGATAAACAGCGAGTTTTTCCACTGGGGAAAGCGCGCGCTATTGTAAAACGCCATGCCGCTGATGGCCGGCGATTGCTGCCAGTAAAACAGCGGTTGCTCAGTGCCGGCAACGGCGCTGCCCTGCGCTTCCGGCACTTTCTGCCCGCTGTAATCAATGCCGTATGTCGCCAGCGGCCAGCCATAATTTTTGCCCTTCGCCGCCAGATTCACCTCATCGCCGCCGCGCGGGCCGTGTTCACTCTCCCACATCTGCTGCGTCCATGGATTGAGCGCCAGCCCCTGCGGGTTGCGCACGCCGTAAGACCAGATCTCCGCGCGTGCGCCCTGACGATGGTTAAACGGATTATCCGCCGGCACCTTGCCGTCCTGCGTCAGGCGAACAATTTTGCCCGACAGTTTGTCCAGCTGCTGCGCGCTGCGGCTGGCAAAGTTATCGCCGAACGCGATGTACAGATAGCCCTGGCGATCAAACGCCAGTCGCGTGCCGATGTTGGCACCGCCGGACAGTTTCGGCGTTTGCTCCAGCACCACCTTAAAATCCTGCAGATGACGGAGATCTGCGCTGAGCGTGCCGTAACCCACCACGCCGCCCGCGCGGCCGGTGTCATCGGCGGTGGTATAGCTAAGCCACACCCGACGGCTTTGCGCGAAGTCCGGCGCCAGCACCACATCCAGCAGACCGCCCTGGCGGTTGGCCCACACGTCGGGTACGCCACTAATCGGCTGCGATAGCCCCCGGCCCGGCTGCCAGCTGCGCAGCTGTCCGGAACGTTCGGTAATAAGCAGGGTTTGCTGGTCGGGCAGAAACGCCACCGACCACGGATGATCGAGCTTGTCCTGTAACACCTGCACCTGGACATCGGCCGCCAGCGCGGTAAAGGAACCGCTGAGCGCGCCAGCCAGCAGCGCAACACGCCATAAACGCATGGGATTCTCCTTTTCACAGTCTGCCGTTAAGGGTAGTCAGCCAGTAAGAAAGGATGTGCAGGATTTACAAAACATTAAGCCCGGCGCAGTGGCCGGGCGGATAGCAGGCAGGATTATTCGAAGCAGGTTTCCGGGTTTTCCGACAGTGAAATGAAGGATTCACCGCCTTTGGTCAGGGCAATAATGCCGCCGCTTTCAATATCATAAACCCAGCCGTGCAGGCGCAGCTTGCCTTTACGCAGCGCGACCGAAACGGAAGGATGCGTTTTGATATTGTTGAGCTGGGCAATCACGTTCTCTTTCACCATTTCGTTGAGGCGTTTCTCAACCGATTCGTAGTTGCGCTCTTCCACCACCGCTTTTGCCGCATTGGCGTAGTGCAGCCAGTGATCAACCGCCGGCATGCTCTCGAGATCGGCGTTGGACGCAATCGCGTTCATCGCACCACAGTTGGAGTGACCACAAATAATAATCTCGGTTACGCCCAGCGCGACCACCGCATACTCAATGGTTGCCGACACGCCACCCGGCTCCGGACCAAACGGCGGGACGATATTACCGGCGTTACGGATCACAAACAGCTGGCCCGGCTCCGACTGAGTCACCAGCTCTGGCACCAGACGGCTATCCGAACAGGAGATGAATAAAGCTTTAGGATTCTGGTTGGACGCCAGACTCTTGAAAAGATCCTTCCTTTCAGGAAACACATTCTGTTGAAAATTCAGAAAACCTTTGACGATCTCTTGCATTTGTCTGCTCTCACATTATCCACTTCAGCCCCGGCAGAGAGAAACTCACCGCTGGCGCGCTTTAAAATTCTGTAATGTCGATAATAACTTACAATTACCAACCCGATATTTAAGCAAAATCGACCCGCTTGCACAACCCGGATGTCCGCCATGCTCACTAAGCGTACACCAAACAAAATGTTGCGCCAGGTAACCGCCCTGCCCTGACATATAATATTATTAGATTGACAATATTAGATTTACTCTTTATTTTCTAATTATCCCTTGCAGGGATGGCAGGTGAAAAGAGGTGCATTGTGGTTGAAGTATCCTGGTCTAAACGTGCCCTGAAACACCTGATGAAGATCGACAAACGCTATCAAAAAAGCATCTTTGAAAAGACATCCCAGCTGATCGCCTTTCCGGCCGTCGCCCTGGACATCAGGAAGCTGCAGCAGAGTGATAATCGTTACCGTCTGCGGGTGGGCGATTATCGGGTTATCTTTGCGTTGATAGAGGGAGAGCCTGTCGTTCTTGAGATTGTAGAAGTTGCACGCAGAACCTCTCATACTTACTGATACTCTGCGGGGGAAACCCCGCAGCTATGCACCTGATGACATTGGCCGCGACCTGACGCTACCCGGATAACGTATGTCAAAACAGTATATTTATGATGAAGCAGGCGAACCGCAATTCGTGGTTCTGCCTGTCGCGGAGTACGAAAAGCTGCTTTCAGATGCGGAAAGCAACTGGACAACCCTCGCAATTGAAGCGGATGAACATGATGATGAAACCGTGCCGCATGACGTGGTTGGCATTATGCTCAGCCAGGATATCAGTCTGCAGGCGGCCTGGCGTGTTTACCGTAACCTCTCGCAGCAGTATGTAGCTGAACAATTAGGGACCACGCAAAGTGCAATTTCCCAACTGGAACGCAAAGAGAGTAAACCACAGAAAAAAACGCGCGAGCGCTTAGCCCGACTCTACAGCTGCCGTCCGGAACAATTATTGCTGTAATTCCCCCGGCCACCGTTTGCGTGGCCTTTTTCTCTGATTTCGACAGCGCTTCCCTATACATTTTCCTCGTCAACCTCTGTACAATCGCGCTCCTGTCCACCTTAATTATGATGAATTTTTATCCTTATGAGCCATGTCAAAAATCCGCCGCGTGTAGGCTTCGTCTCTCTCGGCTGCCCAAAAAACCTCGTCGACTCTGAACGCATCCTGACGGAACTGCGGACAGAAGGCTACGACGTGGTGCCACGCTACGATGATGCGGAGATCGTCATCGTTAACACCTGTGGATTTATTGACAGTGCCGTACAGGAATCACTGGAAGCGATTGGTGAAGCGCTGAACGAAAACGGCAAAGTGATCGTCACCGGCTGCCTCGGCGCCAAAGTGGATCAGATTCGCGAAGTGCATCCGAAAGTGCTGGAGATCACCGGCCCGCACAGCTACGAGCAGGTGCTGTCGCACGTGCACACTTACGTGCCAAAACCCGAGCACAACCCGTTCCTCAGCCTGGTGCCGGAACAGGGCGTGAAACTGACGCCGCGCCACTACGCTTACCTGAAAATTTCCGAAGGCTGTAACCATCGCTGCACTTTCTGCATCATCCCGTCAATGCGTGGCGATCTGGACAGCCGTCCGATTGGCGCAGTACTTGATGAAGCTAAACGTCTGGTGGAAGCCGGCGTAAAAGAGCTACTGGTGATCTCGCAGGACACCTCCGCGTATGGCGTCGATGTTAAACACCGCACCGGTTTCTGGAACGGTTCGCCGGTGAAAACCAGCATGGTCAGCCTGTGTGAGCAGCTGGCGAAACTCGGCGTCTGGGTGCGTCTGCACTACGTTTATCCGTATCCGCACGTCGATGACGTGATCCCGCTGATGGCCGAAGGCAAAATCCTGCCTTACCTCGATATTCCACTGCAGCACGCCAGCCCGCGCATCCTGAAGCTGATGAAGCGTCCGGGCGCGGTTGAGCGCACGCTGGAGCGCATCAAACGCTGGCGTGAAATCTGTCCGGAGCTGACGCTGCGTTCCACCTTCATCGTGGGTTTCCCGGGCGAAACCGAAGAAGATTTCCAGATGCTGCTCGACTTCCTGCGTGAAGCGCGCCTCGATCGCGTTGGCTGCTTCCAGTACAGCCCGGTTGAAGGCGCCACGGCTAACCAGCTGCCGGATCAGGTCCCGGACGACGTCAAGCAGGCGCGTTTTGACCGCTTCATGCAGCTGCAGCAGCAGATCTCCGCAGAGCGTCTGCAGGAGAAAATCGGTCGCGAGATTCTGGTGATCATCGATGAAGTGGATGAAGAAGGCGCGGTCGGCCGCAGCATGGCCGACGCCCCGGAAATCGACGGTGCGGTGTACCTGAATGGCGATCGCCAGGTGAAGGTCGGCGAGGTGGTGCGGGTCAAAGTCGAACACGCCGACGAATACGACCTGTGGGGCTCGCGCGTTTAACCGTACTTTTGCTGGTGCGCTTTTTTGCGCGCCAGATAATCGTTATCGGCGCGCAGCCGGTCCCAGCATGCTTTGAACACGGCCGCCGCAGCGGCCTTTTCTTTCTCTACCGTACGTGGCAGCTCTTTGCCGTCGGCATCGTATTTCCGTCCGCCCTGATGATTGCTGTAGCGGCGCGCGCGGGTGTAACCCATCTGAATAAATTTGCGCGCCATATCCATACCGACAAAATCATCCTGCGCGCGATACGCCTCGAACAGCTGCATGATTTTTTCTGATGACTGCTGCGCCAACTCGACGGTGCGAAAGCGCCAGTGCGGCAGAATTTCGCTCTTATAAGGTTCCACCATCAGCACCCCCTGCTCGCCGCGCCCGACCTGATACAGCTCCGGATGCTGACGAAAGTCGAGCTGTTTAAAATCCTGCTGGTAATTGAAGGGCTTCATCCCCTGGCCTCCTGTCCGTAACCATTACTGCGGTGAATTATTTCGCTGCCGCACTTTAGTGATGCTTTTTTCCACCGATAACATAACTACCGGCTCATTTGCTAAGAGATGCTCACATGTTCAACAAGATGAAAATTGTGACCGCCATTGTGGTTATTCTGGTGGTATTCACAGCCATGCAGGCCATATCCGGCTCGCTCTTTTTCTCCTCGCTGCGCGCGGGACAACATAATTTCACCGCCAGCAATCAGTTGTCTCATCAGCAGCGCGAGCTGGGCGACGGCTGGCAAACGCTGGTGAAAACCCGCGTCACCATCAACCGCGTGGCGATCCGTATTCTGAAAAATCAGACTGACGAGCAGTCGCTGGCGGCGATCAACAAGCTGCTGCTGGCAGCCGGTGCCTCGCTGGAAGCGGCGCAGCAGCACTTCAATCAGTATAGAAGCTATCCGCGCATCGACGGCCAGAGTGCGTCGACCGCCGATCTGATCGACAATAAATTCAAAGCGTTTGCCGCGCTGCTGCAGCAGTCCGCCGTGTTTCTGAAAGCCAATAACTACGCGGCCTACGGCAACCTCGATGCGCAGCAGGCGCAGGATGAACTGGAACAGGCTTATCAGCAGTGGCGCGATGAAAACATGCAGCTGATCAATCAGCGCAGCCTGCAAAATGACAGCAACTATCAGCAGGTGCTGATCATGATTGCCGTCATCGCGCTGGTGGTGGTGCTGATGGTGGCGGCGGTATGGACGCTGGTACGCCGCGTGCTGCTGGCACCGATGCAGCAGGTGCAGCAGCAGATCGAGCGCTTTGCCGAAGGCGATTTGTCAGCCAGCCTGCAGGTGGCAGGCCGCAGTGAAATGGCGGCCATTGCCGCCAGCCTGAATCATATGCAGCAGGCGCTGCTTGGTACCATTAATAACGTGCGCGACAGCGCGGATGCCATTTTTGGCAGCGCCAGTGCCATCGCCAACGGTAATAACGATCTCTCGGCGCGCACCGAACAGCAGGCTGCCTCACTGGAAGAGACCGCCGCCAGCATGGAACAGCTGACCGCGACCGTGAAGCAGAATGCTGACAACGCGCGTCAGGCCACGCAGCTGGCGAAAACCGCGTCGGACACCGCCGATAAAGGCGGTAGCGTGGTGGAAGGCGTGGTGAAAACCATGCGTGACATTGCGGACAGCTCGAAAAAAATCGCCGACATTACCAGCGTCATCGACGGTATCGCTTTCCAGACCAACATTCTGGCGCTTAACGCCGCGGTAGAAGCGGCGCGTGCCGGTGAGCAGGGGCGCGGTTTTGCGGTGGTGGCGGGCGAAGTGCGCAACCTGGCCCAGCGCAGCGCGCAGGCGGCGAAAGAGATCAAACTGCTGATTGAAAACTCCGTGCAGCGCGTGGATCTCGGTTCGCAGCAGGTCAGCAGCGCTGGCGATACCATGCAGGAGATTGTCAGCGCGGTGACGCGCGTCACCGATATCATGGGCGAGATTGCCTCTGCCTCTGATGAGCAGAGCCGCGGTATCGACCAGATTGGCCAGGCGGTGAATGAGATGGATCGCGTGACGCAGCAGAACGCCACGCTGGTGCAGGAATCGGCCAGCGCCTCGGCATCGCTGGAGCAGCAGGCCAGCCGGTTGTCATCAGCGGTGGCACGTTTCAACACCGGCGCGCGCCCACCCGCAGCAGTAACCGAGCGGGTGGTGAAACCGGTGCTGCCCGCCCCGACCCGCGCCCTGCCCGCGGCGGTGAGCCACGGTAACGACAACTGGGAAACGTTTTGATGGGCTAAGGCGTAAAAGGATACCGGTGCGCATGAATGCGCACCCTACAACAAGCAATGCCGCTGGACATTAATGTGCGAGCGGTAAAAAACGCGCAATGCCCTCATATCTCAATGTGCAGCCGACAATATGTTGCGCAATGACCTTGTAGGGTCGCCATTCATGGTGACCCAAATACTGCACGGACAAATATTTCCCCTGAATGGCGGCACTGTGGCTCCGGTTCATGCCTGCCAGCTCGAAAATCAGCTCTTCAGTTTCGGGTCCAGCGCATCGCGCAGGCCGTCGCCCAGCAAATTGAACGCCAGCACGGTGAGAAAAATCGCCAGGCTGGGGAAGATCGCCACGTGCGGTGCAATCACCATATCGGCGCGCGCCTCGTTGAGCATCGCGCCCCACTCCGGCGTCGGTGGCTGCGCGCCCAGGCCGAGAAAGGACAGGCTGGCAGCGGTGATGATCGAAGTACCGATACGCATGGTGAAATAGACCACAATCGACGACACCGTACCGGGCAAAATGTGACGCATGATAATGGTCCAGTCGGAAGCACCAATACTGCGCGCCGACTCGATATAGGTCTGATGTTTCAGCACCAGCGTATTGCCACGCACCAGACGGGCAAATGCCGGAATACTAAAAATCGCCACCGCCACAATCACGTTGCTCATGCCGCTGCCCATGATCGCCACCACCGCGATCGCCAGCAGGATGCCGGGAAACGCAAACAACACATCGCAGATGCGCATGGTGATGCGATCCCACCAGCCTTCGTAATAGCCCGCCAGCAGCCCCAGCACGGTGCCGATCACCGTGCCAATCGCCACCGAGAAGAAGCCGGCGATCAGCGAAATGCGCGTCCCGACCAGCACCCGGCTGAAGATATCGCGTCCAAGTGAATCGACGCCAAACAGATGCATCCACGACGGCCCTTCGTTGAGCCGGTCGTAGTCAAAATAGTTTTCGGCATCAAACGGGGCGATCCATGGGGCGATAAACGCCACCACAATCAGCAGCAACACAAACGCGCCCGCCAGCAGCGCCACATGCTGACGGCGAAAGCGCCGCCAGAATTCACGCCACGGCGTGCGAACCCGGTTTTCCGTCATCAGCGGCAGGGATTTCAGTGCCGCCTCGCGTCGCCAGTTCTTCAATTGCGACTCCTTACCTGTAGCGAATAGCCGGGTTGATCGCCGCGTAAAGCATATCGACGATCAGGTTAATCAGAATGAACTCCAGCGAGAACAGCAGCACCTCGGCCTGAATCACCGGGTAATCGCGCATCTCCACCGAATCCACCAGCAGACGGCCCAGTCCGGGCCAGTTAAACACCACTTCCACCACAATCGAGCCGCCGAGCAGAAAGCCGAACTGCAGCCCCATCATGGTGACCACCGGAATCATGGCATTGCGCAGCCCATGTTTGACCACCACCAGCGATTCGCGCACCCCTTTGGCCCGCGCGGTGCGCATATAATCTTCCTGCATCACCTCAACGAACGAAGCGCGGGTAAAGCGCGCCATCACCGCGGCCACGGCGGCACCGAGCGTAATCGACGGCAGAATGTAGTGCTGCCAGCTGTCGGCGCCCACCGTTGGCAGCCAGCCGAGCTCGACCGAAAAGACCTGCATCAGCAGCATACCCAGCGCAAACGCCGGAAAGGAGATGCCGGAAACCGCCAGCGTCATGCCGATGCGGTCCGGCCAGCGATTGCGCCATACCGCCGAAACGATGCCGATCGCCATGCCAAACAGTACCGCCCACACCATGCTGCTCAGCGTCAGCCACAGAGTAGGAAAAAAGCGCGCGGCAATTTCAGCAGAGACCGGCCGCTTTGACACCATCGACTGACCAAAATCACCCTGCAAAGCATTGAGGATAAAGTGCCAGAACTGCTGAATCAGCGGCTGATCGAGCCCCAGTTCCTGACGCACCAGCGCCACCACTGAGGCATCCGCTTCCGGTCCGGCAATCAGGCGCGCCGGGTCGCCCGGCAGCAGATGCACGAACAGGAACACCAGCACTGCGACAATCAGCAGCGTGGGAATCAGCCCGAGCAGGCGTTTAAGAAAATAGTTGAGCATGCGAAATCCCGCGCAGCATCGGCCAGCCCCGTAAGGCTGGCCGCATCTGTTACTTCAGATCCGCCTCATCAAAATTGAATGAGGTATCGGGCATGACGTAAAAACCGGTCAGGTTTTTATTGTTCGCAGACAGCAGCTGCTCCACCACCAGCGGAATCCACGGGTGATCGTTCCAGATGCGGTCCTGCGCGTCTTTATACAGTCTGGCTTTCTGGTCGCGATCGGTGGTCTTCAGCGCATCCGCCAGATCTTTATCCACCTGCGGGTTGCTGTAGAACGCGGTGTTGAAGATCGCCGGTGGCCACGAGCTGGTGGCGAACAGCGGCGTCAGCGCCCAGTCGGCTTCGCCGGTGGAGGCTGACCAGCCGGTGTAGAACATGCGCACCCCGCTCTCTTTCTGCCCTTTACTCTCCACTTCCGCCGCGCGCTGGCCGGCATCCATCGCCGTGACTTTCACCTTCACACCCACCTGCGCCAGCTGCTGCTGGGTGAACTGCAGCACTTTCTGCGCGGTGCTGTGGTTATGCGATGACCACAGCGTGGTTTCGAAACCGTTCGGGTAGCCCGCTTCCTTCAGCAACTCGCGCGCTTTGGCCGGATCGTATTTGATGGCCGGATAGCTCTGGGCAAAATCAATGCGCGGCGGCACGATGCCGGTAGCTGGCGTGGCGTAACCGGCAAAGGCCACTTTGGCCAGCGCCTGGCGATTGATGGCGTACTCCAGCGCTTCACGCACTTTCGGGTTATCGAACGGCTTTTGTGTCACGTTGAGGCTAATGTAACGCTGCATGATCGATGGTGTGGTCACCACATCCAGCTTGCTATTGCCCTGCAACAGTTTGGCCTGCTCTAACGGCACCGGGAAGGCAAAGCTGGCCTCGCCGGTTTGCAGCATCGCCGCGCGGGTGTTGTTGTCCACCACCGGGCGCCAGGTAATGCTGTCGAGTTTTGGATAGCCCGGTTTCCAGTAGCCCGACCACTTTTTCACTTTGACAAAGTCGGTCTGGTTCCAGGTGTCAAAGGTATAAGGTCCGGTGCCTACCGGATGGAAACCGATGTCCTTGCCATATTTTTTCAGCGCGGTTGGCGAGATCATCACCGCAGCCGGGTGTGCCAGATTGTTGATAAACGCTGAGAACGGCTGCTTCAGGGTAATTTTCACCGTGGACGGATCGACCACTTCGGTGGTGGCGATATATTTAAACAGGTTATAGCGCTTGAGATGGTTGTCCGGATTGCTGGCGCGGTCGAGGTTGACCTTCACCGCTTCAGCATTGAAATCCGTGCCATCCTGGAATTTCACGCCCGGACGCAGTTTGATGGTATAAGTCAGCCCATCGCTGCTGGCCTGATAGCTTTCAGCCAGCACGTTGACCAGCTTCATGTCTTTATCGAAGCCGAACAGGCCCTGATAGAAAGACTTGGCCACCGCCTGCGACAGCGTGTCGTTGGCGTCGTACGGATCCAGCGTGGTGAAGGTCGACGCCACGGCAATCACCGCATCTTTGGCCGCCCAGGCGGGCAGCGCCAGCGCCGAACTCAACAACCCGGCAGTGATAACCCCTTTTCGCATGATATGGTGCATCGTTATCGTTCTCCTGTAGTCCCTGTCTTGCGCGCCCTGCACAGAGGGCGCGGTTGGTTGCTGCTCAGGCGCCGCTAATGGCATGGCGGGCGACAAAATGGCCCGGCGCCACTTCCAGTAACGGTGCCACTTCCGGCTCATCACCCAGCGGGCGAATCGGGCTGGGGATCTCATCGACCATCAGCGCCCGCTCGCGGTGCCGATGCGCCGGATCGGCCACCGGCACCGCGGCCATCAGTTTTTTGGTATAAGGATGGCGCGGCTGTTCGAACACCGCCTGACGCGGTCCCATCTCCACAATCTGCCCGAGATACATCACCGCCACGCGATGGCTGATGCGCTCCACCACCGCCATGTCGTGCGAAATAAACAGGAAGGCGATGCCAAATTCACGCTGTAAATCCAGCATCAAATTGATGATCTGCGCCTGGATCGACACATCCAGCGCGGAGACGGACTCGTCGGCGATCACCACTTTAGGATTGAGCGCCAGCGCGCGTGCGATGCAGATACGCTGGCGCTGACCGCCAGAAAACTCGTGCGGGTAGCGCTGCGCGTGTTCGGGTAGCAGACCGACGCGTTCCAGCAGCCAGGCGACGCGTTTCTCTGCCTGCGCGCGCCCCATGCTGCGATGCACCAGCAGCGGCTCCATAATTGAAAAGCCGACGGTAAGGCGCGGATCGAGCGACGCATACGGATCCTGAAAGATAAACTGAATATCGCGGCGCAGCGTGGCCAGCGCCCTGCCCTGCAGTGCATCAATGCGCTGGCCGTCAAAGGTGATGCTGCCGCCCTGGCTGGCGACCAGCCGCAGCAGCGAGCGTCCGGTGGTAGATTTGCCGCAGCCGGACTCGCCCACCAGCGCGAGGGTTTCGCCTGCATAAAGATCGAAACTGACTTTTTCCACCGCGTGGACGCGACGCTTAACCCGATTGAGCAGCCCGCCGCGAATATCAAAGCGCGTAACCAGATCGCGCACCTGTAAAATCGGCGGACGATCGTGACGCACGGTATCCTGCGGCGTGCTGGCTTCTTCGCGGCCGTTGGTATGCAGCAGCGGAAACTTCGCCGGCAGCGGCTGGCCACTCATCGCCCCGAGCTTTGGCACGGCCGCCAGCAGCGCGCGGGTATACGGCTGCTGCGGCGCGTCGAACAACTGCTGCACCGGCGCGCGCTCAACCACATCGCCGCGATACATCACCTGCACGCGATCGGCCATCTCCGCCACCACGCCCATATCATGGGTAATAAAGATGACGCCCATCTGCATCTCTTTTTGCAGCACGCGAATCAGCTGCAGAATCTGCGCCTGGATGGTGACATCCAGCGCGGTGGTCGGCTCATCGGCAATCAGCAGCGCCGGCTTGCACGACAGCGCCATGGCGATCATCACGCGCTGGCGCATACCGCCAGAGAGCTGATGCGGATAGCGCGACAGCACATTGTGCGCTTCCGGAATGCGCACCAGATCCAGCATGCGTCGCGCTTCGGCCTGCGCCTGCTGGTGACTTTTCCCCTGATGCAAACGAATAGATTCGGCGATCTGTTCACCGACGGTGAACACCGGGTTGAGCGACGTCATCGGCTCCTGAAAGATCATCGCCATGTCCGCACCGCGCACCCGGCGCATCTGGCTGGCGGACGCCCGCATCACATCCAGCACCTCGCCGTTGCGCCGCCGCAGCAGGATTTCACCGCTGACCGCGCCGCCGGCCTGTGCAATCAGACGCATCAGCGCCAGCGACGTGACCGATTTGCCTGAACCCGATTCGCCCACCAGCGCCAGCGTCTCGCCGCGGTGCAGATCGAGCGAAAGCTGGCGCACCGCTTCCGTCACGCGCCCTTCATGCTCAAAGCGCACGCAGAGGTCGCGTACCGCCAGCACCTGCTGCGGCGCAAACTGCTGCTGTAGATCCGTCATGCCTGCTCCTTAGCTGTCGCGGTAAATCGCCACCTCAACCTCGCCGCCCACATAAGCGAATCCGCGGTACATGCCTTCGCTGTTAAACGGCAGCGCCACGTTGCCGTGGGCATCAACGGCTATCAGCCCGCCGCTGCCCTCCAGCTCCTGCACTTTGTCATGAATCACGCTGGCGGTGGCCTGTTGCAGCGAACGACCGCCATATTCCATCTGCGCTGAGACATCGTAAGCCGCCAGCGTACGAATAAACACTTCGCCGGTACCGGTACAGGAGACCGCCACGGTGGCGTTGTTGGCATAGCAGCCGGCGCCCGCCAGCGGTGAATCGCCGACGCGGCCCGCCTGCTTGTTGGTCATGCCGCCGGTGGAGGTGGCGGCCGCCAGATTACCCTGCAAATCGAGCGCCACCGCGCCCACGGTGCCAAATTTGCGATCCGGGTCCAGCGGATCGCTCCCCTGCGCCGCGCCATCATGATCCAGCAGCATTTGTTCGCTGCCCAGCGCGCGCTGCAGTTGCTCCCAGCGTTCTGGCGTCGAGAAGAAATCAGGCTCGACCGGCGTCAGCCCCTGTTGCGCGGCAAAGGCTTCCGCCCCGCTGCCAATAAAGAGCACGTGCGGACTGGCTTCCAGCACTTTACGCGCGGCAAGAATCGGATTGCGGATACGGCTGACGCCAGCGACGGCGCCAATATCCAGCGTACGGCCATCCATCAGGCTGGCATCCAGTTCATGGGTGCCCTGATGGGTGAACACGGCACCTCTGCCGGCATTGAACAGCGGGCACTCTTCCAGCAGCCGTACCGCTTCGGTCACGGCATCCAGCGCGCTTCCGCCGCTGGCCAGAATCTGCTGGCCGGCGCTGACAATCGCGGCCAGTTGCTGACGATAGTGCTGCTCTTTTTCGGCGCTCATTGCCGCACGCGTAATCGCGCCGGCGCCGCCGTGAATTGCGATAACTGCTTTAGCCATAACCGTTACCCTGTCAAGGAATCAGAGCCAAAAACACTGATTTAGAATGGTTTTCATCTTTTTTTGGCAATTTTCGACTATAGAAAGCCCCTCCCTGCTTGTAAAGCAGAAAGTGTATCAGCGGTCATAACCTTTTAATGTGGATTATGCTTTTTTGTCGCATGTGACTCAGCGGACAAATGCCACCATAATAGGCAGCATTCGCCTTTAACCCGACAGAGATGGACATGGAACCTTTTACCGCCGGACTGATTTCCCTTGAAGACGCGCAGCAGAAAATGCTGCAGCAGCTGCAACCGATTAGCGATTGCCTGAGCGTCGCGCTGGCCGATGCCGCCGGGCGCATTACCGCGAAGCCGGTGATTTCGCCGCTGGACGTGCCGCCGTTCGATAACTCTGCGATGGACGGCTACGCGCTGCGCCTGAGCGACCTGTCCGCTGACCGCGTGTTGCCGGTAGCGGGCAAAGCGTTTGCCGGCGCCCCGTTTAATGGCGAGCGGCCAGCCGGCAGCGTGATTCGCATCATGACCGGCGCACCCGTCCCGGCCGGCTGCGACGCCGTGGTGATGCAGGAGCAAACCGAACCGCGTGACGGCGGCATTGTTATCACCGCGCCAGTGCGTGCCGGGCAAAATATTCGCCGCATCGGGGAGGATATTCAGGCCGGTAAGCAGGTACTGGATGCCGGCGTGCGGCTCGGTGCGGCAGAGCTGCCGCTGCTGGCGTCGCTGGGTATTGCGGAGGTCAGTGTGCTGCGTAAGCTGCGCGTGGCCATTTTCTCCACCGGTGACGAACTGCAGGCGGTGGGCCAGCCGCTGGCTGAAGGCCAGATTTATGACACCAACCGCTTCACCGTGGCGCTGATGCTGCGCAAACTTGGCTGCGAGGTGATCGACCTCGGCGTGATCGCTGACGATCCTGCGAAGCTGCGCCAGGCCTTCAGCGAAGCCGACCGCCAGGCCGATGTGGTGATCAGCACCGGCGGCGTGTCAGTGGGCGAGGCGGATTTCACCAAAGCGATGCTCGAAGAGCTGGGCGCGATTACCTTCTGGAAGCTGGCGATCAAGCCCGGTAAGCCGTTTGCCTTTGGCCGTCTGGCCAACAGCTGGTTCTGCGGGTTGCCGGGCAATCCGGTGTCGGCAGCCGTGACCTTCTATCAGCTGGTGCAGCCGCTGCTGGCCACGCTGACCGGCCAGACCACGCGCATCATGCCGTTGCGCCAGCGCGCGCGCGCAACGCAGCGTCTGAAGAAAGCGCCGGGCCGGCTCGATTTTCAGCGCGGCATCCTCAGTCGCGGCGATGATGGCGTACTGGAAGTGCGCAGCACCGGTGCGCAGGGCTCGCACGTGTTCAGTTCCTTTGCGCTGGCCGACTGCTTTATTGTGCTGGAGCGCGATCGCGGTGACGTTGAGCCGGGCGAATGGGTTGATGTCGAGGCCTTCAACAGCCTGCTGGAGGGCTAATGCACACAGAGCTGAGCGATGAAGAGATGCTGCGCTACAACCGGCAGATTGTGCTGCGCGGCTTCGATTTCGACGGCCAGGAACGGCTAAAAGCCTCACGGGTGCTTATCGTTGGCCTGGGCGGACTGGGCTGTGCCGCCGCGCCCTATCTTGCCGCCGCCGGCGTCGGCCATCTGACGCTGCTGGATTTCGATCGCGTCAGCCTGAGTAATCTGCAACGCCAGATTCTGCACAACGATGCGCGCATCGGCATGGCAAAAGTCGCCTCGGCCCGTCAGCAGCTGGCGGCACTCAATCCGCACTGCACGCTGGAGCCGATCGATGCGCAGCTGGATGAAGCCGCGCTCGGCGAACTGATCGCGCGTCACGATGCGGTGCTGGACTGCAGCGACAATGTCACCACGCGCGAACAGGTGAACCGCGGATGTTTTCAGCATCGGGTGCCGCTGATCTCCGGCGCCGCCATCCGCATGGAAGGCCAGCTCAGCGTGTTTACCTGGCAGCCCGGCGAGCCCTGCTACCGCTGCATCAGCCGCCTGTTCGGCGAGCAGACGCTGAGCTGTGTCGAAGCCGGCGTAATGGCTCCGCTGGTCGGCGTGGTAGGTGCGATGCAGGCGATGGAAACGCTGAAGGTGCTGAGCGCCTTTGGCCAGCCGGCCAGCACGCGACTGCTGATGTACGATGCGATGAGCGCCGAGTTTCGTAGCCTGAAAGTGGCGCAGGATGCGCAATGTGAAGTGTGTGGCCAGCGTGAGGAATAACGTCAGGGCGTGACATAAGCGTCAGGTATTGCTGAGCGGCGCAATTTATCAGGCGATAAGTTGCGCCGCTGATGAGGGCGGCTGCTAAACGGCTACGCCGTTAGACGATGCCCTGGCTGCGCAGGTAATCTTCGTAGTTGCCGGTGAAGTCAACGATGCGATCGCCTTTCATCTCGATCACGCGCGTCGCCAGCGAGCTGACGAACTCACGGTCGTGCGAGACGAAAATCAGCGTGCCTTCGTACATCTCCAGCGCCATGTTCAGTGACTCGATCGACTCCATATCCAGGTGGTTGGTCGGTTCGTCCATCACCAGGATGTTTGGCTTCTGCATCATCAGCTTGCCAAACAGCATGCGGCCCTTCTCACCACCGGACAGCACTTTTGCTGGCTTCTTGATGTCGTCGTGGCTGAACAGCAGACGACCAAGAATACTGCGCACCGCCTGCTCGTCGTCGCCTTCCTGCTTCCACTGGCTCATCCAGTCGAACACGCTCAGGTCGTCAGCAAAATCTTCGGCGTGATCCTGCGCGTAGTAACCAATGCGCGCATTCTCCGACCATTTCACCGTGCCGCTATCCGGCTGCAGTTCGCCGACCAGCGTTTTCAGCAGCGTGGATTTACCAATACCGTTGGCGCCGAGGATGGCCAGTTTCTCACCCACTTCCAGCAGCAGGTTAAGATTTTTAAACAGCGGGCCGTTATCAAATCCTTTGGTCAGCGCTTCCACTTCCAGCGCATTACGGAACAGCTTTTTATCCTGCTCGAAACGAATATACGGGTTCTGACGGCTGGAGGCTTTTACCTCATCCAGTTTGATTTTATCAATCTGCTTCGCGCGCGAAGTGGCCTGACGCGATTTTGAGGCGTTGGCGCTAAAGCGGCTAACGAAGGATTGCAGATCGGCAATTTGCGCTTTCTTCTTGGCGTTATCCGCTAATAAACGCTCGCGCGCCTGGGTCGCCGCCGTCATATATTCGTCATAATTGCCGGGATAAACACGCAGCTCACCGTAATCCAGATCCGCCATGTGCGTACACACCATATTCAGGAAGTGACGGTCATGCGAAATGATGATCATGGTACTGTCACGTTCGTTAAGCACCTGCTCCAGCCAGCGAATGGTGTCAATATCCAGGTTGTTGGTCGGTTCGTCGAGTAACAAAATATCCGGGTTAGCAAATAATGCCTGCGCCAGCAGCACACGCAATTTCCAGCCTGGGGCAATTTCACTCATCGGACCGTAATGCTGCTCCACCGGAATGCCCACGCCGAGTAATAATTCTCCGGCGCGTGATTCGGCACTGTAACCGTCCATTTCACCGTAGGCGACCTCAAGATCGGCGACTTTATAGCCTTCCTCTTCGCTCATTTCCGGCAATGCATATATGCGATCGCGCTCCTGCTTCACCGCCCACAATTCCTGGTGACCCATAATCACGGTATCCAGCACGCTATATTGCTCGAAAGCAAACTGATCCTGGCGAAGCTTACCGATGCGCTCATTGGGGTCGAGGGAAACATTTCCGTTAGTCGGAACCAGGTCGCCGCCCAGTATTTTCATGAAGGTCGATTTACCGCTGCCGTTCGCACCGATTAAACCGTAACGATTACCGCCGCCAAATTTAACGGAGATATTCTCAAACAGTGGCTTACTGCCGAACTGCATAGTGATATTGCTGGAAACTAACACGGCATTGACCTTTGTTACGCAGTGGAGGAAAAAACAGCGGGCATTATGCCAGAAGCGGCCTGGATGAGCCACCTCTGCACCCGGATACGCAGAGGCAAGGCGGAGAACACCTTGTTGCCAGAGGTAAAATAATTGCGACCGTGCCGGACAGGTTATCCACGGCGCGGGAAATGACCCGCCGCCCGTACCCGGAGCGAGGCCAATAAAAAAGCCGGAGACGCTGACGCCTCCGGCTCCCGCTTACAAGGATTGTGCAGATTATTTGATCAGGAAGCTGTCGAGGCTTTTACCTGCATCCAGCGCTTTTTTAATCGCAGCTGGGGTACGGCCCTGACCGGTCCATGATTTCTCTTCACCGTTTTCGTCGGTGTAAGAATATTTCGCCGGACGCGGCGCACGCTTGGCGCGTTTTTTACCGGTTTCCAGTGCACCCAGTAATTCGTTCGGGTCGATACCGTCTGCCAGCAGCATTTCACGGTATTTAGACAGCTTCTCTTCTTTTTCGCGGTTCTGCGCTTCTTCCGCTTCAACTTCGTCGCGGCGCTCAGTCACCACGACGGTTAATTTTTCCAGAATTTCTTCCAGATCGCTCAGTGGCAGTTCACGAGCCTGTGCACGTAATGTGCGAATGTTGTTCAGAACTTTAAATGCGTCACTCATCACAATGTCCTTGCTTAAGGGGGTTAAATAAACTGTAGTGGCAAGATTACCCAATTCAAATAAAAAAATAAATTAATTTTGCAGACCGGATTAATCCGAATGGATTAGCATATTCCTGGCAGGCGCGTTTAAACCAATGTGCGGCGTGAATTAACGGTGAATTAACATCAGCGGTTCAGTACCACCGGCTGGAACTGGAATCGATTTCATTGCTTATTCACGCGTAGGAAACAAGCGTTTAGCGCTTATTGTGCGCTGAGGCAGTAGTCAGCATAAAGGTAAAAAAACATTAATAGTGTAAGTAAAATCCGTTTTTAACGCGGATGGCATTAGCGTCACAGATGCGAGCAATATCTCATTTTGCCATTAAATAAATAAAAAAAGGCCGGTTGTTCACCGGCCATCATGCAAAAATCGTATGTCTGTGGTTATCCGCTTTTCTTCACTGCCGGTCGCAATACCTGGGGCACCGACGCATCAGACAGCCGGTCGTGCAAATAATGTTCAATCTGCTCCAGCGAACGATGGCGTGTTTCCGGTACCCAGCGAATAACAAAAATCGCGCCGCCTATGCCAATCAGCGCGAAAATAAAGAACGCGCCGGATAAGCCAACCGACGCCAGCAGAACCGGGAACAGCAGAGAAATAAGAAAATTGGCGATCCACAACGCAAATACCGCGCCGCCCATAAAAATACCGCGTAACCGTGTGGGGAAAATTTCTGACAGCAGCAGCCAGGTGACCGGTGATAACGCGCCCTGCTGGAAACTCAGAAACATCAGCATACCCAGCAGCACCATATAACTGCGCAAGATATCCGGCTGACCGTTAACTGTTTCCGGCATCAGGTAACTGACGGTGCCAATAAACACCAGACAGGCGGTACAACCAAACTGACCTATCATCGTCATGGTGCGGCGACCGATGCGCCCCAGCAGCCAGATCCCCACAAAGGTCATTAATACCGATACCGCGCCATTGGCAATGGTGGCAAACAGCGCAGCGTCATTGCTCATCCCCACCGCTTTCAGCATGGTCGGCGCGTAGTACATGATGGTATTCACGCCGGTCAGTTGCTGGATGGCGGCAATACCGATACCGATCAGGAACAGTTTGATCAGCCATGGCTGGCGCAGTTCCCGCAGACGCGGACGCTGCTGTTGCTCGTCCGACAGCGTCTCTTCGATCTCCATCATCTCCCACTCAACGTCTTCGCGCGCGCGGGTGCGTTCCAGAACCTTGCGCGCCTCAGCGAGACGGCCTTTCATGGCATACCAGCGCGGCGTGTCCGGCATAAACATCATCCCGAACCACAGCAGCACCGCCGGCAGCGTGGCGACCGCCAGCATCCAGCGCCAGGTCGTGTCGCCCCCCCAGGCCGCGTTGAAGCCGGCGTTCGACATATAGGCCAGCATCTGGCCGGAAACGATCATCAGCTCCTGCATGGTCACCAGCTGACCCCGTTTGTTGGCCGGTGCCATTTCGGCGATATACACCGGTACGGTGGCGGACGCACCGCCCACGGCCACGCCAAGGACCAGGCGGAAGAAAATCATCCAGCTGACATCGGGTGCCAGTGCGGTACCCAGCGCGCCGAGCGCAAAAATAATCGCCAGTACCAGAATAATTTTTCTCCGCCCGACCGCGGCGGCAAAGTGACCGGAAGCCAGTGCGCCAAACGCCGCGCCGAACAGCAGACTGCTGGTCACCAGCCCGGTGGTAAATGGGGTGAGATGCAGATCGTCGCCCATGAATAACAGTGCGCCGGAGATCACGCCGGTATCGTAGCCAAACAGCAAACCACCGAGGGTGGCAATCAGCGCAATGACTTTCACAAAAGGCTCGGTGCGCGTGCTGCTGTTTGGACCTGATGCCGGATTGGGCGTCATCCAGGTTTCGCGGGACATAACCAACTCCTTTCCTGAGATAAGAAGCCTTAAAATAGATTATTTCCACCACAATAAATAAATATGAAATTTAAATTTTGCGCCACGGGTCATTACCTTTGCCTTTAATTGAGATAATGATCACACAACCTGATTCAGGGCGCAGAGAAGGCAGTGCAAATTTTGCACAACAAACAAAAGGGAGAATATTTATTTCAAGGAAGGCGCTGACCGCACGCAGTGAATGCGGTCAGCGATGGCAGATTAATTGACTGCGGTGGCCGGACCAAAGACGTCATAGTCCGGCAGCGTCACCTGCTGATACGGCTCCCAGCCGCCGCCCAGCGCTTTATACAGCGCTACCAGGTCCAGCGCGCTTTGCATGCGCGCCTGGGTGGATTGCGCCTGCGACTGCGCCAGCTGGCGCTGGGCATCCAGCACCTCAAGGAAGGTGGAGATGCCCTGTTTGTAACTGTCACTGGCGAGGTCAAAGGCGCGCTGCAGTGCGCCGGTAGTCTCATCCAGCGCGGTAACCTGTTGCTGATCGGCGCGGTAGCTGACCAGCGCATTTTCCACATCCTGCAGCGCCGTCAGTACCGTCTGGCGATAATCGAGCGCCGCGCTCGCCTGCTGCGCGCGCGCCAGTTTCACGCTGGAAACCAGACGTCCGCCCTGAAAAATCGGGATCGACAGCGCCGGGCCGACGCTGAAGAAGTGGCTGCTCCAGTCGTCAAGGTAGCTGGCATCGGTGTTGCGCACGCCCAGCTGCCCGGTAAGCGACAGGCTGGGGAACAGGTTCGCGACCGATACGCCGATATTGGCGGTCTGCGCATGCAGATTCGCTTCGGCCTGGCGGATATCCGGACGACGACGCGCCAGCGTCGAGGGAATGCCCACCGCCACCAGCTTCGGCAACGCCGGCAGCGCTTTGCTGCTCATCAGTTCGTTATCCAGTGCGCCCGGCGTTTTGCCCAGCAGCACTGCCAGCCCGTTCATCGCCTGACGTTCCTGGGCCTGATACTGTGGCAGCTGCGCGTTAAGGGAGGCCAGCTGCGCACGGGCATTCTCAACGTCGGTGAGCGGCGCCAGACCGTTACGCTGCTGGCTTTGCGTCAGCTCCCAGGTTTGCTGCGCCACGTTGATTTGCTGTTGCAGCGTTGCCAGCACCGCCTGCGCGCCGCGCAGCTGCAGATACGCGCGCGCGACCTCGGCTTCCAGCGACACCAGCGCATCGTTACGCTGCTCAATCGCCGCCTGCTGCTGCGCGTCCGCCATCTCCATCTGGCGTCGTACTTTGCCCCATAAATCCAGTTCCCAGCTGGCGTCGAAGCTGCCCTGATACAGCGTGACCGAATGGGTCAGGCCGTTGAGCTGATCCGCCACGTCATCATCCACCTGATCGTACACCCCGTTGGATTTCAGCATGCCTTTCAGGCCGAGCTGCTGACGCGTCACTTTGGCCGAGCCGTTAAGCGACGGGAACAGCCCGCCACGTGCCTGCGCCAGCTGTTCGCGCGCACCGGCGATGCGCAGCACCGACTGTTGCAGCGTCAGGTTGCCAGCGATGGCGCGCTCAATCAGGCTATCGAGCTGCGGGTCGTTAAAGCTTTTCCACCACGAAGGATTGGTCGCGGACGCCAGCGGTTTTGAAGCTTCCTGAGAGGGCAAATCACGGTAGCTACCGGGCGTGTGCGCCTGCGGCGGCTGATAATCGGGCCCGACGGCACAACCCACCAGCAGCATGGACAGCGCCAGCAGCGTCAGCGACGGCGTAACGCGCGAAGAGGTGATCATGTTAATGTGCTCCTGCACTGCCTTCGCTCTTGATCGGCGAAAGCAACCAACAAAAAGGAATCAATAGCACGGCGACAATACTCAGGCCCATGAACACGTCGATGTAAGCCAGAATACGCGCCTGGGCAATCATCTCCTGATAGAGCTGACCGCTGGCCAGCGTCAGCGGATCGCCCACCGCACTGGTAAAGTCACGAATCGCCTGCGCCCAGTGCTGCAGCGTGAGGTTGAACTGCTCATTGAGCGGCGACATGTTGTGCACCATGTGGGCCGATCGCACCTGTTCACGTTCAGTGATGCCGGCCGTGGCCAGCGAGATGCCGATCGAACCGGCCACGTTACGGAACATGGTGAACAGCGCGGAGGCATCCGCATTCAGGCGCTGCGGCACGGTGATAAAGGCAATGGTGGTGAGCGGCACAAACAGGAAGCCGAGGCCAATCGACTGCGCGCTGCGCATCAGCACCAGCGTGGTGAAATCCACGTTGGGCGTCAGGGTGCTGGAATAGAAGAAGGCCAGCGCCAGACAGGTAAAGCCAAAGGCGATGATGTAGCGCGTTTGCACAATCGGCATCAGCTTCAGCACCAGCGGGATGGTGAGCACGATCAGGACCGCGCCGGGCGACAGCACCAGCCCGGACCAGGTGGCGGTATAACCGAGATCCTGCTGCGCCAGCTGCGGTAACACCACCGAGCTGCCATAAAGAATCATCGCCATGCCCGCCATCAGCAGACCGGCCACCCAGAAATTGCGGTCCTTCATCACCGTGATATCTACCACTGGCTTGCGCGCATACAGCAGCCAGTAAACCGCACCGACGATGCCGACGGCCGCCAGCATGGCAAACAGGCGAATGAAGTGTGAAGCGAACCAGTCTTCGTCTTCACCGCGATCGAGAAACACCTGCAAACAGCCGAGACCCAGGGTAATCAGGCTGATGCCGATATAGTCGATTTTCAGCCGGCCCTTCTCCCACTTGCGCTCCCACGGCGGATCTTCCAGCAGCTGATAGATCGCCAGCACCGTGAGGATCCCCACCGGAATATTAATAAAGAACACCCAGCGCCAGCTGTAGTTGTCGGTGATCCAGCCACCGAGCGTCGGGCCAATGACCGGCGCGACGATAATGGCAATCGATGACAGGCCAAAAGCCTTACCGCGATCTTCCGGCTTGAAGTAATCCAGCAGCACCGACTGCTGCACCGGTTGCAGCCCGCCGCCGAAGAAGCCCTGCAGTACGCGGAAAAGAATGATTTGCCACAGCTCGGTGGCAATGCCGCACAGGAAGGAGCAGATAGTAAACATCACGATGCAGATCAGGAAGAACTGCTTGCGCCCAAACAGGCGGCTGAAAAAGGCCGAGATCGGCAGCACAATGCCGTTGGCGACCAGATAGGAGGTCAGTACCCAGGTGGATTCATCGTAGCTGGATGACAGCGACCCGGCGATGTGCGGCAGCGCAACGTTAACGATGGTGGTGTCCAGAATTTCCATGAACACCGCCAGCGTTACCGTGATGGCAACCAGCCAGGGATTGCTGGCCGGACGCCAGCTTTCGCTCGCACTCATTCCACCGTCACCTTCGGTTCAACCGACAGGCCAAGCGGTAGCGGATGATTCGGGTCGAGTCCTTTATCAATCACAATTTTCACCGGCACGCGTTGCACAATCTTCACGTAGTTACCGGTGGCGTTCTCGGCCGGGAAGGTAGAGAAGCGCGAGCCGGAGCCCATCTGCACGCTGTCGACGTGCCCTTCCAGCTTCATGTCCGGCCAGGCATCAACGCCAATCTCCACTTTATCGCCCGGATTCATGCGCGCCAGCTGCGACTCTTTGAAGTTGGCGGTGATCCAGATATCCGGCGATACCAGCGAAAACAGCGCGCTGCCGGCCTGCACCAGCGTACCGGGCTGCACGTTGCGTTTGGTGACGAAACCGTCATACGGCGCGCGTACTTCGGTGTAAGAGAGGTTAAGCTCGGCAGTGTTGAGCTGAGCCCGGGCTTGCTCGACCTGCTGCTGCCGCGCTTCAACATTGGTTTCCTGCTGGCGAATCTGCAACTGCACCTGCGAGGCCACTTCGACCTGCGCTTTAGCGCTTTGCAGCTGCGCTTCAGCCGAGCGTAACTGCGCGGCGGCGGTATCAATATTGCGCTGCGAGGTCGCGCGCGGGTCAACCCCGCGCTGACGACGATAATCCGCCTGCGCATTAAGTAAATTGGCCTGCGCCCGCGCCTGGTCGGCCAGCGCCTGATCGCGCTGCGCCGGATATTGCACCCGTGCCAGCGCCAGCTGCGCCTGCGCCTGATGCAGCTGCGCCTGCGCCAGACCGAGCTGTGCTTTGGCCTGATCGCGCTGTGCGGCGTTGTCACGCGGATCGATCAGCACCAGCAGATCGCCCTTCTTCACCCGCTGGTTATCTTTTACCAGCAGCTGCACCACGTAGCCCGACGCTTTGGGCGCGATGGTCACGGCATCGCCTTCGGTGAACGCATCGTCGGTGGTTTCAATGTTGCGCGTGCTAAACCAGAACCAGAATCCCACCAGCAGCATAATCACCACCACAATCGCCAGAATGATCAGCGGCTTTTTGCCGGGGCGTTTACGGGGTGATTGCTCGTTATCCTGACTGGAATCTGACGTGTTGTTGTCTTTTTGCTCATCGGCGGATGGCGGATTGTGGTTTTCACTCATAATTTGTCATCACTGGCTGGTAATCCCGATCCCCGGGCGAAACGGTCAACTTAACCTTAGATGGGAAATTGACAAATGCCAGTGTAACTTTACATAAGCTAACATCCGACGCATTTTCTGCCACATCACTTAACGCGCTGATAAATCAGCGCGTCTTGCAAAGGCGGACAGGTTGGTCAGGGTTAACGCAGCAGCTGTAACAACAGCCAGCCGCACAGCATCGACCAGGCAAGCATCGGCAGGGAAAACAGATGGAAACGCCACCACACTTTGGCGTCCTGTGCCATGCGCAGCGCAATCAGGTTGGCCAGTGATCCCGGCAGCAGGCCAAAGCCGCCGATATTCACCGCCCAGGCCAGCACTTCGGAAGGCGGGACTTTTTGTAACAGCAGAATGGTGGCCGGCACGTTGCTGATCACCTGTGACAGGCCAATCGCCAGCAGATAGATCCCCCCCTCGCCCAGCTGACCGATGGCGGCAAAATGCGGCTGCAGAATCGGCAGGTGCATCAGTAAAAAGACATCAATGAACATCGCCACGAACACCAGCAGCAGGCTCCAGTCGATGGTCGCCAGCACCTGACGCGCCATCAGCAGAAAACAGCCCGCCACCAGCAGCAGCGCCCAGCCGGTGAGTTTCAGCTCCAGCGCGACGATAAACACCACGTACAGCAGGACGCTGACGATAAACAGCGGTTTCTGCCACTGCTGATTGCCCGGTGCATCATGCTTCTCAATGCTGCGCGCCGGGAAGCTAAACCACGTCAGCACCACCAGTGTCAGCATCAGCATCGCCGCCAGCGGCGCCATCTGACCGATAAAACCGGCCACGCTGAGCGTGCCGTGGCTCCAAAGCAGGATATTTTGCGGGTTGCCGACCGGCGTCAGCAACGAGCCGGCGTTGACCGCCAGCGCTTCAAAGATGATCAGCCGTGAGATAGGCAGGCGCGAGAACTTGCGCAGCGTCAGCGTGAGCGGCACCAGGATAAACAGCGCCACATCATTGGTCAGGAAGGTCGAGAGCAGCGCCGCCGCACACACCATAAACAGCGCCAGCGTGCGTTCGTGCTGGAAGCCCTGCGCCAGCCGCGCACCGAGCACATCAAAATAGCCGCTGTTTTCCAGCCCTTTTGTCAGCATCAGCAAACCGGTGAGCGTCATGATGGTGTGCCAGTCAACGGCGGCGGGCAGCTGCGGCCAGCGGTAATCCGCCAGCGGCAACAGAATCACGCCCAACAGCAACAGTAAATGCAAAACGCGGTCACGCATTAAGGAACGAAGCACGATGGGCATGATGGCAGAAGGCCTTGTAGGTTAGCGATTCTCGTAAAATTTCTGGAACACGGCGAGGGTTTCATCACTGACGTGATGCTCGAGCCCTTCGGAATCCCGGCGGGCGGTTTCCGGGCTGACGCCCAGCGCCAGCAGAAAGGTTTCAACGATGTGATGGCGCACGCGGCTGGCTTCAGCCAGCTTCTCGCCTTCCGGGGTGAGGAATACGCCGCGATACGGCACCTGCTCAACCAGACCGGTGGTACTGAGACGCTTCAGCATTTTGGCCACGGTCGGCTGCGAAACGCCCAGGCGTGCCGCCATGTCAACCTGGCGCGCCTCGCCAAATTCACGAATTAAATCAGAGATTAACTCAACGTAATCATCAATCAGCTCACGGCGATGCGCTTCGCGTACCTGGCGAAATCCTTCGACATGCTCCTCAATATCTTTCAGCGGCCCCTGGGGCATGTGGGTGGCGCTTTTCGCACGACGACTCATTCAGCTTCCTCTTTATTATCTGCCGCACTTTACCTGCGGTGCGGGCTGGCTGCGCTCATTGTAAACCAGGCACAAATAAGCACAAATTTTTCCTGAATAGTGTTGGCTAAAGAGTATAGCCAGTGCTATCTTTGTACATGTTGTAAGCGAATAGCCTACAAAGGAGGCAACGATGAACGAACCCTGGCTGTTGCTGCTCCTTTTCCTGCTGTTTATTGCAGGGCTGTGCTTACTGTTGAGTTACCCGTTTTCCAGGAGGTAAAGATGAGCACGATGAAAAGCTGCCTCGACTGCGGCAAATGCTTCCAGACCGTACAAAGCAAACCGGCTTTTGAGCTGAAGTCGCTGTTGTGTCTGTTTAGCCGCTCGCCTTTTGCCCTGCGCCTGATGCTGCTTGAGAAACTGACCGGCAAAAAAATCGCCGCGCAGCCCTGCCCGAATCTGATCTGGCGCGGCTGAGTTTCCTCAGGGCTTCACAGTCTGACCCGCTGCATGCAGCGGGTTTTATTTTGCCTGCGAAAAACGCCCTTCACGGCAGTGTTTTCAGGCATAAAAAAACGGCCCGTAAAGGGCCGTTTCTGTGCAACTCTGGTCTAAGCAAAAACTTAGAAGCTGTAACCTACGCCAGCAATCCAGGTGCCCACGTCGACGTTACGGATGCGGCTCTGCTCGTAGCCCACGTCCAGAGCAACGTTCTGGATTGGGTTGAACTGCATACCTGCGCCGTAAGAGAAGCCTACGTCGCTGCTGTCGGTTTTAGACTGACCGGCAGTCTGGTTCTGCTGGTATTTGCCGTAGCCGATACCTACTACGCCGTAGATGCTGGCCCAGTCGTTCAGACGGTAAGCCGGACCACCGGTGATGCCGTAATACTGACCTTTGTTGTACACGCCATCTTCAGTGCGATCTTTTTCGGTGTAGGTGAAAGAACCGATCCAACCCAGTGGGTTAGAACCGTCTTCGTAGCGGTATTTCAGGTTGAAGCCGTTAGCTTTGTTAGCAACGCCCTGATAGTCGCTCTGCGCGTAGCCGGCAGAAACGGTGCTCTGTGCCATGGCGGAACCAGCGGAAACTGCCAGTACACAAGCCAGTGCTGAAAGACATGCAATTTTTTTCATAACCACCTCAAATGTGAATATACTTCTCTCCTGACAACGCTAAAAATATAACAAAACTTAGCAAGAAACTCTGCCCGCATTTTGTTGTCTAACAGATTGTTTGGTGTAACAGAAAGTTAATGAACTTTCCTATGTCATTCATTTTTCTTATAAAAAGCATCATCTTTCTGCAATAATCCTGCGCACAGAAAATTATCGGTTTAAGTAAATTCCTAAACTAACCTGACATTTCTTTACGGAAATGGCCCTGAAAATGGCGTTTTTTCAGCCAGTCGCTGGTGCATTTTTTCCGCCGTCGCGCTTTGTTCGCTGGAAATTTCGCCCGAAAAGCGGTCTGAATGAGGCGTCACTGACGCCAGGATAATGCGAGGCGAGCGCGCCCGATGATAAAGCGGTGACAGAAACCCTGCATCATTGCCTCAGCCGCCTCCTTATTTCCCGCCGATTGCTTTACACTGGCTGCCCGTTGCCTGGTTATTCATCATCACAGGAATTGATCACAGGATGTCTGCACCTCTTTCCCACCCCAAACTGGCGCCGGTAGTGCTGCCGGTTGCCGTATTATTGATCGCCATGCTGTCGCTGCAGGGCGGCGCATCGCTGGCGAAATCGCTATTTCCCACCGTCGGTGCGCCTGGCATTACCGCGCTGCGTCTGGGACTGGGCACGCTCATCCTGTGCGCGATTTTCAAACCCTGGCGCCTGCGCTTCAGTGCAAAGCAGCGCAAACCGCTGCTGATGTATGGACTGGCGCTGGGCTGCATGAATTACCTGTTCTATCTCTCGATCCGCACCGTGCCGCTGGGCGTAGCGGTGGGGCTGGAGTTTCTCGGCCCGCTGACGCTGGCGCTGGCCGGCGCACGCCGTCCGCTGGATTTTCTCTGGGTGCTGCTGGCGGTCACCGGCCTGTGGTTCCTGCTGCCGATTGGTCATGGCCTGAACCATATCGATCCCACCGGCGCGCTGCTGGCCGTGGGTGCCGGCGCCTGCTGGGCGGTCTATATTCTGGCGGGCCAGCGGGCAGGCGCCGAACACGGCCCGGCCACGGTGGCAATGGGCTCGCTGATCGCCTCAGTGATTTTTGTGCCGCTCGGTCTGACCTTTGCCGCGCCCGGTATCTGGCAGTGGGAAATTCTGCCGCTGGCGTTGCTCATCGCCCTGCTCTCCAGCGCCATTCCTTACTCGCTGGAAATGATGGCGCTGACACGTCTGCCGGCGCGCATTTTCGGCACGCTGATGAGTCTGGAACCGGCGATGGCGGCGCTCTCCGGCATGCTGTTCCTCGGCGAGCAGCTGACGCTGCAGCAATGGCTGGCGCTGCAGGCGATCATCGCCGCATCTGCTGGCTCGACGCTCACCATGAAACAGAAAGCGGCACATATAAATGAAGTGGATATCAACACGCCGCAATAAGCCGTACAGGTCAGCCGGTTATTTAACCGGCTGTATATAGACACATTCTCATTATCATTTCTTAAATAGCCGCACGGTAAGCTGTTATTATTTTGCAACATGATAGAAGAATAATTAACATTCACCATAACAAACTGATTTTAATCAATTTTAATAAAACCGCTATTTTCGCAGCTTAACATTAAGCTTTAGCTATTCCTGTCATTGATTTAATCAATCCTGCAGAGTGAAAAACTGCTGCTATACTTATTCCCGTGCTTGATTAGGACAACCATCAATAAGAGGACATTAATGATGAGTACCGCAAAACTGGTTAAAACAAAATCTTCCGATCTGATTTATACCCGCAATGACGTGGCTGATAGCGAGAAGAAAGCTACCATCGAGGTGCTCAACCGTCTGGTCGTGGAATTTATTGACCTGTCGCTGATCACCAAGCAGGCGCACTGGAACATGCGTGGCGCGAACTTCATTGGCGTACATGAAATGCTGGATGGCTTCCGTACCGCGATTACCGATCACCAGGACACCATTGCAGAACGTGTGGTACAGCTGGGCGGCGTTGCGCTGGGCACCACGCAGGTGGTTAACGACAAGTCTCCGCTGAAAAGCTATCCGCTGAATATTCACAGCGTACAGGATCACCTGAAAGCGCTGGCCGATCGTTACGCCGTCGTCGCTAACGACACGCGCAAAGCCATCAGCGAAGTGAAAGACGAAGACACGGCGGATATCTTTACTGCCGCATCGCGTGACCTTGATAAGTTCCTGTGGTTCATCGAATCCAACATCGAGTAATGCTCAATCAGGCGGGTTATCCCGCCTTTTTTATGCCTGTCATCCACACGGCTTTTTTGACGCCGTTAACAATTCCTTAATCCTTTCTTTCCCTTATTATCACTCTGATGCACACTGTGCCTGCACCACCACAGCACAATGCACCATTTTGGTGATTCATTCTGGTGCAAACTTTTCCCCGCGTGCAGAATCGTGTCAGCCTGCCCCGGCAATCTGTTGATTTTGGCGTTTGAGAAAAGTTGGCATAATTTTTTCATATGATGAGCCGTACATCGGGCCACCAGGCCTGACGGGTAATAAGGAAAAAAATGATGAAGTCGTTGATTAAAGTCTCCGTGGCCGCGCTGGCGCTGGCCTTCTCGCTTTCCTCCACTGCAGCAGACAAAAAACTGGTGGTCGCTACCGACACCGCCTTCGTTCCGTTTGAATTCAAACAGGGCGACAAGTACGTCGGCTTCGATATCGACCTGTGGGACGCTATCGCTAAACAGCTGAAGCTGGATTACACCCTGAAGCCGATGGATTTCAGCGGCATCATTCCGGCGCTGCAAACCAAAAACGTTGACCTGGCACTGGCCGGCATCACCATTACCGAAGAACGTAAAAAAGCCATCGAATTCTCTGACGGCTACTATAAAAGCGGCCTGCTGGTAATGGTGCGTAACAACGAAAATGACATCAAAGGCATCGACGATCTGAACGGTAAAGTGGTCGCAGTGAAAAGCGGCACTGGGTCGGTGGATTACGCCAAAGCGCATATCAAAACCAAAGATCTGCGCCAGTTCCCGAACATCGATAACGCGTACATGGAGTTAGGCACTAACCGTGCTGACGCCGTGCTGCACGACACGCCAAACATCCTGTACTTCATCCACACCGCTGGTAAAGGCCGTTTCAAAGCCGTCGGCGACTCCATCGAAGCACAGCAGTATGGCATCGCTTTCCCGAAAGGCAGCGACGACCTGCGTGAGAAAGTGAATGGCGCGCTGAAAACCCTGCACGACAACGGTACCTACAACACTATCTATAAAAAATGGTTCGGCAGCGAACCTAAATAATTCAGGCCTGACGCCTTTTTATCAGCAGGGAGCGTTGTTCTCCCTGCTTTTTACATTTCCACTGCAACAGATTCTGGAGTCACACCATGGAGTTTGACTGGAGCGTCATCTGGCCCGCCTTACCGATCCTGATCGAAGGCGCCAAAATGACCCTGCTTATCTCGATCCTCGGCCTGATTGGCGGCCTGGTTATCGGCCTCGTGGCCGGTTTCGCCCGCGCCTACGGCGGCTGGATCACCAACAACATCGCGTTAGTGTTCATTGAACTGATTCGCGGCACGCCGATCGTGGTGCAGGTGATGTTCATCTACTTCGCCCTGCCGATGGCCTTCCCGGACCTGCGCATCGACCCGTTCACCGCCGCCGTCGTGACCATCATGATCAACTCCGGTGCCTACATTGCGGAGATTACCCGCGGTGCGGTGCTGTCGATCAACAAAGGTTTCCGTGAAGCCGGCCTGGCGCTTGGCCTGTCGCGCCGCGAAACGCTGCGCTACGTGATCATGCCGCTGGCGCTGCGCCGCATGCTGCCGCCGCTGGGCAACCAGTGGATCGTCAGCATCAAAGACACCTCGCTGTTCATCGTGATTGGCGTGGCAGAACTGACCCGTCAGGGCCAGGAGATCATCGCCGGTAACTTCCGCGCGCTGGAGATCTGGAGTGCCGTTGCCATCATTTACCTGGTTATTACGCTGGTGTTGAGCTTTGTGCTGCGCCGTATTGAGAAAAGGGTGAAAATCCTGTGATTGAATTTAAAAACGTCTCGAAAAACTTCGGCCAGACTCAGGTACTGCACGACATCAACCTGAAAATTAATCAGGGTGAAGTGGTGGTAATCATCGGGCCGTCCGGCTCCGGTAAATCTACCCTGCTGCGCTGCATCAACAAGCTGGAAGAGATCAGCAGCGGCGAACTGATTGTCGATGGCATGAAAGTTAACGATCCGAAAGTGGATGAACGCCTGATCCGTCAGGAAGCCGGTATGGTGTTCCAGCAGTTCCATCTGTTCCCGCAGATGAGCGCGCTGGACAACGTGGCCTTTGGTCCGATCCGCGTGCGCGGGGCAAAGAAAGACGCCGCACACAAACTGGCGCGTGAGCTGCTGGGCAAGGTCGGCCTCGCCGAGCGCGCGCACCACTTCCCTTCTGAGCTGTCCGGCGGCCAGCAGCAGCGCGTGGCGATTGCCCGTGCGCTGGCGGTGAAGCCGAAGATGATGCTGTTCGATGAGCCTACCTCGGCACTCGATCCCGAGCTGCGTCACGAAGTGCTGAAAGTGATGCAGGATCTGGCGGAAGAAGGCATGACCATGGTGATCGTGACCCATGAAGTGGGCTTCGCACAGAAAGTGGCGTCGCGCCTGATCTTTATCGACAAAGGTACCATCGCGGAAGATGGCAATCCGGACGATCTGATCACTAACCCGCCGAGCGACCGTCTGCGTGAGTTCCTGCAGCACGTTTCTTAATACGGCGTAAAAACAACAAAGCCGCTGCGGATCCCCGTAGCGGCTTTTTTTTTACCTGAGCAGCGCTTAGCGTGCCAGCCGCTGCGCGCGCGTGGCGGGCGGTAAAAATGTCCAGGCGATAAAGCGGCTCTGCTTCTGGCCCTGCGCCATGTCGACGATGCGTACCTGATAAGCGTCGTGCGCCTTCAGCCGATCGCGCAGCTCGGGCAGATGCTCCCTGCGCGACACCAGCGAGGTAAACCAGACGATGCGATCGCCTAACGCGACGCTTTCATCGATCATCCGGCCGATAAACGCGCGCTCACCGCCGTCGCACCACAGCTCGTTATGCTGACCGCCGAAGTTAAGCGGCGCCTGCCTGCTCAGGCCGAGATTGCGCACTTTACGCTGGCTGCCGGCCGCCGCATCGGCCGCCGAAGCATGAAACGGCGGATTACACAGTACCGCGTGATAGCGTTCGTTCTTGTGCACCACGCCAGCAAAAATCGCGCTCTCCTGCTTCTGACGGCGCAGGCGAATGGCGCGCTGCAGGCCGGGATTGCTGGCGACAATCTGACTGGCGGCGTTAACGGCGTCTGCACTGATGTCGGTGCCGGTAAAGCGCCAGCCATACTCCGCGTGACCGATCAGCGGATAGATGCAGTTGGCACCGCAGCCAATATCCATCACGTCGAGATCGCGCGGCAGCACGCCACCGTTATCGCTGGCCAGCAGATCCGCCAGCGCATGGATATAGTCAGCGCGGCCCGGCACCGGCGGCGTCAGATAGCCTTCCGGCAGCTGCCAGTTCAGGTTATAAAACAGTTTCAGCAGCGCCTGATTCAGTAGCAGCACCGCGTGCGGATCGGCGAAATCAACCGACAGCTCACCGTAACCGTTGGGGCGCACTTTGTCCGCCAGCGGCGGATGCGCGGCAGTCAGGGCAGCAAAATCATAACGGCCCTGATGGCGGTTACGCGGATGAAAGAGCGCGGTAGCGGCAGGCTTGTTCATAGATTCTCCGGACATTAATGCGCGCGTAAGATACGCTGGATGACGGCAGCGCACAATCCGCCAGGAAAATTTAGTGCAACGAATTTAAATCTATTCTCCCTAAAACTGCATCCGCAATACTGCGTCCAGCCGCCAGCGCCGCCGGAACACGCAGTATAAAGGACGAATCAGGAGCGCAAATGCGTCAACGTTACACTTATCAGCCACGCAGTGGACACGGTCTGCCTCACGATCCGCTCAACGCCATCGTCGGCCCGCGCCCGATTGGCTGGGTCAGCTCGCAAAGCGCCAGCGGCCAGCGCAATCTGGCGCCCTATAGTTTCTTTAACTGTTTTAACTACCATCCGCCAATCATTGGTTTTGCCAGCAGCGGCTGGAAAGACAGCGTCAAGAACATCAGCGAAACCGGCGAGTTTGTCTGGAACCTGGCGACGCGTCCGCTGGCAGAAGCCATGAATGAGAGCTCCGCCTCAGTGCCGCCCGATCACGACGAGTTTGCCCTCGCCGGCCTGACGCCGCTGGCCGCTTCCCACGTTAACGTCAGCATGGTAGCGGAGAGCCCGGTCAACTTTGAGTGTCGCCTGACGCAGCTGATTCGCCTGCAGGATGCACAGGGAGGCGAGCTGGAGAGCTGGCTGGTACTGGGCGAAGCGGTGGCGATTCACATCGATGAAGCGCTGCTGGAGAACGGCATCTATCAGACCGCCAAAGCGCAGCCGATTCTGCGCGCCGGCGGTCCTTCCGCCTATTACGCCATCAGCGAAGATCAGCGTTTTGATCTGGTGCGCCCGGACGCGCGCCGCGGTTAAATCAGGACACTGGCGGCGCGACACATTGCGCCGCTAGCAGGCCAGCGTCTGTAACACCTTCACCGCCCGGGCTATCTCCGGTGCCAGCCAGCGATCCTCCTGCCAGGTAGCAACCTCAGCGCGCAGCGCGCGTAGCGCCCGGCCCGTGCCGCTGGCCAGCTGCGCCTCACCGTGAAAATCCAGCGCCTGCGCCGCCAGCAGGTACTCAATCGCCAGCACCTGCCAGAGGTTATTCAGCAGTCTGATCAGCTTGAGCGCCGCGCCGGTACCGAGGCTGAGGTGATCCTCCTGCAGTCCCGAGGTGACGTAATTGTCCAGCACCGCCGGCTGCGCCAGCTGACGATTCTCCGCGCACAGGGAAGCCGCCACGTATTGCGCGATCATCATGCCGGAGTTAACGCCCGGCTGCGCCACCAGAAACGGCGGCAGCCCGCTGACCAGCGGATTGACCAGCCGATCCAGCCGGCGCTCGGCAATGCTGCCAATCTCCGCCATGGCAATCGCCAGCAGATCGGCCGCCATGGCAACCGATTCGCCGTGCGGATTGGCCTGCGACAGCACGCGCCAGTTATCCGGCGTGCCCAGTACCAGCGGATTATCGGTGCATGCGTTCAGTTCGATCTCAACCTGACGCGCTGCGTGGGCGAACTGGTCGCGGCTGGCGCCGTGCACCTGCGGCATCGAACGCAGGCTGAGCGCATCCTGGGTGCGTATGCCGCAGCTCGCCGCCAGCAGCGGACTGTCGCTCAGCAGCACACGCAGACGCTGGCCGCTGTGCTGCATGCCGGGGCTGGCTTTTAGTGCAATCACCTCGGCATCAAACGCCGCCAGCTGACCGCGCAGCGCTTCGAAGCTCATCGCGCCGGTGACATCCGCACAATCCAGCAGCCGCGCCGCATCGTCCAGCGCCAGACAGCTCAGCCCGGTCATGCACGGCGTACCGTTGACCAGGCTCAGGCCCTCTTTGGCGCCGGGGCGATACGGCTGCAAACCGGCCAGCCGCAGCGCCTGCTCCGCCGGCATCACCTGTTGCTGGTACTCAACGTCGCCCACGCCAATCAGCGCCAGCCCGATATGCGCCATGTGGGTGAGATAACCGACTGAACCCTGCGACGGCACCTGCGGCGTGATCTGCTGATTGAGCAGCGCCAGCAGATGCTGCACCAGCGCCACCGAAACGCCGGATTTGCCGTGGCTGTAGTTGGCGATGGCCGCACACAGAATGGCGCGCGTCTGCTCGCGCGTCAGCAGCGGACCGACGCCGCAGGCGTGGCTCAGCAACGTATTGCGTGACAGCTGGCTGAGTTGGTCTTCCGGCAGCGTGATGTTACACAGCGCCCCCAGCCCGGTGTTGATGCCATAGGCAATCTGGCCGCTGGCAACGATCTGTTCGACGATCTCGCGACCGCGCGCAATGCGCTGCCAGGCGGCGGCGCTCAGCGTCAGTTCGGCGTTATGTCGCGCTACCTGTACCAGCGCCTGCCAGGTCAGCGGCGCATCGCCCCAGACCACGGTCATACTGGCTGCTCCACGTGATGGCTCTGATGGCTGGAGATAAACTGCTTAAAGCGCGATGAACCGCTGGCGCCAAACATCGCTTCCGGCGTGCCCTCGCAATCAATGTTGCCCTGATGCATAAACACCACGCGATTAGAGACGTTGCGCGCGAAGCCCATCTCGTGCGTCACCACCAGCATGGTGCGCCCCTCTTCCGCCAGGCTGCGCATCACTTTGAGCACCTCGCCGACCAGTTCCGGGTCGAGCGCCGAGGTTGGCTCATCAAACAGCATCACCTCCGGATCCATCGCCAGCGCGCGGGCAATCGCCACGCGTTGCTGCTGGCCGCCGGAGAGCTGCGCCGGATAAAAATCCTTGCGGTTAAGCAGCCCGACGCGATCCAGCAACTGCTCTGCCTGGGCGATACAACTCTTTTTGTCGCGCTTCAGCACATAGTGCGGACCTTCAATTACGTTCTGCAGCACCGTCATGTGCGACCACAGATTGAAGCTTTGAAACACCATGCCCAGCCGCGAGCGCAGGCGTTCAATCTGCTTAGGATTCGCCGCCAGCTGATGGCCGCGCGCGTGGCGCTTCATTTCAATGGTTTCGCCGCCGACGCTCACCACGCCGGCATCCGGCGTTTCCAGCAGATTGATGCAGCGCAGCAAGGTACTTTTGCCCGAGCCGCTGGCACCGAGAATTGAAATAACATCGCCCTGATGCGCCTGCAGTGAGATGCCTTTGAGCACCTCCATAGCGCCAAAGGATTTATGGATATCAGTGGCGGATAAGGTGACTGGTGAAGTGGAATGCATATTACTCTCCGGCAAGCGGTTTAACGGCGGGCAGCGGCTTTTTTTCAGCGCGGTGCACCGGGGTCAGACGGCGCTCTAACAGCGCGTACAGCTGGACGATAATAAAGTTGAGAATCAGGTAGATCGCCGCAGCGCAGACAAACACCTCCATGGTGCGATAGGTACGCTGGATGATCTGCTGCGCCACGCCGGTGACATCCCACACCGTGACCAGGCTGGCGAGCGCGGTGGATTTCACCAGCAGAATCGCCTCGGTGGAGTACGCCGGCAGCGCATAGCGCAGCATGATCGGCGCGATGATGCGGCGCAGCAGCAGCCAGCGTGACATGCCGCAGGCCAGCCCGGCTTCGACCTGACCTGCCGGCACCGCCAGCAGCGCACCGCGCAGGATCTCAGCGGTGTAAGCGGCGGTACACAGCGACAGCGCCAGCACCGCGCAGATAAACGGCTCGCGCAGAAACGGCCAGACGAAGCTGTGGCGAATCACGCCAAACTGGCCGAGCCCGTAGTAGATGAGAAACAGCTGAATCAGCAGCGGCGAGCCGCGAAACACCAGAATATAGCCGCGCGCAAAACCGCTCAGCAGACGCCAGTGGCTCATGCGCAGCGCCAGAATGCCCAGCGCCAGCAGCCCGCCGCAGACAAAGGCGCTGATAAACAGCCCGAGCGTCACCGGCAGCGCCGCGCTCAGCTTAAGAAAAGTGTCGGCAAGAAAAGCGAAGTCGATCATGCTGCTGCTCCTTAGTGCTGTGCCGCAGTGCGACTTTGCCATGCGCGGCCGAGGCGCGATTCCGCGCGGCGAAACGCATGGTTCGACAGCAGTGTCAGCAGCAGATAGCAGCCACCGCCAATCAGATAAAAGGTGAAGTAATCGCGCGTTGAACCGGCCGCCACCTGGCTGGCGCGCATCAGCTCGACGATGCCGGTCACTGACACCAGCGCCGAATCTTTCAGACTCATCTGCCAGACGTTGGACATCCCCGGCAGCGCGTAGCGCACAATCTGCGGGACGAGGATGCGCTGGGCGATACGCCAGCGCGGCATCCCGATGGCTACCGCCGCTTCGACTTCGCCCTTCGCCAGCGCCAGGCGCGCAGCGCGATACACTTCACCCTGATAGGATCCGGAGATGAGCCCGATAGCCAGCGCGCCAATCAGGAACGGCGGTGCTTCAATAAAGCCGTCAGCACCAAACAGCTGGCCGACCAGCGTGATCAACCCCGATCCACCGAAGTAGAACAGGTAGATCACCAGCAGCTCCGGGATGCCGCGAAACACCACCGAATAGCTTTCACCCAGCCAGCGCAGCCAGCGCTGGTGCGAGAGTTTCGCCGCCGCCACGCCGGAACCGACCACGGCGCCAATCATCAGCGCCGCCAGCGACAGCAGCAGCGTGGTACCGGCGGCGCTCAGAATCAGGCGACCCCAGCCATCTGCACCAAAACTCAGCAGGCTCATCATCTTTCACCTCACTTACGGCGTTACGTCAGTTTTAAACCACTTCTCGCTCAGCTTTTTCACCGTGCCGTCCGCCAGCGCAGCGTGAATGGCGGCATCGAGTTTGGCCTTCAGGTCGTTATCAGCCATGCGCACGCCCATCGCTTCGCCTTCCCCCCAGATCGGACCGCCCAGCTGCGGGCCGCTGAACGTCAGGTTGCTGTTCTCTTTACGCGCCAGCATCGACTGCGCGAAGGTCACGTCATCAAACACCGCATCAATGCGGCCCGCCTGCAGATCGAGAATCGCATCCGCCGAAGCGGTGTATTCGCGCACGTCGGCCACATCTTTGAAGTATTTATCGATAAATGGCGTATACACGGTGCCGGAGGCAATACCGATGGTTTTGCCCTTGAGCGCCGCCTTCAGCGGGGCGATGGCCGCATTGATGGCTGCCTCGTCGTCGTGCAGTTTGATGATGTTCTTATCGGCCGGCAGCAGCGGGTTATCTTTGCTGGTAATGAAGGTCGCTGGCGTTGACGCGTACGGCGTGGTGAAGTTGACCACTTTTTTCCGGTCCGGCGTAATCACAATCGCATCCATGATGACGTCATATTTCCCGGCGTTCAGTCCGGCAATCATCCCGTCCCAGTTCTGCACCACCAGCTTGCACTGAATGCTCATGCGTTTGCAGAGATCTTCCATCAGTTCAGGTTCGAAGCCGCCCAGCTTGCCGCCCGGCAGCGTCAGGTTCCACGGCTCATAGCTGCCTTCAGTGGCGATGGTGATGGATTTCCACTCTTTAGCCTCGGCAGCCACGCCGGCCAGCATCAGGCTGGCAAACAGCGTGGTAAGGCAAAAACGGCGAAACGGGGCACGGTGTGTCATACGTCTTCTCCTGGTGGTTAACAAATCTGGCTGTCTCTGTTGGCTGATACAGCGCAAATGACATTTCATGTATATACAAGTTAGCTTGCGGCAGATCATTGTCGGCATAAGCTTTTTGTGAGCCAGCCAGAATAAATAGTCATCATTGCCGCGCGGTCTTTACTTGTACATACAAGCTAGCAAGGGCTGTGCCAGATCGGCAAAGATGGTAAACGGAGGGGATCGGCGTCAGGCGGGACGCGTCGTGCACACTTACAGGGCAGGGGTTGCACAGGATTGGGGAGTGAGGCAGCGGTTGTACATCCGCCACATGAGAAACGGGGTCACCGTGATGGCGACCCGCATCAATTAAACGGCTTTCCCCGCCTGCAGAAACGCCTGCAGCAGCGGCTTCAGCACGTGCTGCAACCGCGTGGCGCGATCCTGCTGCCAGGCAAACGGCGGCGCCTCATCCATGTAATTCAGCTGCGCCAGCTCCAGCTGCACCGCCTGCACGCCCTGCGCTGGCTGGCCGTAAGCGCGCGTGATGTAGCCGCCTTTGAAGCGTCCATTCACCACCCAGCTGTAGTCGCTTTGCGCGGCGCACACCTGCTCAATCGCCGCAATGCTGGCCGCCGAACAGCTGGCGCCATCGTTGGTGCCGATGTTCAGGTCCGGCAGCTGGCCGTCGAACAGGCGCGGAATCACCGAAGCGATGGAGTGCGCATCAAACAGCAGCGCATAGCCATGTTCGGCTTTTAACCGCGCCAGCTCCTGCTGAATCTGCTGATGATAGGGTTGCCAGATAGTCTCCAGATAGCGCTGACGCGCCGCGCTGTCCGGCGTCATGCCGGGTTTAAAGGTCGGCGTGCCATCAAACAGCGTCTCCGGATAGAGCCCGGTGGTGGCCGTACTGTACAGTGGCTGGTTGTCCGGCGGACGGTTGAGATCGATCACGAAGCGCGAGTAGTGACCGATCAGCACGCTGGCACCGAGGTCGCGCACAAAGTCGTACAGCAGCGGAATATGCCAGTCGGTATCCGGCAGGCCGCGCGCGGCCTCGCTCAGCCCGGCGTCAACCTCCGGCGTCAGTTGGGTACCGGCATGCGGAATACTAACCAGCAGCGGTAGCTTACCGGCGGTGAAATGAAAAGGGGTCATTGCGCTTCTCCACGATAGATAACCTGGCACGGCAGTTCGCCGCCCAGCCAGTAAACCAGCTCAGCCGGGCGAGCCAGCGGCCAGTGGACAAAATTGGCTACTTTGCCTGGCTCCAGCGAGCCGTGCGTGGCCTGCAGGCCAAGCGCCTTCGCGCCCCACAGCGTGACGCCGGCCAGCGCTTCCTCCGGCGTCAGGCCAAACAGCGTACAGCCCATGTTCAGCATCAGCCGCAGCGACAGCGCCGGTGACGTGCCCGGATTGGCATCGCTGGCCAGCGCCATCGGCACGCCGTGCTGGCGGAACAGTTCGACCGGCGGACGCTGCGTCTCGCGCAGCAGGTAGAACGCTCCGGGCAGCAGTACTGCCACCGTGCCATGCTCCGCCATCGCGCGGGCATCCTGTTCGGTGGCATACTCGAGGTGATCGGCAGAGAGCGCACCATAGCGCGCCGCCAGTGCGGCACCGCCGAGTGCCGACAGCTGTTCAGCGTGCAGCTTCACCGGCAGGCCGAGCGCTTTGGCGGCATCAAATACCGCGCTCACCTGCTGCGGTGACAGCGCCAGGTGTTCGCAAAACGCGTCGACCGCATCTGCCAGCCCTTCCGCTTTCACCCGCGGCAACAGGCGCTGGCAGATAATATCGATCCAGCCCTGCGGGTTATCCCTGAACTCTGGCGGGAAGCCGTGCGCCGCCAGGCAGGTGGCCTGCACATCGGCAGGCACCGACTGCGCCAGCTCGCGGATAGCGCGCAGCAGAGTAAGCTCGCTCTCTTCATCCAGCCCGTAACCGGATTTAATCTCCACCGTGGTCACGCCCTCAGCCAGCAGGCGATCGAGCCGCCAGCGTGCCGAGTCGACCAGCTGCTGCTGACTGGCCGCGCGCGTGGCGCGCACCGTTGACAGGATGCCGCCACCCTGCGCGGCGATTTCCGCATAGCTCACGCCGTTGAGCCGCTGTTCGAACTCCTGGCTGCGATCGCCGCCAAACACCAGATGCGTGTGGCAATCCACCAGACCGGGCGTAATGATGCCGCCGTCAAACTGCTGCTGCCGGCGCGGGGCAAAGTCCGGTAACGCGCTGCGCGGGCCGACCCACACCAGCTCGCCGTTATCCACCGCCACGGCGCCATCCTCAATCAGGTTATAGCGACCGTCACGCATGGTGACCACATCGGCCCCCAGCCACAGGCTGTCGATCTGTTTACTTGCCATCCCACTCCCCTTTTGTCTGGCGATTTACACTGCGCCTCAAAGTATGTATATGTATATACAACTTTCCGCCATTGAGGATCAACCATGGCAGTTTATTTTGCCCCACGCGCACGGCTGGCCGACGGCTGGCAGGAAAACGTGCTGATCGCAACCGACGATCAGGGATTTATTCGCGCCCTTACCGCCGACAGTACGCCCGGTGACGCCGTGCGCCTGGCCGGCCCGGTGATTCCGGCGATGGCCAACCTGCATTCCCATGCCTTCCAGCGCGCCATGGCCGGGCTGGCGGAAGTGGCAGGCGATCCGCAGGACAGCTTCTGGACGTGGCGCGATCTGATGTACCGCATGGTGCAACGCCTGTCGCCTGAGCAGGTCGGCGCCATCGCCACCCATCTCTACATTGATATGCTCAAGGGCGGCTACAGCCAGGTGGCGGAATTTCACTATCTGCATCACGATCCGCACGGCCAGCCGTATGCCGACGATGCGATGCTGCAACAGCTGATGCAGGCAGCGCACACCGCCGGTATCGGCCAGACGCTGCTGCCGGTGCTGTACAGCTACAGCGGCTTCGGTGCGCAGCCGGCCAGCGACGGTCAGCGACGCTTTATTCAGCACACCGATGCCTATCTGCAACAGCAGCAGCGCGTCGCGCAGTGGAGCGCGCAGCAGCCGCTGATCAACCACGGCCTGTGTTTCCACTCGCTGCGCGCGGTGAGCGAAGCCCAGATGCATGAGGTGCTGGCCGCCAGCGCTGCGCATCTGCCGGTACACATTCACGTTGCTGAGCAGGAAAAAGAGGTTAATGACAGTCTGGCATGGAGCGGCGAACGGCCGGTGGCGTGGCTGTATAATCGCTTTGCCGTTGATGCGCGCTGGTGCCTGATTCATGCCACCCATCTCGATCAGCAGGAGATGGCGCGCATGGCGGACAGCGGTGCCATTGCCGGGCTGTGTCCCACCACCGAAGCCAATCTCGGCGACGGCATCTTCCCGGCGGTGGAGTACATCGGGCGCGGCGGGCGCTGGGGCATTGGCTCTGACAGCCACGTTTCGCTCAGTGCGCTGGAGGAGCTGCGCTGGCTGGAGTATGGCCAGCGGCTGCGCGATCGTCGCCGCAACCGCATCACGCTAACCGATCAACCCTCGGTCGGCGATCTGCTGTGGCAGCAGGCGGCGCAGGGCGGCGCGCAGGCCTGTGGCATTGCCAGCGGTGAGCTGGCGGTGGGCAAACGCGCCGACTGGCTGGTGCTGGAGGAGGATGCGCTTCTGGCCAGCGTCAGCTCCGCCGCGCTGATCAATCGCTGGCTGTTTGCCGGCAGCAGCCAGCAGATTCGTGACGTGTTTGTTGCCGGACAGCCAGTGATTCAGCAAGGCCATCACGCGGCGGAAGAAGCGGCCGCCGCTGGCTTTGCCCGGGCGATGCGGGCGCTGCAATGAACGCGCGCTTTGACTACGCGCAGCTGCCGGTCAGCCGCTGGCGCAACGGCGGCGGGGAGACGCGCGAAATTATCAGCTATCCGCCGGGCGCAGCAGAGTTCCAGTGGCGCGCCAGCATTGCCACTATTGACGCCGACGGGCCGTTCTCGCCCTTCCCCGGCGTCGATCGGGTGATCACTTTACTGCACGGCGATAGCGTGCTGCTGCGCTGTGAACAGGCCGAACAGCCGTTGCTGCCCCATCAGCCGTGGGCCTTTCCCGGCGAATGGGCGATAGAGGCGCAGGTCAGCGGCAGCTGTCAGGACTTCAATATCATGACGCGGCGCGACGCATGGCGCGCGGCGGTAAGCGTGGAGCAGCTGGCGGTCAGCAGCCTGCATGGCGTGGCGTATGTGCTGGCCGGTACATGGCGCAGCAGTGCGGGCGAGACGCTGCAGGCGCAGCAGGGGATGTGGTGGCTGCAGGAGCAGCAGCAGCTGGTGCCGCAAACGGCAGAGGCCAGCCTGCTGTTTATCGCGCTTAGCCGTGTCCCCTGAAGCGGCCCAGCAATTTGTAGCGTGAGCCTGGATAGAGCAGGCGCGCATAGGTGACGATTTTGTTGTCGCTCCACGTCTGGCGGCGGATAAGCAGGCACGGTTCGTGCTCGTCCAGCGCCAGATGCTTACGCTGGCGCAAATCCGGCAGTACCGCTTCAACGATATGCTCACCGGCAGTCAGCGGGGCGACGCGCATCAGATAGGTGTACGGCGTCAGGCTGTGGTAATCCTGGCTGAGGTAGTCAGGCGCGACCAGCGGATTGACCAGACGATCTTCCAGCTGCACCGGCAGCTCATTTTCGTAATGCACGATCAGCGAATGATATAGCGTCTGGCCGGTGGAGAGTCCCAGCACCGCCGCCTGTTCCGGATCGGCCTTCATCTGACCTATCGAGAGAATTTTGCAGCTGTGCGTATGGCCGCGCTGAGCAATTTCATCGGCGATGTTATGCACTTCCAGCATTGCGGTGTAGCCCTTCATCTCCGCGACAAAGGTCCCGACGCCCTGCATGCGCACCAGAAATCCTTCGCTGGTGAGTTCGCGCAGCGCGCGGTTGATGGTCATGCGGCTGACGCCCAGTTCATTGACCAGCTCGCTCTCCGACGGCACCCGCTGATTGGCTTTCCAGTGACCTTCCCGGATCTGGCTGACGATTGCCTGCTTAACGCGCTGGTAAATGGGCGCGGGTTCATCCCCCATCGCTGCCGCCAGCTGTGCGATTGCCGTTTGCTCCGCCATTTCCTGTTCCTTTTCCGAATGATGTGTGAAGTTTACTGTCTCGCCGCCTAAATGTATATACATCCAATAGTGCAAAGCCTGCCCGCGTGGTGCAGCTGCCGCCCGCTTTTGGTGCAGCGTACCAGGCTGGAGGTTGCCGCGCCCGCATTGCGGCACGTTTCACAGAATACGATCAATCTGGCACAGCGCTTGCTACTTGTATAGACAAGATTAGACACTTATGCTTCACTCACAACACTTATAGCGCCTCTGGCGGATGCCATCGCATCTTGCGCTCCGCCACAACGTGGCAGATCACTTGTATAGACAGGAGTAGACTATGTCAGGTTCGGTTCAGGCAATTCGCCTCGTTCCCGGTGAAGTGGACCTCGCCACCTTACGCCGTATTTATCAGGAGAAGGTGACGCTGCAGCTGGCAGAGGAAGCGCGGGCGGATATTGACCGCGCACGTGAAACCGTCGAGGCCATCGTCGCCTCGGGCAAGGTGGTGTACGGCATCAACACCGGCTTCGGCAAGCTGGCGCAGACGCAGATCCCCGCCGAACGCCTGGCGGAACTGCAGCGTAACCTGGTGCTGTCACACAGCGTCGGCCTCGGCGATCTGCTGCCGGATAACGTCACCCGCCTGGTGGTCGCCAGCAAAATCATCAGCCTGGCACGCGGCCACTCGGGCATCCGCATGGAACTGATTGACGCGCTGCTGGCGCTGTTCAACGCCGGCGTGATGCCGTGCATCCCGGCGAAGGGATCGGTTGGCGCGTCCGGCGATCTGGCGCCGCTGGCGCATCTCTCCCTGATGCTGCTCGGTGAAGGCCAGGTACGCATTGACGGCCAGCTGGTGCCCGCCAGCGAAGGCCTGGCCCGCGTCGGCCTGCAGCCGATTGTGCTGGGGCCAAAAGAGGGTCTGGCGTTGCTCAACGGCACCCAGGTCTCTACCGCGCTGGCGCTGCGTGGGCTGTTTGAAGCCGAAAATCTGTTTGCCGCCGGGCTGATGGCCGGCGCGCTGTCGCTTGAAGCAATTAAAGGCTCGGTTAAACCGTTTGATGCGCGCATCCATCAGGCGCGCGGCCAGCACGGGCAGATTGCCGTCGCCGCTGCGGTGGCGACGCTGCTCGAAGGCAGCGAAATTCTCAGTTCGCACAGCAACTGCGGACGCGTGCAGGATCCCTATTCGATCCGCTGCGTACCGCAGGTGATGGGCGCCTGTCTTGATAACCTCAGCCACGCCGCGCGCGTGCTGCAGATTGAAGCCAACGCCGCTTCTGACAACCCGCTGGTCTTCAGCGACAGCGGCGATGTGATCTCCGGCGGTAACTTCCACGCCGAGCCGGTGGCCTTTGCCGCCGACATCATCGCACTGGCGATAGCCGAAGTCGGTGCCATCTCCGAACGCCGCCTGGCGCTGCTGCTCGACACCGGTCTCTCCGGCCTGCCGCCCTTCCTGGTGCGCGACGGCGGCGTGAACTCGGGCTTCATGATTGCGCAGGTTACCGCAGCCGCGCTGGCCTCAGAGAACAAATCGCTGGCGCACCCGGGCAGCGTCGACAGCCTGCCGACCTCAGCCAATCAGGAAGATCACGTGTCAATGGCCACCTACGCGGCACGGCGTCTGGGCGAGATGTGCTTCAACACCGCTGCCGTGGTCGGCATTGAAGCGATGGCGGCGGCGCAGGGCATCGACTTCCACCGCCCGCTGCAAAGCTCTGCCGCGATCGAACAGGAGATGAGCCGCATTCGTGCGCAGGTCGCCTTCCTCGATCAGGACCGTTTACTGGCGCCGGACATTGATGCCATGCGCCTGTGGGCCAGCAGTTACGTCTGGCCTGAAACCCTTACTGCGCTGCTGCCAAGCCAGCGTTCTACTGCTAATTAAGGAACCGATGATGAGCGAAACTTTGACTCAGGCTGTTGCCCGTGAAATCCGTGCGCCGCGCGGTAATGAACTGCACTGCGCCAACTGGCTGATTGAAGCGGCATATCGCATGATTCAGAACAACCTCGATCCTGACGTGGCCGAACGCCCGGAGGATCTGGTGGTGTATGGCGGAATCGGCAAAGCCGCGCGCAACTGGGCGTGCTTTGAGCAGATTCTGCGCTCGCTGCGTGCGCTGCAGCCGGAAGAGACGCTGCTGATTCAGTCCGGCAAGCCGGTCGGTGTGTTCCGCACCCATGCCGATGCGCCGCGCGTACTGCTGGCCAACTCCAACCTGGTGCCGCACTGGGCAACGTGGGATCACTTCCACGAACTGGATAAGGCCGGGCTGATGATGTATGGCCAGATGACCGCCGGTTCATGGATCTATATCGGCGCACAGGGCATCGTGCAGGGTACCTTTGAAACCTTCGCCGAAGCCGGTCGCCAGCACTACAACAGTGACCTGACCGGCCGCTGGATCCTCACCGCCGGTCTGGGCGGCATGGGCGGCGCGCAGCCGCTGGCGGGCGTGCTGGCCGGTGCCTGCGTGCTGGCGATTGAGTGCCAGGAGTCGCGCATCGATTTCCGTCTGCGCACCCGCTACCTCGACCATAAAGCCTACAGCCTGGATGAGGCGCTGGCGCTGATCAAAGACGCCACCGAAGCCGGCCAGGCGATCTCCGTGGGCCTGCTGGGCAACGCGGCCGAGCTGGTCCCGGAACTGGTGCAGCGCGCGAAAGCGGGCGGCATGAAGCCTGACATCGTGACCGATCAGACCTCCGCGCACGACCCGATCAACGGCTATCTGCCGGTGGGCTGGGACGTGGCGCGCTGGGAAGCCGAGCGCGTCAGCAATCCGAAAGCGGTAGAGAAAGCGGCACGCGCTTCCATGGCGCAGCACGTACAGGCGATGCTCGACTTCCACCACATGGGTGTGCCGACCGTGGATTACGGCAACAATATTCGTCAGGTAGCGCTGGATGAAGGGGTGAAAAACGCCTTTGACTTCCCGGGCTTCGTGCCGGCGTATATTCGTCCGCTGTTCTGCGAGGGTAAAGGCCCGTTCCGCTGGGTGGCGCTCTCGGGCGATGCGGAAGATATCTATAAAACCGACGCCAAACTGAAAGAGCTGTTCCCGGATCACAAAAACCTGCACCGCTGGCTGGATATGGCGCAGGAGCGCATCGCCTTCCAGGGCCTGCCGGCGCGTATTTGCTGGCTGGGGCTGGGCGAGCGTCATAAAGCCGCGCTGGCATTCAATGAGATGGTGCGCAACGGCGAGCTGAAAGCGCCAATCGTGATCGGTCGTGACCACCTCGACTGCGGCTCGGTGGCGTCACCTAACCGTGAAACCGAGGCGATGAAGGATGGGTCAGATGCGGTGTCGGACTGGCCGCTGCTGAACGCGCTGCTGAACACCGCCGGCGGAGCCACCTGGGTGAGCCTGCACCACGGCGGCGGCGTCGGTATGGGCTTCTCGCAGCACTCCGGGGTGGTGATCGTCTGTGACGGTACGGCTGAAGCAGATGCGCGTCTTGGTCGCGTGCTGTGGAACGACCCGGCCACCGGCGTGATGCGTCATGCCGATGCGGGCTACGAGCTGGCGCAGTCCTGCGCAGAGCAGCACGGTCTCAATTTGCCGATGCTGAAGTAGTTCCAGGTGCGCATCAATGCGCACCCTACGGGATGTTACCCCGGCTAAACAATAACGTCGTGTTGGCCTGTTAAGCCGTAACATTGTTCCAAAAGAGTGCATTGTGTAGGGTCGGCATTTATGCCGACCTTGCCCCCCTGCCCCTTATGCCAATCTGCTATAGCCTATAGCCAAATTATTCCTTTCCACGATAGACGCCCCCCACGCTTACCACTACAGTGGACACTTAACTTCCCGCGTCGGAGATTGCGCAGCTGACGCTGCTGATGGAGCCTTACCTTATGAGCCTGCCTGCTGTCCTGCTGGAAAACGCCCTCACCTGGCGTCGTCAGTTACATCAACACCCTGAACTGGGTTACCAGGAGCAGCAGACCAGCGAGCTGGTAGCCCAGGTACTGACCGATGCCGGACTGCAGGTGTTTCGCGGTCTCGCCGGCACCGGCGTGATCGGCACGCTGGAAAACGGTCCCGGTCCGGTCATCGGGCTGCGCGCCGATATGGATGCCCTGCCGATCACCGAAAAAGGCGAGCCGCAGTGGAAATCGAGCCGGCCTGGCGTGATGCACGCCTGCGGTCACGATGGCCACACCGCGATACTGCTGGCCGCAGCCTGTCAGCTGGCCGCCACGCGTAATTTCAAAGGTACGGTACATTTCCTGTTTCAGCCGGCCGAAGAGAATCTCGGTGGTGCGCGCAAAATGGTGGAGGAAGGTCTGTTTCAGCGCTTCCCGATGGATGCCGTGTACGCGATGCACAACTGGCCGGGATTACCGGTGGGATCGCTGGCGGTGAATCCGGGCGCGATGATGGCATCGCTGGATTCGTTTGAGATTACGCTGCACGGCAAAAGCTGCCATGCGGCGATGCCGGAAAGCGGTGCCGACCCGATGGTGGTCGCCGCCGAGCTGATTCTGGCGCTGCAAACCATCCCGTCGCGCCGCCTGTCACCGCTGGCGTCGGCGGTGGTCAGCGTCACCCAGATTCACGGTGGCGAAGCTATCAACGTCATTCCGGAGCAGATCACGCTGCGCGGTACGGTGCGATGTCTGCAGACCGACGTGCGCAATCGCGTGCGCGGTCTGATTGAAGATTTTGTCACCACCCTGCCGCGCCCGTTTGGCGTCAGCGGCGAGATTCACTGGTATCCCGGTTATCCGGTTACCGCCAACCATGTCGCCCCGGCGGAGCAGGTGCGTGACGTGGCGTGCCAGCTGCTGGGTGAACAGCAGGTGCACTGGCAGGTTAACCCGTCAATGGCGTCTGAAGATTTTGCCTGCATGCTGGAAGCCTGTCCCGGCGCCTATTTCTGGCTCGGCGCTGACGGTGCCACGCCTTCAGCGCCGCTGCACAATGCGAATTATGATTTCAACGATGCGCTGCTGCCGATTGGTATTACCTTCTGGCAGCAACTGGTGGAGAGCGTACTGATTAAACGCTGATGGCGCTGCTCAGTAAGCCATTTCAGCGGCGCAGGCGTGCCCCCCTGCGCAACCGCTGCGGTGACCGCCGTCACCGCCCAGGTTTTTCGTGCATGGCCAGCCGGGCAGCCCGGTTAAATTCCCGTCTGCTGTAACCGCGTTTCGGCATCGGCCATCGTTGCGGCTTCGCCGGTCGCCACCAGACAGCACGCCAGCTGCAGGCGCAGCGCCTGCGGCACCGCGCGTTCACCGGCCAGCACCTGACGGATCCACGCTGCGGTATCCTGGGCGCTTTTGCTCTCGGCCAGCGCCAGCGCGACCTCCGGCTGCCGCTCGACCCACACTTCCGCTTCTGCGCCGGCACCGCGAATATAATTAATCGCCGGGCAGCGCTGCGGATTGGCATAGACCTCACCTTCAGTGCCGTTCAGCAGAATGGCCGGTGCATCGATATCCTGGAAGAATTTACCCACGCGCGGCACATATTCCGGATGCGATACGCTCGCCAGCCGCAACGCGGCGCGTTCGGCAAACGGCGTCGCCAGCTTGGCCAGCGTGTGCGCGCTGTTGCGCACGCCCATGCGCCAGCGCAGCGCCAGCTGTTTAGCCATTGGCGCACATAAATTATCGATGGTGATGAACGCCAGCTCGCCAGCGTCGAGTTTCGCCTGCGCCTGTTGCGCGCTGGTCACCGGCGCAATATCCAGCGCCGCCAGCACCGCTTCGCTGGTTACGCGGGTTGGGTCGTCGCTGACGCCGTGCAGCAACACCGGAAAACCGAGCTTCACCAGCAGTAGCGCCAGCAGCGGCGTCAGGTTGCCCTGGCGACGCGCGCCGTTATAGCTGGGGATGACGATGGGCATCGGACGCTGTGCCGGGGCCTGCAGCCGCATCATGCGCTGCTGCATCGCGTGGTAGAAACCGCGCATCTCCGCTTCCCCTTCGCCTTTGATGCGCAGCGCAATCAGCACGCCACCCAGTTCGAGATCCGGCACCTCGTCCGCCAGCATCGCGCTGTAAAGCGCCACGGCAGTGTCAAAGTCGATATCGCGTGCATGATTCTTGCCGCGGCCAATCTCTTTAATGATCTTATTCAGTTCCATCAGGCTTTCCCGCTTCCAGGGCGCGCCGTCACCCGGCGGCCAACAATCGTGCATCCGGCTGTTGCCGCATACTCAGGATTTCTTGCTGCGCTTCGCCGGTTTGTCCGCTTCCGGCACCGGCGGTTGTTCAATCGGAAACACCGGCAGCGCGGCCAGCAGGCGGCTGCCGTAGGCTTTGCTGATCAGCCGGCGATCGTAAATGATGATTTCGCCAAAACACTGATGGCTGCGGATCAGACGCCCGACCTGCTGGATCAGCGTAAACGACGCGCTGGGTAAACTTTGTACTTCAAACGGGTAGCGTTTGAGGCTCTTCAGCCACTCCCCTTCGGTCAAAATTACCGGACTGTCTACCGGCGGAAAAGCAATTTTATGGATGTGCACCTGCGACAACAGATCGCCTTTCAAATCGAGCCCTTCGGCAAAAGATTGCAGGCCAACCAGAATGCTGCTTTGTCCGGCGGTCACCCGTTGCCGGTGAAGCTCCACCAGCCGTGAACGCGGCTGATCGCCCTGCACCAGCATCGACAGACGCAGCTCCGGCACCAGGCTGACAAACTGCTGCATCGCACGCCCGCTGGCAAACAGCACCAGCACGCCTTTGTGCTGCTGCGCCTGCATTTGCTGGCGGAAGAAGCGCGCCATCTCAGCAATGTGCTCCGCTTCACTGGCCAGCAGCGGCTCATAGCGCATTTGCGGGATGATCAGCTTGCCCTGATCGACATGATTAAACGGCGAGTCGAGTGCCACAAAGCGGTCGCCGGCCTTTTGGTTCAGGCCGGACATCTCCTGCAGGCGATTAAAGCTGTTCAGCGAACGCAGCGTAGCCGAGGTCACCACCACGTGCGGGATTTTGCGCCACAGCAGCTTTTCCAGCTGGTCGCTGACGCGAATCCCGGCGCAGTGAAACAGCAGATGCGCCTGGCCGTCGCGAATTTCACGCGTCACCCATTTCGACACCGGCGCGTTGGACGCTTTTTCCATCGCCGCCAGCCGCCACAGTTTGCTGATGGATTCAAACCAGCCGAAGTGGCGATTGAGCTGCAGGATGGCTTTGTGCAGCCGCATGATATCGGCCTTGCCGGTCTGTTCGCCCAGCTCGTTGAGCAGCCCTTCGCTCAGGCCACGCAGCGCATCACTCAGCTTAAACAGCCGCGCGCACAGGGTCAGCAGTTCTGGCGGCAGCTCACCGAGCACAAAGCGAAACTCGCCTGGCTGATTGTCGCGCGGCAGCAGAGGATTGAGCGCGTTGCACAGCGTCTGCAGCTGCTCGCGCATCTCATCACAGTGTCCTTTCAGACGCTCGGGATTGCTCAGCGGCGGCGGGGATTTCGGCCGGAACTGCGCCATGATGGTCTCCACCAGCCGCACAAACAGATCGAGCTGCAGGCTGCTCCAGCCCGGCGTGATCTCCGCGCTCATCTCCAGCGCATCCCGCGCCACTTCCGGCAGGTGATGCCCTTCATCCAGCACCAGCATCAGGTGTTTGGCCGGCGGCAGCACCGACTCATTCTCCATTGCCGCCATCACCAGCGCATGGTTCGCCACTACCACATCGGCCTGCTCGATTTCGCGTCGCGCCACAAAGAACGGGCATTCGCGATACCAGCGACAGTGGTGTGCCAGGCAGTTCGCTTTATCAGTGGAAAGGCGCTGCCACAGGCTGTCGTCAATCGCCACGTCGCTGTGATCGCGCAGGCCATCCCACTTATAGCTGCTGAGGTCTTTCTCCAGCCGCGCGCAGAATTTCTGCTCCTCTTTCGAACCGGTCAACGCCTGTTCGTCGAGATACAGCAGCAGATCGCCCTGCTGATCGTCCGTGGCTGCCAGCGCGGTCAGGTTGCGCGGACAGACATAGCGCCCGCGGCCAAAAGCCGCGGTGAAGGTGAGGTCCGGAATAATTTTCTTTAATAGCGGCAGATCTTTGCTGAAGATCTGATCCTGCAGCGCCACGTTAGCGGTGCTGATGACTAAACGTTTCTCTTCGGCGCGGCTGACCGCAATGCCGGGAATCAGGTAGGACAGGGTTTTGCCGACGCCGGTGGGCGCCTCAATGGCCAGATGGCGACCCTCGTCACCGGCCAGACTCTTCGCCACTTCGGCGATCATCTGGCGCTGCGGCGCGCGCGGGATAAAGTCAGGAACCTGCTGCTGCAGCGCCTTATACCATTGCGCAATCTGGCTTTTTATCGCTGCTGTCAGGGCCATAGTGAATACTGTTGGTTAAACCGGCCTGTATTTTTACACAGTATTGCCGCAGCGTCAGCTTTCGCGCTCAGTTTTTCGCGCTGGATTCAGAATTTCGCGCATCGCGCGGATCAGCGGCTCGCGCGCGCGGCCGCGCCGGAAGGCGAACGAAAACGGCGCGCGAAAGTGAAAATGGTGGGGCAGCAGGCGCAGCAACTGGCCCTGCTGCTCGCGACTGCGCGCGTAATGCTCGGGCAAAAAGCCAATATAGCGCCCGGAGAGAATCAGCGTCAGCTGCGCTTCAATGCTCTCCACCGAGGCGGTGCTGTGGCGGAAACCGCGCTTGTTGAGCTCCTGCTGGTTCCAGTAGCGCCGCGTTACCATGCCGGTCTGCTGCACGCGACGCACATCCGCATCGCCCTGCGCCAGCGCATGTTGCGGACTGCAGTACAGCCACTGCTGCTCCTCGTACAGCGGCAGCGTCACCAGATTGCTGGCGCGCAGCGGAAAGTGCCCGATGGCCAGGTCGAGCCGATCTTCCAGCACCTGCTGCTGCAGTTCGTTGGGCTCGCACACGCTGAGGGTGAGAAACACCGCCGGAAAGCGCTGGTTAAAACGGGCGATAACCGCCGGCAGGTCCAGCGTGCTGTCGGTGACGGTGGCGTCGACCACGCCGAGCGCAAACGTGCCGCCCTGCGCACTTTTCAGCGTCTCCACCTGCGACTGCCAACCGCTCAGGGTCGCCAGCATTTCCCGGGTATAGGCATAGAACTGTTCACCTTTGCTGGTCAGCGCAAAGCCCGCGCGCCCGCGCTGGCACAGGATAAAGCCCAGCTGACTTTCCAGTTCACTCATGTAGGCGCTGATGGCCGGTGTGGTCATGTTCAGCGCCTGCTGCGCACGCGAATAGCCCTGGTTTTCCACCACGCTGGCGAACACCTGCAGCAGTTTCAGATTGGGTAAGGTTGGCACCGCACTTCCTTCAGGGATTGCTGACAATAGTTAACGAATCGCTGAAGTGATTATCGGCTGACAGGGATTTTTTCTGCAAGCCGCTTTGGCGATGATGCAGTCATTCCCTGAAAAAGAGAGCTTTCGCTATGTCACAACAAAATTTGCTGTTCCCGGCGCGCGTGCTGCGTGGTGCGGGTGTGATTAACCAGTTGGGGGCCATCTGCGCCGGGCTGGGCCAGCGCGTACTGCTGATTGGCGGCCAGCGCGCGATGCAGGCGGTGGCGACGCAGGTGAAGCTGCAACTCGACGCCGCTGGCGTCACGCTGCTGGCACCGGTGTGGTTTGGTGGCGAAACCTCGCTTAACCATATCGAACGGCTGGCGGCGTTAGCGATTGAACAACAGGCAGAGGTGCTGATCGGTGCGGGCGGCGGCAAGGCGCTGGACACGGTTAAAGCGGTGGGCGCACAGCTCGGGCTGCCGGTGATAACCGTCCCGACGATTGCCGCCACCTGCGCTGCGGTGACCCCGCTGACCATTCGCTACGACGATAACGGCAACTTCTTTGATATTTTCCCGCTGCCACAGGCGCCGGCGGCAGTGCTCATCGACAGTGAGTTGCTGGCAGCCGCCCCTGCCCGCTGGCTGGCCGCGGGCCTCGGCGATACGCTGGCTAAATGGTATGAGTTCCGCGCGGTAAGCACGCGCCATCCGGCGCGCACCGGCAATGCGCTGTCATCGCTGGCGCACAGCCAGATCTGCTATGAGGTGATCGCGGAGCACGGTCCGGCGGCTTACGCAGCGGTGCTGCGCGGTGAGAGCGGCACTTCGCTCGATCAGGTGCTGGACGCGATTTTTACCTGGGCCGGTCTGACCTCGCTGATGAGCAATGGCGCCCACGCCGCCGCTGCGCATGCCATTTACGAAGGCTTTACCTTCTGCGACAAAACGCGCGAGTTTGGTCACGGCCTGCTGGTGGGTTACGGCAATTTGTGCCTGCTGGCGCTGGAGGATCGCAGCGACGAAGAGCTGGTGGATGAGATGCGCCTGGCGCGCGACTGCGGCGTACCGTTGACGCTGGCCGAGATTGCCGCGCTGGATGAGAGCGAGCTGGCGTTGATTATACGTGAGTCTGTCCACGCGCCGGATATGGCCAACATGGCCGAACCGGTCAACGAAGCGCGGTTGCGGGCGGCGATGGCGCGGATTGAAGGGCTGGCGGAACGGGTTTGATTGCGGTCGCAATGGATGTGGTAAATCCCAGGTCACCGTAAACGGCAAATCCAAGGTCACCGTAAACGGCGACCCTACGGGCCAGCGCGCGCTTTTGTAGGGTGCGCATTTATGCGCACCGTCATCATCAGGTCGCGCTGGCCTGACCGATCGGCATTACGCCATGACTGGCGCCCCACTGTTACCGGGTCGCCAGCAACGCCGCGACTTGCCGCACATCCGCCACGTTATCCAGCGTCAGACACAGCGTTTCCAGCTGCTGCACCTGTGCCGCCGGCAAGACGCGCGCGGCGAGGCTACGGTATTTGGCGCGCAGCGCCGCGTCGCTCAGCGGATTTGCCGGCGATCCGGACGGCACCGCGACGTGCTGCTGCCACTGCTGGCCCTGCACCGTCTCCAGCCGAACCCACGGCTCATCATCGCGCCCCTGCTGGTGGTCAATCTCCAGCTCAATACGCGCCATCAGCGCGGCAGCTTCCGCACTCAGGCGACGGCTGTCGTCATAACTCGCCAGCTCCGCAGAGCCGAACAGCGCACGCGCCGTCAGCGCATACGGCAGGCTCATTTGCGCGGCGGCGAGGCTGGTGAGCTCACGCGTGCCGCACATCTCCAGCAGGAACGGATTGAGCCCAACCACAATGCGTGCAATATCCCCGGTCGCCACCGCATGCTGCTCAAGCAGCAGACCCAGCGCATCGATCGCCGCATGCGTACCGCGACAGGCGGCGTACGGCTTGATGGAACAGCGCGCCAGTTTCCACACCTCGCCCAGTTGGGCCGTGAGCGCGGCGGGCTGTTGCGTTTCACCGGCCAGCGTTTGCAGAAAGCCGCCCCAGCGCGCCTCAAATACCGCTGCCGGTCCGCTGATGCCGCGCTGTGCCAGCAGCGCCGCCTGTACGCCCCCTTCCGCCGCGCGCGCCGCGTGCAGCTTTTTGGTGTGCGAGCCATCATGAATAAAGCCCCACAGACCGCCACTGAAGCTGGCAGCGATGCCCAGCGCCGAGGCACACTGCGCGGCCGGTAGCCGCAGCAAACAACTGACGGCGGCCGCCGCGCCAAAAACGCCACAGCTGGCAGTTGAGTGCCAGCCCGCACCGTTGTGCGCCGCATACCCCCCGCAGGCTTCCAGCACGCGACGGCCGATGTCATAACCGACGACCATCGCGGTGAGAAATGCCCGTCCGTCGACCGGCTGCGTCGCCAGCGGCAGTGCCGCCAGCAGCGCCGGTAACACCACGGCACCGGAGTGATCGCAGCCGCCGGTGTCGTCCAGTTCATACATGTGCGCCGCCACGCCGTTGAGCCACGCCGCCTGGCGCGGGGAAGCTTGCTGTGCGCACCCCCACAGTTGCGCCACGGCGCTGCCGCCCTCTTCGGCCACCAGCGCCCGGCATTCGCGCCAGATCGGGCTGTCACAGCCCGCCAGCGCCGCGCCGAGCGTATCCAGCAGATGGCGCTTCGCCTGCGCTACCAGCGGTTCCGGCAGCTGGGCAAAGCGGGTGGCCGCGATGAAATCCGCCAGCCGATCAAGCGTGGTGTCCATGTTCGCCTCCGCTGACCCGGGCAAACACCTCTGCCGGATGATCGGCATCGTTATCCGGCTGCGTCTGCCAGTGCGCGGCCACCTGGCCGGCAGTAGCGATCCACACCTCATGCTGCTGCAGCGTCTCCAGCAGCTGACGCAGCAGGCCAATGCGCCCGGCGGTGCCGATAATTTCCGGGTGCAGCCGCAGCAGGTAGCACAGGCCGAAACGGTGAAAACCGTGGAAATCCTGCGTCAGGTTAGCCAGCGTTTCGCCATAGGGCGCGATGCGCGACTGTCCGGGCGGAATCGCCGGGCTGAGGTTGAAGGCAAAATAGGGCGCATCCTCCAGCGTGTAGTGCATGGGCAGCTCCACCAGCCGGGTGCCGGGGTGAAAATAGGGTAAATCATCACCGCGCCAGCTGGAGGACCAGCGGATGCCGTGCGTTGCCAGCGCCGCAGCAAGGCCCGGTTTCCACTGGCCGGCCGGCGTGCGAAACCCTGCAATCGGCTGGCCGGTCAGCTGCGCCAGCCGCTCGCAGCCGCGCGTTACGCTGGTAATCTGCTGCGCCAGCGTCAGCGCAGAGAAGTCTTCGTGTCGCTCACCGCTGCAGGCGATCTCATGCCCGGCGGCGACAATACGCTGCAGCACCTGCGGCTGCTCTTCGGCGACGATGGCCGGTAAGCACCAGCTGGCCAGCAGCTGTTTCTCCGCCAGCAGATCCAGCAGGCGATCAACGCCGCGCAGCGTGCCATAGCGCCACACCGACAGGGTTTTATCGCGCCCGGCGACCGCAGGGGCCTGCGTCAGGATGCCGTGAATATCGTGATAGTCGATGGTAATGATGGCCGCCGATTGTTTGCCCGACGGCCAGCGTGAATGTTCAGTCATGTTGCTGCTCCTGCAAATACCACGCGGCCACCGCATCACAGCGCGCAAACCACACATCGTCGCGCGCCGTCATGTGGGCAAACAGCTGCTCCAGCAACAGCAAACGGCCGGGCTGCCCGGAAATTTTCGGGTGGAACAGCGTGGTCAGGCACAATCCTTCCGCCATCGCGCCGTCAAATTCGCGCTGCCAGTTGTCACCGGTGTGCGCGTAGCTGGCGATGCGGTCGCCGCCCTGCGGAAAATCCGGCTGGCGCGTGTAGGCCAGCGAGGCGTAATCATCCATCTCCCATTTGCCGGGAATCTCCACCAGCGGCGTATGCCCGGCGACGGCAATGCTGTAGGGCCGATCGTCACCACGCATGCTGCTGGAGTAAATCACCCCGGCTTCCCGCAGAATCTGCGGCGTTTCGGCGTGCCAGTCGCCAGAAGGGGTGCGGAAACCGCAGGCGCGGATACCAAGATGTTGCTGAAAGATGGCGGCAGAGCGCGCCATCACGGCGCGCTGTTCATCTGGCGTAATCGCCCAGAACGATTCGTGGCGATAACCGTGATAGGCCACTTCGTGACCCTGTTCGATAATCGCCTGGCACTGCCGCGGCCACTGCTCCACCACCCACGCCGGCACAAAAAACGTGGCCGGCAGTTGGAAAGCGCGCAGCAGATCCAGCAGCCGACCGAGCGCGCGAAACGGCCCGTAGGCGCCAAAGGTGAAATACTCTGGTGTTGACCACAGGCTGCCATTGAGCATGGCATCGCCAGTGGGACCATCAAGATCAAACGCCAGCGCCATACAGCCACGCTTGCCCTGCGGCCAGCGCACTGCGCCCGGTTGTTGCATACGCCCGCTCCTTAGCCCTGATTCACCGTGGCTTCGGCAATGCCGTTGTCGCTCAGGCCCCATTTGCTGAGGATTTTCTGGTAGCTGCCATCGGCAATCATGGCATTAATGGCTGCCTGAATCGCCGTGGTCAGCTCACCGGCATCTTTACCCAGCGCCATGCCGGTGAACTGGAAGGAGAAGGCTTTATCCAGCGGCTTAAAGGTGCCTTTTTCCAGGTTCATGATGTACGGCAGGGTTTCGCTGCCCTGTACCGCGCCATCCAGACGACGCTGACGCAGCTGCGTGCGCGCATCGGCGGTACCTTCCGCGCCCACCACGATAATCGCAGGTTTACCGGCCGCTTCGCAGTGCGCTTTTGACCAGGTGGCAATCTCCTGCGGGAAGGTGGTGCGGCGGCTGGTGCCTACTTTTTTGCCGCACAGATCGGTGGCGCTGTTGATGTCGCTGCGCGCCGCCAGGGTGTAAAACTGCGGACCGGTTTTGAAGTAGTCGATAAAGTTAACCACCTTCTGCCGCTCTTTGGTGTCGGTCATGCCGGACATCACCAGATCGACGCGTTTGGTCACCACCGCGTTGACCATCTGTTCAAACGCGATCTCCTGCCAGTTAACCTTCACGCCCAGCTTCTCGCCAATTGCCTGGCCCAGCTCATAATCGACGCCGCTCAGCTGATTGGTGGCCGGATCTTTAAAATCCATCGGCGGGTAGTTTGGCATGATGGCGACGGTCAGCCCTTTCTCTTTGATACTGGCCGGTACGGCAATCTCCGCCCAGGCAGAGGATTGCAGCAGCAGCGCGGCACTGATGGCACTCAATAACAGCTTTTTCATTTATTCACCCCGGTCACGTTAAAGAAGAATCGCGTTGATAAAGTTTTTCATCCGTGGGTTTTGCGGGTTCAGCAGAATCTCTTCCGGTGCGCCCTGCTCAATAATGCGTCCCTCATCCATAAACACCACCTGGTTGGCGACCTCACGCGCAAAGCCCATTTCGTGGGTCACCACCAGCATGGTGGTACCTTCTTTTGCCAGCTGGCGCATCACCGCCAGCACTTCACCGACCATCTCCGGATCGAGCGCCGAGGTCGGTTCATCAAACAGCATCAGTTTGGGTTTCATCGCCAGCGCGCGGGCAATCGCCACGCGCTGCTGCTGACCGCCGGAGAGTGACTGCGGATAGTCGTGCGCTTTGTGCGCCAGTCCGACGCGATCCAGCAGCGCCATCGCCTCTTCGCTGGCCTCGCGTTTCGGGCGCAGCAGCACGCGACACGGCCCCTCAATGATGTTCTCCAGCGCGGTCTTGTGCGGAAACAGGTTGAAGCGCTGAAATACCATGCCGGTCTGCAGCCGCTGGCGCGCAATCTGTTTGTCACTCAGCGGATGCAGCTTGTTGCCGGCAATGCGATAGCCCGCCAGCTCGTTGTCGACCCAGATGCCGCCCTGATCCACTTTCTCCAGCTGGTTGATACAGCGCAGAAAGGTACTTTTACCGGAACCCGACGGGCCGAGAATGCACATCACCTCGCCGTAGTTCACTTCCAGGCTGACGTCCTTCAGCGCGTGGAACTGATCGAAATATTTGTTCACCTTGACGGCGCGCACGATGTTTCTCATCTCTCACTCCCGGTTACTGGCGACGACGATGGCCGCGTGAGAAGTAGCGTTCCAGCTGGCTCTGCCCGAACGACAGCAGCGTCACGATAATCAGGTACCAGATGCCCGCCACAAACAGCAGCTCCATCACGCGCGCGTTGGCGAAGTAGATGGTTTGCGCGTTGTACAGCAGCTCGGAGTACTGAATCATGCTGGCCAGACTGGTGGTTTTGATCATGCTGATGAACTCATTGCCGACCGGCGGCAGAATCACCCGCATCGCCTGCGGCAGAATGATGCGCTGCAGCGCCTGCAAACGCGGCATGCCGATGGCTTTGGCGGCTTCATATTGTCCGGTATCCACCGATAACAGCCCGGCGCGCACCACTTCTGAGGTGTACGCGCCCTGATTGATGCTCAGGCCGAGCAGTGCGGCGAGAAACGGCGTCATCACCGTGACGGTTTGCACGCTGAACAGACCGGGAATGCTGATGGTGGGAAACACCAGCGCCAGGTTGAACCACAGCAGCAGTTGCAGAATCAGCGGCGTGCCGCGAAAGATCCACGCATAGCCCACCGCGATATAGTGCAGCACCGGATTGGGCGACATGTACATGATGGCGGTGATGACGCCAAACAGGATGCCCAGCGCCATCGCCAGCACCGACATAATCAGCGTGTTAACCACGCCGTTAAGGATCGCCTGCGCGGTGAAGAACTGGCCGACGAACGACCACTCAATATTGCCGTGCGCAAAGGCGTTAACCAGCAGCGCCAGCAGCACGAGGATCACTGCCGATGCGGTGATGCGGCCATAATAGCGGCGCGGCACCACCTGATAGCGATCGAGATCGTAATGGGGCTGGACGCGGCCATTGTTGACCGACGGTTCAACCGGTGTGGTGTGTGACATAGGCTCTCCTCAGGCGCGCGGTCCGGCGTAATCATCGGCCCAGCGCTGCTGGTCCTGCATCAGGGTTTGCAGACGGGCCAGCTGCTCGCGCACCCGTGCCGGTGCGGTGCCGCCGTAGCCGCTGCGGGCTGCCAGCGCCGCTTCCAGCGTTAATGCCTGACGCACCTCGGGCGTGAGCCGTGTATCGACGCCGTGCAGCTGCGCATCGCTGAGATCGGCCAGGCCGCAGTTTTCGCGTTCACACAGCTGCACCAGCTGACCGGTAATCTCGTGCGCCTCGCGGAACGGCACGCCGCGCATTGCCAGCCAGTCGGCCACTTCGGTCGCCAGCGTAAAGCCATCCGGCGCCTGCTCGCGCATCACCTCAGTATTGAATTTCAGCGTCGCCATCATGCCGGCCATGGCAGGCAGCACCATCAGCAGCGTGTCGACCGCATCAATCACGTTACGTTTGTCGTCGCTGAGATCTCGGTTGTAAGAGAGCGGCATGGCTTTCATGGTGGTCAGCAGCGCCATCAGGTTACCGACCAGCCGGCCGCTGCGGCCGCGCGTCAGCTCGGCAATGTCCGGATTTTTCTTCTGCGGCATGATCGAACTGCCGGTGGCGTAACTGTCGTGCAGCTCCACCCAGCGGAACTGCCGTGACGCCCACAGGCACACCTCTTCACACAGCCGGGACAGGTTGATGCCAATCATGCTGGTGACGAACAGGAATTCCGCGGCGTAGTCGCGGCTGGCGACCGCATCGATCGAGTTTTCACACGGCGCCAGATAAGCGAGATCGGCAGCGGCCAGCTGTGGCTGACGCGCAATCGCCGAACCGGCCATCGCCGCCGCGCCCAGCGGACAGCGCGCGCTGCGGCGATCCCAGTCCTGCATACGCTCGATGTCACGCGCGAAGGATTGGGCATGCGCCAGCAGCTGATGGCCAAACACAATCGGCTGCGCCTGTTGCAGATGGGTGAAGCCGGGCGCGACGCTGTCGGTGTGTTGCGCGGCCTGCGTCACCAGCGCCTGCTGCAGCTGCAACAGCGCACTCACCAGCTTGCGGCCGTTATCCCGCAGGTAGAGACGCAGATCGTTGACGGTCTGATCGTTGCGTGAACGGCCGGCACGCAGCTTGCCGCCCAGCGCGCCGAGGCGTTCTGTCAGCGCGCGTTCGATGAAGGTATGCACGTCTTCATCGGCGGCAATCGGCTGCAGCTGGCCAGCGCGATAATCGGCGTCCAGCGCGTCAATCGCCGCCAGCATGGTATCCAGCTCGTCAGCGCTCAATAGCCCGGCACGCGCCAGCTCGCGCGCATGGGCGCGGCAACCGGCGAGGTCGTACGGCGCCAGCGCAAAGTAATAATCCGGGCTACGCGACAGCGCGGTTAAACTGGCTGCCGGAGCCGCTTTAAAACGTGCGCCCCATAACAGTTCGGCATTCTCAGACATGCTATTTCCCTCACAAATCAGCCGCAGCAATATGAAAAAGTTTGGATTCAGCCGGCAGCGATAATAAAAACTTATTTTATTGCCACGCTGGCAAATAGGTGGTATTTCAGATTCACTGTACTTTCACCGCAATTATTCCGGAGTTGAATAGCAAAAATGGAAAGTAAAGTTTCCCAGTCTGGAAACAATGCGAATAATCGCGGCGATAATGCGGTTCTGGCGCTGAGTAATATCGACTTAAAATTGCTGCGGGTATTTAAATGCGTGGTGGAAGCCGGCGGATTAACCGCCGCCAGTCACGAATTAAATATTGGCCTGGCGGCGATCAGTAAACAGGTTTCTGACCTGGAGATCCGGCTGGGCATGACGCTGTGCAGCCGCGGCCGTGAAGGTTTTGAGCTGACGCAGTACGGCATCAATGTTTATCAGGCCACGCTGGAGCTGTTCGTATCGCTCAACCTGTTTCGCGAGCGGCTGCACAATAGTCGCAACGAGCTGCTGGGCGACATCGCGATTTGCGTGGTGGATAACACCATTAGCGATCCACACTCGCCGGTTACCAGTGCGGTGCAACAGTTGCACCAGAAAGCGCCAAAGGTGCAGATTCGTCTGCAGACCGCACAGCTGGATGATATTGAACGCGGCATAAGCGAAGGGCGTTTTCATTGCGGCATTGCGCCCGTGTATGAAATGAAAAATGAGTTTGATTACTTCGAACTTTATAAAGAATACGCAAAATTATATTGCGCTGCGTCACATCCTCTCTATTGCGGATCTTGCGATAAAAATATTTCGGTGGATGTATTACGTCAGCAGAAAATTATTAATCATTTATATGTTACCCCACGCGATGAACGCCGCCTGATTCCGGTGCAGGAGAGCGGTGTGCAGGCGGTGCAGGTGGAATCGGTAGCCATGCTGATTTTAACCGGTCACTTTATTGGGTATTTACCGGAACATTATGCCGCTCCGTTTATTGCCCGCGGACAACTGTGTGAGCTGGGCGATGACACGCTGCGGCGCGAAACGGCATTTTGTCTGGTGATGAAGAAAGGCCGGAAAATAAATCCGATCATCCGGCTGTTTATGCAGGCGCTGGGGTTGAGCGATGCGGCGGCGGCGCACTGATTTGGTGCGTGTGACCAGGTTTCTGCTGGCAAGGGATGGGAAAGTGTACGCTGATGCCCTCACCCCGGTCCTCTCCCACCGGGAGAGGGGGACGCAGCCTGCGGACAAGGGAGAGGCAGCCTGTGGACAAGGGAAACGAAACGCGGCGTCCGGTAACAGCAACCAGAACGCTTACGTCAGCCGCTTATACATCACCGTGGTAGCATCCAGCTCGCCGGCCGTGGATTCGGCATAGTACGGAATGGAACCCGCCACCTGCCAGCCGAGCGACAGATAGAGCGCGCTGGCAACATCGCCGCTGCGCGTATCCAGCACCAGCAGCGTTTTTCCCAGCTGCTGCGCCAGCTGCTCGGCACGTAACATCAGACGGCGCGCAATGCCCTGACGACGCGCACGCGGATGCACCAGCAGCTTGCTGATCTCCGCGCGATGGCGGCCGTTGGGCATACTGCTGAAGCCCAGCATCACCGTGGCCACTATCTCGCCCGCTTGCCAGGCCACCAGCAGCTGGTTATCGCCGCTCGCCAGGCTGTAAATTTTGTCCTGCCAGAAACGCGCCATCACTGCGCGATCGTCTGCGTCAATGAAGCCGACGCTGGCACCGTCTGCCACGCAGCCGTGCAGCACCTCACACAGTGACGCCAGCAGCGGCTGCGCCTGGGTAGCGCTGAGAGAGTCGATTTCAATCATGGTTTGCACACCACCAGAATGTAGCGCGCGCCGCCTTCGGCATGCGCCTGAAAAGAGGAACGTCCGCTGAGGTGGAAGCGCAGGCAATCGCCGGCCTGTAGCGTCCAGCTCTGCGTCTCCATGGTGATGGTCAGCTCGCCCGACTGCAGCCAGATGTGCTGTTCCAGCCCCTGTACCGGCGGCGCATCATAATCAATGCGCGCGCCCGGACGCAGCACGCCCTCCACCAGCTCCGCTTTAAACTGACTGGCCGGCGGCGAGACGTTGCGCCGCTGGAAGCCGCTGAGCGTATCCTGCCAGACCGGCTGCTGCTCCGCTTTCAGCAGCAGCGCCGCTTCTTCTTCTACTTCGCTGAGCAGTCGCGACATGGTTAAACCGTAGGCCACGCACAAGCGATTAAGCAAAGCGGCGGTAGGGCTGGTCTCGGCGCGCTCAATGCGCGACAATGATGCCCGGCTAATGCCGGTTGCCAGAGCCAGTTCATCCAGCGACCAGCCGCGCTGCAGGCGTAATTCCGCCAGACGTGCCGCAAGCCGATCTTCCGTATTTAGAGCAGACATCTTTAACCTCTCATTTTCGGGAAATAAATCTCACATAAGAGATAAAGCCCGAAATCGTGCAGTGGGTCAAGTTGTACAATAAAATAATCATTGTACAAGCTCACTCTGGCGGTTAAGGTGTTGTTATGCAGGTCAGAATTTTAGAGGATGCCATGGCCTTATACAGTATCGGTGATGTTGCCGAGCGCTGTGGAATTAACCCGGTAACCCTGCGCGCCTGGCAGCGTCGTTATGGACTGTTAAAGCCGCAGCGCACTGAGGGTGGTCATCGACAATTTGATGATGAAGATGTTCAGCGGATCGAAGAGATCAAACGCTGGATAGAGAGCGGTGTGCCTGTTGGCAAAGTCAAAGCCCTGCTTGAAGGAGAGACCTTCAACGTTCATGACGGCTGGACGGCGCTGCAGGAAGAGCTGATGAGCGTGCTGCGCCACGTGCGCGCCTCCAAACTGCGCACCAAAATCGCCACCATTGGCCGTGAACACCCGGTCGATGCGCTGATTGACCACGTTTTTGTACCGGTACGCCAGCGTCTCGGGCTGGATCAAAATACCGCCCGCACCATGTGCAGTCTGCTGGACGGCGCACTGATTGATTATGTCGCGTTCTGTCTGGCAGGCGCGCGTAAAAAAGCCGGCAAAGATGCCTTAATGATTGGCTGGGGCGTAGAAGATCGCACCCGCATCTGGCTGGAAGCCTGGCGCTTAGCGCAGCAGGGCTGGCGCATTGATGTGCTGGCGGAACCGCTGGATATGCCGCGTCCGGAGCTGTTTCCCGGCCAGCATCTGTTTATCTGGACCGGTAAAAAGCCGACGCGCCGCCAGCTGGAGCAGTTCGAACACTGGCAGGCTCAGGGCTTCTCGATTCACGTCCACGAACCGACCTGAAAAATCGCACATGCGGCCTTTGCCTTACCGCATGTGCGCGTTATCATGCCGCACTTCATGACTTTTCTCAGGTTTACCTATGAACTGGAATAAAATTCTGATTGGCACCCTGTTTGCCATCATGGCGATTGGCGGCATGGGCGGCATGATGCTGGTTGGCTACAGCCTTATTCTGCATACCCACTGAGTGCGTGCTGCAACCGCTCCAGCAGCCGGTCGCAGATCAGCGCCAGTAGCGCCACCAGCAGCGCGCCCTGAATCACATAGGCGGTATTGAAGCCGCTCAGACCGATAATCACCGGCGAACCCAGACTCTCCGCCCCGACGGTTGAGGCGATGGTCGCGGTGCCGATGTTGATCATCACTGAGGTGCGCACGCCTGCCATGATCACCGGTGCCGCCAGCGCCAGCTCTATCTGCCACAGACGCCGCCACGGTCCCATTCCCAGACCGACGGCGATCTCACGGCTGCTGGCCGGAACGCTGTCCAGTCCCGCCAGCGTGCCCTGCAGAATTGGCAACAGCCCATACAAAAACAGCGCCATCACCGCCGGCGCAGCGCCAAAGCCCATGACCGGCACGGCAATCGCCAGCACCGCCACCGGCGGAAAGGTCTGACCGGCAGCCGCCAGCGTCTCCAGCAGCGGGCGGAACGCCCTGCCGCCGTGACGGGTAGCGAAGACCGCACAGCCAATGCCCACCACAATCGCCAGCGCGCTGCCGCTGATCACCAGCAACAGATGGGCCAGCGCCAGTTGCCAGAAACTCTCCTGCTGGTACAGCGGACGCTCCAGCTGCGGAAACCAGTGCGCAAACAGCGGCGCACTGTGCGGTAACCCCCACAGCAACAGCAGAAATACCCCCAGCAGCCAGTAGAGCGGATCGCGCAGCACTCGCATCAGCCCGCCTCCTGCTGTCGCAGCAAATCGCTAAAGTGCAGCACGCCCAGCGGCTGCTGATGTTGATCGACAACCGGTAATTTGTCGGTGCGGCGCGCAATAAACTGCGACAGCGCCTCGCGCAGCGTCAGCCCGGCGGCGATCGGTTCCGCCTCCAGCCACTCACCGCGTCGTGCCGCACTGCCGGCCCGCCCCAGCGCCAGCAGACGCACGCCCAGCTCGCTGCGGCCAAAGAACTGGCGCGCGAAATCACTGGCAGGCTGCGTCAGCAGGTCAATCGGCCGTCCCTGCTGCACAATCTCTCCGCCGTCCATCAGCACCAGCTGATCGGCGAGGGTTAACGCTTCGTCGATATCGTGCGTCACCAGTACCACGGTGCGCCCCGACAGCTGCTGAATGCGCAGCATCTCCTGCTGCAGCGCCTGCCGGTTGACCGGATCGAGCGCGCCGAACGGTTCATCCATCAGCAGCAGTTCCGGATCGGCCGCCAGCGCGCGCGCCACGCCAACACGCTGCTGCTGACCGCCGGAGAGCTGGTGCGGATAGCGCGTCGCCAGCTGACTGTCGAGATTGAGCAGCGCCAGCAGCTCCTCAACCCGTGCGGCAATTTTTTCCCGCGGCCAGCCGAGCAGCGACGGCACGGTGGCGATATTTTTGGCCACATTCCAGTGTGGAAACAGGCCGATGGACTGAATGGCATAGCCAATGCGCCGCCGCAGCGCGCGCGCATCCATCTGCTCGATCGGCTCACCGGCAAAACGGATTTCGCCGCTGTCATGCTCAACCAGCCGGTTAATCATCTTCAGCGTGGTGGATTTACCCGAGCCGGACGTGCCGATCAGCACGGTAAAACTGCCCTTCTCAATCTTCAGCGACAGGTTGCGAATCGCCTCTTTACCGGCGAACGCTTTGCTCACCTGATGAAATTCAATCATGTCCTCTCTCCAGCAGCGCCGACAGCAATCGCAGCAGCGCATCGAATATCACCGCCAGCGCCACCACCGGAATCACGCCCAGCAGCACCAGATCCAGTGCGCTGCTCAGCAGTCCCTGAAACACAATGGCGCCGAAGCCGCCGGCTCCAATCAGTGCGGCGACTACCGCCAGCCCGACGGTTTGCACCACCACCACGCGCAGTCCGGAGAGCCACACCGGCAGCGCCAGCGGCAGCTCAGCTTGCCAGAACTGCTGCCAGCTACTCATGCCCATGCCGCGCGCGGTTTCACGCACCTCCTGCGGCACCTGCTGCAGCCCCGCAACCACGCTGCGCACCAGCGGCAGCAGTGCATACAGCACCAGCGCAATCAGCGCCGGCGCGACGCCAATCCCGCTGATACCGAGGCGCGCCAGCTGCGGAAAATGCGCCGCCAGCCCGGCCAGCGGTGCAATCAGCAGGCCAAACAACGCCACAGACGGCACGGTCTGGATCAGATTCAGCACGCTGAAGGCGGCATGTTGCCAGCGGGCGCGACGCGCGATGGCGAGTCCCAGCGGCAGACCAATCAGTAAGGTGGGCAGCAGCGTGCCGCCCAGCAGCAGCAGATGCTGGCTGAACGCGGCGTTAAAGACAGCGGTGCGATTGCTGTACTCTTTTAGCAGCGACAGCGCGTCCAGCTGACCACTCAGCAGCAGTATCAGCGGCGGCAGCCACAGTTGCAGATTAAGCAGAATACGCAGTGGCGTCTGCTGGCTAAGCTGGCGAATCGCTTCGGCGGCCAGCAGCAGCGCTAATCCTGCCGCACACCAGAGGCCGCTGCCCAGCGCGGTGCGCGCCAGCGGGCTGCCGCTGCGGGCCAGCTCACTGGCGGCGTGGCCGCCGATGCCAATCAGCAGGGCGAACAGTAGCTCCGCGCCCAGCAGCTGCGCCAGCGCCGCGCCGCGACCTGGCGGCCACCACAATCCCAGCCATAGCCATAACAGCGGCAGCAGCAGCAGCCAGCCCGCCGTTACCTGCCAAAGCATCAGCGGCTGTCCGGAGACCAGCCGGTTGGCCGCATAGCTCAGCAGCGGTAGCGCTCCCAGCGCCAGCGTGATCAGCAGCGTCAGCACCAGCAGCACCGGCTGCTGGCGCGGTCGGTTTATCCGTGACAGCACCGCTTACAGCAACTTATTCTGCTGCAGCCACTGCTGCGCCACCTGGCTGGCGTCCTGACCGTCAACGGCGATTTGCGCGTTGAGCTGCTGCAGGGTTTTCTCATCCAGCTTGCTGAATACCGGCTGCAGCCAGTCGGCAATCTGCGGGTACTGTTGCAGCACGCTGGCGCGGATCACCGGCGCGGGCGCGTAAATCGGCTGTACGCCCTTCGGGTCACTCAGGGTTTGCAGGCCGAGCGCCGCGACCGGGCCGTCGGTACCGTAAGCCATCGCCGCATTGACGCCGGACGTTTGCTGGGCGGCCGCTTTGATGGTAACGGCGGTGTCCCCGCCGGCCAGCGACAGCAGCTGTGACTGGCCCAGCTTGAAGTTGTAGGCTTTCTCAAACGCCGGCAGCGCATCGCTGCGCTCGATGAACTCCGCCGACGCCGCCAGCTTAAAGGTGCCGCCTTTTTTCAGGTAAGCGCTGAGATCGTCGAGGGATTGCAGGTTATTCTGCTGCGCGACATCGCCGCGCACCGCAATGGTCCAGGTGTTGTTAGCCGGTGCTGGCGTCAGCCATACCAGATGATTTTTCTCTGCATCGAGCTTTTTCACCTTTTCATAGCCCTGCTGCGCGTTTTTCCACGCCGCGTCCTTCTCATCATTGAAGAAGAACGCCCCGTTGCCGGTATATTCCGGGTAGATATCCAGCTCACCGGCGGTGATTGCGCCGCGCACCACCTGCGTGGTACCGAGCTGGATTTTATTCACGGTTTTTACCCCATGCTGGTTCAGCACCTGCAGAATGATGTTGCCGAGCAGCGAACCTTCAGTATCGATCTTGGAACCTACCTTGACCGGGTCCGCTGCCTGCACGGCCCCGACACTCATCGCGAATGCGATCATCCCCAATAAACCCTGCTTAATCATGGTGCTTTCCTCAGCATTATTTTCTTTCAGTGATTATCAAGCGTAGCCTGGCGAAACGGGATGGGTGCGGTCAAGCGGCGCAATTCGTTCTTTTTCTGCTATCCGTTGCCGGTTTTATAGAACGCTTTGGTTGCACTTATAACCAAATAGAATTTTTCACATCCTTGGCGCGGCTTATGCTCATAGCCCCCACTCTTTACAATAAATCACACAACATCATGTCCGACTTAACTTCTTCGGCGCACGTGGCGCTGGCAGGGAATACGCCGCAGGGCGATACGCAGTGGATTCGCAGTGCAGCCGACGTGACGCGGCTGGTCAATAACAGTAATGCCTCGCGCAGCAATGCGCGCATCGTCATCGCCATTGCGCTGGGCGGGGTTTTTCTCGATGCCTACGATCTTGGTGCGCTGGCCTTCGGTATTAAAGATGTCACGCGCGAATTCAATCTGACGCCCGCCGGCACCGGCATGGTGGCGTCGGCTATCACCTTTGGCGCGATCGTTGGTGCGCTGATCGGTGGCTATCTCACCGATAAAATTGGTCGCTATCGGGTCTTTATGGCCGATATGTTCTTTTTCGTGGTGGCGGCACTGGCCTGTGCCTTTGCGCCGAACGAGTATGTACTGGCGGCGGCGCGCTTTGTGATGGGGCTCGGCGTCGGCATCGATCTGCCGGTGGCGATGGCGTTTCTGGCGGAGTTTTCCCGACTGCGCGGTCAGGGCAATAAGGCCGCCAGCGTCGCGATGTGGTGCCCCACCTGGTACGCGGCGATCAGCATCTCCTATCTGCTGGTGCTGCTGCTGTATGCGGTGCTGCCAGAGAGCCATACTGACTGGCTGTGGCGGCTGATCCTCGGCTTTGGCGCGGTACCGGCGCTGTTGATCATCGCCATCCGCAGCCGTTACATGAGCGAATCACCGATCTGGGCGGCAAATCAGGGCAACCTGCAGGGTGCAGCGGCAATCCTGCGGCGGTCATATAACATCAACGCGGAGGTCGCGCAGGATGCCGAGCTCACTGCCGTACAGCCAGTACGTAAAGCCAGCTGGCGCAACTATGGCGCGCTGCTGCAAGGCGTTTACCGCCGCCGTACGCTACTGGCAACGATAACCTCGATTGCCTCGTCGTTCGCCTATAACGCCGTGGCCTTTGGCCTGCCGGTGATCATCTCCAGCTTCCTCGCGCAGTCGATGCTGACCACCATTCTGGTCTCGCTGGCGCTTAACCTGCTGTTTGCGTTTGTTGGCGGCCTGCTGGCGGTGCGGCTGGTGCCACGGCTGGGCGCGTGGAAGATGTCGGTGGCCGGTTACGCCTGCCAGTGTGCGGCGCTGCTGGGTCTGGCGCTGATTGGTCGCCCGGCCGGCGGCGAGGAAGCGGCCCTGGCGATTGCCATGCTGGCGCTGTTCCTGTTCGGTCAGGGGTTTGGTCCGGGTTCGCACACCATGACGTTTGCCTCGCTGAGCTATCCGGCTTCGCTGCGCGGCGTGGGCGTCGGCTTTAACCAGACGCTGATGCGCGCCAGTTCGACGGTATCCCTGTTTGTGTTTCCGCTGCTGGTCGCGGCGTTCGGCACCGGCGTGTTCTGGGTGATCCTGCTCGCACCGCTGGCCGGATTACTGGCGCTGCTGGCGATTCGCTGGGAACCGTCAGGCTATGACGTCGATGCGGAAGATTTTCAGTAAGCGGATAACGCCTCAGCGATGAGGCGTTGGCTCAGGCGGTGAGGCGGAAATCGCCCAGCGTATTGGGGATGCGCGGAAAAGTGTGCAGGAACCACGGCGTGAATTTTGCCGGATTATCGCGCATCTCCTGCTGAATCTGTTCGACTGAGCGGTAACACCAGTCGTCAGCCTCATCAAGGTTGAGCACCGGCACTTCGTCACTGATGGCGAAAAACACGTGACCGTACTCATGTTCGATCAGACCGTTGCTGAGCGGCAGGTTATAGCTCAGTTCAAACACCGGCGTTAACGCCAGATCCAGTCCCATCTCTTCACGCAGGCGGCGCTCAGCCGCATCGCGCGTCGGCTCCTGCGGGTAAGGATGGCTGCAGCAGGTATTGCTCCACAAACCGCCGCAGTGATACTTGCTTTGCGCCCGGCGCTGCAGCAACAGTTCATGGCGCGAATTGAACACGTAAACCGTTACCGCACGATGCAGCAATCCTTTCTCATGCACTTCCAGCTTTTCCATCTTGCCGGTGGGACGATCGAGGTGGTCAACGAGGATAACTTCAATGGCGGGCATGACAACTCCTTCGGAAAAATCCCCACTATTGTACACAATAGCGGAAGCGGCAGCGGAGAAAATCGCGCACATTCCGTGCGCTGGCGCGATAAGCAGTAAGCTTAGCAGCCAGCGGATAATTCTGGAGAATAAGGCAGGAAAAAGCGTGACAGCGGCGCAAAAAACGCGCCGCTGTGCTTTCTGACGGGATGAATTACAGTTTGAAGCCGTGCACCACCTGCTCAAGCTGCACGCTCTGCTCTTCCATGGCGCGCGCCGCTGCCGAGACCTGCTCCACCAGCGCCGCGTTCTGCTGGGTGCTGCCGTCGAGCTGGGTAATCGCCACGTTCACCTGTTCGATCCCCATGCTCTGCTCACGGCTGGCGGACATGATTTCGCTCATCAGCGTTGTCACGCTGCTGACGCCCTGCATCAGCTCGTCCATGGTTTGTCCGGCCTGCTCCACCAGCTGGCTGCCGGTGTCGATATTAGCTACCGACTCTTCAATCAGCTTCTTGATTTCGCGCGCCGAGTTGGCGGAACGCTGCGCCAGATTGCGTACCTCCGAAGCCACCACGGCAAACCCGCGCCCCTGTTCACCGGCGCGTGCCGCTTCTACCGCCGCGTTGAGCGCCAGAATGTTGGTCTGGAAAGCGATGCTGTCGATCACGCTGATGATATCCACCACCTTACGCGAGGAGTGATGGATTTCGCCCATGGTGCTGACCACCTGACGCACCACTTCACTGCCGCGCGCCGCCACCTGAGACGCGCCATCTGCCAGCTGGTTAGCGTGCGTGGCGTTGTCGGCGTTCTGACGCACCGTGCCGGTCAGTTCTTCCATCGACGCGGCGGTTTGCACAATGGAACTCGCCTGTGATTCCGTCCGCGCCGAGAGATCGGCGTTGCCGCTGGCGATTTCGCGTGAAGCCGCGGTAATCGCCAGTGCGCTGTCGCCCACCTGGCGCATCAGCCCCTGCAAATGGGCGATGAACTGGTTGAAGCTTTGCGCCACGGCGTTGAATTCCGGGCTATTGCTGGCTGGCAGACGCTGCGTCAGATCCGCACCACCAGTCGACAGCGCTTCGATGTTTTGATGCAGCAGATTCAGGCGTTTCATCATCGCGCGGACAAAGCCAAGCAGCACCAGCAGCAGCAGAATCGCCAGCGGGATCTGGACCAGGCCGAGACGGGTCAGCATGCTGTGCGTCTGCGCATCCAGCAGCGCGGACGGCACGTCGCTGGCCAGATACCACGGGCTGCCGGGGATGGCCTGCAGGAACAGCGTGTGCTCGCCATCTTCTCCGCTGAAGGTGGTTTGCGACGGCTGAGAACCGGCCTGTGCCAGCAGCCCTTTCAGCGCCGCCGCCATTGGCAGTTGGGTATCAGCCAGATTTTCCAGCTTCGGCGTCCCCTCCAGCAACGCGGCATTACCGACCACTTTGCCGTCCGCTTCGACAATCAGTACGCGGCCATGAATCGCCTCACCCATTTGCTGCGCCAGCTGGTTGAAAAAGCCGAGCGTGACGTCAATGGTTGAGACGCCCCACACAGTGCCGTTACGGTAAATCGCCATGGCGCAGTTGGTGCGCGGCTGCGGGCTGGCAGCATCCTGATAAGCCTTCGCCCACGCGCACTGGCCTTTTTCTGCGGCCATGCCATCTTTGTACCACGGCTGCTCCCAGTATTTGTCGGCAGCATCGGAGTTCCAGTAGGTATTGACCTGCAGCTGGTTGCTGGCGTTACGCGCAAAGAACGAGCTGTCTTTCTCTTTAGCCGGATCGCGCCGGTTGGGTAACGGCCAGATACCGCCGCCGAACACGTTGCTGTCCTGATACTGGTTAACCAGCGCCGGCAGCAGCGTATCAATGGCGGCGCTGTCCATCACGCCCGCCGCTTCGGTAATGGCACGCTGCTGCGCCTGCACGCGGTTCATCTGCTCGACGATACGTCCGGCGAGACCATCCACCTCATAGCGCACCAGCCGGCTTTCGTTCTGGCTAAGCTGCGGCGCGATGAACTGGTTAATCACCAGGACGGTGACCAGCATAAGAACAACGAAGAATGCGACTAAGGTCGCGGTAAAACGGGATTGTGTGGTTTTTAACATCGGTGTGCCCTTACCCTGGTGTGGCGAGTTGCCTGATCGAGGTTAACGGCTTGTTACAGAGGAACTTGAGGTGCGCCAGATCACAAAATGGTTAACTGATTGAATAGCGTGATCATAAGAGCGCTTATTGTCACTGGCCTTACCCTGCCCCCTTTCTGACCGCTCTGGTGTTAACTTCCGTGCCAGTCGCTACGCCGGGCTTTCGGCCTTCAGTTCGCCGTCCGGAATCGTCCTGAAAGGGAATATGGCGCAAGCGCTGGTTCCTTTGTGTTGTGCTAACAGCGGACGTACTCGCCCCACGTATAGTGCATTTCTAAGCTGCCCACGCACAGAGCCTAAAAATTTGCTGCAAGATGCCGATACCTGAACTTCTTAATCAATATATGAAGGACCATATATGTACTTCGTACGCTCTTTAATTCGTCCGCTTTCTTTGCTGTCTCTCCTGCCGTTTTCTTGCGTCCAGGCTGCAGATATGCCCGAATTAACAGGTGCCATCATGAATCCCTTTTCCGTTACCCGCATCCACGATCGGGTAAATTTCATGGTGTCGTTAAACTTCAATAACGGAAAAACGGCGCAACAATGGCGGTCGATTGATTGCAAACAGGGCAAAGCACAGCTCCTGTATAAGGATCTGTTAAATGATAAGGGCTTAACCATTGCTCGTTATTACGGTAACAGCTATCTCCGGTACGCGCCTGCACAGGATGATCAGCAAATTACCGCAGACGATATCCACAAGGTGTGCAAACTCCCCATAAAAGAGGCTCGATGGGAAAAGTTATCAGCCACGTCTGAAATCGGCACCACCAAACTGGTCGATGTGAATAGCATTCAACACACTGGCGATATTTTATCGGTTCGTCTGGGATATGATTACGCAGATATCATCTGGGAACCGCCTTACGATGCGCCGCTGGGATTAAAAACAGAACACTACCTGTACAACTGTAAGACCCATCAGGGTGCTGTAATTGCTGCCATGAATTTCGACAGCGAGGGGCGCGTTACAGATTCACTCATCACTGCTGACCTTGTTCGCCGCAAGAGTAGCTTCAAAATTGATACTCAGATGACACAACGTTTCGATCAGCTCTGCCAGTTACCCGCAGGAAAAAAGTTTACCGCTGAAGGACATTTTGTGTCCGCTGCGAATAAGCCAGCATCCACGTTGATGGGGCCATTAATGCCAGACCTGAGTAAAAATAATTCGCAGTGGCTGGATAAGTATTCTCTTTCTGCTGAAATTGAACGGCAGGCACAAGCACTGATTAAACCCTGGGCGCTGCCACGCTTCAAACAAATCCGTTATACCGAAGTAAGCACGCTCGGTAAGGTTGAAGTTCAGCTGGATGCACAGCCAAATGGTTATGTACGTAAGCTGGAAGATTACGGTATCTGGAAGGTGCAACGTTTGACGCTGGCTAATCAGTTGCAGCTTAAGTTCACCATGTCCATCAGCACAGGCGCATCTCTCCTTAATAAGTTGCAGACGGATCTGCGTTTTCCGCTAGTAACGGGTCAACAATATCAGGCGCAATGGGAAAGTATTGACTCCGATAAGAAAATTACGTCTTCACGGTTACGCTGCAAGGTAACCTCGATGGGAGACGCAAAGAGCATTGCGGATGAATTTAGCGGCAAATATCTCTTAGTCGAGTGTCAGCAAACTGATTCAGGACAAGCGGGTAGCCGTGTCAGACTCGCCTGGCTGCAGGATCTCAATGTGTTCGTCACCGTTGCTATGCAGGTAGGTGATAAGCCGGAAAGCCTGGTGAAACTGGAAAATGTAAGTGTAATACGTTAATCAGCAGGCAGGCACACAGCATTTATTATTTATGGTATCTGAAATGAGTGAATTTAAAGATTTTGAGCTTGTAAAGGAATCACTGTTAGAGTTTATTAAAAAAAAGGAAGTAAAAGCCAGATTTGCCCATGTCGTGGCCAATGAGTACAACGACTGGGAAAAATGGTTTCAAATTGAGTTTGAATATTTCCTTTTGAATGAGAAGGGTTTTCACACCAGAAGGGAGTTGAAGGCGAAATCTGATCAAAGAAGCAAACTCAATCGTTTTTACATGTTTGTCGATTTGATTTTCAGAAAACCTAATACTGCAAAGGATCAGTACATCTACCTTGAATTTAAGCGGGCAATGAAAGCGACAACGTTAGTCAAAGGAATGTTGCACGACATATCCAAAGTGAATTCAATCGTTAAATCACACTACATTGAGACTGAAATTAAGCAGCGTTCATTTTGGTGTGTGGGTTTTTATCACTCTTTCCATAATTTGACGGTTGACCGTGCACAGGAAGAGATCAAGCAATACTCCAAAAGCTTTCACGAACCGGTGTATCTATGCTCGTGCCGGGGCGCATCGCATTATGATGAATGCCCAAAAATCGGCGTAGTCATCATCTGACAGGTCTGTTTCCTGCATACCTGAACCTTGCATAACTGACTCATCACAGCATCGCGCGAAAAGTATTCGTTGCCTATTGCAACTATGACTTCTCGTTGCGATGCCGATGGGGCTGACCCGCTACGCTTAAATTATTTAATGGAGATGAAGATTGATTTTATGGTGCTCCTGACCAGGCATTAACGATTAATCCTGCGCCGGAAATAAACAGAATGACGTCTATCAGCACGGCAAATTGTGTGACTGACAGTCTCTGGACTATCACCTTCGTGCTCAGAGTGCCCAGCATAATGCCACTGCCCACTAACACACCGGTGAGCACAACCTGCATTGAGAGCGCCTGCTGGAAGGCGAACGTACTGACCTTGCTGAAATATAACAGCAAGGCACTCGATGCTTCCGTGCCAATAAATGCGCCACGACTCAATCCATAGGCGGTAAAAATCAGCACGCTCACCGGTCCGGTGGAGAGAACCAGTCCGGTCAGAAAACCCACCACGCCACCACAAAACCCTAACTGCTTTATCGAGAGCGTCCAGTGACTGTTTTTCAGGTTGCGTCTGACCAAAATCATCACCCAGAAAAACAGACCCAGCGCGCCATCAATGATCCAGGCAGGTAAAGAGAGCAGCACATGTGCGCCTAATGACGCAGCTGGCACGCCAGGAAGGCTATAGGCCAGAGTGGCGCGCCAGTCGATTTCACGCCACCAGACCGCGATGCGCGAGAGATTTCCCAGGATTGCAGCGATAGCCATGACCGGCATCGCCACTCTGGGGCCGAAATTGCTGACCATCAGCGGCAGCAGCAGTAACGAAGAACCGGTGCCGATGATGCCACTCAGCGCCCCGGAGAGGATCGCGATCAGCGTCACAAAGAGATAATCACCCACTGACTTTCCTCATTTTCAACGGCAAAGCACGCATCTTAATGAGGGCAATTCGATCATAATATCGATAAATATTGCCCACCACTGATACTAAAAGTCACAGATGAAAAAACGTAACCTGCCGCCGTTGAATGCATTGCGGCTGTTCGAAACGGCCGCGCACGCCAACAGCCTGAGTGACGCGGCTGAGGAATTAGGGATGACTCACGGTGCCGTTAGCCGCCAGATCAAATTGCTCGAAGAGTGGCTGGGACAACCGTTATTTGAACGCCAGGGACAACGCAGCGTGGCGGCGGAACATGCCCGGGCTTTTGCCGCAGAGATCAGCACCGCTTTTGACATCATCAGCGATGCCGCAGTGCGCTTTGGCAAAACACCCAACACCCGCACGATACGCGTCAATGCGCAAACCACCTTTGCGATGCACTGGTTGATCCCGCGCCTGCCGGCATTCCACAGCCAATATCCTGACATTGAAATCTCGGTATCCACCTCAAACAGTTCGGAGGTGAAAGGGCTATCTGGCTTTGACGTATTGATTCGCCGGGATGCGCTGAACAAACCTGAATGGCGTTACTTTGAGAAGAAAGCGTTATTTGAGGAAAAGCTCACCCTGATTGCCGCGCCGAAACTGTTAGCCACAAAAACGCTGAACACCCCTGCAGACCTGGCGACCCACGTTGTCGTGTTATCCAGTACGCGGTCAGGCGAGTGGGAACGGTGGATGAAGCAGGCTGGCGTCGGCGAGGTGCGTCCGGAACGTTTTCAGCGATTCGAACACAATTATATTAGTCTGCAGGCGATTATTGATGGCGTCGGTGTGGGTATCGGTGGAATACAAATGCTGGGACATGACCTGCAGGGCAACCGGCTTGTCACCCCGTTAGCTATTCAGGCGAAGGGAAGCCGCTACGTGGCGTTAATTGCGCCTGACGTGGATAAATCATCGTCGCTAAACCGCTTTGTCGCATGGCTGGAACGGGAAGCATCCGCTTAATACCCGCCTGGTCGCTGCCAGAGGGGTATGTCGGGGCTTTTTCGGCAGGCACTACGGTGCGGACTCCACCACTTCCTGGCGCGGACGGAACACATGATCGCTGCCCTGCGCCAGCAAACGCTGCAGCAGCTGCTGGCCGCCGCGATCGTCCGCCTGGGCAAACAGCCGCTCGGCTTCGGTGATCGGCGTCGCCCACAGCAGATTTGGCCGATCGCCGTCGCGCTTCGGCAGCCGCAGCTGTGCACTTTCGCCCGCCAGCCCGTTGGCCAGCAGGAAGCTTTCAAAGCCGACCGGCGCAACTTCCGACGCCAGCGTGTGCCCTTCGCCAATCCACGTCAGCCGCGCCCACGGCAGATGAGCAAACTCCGCCAGCGCGCTGGCCATCTGTACCGCGTTGGCCTCGGTCATCACTTCGCCATCCACCGCCATCGCCAGCTCTACACGCCGGTACTGCGGTGCCAGCTCATCAAACAGGTAATCCACCTGCGGCATCGGCCGGATACTCATGCCGAGCGTGAAGAAATACCACACGCCGTTATGCCAGTGCTGCGAAATCGCCATTGGCGGCCAGTTGCCCTGATCGATGGCGTAATATTTTACCGACTCACCAAACTGCGCCTGGTAACGCTGCAGCAGCTCGCTCTGCACGCGATCCCACTGCTGGCCATCGTGCCAGTCACGCCAGAAATGACGCTGCTGTTCGGCGCGCGCGTAGTAATCGTTGGTGGAGGCTGAACCGAGCGGCGCGGTGAGACGGTTTTCTTTGATGCAGCCCGCCGAGAAGCTGACCTGCTTATCCTGATACAGGCTCCAGCCAGGGATCACCGCCAGCAGCTGGCCGTAATACCACAGCGCGGCACCGTCGTCGCTGGGCTCCCACAAAATCTGCAGGCCGGCCGGATCGAGCATCGGCTCCGCTTCCAGCGTGCGGCAATAGCTGGCGCTGAGCAGCGGCGCAATACCCTGCTCCATCGCTTCGCGATCTTCCTGCGCCGGTGCCGGCAGCAGATTGCGCAACCAGCAGCCGCGCACGGCGTACTGACTGCGGAACAGGTCGTTCGGCCAGATATAAAAATAGGCGGTACGCGCATCCTGTTCGACAATGGCGGTTAAAGTGTGTTGCTGATTCGGCACCTCAGCAATCAGAGGTTGGTGTGTCATAACGCCTCGACAATGCCTGGAGGGATCCATTTTCCCCGAGAATAGAGCAGGATCGGCACTCGCGCCATGTGACACAAGGGTAAAACTCTCAAAGTGCGCCAGGCCATCGTTCAGCCCGGCTTAAGAATGGCGGGGGCAGCGGCGGCGAAGCTTCAGATTTTTTTGCGATTCTTTTACCGCTTCGCATGCTATTGTCAGCGCACTCTTCTGTTGCGGAGCTGTCGTCATGGTGCTGCAAAGCCTCGATCTCAATCTGCGCGAAATCGTGATTCTCGCCCTGCTGCTGTGGCTGTTTGTCCGCTATACGTGGGTGATGGCAGCCCTGACGCTGATCGTCGCTGCCATCGCGCTGCTGGTGCTGCTGCCGCTGGATATCTACTACACGCTGGTGCCGCTGGCGCTACTGGGCGTTGGCCTGGGCATGCTGCTGCATCACTATCAGCAGCGCCAGCTCCTGCTGAAACGCGAGGCGCGCACGCCGCGCAGCTACACCAGCAAGCAGGATGAATTTCACCTGTAACGCGGATCGCGCCCCATGCGCTGCATGGCACGCGCCCAGGCGCCACGCTGGATTGACCAGCGCAACAGGGCGGCAATCAACGCGATCTGCTTATCAATCCGCCATTGCGCCACTGGCCCGATCGGCTGTTGCATCAGCTGTTGCGCCCAGTCGGGCAGCAGACCACAGCCAGCCCGCAGCATGACGCGCATCGCCGGTTTCGCCTGCCAGCTGGGTGCTGGCGCATTAAGCAGCAGCTGCATCACTTCGTGAGTGCGCGCATCGTAAACCAGCTCTGCCCGCATCGCCTGTAAATAGGCCTCAACCGCCTCTACGCTTTTCGGCACCTGCTGCGCACCAAGCGCTTCCGCCACCCGCGCCGCTTCGGCGTAATAACGATCGCGATCGGCGAGGCTGAGCTGTGGATTTTTGTAGCGCAGATGCGCGGCCAGGAAGCGGCTGGTTTCTGCAACGTGCACCCAGGTAAGCAGATGCGGATCGCTGGCGGCATAGGGTTTGCCGGTGTTATCGATGCCGGTGACGCGCAGATGGATGCGTTTGACCCGCTCAATCAGCGTATGCGCATCGGCGGTGTTGCCGAAGGTGGTGACCGCGATGAACTGGCTGGTGCGCCGCAGCCGGCCGAGCATGTCCTGGCGGAAACTGGAGTGATCCCACACGCCCGCCAGCGCCGCCGGATGCAGCATCTGTAGCATCAGCGCGCTGATGCCGCCGCACAGCATCGCGGGAAAGTCGCCGTGCACCTGCCAGATGATGTGGTCAGGACCGAACAGGCCGGGATCGCCCGGCGGTTGAGAGATGTCAAATTCGTTGAGCGACAGGCCGTTAAGTCGAAAGACCTGCTGTTCGATGCGGTGGCGGAGATTCATTTGTTCGTTCTTGCGCTAATGACCTTTTCCCTCACCCTAGCCCTCTCCCGCGCGCGGGAGAGGGGGCAGTCCGCTGAAGCGGGCAGGTCAGAGGATAATATCCGCTAAAAGTCGGTTTGATCGGTTCCCTCTCCCGCCGGGAGAGGGTTAGGGTGAGGGAAACCAGGATAACAAACCCTCAATTACAAATAATCGAACTGCGCATCCTGGGTTCTGACCGAATCCAGACCGATCATCACGTTGAATTTGCCCGGCTCGGCGACGTGCTGCATCTTCTGATTCCAGAACTTCAGCGCATCGACATCAATCTTAAAGCGCACGGTCTGCGACTCGCCGGCCTTCAGCATAATGCGTTGGAAGCCGCGCAGCTCCTGCACCGGACGGCTGATACTGGCAACCGGATCGTTCAGGTACAGCTGCACCACCGTGGCACCATCGCGTTTGCCGGTATTCGTCACCGTCACGCTGGCTTCCACCGTGCCGTTACGCGGCATGGTCGGGGCAGACATCTTCACCGGCGACACGCTGAACTGGGTATAGCTCAAACCGTAACCAAACGGATAGAGCGGACCGTTGACCGCGTCGTAGTAGTGCGAGGTGTACTTGTTCGGCTTCTCGAAATTGTATGGACGGCCGGTTGGCAAATGATTGTAATAAATCGGAATCTGTCCGACCGAGCGCGGGAATGACACCGGCAGTTTGCCCGATGGGTTGTAATCACCGAACAGCACATCGGCGATGGCGTTACCGCCCTCGGTACCGCTGAACCAGGTCTCCAGCATCGCATCCGCCATGCGGTCCTCATTCACCAGCGCCAGCGGACGGCCATTCATCAGCACAATCACCAGCGGTTTCCCGGTGGCTTTCAGGGCCGCCAGCAGCTTCTGCTGGCTCGGCGGGATCACCAGGTCGCTGCGGCTCGACGCTTCATGCGCCATGCCCTGCGCCTCGCCCACGGCCGCCACTACCACGTCCGCTTTTTTCGCCTGCGCGACCGCTTCGTCAATCAACTGCTGTGGCGAACGGGCATCGACGCTGACCGCCTGCTCATACAGGTTGAGGAAGTTCTGGATACCTTTGTTATCAGAAATATTGGCCCCTTTGGCATACAGCACGGTGCCTTTGCCGGCCATGGCGCTGCGCATGCCCTGCAGCAGCGAGACAGATTGCTTCGCCACGCCCGCAGCCGACCAGCTGCCCATGATATCGCGCTGGCTATCGGCCAGCGGTCCCACCAGCGCCACGGTCGCTTCTTTCTTCAGCGGCAGGGTTTCATGCCAGTTTTTCAGCAGCACCATACTGCGGCGCGCCACGTCGCGCGCTTCCGCCCGGTGCAGGCGGCTTTCCGCATTGGTGTCCTGCGGATCGCTGCCTTTCGGACCGAGATGGCTGTACGGGTCGTTGAACAGGCCCATGTCATATTTAACGTTGAGCACGTGACGGGCCGCATCGTCGATTTCCGCCATGCTCACCGCGCCGCTTTTCACCAGCCCCGGCAGGTATTTGCTGTAATACTCGTCGCTCATACTCATGTCGATGCCGGATTTCAGCGCAATACGCACGGCATCCTGCGGATCGCTGGCGACGCCGTGTTTGATTAACTCTTTGATGGCACCGTGATCGCTGATGGTGATGCCTTTGAATTTCCAGTCGTTGCGCAGAATATCTTTCAGCAGCCAGCTGTCGGCGGTGGCCGGGGTGCCGTTCAGCGAGTTGAGCGCCACCATCACGCCGCCGCTGCCGGCATCCAGCGAAGCTTTATACGGCGGCAGATAATCCTGGAACAGGCGCTGCGGGCTCATGTCGACGGTGTTGTAATCGCGACCGCCTTCCACTGCGCCGTAAGCTGCAAAGTGCTTAACGCTGGTCATGATGGCGTAGCGGTCGGCGGCGCTCTTGCCCTGCATGGCTTTGACCATCGCACTGCCCATCTGCGAGGTGAGGTAGGTATCCTCGCCAAATCCTTCAGAGCCGCGGCCCCAGCGCGGTTCGCGCGACACATCCACCATCGGCGCCCAGGTCATGTTGAGGCCATCGTCTGCCGCTTCATAGGCGGAGATGCGTCCCACTTCGCTAACGGCTTGCAGATCCCAGCTGGCGGCGAGGCCGAGCGGGATCGGGAAAATGGTGCGCTGGCCGTGCACCACGTCATAAGCAAAGAACAGCGGCACCTTCAGGCGGCTGAGCTGCATCACCTGATCCTGCATGGCGCGGATATCCGGACGCGTTACCGTATTGAAAATCGCCCCGACCTGGCCGTGCTGAATCATGTCGCGAATCGCCTCTTTTGGCGTATCCGGACCGACGCTGATCAGGCGCATCTGCCCAATCTTTTCATCCAGCGTCATTTTGCTCAGCAGCTGATTAACAAAGGCGTCGCGCGCCTGTTCCGTCATTGGATGGGGGCCGAACAGGTCATCCGCAAACGCGGGTTGCACGGCAAGGGAAACAGCGAGGCTAACAGAGTAAATCCATTTCATCAGGTCGGGTTCTCTTAAGTAACTGCGCAATATCGAAATAACCGGGGCAGTGTGCCACAAGATGAGGATAGCAGGTAGCCGCCATTGTCACACTGCGCCCCCGTGGCCGACGCGTGCTACAGTAGAAACGCCACGTTAACGACAAGGATAGGCTAATGAATAACAACACCTCACACCCTGCCCTGCTGTCCGAGCTGCGCCGTTTGGTCGGCGCATCACAGCTGCTGACCGACGCGGAGCAGACCGCGCGCTATCGTAAGGGTTTCCGTTCCGGCGAGGGCGATGCGCTGGCGGTGGTTTTCCCCGGCTCGCTGCTGGAGCTATGGCGCGTGCTGCAGGCGCTGGTACAGGCCGATGCCATCGTGCTGATGCAGGCCGCCAATACCGGCCTGACCGAAGGTTCAACGCCCAACGGCAACGATTACGATCGCCCGGTGGTGATCATCAGTACCCTGCGTCTCGACAAACTGCAGCTGATCGATGGCGGCAGGCAGATTCTCGCCTTCCCCGGCAGCACGCTGTATCAGCTGGAGAAAACCCTTAAACCGCTGGGGCGCGAGCCGCACTCGGTGATTGGCTCCTCGTGCATCGGCGCCTCGGTGCTGGGCGGCATCTGCAATAACTCTGGCGGCTCGCTGATCAAACGCGGCCCGGCCTACAGCGAAATGGCGCTGTTTGCGCAGGTGGACGCCGACGGCAAGCTCCGGCTGGTCAACCATCTGGGCATCGAACTCGGTCATTCGCCGGAAGAGATTCTCGGCCGGCTGGACGACGAGCGCTGGCAGCCGGATGACGTGCGCTGGGATGCGCGTCACGCGTCCGACCACGAATACGCCGAGCGGGTGCGGGACATTCACGCCGATACACCGGCGCGTTTCAACGCCGACCAGCGGCGCCTGTTTGAAGCGTCAGGCTGCGCCGGCAAACTGGCGGTGTTTGCCGTGCGGCTCGACACCTTCCCCACCGAGCCGAAGCAGCAGGTGTTTTACATTGGCACCAACGACCCGGCGACGCTCGGCGAGCTGCGTCGCCACATGCTGGCGGAGTTTACCCATTTACCAGTCGCCGGTGAGTACATGCACCGCGATATTTTCGACATCGCCGAGGTCTACGGCAAAGACACCTTTGTGATGATTGATAAACTCGGCACCGATAAAATGCCGCTGTTTTTCACCCTCAAAGGCCGGGTTGATGCCTGGCTCAGCAAGCTGAGCTTCGTTAAGCCGCACCTGACCGATCGCCTGCTGCAACGCATCAGCCGCTGGTTCCCGGCGCACCTGCCGAAGCGCCTGAAGCAGTATCGTGACAAATACGAGCACCACCTGATGCTGAAGATGTCCGGCGACGGCGTGGCCGAAGCGCAGGCGTATCTGCAGGAGTATTTCCGCGAAGGCGGCGGTGAGTTCTTTGCCTGCGACGCCAAAGAGGGCGCGCACGCCTTTTTGCATCGTTTTGCCGCAGCCGGTGCCGCCGTGCGCTATCACGCGGTGCACGCTGACGAAGTGGAGGATATTCTGGCACTGGACATTGCGCTGCGCCGCAACGATCAGGAGTGGTTTGAGCGCCTGCCGCCGGAGTTTGATAACGATCTGATTCATCGCCTTTACTACGGCCACTTCTTCTGCCACGTGTTCCATCAGGATTACATTGTGAAGAAAGGCGTAGATGCCCATGCGCTGAAGGAGAAGATGCTGGCGATCCTCGCGGCGCGCGGCGCGGAGTATCCGGCAGAGCATAACGTTGGCCATCTGTATGCGGCCAAACCGCAGCTGCAGGCGTTTTACCGCCAGCTCGATCCGACCAATACCTTTAACCCGGGCATCGGGAAAACCAGTAAGCAAAAAGGCTGGGCGGTGAAAGCCTGAGTCAGATCTGCCGGACCCGTAGCGGCGCGATTTATCGCGCGGGTTTGCTGCATCAGAGGCAAACCTTAGCGCAATGAATTGCGCCGCTACGGTCTCGTGCCATTATGGCAACGCTTCACCTTCATTTTGCGTCGCCGGCAGCGCGCGGCGTTCGATGATCATGGTCTGCGGCGTCGACAGCACGATGCCCTCTTTGCGCAGGCGCGTCAGGATATCGAACAGCAGATCGCTTTTCGCACCGGAAATCTGGCGCTGGCTGGCGACGTTGCCGGTCACGCTCAGCACAATGCCGGCCGGCGTCAAATCTTTAAACGAAACCGACGGCTCCGGCGTTTCGAGAATACGCTCGTTCTCGCGATACACGTCCAGCAACAGTTCGCGCACCTGCACCGGATCGATATCCAGCGGGAAGGTCAGCTGAATCGTCACCACGCCCTGCGCATTGCCCATGGTGGCGTTACGCACGTTCTGCGAAATCAGCTGCGAGTTCGGCACAATCACCGTGGATTTATCGCCCAGCTGAATCTCAGTCGCACGCACGTTAATACGGCGAATATCCCCTTCGATGCCGCTGATGCTCACCAGATCGCCGACCTTCACCGGACGCTCGGTCAGCAGGATCAGACCGGAGATAAAGTTCTTCACGATCTCCTGTAAGCCGAAACCGATACCCACCGACAGGGCGCTGACGATCCACGCCAGCTTGTTCCACTGCAGCCCCATAATCGACAGCGTCAGCAGGATAATCAGCACGTAGCCGATATTGCTGAACAGCGTCACCAGTGACACGCGCATGCCGATATCCATGGTGGTCTTCGGCAGGAACTCTTTGTCCAGCCAGCGCCGCACCGAGCGCAGCACGTAGATACCCACCACCAGACACAGAATGGCGTTCACCATGTGCGCCGGCACAATGTTGAGCGACTCCAGCCCTTTGCCACCCCAGAACTCAATGACTTTCTGGATCAGCTCAATCGGCGTGGACGAGGCAAACGTGCCGTTGAGCAGCGCCAGCGCGACAAACGCCACCAGCAGGGTTTTCCCCACGGCGCTGAGCAGCGTTGCCGCCTGCTGCAGATAGCGCTCGTCAATATTCAGTGAGGTCTGCAACCGCTTGCCGGTCGCGTTGTTGGTGGAGAACAGGCTTTCACAACCGTCGTTGATCAGATGACTGAGGAAGTAGAACGAGCCAAACAAGATGCCGCACCAGATCACTTCATAGCTGAGAAAGCGCGCCAGCGTGACGTAGCCGACAATCAGCGAAACCAGAATCGCCACGGCGGTGACCGTCAGCGCCAGCTGCACCAGGCCGACGACTGTGGGACGCGCTTCCGGCGGATTGCCGGCCTGCGCCATGCGACGACGCACGCGATTGGTGCGCATGCTGATCGCCAGCCCGGTGCAGCCAATCAGCAGCGCCGTCAGGCCGTTGGCAAAAATGGTGGTGTTCAGGCTGGTGCCGACCGTGTAGTTAAACGACTCGGCGGTCTGGAAGATAAACACCAGCGCGGCGGTAATCGGCGGGAACGGCTTCAGCGCCAGCGCCACTTCACTGGAGATGCTCGGCAGACGCCAGCTCGGGCGGCGCGTTGACAGAAATGCGCGGCCGAGACCGGCGATCAGTCCGCAGTAAACGCTGAGCTGCACCAGACGGCTGATAAAATCCTGCACGTCACTGGACACTTCATCGCGCCGCACAAACGCCAGCGAGAGAAAGTTAAAGGTCAGCACCACGGCCGCCAGCGTAGTCAGCGCAATCGCCGCGGCGAGGAAGCTGCGGCGCAGCCGCCCTTCCGGCAGTTTGTGAATGCTGACCCACGCCAGAAACTCTTCGCTGTAACGCCGGCCCAGCGTCATCACCAGCAGCGCCGCCAGCAGCCAGCCGACCGTGCCCACGCGCCAGCCCGGCTCCCACGACAGCGCGGCGGTATCCTGCAGCTCGCTGATAAAGTCGCCAATTTTTTCGCCATCCAGGTCCTGACGGCTGAACAGCGGTGACCAGAAGCGTGGCCCTAAAATACTGCCGGAGTTGAGCGCCAGCTGGCTTTTCAGCTGATCGCGCCGCAGGTTGACGATCTGCGAGGACAGCACCAGCGCCCCGTTTTTGATGCCGTCGGCCTGCTTGATCTGATCATCCAGCTTGCCCTTCTGATTCTCCAGCGCGGCGCGTTTGCGCGTCACTTCCGGCGTCTCTTTCACGCCGCTGTCCGCCTTCGGCGCCGGGCCGAGCACCGCCAGCTGCGCATCCAGCTGCTGACGCTGCGGAATCAGCGCCTGGCCGAGGGTTTCCGCATTACCTGACAGCTCCAGCGCCATCTCATTGAGCTGGTTGAGCTGGTTTTCGTTGGTATCGCCAGACACCTGGCCCTTAATTTTGTCGAGGATCTTCTGCATCTTCGGCAGTTCAACCGCCGGATTGACCTTCGGTGCCGCGTCTTCTTCCTGCTGCGCGGGCGCGGCGTTGTCATCCGCATAGCTGAGCGCCGGCGTGAATAACACCAGTAGCAGCAGGAACGGGGTAAACAGAGAACGAAACTTGAACATATGAGTGAGATTCCAGCGCAATAACAGCCTATAAACGCAAGGTTGACCGTGAATGGTCGCCAGTGTAGGACTTTGCCGTCAGGGAAACTATAGGAATGGTGGCGTAAAACATTGGTGCTAACGATAAGAAATTTTGTTCATTTAAGCGCCGTTGACCGTCAGTCACGCGCCACCACAATACACGGCGCACTCCTTTGCGCCGCTACGCTGAGTAACGGGTTGCGCTACTCCACGTCCGCACTGCTGGCAAGCTGCGACGCTTTCTGCTTTTTGTACGCCAGCGCGGCCGCCGGCACCGGCGCCGCCTTGCCGGTTTCCAGCCAGTCGCGCAGGCGGTTGGCATCGGCAAAGTGGGTATATTTGCCAAACGCATCCAGCACCACCAGCGCCACCGGACGGTTATTAATCATGGTACGCATTATCAGGCAGTGACCGGCCTCGTCGGTGTAACCGGTTTTGGTCAGCTGAATGCGCCAGTCATTTTTGTACACCAGATGGTTAGTGTTGCGGAACGGCAGCGCGTAGCTGGGGTGTTTAAACACCGCCGTCTCCTCTTTGGTGGTGCTCAGCTGACCAATCAGCGGATACTGGCGCGTGGCCTTGAGCAGCTTCACCAGATCTTCCGCACTGGAGACGTTGTGCAGCGACAAACCGGTCGGCTCCACATAGTGGGTGTGCGTCATGCCGAGCGCGCGCGCTTTGGCGTTCATGGCGCGGATAAAGGCATCGTAACCGCCGGGATAGTGATGCGCCAGGCTTGCCGCCGCGCGGTTTTCCGAGGACATCAGCGCCAGCAGCAGCATGTTGCGGCGGCTGATTTCACTGTTGAGCTTCACGCGCGAGAACACGCCGCGCATTTCGGGCGTCTGGCTGATATCCACCGACAGCATTTCGTCCATCGGCAGTCGGGCATCCAGTACCACCATCGCGGTCATCACTTTGGTGATCGACGCAATAGGCCGCACCCGGTCCGGATGGCTGGAAAACAGCACTTTATTATTATCGAGATCGACAATCAGCGCGCTGCCGGAGGCGATTTGCGGCTGGGCAATCGGCGCCAGATCGGACAGTTTTGCTGCGGCGGCGAGCGCCGGAGTCATCACAGCTGGCGCGGCGACAAACAGCGCCAGCGACAGCAAAGAAATACGCATTTTTACAGACATCGTGTCAAAAAAATCCGGTGAGGAGGTTTGCGCTGTGTTGTAACACAGGCCGCCGGCGTCAGGCCTGATGCGACGCGGGCTGGCTGCGCTATCATACGCGCTCATCTGCGAAATTTCTTAGAGAGATTGTTTCCGGGCGTTAAAAAAGGCGGGCATAACAGTCGCTGCCAGGCGCAGCGGGATCAGTCAGGTCGCCATAGCTGACGACCTGACCCTTATCACGGTCAGAACAAGCGTGGTCCGTAACCCCACAGAATCACCGTCAGCGCCAGCAGCACCTCAAACACCAGCACGCCAATCGCCAGCGTCGAGCCGGAGAAGCGCAGGCTCTCTTCACGGTCAATGTTAAGGAATACCGGGATGCCGACGTACAGCAGATAGCCGGTGTACATCAGCGCTAACGCTCCGGCCAGTACGCACAGCCACACCAGCGGATAGAGCGCCACCAGCCCGCTGATGAACAGCGGCGTTGCCACATATCCGGCAAACACGGTGCAGCGCTGGATGCTGGGACGCTGCGGATAGTCGCGCGCCATCCAGTGAATGACGCGGCCCATCACCGCCACACCGCCTAAGATGATCAGGTAAAACAGAATGCCGAGACCAATACCGGTCAGCATGTTGAGTTGCACGAACTGCCCTTCGCCCAGGTTCCAGCCCAATTGCGTGGTGCCGATAAAGGCGCAGATCACCGGGATCGCCGCCATCAGCAGAACGTGATGGGTGTAGTGGTGCGAAACGCTCTCGTTTTCCTGCTTGATATCACGCATCTCCTGATTGGGATGCGCCAGAAGACCCCAGACATGATTCATACAATCACTCCTCTGATGCGACGGGCTGCCCCAGCGATCAGGCTGTCCAATGCAGGCAGCTTCAGTTCAAGTATAATCGGCGCGGCTGTTTTTGCGGCCAGCGGCACAAAAAAAGCCGCAGCCAGCTAGACTGTTAGCTGTATCGCTTACCCAGGGAGGAGCAATTGCACATCGATATCAATGGATTAATCACCCAGTACGGTTACCTGGCGCTGCTGATTGGCTGCATTGCCGAAGGGGAAACCTTTACCCTGCTGGGCGGCGTCGCGGCGCACGAAGGCCTGCTGCACTTCAGCGGCGTGGTGCTGGCGGCGATGGGCGGCGGCATTATTGGCGATCAGCTGCTGTTCTGGCTTGGCCGCCGCTATGGCACGCGCATTCTGCGGCGCTTCCGCAAACATCAGGACACCATTAAAAAAGCTAACCGGCTGATTCAGAAGCACCCCAGCCTGTTTGTGATTGGCGTGCGCTTCATGTACGGCTTTCGCCTGATTGGACCGATTATTATTGGCACCAGCCGTCTTAAGCCGCTGCGCTTTTTCGTGCTTAACGTCATTGGCGCCGCGCTGTGGGCGCTGATTTTTGTCACCCTCGGCTACTTCGCCGGTGAAATTATTACGCCGTGGCTGCACAAGCTTGATCAGCACCTCAAGCACTTCATCTGGCTGGCGGCGGCAATTGTGTTCGGCATCGTGCTGCGCTTTGTGATTCGCCGCTGGAACCGCCGCCGCGCCGGTTAACTGTGGTAACCCTTGAACTGCGGGTTGGCCAGCATGAAGCCGCCGTCGACCACGAATGACTGCCCGGTGGTGTAAGTGGCCCATTCCGAGCACAGCCACGCCACCAGACTGGCGATTTCGCGCGTATCGCCAGGGCGGCCAATCGGGATTTCCGGCATGCGCCGGCTGTGCGCCTCGCTGTTGCTCATGTCGTTCATCGGCGTAGCGATGGCACCCGGCGCCACGGCATTCACCAGAATGTGGTGCGGCAACAGGCTCAGCGCCATCGATTTGGTCAGCCCGCCAAGCGCATGTTTGGCTGCGGTATAGGCAGCGGCATCCGGCAGCGGCGCATGCTCATGCACCGAGGTGATGTTGATGATGCGCCCGCCGTCGCCCTGATCGACCATATGCCGTGCGGCAATCTGGCCGCAGACAAAGGCGCCGTCAACGTCAACGGTAAAGACTTTGCGCCAGTCCTCAAAGCTCACATCGAGAAAATCGGCTTTGGTCATCACGCCGGCATTGTTCACCAGCACATCAATGCGACCCAGCGAGTTGATCAGCTGCGCCAGCTGCTGCCCGCCAGCCTGCGGATCGGACAGATCGAGCTGCCGCACCTGGGCCTGCTGGCCTTTACTCTCCACCAGCCGCGCGGTCTCCTGCGCGCCCTCTTCATCCGAGCGCCAGGTAATGCCGACGGTGTAGCCGGCCTCAGCCAGCATTAAGGCGCAGCTGCGTCCAATCCCCGAATCTGAAGCGGTCACTACGGCGACTTTCTGTTTGCCCAGTGTCATAACGTTCTCCTGCCTGATGGGTGTCTTCACAGTATAGAAGTTATCGTTCTGTGCCACGTCGCAGCCGATTCTGCCGTTTCGTCTATAGTTAACAATCGGATAGCGTTCAGGAGGCAGGATGAGCAAGATTAAACGCAGAATTGACGACCACGGCGTCATCGGTGATTTACGCACCTGTGCCCTGATCGCGAACGACGGCACCATTGATTATCTCTGCTGGCCCGAACTCGATAGCCCCTCCGTGTTTGCCGCCCTGCTCGACAGCGACGAAGCCGGCCTGTTTTCGCTGGCACCGCAGTGGCAAAACGCGCGCCAGCAGCAGCTCTACCTGCCCGATACCAACATTCTGCAAACCCGCTGGCTTGATGAGGCCGGCGTGGCGGAAATCACTGATTACATGCCGATCTGCGACGAGCGCAGCAAAGTGCCGCGCCTGGTGCGGCGGGTAAAAATGATCCGCGGCACCGCCACCTTTGATCTGCGCTGCGCGCCGCGTCACGACTATGCCCGTGCGGAAACGCGCACGGAGACGCGCCCCGGCGGCATCGCCTTTGTCGCTGAAGGCCAGCCGTCGCTGCGCCTGAGCGCCACGGTGGTGATGACGCGCGAACCGGACAGCGCGGTGGCGCAGTTTACCCTGCAGGCCGGTGAGCACGCCGAATTTGTGTTTGGCAACGATGACGATCCGCAGGTGCAGCATATCGCGACCGAGCGCTGCTTTCGCGATACGGTGGATTACTGGCGGCGCTGGAGCAGTCACAGCTCCTATCGCGGCCGCTGGCGCGAGATGGTGACGCGCTCGGCGCTGGCGCTCAAGCTGCTCACCTCGCACCAGCACGGCTCGATTGCGGCTGCCGCCACCTTTGGCCTGCCGGAAGAGCTGGGCGGCGAGCGTAACTGGGATTACCGCGCCTCGTGGATCCGCGATGCCTCGTTCAGCATGTACGCGCTGATGCGGCTCGGCTATGTGGAAGAAGCGCGTGACTTCACCCATTGGGTCGGCCGCTGCGTTGAGCACAGCCACGACGATACGCCGCATTTGCAGGTGATGTACCGTCTCGACAGCGGCACCGAGCTGCACGAGACCGAACTGCTCAACCTCTCCGGTTACGCCAACTCGCGCCCGGTGCGCATCGGCAATGATGCCTGGCGTCAGACGCAGCTGGATATTTATGGCGAGCTGATGGATGCGGTCTACCTTGCCAATAAATACGGCGAAGCCATCTCGCAGCGCGGCTGGCGTCATGTGTCCAGCATGATTGACTACGTCTGCGTTAACTGGAACCAGCCGGACGCCGGTATCTGGGAGATGCGCGGCGAGCCGGAGCACTTTCTGCATTCGCGCCTGATGTGCTGGGTGGCGCTGGACCGCGCACTGCGGCTGGGCATGAAGCGTTCGCTGCCGATGCCATACGATCGCTGGGACCGGGTGCGCAGCGAGATCCGCGACGACATCTGGCAGAACTTCTGGAACGATGAACTCGGCCACTTCACCGCCACGCGCGGCGGTAAATACCTGGATGCGTCGATGCTGCTGATGCCGCTGGTGCGCTTTGTCAGCTCGACCGATCCGGAGTGGATCGCCACGCTGGATGCCATTAAAACCCATCTGGTGAGCGACGGTTTAGTGCGGCGTTATAACATCAGTGAGACGCCCGCCGATGCGCTGACCGGTGGCGAGGGCGCGTTTGCCGCCTGTTCGTTCTGGTATGTGGAGTGTCTGGCGCGCGCCGGGCGGGTGCATGAGGCGCACTTCGAGTTTGAAAAGCTGCTGAGTTACGCCAATCCGCTGGGATTGTACGCCGAGGAGTTTACCTCGCACGGCAACGCGCTGGGCAACATGCCGCAGGCGCTGACCCATCTGGCGTTGATCAGCGCCGCGTTTTTCCTCAACCGTAAACTGAGCGGCGAAGTGACGCTGTGGCAACCGTAAGAAAATTCACATTTTGGGCGGCGTGGCAAAGAGAATAGTCTGTGAAACGCCGCGTTTTGCGTAAAGTATCTTCAACCAGCGAAAATCCTGATTCCCATCATTGCGCCTATGCACATATAATGCGCAGCGGGTTATTCTGACCCTGATGGGTTCGACACACTGACAAGCCATGAAAATGGCCATAACGACTTGTAAAAACATGAAAAAAAGCATTCGCGCGTTCGCTTCACTCGCCCTCGTACTGGCGGCGTTCAGCCAGTCGGCCTTTGCAGTCGTCTATCCGCTGCCTCCAGCGAATAGCCGCCTGATTGGCGAAAATATTGAAATCACCGTGCCAGACGACAGCAAACTGCCGCTGGAAGCGTTTGCGGCGCAGTACCAGATGGGCCTCAGCAACATGCTGGAAGCCAATCCGGGCGTGGACGTTTACCTGCCGAAAGCAGGCACTAAAATGGTGATCCCGCAGCAGCTGATTCTGCCTGACGCGCCGCGTGAAGGCATCGTGATCAACAGCGCCGAGATGCGTCTCTATTACTACCCGAAAGGCACCAAAACTGTCGTGGTGCTGCCGATCGGTATCGGCGAGCTGGGTAAAGATACGCCGGTTAACTGGACCACCGCGGTTGAGCGCAAGAAGAATGGCCCAACCTGGACGCCAACCAAAGCGATGCACGCAGAGTACGCGGCGCGCGGCGAGAGCATCCCGGCCGTGTTCCCGGCAGGTCCGGATAACCCGATGGGTCTGTACGCGCTGTACATTGGCCGTCTGTATGCGATTCACGGCACCAACGCCAACTTTGGTATCGGCCTGCGCGTGAGCCACGGCTGCGTGCGTCTGCGTGCGGACGACATCAAATGGCTGTTCGACAACGTGCCAGTGGGTACGCGCGTGCAGTTCATTGACCAGCCGGTAAAAGCCACCGTTGAGCCAGACGGTTCGCGCTACATCGAGGTTCACAACCCGCTGTCGACCACTGAAGAGCAGTTCAACTCACGTGAACTGGTGCCAATCAGCCTGACGTCCGCCGTGACCAAAGTGGTGGCCGATGCCAGCACCAATCAGGATGCCGTGAACAACGCCATCCAGGCACGTACCGGTATGCCGACCAAAATCAACGGTCAGCCGGGCGAAGCCCAGCCTGCGCCGGTGATGGTGCAGGAGTCTTCTGACGCGATGCCGAAAGAAGAGCCGATGACGCCGCAGGGTGCCACCGCCGTCGCGCCGCAGGCCGATGCACAGCAGCCCGCTGAAGCCGCTCCGGTTGAGCAGGCCGCGCCGGCACAGCCTGCCAGCAACGGCAACAGCCTGTAAGGGTTCGCTGTCGATGATCAAGCCAGCCGCAGGGCTGGCTTTTTTATTGCCCGATCGCCGGGATCATTGTGCGGTTGTGTCGCGGCGCAGTTGCGCACTCAATCGTGCGGTCGGCGTAACGCCAGCCAGCCCGCCACCAGGGTAAACACCAGCACCACCAGCACTAACAGCAGAAAGCCGTGCGGATTGTTCGCCAGCGGAATGCCGCCCACGTTCATGCCAAAAAAACCGGCTACGATATTGATGGGCAGCGCCAGCACGGTGATTGAGGTGAGCAAAAACAGCGTTCGGTTGCTCTGCTCCATCAGGCGGGCAGCAATCTCCTCCTGCAGCAGGCGAATGCGCTCCATCAGGCTGGCAAGGTCGTTAAGCGCTACGCTGAACTCCTCGGTGAAAATGCGCAGCTCACTGAGCGGTTCCCGGTTGAGCCAGTTTGGCGGCCGGTTAAGCAGGCGAAACAGCGCGGCCGGCTCCGGCGCCAGCAGCCGCTGGACGCGCAGCAGCATGCGGCGCAGATGGCCCAGCTCGCTGCGGTTGGCTTTGATCGCCGCGCTCAGCAGCCGCTCTTCTATCGCATCCACCGCCTGGCTGGAGCGCCGCACCACCTGCTCCAGCTGTGCTTCCTGTTCGCCGAGCAGCCACAGCAGCATCGCATCCGGCGCGCTGAAGCACAGCCGATCAATCTGCTGATGCATACGTTCAATCATGCCAACCGGGCGATAGCGCGCGCTGACCATCACCTGCGGCCGGCACCAGATCCACAGCGTCGCATTTTGCGTGCTGCGCTCCTCTTTACTGAAGGTGACGTCATTCAGCACCGCCAGCAGCGCATCGTTTTGCTGCGCCAGCCGGGTGCGCGGTGAGGCCGAATGAATCTCATCGAAAAAATCGTCATCTACGCTGAAGTGGTCCTGAACCCAGCGCTCGGCGCGGGCATGATTCAGGTTAATGTGCAGCCAGAGAAAGCAGCCGTCGGGTAAGGTGTGCCGCGCCAGCTGCGCGGCCTCGCGGGCGTTGAGCCGCTGTGGCGGCGTATCCGGGTTGAACAGGTAACCGTGAATCAGTCCGGCGACTTCGTTGTTGAAGTCGGGCAGCGAGGCAAGCGGCAGGACAGGCTGGAGCATAGCGGCGTGAAGATCCCAGAGCGGTCAGATCCACAGCCTGCGACAGGTCTGTTACAGCATGATGACAGCCCGCGCTGGCATCATCATTCTGTCATACAAAACCCGTATCACACTGCAGTTAACGGGTGCCATTCGTGCATCGTTAATTCACCCCGGGGGGTGTGTTATGGCTGAAAACAGTTTCCCTGCATCATCGTCCGCCCGCGGACGGCCCAATCTGCACCCGCGCAGCGGTCGCGCGTCGCGCGTGCTCTTTCTGCTGCTGCTGGTGGCCGGGCTGCTCTTTACCGGCATCAACCTGTTTAACGACGTAGAAGAGACCGGCGCGGTCGTCACCAGCTATACGCCGTTCCTGCTGCTTGGCGTGGCGCTGCTGATTGCGCTCGGCTTCGAGTTTGTTAACGGCTTCCACGATACCGCCAACGCCGTCGCCACGGTGATCTACACTCACTCGCTGTCGCCGGGCGTGGCGGTGGTGTGGTCCGGCTTGTGTAATTTCCTTGGCGTACTGCTCTCCAGCGGCGTGGTGGCGTTTGGCATTATTTCGCTGCTGCCGGTGGAGCTGATTCTGCAGGCGGGCAGCGGTCACGGCTTTGCTATGGTGTACGCGCTGCTGTGCTCGGCGATTGTCTGGAACCTCGGCACCTGGTATTTCGGCCTGCCCTCTTCCTCCTCGCACACGCTGATCGGCTCGATTATCGGCGTAGGCGTGGCGAATGCGCTGCTGCACGGCCGCAGCGGCACCAGCGGCGTCGACTGGGATCAGGCGGTTAAAGTCGGTTACGCCCTGCTGCTGTCGCCGGTGATTGGCTTCATCTGCGCCGCCGTGCTGCTGCTGGCCATGAAGGCATTAGTGCGCAATCGCCAGCTGTATCAGGCGCCGGAAGGCAATCAGCCGCCGCCAGCGTGGATTCGTGGCCTGCTGATCCTCACCTGTACCGGCGTTTCGTTTGCCCACGGCTCGAACGACGGTCAGAAAGGCATGGGGCTGATTATGCTGATCCTGGTTGGCACCATGCCGATCGCCTATGCGCTCAACCGCTCGCTGCCGCCGGAGCAAATTCCGCGCGTGGCGGCGTTAACCCAGGTGACCGAACAGCAGTTGCTGACGCTGCAGCCACCGCCCGCCGCAATGCCGGCAGCGCGTGAGGTGCTGACGGAATATGTACGCACCAGCCAGAACCGGCCGCAGGTGCTGCCGGCGCTCGGTATGATGCTCGGCGATATCGGCGAACAGATTCGCCAGTACGGTTCGGTAGAAAATATTCCGGCGCAGGCGGTCACCAATACGCGAAACGATATGTATCTCGCCTCGGAGACCATCAAGCATCTGCAATCGGCCAACGTCGCGCTGCCGGAAGAGACGGCGCGCAACCTGACGGCGGTGAAGCACGAGCTGGACGCGGCCACGCGCTTTATCCCGATGTGGGTCAAAGTGGTGGTGGCGATTGCGCTGGGTCTCGGCACCATGGTCGGCTGGCGCCGGATTGTGGTTACGGTGGGTGAGCGCATCGGCAAAACCCATCTCACCTATGCGCAGGGTGCCAGTGCGGAGCTGGTGGCGATGGCTACTATCGGTGCGGCCGATGCCTTTGGTTTACCGGTGTCGACCACTCATGTGCTGTCGTCCGGCGTGGCCGGTACCATGGTGGCCAACCGATCCGGCCTGCAGCTCGCCACCCTGCGTAATCTGGCGCTGGCGTGGGTGCTGACGCTGCCGGTATCGGTGCTGCTGTCAGGGCTGCTGTATGCGCTGTTTATTCATCTGGCCTGATAGGCTCTGAAGACTGCTGGTGCAGGCGCAGCGTAATCAGGAACGCGCCCAGCACCATCAGTGCTGCCGCCAGATACACCGACTGCATCCCCCAGTGGCCGATTAACAGCCCCGCCACGGGTCCGGTCAACCCCAGCCCCAAATCGAGAAACGCCGAATAGGTACCGAGCGCCGATCCCTGATCCTGCTGCTGTACCCGCTTCACCGCTTCCACGCCCAGCGCCGGGAACACCAGCGAGAAACCGCCGCCGGTGAGGAAGGCGCCAATATCCACCAGCCAGCTGCTGTCCGCCTGCCAGATCAGCAGCAGACCGGCGCCCTCCAGCACGAACGAGATCAGCGAGACCTGCAGCCCGCCGAAGCGCGTGATATAGCGCCCGCACGCCAGCCGCACCAGCACGAAGCCGAGGCTGAACAGCGTCAGCGCGAACGCCGCGCCGCTCCAGTCGCGACTGGCGAAATAAAGGGTAATGAAGGTGGAGATCACGCCAAAGCCGATGGTGCCAAATCCCAGCGCCAGGCCAAACAGCCAGACGCGGCTGACCACGCGATGAAACGGAATGCGCACGCCGGCGCTGACGCTGACTGCCGGTTTGCCCGAGGCCATCCAGAAGCCGATCGCCCCCATCAGCGCGACCAGACCGGCAAAGCCGCTGATGCCAAAAATCTGATTCAGCAGCACGCCCAGCGGCGCACCAATCGCCATGGCAAAGTAAGTCGCCACGCCGTTCCACGAAATGACCCGCGCAGTTTGTCGCGGGCCGACAATATTCATGCCCCACAGCGTCGAGCCGGTACTGCTGAAGCTTTCCCCGACGCCGAGAAACAGCCGCCCCAGCGCCAGCAGCGTCAGACTCAGCAGCGGCGCACCGCTGCACAGCGCGGCAATGATCGACAGCACGCCGCTCATGCCGCAGCACACCAGCCCCATCATCACCACGCGTTTCGGGCCGTAGCGATCGGCCAGCCGGCCAGAGTGCGGGCGACTGAGCAGCGTGGCGAAATATTGCAGACTGATGATCAGCCCGGCGATAAACGAGCTGAAGCCCAGCTGGTTATGCACAAACCCCGGCAGCACCGCCAGCGGCAACCCGACGGACAGGTAGCAAAAGAAGGTGAAAACGATGACGGAGAGGATGCGTTTATTTAACTGAGCATTACTCAGTACAGCGGCGTCAGACATGGAAGATGGCGTCAGAAACGTGGTGAAAGCGAAGATTCACTATACCGGTTAGCAGACTAAGGATCGCGGCTTTTTTTGTTATAAAACATGGCGGCAGCGCACGCTTTCACCGGGTGATCGCTGGCTTGCCCGTTAAAGCGGCGGACCTGACGGTTCAGGTACCACCGCTCAGGTTCAGATGCAGGACACCTGGGCCATGCGTGCGGCATGGCGTTCGATGGCGCTGGCGATCTCGGCGGAGACACGCAGCGTGCGGATCTCGCTGAACAGGCCGTCGGCCTCTTGGTAGGCTTTGCGCAGATAGCCCAGCCACTGCTTGATGCGCGCAACGTGGTAGTTGCCGGTATCACCCTGCTTTTCCAGCTGGGTGTAGCGCAGCAACAGCTCAACCACCTGCGACCACGGCATCGGGGCTTCGTTGTACTTCACCACGCGCCCCAGGTTAGGCACATTGAGCGCGCCGCGCCCGAGCATGACCGCGTCGCAGCCGGTAATGCGCAGGCAATCCTGCGCATCCTGCCAGTTCCAGATTTCGCCGTTGGCGATCACCGGAATTGTCAGACGCTGGCGAATCTCACCAATCGCCTGCCAGTTGATGCTCTCTGCGCGATAGCCGTCCTCTTTGGTCCGGCCATGCACCACCAGCTCGCTGGCACCGGCCTGCTGCACCGCATCGGCGATCTCGAAACGCCGCGCGCCCGAATCCCAGCCGAGCCGCACTTTCACCGTGACCGGCAGATGAGCGGGCACCGCCTCGCGCATCGCTCTGGCACCGCGATAGATCAGCTCCGGATCTTTCAGCAGCGTCGCACCGCCGCCGCTGCCGTTTACCAGCTTCGACGGGCAGCCGCAGTTGAGGTCAACGCCCCACGAGCCCAGCTCCACCGCGCGTGCGGCGTTCTCTGCCAGCCACTCAGGATACTGGCCCAGCAGCTGCATGCGCACGCGCGTGCCGGAGGGCGTCCGGCTGTGATGGTGCAGTTCCGGACACAAACGGTAGAAGGATTTTACCGGCAGCAGCTGATCGACCACGCGTAAAAACTCAGTGACGCACAGGTCATAGTCATTCACGCCGGAGAGCAGTTCACGTACCAGCGAATCCAGTACGCCTTCCATGGGTGCCAGTAAAACCCGCATACCGTTACGCGTTCCCGTTGCTCTTCGCTGCCGGACGACGTGAGCGCGCCGGTTTACCCGCGTTGCCAGCCGCCGGGCCGTTGTTGCCCGGACGACGCGGTGCACGCGCCTCGCCCTGTGGACGCGCGCCGCCGTTACCGGCGCTGGCACGCTGACCATTGCCGCCGCTGCGGCTGCGCGGTGCGTCAGCACCCTGCCCCGGCGCGCGGCCCTGGCCACGTCCACGCGGCTGCTGCTGACGGCCATTCTGAATCGGCTCCGCCTTGATGCTCGGATCCGGCTCAAAGCCCGGCAGCGCAATGCGCGGAATTTCCCGCTTCAGCAGGCGCTCGATATCACGCAGCAGCTTGTGCTCGTCAACGCACACCAGCGACAGCGCAGCACCGGTGGCCGCGGCACGACCGGTACGGCCAATGCGGTGCACGTAATCTTCCGCCACGTTCGGCAGCTCGTAGTTGACCACGTGCGGCAGCTCTTCAATATCCAGACCGCGCGCGGCAATATCCGTCGCCACCAGCACGCGAATGCCGCCGGTTTTAAAGTCGGCCAGCGCACGGGTACGCGCACCCTGGCTCTTGTTGCCGTGGATCGCGGCGGCAGTGATGCCATCTTTGTTGAGCTGCTCAGCGAGGTGGTTAGCACCGTGCTTGGTGCGGGTGAACACCAGCACCTGCTGCCAGTTGTCGCGACCAATCATCAGCGACAGCAGTTCCCGTTTGCGCTTCTTATCGACAAAATGCACCTGCTGCGACACCTGCTCGGAAGCGGTGTTGCGGCGTGCCACTTCTACCTGTTCCGGGTTGGTGAGCAGCTTTTCCGCCAGCGCTTTGATCTCGTCCGAGAAGGTGGCAGAGAACAGCAGGTTCTGCCGTTTGGCCGGCAGTTTTGCCAGCACGCGGCGAATGTCGTGGATGAAGCCCATGTCGAGCATACGATCCGCTTCGTCCAGCACCAGGATTTCCACCTGCGACAGATCGACCGCGTTCTGGTGCGCCAGATCGAGCAGACGCCCCGGCGTGGCGATCAGTACATCGACGCCGCCGCGCAGTTTCATCATCTGCGGATTAATGCTGACGCCGCCGAACACCACCAGCGAACGCATATTGAGGTACTGGCTGTATTCACGTACGTTTTCGCCAACCTGCGCCGCCAGTTCACGGGTGGGAGTGAGGATCAGCGCACGTACCGGACGGCGACCGCGCGCCGCTGCCGGTTTTTCTGACAGACGCTGCAGCAGAGGCAGCGTGAAACCGGCGGTTTTACCCGTGCCGGTCTGGGCGCTCGCCAGCAGGTCACGACCGGCCAGCACCACGGGAATCGCCTGACGCTGGATTGGCGTCGGTTCACGGTAGCCCTGTTCTGCTACCGCACGCAAAATATCGGCATTCAAGCCGAGAGAGTCAAAAGACATGCAGGTGTATTACTCCGAACCGCCCTGATCGCGCTGCGCGATGTAGTTTTCAGGGGGGATATGACGCAGCCTCAAGGCCTGCGTGTGAAAAGGGCACAAACTACCATGCGTAAGAGCGGCAGTGTAGCAGCTTTCCGCAAGAACCGCGACCAGCAAAACGTGAGGGCGATGGGCCGCTGCGCGGTAGCGCATAAAAAAGGAGCCGCAGTGGGCTCCTCTTTTCTTGCTGGCACGTCCGCTTAGCTGCGTTTTTTCTGCACGCGCTGCGGTGGCTCTTTGGCCAGCAGCGACACCAGCGCCGGGCCCACCAGCATTACCACGCCCAGACAACCAATCAGCAGATTGTTGTGGATGAAGCGTGAAATCAGGAACAGCGTCAGCATCGCCGCGCCGAAGTAGTATGTCGTCGTCACTTCTTCCAGAGAGTCACCAAAGCGGCGCAAACGGGCACTACGCTGCAGAGCCAGCATGGTGATGAACACCAGCGCATAAGCTGCCACCAGGGTACTGCTCACTTCGACCAGTGCCTTATGTTTCCAGCCCCACACCAGTGCCGCGATCACCAGCAGGTGGGTCGCAATATGCAGGCAGGTTTGACCGGTAACAATCTGAACACGATTAGACCATTTCATTCTCTTCTCCTGGCAGACCCAACAGGTCGCCCAAGTGTATCTGACCGCAGCCAGACGGATTTCCTCAATGTAAAGCAAATTTCGGATAACACCCTAATTTTCTGTCTCCAGCACCACCCATTTGTGACAAAGACTACACTTTGTTCTGTTGATGATGAAAAGGAGCGCGTCGCAGTATGCCACAAAACACGCAAGGATCTTCATTTAAAGTCCTGACGATCAATACCCATAAGGGGTTCACCAGCTTTAACCGTCGCTTTATCCTGCCGGAACTGCGCGACGCAGTGCGCGCGACCTCGGCGGATATCGTCTTTTTACAGGAGGTGATGGGCACGCACGCCATCCACTCCGCACACATTGAAAACTGGCCGGAAAATTCGCACTACGAATACCTTGCCGACACCATGTGGCACGATTTTGCTTATGGCCGCAACGCGGTCTATCCCGAGGGCCATCACGGCAACGCGATACTGTCACGCTTTCCGATCACCGAATACCAAAACCGCGATATTTCTGTCGCCGGCAGTGAGAAACGCGGCATGTTGCACTGCCAGATCAGCCTGCCGGATCGGCCGGAACCGATTCACACCTTGTGCGTGCACCTCGGCCTTAAAGAGAAGCACCGTCTGGCGCAGATGCGCATGATGTGTGAACTGATTGAGTCGCTGCCACCGGATGCGCCCCTGGTGGTGGCCGGCGATTTTAATGACTGGCAGGTACGCGCTAATCGATTTTTACAGCGCGGAGCCGGTCTGCAGGAGGTGTTTAGCATGAAAAACGGTCGCCCGGCGCGCACCTTCCCGGCGCGCTTTCCACTGCTGCGTCTCGATCGCATCTATATCCGTAATGCATCGGTGAGCCAGCCGTGGGCGCTGCCGGTGAAACCCTGGTCACATCTGTCCGATCATGCCCCGCTGGCCGTGGAGATCTTTCTATGAATTTCAGCTGGCGCGAAGGTAACCAGCTGCGGCTGCTGGAGAATGGCGATCAATTCTTTCCACGCGTCTCCGGCGCGATTCAGCGCGCCCAGCGTACGCTGCTGCTGGAGACGTTTATCCTGTTTGAAGATGAGGTTGGTAAGGCGCTGCACCGCGATCTGCTGGCCGCCGCGCAGCGCGGTGTTAAGGTGGAAGTGATGGTGGATGGCTACGGCTCGCCGGATCTTTCCAGCCAGTACATTAACAGCCTGACCGAAGCAGGCGTGCGCTTTATCTATTACGATCCGCGCCCGCTGGTGATGGGCATGCGCACCAACGTGTTCCGCCGTCTGCATCGCAAAATTGTGGTGATTGATGAGGAGATTGCGTTTGTCGGCGGTATCAATTTCTCCGCCGAGCACAACACCGATTACGGGCCGGAAGCCAAGCAGGATTACGCCGTGGAGGTGAAAGGACCGGTGGTGCTGGACATCGCGCGCTATGTGCAGCAGGCGATCGGCAGCGAACAGGTAACGCGCCGCTGGTGGGGCGCGCGCTCCCAGCGCCTGGCAGTCAACGCCCTGCCCGGCGACGCGCAGGTGCTGTTTGTCTACCGCGATAACGATGAGCACCGCGATGACATCGAACAGCACTATCTCGATATGCTGCGCAAGGCGAAGCAGGATGTGATTATCGCCAACGCCTACTTCTTCCCCGGCTATCGCCTGTTGCGGGAGATGCGCAGCGCGGCCCAGCGCGGTGTGCGCGTGCGGCTGATTGTGCAGGGTGAACCGGACATGCCGATTGTCAAAGTCGGCGCCGAGCTGCTGTACAACTATCTGGTGGATGCTGGCGTTGAAGTGTACGAATACTGCCGTCGCCCGTTACATGGCAAAGTGGCGGTGCAGGATCAGCAGTGGTCAACGGTGGGTTCCAGCAACCTCGACCCGCTCAGCCTGTCGCTGAATCTCGAAGCCAACCTGATTATCCACGACCACGCCTTCAACCAGACGCTGCGCGATAACCTTGAGCAGTTGCTGGCTGCGGACTGCGTGCGCGTCGATGAAGACAAACTGCCGCCGCGCACCTGGTGGCAGCTGACCAAAAGCGTCATCGTGTTCCATTTCCTGCGCCATTTCCCGGCCATCGCCGGCTGGCTGCCTGCCCATACGCCCCATTTGTCTCAGGTCGATCCGCCGGTGCAGCCGGAAATGGAAACCCAGGACCGGGTTGAAGCCGATAACGAAGGAGCGAAACCCTGATGAGCAAAAAGAACCCGCGCTGGCAGTTAGCGAAAAAAATCCTTACCTGGCTGTTCTTCATTGCGGTGATCGTGCTGCTGGTGGTTTACGCACGCAAGGTGAACTGGGAGGACGTGTACAAGGTCATCGTCGGCTATAACCGCTACGTGGTGCTGAGCGCCGCCGCGTTAGTGGTGGTGAGCTACCTCACCTACGGTCTGTACGATTTGATTGGCCGCGCCTACTGCGGGCATAAGCTGGCGAAACGTCAGGTGATGCTGGTGTCATTCATCTGTTACGCCTTTAACCTGACGCTGAGCACCTGGGTGGGCGGTGTGGCGATGCGCTATCGCCTCTATTCGCGCCTCGGCCTGCCCGGCGGCACCATCACGCGCATCTTTTCACTGAGTATTGCCACTAACTGGCTCGGCTACATTTTGCTTGGCGGCGTAGTGTTTGTCTCCGGCATGGTGCCGATTCCGCCCGGCTGGTTCATCGGCGAAGGCACGCTACGGGTGATTGGTGCGGTACTGCTGGCGATGGTGGCGGTTTATCTGTGGGCCTGTGCTTTCGCGAAGAAGCGCCGCTGGACGGTGAAGGGCCAGCATCTGCAACTGCCCTCGCTGCGCATGGCGCTATTTCAGTTTGCCGTTTCCTGCGCCAACTGGATGGTGATGGGCACCATTATCTGGCTGCTGCTGGCGCGTGAAGTGGATTATCCCATCGTGCTGGGCGTGCTGTTAATCAGCAGTATTGCCGGGGTGATTATTCATATTCCGGCCGGCATTGGCGTGCTGGAAGCGGTGTTCCTCGCGCTGCTCAGCGGCCAGCATGCTTCGCACGGTGAGATTATCGCCGCGCTGCTGGCTTATCGCGTGCTCTATTTTATTCTGCCGCTGCTGCTGGCGCTGGTGCTGTATCTGTGGCTGGAGAGCCGCGCGAAGCATTTACGGCAGAAGAATGAGCGCAAGATGGCGGCACGATAAGGCGTGCCAGGCGCAGGCTGAATAACGCGTAATACATTGCGCCGCTACGGAGAAGGTGAAACGGGCTGATAAGTACAAACCGTTCACCTGGCCGTAGCGGCGCGATTATTTTCACAGCCTTAATGGCTGGTTACTCTTAGCGACGGTTACCGAAAATCCGCAGCAGCATCAGGAACAGGTTGATGAAATCGAGATACAGCGTCAGCGCGCCCATGATGGAGAAGCGGCGCAGATTCTCTTTATCGTTAACATCAATGCCCTCACCGATGGCTTTCAGCTTCTGCGTGTCATAAGCCGTCAGGCCCACAAACACCACCACGCCGATATAGGTAATCGCCCACATCAGCGCCGGGCTTTTCAGCCAGAAGTTCACCAGCGACGCCAGCAGAATGCCGATCAGCGCCATAAACAGCAGGCTGCCGAAGCGGCTCAGATCGCGTTTGGTGGTGTAGCCGTAAAAGCTCATGGCACCAAACATGCCCGCGGTAACAAAGAAGGTACTGGCGATCGACGAGTAGGTATAAACAAGGAAAATACTCGCCATTGTCAGCCCGGTCAGCGCGGAATAGAGCATAAACAGCCCGGTCGCCACGGCGCCGCTCATGCGCTGCACCATGCCGGAAAGCACGAACACCAGCGCCAGCTGCGCGATAATCAGGCCGAAGAAGGTGATGCGATTGGCAAACACCAGCTCCATGACGGCAGGCGTGCGCGCGGCAAACCACGACACAAACGCCGTCAGCAGTAAGCCGCAGGTCATCCAGCCATACACCTGCGCCATATAGGTTTGCAGCCCGGTCGACGCCTGCTGCACGATTGAACCATTACGTGGATATCGATCCATGATGCACCTCTTTAAAAGTTACTGATAACGTCAGTGTGAAGTGTACACCACCGATCGTCAACGGCGCGTCATACACTGCTGATATCGCCCGTCAACCCGCTGGGCAAACCACGCGGTGGTGAGATTACGGGTAATTTTCGGGCTCTCCAGCTTAATGCCCGGCAGCACTTCGCGCGGCAGACGTTTTCCCGCCATCTTATCGGCGAGGATAAAGGTCTGTTTCCACAGCGTGCTGTCGCTGAAGCTTTCGCTGTCGCCCTTCTCCAGATCGCGGCGAATCTCCCGCGGGCTCATGTCCAGCTGCTTCGCCAGCGTGCGCACCGCCAGTTCGGTGGCGCTCGCCTGTTCGCTGCCGTAACGGATCAGGTCGCCATCCAGCGCCAGTTTGATGCCGCTGGCACGCGCCACCGCAGCCTGGAACGCGGCGTTGCGGCTGGCGTACCAGCCGGCGTTGAAGTCAGCAAAGCGATACAGCGGCTGGCTGTACTCCACCGGATAGCCCAGCAGGTGCAGCGTGCCGAAGTAGATACCGCCGCGCCGGCTAAACACTTCGCGCCGGATCGAACCGTCAATCGGGTACGGATAGCCCTGCGCATGCGCTTCGGCAAAGGCAATGCTGACCTGCATCGGCCCGCCGGTGTGGATTGGGTTGAGATTACCGAACAGCTTCTGCCCCATCGGCACCATATCGATAAAGTCATCGAAAATGGCGCTCAGCTCTTTCTCGCTGTGCACCTTATCGAGACGCGCCGCGTAGCTCTCGCCGTTAGAGGATTTGATCAGTAACGCGGTGCGCACCAGAAACGCCGGCACGTGCACGCTGGCGGCGCGGCGGTCAATTTCCGCCCAGGCGATTTTTGGCAGACCCGGCACGGTAGCATCGGCGCTGAAGTTAGATTCCTGATCGGTCACGGCGATTACCGCGCAAATGTTGCTGGCGCTGGCGTCGATGTGCTGCACGCGCAGCGCGGTGTAGATGTCGTCGGCCCAGGCCGATTTTTGCGTCACATGGGCGGGCAGCAATTGCTGAATTTGCGCTTTCACGTCAGCGGGCTGGCGGGCCGGCAGCTGCGGCTCCTTTTTGGTGCTGCATCCGGCCAGCACCAGCGCAGCCAGCAGCGCTGCGCCTCGTAATATTGTGGTGGTGTTCATCCTGCTCCCTGATAAGCCAGCAAAAACCGTACCTTACCGTTTTCGTGGTCTGGCGGCTATCAGCGCGGGCGGATTTTGCGTGCTAGTTCCAGCGTTCAGCGGCCTGGTGGTCGCTGTCGCGGGCATCGACCCAGCGATCGCCCTGCGCGGTGGCTTCGCGCTTCCAGAACGGCGCGCGGGTTTTCAGGTAATCCATAATAAATTCACTGGCGGCAAAGGCGCTGCCGCGATGGGCGCTGCTGACGCCAACAAACACGATCTCATCACCAGGGAACAGTTCGCCTACGCGATGAATCACCGTCACCTGCTGCAGTGCCCAGCGCTGACGCGCATCCGCCACAATCTCCGCCAGCGCTTTTTCCGTCATACCCGGATAGTGCTCCAGCGTCAGCGCGGCCACGCTGTCGCCGAGATTGTGGTTGCGGACTTTGCCGGTGAAGGTGACGACCGCGCCGTCGCTGTCATGTGCCGCCAGCAGCGCATACTCGTCGCCAACGTTAAACGGCGCGCTGCCGACGCGAATTCGGGTTGTCATGCTCAGCCTCCGGTAACCGGCGGGAAGAACGCCACTTCATCGCCGGCGCGCAGCGGATGGTTCATCGGCACCAGCGTCTGATTCACCGCCGCCAGCAGCTTGCCGGACTCCAGCGCCAGCGCCCAGCGATCGCTTTTCTGCGCCAGCGCAGCGCGCAATGTGGCGACGTCAGCATACTCTGCCGCCAGATCCAGCGCGGCGGTGCCGGTCAGTTCGCGCACCTGGGCAAAAAACAGCACCTTAATCATGGCGCACCGCCCGGAAATCACCGGATTTACCACCGCTTTTGCTCAGCAGCCGCAGCTGGTCGATGACGATATCTTTCTGCACCGCTTTGCACATGTCGTAGATGGTCAGCGCCGCGACCGAGGCGGCGGTCAGCGCTTCCATTTCCACGCCGGTTTTGCCGCTCAGGCGACAGCGCGAGGTAATGCGTACGCGGCTGTGCTCCGGCTCAGCCACCAGCGTCACCTCGACTTTGCTCAGCATCAGCGGATGGCACAGCGGAATCAGTTCCCAGGTGCGCTTCGCCGCCTGAATACCGGCAATGCGTGCGGTGGCGAAAACATCGCCTTTGTCATGGCTGCCGTCGAGGATCATTTGCAGCGTGGCCGGCTGCATCAGCACCAGGGCTTCCGCCTGCGCTTCTCGCACGGTGTCAGTTTTGCCGGAGACGTCCACCATGTGGGCTTCGCCGGCCGCGTTGATATGGGTTAACGAGGACATGCTTATAACTTCTTCAAATGTGAGACAAAATTACACGGACGCGTACGCGCATCCAGCTGGGCTTCAATGATCCGCTCCCATGCACTGCGGCAGGCGCCGGTTGAGCCCGGCACGGCGAACAGCAGCGTCTGGTTGGCCAGACCGGCCACCGCGCGTGATTGCAGCGTCGCGCTGCCGATCTCCTCGTAGGAGATCATGCGAAACAGTTCGCCAAAGCCGTCAATTTCGCGATCCAGCAGCGGCAGCAGGGCTTCCGGCGTACTGTTTTTACTGTTAAAGCCGGTACCGCCGTTAATCAGCACCACCTGCACATCTTCACTGGCGATCCAGCGCGACACCGTGGCGCGGATGCGATAACGGTTGTCCGGGACGATGGCGTGATCGACCACCTGATGCCCGGCTTCGGTCAGCGCCTCACGCAGATAGTCGCCAGAGCTGTCACTGCTGGCGTCGCGGCTGTCAGAGACGGTCATCACCGCCGCATTTAAGGCGACAAAATCGCCGGAAGGTTTACCCATGGCCGTAACTCCTGTGTTTAGCCACCAATGAAGGAGAGGTTCTGCGTGATGCCGGTATTGCCCTGATGCAGGAAATGCGTCTGCTTCTTCTGCCCGAGGCTGTGAGCGATGCGCGCCTGCAGCTCGGCCTGCTGATCGTCGGAGGCCAGCAGATCGCGCAGCGGCACGCCGCCGTCGCCAAACAGGCACAGATGCAGGTTACCGATCGCCGATACGCGCAGGCGATTACAGCTGGCGCAGAAATCTTTTTCATACGGCATGATCAGGCCGACTTCCCCCTGATAATCCGGATGGCGGAACACCTGGGCCGGACCATCGCTGCGGCCGCGCGGCTGGCGCTGCCAGCCCTGCATGATCAGCTGATCGCGGATCACCTCGCCGGACACATGATGACGGCGGAACAGATCGCCGCCCTCGCCGGTTTCCATCAGCTCGATAAAGCGCAGCTGAATGGGCCGGGTGCGGATCCACGCCAGAAAGGTCTCCAGGCTGTGGCTGTTGACGTCGCGCATCAGCACGCTGTTGACTTTGACGGTGCTGAAACCGGCATCAAAGGCCGCATCAATCCCCGCCATGACTTCGTGAAACTTGTTCTGCCCGGTAATGGCGTGAAACTGCCGTGCGTCGAGGCTGTCGACGCTGACGTTGATATGGGTGAGGCCTGCCGCACGCCAGGCGCCGACGTCGCGCGCCATGCGGTAGCCATTGGTGGTCATGGCGATCTGGCGGATCGCCGCGTTGTCGCGCACGGCGGCAATGATATCGGTGAAGTCGCGCCGCATCGAGGGTTCGCCGCCGGTCAGGCGCACTTTTTCGGTGCCCGCCGCCGCAAAGGCACGCGTCACGCGACGAATCTCATCCAGCGAGAGAAAACTTTTGTTGTGCACGCCGTTCGGCCGGTAGCCGTCGGGCAGGCAGTAGGTACAACGGAAGTTACACACATCCGTGACCGACAGGCGCAGATAATAAAAGCTGCGCGCATAGGCATCTGTAAATTGTGGCACCTGAACACCTTTCCAAAGTACGGGAGATGCAGTCATTTCTTTCTGCACCCTGGCAGCTCGCGGCTGCGGCCAGGCATCCATATCACACGACTTAGGAACGCAAGGCTTGGGAGTCTGTTGTCATTGTGGACAACACGGTTAAAGCAAATGGTAGCGCGATTTGACGCTCGCATCCATCGGCATTTATCGCTATATATATTGATACATAACGTTATTTCACCGCATTTTCGCGACAGGATACGGTAAAATGCGCGACAGATATTGATACACATCAGTTGAACGCCGTCTGCACCTCACGTGCGGCGCTTTAAGGAGCAGCATGAATCGTACCCTGGCAGATTTGGATCGCGTGGTGGCACTCGGCGGCGGCCACGGCCTTGGCCGCGTGATGTCGGCGCTGGCGCCGCTGGGCTCACGCCTGACCGGCATCGTCACCACCACCGACAACGGCGGATCCACTGGCCGCATACGCCGTTCAGAAGGCGGCATTGCCTGGGGCGACATGCGCAACTGCATTAACCAGCTGATCACCGAACCCAGCGTGGCCTCTGCCATGTTCGAGTATCGCTTTACCGGCAACGGCGAACTGGCCGGGCATAATCTGGGCAATCTGATCCTGAAAGCGCTCGATCACCTCAGCGTGCGTCCGCTGGAAGCCATCAACATTATCCGCAACCTGCTGAAGGTGGATGCGTTTCTGATTCCGATGTCGGAACAGCCGGTGGACCTGGTCGCGCAGGATAGCGAAGGCAATATGGTGTACGGTGAAACGGCGATTGACGAAATGAAGCAGGCGCCGGAAGAGCTGATGCTGCACCCTAATGTGGTGCCGACGCGTGAAGCGCTGGACGCCGTCGCCGAGGCCGATTTGATCCTGATTGGTCCTGGCAGTTTTTACACCAGCCTGATGCCGATTCTGCTGATGGAGGAGATGGCACGCGCGCTGCGCCGGACGCCCGCCACCATGGTGTTCATCGGAAATCTCGGGCGCGAACTGAGTCCGGCGGCGGCCAGCCTGACGGTCGCCGACAAGCTGGCGATGATGGAAAAAGCCATTGGCAAACGGGTGATTGACGCCGTGGTGGTTGGCCCGTCAGCAGACACGCGCGGCGTCACTGAGCGGTTGATCGTGCGCGAACCGCTGGAAGCCGCCGATATCCGCTATCGTCACGACCGCCAGCTGCTGCGCCGCGCGCTGGAACATGCCATTCAGGCGGTTTAGCCGGAGCGCAACGCGACAGCCGGCTTCACATTAAGAGGCGGCGATAAACAGTTCACGCAGCTCGTGCAGCTGGTCGCGCACCCGCGCGGCCTCTTCGAACTCCAGGTTCTGCGCGTGCTGCTGCATCTGCCCTTCCAGCTCGTGAATCTTCTTCTGCATGGCCTGTGGCGTGAGCGCCAGATAGCTGGCCTCAGCCTCGGCGGCAGTGCGTGAAGCCGTTTTACCTTTGCCGCGCGTTTTCACCACGTTTTTGCCCAGCTCAAGAATATCGGTGATTTTCTTGTTCAGGCCCTGCGGCACAATGCCCCGCTCTTCGTTATAACGCTGCTGCTTCTCGCGGCGGCGCTCGGTCTCTTCCATCGCCCGCGCCATCGACGGCGTGATCTTATCTGCGTAGAGAATCGCTCTGCCGTTGACGTTACGCGCTGCGCGTCCGATGGTCTGAATCAGCGAGCGCTCGGAGCGCAGGAAGCCCTCTTTATCGGCGTCAAGAATCGCCACCAGCGACACTTCCGGCATATCCAGCCCTTCGCGCAGCAGGTTGATCCCCACCAGCACGTCAAACTCCCCGAGACGTAGATCGCGAATGATCTCCATACGCTCAACGGTATCAATGTCGGAGTGCAGATAACGCACCTTCTCGCCGTGCTCTTCAAGATACTCGGTGAGGTCTTCGGCCATGCGCTTGGTCAGCGTGGTAACCAGCACGCGCTCGTTGATTTCGACGCGCTTGCGGATCTCCGACAGCAGATCGTCGACCTGGGTCGCCACCGGACGCACCTCAAGAATCGGATCGAGCAGACCGGTAGGCCGCACCACCTGATCGATGACGTCGCCGCCCGATTTCTCCAGCTCGTAGTTACCTGGCGTGGCCGAGACGTAAATGGTCTGCGGTGCCAGCGCTTCAAACTCTTCAAAGCGCAGCGGACGGTTGTCCAGCGCTGACGGCAGGCGGAAACCGTACTCCACCAGCGTCTCTTTACGCGCGCGGTCACCGCGATACATGCCGCCAATCTGCGGAATAGTCACGTGGGATTCATCGACCACCAGCAGGCCATCCGCCGGCAGGTAATCAAACAGCGTCGGCGGCGGCTCGCCCGGTCCGCGCCCGGATAGATAGCGCGAATAGTTTTCAATGCCCGAGCAGTAGCCGAGTTCGTTCATCATTTCGAGGTCAAACTGGGTGCGCTGGGTGATGCGCTGCTCTTCCAGCAGTTTGTTGTTCTCCAGCAGCACTTTGCGCCGCACCGCCAGCTCATCCTTGATCTCTTCCATCGCCTGCAGAATACGCTCGCGCGGCGTCACGTAGTGCGTCTTCGGGTAGATGGTGAAACGCGGAATCACCGAGATCACCTGGCCGGTCAGCGGGTCGAACAGCGACAGGCGCTCAACCTCTTCATCAAACAGTTCAACGCGCAGACCAATGTCATCGGATTCCGCCGGGAAGATATCGATCACTTCGCCGCGCACGCGGAAGGTGCCGCGCTGGAAAACCTGATCGTTGCGGGTGTACTGCAGTTCGGCGAGGCGGCGCAGGATGCTGCGCTGGTCGATGATCATGCCGCGCGTCAGATGCAGCATCATTTTCAGGTAGAGATCGGGATCGCCCAGGCCGTAGATAGCAGAAACCGACGCCACCACAATCACGTCGCGGCGCTCCAGCATCGCTTTGGTGGCAGAGAGACGCATCTGCTCGATGTGCTCGTTTACCGCCGCATCTTTCTCGATGAAGGTATCCGAACTGGGCACGTAGGCTTCCGGCTGATAGTAGTCGTAGTAGGAGACGAAGAATTCGACCGCGTTATCCGGGAAGAACTCTTTCATCTCACCATACAGCTGTGCCGCCAGCGTTTTATTCGGTGCCATTACCATGGTCGGCCGGTTGAGATCGGCAATGACGTTGGCGATGGTAAAAGTTTTTCCTGAACCGGTAACCCCCAGCAGCGTCTGGTGCGCCAGTCCATCCTCCAGCCCTTCTTCAAGGCGACGAATCGCCTCAGGCTGATCGCCTGAAGGTTTGAAAGCGGAGTTGAGTTTAAAGGCTTTACTCATGGTATTACGGTTCCTGCTGAAGAAGTCGGCGGGCAGGCTGGTAATTCTACTCTGCTATGGCGATTTTGCCAGAAAAAAATACTGGATATAATTACAGATATGCTGCACGATGATGGGGAGATGCCGCGATTCGCTTCAGCGTAATTTATGCGGTAATCCGGAAGCGTTTGTTGCGCAAGGTTATCCCCAGACGAGCAACGCTTTTAACAATTGTCAATAGAGCGTCATTAAATTGCAGTCTGATGACAAGCCAGACAATTCTCAGGCTTGCTTTTAAATAACCTGCTGATTTAAAAGACTTTGACTCAAAAGCCCAGTTTCGCAGCATTATGTATGCAACCCGCGTATTTCCTCGCTTGCGCCCGGTTTTCAGTCGCTAATGCACAAGGTTATCCACAGGAATAGTGGATAACTGAATCCAGCCCCACGTCCATCGGCTGTGTATAATTTTCCCCTCGCTTATCCTGCCGTGCGAAAAAATTTTTTTTGCGATTATTTTTCCATCATCCCGTGCGGCTTTAACTATTCTTTTGGCGTACCCCATCGTGCCGTAACGGGAAAAAGCCCAGCGTTAAGGCCACTTATTTCTTCAGTCCCTGCCTTATGACAGCACAGATGCACCAGAAACGTTAAGCAGTCAGCACCGTCAAAGTGCAGGCGAGTTATTACTGTGGGCAATTGTTAAGCTTTGCTCATCAATTATGGCGAGTTTCGCTGCCTTTTACCCCGATTGAGGCTGCTTTGGCGGATCTGGCCTGGGAATTGCAGTGAATTAACGGTGGAGTGACGAGTCCATGCCGGCAGGATGAACAAGCGCCGCCGGCGACAGCAGTGTCCCAATAGCCATTGTGCATGACTGTATGCCAGACGACACAGAGCGGGAGCATTCAGGCGAATAATCTGGAAGGAGAATGTCAGATGCTGAGTTTACGTTCGGTGAATCAATTTTACGGTCAGAACCATATTTTATGGGATGTGGATCTCGATCTGCCGCCAGGCACCTGCACCGGCGTGCTGGGCAGCCCGGGGATGGGCAAAACCACGCTGGTGAACTGTATTATGGGTCGCCTGCCCATTAATAGTGGATCGATGACCTGGCAGGAAGACGGCGCGCCGCCGGAAAACCTGCTGCTGCAGCCTGCTGAGCAACGCGCGCGCATGGGCATCGGCTACGTACCACAGGGACGCCACATCTTTTCCCAGATGAGCGTAGAAGATAACCTGCTGATTGCGCTGATGGCGGCACAGGACGATCGCAGCCGCGCCATTCCCGAGATGGTGTTCGATCTGTTTCCGGCGCTCTACTCGCTGCGTCATCAGCGCAGTGGCGAACTGCCGATGGATCAGCAGCAGCAGCTGGCCCTGGCGCGCGCGCTGGTGCTGCAGCCGAAACTATTGATCCTCGATGAACCCACCGAAGGCATGTCGCCGTGGCTGGAGGAGGAGATGGGGAATCTGATTTGCCGCCTGAACCGCGACTATGGCCTGACGATTCTGCTGCTGGAACAGCATGTGTCGTTCATTCGCCGCGTGGCAGACTATTTTCTGCTGCTGCATCGTGGCCGCAACGTGGCGCAGGGCAGCGTGGCGCAGCTGGATGATGTAACGGTGAGTAAGTGGCTAACGGCCACCTAGCGTCGGTAGCCTGCGGCGCAGAGTGCTGCGCCGCCGCGCCATTTACTGTGGCAGGGTAAGGTAACGGCCACAGTCGGCCTGCTGCGCCGCGCTGCTCAGCCACGGAATCTCACCGAGGAACGGGGCCGCAATGCGCTGTTGCAGCGTTGCCAGATATTCCGCATGTCGCTTACCCGGCGGCTGGATGTCATTGGCAATCCAGCCGGCAAGGCGCAACCCGCGCGCCTTCACCGCTTCCGCCGTCAGCATGGCGTGGTTGATGCAGCCGAGCTTCACGCCGACCACCAGAATCACCGGCAGCTGCTCGGCGGCGACCCAGTCGGCATAAGTTTGCGTCGCGGACAGCGGCGTGAACCAGCCGCCCGCGCCTTCCACCAGCACCCATTCAGCCTGCTGCTCCAGCGCGCGTAAACCAGCGGAGAGCTGCGCAAATTCAATCGGTCTGCCCTCTTCCGCGCTGACGATATGCGGCGACGTCGGTTCGATGAACGCCAGCGGGTTCACCTGCTCATAGCTCAGCGCCAGGCTGCTGTAGCGCTGCAGCGCCAGCGCGTCGCTGTTGCGCACGCCGTCGGGCGTGACCTCGCAGCCGGAGGCCACCGGTTTGTAGCCGGCAGTGCGTAATCCCGCAGCGCTGGCCGCCTGCAACAGGGCGCCGCTGGCGACCGTTTTGCCCACTTCGGTGTCAGTTCCGGTAATAAACCAGCGTGTCATTTTTGTAAAACTCCATACATCAGGTGATAACTGAGACGATAGCCGTGCGCATCCTGCGGCCAGTGCTGCTCCAGCTGCGCCAGCTGCGGGCGCGTCAGCAATGCTGCCTGCCGTCCATCGTGCAGATGCGTCGCGCCGATGCCTTTCAGCGAGCGCATGGCGCTGAGCGCGCTGGGGAAATGCAGCGTGACGATCTGCGTCTGGCTGCGCAGCGGCAGGCCCGCGGCAGCCAGGGCAAAGGCATCGCCGCTGAGGAAGCGATTGGCGTGACGCCGACCATCGATCTGCGCCCACGCCTGGTGCACCTCCTGCAGCGAGCCGTCGAGCAGCGTCGAGAACAGCACGCTGCCGCCCGGGCGCGTCACGCGCAGAAACTGCTGCAGCGCGGTGCGCAGATCGCTGCTCCACTGCACCGCCAGGTTGCTCCAGACGCCGTCGACGCTGTTATCCGCCAGCGGTAACTGGTCGATATCGCCCTGTAAATAGTCGTGCGCCGAGTGCTGTTCGCGTGCCGCCTGCAGCATCGCCGGTGACAGATCCAGCGCGCAAACCTGGCGACCGCGATCGCGCCAGTAGCGGCTGAACCAGCCGGTGCCGCAGCCGGCGTCCAGCAGCTGCGGGCCAAATCCGGCCGGCGCCAGCGCCAGCAGCGCCTCGCCGCTCTGGCGCTGCAGCTGAGCATGCTGTTCGTAATGCGCGGCCGCCCGGCCAAATGCCTGCGCCACCGCCTGTTTATTCACCTGCAGCGTCATACAGTGCCTCCAGCAACGCGTCGATATCTTCGGGATGATGCGCCGCGGTGAGCGTAATGCGCAGCCGCGCGGTACCCGGCGGCACCGTCGGTGGCCGGATCGCGCTCACCCAGCAACCGGCCTGCGCCAGCCGCTGCGCCAGCGCCAGCGCGGCGTGGTTTTCACCGACGATCAGCGGCTGAATGGCGCTGTCAGAGGCCATCAGCTGCCACGGCAACTGCGCCGCGCCCGCGCGAAAGCGGGCAATATTTTGCTGTAACCGCGCGCGCAACGCGTCGCCCTGCTGGATCTGCGCCAGCGCCGCCAGCAGCGCACAGCACTGCGCCGGCGGCATGGCGGTGGAATAGATTAAATGGCGCGAGAATTGCTCGACGTAATCTGCGGTAGCGTCATCACACAGCAGCGCGGCGCCGCTGACGCCAAAGCCTTTACCAAAAGTCACCACCAGCAGTTCCGGTTTCACCTGCTGCTGCCAGCAGCTGCCGCGCCCCTGCTCACCGGTGACGCCAATGCCGTGCGCATCGTCCACCAGCAGCCAGCCGCCCGCGCGCCGGGTTTCGGCGGCAAGTTCAGCCAGCGGCGCACTGTCGCCATCCATGCTGAATACGCCCTCGGTTACCACCAGCGTGCCGCCTTCCGCGCGCGTCGCCAGCAGCTTCGCCAGGCTGGCCGGCTGGTTGTGGGCAAAACGACGCAGCGTTGCCGGACTGTGACTGGCGGCATCCAGCAGCGAGGCGTGCGCCAGTTTGTCAGCGATAATGCGATCCGACTTTTGCGCCAGCAGATGGATCACTGCCTGGTTGGCGGCAAAGCCGGAGATAAACAGCAGCGCGCGCGGGTAGCCGAGCCAGGACGCCAGCTGCTGCTCCAGCTGCGCATGGTGACGGCTGTAGCCGGTGACGTGGCCGGAAGCGCCGGCACCGACGCCCGCCTCGCGCACGCCCTGCTGCCAGGCAGCCATCACCGCCGGATGCTGGCTCAGGCCGAGGTAATCATTACTGGAGAAGTGGCGATAGCGCTGCCCGTCGAGGGTAATTTCACGCACGCTGTTGTGCTCAATGCGCCGCCGCTGCCGCCAGCCGTCGGCGGCACGCTGCGCCGTCAGCGCCTGCGCAATACGTTCAGACCACATTTACACGGCCGCGTTATAGAACTGCGCGCTGTCGGCGTGCAGCAACTGCTCGCTGAGCTGATGCTGCTGTTCGTTATCGCCCGCAGTCGTGGCGGTGTGCTCCGGATTCAGGCCCAGCTTGCGGAACAGGATCAGATCTTTGTCCTCTTCCGGGTTCGGCGTGGTCAGCAGCTTGCAGCCGTAGAAAATCGAGTTGGCACCCGCCATGAAGCACATCGCCTGGGTCTGTTCGCTCATCTGCTCGCGACCGGCCGACAGACGCACGTGCGAGGTCGGCATCATGATGCGCGCCACGGCAATGGTGCGGATAAAGTCGAATGGCTCGACGTCATCATTATCCGCCAGCGGCGTGCCTTTGACTTTCACCAGCATGTTAATCGGCACGCTCTCCGGCGGCGTGGGCAGGTTGGCCAGCTGCACCAGCAATCCGGCGCGGTCGTTAACCGTTTCGCCCAGCCCGACAATGCCGCCTGAGCACACTTTGATGCCGGCGTTGCGCACTTTATCCAGCGTATCAAGACGCTCCTGATAGGTACGGGTGGTGATGATGCTGCCGTAAAACTCCGGCGAGGTGTCGAGGTTATGGTTGTAAAAATCGAGCCCGGCGCTGGCCAGCCGCTGCGCCTGATCGTGGTCAAGCGTTCCCAGCGTCATGCAGGTTTCCATGCCCATGGCTTTCACGCCCTGCACCATCTGCTCAAGGTACGGCATGTCGCGCTCGTGCGGGTTTTTCCACGCCGCGCCCATGCAGAAGCGGCTGGAGCCGGCTGCTTTGGCCTTGCGCGCCGATTCCAGCACCGCTTCCACCTCCATCAGGCGCTCGGTTTCCAGCCCGGTTTTATAACGCGCGCTCTGCGGACAGTATTTACAGTCTTCCGGACAGGCGCCGGTTTTGATCGACAGCAGCGTGCTGACCTGCACCTGACGTGGGTCGAAGTGCTGGCGGTGCACCTGCTGTGCTTCAAACATCAGCTCGAGAAAAGGTTTATCAAACAGCGCCTGAGCCTGAGCCAGTGTCCAGCGATTAGCCATTGCTTACTCCAAAAAAGGGGGTTCATCCTGACGATTAACGTGGTTATACTTGTAAACTAAATCTTTTCAAAATGGTTTACAAGACAGATGTTCACACAGGACGACCTCCGCTTTGACCGCCAGCATATCTGGCATCCCTACACCTCAATGCGCGATCCGCTGCCGTGCTACCCGGTGGTGGCCGCGCACGGCTGCACGCTGCAGCTGGCCGATGAACGTGAGCTGGTCGACGGCATGTCGTCGTGGTGGGCAGCGATCCACGGCTATAACCATCCGCGCCTCAATCAGGCGTTGCAGCAGCAGATGGCGCAGATGTCACACGTGATGTTCGGCGGCATCACCCATCCGCCAGCCGTGGAGCTGAGCCGCCAGCTGATCGCCATGACGCCTGAGGCGCTGGAGTGCGTGTTCCTCGCCGATTCCGGCTCGATCGCCGTCGAAGTGTCGATGAAAATGGCGCTGCAGTACTGGCTGGGTCGCGGAGAGACGCGGCAGAAATTCCTCACGCTGCAGCGCGGTTATCACGGCGATACGTTTGCCGCCATGTCAGTGTGCGATCCGGAAAACTCCATGCACAGCCTGTGGCGCGGCTACCTGCCCGAGCATCTGTTCGCCCGCGCGCCGCAGTGTGGCTTTGACGATGACTGGGATGACAACGATATTGCCGATTTCGCCCGGCTAATCGAGCAGCACCATCGCAGTATCGCAGCGGTAATTCTGGAACCTATCGTGCAGGGTGCCGGCGGCATGCGTTTCTACCATCCACGCTATCTGCAACAGGTGCGGGCGCTGTGCGATCGCTACGGTTTATTGCTGATCGCCGATGAGATCGCCACCGGCTTCGGCCGCAGCGGCAAGCTGTTTGCCTGCGAGCACGCCGGCATCACGCCGGACATTTTGTGTCTCGGCAAGGCGCTGACCGGCGGCACCCTGACGCTCTCCGCCACCCTGACCACACGCGACGTCGCCGATACTATCAGCCGCAGCGCGGCGGGCTGCTTTATGCACGGGCCGACGTTCATGGGCAATCCGCTGGCCTGTGCGGTGGCAGTCGAAAGCCTGAAGCTGATCAACGAAGGCCACTGGCCGGCGCAGGTGGCGGCGATTGAGCAGCAGCTGCGAACGGAACTGCTGCCGCTGCGCGGCCATCCGATGGTGGCGGATGCGCGCGTGCTGGGGGCGATTGGCGTGATTGAGACCCATCAGCCGGTGAACATGGCGGCGCTGCAGCAGTTCTTCGTGGAACGCGGCGTATGGATTCGCCCGTTCGGTAAGCTGATTTACCTGATGCCACCTTATCTGATTTCTGCCGCACAGCTGACGCAGCTGACGGCGGCGCTAAGCGCGGCGCTGGCGGTGGACGGCCATTTTCAGCCCTGACACCGCTGGCACTCGCCGCCATTTTCCACCATCATGGAAAGCCGCATACAACAGGAAAGGAGAGATCATGCGCGTAGTGAGCCAGGATTTTAACGATGGCGATAAAATGCCCGAGCGCCACGTGTTTAACGGCATGGGTTACCAGGGCGATAATCTGTCGCCGCACCTGGCATGGGATGAAGTGCCGGCCGGCACCAAAAGCTTTGTGGTGACCTGCTACGATCCGGATGCCCCGACCGGCTCCGGCTGGTGGCACTGGGTGGTCGCTAATATTCCGGCTGAGGTGACCGTGCTGTCACAGGGCGCCGGTTCCGGCGTGGCGGAACTGCCAGAGGGTGCCATTCAGACGCGCACCGATTTCGGTCAGAACGGTTACGGTGGTGCAGCACCGCCGCAGGGCGAATCGCATCGCTACATCTTTACGGTGCATGCGCTGGACGTGGAGAAAATTGAGGTGGACGAAGGTGCCAGCGGCGCGATGGTCGGCTTCAACGTGCATTTCCACGCGCTGGCCAGCGCATCGATCACGGTGAAATACGCCTGATTACATAAGGTGCGCATCGCTGCGCACCCCGGCAGAGGTCGCCGTAGATGGCGACCCTGCATGACTCAGGAGCGTTCCTCAGTCCAGCGCGTGAATCACTACCCACATCGGGCCCTGACCCACGGCGTAACGCGCCAGCGGTTGCAGCAGGCCACGATCGCCGATGCGATAGACTTCAATGTGATGCGATTTCTGCCCCGCCGCCACCAGATACTGACCGCTGCCATCAATGTTAAAGCCACGCGGCTGAGTTTCGGTCGGCTGATAACCTTCAATCGTCAGCACCGAGCCGTCCTCACTGATACTGAACACGGTCAGCGTGCTGCTGGTGCGGTCACAGGCATACAGGAAGCGACCGTCCGGGGTGATATGGATATCCGCTGCCCAGCGCGTATCGCTGAAGCCCGGCGGCATGATATCAAGACTCTGCACGCGCTCGACCTGGCCGTTGACATTGTTCAACGCCCAGACATCGACGGTGCTGTCCAGTTCGTTAACCACATAGCCATAGGTGCCGTTCGGGTGGAACGCCATATGACGCGGGCCGGCGCCTTCTACGGTGGTCACCTGTGGCTGCGCGCGCGGTGCCAGCGTGCCGTCGGCCTGCAGCTGATACAGGCAGATGCGATCCTGCTTCAGCGCCGGTACAAACAGCGTCTGGTTGCTGAGGTCGATATTCGCCGAATGGCAGCCTTCCAGCCCGTTAATTACCTGCAGCGGCGCCTGCGGCAGGCCGTCGCTGCCAATCGGGCTGATGCTGACGCAGGCATCGTTATAGGAGCCGCAGAACAGATAGTTGCCCTGGCGGTCGGTAGAAATGTGAGTCGGGCTGCCCGGCAGCGGCGCTTCACCGGCCAGGCTTAACGTACCGTCGGCCGCAATGCGGTACGCCAGTACGCGAAAATTCGGACGCACGCCGACATAGAGAAAATCTTTCTTCGGGCTCACCACCATCGGCTGCACCTGGCCGGCCACATCCGTGACCTGCAATAACGTCAGTGCGCCATCTTCCTGCATTTGCCAGGCGTGGATCTGCTGGCTCTCGGGACTGGCGGTATACACGACTTGTTTCATGCGTTTTCCTTATTCGCTGCCTGATGAAAAACAGTAACTGTAGCGCGTTTCACCGCCGCGCGCTGGGCTGATTTGTGCCCTGCTTTTTGTCTCAGGGCCGCTGGCGGGTGTAGACTTAATGCTTTGCTAACTCCGGACGGAAAGTGTAATGAGCTACCGCGTAATCGCCCTTGACCTCGACGGCACCCTGCTGACCCCAAACAAAACCATCCTGCCAGAATCCCTTGAAGCCTTAGCCCGCGCGCAACAGGCTGGCGTTCAGGTGCTGATCGTCACCGGTCGCCATCACTGCGCCATTCACCCGTTTTATCAGGCGCTGCAGCTGACAACGCCCGCCATCTGCTGTAACGGTACGTACCTGTACGATTACCAGGCGCAACGGGTGCTGGCGGCCGATCCGCTGGAGAAAAGTCAGGCGGCGCGGGTGATTGAGATGCTCGATCAGGAGAATATTCACGGTCTGCTGTATGTCGATGATGCGATGCTGTACCAGGAAGCGACCGGCCATGTGACGCGCACCCTCAACTGGGCGCAGTCGCTGCCGGAAGCGCAGCGCCCGCTGTTTGTACAGGTGCCGAGCCTGGCGCAGGCGGCGCACGACGCGCAGTCGATCTGGAAATTTGCCCTGTCGCATCCGGATACCCGCGCGCTGCAGCAGTTTGCCGAGCGCACCGAACGCGAGCTGGGTCTGGCGTGTGAATGGTCGTGGCACGATCAGGTCGACATCGCTCAGGCCGGCAACAGCAAAGGCAAACGCCTGGCGCAGTGGGTGGCGAGCCAGGGTCTGAGCATGCAGGACGTGCTGGCGTTTGGCGACAATTACAACGATCTCAGCATGCTGGAGCAGGCCGGGCTGGGCGTGGCGATGGGCAATGCCGATGACGCCATCAAAGCACGCGCGCGCAAAGTGATCGGTACCAACCTTGAGCCGGGCATTGCGCAGGTGATCTACCAGGAAGTGCTGTAATGCCAGACTGGTCGCGGCACAAGGCATCAGTCAGGTTAACCCGAAAAAAGCGCGAAAAATCGCGCCGCTACAGAAGGTGCAACGGGTGATTACTGCAGCGGTACATGGCACATCCGGTAGCGGCGCGATTAATCGCGCTCATCCGCAGACCGGACGTACCGCGCTGTCGTCCGGTTTGTGTTACGCGGTAATCGACACGCTCTTGATCTGCGCATACAGCCACTGATCGGGCCGGATATTCAGCTCGTCGCGCGCCCACGGTGAAATGCGCGCCCACAGCTCGCTTACGCCGATGCGCAGCTTCACTTCGACCTGGTCGTCCAGCTCCAGCAGTTCCACCACCTGCGCCGGTAAAATATTGCGGATCGAGGTATTTTGCGGCGGCTGCAGCGCCAGCGACACGTCCGCCGAGGCGATACGGATGCGCAGTACGCTTTTCACCGGCTGATTCACCCGGCTGACCCAGATGTGCTGATCGCCAAGCGACAGCGCGGTCATCGGGTAATCCGGATGCTGCTCCAGCACCTGCACGCGCAGTACGCTGCTGCGCTCGGCCGGCGGCAGCCACGGCCGCATCGCGCTGCTGCCCCACACTTTTTCCAGCGCGCCGAAGGCTTTGACGTTACCGTTATCCAGCACCAGTACCTGATTCGCCAGCTGGACAATCTCCTCCAGGCTGTGGCTCACGTACAGCAGCGGAATCTCCACCTGCTTCGCCAGCTTCTGCAAATAGGGCATCAGCTCGCGCTTGCGTGGCAGATCGAGCGACGCCAGCGGTTCGTCCATCAGCAGGATATCCGGCGCGCTCAGCAGCGCCCGGCCCATCGCCACGCGCTGCTTTTCGCCACCCGACAGCGAGGCCGGATAGCGATCCAGCAGCGCATCCAGTCCCAGCAGCGTCACCAGCGCCCCGAACTGCGCTTTCATTTTGGGCGCCATGCCATACTGCAGATTGCCGCGCACGCGATAATGGGGAAACAGGCGCGCATCCTGAAACACGTAGCCGATGCGGCGTTTTTCCGGCGGCAGATTGATACCGCTGTCGCGGTCAAACAACAGACGATCGTTAAGCGCAATCTGGCCGCTCTGCGGCTGCGTCAGACCGCTGATGGCATTGATTAATGAGGTTTTTCCTGCCCCGGACACGCCAAAAATCGCGGTGATGCCGCTGGCCGGAATCTCCACATCGACGTTGAGCTGATGCTCACCGAGCTGTTGCGCAATGTTGATTTTCAGCATCAGGCCGCTCCCAGCCGCTTGCGGCCCCAGCGCGCCAGCAGCTCTGAGGCCACCAGCGACAGCAGCGCCAGCGCAATCGCCACCGCGCACAGCCGCGCCGCAGTGCCTTCCGCGCCGGGCGTTTCAATCAGGGTAAACATGGCGGACGGAATGGTGCGGGTTTCGCCAGGAATGTTGGAGACAAAGGTAATGGTGGCGCCAAATTCACCGAGCGAGCGGGCGAACGCCAGCACGGTGCCAACGATGATGCCCGGGAAAGTCAGCGGCAGTGTGATGGTGAAAAACACCCGCCAGCGGCCCGCGCCCAGGGTACGTGCCGCCTGTTCCAGCCGGCTGTCTACCGCTTCCAGTGCCAGACGAATGGCGCGCACCATCAGCGGAAACGCCATCACCGCCGAGGCCAGCACCGCACCGCGCCAGCTGAAGGCGAAGGTGATACCGAACCAGTCATACAGCCAGCTGCCAATCAGACCGCGCCGTCCCAGCGTCAGCAGCAGCAAATAGCCCACCACCACCGGCGGCAGCACCAGCGGCAGGTGAATCAGGCTATCGAGCAGGGTTTTGCCGGGAAAGCGACAGCGCGCCAGAATCCAAGCCATCAGGATGCCAAACGGCAGGCTGCACAGCACCGCCACGCAGGAAACTTTCAGGCTGAGGAACACGGCCTGCCATTCGGGATCGCTCAGTATCATCTCTTCGGCGTAAATCCATACTGTTTAAACACGGCAGCGGCATCCGGCCCCTGCAGATAGTCATAGAAGGCCTGCACCGCTGCGTTCTGGTGATCGCTGACCACCGCCATCGGGTACTCTACGGGTTTGTGACTCGCTTCGGGGAAGCGTCCGACCACCTGCACCTTATCACTGGATACCGCGTCGGAACCGTACACGATGCCATATGGCGTTTCGCGTCGCTCCACCAGCGCCAGCGCGGCACGCACGTTGTTAGCCGGTGCGAGCCGTGAAGACAGCGTGTCCCACGCACCCAGCTTTTGCAGCGCTTCTTTGGCATAGATGCCTGCCGGCACGTGATCCGGATCGCCCACCGCCAGGCGCTCGCCCTTAAGCAGGTTCTGCCATGGGGTCTGCGCATTGATGGTCACCGGCTGCGCGTTAGCGCTTTTTGCCGCCACCAGCACCAGATCATTGCCCAGCAGCGTGTAGCGCGTACTGCCGATCACGCTGTTTTTCGCCACCGCATCGTCCATCCACTGCTGATCGGCAGAGATAAACAGATCCGCCGGGGCGCCCTGCTCGATTTGCCGCGCCAGCGTCGACGAGGAAGCGAACGAGGATACCACTTCAACGCCGCTTTTTTGCTGATATTGCGTGGCAATCTGCTGCATCGCATTGGTCAGCGAGGCCGCAGCGAACACAGTAATTTTCTCCGCCGCCAGCGCCTGACCCGACAGCGACACGGTGACCACGGCTGCGGCCGCCCAGTGATAAAGCGTATTTTGCATAGAGAACTCCAGGTTACGTTATATAGTTGATAATACAACGCGAGCCTGAAAGCTGTCATGAGCTTTATATCGGCAAAAACGGCGGGAAGTTAAGGGCAAAACGCCCGCAGCGTGCGGGCGTTAAAAATCAGTGGTGTGAGCTATTGGCGGGACGGTCGTCGCGGCGGCCAAATTTAGAGATGACGTTAAAGACTTCACCCAGGCCGTAAATCAGACCCAGCATAATCGCCATCACGATGGGCACCATGATGATGGCGACCGCCAGGCTTTTTAACAGTTCCAGCATGGAAACCTCGCGCAAAGAGTAAAAAAGTGATTGTAACGGCTGGAGAAAAAAAGGCACTGCCCTTTTCGTGCTTTTACTTTAGGCCTTACAATTGGCGCATTCACCTAAGGAGCTGACATGCAGGCAGAACTCTCTCTTCACATTCGTCTTCAGCAGAAACTGTTTGCCGATCCGCGCCGTATCGAGCTGCTCAGGCGCGTGCAGGAAACCGGCTCCATCAGCCAGGGCGCCAGACTGGCGGGCATCAGCTATAAAAGCGCCTGGGACGCCATCAATGAGATGAATCAGCTGGCGGATCAGACGCTGGTCGAACGCGCGACCGGCGGCAAAGGCGGCGGCGGTGCCCGGCTGACGCGCTACGGCGAGCGATTGATTCAGCTGTTTCAGCTGATGGAGCAGATCCAGCAAAAAGCCTTTGACGTGCTGCAAAACGACAGCCTGCCGCTCGACAGCCTGCTAGCGGCGATCGCCCGCTTTTCCCTGCAAACCAGCGCGCGCAACCAGCTGTTTGGCACGGTGCAGGCGCGCGATCGTCAGCAGGTGCAGCAGCATGTTGAGATACTGCTGAACGACGGCGTGACGCGCCTGCAGGTGGCCCTGACCGAACGCAGCGCGGAGCGGCTGCAGCTCGACAGCGGTAAAGAGGTGCTGGTGCTGATCAAAGCGCCGTGGATCCGCCTGACGCCTGACGCCGCCGAGGGCGATAATCAGCTGCCGGGCGTTGTCCACACCATCGAACCCGGCGAGACGCAGAGTGAAGTAATAATTGCGCTGACGGGCGGTGAAATGTTGTGCGCCACCGTCCCCAGCCAGGCGCTTCGCCAGCATAATCTGCAGCCCGGCAGCGCCGTGACCGCCTGTTTTAATGCAGAACACGCCATCATCGCCACACTGCTCTGATCTGGCCGCTATGATTTGACTTCATTTCGCTGGCTCGCTACAACTGAGCGACTTGATGCAGAAAACGGAACAAATCATGGCCTCATTGCAAATTTCGCAAGGCATATTTCACCTGAGCGATAGCCGTACCCTGACCCTGCCGGACTTAACCCTGCACAGCGGCGAAAGCTGGGCCTTTGTCGGTGCCAATGGCAGCGGTAAATCTTCGCTGGCGCGCGCGCTGTCCGGCGAGCTGACGGCGGCAAAGGGCGAGCTGCGGCAGGATTTTCAGCGCCGCACCCGTCTGTCGCTGGAGCAGCTACAACAGCTGGTGACGCAGGAGTGGGAGCGCAACAACACCGATCTGCTGAGTGAAGGCGAAGATGACACCGGCCGCACCGCGCTGGAGATCATTCAGGATGAAGTAAAGGATGAGGCGCGGGCGCAGGCGCTGGCACAGCAGTTTGGCATCAGCGCTTTACTGACTCGCCGCTTCAAATACCTTTCTACCGGCGAAACGCGCAAAACGCTGCTGTGTCAGGCGCTGATGGCGCAGCCGGATTTGCTGATCCTCGACGAACCTTTTGATGGTCTGGATGTGGCATCGCGCGCCAGCCTTGCCGATACGCTGCATCAGCTGCATCGCGACGGCTACACCGTGGTGCTGGTGCTGAACCGCTTTGACGATATCCCGGATTTTGTCCAGCAGGTCGGCGTGCTGGCGGAGTGCACGCTGACGCACGTGGGCGCGCGCCAGGCGATTCTCGCCGAAGCGCTGGTGGCGCAACTGGCGCACAGCGAACGCCTGCAGGGCATGGCGCTGCCGGAGCCGGACCAGCCGGATCAGCTGCCGCAGCTGGCGGCAGATGCGCCGCGCGTTATCCTGCGCAACGGCGTGGTGTCGTATAACGATCATGCGGTGATCGACGGCCTGAACTGGCAGGTCAATCCCGGCGAGCACTGGCAGATCATCGGCCCCAACGGCGCGGGTAAATCGACCCTGCTCAGCCTGGTCACCGGCGATCATCCGCAGGGCTACAGCAATGATTTAACGCTGTTTGGTATTCGGCGCGGCAGCGGTGAAACCATCTGGGACATCAAGCAGCATATCGGTTACGTCAGCAGCAGCCTGCATCTGGATTACCGCGTCAGCTGTAACGTGCGTACGGTGATCCTCTCAGGCTTTTTTGATTCGATCGGTCTGTATCAGGCGGTATCGGATCGGCAGAAAGCGCTGGCGCGCCAGTGGCTGGCGCTGCTTGGCATGGACAATGCGCTGGCCGATGCGCCGTTTCATAGCCTGTCGTGGGGCCAGCAGCGGCTGGTGCTGATTGCGCGCGCGCTGGTGAAGCACCCGACGCTGTTAATCCTGGATGAACCGCTGCAGGGGCTCGATCCCATTAACCGCCAGCTGGTGCGCCGCTTTGTTGATGTGCTGATCGGCGAAGGTCGTACCCAGCTGATGTTTGTGTCCCACCACGCCGAGGACGCGCCGCAGTGCATCACCCACCGCCTGAGTTTTGTAAAACAGGGCGCGGGCTATGTCTATCAGCAGGAGGCGTTGCGTTAGTTTTCATTGATGAGCGGGTCGCCATCCATGGCGGCCCGGCGATAACAGTACGCACCTGACAGATTTCCTTCCCTAAAAATGTAACCGCTACCACTAGCCTGCCGCATTATTCAGCAAACGCTGCGCATAAACCCACAAAATGAGAATCGTCACCTTGTGTAAACGATACCATTTATCCAGACTGGATCACGCTTTCAGCGCCACCGTTATGCTACGTTGAAGGCAGTGATTTTCTTCTGTTTGCCGATTACCAGGACTTGTTATGCAAAAATTTAACCCGGTCGATCATCCGCATCGCCGCTATAACCCGTTGATCGATCAATGGGTGCTGGTGTCACCGCATCGCGCCAAACGTCCGTGGCAGGGTGCGCAGGAGACACCAGCGCTGGAGCAACTGCCCGCACACGATCCGGACTGCTTCCTGTGCGCCGGTAACACCCGTATCACCGGCGACAAAAATCCCGATTACAAAAGCACTTACGTATTCACCAATGACTTCGCCGCGCTGATGACCGATACGCCGGATGCGCCGCAGAGCGATGATGTGCTGATGCGCTGTGAAGGCGCGCGCGGTACCAGCCGGGTGATCTGCTTCTCACCGGATCACAGCAAAACCCTGCCCGAACTGCCGCTGCACAACTTGCAGGATATCGTGCGCACCTGGCAGGAGCAGACCGCTGAACTCGGTCAGCACTATCCGTGGGTGCAGGTATTTGAAAACAAAGGCGCAGCCATGGGCTGCTCAAATCCGCATCCGCACGGTCAGGTGTGGGCCAACAGTTTTCTGCCGAATGAAGCGCAAAAAGAGGATGACAATCAGCGCCGCTACTTTGCCGATAAAGGTACGCCGCTGCTGGTGGATTACGTAGCGCGCGAACTGCAGGACGGCAGCCGTACCGTGGTCGAAACCGATCACTGGCTGGCGGTAGTGCCGTGGTGGGCGGCCTGGCCGTTTGAAACCCTGCTGCTGCCTAAAACGCACGTGAAACGTATTACCGATCTCAGCGAGGCGCAGCGCACCGATCTGGCGCTGGCGCTCAAGCAGCTCACCAGCCGTTACGACAATCTGTTCCAGTGCTCGTTCCCCTATTCGATGGGCTGGCACGGCGCGCCGTTTAACGACGAAGCCAACGATCACTGGCAGCTGCACGCGCACTTCTATCCCCCGCTGCTGCGCTCCGCCACGGTACGGAAATTTATGGTTGGCTACGAGATGCTGGCCGAGACCCAACGTGATTTAACGGCGGAACAGGCAGCAGAACGTCTGCGCTCTGTCAGCGCTATTCATTTCCGCGAGGAACAATAAATGTCTTTAAAATCGATCACTCAACAGGTTTTCGCTGACACCTTCGGCTACGCGCCGAGCCACAGCATTCAGGCACCGGGCCGGGTGAACCTGATCGGCGAGCATACCGATTACAACGACGGCTTCGTGCTGCCCTGCGCCATTGACTATCAGACCGTGATTGCCTGCGCCCGCCGCGACGATCGCCAGGTGCGCGTGGTGGCGGTGGATTACGACAATCAGCAGGATAGCTTCTCGCTGGATGCGCCGATTGAGCCGCTCAGCGAACCGATGTGGGCCAATTACGTGCGCGGCGTGGTGAAACATCTGCAGCAGCGCGACGCCAGCTTTGGCGGCGTGGATATGGTGATCAGCGGCAACGTGCCGCAGGGTGCCGGTCTCAGCTCGTCCGCCTCGCTGGAAGTGGCGGTGGGCACTGTGTTCCAGCAGCTGTATCAGCTGAAGCTCGACGGCGCAGCGATTGCCGTTAACGGGCAGGAAGCGGAGAACCAGTTTGTTGGCTGCAACTGCGGCATCATGGATCAGCTGATATCCGCACTCGGCCAGCAGGATCACGCCATGCTGCTGGACTGCCGCACGCTGGGTACGCGCGCCGTATCCATGCCGGAGGATGTCGCGGTAGTGATTATCAACTCGAACTTCCGCCGTAATCTGGTGGGCAGCGAATACAATACCCGCCGCGAGCAGTGCGAAACCGGTGCGCGCTTCTTCAACAAAAAGGCGCTGCGCGACGTGACGCTGGAGGAGTTTGCGGCGGCAGAACAGCAGCTCGATCCGCTGGTGGCCAAACGCGTGCGTCACGTGATCACCGAAAACGCCCGGACGCTGGAAGCGGCGGACGCGCTGAGCAGCGGCGATCTGCAACGCATGGGTGAGCTGATGGCCGCCTCGCACGCCTCAATGCGCGACGATTTTGAGATCACCGTGCCGCCCATCGATCAGCTGGTGGAGATTGTTAAAGCGGAAATCGGCCCGCGCGGCGGCGTGCGCATGACCGGCGGCGGCTTCGGCGGCTGTATTGTCGCCCTGATGCCAACCGATCTGGTCGATCAGGTGAAAGCGGCGGTGGCGCAGCAGTACGAAGCGCAGACCGGCATTAAAGAGACCTTTTACGTGTGCAAAGCCTCAGCAGGAGCCGGCCAATGGTAAGCGACGTCAACTCTCATGCGCCGGACGGCCAGCCGTGGCGCATCACCGTGCTGCGCAACCGCAACGGCATGGTCGCCACCTTTATGGACTGGGGCGCCACCTGGCTGTCGGCGCGCGTGCCGATGCAGGACGGCAGCGTGCGCGAAGCGCTGCTCGGCTGCGCCACGCCGTCCGACTATCTGCATCAGGATGCTTATCTCGGTGCCACCATCGGGCGTTACGCGAACCGCATCGCCTTCGCTGAGCTGAAGCCGCTTAACCGGCTGCTGGCGGCCAATCAGGGTCCGCACCAGCTGCATGGCGGGCCGCAGGGTTTCGACAAGCGCCGCTGGCAGATTCTCAGCCAGAGTGACAGCGAAGTGCACTATCGTCTTGATTCGCCGGACGGCGACCAGGGCTACCCCGGCAATCTGATTGCCGATGTAATTTATCAGCTCGATGACGATAACTGTCTGTCGATTCGCTATGAAGCGCAGACCGATCAGGCCTGTCCGGTCAACCTGACCAACCATGCTTACTTCAACCTTGATGCGCATCATGGCGACGCGCGCCAGCATCGCTTACAACTGCAGGCCGATCGTTATCTGCCGGTGGACAGCGCAGGCATTCCCAATGCGCCGCTGAAAGCGGTGGACGGCACCAGCTTTGATTTCCGCCAGCCGAAACGCGTGGCAGATGAGTTCCTGGCCGACGACGATCAGCGCGCGGTGAAAGGTTACGATCACGCGTTTCTGCTCACCACCGCCGGTGACAGCAGCCAGCCTGCTGCGCAGCTGTGGTCAGCGGACGACAAACTTAGCGTGAGCGTGTTCACCGCCGCGCCGGCGCTGCAGTTCTACTCCGGCAACTATCTGGAGGGAACGCGCGCCCGTGAACAGGGCAGCTATACTGCTTTCCAGGGCATCGCTCTGGAGAGTGAGTTTTTACCGGATTCGCCCAACCATAGCGAGTGGCCGCAGCCTGATTGCTGGCTGCAGCCCGGCGACACATGGCACTCCGTGACGCGTTATCGCTTCACCCCGCACTAAGCGCCGGTTGAAAAACGCGCACTGCGGTGCCGACAGGCTTACGCCGTGCGCTGTTTTCCGCTATGGTATGGCGCTATCAGTGTGCCGCTGAAATCAGCGGCCGCAGCCGGTTTCTATCATCATCGAAACATTAAGCATTAAGGAGTAAAGCTATGGCCGTAACTAAGCTGGTTCTGGTGCGCCACGGCGAAAGCCAGTGGAATCAGGAAAACCGCTTCACCGGATGGTACGACGTGGATCTGTCCGACAAGGGTCGCACCGAAGCCAAAGCAGCCGGTCAGCTGCTGAAAAAAGAAGGTTTCGTGTTTGATTTTGCCTACACCTCAGTGCTGAAGCGTGCCATCCACACTCTGTGGAACGTGCTGGATGAGCTGGATCAGGCCTGGCTGCCGGTCGAGAAAACCTGGCGTCTGAACGAGCGCCACTACGGTGCGCTGCAGGGTCTGGACAAAGCGGAAACCGCTGCAAAATATGGCGACGATCAGGTGAAACAGTGGCGCCGCGGCTTTGCCGTTACGCCGCCAGAGCTGGATCGTAACGACGAGCGTTTCCCGGGCCACGACCCGCGCTACAAATCCCTGACCGACGCGCAGCTGCCAACCACCGAAAGCCTGGCACTGACCATCGATCGCGTGATCCCATTCTGGAACGAGAGCATTCTGCCGCGCATCAAGAGCGGTGAGAAAGTGATCGTTGCCGCGCACGGTAACTCACTGCGCGCGCTGGTGAAATACCTCGATAACATGAGCGAAGATGAGATCCTCGAACTGAACATCCCAACCGGCGTACCGCTGGTGTATGAGTTCGATGAGAACTTCAAGCCAATCAAACATTACTATCTGGGTGATGCCGACGAGATCGCAGCGAAAGCCGCCGCCGTTGCTAACCAGGGTAAAGCGAAGTAAGTTCACGCTGAAACGCAAAAGGCCAGACGCGAGTCTGGCCTTTTTTTATGCCGTGCGCTGCCGTTAGCCGCGACGGGTTTTGATCGCCTGCGCCAGCTGACGCAGCGCTTTTTCCGTGTCGTCCCAGCCAATACAGGCGTCGGTGACGCTCTGGCCGTACACCAGCGGTTTGCCGCTGTCGAGGCTCTGGTTGCCTTCCACCAGGTGGCTCTCAATCATCACGCCGGTAATCGCCTGCTCGCCGCCGGCGATCTGCTGTGCCACGTCTGCGGCCACCACCATCTGACGCTGGAACTGCTTGCTGCTGTTGGCGTGGCTGAAGTCGATCATCACCTGTGGACGCAGGCCCGCTTTTTCCAGCCCGGTTTTCACCGCCGCAACGTGTTCCGCACTGTAGTTCGGCTCTTTGCCGCCGCGCAGAATGATGTGGCAATCTTCATTACCGCTGGTTTCGACAATCGCCGAATGACCATATTTGGTGACCGACAGGAAACAGTGCGGCGCGCTGGCAGCGCCGATGGCATCGATCGCCACTTTGATGGTGCCGTCAGTGCCGTTTTTGAAGCCGACCGGACAGGAAAGCCCGGAGGAGAGCTCGCGGTGCACCTGCGACTCGGTGGTGCGCGCACCAATCGCGCCCCAGCTCATCAAATCCGCCATGTATTGCGGTGTGATCATGTCGAGGAACTCACCGGCAGCCGGCAGTCCGGTGTCGTTGATATCCACCAGCAGCTTACGCGCCAGGCGCAGGCCGTCGTTAATCTGGAAGCTACCGTCCATGTAAGGATCGTTGATCAGCCCTTTCCAGCCCACCGTGGTACGCGGTTTTTCAAAGTACACGCGCATCACCACTTCCAGCTCACCCTTCAGCTCCTCGCGCAACGTCAGCAGGCGAGCGGCATACTCTTTGGCCGCCTGGGTATCGTGGATGGAGCATGGCCCAATCACTACCAGCAGGCGGTCATCTTCACCGTGCAGAATGCGGTGAATGGCCTGGCGGGCCTGGGCAACGGTTTGAGCAGCGTTATCGGTGGCGGGGAATTTTTCCAGCAGCGCAACAGGGGGCAGTAACTCTTTGATCTCTCTGATGCGTAAATCGTCGTTCTGGTAATCCATACTTATTCCATTCAAATTTCTGGCCCTGCGTACGCCGGGCGCAACCCGTCCAATGTATCCCTTCAGGCACCAGGTGTAAATTATGTCCTGTGCGCCAATGGCTCGCTCAGATTTGCATTTATTCGTTTATGAACTAAGCTTTTTAAACGTAAGCACTGAGGAATGAGGTGCTTTCGCTATTTATATTCATGCCGAACACTCATGACGGAATTAAATTCCGTCGCGGCACGCTTTTTTCGTCAAACAGCACCAGCGGGTGTCACGCGGCAACTATCCATTTATTACAGGAGCATAATGATGAATAAGTTTGCATTGATTTTTCTGACGGCAGCGATGACTTTGGGCAGCGGCGCAGCACTGGCTGCGGATAACAACAACGGCCAGGCGAATGCGTCAGCAGAAGCCGGCGCAGCCGCAGGCGGCGCGAAAGAGAATCTGCCGCCAAATAATGTCGACAATAGCAACATTAATAATGGCAGCATGAACACCAACGGTGCCGCGACTTCCGGTACCACCTCTGGCAATATGTCGGCCAGCCAGGAACACAAAAATACCATGTGTAAAGATGGTCGCTGCCCGGATATGAACAAGAAAGTTGAAACCAAGGAAGGCGGTGGTCACGTTAAACACAAAACTGACGGCACCACGCAGTAATCCTCGCGAAGCGTGATGCAGGGCGAGCTTCGGCTCGCCCTGTTGTTTTTCCCCTGCCCTATTTCCGCTATGCTAACGCTATGAAATTTACAGGAACTGTTTCATGGCCGCGCTGCTGCTTATCGATGATCACCCTTTAGTTGAAGTCGCGCTGGAAGCGGCCTGCCTCAACGCCCCTATTCCATTACAGCTCTACGCCGCCGGTGACGAAGCCCAGGCGCGCCAGCTACTGCAACAGCATCATATTGACCTGATTGTGCTGGATATCGGCCTGCCGGATAGCGATGGTCTGGAGCTGCTGCGCCGTCTGCGTGCGCGCCATCCGCAGTGTCCGGTGCTGATCTACTCGGCCCAGCAGAGCCGCCACACGCTGCTCAGCGCCGCCTCGCTCGGGGCGGCCGGCTATGTGGTGAAGAGTCAAAGCATGGCGCAGTTGCTGAGTGCGATTCTGGCGGTGCTGGGCGGCCAGCAGGCGTTTCCACCGCTGCCGGAGCGCATTGCGCTGCCGCTCACCGAGAAAGAGCAGCAGATTGTGGCGCTGCTGGTGCGCGGGCTGTCGAATATTCAGATTGGCGAACAGCTGCACATCAGCAATAAAACCGTCAGCACCCATAAGAAAAATATCCTCGAGAAGACCGGCGTGCAGTCGGTGGTCGAGCTGGCAGAACTGTGGAAAGCGCAGCAGTGAAACGCTGGCTGCTGCTGTTTGCGCTGTTTTTCAGTCTGCTGGCGCGCGCCGGATTGCAGCCTGCCAGCAGCGTGATGCTGCCCGCCATGATGCCCGCGCCGCACGCCGAGCCGTGGCCGGGAGCGGTGCTGCGCGTGGCGGTGCCGGCGCAAAACAGCGCGCCCTGGGCGATGCGCATTGGCGATCGCATCTGGGGCATTGATGCCGATTATCTCAGCGCCCTCAGCCAGTTGAGCGGCAGCACATTCAGCCTGCACGGCTATCCTGACTTTGCCGCCCAGCTGGCGGCACTGCAGCGCGGCGACGTGGATATGGTGCTGAGCACCCGCCAGCGCGATCTGCCCGCCGACGTACTGACCAGCGAGAGCTGGTTCACCAGTCCGATGCGCATCTACCGCAATCGTGACAATCAGCGCGCGGTGATGTTCAACAGTGATAACGCTCAGCTGACCATCGCCGCCGACACGCTGGCGCAGCTGCCGCAAACCTTTGCACATCGCCACCGCTGGCAGACGCTGCCCGGCAATTTACAGGCGCTGTATGCGCTGCTGAACCAGCAAAGTGACTATCTGGTGGCCGATGAAGCCAGCGCCGGTTTCCTGCTCAGCCAGCTGCAGCAGGGACAGATTTATCAAATCACCGCCGATCCCGGTGCCGGCGAGCTGTCGCTGCGCGCACTGACGCGCGATCCGGCGCTGATTGCCTGGCTCAACCGCCAGCTGCGTTTGCTGCCAGCGGAGTTCAGCAACCGCGTGCAGCAGCGCTGGAGTCCACCGCTGCTGCGCTATCAGGATACGCAGACCCTGATGCTGACGGGCGAAGAGAAACAGTGGCTGGCGCAGCAGGATGCCATTCCTTATGCCGCCGAGAGCGATAACGCGCCGTGGAGCTATCGCGATGCCAGCGGCAACGCGCGCGGCTTCGGGATTGACCTGCTTAACGCGCTGAGCCAGAGCACCGGTCTGCGTTTCACGCCGCGCTGGGTCAATAATCCGCAGCAGGCCGCCAGTCTGTTGCAGCAGCAGCAGGTGATGCTCAACCTGTTACAGCCGCTGTACGGGGACGATGCTAACCGCACCGCGCTGCCGGTGTGGCGCGCCATCTGGGGCATTTACACGCTGTCCGACAGGCAGCCGATGGACTGGTCCGCGCTGCACGCTCAGCGCGTCGGCGTGCTGCGTGGCGATCTGGCGCAGCGTCTGCTTCCGGCTGAGATCGCGCCTCAGCTGTTCGACGATCGCGCCCAGCTGTGGCAGGCCCTCAACACTGGCCAGATTGATGCAGTGGTGGATAACGTGCTGTCGGCGCGCTGGCGCATGGCCAGCCATGAGGGCAACCGCGTGCATCTCGCGTTTGTGGCCAGCGATATCGCCTGGCCGCTGGCGCCGCAGGTGAGCGCTCAGCAGCCGCAGCTGAGCGCCCTGCTCGACCATGCGCTGCAGCAGATTCCGGCGGATACGCTGAACCAGATGCGCGTCAGCTGGTCGCAGCCGCCGCAGCCCGGCACCACCATGACGATGCGCAATGTGCCGCTGCTGATTTTAATTGCGGCCGCCGTGATCATCCTGCTGTTGCTGGTATTGCTGCTGCGCCGTTATCTGCAGCAGCGGCGTGAGCGGTTACAGCGCGAGCAGGCGGAGCGCGCCAACGCCGCTAAAAGCCAGTTTCTCGCCACCGCCAGCCACGAGCTGCGCACGCCGATGCAGGCGATTCTGGGTCTGCTGGAGCTGGAGCAGCAGCAGCATCCGAGCGCGCGGCTCGATTTAATGCACAGCAGCGCCCGGTCGCTGATGACGCTGCTGAACGACCTGCAGGATCATGCGCGTATCGAGAACCACAGCTTCCGCCTGACGCCGCGCCCGCTCGATCTCACGCTATGGCTACAGCAGCAACAGCAGTTTTATCACCCGCTGATGCGCGATGGCGGGCCACAGCTGCACGTGGCGGCGCTGACCCCGCTGCCGGCCAGCGTGATGCTCGACAGCGATCGCCTGCAGCAGGTGGTGAACAATCTGGTGGCCAATGCGCTGAAATTTACCCGCCACGGCGAAATCCGCCTGACGCTGGCGGTCACCGGGGATATCGCGCTGACGGTGAGCGACAGCGGCAGCGGCATTCCGCTCAGCGAGCAGGCGCAGCTGTTTGAACCGTGGTATCAGGCGCCGTCGGGCAAGCGCCATGCGGTGCAGGGCAGCGGCCTCGGGCTGTTTATCTGTCGCGAGATTGTACAGCGCATGGGCGGCACGCTGTCGCTGGAGTCCGCACCGCAGCAGGGCACCACGGTGAGCGTGCGCCTGCCGCTGGAACCCTGTGCGGCGACAGCGGCGGATGACACCACGCACTGGCCGCACTATCCGCAGCTGCGCGTGGCGATTGTCGACGATCACCCGACCAATCTGCTGGTGATGCAGCAGCAGCTGGCGAGCTTTGGCATTACTGCGGCGGTGTTTGAGGATGGCCGCGAACTGCTGCGGGCCGATGCGCAGCAGCCGTTTGATGTGCTGTTTATTGACCAGATGATGCCGCGCCCGGACGGCCTGACGCTGCTGCGCATCCTGCGCCGCCGTCAGCGACAGCGCGTGCAGCCTGCGCTGCGCATACTGTGCTCCGCCGACGTACAGCTGCTGAAACTGCCACTGCAGGCGCACGAAGCGCAGCTGGTTAAGCCAGTGACTCTGCGGGATATTGCACCGCTGCTGGCGCAGGCAGTGCGCGATCCGCTGCAGGTGCTGCCGGATAGCCTGCAGATTCTGGCGCAGCACAATCCGGCTTTCATCCCGCGTATTTGCCACACCCTGCAGCGTACGCTGCAGCAGGATCGTGATGCGCTGCTGCAGGCCAGCGCGGCCGCAGACTGGCCTCAGCTGGCGCGCGCGGCGCACCGCCTGAAAGGCAGCTGGCTGATGCTCGGCATTGACGACGTGGCCGCCCGCTGCCAGCAGCTGGCCGACGCGGCAAAACAGCATCAGCCTGACCGTGACAATCTCAATTTACTGATATCATTAACGAACAGGCTACTTAACCAACTGGAACGTTATGGCACACACTCATTCTCACAGTGAGCACGGCGGCAACCGCACGCGTCTCGCCGCCGCGTTTGGCGTCACCGCGCTGTTTATGGTTGCCGAGGTCATCGGCGGGCTGGTGTCCGGCTCGCTGGCGCTGCTGGCCGATGCCGGACATATGCTCACCGACGCCGCCGCGCTGCTGATGGCGCTGCTGGCCGTGCAGTTCGCCCGGCGCAAACCGAATGCGCGTCACACCTTTGGCTTGCTGCGTCTTACCACGCTAGCCGCGTTTGTTAACGCCATCGCGCTGCTGGTGATTACCGTCCTGATCGTCTGGGAAGCACTGCGCCGTTTTTACCAGCCCGAGCCGATTGAAGGCGGGCTGATGCTCGGCATCGCCATTGCCGGCCTGCTGGCGAATCTGCTGTCGTTCTGGCTGCTGCACCGCGGCAGCGAAGAGAAGAATCTCAACGTGCGTGCCGCCGCGCTGCACGTGCTGGGCGACCTGCTCGGTTCGGTGGGCGCAATCGTGGCGGCAGTGATTATCATGCTAACCGGCTGGACGCCGATCGATCCGATTCTGTCGCTGCTGGTGGCGCTGCTGGTGGTGCGCAGCGGCTGGGCGCTGCTGCGCGAGAGCCTGCACGAGCTGCTGGAAGGCGCACCGACGCATATCGACGTGGATAAGCTAGCGCGGGCGCTGACACGTCACATTGATGAAGTGCGTAATGTGCATCATGTGCATGTGTGGCAGGTGGGCGAAAAGCCGGTACTGACGCTGCACGTACAGGTGATTCCGCCGTACGATCACGACGGCCTGCTGCGACGCATTCATCAGTATCTGCACCAGCATTATCAGATCGCCCATGCCACGGTGCAGATGGAGTATCAGCCCTGCGTCGGCCCGGACTGCGAGTTATGCGAGGAGAGCGGCACGCAGCACGAGCACGCAGCGCTGGAAGGCCACGCGCATCACCACCACTAATGGGACAGCGCGCGCGAACCCTGTTCCCGTGCGCTCTGCATCCACAGACGCGTGCCGTTCAGCGCGATCAGCGTCAGGATGGCGTACTCCAGCGCCATGGCATACACGCCCTGACGCGCAAAGATCATCACGCTGATAACGTTGATCACCACCCACAGCAGCCAGTTCTCGACGTATTTGCGCGTCATCAGGATCATCGCCACAATCGACAGCACCATCATGCAGGAATCCCAGAACGGGAAGGCATCCGGCTGCAGCTGCGGCATTACCACGTTAAGACCGAGCGACTGCATCAGGCCCACCGCGGTGCGCGTGAGAAAAGCGAATACCGGGTCGATATAGCGCGTCATCAGCGCAATGGCGATCACGCAGGCGGCGCCCCAGCCGATGGCTTTCGGCAGCGGCAGCCAGCGGATTTTCAGCGCCGCTTCATGGCTGCTGGTCTGCCGGCTCCACGCGTACCAGCCGTACACGTTGGCAACAAAGAAGAACAGCTGTAGCAGCAGGCTGGCATACAGCTGAATCTGAAAGAAAATCACCGCAAACAGTGTGACGTTAATCAGACCAAACAGGTAGTTGATAATTTTTTCCTGGCTGGCAAGCCAGATACACAGCAGGCCGGCCAGCGTACCGATCGCCTCAATCCATGACAGATCGTAGCCGCCGACGCCGATCGGAATGTGAACCAGAATATTGTGTGTGCTAAAGAAGTCCATCATCTGCACCTGTATGAAAACCGCCTCAGGCGTTCCCTTTCAGCGTAAGTTTGAGTTGTGCTGCAAAGTCTAGCATGCGGTTGAGCGGCAGCAACGCTGCCTTGCGCAGTGCCGCATCGACGTGAATTTCATGCTGCTCGCCGCCGTGTGCCAGTCCTTCAGCGATAGCCTGCAGGCCATTCATCGCCATCCACGGGCAGTGCGCGCAGCTGCGGCAGGTCGCCCCTTCACCTGCGGTAGGCGCTTCCAGTAACTCTTTGTCCGGTACCGCCTGCTGCATTTTGTAAAAGATGCCGCGATCAGTCGCCACAATCATCTGCGGATGCGGCAGCGTTTTGGCGGCCTGAATCAACTGGCTGGTGGAACCGACCGCATCGGCCAGTTCGACAATCGCCTGCGGTGACTCCGGGTGCACCAGCACCGCCGCGTCAGGATAGAGCGCTTTCATGCGCTGCAGCGCCTGGGTTTTGAACTCATCATGCACGATGCAGGCGCCCTGCCAGCACAGCACATCAGCGCCGGTTTGCTGCGTGACGTAACGGCCCAGATGGCGGTCCGGTGCCCAGATGATTTTTTCACCGCGACTGTCGAGATATTCAATCAGCTCAACCGCAATGCTGGACGTCACTACCCAATCGGCGCGTGCTTTTACCGCCGCCGACGTGTTGGCATACACCACCACAGTCCGATCCGGATGCGCATCGCAGAAGCGGTTAAATTCGTCAATCGGGCAACCGAGGTCAAGCGAGCACTCCGCCTGCAACGTGGGCATCAGCACGGTTTTTTCCGGGCTAAGGATTTTGGCGGTTTCGCCCATGAAACGGACGCCGGCCACCAGCAGCGTTTGCGCCGGATGCTGGCTGCCAAAGCGCGCCATCTCGAGAGAATCCGCCACGCAGCCGCCGGTCTCTTCGGCCAGCGCCTGGATTTCCGGATCGGTGTAGTAATGCGCCACCATCACCGCATCGCGTGCTTTGAGCAGGCGTTTAATTTCTTCGATGTAACCGGCTTTTTCCTGCGGGCTGAGGCGCGCCGGTTTCGGCGGGAAGGGATAAATGGCGCTTTCAGCATCAAACATTGCACTCATGACACGGCTCTCGTTTTATCGATTTAACAAAATCGCCCAGCAGGACGATGATGCGGCATTAAATCCGCCATCGTGTTTTATATGCTAAACACAATAGCGGATTACACCGAGCCTGTCGTGTGATTTTTATGCGGGAAGTACCAGCTGCGCGCCAGCCTGCGCCTGTTGTGGGCTTTCCAGCTCAAGCAGAAAAGCTTTTACCGCCAGGCCGCCAGCGAAGCCGGTGAGCTTACCGTTGCTGCCGATAACGCGATGACAGGGTGCCATGATCGACAATGGATTTTTACCGTTGGCAGCCCCGACGGCACGTACCGCTTTCGGGTTGCCAATCTGCTCCGCGATTTGCAGATAGCTGCGGGTTTCACCAAACGGAATGGTGAGCAGCGCCTGCCAGACCTTTTTCTGAAACGCAGTGCCAACGGTGTCGTAAGGCATGTCAAACTGCTGACGCTCGCCGGCAAAGTACTGGCGCAGCTGGCGCTCGGCCTCACAGAGAATCGGATGCTGGTCGTTACGCGCGATCGGTTTGAGCGGCACGCGCTGCGCGCCTTCGTTTTCCCATAAAATGGCTGACAATCCGCGATCCGTGGCAATGAGCGTCAGTTCTCCGACGGGCGTGGTAATGATTTTAGCGTGATACATGTTGCACCTCCGGCGTGGGCTATGCGGATGATTATCGCACTTTTGCGCGGCGAAACTGGCTGTTTTCGGCCATGAGCATAAACTGGTTAGCTGTCCGAAAGCAGCCAGTTTTCCATCCGCACCTGCGCGACGATGGTGTTTATTTGCCGGAGACGATGATGTTTGATCCTGAAATTGCCTATCAGGCGCTGACGGCGCGCGACAGCCGTTTCGACGGGGTGTTTTTTGTCGGCGTGACCTCCACCGGTATTTACTGCCGTCCGATCTGTCCGGTGAAAGCGCCGATGCAGAAGAACTGCCTGTTTTTCACCAGTGCCGAAGCGGCTGAAAAGGCGCACTTTCGCCCCTGCCTGCGCTGTCGTCCCGAGCTGGCACCTGGTTCGGCACCGGTCGATAGCCATCATCGCATCGCCGACCGGCTGATTCGCCGTATCGAAGAAGGCTTACTGGAAGAACAGGAGACGCTGGCTGAGATCGCCAGCGAGTTTGACCTGAGTGAACGCCAGCTAAGACGGGTGATTCAGCAGGAGCTGGGCGTGTCGCCGCTTGAACTGCGGCAAACCCGGCGCATGCTGCTGGCGAAGCAGCTACTGACTGAAACCGCATTGCCGGTGACCGAAATTGCCTATGCCAGCGGTTTTCGCAGTCTGCGCCGTTTTAACGACGTGTTTCAGGCTCGCTATCGCATGACGCCATCGCGTCTGCGTAAGCAGATTCAGACGGAAGCCCTGAATGGTGAGCAGGAGAGCGCCGAACTGCGCCTCAGCTACCGGCCTCCTTATGACTGGGACGCCATCCTCGATTTCCTGCAACAGCGCGTGATGAAGCAAGTCGAGTGGGTCAGCGAGGGCGTTTATCATCGTACTGTGGCGCTCGGTCAGTGTCGTGGCTGGGTACGCATTAGCCATTTGCCGGAGAAGCAGGCGCTGAAGGTGCAATTTACTACCACGCTGACGCCGGTGCTACCTGCCCTGCTGCGCCGCTTGCGCGATCTGTTTGATCTGGATGCACAGCCACAGTGCATAAGCGAGCAGCTTAGCCAGGATCCGCTATTAGCTGCGAGTCTGGCACGCTATCCAGGTTTGCGCGTTCCTGGTGCGTTTGACGGCTTCGAACTGGCGGTCCGCGCCATCCTCGGCCAGCAGGTGACGGTGAAAGCCGCGACGACGCTGAGCAGTCGCGTGGCGGAGCGTTTTGGCGCGCCCCTCACCACGCCGTGGCCTGCGCTCTCCCGCTTACCGCCAGAGGCCGAATCACTGGCTACTGCCACCCTGGATGATATTGCCAGCCTCGGCATTGTGAGCGCCCGCGCGCAGGCGATCCAGGCACTGGCCGAGTCCTGCGCCTCAGGAGCGCTGCGCTTCAATGGCGCGGTTAATCCGGATGTGGTGCAGCAGCAGTTGCTGGCGCTGAAGGGTGTCGGGCCATGGACAGCGAGTTATATCGCCATGCGCGCCCTGCGCTGGCCGGATGCTTTTCCGAAAGAGGACATTGCGATCCGCAACAATCTCGGTGGCGTGAGCGCAAAGGTCGCAGAGCAGATGTCGCAGGTGTGGCGCCCATGGCGCAGTTACGCGGTGCTGCATATCTGGAAGAGCCTGACGCCGGATAAGCGTTAGTGAGATTTGGCATGATGTGGTTGCCAGAATAACTGTAATAGTGCTTTTCAGCCAAAAGGTACGGAGCGGTTGCGTAAAGTCGCCGTAAATACATCCCTGTAGGCTCTGCCGGCGGTTTACTCGCCTCATCCCTGAGGCTCGCCCACTTTGTGGGCCAACGCTACGCGTTGTTCAAAAATGCTCCCGGCATTTTTGTCCATGCGCCGGAAGCTTTACTCCACCGCTCCGTACCCTTCGGCTTCATGTTAACTCTCTGCGCCTTGCTGAAAGCGCTGCAAAACTAAAGCAGCTGAAATGCCTGACAGCCAGAAAAGGCGGGGGCGGAGGAGCGAAGCGTCCGAGCCATGGATGGCGAGGCCGATCCACAGGGATGTGAGGTTCCTTTGCGATCCGCCCCGCCTTATCTGGCCTGAGTACGATCTCAAAGCAACATACCGAACTTCGTAAAAAAGCAAAAAGGCGCCTTTAGGGCGCCTTTCTACATAACTGGTGGGTCGTGCAGGATTCGAACCTGCGACCAATTGATTAAAAGTCAACTGCTCTACCAACTGAGCTAACGACCCGCTCGGGAAGTGGCTTACAACTTTCGACTTGATGGTGGGTCGTGCAGGATTCGAACCTGCGACCAATTGATTAAAAGTCAACTGCTCTACCAACTGAGCTAACGACCCATCAAGGTTGTGAAGCAAACTGAAGTGACATCAAAACTGAATGGTTGAGATGGTGGGTCGTGCAGGATTCGAACCTGCGACCAATTGATTAAAAGTCAACTGCTCTACCAACTGAGCTAACGACCCATCTTCAGTGCTGCCGATACTTGTTAAGATATGTCCCGGCAACGGCGGCATATATTACTGATTTAGCGGGAGGGCGCAACCCTTATTTTCCGCTAAATGTCTCAACTGCTTACCTTTCATGCGGCAAGACCAGAAATCAGACGAAATCCGGTCTTAACTGCAGCAATTACATCGCAGCGAGCCGTTTTTGTGCCTGCTTAGCAGACTCAGAGTTAGGGAACTGTTTGATCACCTGCTGGTAGACCGCTTTCGCTTTCGCTGTATCGTTCTTCTCCTGCATGATCACCCCAACCTTAAACAGCGCTTCCGCCGCTTTTGGCGATTTCGGGTAGTTTTTAACTACAGTGGCAAAATAGTAGGCCGCATCGTCCTTTTTGCCTTTGTTGTAAAACAACTGACCCAGCCAGTAATTGGCATTCGGCTGATAGGTGGAGTCCGGATACTTCTTCACCCACGCCTGCAGCGCAGTAATCGCCTGGTCGTACTGTTTCTTCTCAAGAATCAGCGCGACGGCAGCATTGTAATCGGTGTTGGCATCGCCGGTTTGTGCGGGTGCAGCGGCAGCCGTGTTGCTGCTCCCCGCATCAGCGTTTCCCGCTGCGGCACCGGCTGCTGCATCCGCACCACCGCTGGCCTGCGCACCATTACTGCTGCTCAGACTGTCGATCTGCTGATAAAGCTGCTTCTGCCGCTCAATCACCTGATTAAGCTGATAACTGTTCTGCTGGATCTGCCCGCGCAGCGAATCGATATCGCTTTGGTTATCACTCATCTGCTGCTGCAACTGCTGCAGAAGCTGAGCCTGGGCATTGGAGATACGTTCAAGAGTGGTGACACGGTCTTCGACCGAGCCTGAGCCAACGCTACTGATTGACGCCTGGGCATTAGCGGCCCAGGGGGCCGCTACGCCAACCAGTAACGACAGACTCAACAGATGAAGTCTGAAGTTACTAATCATGTGATTCTCTTAGTAAACCAGTACGGCACGACGGTTTTTAGCGTAAGCCGCTTCGTCGTGGCCCAGTACAGCAGGTTTCTCTTTACCGTAAGATACGATAGACATCTGGTCAGCAGACACGCCTTTACCCTGCAGGTACATTTTAACGGCGTTAGCACGACGCTCGCCCAGGGCGATGTTGTACTCTGGGGTGCCGCGCTCATCCGCGTGACCTTCGATGGTCACTTTGTAAGATGGGTTGCTGCGCAGGAAAGCAGCGTGCTGATCCAGCATCTGAGCGTATTCAGACTGCACGTCATACTTGTCCAGACCGAAGTAAACGATGTTGTTCTGCTGCAGCTGCTGCATCTGCAGACGCGCCTGCTCGTCAGAAGACATGTTGCCGTTCTGGCCAGCGCCAGCGCCGTATGCACCGTCAGCACCCATACCGGTCTGATCGTTGTTGTTGTTTTTGTGAGAGCTACATGCAGCTACCGCGATAACCGGCAGAGCCAGCATCAAACCCTTCAGCACTTTGTTCAGTTGCATTTCTTTATCCTATTATTTTGTTTGCCATACATTTTACTCCCCCGCCAGGCGAGGGAGCGATGCATCACAGATACGGCGACCAGGCAGGGAATTTGACCTGTCCATCAGTTGCCGGAAGACGCGCTTTGAAACGCCCATCGGTTGAAACCAACTGCAACACGGAACCCATCCCCTGAGTAGAGCTATAGATTACCATCGTGCCGTTAGGAGCCAGACTTGGCGTCTCATCCAGGAACGTGTCCGTTATTGTCTGAACGGCTCCCGTTTCCAGATCCTGTTTGGCGACGTGCTGCGCGCCACCGGCGCTGCTGATCATCACCATCGTTTTACCGTCAGATGACACATCCGCATCCTGGTTCTGAGCCCCTTCCCAGGTAATGCGCTGTGGCGTTCCGCCGTTAACGTTAACTTTGTAAATCTGTGGCGCACCGGCCTGATCCGAAGTGTAAGCCAGCGTCTGGCTGTCCGGGAACCAGGTAGGTTCGGTGCTGTTGTAGCGGCCATCGGTCACCTGACGCGTCTGACCAGAGGCCAGATCCATCACGTACAGGTTCAGGCTACCGGTTTTCGACAGGGCGAAGGCCAGCTTAGAGCCGTCCGGCGAGAAGGCCGGCGCACCGTTGTGACGCGGATAAGAAGCCACCTGACGGATAGCGCCGTTGGCCAGCGTCTGCACCACCAGCGCCGATTTACCGCTTTCGAAGGTCACGTAAGCCACTTTGCTGCCGTCTGGCGACCAGGCCGGTGACATCAGCGGCTGCGGCGAACGGTGTACCACAAACTGGTTGTAACCATCGTAGTCAGACACGCGCAGCTCGTACGGGAACTGACCGCCGTTGGTCTGAACCACATAGGCGATACGGGTACGGAACGCGCCTTTGATACCGGTCAGCTTCTCAAACACTTCATCGCTGGCGGTATGCGCGGCATAGCGCAGCCACTGTTTGGTGACTTTATAGGAGTTCTGCGCCAGCACGGTACCCGGTGCGCCACCGGTATCCACCAGCTGATAAGCCACCTGGTAGCTGCCATCGGCGTTCGGCGTCACCTGTCCGACGACCACGGCATCAATACCCAGTGCGCTCCACGCGGCAGGCTGAACTTCCTGTGCGCTGGTCGGCTGCTGTGGCAGACGAGAACGATCCAGCGGGTTGAATTTACCGCTGTTACGTAAGTCTGCTGCGACGATGCCACCAATATCTTCAGGTGCAGCGCCCGGACCGGCCCACTGGAACGGAACCACACCAATTGGGCGCGCGGTATTCACGCCCTGCGTAATTTCAATGCGTACTTCCGCGTGCAGCATCGCTGCCCACAGCAGTACAAAAAAACCTAAGGTTACACGAAGTGCCTGCTTCATCTTATCTCCCTTATCTGAACCTGAGTTCATGATAATTCGCACAGTTCCTGAAAAAACACGAGTACTCATAGAGTACGGCAAGCTAACCTTAGTTCAACCTGCCGTACGTTACTGCATTATTCTGGTTTGAAACGCATCGGTGCGTTCTTAAACACTTCATATACTGCCTGCGAAGGCGGCTTCGGAATGCGTGCCTGCTTCGCTGCGGTAATCGCCGCCTGACATAGCGCCGGATCGCCGCCTTCAGCTTTCACGTCAATCAGCAAACCATCCGGTGCCAGTTTAATCCGCAAATCACAGCTTTTGCCGCGATACAGATCGGCATCGTAGAAGCGGCTCTGAATCGCACTGGTGATCTGACCCAGATACGCATTCACCTCAGCACCTGAGGCACCGGCCTTCTTCTGATTGCCCTGACCTGCCGCCGCACCACCACCGGAAGCGGCACCGCTTTTCGGCGCATTCTTACCGGAAGAGAGACCGCCTAACAGATCATCCACATCGCTCTCGTTCTTCGCCGCTTCGGCAGCCGCTTTCTTCTTCGCATCGGCGGCCGCTTTAGCTTTCGCCGCCGCATCCGCTTTGGCTTTGGCTGCTGCCTCAGCTTTCGCTTTGGCTTCGGCGGCCGCTTTCTCTTTCGCGGCTTCCGCAGCTTTATCTTTGGCTTCCTGTGCAGCTTTGGCTTTCGCATCTGCCGCGGCCTGAGCTTTGGCTTCTGCCTCCGCTTTGGCTTTCGCTTCAGCTGCGGCTTTCGCCTGCTGCGCGGCTTTCTCTTTCGCCGCTTCGGCTGCGGCGGCTTTAGCCTGCTCTTCCGCTTTCTTCTTCGCGTCGGCTGCGGCCTGCTTCGCCTGCTCTTCCGCTTTGGCTTTCGCGTCCGCTGCGGCCTTCGCCTGAGCATCGGCCTGCGCTTTGGCATCGGCTTTGGCTTTCGCTGCGGCCGCTTCTGCAGCTTTCTGCTGCTCCTGCGCCTGCTTCGCTGCTGCTTCAGCCGCCTTCTGCTGCTCTGCCTGCTGCTTCGCCTGCTCTTTGGCTTCCTGCTGCGCCTGCAGACGCTCTTTTTCCAGCTCTTTCAGCCGCTGCTGTTCAGCGGCCTGTTTCTGCTGCAACTCTTCCGCCTGCTGCTGTGCCTGCTTCTGGCGCTGCTGCTCGGCGCGCTGACTATCACTCTGCTGATTCTGCTGACGGTTATACTGCTCAACCACCGCGCCAGGATCGACCATCACCGCGTCGATATCACTGCCGCCACCGCCGCCGCTGGCTTCGATATGTTCGTTAAACGAGCTCCAAATCAGCAGGGCGATCAGCACGATGTGCAGAATCACCGAAATGATTATCGCGCGTTTTAACTTCTCGTTCTGCTCGGTTGCCTTCGACACTCTCGGTTCCCAAAAACGGTTCGCGTTAAATCGGCTGCGTCATCAAACCGACGGATTTCACGCCAGCCTGATGCAACAGGTTCAGCGCCTTGATGATTTCGTCGTAAGGCACATCTTTCGCCCCACCAATCAGGAAGACCGTCTTCGGATTGGCTTCAATACGGCGCTGCGCTTCGCTCACCACCTGCTCCGGCGGCAGCTGCGTCATACGATCGTGATCCACCACCAGGCTGTACTGCCCTACCCCGGCCACTTCCACGATCACCGGCGGATTATCGTCACTGGAAACGGTTTTCGAATCGGTTGCGTCCGGCAGGTCCACTTCCACGCTCTGCGTAATAATCGGCGCGGTTGCCATAAAGATGAGCAGCAACACCAGCAGCACGTCCAGCAGCGGAACAATGTTGATTTCCGACTTAAGGTCGCGACGCCCGCGACCACGGGTTCTGGCCATCGTTAACCTCGACTTACTTGCTGTTGTCGGTAGAGAAAGCCTGACGATGCAGGATGGCCGTGAACTCTTCCATAAAGTTGTCGTAGCCCTGCTCCAGCTTGTTCACGCGCTGGTTCAGACGGTTATACGCCATGACGGCAGGAATAGCCGCGAACAGACCGATTGCGGTGGCGATCAGCGCTTCGGCGATACCGGGCGCAACCATTTGCAGCGTGGCCTGTTTCACCGCACCCAGTGCGATAAAGGCATGCATGATCCCCCACACCGTACCAAACAGACCGATATACGGGCTGATGGAACCGACGGTGCCAAGGAATGGGATATGATTTTCCAGCGCTTCCAGTTCACGGTTCATCGAGATGCGCATGGCGCGACCGGCCCCTTCGACCACCGCTTCCGGCGCATGGCTGTTAGCGCGGTGCAGGCGGGCAAACTCTTTGAAGCCAGAATAGAAAATCTGTTCAGACCCGCTCAGCTCGTCACGGCGCGCCTGGCTCTCCTGATAGAGACGCGACAGCTCGATACCGGACCAGAACTTGTCCTCGAACGCCTCGGCCTCACGCCCCGCCGCGTTAAGAATGCGGGTGCGCTGAATGATGATTGCCCAGGAGGCAATAGAAAAGCCGATCAAAATCAACATGATAAGTTTGACCAGAAGGCTTGCCTTCAGGAACAAATCAAGAACGTTCATGTCAGTCACTGCTTGAACTCCGCGACAATAGACTTGGGAAGCGCAATCGGCTTCATTAGATGTGGGTTGATGCAGGCAATCAGGACGTCTGCTTCATTGAGCACTTTGCCTTCAGCATTCACGATACGCTGCGAGAACGTCATGGTTGCGCGCGTCATTGCTGTCACTTCGCTCTGGATCTCCAGAAGGTCGTCGAGACGTGCCGCGGCAATAAAGTCCACCGTCATGCGCCGTACCACAAAAGCCACCTGCTCTTCCAACAGGGCCTGTTGATTGAAATGGTGCTGGCGCAACATCTCGGTACGTGCTCGTTCATAAAAAGCAAGATAGCTGGCGTGGTAAACCACACCACCGGCGTCAGTGTCTTCGTAATAGACCCGAACCGGCCAGCGAAACAGCGTTGTACTCACTCTACATCCCGGTCTCATTTTAAACGTTGCTACTATACGCAAGTGAGATCGGCTTGGGAATGGTCCGCCAGAGCCAGGAGAAAATAATTATCAGACGTTAACAACTGGAAGGATTTTTGGGAGATTTCCTGACCAACCGCTGACAAAAACTCACGTCAGCAGCGGTAAAACAGCCCTTGCGGGCTGAGACAGAACTTAATGGTAGAACCAGTAAATTCCCAGCGCCAGCACGATCAGCGCCGGCAGCGGGGCAAACAGCGCCTGCCAGCGGGCACGCTGTGGCCGGAAACCGGTGCCGTGAATCACGCCGCTGCACACCGCCCAGATTAACAATAATCCGTGCCAGATGGCGAGCTCACTGGTGCGTGCGGCAAAGCGCGCCGGCTGCCAGATGACGCATCCGGCCAGCCACAGCGCCAGAATCAGTGAAAGGGCCCGCAGCGGGCCCTTATCCATCAAACGATACAGCGTCTGTATCAGGCTGCGCATCAGAGCTTGTCGTCCTGCGCGCCGCCCTCTTCCACATGCTCGATCGCCAGTGCCGTGACCACGCCAAACGCACAGGCCAGCAAGGTGCCAAGAATCCAGGCAAAATACCACATGCTTAATCTCCTCAATCAGTACAGGGAGTGCGTATTGCGCTCAATGTGTTCTTTGGTGATGCGGCCATACATCTTGTAGTAACACCAGCTGGTGTAAGCCAGAATAATCGGCACAAAGATGATGGCGGCCACGGTCATGATCTGCAGCGTCAGCAGGCTGGAGGTCGCGTCCCACATGGTCAGACTGGTGCCTGGCACGGTACTGGATGGCATGATGAACGGGAACAGCGCAATGCCCGCCGTCATAATGACGCACGCCAGCGTCAGCGAAGAGAAGATAAACGCCCATGCGCCCTTCTCCATGCGCGAACACAGGATCGTCAGCAGCGGCAGCAGCGCGCCGAGCAGCGGGAACAGCCACAGCACCGGCATCTGTTCAAAATTGACCAGCCAGGCCCCGGCTTCACGCACCACGTCTTTACCCAGCGGGTTAGACGCCGCGTGGTGATCGATTGCGCTTTTCAGCACATAGCCATCAATGCCGTACTTCACCCACACGCCGGCCAGTACAAAGCCTACCAGCATCACCAGCGCGCTGATTTGCGCCGCGGTGCGGGAACGCAGGTGCAGTTCGCCGCTGGTGCGCATCTGCAGGTAAGTCGCGCCCTGGGCCAGAATCATCGCGACGCTGATCACCCCAGCCAGCAGGCCAAACGGATTAAGCAGCTGGAAGAAATTACCGGTGTAGAACAGGCGCAGGTACTCATCAGCATGGAACGGCACGCCCTGCAGCAGGTTACCGAACGCCACGCCAATCACCAGCGGCGGCACAAAACTGCCAATGAAGATGCCCCAGTCCCAGGCACCGCGCCAGCGCATATCTTCAATCTTCGACCGGTAATCAAAGCCGACCGGACGGAAGAACAGCGAGGCCAGCACCAGAATCATCGCCACGTAAAAACCGGAGAACGCGGCGGCATAGACCATTGGCCAGGCGGCGAACAGCGCCCCGCCGGCAGTGATCAGCCAGACCTGGTTACCGTCCCAGTGCGGCGCGATGCTGTTAATCATGATGCGACGCTCGGTATCGGTGCGACCGAGGATGCGGGTCAGCATTCCCACGCCCATATCGAAGCCGTCGGTGACGGCAAAACCGATCAGCAGAATGCCAATCAGCAGCCACCAGACAAAACGCAACACTTCATAGTCAAACATGGTCGCTCTCCTTATCCGCGCGCCGGTTGAGTCACAGCCTGCACTGTTTCATGGTGATAGCGGCCGGTTTTCAGGCTGCTTGGACCAAGGCGGGCAAATTTGAACATCAGATACATCTCCGCCACCAGGAACACGGTATACAGGCCGCAGATCAGGATCATCGAGAACAGCAGATCGCCGACGGTCAGCGACGAGTTGGCCACGGCGGTTGGCAGCACCTCACCAATCGCCCACGGCTGACGGCCATATTCAGCGACAAACCAGCCAGCTTCGACGGCAATCCACGGCAGTGGAATACCGTACAGCGCCGCTTTCAGCAGCCAGCGATTCTTACCGATGCGGTTACGAATCACGCTCCAGAACGACAGCGCAATGATGCCCAGCAACAGCACGCCACACAGCACCATGATGCGGAAGGCGAAATAGAGCGGCGCCACGCGCGGAATCGAATCCTGCGTTGCCTGCTGGATTTGCGCTTCCGTAGCGTTCGCCACGTCCGGGGTATAACGCTTGAGCAGCAGACCGTAGCCAAGATCCTGTTTATGCGTCTCAAACTCACTGCGCACCGCCGGATCTTTACTGCCGGCACGCAACTCGTTCAGCAGCGCATAGGCTTTCATACCGTTGCGGATGCGCACTTCATGCTGCGCCAGCAGATCTTTCAGGCCGGTGACCGGCGTATCGACGGAACGCGTAGCAATCAAACCGAGCAGATACGGGATCTGGATGGCGTACTTGTTCTCCTGCGTCGCCTGATCCGGCACGCCAAACAGCGTAAAGGCCGCCGGCGCCGGCTGGGTTTCCCATTCGGCTTCGATGGCGGCCAGCTTGGTTTTCTGCACGTCGCCCATTTCATAGCCGGATTCGTCACCCAGCACGATGACCGACAGCACAGCAGCCATACCGAAGCTGGCAGCGATCGCAAAGGAGCGTTTGGCAAACGCGATGTCGCGCCCTTTCAGCAGATACCAGGCGCTGATGCCCAGAATGAACATCGCACCGGTGGTGTAACCCGCGGCCACGGTATGCACAAATTTCACCTGCGCCACCGGGTTCAGCACCAGCTCGGAGAAGCTCACCATCTCCATACGCATGGTTTCGAAATTGAATTCGGAGGCGATCGGGTTCTGCATCCAGCCGTTCGCCACCAGGATCCACAGCGCGGACATGTTCGAGCCGAGTGCCACCAGCCAGGTCACCGCCAGGTGCTGCACTTTACCGAGGCGATCCCAGCCGAAGAAGAACAGGCCGACAAAGGTGGATTCAAGGAAGAACGCCATCAGGCCTTCGATGGCCAGCGGCGCACCGAAGATATCGCCGACGTAGTGGGAGTAATAAGACCAGTTGGTACCGAACTGAAATTCCATGGTCAGGCCGGTGGCCACACCCAGCGCAAAGTTGATACCAAACAACTTGCCCCAGAATTTGGTCATATCTTTATAAATCTGTTTTCCCGACAGGACATAGACCGTTTCCATGATCGCCAGTAAAAACGCCATACCGAGCGTTAAGGGCACGAACAGGAAATGGTACATCGCCGTCAGGGCAAACTGTAAACGCGACAGCTCGACAATATCTAACATGATGACTCCTTGCTCCTCGCATGAACTCATCCTGCGAATAACAACCACAAACAGCGGGCAGTGCGATGCAGAATAAGGTCAGGAACGACTGATTATTGATTCCAGTTTTGTTACCGACAGCACAATGCGTACTGCGGCCCGAAGTGAGCGAGTAACAGTGGTGAAAATTCCCCGAAAAACCGATCGCTTCAGCCTGTTTCGAGCAGGAGTAAGATGAGGAGGCGACAGAATTGATATGACAACGCCTGGCACAAACTCCTGAAAAATGATGAAAAAGACTGAATTGATGCAGCGCAATTTATACCGGTTGGGTTGCTTTTAGCCAGCGGTAAAGTTTGCTATATATCGCCTTTTATTGATCTGGATTAAGACAATAATTTTCCAGATATGTAGTGTTAGAGTTGTTGTTAATTAGTTGTCATAAATCGATAGCGCAATTAAGAAAACAATTACCTTTCCCGTAATTATTTAACCTCTTTGCCAGCCAGACGCCTGGACGCTGACGGGAAAAAGCACGCCTCTTTGCCCTTCTTTACTCAACGACAAAGTAAGCATAGCCGCAGAAAATGTTGCCGTTACGTTTTTACTGCAAATGTGCGAGGACGGCTAATGGCCGCGCATTACAGCCATAAAAAAAGCCACCCGCAGGTGGCTTTGTTCTTTCAGCAGCAAAATCTTATTTCGCTGGCAGTACCGCTTTCACCGCGTCGCCGATATCGGCCAGGCTGCGAACGGTTTTCACACCGGCCGCTTCCAGCGCAGCAAATTTCTCATCGGCGGTGCCTTTACCACCGGCAATGATGGCGCCGGCGTGGCCCATACGCTTGCCCTTCGGCGCCGTTACGCCGGCGATGTAGCCGACGACAGGCTTGGTCACGTGCTCTTTGATGAACGCCGCGGCCTCTTCTTCAGCGCTGCCGCCGATCTCACCGATCATCACGATCGCTTCGGTCTGCGGATCGTCCTGGAACATTTTCAGGATGTCGATGAAGTTGGAGCCTGGGATCGGGTCACCGCCGATGCCCACACAGGTGGACTGGCCGTAGCCGATGTCGGTGGTCTGCTTAACCGCTTCATAGGTCAGCGTACCGGAACGTGACACGATACCGACGCGGCCTGGCTGGTGAATGTGGCCCGGCATGATACCGATCTTACATTCGCCTGGGGTGATCACACCCGGGCAGTTCGGGCCGATCATGCGCACGCCTGCTTCGTCCAGCTTCACTTTTACCGTCAGCATATCCAGCGTCGGGATACCTTCGGTGATGGTGATGATCAGTTTGATGCCCGCGTCGATCGCTTCCAGGATACCGTCTTTGCAGAACGGTGCCGGCACGTAGATCACGGTAGCGGTGGCACCCGTGGCTTCTACTGCTTCACGCACGGTGTTAAACACCGGCAGACCGAGATGGGTGGTGCCGCCTTTACCTGGCGTCACACCGCCAACCAGCTGCGTACCATAGGCCAGCGCCTGCTCAGAGTGGAACGTTCCCTGGCCACCGGTGAAACCCTGGCAAATGACTTTGGTGTTTTTGTCGATCAGAATGGACATTATTTACCCTCCGCAGCAGCGACAACACGCTGTGCTGCGTCTGTCAGGCTGGTTGCTGCAATGATGTTAAGACCGCTGTCCGCCAGTTTCTTCGCGCCCAGCTCGGCGTTGTTACCTTCCAGACGTACCACAACCGGTACGTTGACACCCACTTCAGCCACAGCACCGATGATGCCGTCTGCGATCAGGTCGCAGCGCACGATGCCGCCGAAGATGTTAACGAATACCGCTTTCACAGCATCGTCAGACAGGATGATTTTGAAGGCTTCGGTAACGCGCTCTTTGGTTGCGCCGCCGCCAACATCAAGGAAGTTTGCAGGCTGACCACCGTGGTGTTTCACGATGTCCATGGTGCCCATCGCCAGACCAGCGCCGTTGACCATACAGCCAATGTTGCCTTCCAGCGCTACGTAGTTCAGTTCCCACTGCGTCGCGTGGGCTTCACGGGGATCTTCCTGGCTTGGGTCGCGCATTTCACGCAGCTCTGGCTGACGGAACAGGGCATTGCCATCGGCACCCAGTTTGCCATCCAGACAGATCAGGTCGCCCTGTTTGGTGATCACCAGCGGGTTGATCTCAACCATCGCCAGGTCGCGCTCCAGGAACATGGTCGCCAGACCCATGAAGATTTTGGTGAACTGGCTGACTTGCTTACCGGTCAGGCCCAGTTTGAATGCCAGCTCGCGGCCCTGGTATGGCTGCGGGCCGGTCAGCGGATCCAGCGCCATTTTGTGGATCAGGTGCGGCGTTTCTTCCGCTACTTTCTCGATTTCCACGCCGCCTTCGGTTGACGCCATGAAGATCACGCGACGGGTAGCACGGTCAACCACCGCACCCAGATACAGCTCCTGGTCGATGTCGGTCGCCGCTTCAACCAGGATCTGGTTTACCGGCTGGCCATTGGCGTCAGTCTGGTAGGTCACCAGACGTTTGCCCAGCCAGTTTTCAGCGAAAGCACGAATGTCTTCTTTACTGTTAACCACCTTCACACCGCCCGCTTTACCGCGGCCACCGGCATGAACCTGACATTTCACCACCCACGGACCCGCGCCAATTTTCGAGGCGGCTTCTTCGGCTTCACGTGGCGTGGTGCAGGCGTAGCCAGTCGGTGCTGGCATACCATACCGTGCAAACAGCTGCTTCGCCTGGTATTCGTGTAAGTTCATGATGTTCTATCCATTCAGATCTAAACAGGGTTAATTCGGGCGCGCCTCGTGCCAGCGCGCCCGGCGAAAATCAGACATCCAGCAGCAGACGCGCCGGATCTTCCAGCAGCTCTTTCACCGCGACCAGATAGCCGACAGATTCACGACCATCGATCAGACGGTGATCGTAGGAGAGCGCCAGATACATCATTGGCAGCACCACCACCTGACCATTCACCGCCATCGGGCGATCTTTAATGGCGTGCATCCCCAGAATCGCGCTCTGCGGCGGGTTGATGATCGGCGTAGACATCAGCGAACCGAACACACCACCGTTGGTGATGGTGAAGTTACCGCCGGTCAGTTCTTCCACCGTCAGCTTGCCGTCACGGCCTTTCACCGCCAGCTCTTTAATTTTCTTCTCGATATCGGCCATGCTCAGCGCATCAACATCTTTCAGCACTGGCGTCACCAAACCACGCGGCGTTGAGACCGCGATGCTGACATCGAAATAGTTGTGGTACACAACATCGTCGCCGTCGATCGACGCGTTGACTTCCGGGAAGCGTTTCAGCGCTTCGACCACCGCTTTGATGTAGAAGGACATAAAGCCCAGACGCACGCCGTGACGTTTCTCGAAGGCATCGCCGTACTGCTTGCGCAGATCCATGATCGGCTTCATGTTGACTTCATTGAAGGTGGTCAGCATTGCGGTGCTGTTTTTCGCTTCCAGCAGACGCTCGGCCACGCGCTTGCGCAGACGGGTCATTGGCACGCGCTTCTCGCTGCGGTTGGCGACCGCCTGCGGAGCCGCATCGGCTGCCGGTGCCGCTTTCGCGCCGTCGGCTTTCTTCGCCAGATGTTTTTCCACATCTTCGCGCGTCAGACGGCCGCCAACACCGGTGCCTTTAATCTGGCTGGCGTCGAGGTTGTTTTCCGCAATCAGGCGGCGCACGGCCGGGCTGAGCGCGTCATTGCTCTCTTCTTCCAGAGATGCAGTCTGACGCTGTGCAGGCGTAGACTCCTTGCTTTCCACTTTCGCCGTGGTCTCTTTCCCGCCGCTGTTACCTTCCTTCAGACGGCCCAGAATCTGGCGCGATGTTACGGTGGCGCCTTCGTCTTCCAGCACCGCTTCCAGCACACCGTCAGCGGCGGCAGGCACTTCCAGTACCACTTTGTCAGTTTCGATCTCGACCAGCACTTCGTCGCGGGTCACAGAGTCGCCGGGTTTTTTATGCCAGGTGGCTACCGTGGCGTCCGCTACGGATTCAGGCAAATCGGGAACGAGAATTTCTACGCTACTCATTTTCTTTCCTTTTAATTAACCAAGGTTCAGCGCGTCATTGACCAGGTCTTGCTGCTGTTGTTGATGAACGGACATATAGCCCACGGCCGGTGAAGCAGAAGCCGGACGGCCTGCGTAACGCAGTGACGCACCAAATGGAACCACTTCGCGGAAATGATGCTGACTGCAATACCATGCGCCCTGGTTCAGTGGCTCTTCCTGACACCAGACGAAATCCTGAACATGGGCGTAATTCTTCAGCGCTTCCTGCACCGCTTTGTGCGGGAACGGATAGAGCTGTTCGATACGCACGATGGCGACATCGGTCTGCTCGTTCTTACGACGCTGCTCCAGCAGATCGTAATAAACTTTACCGGAGCACAGCACTACGCGTTTCACCTGCTGCGGATCGAGGTCGTCGATCTCACCAATCGCCGGCTGGAAGCTGCCGTTGGCCAGCTCATCAAGGCTGGATACCGCCAGCGGATGACGCAGCAGCGACTTCGGCGACATCACGATCAGCGGACGGCGCATACCGCGCAGCGCCTGACGACGCAGCATGTGGTAGACCTGCGCTGGCGTTGATGGCACGCAGACCTGCATGTTCTGCTCAGCACACAGCTGCAGATAGCGCTCAAGGCGCGCGGAGGAGTGCTCCGGACCCTGCCCTTCGTAGCCGTGTGGCAGCAGCATCACCAGACCACACATGCGGCCCCATTTCTGCTCGCCGGAGCTGATGAACTGATCGATCACCACCTGAGCGCCGTTGGCAAAGTCACCGAACTGCGCTTCCCAGATGGTCAGCACGCGCGGCTCGGCGGTGGCGTAACCGTATTCGAACGCCAGAACCGCTTCTTCCGACAGCACCGAATCCCACACCTTGAACTGACCCTGACCGTTATGGATATGGTGCAGCGGGGTGTAAGTCGAACCGTTTTGCTGGTTGTGAATCACCGCGTGACGGTGGAAGAAGGTGCCGCGGCCGGAGTCTTCACCCGACAGGCGCACCGGAATGCCTTCGTCCACCAGCGTGGCGTAAGCAAGGTTTTCCGCGCCGCCCCAGTCGAACAGCTTGTTGCCTTCCGCCATCTCTTTGCGGTCGTTGTAAATCTTGGCAACGCGCGACTGCACTTCCACCGCTTCCGGAATGCTGCTGATGCGGCGCGCCAGCTCCTGCAGACGTTTCATGTCCACGGTTTCCGGGTAGCTCTCATCCCACTCGTGGTTGAGGTACGGAGACCAGGTGAACGAGTGCAGGCTCATTGGACGCCATTCCGGCACCACGCACTCGCCTTCATCCAGCGCATCGCGGTACAGGTTTACCAGCTCGGTGGCATCTTCCTGCGTGGCCACGCCTTCGCTTTCCAGCTGATCGGCGTAGATTTTGCGCGGCGTCGGATGCTTTTTGATTTTCTGATACATCAGCGGCTGGGTTGCGCTTGGCTCGTCGGCTTCGTTATGGCCGTGACGGCGGTAGCACACCAGGTCGATGAACACATCGCGTTTGAAGGTGTTGCGATAATCCAGCGCCAGACGGGTAACAAACGCTACCGCTTCCGGATCGTCCGCGTTGACGTGGAAGATCGGTGCCAGCACCATTTTGCCGATGTCGGTGCAGTAAGGGGTAGAACGCGCATCTTTCGGATTCGAGGTGGTGAAGCCCACCTGGTTGTTAATCACGATGCGTACGGTGCCGCCCACTTCGTAACCGCGAGCCTGCGACATGTTCAGGGTTTCCTGCACCACGCCCTGGCCAATAACCGCGGCGTCACCGTGAATGGTAATCGGCAGAACTTTGTTGCTGCCCGGCTCCGCCAGACGATCCAGACGCGCACGCACCGAGCCCATGACTACCGGGCTTACAATTTCCAGATGCGACGGGTTGAACGCCAGCGCCAGGTGTACCAGGCCGCCTTCGGTTTCCACGTCTGACGAGAAGCCCATGTGGTACTTCACGTCACCGGTACCGAGGTGCTCTTTGTGCTTGCCGGAGAACTCGTCGAACAGATCCTGCGGTTTTTTACCCAGCACGTTGATCAGTACGTTGAGACGGCCGCGGTGCGCCATACCCAGCACCACTTCACGCGTGCCGCTCTTGCCGGCGTGGCGAATCATTTCGCGCAGCATCGGTACCAGCGCATCACCGCCTTCCAGCGAGAAGCGTTTGGCACCCGGGAATTTCGCGCCGAGGTATTTTTCCAGGCCCTCTGCCGCCGTCAGCTCTTTCAGGAAACCTTTTTTCTCGTCCGCGCTGAATGACGCATGGCCCACTACCGATTCCAGACGCTGCTGAATCCAGCGCTTCTCTTCGGTGTTGTTGATGTGCATGTACTCTGCACCAATCGAACCACAGTAGGTCTGCTGCAGTGCGGCATAAAGATCGGCCAGCTTCATGGTCTCTTTGCCAATGGCGAAAGAGCCTACGTTAAAGCTTTCCTGAAAATCGGCGTCGGTCAGATCGTGGAAGGCCGGATCGAGATCCGCCACGCGCTCCTGCTTCCACAGGCCGAGCGGATCGAGATTAGCGTGCTGATGGCCGCGGAAGCGGAACGCATTAATCAGCTGCAGCACTTTAACCTGTTTGGAATTAGCGGCCGGATCGGTGACTGTGGAGGTGTAGCGGGTGGCGTCTTTCGCCAGGCGGCGGAAGTATTCACGCGTCGTGGAGTGAAACTGCTCAGGTTTCACGCCAGTGCCCGGCAGCTGCTGGAACATCGAGCGCCACACTTCATCAACAGAGTCAGGATCGGTCAGGAAATCCTCATAGAGTTGCTCTATGTAGGACTGGTTCGCGCCGGCCAGCCAGGAGGAGTCCAGCCAGGGTTTCATCGCGCTGTTCTGCATTGTGATCCCTTAAGCATTAATCTGCTTTTTTGAGGTTTCATTTGTTGCCGCTTACGCGGCTTGCCGTAGTGAGTTCAGCGATACGAACCTGTGCGCAACCGGCGCCTGGCCCGTAAGGGAACCTTTATAAGCGTGGTCAGTACCGCGCTTATAGAGGCTTCCGTAAACGATCGGGAACCTGAGTTCCCGACCGTGACTTCCGTTTATTACGCCCCGCGCTGCAGCAGCATCGACTTAATATGGCCGATGGCGCGCGTTGGGTTTAAGCCTTTCGGGCACACGCTCACACAGTTCATGATGCTGTGACAGCGGAAAACACTGAAAGCATCATTCAGATTGTCGAGGCGCGCATCGGTTTCGGTGTCGCGGCTGTCAATCAGGAAGCGGTAGGCCGCCAGCAGGCCGGCCGGACCAATGAACTTGTCCGGATTCCACCAGAACGACGGGCACGATGTGGAGCAGCAGGCACAGAGAATACACTCGTACAGGCCGTCCAGATGCTCACGCTGCGCAGGCGTTTGCAGATGCTCGCGCGCTGGCGGATTTTCCCCATTATTCAACAGGAAAGGCTTAATCTTCTCATACTGAGCATAGAATTGTCCCATGTCCACCACGAGGTCGCGGATTACCGGCAAACCGGGCAGCGGACGGATAACAATCTTCTTGCTGCCATTGCCCAGTGCGGAGACCGGCGTGATACACGCCAGGCCATTTTTACCGTTCATGTTGAGGCCATCGGAGCCGCACACGCCTTCACGGCAGGAGCGACGGAAGGCCAGCGTAGGATCCTTTTCTTTCAGACGGATCAGCGCGTCCAGCAGCATCATGTCGCGACCATCTTCCGCTTCGAGGGTGTAATCCTGCATGCGCGGTTTGTCATCGACTTCCGGGTTGTAACGATAGATAGAAAATTCGAGTCTCATGATGATCTCCGCAATTAGTAAGTACGCGCTTTCGGCGGGAAGGCCGCACGCAGTTTCGGTTGCATGTTCACCTCACGGCGCGTCATGCTTTCCGTTTGCGGAACATAGAGGCTGTGGCACAGCCAGTTGGCATCATCACGCTCCGGGTAGTCGAAGCGGCTGTGAGCGCCACGGCTTTCGGTGCGGAAGTTAGCCGCTACCGCGGTGGCGTAAGCGGTTTCCATCAGGTTATCCAGCTCAAGGCATTCGATACGCTGGGTATTGAAGTCCGGTGAACGGTCATCGAGACGCGCGTTTTTCAGGCGCTCACGAATCTCTTTCAGCTCGGCCAGGCCTTCACGCATCGCATCCCCTTCACGGAATACCGAGAAGTTGTTCTGCATGCAGCGCTGCAGCGCCTTGCGGATTTCAACCGGGTCTTCACCGGTGGTGTTGTTTTCCCAGCGGTTGAAGCGGGCCATCGCCGCGTCGATTTCATCTTCGGTGGCGTCGCGCAGTTCGCCCTGCTCAGCGATGCACTCCATCAGATGAACACCGGCCGCACGGCCAAATACCACCAGGTCGAGCAGCGAGTTGCCGCCAAGACGGTTTGCGCCGTGTACCGATACGCAGGCAATTTCGCCTACTGCGAACAGGCCCGGAATCACTTCATCTTCGCCCTGCTCGTTAACGCGCAGCGCCTGACCGGTCACGCGGGTCGGCACGCCGCCCATCATGTAGTGGCAGGTCGGGATAACCGGAATCGGTTCTTTAATCGGGTCGACGTGAGCAAAGGTGCGCGACAGTTCGAGGATGCCCGGCAGACGGGATTCCAGCACTTCAGCGCCCAGATGGTCGAGTTTCAGTTTGATGTGTGGACCCCATGGGCCGTCGCAGCCGCGACCTTCACGAATTTCCACCATCATTGAACGCGCCACCACATCACGGCCCGCCAGATCTTTGGCGTTTGGCGCGTAGCGCTCCATGAAACGCTCGCCATGCTTGTTCAGCAGATAGCCACCTTCACCACGGCAGCCTTCGGTCACCAGCACACCCGCCCCGGCGATGCCGGTTGGGTGGAACTGCCACATCTCCATATCCTGCATTGGCACGCCGGCACGCAGCGCCATGCCGACGCCGTCGCCGGTGTTGATGTGGGCGTTGGTGGTGGACTGATAGATACGGCCAGCACCGCCGGTCGCGAGGATAGTGGCTTTGGCTTTGAAGTAGACAGTTTCACCGGTTTCGATGCAGATGGCGGTACAGCCGACGATCGCGCCGTCAGCGTTTTTCACCAGATCCAGTGCATACCACTCGGAGAAGATGGTGGTTTTGTTTTTCAGGTTCTGCTGATACAGCGTATGCAGCAGGGCGTGGCCGGTACGGTCGGCAGCAGCAGCGGTACGCGCCGCCTGCTCACCACCGAAGTTTTTTGACTGACCACCAAACGGACGCTGATAAACGCGGCCGTCATCAAGACGGGAGAATGGCAGGCCCATGTGCTCCAGCTCCAGAATCGCTTCCGGACCGGTTTTACACATATATTCGATCGCGTCCTGGTCACCGATGTAATCGGAGCCTTTGACGGTATCGTACATGTGCCATTCCCAGTTATCTTCGTGGGAGTTACCCAGCGCCACGGTAATCCCGCCCTGCGCCGATACGGTGTGGGAACGGGTTGGGAACACTTTGGATAACAGAGCACAGCTCTGGCCCGACTGGGAGATTTGCAGCGCGGCGCGCATACCCGCACCACCTGCGCCGATCACCACGGCATCAAATTCTCTGACTGGCAAACTCATTTACACACCCCACACCACAACAGTTCCATAAATTGCATACGACAACAGCGCGACCACAATCACCAGTTGCAACACCAGACGCGTTGCCAGCGGTTTCACGTAGTCGGTCAGGACCTGCCACATGCCAATCCAGCCATGGACCAGAATCGAGAACAGCGTCAGCAACGTGAACACTTTGGTAAAGGAGGAAGCGAAAAAGCCGCGCCAGACGTCATACGTCAGCGTGCCGGTCATCACGACAAAACCGAGGATGTAGAGAATGTAGAGCGTAATTAAGATTGCAGCAGCACGCAGTAACAGCCAGTCATGGATACCGTTGCGTCCTAATGCAGAAGCATTGCTTACCATACGAGGACTCCAGCCAGAATTGAGAGCACGACAGTGATAACAAAAACCGCTTGCGCGGTACGGGTTCCCACCTGCAGGGTTTCTGCCGTAAAACCGAAGTCGGCCAGCATGTGACGAATGCCGCTTGCTGCGTGATATGCCAGCGCGGTCAGAATGCCCCACATGATGAATTTGGCGAAGAAGCTATCCATGATGGATGCCGCTTGCTGGAAACCTTCCGGAGAAGAGAGGGAGAGACCCAGTAACCAGAGCAGAATTCCGAGAGCGACAAAGGTAATCACGCCGGAGACGCGGTGGAGAATGGACGATATTGCAGTAACGGGAAACCGGATCGTCGAGAGATCCAAGTTAACAGGTCTTTGTTTTTTCACGGTTTTGCCCACACAGCTCTTTTTTATTTTGCTTCCTCCGGTCCTGAGTTACAGAAGAGCACAGTGCGTGTTCGGACTGCAACCGCCACCAAAATAGCAACATCCAGTGTTAAGTGAAGCGGGTAAAACGCTGGGTGGCTCCTGGTGTCAGGGTATTCCGGAGACCTGGCGGCAGTATAGGAGGATCACATTCTGATTACAATTCCCCTACAATCTCTTTGGTCACATTTAAGCTGAACAGTGATCCGCCTCACGTATTTCACAATTTATACATTTTTAATTATCTGATTTGACAATAGATCAACATTTCAGTTACAAACGAACGCACTAAAACCCTATGATGCATAAAAGTTATGGGGATACACTTTCCCCTAAGCTCAAGTTATGTAACATTGCCTTTACGAGCAACACAAACCGTCAGGTTATTGGTTACCAAGAAGTTATGTCGTGACAGGATCTTTAACATCCACGATGTGCAGCGCGTCATGCCCGGACACCACCGATTGGCTTTACACATTTCGCTCCGTAACCTTGCAGCATAAACGTTACCGCTGAGTGATGCTGTGAAGATTCTGTTTTAGCCTAAGTCGTGCGGGTTGCAACAAGGCAGTAAGCGTGCAAATGATGGGCGTTTACGCAAGTAAATGACCGCACTGCGCGCGCGCAGCCAGTGTAGCGGCGGCCCGAAAATACGGCGGGTAAACGCAACATGATGACTGTTCTGGTGTCTAAGATCCTTACCTACTAAGGCGCTATGGAGACGAAAAATGACAGATAAAAAAGTGACGCTAACCCTACAAGATAACAACTCCGTGGAACTGGATGTGATGCAAGGCACGCTGGGACAGGATGTTGTTGATGTCCGCGCCCTTGGCTCAAAAGGCCTGTTCACCTTCGACCCCGGTTTTACCTCTACGGCGTCCTGCGAATCAAAAATTACCTTTATTGATGGTGATGAAGGGATTTTGTTACATCGCGGTTTCCCTATCGATCAGCTGGCTACCCACTCAAACTATCTGGAAGTGTGCTACATCCTGCTGAACGGCGAAGCCCCAACACAGGCGCAGTACGACGAGTTCCGCACCACCGTAACCCGTCACACCATGATTCACGAGCAGATCACCCGCCTGTTCCACGGCTTCCGTCGTGATTCACACCCGATGGCGGTGATGTGCGGCGTGACCGGCGCGCTGGCCGCCTTCTATCACGATTCATTAGACGTGAATATTGAACGTCACCGTGAAATCGCCGCCTTCCGCCTGCTGTCAAAAATGCCGACCATGGCCGCGATGTGTTACAAATACTCCATCGGCCAGCCGTTTGTGTATCCGCGTAACGATCTCTCCTATGCCGGTAACTTCCTGCACATGATGTTTGCTACGCCGTGTGAAGAGTACAAAGTGAACCCGGTGCTGGAACGCGCCATGGACCGTATCCTGATCCTGCACGCTGACCACGAACAGAACGCATCAACCTCTACCGTGCGTACCGCCGGTTCTTCCGGTGCCAACCCGTTTGCCTGTATCGCCGCCGGTATCGCCTCGCTGTGGGGACCTGCGCACGGTGGTGCCAACGAAGCCACGCTGCGTATGCTGGAAGAGATCAGCACCGTGGATCACATCCCGGAATTCGTGCGTCGCGCCAAGGATAAGAACGATTCGTTCCGTCTGATGGGCTTCGGTCACCGTGTGTATAAGAACTATGACCCGCGCGCGACCGTGATGCGTGAAACCTGTCATGAAGTGCTGAACGAGCTGGGCATGAAGGACGACCTGCTGGAAGTGGCGATGGAGCTGGAGCACATCGCGCTGAACGACCCGTACTTTATCGAGCGCAAACTCTATCCGAACGTCGATTTCTATTCCGGCATCATTCTGAAAGCGATGGGCATTCCGTCATCAATGTTTACCGTGATCTTCGCGATGGCGCGTACCGTTGGCTGGATTGCGCACTGGAAAGAGATGCACGACGAAGGCATGAAGATTGCCCGCCCACGTCAGCTCTACACCGGTTACACCGAGCGCGAATTCAGCTCGGCGCTGAAAAAATAACAATCAGGGCGGGTTATCCCGCCCTTTTCTTTTTTAGCATCCCACAGAAGTTCATGCTATATCGTGCAGAGCCCTGCCTGGCTGAGCCCCGTTTCAGGCGTCCTCGCGCCGCTGACGCGGTACCTTCACATCCTTCGTCAGTCTGACGGACCGCCGTCGACGGGACATCCTGTCCCGGCTCCGGCTTTCGCCCGCATCCATGCGGTCTCATCCTGACTTCCTCATGCTGTTCAGCGCTGCGGATTGCCTGCCCCGGGGCTCAGCCAGTCAGTGCATTAGCTCTGGTGCAGTTTGCCGCAAGACGATGATGGCCTGTCTCATGCCTCGTCTAATAGTGACCAAAACTCAATGCTGACAGCCCGGACACCAGTAAAACGGTCGTGATGACAGTACGCCTTTCTCAATGACGGTGCCGCAGCGCCGGCACTTTTTGCCCTGACGGTGAAACACCTCGAAACGAAACGCTGCCTCTTCGTGATACTTCTTCATGCTGCCACGCATCTGATAAGACAAACGCGGCACCGCCAGCATGGCGTGGCTCAACGCATCCAGCTGCTGGTCGCTCAAATCCTGTGCACGATGCTGCGCCAGCAAACCGGCGTGCCATAAAATCTCGACGCGCAGATAGTTGCCGAGCCCGGCGAGAAATGCCTGATCCAGCAACAAACCGCTGAACTGGCGGCGACGAAAACGCGGCGACAGCAGCCGCTCGCGCACCTCTTCCACCGTCAGCGTAGCGTCCAGCACGTCCGGTCCGACGCGTTGCAAAAACGGATGCGCGCCGAGCGTATCTGCGTTCAGCAGCTCAATATCCGAAGCGCTATACAGCAAAATTGCCCGGTCGGCATTACCCAGCCGCACGCGCAGCTGGCGCGAAGTATTGGGCTCAGTCCCGCTCGGCACCACACGCCACACACCGTACAGCTGATTATGGCTGTACAGCGTCAGCCCGTTGGAGAAGTGCGTCAGCAGTGCCTTGCCGCGCGTTTCAAAGGCGTCGATGGTTTCCCCCATCAGCGCCGGTTCGTAGGTCTTCAGCGCCGGAAAAGCAAACCACACCTCGGTCAGAGGCTTGCCCACCATTGCCGCTGCAAGTTGATCCGCCGCGCGGCGGATCTCCGGTCCCTCTGGCATAACCGCTCCTGATTAATGGGTTGCGCCGCCCACTTCGCGAATGTCTTTCTCTGTGCTGAGAATCACCTGCAGCGACGTTTCCAGCGCCTGAATCACACTGGCGGTCGACATACTCGGTGCACCAGGATGCTGCGCCGCCTGCTGCGGCATATACGGGATATGCACGAAACCGCCGCGTGCTGCGCTGCCTGTGGTCTGCAGCCAGTGCAGCAGGTGATACATGACGTTATTGCAGGTAAACGTCCCGGCGGTTTGCGACACCGAAGCCGGAATCCCCACTTCGCGCAGTGCCGCGACCATCGCTTTGATCGGCAGCGTAGAGAAATAGGCCGCCGGTCCCCCGGCGACAATCGGCTGATCGACCGGCTGCTGCTGGTCGTTATCCGGAATGCGCGCATCGTTCACATTAATCGCCACGCGCTCTACGCTGATATCGCTGCGCCCGCCAGCCTGGCCGACGCACAGCACGCGGTGCGGTTGCAGCTCTTCCAGCGCAGCGGTCAGCACCTGGCCGCAGCGGGCGAATACCACCGGCAGCTGGCGCACCACAATCCGCGCGTCGCCGAACTCCCGACCATCAAAGCTGCGTACCGCTTCCCACGACGGATTAATGCGCTCACCGCCAAACGGCTCGAACGCCGTCATTAACACCGTTTTCATCGCAACCTCACAGGAACATCAGGAAATAAAGCAGGAAAATATTTACCAGTAACAGTAGCACACCGGTTGGCACCTGAGCCTTGATCACCGCGTTACGGTCCGGCAGCTCCAGTAAACGCGCCGGAACAATATTGAAGTTGGCAGCCATCGGCGTCATCAGTGTGCCGCAGTAGCCGCAGAACATGCCGATCGCTGCCATCACCGCCGGATTACCGCCGTGCTGCAGCACCAGAATCGGAATACCGATGCCGGCGGTGACAATCGGGAACGCCGCAAACGCATTGCCCATCACCATGGTCAGCAGCGCCATGCCCAGCGCATACACCGCCACCGCAATCAGCCGGTTATCCACCGCCAGATAGTGTTCGGTCAGATGTGAAATCGCCGTGCCGACGCCAGCGCTGGTAAACAGCAGGCCAAGCGTGGCGAGAATCTGCGGCAAAATAAACGCCCAGCCAACCGCATCCAGCAAACGCCGCGTCTCCTGCATCGACTGCAGCGGCTTCTCATGGGTAAACTTCAGCGCAATCAGCCAGCCCAGCACGCAGCCAATCATCATCGAAAACAGCGTGACCAGCGTCGAATGATTGCCCGGGCCAAATACCTTCTCCTGCAGACCGGGAATATGATTGAACGCCAGCACGCCAATCACCGTCACCAGCGGGATCGCCAGCGCCGGCATAAACAGCTTATTGCCGAGACGCTGCGCACTCTGCTGCTTCTGTTCATCGCTGCGCTGATGGTAGCGACCGAGGCGCACGCCGCCGAACCCGGCAATTAGCGCCATGATCACCACCGCCGCGCCCACCGCAATATGCAACCAACGACGTCCCAGCTCCGCATCACCGGCCCACTGCCCCATCAGTTGATAAGCACCGTCGCCAATCAGGAAAATCAGACCGTACAGCGCCCAGAATAAACCGGTGGTAAAACGGCGTGGGTTGGCGCTATCGCGCCATGACAGCAGCGCGACAATCAGCAGGATCGCCCCGGCCAGCCACATCAGATACTGTTGCTGAAACATCACTCACCTCCTTTTGCGCGCAGCGCCTGCTGGTTGAGCGCGCCCAGCTCACGCGACAGCTGACGGTCGAGCCGCACCAGTCGCGCAGCATGAATCAGGAACGCACACAGCGCCGTCGGAATGCCCCACAGCGCGATGTGCAACGGTTCGGTGCTGATGCCCGCTGACTCCTGCATAAAGTTGTGCATAAAAATGATCGCGCCGAAGGCCACGAAAATGTCTTCACCGAAGAACAGCCCGACGTTATCGGTAGCCGCCGACATGGCGCGCAGCCGCTGACGAATCTCCGGTGATACGCTGCCGTAACGGTTTTCAGTGGCACCTTCGGCCATCGGCGCCAGCAGCGGACGCACCATCTGCGGATGCCCGCCCAGGCTGGTCAGCCCCAGCGCCGCAGTCAGCTCACGCACGAACAGATAGACGATCAGTAAACGGCCGGCGGTGGCGGTTTTGATCCGGGCGATCCACGTCTGCGCACGCTCTTTTAAACCGTGGCGCTCCAGCAATCCGATGACCGCCAGCGGTAACAGCAGGATCAGCGGCAGATTACGGGTATTGAGAAAGCCGGAACCGAGCTTCTCCAGAATATCGCCGAGCGGCATATGCGCCGCCAGCCCGGTGACAAAACCGGCAACAATCACCACCAGCACCGGGTTGAAGCGCAGCACAAAGCCAAGCACAATCGCGGCAATGCCAAGTAACGGCCAGAGATTGACCACGTTATCCATGTTTTCCCCTCGTCAGAAATAAAAAGCCCGGCAACAGGCCGGGCTAACAGTCAATGATCAGGCGCTGGTGACAGCAATCTGATTTGTCGCAAAAGCGGCGCGCAGGGTGCGGGCGAATTCCAGCGCATCGGCGCCATCGCCGTGCAGACAGACCGTCTGCGCATTCACCGCCACCCATTCGCCGCTGACGCTGCGCACCTGACGCTGCTGCACCATGGTGAGCGTCTGCGCCAGCGCCTGCTCAGCCTCTTCGATTAACGCCCCCGGCTGGCTGCGCGGCACCAGCGCGCCACTGGCCAGATAGCCGCGGTCAGCAAACACCTCTTCGCGCGTACGCAGACCATGATACGCGGCGGCGGCAATTGAAGCGCTGCCCGCCAGGCCAACCAGAATCAGCGCCGGATCGACGGCCTTCACCGCGCGCGCAATCGCATCTGCCAGCGCTGCATCCGCCGCCGCCTGGTTATACAGCATGCCGTGCGGTTTCACGTGAACCAACTTCGCCCCTTCACTTTCGGCGAGGCTTTTCAGGGCACCAATCTGGTAGATCACCTGCGCGTACACGGTTTCCGGCGGCAGCTGCATGGCGGTCCGGCCAAAATTTTCCCGGTCGGGAAAGCTCGGATGCGCACCAATCGCCACGCCGTTGGCGCTGGCCCAGCGCACCGACTGCAGCATGGTTTCGGCATCGCCGGCATGGAAACCGCAGGCGATGTTGGCCGAGCTCACCAGCTCCAGCAGGGCCCGATCGCTGGCACTGCCTTCACCGAGGTCGGCGTTAAGATCGATCTTCATGAGCAAGCCCCCAGGCTATCTGATCAAGCGAACGTTGCTGCTGCTGTTTGGCCAGCAGCGCCTCCTCCAGCGTGCAGCGGATGAAGTGAATCGGTTCTCCCAGACGAATCTGCGCAAGCTGATAGAGATCGGCTTCGATGACGCAGGCGATACGCGGATAGCCGCCGGTGGTTTGCGCATCGGCCATCAGCACAATCGGCTGGCCGTTCGGCGGCACCTGCACCACACCCGGCACCAGGCCATGCGACAGCAGTTCACGTGTGACACTGCGCTGCAGCGGACTGCCCTGCAGCCGGTAGCCCATGCGGTTACTTTGCGGGCTGAGCTGCCACGGGTTACGCCAGAATGCGTCCTGCGCGTCGTGGGTAAATTCGTTGTACTCCGGCCCCGGCAGCGCGCGGATGCGGTTGCCCCACAGCAGCTGCCGGACGCCAGCCTGATGGCTGAAGCGGCGCGTCGGCTTGCCCAGCGGCAGCTGATCGCCATCCTGCAGTTTACGCCCCTGCCAGCCGCCAAAGGCCGCTTTGAGATCGGTGCTGTGTGAGCCCAGCATGGCGTCGATGGCGAAACCGCCGTTCACCGCCAGATAGCTGCGCATACCGCGCGTGGGCATGGACAGGCTCAGCACCTGGCCTTTTTTCACCGGCAGACGCCAGCCAGTCCACACCGGCTGGCCATCCAGTTCGGCGCTGCAGCTGGCACCGGTCAGCGCAAACCAGCCGTCGCGACGAAACTCCGCTTTGAACTGGCCGAGCACAATTTCCAGCACCGCGCTGTTTTCCGCGTTGCCGACCAGCATATTGGCCGTGCGCATTGAAGGCTCATCCAGTGCGCCGCTCAGGCTGATGCCGTATTGCCGCCAGCCGTGGCGGCCGCGATCCTGCACCGAGGTCATTAATCCGGCACGCAAAATGTTTAACATACGCCCTCCCGTTGTGGCACGAAGCGGACGCTGTCGCCGGGACGCAGCAGCGTCGGCGGCTGCTGTTGTGGATCGAACAGGCTAAGCGGCGTGTGGCCAATCAGCTGCCAGCCACCGGGCGCGGCCAGCGGATAGATGCCGGTCTGGCTGCCGCCAATGCCCACCGAACCGCCAGGCACCACCAGCCGGGGCTCGGCGCGACGCGGCGTGTGCAGCCGCTCATCAAGCCCACCGAGATAAGGGAAACCCGGCTGAAAGCCAATGAAATAGACCACGTAATCCGCGCTGCTGTGCAGCTCCACCACCTGTTGCGAGGTCAGCTCCGCCGCACGGGCGACCTCCGCCAGATCCGGTCCGCCCGCGCCGCCATACACCACCGGAATCTCAACCTGACGCGGCTCGGCCAGCAGCACCTCGCTCTCTTCCCACCAGCGCTGCAAACGCTCAATTGCATCCAGCGCTTTCAGCTGCGGATCGCGCAGCAGCAGCGTCAGGTTATTCATGCCCGGAATTACTTCCGCGATCTGCTCATTCTGCTGCAGCCGCTGGCACAATCCCCAGATGCGCTGCTGGCTGACGAGCGAAACCGGCGGTTCCAGCTCCAGTACCACCGCCCGCTCACCCAGCAGATAACAACGTGCTCGTTGCAAAACCCACCTCCCGGTCATTAATAAAACGCGCCGTGACCGCAGTGACGGCGCGCCTGAGGGCATTCGCTTATGCGAAAAGTCAATAAGTTATGCGAAAGTGAAGGAGATGTGTCAACTGATTTGCGCCCGGCGCGTGTTTTCCGGGCGCATAAGCGAGGCGGTCAGGCGGGGTTGTCGATGTCGATAAAAGTCACATCCAGACCATGCTGGCTGGCGAGCCACTCACCGAGCGCTTTGATGCCGCCGCGTTCGGTGGCGTGATGGCCGGCAGCAAAGAAATGCAGTCCCTGTTCACGGGCGCTGTGAATGGTCTGCTCAGAGACTTCACCGCTGATAAAGGCGTCAACGCCAAAGGCGGCGGCCGCATCGATAAAGCCCTGGCCGCCACCGCTGCACCATGCCACCCGGCGAATCAGCGCCGGAGCATTATCACCGCAGTGCAGCGGCTGGCGGCCGAGGCGCGCCGCGATCTTTTCCGCCAGCGCCGGACCGCTTAGCGGCTCAGCCAGCTCTCCCCAGGGCACCAGCGGCTGAATTTCACCTTTGACGTCGATATCAAACAGCGTGGCCAGCTGGGCGTTGTTGCCGAGCTGTGGGTGAGCATCGAGCGGCAGGTGCCAGCCGTACAGGTTGATGTCATTGGCCAGCAGCGTGCGCAGACGCTGGCGTTTCATTCCTTTAATCACCGGCGCTTCGCTCTTCCAGAAGTAGCCATGATGCACCAGTATCGCATCGGCCTGGCGTTTTACCGCCTCATCCAGCAGCGCCTGACAGGCCGTCACGCCGGTGATTACGCGGCGCACCTGCTCACGCCCCTCAACCTGCAAACCGTTGGGCGCATAGTCGCTGAAGGCACTGGTGTTGAGTTGCTGATTGACGATCTGTTCTAACTCGAAATTGTTCATAACGGCTCCGTGACCGCCTCAGGCTGCGCTGCGCGCGCGCTCGAAGGCGTCTAGTGTCTTTTTACGTGCCGCCTTATGTTCCACGATTGGCGCCGGATAATCGAGTTTCTTGTTATTTTTCTCCGCCCAGGCGTGCGGCTGATGGATGGCGCTGTCCGGCACGTCTTGCAGCTCCGGCAGCCACCGGCGGATAAACTCGCCCTGCTTATCAAAGCGCTCGCCCTGGGTCGTCGGGTTGAAGATGCGGAAGTAAGGCGCGGCATCGGTGCCGGTCGACGCGGCCCACTGCCAGCCACCGTTATTGGCCGCCAGATCGCCGTCAATCAGCTGCTGCATGAAATAGCGTTCACCCTCGCGCCAGTCAATCAGCAGATCTTTCACCAGAAAGCTGGCGGTAATCATGCGTAACCGGTTGTGCATCCAGCCCAGCGTATTGAGCTGGCGCATCGCTGCGTCAACAATCGGATAACCGGTTTTGCCCTGCTGCCAGGCGGTAAGGTGTTGCTCATTCTGTTGCCAGCTGACGTTGCGCGTCCAGTCGACAAACGGCTGATGCTTACACAGCGCCGGAAAGGCCACCATCAGGTGACGATAAAATTCGCGCCAGATCAGTTCATTCAGCCACACCAGCCCGCTGCCGTTGTTCAGCGCCTGCGGATGCTCCTTCAGAATGCGATGCAGGCACTGACGCGGCGACAGCACACCAATCGCCAGATACGGCGACAGGCGGCTGGTGCCGTCAATCGCCGGCATGTCGCGCTGCTGGTCATATTTTTCCACCCGCTGCTGAGCAAACTGGCGCAGCTGCTTCAGCGCCGCCTCTTCTCCGGCGGGGAACCAGGTTTCGTCGAATTCTTCCACAGGATAATCGAATGCCGCTATTTTCTTGCCGGCGGCCACGGGTGCCCCGGCGCGCGCTTTTGGTGCGTGATGGCACTCTGGCAGCCCCTGTTGCAGACGCCGGATAAACGCTTTGCTGAACGGCGTGAACACTTTGAACATGCTGTTGCTGCCGGTCTGTACGCTGCCCGGCGGTAACAGCAGGCTGTCATCGAATCCCTGGCACACTACGCCCTGCTGATCGAGCTGCTTCTCAACCGCAGCATCGCGCTGGCGCTCATTGATTTCATACTGATAGTTGTAAAACAGCGCATCCACCTTGTGCTGCTGGCAGAAGGTCGCCAGATAGTCGACCGACGCGGCGAAGTCATCGCACTGATGATAGTGCAGCTTAATACCGCGTTCTGCCAGCGACTGCTGCAGCAGGCACAGATTTTGGTGGATAAAAGCCGCCTGTTTGGGGGCCATGCTGTGTTGCTGCCACTGGCCGGGCGTGGCGATGAACAGCGCCAGCACCTCGGCCTGACTGTCGCGGCAGGCCGCGGCCAGTGCGCTGTTATCATTCATGCGCAAATCGTTACGCAGCCAGACTAAGTGAGTGCTCATAACGCTCCGTGTTTACTGGCCGTAGCGCAAACGCAGCGCTTCCGGGTAGGGATCGAAATAACGTTGCTGCGCCAGCCACGGGTGCGGGAACTCTGCCATGTAATGTTTCAGCATGGTGATGGGGGCCAGTAACGGCTGCACACCGCGACGGTAGCGGTCGATCAGCTGCGCCAGCTCCTGACGCTGCGGTGAACTCAGCTTCGGCCGGAAATAGCCCTGTACGTGCATCAGCACATTGGTGTGATTACGACGCGACGCCTGGTGCGACATCAGGTGCATCAGACGGTTACGGTATTCAAAGGCGTACGCATCCAGTGACTCCCACTGTTCCATCGCTGCGACAAACCGCCCCATTTCGCGGTACTCATCCTGCGCATGCGACAGCAGCAGTAATTTGTAGCGACTATGGAAGGCAATCAGCTTGTGGCGCGTCAGCCCGCTGCGCCACATTTCGTTGAACTCATGCAGCGCATAGACGCGCCCCATAAAGTTTTCGCGGATCGCATCATCGTGCAGGCGTCCATCCTCTTCCAGCGGCAGCCACGGCAGCTCTTTTTGCAGGAATGAGGTGAACACGCCGGTGCCGGCTTTGCGATTGTTGTTAGTGTCAGGCTCGTAGACGCGCACGCGCTCCAGTCCGCAGCTCGGCGATTTGGCACACAGTATGTAGCCACACAGATGGTGCAGCGATTTAACGCGCTCCGCAGACCAGCGGGCCATTTCGTCGGTCAGCTCTTCCCCGCCGTCTTTACTGAAACACAGGTGGATTTGATCGTCGCTCTGTTTGACCAGCCGCAGCGCCGGGCGCGGCGTCGGCAGACCGATGGCCATTTCCGGGCAGACAGGTTCGAAGCGCACAAATGGCGCGAGCTCGTCAGTTGCAAAGGCAAAACGCTTGTGGCCGCCATCGAATCGGACGCTATCCCCGAGCAGGCAGGCACTGATACCTACAGGAATTTTCTCGCTCATACTTGTACAACCTCCAGAATCTTGTAGAGGTTTAAGTGTAGCTGAAATGCCGCGAGATAACAGCGGGACAATGCGTTTGTCGCACCACTTTAAGATAAAAAAACCCGGTGCCTCGAGCGAGGTCACCGGGTTATCACCGCGAAGCCGGGCGTTACCAGTAGATACCGCCTGCCGCTTCCGATTGCGCCAGCCAGACCGGTTTGGTGCTGGTTTTGCACCACATGCGGTGCAGATAACTGTAGAAGCGCGCGCGATCCTGGCGGAACAGCATCACTGGCAGCGCCAGTACGCCAATCAATACCACCAGCACACGGCGCAGCACAATTTTGGCGAGTGGATATGCCTGATACATCAATGCCTCCTCGTGGTAAATTTTGCTATGAAATGTGATCTGCCTCAGATATTACGCCTGATTGTGTAATTTTACTACTCATCCGACCACTATTTTGATCTTTTTTCAGTCATTTCCTGGCCGGGATGAAAGGAAGTTACATTTTTGTAAAATTTCGGATCACGGCGAGTTACTGAGATCGTGACGGACGCCGTCGCGGTTTATTGTTAAAGTAATGCGTTAACCTTATTTGCCGCAGGAGTCAGCGTGACGACCATCTTGATTGTCGAAGATGAAAAGGAGATTCGCCGTTTCGTGCGCCTGGCGCTGGAGAGCGAAGGCCTGAAGATTGTGGAAGCGGAGCAGCTGCAGCGCGGCCTGATTGAAGCGGCTACGCGCAAACCGGATTTGGTGATTCTCGATCTCGGTTTACCGGACGGCGATGGCAATGCCTTCATCCGCGAAGTGCGGCAGTGGAGCAGCATGCCGGTGATTGTGCTGTCGGCGCGCAGCGATGAGCAGGATAAAATTGAGGCGCTGGATGCCGGCGCTGACGACTATCTCACCAAGCCGTTTGGTATAGGCGAACTGCTGGCGCGCGTGCGCGTGGCGCTGCGTCGTCATCAGCGCAGCCAGCCGGAGCCGCTGGTGCAGTTTGGCGAAGTGAGCGTTGATCTCGCCGCGCGGCGCGTGCTGCGCAGCGGCGAAGAGGTGCATCTGACGCCGACCGAATTTCGCCTGCTCAGCCTGCTGCTGAATAACGCTGGCAAAGTACTGACCCAGCGCCAGTTGCTTAACCAGGTGTGGGGACCCAACGCCGTGGAACACAGCCATTATCTGCGCATCTATATGGGACACTTGCGGCAAAAGCTGGAAGCCAACCCCACCCAGCCGACGCACCTGCTGACAGAAACCGGCATCGGCTATCGCTTCATGCCATAAAAAAAGGCCGCAAACACGGCCTTCTTCATGCAGGATGCCCTGTCAGGCGTTTTTCAGCACTTCGCTGACAATTTCTACCGCTTCTTTCTCGATCTGCTGGCGATGCTCAGCGCCGAGGAAGCTTTCACAATAGATTTTGTAGGCGTCTTCCGTGCCGGACGGACGTGCCGCGAACCAGCCGTTTTCAGTCATCACTTTCAGACCACCAATCGAGGCACCGTTGCCCGGTGCCGCGGTCAGACGTGCGGTGATCGGGTCGCCTGCCAGCGTATCGGCGCTGACCATTTCAGGTGACAGCTTCGACAGTGCCGCTTTCTGCGCGGAAGTGGCAGGTGCCTGCAGACGGTTGTAGCTTGGCGCACCAAAACGCGCGGCCAGCTCATCATAGTGCTGCTGCGGGTTCTTACCGGTAACCGCAGTGATTTCCGCCGCCAGCAGACACAGGATGATGCCGTCTTTGTCTGTTGACCAGGCGGAGCCGTCGAAACGCAGGAACGAGGCGCCGGCGCTCTCTTCGCCGCCAAAGCCAAAGCTGCCATCGAACAGACCATCCACGAACCATTTGAAGCCGACCGGGACTTCCACCAGCTTGCGACCAATGTCGTTCACCACGCGGTCAATCATCGCGCTGGAGACCAGCGTTTTACCGACGGCTACCTCTTTGCCCCACTGCGGACGATGCTGGAACAGGTAGTTGATCGCTACCGCCAGATAGTGGTTCGGGTTCATCAGACCGGCGGGCGTGACGATACCGTGACGGTCGTAATCCGGATCGTTGCCGAAGGCCAGATCGAACTTATCTTTATACGCCAGCAGACCGGCCATCGCGCACTCGGACGAACAGTCCATGCGCACCACGCCATCTTTATCCAGATGCATGAAGCGGAAGGTCTGATCGATAGCATCATTGACGATGGTCAGATCCAGCTGGTAGTGCTCAGCAATGCGCTGCCAGTAGGCCATGCCGGAACCGCCGAGCGGATCGACACCGATTTTCAGGCCGGCTTTCTGGATTGCCGGGAAATCAATCACCTGCGCCAGACCTTCAACGTATGGCTGGATCAGATCCTGCTCAACGATGTGGCCACTGGCCCACGCCTGATCCAGCGCCAGACGCTTAACCTCTTTCAGCTCACCTTTGATCAGCTGATTCGCGCGATCTTCCACCACTTTGGTGACGTTGGTGTCAGCCGGTCCACCGTTCGGCGGATTGTACTTGATGCCACCGTCTTCCGGCGGGTTGTGCGACGGGGTAATGACGATGCCGTCCGCCTGCGCGCCGCCGCGCTTGTTATGCTCCAGAATGGCGTTGGAGATCGCCGGCGTCGGCGTATAGCCGTTGTCCTGCTGCACAATCACATCAACGCCGTTAGCGGCCAGCACTTCCAGCACTGACAGGATCGCCGGCTCAGACAGCGCATGGGTGTCTTTACCTACGTAGCACGGGCCGGTGATGCCGTTCTTTTTACGCTCTTCAGCGATCGCCTGCGCAATCGCCAGAATGTGTACTTCGTTGAAGCTATGACGTCCCGCGCTGCCGCGGTGGCCGGAGGTGCCAAATTTCACCGCATGGTCCGGGTTCGCCGCATCCGGCTTCAGGACATAGTACTGCGAGGTTAATTGTGCAACGTTAATCAAATCGCTCTGCTGGGCAGGTTGCCCGGCACGGGGGTGATTGGCCATTGGCGCTTCTCCCTGACGCTTCGGTTTAAATGGTGCCGCAAACTTTCTCTGCCAGTTCCTGCGGGAACTGCATGGCAAGCATGATGTGTTCCACCATGCTGCATTTACGACCTGTATTGGTATTGGTGATCACCCAGTACGGCGTGCCGGGTACGTGCTTCGGCTTAGTATGGGTGCCATTTTGCAACAACGTGTGCTCATCGCCCGCAAAGTAAACGCGGGTGCGGCCCTGCAGCGAGGCAGTGGCATCAGCAAAGGCTGCCGGATCAAGACGATAAAGCGTTGACAGGATCAGCATAAAGCGATTAACCGCCTTCTTCTGCTCCGCATACTCGTCAGACAGCAGCAGCTCACGCACGGCGCGCACGCGATCCTGAGGTCGCGCTTCGCTGCGTGCAGCCGGTGCTTCTTTTACCGCCGCATTCGCCGCTGGCGCAGCGGATGCGCTCTGGCCGGCAGTGAATTTCAGCATACGGCGCAAAATGTCCGAAGCGCTTTCACCAATGTGCTGCGTGTGGCTGGCAATATAACGGTAGAGTTCTTCGTCAACTTCAATCGTTTTCATCTTTTTCCGTGCGATTCTGGCAAATGGCAGAACCACGCTACTTTGCAAAGGCCTTAACAAAATCCGGTCGTGCAAAATGTGAGCGGGTTCTAACATAAGGATTATAAAGTTAAATCCGCGACAGCCGATAGCGCTGGCATCGTTTACGGGCAAAAGTCGGAATATGCCCTAATGCCTGACCGCCTGGCGCCGGGACAGGTGAATCCATGATACCCTAAGCCCAGGTCTCAACCGAAAGAACTTTAGCCATGATTTTGAACGCCCGTCTGCAAACTGAACAATCTGCCCCTGATGCCCAGCCCATTCTGTTAATTCATGGCCTGTTTGGTAGCCTGGATAACCTCGGCGTACTGGCGCGCGGCGTGCGCGATGCACGACCCACGCTGCAGGTGGATGTCCGTAACCACGGCCTGTCACCGCGCAGCGAAGAGATGCACTACGCTGCGCTGGCGCAGGATATGGTCGATACGCTGGATGCGCACCACATCGAACGGGTTGATGTTATCGGCCACTCAATGGGCGGCAAAATTGCCATGGCGCTGAGCGCCGTTGCGCCCGAACGAATTGGCAAAATGGTGCTGATCGATATCGCGCCGGTGGATTACCAGACGCGACGCCACGATGAGATCTTCGCGGCAATCCGCGCGGTCAGTGCAGCTGGCGTCACGCGCCGCAGCGCTGCGGCCGACGTGATGCGTGAACACGTGCGCGAAGAAGGCGTGATTCAGTTCATTCTGAAATCTTTCCATGAAGGCGAATGGCGCTTTAACGTGCCGGTGTTATGGGACAATTATCCGGTGCTCTCCGGCTGGCAGGAGGTGCCCGCGTGGCCTCATCCGGCGCTGTTTATTCGCGGCGGTGATTCACCCTATCTGGACAATCAGCACCGTGATGCGCTGCTGCGCCAGTTCCCGCAGGCGCAGGCGCACATTATCAGCGGTGCCGGCCACTGGGTGCATGCCGAAAAACCCGATGCCGTACTGCGCGCGGTGCGCCGCTTTTTTAACCTGTAAAAGCAAAAGCTTGCTACGGGCGGTTTAGGGTTGGCGTCGCGCCGGGCGCTGGAGTATGATGTCGCGCTAAAAATTTGCCGCGGATGCTTTTTTCGCCGCGGTCGGGCCGATAAATGTTTAAATCGCGCAGCGCCTTTCCGCCGTTCGCGCCCACGCAGTTTCACAAACCATGGCAAAAGAACAGACAGATCGTACCACGCTCGATCTCTTCGCAGACGAGCGGCGTCCCGGTCGCCCTAAAACCAGTCCGCTGTCGCGTGATGAGCAGCTGCGCATTAATAAGCGCAACCAGCTGAAGCGCGACCGGGTGCGCGGCCTGCGCCGCGTTGAGCTGAAAATGTCCAGCGAAGCGGTCGACGCGCTTAATACGCTGGCCGAGCAGCAGAACATCAGCCGCAGTGAACTGATTGAACAAATGCTGCTGGCGCAGCTCAAACTGGCGTAACGTGCGCAGACCGCACGCTGGAACACAAACTCAGCGCTTTACACATTCCGCGCTTTTCGCCGGTCTGCTATCATTCGCATAACTGTGTCGTCTTCTGACTTACTTTCACAATCAGGATTTAAGAGGTTACTCACTCCATGGCAATCGTAGGCATTTTCTTCGGCAGCGATACCGGCAACACTGAAAACATTGCAAAAATGATCCAGAAACAACTGGGTAAAGATGTCGCCGAAGTGCATGACATTGCTAAGAGCACCAAAGAAGATCTCGAAGCATTCGATATTCTGCTGCTGGGTATTCCGACCTGGTACTACGGTGAAGCCCAGTGCGACTGGGATGACTTCTTCCCGACGCTGGAAGAGATTGATTTCAACGGTAAGCTGGTAGCGCTGTTTGGCTGCGGCGATCAGGAAGATTATGCCGAGTACTTCTGTGACGCGATGGGCACCATTCGCGACATCATTGAGCCAAACGGCGCAGTGATTGTGGGCCACTGGCCAACCGAAGGTTACCACTTCGAAGCCTCTAAAGGTCTGGCAGACGACAAACACTTCCTCGGCCTCGCCATCGATGAAGATCGTCAGCCTGAACTGACTAACGAGCGCGTCGACAAATGGGTTAAGCAGATCTTTGACGAGCTGCAGCTGCAGGCGATCATCGAAGCCTGATGCTTTCCTGTCCGATGTGGGCGCTGGCTCACATCGGGCAATGGAATTACCTATAAAAATAATAGCTACGGTTTTTTAACTTTTTCCCTCAATTCTGTAGAATACCCGCAACGGTCATCTGCTTATTCCTCGGGCATCAGACTGAGACTGCGCGAAAAGGAACATCGATCTGCACGATCCCGCTGAGGTTCACGACATTTCTCCTTACAGCATCCGGGGAATTGTCCGCCGCAGCCGGTTTTCATTTCGCAGGCTGAGCTCTATAATGAGACGCAAATGAGAATGCGCGTTGACCACACATTCAAGGCCTTTGCGCCGTAAGTGACTAGCAAAGTAACAGGACAATATCCGCATGACTGACAACAACTCCGCATTGAAAAAGGCTGGCCTGAAAGTCACGCTGCCCAGACTGAAGATTCTGGAAGTGCTTCAGGGACCCGGACCCGAGTCCCATCATGTCAGTGCGGAAGATTTGTACAAACGCCTGATCGACATGGGCGAAGAGATTGGTCTGGCGACGGTATACCGTGTTCTGAACCAGTTTGACGACGCCGGCATCGTGACGCGTCATAACTTCGAAGGCGGGAAATCCGTGTTCGAACTGACCCAGCAGCATCATCATGATCACCTGATTTGCCTCGACTGCGGCAAAGTGATCGAGTTTAGCGATGAATCTATCGAAACGCGTCAGCGTGAGATTGCAACACGCCACGGTATCAAACTCAGCAACCACAGCCTGTATCTGTACGGCCACTGTGCGCTGGGAGACTGCCGCGAAGACGAGACGCTCCACGATCAGTAATTGAATATGCTATGCAGTATAAAAAAACCGGTGCCAGGCACCGGTTTTTTTATGGCTGCGTTCAGGCGACCAGCGTTTCCTGCAAATAGCGCCAGCGCGGAACCGGCGTGCTGCAGTCCAGCACCGCCAGCGAAATGCGGGTCTGGTTGTTGCCGTTAAGCATTTGCAGTTCGTGATACTGAATGGTCACTTCCTGCTGCTGCTGGGAAATGATGGCATGCTCACTGGTGGCGATTCGCATCCCTTCCCGCTGCCCGTGCAGTTTGCGAAACAGGGTTTCAGTGTCATTGAGATCGAGCTGTTTGCCTTGCGGCGTCACCATTTTGAAGTCGGGATGAAAGTGCGACAGCAGCAGATCCATACTGTCATCGCTGCCTTCGGCCTGATTAAAAATACGTTCGATAAGCTGATGTAAAACCACCACGCTATGTTTGGCTTCCAGAGCGAGACTTGTCATTTTTCTTCCTTCGCTAACCCGCACAGCAACATTTAAGAGCGCATAGCCTACCTGAAAATAACGATTTCACACGGGTAAATTAGTTAATTTTATTAAAGTCAGATTAGTCGTAATCGCGCGCAATTACTGTTTTTTGTCTGGTTCAGCATAATCGATTCCCGTTTGCAGATAACGGGCAATAAAAAAGGGCGATTGCTCGCCCTTTGCTGATCATATCGTGCTATCAAGCAGTAAAATTATTCGCCGATTTTTGCCCAGGTATCACGCAGACCCACGGTGCGGTTGAACACCAGTTTCGACGGCTGCGAGTACACGCTATCAGCGCAGAAGTAACCTTCGCGCTCAAACTGATACGGCGCCAGCGCGCTGGCGGCACGCAGACCCGGCTCAACGAAGCCCTGTTTGATCTCCAGCGAGTTCGGGTTAATGGTGGTGAGGAAATCCTCGGCCGCGCCCGGGTTTGGCACGCTGAACAGACGATCGTACAGGCGGAATTCAGCAGGCAGCGCGTGAATCGCCGATACCCAATGAATAACGCCTTTGACCTTGCGGCCATCGGCCGGATCTTTGCTCAGGGTGTCGACATCGCAGGTAGCGTAGATGCAGGTGATGTTGCCGGCTTCATCTTTCGCCACGCGCTCGGCACGAATGACGTAAGCGTTGCGCAGACGAACTTCTTTACCCAGCACCAGACGCTTGTACTGCTTGTTGGCCTCTTCACGGAAGTCGGCGCGATCGATCCACACTTCACGGCTGAACGGCACCTCACGCGTGCCCATCTCCGGTTTGTTCGGGTGGTTCGGCATGCTGATGATTTCTTCATGCCCGGCCGGCAGGTTCTCGATTACCACTTTCAGTGGATCCAGCACCGCCATGGCGCGCGGCGCGTTCTCGTTGAGGTCGTCACGAATGCACGACTCCAGCGACGCCATCTCAACAATATTGTCCTGCTTAGTCACACCGATACGGCGGCAGAATTCGCGGATTGACGCCGCGCTATAGCCACGACGGCGCAGACCGGATACGGTCAGCATGCGCGGATCGTCCCAGCCTTCAACAATCTTCTCGCTCACCAGCTGCGTCAGCTTACGCTTCGACATCACCGCATATTCCAGATTCAGGCGCGAGAACTCGTACTGACGCGGATGCACCGGAATAGTGATGTTATCCAGCACCCAGTCGTAGAGACGACGGTTATCCTGGAACTCCAGCGTACACAGGGAATGGGTGATGCCTTCCAGCGCATCGGAGATGCAGTGGGTAAAGTCGTACATCGGATAGATGCACCACTTGTTGCCAGTCTGGTGGTGTTCGGCAAATTTAATGCGGTACAGCACCGGATCGCGCATCACAATAAAGCTGGATGCCATGTCGATTTTGGCACGCAGGCAGGCTTTGCCCTCTTCGAAGCCGCCATCACGCATCTTCTGGAACAGCGCCAGGTTCTCTTCCACGCTGCGATCGCGATACGGGCTGTTTTTGCCCGGCGCGGTTAGCGTGCCGCGGTATTCACGGATCTGCTCTGGCGACAGCTCGTCAACGTAGGCCAGGCCTTTGTTGATCAGCTCAACCGCGTAGTTGAACAGTTGGTCAAAGTAGTCAGAGGAGTAACGAATGTTGCCGCTCCACTCAAAGCCCAGCCATTGCACATCATTCTTGATCGATTCAACGAACTCCATATCCTCTTTGACCGGATTGGTGTCGTCGAAACGCAGGTTGCACTGCCCCTGATAATCTTGTGCGATACCAAAGTTCAGGCAGATCGATTTTGCATGGCCAATATGCAGGTAACCATTGGGCTCAGGCGGGAAACGGGTATGCACACTGTTGTGCTTACCGCTCGCCAAATCTTCGTCGATGATCTGACGAATAAAGTTCGTTGGGCGGGCTTCAGCCTCACTCATCTCAAAATCCTCAAAACAATAGCGGGTGATTTGTACCACGAAGTAACGGAGTATGATCCACAAAGCGCTGAAGGGAAACAACCGTTTGTTGGTCGTTTTAAAACAAAAAAGGCAGGAATTGCTTCCTGCCTTCAGTGACGATCAAAACGTGTTAATTTTTCACTTCGTACAGCGGCGTAACGCCTGCCACCACGGTACCGCCTGCCAGCAGATTCAGACCAGCAAAATCATCGCTGTTGCTGACCACCACCGGGCTGATCATCGAACGCGCATTGGCGTTGAGGAAGTCCAGATCCATTTCGAGGATCGGCTGACCCGCCGTGACGGTTGCGCCCTCTTCCACCAGACGGGTAAACCCTTTACCTTCCAGCGCGACGGTATCGAGACCCATGTGCACGACAATCTCGACGCCATTTTCGGCTTCAAGGCAGAATGCATGGTTGGTGTTGAAGATTTTCACCACAGTGCCCGCCACCGGCGCGACGACAGTTTTATCGCTCGGTTTGATCGCCAGGCCATCGCCTACCGCTTTGCTGGCGAAAGCTTCATCCGGCACGTTTTCCAGCGCTACCACTTCGCCACTGACCGGTGCCAGCAGCGTTGCAATCACCTTTTTCTCGCTGTTGCGCATCGCCTGGGGCTGAGCAGCCGCAGGCGCGGCGGTGGTTGCCGCAGCAGGTGCCGCTGCGCCGGCTACCGGACCTTTGCTCAGTACGGTTTTCATGGCGGTCGCAATGCTTTCGGCCTGCGTACCAACAATGATCTGCACGCTCTGCTTGTTAAGGCGGATCACGCCAGAAGCACCGAGGCGTTTAGCCACACTCTCATTCACCTGCGCCGAGTCTTTCACATTCAGACGCAGACGGGTGATGCAGGCGTCGATATTGGTCAGGTTGTCAGAACCGCCTATCGCACCGATATAGCGACGCGCCAGTGATTCGGTTTCGCTCTCACCGTTGCTGCTGTGATCAACGTTGACGTCGTAGCCGTCTGTCTCATCACCGGCAGCCAGCTCGCGGCCCGGCGTCAGCAGGTTGAATTTCTGAATGGTGAAGCGGAACACCACGTAGTAGATAACGAAGAACACCAGACCCTGCGGGATCAGCATCCACCAGTGCACCGCCAGCGGGTTACGCGTCGACAGCACCATGTCCACCAGACCGGCACTGAAACCGAAACCGGCAATCCAGTGCATGCTGGCAGCGATGAAGACCGAAATACCGGTCAGCACGGCGTGGATGACATACAGCACCGGTGCCACAAACATGAAGGAGAATTCCAGTGGCTCGGTGATGCCGGTGAAGAAGGCTGCAAAAGCCGCTGCCAGCATGATACCACCGACTTTCGCGCGGTTTTCCGGGCGTGAGCAGTGATAGATTGCCAGCGCCGCACCCGGCAGACCGAACATCATGATCGGGAAGAAGCCCGCCTGATAGCGACCGGTGATACCCGGGATGCCGGTACCATTGGCAATAGACTGCGCGCCGCCCAGGAATTTAGGAATATCGTTGATGCCCGCCACGTCGAACCAGAACACCGAGTTCAGCGCGTGGTGCAGGCCAACCGGAATCAGCAGACGGTTAAAGAAGGCGTACACGCCCGCGCCGACCGAGCCCAGTTTCTGGATGTGCTCACCAAAGCTCACCAGACCGCCGAAAATGATCGGCCAGACATACATCAGGATAAAGGCGACCACAATCATCAGGAAGGAGACCAGGATCGGCACCAGACGGCGACCGCTGAAGAACGACAGCGCCTTGGGCAGCTCAACGTGGCTGAAGCGGTTGTACACTTCCGCCGAGAGAATGCCCACCAGAATGCCGACAAACTGGTTATTGATTTTACCGAAAGCGGCAGGAACCTGCTCCACCGGCATTTTCTGAATCATGGCCACCGCGGCGGGTGAACACAGGGTAGTAACCACGAGGAAACCTACAAAGCCGGTTAATGCCGCTGCACCGTCTTTATCTTTTGACATGCCGTAAGCCACACCGATGGCGAACAGCACGGACATGTTGTCGATGATGGCAGAACCCGATTTGATCAGCAGTGCTGCCAGCGCATTGCCTGCGCCCCAGCTGTCCGGATCGATCCAGTAACCTACCCCCATCAGGATTGCCGCTGCCGGCAGGGTCGCTACCGGCACCATAAGCGCGCGGCCGACCTTTTGCAGATATCCTAAAATACTCACCTTATTCTCCCCCTATGAGACTGGCGTTTTGCCGTGATGCGGGTTGATTTTATTATCCCGGCACCCGGTACCTTGATGACACACTTCACCACGAGGCGCAGTGTAAAGATAAATTAATTCGCCTCGCAAATTAAAACCAGTGTAACTGTGACTTTAATCACCAAAATGGACGTTTTTCACTGCGAAATGCTAGCCACCACCACAAACTTATTTTATGATGAAAAATATCAGGTCGCACTTTTCCAACGCCGCGAGCGCGCAAACGGGTTACCCTATAAGCAGCCAGCTGCAGCAGTAAACGCGACCCTAACTTTCCAATCTTAACTGAGGTGAAGACATGAGACTGATCCCTTTGGCCACACCGACCCAGGTGGGTAAATGGGCTGCACGCCATATCGTTAATCGCATCAATGCCTTTAAACCCAGCGCAGACCGTCCCTTTGTGCTGGGACTGCCAACCGGCGGTACGCCGCTGGAAGCCTACAAGCACCTGATCGAGATGCATAAAGCGGGCCAGGTTAGTTTCAAACACGTGATCACCTTCAATATGGATGAGTATGTCGGTCTGCCGAAAGAGCATCCGGAAAGCTATCACAGCTTTATGTACCGTAACTTTTTCGATCACGTTGATATTCAACCAGAAAATATCAATCTTCTGAATGGCAATGCCGAAGATATTGACGCAGAATGTCGCCAATACGAAGAGAAGATCCGCGCACTGGGTAAAATCCACCTGTTTATGGGCGGCGTCGGCAACGATGGCCACATTGCGTTCAACGAGCCGGCTTCTTCGCTCTCTTCCCGCACCCGCATTAAAACCCTGACGCACGACACCCGTGTGGCGAACTCGCGTTTCTTCGACGGCGATGTTGATCAGGTGCCTAAATATGCCCTGACCGTGGGCGTCGGCACGCTGCTGGATGCGGAAGAAGTGATGATTCTGGTGACCGGCCACGTCAAAGCCCAGGCGCTGCAGGCGGCGGTAGAAGGTAACGTCAACCACATGTGGACCATCAGCTGCCTGCAGCTGCACCCGAAAGCGGTGGTGGTGTGTGATGAGCCAGCCACCATGGAACTGAAAGTGAAAACCGTGAAATATTTCCGCGAAATGGAAGCGGAAAATATGAAGGGTGTGTAACAACACGTTGTAGAAAGCCTGCTGTTAAGCGCAGCAGGTTCAGCCGGGAGAAGAGATGATGTACGCATTAGTTAACGGCCGGATTTTTACCGGCCATGAAGTTCTGGACAATCACGCCGTGGTGATTGCCAATGGCCTGATTGAGCGTGTCTGCCCGCGCGATGCGCTGGACGCCGCGATTCCACAACAAGATGTGGCTGGTGCGTTCATCGCTCCCGGATTTATCGACCTGCAGCTCAACGGCTGCGGCGGCGTGCAGTTCAACGATGACATCAATGCCCTGAGCGTGGAAACGCTGGAGATCATGCAGCGTGCCAATGAAAAATCCGGCTGCACCAGCTATTTACCAACGCTGATTACCAGCAGTGATGAACTGATGAAGCGCGCGATTGAAACCATGCGCGCTTACCTGGCGAAGCATCAGAATCAGGCGCTGGGCCTGCATCTGGAAGGTCCGTGGCTGAATAAAGAGAAGAAAGGCACTCACAATCCGCAGCTGATTCGTCTGCCGGATGCGGAGCTGGTGGATTTCCTGTGCGCCAACGCTGACGTCATCACCAAAGTTACGCTGGCGCCGGAAAATGCGGGCAGCGCGGTGATTCGCCAGCTGCGTGACGCCGGGATTATTGTGTCGTCCGGTCACTCCAATGCTACCTATGCCGAAGCCAAAGCGGGCATCAGCGCGGGCGTCACCTTTGCCACCCACCTGTATAACGCCATGAGCGCCTTTAGCGGGCGTGAGCCAGGTCTTATCGGTGCGCTGTTTGATTCGCCTGATGTATACTGCGGCATTATTGCAGACGGTTTACATGTCAATTACGCTAACGTGCGCAATGCAAAACGTATCAAAGGCGACAAACTGGTGCTGGTGACCGATGCCACAGCGCCGGCCGGTGCGTCGATTGATCAATTCATTTTTGCAGGTAAAACAATATACTATCGCGACGGCCTGTGCGTAGATGAGAACGGTACCCTGAGCGGATCTGCGCTGACGATGATTGAAGCGGTGCAGAATAGCGTGGAACATTGTGGTATCGCGCTGGACGAAGCGCTGCGCATGGCGACCCTGTATCCGGCAAGGGCAATGGGTGTGGAAAAGCAGTTTGGTACGGTGGAAGCAGGAAAAGTCGCCAACCTCACTGTCTTTACCCGCGATTATCAAATCACTAAGACGTTCGTCAACGGAGACAACGTCCTCAGCGAGTAAGTACTGAATGACCACTGGCGGCCAGACTCAAATAGGAAATGTCGATCTTGTCAAACAACTTAACAGTGCAGCTGTTTACCGGCTGATTGATCAACAGGGGCCGATTTCGCGTATTCAGATTGCCGAACTCAGCCAGCTTGCGCCCGCCAGCGTCACCAAAATTACCCGTCAGCTTATCGAACGCGGCCTCATCAAAGAGGTGGAGCAACAGGCCTCCACCGGTGGGCGCCGCGCCATCTCCATCATCACCGAAACCCGCCATTTTCATACCATCGGCGTGCGCCTGGGGCGCAACGATGCCACGCTGACGCTGTTCGATCTCAGCGGAAAATCGCTGGCGCAGGAAGATTATCCGCTGCCGGAGCGCACCCAGGAGACGCTGGAGAACGCGCTGTTCAACGCCATCAGTGCCTTTATGAGCACGCACCAGCGTAAAATTCATGAGCTGATCGCTATCGCGGTGATCCTGCCGGGGCTGGTCGACCCGATTAACGGCATCATTCGCTACATGCCGCATATCGCCGTCAGCCACTGGCCGCTGGTGGCGAGCCTGAAAAAACGCTTTAACGTCACCAGTTTTGTCGGGCACGATATCCGCAGCCTGGCGCTGGCTGAGCACTATTTCGGTGCAAGTCGCGACTGTGCGGACTCCATTCTGGTGCGTTTACACCGCGGAACCGGTGCCGGCATCATCGCTAACGGCCACATTTTTCTCGGCAGCAATGGCAACGTGGGTGAGATTGGCCATATTCAGGTCGATCCGCTCGGCGAACGCTGCCACTGTGGCAACTTTGGCTGCCTCGAAACCATCGCCGCCAACGGCGCGATTGAGAACCGCGTGCGCCACCTGCTCAATCAGGGTTATCCCAGCAGCCTGACGCTGGATGATTGCCAGATGCCGCAAATCTGCCGCGCCGCCAATCAGGGCGACGCGCTGGCCTGCGAAGTGATCGAGTACGTTGGCCGCTATCTCGGCAAAGCGATCGCTATCGCCATTAACCTGTTTAACCCGCAAAAAGTGGTGCTGGCCGGCGAAATTACCGATGCCGACAAAGTGCTGTTCCCGGCGATTGAGGGCTGCATTAACACCCAGGCGTTAAACGCGTTTCGCAAAAATCTGCCCGTGGTGCGGTCTGAACTGGACCATCGCTCGGCAATTGGCGCTTTCGCGCTGGCAAAACGCGCTATGCTGAATGGCATTCTGCTGCAGCACCTGCTGGAAGAATAATAGAAAGCCTGCCGGCTGGCAGGCCCGACCGGAAGCCACCTATGACCATCAAAAGCGTAATCTGTGACATCGACGGCGTGTTGATGCACGACAATACCGCCGTGAAAGGCGCAAACGAATTCCTGCAGCGCATTCTGGAAAAAGAGATGCCGCTGGTGGTACTGACCAACTATCCATCACAAACTGCGCAGGATCTGGCCAACCGCTTTGCCAACGCCGGCGTCGACATCCCGGATTCGGTGTTTTACACCTCCGCCATGGCCACCGCGGATTTCCTGCGTCGTCAGGAGGGCAAAAAAGCCTACGTGATTGGTGAAGGCGCGCTGATTCATGAATTGTATAAGGCCGGTTTTACCATCACTGACGTCAACCCGGATTTCGTCATCGTCGGCGAGACGCGATCGTTTAACTGGGAAATGATGCATAAAGCCGCCTTCTTTGTGGCTAACGGTGCGCGTTTTATCGCGACCAATCCTGATACCCACGCACGCGGCTTTGTGCCGGCCTGTGGCGCGCTCTGTGCCGGTATCGAAACCATTTCCGGCCGCAAACCGTTTTATGTCGGTAAGCCCAGCCCTTACATCATGCGCGCCGCACTGAATAAAATGCATGCGCATTCAGAAGAGACGGTGATTGTGGGCGATAACCTGCGCACCGATATTCTGGCTGGCTTCCAGGCCGGTCTGGAAACCATTCTGGTGCTGTCCGGCGTCTCTACGCTGAGCGATATCGACGCCATGCCGTTCCGTCCGGACTGGATCTACCCTTCCGTGGCTGATATCGACCTGTTCTGATTCGCGTCATGCTGTCTGCTTATGGCCCTGCTCGCCGTTACGGTGTGCAGGGCTTTTTTATGTGTCTGGCATAGCGCTGTGATTCAGCCGCTGACGCGGCCTCATCGGTTGCGCACAAAACCATCACTTCTGACAATTCATTAGACACCATCTAATTTAATAGTTAAATTTTTGAATAAAATTCAACATTACTTCACACCAACAATCTTTTTATCAGTATTTGGTGATTTCGCTTGCGTTACCACTATCAATTAGCGCATTTTCTTATACATCACGCAGCGCAGTCTGCCGGACAAACAAGTCAATAACATCGCCACAGGGTGAGATCAGGAGTCAGTTATGTGTTCGATTTTTGGTGTGCTGGATCTGAAGACCGATCCTGTTGAACTGCGCAAGAAAGCGCTGGAATGTTCCCGTCTGATGCGTCACCGCGGCCCGGACTGGTCAGGCGTCTTCGCTGATGAGAAAGCCATTCTGGTGCACGAGCGCCTGTCCATCGTTGACGTGAACAACGGCGCCCAGCCGCTGTACAACGCGGATCACACCCACGTACTGGCTGTTAACGGCGAAATTTATAACCACCAGGCGCTGCGCGCGGAACTGAGCGATCGCTACGCGTTCCAGACGGGTTCAGACTGCGAAGTCATCCTCGCGCTGTATCAGGAAAAAGGCCTCGACTTCCTCGACGACCTGCAGGGCATGTTCGCCTTCATTCTGTGGGACAGCGTCAAACAGCAGTATCTGATTGGCCGCGATCACATCGGTATTATTCCGCTCTATATGGGCAACGATGAGCACGGCAACCTGTATGTTGCTTCTGAAATGAAAGCGCTGGTGCCGGTGTGCCGCAGCATCAAAGAATTCCCGCCGGGAAGCTACCTCTCCAGCACCGATGGCGAAATCCGTCGTTACTGGCAGCGTGACTGGATGGATTTTGCCGCCGTGGCGCAAAACACCACCGATGCCGCTGGCCTGAAGCACGTGCTGGAAGAGTCAGTGAAGAGTCACCTGATGTCAGACGTACCGTACGGCGTGCTGCTGTCCGGCGGCCTCGACTCTTCCATCATCTCTGCGGTGACCAAGCGCTTTGCCGCCAAACGTGTGGAAGATCAGGACAAGAGCGATGCGTGGTGGCCGCAGCTGCACTCCTTTGCCGTCGGTCTGGAAGGATCGCCGGATCTGAAAGCGGCGCAGGCGGTGGCCGATCACCTCGGTACCGTGCACCATGAAATTCACTTCACCGTGCAGGAAGGTCTGGATGCGATCCGCGATGTGATTTACCACATCGAAACCTACGATGTGACCACCATTCGCGCGTCGACGCCAATGTATCTGATGTCGCGTAAAATCAAAGCGATGGGCATCAAAATGGTGCTGTCCGGTGAAGGTGCGGATGAAGTGTTTGGCGGTTACCTCTACTTCCACAAGGCACCGAACGCCCAGGAGTTCCACGAAGAAAACGTGCGTAAGCTGCTGGCGCTGCACATGTTTGACTGCGCGCGCGCTAACAAAGCGATGTCGGCGTGGGGCGTGGAAGCACGCGTGCCGTTCCTTGATAAGAAATTCCTTGATGTCGCGATGCGCATCAACCCGGAAGACAAAATGTGCGGCAGCAACGGCAAAATGGAAAAACACATTCTGCGTGAATGTTTCTCCTCTTACCTGCCGGAGAGCGTAGCATGGCGTCAGAAAGAGCAGTTCTCTGATGGCGTAGGCTACAGCTGGATTGACACGCTGAAAGAAGTGGCGGCGAAGCAGATTAGCGAGCAGCAGCTGGCGACCGCGCATTTCCGCTTCCCGCACAACACGCCAACCTCGAAAGAAGCGTATCTGTACCGCGAAATCTTTGAGGAGCTGTTCCCACTGCCAAGCGCGGCAGAGTGCGTTCCGGGCGGTCCCTCCGTGGCCTGTTCGTCGGCGAAAGCCATTGAGTGGGATGAAGCATTTAAATCGATGGACGATCCGTCCGGACGTGCGGTAGGCGTGCACCAGTCAGCGTACAAATAAGCATTTTCTTTATGCGTATAAGGGGCCCATTGTGGCCCCTTTTTCTTGCATCTGACGCGGATACGATCGAAAATTGCCGAATAAATCATCAGCCTGGTTACAAGCCAGACAAACAGGCGCGTTAAGGCAAAAAACGGCAAAAAATTTGTTGACGCTACAAAGCTCAATACGCATAATGCGCCCCGCAACGCCGATGAAGGTAACGCGAAAAAAGATGGCTACGTAGCTCAGTTGGTTAGAGCACATCACTCATAATGATGGGGTCACAGGTTCGATTCCCGTCGTAGCCACCATCTTTTTGCGGGAGTGGCGAAATTGGTAGACGCACCAGATTTAGGTTCTGGCGCCGCAAGGTGTGCGAGTTCAAGTCTCGCCTCCCGCACCATTTCAGTCTTCGGCAGCCGGATGGGGTATCGCCAAGCGGTAAGGCACCGGTTTTTGATACCGGCATTCCCTGGTTCGAATCCAGGTACCCCAGCCAATCCGATGCACTCTCGTGGATACGAGTCGACGAATGGGATATCGCCAAGCGGTAAGGCACCGGTTTTTGATACCGGCATTCCCTGGTTCGAATCCAGGTATCCCAGCCATCATCGGGTGCAGTAAAGCAGTACAATCTGGCTACGTAGCTCAGTCGGTTAGAGCACATCACTCATAATGATGGGGTCACAGGTTCGATTCCCGTCGTAGCCACCAAACAAATTGGGGTGTCGCCAAGCGGTAAGGCAGTGGATTCTGATTCCACCATTCCGGGGTTCGAATCCCTGCACCCCAGCCATACAAAGACAATTTGACCAAACACCTATTGGGGTGTCGCCAAGCGGTAAGGCACCGGATTCTGATTCCGGCATTCCGGGGTTCGAATCCCTGCACCCCAGCCAAATTGCACAACAGGCCCGCTTTTGCGGGCTTTGTTGTTTTTGTCATTCCTGAATTTCACGCTTTATACAACAGATGGCGCCGCCACGATTGCGGCGCCCGGTGAGTTTACAACCCCAGCGCGTAACGCAGCACCTGACGCTTGAGCACGCCAGCATTCTCTGCCGCAATCAGTCCAAGGTTACGCACCACACGCAGCGGCGGCAGCGCGTTGCTAAAGGCGAAGTAGAACAGATCCATACCGCCCTGCATCAGCAAATTATCTTTGTAGCGCTGACGGTGATAACGCTGCAATACCGGCAGTGATGCCCAGCGCTGCGCCTGGCTGCGCGCGTCCACCAGCGTATCAATCAGCGCATCCACATCGCGGTAGCCGAGATTAACCCCCTGCCCGGCCAGCGGATTGATGGTGTGTGCAGCATCACCGACCAGCGCAAGGCCCGGCAGCACGTAGCGCGTGGCATGGCGGCGCACCAGCGGAAACGACGCCGCGTTCTTTACCTGGAAGCGGCCGACACGCGCCGGGAAGTTGGCCTGTACTTCTTTGGCCAGCTGGCTGAGCGGCAGATTTTGCAGCTGACGGATCCGCGCCGGCGCGTCGTACCACACCAGCGAAGCGTGACGATCGAACAGCGGCAGAAACGCGCGCGGTCCATCCGGCGTAAATTGCTGCCAGGTGGCATCGCCGGCCTCGTGTTCACACTCAACGCTGATTAGCATGCAGGATTGTGCATAGTTCCAGCCGCGCACGCCGATACCCGCCAGCTGTCGCACGCGCGAATTAGCGCCATCGGCCCCCACCACCAGCTGGCTATCCAGCGTGCTCCCGTCATCCAGCTGCAGCTGCCAGCCGCCGCTGTGCGCCTGTAACGCCTGCAGTGAGGCCGGGCACAGCAGCGTTACGCCATCCTGCTGCATCTGCTCCCACAGCGCGCGCTGCAGCACGCTGTTTTCCACCATATAGCCCAGCTCCGGAATGCCCAGTGCAGCCGCGTCGAAGGTGACGTGTGCGCTTTGCCATTCCCAGGTTTCCAGCTTGCGGTAGGGCGCGCTGCGCATCGCCTGGACACGCGGCCAGACATTGAGCTGGCGCAGCAGCGCCACCGATGACGCACCAATGGCGGAGATACGTATATCCGGCGCCAGGCTGGCGTCAAACGCGGCCGGTTCGGCACGCTCAATCACCGCCACGCGAAACTGCTGCTGCGCCAGACCACAGGCCAGCGCGGCACCGACCATGCCGCCGCCCACTACCACCACATCAAACTGTGAATCCTGCATCGACTCTTATCCTTCTGATTGCCGTGACGCCTTGCGGCAGCACTCTATGTGGCAAAGTGTACCGGAAATTTACCGCACCAGCAGAAAAGCCCTGCTAATCTTGTGCTTCAGCCGTGCATGTTTAACGCACCTGTCGCGTGAAATATAACCGGGCATCATGCCCAAAATAATTCGTGCGCCGGGAAGGCGGCAAGCAAGGATCATCCCGGGAGCTTACATCAGTAAGTGACCGGGAGAGCCGCGCGCAGCCAACGCACCTGGCGTGTGAAATATAACCGGGCATCATGCCCTAAATAATTCGTGCGCCAGGAAGGCGGCAAGCAAGGATCTCCCCGGGAGCTTACATCAGTAAGTGACCGGGGGAGCTGCGCGCAGCCAACGCACCTGTCGCGTGAAATATAACCGGGCATCATGCCCTAAATAATTCGTGCGCCGGGAAGGCGGCAAGCAAGGATCATCCCGGGAGCTTACATCAGTAAGTGACCGGGGGAGCCGCGCGCAGCCAACGCACCTGGCGTGCGAAGTATGACGGGCATGCTGGTCACACCCGCGCCAAAGCATTACAATACGCGCCCTGCACTTCTCTGCTCAGAATCAATGGCTAGTTCAATGACCAAAAAACTGCATATCAAAACCTGGGGCTGTCAGATGAACGAATATGATTCATCGAAGATGGCTGACCTACTGAACAGCACGCACGGCTATACCCTGACGGAGGAAGCCGAAGACGCAGACGTACTGCTGCTGAATACCTGCTCCATCCGTGAGAAGGCGCAGGAAAAAGTGTTTCACTTGCTGGGACGCTGGAAGAAGCTGAAGGCGAAGAATCCTGAGCTGATTATTGGCGTGGGCGGCTGTGTGGCTTCGCAGGAGGGCGATAAAATTCGCCAGCGCGCGCAGTGCGTGGACATCGTTTTTGGCCCGCAGACGCTGCATCGTCTGCCGGAGATGATTAATCAGGTGCGCGGCAGCAAGAGTCCGATTGTTGACGTCTCGTTCCCGGAAATCGAAAAGTTTGATCGCCTGCCGGAGCCACGCGCTGAAGGGCCTACGGCTTTTGTCTCGATCATGGAAGGCTGCAATAAATATTGCACTTTCTGCGTGGTGCCTTATACGCGCGGCGAGGAAGTGAGCCGTCCCTGCGATGACATCCTGCTGGAAGTTGCCCAGCTGGCGGCGCAGGGCGTGCGTGAAGTGAATCTGCTGGGGCAGAACGTCAACGCTTATCGCGGCGCGACCTTTGACGACCAGATTTGTACCTTTGCCGAGCTGCTGCGTCTGGTGGCCGCGATTGACGGAATTGACCGGATTCGTTTCACCACCAGCCATCCGATTGAGTTCACCGACGACATCATCGACGTTTATCGTGATACGCCGGAGCTGGTCAGCTTCCTGCACCTGCCAGTGCAGAGCGGTGCCGATCGTATTCTGACGCTGATGAAGCGAGCGCACACTGCGCTGGAGTACAAAGCGATTATTCGCAAGCTGGTGGCCGCGCGCCCGGATATCCAGATCAGTTCAGATTTCATCATTGGCTTCCCGGGCGAAACCCAGCAGGATTTCGAGCAGACCATGAAGCTCATCGGCGAGGTTAATTTCGACACCAGCTTCAGCTTTATCTACTCGGCGCGTCCGGGTACGCCGGCGGCCGATCTGCCGGACGACGTGCCGGAAGAGGAGAAGAAGCAGCGTCTGTACATTTTGCAGGATCGCATCAATCAGCAGGCGATGGCATGGAGCCGCCGCATGCTTGGTACCGTTCAGCGTATTCTGGTGGAAGGCACCTCACGTAAGAATGTGATGGAGCTGACCGGCCGTACCGAAAACAACCGCGTGGTCAACTTTGAAGGCGACGTGCGCATGATCGGTAAATTTGTTGATGTCGAAATCGTCGATGTTTATACCAATTCGCTGCGTGGCGTCGTGGTTCGCACCGAAGAGGAGATGGGCCTGCGCGTCGCGGAGAGTCCGGCATCGGTGATTGCGCGTACGCGTAAAGAGGATGAGATCGGCGTGGGCCTGTATCAACCTTGAGACCGCGATTACTGAGCGACAGCGCACAACGCGCTGTCGCCTGTTTCATCCCGCAGCCCTTGCTTTCCGCAGCTGCCGCCCAAATATCTCCCCTGAAGCTTGCGCCCGGGCGCGACCCCATAAATAATTCCGTAAAGATGCTGACGCCTGGCGTACGGTATCTGCTATTTCTTTCAACTGGCCCTGAGTGACCCAAAGGATTCATTTGAATATCGAAACTCGTGAAATCGCCCTTGAACCGGCAGACAATCGTCGACTGATGAGCCTGTGCGGTCCGTTTGATGACAACGTAAAACAGCTGGAGCGCCGTCTGGGCATTGAGATCAATCGCCGCGACAACCTGTTTAAGCTGGTTGGCCGTGCGCTGAGTGTCGAGGCGGCCGCCAATATTCTGCGTTCGCTGTACGTTGATACCGCGCCGGTGCGCGGCCAGATCCCCGACATTGAACCGGATCAGATCCATCTGGCGATCAAAGAGAGTCGCGTGCTGGAGCAGACGGCTGACAGCGTGCCGGAGTACGGTAAAGCGGTAAACATCAAGACTAAGCGCGGCGTGATTAAACCGCGTACGCCAAACCAGGCGCAGTACATCGCCAATATTCTCGATCATGACATCACCTTCGGCATTGGGCCGGCCGGGACCGGGAAAACCTATCTGGCGGTAGCCGCTGCAGTGGATGCGCTGGAGCGGCAGGAGATTCGCCGTATTCTGCTGACGCGTCCGGCGGTCGAAGCCGGCGAAAAGCTCGGCTTCCTGCCCGGCGATCTCAGTCAGAAAGTCGATCCTTACCTGCGTCCGCTGTATGACGCCCTGTTTGAAATGCTGGGCTTCGAGCGCGTCGAGAAGCTGATGGAGCGCAACGTGATTGAAGTCGCGCCGCTGGCCTACATGCGCGGCCGTACGCTGAACGACGCGTTCGTGATTCTCGATGAGAGCCAGAACACCACCATCGAGCAGATGAAGATGTTCCTGACGCGTATCGGCTTCAACTCCAAAGCGGTGATTACCGGTGACGTGACGCAGATTGACCTGCCGCGCAGCACCAAATCCGGTCTGCGCCACGCCATCGAAGTGCTGGCCAATGTGGAAGAGATCAGCTTCAACTTTTTCCACAGCGAAGACGTGGTGCGTCATCCGGTGGTCGCACGCATTGTTAATGCTTATGAAGCCTGGGAAGAAGCGGACCAGAAACGCCGTGATAAACTGGCGGAAGAGCGTAAGCGTGAAGCACAGGCGGCACAACCTGCCAGCCAGCCGACGCCGCAGGAGCCTTCATGAGCACGGTGATTTTAGATTTGCAGCTGGCGTGTGCCGATGAAAACGGCCTGCCCGCAGAAGCGGCGTTTCAGCGCTGGCTGGAGGCGGCGGTCACGCCGTTTCAGCCTGAGAGCGAAGTCACGATACGGCTGGTCGATGAAGCGGAGAGTCATGAGCTTAATCTGACTTATCGCGGCAAAGATAAGCCGACTAACGTGCTGTCGTTTCCGTTTGAAGCACCACCGGGCATTGAGCTGCCGCTGCTGGGCGACCTGATTATTTGTCGTCAGGTTGTCGAGCAGGAAGCGGCCGAACAGGGCAAAAGCCCTGAAGCGCACTGGGCACACATGGTGGTTCACGGCACGCTGCATCTGCTGGGTTATGACCATATTGAAGACGAGGAAGCTGAAGAGATGGAAGCGCTCGAGACCGAGATAATGCTTGCTCTTGGCTATCCCGATCCGTACATTTCGGAAAAAGAAGACGCCTGAACCGCCGGTTCAGGACATTGCGCTGCTAGCGAGGATGCCGGCAGTTCCTTTCCCTCATTCGAGAGAACTAAATAAAAACGCCATGAGCGACGACCATTCTCAAAACAACGACGCACCCAGTAGTAAAAAGGGTTTTTTCTCCCTGTTAATCAATCAGCTTTTCCACGGCGAACCCAAAAACCGTGACGAACTGCTGGGGCTGATCCGCGATTCTGAGCAAAAAGAGCTGATCGACCAGGACACCCGCGACATGCTGGAAGGGGTGCTGGATATTGCCGAACAGCGCGTGCGCGACATTATGATCCCGCGCTCGCAGATGATTACCCTCAAGCGCAACCAGAGCCTTGAAGAGTGCCTGGCAGTGATTATTGAATCTGCCCACTCGCGCTTCCCGGTAATCAGCGAAGATAAAGACCATGTTGAAGGCATTCTGATGGCGAAAGATCTGCTGCCGTTTATGAGCAGCAGCGCCGAGCCATTCAGCATGGAAAAAGTGCTGCGCCCGGTCGTGGTGGTGCCTGAGAGCAAGCGCGTCGATCGCATGCTCAAAGAGTTCCGCTCGCAGCGCTATCATATGGCGATCGTCATTGATGAGTTCGGTGGTGTCTCCGGACTGGTGACCATCGAAGACATCCTTGAGCTGATCGTCGGCGAAATTGAAGACGAATATGACGACGAAGAAGATCGCGATATCCGTCAGCTCAACCGCCACACCTATACGGTGCGTGCGCTGACGCCGATTGAGGATTTCAATGAGGTATTTGGTAGCGATTTCAGCGATGACGAAGTCGATACCATTGGCGGTCTGGTGATGCAGGGATTCGGCCATCTGCCGGCGCGCGGTGAAAGCATCGACATTGAGGGTTACCAATTCAAAGTTGCGATGGCTGACAGCCGCCGTATCATCCAGGTGCATGTGAAAATTCCGGAAGACTCTCCGCAACCGCAACTGGAAGACGAATAATTTTATGGCATTAGCCTCTCTCTACTCGCAGCAGCGGGTTCGCCTGCTGCTGGCATTAATTCTGGGTGCCGCGGGCACCCTTTCCTTTTCCCCGTATGATTTCTGGCCCGCCGCCCTGCTCTCTCTGGCCGGTTTGCAGCTGCTGTTGCTGGATCGCCGCAGCGCGCAGGCGGCAGGCATCGGTTTTGCCTGGGGCTTTGGCCTGTTCGGTAGCGGCATCAACTGGGTGTACGTCAGCATTGCGACGTTTGGCGGCATGCCCGACCCGGTCAATGTGTTCCTCGTGGTGCTGCTCGCCGCCTATCTGGCGCTTTACCCGCTGCTGTTTGCCCTGCTGCTGAACCGCTTCTGGCCACGGGCCACGCTGTGGCGCATGGCGCTGGCGGCACCGGCGCTGTGGCAGATCACCGAGTTTCTGCGCGGCTGGGTGCTGACCGGCTTTCCGTGGCTGCAGTTTGGCTACAGCCAGATCGATGGGCCGCTGAAAGGCCTGGCACCGCTGGCTGGCGTGGAAACCATCACCTTCCTGCTGATGGTGATTGCAGGCCTGCTGGCCTCGGCCTGCTACCACCGCAGCGTGAAAAACCTGATTATCGCCGTCGCGCTGCTGCTGCTGCCGTGGCCACTGCGGATGCTGCAGTGGTATCAGCCGCTGCCGCAGCGCAGCGTCAATGTGGCAATGGTTCAGGGCAATATTCCGCAGTCAATGAAGTGGGATCCGCAGCAGCTGCTGACCACGCTGCGCGTCTATACCGCATACAGCCAGCCGTTTATCGGCAAAGCGCCAATCATCATCTGGCCGGAGTCGGCAATTACCGATCTCGAGAGTAATCAGCAGCCGTTTCTGCATGCGCTGGATGACGAACTGCGCGCGCGCGGCAGCACGCTGATCACCGGCATTGTTGATTCGCGCGTGGAGAGCGACAACCGCTATCACGATTACAACTCGGTGATTGTGCTGGGCGGCGCGCAGCCTTACAGCTATCAGAGCCGCAACCGCTACCAGAAAAACCATCTGGTGCCGTTTGGCGAGTTTGTGCCGCTGGAAGGTCTGCTGCGTCCGCTGGCGCCGTTCTTCGACCTGCCGATGTCCTCGTTCAGCCGTGGCGCCTACCTGCAGCCGCAGCTGAAAGTGGCGGGTTACAACCTCACCAGCGCCATTTGCTATGAGATCGTGCTGGGCGAACAGGTGCGCGCCAACTTCCGTCCGGACACCAACTTCCTGCTGACGGTGTCGAACGATGCCTGGTTCGGTCATTCGATTGGTCCGTGGCAGCATTTCCAGATGGCACGCATGCGCGCGCTGGAGCTGGGTCGCCCGCTGCTGCGCTCAACGAATAACGGTGTTACCGCAGTGGTGAATGCGCAGGGAGACGTGGAGAACATCATCCCGCAGTTCACCCGCGAAGTGCTGAGCGCAACAGTCACGCCTGCCAGCGGGGAAACGCCGTATGCACGCGTCGGTATCTGGCCGGTATGGCTGCTGACGCTGGCGGGCATCGTGCTGGCGATTTTACGCCGCCGCGCCTGATATCCCGCCCTCTAACCAGGCGAAGCGCAGGCTTCGCCTTTTTTCTGCGCAGTTTTCCGCTCCCTTTCTCCTTAGTCACCGCCACTTTCTGCTGCCTTTTTGCCCGCTCTCCGCGTACTGGCACGATCATTGCTAATTATTTCAGTGGTTTTAGCAACATCGGTGATTTGTCAGCGAAATGCCCTGTTTGCGCACCATTACCTGGCACCGAAGCGCACTTAATTGGCGCAGAGGCCGTTTTTTGCCTCTTATTGGTGCGGAGCGGCTCGCAAAAAACGAACTTTTTTGTTTCATTACGTTAACAATTCGCTATGTTAATCACTATCCTGCGCGCAGTTGCGCTAAGGGATAATTAAAAAAGCAGCAGGAAATACACACAACATCACAATCTGCGCAGTTTATGTTCTGCGCAACATTCACACGAAGGAGTAGGAACATGCAGATTCGCAAAGTGGCATTATCGCTTCTGCTGTTGGGCGCAGCAGCGGGCGCGGCCCAGGCGGAAGATCTCACCGGCACCCTGAAAAAAATCAATGATAGTGGCGTGATTGTCGTGGGGCACCGTGAGTCATCCGTTCCCTTTTCTTACTACGACAACCAGCAGAAAGTGGTGGGCTATTCGCAGGACTACTCCAACGCCATTGTTGCCGCCATCAAAGCGAAACTGAATAAGCCGGATCTGCAGGTCAAAATGCTGCCGATCACCTCACAAAACCGTATTCCGCTGCTGCAGAACGGCACCTACGATTTCGAGTGTGGCTCGACCACCAACAACGTAGAGCGTCAGCAGCAGGCGGCATTCTCCGACACCATCTTCATCATCGGTACGCGTCTGCTGGTGAAAAAAGGTGGCGACATCAAAGATTTCGCCGATCTGAAAGGCAAAACCGTGGTCGTCACCTCGGGCACCACCTCTGAGATTCTGCTGCGCAAGCTGAATGACGAGAAGAAAATGGATATGCGCATCATCAGCGCGAAAGATCACGGTGACTCGTTCCGCACGCTGGAAACCGGTCGCGCAGTGGCCTTCATGATGGATGATGCGCTGCTGGCCGGTGAACGTGCCAAGGCGAAGAAACCGGATAACTGGGAAATCACGGGTACGCCGCAGTCCAAAGAAGCCTACGGCTGCATGCTGCGTAAAGACGATGCGCCGTTTAAACAGCTGATGGATGACACCATCGCCAAAGCGCAGACGTCGGGTGAAGCCACCAAATGGTTCGATACCTGGTTCAAACAGCCAATTCCGCCGAAGAACCTGAACCTGAACTTCGAGCTGTCTTCTGACATGCAGGCGCTGTTTAAAGCACCGAACGACAAAGCACTCTGAATTAACAATGAAAACAAGGGCGGCACTGCTGCCCTCTCGATTGCTGAACACGCGGTGCGGACAGACAGACTGTAACAGGCCGTTCCCCTGAAGCAGGACACAAGACACCGCTCAACAATCTTATGGGTAGCCTCGCTACCCTTTTTTTACCGGAGCTCGTTATGGGTATCGATTGGAACTGGGGCATCTTTTTACAGCAGGCTCCGTTCGGCAATACGACTTACCTCGGCTGGCTGTGGTCCGGATTTCAGGTGACCGTCGCGGTCTCCTGCTGCGCCTGGATTATCGCCTTCCTGGTAGGTTCCTTCTTTGGCATTCTGCGTACCGTGCCTAATCGCTGGCTGTCCACGATTGGCACCTGCTACGTGGAGCTGTTTCGTAATATCCCGCTAATCGTGCAGTTCTTCTTCTGGTATCTGGTGGCGCCAGAACTGGTCGGGGAGAAGCTCGGCATGTGGTTTAAGGCTGAACTGGACCCGAACATCCAGTTTTTCCTCTCTTCAACCATCTGTCTCGGTCTGTTCACCGCCGCACGCGTGTGTGAGCAGGTGCGCGCCGCGATTCAGTCGCTGCCGCGCGGCCAGAAAAACGCCGGTCTGGCGATGGGCCTGACGCTGCCGCAGACCTACCGCTACGTGCTGCTGCCTAATGCTTACCGCGTGATTGTGCCGCCGATGACCTCGGAAATGCTTAACCTGGTGAAGAACTCCGCCATCGCCTCTACCATCGGTCTGGTCGACCTGGCGGCGCAGGCGGGCAAGCTGCTGGATTACTCGGCGCATGCCTATGAATCTTTCACCGCTATCACCCTGGCCTACGTCGGTATTAACCTGGTGATCATGCTGATTATGAGTCTGGTAGAACGCAAAATCCGCCTGCCCGGCAACCTGGGAGGCAAATAATGTACGATTTTGACTGGAGTTCGATTCCGCCCAGCCTGCCCTATCTGCTTAACGGCATGATCATTACGCTGAAAATCACGGCGGTGGCGGTGGTGTTTGGCATTATCTGGGGCACCATTCTGGCGGTGATGCGTTTGTCCGCGTTCGCCCCGATCCGCTGGTTCGCCAAACTGTACGTGAACCTGTTCCGCTCGGTACCGCTGGTGATGGTGCTGCTGTGGTTCTATCTGGTGGTTCCCAGCTTCCTGCAGCAGGTGCTTGGGCTGTCGCCAAAAACCGATATCCGCCTGATCTCCGCCATGGTGGCGTTTGCGCTGTTTGAAGCCGCTTACTACTCGGAGATTATCCGCGCCGGTATCCAGAGCATCTCGCGCGGCCAGTCCAACGCGGCGCTGGCGCTGGGTATGACGCAGTGGCAGTCGATGAAATTGATCATCCTGCCGCAGGCGTTCCGCGCCATGGTGCCGCTGCTGCTGACGCAGGGCATCGTGCTGTTCCAGGATACCTCGCTGGTGTATGTGTTAAGCCTGGCGGACTTCTTCCGCACCGCGTCCACCATCGGTGAACGTGACGGTACCCAGGTAGAAATGGTTCTGTTTGCCGGTCTGGTCTACTTCGTGATCAGCCTGAGCGCTTCGCTGTTGGTAAGTTATCTGAAAAGAAAAAGGACGGTTTAAATGATTAGCCTGAAAAATGTTTCTAAGTGGTATGGGCACTTTCAGGTGCTGACCGACTGCTCCACCGAAGTGAAGAAAGGTGAGGTAGTGGTGGTCTGCGGACCGTCCGGCTCGGGTAAATCGACGCTGATTAAAACGGTGAACGGGCTGGAGCCTGTGCAGCAGGGCAGCATTCAGGTGAACGGTACCGAGGTGAACAACAAAAAAACCAATCTCGCCCAACTGCGCAGCAAAGTGGGCATGGTGTTCCAGCACTTCGAACTGTTCCCGCATCTCAGCATCATTGATAACCTGGTGCTGGCACAGGTGAAAGTGCTGAAGCGCGACAAAACTGCCGCGCGCGATAAGGGCCTTGCCCTGCTGAAGCGCGTGGGTCTGGCGGCGCATGCGGAGAAATTCCCTGGTCAGCTGTCTGGCGGTCAGCAGCAGCGCGTCGCCATCGCCCGTGCGCTGTGCATGGATCCTATCGCCATGCTGTTCGATGAACCGACTTCCGCGCTGGATCCGGAGATGATCAACGAAGTGCTGGACGTCATGGTGGAGTTAGCCAACGAAGGCATGACGATGATGGTGGTGACGCACGAGATGGGCTTTGCACGCAAAGTGGCGAATCGCGTCATCTTTATGGACGAAGGGAAGATCGTTGAAGACACCAACAAGGATGACTTCTTCAGCAATCCGCAGTCCGACCGTGCCAAAGACTTCCTGGCGAAAATCCTGCACTAATACTCACAATGCTGGCGGTCCACGGACCGCCAGCGTCAGGGCTTATCTTGCCCCTCCTGCACTTCACCAAAATCGATATATTGCTGCTGTGATGTGGTACCCGACTGCGCAAGGCATAGCGTCTTGCCGCACCGGCATGAATCCTCCTGGAGCCTGCCGCCGCGCCTTCCCTGGCGCGGAGGCTGCCGCAAGTCGCTATGCCTTGCGCACCATTAAGCTTCATCATCGCGGTGACTAAATGCGCGCATACCGCCGCACCTGTTTTTTACGGCAGAAGGGATCCTGAACTAAGCCGGACGTCACGCGGCAGGGATGCCGCGTGTCGAGGCACGCAGGGATGCGGGTGTTGCCGATCCGGGCGTGTTCAGGTTCCCTTCTGACAGTCCGCACGCCTTCAGCAACAATACTTTTTTTGCTTCAGAGCACGGTGATAATTCAGGGCTCAAACGGCTGACGCTGGAACTGATCGTGGACGCACTCCGGGCAGCGCGTCAGGCTCTCCGGGGTGTAAATCGCCCGGGTAAAGCCGCACTTTTCACACACCAGGTTACCCAGACCCACCACTTCGCCGCTCTGATACACGCCGTGATGCCGCAAATCCTGAAACACTTCGCGCCACTCCAGCTGGCTCTTATCGGTGATATCGGCCAGCTCTTTCCACAGGCTTTCACGAATCACCCGCAAAAACACTGAATCGCCGAGCGCTTCGCTGGATTCCTGATAGCTGAGCGCGAACTCGTGCAAATCGCGTCGCACCGCGCGCATGACCTCGTCGACTTCGGCGGTGGTCAGCGTCTGTTTCTGCAGCAGCGCGCTGCGCGCCTCGGCGACCAGTGCGTCGACATCACGCTCGCCACGCTCCAGCCGCTGGGTTAATGCTGCTACCGTTGCACGATACTCCTGCGCCACATTATTCATTTTGTTCTCCTTTCCGCTGCGGATGCTGAGTTAAGTTTAGCCGCTTTGCCATATTTGCTGCGCTTAGCGCAGAGGAAATCGCAAAAGGGTGAAAGCGCTGGCGCATTCCGCACAAATCACGCCGCCGGAGGGCGTCAATTGTTGTTGAGGGGCGGCCTTATGGGTATGCTATGCGGATCAAAAGTGTTTAAAAAACGATTTCACAAGGACCACAGGCAGCCATGCAAGAGCAATACCGCCCGGAAGAGATAGAATCCCGCGTCCAGCAGCACTGGGACGAAAACGAAACCTTCAAAGTGACCGAGCAGGAAGGCAAAGAGAAATACTACTGCCTGTCTATGCTGCCCTATCCTTCTGGCCGCCTGCACATGGGCCACGTACGTAACTACACCATTGGCGATGTGATTGCGCGCTACCAGCGCATGCTGGGCAAAAACGTCCTGCAGCCGATTGGCTGGGATGCCTTTGGCCTGCCCGCCGAAGGGGCGGCGGTGAAAAACAACACCGCACCAGCACCCTGGACCTACGACAACATCGAATACATGAAAAACCAGCTGAAACTGCTGGGCTTCGGCTATGACTGGAGTCGCGAACTGGCGACCTGTCAGCCTGAGTATTACCGTTGGGAACAGTGGTTCTTCACCAAACTGTACGAAAAAGGTTTGGTCTACAAAAAAACCTCCGCGGTCAACTGGTGCCCGAACGACCAGACCGTACTGGCGAACGAACAGGTGATCGATGGCTGCTGCTGGCGCTGCGACACTAAAGTCGAACGCAAAGAGATCCCGCAGTGGTTCGTGAAAATCACCGATTACGCCGAAGAGCTGCTCAACGACCTCGATAAGCTGGAAGACTGGCCGGAGCAGGTCAAGACCATGCAGCGCAACTGGATTGGCCGTTCTGAAGGTGTCGAGATCACCTTTGACGTGGCCAACAGCGCGGAAAAAGTCACGGTTTACACCACCCGTCCGGACACCTTCATGGGGGCAACTTATGTCGCCGTGGCAGCCGGTCATCCTCTGGCGCGCCAGGCTGCCGTCAACAACCCGGCGCTGGCTGACTTCATTGCTGAATGCAGCAACACCAAAGTCGCCGAAGCGGACATGGCCACGATGGAGAAGAAAGGCATGGCCACCGGCCTGCACGCTATCCATCCGCTGACGGGCGAAGAGATTCCGGTCTGGGTCGCTAACTTCGTGCTGATGGAGTACGGCACCGGTGCCGTGATGGCCGTACCGGGTCATGACCAGCGCGACTGGGAATTCGCCACCAAATACGATCTCAATATCAAGCCGGTGGTGCTCAACCTCGACGGTACCGCGCCGGATATCAGCGCCGCGGCGATGACCGAAAAAGGCACACTGTTCAACTCCGGCGAGTTTGACGGTCTGGACCACGACGCCGGCTTCAATGCCATCGCCGATGCGCTGGCGGCCAAAGGCGTCGGCGTGCGTAAAGTAAACTATCGCCTGCGCGACTGGGGTGTGTCACGCCAGCGCTACTGGGGTGCGCCCATTCCGATGGTGACGCTGGAAGATGGCACCGTAATGCCAACGCCAGAAGATCAGCTGCCGGTAATTCTGCCGGAAGACGTGGTCATGGACGGTATCACCAGCCCAATCAAAGCCGATCCGGAGTGGGCGAAAACCACCGTCAACGGTCAGCCGGCGCTGCGTGAAACCGACACCTTCGACACCTTTATGGAATCATCGTGGTACTACGCGCGTTACACCTGTGCGAACTACAACGAAGGCATGCTGGATCCGGCGGCAGCGAACTACTGGCTGCCGGTCGATCAGTATGTGGGCGGTATCGAACACGCCATCATGCACCTGATGTATTTCCGCTTCTACCACAAGCTGCTGCGCGACGCGGGCCTGGTCAACTCTGACGAGCCGGCCAAACGCCTGCTGTGTCAGGGCATGGTATTGGCAGACGCCTTCTACTACGTCGGCGCCAACGGCGAGCGCAACTGGGTTTCACCGGTTGACGTTAACGTCGAGCGCGACGAAAAAGGCCGCATCACCAAAGCCATCGACAATCAGGGCCGCGAAGTGATCTACGCGGGCATGAGCAAAATGTCGAAGTCCAAAAACAACGGCATCGACCCGCAGCTGATGGTTGAGCGCTACGGCGCAGATACCGTGCGTCTGTTCATGATGTTTGCCTCCCCGGCGGAAATGACGCTGGAGTGGCAGGAGTCAGGCGTGGAAGGCGCTAACCGCTTCCTGAAACGCGTGTGGAAGCTGGCGTACGATCACGTGGCTAAAGGCGCGACCGTGGCGCTGGATGTCAACGCGCTCAACGATGAGCAGAAAGCGCTGCGTCGCGATCTGCACAAAACCATCGCCAAAGTGGCGGATGACATCGGCCGTCGTCAGACCTTCAACACCGCGATTGCGGCGATCATGGAGCTGATGAACAAACTGCTGCGCGCACCGCAGGAGAGCGAACAGGATCGCGCCCTGATGCAGGAAGCGCTGGTCGCCGTAACGCGCCTGCTCTATCCCTTCACCCCGCACGCCAGCTACGTGCTGTGGCAGGCACTGGGTGGCGAAGGCAGCATCGACGACGCCAGCTGGCCGGTTGCCGATGAAGCGGCAATGGTAGAGGATTCGCTGCTGGTGGTGGTGCAGGTCAACGGTAAAGTGCGTGGTAAAATTACCGTGGCGCCGGATGCGACGCAGGAACAGGTGCAGGCGCGTGCGGCACAGGAGCATCTGGTGGCGAAATATCTGGATGGCGTCACCCTTCGTAAAGTGATTTATGTCCCTGGCAAACTGCTTAACCTGGTCGTAGGTTAAGTTCAGGAGGAACTGTGCGACAACTCGTTATCAGGCTGTTTGTCCTGCTGGCAGTGCTGGTCACTGCCGGCTGTGGTTTTCATCCGCGCGGCACCACGCAGGTGCCACCGGAAATGAAAACGCTGATCGTCCAGAGCGGCGATCCGTATGGCCCGCTGGCGCGCACCGTGCGTCAGCAGCTGCGCATCAACGATGTCAAAATCGTTGAAGACAGCAAAGCGGCCAGTGCGCAATACCCGACGCTGCGTCTCGGCGCGGAGAGTCAGGGACGCGACACCGCGTCGGTATTCATCAGCGGCACCACCGCCGAATACTCGCTGGTGATGACCGTCAGCGCGCAGGTGTTGCTGCCGGGTAAAGGCATTTATCCGATCAGCACCACGGTGTACCGTTCGTTCTTCGACAACCCGAACGCCGCGCTGGCGAAGGATGCCGAGCAGGATATGATCGTGCAGGAGATGCGTCAGCGTGCCGCCGAACAGCTGGTACGTAAGCTGCTGACGGTACACGCCGCGCAGGAGAGCAACAAAGAGACGCTGCCGCAACCTGAAGTGATTGCGCCAGGCGCGGACTCACCGGAAGTGCCCTCCTCGTCAGCCACCAGTCTGCAATGATCAGGATCTATCCTGAACAACTGCGCGCGCAGCTTCGAGAGGGGCTGCGCGCCTGTTATTTTCTCACCGGTAATGAACCCCTGCTGATTCAGGAGAGCGCAGATGCCATCCGCGCTGCCGCCGCTCAGCAGGGCTTCGACGAGCATTTTTCCGTCAGCGTTGATGCGCAGACTGACTGGGAGGCGATTTTCGCCAGCTGTCAGTCGCTGAGCCTGTTCACACAGCGCCAGACGCTGACGCTGCAGCTGCCGGAAAACGGCCCCAACGCCGCCATCGCCGAACAGCTGGTGAAACTGGCGGCGCTGCTGCACAGCGACATTATGCTGGTGCTGCGTATGGCGAAGCTGACCAAAGCGCAGGAAAACAGCGCCTGGTTCAAAGCGCTCAGCGCCAGTGCGGTGCTGGTGCCGTGCCAGACGCCGGAACAGGCGCAGCTACCGCGCTGGGTAGCCGCCCGCGCGAAAGCCCTGCAGCTGAGTATTGATGACGCGGCAATTCAGCTGCTCTGCTACTGTTATGAAGGTAATCTGCTGGCGCTGGCCCAGGCGCTGGAGCGGCTGTCGCTGCTGTGGCCGGACGGCAAACTGACGCTGCCCCGCGTGGAAGAAGCGGTGAACGATGCCGCGCATTTCACGCCGTTTCACTGGGTTGATGCGCTGCTGGCCGGCAAGAGCAAACGCGCGCTGCACATTTTGCGTCAGCTGCAAAAAGAGGACAGCGAAGTGGTGATTCTGCTGCGCACGCTGCAGCGCGATCTGCTGACGCTACTGCAGCTGCAACGCCAGCAGGCGAAGCAGCCGCTGCGCACGCTGATGGATCAACAGCGTATCTGGCAGAACCGCCGTGCCCTGTTCACTGAAGCGCTGCAGCGACTGGATGCGCAACGGCTGCAGCAAGCGGTGCATCTGCTGGCTCAACTCGAACTGACCATGAAGCAGGACTACGGTCAGAATTTGTGGCCGCAGCTGGAGACGCTGTCATTGCTGCTGTGCCATCGTGATTTTCCGCTGGGTTTAACTGATGTCTGACCTTTACGCGCTGTTTGGCGGCACTTTCGATCCAATTCATTTCGGCCATCTGCGTCCGGTCACCGCGCTGGCGCAGCAGGTTGGCCTGCAAAAAGTGACGCTGCTGCCGAACAACGTGCCGCCGCACCGGCCGCAGCCGGAAGCCAGCGCACAACAGCGCGTGGCGATGCTGCGCTGCGCCATTGCCGATCGTCCGCTGTTTGATATCGACACGCGCGAGCTGACGCGCACCACGCCGTCATGGACGGTGGACACGCTGGAAACCCTGCGCGCCGAGCGCGGTGCACAACAGCCCCTGGGGTTTATCATCGGTCAGGATTCTCTGCTAACGTTAGGAAAATGGCATCGCTGGCAGGAACTGCTGTCGCTGTGTCACCTGCTGGTTTGTCAGCGTCCAGGCTACGCCGCGCAGATGGCTACGCCAGAGATGCAGCAGTGGCTGGATGCGCACCGCGCGCATGAAGTGCAGCAGCTGCATCGCGCACCGGCAGGCCACATCTGGCTGGCCGACACGCCGCTGTTCGACATTTCTGCCACTGAGATTCGCCAGCGCCGCCATCACGGCCAGGACTGCGCCGATCTGCTGCCAGCGGCGGTGATCGACTACATCGATCGCGCGGGCTTATATCGCGATTGATCGCCGCGTGCTATACTGCGCCGCTTCATTTTTGGCTGCGTTTTCCGGGGCATTCAGCCTGCCCATAATCACCTGTTTTTAAGGGGAACCTTTTGCAAGGCAAAGCACTCCAAGAGTTCGTTATTGATAAGATTGATGATCTCAAAGGCCAGGACATCGTTGCGATTGATGTGCAGGGCAAATCCAGTATCACCGATTGCATGATTATCTGTACCGGGACCTCCAACCGTCACGTCTCCTCCATCGCTGACCATGTGATGCAGGAATCGCGCGCGGCAGGCCTGAAACCGCTCGGCGTCGACGGCAAAGCGGCTGCTGACTGGGTTGTGGTCGATCTCGGTGAAGTGATCGTGCACGTGATGCAGGAAGAGAGCCGCCAGCTGTATGAGCTGGAAAAGCTCTGGAGCTAAACGTTGAAACTGCAGCTTGTCGCCGTCGGCACCAAAATGCCCGACTGGGTTCAGACCGGTTTCATGGAGTACCTGCGTCGCTTTCCCAAAGATATGCCGTTTGAGCTGACTGAAGTGCCGGCCGGTAAACGCGGCAAAAACGCCGACATCAAACGCATTCTGGAAAAAGAGGGTGAAGCGATGCTGGCGGCGGTGGGCAAAGGCAACCGCATTGTGACGCTGGATATTCCCGGACAGCCGTGGGAAACGCCGCAGCTGGCGCAGCAGTTAGAGCGCTGGAAGCTGGACGGGCGTGATGTCAGCCTGCTGATTGGTGGGCCGGAAGGCCTGGCACCGGCGTGTAAAGCGGCAGCCGAGCAGAGCTGGTCACTGTCCGCGTTAACGCTGCCGCATCCGCTGGTGCGTGTGCTGGTGGCGGAAAGCCTGTATCGTGCCTGGAGTATTACCACTAATCACCCTTATCACCGTGAATAAACGCCTGACAACCTCCAGACAATAAACGCAGCGGATGAAATTACAGAGCAACGCTTTTCGCGATTACACTGCCGAACAGAAACTGTTTGTCCGCCGCGCCCTGGTGGCCTTTGTCGGCATCCTGCTGCTCTCCAGCGTGCTGGTGGTCAATCTGTATCATCTGCAGATCCTGCGCTTCGACGACTACAGCACCCGTTCAAACGAAAACCGCATCAAACTGGTGCCGGTTGCCCCCAGCCGCGGCATCATCTATGACCGCAACGGTGTGCCGCTGGCGCTCAATCGCACCATTTACCAGGCCGAGCTGGTGCCGGAAAAAGTCGATGACCTGAAGCAGACGCTGCAGGATCTGCGGCCGGTGCTGGATTTGACCGACGACGATATCGATGCGTTTGAAAAAGAGCGCAAGCGCTCGCGCCGCTTTACCTCGATTCCGGTCAAAACCGGCCTGAATGAAGTGCAGGTCGCGCGCTTCGCAGTGAACCAGTACCGTTTCCCGGGCGTGGAAGTAAAAGGCTACCAGCGCCGCTACTACCCCTACGGCCAGACGCTGACACACGTGGTGGGTTACGTCTCGAAAATCAACGATCGTGACGTCAAGCGCCTGGATGAAGAAGGCAAATGGCCGAACTACGCAGCCACCCACGACATCGGTAAGCTCGGCATCGAAAACTATTACGAAGATGTGCTGCACGGCAAAACCGGTTACGAAGAGGTAGAAGTTAACAACCGCGGCCGCGTGATCCGTCAGCTGCATGAGCAGTCACCGCAGGCCGGACGCGATATCTGGCTGACCATCGATCTCAAGCTACAGCAGTACATCGAAACCCTGCTGACCGGCAGCCGCGCCGCCGTGGTGGTGAGCGATCCGCGCACCGGTGAGATTCTCGCGCTGGTCTCCACACCCAGTTACGATCCGAATCTGTTTGTCGATGGTATTTCGAGTAAAGATTATAAGGCGCTGCTCGGCGATGAGAACCGCCCGCTGTATAACCGTGCGCTGCAGGCATCGTATCCGCCAGCCTCCACGGTTAAACCTTATGTGGCGGTCTCAGCGCTCAGCGCCGGCGTGATCAACCGTAATACCAGCCTGTTCGATCCGGGCTGGTGGCAGCTGCCGGGCTCGGAAAAACGCTACCGCGACTGGAAAAAATGGGGCCACGGTCGCCTCAACGTCACCAAATCGCTGGAAGAGTCGGCGGATACCTTCTTCTATCAGGTGGCCTATGACATGGGCATCGACCGCCTGTCGGAGTGGATGACCAAATTCGGCTACGGCCACCGTACCGGTATCGACCTGCCGCAGGAGAGCCCCGGCAACATGCCGACGCGCGAATGGAAGATGAAACGCTTCAAAAAGCCGTGGTATCAGGGTGATACCATTCCGGTCGGTATCGGCCAGGGCTACTGGACGGCGACGCCGGTGCAGATGAACAAAGCGCTGATGATCCTGATTAACGACGGCGTGATTAAAGTGCCGCACCTGCTGCGCGCCACCCGTGAAGGCAACACCATGGTGCCGTATCGCCAGCCGCCGGATGCGCCGATTGGCGACATTCACTCCGGCTACTGGGAGATCGCCAAAGACGGGATGTATGGCGTGGCCAACCGCGCCAACGGCACCGCGCACAAAAGCTTTGCCGATGCACCGTACAAGATTGCGGCGAAATCCGGTACCGCACAGGTGTTTGGCCTGAAAGAGAATGAGACGTACAACGCGCATAAAATTGCCGAACGACTGCGTGACCACAAGCTGATGACCGCCTTCGCGCCGTACGACAAGCCGCGCGTCGCCGTCACCATGATTCTGGAAAACGGCGGTGCCGGCCCGGCGGTGGGCACCGTGATGCGCCAGATTCTCGACCACATAATGCTGGGCGACAACAATACCGTGCTGCCAGAAGCCGCACCCATGCCGCCCGGCTACGAAGGTGAATAACAATGTCGATGAACGATAGTCCCCAGAAAAGAACGATCTGGACGCGTATCCATATCGACCCGCTGTTTATGCTGATCATCATCAGCCTGCTGGCCTACAGCGCCATTGTTATCTGGAGCGCCAGCGGCCAGGATCCAGGCATGATGGAGCGCAAGCTTGGTCAGATTGCCATGGGCACCATCATCATGCTGGTGATGGCGCAGGTGCCGCCGCGCGTGTATGAAAGCTGGGCGCCCTACCTCTACATTGTCTGCGTGATTTTGCTGGTGGCGGTCGATGCCTTCGGCCACATCAGTAAAGGGGCACAGCGCTGGCTGGATCTCGGTTTTGTGCGCTTTCAGCCGTCGGAAATCGCTAAAATCGCCGTGCCGCTGATGGTGGCACGCTTCATCAACCGCGATGTCTGCCCGCCGACGCTGAAAAACACCGGCATCGCGCTGGTGCTGATTTTCATGCCGACGCTGCTGGTGGCGGCGCAGCCGGACCTCGGTACCTCCATTCTGATCGCCGCCTCCGGCCTGTTTGTGCTGTTCCTCTCGGGCATGAGCTGGAAGCTGATTGGCGTGGCCGTGCTGCTGGTGGCGGCGTTCATCCCGATTCTGTGGTTCTTCCTGATGCACGATTATCAGCGCGACCGCGTGATGATGCTGCTCGATCCGGAGAGCGATCCGCTCGGTGCCGGCTACCACATTATTCAGTCCAAGATTGCTATCGGCTCCGGCGGCCTGCGCGGCAAAGGCTGGCTGCATGGCACCCAGTCGCAGCTGGAGTTTCTGCCCGAACGTCACACCGACTTTATCTTCGCGGTGCTGGCGGAAGAGCTCGGCCTGGTGGGCGTCCTGCTGCTGCTGGTACTTTATCTGCTGCTGATCATGCGCGGGCTGGTGATTGCCGCACGCGCGCAAACCACCTTTGGTCGCGTGATGTCCGGCGGCCTGATGCTGATTCTGTTTGTGTATGTTTTCGTTAACATTGGCATGGTTAGTGGTATCTTACCGGTGGTTGGCGTGCCGCTGCCGCTGGTGAGCTACGGCGGATCGGCGCTGATTGTGTTAATGGCCGGATTTGGCATCGTGATGTCGATCCACACTCATCGAAAAATGTTATCTAAAAGCGTTTAAGAGGCTGCACATGCGTAAGGACTGGCTTGGGGTTGCTCTGGCATCACTGGTACTGGCTGCCTGTTCCACACCGGAACAGCAGACGAACACGGCCCCGCCACAGCCGGCCTATAATGGTCCGGTGGTGGAGATTCCCGGCGTGGAGCCGCGCTATGAGCCGATCAATCCTTCTACCAGCCAGGACTACAGCGTCAACGGCAAAACCTACCGGGTGATTAAAGATCCGTCTAACTACAGTGAAGTTGGTCTGGCAACCTGGTACGGTGAAGAGGCGCAGGGCAACCGCACCGCGCTGGGTGAAACCTACGATCCGGACGCGTTAAGCGCCGCACACCCTACCCTGCCGCTGCCAAGCTACGTGCGCGTCACCAACCTGGCCAATGGCCGGCAGATTGTGGTGCGCGTCAACGATCGCGGCCCTTACACGCCGGGCCGGATTATCGACCTGTCGCGCGCCGCGGGCGATCGCCTGAATATTTCCAATAACACCCGCGTACGGGTGGATTACATCAAGGTAGCGCCGGACGGTTCGGTGTCCGGCCCGGGCACCATCGGCACCACCGTGGCCAAACAGAGCTATGCGCTGCCGGCGCGCCCTGACCTGAGCGGCGGCATGGTGATGACCGGTGCCAGCAGCGCGCCAGCGCCTGCCGCACAGGATGTCCGCGCGGTGGATAACAGTTCACTGCAGAGCAACGGCAACATCGGTGCACCGGTGCAGAGCAGCGGCTTTCTCGGCGCGCCGCAGCCGTTAGCCAGCGGCGTACTGGAAGGTAGCGCGCCGGCCACAGCGGTTGCCGCCAGCCCTGCCGCACCGGCTTCGGCTGCGGCAGCGAGTCCGGCTCCGGCCAGCCACAACGCCAGCGCCCATGCCGGCAGCGGTTTTGTGGTACAGGTTGGCGCCCTTAATGACGCCGCACGCGCCCGGCAGATGGCGGACAGCCTTGGCCAGCGCTTTGGTGTACCCGGCGCGGTGGAAGCCAATGGCAACGTCTACCGCGTGCAGCTTGGCGGTTTCAGCAGCCGGGCTCAGGCCGCGGCGCTGCAGCAGCGCCTGAGCACTGAAGCGCAGATCAGCTCCTTTATTACCACGGCCCGCCCGTCAATGTGACGGGCCGTGCCCTTGCCTGCTGACACTGAGGCATAAAGCCAGATGTCGCACGATGGCAGCTTTGCTATAGTAAGGCACTTTTTTCACTCTTAACCCCACGGATGCTGTAGTCCTGAACATGAATACGCTGAAACCTTCTCGTTTTCTGAAACGCCTGACAGTGGGATCACTGGTCGCTCTCTCCCTCAGCCACGTTGCCTTTGCAGATGATGTTAATCTGAAAACCATGATTCCGGGCGTGCCGGACATCGATGCCGAAGCTTACGTGCTGATCGACTATAACTCCGGCAAAGTGCTGGCGGAAAAGAACGCGGACGCGCGCCGCGACCCGGCCAGTCTGACCAAAATGATGACCAGCTACGTCATCGGCCAGGCGGTCAAAGCGGGCAAAATCCATCAGGATGACATTGTTACCGTCGGTAAAGATGCCTGGGCAACCGGCAATCCGGTGTTCAAAGGCTCCTCGCTGATGTTCCTCAAGCCGGGCGATCGCGTACCGGTCTCTCAGCTGACGCGCGGTATCGTGCTGCAGTCCGGTAACGACGCTTGCGTGGCGATGGCCGATTACGTTGCCGGCAGCCAGGACGCGTTCGTTAACCTGATGAACAACTACGTGGGCGCGCTGGGCCTGAAAAATACCCATTTCCAGACCGTGCACGGTCTTGATGCTGATGGTCAGTACAGTACGGCGCGTGACATGGCGCTGATTGGCCAGGCGCTGATTCGCGATGTGCCCGATGAATACGCGGTCTACAGAGAGAAAGAGTTCACCTTTAATAACATCCGCCAGATGAACCGTAACGGCCTGCTGTGGGATACCAGCCTGAACGTCGACGGCATCAAAACCGGCCACACCGAAGCCGCCGGTTATAACCTGGTGGCGTCAGCGACCGAAGGCCAGATGCGTCTGATCTCGGCGGTGATGGGCGGTCACACCTTCAAAGGCCGTGAAACCGAGAGTAAAAAGCTGCTGACCTGGGGCTTCCGCTTCTTCGAAACCGTGGCACCGCTGAAGGCGGGCAAAGAGTTTGCGTCTGAGCCGGTATGGTTTGGCAACAGCGATCGCGTGCAGCTCGGCGTGGAAAAAGATGCCTACCTGACCATCCCGCGCGGCCGCATGAAAGACCTCAAGGCCAGTTACGTGCTGAACAACACCGAACTGCACGCGCCGCTGCAGAAAAACCAGGTCGTGGGCAGCATCAACTTCCAGCTGGATGGTAAAACCATCGAACAGCGTCCGCTGGTGGTGCTGAACGAAGTGCAGGAAGGCGGTTTCTTCAGCCGCATCATCGATTACATCAAACTGATGTTCCATCACTGGTTCGGCTAAGGCGCGCTTGAAAAATCGCCAATCCGTCCCCAGATAAGCTACTATATTGCTCCCGCTTCGGCGGGAGCCTGTTTTTTATGCACCGGAGTTAATATGAAAACCAAACTGAATGAACTGCTCGAATTCCCGACGCCTTTTACCTACAAAGTGATGGGCCTGGCGCAACCGGAGCTGGTTGATCAAGTGGTTGAAGTGGTGCAGCGTCATGCGCCCGGCGACTACAGCCCTGACGTGAAGCCCAGCAGCAAAGGCAATTATCACTCGGTCTCGATCACCATTAACGCCACCCACATCGAACAGGTGGAAACCCTGTACGAAGAGCTGGGCAACATCGAAATCGTGCGCATGGTGCTGTAATGCTGACGCTGGTAAAGGCCGCTTTGCCAGCGTTATACTCTGCCCTCCACTCGCTACCGGACTTATGCTTTGTCTGCTAATACGCTTCTTGTTCGTCAGCTTGGCCAGCGCGACTGGCAGCCCGTCTCCGATGCCATGCATCACTTTACCGATCGGCGCGACAGCGCCACCGCCGATGAACTCTGGCTGGTGGAACACCCTGCGGTGTTTACTCAGGGCCAGGCTGGCAAAGCCGAACATGTGCTGGTGCCGGGCGATATTCCGGTGGTACAGAGCGATCGCGGCGGCCAGGTAACCTATCACGGCCCGGGCCAGCAGGTGATGTATGTACTGATTGACGTTAAACGCCGCAAGCTGGGCGTGCGCGAGCTGGTCACCGCACTGGAAGAGACAGTCATCGCTACGCTGGCTGATTACGACATCAGTGCGCGTGCGCGTGCGGATGCGCCCGGCGTATACGTTGGCGATGCGAAAATCTGTTCGCTAGGCCTGCGCATCCGTAAAGGCTGCTCGTTTCACGGTCTGGCGCTCAATGTCGCGATGGATCTGGCGCCCTTCCTGCGCATCAATCCCTGCGGCTATGCCGGCATGCAGATGACGCAGATCAGCGCCTTCCAGCCCGGCATCACGCCGGCGGACGTGCAGCCGCGCCTGGTGCAGCATTTCGCGCGCCTGACCGGCTTTAGCGACACGGAATGGCATGATGAGGCCGCGTGCTGACCTTGACCGTACGTGCGCATTTACAAAATTGTAACTTTCGCCACGGCTTATCGGCTGCTTCTGCCCCGGCGAGATGATATAATTTTTGCAATTTTTTCAAATAAAGTTGAAAGCCTGGTTCTCAGTTTGAGTGAGGAAGCTTTCAAATCGCAATCCCGACCGGAACCTGCAGATTTATGAGTAAACCAATTCAGATGGAACGTGGCGTCAAGTATCGCGATGCCGACAAAATGGCGCTGATTCCGGTAAAAACCGTGGTCACCGAACGCCAGGAAATCCTGCGTAAGCCGGAGTGGATGAAGATCAAGCTGCCTGCGGATTCCAGCCGCATTCAGGGCATCAAAGCGGCGATGCGTAAAAACGGCCTGCACTCGGTGTGTGAAGAGGCTTCCTGCCCTAACCTCGCCGAATGCTTTAACCACGGCACCGCCACCTTTATGATCCTCGGTGCCATCTGTACCCGCCGCTGTCCGTTCTGCGATGTGGCACACGGTCGGCCAAACGCGCCGGACGCCAACGAGCCGCTGAAGCTGGCACAAACCATCGCCGATATGGCGCTGCGCTATGTGGTAATCACCTCGGTGGACCGCGACGATCTGCGCGACGGCGGTGCACAGCACTTTGCTGACTGCATCAGCGCCATCCGCGAGAAAAGCCCGACCATCAAAATTGAAACGCTGGTGCCGGACTTCCGCGGGCGTATGGATCGCGCGCTGGAGATCCTCACGGCTACGCCGCCGGATGTGTTCAACCACAACCTGGAAAACGTACCGCGCGTCTATCGTCAGGTGCGTCCGGGCGCCAACTACGAGTGGTCGCTGAAGCTGCTGGAGCGTTTCAAAGAAGCGCATCCGGACGTGCCAACCAAATCCGGTCTGATGGTCGGTCTCGGGGAAACCAATGCGGAAATCATCGAGGTGATGCGCGATTTGCGTCGCCACGGTGTTACCATGCTGACCCTCGGCCAGTACCTGCAGCCAAGCCGTCACCACCTGCCGGTACAGCGTTACGTCAGCCCGGCGGAGTTCGATGAGATGAAAGAAGAAGCGCTGGCGATGGGCTTTACCCACGCCGCCTGCGGTCCGTTCGTCCGCTCGTCCTATCACGCTGATATGCAGGCGAAAGGCCTGGAAGTGAAGTAATCTCCTGCCGCGATTGCGCCCTGCTGCGGCGCAATCGCAAAAAATCTGCTTAAACCGCTTAATTCCTGCCGCAAGTCTGTCGCTTTAACCGCTGAGGCCATAAGAGCCTGTTTATAATTTTTATTTTCTCAGTGTTTTTTTCATAAAGGTCAGATTATGCAATCATCCTTTCATATCGATGAGCTCGATTTTATGCGGGCGGCGGATGTGTCAGGTCCATCCTCTGGTAGACCGCGAAGCGGCGCGTCGGGCGAAAGCCTGGATGCGCTAAAAGCGCGCACCACGCCCATGGATATCACCAATCCGTTCGTGACGCCCCATGCGTCGTGCGAACTGGCGTTTCTTGCAACCGCCATCAGCATCGACCACCGCTACGACGAAATTCATCTGCACCTGCCGCAAAGCGCGCAGCCTGCGTCTGCGCCCGCACTGCCTTTCACCGAACTGCGCAGCGTAACGCCGGATGAAACGCCATTGCTGCCAGCGCTGCCGCCGCTGGAGTCAGCGCAGCAGGCCGCCGGCGAGAGCGTCTGGCACAGCCTGCCTGAGGTTCCGGCGCTCAGCCCGGCGCTGTCGCTGGTCAGCGCGCTGCCTGCGGCATGGTATGCAGCAGAACATCAGACGCCCCACCCGTCGGCTGTCCCCACGCCCACAGCCCGGCAGCCGCTGAACCTGCCTGAGGTGGCTGTGCTGCGCGACATACAGCAACACGACTATGCGGTGGATTACGATGACAGCGGTGAGCCGAAAATGTTTAGCGGCACGCTGGCGGCCGGCGCTCAGGTGCATATTTATATCGATAATGTGCTGATCGAGGTGGTAACCGGCGACGAACAAGGTCTCTGGCAGTTCGCTCAGCCCACCGATTTAAGCGCGGCACAGCATGTTTTCAGTGCAGAGTTCGTCGATGAACAGGGGCATGTCAGCAGCCGTTACAATAAGTTGATTACCGTACTGCCGCAGCCTGCCGCCATTATCACGCCGATTGATGACAGCGATCTCAGCGCGATTGATTGTGCACTGATGGAACTGGCGATGCAGCAGGATGATATTGCGCCCGCTATTCTGCCGCTGACCTTCAGCGAAGCATGGCTGGATGAGTGGAACAATGCTGACAGCACACTGACCGCCAGCGGCGATCATGGTGGCAACCTGCCAGGCTGGGATGAACCGCTGGAACATCACATTGTCTGGCACTAAAAAAACGAAAACCAGACTGTAGCAGTCTGGTTTTTTAACGTAATAAATATTTACACTTATTGACGTTCAGCGCAGAGATTACTCTTTATGGCCGACGCGTTCAGCAGGCGTTTCTTCGGCACTGCTTTTGGTTGCGGTGGATTCATCATCTTTCATGGCTTTTTTAAAGCCCTTGATTGCGGAACCCAGATCGCCACCCAGTGAACGTAACTTGTTGGTGCCAAAAAGCAGTACGATAAGCGCACCGATGATCAGCAGTTTGGCAATACTGATACCTTCCATATTTTACCTTTCAACCTTCGCGAAAAACGGACAGCACTATTAACGCGCAGTTATTCACCACGCTCAACTGCAATCTGTAACAGAGTGAGATCTCACGGTCAGATAAAGCGGCTGAGAAACGCCTGGGTACGCGGATGCTGCGGATTGCCAATCACCTGCTCTGGTGGTCCCTGCTCCACCACCACGCCACCATCCATGAACACCACGCGATCGGCGGCTTCACGCGCAAAGCCAATCTCATGCGTCACCACAATCATGGTCAGGCCGCGATTGGCTAACGTACGCATTGTAGCCAGCACTTCCCCCACCAGTTCCGGATCCAGCGCTGAGGTCGGTTCATCGAACAGCATCAGCAGCGGTTTGATCGCCAGCGCACGGGCAATCGCCACGCGCTGCTGTTGTCCCCCCGACAGATGCCGCGGCCAGGCGTCGGCTTTATCGCTCAATCCGACCGTTGCCAGCAGCTCACGCGCGTGTTGCAGCACCTCATCCCGTGGGAACTTGTGCACGCCAATCGGCGCTTCCATGATGTTTTGCAGTACCGTCATATGGGGATAGAGATTGAACTGCTGAAACACCATGCCGATTTTCTGCCGCTGATGGGCAATTTTCCGCGCCGACAGGCGATGCAGCAGGCCGCGCTTTAGCGCATAACCAATCTGCTCGTCGCCCACCATAATCGAGCCGGCATTCATCTCTTCCAGATGATTAATGCAGCGCAGAAAGGTCGACTTGCCGGAGCCCGAAGGCCCGAGAATCACCACCACTTCGCCCGGAAACACATCGAGATCGATGCCTTTCAGCACCGCGTTATCACCAAAGCTCTTTTGCACATTACGCGCGCGCACCAGCGGCTGAATCTCGCTCATACGTCCTCCTTTAAACGCGGGGCCGCAGCCAGCGCCGTGTCACTGCTGGCGCGTCGTTTGTTCACCACCACGGTACGTTTGCTGCCGCGCGCGTAGTAGCGCTCAATGGCTGACTGGCCGACATTGAGGATCGAGGTAATCAGCAGATACCAGATCACCGCCACCATCAGCATCGGAATGATTTCAAAGGTACGGTTGTAAACGGCCTGCACCGAATAGAGCAGATCGCCCATCGCGATGACGCTCACCAGCGACGTAGCTTTGATCATGCTAATCAGCTGGTTGCCGGTCGGGGGAATAATGGCGCGCATCGCCTGTGGAATGATGATACGCCGCAGCGCGCGGCTGCGGCTCATGCCAAACGCCTGAGTGGTTTCAACCTGACCGTGATCGACCGACAGCAGGCCGGCACGGATTATCTCCGCCATATAGGCAGCCTCGTTGAGCGCCAGACCGGCGATGGCGGCAGTCAGCGGCGTGATCAGATCGTTAGTATTCCAGCTGGCAAAGGTGATGTCCGTCCACGGCACGGTGATCGATAGCGTGGGAAACAGTGTCGACAGGTTGTACCAGAATATCAGCTGCACCAGCAGCGGCGTACCGCGAAAGAACCAGATGTAGAGCGCCGACACGCCGCTCAGCAGTTTATTCTCTGACAGCCGCCAGACCGCCAGCAGCAGCCCCAGCAGGGTGCCCAGCACCATCGACACCACCGTCAGCCCGAGCGTCACCTGCAGCCCTTTCAGCACCGAGCCTTCGGTAAACCACTGCAGCACCACGTGCCACTCAAAATTGGGATTGGTCGCCACCAGCCACAGACCATTCGCTGCCAGCGTCAGGACCACGATCCAGCTAACCCAGCGTCCATATGCGGGCGCGCTACGGGCAAAAGCGACGTCGCGCTGCGGCACGTCAGCCTGATCCGTGGGGCGCGCGTTGGGGCCGACGGCACTCATTTTGCCGTCTCCTGCGCAAGGTTACGTCCCGGCTGCGGCAGCATGTTGCCGTCCAGCTGCCATTTTTTCATGATGGCCGCGTAAGTGCCGTTGGCAAACAGTTCTTTGTAGGCATCCAGCACCACCTCGCCCAGCGGCGAGCCTTTGGGAACGACCGTGCCCTGAAAGATATCGCCAAAGCCGTTTTTCTGCCCCTGACCAGACAGTTCAAGCTGCCCCTGCGCCTGCTCAATGAAATAGGTCAGCGGCGCCTGCGAGGAGAAGAAGGCATCCGAACGCTTCGAGCGCACCGCCAGGATCGACGAAGGCTGATCGGTAAAGGACTGCACCACGACTGCAGGCTTGCCCGCAGCCTCACAGGCGGCTGACTGTTTGCGGATCACCTGCTCCGCCGAACCGGCCGCCATCACCGCAATGCGCTTGCCGCAGGTATCTGCCAGACCGTTGATGTGCGCCGGATTGCCCTTCTGCACGCCAAACACCACGAACTCCTGCACGTAGTCGATGAAGTCCACCTTCTGCTGGCGATCCGGATAATCACCTATTGGCCCGATGGCCATCTGATAGCGTCCGGAATTAATGCCGGCCAGTACGCCGGACAGACCGCTCACCGTCGCGTGTTCAATTTTCACGCCCAGCAGCTGACCGAGCGCCACGGTAAGATCGGCCGAGGCTCCATCCATTGAGTGCGGCCCGTTAACGATCTCATACGGCGGAAAGGAACCGTTGTTCACCGAGATCATTTTGCCAGCCTGCTTGATCTGCGCCGGCAGTCGATCGTGCAGCGCCTGATCCATTTTTTGCGTCGGAATGGCGTCCGCAGCCTGGGCGACGCTCGCCGTCAGGCCGCTCGCCAGCGCGATGGCGGTTAAAAGCATTTTCATCAGTCAGTTTCCCCCAGGCAGGTCAAAGTGATTGCAATTCCGGACGGGCAAAGCGGCGATTTTCCAGTACCGGCAGCACACTGCGGGCGTAGGCGATGCGGGCCGGATCCAGTTCGGCAAACACCAGTGCAGCGCACTCTGGTGCCTTAGCAATCACCACGCCAAGCGGATCGATCACCAGACTGTTACCAATGTTGCGCGGCCCGCACTCGCCTACCGCCACCATGTAGCAGGTGTTTTCCAGCGCGCGCGCACTGGTCAGCAGTTCCCAGTGCATCTCCTTTAACGGTCCTTTTACCCAGGCGGAAGGCAGCACCAGCACGTCGGCACCGTCCAGCACCAGCCGGCGCGCCAGCTCGGGAAAACGCACGTCGTAGCAGGTCATCAGCCCGACTTTCATGCCGGCCACCTCAACCAGTGGCGGCACGGCATCCCCCGGATTGACCCGCTGCGACTCCTGCATGGCGAAGGCATCGTACAGATGCAGCTTGACGTACTGCGCGATGATTTCGCCATTACGCAGGGCAATCAGCACGTTGTGCGCTTTGTTATCCTGCGTCGGCACGTGCACGCTCATCATGGTGGTCAGCGCGTTACCTTTGCTGGTTTCCAGTAGCTGACTGACAAACGGCCCATCCAGCGGCTGTGCGGCCTTTAACACCAGATCGGGATCGGCGATATCGCGCGCCAGCACGCCTTCCGGCAGCACCAGCAGATCGGCGCCCGCCGCCAGCGCATCCTGCATCAGACCGCGACAAATGGCGGTGTTCTCCTGCCATTCGCGGCTAACGGCGAATTGCCCCATGGCTACTTTCATCTTCACTCCCCTCTGGCCGCCACCGGGAAAATCTCCTCCGGCGAGAGCAACGTTGTGGTTAAGCCCTGCTGAAACAGCTCACGGGCGAAGTCGGCAATCATCCTTTTGTTAGCGGTAAATCCGTTTTGATTCCAGTCGGCAGGCAATTCCTGCGCGGTGCGTCGCAAATCATCCAGCAGCCACGGCGTGGTATCCGCGTACTTCTCGCGTTTGCGCATCCACAGCTGATACGCGCGATCAATCACCTCGCTCAGCGCCTGCGGCAGCCACGGATGCGCCGCTGCCAGCGCCGGCTTCAGCGCCAGCAGATGAATACCGGGCACATAGCCGACGCGGTTGAAGTAGTCGCGCTCAGCACTGACGAAATCCGCCTGCAGCTGGCGCAGACCGGAATCTTTCAGGAAAAAACCCTCAGGCATAAACGGTGTGAACACCGCATCCAGCTCGCCGGCTTTCAACAGTTCAATCAGCGGACGCTCGTCCGGCGCCGGTTCGATGCGGCCCGGGCGACCAAATCCCGCCAGCCGGTCAACAATCGGATGATCAGCGGTCAGGCGTCCGGCAAACCAGAAGGCGTCGTTGATATCGACGCCCGCTTCGCGCAGCACGGTGCGCGTCCAGGTATTGCCGGAGTCCTGCCAGCCGGTAACGCCGATTCTTTTGCCTTTCAGCTGAGCTGGCGTGGTGAGCGAGCTGGTTGTGGTGGTGATGATGCAGCGCTGGCGAAAGCCACGCATCAGAAAGTGCGGCAGGCCGAGCAGTGAGCTGTCGCCGCGCGCCCGTGCCTGCGCATAGCGGCTGAACGACACCTCACCGCCTTCGTAGTGTTCACTGCTGGCCAGGTTATCCACCAGCGTGCCTACGCGGTCAATGACCAGCCTGAAGCCCTGTGGCTGAATATCGCCCAGCGCCAGCGGCGTGAAGTAATCCCAGTCGCGCACCGCCAGTCTGATAGTGATCATCGTTGTGCTTCTCCGTTTGTTCAGCCGCCACGCTGGCGCTGTGCATTTTTTCTGCAAATTGTGCTTGAATTTGAGTCTAAAACGCGAATACTAATCTGAACAATCATTTTTATGTTACTGAACAAAGCTTTTTCTTATGACGCAAATAGTGGATGCAGAGTGGCTCAGCCAGCAGATTAACAACGCCTCGGTAAAAGGCATTACCCTCGCCGCGTCAACATTGATTCGCGACGGACAGATTGCCGTGGGCATGCAGATGCCGGCGGTGCGCGATTTGGCGGAACGGCTGGGCGTGAGTCCGGCCACGGTATCCGCGGCCTGGGCGCAGTTGAAAAAGCAGAAAGTGCTGGCGGGTAAAGGGCGAAGCGGAATCTGGGTGTGCGGCAACAGTGTGATGCCGCGACCGGTCCGCTTTGAGAAAATTGGCAACTATGGTGAAAACGTCAAAGCCGCGCTGGCGATGGCTGCGCCCGATCCGGCACTGCTGCCGGATCTGCGCCCGGCGATGCTGGCCGGGCTGGCGTCACCACAGCTGAATAGCTATCAGCGTGAGGCGATTTCGCCACAGCTGCAGGCGGCCATTGCGCCGCGCTGGCCCTGTCCGGCGGAGGCGTGGCTGGCGACCGATGGCGGCTTCGATGCCATGAACCTGATTGTGCAGACGCTGCTATCACCCGGCGATCGGGTAGTGATTGAAGATCCGACCGCGACGCGTCTGCTGGATATGCTCGACAACATCGGTGCCGAGATCCTGCCGCTGCCCGGTGATGAGCAGGGACCGCTGCCTGAGGTGATGGCGACACACTTACAGAAAGCGCCAGCGATGTTCATTTATCAGCCACGCACCCACTCAGCGACCGGCTACAGCGTCAGCCAGCAGCGCAGCGAAGCGCTGGCGCAGGTGCTGGCGCAGAGTGCCACCCTGATTGTCGAGGATGACGGCATCGGCGATTTGTCGCGCTGGCCGGTATGGAGTCTCGGCCGCCACTATCCGCAGCGCACGCTGCACGTGCACTCCTTTTCTAAAGCCTACGGCCCGGATTTGCGGCTGGCGGTAGTATCCGGCACGGCAGAACTGGTGAAACGGCTGCAGTCGTGGCGTAACTTCGGGGTCAGCTGGACCAGCCGTATTTTGCAGGATGCGGTGGCCTGGATGCTGAGCGATGCGCCCACCCAGCAGCGCATACAGCAGGCTAAAGCCACGTATGCCGCGCGCCGTCAGCAGTTGCTGGCCGCACTGGCGCGGCGCGGGCTGGTACAGGAAGATCGCGACGGCCTGAGCGTGATGCTGCCGGTGGCGTCAGAGCAGTATGCCATGATCACCCTCGCCGCCCGGGGCATCACCGTGCTGCCAGGCGAACGCTGCAGCATCAACAGCGGACAGTTCATTCGCGTCAGCATTGCGCGGCTGCCGGCCGATCAGCTCGACAGCATCGCCGATGCGTTAGTGATTGCCTGCGGACGCGAGCTTAATATCAGCCCAGATCTTTGATGTGATAGCGTGGCGACTCAACGTAGCCTTCACGCGCATAAAACTGGTTGGCTTTCAGTCGCGAGGCGTGACAATGCACTTCCATGCGGTCGCAGCCGCGGGCGCGCGCCAGTTGCTCGGCGTGGTTCAGCAACTGCTGGCCGCTGCCTTTACTGCGCTCACCCTCGGCGATACAGAAATAGCTGATGCGCGCGAAATCGCCCGCTAATGCCAGCTGCGGAATAAAGTGCAGCGAAAGAAATCCCAGCACCTGGTTACCGTGTTCCGCCACCAGCAGCGTCTCGTCGGGATGGGCGCACAATTGCGCCAGCCGCTCGCTGATAAATTTTTCCGTGCCGCGATAACCCAGCTCGGTTAACAGTGCACTCAGGGCAAAGCTGTCTTTGGCCTGTGCTTCACGTATGTTCATCCTGCCTCCTCCGTTCCCTGACTGCTGTTATATAGCGTTGCCGCTAAAAAATCTGCAAGTAAGCTTTGTTATGAGTATGTTACGGGAATTATCTGTGAGCGACGCCGCAGAATGTGCCTTGTCATACCGCTGTCACGCTGGCTTAAGGCTGGCTTAATCTTGCTTTGCCATGCTGGCATAAATGAAGTTGCGAGGCATGGCACATGAAGAATCTGGTACCGCACTGTTTAAATGAATGGCTGGCGCTGTCGCTCAGTACGCTGGTGATTATCGCCTGGGCCATTAGCTGGTGGCAGGGCTGAAAAAAGCACAAAAAAAACCCGCCATCAGGCGGGTTTTTAAAATTCTGACTGTTAACTTACAGAGCGGTAACGTTAGCAGCAGATGGGCCTTTAGCGCCGTCGGTGATTTCAAACTCTACACGCTGACCTTCAGCCAGAGTTTTGAAGCCGTTGCTCTGGATAGCAGAGAAGTGTACGAATACATCTTTGCTGCCATCTTCTGGAGTAATGAAACCGAATCCTTTGGACTCATTAAACCACTTAACGTTACCTTTGATCTTGGACATCTATATTACCTTTACATGAAAAATGGACACTAAACTGTGTCGGCATCTAGTACAGCAATTGCAGTGACATTTGTCCAGCGCGAATTGATGAAAAAGTGATAAATATTGATTTTTTCCATGCCCTTCACACTTTCTGCGCATCTTCAGCGATTAAAACTGAAATCTTAACCAGGCAAAATAGACGTTGCCGTTGTTATAAGTGCCTGGAATGTAAGTCATTTGGAAGGTTGCCGGGCCATACCCTATCGAAGCCAGCGGCAATACCAGCGGAACCGGGATATATCGCCAGTTATCCCTGGCCGTCACACCCGCGGTGTAACCGGCGCCCAAATGGAAATTCTGATCGTTCAGCGGTCGCCAGGTCGCTTCCCAGCCGTAGCCGGCGATGGGCTCCCACTTGTTAAACGAGTCTTTGAACGCCATGGCATACAGGCCGTGCCAGTTGCCCTTTTCATCCCAGCGCGAAACGCCACCGCCCGCGCCCCACGGCCGCTCGTTGTACTTTTTGATGTGTTCATCATCGTAAGTAAAGCGGTTGTGCCAGGTGATAGCCGGGACGTAAAGATCGTAATTTTGCGGTTGTGTCCAGGTTTGCGCCACGTTATCGGAGAAGGTATTCCAGCCCGATTTAATCGCTTCGCCTGTGGTTGCCGCTGGTGTCGAAAAAGAGACCGATGAAGTCAAAATACAGCCGCAAAAGGCTGCAGAAATACGCCAGTTCACAACAATGCTTCCTGTTAAATCATCCTGTATCCGGCAGGCACCGCGTAGCGCCACATCGCGCCGCACCGTGCTGCCGTGGGTTAATGGCTGATGCCACGAGCGTGTACAGCGCGCGCGCCACAGTGGCGCCAGTCGCACCCGGCTCTGCTGGCAATCAGCTGGTTAATTTTACCTCACTGCGCGAACGGAGTCGAAACGGCAAATAAACAAAACGCAGAGGGTAAAAGGTGCAGAAAATGCACTGCTCAGTTGATGATTACTTAGGGTGATTACTTAATATTCAGCAACTTATCCATAGAAATTGATTTCATGAATAAATTAATAAAATTTATCAATTGAACTCACCCGATGATTGAGATAAATCTCATCACTCCAGGACGGAGAGAGGAGGAACTGAGATGACAATTCGTTGCAGCCGCTGCGGTTGCGCCAAATTTTTTTATACAGTACCCGGCAAGGAAAAGGTCGACGATCCCGATCATCACGGCGCCTGTTGCGCCGCGTGCGGCAAGCCGATCAGCCTGCGCGATGTGATCCCGCTGTCATCCCTGCACTCTGCTTCTGCCGCCCGTCACGTTGAATAATGTTTTCAGGCACCCGGCGGGTGCCTGAACGCGTCAGAAAATCAGTTTAAACACGCCAGTAATCGTCAGTAACCCGACAATAAAGATGATGGCAATAATCCACAGTATTATTTTCATTGTTCGCTCCTTCAGGATGAAAAATAACGCATCGTGCATTCAGTATAGATGATTATTCCGGCTTCGCTCGGCGCTGCGAGCGCGATCCCAGTCACTTGCCTCAGAGACTGTTACCTGCTCTTTTTTTCTGCGAGCCCGGTCGCAGCTTATCGCTTACGTTGCTATCCCGCCGCACGCGTAGCGCGCTGATTGCCTAAAATTACAGCGCCTGTAGCAGGCCTCAATTGTTCGCTATGTCTACGTAACAAGGAGATGATATGAGCACGATTAATACCAGCATGGGTCGTTACAGCCTCAAGGCAAAGGATCATGGCAGTCACATTCGTGGCAGCATTGCGATTAATGACGAAGGCGGTACGCAGCTCACCCTGCAAGAGTTTGATGAGCATTATCTTGACGATGTCGTCAACAACGTTATTTATCCAATCACGGGTGGGAACCGTGAAATTGCACGCGCACTGCGTGAACAGATGGTTAAAGCCGGCTTCGAACAGCCGCACTGAGTTTGTTGGGCCACGTGTTGTGGCCCTTTATCAGCCCTTACTTGCGGTTATTATCCATTTCAGCGCAGGATGCTCTTCCCCCCTATAAGGAGATTAACCGCGTGACTGAACTGCATCGTGTTTCCCCTTCCCGCTTACATCAGTTTGTTCAGGCTATCTGGTTGCATGCCGGTAGCAGCGCCGAGGAAGCGCGCCTGGTGGCTGACCATCTTGTTGCTGCTAACCTCGCGGGCCATGACTCCCACGGCGTCGGTATGATACCGAGCTATATGGCCTCGCTGACGCAGGGCTTTCTCCAGCTCAATCAGCACGTCAGCATCGAAAAAGACGCTGGCGCGGTCCTCACCCTTAATGGCCAGAAGGGCTTTGGTCAGGTGGCCGCGTACGAGGCCATGCAGCACGGCATTGAGCGGGCGAACAGGTTTGGCCTCGCGGCGGTCGGCCTGCATCATTCGCATCACATTGGCCGTATCGGTCACTGGGCGGAGCAGTGTGCCGCAGCGGGCTTTGTCTCCTTTCACTTCGTTAATGTGATGGGCGATCCGATGGTGGCGCCGTTTAACGGCAGCGATCGCCGCTTCGGCACCAATCCGTTCTGCGCGGTGTTTCCGCGTCGCGACGGCGAACCGCTGCTGCTGGACTTTGCCACCAGCAGCATCGCCTTTGGTAAAACGCGGGTGGCGTATAACAAAGGTCAGCCGGTCACACCGGGCTATTTGCTTGATGCGCAGGGCCAGCCGACCACCGATCCGGGCGTGATGCATCAGTCGCCGTATGGCGCGCTGACCGCCTTCGGCCTGCACAAAGGCTATGCGCTGGCGACGATGTGCGAAATCCTTGGCGGCGCGCTGTCCGGCGGTCGCACTACGCATGACGCCACGCTGCTTTCCGGCACTGACGCCATCTTCAACGGCATGACCACCATTATCCTGAACCCTGACGCGTTTGACGCACCGGCGATGCAGCAGGAAGCTGAAGAGTTTCTCGCGTGGGTCAGGCGTTCACCGCAAAGTGGTGAGGCGGAGATTCTGGTGCCGGGCGAATGGGAAACGCGCAATCGGGCAGCACGTGAACGCGAGGGCATTCCGCTGGACAGCAATAGCTGGCAGCAGATTTGCGCAGCGGCACGCCAGGCTGGCATGCCGGAGGAGGAACTGGCGGCCTTCCGCGCCTTAGCGCAGTAAGCCGCCGGGGCTGAGGCGCGGTGCCTCAGCCGGTTACAGCGCAGCGGACAGCAGCAAACAGCCCAGCAGACCGCACACCGAGATGATGGTTTCCAGCGCCGACCACGAGCGAATAGTTTCACCGATGGTCAGGTTGAAGTACTCCTTAAACAGCCAGAAGCCCGGATCGTTAACGTGCGAGAAGATGACACTGCCGGAACCGACGGCAATGACCATCAGCTCCGGGCTGGCGCCGCTGGTGGCAATCAGCGGTGCCACAATGCCGCCGGCGGTAATCGCCGCGACGGTGGCAGATCCCAGCGCAATACGCAGCACTGCCGCAATTGACCACGCCATAAAGATTGGCGAGACGTTGGTTTCATGCATCATGCCGGCGATGTATTTGTCCACGCCACTGTCCACCAGCACCTGTTTGAAGGCGCCACCGCCGCCGATGATCAACAGCATCATGGCGATGATTTTGATCGAGTCAGTGATGGTGCCCATCACCTCATCCATGCTGCGGCCACGGTTAAGGCCAAAGGTAAAGATGGCAATCAGCACTGCAATCAGCGTTGCCATGATCGGATCGCCAAAAAATTCCGCGTACGGCAGCAGCACATGGCCTTTCGGCAGCAGCATTTCTGCCACGGCACGCAGCGCCATCAGGATCACTGGCACCAGCGCCGTCCACACGCTAACGCCAAAGCCCGGCATCTCCGCTTCGCTGAAAGTTTTCGGGTTCCACAGCCCTTCCGGAATCGGCTTATCAATGCCTTTCAGAAAACGCGCATACACCGGCCCGGCCAGAATCACCGTCGGAATACCCAGCAGCGTACCGTACAGCAGGGTTTTCCCCATGTCGGCATTAAATAACGTGGCGATCGCGGTCGGGCCCGGATGCGGTGGCAGAAAGCCGTGCGTGACGGATAAGGCGGCCGCCATCGGCACGCCGACATACAGCAGCGGCACGCGCGCCGACGCGGCAATGCTGAACACCAGCGGCAGCATCAGCACGAACCCGACTTCATAAAACAGCGCGAAGCCCACAGTGAAGCCGGTCAGCACCAGCGCCCACTGAATGTGCTTTTGGCCGAATTTTTCGATCAGCGTGGTGGCGATACGCTGCGCACCGCCGCAGTCGGCCAGCAGTTTCCCCAGCATCGCGCCAAAGCCCATGATCAGCGCCAGGCTGCCCAGGGTACCGCCGACGCCGGTTTTGATCGATCCAATCACTTTATTGACCGGCATGCCCTGCATCATGCCTACCGCCAGTGCCACCAGAATCAGCGCGATGAAGCCGTTAAGTTTGAAGCGAATCATCAGCAGCAGCAGTAACGCCACGCCAATTGCCACATAGAGTAATGGCATAATTTTTCTCCACTTTTGCGCTCGGCGTATTACCGGCAGCGGTTTGTTGTAATGGGACAAAGGGGTTATCAGTGCCAGATGTTTCAGAATGCGACATCCTGTTACCGGTATCATGTTAAGGGTAACATTGACGGGAAAGCACCTGGTGCAGCGGGTGAATTTCTGTTTTGCGAAGGTGATCAACTTTTTGTCGGAGGGTTATCAGAATGTTTGCCCCGGCAGCGGCGTGGCTTTTGGTTACACTAGCTGTTTTATGCCAACCGATAAGGATCTGCAGGTGAGTGAGAATCTGATTGAGCTGTACAGTAATCAACAAACCCTGTTTGGCCGTGGCAGCATCGACCGCCTGGTCCCGCTGCTGGCGGCGAATCCGCAGCCCACGCTGCTGTTCTGCGGCCGCTCATTTCTCAACAGTCCGGCGTGGGCACGCCTGGGCGCGACGCTGAACGATCACATTCTGGGCTATGAAATTGTCAGCCATGAAGCCTCGCCAGACGAGATCGATGGCTGGGTGACGCGCTGGCGTGGCCACGTCGATCGCGTTGTCGCCATCGGCGGCGGCAGCGTGCTGGATGCGGCCAAAGCCTTTGGCGCCATGATGCAGCATCCGCTGAATATCGCGCGCTACCTCGAGAAAGTGGGCGATACGCCGGTACAGGCGGTCACGCTGCCGCTGATCGCCATTCCCACCACCGCCGGCACCGGCAGCGAGGTCACGCAGAATGCGGTGGTGACCGATCAGCAGCACATTAAGGTGAAGGCCTCGCTGCGCCATCCGGTGTTTGTGCCGCAGGTGGCAATTCTCGATCCCGATCTGCTCAAAGGGGCGCCGGATCGTGTACTGGCTACCTGCGCCATTGATGCCTTTACCCACCTGTTCGAGGCTTATCTGTCACGCAAGGGCAACCTGTTCAGTCAGCAGAACGCGCTCAACGGGCTGCAACTGTTCATGCAGGCGTGGCCGTACCTCAATCAGGACGACAGCCGCGGCGATGCGGCACGTGAAGCCATGATGATGGCATCATGGCTCGGCGGCGTCAGCCTGAGCAGCGCCGGTTTGGGGGTGATCCACGGTATTGCCGGCGAGCTGGGGGCGATTAAACCGTTCCATCACGGCGAAGTCTGCGGTCGTCTGCTGTTCCCGTTCCTTGATGTACTGGCGGAGAGCGCGCACCCCGAACAGCAGCGGCTGATGGCGGCGCTGGCTGAACGCCTGCTGCCCGATGAAACGGCACCGCCGGCGCTGGCGCTGAAAGCCTGGCTGCAGCAGCAGGCTATCGTGCCGTTCTGGCTGGAAGGACCGACGCTGGCTGCGGAAGAGGTCGACTGGATTGTGGCGCGCGCCAACAGCAAAAACGGCTGGGTCAATTATGATCCCGCCACGCTCACGGAGATGATTACCGCCGCGTGGCGCGTCGTCTGAGCCTTTCGGGCAGCGCAGGCTGCCCGTTGCTTATTCAGCCAGCAAACGGCCCTTCCCCCGCCAGCATCTGCTCAATCACCTGCAGCACGCCTTCCTGGTTATTGGACGGTGCGCCGTAGCGCGCAGCGTCTTTGACCCGCTGCGGCGCATTCTGCATGGCAAAGCTGAAGCGCGACTGCACCAGCATCTCCAGATCATTGCCGCCGTCGCCAAACGCCAGCACCTCATCGCTGCTGATGTCCCAGCGCTGCTGCAGCAGGCGCAGACCGTTGGCTTTGTGCAAGCCGGGCACAATCAAATCCACCGAGCCGTGCCCGCTGGAAGTCGCCGCTGCTGCGCCCTGATGCAGACGCTCAATGTCAGCCATCAGAATATCGACATAATCATCGGACAGATTCAGCGCAAACTTGAACAGCCGGTCATCGCCCACGTCCGCGAGGCTATCGATCGCCTTGAGGCGATGGCAGTAGTGACGCATTTTGACCAGCCACTGCTCATCCATGGTGTTGAAGTGATAAGCGCTGTTACGGCCGCAGAGGATGTATTTCAGGTTGGGATAGTTACCGCGCTGCAGGGTATCGAGCACGGCATTAACGTCCTCACGCGAGAACGCGCCGCAGAACAGCTCCTCATCCCTATCGAGGATCCACGCGCCATTTTCGGCGACAAAGGCGATCTCACTGGCGATGTCGGGAAAGAAGGATTTGAGCTGGTAATACTGATTACCGCTGGCGACCACAAATTTGATGCCGCGCCGCGTCATCTCCTGATAGCAGGCCTGAAAACGTGCCCGGTTGTACTGTTTTTTATCGTCGAGAAAGGTGCCGTCCATATCCACCGCCACCATTTTTACCATGGTCATCATGACTCCTTAACGCGTTGAAAGGAAAAACGGGTTGTCCAGAGAATAACCTGGTGAGCGGTGAAAGCGGAGAGAAACACGGATGGCCGTCGCCATCCGTGCGGCAGGATTAGTTAAATGCGTTATTCAGCAAAATGGCGGTGATAATGCCGGTCGCGGCCGCCACTAACACATAATTTCCGTCGATAAAGGCCCAGTGCTCGCCGCGCGGCGGCTCATATAGACCGCGAGCCCGCCAGTCGTCGACGCGATAGTGTGGACCGCGAAACTCCGGCGGTGCCGGATAACCACGGCGAAAATCATGACCGCGCCAGGCAAAGCGATCGCCGCCGCGATGTCCCTCCGGCATACGGTGGTCAGCATAGTGGTCGTGACGATCCGGGCCCGGTCCGCGATCGTGGCCAAAGTCACGACGATCATGATGATCGGGACCCGGGCCGCGATCCTGATGGCGGTCGCCGCCGTGCGGGTCCCAGCGATGGTCACCGGGACCGTCGGCCCAGGAGACGCTGGAAAACAGTGTGCTGCATGCAATAAATGACGCAATAATCGTAAGTGTTGTTTTTTTCATGGTGTTACCTCCAGGGATAACGGCAGTCTGCGCGCCGTTGAGGCTTACTATTGCCTAAACAAAGCTAAAACAGCATTTCCAAAAGTCTTAAAAATCGGATACTTACAATACATTACGCCAGGTTAGCGCTTTCTTAACGATTGTGGAGACTTTATGGTGGCGTGGCACGATAAGGCTGGCAGGGAAATAAGCAGTTAATTCAACGGGAATAAAGAAAACCCGATCGCGGGGATCGGGCGGACAATGCTATTTCCATAAAAAGCATAAAGCGGGGAAACCCTGCTAAAAAGAGGGTAAAACTGAAGCACACAACGCCACATCACTAGCATTGCCCGGAAAGAATAACATTCATTAGGGCAAAATACTTTCAGAAAACTTCTATTTTCAGAAAAAACCGTAAAAATGTTCACGGCAGCGAAAATAACCACCAAAGGTACATAACGTGAAAGGAAATAAGGTCCGTGCTCTGACCAGCTGTCGTCAGAAAATATAGTCAGCCCGTATAAGATATCGACACAAAATCACAATGCATTGAATTTAAGAGATAAAAATTAAGCCATACCATTTTTTAGTTATGCCGCCATTTAAGCCGACCGGCAAACTAGCTGGCCGACACATTTCATTGATAATGCGAGCCCTATTGCTGCCCTGGCAATTAATCGATGTGCGTGATTAATATAACGCTAATTTTTCACTGCGCTGAAGCGTAAGGTTAAATAACCAGCAAGCGGGCGCACAATAATTATGCGCCGGCTATTAATCCAATTGCGCTGGCGAATTTAGCGGGGTGGCGCAGAAACAGGATATCGCTGAGTTGCAGCCGGATGGCGCAGCAGCGCCTGCGCCGGACGTATCGGCCGCCGTACCAGCTCACCCGCACAGTTCGGGCAGTGCTGCGCCAGCACGCCTTCCGCACAGTCAACGCAAAACGTGCACTCAAACGAGCAGATGCGCGCATCAGGCGAGGCCGGCGGCAGATCTTTATCGCAGCATTCACAGTTAGGACGTAATTCCAGCATGGCACTCTCCTGTCAGGGTTCAGGGCTATCATCGCCGCCGCCGCCCTGGCGCGCCAGCCTGTGAGCGGACATCGCGCGGACAGTTCGGGACAGCTTTTCATCCTGCATGCCTTGCCTTGCGCGCTAAAAACATTACATTCCGCAAAAGCCGTTCTATAGTTCATTCGCTACGTTTATCTGCGAGGCTTTTGCATGCGTGTTAAAGGGTTAAATATCGGTTTCTTTATAGTAATTCTGGCGATTGTCACGATCGCCTTTTTTGATGTGCTGGCGCCCTATTTCTCCGCCATTTTGTGGGCGGCGATTCTGGCGGTGATCTTTGCGCCGCTGAAGTCACTGCTGCGGCGCAAAATGGGCGACCGCAACGGGCTGGCCTCTTTTGTGACCTTACTGATTATCTGCCTGATCGTGTTCACGCCGCTGGCGATCATCACTTCGTCGCTGGTGGTCGAGATCAATACGGTGTACACCAAGCTGCAAACCAATTCCGCGCAGTTCCCGACGGTGTTTGCCTCGCTGCTGCAGCATCTGCCGGAGTGGGCACAAACCTGGCTGGCGGATCACGATCTGAACAATGCCGCACAGATTCAGCAAAAACTCTCCGGCTTTGCGCTGAAGGGCGGACAATACATGGCGGGCAGCGTGTTCCTGATCGGTAAAGGGACTTTCACCTTCACCGTGGGCTTTGGCGTGATGCTTTATCTGCTGTTTTTCCTGTTGAAAGACGGCGCCTGGCTGGTCGGGCTGATTCTCGAAGCGCTGCCGCTCTCCACCTATGTTAAGCACCATCTGCTGATGAAATTCGCCGCCGTATCGCGCGCGACGGTCAAGGGCACGGTGGTGGTGGCCGTGGTTCAGGGGGTGCTTGGTGGCTTCGCCTTCTGGATCACCGACATCGACGGCAGCCTGCTGTGGGGCGCGCTGATGGCGTTCCTGTCGCTGATTCCGGCAGTCGGCTCGGCCATCGTCTGGGTGCCAGCGGCCATCTTCTTCTTCGCCACCGGTGCGCTGTGGAAAGGCCTGTTCCTGGTGGGCTTCTTCGTTATCGTGGTCGGGCTGGTGGACAACATCCTGCGTCCGCTGCTGGTTGGCAAAGATACCAAAATGCCGGATTACCTGATCCTGATTGCCACGCTGGGCGGCATGGAAGTGTACGGCATCAACGGCTTCGTGATTGGTCCCTTGATCGCTGCCCTGTTCATCGCCTGCTGGAATCTGCTCTCCGGCCGCGACAACCGGGAAAATGTCGAAGAGATCGACGAAGAGTTTATCGAAGAGGGTAAAACCCGCGAGTAGCAGCGGTATAACAACTAAAGACCTGCTGACGGGCCACTATCGCTCACTGGCAGGCTCATCCAAAGCGGCGCTTTAAAGCGCCGCTTGTCTTTTCAGCGCGGCCGCCAGGCTGTCTCGCACGCAACGCTGTCTGCGCCTTTACTGACCTTTCCCTCCTGCCTTCACCCTTTTACCGGGCTCAGTCAGCACTCAGCCCGGACGTTTCACAATTTAACCCATGCTGCTAAGGTGTCAGAGGACAATCGCGACAATCTGGAGCGTATAATGCTTACAACAATAATTTACCGCAGCCACATCTCTGAAGATGTTCCCGTCAATATCCTGCCGGAGATGGTGGCAAAAGCGAGTCTGCTCAATGCTGAGCATCATGTTACCGGCATCCTGCTGTTTAACGGCACGCACTTTTTTCAAATCCTGGAAGGGCCGGAGCAAGGCGTTCTGGCAATCTACGCCCGCATCTGTGCCGACCGGCGTCATCACAATGTGGTCGAGCTGATGCGCGACTACTCCCCTTCGCGGCGTTTCGGTAATGCCGGCATGGAGCTGTTCGATTTGCGTAATCACCACAGCGGCAGTGTGCTGCAGGCGGTGCTTGATCGCGGCACGTCGAAATATCAGCTGACCTATGACGATCGCGGGCTACAGTTCCTCAGAACCTTTGTCGAAGCGCGTGAAAAAGAGAACTACTTTGAAGTGCCACCAGCGGATTACTGGGAGTTCATCCCCGCGGAAGGACAATCTCCCGCGCCAGCAAGTGGCGTCACTTTCCGCCCTGTGGTTGATCCCCTTGGCCGTGAAGTGACGGCCATTGAGGCAATTCCGCACGCGCAACCCGCCGGACTCGGGGAACATGAGCGTTACACTCATGACCTCAACGTGGTGACAGACGCACTGCATAAAGCCGGCCAGGCCTGTCCCGATGGCATGACGCTGTATATCAGTATCCTGCCGATGACGCTGGTTTATCTTCCCGATGCGGTAAGTCAGCTGGTCACCGCCATCGCGCAGGCGGAGCTGGTGACGCAGCAAATCATTCTTGGCGTGAGCGAGACGGAAGTCATCTCCCGGCTTGAAGACTTTTCCACGGCGGTCAGACAGCTGAAAGAGGCTGGCATCAGCCTTTCCATTGATAACTTCGGCGACGGCTCGGCCGGTCTCTCTTTACTGGCGCACGTCCAGCCTGACCGGGTACGTATCGGCGCAAATATTGTACGTGATATTCATCGTAGCGGCCCGAAGCAGGCGGTGATGCAGGCGGTCATCCGCTGTTGTTCGGCGCTGGAAATCAACGTCATTGCAGCCGGTATCGAGCGTCCCGAAGAGTGGATGTGGCTGGAGGCGGCCGGGATCATCGATTTCCAGGGCAGCCTGTTTACGCCTGAGGGCGGTGCCGTGGCATGGCCTGAGAGCCGCGAGGCGATCTGAAAGCGGTTAAGCCTGACGACGCAGAACCTCTGAAGAGATAAAACGTCAGGCTCACAGGAGAAGACAATGCTGAGCGATGCCCGACTGCAGTTTATATCCAGCCATCCGGAGGAGAACGAACCGGAGGCGGTCTCCATGGCGCGCGAGTTACTTCGGTACCGCAGTGCGCTGGCGCAGCCATGGGCTGTGGTGGAGGCACTGGGTGTGAAGTACGTGGAGGACGGTAACGGGGCGATGATCTGGCCGGCGCGTTACTGCGAACGCGGCGACACCTTACTTTATCGTCTGGATCAGGCGGCTTCAGAGGTCAGCGGGCGCGCTGAAGCCGCGGAACCCGTCAGAAAGTAGCGCCGTGATGGCCGGCGCAAACGCAAATGTCATCCTCTTTGCAACGCCGGCAAATCAATATGCTGATCATTGCGCCGATAACCCGCGTCCGGCATCTTTTAGCGGAGTTTGATGTGCTCAATGTGTCCGGGTGAGATTCCTGTGGTAAGCTCATTGCCCTAACCGCAGCCGGACAGACTGATGAAAAACAATTTTGACGATAAAATGGCGGATATCATCATCGGAGAAGCCGTAACGGCGTTACTCGATGATAACGTCGCCATAAGCTGGGCGGCCCTCAACGACAGGCTGCAGGCGATGCTTGACCGCGAAACAGACAGTGACCGCATTCGTGCTGTGCTGCGTGTCATTGAGGACGTCAGACGGGAAATGGAGATGAGCGCGGTGAAGAAAGAGGCGTTCACTGCCGGGCATTTTTCTTTTTCCGGCAAGCTGCACTGATCGCTGCCTGACAATCTGCCGCGCCTGACGCTGTGGTTTCTGCTATACTGTATGCTTATCCACCAACGGATGGAGGTCATTTGAGCGATGACACTACCGCCGAAGATATCTACGCCGTTATTGGAACGGTTGTGGCGCGCCTTCTTAAGCCGGACCAGCACCTGACACTTCAGGATATCACCCATGCCCTGCATCATCTTGGCGAAACGGCCAGCGAAGATAAACAGCGGCAAGCCTGTTTAAATGCCATCAGTATGCTTGTGAAGCAGATGCACTAAGCTTAATGCACTGCTCCGGCTTACTAAGCTTTTCAGAACCCTTCATCATCCGGCGTTCTGCCGACCACGATTTCAAGCACGTTGCGCAGTACATCCAGTTTGACAAGATCGGTAGTCATCTCAAGCTCTGCGATGAGATACAGGATGATGGTTTTGCTCGTCACTTTTTGGCCATGGATGACGATATCGCGAATCACGGCATCCAGTGCCGCGGCTTCGGCCGCATAGCGCTCACCGCCGCTGCGAAAATGGTGAATAAGGGCCGCTTCAGCGCTGAATGAGTGTTCATTGGTTTGCATGTGTCGTTATCCGTAAACCGGGCGCTGCTGACAGCCCGGTGGTCGCCAAAAAAATCGGCCATCCTGAGATGGCCGTGTTATGCCGGGCGTCCTGCCACACTCCGGTTAATCACGAGATCGTATCGTCCCTGTCATTAATGCTTTTTACCAGCCCTGGGTTGTGACATCCCGCCCAGAGCAGCCATCGGCTTTTCACGAATTTCCCGGGCTGCTGACTGCATCTGCAGTTCCCTGATGGCGATCCTGATCGCTTCCAGACGGTCGGGATTAAATTCCTCTGCGGCCATTGACCGGAGCCGGGCTGAAACGGTCGCCACATTGATTCGTTCATTATTATCGAGCAGCCTGACCACCGCCTCGCCCAGAACGATTTCGGTTAAACGTTCAATTTGACTTCTCTGCATGCCCACCCCCTGCGGGACTGTGCCCTTTCGGACAAGTGGCTGACCCTTCCCGGGTCATAAAGCGCATGCTGCAGGTACCACCGATTATCCCTTTTCGTATCAGCGTTCAAACAGCATGCCAATCAGCGTCTGGTAATGACGCTCTTCTTCATAATTCGCCGCGACCTCAAGGCGTCTCAGCAGTTTGGTGCAGATCGCCTTACGGTTGAGGTTTTTTCCTGCGCGCAGGATCTCAACGACAATCTGCCCCAGCGTTTCCTGCTGAGTAGGTGCTGTCGCTCTGCTGAAATAGCGGGCAATCTCACTGGCGCTATCTGGAAATTTTGCAACATTCTGACGCATGATGATCCCCTCGAATGGTTAAAATACCGCCGCTTTTCTCTGTGCGTAAACTTATACAAAGAAATAAAACTTGTACAGCAATACTGTTTCTTTATTAGCTACGTTCTTGTGCAAAAAATGCTAACACCTTAATCTCAGGGGTTTACGTGCTGAAATAACCGGCATGATGGATGGGTTCAGCGGCAGGAAAAACGGTATAGGTCTGAACAACCCGCTGATTTCCTGACACGGGGAGAGGATTGTTGCTGTACAGACGATATCGTATCGGTTACTTTGCGCCCTACAAGATGATCGTGAGCTGCAGGTGGACAAATGAGAAACAACGGGCTGCCGCCTTGTCACAATACCGGACTAGCCGGTTACTTCAGTCAGGTCACCGATCCCCGCCAGATTGCGCTACTGGGACGCATCACCGTTGAAATTTTGCGTCAGGAACGTCGGCTGACGCGCACCGCGATCTGCCTCAAGCTTATCGGGCACATCAATGACACGGACGATGACGTCGAAGCGGAACAGGCACGGTCCCTGCTGGCGATGCTGTTTGGTCGCTGATCGTTTGATTCATCCGCTCACCTTCTGCGCGTTGCACATCCGTCGCTAAAGCCCGCATCCATTGTCACATGCCGCGTTGCCGAAAATCGTTTATACGAGGTTTGATGGTGGTGAAGACGTCATCCCTGACAGTTTTCTCCGGCCGGTACACGCTAACGCGCGTCCGATGAGGTCATCTACGTTGTCGTCTTCCGGCCAGAGCCGGACTACGTCTTATGGCGTCAGTTCTTCTCGTCGTTCAGGCCTGCAAGCGTCTGCAGGTACGGCACATGGATCGCGGCCTGCTCAGGCTCATCAAAGCTTCTGAGCCAGCCGATCGCCTCTGAAATCGCGGACAAACGTGTGTCGCTGCCGCCAGCGCGTTTCATGTGTCTGAGCTCGTCGATAAGCGTATTAACGCTGATCTTCTTTTTGCCCAAAGCCAGGCTTAGTGCCGCTTCGCCAATAATGACGTGCCCTTTCCCGTCGTGTTGAATAGACAAATTTACTTCCTCCATTTCACGTTGATGAGAACCTCACGTCACACTGTAGACCCTATTGAGCGAACCGGTGCAGGCAAGTTCTGAAATGAAGCCTGTAACAGGATTTATTTTAGCGAGCATGAAAAAATGCCGCGGCGGGTGTCGCGACAAAGGTTTTTGTCGGCAGGCGCTGACGCAACCTGCCGCAGCATGACGACGATTCAGCCTGATGACGCGGCTTGATCCGCAGGTTCACCAAAATGCTCGCGCATGTGGGATTCAATTTCTTCCAGTGATTTCCCCCGGGTTTCCGGTAACATCACGGCAATAAACACCAGAGAAGCCACATTGATTGCGGCAAAGATAAAGAACGCCTTATTACCCACCAGCGACAACAAAGGCGGAAACGCCAGCGCCACCACGGCGTTGCATATCCACTGAAATGCTACCGCTGAACCGGTTAATACCCCGCGAACTTTCATCGGAAACAACTCCGACATCAGCAGCCAGTAAACCGGGGAAATGCACATCTGCATAAAGAACAGAAACACCAGAATACACGCCAGCGCCAGCAGGCTTTGCGTCAGGCTTTGTGGCATGAGAACCAGCACCGCGCCCAGCGCCAGCTGCATCGCAATCACCACCGACAGCCCGGTCATCAGCATCGGGCGCCGGCCGAAATGACTGATGGCTTTAATACCGGCAAAGGTGGCCAGTACCGATACCACCCCGTTGCCGATAGTGGCCGCAATCGAAGCACTGGTGCCCAGCCCGGTACTTTTCAGAATGACTGGCGTGTAATACATGAAGGCGTTGACGCCGGTAAACTGCGCGACGATGCCCATGCCGCAGCCCAGCAGCAGCAGACGCACAATCCATTTCTCTTTTAACAATTCGCGCGCAGGTGGCCCCTGACGGGCTTCGCGGGCATTCTGCCGCATCTCTGCCATCTCTTTTTTAATCTCGCGCGGATTTTCCCGCAGTTTGCGCAGGATACGCAGCGCCTCATTAAAGCGTCCTTCCGCCACCATCCAGTGCGGTGAAGCCGGGACAAAAAAGGTGCCAATAAACAGCAGAATGCCGGGGATCATCGCCAGCGACAGCATATAGCGCCACATGCCCGGATCGTGCAGTAACAAACTCATGGCGGCGCTGACGACATAAGCCAGCAGTTGCCCTGACACAATCATCAGTTCGTTGCGGCTGACCAGCGGTGCCCGGCGCTTTGGACCGGCAATTTCAGCGATAAAGACCGGAACCGTTGACGATCCGCCGCCCACCGCGAAACCCAGAATAAAGCGCATCACCACCATGATTTCCAGATTCGGCGCAACCGTGGTGCCTAACGCCCCGGCAATGAACAACAGGGCAAGGCTGCGTAACGTGATACGGCGACCAAAGCGGTCCGAGACATAACCGCTGATGAACGCGCCGAGCGCGGAGCCAAAGGTGAGCGCAGAGGTCACCAGCCCTTCGGTAAATGGCGTGAGATCGAGACCGCCCTGCGCGGCGGGCAGCGTCATGTAGGGCAGCGCGCCGGAAATAATGCCGGTGTCGTAGCCAAACGCCAGCGCGCCCATCGTGGCGACTAACACCACAAAAAACAGGCGCTGCTGAACAGTAAATGTCAGGCTGCCGCTATCATCGGATTGAGACTGCGAAGGATTTTGCTTGCTATCGTCCATGGGTGATTCAAGACCTGGTCAATGACGGGATAAAAAGGAGGTTTGAGTATAGTCAGAAACGAGAAAGTGTGAGGCTGGTCACGATTTTTGCCGGATGGCGACGGAATAAAATCCTGCACCGCCCTGACTGCACAGCGCATGTTTGCGCCGCAGCCGCGCGCTCGCACTGCGCTCAAACCCTGGCTGGCCTGCTGAAATCCCGCCCCCGACAGGGGGAAAATTTTCTGCTAAGGTACGCTGGCTGGTTAATGAGAAACACGCTGAGGCGTAACGCAGAAAGGCAGGTCCGGTGACAGGTTGCTGAATTAACGTTCAGGAAAACGGTGTCTTTTAAGGTAGAACGTGAAAAAAGAAACGGTTAAGAAAAATATCATTCTCGCGGCGCTGCAGCTTTTTCGGGAGCGCGGCTTCAACAATGTTTCAACCCGCGATCTGACCAATACGCTGGGCATATCCCGCAGCCATATCTACCACTATTTCAAAAACTGGGATGCGCTGAGGCTGGACTCGATTGCTTTCATGCTGGATGAGGACGTTGCCGCTTTCTCTGTAGAGAGCGAAAAGAGGGATGATTCACAGCATGACACCTTTTTTCGTGCGCTGGTGGATTATCTCCTGCCAGACGGGCCGGCCTCTAACTGGTTGATCTACCTCGAGTTATGGCCGCTAGCGGCAAGGGATAAGCAATTTGAGCAGCTGCTGCTCTCCAGCATGCAGACGTGGACGGCGATCATCCGTCAGGGCTTATCCGGCCAGGCATTTGGCCACCTCAGCGAAGCAGATAAAGACGAGGTGGCGCGTAATCTTCACGCCCTGATTGACGGTTACTCAAGCGCGCTTATTCTTAACTACTCTGCGGATAAGCGGACACATTTTTTTCTTGAGATAATGGCCGCCTTGCAGAAACTTTGTCGCTAGCGGGGATTTTTCCACATAGCCGCTTACCTCCCGGGCTTTAAATCATTAAACAGCCTGGCCATCTTGCTGCCGGCTGAGGTGTAGGCCGGATTGTTTTTCTCCGGCGCCATCCAGCTTTCATCCGCTTCCGGATGCGGTCCGCTCAGGAGCACCGTGCCTTTGCCGTAAGTATATTTCGCCAGCGCGATATCACCGTTGGCATAGCGCGCCAGTGCGACGAAGCCGTGCGCGTCTTCGGCATTCAGGTAAGGACCATCCTGATAATAAAATTTTTCGGTTTTACCCTGCCAGACAACATCGACAACGTAATCGCCCTCGTCGGGTATGTTAGTCCCCTTGCGCATGACTTCCGAGTCCAGCGATGAGGGGATCAGCCCCAGCCAGTTTTCATCGGCCAGATACGCGCCCATGCACAATCCGAGAAAGCTTTTTCCATTGCGGACAAATTTGCGTATGGCCTCAGCCCCTTCGTCGCCCAGCGCAGCAAAGGCGCCGGGGATGTCCTGCCCGCCTCCGGGCTGGATGTACACATCAAAAGTGGCGAGATTATCCTCCGTGACCTTTATTTTTTCCTGCTCTCCGACATACGCGATGTCCAGCGGCAGACCGCTCTGTTCCAGCGATTTACGGACCATTTCGGAGCAGCCCGGACAGCCGGCACCGCCGCGATAGATAGCGACATGGGTGACGGCAGCACTGGCCATATTCGCGGTGGCTAACCCGCCGGCAAGCAGAATGGCAGCATACGTCAGAAGGTTCTTCATCAAATAACGCCAGAAACGGGAGGAGGCTCTCAGTAACATTGTTTTCACCATCAGCGGCAGGACCAGGCTCAAAATTAGAGCGACCGCTCAATTTAGGGCCAGCACGAAGAGGCTGTCAACAGCCTGACAGCGCGAAAAATACAAACCCCTGTTTTAATTAATCTTTCACATAATCCCTTCAACGGCTGCCGCGATTGTGCAGGTTGCAGAAGGAGTGTCTGAAGCTGATCGGCCGGGAATTATTCGATAAAACCGCTGGCTGACTGCCGTAACCGCCCGGTGATGGCGATCAGCCCTTCGATGTCTTCCGGCGTCAGCAAATCGAGGAAATTTCGCCGCACGCCCGCGGCATGTATCGGCCGCGCTGTAGCAAGCAGCTGGCTCCCGGCCTCTGTCATGCGGACTGAAATCCCTGCGCGAGTCGCGCGGCTGCGCTGTACCAGATCCCGGGCGGCCATACGTGAAAGCTGGTGCGATAGCCGCGACTTGTCCCATTCAAGGTATTCCAGCAGCTCACGCTGCAGCAGTACGCCCTGCGGACTGCGGTTGATTTCCATCAGGATCATGAAATCCGGGCCGGACAACCCGGTCGCCTCATTGATCTCTCTGACAATGCGTCCGGTGATGATTTCAGCAAGCCGGCGATATCCGCGCCATGCCTGCCACTCTGCGTCTGAAATCTCTGTGCTGCCCATTATTTATCCCGCCACGTAGTTGATATGTCAACTTTGTGATTATACAGTATCCACTTTACATCGGGGAAGAACAGACATGTCGGACAAACTGACTATCGCTATCGTGGGCGGCGGCCCGGCAGGCCTCACGGCGGCCGTGATTCTTCAGCGCCACGGTTTTAACGTGACGGTGTTTGAGGATGAGCCGGCGGATGCTGCGCGGAGTCAGGGCGGCTCACTGGATTTGCATGCTGACAGCGGCCAGGTGGCGCTGCGCAGAGCGGGCCTGCTGGAGCAGTTCATCAGTATCGCCAGGCATGAGGATCAGGAAAGCCGGATGCTGAATTACCTTACCGGAGACATTGAGGTCGACAAATTCACGCCGGAAGGTGAAATGGATAAACCGGAAATCGATCGCGGCGAGTTGAAAAACCTGCTGCTGAGCGCCCTGTTACCACAGACCCTGCAGTGGGATCACAAACTGCATTACGTTGACGATTGCCAGCAAAAAGCGCACGGGCTGGTATTCAGAAACGGCAGGCGCTACGAAGCCGATATTGTGATTGGTGCTGACGGTGCCTGGTCGCGGGTCCGCCGTTATCTGACACCGGTACGTCCGGTTTATACCGGTATTACCTTTTTCGAAGGCTGGATAGATCACCCGTCCGACCAAATCAACGGCATTGCCGGCAACGGGACCGCGTTCAGCTTTGGCGGTGCGCAGGCGCTGGTCACGCAACGCAACGGCGGCGGGAGGATTTGCGTCTATGCGGCGATGAAGCGCGCCCCTGATGTCATCGATCAACACATAACCTCCTCCGGCCTCACCGCCTGGGTGCGCGACAGCTACCGCGACTGGGCCGCTTCCCTGCAATTGGTGGTTAACGCCACCGGTGACTATGTCAGGCGCCCGATTTACAGCCTGCCCGCCGATTTTGGCTGGGCACCACGGCCGGGCATCACCCTGATTGGCGATGCCGCTCACCTGATGCCGCCGGTTGGCGTGGGAGTCAACCTGGCGATGCTTGATGCTTCAGACCTGGCTCTGGCACTGTGCGAGGCTTCGCACCCGCAGAACGGACTGCGCTCTGCGGAGACCCTGATTATGGAACGCGCACGCGACATGATGCCTGATGCAATAGCGGGGTTTCAGAATTGGTTCGATGAGAAAGCCTGACACCAGTTTTACGTGACCAGCCACCCGCGGTTTACTGTTGCTTTTGTTCCGCCTCTTTCTGTTTTTTGGCGGCCATGTGGTGGCCCACCGCGCAGCCCGCTGCCGCTCCGGCAACGCCATGATGAACCAGATGACCTGCCACGCCGCCAGCGACGGCGCCTTTCAGACACCCTTTTGCCTCTGCCTGGGCGCTAACGACTAAAAGAAGGCCTGCCGCTGCCAGGGCCGCAATCCACTGTTTTTTCATTGCCTTGAATCTCCATAAAGATACGTGTTATGTCAGTAATGCTGAGCATAGCCTGGCAGAACTGACGGCGTGATATACAGGGGTTAAACGGCAAACTTTGTTACCTATGGTTACGCTTATGCAGCAACGGTCTGATCGGGAGAAAGCCAGTCAGGGCGCAAAACGCACCGGTATCTTTTCTTTCAGATACGCAGGCCGCATGGGAAAGGTATTGGCATCTATCGCCTGCTTTACCGCATCGATAGCGACGGCGCACAGATCAGCATCTCCGGCCTGCGCAGTGACGTTTGTCGGTGGCTGACCTAAGGGCTGCGTAATGACCAAATCACAGGTCTTACCGTGATATAAATTCGCGTCAAAAAACCGATACTGTATTGCGGTAACGGCCTGACAAAGCCACAGATGAGTATCTTTATTTGCTATTTGCGAGGAGGTTTGCGATTCGCACTGGCTTCTTATCTCGGAAGCGGTTGGAAACCTGAATGACTGCCTTGCTGTTTGTTTAGTATGGGACTGGCAGCCGACTAATAACATGACGGCGATAAGTGAGAGTGTTTTTTTCATCATGGCATCCATGCAAATCATTTATGCATTTATAGCATCCCGGACAGATTGCGGAAACCGTGCCTGCTATCGGGTTGCTTTCGCATTGGCAGCGAATACTCACCCCAGCAACCGACCGCATTCCAGATGTGAGAATAAACAGCGTAACGTCTCATGCCAATTCGCAGACCCCATCAAAGGTTGCGAAATAAGGCCAGCGTGTTTTGGCCAGCCTGACATGCAGGGATAGGTTTCTGTTGAAAGGTCGGGACGGCTGCAGAATAAATTCAGCAAAGATCTTTCCGCCCCACCCGACTCAATCCCCAATATGCACGTGATTTATTGAGCGTCCTTAGTCTGATTTCTACTCAGGAACGCTGAGCCCTTTTACGTCAGACACGAAATGTGTCCACCATCCCCCGCAGAGCGTGCGCCTGCTCAGAGAGAGACTGAGACGCCGAAGAGGACTCTTCAACCAGCGCAGCGTTATTCTGCGTGACACCATCCATCTGACTTACCGCAATGCTAACCTGAGAAATGCCCTGCATCTGTTCTGAAGAAGCCAGTGAAATATTATCCATGGCCTCTGCCAGTTCGCCCACCATGCTGACAATCTTCAATATGCTCTGCCCTGTACCTGCTGCCACCTCAACGCCGCTTTCGACCTGCTCAACGGCCTGTTCAATCAGCTGTTTGATGTCGCGAGCAGCATTTGCACTGCGCTGTGCAAGCGTTCTGACTTCACCGGCAACCACGGCAAAACCGCGTCCTTCTTCACCTGCCCGGGCGGCCTCCACCGCTGCGTTGAGCGCCAGAATGTTGGTCTGGAAGGCAATGCTTTCGATCACGGAGGTGATGTCCCGTACCTTTGTCGCGCTCAATGAGATCTCATTCATGGTTTCAGACATACGCTGTACGTCGGCCTCACCTGCGCGTGCCAGCGTTGCCGCATCCCGGGCAGACCCAGCGGTCTGCTGCGCGCCGGCCGTATTACTTTTCACGGTGGCGGTAAGCTGCTCCATACTGGCCGCAGTTTCCTGCAGCGCTGCAGCCTGCTCCTCGGTGCGGGATGACAATTCTGTATTGCCCTGTGATATCTCATCCGCCGCCAGCGCCACTGAAGCAGCAGAGTCTTTTATCTTTGACACCAGACCACGCAGGTTTGCCTGCATGCCATCCAGAGAAGCCATCAGGCTGGTACTGTCATTGTTTCGCAGCGTTACAGGCGTCGTCAAATCGCCAGAAGCAATGGTCGCCGCAAGAGTCTGCGCCTGCACTGGCTCACCGCCCAGCTGGCGCATCAGTACGCGAATGGTCATAACGCACGTTCCCACTGCCAGCAGTGCTGATGCGGCCGCGAGCAACATCAGGATCAGCGATGCCCGGCGTGTCGCCTGACTGTTGGTTTCAACAGCGGACTGCGTATTTTTCATCTGGACCAGCGTCATGTCATTAAGCGCTTTGAGCAAGGTACTCTGCACCGGGCGCGTGACGTTCAGCAGATAGGCAGTGGCTTCCTCAGCACGATTTTCAAGCCCGAGCCGGCCAGCCTGCTTCAGCGACGAAAGTGCAGGCTCCTCAGCTTCAGTAATGCGGCTCATGACTTCCCGCCCCTGCGGTGTTGAATCCTCCTGCATCACCTCAACCAGAGCCTTACGGCTGGCTATATACTGCGCTTCTTGTTTTTGTACGCGCTCCCATTCAGGCTTCATTGCCTCAATATCTGTTAAGAGCGCCAGGTTACGAACCGCAATGCCCATATCCCTGATGCTGCCACGCATATCCAGCACCAGCTGATACTTTTTCATTTTGACGTTAACCGCATCGTCCATACCTTTGCTCGCATTACTCAGAGCGTTGAGCGCAATGCCGGTACAGATAATAAAAAGTACAACAAGCAGGCCAAAGCCCGTTGCAAGTCGGGTGGATATTTTCATATTAATTCTCGCTGTAAGTAGATGAGAGTGTCAGATATGAATGTGTTATCGGCATTGTGTGACGCAGATTCATCCCCCGGAATAGTTAATTTTAAAATTTATTTCGGACTAGTTAATCAGATTTATGCTGGCTGCGTATCGCTATATTAGTGACATTTTCATTGGAAAATTAATCTCAGGATTTTTAGCGACATCATTGTTGCGTGCAGATAATCAATGCTCTTCAAAAATCCGCCCGCACCAGGAAATTTTTCACTGATATGCTATTGCTGATACCCTTGTCTTTTCCTGGCGCAAGGATTATTATTTTGCACAAAAAAAACAACCCATTGATTAAATGAAAAAATTACAGGGGAACCCTCTTAAATAAACATTCCCCTCACCAACGCAAAACACCTGTTATCATTCAACCGTAAATTCACTAAACCAGGACGAAATAAATAGCGTTCGAAATTTCCATAAAAAAAAGATTAATTATTATTTAGTATCCCTGCATAAAAGGTGACAGGTTGATATTAACGGCCGTAAGTATTTAGCAGGAATGGCCTGACGCGATCCCGAGTCAGGTGCCATAATTATTTCTAAAATATTTTCAATGAATATCGTCATCCGCGCCTGACTGACAGCGGTTCAGAAAATCTGTCTGGCAGGAAACATCGCATCTATCCTGAATGGTCAGGTTAACGTATATAATTCCTGTCTAAAAAGGCATCGCACGTTGACTGTCAGCGGGAATAATTCATCAGGGTGCTTATGCCTTAGTGAGCTGGCGTTTCGCCCATCTCTGTGCTCTGGCATCAGCACCGAGATGGGCGAATGGAAGCGCATCGAAATGGTTCGCAGGTATGCTCACCTGGCACCAAATCACCTGACGGAACATGCGCGCAAAATTGACTCACTTTTAGGGGGTAACGACACAAATACGACACAAGGAGAAAATCAGGTAGGGTTGAAGCTTGCGTAGGTCATTGATTTTGCTTGGCACGCCCTACAGGATTCGAACCTGTGACCTACGGCTTAGAAGGCCGGTGCTCTATCCAGCTGAGCTAAGGGCGCATAGAAGATGCGTCGGATTATACGTCGGCACGCTGGCGCGTCAACGTTTTTGCCGCCAACAGACGGCAGAGTGTCGAGGGAATGAACAATTCGCCTTAATGACGCTGACGCCACTCACTCAGCGAGACCAGATTACTCACCTCCGCGGATTCCCCTTCCAGTTCAATCCCCTGCGGCGTAAAGCGCGCATTATACTGCTCGCGTAATGCATGCAGCTCCTGGCTGTCCGGCTCCAGCTGACGCAGGAATCCCAGCGCCAGCAACAGCTGCTGCCGTGAAATAAGGGCGGAGAACCCCGCCTTAGTCAGAATGTGATGCCAGCGCTGTGCGTTCTCATCGCTGCCATCAACAATCAGCACCTGCCAGATCAGCAGCACTGCCGCGCCATTATTGAGATGCGCTTCGTTGTCGCCACGAATGTAATCGGTGAACTCATTTGCCGCCTCTTTGCCCATCTGCGCAAGCAGCGATTCAACGTGCACCGGCGGCAGCTGTAGCCGCTTGCTGAGCGCCTGCGCGGCGTGGCGCGAACCGGCGGTCAGCAGCTGAAATCCCACAACAAACACTATCGCCAGCGTGGCGAGCATCAACCAAATCATCACGTGTTCCACATCATTGCCTGGCGGGCATAATACGCGCTAAGCCTGGCGTGCGCCACGGCGAAAAATCGGGAAACCGATGGCGTAAACGAATCTGTGACTGACAGCCGCACGCGCTTCTGACAGAATAGGCGCCATCCCCGATTCAACTCTCTACAGATGGATTTCCTCTCTGATGGCAGCAAAAATTATTGACGGTAAAACGATTGCGCAGCAGGTGCGCCTTGAGGTTGCCGAAAAAGTGCAGCAGCGTCTCGCAGCCGGTAAACGCGCCCCTGGCCTGGCCGTGGTGCTGGTCGGTGAAAACCCGGCGTCGCAAATCTATGTCGCCAACAAACGCCGCGCCTGCGAAGAGGTCGGTTTTGTGTCGCGTGCTTATAACCTGCCTGCCAGCACCAGCGAAGCTGAACTGCTGGAGGTGATCGATCAGCTGAACAATGACGACGCTATCGACGGCATTCTGGTGCAGCTGCCGCTGCCGGCCGGGATCGACAACGTCAAAGTGCTGGAGCGCATCACGCCGGATAAAGACGTTGATGGCTTCCATCCTTATAACGTCGGTCGTTTGTGCCAGCGCGCCCCTAAGCTGCGTCCGTGTACGCCACGCGGCATCGTGACGCTGCTGGAGCGCTATAACATCGATACTTACGGCCTGAACGCCGTGGTGGTTGGCGCATCAAATATCGTCGGTCGCCCGATGAGCATGGAACTGCTGCTGGCCGGCTGCACCACCACTGTCACTCACCGTTTTACCAAAGATCTGCGCCATCACGTTGAGCATGCCGACCTGCTGGTAGTCGCGGTCGGTAAGCCGGGCTTTATCCCGGGCGACTGGATTAAACCAGGTGCGATTGTGATTGATGTCGGCATTAACCGGCTGGAAAGCGGCAAAGTGGTCGGCGATGTGGATTTTGCGTCAGCCTCTGAGCGCGCGGCTTACATCACTCCCGTACCGGGTGGCGTTGGCCCGATGACGGTCGCCACGCTGATTGAGAACACGCTGCTGGCGTGCGAGCAATATCATGACGTGGAGCAGGCATAATGGCGAATTTTTCACTGGGTAAACATGCGCACGTTGATTTGTGCGATCTGCTGAAGCTGGAAGGCTGGGTGGAGAGCGGCGCGCAGGCCAAAGCGGTGATCGACGAAGGCGAAGTGCGTGTCGATGGTGCCATCGAGACGCGTAAGCGCTGCAAGATTTTTCCCGGTCAAACGGTTGAGTTTGCCGGTCAGCGCGTAACGGTTGTGGCCTGATTAGCCAGGTGCGCATGAATGCGCACCCTACACCCGTTGATCGCTGGTGATAAAATGGGCGAACCGCAGTTCGCCCTTTTTGTTATTTACGGCGCCAGCTTGACCCCTGCGGGCCATCTTCCACGATAACGCCCAGCTCATTCAGCTTGTCACGTGCGATGTCCGCCTGCGCCCAGTCTTTCGCGGCACGCGCATCGGCGCGGGTTTTCACCCAGTGTTCAATCTCCGCCACTTCATCGGCATTGACCTGTGCGCCACTCTGCAGGAACTGCTCCGGATCCTGCTGCAGAATGCCCAGCACATCGGCCAGCTGGCGCAGTTTCGCGGCCAGCGCATCGGCGGCGGCTTTATCTTCACCCTTCAGGCGATTGACTTCACGCGCCATATCGAAGAGCACCGAGTAAGCTTCCGGCGTGTTGAAATCATCGTCCATGGCGCTACGGAAGCGGGCTTCAAACGCCTCACCGCCAGCCGGCGTCGCGCTGGCATCGGTATGGCGCAGCGCGGTGTAAAGGCGCTCCAGCGCCGCGCGTGCCTGATTCAGGTTATCTTCGCCATAGTTAAGCTGGCTGCGATAGTGGCCGGACATCAGGAAGTAGCGCACGGTTTCCGCATCGTAGTGCTGCAGCACATCGCGCACGGTAAAGAAGTTGCCGAGCGATTTCGACATCTTTTCCCGGTCAACCATCACCATGCCGGAGTGCATCCAGTAGTTCACATACGGGCCATCATGTGCACAGGTCGACTGCGCCACTTCGTTCTCATGGTGCGGGAACATCAGGTCTGAACCGCCACCGTGGATGTCGAAATGGGTGCCAAGCTGTTTGCAGTTCATCGCCGAGCACTCAATGTGCCAGCCCGGGCGGCCGTTGCCCCACGGTGAGTTCCACGCCGGCTCATCAGCCTTGGACATTTTCCACAGCACAAAGTCCATCGGGTTGCGCTTCACTTCCGCCACTTCCACGCGCGCGCCGGCCTGCAGCTGTTCGAGATCCTGACGCGACAGCGCGCCGTAATCTTTATCGCTCAGCACATCAAACATCACGTCGCCGTTATCCGCCACGTAGGCATGGCCGCGATCGATCAGCTTGCCGACCAGTTCGATGATCTCCGCGATGTGGCGCGTGGCGCGCGGCTCCAGATCCGGCGGCAGAATACCCAGCGCGGCAAAATCTTTGTGCATTTCGGCGATCATCCGGTTGGTCAGCGTTTCGATGCTTTCCCGGTTTTCGTTGGCACGTTTAATGATCTTGTCATCGATATCAGTGATATTACGCACATATTTCAGCTTATAGCCCACGTAACGCAGGTAACGCGCGACCACGTCAAATGCCACAAAGGTACGCCCATGGCCGATATGACAGAGGTCGTAAACCGTGATTCCACACACGTACATACCGATTTCACCGGCATGAATGGGTTTAAATTCCTCTTTCTGGCGACTCAGGGTGTTATAGATCTTTAGCATTGAACGATTCCGTTGTTTACGTGTGCGGGATACGCCTTCTTGATGTAGCCGGTTATTGTGCCGTATTTTTCCGACTTGTGCATCGCTCGCTTCGCAACTGCCGTTGCCTTACTGACGCGTTATTGGAAATTGTGATATAAGAGGCGTCTACAAAAATGCCCCGCCGCCTTGCCGGTGCGGCAGTTGATACTGACGACAACCTCCACAGGACGAATATAATGGTCACTTTCCAGACGAACCATGGCGATATCGTAATCAAAACCTTCGATGACAAAGCGCCGGCTACCGTACAGAACTTCCTGGACTACTGCCGTGAAGGTTTCTACGACAACACCATTTTTCACCGCGTGATCAACGGTTTCATGATTCAGGGCGGCGGTTTCGAGCCGGGCATGAAGCAGAAAGCCACCAAAGCAGACATCCGCAACGAAGCCAATAACGGCCTGAAAAACACCAAAGGCACGCTGGCGATGGCGCGTACCCAGGCACCTCACTCGGCTACCGCACAGTTCTTCATCAACGTTGCCGATAACGACTTCCTGAACTTCCGTGACGAAAGCCTGCAGGGCTGGGGTTACTGCGTGTTTGCTGAAGTGGTTGAAGGCATGGACGTGGTCGAAAAAATCAAAGCAGTGAAAACCGGCCGCAGCGGCATGCACCAGGACGTGCCGGTTGATGACGTGATCATCCAGAAAGTGACCGTCAGCGAGTAATGTCGCGCACGCTGTTTATCGCAGATTTACATCTGTGTCAGGAAGAACCGGCAATCACTGCCGGTTTTCTGCATTTTTTGCAGCGGGAAGCGCAGCAGTGTGATGCGCTTTACATCCTTGGCGATCTGTTTGAAGCGTGGATTGGCGATGACGATCCTAATCCGCTGCATCAGCAGATCGCCGACGCCCTGCGTGCCCTGCCGGTGCCAAAATTCTTTATTCACGGCAATCGCGACTTCCTGTTAGGTCAACAGTTCGCCCGCGCCAGCGGCATGACGCTGCTGCCCGAAGAGCAGGTGCTGGAGCGCTATGGTCAGCGCGTGCTGATGATGCACGGCGATACACTGTGTACTGACGATCACGGTTATCAGCGTTTTCGCGCCAAAGTGCATCAGCGCTGGCTGCAGCGGCTGTTTCTCGCGCTGCCGTTGCGTCTGCGCATGCGCATTGCCGCGCGGATGCGGGCCGACAGCAAGCAGGCCAACCAGCACAAGTCACTGAGCATCATGGACGTCAATCCGCAGGCGGTAGCCGCGGCGATGACGCGCCAGCAGGTGCCGATCCTGATTCACGGCCACACCCATCGTCCGGCGATTCATCAGTTCGAGCTCGCCGGCACGCCAGCGCAACGCGCGGTGCTGGGCGCGTGGCATGAGCGCGGATCAATGATTCAGCTGGACGCACAGGGCGTGGAGTTAATCGAATTTCCTTTCTGATTGTTTGCGGCGGAAATGCCGGTTTTCCGCCTACGCAACCGTTTTCCTTGCCGCTGTCTCGTGCTATTCTCTGTGCCCTTCTTTACCTGCCCGCCCGGCCAGGTTCGTTTGATTATTCACAGGAGTTGACCGCATGTCATCCAACGCCGCCCCGGCCCGTATCGCCATCGTCATGGGTTCCAAAAGTGACTGGGCTACCATGCAGTTCGCCGAGGAAATCCTTAACAGCCTGGATGTCCCGTTCCACGTTGAAGTGGTCTCTGCGCATCGTACGCCAGATAAGCTGTTCAGCTTCGCAGAGCGCGCAGCCGACAACGGTTTTCAGGTGATCATCGCCGGTGCCGGCGGTGCGGCGCACCTGCCAGGCATGCTGGCGGCGAAAACCCTGCTGCCGGTGCTGGGCGTACCGGTACAGAGCGCAGCGCTGAGCGGCGTGGACAGCCTCTACTCCATCGTACAGATGCCGCGCGGCATTCCGGTCGGTACGCTGGCCATCGGTAAAGCCGGTGCCGCCAACGCCGCACTGCTGGCGGCGCAGATCCTGGCAATTCACGATCGCGAGCTGGCTGCACGCCTGGCCGCCTGGCGTCAGAGCCAGACCGATGAAGTGCTGAATAATCCGGATCCGCGGGAGGACGCATGAAGCCAGTTTGCGTACTCGGCAACGGTCAACTGGGCCGCATGCTGCGCCAGGCCGGCGAGCCGCTGGGCATCGCCGTGTATCCGGTCGGGCTGGACGCGGAGCCGTCAGCACTGCCGATCGCGCAAAGCGTGATTACGGCGGAAATCGAGCGCTGGCCGGAAACCGCGCTGACGCGCGAGCTGGCTAACCATCCGGCGTTCGTCAACCGCGATATTTTTCCGCGCCTCGCCGATCGCCTGACGCAAAAGCAGCTGCTCGACCAACTCAACCTGGCAACCGCACCGTGGCAGTTGCTGGCTGATAAAAGCGAGTGGCCGGCGGTATTTAGCACGCTGGGCGAGCTGGCGATCGTCAAGCGCCGCACCGGCGGCTACGACGGCCGCGGTCAGTGGCGCCTGCGCGCCGACGAAACCGCAACGCTGCCGGATGAGTGCTACGGCGAGTGCATCGTTGAGCAGGGTATTAACTTCAGCGGTGAAGTCTCGCTGGTGGGCGCGCGCGGGCACGATGGACGCACGGTGTTTTATCCGCTGACGCACAACCTGCATCAGGACGGCATTCTGCGTACCAGCGTTGCCTTCCCGCAGGCTGATGCCGCGCAACAGCAGCAGGCAGAAGCGATGCTGAGCGCGATCATGCATGAGCTGAAGTATGTGGGCGTGATGGCGATGGAGTGTTTCGTCACGCCGCAGGGCTTGCTGATCAATGAGCTGGCACCGCGCGTGCACAACAGCGGCCACTGGACGCAGAATGGCGCCTCTATCAGCCAGTTTGAACTGCACCTGCGTGCGGTGCTCGGTCTGCCGCTGCCGCAGCCGGTGGTGTTTGCACCATCGGTGATGGTCAACCTGATTGGCACCGACCTCAACACCGACTGGCTGCAGCAGCCGCTGGTGCATCTGCACTGGTACGACAAAGAAGTCCGCGCCGGACGTAAGGTCGGCCACCTGAATCTGACCGACAGCGATCCGGCACGCCTCACCGCCGCACTCAATGCGCTGGTACCGCTGCTGCCTGACGCCTATGCGAGCGGCATTGCGTGGGCCGTGGCGAAGCTGTAGTTCCGCGGTGTTCCCCTCACCCTTGCCCTCTCCCACAGGGAGAGGGGATTATACGGTGCGATTTTTCCGTTTGACGCTCACCTGAACGTTCTGAAGTGCAGAATCACGCATACGGGCCCGATCGGCTCCCTCTCCCGTGGGAGAGGGTATCATGCGCTGCGATTTTCTGTTTAACGCTCACCTGAACGCTCTGAAGTGCAGAATCACGCATACGGGCTCGATCGGCTCCCTCTCCCGTGGGAGAGGGCCGGGGTGAGGGCATCAGGCAGCGTCAAACCGCCTGAACAGCGCTTTCCCCTTCAGTAAGCGGACACCCAGCCAGCCGCCGCACAGCGACAGCAGCACCGCGCCGCACAGCGGCAGCGCCAGCCACAGCGTCCAGTCCGGCTGCCACGGGAAATCAAAAATCTTACGCTGAAGTCCCCACAGTGCCGCTTCCGCCCCCAGCGCCGCCGCGATTCCCGCGACCACGCCAAGCAGCGCAAACTCACACCACAGCGTGCCGCGCAGCAGGCGCTGGCTGGCACCGAGCGTGCGATACACCACCAGCTCCTGCCGGCGCTGGCGCATGCCGACCTGGATCTGCGCCAGCAGCAGCAACACACCGCAAACCGTCACCAGAATCACCATGATCTCCAGCGCCTGGCTCACCTGCGCCAGCACCTGTCCAATCTGCTTCAGCATGCTGCCGACATCCAGCAGGCTCAGCGTCGGGAACGCGCGGTTAAGCTGCGCCAGCAGCGCGGGATCGTTCGCCATGCGGAAGCTGGTCAGCCAGGTTTGTGGCTGCTGATCGAGCGCGCCCGGCGGGAAGATAAAGAAGAAGTTTGGCCGCAGGCTCTCCCAGTCGACCTTGCGCAGACTGGTGATGGTCGCACTGAACTGCTGCGTATCGCCGCTAAATGTCAGCCTGTCGCCGAGCCTGACGCCCAGACGATCGGCCAGCTCGACCTCCATCGAGACTTCACCGGCTTTCGGCGGCCAGCTGCCGGCCACCAGCGGATTGTGATCCGGACGCTCCGCCTGCCACGTCAGATTAAGCTCGCGATTCAGCGCGTTATCCAGGTTGGGATCGGCCGGCTTGCCGTTCAGCTCAGTGAGCCTTGCCCGCACGATCGGATAGAAGGTACCGGCGTTAACCTGATGCTGCCGCAGGAACTCGTCTACCTGCGGCACCTGCTGCTGGGTCAGATTGAGCAGAAAATAGTTGGGCGCATCCGCCGGTAATTGCTGCTGCCAGCGATCGAGCAGATCGCCGCGCAGCACCAGCAATAACGCCAGCAGCATAAAAGAGAGCGAAAATGCCGCCAGCTGGCTGAGCGTCATGGCTGGCTGACGCAGCAGACGGTTGATCGCCAGGCGCAGCGCCAGATTACGCACCACCAGTCTGCGCAGCAGCAGGAGCGTGCCCCAGCCGAGCAGCGCCAGCAGCAGTGCCAGCATCACCACGCCAGCCAGCAGCGCCCACAGCATTTTGCTGCCGCCCATCAGCAGCGCAAGGAGCGCTACCACCACCAGCGCCATCACCGGCAGATAAATACGCAGCGGCCATAGCGTGGCTACCGCATCACGACGCAGCACGCGCAGCGGCTGTGTGGCCATCAGCAGACGGTACGGACGCAACCCGACCAGCAGCGAGATCACCACCAGCGCGCCAATCGCCCACAGCCACGGCCAGACGCTGGCAGCCGGTAAAGCGGCGGGCAGCACCGGTTTAAGCATTATCAGCAGCGCGACTTCAATGCCCTGCCCCAGCGCACTGCCGGCGATGGCCGCCAGCAGCAGCACGGCCAGCCACTGACCGATAATCAGCCGCTGCAGCGATTTACGCGTGGCGCCCAGCGTTTTCAGCACCGCCACCAGATCGTAACGGCTGCGGCAGTAATGACTCATGGCGACCGCCACTGCGGCAATCGCCAGCAGCAGGGTTAACAGCGCCGAGAGCAACAGGAACTGCTGCGCACGCTGCATTGAGCGGCCCAGCGCATCCTCGGAATTCTCCACGCTGATCCAGCGCTCGCCGGCCTGCAATTGCGGCTGAATCCAGCGATCATAGCGCGCCAGCGGTGCCGCCTCGCCGGAGAACTTATAGCGCCAGCTCAGCCGGCTACCGGGCTGGATGGCGCCGGTTTTCTCCACGTCAGCAAGGTTCATCAGCAAACGTGGCGCCGTCTGAAACGGATTAAATCCGCCGTCCGGCTCCTGAATCACTTCGCCGGCAATGCGCAGCGTGGTATCGCCCACGTCAATGCGGTCACCGACCTTAAGGTTAAGCAGCGCCAGCAGACGCGGTGCGGCCAGCACCGTTCCGGCCACCGGACGCAGGCCGGGCGGATCCGTCTGCAGGGTGCCGAACATCGGGTACGCATCATCGACCGCTTTGACATCGGCCAGCTGCGGCGTCTCCTGCGCAAAGGTCATGGTCATAAAGCTGAGCTGCCGGCTGACCGCCAGCCCCTCTTCGCGCGCTTTGTCCAGCCACGCATCCGGTGCCGGTTTACTGCTGCGCAGCGTGCGGTCGCCGGCCATAAAGTCACGGCTCTGCTGGCTCAGCCCTTTCTCCATGCGATCGCTAATGGAGCCCAGCGCCAGCACGCAGGCCACTGCCAGCGTCAGCGCCAGCCAGACAATCAGCAGCGAGGGCGAACGCCACTCGCGCCAGAACCAGCGCCAGATCATGCTTCCTCCCACAGCTTGCCGTCGCGCAGTCGCAGGCGACGATCGCAGCGTGCCGCCAGCTGCTCATCGTGCGTCACCAGAATCAGCGTGGTGGCAAAATCGCGGTTGAGCGAAAACAGCAGATCGGCGATGCGATCGCCGGTTTTGCGATCGAGGTTACCGGTCGGCTCATCGGCAAACAGCAGGCCGGGACGGCCGCTGAAGGCGCGTGCCAGCGCCACGCGCTGCTGTTCGCCGCCGGAGAGCTGGGCCGGCAGATGGTTCAGACGATCTTTTAGTCCGAGCTGCGTCAGTAATTCAGTGGCCTGCGCGCGACTGTCGCGATCGCTGTCTCCGCGCAGCAGTGCCGGAAGCTGGACGTTCTCCAGCGCGTTGAGCGTGGGCACCAGCATAAAGGACTGAAACACAAAACCGACCTCACGCGCACGTAACGCGGCGCGCTGCTCTTCGTTCATCTGGTGCAGCGGCTGGCCCAGCAGATGCACTTCGCCGCTGCTGCCATCATCCAGTCCGGCGAGAATCCCCAGCAGGGTGGATTTCCCGGATCCCGACTCGCCGATCAGCGCCAGCGTCTCGGCTGGTTTGACAACCAGCTCAACTCCGGTAAGGATGGTCAGCTGATGCTCTCCCTGACCGACGGACTTAGTAAGATGATGAACTGCAACAATGTTTTCCGCTGGCATTATTCCTTCCTGTTGTTATTGCTGCTGCTGGTGTCGCGCATCGCCGCCGCCGATACCCTGCTGATTCTCGGCGATAGCCTGAGTGCCGGCTATCGCATGTCCGCCACCGCCGCCTGGCCGAGCCTGCTCGACAAAACCTGGCAACAGCAGCCCAAAGTGGTTAACGCCAGCATCAGCGGTGATACCGCCGGTCAGGGGCTGGCGCGGTTGCCGGGCCTATTAAAACAGCATCAGCCGCAGTGGGTGTTAATCGAATTGGGCGGTAACGATGGGCTGCGCGGCTTCCCGCCGCAAAACATCGCGCAGGATCTGAGTAAAATTATCGATCAGGTCAAAGCCGCTAACGCCCAGCCGCTGCTGATGCAAATTCGTCTGCCGGCTAATTATGGCCGACGCTACACCGACGCGTTCAGCGCGCTCTATCCGCGCCTCGCGCAGCAGTATCATATTCCGCTGGTACCGTTCTTTATGGAGCAGGTTTATCTGAAGCCGGAGTGGATGCAGCAGGACGGTATTCACCCCAATCCGGATGCGCAGCCGTTCATCGCCAACCTGATGGCTGAGCAACTGGCTCCGCTAGTTAAGCATGATTAACGCCGCGACGAGCCCAATGACAGGTAAAGATATGCAAAAGTCTGTATTAATTACCGGCTGCTCCAGCGGCATCGGTCTGGTGGCGGCCAACGATCTGCTGGCGCGCGGCTATCGCGTGCTGGCCGCCTGTCGCCGCGCCGACGATGTGGCGCGCATGGATGAGCTCGGCTTCACCGGCATCCTGCTGGATCTTGACGATCCGGCCAGCGTGGATGCCGCCGCCGATCGCGTGCTGGCCCTCACCGATCACTGCCTGCACGGGCTGTTCAATAACGGCGGCTTCGGCCAGTACGGTCCGCTGACCAGCGTGTCGCGTCAGCAGCTGGAGCAGCAATTCTCCACCAACTTTTTCGGCACCCACCAGCTGACGCTGCGCCTGTTGCCGGCGCTGCAAAATAGCAGCGACGGGCGGATTATCAACACCAGCTCGGTGCTCGGCCTGATTTCCACGCCGGGCCGCGGCGCTTATGCCGCCAGTAAATGGGCGCTGGAGGCGTGGAGCGATGCGCTGCGCATGGAAGTGCGCCACAGCGGCGTGCGCGTCAGCCTGATTGAGCCAGGCCCGATTACCACCCGGTTTACCGAAAACGTGCAGCAGGGCGAACGCGACAAGCCCGTGCGCAACCCCGGTATCGCCGCGCGCTTTAGCCTGCCACCGGAGGCGATTCTGCCGAAACTGCGGCATGCGCTGGAGAGTAAACATCCGCGCCTGCGCTATCCGGTGACGCTGGTCGCCTGGGCGATGAGTCTGCTCAAACGATTGCTGCCGGGCTGGATGCTGGATCGCATTTTACGCAGTAACTAAACTGCAAGCCGGAATTGAACTTGAAGCCGGGGCGTTTGCCCCCATATCCTCAACACACTTTCTGCCAAGAGACGTATTCATGTCACACGCTTTGATTATCGACATCAACGAATCCAACCTGCAGCAGACGCTGGAGCAATCGATGCAGCTGCCGGTACTGTTCTACTTCTGGTCGGAGCGCAGCCAGCACTGCCAGCAGCTGACGCCGGTGCTGGAGCGTCTGGCACAGGAGTACGCCGGCCAGTTTATTCTGGCGAAGCTGGATTGCGATAAAGAGCAGCTGGTGGCATCGCAGTTTGGTCTGCGCTCTCTGCCGACCGTCTACCTGTTCCAGAACGGCCAGCCGGTCGACGGCTTCCAGGGCCCGCAGCCGGAAGAGGCGATTCGCGCGCTGCTGGAGAAAGTCCTGCCGCGTGAAGAGGAGTTAAAGGCGCAGCAGGCGATGCAGCTGATGCAGGAAGGCAAGCCGCTGGATGCGCTACCGCTGCTGAAAGACGCCTGGCAGCTGAGCAATCAGAACAGTGAAATCGGTTTTCTGCTGGCAGAAGTCCTGATTACCCTGAACCGCAGCGAAGAAGCCGAAGCGGTGCTGGCTGTGGTGCCATTGCAGGATCAGGATACGCGCTATCAGAGCCTGATTTCGCAAATCGACCTGCTGAAACAGGCCGCCGACACGCCGGAGATCCAGCAGCTGCAGGAGCAGATGGCAAGCGAACCGGACAATGCCGGTCTGGCTGCTAAACTTGCGTTACAGCTGCATCAGGTGGGCCGCAATGAAGAAGCGCTGGAGCTGTTGTTAGGTTTTCTGAAGCGCGATCTCAGCGCCGGTGACGGCGAAGTGCGCAAAATGTTCCAGGAGATTCTGGCGGCCCTCGGCACCGGCGATGCCCTCGCCTCGCGCTATCGTCGCCAGCTCTACTCGCTGCTGTACTGACCGGTACCGCGCGGTAAACGGGCCGAAGCGACTCGGCCCGACAATCTGACAGCCAGGAGGTTATATGTTAACAGTGATTCCCGTCATCATCGTGCTCGCGCTGGTTACCGTGTGGGCCGGTGTCAAAATTGTGCCACAGGGCTACCAGTGGACGGTGGAGCGCTTTGGCCGCTACACCAAAACGTTGCCGCCCGGCCTGAATTTAGTCGTGCCGTTCATGGATCGTATTGGTCGCCGGATCAATATGATGGAGCAGGTTCTCGATATTCCCTCGCAGGAGATCATCTCCAAAGATAACGCCAACGTCACCATCGATGCAGTGTGCTTTATTCAGGTGGTAGATTCGGCGCGCGCCGCTTATGAAGTCAGCAATCTTGAGCTGGCCATCATCAACCTCACCATGACCAATATCCGCACCGTGCTCGGTGGTATGGAGCTGGATGAGATGCTGTCGCAGCGCGATAACATTAATACCCGCCTGCTGCACATTGTTGATGAAGCGACCAATCCGTGGGGGGTAAAAATCACCCGTATTGAAATCCGCGACGTGCGCCCGCCGCAGGAACTGATAGCGGCCATGAACGCGCAGATGAAGGCTGAGCGTACCAAACGCGCCGATATCCTCGCCGCCGAAGGCGTACGCCAGGCGGCCATCCTGCGCGCCGAGGGCGATAAGCAGTCGCAAATCCTTAAAGCGGAAGGCGAACGTACCTCCGCCTTTTTGCAGGCGGAAGCGCGCGAGCGTCAGGCCGAAGCCGAGGCCAACGCCACGCGGATGGTGTCAGAAGCCATCTCTGCCGGGGATATCCAGGCGATTAACTACTTTGTGGCGCAGAAATACACCGATGCCCTGCAAAAAATTGGCGAAGCGAATAACAGCAAAGTGGTGATGATGCCGCTCGACGCCAGCAGCCTGCTCGGCTCGGTGGCCGGTATCAGCGAGCTACTGAAAGAGAGTCGTCAGGAGCGCAAACCGTGATGCTGATGGAGCTGATTGCGCATCCGCACTGGTTCTGGCTCACGCTGGGCGGTTTACTGCTGGCTGCGGAGATGCTCGGCACCAGCGGTTACCTGCTGTGGAGCGGCGTGGCGGCGGTGCTGGTCGGGATCATTGAGTGGCTGTTTCCGTTCTCGTGGACCAGCCAGGGCATGCTGTTCGCCACTCTGACGCTGCTGTGCGTATTTCTTTGGTATCGCTGGATGCGCTTTCGCGAAAGTGCGCAGCAGCCCAATACGCTCAATCAGCGCGGCAGCCAGCTGATTGGCCAGCACCTGACGTTAGACAGCGCGCTAAAAGACGGCGTCGGTCATGTGCGCATTGGTGACAGCAGCTGGCGCGTGCAGGCGCAGGAAGATTTGCCGGCGGGCACGCCGGTGATCGTGACCGGCGTGTCAGGCATCACGCTGCTGATTCAGCCGCGTTTGCCGCCCTCCTGATTACCGCAGCCCGCCAGGTGATTGATGATGGGACATTCGGCACCGTCATCGCCCGGGCAGGCTGCAGCCAGTTCCAGCAGACGCGCGCGCATCGCGTGCAGCTCTTCAATATGCGCCGCGATCTCATCCGCCTTCTGCAGGGTGCGCGCTTTAACATCGGCACTGTGGCGCGCCGGGTTATTAAACAGCGCGACCAGTTCGCGACACTCCTCGAGCGTGAAGCCCACCTGCCGCGCCTGGCGCAGAAAATTGAGCTCATCCAGGTGGTGCGCGCCATAACTGCGATAGCCGTTGTCACTGCGTAACGGCGGCGTAACCACCCCTTTCTGTTCGTAAAAACGAATCGCTTTGCTGGTCAGCCCGGTTTTTTTTGCTACATCGCTAATGTTCATCTCTGCCCCTTGACCTTCCCCTGAATGGAAGGTTTAGGCTTTATAACTAATGCAAACCTTGCAGCGAGTCAAACCTGATAAACGAGGAGTTGATGATGTCACACACACAATTACTGGCTCTGGACGGCTTGTCCTGTGGCCACTGTGTTAAACGCGTTAAAGAGGCGCTGGAGCAGCGCAGCGATGTGGAACAGGCCGAGGTAACGCAGCAGGAAGCGCGCGTCACCGGCGCAGCCAGCGCCAGCGATCTGATTGCCACTGTTGAGCAGGCTGGTTATCACGCCACGCTGAAAAATGAGGCGTCCAGCCCAAAGCCTGATCCGTTGCCAGCTCAGGAGCCGCAGCCGGAGGCGCTGACAACGGAGTCGCAGCCGGCAGAAGAGAATCTTGCGGTGCACCATCTGCTGATAGGCGGGATGAGCTGCGCCAGCTGTGTCAGTCGCGTCGAGCAGGCGTTACAGAAAGTGCCCGGCGTGAGCCAGGCGCGCGTCAATCTGGGTGAGCGCAGCGCGCTGGTGCTGGGCGATGCCGTACCCTCAGCGCTGGTCAGCGCCGTAGACGAGGCAGGTTATTCTGCGGAAGTGATCGAAGATGAACAAACCCGGCGCGAGCGCCAGCAGGTCAGCGCACAGCAGGCGATGCGCCGCTTTAGCTGGCAGGCGGCGCTGGCGCTGATCGTCGGCGTGCCGATGATGGTCTGGGGCATGCTCGGTGATCACATGATGCTAAACGACAGCAATCAGACGCTCTGGCGCGTGCTCGGTGCCGTCACGCTGGCGGTGATGGCGCTTGCCGGCGGCCACTTCTATCGCAGCGCGTGGCGCAGCCTGCGTCATGCTACCGCCACCATGGACACGCTGGTGGCGCTCGGTACTGGTGCGGCCTGGATCTACTCAATGAGCGTCGCGCTGTGGCCGGCATTTTTCCCGCCGCAGGCGCGCCACCTTTATTTTGAAGCCAGCGTGATGATCATCGGCCTGATTAACCTCGGCCATGCGCTGGAACAGCGCGCGCGCCAGCGCGCCTCACAGGCGCTGGAGCGGCTGCTGGATTTAACCCCGGCGCAGGCCTGCGTGATCACTGCCGAAGGGGAAAAGCCGCTGCCGCTGAGCGAAATCACACCGGGCATGACGCTCAAACTGGTCACCGGCGATCGCGTACCGGTGGACGGCGAAGTCAGCCGCGGCGAAGCCTGGCTTGACGAAGCAATGCTCACCGGCGAAGCGCTGCCGCAGTCGCGCCGTCCTGGCGATAAGATTTATGCCGGGACGCTGGTGCAGGACGGATCGCTACAGTTCACCGCCCGCGCCACCGGCAGCCATACCACGCTGGCCCGTATCATCAATCTGGTGCGTCAGGCGCAGAGCAGCAAGCCGGAAATGGGCCGGCTGGCCGATCGCATCTCGGCGGTGTTTGTGCCGGTGGTGGTGGCGATTGCCCTGCTCAGCGGAGCGGTCTGGTATTTTATCGGGCCGCAGCCGCAGCTGGCCTATACGCTGGTGATTGTCACCACGGTGCTGATTATCGCCTGTCCGTGTGCGCTGGGCTTAGCCACGCCGATGTCGGTGATCGCGGGCGTCGGCCGCGCCGCGGAGCTGGGCGTGCTGGTGCGCGATGCCGATGCGCTGCAGCGGGCCAGTAAAGTTGACACCATTGTGTTTGATAAAACCGGCACCCTGACCCGGGGAACGCCGCAGGTCAGCGAGGTGCTGCTGTACAGCGACTGGGATCGTCAGCAGGTATTGCAGGCCGCCGCCCAGCTGGAGCTGGGATCGGGGCATCCGCTGGCGAAGGCCATCGTCGCCGCCGCACCGGCCGTCAGTGACGCCCGCGTTGCGCAATTTCGTACAATACGCGGCAAAGGCGTGAGTGCTACTGTCGCTGACAGAACGCTGCTGCTGGGCAATGCGGCGCTGCTGGAAGAGCAGCACATCGACCTGCGCGCCGCACAGCAGGATATCGCGCGACTCGCTGCGCAGGGCGCCACGCCGGTGCTGCTGGCGGATCAACAGCAACTGCTGGGCCTGATCGCCCTGCGCGACCAGCTGCGTCCGGAGAGCCGTGCGGCGCAACAGCGGCTGCATCAGCTGGGCTACCGTCTGATCATGCTGACCGGTGACCATCAGACTACTGCCGAAGCCATCGCTGCCGAAGCAGGCATTGATGAGGTGATCGCTGGCGTGCTGCCGGACGGTAAAGCGCAGGCGATTGCGCAGCTGCAACAGCAGGGGCGCAGCGTGGTGATGGTGGGCGACGGCATCAACGACGCTCCGGCGCTGGCGCAGGCGGATGTGGGGATCGCCATGGGCGACGGCAGCGATGTGGCGGTTGAAACCGCGGCGATGGCGCTGATGCGCAACGATCTGCACTGCGTGGCCGACGCGCTGGCGATGGCCAACGCCACGCTGCGCAATATGCGGCAGAATCTGCTGGGTGCCTTTGTCTATAACAGCCTGGGCATTCCGATTGCTGCCGGCGTGCTCTATCCGTTTACCGGCGTGCTGCTCAGCCCCATCGTCGCCGGTGCCGCCATGGCGCTGTCGTCGATCACCGTGGTGAGCAATGCTAACCGTTTGCTGCGCTTTAAACCGGCGCAGCGGCAATAGCAACCTCTGCCCTGTCTTTCGCTGAGCGAAATCGCTAGCATGGATTTTTGACTTAAAAAGGACACGGCATGAGACGCAGTGTGTGGCACCGCCTGCAACAGCTGGCCAGCAGCCTGTTCCCCGCCAGCTACAGCTGGCCCGCCATGGATATCAGACTCGGAGACCGCCGTCTGCATCTGGCTGGCAGTATTCATATGGGCACGCGCGATATGCAACCGCTGCCGGCCGGCTTGCTGCGCCAGCTGCAAAAAGCCGATGCGCTGGTGGTGGAAGCGGATATTACCCGCGGCAGTTCACCGTTTAGTGAGGGTGAAGCGTATCCGCCGCTGGCAACGCGGCTGACGCCAGAGACGCTGCAACAGCTGACGGCGCTGTGCGATGAGCTGTCACTGAACATCGCGCTGTTTGATAGCCTGCCGTTCTGGCAAATTGCGCTGATGCTGCAGGCGCAGCAGGCGCAGCGGCTGGGGCTGCGACCGCAGTACGGTATTGACTATCAGCTGCTGCAGGCAGCGCAGGCGGCAGGAAAACGCATTATTGAGCTGGAAGGGCCGGAAACGCAGATCGCGTTGCTGAAATCACTACCGCAGGATGGCCTGGCGCTGCTGCTGGATACGCTGGAACACTGGCACACCAACGCGCGACTGCTGCAAACCATGATCAGCTGGTGGCTGGATGCGCCGCCCGCCAGTCAGCCGGTGGCGCTGCCGACTACGTTCAGTAGTGAACTGAACGATACTCTGATGCGCAACCGTAATCAGCACTGGCGCGAGCTGCTGCTGGGGTTGCCGCGCGGGCGCTATGTGGTGGCGGTCGGTGCACTGCATCTGTACGGCGAAGACAATTTGCCGCAGCTGCTGAAGGCATAAAAAAAGAAGGCCAATATTGCTATCGGCCCGTCAAAGAGGAATTTGTTTATGATTTTGGTTATCGCCAGGGTGACTGGCGCCGGCCAATTTTCGCGCAAAGTTCAGATTTTCGCCAGTACTTTCACGCAAACCGAGATAAGAATTTTCGTAGCAAGGATTGATTATGACACCCGCCGTAAAACTGCTGGAAAAACAACAGGTCGCTTTTACCCTGCATCCCTACGAGCATGACAGCCATGAAACCCACTTCGGTGACGAGGCGGTGCGCAAGCTCAACCTGGATGCGCGCCAGGTGTTTAAAACCCTGCTGGTGGCGCTTAACGGTGATGGCAAAGCGCTGGCAGTGGCGGTGACGCCGGTCTCTTCACAGCTGGATTTGAAAAAAGTCGCCAAAGCGCTGGGGGCAAAAAAAGCCGACATGGCCGATCCGCAACTGGCGCAGCGCGTCACCGGCTATCTGGTGGGTGGCATCAGTCCGCTGGGGCAGAAAAAGCGGCTGCCGACGGTGATCGATCAGCAGGCCAGCGAATTCCCGACCATCTTTATTTCCGGCGGCAAGCGCGGGCTGGATATCGAACTGGCCGCGCAGGATCTGGCAAGGCTGCTGGATGCCACGCTGGCTGACGTGGCGCGCCGCGATTAATCAGGCTGCTGCGCGCACAGCTGGTCGATCATCCAGCGGCCGGCCGGGCCCGGCGGATTGCGCCGCGACCAGATGACATCCACCGCGATGTGCTGCGGCCAGCCCGGCACCGGCAGCTCGCGCAAGACCTGATGACCAAACTGCTGCACCAGCCAGCGCGGCAGTACGCTCCAGCCAAACCCCTGCTCCGCCATCTCCAGCAATAAAAGATAGGTTGGGGCCGACCAGGTGCGGCCCGCCGGCAACGGCTGGCGGGTTTCCACCCAGGTATTGAGCCGCAGCTGACGCAATTCGCCCAGCTGTGCCTCGCTCACCTGCGAACGGGCTGCCAGCGGGTGATCCTGATGCAGGAAAATCGCCATTTGCGCTTCAACCTGCAGTCGCGCCACCGCCAGATCCGGCGGCAAACGCGGCTGCGCGCGCACCACGCCAAGATGTACGCGCCCGGCCTGCAGTAAATCCAGCACATCCTCATCTTCCGCAATCATGCATTCAAACTCGATATCCGGATAGCGTGCCTCAAAGCGCGTCAGCAGATTTTCATGGTGATCGGCCTGCCAGAAGTCGGAAATGGCCAGGCTGAGGCGCGGCTCAACGCCCTGCGACAGCCGCACCGCCAGTTCATCCAGCCGCTGGCTGGCAGCAAGAATTTGCTGCACCTGCGCCAGCGCGCGCTGGCCCTGAGCGGTCAGCACCGGCTGGCGACCGCTGCGATCAAACAGCGCAAAGCCTAAGTCATCTTCGAGATTGGCCACCGCGCTACTGATGGTGGACTGACTTTTTGCCAGCGCACGCGCCGCTGCAGAAAACGAGCCGCTGGCGACGGTCTGGACAAATGCCTCAAGGGATTCTGGTGAGTACTTCATGCTGAACCATCGCTTTTATCGATAGGTAATCATTTTATCTTAGCATTGTGCAGTGAGAAAATGCGTGGCGTTACTCAAAAGGAGGTTTATATGCGTACCCGTTCACTGAAAGAACGTTTTTGTCATGCCGCAGGCTTTGAAGGGTTAGCGATCGTCACGGTTGCGCCGCTGGCCGCCTGGGCCATGGATAAACCGCTGTTTCAGATGGGCGCGCTGGCGATTATGCTGTCGACCGTCGCCATGCTGTGGAACATCATTTATAACAGCGGTTTTGACCGTCTCTGTCCGCCGCAGCGCCAGCGCGGTCTCGGCCTGCGCGCGCTGCATGCGCTCGGCTTTGAGGGCGGCTTTATCCTTATTGGCCTGCCGATTGCCGCGTGGATGTTGCACATTTCGCTGCTGGAGGCTTTCCTGCTGGAAGTGGCGTTCTTTCTGTTCTTTCTGCCCTACACCATGGCTTACAACTGGGCATGGGATAAGCTGCGCCAGCGCTGGGTGAGCCAGAAATCCTGCCGCGCCTGAAAAACCACGGGCGGCTGAAGTGCCGCCCGTGTTGTCACTCGTGCGCCGCGCGCGGCCAGATCCACGCCAGGATCATCTGCGGATAGCTGCGCTTCTTTTGCTTCTCCAGCGCTTTGTCGCGCTCCTCAACCTGCTGCGGTGTCAGATGCACAATCTGCGGTGGCGCATAATCGGCGACGCGCAGCGGTGAGTGCTGACTGACATAGCTGCGCAGCACCTCGGCATCACGCAGGCCGCTGTTGCGGAAACCAGCATGGCCATCAATCACCGGGTAGCCGTCGCCGCCGCTGGCGTTAAAGCTGTTGGTGGTCATGCGATAGGTTTTATCCAGCTGCAGCGGCTCGCCATTGATTTTCACTGCGCTAACACTTTTGCCATCGGCCACCAGGCTGATGTTGCTGAACTGCGCGAAACCGCCGGAATCGGCTTTGATATTCGCCACCGTCGCCAGGTAGTTCAGCAGCTCTTTGCCCGTCAGCGTCACGGACACCACCTGATTGCCAAACGGCTGGATCTGCAACAGATCGCGCCAGCTGATCTCGCCTTGCGCCAGCGAGGTGCGAATACCGCCGCCGCTGATAACGGCAAAGTCGGCCTGAGTAGCCGCCATCTGCGCGCGCAGGATCAGCTGAGCCAGTGGCATTTGTTCAAAGCGCACCTTGCTGCGGTCGCCATCAAACACGCTGTCGCTGCGACCCACGTTGACCGCCAGCTGTTTGCCGGCGCGCAGCTGATACGGCGTCAGCAGCTTCATCATTGCGCCGTTCTGCGCTATCGCTTCCTGATACGGCAGCCAGGTTTCGCTGCCATCAAGGTTCTTTACCTTGTGCTTAAGGTTGACCGGAATCAGCTGATAGTTATCCAGCGTCAGCTCACCGTTGCGGAAGGTGAAATCGCCGCGACCGACAAATTTCCCCCACTCTTTTGCCTGCACGATCCACACGCCGTTCTGGCGATCCGGCTGGCACGGCTGTCCGGGCTGATAATCCGCCACGCTGACGTTCTCTTTTGCCATGCACACTGCATCGTGCGAATGGCCGCCGACGATCACGTTAACCGTGCCCGGCGGCAGGCTGCGCGCCAGCTCCACATCGCCCGGTGCGTTGCTGCCATGCTGCCCGTCGTCGTAGTGGCCCATGTGCGTCAGCGCGATAATTACATCCGGCTTGTCGCTGGCGCGCAGTTCCGCCACCGCTTTTTCCGTCTCTTTCACCGGATCGCGAATCTCTATCTGCGCCACGTTCTGCGGATTGGCGATGCGCAGCGTATCAGTGGTGGTCAGGCCGATCACCGCAATTTTCAGTCCCATACGATTGAATATCGCCCACGGCTTAAACAGGCGCTTATCGCTGCCTTTGGCATAAATGTTGGCGGCAAGAAACGGAAACTTCGCCCATTTCTGCTGCTTTTGCAGCACGCTGAGCGGTTTGTCGAATTCGTGGTTACCGAGCGCCATCGCGTCATAGCCGATAAGGTTCATGCCGCGAATGTCCGGCTCGGCGTTCAGCACATCCGATTCCGGCACGCCGGTGTTGACGTCGCCCGCCGACAGAATTAGCGCGCCGCCGCCTTTGGCCTGTACATCATACCGCTGCTGATCCATCAGCGTTTTTTGCGCGGCCAGACCATATTCGCCCTGCGCGTTGGCCCAGAAATGGCCGTGATGATCGTTGGTGTGCAAAATGCTGAAGCGATAGCTGCGGTCCGGCTGCCACGCCTGCGCCAGCAGCGGCAACAGCAGCATAATCAGCGCCAGCCAGCGCCCTCTGTGCGGTGATAACAACAAAGCCGATCTCCTTATTCTGCGTTTTTTACCGGGCGGTGCGCCTGATGTGCTTTTTCGCCCTTCTGTGTCGCACAGTTCGCCCTTTAACTCAAGGCCAAAGGCGAATACAGTCATGCATGACGTAACAATCTGATAACGAAATTCCCACCCCTTCAGGATCTTTATGGCAAGTGAAAAGACGTTAACCCCGACGCGGCGCACCGGGCGTACCGCTTTTGGCATTCTTGGTGCCATCAGTCTCGCGCATCTGCTGAACGATATGCTGCAATCGCTGTTACTGGCGATCTATCCGCTGCTGCAGAAAGATTTCAGCCTCAGCTTTGTGCAAATTGGTTTGATTACGCTGACGTACCAGGTTACGGCCTCATTATTACAACCGCTGATTGGCTATTACACCGACAAATATCCGAAACCCTGGTCACTGCCGGTCGGGATGGGGTTTACCCTGTTCGGTCTGGTGCTGCTGACCTTCGCCAGCACTTATCCGCAGGTGCTGCTGGCCGCAGCGCTGGTTGGCTGCGGCTCATCGGTGTTCCATCCGGAATCGTCGCGCGTGGCGCGTATGGCCTCCGGCGGCCGCCACGGGCTGGCTCAGTCGCTGTTTCAGGTCGGTGGTAACTTTGGCAGCGCACTCGGGCCGCTGCTGGCCGCCATCATCGTCGCGCCCTATGGCAAAGGCCATCTCAGCTGGTTCATGCTGGCCGCGCTGCTCGGCATCATTGTGCTGCTGCAGGTGAGCCGCTGGTACAGCCACCAGCAGCGCGCCACGCAGGCCAGCGCTGCCAGCAGGCCGCGTAACCCCCTGCCGCGCAATAAAGTGGCGCTGGCCATCGGCATTCTGCTGCTGCTGATATTCTCCAAGTACTTTTATCTCACCAGCCTGAGCAGCTATTACACCTTCTATCTGATGCACAAATTCGGGCTGTCCGTGCAGGCCTCGCAGTTCCATCTGTTTGCCTTTCTCGGCGCGGTCGCCACCGGCACCATTATCGGTGGGCCGATAGGCGATAAAATCGGGCGCAAATATGTCATCTGGGGATCGATTCTCGGCGTGGCGCCGTTTACCCTGCTGTTACCGCACGCCAGCCTGATGTGGACCAGCGTGCTGAGCGTCATTATTGGTCTGATCCTTGCCTCGGCGTTTTCCGCCATTCTGGTCTATGCCCAGGAGCTGCTGCCGGGGCGTATCGGTATGGTTTCCGGGCTGTTTTTCGGTTTTGCTTTTGGCATGGGCGGCCTCGGCGCGGCGGTCCTGGGCGTAGTAGCCGACCACACCAGTATCGAATGGGTGTATCAAATCTGTGCCTGGCTGCCACTTATTGGCCTGTTGACCGCTTTCTTACCTGATCAGCAGCAGCGCTGAGCCCTTTCGGGGGGCAACTATTTTTCTCTGCCCCCCTCCATTCTGCATAAATCCTGCCGATATGCTGAGATAACTGAGGAAAATAGCGCTTCGGCTGCGTTTTTGTCTCATTTTTTCAATTTTTTCGTCTTTCACCGCTCAAATGTTTAAACGCGGCGAACGATTGTGCATTACACTAGGTTGTTACAAGCGGATACATTTGCACACAAGGAGACAGGCATGCATCACACTACCCCGTTGATCACCACCATTGTCGGAGGTCTGGTCCTCGCATTTCTCCTTGGTATGCTGGCGAATCGCCTGCGCATCTCGCCGCTGGTCGGCTATCTGCTGGCCGGCGTGCTGGCGGGTCCTTTTACCCCGGGCTTCGTCGCGGATACCAATCTGGCCCCCGAACTGGCTGAACTCGGCGTCATTCTGCTGATGTTCGGCGTCGGTCTGCACTTCTCGCTTAAGGATTTGATGTCGGTAAAGTCGATTGCCATTCCCGGTGCCATCGCGCAGATCGCGGTCGCCACGCTGCTGGGAATGGGTCTGTCATGGGCGATGGGCTGGTCATGGATGACCGGCCTGGTGTTTGGCCTGTGTCTCTCTACCGCCAGTACCGTGGTGCTGCTGCGCGCGCTGGAAGAGCGTCAACTGATTGATAGCCAGCGCGGGCAAATCGCCATCGGCTGGCTGATCGTCGAAGACCTGGTGATGGTGCTGACGCTGGTGCTGCTGCCGGCCATCGCCGGCATGCTGGAGCAGGGAAATGCCAGCCCGACGCTGCTGGCGTGGGACCTGTTACTGACCATCGGCAAAGTCGCTGCCTTTATGGTGCTGATGATGGTGGTCGGCCGCCGCGTGGTGCCGTGGATTCTGGCCAAAAGCGCCGCCACCGGTTCACGCGAGCTGTTTACGCTGTCGGTACTGGCGCTGGCGCTGGGTATCGCGTTTGGCGCGGTGGAATTCTTTGATGTTTCCTTTGCCCTCGGCGCCTTTTTTGCCGGCATGGTGCTGAATGAATCAGAGCTCAGCCACCGGGCGGCACACGACACGCTGCCGCTGCGCGATGCGTTTGCCGTGCTGTTTTTTGTCTCGGTCGGCATGCTGTTCGATCCGATGATCCTGCTGGAGCAGCCGCTGGCGGTGCTGGGTGCGCTGGCCATTATCGTGCTGGGTAAATCGATTGCCGCCTGGCTGCTGGTCACGCTGCTCGGCCACTCGCGGCGCACCGCGCTGACCATCTCCGTCAGCCTGGCGCAGATTGGCGAATTCGCTTTTATCCTCGCCGGACTGGGGATTTCGCTCGGCATGCTGAGCGACGAAGGCCGCAACCTGGTGCTGGCGGCGGCGATTCTCTCCATCATGCTTAACCCGATTCTGTTTACCGTGCTGGAGCGTTATCTCGACAAAACCGAGACCATGGAAGAGCAGACGCTGGAAGAGGCAATTGAAGAAGAGAAGCAGATTCCGGTGGATATCTGCAATCATGCGGTGATTGTGGGTTATGGCCGCGTCGGCAGCCTGCTGGGACAGCAGCTGATGGAAGCTGATGTGCCGCTGGTGGTGGTGGAGAATTCGCGCCCGCGCGTCGAAGCGCTGCGCGAACAGGGCATCAAAGCCGTGCTGGGCAACGCGGCGCGAGTCGATACCATGGATTTAGCGCGTCTTGACTGCGCGCGCTGGCTGCTCCTGACCATCCCCAACGGCTATGAAGCCGGGGAAATTGTTACCGCCGCGCGCGAAAAGCGGGCAGATATTGAGATTATCGCCCGGGCGCATTACGACGACGAAGTGGCCTATATCATGGAGCGTGGCGCCAATCGCGTGGTGATGGGCGAGCGGGAGATTGCCAACAGTATGTTGCATGTATTGCAGGAAGAGATCGCGCAAAACCCGATTGTGCGCGAGTGCCCGATTTAAAGACATTATTACACCGTAGCGGCGCAATTTATTGCGCATACTAAAGCCATATCACGGCTGAAGAATGCGCAATAAATTGCGCCGCTACGGGTTCGTTATTACCTGTCCCAGTAAGACTCTTCTAAACTGTCTTCCCGCTCCGGCAGCCCGCGCGTCAGACGCGGTGAGTGCTGGTTCAGCACCTGATAACTGACGCGGTTGGCATATTTGCACACCTGCGCCAGCGACGAGTAGGTCAGGTATTCGCGGGCGTGTTTGCTGGAGTTTGGCACTTTCTGACGGTGGAAATTGTTGGCGGTAATATCGTGCAGCAGCGCCGCCAGCGCGCCATCACCGGCACCGTTGGTGTTCATGATCTTCTCCGGACCGCCCATGTAAGGCGCAATGTGCGAGAAGATCCGCAGCGGCTGCTGGCAATCCTGATGGCGCATGGCGCGGCTGAACTCATACTGGTTGAACTCGGCAATCGCCCCCGGCAACAGCGGATGATTGGTTTTGCGCTTAAACGCCTCTTCGGTGAACCCGGCCATATACAGCCCGGTCGGTCCGGCGGTGCACAGCACCAGATCGACCCAGTCGAGCGCCATGTTAGAGGCCAGCAGCGGATCCGCTTCGCCGGTCAGCGCGAACGCTTCCTCTTCATTCATCGCCACAATCGAGACGTGTTCGCGCAGGAAATCGCGCCAGAACTGCGGGTTATCCTGAATCACATATTTGGTACCCAGCGTCAGCACCACCGGTACATTGTGCTTTTTGGCGAACTCAATGGCCCGCAGCGTCGCTTCCGGCATCGGTTCGCCCGGCTGACAGCGCACCAGGTAGGATGTCAGCACCAGCGCCGACGCACCGGCAATCACCTCTTCCGGAATACTGGCAGCCTGCAGCTGGTTCATCAGGCCAGGGCTGATAGCAAAAGTGCGCTCGCCCTGCTCGCCGATCAGAGTAAAGCAGCGGCCAATGGCGCCATCGACGCCCTGCAGGAAGTTAAGGTCCATGCGGCTGGAGGTGTTGCACAGGTAGCGATAGGCGTAACCGCCAATCTGGATGTTGTTACACATCACGCCGAGCAGCACCGAACGGTCATCGGCCAGCACTGAATAGTTGTGCAGCGTATTACCGATGGTACCGCCGGCAAACTGGTGGCTGATCAGCTGCTCGCGCATCAGCTCGTTGTACAGCGCTTCGGCGGTCGCATCGTCGATCACCAGCGAATGACCGGCGCTCAGACCATAGCGCTGCAGAAAGTCGTCATCGACTTTGGCTTCGATATCCACCAGCGTCTGGTCGATACCCACCACCCAGCTGCCCTCTTCCTGCTCCTGCTGGGAAGCCTGCAGCAGCGGATCGCGCGCGTTGACGGGGAAATAGTGTTTGGATTTGCGTTTGCCGGGAAATTTCATGAAAGCTGCCGTCAGGGAAAATCAGGCAGAGAATGATATCACATTCTCTGCCGCACCCTTAGCGGCGCGCTTGTACCAGCTGCACCATCATCTCGATGTGCTCATCATCAGCATTAAGCGCCGGAATGTATTCAAATTTCTCGCCGCCAGCGTGCAGGAAGATTTCGCAGTTTTCGCCGCTGATCTCCTCCAGCGTCTCGAGGCAGTCCGCCGCAAAGCCCGGACTCATCACCTGCACATGTTTGATCCCTTTGGCCGGCAGGCTTTTCATGGTCTCATCCGTGTACGGCATCAGCCATGGCTCGCGGCCAAAGCGCGACTGGAAGGTCATCATGATTTTATGCGGCGCAATGCCGAGCGCGGCGGCCAGGGCGTCGGTGGTGTCTTTGCAGCGCAGCGGGTAGTCGTCGCCTTCATTGGCGAAGCGCTGCGGAATGCCGTGGTAAGAGAGCACCAGCAGATCCGGCTCGCCGTGTTGGGCAAACGAGCGCTCCACCGAGGCCTTCAGCGCGGCGATATAGGCCGGATGTTCGGCGTAATCGCGGATAAACGCCACTTCCGGCAGGGAACGCAGCGGTTTAAAGCTGGCCGCCAGGCCATCCCACACTGCCGCCACCGTGGAGCAGGAGAACTGCGGATAGAGCGGCAGCACGATGAATTTGGTCACGCCCTGCGCCAGCAGACGCTCCACCGCACCGTTGAGGCTCGGCTGGCCGTAACTCATGCCCAGCTCTACCGGCATATCCAGCCGCTGCGCCAGCGCGGCACGCTGCCGCTTGCTGAACACCATCAGCGGGGAACCTTCATCCATCCACACCGATGCGTACAGCTTCGAGACGCGCGGCGAGCGGAACGGCAGAATGATGAAATTGAGAATCGGCCACCACAGCCAGCGCGGCGTATCCACCACGCGCGGATCGCCGAGGAACTGTTTCAGATAGCGTTTCACCGCCGCGGTGGTCGGTGCGTCTGGTGTACCTAAGTTAACCAGTAAAACCCCTGGCTTATCTTGCCTCATTGTATTTCCTTGATGTCGCAGACAATGGTTCTGAATCGGGGGAAATTGTAGCGGAAAAAGCGGAGGGGGAAAGCAATTGCTGCAAAAGGGCCGGACAACCGGCCCTGGTCACCACTTAGCCGAGGATATCGGCCAGCTGTGCACTCACTTCGGTCACCTGGCGGGTGCCGTCGATTTTGTGGTATTCGGTGTTACCGGCTTCGGCTTCTTTGCTGTAGTAAGCAATCAGCGGCGCGGTCAGCTGATGGTATTCCACCAGACGCTTACGCACGGTCTCTTCCTGGTCGTCTTTACGCGTGGTCAGCTCTTCGCCGGTCACGTCATCTTTACCTTCCACTTTTGGCGGATTGTATTTGATGTGGTAAACGCGGCCTGACGGCGCATGCACGCGGCGGCCGACAATGCGATCGACAATCAGTTCGTCCGGTACGGCGAACTCGAGCACGTAATCCACCTTGATGCCCGCCTCTTTCATGGCGTCAGCCTGCGGAATGGTGCGTGGGAAACCATCGAGCAGGAAGCCGTTTTTGCAGTCTTCCTGCGCGATACGCTCTTTAACCAGCGCAATCACCAGCTCGTCCGTTACCAGTTTACCGGCATCCATGATGGCTTTCGCCTGCTGGCCCAATTCGGTGCCGGCTTTAACAGCCGCACGCAACATGTCGCCCGTGGAGATCTGCGGAATACCGTATTTCTCCATGATGAATTGAGCCTGAGTGCCCTTACCTGCGCCCGGTGCCCCGAGCAGAATAATACGCATTGCGTAATTCCCCTTGCGAATCGCATTGATCAATCTGAGAAGGCCAAGAACATACCATTATGACCCGCACACCACAAGGCAACGGGCCCCCGGGCGCTGAAAGGCCTACTTTGACCTGCTTTAGCGCGGTGCGCCAGTAGCAGGCGCGTTTTTAAGAATTTCGGCTGTCTCTGAGCACCTCGCGCAGCCGTTTTTTTAGCGCAGCGGTGACGTTCTGCGGCTTATTGCCGTTGCCGCGTACGCTGACCGGCAAAAACAGGCGATGCGGCGCGGGCAGCAGTTGCATATCCGCGGGCAACGCGGGCAGCGCACTGCCGGGCGGCAAGGGCAGCAGCGCAAACGGCAGGCCGGGCTGGTGAATCGACTGCAGCGTGAAGGGCGTATCCAGCGTCAGGCTGTCGACACTGGCAACGTTGAAGGGCTGCCAGTCGTCCTGCGCCATGCACTCCAGCGCGCGTTCCGGCGCGTCACCCAGCGCCAGTCCCTGTTCGAACAGCCGCAGTTCGCTGCGCACCAGCGTACTAAAATCATGGGTACGCAGCGCAATCAGCACCAGATCGTCGCTCAGCATCGCATGCTGATTCAGTTGGGTGACAAACAGTCGCGCCTCGCTGATGAGTCGTTTATGCAACACGCTGGCGAAGGAGCCGGACGCGTGCGTCACGCCCTGGCTCTGGCAGGCACTCAGATTGCGCACCCGGCCCTGCTGCATATCGACGTGATCGACCAGCGCGATATTGCCCGCCATCATCGGCAGGGCCGGCAGCACGCTGAGTTCGCTGACCGGATATTGCGCGGCGTAGCGCGTCTGATTGCGCGCCTGCTCCTGGCGCAGAAACAGTTGCGAGAGCAGCACGCGCGCGATGTGCAGTGAAGGGGCAAAAAACAGATCGTAATTTTCCAGCCGATAGTGACGGGACAGCAAGCCGCGCAGCCGATCGCGCGCCGCCGCCCTGGCAGTAGCCTGTTGTGAAGTCATCACGTGACATTTCTCTTGGTTATTCTGCTGTGTGAAGCTGGCGCTGGCAGCGGACATCGCCGCTGCTGTACACAGCGCAGCCGGTCCGTCAACCCGCCAGATTAAGCAGGAAAGGTTAGGTTAATGCGGCTGGACATTAAAATGATATAAACTGACAATCCCTGTTAGGTTTTTACACAGGGGATGAGTATGACCGCGCTTCCGTCGTTACGTGCACTGCACTATTTTCATCAGGCGGCGCTGCATTGCAGCTTTAGCGTCGCGGCCGAATGTCTCCATGTCACCCACAGCGCCATCAGCCATCAGATTCGCCAGCTGGAGAGCTGGATGGGCAAACCCCTGTTCATCCGCACTAACGGGCGCGTGCGCTTAACCTCTCACGGCGAACGTCTGCTGGTGAGCTGCCAGAAAGCCTTTAGCGAACTCTCTACCACCTGCGTAAGTATTCGCACCGGGATGCGCAATCATCTGAGCGTCGCCTGTACCCCGAGTTTTTTATCCCAGTGGCTGATTCCGCGCATCAGCAGCTTTTACCAGCGCTATCCCGATATTGAAGTGCAATTTCAGCCGCAGGGCGATATTGCTCAGCTGCGCAGCGAACACACCGATGTGCTGATCCTCAGTTATGAACAGGCGCCGGACGACGACATTGATGCCTCGCTCATCAGCGATGATTACGTTGGCCCGCTGTGCGCCCCACAGTACGCGGCGCGTTTTCACAGCGAGCAGGATCTGGCGTCGCTGCCGCTTTTGCACGCCGATACCCGCCTGCAGGCCTGGGCCGAATGGGCGAAAATCAGCGGCGTGCGCGGTAATTTTTGGCTGGGCAAACATTTCGATAATCTGACGCTGGCGATTCAGGCCGCGAGAAACGGGCTGGGCGTGATTGTGGCGCCGCGCCTGCTGGTGCGTCAGGAGCTGAACGACGGCACGCTGATTGCGCCGCTGGGGTTTGTGCGCGCCGACCGTGCCACCTGGATGATGACCAAGCGGTCACGCCAGCACGATGCGGAGATTACGTTGTTCCGGGATTGGCTGCGGGATGAAGCGCTGAAGTAAGTAAAGGCAGTATAGATAAAAAAGGTCGTCATTAATGACGACCCTACGAATATGTGATTTTTTAAGGTCGTCATTAATGACGACCCTACAGAGAGTGGACAGTTGTCGAATCGGTGCCAGGTAACCTGTAGGGTCGGCATTCATGCCGACCGTTTCGATTACCGCACCGCGTTACGCCGTCAGCAGCTGATTCATGCGGCGGATGAACTGGTTAGGATCGTCCAGCGTGCCGCGCTCGGCCAGCAGCGCCTGATCCAGCAGCAGCTCGACCCATTCCGCAAAGCGTGCTTCGTCCTGCGTGTCAGCCACGCGTTTCACCAGCGTATGATCCGGGTTGATCTCAAAGATATACTTCACTTCCGGCACGTCCTGACCGGCCGCAGCGAACAGCTTCGCCATCTGCGTGGTCATTTCGTTGGCGTCGGTAGTGACAATCGCCGGCGTGTCGGTGAGGCGATGAGTCAGACGCACCTCTTTGACGCGCTCGCCCAGCAGGGTTTTCACACGATCGACGAACGGCTCCAGCGCTTTTTCCGCTTCTTTCTGCTCTTCCGTCTCTTCGTCCGCCAGCTTGCTCAGCGACTCATCGGCTTTGCTCACCGACTGGAAGGCTTTGCCATCAAACTCGGTCAGGTAGCTCATCATCCACTCGTCGATACGATCGGACAGCAGCAGGACCTCGATGCCTTTCTTACGGAACAGCTCCAGATGCGGGCTGCTTTTCGCGGCGGCATAGCTGTCGGCAGTGATGTAGTAAATCTTCTCCTGCCCTTCAACCATGCGGCTAACGTAATCTTCCAGCGAAACGGTCTGCGCCGCGCCTTCGCTCTGGGTGGTGGCGAAACGCAGCAGTTTAGCAATCGCCTCCTGGTTGGCATGATCTTCCGCCGGGCCCTCTTTCAGCACCAGACCGAACTCTTTCCAGAACTGCTGATATTTCTCTGCGTCGTCTTTAGCCAGTTTTTCCAGCATCTGCAGGCTGCGTTTGGTCAGCGCAGCGCGCAGGCTCTGCGTGACGCGGCTGTCCTGCAGGATCTCACGGGAGACGTTGAGCGGCAGATCGCTGGAATCAATCAGGCCACGCACAAAGCGCAGGTAGTTCGGCATGAACTGTTCCGCGTCATCCATGATAAAGACGCGCTGCACGTACAGTTTCAGACCGTGCTTGCTGTCGCGGTTCCACATGTCGAACGGCGCACGCGACGGGATGTACAGCAGACTGGTGTACTCCTGCTTACCTTCGACGCGGTTGTGGCTCCAGATGGCCGGATCGCTGAAATCATGAGCGATGTGTTTGTAGAACTCGTTGTACTCTTCGTCGCTGATTTCGCCTTTGTTGCGCGTCCACAGCGCCTGGGCTTTGTTGATCTTCTCCCAGGTGACGGTATCGTTCTCTTCGTCTTTGGTCTCGATCTCCACCGGCAGCGCGATGTGATCGGAATATTTGCTGATCACGTTGCGCACGCGCCACGCGTCGAGGAAGTCATCTTCACCTTCACGGAAGTGCAGCGTAATTTCGGTGCCGCGATCGGCTTTCTCAATCTCCGCCAGCGTATACTCGCCTTCGCCGGCGGATTCCCAGAACACGCCTTCGTCGGCTTTGGCGCCCGCGGCACGGGTGCGTACCGTCACTTTGTCAGCGACGATAAACGCCGAGTAGAAACCGACACCGAACTGGCCGATCAGCTGGCTGTCTTTTGCCTGATCGGAACCCATCGATTCCAGAAACGCTTTGGTACCGGATTTCGCGATGGTGCCGAGGTTTTCAATCACCTCATCACGGCGCATACCGATGCCGTTATCGCTCAGCGTCAGCGTGCGTTTTTCCTTGTCGACCGAGATACGCACGCGCAGGTCGCCATCGCCTTCATACAGATCCGGCGTCGACAGTGCGCGGAAGCGCAGCTTGTCAGCCGCATCGGAGGCGTTGGAGATCAGTTCACGCAGGAAAATCTCTTTGTTTGAATAGAGGGAATGGATCATCAGGTGCAGAAGTTGTTTTACCTCTGACTGGAAGCCACGCGTCTCTTGTCCTTTCATGGTCATTGCTACCTCAACAGAATCGGGGTTGATCAATTGTTGAGAGTGAAATGGGGATGGTGGGAAGAATTTCAAGCCGGTATCGCAGCAGGATACCGGCAAGTGGTCAGAATTTAATCTTGTGCCGTCCGGCAAGCGAGTGCGACAGCGTTGTGCCGTCGACCATTTCCAGTTCACCGCCGACCGGAACCCCGTGCGCAATGCGGCTGGCCTCAACGCCATACTGGCCGCACAGCTCGGCGATATAGTTAGCCGTGGCTTCGCCTTCCACCGTTGGGTTGGTGGCGAGGATCACCTCCTGCAGCGTCTCACGTTCAAGGCGCTGCTCCAGCCGATCCAGGCCAATATCCTGCGGGCCGATGCCGTCCAGCGGCGACAGATGGCCCATCAGCACAAAGTAGCGACCGCCAAACTGGCCGGTCTGCTCGATGGCGTGGATATCCGCCGGGCTCTCCACCACGCAAATCTGGCCGTTTTGCTGACGGCGGGGATTGGCGCAGATGGTGCAGATCTCCTGCTCGGTGAAGGTGCGGCAGTCGGAACAGTGGCCGATCTCTGCCATGGCGCGGGTCAGCGCCTGCGCCAGACGCATGCCACCGCTGCGATCGCGCTGCAACAGATGAAACGCCATGCGCTGCGCCGATTTCGGGCCAACGCCCGGCAAACAGCGCAGCGACTCCATCAAAGCTTCAAGCAGTGGACTGGTTTGCATCAGAACGGCATCTTGAAGCCAGGCGGCAGCTGCATACCGGCAGAGACGGACGCCATCTTCTCTTTCTGCGTTTCATCAATACGGCGCGCCGCATCGTTGAACGCCGCAGCGATCAGATCTTCCAGCATCTCTTTGTCATCTTCCAGCAGGCTGGGATCGACTTCCACGCGGCGGCAGTTGTGCGCACCGTTGATGGTCACTTTGACCAGGCCAGCCCCTGATTCGCCGGTGACTTCCAGTGCGGCGATCTCTTCCTGAACTTTGGCCATTTTATCCTGCATCTGCTGGGCCTGTTTCATCAGGTTGCCCAATCCGCCTTTACCAAACATAGTTTTCTCTCTCTGCTGGGGCTGCGCGCAACGCTGCGCGACAGCGTGATCATACGGGTCGGATACTCTCTTCATCCAGGTCCGCATCAAAGAAGCGACGCAGCGTCTGAATGTGGGTATCGCTTTCGATCGACTGACGCGCCTGCGCCAGCTTCTCTTCATAAATGGCCTGACGCCACTCCAGCGGCGTCAATACCGCCGGATTATCGTCTTCCACGATGGTCAGTTCAACCGTCTGGCCGGCCGCCTGGCTCAGCGCCTCCTGAATCGCCTGGCGCGCCGGGGCAGAGTTGAGATGACGCTGGCTGCTGCGCAAATGCAGCGTCACGCCCTGCTCATTCACCTCTTTCCACGCGTTCAGCGCGACCTGCTGGACCAGCTTCGGCAGCGTCAGCGTGGCGATCTCCGCCGCCCAGGCGTCGCGCTGCAGCGCCTCTTCCGCTAGTTTGAGCGCCAGCTCTGGCGTTTTCTCATGCTCCAGCGCAGAACGCAAGGCTTTTGGCGTCGCCACCGGCTCCGGCTTGATCTCCTCCTGCTGCTGGGCTTTCCAGCGATACGCTTCCGGTTTCGCCGGCGCTTTTACCGCCGGTTCAGACGCGCGCTGTTGCACGCGCTCGGTGACGCTTGCCAGACGTTCCAGCGCCGGGTTTGCCGGCCGCGCGGAACGCGCTGCCGGCTCACTCTTTTTTGCTTTGCCGGCTCCCTGACGCAGCAGTTGCGTCCGCGCCTGTAACAGCTGACTGGTGGCGTCGGGCAAGTTATCCGGGGCCGGTGCCATATCGGGATAATCATCGGCCGGCGGCGGCGACTCATCCATCGGCGGTGCCATCTGCGGCTGCGCGGCCACAGCGGGTGCGGCTTTGGTCTGAGGCGCTGGCGCGGCAACGGCCGGTGCGGCCTGCGGCGTCAGCGACGGGCGCGCCACCGGTTCAGCGATGGTGGCCTGCGGATGAAACGCCAGTGCACGCAACAGCGTCATTTCCACGCCGAGCCGGCGATCCGGCGCCAACGGCAAATCTTTGCGCCCCATCAGCAGCGTCTGATAATAGAGCTGAACGTCAGCAGGCGGCAGCACGCGCGCCAGTTCGCGCAGGCGCTGCGCCTGGCTGGCATCATCTTCGCCAAGCGAGCTGGGCAGCAGCTGGACCATCGCGATACGGTGCAGCAGACGCAGCATCTCCACCAGCAGCGCCTCCCACTCCACGCCGCGCGATGCGGCCTGATTCAGCAGCGCCATCACCTGTTCGCCGTTGCCTTCCACCAGCGCTTCAATCAGCGCCAGCGGCTGTTCATCATCCAGCGTGCCCAGCATTTGCGCCACGCTGTCGCGCGTGACGCTGCCCTGCCCCATGGCAATCGCCTGATCGGTGAGGCTGAGCGCATCGCGCATACTGCCGTCGGCGGCGCGCGCCAGCAGATGCAGCGCGCGCGGCTCGGCGTCAATCTGCTCCTGCTGCAGCACGTGCGCCAGCTGCTGCTGAATCTGTTCGACATCGAGGGCTTTCAGGTGGAACTGCAGGCAGCGCGACAGAATGGTTACCGGCAGCTTCTGCGGATCGGTGGTCGCCAGCAGGAATTTCACGTGTGACGGCGGCTCTTCCAGCGTTTTCAGCAGCGCATTAAAGCTGTGGCGCGACAGCATGTGCACTTCATCGATCAGATAGACCTTAAAGCGCCCGCGTGCGGGTGCATACTGGACGTTATCCAGCAGGTCGCGCGTGTCTTCCACTTTGGTGCGCGAGGCAGCATCGATTTCAATCAGATCGACAAAGCGCCCCTGTTCAATCTCGCGACAGTTATCGCACTGTCCACAGGGCGTGGCCGTAATACCGGTTTCGCAGTTGAGGCCTTTGGCCAGCAGACGCGCAATCGAGGTTTTCCCCACGCCGCGCGTGCCGGAAAACAGATAGGCATGATGGATGCGTCCCAGTGACAACCCGTTGGCCAGCGCCGTCAGCACATGTTCCTGACCGACTACGTCGGCGAAAGCCTGGGGACGCCATTTTCGCGCAAGTACCTGATAGCTCATGTGGATTCAATCACTGGAGTTGTTTAACCTGGCACAGCAGCACGCTCAGTTGCGCCGATTCTGCCGTGGGACTTAGGGGAAAAATGCGGTGACGCAAACCCTGTTTATTTTGACAGGAGTGTAACAGCCACAGCCGGATATGCCTATACCCGTGATACGTTGCGCGCTGCGCTTCAGGGCGGAATACGCCTGCCAGGGAGTGCGAAGAGAGGCGCCGCCGGGCATCAAGGCTGGCGGCGCGATGGCCTTAGTGGCCGGGGAAATTGACCAGGCTGTAGCAGTCGATACCCAGCGCGTTCAGGCGCGCTTCGCCGCTTAAATCAAACAGGTTGATCACGAACGCGGCGTCTTTAACTTCACCGCCCGCACGACGAATCAGTTTCACCGTGGCTTCAAGGGTGCCGCCGGTAGCCAGCAGATCGTCCACCACCAGCACCACATCGCCGGGTTTGATGGCGTCTTTGTGCAGTTCCAGCGCGTCTGAACCGTACTCCAGTTCATAGCTTTCGCTGAAAGTTTCACGCGGCAGTTTACCCGGTTTGCGCACCGGCACAAATCCCACGCCCAGACCCAGCGCAACCGGCGCCCCGAACAGGAAGCCACGCGCTTCGGTGCCCACCACTTTGGTGATGCCTTTATTACGATAACGCTCCACCAGAATGGCGATCGCTGCGGCATACGCCTGCGGATCTTCCATCAGACTGGTGACGTCACGGAACAGGATGCCCGGCTTCGGATAGTCAGGAATGCTTTTGATGCTGTTTTTGATCAGTTCAAGCTGCTGCGCAGTTGCGGTCATAAAGGTTACGCCTGGAAAAATATCTAAAACGCGCAGCTTCCACAGCGCCAATACCCGGAAACCGGGTTAAGCGAAGTCGTTTCTCAAAGGGAAGCCACGCACGAAGATGCCCAAATCTAAGCAAACAGCCGGCTAAATGCAACCCTGATGCTACGGTTCGTGCGGGTTCGCACTTTCTGCTACAACCGGGATGCGCCACAGCATGAGCAACAATAGCGCCAGCATCACACCGAGCAGAATGCGCAGCCACAGCAGCTTCACCAGCCAGATTGAAACCGCAAAGGTGATGACAATCAGCAACATGGCGCGGCTTTTGGCACCGGGCGGCATGGCGCGATGCTGCTGCCAGTGGCGCAGATAGCGGCCAAACGGCGAGCGCCACAGCAGCCAGTGGTGAAAGCGCGGCGACGAGCGGGCAAAACACCAGGCGGCCAGCAACACGAATGGCGTGGTCGGTAGTAAAGGTAATACAATGCCCAGCGTGCCCAGCACAATCGCCAGCCAGCCAAGGCTTAACAGTAAAATGCGCTGCATGCCAGATGCCTGAAAAATGTCACAACAGCGCTACGTTAACACAGACGGAATCGAAGTGATGCCTCAACTGCCCGCCCAACAGCGTCTGCACGCAATGATTGACACGCTGCGCCAGCAGATTGCGCAGCAGCCGGACGGTAGCTGCCGTCAGCCGCGCTTTGACGCGCAGCTGTTTCGCTGCAAAGGCACGCGGCTGGCTGACTATCTGCAAGAGCTGCAGCACAATGCGGCGCAGCTCGCGGCGTCCGACAGTGATGCGTCGCGCCGCCAGTGGCTGGCGCAGAAGGTGCTGGACCAGATTGCCGCGCTGCAGCGCGAGTGCAGTAGCCAGCAACTGCGCGTGGTGCGTGAACGGCCGCGTCGCGATCCGCTGCAGCCGAAGCGTGATGAGTACCGCGGCTACGAAACGCGATTGCTGGCCATGCTGCAGCAGCGCGAACAGCACCTGGCGCGCGCTGAAACGCTGAGCGTGCAGCAGCAGCTGATGCGCGAGGTGGAGATTCTGCAGGAGCGGCTGGCGCGCTGCCGCGCCGCGCTGCATAAACTGGAGATCGCGGCGCAGCCGTAAGCCGTTCGCTTTCCTCTATACTGGAAACAGCGCTGACGGGAGGAGAAGCATGACCCTTATCATCTGGATTATTATTGGCCTGGCTGCCGGCTGGCTGAAGCGGAGGGTGTTTCCCGGCCGTCCCGGCGGACTGGTGCCGACGCTGGTGCTGGCGGTGATCGGCGCGCTGATTGGCGGCTACATCGCCACGTATTTCACCACGGGCGACCTCGGTACGCTGCATCCGACGGGCTTTGCCGTGGCGCTGGCCGGTGCCCTGCTGATGCTGTTGGTCGCCGCTAAACTACGTATTTAGGAGACACTATGACGCTGGATACCGCGCCGGACGACATCAAGCTGGCGGTCGATTTAATTCAGCTGCTGGAGGAAAACCAGGTGCCCACGGCCACGGTGCTGGCTGCGCTGGCGATTGTCCAGCGCGATTACGAGCAGAAGCTGGCGGCCGAACGCACCGCTTAGCGCGTGCCGGCGAGCGTCGGGCTCAGGCGCAGCATATCTATAAAGGCCTCGACCACCTGCGGCGCTTCACTCACCAGATCAAAACTTTGCGGATTGAATAACCAGCTTTCCATCATGCCGCTGATGTAGCCGCGCATCAGCAGCGCCGCCTGGCGGGTGTTGAGGCTGGCCGGGAGCTGCCCGGCCTCGATACAGCTGCGCAGCACCTCTTCGATGCGGTCATAACACGCCTGCAGCAGCCCCTGCTGCATCGCCATTAACGTCGACATTTCGCCAACGAACTCACATTTATGGAAGATAATCTCCATTAATGCGCGTCTTTGTGGATCCTTTGCTGTGGCTTCAAGGATATAGATCAGCATCGAACGCATTACAGAAAGTGGATCGCCAGGGTATTTTGTCTGATACTCAAGTTCCACATCGTCGAGCCCGGCGTCGCAGCGCAGCCAGATCTCCTGTAACAGATCGGCTTTATTTTTAAAATGCCAGTAGATAGCGCCGCGCGTGACGCCAGCGGCCGCGGCGATATCCGCCAGTGAGGTGGCGGCCACACCGTGTTCAGAAAAGTGAGCTAAAGCGGCATCCAGAATTTGATGTCGCGTTTCAAGTGCTTGCGCTTTGGTTTTTCGTGCCATAGAGGACTGTTTTTACAAACTGGCAAGTTTACATACATTTGTGAATGTATGTACCATAGCACGACCCGTGTTTTAACGCAGCAATGGGTTTAACGGTTTGTGATCCATTGATCATTTGATATCGGACACTAGAGGTTTATTTATGAATAAAAACAGAGGATTAGCGCCTCTGGCGGCCGCCGTGATGCTTACAGGCAGCTTTTTGTTAACAGGATGTGATGATAATAAATCCCAGCAAGCCGCCCAGCAGCAGCCCCCGGAAGTGGGTGTTGTCACGTTAAAAAACGAGCCCCTGAAAATCACCACCGAACTGCCAGGCCGTACTTCGGCGTTCCGCGTGGCTGAAGTGCGTCCGCAGGTGTCAGGTATCATTCTCAAGCGTAATTTTGTTGAAGGCAGTGATGTTAAAGCCGGCGATTCGCTGTACCAGATCGATCCCGCCACCTATCAGGCCGCGTACGACAGCGCAAAAGGCGATTTAGCCCAGGCTCAGGCCAACGCGCGCGTTGCCCAGCTGACGGTGAATCGTTACAAGCCGCTGCTAGGTACCAAATATATCAGCCAGCAGGACTACGATAACGCCGCGGCCACCGCCGCGCAGACCGCAGCAGCCGTACAGGCGGCGCAGGCCAATGTGGAAACCGCCCGCATTAACCTGGCGTACACCAAAGTGACCTCGCCAATCAGCGGCCGCATTGGTAAATCCTCGGTGACGGAAGGTGCGCTGGTGTCGAACGGCCAGACCACCGCGCTGGCGACCGTGCAGCAACTCGATCCGATGTACGTCGATGTGACCCAATCCAGCGATGATTTCCTGCGCCTGCGCGGCGAGCTGGAGTCGGGTCAGCTGAAGCAGAACGACGGCAAAGCTAATGTTACCCTGCTGATGCAGAACGGTAGCGCATACAGCCAGCCGGGCACACTGGAATTCTCTGATGTTACCGTGGATGAAACCACTGGCTCGATTACCCTGCGCGCGATTTTCCCGAATCCGGATCATCGTTTGCTGCCGGGCATGTTCGTGCGTGCACGTCTGGATGAGGGCACTAACCCGACGGCGCTGCTGGTACCGCAGACCGGCGTAACCCGCACGCCAACCGGTGAAGCCACTGCGATGGTAGTGGGCGCGGATAATAAAGTCGAAGTGCGTAAGATTACCGCGAACCAGGCGTTTGGCGACAAATGGCTGGTGACCGATGGCCTGAAAGAGGGCGATCGCGTGATTACCGTCGGTATTCAGCGTGCTAAACCGGGTGCTCAGGTGACGCCGCAGGAAGTCAAAGATGATGCCAAAGCCGCACCGGAATCTCAGTCTGCTAAATCATCGTCATAAACAGGAGCCGTTGATACATGGCTAAGTTCTTTATCGATCGCCCCATTTTTGCCTGGGTGCTTGCCATCATTATTATGCTGGCGGGTGCGCTATCGATTATCAAACTGCCGATCGAGCAATATCCCAACGTTGCGCCGCCGGCAGTTGAAATCCAGGCATCTTATCCGGGTGCAGATGCGAAAACGCTACAGGATTCGGTAACGCAGGTTATCGAACAGAATATGAACGGCATCGACGGGCTGATGTATATGTCCTCGAGCAGTGACTCTTCTGGTACGCTGACGCTGACGCTGACCTTCCAGTCTGGCACTGACGCCGACATTGCTCAGGTGCAGGTGCAGAACAAACTGCAGCTGGCAATGCCACTGCTGCCGCAGGAAGTACAGCAGCAGGGGATTCAGGTGAAAAAATCCTCCAGCAGCTTCCTGATGGTCGCCGGTTTCGTCAGCGAAGATGGCAGCATGACGCAGAACGACATCTCAGACTACGTAGCGTCGAACATCAAAGATCCGATCAGCCGTACGCCTGGCGTCGGTGATACTCAGGTGTTTGGTGCGCAGTATGCGATGCGTATCTGGCTCGATCCGCACAAGCTTAACAACTACCAGCTGACGCCGGTGGATGTGATCAGCGCGCTGCAAACCCAGAACACCCAGGTGGCCGCCGGTCAGCTGGGCGGTACCCCACCGGTGCCGGGTCAGCAGCTTAACGCTTCGATCATTGCCCAGACGCGTCTGACCTCGACCGAAGAGTTCGGCAACATCATGCTGAAGGTCAATCAGGACGGCTCACAGGTGCGCCTGCGCGATGTCGCGAAGATTGAACTCGGCGGTGAAAACTACGAGATCATTGCCCGCTATAACGGCAAACCAGCCTCCGGTATCGGTGTCAAACTGGCGACCGGCGCCAACGCGCTGGATACCGCCGACGCGGTGAAAGCGGAACTGGCCAAGCTGGAACCGTTCTTCCCGGCCGGCATGAAAACCGTTTACCCGTACGACACCACACCATTCGTTAAGATCTCCATTTTCGAAGTGGTGAAAACGCTGTTCGAAGCCATCGTGCTGGTGTTCCTGGTAATGTATCTGTTCCTGCAGAACTTCCGCGCGACGCTGATTCCTACCATCGCCGTGCCGGTAGTACTGCTGGGCACCTTTGCCATCATCAGTGCCTTTGGCTACTCGATAAACACCCTGACGATGTTCGGCATGGTGCTCGCCATCGGCCTGTTAGTTGATGACGCCATCGTGGTGGTGGAAAACGTTGAGCGCGTCATGGCGGAAGAGGGATTACCGCCGAAAGAAGCCACCAAACGCTCGATGGAACAGATTCAGGGCGCGCTGGTTGGCATCGCGCTGGTGCTGTCAGCGGTATTTATCCCGATGGCGTTCTTCGGCGGCTCAACCGGGGTGATTTATCGTCAGTTCTCGATCACCATCGTTTCGGCGATGGCGCTGTCGGTGCTGGTGGCGTTGATTCTGACGCCAGCGCTGTGTGCCACCATGCTGAAGCCCATCAAAAAAGGTGAACACGGCAAAACCACCGGTTTCTTCGGCTGGTTTAACCGCCTGTTTGATAAGAGCACCAACCATTACGTCGACAGCGTCGGTCACATTGTGCGCAGCACCGGTCGCTATCTGCTGATTTATCTGCTGATTGTGGTCGGCATGGCTTACCTGTTCCTGAAACTGCCTACCTCGTTCCTGCCGGAAGAGGATCAGGGGCTGTTACTGGCACAGGCGCAGCTGCCTGCCGGTGCGACCCAGGAGCGTACGCAGAAAGTGCTGGATCAGGTTACGGATTACTTCCTGACCAAAGAGAAAGACAGCGTGAATTCGGTGTTTACCGTTAACGGCTTTGGCTTCGCCGGTCGTGGACAGAACACCGGTATCGCCTTCGTCAGCCTGAAGCCATGGGATGAGCGTGGTGATGCCAGCCTGAAAGTGCCGGCGATTGCCGGACGTGCAATGCAGGCGCTGGGTCAGATTAAAGATGCCATGGTGTTCCCGTTCAACCTGCCGGCCATTATCGAACTGGGTAACGCCACCGGTTTCGACTTCCAGCTGATTGATCAGGGTAACCTCGGCCATGAGAAGCTGACCGCCGCGCGTAACCAGCTGTTTGGCATGATTGCCCAGCATCCGGATACGCTGGTGGGCGTGCGTCCAAACGGGCTGGAAGATACGCCGCAGTACAAACTGATTATTGATCAGGAAAAAGCGCAGGCGCTTGGTGTGTCGCTGTCTGACATCAACACCACGCTGGGTGCGGCCTGGGGCGGTTCTTACGTCAACGACTTCATCGACCGTGGTCGCGTGAAGAAAGTGTACGTGATGGGTCAGGCCGACTCGCGCATGCTGCCGGATGACATCAGCAAATGGTACGTGCGCAATAGCGCCGGAACCATGGTGCCGTTCTCTGCCTTCTCTTCGGCGAAGTGGCAGTATGGTTCACCGCGTCTGGAGCGTTACAACGGTCTGCCATCAATGGAGATCCTGGGTCAGGCGGCGCCGGGCAAGAGCTCGGGTGATGCCATGAACCTGATGGAGAGCCTCGCCTCGAAGCTGCCTGCGGGTATCGGCTACGACTGGACCGGCATGTCCTATCAGGAACGCCTGTCCGGCAACCAGGCGCCTGCACTGTACGCCATTTCGCTGATTGTGGTGTTCCTGTGTCTGGCCGCGCTGTATGAGAGCTGGTCGATTCCGTTCGCGGTCATGCTGGTGGTGCCGCTGGGTGTGATTGGCGCCCTGCTCTTCACCACGCTGCGCGGTCTGAGTAACGACGTGTACTTTGTGGTGGGTCTGTTGACCACCATTGGTCTCTCGGCGAAGAACGCCATCCTGATCGTCGAATTCGCCAAGGATTTGATGGAGAAGGAAGGCAAAGGGCTGGTCGAGTCGACGCTGGAAGCCTCACGTATGCGTCTGCGTCCGATTCTGATGACGTCGCTGGCGTTCATCCTCGGCGTACTGCCGCTGGCGATCAGCAGCGGTGCCGGCTCCGGCGCACAGAACGCCGTCGGTACCGGCGTAATGGGCGGGATGGTGACGGCCACCGCGCTGGCGATCTTCTTCGTGCCGGTGTTCTTCGTGGTGGTGCGCCGCCGTTTCAGCAAAAACAAGTCTGAGCTGGAACAGGGCCATCCGGTCGATCACCCTCACTGATAGTTTCTCTCTGCTAAAAGGCCGCGCAAGCGGCCTTTTTTATTGCGCACTCCCCTGCCTCGCACGTTCCATGACAAACCCGCACCAGAAGCGTGGTTGCAATCCTGCGGCGCGAGGTTCATAATATTGTTATATTATAACATTACACGAGAGCACCATCATGAAACCAAACATTCATCCGCACTACCGTCCTGTGGTGTTCCACGACACCACCGTCGACGAATACTTCAAAGTCGGCTCAACGATTCAGACCGATCGCACCATCCAGTTTGAGGGCGAAGAGCTGCCGTACGTCACGCTCGATGTGTCGTCGAAGTCGCACGTTTACTACACCGGTAAACAGAAAGAGTTTGCCAAAGAGGGCAGCGCCGCACGCTTCAACAAGCGTTTTGGCAGCTTCCTGACGCGCAGCAAATAACCGGAGTTTAGCCACATGCAAGTTGTCAGTTCATTGCGGTCTGCCAAGACCCGTCACAAAGATTGCAAAGTCGTGCGGCGTAAAGGTCGTATTTATGTGATTTGCAAAACCAACCCGCGCTTTAAGGCGGTGCAGGGAAGAAAGAAAAAACGTTAGGAAAGTGTCGTGATAATTGGCCGGGATGCTCCCCGGCCTTTTTTTTACTTCATGCTGTGCAGCAGAGTTTCCACGTTGTGCTTAAACGCCGCCTCATAGGTAGGCGCCGGCCCGCTGGCCGCTGACAGCGCTTCCGGATAGAGCTCGCCACCGGGTTGCGCACCGGTTTCACTGGCGATCTGTTTCACCAGACGCGGATCGGTCTGATTCTCCATAAAGTAGGTGGTGATATGCTCGGCCCGGAGCTGTTTGATGATAGCGGCGACATCGCTGGCGCTGGCTTCAGCTTCGGTTGAGAATCCCACCGGCGCGAGGAATGTCACGCCGTAGCGCTGGCCGAAATAGCCAAAGGCATCATGGCTGGTGAGTACCTTGCGTTTACTTTGCGCCACGCCGGCAAATTCACTTTTGGCCCAGCTATCCAGCTTCTGCAACTGCTGAATATAGCGTTCACCGCTGTGACGGATGTCGGCGGCATCGTCCGGATCGGCTTTGATCAGCGCGTTCATCACGTTGGTGGCGTAGATCACGCCGTTGTGCATGCTGTTCCACGCGTGTGGATCGGTGATGGTTTTGCCATCCTCCTCCATTTTGCGCGTATTGACGCCGTTCGAGGCGACCACCACCGTGCCCTTATAGCCGGACGCGCTAATCAGCCGGTCCATCCAGCCTTCCATGCCCAGCCCGCTGACGAACACCACATCGGCCTGCGCCAGCGCCTGGCTATCCTGCGGCGTGGGCTCAAAGGTGTGCGGATCGCCATCCGGCCCCACCAGCGATTTCACCCTAACGTGATCGCCACCGACCTGTTTAACGATGTCTGCCAGCACGGTAAAACTGGCTACGGCATCAACGGTTTTTGCCAGCGTTAGCGGGCTAATCAGCATCGCGCCAATCGCCAGACTCAACGGTAACTTCTTCATACCTATCCCCTTGTCATCTTATTATCGACGGCGCAGCAGGCCGCCACATGGTCCTGTCAACACAGACAGCAAAAACAGTACGGCCGCACTCAGTACCACCGCCGGTCCGGCAGGCAGGGCATAGTGCCAGGAGAGCAACAGGCCGATAAAGGCGGCGATCAGCGCCAGCAGCATGGCAATCGCCAGCATGCGCGTAAGGTGACGGCTCCAGAAGCGCGCGCTGGTGGCGGGCAGCATCATCAGCCCAACGGACATCAGCGTGCCGAGCACCTGAAAACCCGCCACCAGATTCAGCACCACCAGCGTGAGGAAAATGCCGTGCACCAGCGGTGCGCTCCATTTCCCCTGCGCACGCAGAAAATCAGGATCAAAGGCATCAATGACCAGCGGCCTGAAGATCACGGCCAGCATCAGCAGGGTGAACGCGGCGATGCTGCCAACCAGTACAATCGCGCCGTTATCCACCGCCAGCAGCGAGCCGAACAACACGTGCAGCAGATCGACACTGGACCCGCGCAGTGATACCAGCGTGACGCCGAGCGCCAGCGAACCCAGATAGAAGCCGGAAAAGCTGGCATCCTCCTTCAAATGGGTGTAACGGCTGACCGCACCGGACAGCAGCGCCACCGCCAGCCCGGCAATCAGGCCGCCAATGCCCATCGCCACCAGCGACAGGCCGGACACCAGATAGCCGATGGCAGCGCCCGGCAGTACCGCATGGGATAGCGCATCGCCCACCAGGCTCATACGGCGCAGCGAGAGAAAGACGCCGAGCGGCGTCGCACTGATCGCCAGCGCCATGCAGGCCACTAGTGCCCGGCGCATAAAGCCAAACTCAATAAACGGCTGGAGTAACGTCATGACGCCACCCGACACAGCCGCGGTTGCTGCGCACTGTCACGCTCATCCAGCGACAGCACGTCACGAAAATGGCGCGCCACCAGCAGCTTGTCGTGCAGCACCACCAGCAGCGTGGTGCCCGCCCGCTGCTGCTGTTCGAGAATCGACATCAGTAAGGTTATCGTCGGCGTATCAATGCCGTTGAAGGGTTCGTCCAGCAGCCAGAGCTGGCTGCGCTGGAGCATCAGGCGCGCAAACAGCACGCGCTGCAGCTGCCCGCCGGAGAGCATCGCGGGCTGCGCAGTGGCGAAATCGCGCATCTGCACCGCCTCCAGCGCGGCATCAATCTCCTGCCTCAGCGCACGCGTGATGCCACCGAACCAGCCGCAGCGCGGCCAGCAGCCCATTGCCACCAGCTCATAGACGGTGAGTGGGAAGCGGGTGTCCAGCTCGCTGCGCTGCGGCAACCAGCCCAGCGCTTTTCGCGGCAGCTGCAGTTCACAGCGTCCCGCCACCGGCGGCAGCAGTCCGGCGATAGTTTTGAGCAAGGTTGATTTGCCCGTTCCGTTGGCCCCGACCAGTGCCGTCATACTGCCGGCCGCCAGTTCGCCATTCACCACCGGCGTCACCGCCCTGCCCTGATAGCCGCCCTGCAGACGATGAAAACGCATCATTGGTGCAGGCCCCAGACGATGGCTAGAGCCAGCAGGCCACTCAGCAGTAGCGCTACCAGCAGGCGCCCGCCGAGCGAGAGAAGTAATCCACTGTGATTCATGATAGGCAACAAAAATGTTATAACATAACAATATACTACCTGATGGCATCATCGCGACGCGCGGACGAAAGTGTTTCAAAAATTGATCAGCGGCGATACGCATGGGCGATTTGTGCCATCAAGCCAGCGCCCATCGCAGCAATCGCCCTTTCTGTTTACCAATGGCTTGCAATGTCCGGGCTGAAAGCCAATGATAGAACTCTCCTTGCTTTTTACGGGATGCAGAATGCAGTCTATTATTCATAGTGATATTGATGTGAATGAGGATGATTGCGGCAAGTTACGCCAGATTATCCAGGGGAATATTCTCAAAATAGCCCAGGACCTTGCCGGCGATTTACAGTGGTATTCTCAAAACGCGCAATTAGTTCCGGACAGTTTTACCATTATTTCCATTCAGCCCATCGGCCAAAAACGATTTAAAATGCTTTACGATTTCACGTGGGATTTATTTAATCCCTGCCTTGATTTAAATGAAACCTTTACCCAACGTGAAGAAGTTATGTTCCAGACAACGCCCGGCGCACTGGTGTTTGAGGTGATAGACAATACCCGCCCGTCACCGTGCGACGAATTGTAATATTTAGTAATTGGGTGAGCAAAACTAATGATTGTGGATTATATTTAAAAGGTCGCTGAATTCTTTTTATTCGTGATCGCTCCCTGGTAGCTTTTCCAAATCTCGCCGCGTCGCGGTAACTGTGCTCGCTATGGAGGGGAAAAAGATGGACGAATACTCACCGAAACGGCATGATATTGCCCAGCTTAAATTTCTGTGTGAGAACCTGTTTGACGAAAGTATGGCGACGCTAACCGACAGCCATCACGGCTGGGTTAATGATCCCACTTCGCCAGGCAATTTACAGCTCAACGATTTGATTGAGCATATCGCCTCTTTCACGATGAATTACAAAATTAAGCATGTTGAAGATGAAGCGCTGATTACGCAAATCGATGAATATCTTGATGATACCTTTATGCTGTTTAGCAGCTATGGAATCAATACCCAGGATCTTCAACGGTGGCAACGTTCAGCAAAACGCTTATTTAATCTGTTTGCCGAAGAGTGCGCTTATCTCCAGCAACCCAGCCATTCCTTTTAGCATCAGAGTGAGACCGGTTTATTTATGAGCAACCCAGCCTTAACCAAAACAGACTATTTGATGCGACTGCGTCGTTGTCGCTCAATTGACACCCTTGAACGGGTGATTGAAAAGAACAAGTATGAATTACCCGATGATGAGTTAGCGGTATTCTACTCCGCAGCCGATCACCGTCTGGCCGAGCTGACCATGAACAAGCTCTATGACAAAGTGCCCGGATCTGTCTGGAAGTACGTCCGCTAAGTTTTCTCCCCGCAGGTCGCTTCGTTACTCACCTTTATTTCCACGGATGACAGGCAGGCAAAGGAGTGCCAATACGGTGCTGTGCCGCATTGCGCGCAGGGATTTTGCATGGGCAGAAATGGTGGAGGCCCTGCCAGCTACATCCCGGCACACGCGTCGCCTGCTGCGGCTGCTTCCTTCCGGACCTGACCGAGTTCACAAGTTAGCGTTGCGGGAGAACCAACAGGGCCCCCATTGACGAGCTCTCATGTTGAGAGCGCTGGCATTATCGGGGAAGCCCCTGGCAATTGCAAGCGCAGGCCGGGCAACCGTTGGTTTCTTGAACAGGCCGGCGGCAAAACCCTGCTGATAGCCGCAATCGCATGCTAAAGTGGCGCTTTTCCCGCAGACGAGGTGCGTCAGTGAGTGAACAGAGCAATTTTTCCGAGCGCGTCTGGCAAATTGTTGCCGCTATTCCTGCCGGTAAAGTGACGACCTACGGCGATGTCGCGCTGCTGGCCGGTTCACCGCGTGCCGCACGTCAGGTGGGCGGCGTGCTGCGGCGCCTGCCGCCAGGCAGCAAACTGCCGTGGTTCCGCGTGATTAATCGTCATGGTCGTATTTCGCTGCAGGGCGATGATCTTTTTCGTCAGCGCGATGCACTGGAAGCCGAAGGTATTGAAGTGAGTGATGCGGGAGAAATTGAACTGGCGAAGTATCGCTGGGAGTATTAATGCTGACAGGCCGCACTCCCTTTAAGGCGCGGGAATGGCACTGCAGAAAGTAAAGCGTCACACGCCAGGGATGGCGTGTGCCGAGCGATCAGGGACGAGACAGCGCCTTTACTTTCTGCAGTGCCATTCTGGCGCAGCTGCCGTAACGCGCTGTCTCCCGTTTCAACTTACAGACTGGTTGGTGCCGGCACGGAGGCTGACGGCGTAACCTGGGTTGGCGACGTCGAAGGCACCGTGGTAGCAGCGCCCGGCTGGGTTGGCATCGCCATATTGGTCACCGGTACCAGCAGCAGTTCCGCTTTCGTTCCACCCTGATTAATCACCGGTTTCACCGTATCGGTGATAAACGCCAGCTTGCCGTCGATGGTGATCGCTGCGCTCAGCAAAATGCGCGCGTTCGGCTGGATATCGGCCGGGTTAAAGGGCAGCACAAACTGGAACGGTGCCTGTTTGCCCTCGGTGCGAACCACACGCTGTGACAGCACTTTGGACGGCGCGTCCGCCAGTGACGCATCGGCCAGCGTCACGGTCAGCACCGCATCCGGCGGCAGCGCAATACGCTGGCGAATATAGACGGAACCGCTTACGTTCGGCTGGGCAATCGCCGACGGCTGCCCGGCCACGCTGGCGCCTAAAGTTGGCGTCGGCACGGGTTTACTGTGATCGGCACAGCCTGTGATTGCCACCGCCAGTGTCATACCGCTAATTACATGCCAGAGTTTCATCGATGTCGTCTCCTTATGAACACTATGATTGTCGGCGGTAAATTTATTGGCTGGGTTTTCCACCGCCGATTGCTGTTAATTCTGGCACAAAAATCCCCTTTGCGCCTGAAGCCCCGCCATCCTGCTGAAAACCGGGTAAAAGCGTTGCGCAAACTGGTCGGATCTTTCACACTGACGCCATTGGCATCACTGAGGAATCCGTTATGAGCCAGGCACTGCACAACCTGCTTAATTTATTGAATCTGGAAAAACTGGAAGAGGGCCTGTTTCGCGGCCAGAGTGAAGATCTCGGCCTGCGCCAGGTGTTTGGCGGCCAGGTGGTGGGACAGGCGCTGTATGCGGCAAAACAAACCGTGCCGGAAGCCCGTATCATTCACTCCTTCCACAGCTACTTTCTGCGCCCGGGCGACAGCCAGAAAGCCATTATTTACGATGTGGAAACCCTGCGCGACGGCAAAAGCTTCAGCGCCCGCCGCGTCAGCGCCGTACAAAACGGTCAGCCGATCTTCTACATGACCGCCTCCTTTCAGGCACCGGAAAATGGCTTCGAGCATCAGAACAGCATGCCGCAGGTGCCGGGACCCGATAACCTGCCCTCCGAGCAGGATCTCGCCCACCGACTGGCTGCGCACCTGCCGCTCAAGCTGAAAGAAAAATTCCTCGCCGAGCGCCCGCTGGATATCCGTCCGGTGCAGATCCACAATCCGCTGAAAGGCCACGTTGATGAGCCGCTGCGCCAGGTCTGGGTGCGTGCCAATGGCCAGCTGCCGGACGATCGCCGCATTCACCAATATCTGCTGGGCTACGCTTCCGATCTCAACTTTCTGCCGGTCGCGCTGCAGCCGCATGGCAAAGGCTTCCTTGAGCCGGATATGCAGGTGGCGACGATTGACCACTCCATGTGGTTCCACCGTCCATTCGATCTCTCGGAGTGGCTCCTGTACAGCGTGGTAAGCACTTCAGCGTCCGGCGCGCGCGGCTTCGTGCGCGGTGAGTTCTTCAGCCAGGACGGCACGCTGGTGGCGACGACGGTGCAGGAAGGGGTGATGCGTCAGCGCGAAGCATAAAAAAAGGGGCGATTATCTCGCCCCTTTCTCATCATTATAGTTATAGCGCACTGCTCTTCTGCCAGCCGGCACTTACTGGTTGTAAGCGTTCTCGCCGTGGCTGTTCACATCCAGACCTTCACGTTCCTGTTCTTCCGGTACGCGCAGGCCAACAATCATATCTGCCAGCTTGAAGCCCACGAAGGCTACTACGCCAGACCAGACGATGGTCAGGCCACAGCTGAACAGCTGCACCCAAACCTGATGGCCCATGGTCACGCCTTCCGCGTAGCCTACGCCGCCCAGTGAAGAGGAGGCAAACACGCCGGTCAGGATACAGCCGAGGATACCGCACACGCCGTGCACACCGAACACATCACACGGGTCATCAACGCGCAGCCATTTCTTCAGCGTGGTCACACCCCAGATACCTGCCAGGCCACCGGCCAGACCGATAATCAGTGCGCCGCCGACGCCGACATAACCACAGGCTGGCGTGATGGCAACCAGACCGGCGATGAAGCCAGAAGACGCACCCAGCAGTGAAGGCTTACCGCGCAGCGCCCACTCACCGAACACCCACGACAGCACGGCACCCGCAGTGGCCACCACGGTATTCAGGAAGGCCAGCGCCGCGATTTCGTTCGCGGAAGACGCAGAGCCGGCGTTGAAGCCGAACCAGCCAACGTACAGAATCGCGGTACCGGTAAACACCATCGGCAGGTTATGCGGTTTGAACGCTTCTTTACCGAAGCCAGCACGCTTGCCTACCAGGTAAGCACCAACCAGACCGGCAACGGCGGCGTTGATGTGCACCACGGTACCGCCAGCGAAGTCCAGCGCGCCATCCTGTGCCAGGAAGCCGCCAGCCCACACCATATGTGCGATAGGCAGATAGGCCAGCGTCAGCCACACCAGCACGAAAATCAGTACCGCAGAGAAGCGAATACGCTCAGCCAGCGAACCAACAATCAGCCCCACGGTGATACAGGCGAAGGAAGCCTGGAACGCCACGTGAATGTACTGATAGAAGCTGCCCATCACCGCTTTCAGCTCGATATTTTTCAGCATTGCCCACTGGAAGTTACCGAAGAAGGCATTGCCTTCGCTGAACGCCAGCGAGTAGCCGTAGACGATCCACAGTACGCATACTAACGCGAACGTCACCGCGACCTGAGTCAGCATCGACAGCACGTTTTTGCCGCGAATCAGGCCGCCGTAAAACAGGGCAATGCCGGGAATTGTCATGAACAGTACCAGCGCGGTACAAATCATCATAAACGCGTTATCGGCTTTATCCGCTACGGCAGGCGCAGCTGCCATCGCAAGAGACGGTAACAGCGCCAGGCTGGTGAGGCCCAACTTAGTCATTACTTTATTCATTTCTTTCCATCCCATCACAATTCAGAGCCCCAGTTACAGTGCTGCTTCGTCGGTCTCGCCGGTACGAATACGAATCACGCGCTGCAGTTCCGCGACGAAAATTTTGCCGTCGCCAATTTTGCCGGTGTACGCGGCTTTGCTGATCACATCCACCACTTCATCCAGCTGATCGTCCGCAATCGCAATATCGATTTTTACTTTTGGCAGGAAGTTAACGCTGTACTCGGCACCGCGGTACAGTTCTGCATGGCCTTTCTGACGACCGAAGCCTTTCACTTCGGTCACGGTCAGGCCCTGAATGCCAATGGAGGATAAGGCTTCACGCACGTCCTCCAGCTTAAATGGTTTGATTACCACGGTAACCAGCTTCATACGTTCCCCTCCGGATATAAAAATAGGTGAGTCTTCGCGGACACGCAGAGAGTTAAGCAAAGGCTGTGCCACAAATGGCAAAAGTGGGCGCTAAGGCTGCCGGGCGCAGAGTATCGCGCTCCGATATGGCGTAACGGGCAAGGTTTTCATTCGGAAAAACAGAAAGGTGGGGCTTTGCTGCACTCCTTTGGTGCTTGCGGCCTCAAAGGAGTGCATCAATACAGAACATTCCGATAAATCTGCGCAAAAAAGGTGCAAATCACCCTTCTGCTGTTGCGGGTATGCCCGCCGCGAGTTCATCGCCAGCCTGCTGCAGCTGGTACATCTGCCAGTAACGGCCCTGCTGCGCCAGCAGTTCGGTGTGCGTACCGCGTTCGACCACCTGACCACGGTGCAGCACCAGAATCTGATCCGCTTCGGTGATGGTGGAAAGACGGTGAGCAATCACCACCAGCGTGCTGTGCTGGCGCAGCGTGCGCAGCGCCTGCTGAATCGCCTGCTCGGTGCCTGAGTCGATATTGGCAGTGGCCTCATCGAGGATCAGAATCTGCGGCAGCGACACCAGCACGCGCGCCAGCGCCAGCAGCTGCTTCTGCCCGACCGACAGCGTGTTCCCCTGCTCACCGAGCCGGGTATGAATACCGTCGCGCATCGCGCGGGCCAGCGGTGCCAGCTGCACCTTCTCCAGCGCACGCCACACGTCCTCTTCGCTGATATCGCGTCCCAGGCGCACGTTGGCCAATAGCGTATCGGCCAGTACCACCGGATCCTGTTGCACCATCGCCACGCTGCCGCGCAGCGCATCGTGCGTCAGCTGGCGCAGCGGGCGGCCATCCAGCTCAATGCTGCCACGCGTCACCGGATAGTAGCCCATCAGCAGATTGGCTAAGGTGCTTTTGCCGCTGCCGGTGTGGCCGACCAGTGCCACGAAGCCGCGCGCCGGCACTTCGAGGTTGATATGGCTGAGCACGTCGCGGTTGTCGCGGTAGGCAAAGCTGACATCGCGCAGGGTGATACGCCCGGAAGCCAGCGGCTGAGCGTCACTGCCGTAGCCCTGCTGCGCCGCATCCATCAGTTCAAAAATACGCTCGCCCGACACCACCGCCTGCTGCAGCATTGACTGCTGCGTGGTGAGTTCGATCAGTGGCTCGTTAAGGCGGCCAAGATAAGTGATAAAGGCGTAAAGCACGCCAACCTCAAACACGCCCGGCGTGGCAAAGCTGAACAACATCAGCAGACCGCACAATATCAGTGCAGAAAACAGGCTGAGCAGCGGACGCAGCAAAAAGCCGTCCAGCCGCAGCGTCTCCATCCGCGCCAGATAGTGTGAACGGCTGGCTTCGCCCATGCGCTCGCCGAAGCGCGCCTGCTGGCGAAACTGCTGGATCACACTCATGCCGTTAATCACTTCGTTAAAACCATTATTGATCTCGGCCAGATAGCTACGTACGCGGCGCGCAATCGGCGTGCTGTAGCGCTGATAGATCAGCATCACCGTTAAAACCAGCGGGAAAATCACCAGCGCCACCAGCGCCATACGCCAGTCGAGTGCAAACATCGCCACCAGCATCGCGCCAATCAGCGCAGCGCTGCGCAGCACAGTGGCCACCACCGTGACGTAAAGATCTTTGATCACTTCGGTGTCGTTGGTGACGCGCGAAATAATCTGTCCCACCGGCTGGGTATCGAAGGCACTGAGCGGCTGGCGCAGCGCCGCATTCATCACGTCGACACGCAGCTGCTGCACAACGCCAATCGCCGCGCGGTTAAACAGCAGCGCCTGGAAATAGTGCAGACCCGCTGCCAGCAGCTGTAGCAGCACAAAACCCACCAGCAGCCCGGCCACGATGCCCCACGGCATCTGGTGTTTGGCCACCAGGTTATCGATAAAATAGCTCACCAGCACCGGACCGGTGACTTCGGCAGCAGCAGCGATCCACAGCATGCCGACGGCCAACCACAGCGATTTGCGCCACGGTTTACCGTAGGCCAGCAGGCGTTTCAGCGTTGGCCATAAGCGTTGCGATTTAGCCATGGTCGGCTCCCTGTTCTGACTCGTCCTCATCCAGCGCGGCTTCCAGCTGCTGATAGCGATACATATCGCGATACCAGCCCGGCTGCGCCGCCAGCGTATCGTGATCGCCGCGCTGTGCCACTGCGCCCTGCTGCAATACCAGAATCTCGCTGGCTTCGGTCAGCGCCGACAGCCGATGCGCGCTGATGATCAGCGTGCGCCCTTTGCCCCACAGGCGCAGGTTATGCAGGATTTCATGTTCGGTACGGCCATCAACCGCCGACAGCGCATCGTCGAGGATCAGAATCTCCGCGTTGAGCAACAGCGCACGCGCAATGGCGATGCGCTGTTTCTGCCCGCCAGAGAGCATGACGCCGCGCTCGCCCACTTCGGTAGCGTACCCCTGCGGCAGACGCAGTATGTCATCGTGCACGCAGGCCATCTGCGCCACGCGCTCGATCTCTTCCTGCGTTGCCTCCGGGCGGCCCAGCGCCAGGTTATTCGCAACGGTATCGGAAAACAGGAACGGCGTCTGACTGACCACCGCCAGCCGGCTGCGCCAGCTGTCCAGCCGCAGTTGCGGTAGCGGAATGGCGTGATAGCAAATCTCGCCCTGATCGATATCAAAATGGCGCTGAATCAGGCTCAGCAGCGTGCTTTTGCCGCAGCCGGTAGGCCCGCACAGCCCAAGCATCTGCCCGGGCTGTAACTGGAAATGCACGTCGCTCAGCACCGGCGCGCTGCTCGCCGGATAGTGGAAGGCGCGGATCGCCACCTGCAGCACGCCCGCTTCCGCCGGCAGTGGCTGCTGACCATCCTCAACCGCAGGCGCTTCCGCCAGCAGCGCACCAATACGGCTCCACGCCGCGCTGCCGCGCTCGACGATGTTAATCATCCACGCCAGCGCCAGCATCGGCCAAATCATCAGCCCTAAGTACATGACGAAGCTGGTGAGCTGCCCGAGCGTCAGTGAACCGTGCCACACCATCCAGCCGCCACCGCCAATCGCCAGCAGATTCGAAAAGCCCACGGCGATATAAATGATGGGATCGAAGCGCGCATCGACGCGCGCCACGTGCAGATTTTTGCGGCCGGTGTCGCTGGCGATATCCGCAAACTGGCTCGACTGATGATCTTCCAGGCCAAAGGCTTTGATCATGCGGATGCTGGTCAGACTCTCCTGCGTTTGATCGTTCAGGCTGGAGAACGCCGCCTGCGCCACTTTGAAGCGCTGATGCAGGCGCGCGCCGTCTTTCTGGATCACCAGCGCCATAATCGGCATAGGAATCAGCGCCAGCAGCGTCAGCTCCCAGCTGATCTGCACGCTCATTACCGCCAGCACGACCAGCCCCATCACCAGCGAATCCACCAGCGTCAGCACCCCTTCACCCGCGGCAAACACCACGCGATCGACATCGTTAGTCGCGCGCGCGATCAGATCGCCGGTACGGTGGCGCAGGTAAAACGCCGGATGCTGGCGGCTAAGCTGGCGGTAAAAATCTTCGCGCAGCTCCACTGCCAGCTGGTAAGAGGCGCCGAACAGCAGCACGCGCCAGACGTAGCGCAGCAAATAGACAATCACTGCGGTCACCAGCATCACGCCGATCCACAGAAAAATTTCGCCGCGCGTCAGGCTGTGCTGGGTCACGCCGTCGACAATCACGCCGACCAGATGCGGAGGCAGCAGTTGCAGCAGCGCAATGATAATCAGCAAGCTGATGGCGCCCAGATAGCGCCGCCACTCGCGCAAAAAATACCAACTTAACTGGCTGAATAATCGCACAAAACAATCTCTTGTGATGCCCGTTCAGGGCGCTACCGGCAAGGCGGTGGTGTATTTAATCTCTTCCATAGCGAAGCTGGAGGTGACGTCAATCAGTCCCGGCACGCCGTTAACCAGACGCTTGTAAAACGCGTCGTAGCTCTTCATATCGGCCACCTGAATGCGCAGCAGGTAGTCGTACTCGCCCGCCATGCGGTAGAAGGCCATCACTTCCGGCATCTGCTGTACCACCGCGACAAACTGCTGAAACCAGTCGCTGCTGTGCTGCTGGGTTTTGATCAGCATAAAGGCGGTGAGCGACAGGCCGAGCTTTTCACCATCCAGCAACGCGACGCGCGCCCGAATAATGCCATCATCTTCCAGCTTTTTCAGGCGTTTCCAGCACGGCGTGGTGGTGAGATTCACCGCATCGGCCAGCGCCTGCAGCGACAGCGTGCAGTCTTTTTGCAGCAGCGCCAGCAGTGTGCGGTCAGTTTTATCTAGCATTCGCCACCTCAGGAGAAAAATTTTCTCTTATTTGCCAATTATAACCAAATTTTAGCAACCTCTTTTTCCTGCCAGTGCCTTACACTGAGCGCAATCTCGCTGCCGGAATCGCACCATGCAAACGCCCTGGGTTCGCCACGCTATCAATGAAATTAACGCCGACTTTCAGCGCTCCGCTGATACGCACCTGATCCGTTTTACGCTGGACGATTTCCCCGGCATTCGCTTTTATCTTAAGGATGAAAGCACCCATCCAAGCGGCAGCCTGAAACATCGCCTGGCGCGTTCGCTGTTTCTCTATGGTCTGGCCAATGGCTGGATTGGCGAAAACACGCCGATCATCGAAGCCTCCTCCGGCAGCACCGCGGTGTCGGAAGCCTATTTTGCCCGTCTGCTCGGCCTGCCGTTTATCGCCGTGATGCCAGCCAGCACTGCGCGGCGCAAAATCGAGCTGATCCGCTTTTACGGCGGGGAGTGCCACTTCGTCGCCGATCCGTGCCAGCTGTACAGCGAATCCGAGCGTCTGGCGCGTGAACTCAACGGCCATTTTATGGATCAGTTTACCTACGCCGAACGCGCTACCGACTGGCGCGGCAACAACAATATTGCCGAAAGCATTTTCCGCCAGATGGCGCACGAACCTTTCCCGGTGCCGCACACCCTGATCATGAGCGCCGGCACCGGCGGCACCTCGGCTACGCTGGGGCGCTACATCCGCTATCAGGGCCACGACACGCGCCTGCTGGTGGTCGATCCGCAACACTCGGTGTTTTTCGATTACTGGCACAGCCGCGATCGCACGCTGCGCAGCGAGCGTGGCAGCCTGATTGAGGGGATTGGTCGCCCGCGCGTTGAGCCGTCGTTTTTACCGGATGTGATTGACGAAATGATGAAAGTGCCCGACGGCGCCACCGTGGCGGCCATGTTAAGGCTGGAGCAGATTCTCGGCCGGCGTCCGGGCGCCTCTACCGGCACCAATTTCTGGGGCATGCTGCAGGTGGCAAAACGGCTGCGTGCGCAGGGGCAGTCCGCCGCGCTGGTCACGCTGCTGTGTGACAGCGGCGAGCGCTATCCGGATACCTATTACAATCCGCAGTGGGTCGCTGAGCAGATCGGCGATATTCAGGCGTGGCAGCGCGAGCTGCAATAAAAAACCGGACATCCTGTCCGGTTCACTGTAAGCCTCAGCATTCGGGGGAATAATCGAGGTGTGGTGTGGTCATCCAGTGATTTAAGTAGTGAGACACCGCCTGTGTCTCGCAATGGCCAATAATCGGTAAATGGGGCAGCGAGGTTTTGAGCTGATGCATGGCGTTGCCCATGATAAAACCACGCCCGACGCGCTCCAGCATTTCGCGGTCGTTCATCGCATCGCCAAATGCCATGCAATCCGCCAGCGACAGAGACAGATGCTGGCACAGCCGCGCCAGCGCGGCGCCTTTGTGGCAATCCAACGGTAAAACTTCCAGACACTCCCTGGCGGAGAAGCACAGGCTGGCGCGATCGCCGAGCGCCTGTTGCAGTTCAATCTTAAGCGCCAGCAGCATCTCGTACGGCGCGATAAAGCAGATCTTGGTGACTTCATGTGCCGGCATGCGGCGTAAATCACGCAGCTGATAGTGAAACCCGCTCATCGCGTGCGCTTCCAGCAATCCCGGGAGCGGTTTATCGGTAAACCAGCCTTCGTCATTAAAGATGTGGATCGATGCGGGAGTTTGCCAGTGACTGTGCAATACCTCTTCCGCCACCGACGGCGCTAAATCACAGCCGTACAGCTGCCTGCCCTCGACATCGTGAATGCGCGTGCCGTTACCGGTGATCAGCCAGGCGGGCAAGGTGATCTGCTGGCGTACTGCCTGCATATCCAGCAGGTGACGCCCCGTGGCAAACGCCAGTGTAACGCCACGCTGGTGTAGGGCGTTGAGGCTCTGCAGCGTCTCCGCACCTAAACGGTGGGTAGGCAGCAGCAGTGTACCGTCCATATCAAATGCCGCGAGGCGGGCCATAGCAACTCTCCGGTCTGAATGAGGGGTTTACTATCGCCTGGTAATTACGGAACTAATAGTGAATACTTTCAAAAAACTGTTCCGGGTTTAATCATGCGACAGCTTCATCGGGTTAATCAGTTTCAGCGCCTGTGGCAGCTTAGCCAGGGCGAAGCGCAGCGCATCAGCGTTGCGGCCATGGCGCAGCACTGCTATTGCAGCGAGCGCCACGTGCGTACCCTGCTGCGGCAGTGGCAGCAGGCGGGCTGGCTGCAGTGGCACGGTGCGGCGGGACGCGGTAAACAGGGCGAACTGCGCTTTCTGCTCTCTCCCGAACAGCTGCGTCAGCAATTGCTCAGCCAGCAGCTGGCAGCCGGTGAAGCGGTACAGGCACTGCAGGTACTGGATGTCGCGCCTGAACGGCTGGTGACAATGCTGCGCCCACTGATGGGCGGCCAGTGGCAGAATCAGGCGCCGGTGCTGCGCATTCCCTATTATCGCGCGATGGAGGCGCTGGATCCGCTGCAGCTCACCGGACGCGCCGAGCAGCATCTGGTACGCCAGATTTTTTCCGGCCTGACGCGCTTTAACGCGGATGATGTCGAGGGCGATCTGGCACATCACTGGCAGCACGATGCGCAGGGCCGCGAATGGTATTTCTGGCTGCGGCCGCTGCTCAGCTGGCACAACGACGAACCGGTGCAGGCGGCACAGCTGGTCCAGCAGCTGCAACGTATCATGCAGACGCCGCAGGGCGGCCGCCTGCTGGCGGCGGTGGAACACATCGATGCGCCACATCCGCTGGCGCTGCGTATCCGGCTACGCACCAGCGATTACTGGCTGCCGCAGCGGCTGGCGCATCAGTTTTGCCTGCTGCCGCATCCGGAGCATGCCGATACCGGCAGCGGACCGTGGCGCCTGACGCACTTTACCCGCGAGCTGGTGCGGCTGGAGAGCCATGCGCGCTGGCACCATCAGCGTCCGCTGATTCAGGTGGTGGAATACTGGATTACGCCGCAGCTGTTCGATCGCGGGCTGGGCACCAGCTGTCGCCATCCGGTGCAGATCGCCATTGGCGATCCCGACGAGCTGGACACGCTGCGGCCGGTGGATCGCAGCATCAGTCTCGGTTTCTGTTACCTGGCGCCGCGTTTCTCGGCTCGCTTCAGCCAGGCGCAGGCCAAAACGCTGCTCGCGCTGATTCAGCACAGCGGCGTCATTCAGCAGTTGCCGCTGGATGAAGGCTTAATTACGCCAACCGCAGAGCTGCTGCCCGGCTGGCCGCTGCCCGCCCCACACCGCCCGGAAGGCACACTGCCCGCAACGCTGACGCTACATTATCACCTGCCCATCGAACTGCACGTCATGGCGCAGGCGCTGGTGCCGCTGCTGGCGGCACAGGGCTGTACCCTCACCTGCGTATTTCACGACGTCAAAAGCTGGCGCGATGACATCGATCTGAGTGACGCCGACATCATCATGGGCGACCGTCTGATTGGTGATGCGCCGCAGTTTACCCTGGTGAACTGGCTGGAAAATGATGCGGTCTGGCAACCGCTGCGTCCGGCGGTACTGCAGGCACCGCTGCACGCTATCGCCCGTCAGGCCAGTCCGGCACTGCGCAGCGCCGCGATTCATCAGCTGTTTCAGCAGCTGATGCGCGACGGCCATCTGCTGCCGCTGTTTAACTATCGCTACCAGGTGTTTGCTCCGCCAGGCGTCGAAGGTATTCAGCTTAACAGCATGGGCTGGTTCGATTTCACCCGCGCCTGGATCCCGCCGCCTGCCGCAGGCGGTGCTGTTCAGCCCGCGCCAGAGCCAGTACCATAGGCGCACTGATTTATGGGGAAGAAAACATGAAACGAGCCGTTGTCGTATTCAGTGGCGGACAAGACTCCACCACCTGTCTGATTCAGGCGCTGCAGCAGTATGATGAAGTGCACTGTGTGACCTTTGATTATGGTCAGCGCCATCGCGAAGAGATCAGCGTCGCCGCAGAGCTGGCGCACCAGCTGGGCGCGCGGGCGCACAAAGTGCTGGACGTAACGCTGCTCAATGAACTGGCGGTCAGCAGCCTGACGCGCGATAACATTCCGGTGCCGGCCTACAATCCACAGGCCAGCGGCCTGCCCAGCACCTTCGTGCCGGGACGTAACATCCTGTTTCTGACGCTGGCCTCAATTTATGCTTATCAGGTGGAAGCCGAAGCGGTGATCACCGGCGTGTGTGAAACCGATTTTTCCGGCTACCCGGATTGCCGTGACGAGTTTGTCAAAGCGCTGAACAACGCCGTCACTCTCGGCATGGCGCGCGACGTGCGTTTTGAAACGCCGCTGATGTGGCTGAATAAAGCAGAAACCTGGGCGCTGGCGGACTACTGGCAGCAACTGCCGCTGGTCCGCTCGGAGACGCTAACCTGCTACAACGGCGTTAAAGGCGACGGCTGTGGTGAGTGCGCGGCCTGCCACCTGCGCGCACGCGGTCTGGCCGATTACCAGGCCAATGCGGCCAGCGTGATGGCGGCGATGAAACAGAAAAGCGGCCTGCGCTGATTGCGGCCGCGCTGCGGGCTGGCGTGCTTTCTGGGCATGCCAGCTCAGGAAGTCGCGGTCATCAATGCCGCCAGGCGTTCACGTAACTCCCCTTCCAGCGGCACGGTTTTTTGCGTGCGCAAATCGATGCAGACGAAGGTCAGCGCCGCATCCGCCACCAGCGTGTTATCACCCGCCAGCACCACCCGCTGTAAAATAATGCCGCTTTTGCCGTTGAGCTGCGAGACCTCGCTCTCTATGTGCAGCACGTCGCCCAGCACCGCCGGACGACGATAGTTAATGTTGATATTCACCACCACAAACGCCAGCTGCTGCTCCAGCAGCCAGTGAAAGGCATCGGCATCTTCCAGCCACTGCCAGCGCGCCTCTTCCAGAAACTCCAGGTAGCGCGCATTGTTCACATGCTGATAGACGTCAAGATGATAGCCGCGCACTTTGATGGTGGTTTGCATGATTGCTCCTGTTCAGGCTGTGAATGACAACTGGTTGGACCTGTTGAGCATAGCACAGCCTGATGGGCCGCTTTAGCAATCCTTCAGAGTCGCGAGCCGCTTCACAATTTCAGCCGCGCGCTGTTCCGCTCCACCAGCGCACTGCCAATACCCGGTACTTCTTTCAGCTGCTCGATGGCGCTGAAGGGCCCGTACTGCTCACGATAGCTGACAATTGCCTGCGCTTTTTTCAGTCCAATACCGTTCATGGCGGCGGCCAGCTGCTCGGCCGTGGCCTGATTGATGCTGACCTGTTCCTGCTGCGGCGTGGACACCTGCGTCGCCTGCGTTTCACTGGGGCTTTCCGCCGCCGCCAGTCCGCTGGTCCAGAACGCGCCGCCCAGCGCCAGCGTGATGCATAAGGCACGAAATGTTGATTTAACCATGCTGTGTTTCTCCTTGTGTTTGACAGCCACTGCAGGGTGGCACAAGCGAGAAACCCACTCAAAAGGCGATGATCAGAAATGGAAAAGGCCGCAGAAGCGGCCTTTCGGTATTGCAGCAGTTTACCTTTTTTTGTGAGGCTTACTGGTTTTGTGCGGCGGCGCCGTACTTAATCTTCGCCTCTTTACGCAGGTTTTCCAGCAGCGCTTCAAAGGCAATCTGCGCGTTGTTTTGCGTCACGCCTTTCACCATTTCGTCGATCTGCGCCTGCGGCATGTTGCCCGCGCTGACCTTATCCAGCGCGACCAGCACCACGTTGCCCTGCATATCTTCGCTGACACCCCACGACGGCTTGTTATCCGCTGGCTGTGGCAGGTTGAATGCGGCCTGTGCCACCGGATCCTGGGCGTTGCGATCGACGGTTTTGCTGGCGCTCAGCGTCATGCCAGCCGCCTGCAGCGCGTCCTGTTTGCCCGCTTTCAGCTCGGTCAGCAGTTTGTCTGCCTGCGCTTTGGCCTGCTGCGTCGCTTTGTCATGCTTCAGGCTGTCGGCAATCTGCGCTTTGACCTGATCAAGCGGTTTAACCGCTTCCGGTTTGTGCTCGCTGATGCGCAACACAAACGCCCGGTCGCCATCGACGCTGATGATGTCGGAGTTGTTGCCCGGCGCGCCGTTCTGACCGGTCAGGCCACCGTTGAAGATCGCCTGTTTAACCGCATCGAAATCGAGATCGGCCGGCACGTTATCGCGGGTGATCCAGCCCGTTTCCACCACTTTCAGGCCAGATGCCTGTGCGGCGCCCGCCAGGGATTCGTTGTCGTTACTGGCGGCTTCGCTCACCTTCTGCTGCATCTTATAGAAGGCGTCGACGGCTTTTTCCTGCTTCACTTTATCCGCCACCGCATCGTGCACGTCCGCCAGCGGTTTAACCTGCTCTGTCTGGATATCGTCCAGACGCACCACCAGGAAACCTACTGAGGACTTGATCACGCCAGACAGCTGACCTTTCTGCGTCAGGTTGGCGTTTTTCAGTTCGTCCGGCGTGGTGTTCGGCTCCAGCCAGCCCATGTCGCCGCCTTTACGCGCAGAGATTGGGTCGATGGATTTGCTCTTCGCCAGCGTGGCGAAATCCTCGCCCTTTTTCAGCGCATCCAGCACCGCGTTGGCATCGGCTTCGGTTTTGGTCTGAATGATGCTGTAACGGTTACGCTGCGGCTGTGAATAGTCGGCTTTGTGCTGATCGTACCAGCTCTGAATATCCGCTTCGCTGGCGTTCTCCTGCAGACTGGCCGCATCCATTTTGATATAGCTGACGCGGAACTGCTCAGGTGCCATAAAGCGGCTCTGATGCTGCTGGTAGTACTGATTGATTTCGTCGTCGCTGGCGGTTTGTTTCGCGGCCAGCGCATTAACGTCAATCACCGCCTGACGAATCTCACGCTGCTGCGAGACCAGATCCACCAGCTTGCTGGTTTCACCCTTGAGCATGAAGTCGGTATTGGCGATGGCGTTAATCAGCTGCTGCGTCGCCAGCTGCTTGCGCAGCGCTTCGGCGTACTGATCGGCACTGAAACCCATGCTGGCGATCAGGCCGTTGTATTTCGCGTTGTCGAACTTACCGTTGGTCTGGAAAGCCTGCTGATTGAAAATAGCCTGCTTCACCTGATCGTCGCTGATGCCAATGTGCAGATCTTTGATGTACTGATCGAGCAGCGCCTGATCGATCAGCTGCGACAGCGCCTGCTGGCGCATCTGCTGCATGTAGCCGTCGTTGCTGGCCAGCTGCGAGAACTGGTCGCCCAGCATCTGCTGCTGACGGTTGCGCTCGTTATTAAACGCCTGTTCCAGCTCACCGCGGCTAATTTCATGGCCGTTCACTTTGGCAGCGTAATCGCTGTTACCGCCAATCAGGTAGTTGCCCACCCCGGTCAGTACGAATGACAGGATGATCAATCCCAGAATGATCTTGAGCACGACATGGTTCGACGCCGCGCGTAAATTGTCCATCATGGTATGACAACACTCCGCTGTAGTGTGGATGTAAAGCTCTGACACGATGTCATCATCGTGCAGCTGCGGTTCAGGCTGGCAGCTGGCAACCATGCGGAGACTGAAGCCAGCGGCTAAAGTCGCGCATCAAGATAAAAAAAGGCACATCAAAAATGATGTGCCCGTATGTTACATGAGAACGCCTTTTTCGTCCTCAATCCATGGAAGAAAATGCTTCGATGGACAGGTCAGCGGTCATTAATTGACGGCGTCTTTCAGTGCTTTACCTGCACGGAAGCCCGGTACTTTACCAGCCGGGATGGTGATTTCTTTACCGGTTTGTGGGTTACGGCCGGTGCGGGCAGCACGCTCGCGTACAGAGAAGGTACCGAAACCGACCAGTGCCACTTCGTCACCGCCTTTCAGCGCGTCAGAAACGGAGCCCATGAATGCATCTAACACACGTCCCGCTGCCGCTTTAGAAATGTCAGCGTCTGCAGCAATTTTGTCGATCAACTGTGACTTATTCACTCTCTTCATCCCCTCTTTTATTATTCACTCGCACCCGCGCTTCCCGCCCGGTGCGAACGCGCAGCCAGTTATATCAAGCCTGTGGAGCTGAAACAACGGTATTCATCTTAATCGTTGATCCAGCAGCCCCCTAAATTAGCGGCACAAAAAAAAGCTGGCAAGCCCGATTTGGCCTGCCAGCTTCGCTTTTTAGCGCTTTTTGTCGCTAATCACTATTTTGCCGTGGCAACCTGCATCCCGTACGGGGCATTTTCCAGCGCCAGGCTCAGCACTTCTTCAATACGCTTCACCGGATGGATCGACAGATCGGCAATCACGTTCTGTGGAATCTCTTCCAGATCGCGCTTGTTTTCGTCCGGGATCAGCACGGTTTTGATGCCGCCGCGATGCGCCGCCAGCAGTTTCTCTTTCAGGCCACCAATCGGCAGTACCTGACCGCGCAGTGTGATCTCGCCGGTCATCGCCACGTCCGAACGCACCGGGTTACCGGTCAGACAGGAGACCAGTGCGGTACACATCGCGATACCGGCGCTCGGACCATCTTTCGGCGTCGCTCCTTCCGGTACGTGCACGTGGATGTCACGCTTCTCGTAGAAGTCACCGTTGATGCCGAGTTTCTCCGCACGGGCGCGGACTACCGTCAGCGCCGCCTGGATGGACTCCTGCATCACCTCACCGAGTGAACCGGTGTAGGTCAGCTTGCCTTTGCCCGGCACGCAGGCGGTTTCGATGGTGAGCAGATCGCCGCCCACTTCGGTCCACGCCAGGCCGGTGACCTGACCAACACGGTTTTCGCTGTCGGCACGGCCGTAGTCAAAGCGCTGCACACCCAGGAAATCCTTGAGGTTTTCGCCGTTGATTTTGATGCTCTTTTTCGCTTTGTCCATCAGCAGCGCTTTCACCGCTTTACGGCACAGCTTGGAGAGTTCACGCTCCAGGCTACGCACGCCCGCTTCACGGGTGTAATAGCGGATAATGCCGATAATGGCGCTGTCGTCAACGCTGATCTCTTTATCTTTCAGCGCATTACGCTCGATCTGCTTCGGCAGCAGGTGCTGTTTAGCGATGTTGAGCTTCTCATCTTCGGTGTAGCCGGAGAGACGAATCACTTCCATACGATCCAGCAGCGGAGCCGGAATGTTCATGGAGTTAGAGGTAGCCACAAACATCACATCTGACAGATCGTAATCCACTTCCAGATAGTGATCGTTGAACGCAATGTTCTGCTCCGGATCCAGTACCTCCAGCAGCGCTGAAGCCGGATCGCCGCGCATATCGGATGACATTTTGTCGATCTCATCCAGCAGGAACAGCGGATTTTTCACGCCGACTTTTGCCATTTTCTGGATCAGTTTGCCCGGCATCGACCCGATATAGGTACGACGGTGGCCGCGGATTTCCGCTTCGTCACGCACGCCGCCCAGCGCCATACGCACATATTTACGGCCGGTGGCTTTAGCGATTGACTGTCCCAGCGAGGTTTTACCCACGCCCGGCGGTCCGACCAGGCACAGAATCGGCCCTTTGATTTTGCTGACGCGACTCTGCACCGCAAGATACTCAAGGATGCGGTCTTTCACGCGCTCCAGACCGTAATGGTCGGTATCCAGCGTCTCCTGCGCTTTCCGCAGGTCTTTTTTCACCTTGCTGCGCGCGTTCCACGGAACCTGTACCATCCAGTCGATGTAGCCGCGCACCACGGTGGCTTCCGCTGACATCGGTGACATCATCTTCAGCTTCTGCAGTTCGGCTTCGGCCTTCTCGCGCGCCTCGGCCGGCATTTTCGCCGCGTCGATTTTGCGTTTCAGCGCTTCGTATTCATCCGGCGCATCATCCATCTCGCCCAGCTCTTTCTGAATCGCTTTCATTTGCTCATTCAGATAGTACTCGCGCTGGCTTTTCTCCATCTGCTTTTTAACACGGTTGCGAATACGCTTCTCAACCTGCAGCAGATCGATTTCCGATTCCATCATCGCCATGAGATATTCCAGACGCTCATTGATGTCGGACATCTCCAGCACTGACTGTTTGTCAGCCAGCTTAAGCGGCATGTGCGCCGCTACGGTGTCGGCGAGACGCGCCGCGTCGTCGATGCTGTTGAGTGAAGTCAGCACCTCCGGCGGGATTTTTTTGTTCAGCTTGATGTAGCCTTCAAACTGATTGATGGCGGTACGCACCAGCACTTCCTGCTCGCGCTCTTCAATTTCCGGCGAGATCAGGTATTCGGCCTGGGCAACAAAGTGGTCGCCATTGTCCGCTAAAGTGGTGATGTGTGCGCGCTGAAGACCTTCCACCAGCACCTTAACGGTGCCGTCTGGCAGTTTCAGCATCTGCAGTACGGAAGCAACGGTCCCTACCGCGAAGAGATCGTTAATACCAGGTTCATCCGTTGAAGCCTCTTTCTGGGCAACCAGCATGATCTTCTTGTCATGATCCATCGCCGCTTCGAGGCAACGAATCGATTTTTCCCGACCAACAAACAACGGAATTACCATGTGCGGATAAACCACCACGTCGCGCAACGGCAACACGGGGATTTCAATGCGTTCAGAACGCTCAGGATTCATAGAGCTCTCTCTTAGTTTAATGTCCGCCAGGTGATGGGAACCGCGTGATACAGGCTGTATGCAGTTAGACCCACAGGATTATGAGTATATGGGGATGCTTGCACGACATTCAATGTCACAGAGGTGAGAAAAATAAAAGGGGAAACATTTTCCCCTTTTTTAAGATAACAACGTGGTGTAATTGATTATTTATTCGCCAGAAGCCTGGGCTTCATGCTTACCGTAAATCAGCATCGGGTCAGATTGCCCCTCGATTACTGACTCATCGATCACCACTTTCTCTACGCCTTCCATTGATGGCAGGTCGTACATGGTTTCGAGCAGCGCCGCTTCTACGATAGAACGCAGACCACGTGCCCCGGTTTTACGCGAGTTGGCTTTCTTCGCAATCGCCGTCAGCGCTTCGTCACGGAACTCCAGCTCCACGCCTTCCAGGTTAAACAGCGCCTGATACTGCTTGGTCAGCGCGTTTTTCGGTTCACGCAGGATCTGGATCAGCGCTTCTTCGCTCAGCTCGTTGAGCGTCGCCACCACCGGCAGACGACCAATGAACTCCGGAATCAGACCAAATTTGATCAGATCTTCCGGCTCAACCTGTGACAGCAACTCGCCTTCGCTGGCTTTCTGCGATTTACCTTTAACGGTCGCGCCAAAGCCAATACCGGAGCCGGTTTCAACACGCTGTGAAATCACTTTATCGAGGCCGGCAAACGCACCGCCACAGATAAACAGGATTTTCGAGGTGTCGACCTGCAGAAACTCCTGCTGCGGATGCTTACGTCCACCCTGCGGCGGCACGGCAGCCACTGTGCCTTCAATCAGTTTCAGCAGCGCCTGCTGTACGCCTTCACCTGACACATCACGGGTGATAGACGGGTTGTCTGATTTACGGGAAATCTTATCGATTTCATCGATGTACACGATGCCGCGCTGCGCTTTCTGTACGTCGTAGTCGCACTTCTGCAGCAGTTTCTGGATGATGTTTTCCACATCCTCGCCCACATAACCGGCTTCGGTCAGCGTGGTGGCATCCGCCATGGTGAAAGGCACATCCAGCAGGCGCGCCAGTGTTTCCGCCAGCAGGGTCTTACCGCTACCGGTTGGACCGATCAGCAGAATGTTACTTTTGCCCAGTTCAATCCCGTTGCTGGTGTCGCCGTTACGCAGACGTTTGTAGTGGTTGTATACCGCCACCGCCAGCACTTTTTTCGCCTTTTCCTGACCGATAACATAATCGTCAAGGTGATGGCGGATCTCATGCGGCGTCGGGAGCGCGCTGCGCTCGCGGTGCGGAGCCACTTCTTTAATCTCTTCGCGAATGATGTCGTTACACAGATCGACACACTCGTCGCAAATATACACTGACGGCCCGGCAATCAGCTTACGGACTTCATGCTGGCTTTTGCCGCAGAAAGAGCAGTACAGCAACTTACCTGAACCGTCTTTGCGCTTATCTGTCATCAGCTAACCTCTTTTCGTTCTCAGACCTAATTGGTGTACGGCAATGGCCGCACAGCAACGGCCGATATGCATGCAACTCACCTGTCTGCACCCGTTAACTATAGCGTAAGGGGCAGACAGATGTGTCTTATTGGCGATGCGTCAGGATGGAGTCGACCAGGCCATACTCTACCGCTTCGCTGGCAGAGAGGAAACGATCGCGCTCGGTGTCGCGTTCAATCTGCTCCAGCGATTTGCCGGTATGTTCCGCCATCAGCTCATTCATACGCTGCTTCACTTTCAGGATTTCACGCGCGTGGATCTCAATGTCCGTTGCCTGGCCCTGATAGCCGCCCAGCGGCTGGTGAATCATCACGCGTGAGTTTGGCAGACAGAAGCGCTTGCCTTTGGTCCCCGCCGTCAGCAGGAATGCGCCCATCGAACAGGCCTGGCCCATACAGATGGTGCTCACGTCCGGCTTGATGAACTTCATTGTGTCATAAATCGACATACCGGCGGTAATCACACCACCTGGCGAGTTAATGTAGAGGTAAATGTCTTTTTCAGGATTCTCAGCTTCCAGAAACAGCATCTGCGCCACAATCAGGTTCGCCATGTGATCCTCAACCTGACCGGTCAGGAAGATCACGCGCTCTTTAAGCAGGCGGGAGTAGATGTCGTAAGAACGCTCGCCGCGCGAGGTTTGTTCGACCACCATTGGCACCAGCGCATTGGTTGGTGCAGTAAATTCACGATCGCCACTGTATGACATTACCGTCTCCTGATAAATTTCATTGGCAACATTCTGTACCGATTTTACGCGAGGCGCGCGGCGAAAACTATGCGCAGCGGTCTCGTTCCGACATAACAGGACGGTTAATCAGCCAGTCTTACTGTTTTCACGCATTCTCCCTGTATCTGGGGATGCAGCCCAGTTGTTTCAAGCATAACAACCTTTTCCCCATTCGCTAACACGGAAAAACAGCTTAGCGAAGAATTTGCCGATTAATTAGTCAAATAGCGCACAAATGTGGTTGGTTTCCGCCAGAAACGAAAAAGCCCGCGACACAGCGGTCGCGGGCTTTAGCACTCAGGGTTAACTCACAAATCAGGCCGCAGAGGTCTGGTTCATCAGCTCCTGGAAGTTAGTGGCTTTATCAGTCACTTTGGCTTTCGCCAGTACCGCTTCAACCGCCTGCTCTTCCAGCGCAACGTTGCGCATGTTGTTCATCAGCTCGCTGTTTTTGCTGTAGAACTCGATCACTTCCTGCGGATCTTCGTACGCAGAAGCCATCTCTTCAATCAGCGCTTTAACGCGATCTTCATCGGCTTTCAGCTCGTTGATGCGAATTACTTCGCCCAGCAGCAGACCGACCACAACGCGACGTTTTGCCTGCTCTTCGAACAGTTCACGTGGCAGTTCCAGCGCCTGCTTCTCGTTGCCGCCGAAACGCTGTGCAGCCTGACGACGCAGAACGTCGATTTCGCTGTCGATCAGTGCCACTGGCACGTCGATTTCGTTCGCGTTAACCAGACCGTCAATCGCCTGCGTCTTCACGCGGTTACGGATAGCGCCTTTCAGCTCGCGCTCCATGTTCTTACGCACTTCAGCGCGCAGACCTTCGATGGAGCCATCTTCCACACCGAAACGCTTGATGAATTCAGCGGTCAGCTCCGGCAGTTCGCGGGTTTCCACTTTCTTCAGCACGATGTCGAACTTCGCGTCTTTGCCTTTCAGGTTTTCCGCGTGGTAGTCATCCGGGAATTTCACGTCGATGGTGAAGGTGTCGCCGGCTTTCTTGCCAGTGATGCCTTCTTCGAAGCCTGGGATCATACGACCCTGACCCATCGCCAGCACGAAGTCAGACGCTTTGCCGCCTTCGAACTCTTCGCCGTCTACAGAGCCGGTGAAATCGATGGTCGCGCGATCTTCTGCTGACGCAGCGGCATCGGTCTCTTTCCAGGTCGCCTGCTGCTTCTGCAGGGTTTCCAGCATGGTGTCGACGTCAGCGTCGGTCACTTCAACCACCGGTTTTTCAACTTCGATTGCATCCAGGCCTTTCAGCTCAACTTCCGGATACACTTCGAACTCAACCGCGTAGGTGAAATCTTCACCTTCTTTATACTCACCCGGCACGTAGTTCGGTGCGCCAGCTGGGTTGATCTTCTCTTTGATGATGGCGTCAACGAAGTTACGCGTCATCAGCTCGCTCAGGACGTCCTGACGAACAGAGGCACCGTAGCGCTGATTAATGATGGTAGCCGGCACTTTGCCTTTACGGAAACCGTCGATACGGACTTTCTTAGCCACTTCCACCAGTTCTTTCTTCACTGCGCTTTCGATGCTGTCCTTAGGAACAGTAATCGAAATGCGACGGCCCAGACCCTGAGTGGTTTCTACTGAAACTGTCATCTTGTTACCTCAAAAAATCACGTGCTCGGTCAACTTCAGACACCACACAATTAATGCGCCGTATCCAACAACCGGGACGGCCTCTGCAGGCAGAACCTAATCCCTGTCACCAGAAGCGTCCCGAAGACATTCCGGAAAAATAGACGCCGCATTATAGCGGCATCCCCGGAATGAGTCGAGGCTGCAAACTCACCACTTTTTAACGGTTTTGCTGCTTTTTTGCGCCGCAGATCGCGTTTGCGCATCATTGAGGTAAGAAAAAACGGCCCGCAGGCCGTTTTGCAGGAAGCTGGAGAGGAAAACTCAGGCCAGCGTACCGGCACCGCGACAGTTCGGTGAGGCGAGTACGGTATCCTGCAGCCCATCCCACTCTTTACGCGTGTAGGTATGCAGCGCCAGCGCATGGACGCTGCCTGCCAGCTCGGTCGCCAGCTCGCCATAAATGGCGCGGTGACGCTGCAGGAAGCGCTGTCCGGTGAAAAGGTCGCTGACGATCACCACTTTGAAGTGACTTTCAGAACCGGCAGGCACGTTATGACGATAGCTTTCGTCATGCACTTCGAGATGTGCAGGCTCAAAAGCGTTACGCAGCTTTTCTTCTATTTGTTCGCGAATCATTGTTAACACTCCTCTACGGCGAGCGCTGTGCCCCATCTGTTTAAATATTAGTAGGTTTTTTACCTTTCCCGCAGTCCGGCAGGAAATAAATCCTGCTGCGCTGCGCATCTTAGCCTGCTCAGACTGCCGGTCAATCGGTTACCGCGTCCGGATGTCCGAAAAAATCCTTTACAATCAATTTCCCCTGGTGCGGGGCTTTTTTCGCCGTGCCGCAATGCTATGATGACCGCAGTTTTGCAAACCAACCCATATGCTAACGAGAATGAGTATGTTGAAAAAACTGTTATTCCCTCTGCTGGCTGCCTTTATTTTGGCCGGCTGCGCCAGCAATAACACCACGCTGAACATCCAGCCAAAAATCCAGCTGCCACAGCAGGATCCGAGCCTGATGGGCGTTACCGTCAGCGTTAACGGTGCCGATCAGCGCAGCGATCAGGCGCTGGCCAAAGTGAACCGCGACGGCCAGCTGATCACCCTGACCCCATCACGTGACCTGCGTTTCCTGCTGCAGGAAGTGCTGGAGAAGCAGATGACCTCGCGCGGCTACATGATTGGCCCGAACGGCGCGGTGGATCTGCAGATCGTGGTTAATGGTCTGTATGCCGATGTCACGCAGGGCAACGTGCGTTACAGCATCACCACCAAAGCGGATATTTCTATTATCGCTACCGCGAAAAACGGCAACAAGCAGGTGAAAAACTACCGTCAGACTTACAGCGTAGAGGGTGCCTTCAGCGCCACTAACGATAAGATCACCAACGCGGTTAACTCGACCCTGAGCGACGTGATTGCCGATATGGCGCAGGACACCAGCGTCAATAACTTCATCAAGCAAAACGCGCGTTAATTTTCCGCAGTAACCTGCCCGGTCCCCGCTGACCGGGCTTCATTTCAGGCTGGCTATGACATCTCACTATCTGCGTATTTTTACCCAACGTAACGCTGCGGTCCTGCTGCTGCTCGGTTTCGCTTCCGGTCTGCCGCTGGCGCTGACCGCCGGTACGCTCCAGGCGTGGATGACGGTAGAGAATGTCGACCTGAAAACCATTGGTTTCTTCTCCCTCGTCGGTCAGGCTTACGTGTTTAAGTTCCTGTGGTCGCCGATGATGGATCGCTATACCCCGCCCTTTCTTGGCCGGCGGCGCGGCTGGTTGCTGGTCACGCAATTAGCGCTGATTGCCGGTATTGTGGCGATGGGCTTTATGCAGCCATCACGTGACCTTACCCTGCTGGCGGCGCTGGCGGTGCTGGTGGCGTTCTGCTCAGCCTCGCAGGATATTGTGTTTGATGCGTGGAAAACCGATGTGCTGCCGCCGGAAGAGCGCGGCAGCGGCGCGGCGATTACCGTGCTCGGTTACCGGCTGGCGATGCTGATTTCCGGCGGCCTGGCGTTGTGGCTGGCGGATCGCTATCTCGGCTGGCAGGCCACCTACTGGCTGATGGCGCTGCTGATGGTGCCCGGACTGATCGCCACGCTGCTGGCGCGTGAACCTGAGGCGCCGGTGCGCGAGCCGCACTCGCTGCGTCAGGCCGTCGCGTTTCCGCTGAAGGATTTCTTTCAGCGCAACAACGCCTGGCTGCTGATCACCTTAATCATTCTCTACAAGCTGGGCGACGCGTTCGCCGCTTCGCTCACCACCACCTTTCTGATTCGCGGCGTGGGCTTCAGCGCCGGTGATGTCGGTCTGGTGAATAAAACGCTTGGCCTGCTGGCGACCATTATTGGTGCGCTGTACGGCGGCGTGCTGATGCAACGCCTGAGCCTGTTCCGCGCGCTGATGATCTTCGGCGTGCTGCAGGCAGTATCTAATTTCGCTTACTGGCTGCTGGCGGTAACGCCACCGCATCTGTGGAGCATGGCCAGCGCGGTATTTATCGAAAACCTGTGCGGCGGCATGGGCACCGCCGCCTTTGTGGCGTTGCTGATGACGTTGTGCAACAAATCGTTCTCGGCCACGCAGTTCGCGCTGCTGTCAGCGCTGTCAGCGGTTGGACGCGTGTATGTCGGTCCGGCGGCTGGCTGGCTGGTCGAACTATGGGGCTGGCCGGTATTTTATGCCTTTACCGTGGTGGCCGCCGTACCGGGCCTGCTGCTGCTGTGGGCGTGTCGCGGCACGCTACAGGCAATGCAGCACAGCGGTGAATTCATGAAGCGCAGCCTGTGGCCACAGGGTTATCGCTGGACGGTACGCCTGTTCGCGGCGGGCTGTACGCTGCTGGCGCTCTGGCTGCTGACGCTGGCACTGCGTGCGGCGGATATCTGGCACAGCGCGACGCTGCCGACCCATCTGTTTGAGGCAGGGATGGCGCTGGCGCTGCTGGCGGTGCTGCTCGGCGTGATGCTGGACTGGCTGGCATTAAGAAAAACAGCGTCAAATCGTGCACATTAACGCTGCGCTATTTGCCAGACGGGGATAAATCGCTTAAAAATAGCCCCCGGCGAATTTTAAGCGATAGCATTTTTTTCAACGCGAAATAGAAACATTAAATTAACAAACCCGCGTAATATTTAAATCCGGTGAGCAATTAATTTGTAGAAATTTCATCGCCAAAATGATGCAGAATTGTTAAATAAATGAGTATTAAAACTCCGGTTTATGCTTTCCCTGTTTTCTCTGCGGTTAATGTCATTGGTTTTTGTTATATTGCCGCCAACTGCTTGTCGCAGTTAATAATTTGTCACCCCGCGCAACATCTGTGACACCCTTAGCAAAAGGTGTCAACAGCCTTCTGACACATCCTTAAGCTGGTTTACACTGCATAAACCTTCCCGTAAAATGCGCGCACACTTAAACGACAATAGAGCCCTTTGTCATTGAGGTCGTTAAATGAGACTCAGGAAATACAATAAAAGTTTGGGGATTTTGTCATTAATTGCAGGCGCTGTATTACTCAGCGGCTGCGATAGTGCGTTGTTAAATCCCAAGGGACAGATTGCACTGGAGCAACGTTCACTGATTCTGACAGCTTTCGGCTTGATGATGATCGTCGTTATTCCGGCAGTCTTAATGGCTGTTGTGTTCGCCTGGAAATATCGGGCAACCAATACCAACGCGAAGTATAGCCCTAACTGGTCACACTCTAACAAAGTGGAAGCCGTGGTCTGGACCATTCCGATCCTGATCATTCTCTTCCTCGGCGTGCTGACCTGGAAATCAACCCACGCGCTGGAGCCGAGCAAACCGCTGGCCTCTGACGTGAAACCGGTTGAGATCGACGTAGTGGCACTGGACTGGAAATGGCTGTTCATCTACCCGGAACAGGGTATTGCAACCGTCAACCAGATTGCCTTCCCGGCAAATACTCCGGTGAACTTCAAGATCACTTCGAACTCCGTCATGAACTCCTTCTTTATTCCTACGCTCGGCAGCCAGATTTACGCCATGGCGGGTATGCAGACCAAACTGCACCTGATCGCCAACGAGCCAGGTACGTTCGACGGTATCTCTGCTAACTTCAGCGGTCGCGGTTTCTCTGGCATGAAGTTCAAAGCCATTGCCACCAAAGACGATGCGGAATTCCAGCAGTGGGTTGCCAAAGTTAAAGCGGCACCTAACACGCTGACCACCATGGATGATTTCGAAAAACTGGCTGCGCCAAGCGAAAATCACCCGGTGGAATATTTCTCAACTGCGAATCCGGAACTGTTCAAGCAGGTTATTGATAAGTTCATGATGAGCCACGGGAAAATGGACATGTCGCACGAAGGCATGGACATGAATCACGCCGCAGCTGCGGGAGCCGAGGAATAATACGATGTTCGGAAAATTAACACTGGATGCAGTGCCCTACCATGAACCCATTATCATGGTTACGGTCGCCGGTATCATCATTGGTGGTCTGGCGCTGATCGCTGCTATTACCTATTTCGGTAAATGGCAGTATCTGTGGTCTGAATGGTTAACCTCCATCGACCACAAAAAACTGGGTATCATGTACATCATCATGGCCTTTGTCATGCTGCTGCGCGGCTTTGCCGATGCGGTAATGATGCGTACCCAACAGGTTATGGCTTCCGCCGGGGAAGCAGGCATACTGCCACCGCACCACTACGACCAGATCTTCACCGCTCACGGCGTGATCATGATCTTCTTCGTGGCGATGCCTTTCGTGGTGGGTCTGATGAACATCGCGGTTCCGCTGCAAATCGGTGCCCGTGACGTTGCCTTCCCGTTCCTGAACAACCTGAGCTTCTGGTTCACCGCTATCGGTGTGATCCTGGTTAACCTGTCACTGGGTGTGGGCGAATTCGCACAGACCGGCTGGCTGGCTTATCCACCGCTCTCGGGGGCAGAATACAGTCCTGGCGTCGGGGTCGATTACTGGATCTGGAGTCTCCAGCTCTCCGGTATTGGTACCACGCTGACCGGTATCAACTTCTTCGTGACCATTCTGAAGATGCGTGCACCGGGCATGGACCTGTTCAAGATGCCGGTATTCACCTGGGCAGCACTGTGTACTAACGTCCTGATTATCGCTGCGTTCCCGGTTCTGACCGTGACGCTGGCACTGTTGACGCTTGATCGTTACCTCGACTTCCATTTCTTTACCAATGATATGGGCGGTAACATGATGATGTACGTCAACCTGATCTGGGTCTGGGGTCACCCGGAGGTGTACATCCTCGTTCTGCCGGTGTTTGGTGTCTTCTCTGAAGTCACGGCTACCTTCTCGAAAAAGCGTCTGTTTGGTTACACCTCGCTGGTGTGGGCAACCATCGCCATTACCGTTCTGTCGTTCATCGTTTGGCTGCACCACTTCTTCACCATGGGTGCCGGTGCGAACGTTAACGCCTTCTTCGGTATCATGACGATGATCATCGCGATTCCGACCGGGGTGAAAATCTTTAACTGGCTGTTCACCATGTATCAGGGTCGTATCGAGTTCAACTCGGCGATGCTGTGGACCATCGGCTTCCTTGTCACCTTCTCCGTTGGTGGGATGACCGGCGTACTGCTGGCGGTGCCAGGCGCAGACTTCGTGCTGCACAACAGCCTGTTCCTGATTGCACACTTCCACAACGTTATCATCGGTGGTGTGGTGTTCGGTTGTATGGCTGGCGTGACCTACTGGTTCCCGAAAGCCTTCGGCTTCACCCTGAACGAAACCTGGGGCAAACGTGCTTTCTGGTTCTGGATCATCGGCTTCTTCGTTGCCTTTATGCCGCTGTACGCGCTGGGCTTCATGGGGATGACCCGTCGTCTGAGCCAGGACATCGATCCGCAGTTCCACTCTCTGCTGGTGGTTGCAGCAGGCGGTGCGGCGCTGATCGCCTGCGGTATCCTGTGCCAGCTTATCCAGTTCTGGGTATCGGTACGTGACCGTGAGCAGAACCGCGATCTGACCGGTGACCCGTGGGGCGGCCGTACGCTGGAGTGGGCAACCTCTTCACCTCCGCCGTTCTACAACTTTGCTGTGATCCCACATATCCACGAGCGTGATGCGTTCTGGGAAATGAAAGAGAAAGGCGAAGCGTACAAGCAGCCAGAAAAATATGAAGAAATTCATATGCCGAAAAACAGCGGCGCGGCCATTGTTATCGCTGCCTTCATGACAGTCTTCGGTTTTGCCCTGATCTGGCACATCTGGTGGCTGGCAGGTCTTACTTTCCTTGGCACCATCGTGACCTGGATTGTGAAGAGCTTCGATGAAGACGTGGATTACTACGTACCGGTTGCTGAAATCGAGCAGATCGAGAAGAAGCACTTTGATGACATCAGCAAAGCAGGTCTGAAATAATGTCAACTGAAACCGTTAAACACCACCACGACGCCCATGCGGAGCATGGGCATCACGATGCGGGAGCCAATAAAGTCTTTGGCTTCTGGATCTACCTGATGAGTGACTGCATTATCTTCGCAACCCTGTTTGCGACCTATGCGGTCATGGTTAACAACACTGCCGGTGGCCCGGCAGGTAAAGATATCTTCGAACTGCCGTTTGTGCTGGTTGAAACCGCGCTGCTGCTGCTGAGCTCCATCACGTATGGTATGGCAGTGATTGCGATGAACAACCAGAACAAAGGTTCGGTCATCAGCTGGCTGGCGTTGACCTTCCTGTTCGGTGCCGGATTTATCGGGATGGAAATCTATGAATTCCATCACCTGATCAAGGAAGGTTTCGGTCCTGACCGCAGCGGCTTCCTGTCTGGCTTCTTTACTCTGGTCGGTACGCACGGTCTGCACGTGACCTCTGGTCTGATCTGGATGGCCGTGCTGATGTTCCAGATCGCTAAACGCGGTCTGAGCGCCACCAACCGCACCCGTATCATGTGTCTGAGCCTGTTCTGGCACTTCCTGGATGTGGTGTGGATCTGCGTATTCACCGTTGTCTATCTGATGGGGGCCATGTAATGAGTCATTCTGTAAACGAACATGGTGCATCTCACGGTAGCGTGAAGTCCTACATGATCGGCTTCATCCTCTCGATCATCCTGACGGCGATCCCGTTCTGGATGGTGATGGATGGCAGTGCTTCTCACGGCACCATTCTGGGTGTGGTTCTGGTGTGTGCAGTGGTTCAGGTGCTGGTGCACCTGGTCTACTTCCTGCATCTGGACAGCAAATCCGAGGGTGGCTGGAACATGGTGGCCATTGTCTTCTCCGCAGTCATTATCCTGATTGTGGTGATTGGCTCACTGTGGATTATGTGGAACCTCAACTACAACATGATGGCCCACTAAAGAGTCACGCGTAATGATTAAGCAATACCTGCAAGTAACAAAACCAGGAATTATTTTCGGCAATTTAATTTCTGTGATCGGTGGATTCCTGCTGGCTTCAAAAGGCAGCATTGATTACCCCCTGTTTCTCGTCGCTTTGGTGGGCGTTTCGCTGGTGGTCGCATCCGGTTGTGTATTCAACAATGTGATTGACCGCGACATCGACATCAAAATGGAGAGAACGCGGAACCGTGTTCTGGTCAAAGGCCTGATCTCGGCGAAAGTAAGCCTGGTTTATGCAACCGCATTGGGTATTGCTGGCTTTGCGTTGCTGTATTTTGGCGCTAACCCGCTGGCCATGTGGCTGGCGGTGATGGGCTTCGTCGTCTATGTCGGCATTTACAGCCTCTACATGAAGCGTCATTCGGTCTATGGCACGCTGATTGGCAGCCTCTCTGGCGCTGCGCCGCCAGTGATTGGCTACTGCGCGGTGACCAACCAGTTTGATGCTGGCGCGTTAATCTTACTGGCTATCTTTAGCCTGTGGCAGATGCCGCACTCCTACGCGATTGCCATCTTCCGCTTCAAAGATTATCAGGCCGCCAATATTCCGGTTCTGCCGGTGGTGAAAGGCATCTCCGTGGCGAAAAATCATATTACGCTGTACATCCTGGCGTTCATGATTGCCACGCTGATGCTGTCGCTGGGCGGTTATGCTGGCTACAAATATCTGGTGGTGGCTGCCGCCGTCAGCGTGTGGTGGCTGGGTATGGCACTGTCAGGTTACAAAACCTCAAACGACAAAGTTTGGGCGCGTAAACTGTTCGTGTTCTCCATTGTCGCCATCACTGCGCTGAGCGTGATGATGTCGGTGGACTTTATGGCCCCGGCCTCTAAGGACCTGCTGACTTACGTCTGGTAAGTCAGACCGTTACTCCGGACAAGGGCGCGAATTTCGCGCCCTTTCTTTTTGTTACCACTGCTTAAAAACAATTGTTTTACCCGCCCTGCCCTGCTTTCTAAAATAAGCGCTGCATGTCCCGGTGAGCCGGGTCGCAGATAAGGGCGCGCAACCTGTGCCGCTGCAACCTGAAGTCCCAGGGGCATAAACTTACAGAGGTTGGAATGAACGATAATAGAATGACACCAGTTGAGCTTCGGGCAACATGGGGTTTAGGCACAGTTTTTTCCCTGCGCATGCTGGGAATGTTTATGGTCCTGCCGGTACTGACCACTTACGGTATGGCTTTACAGGGCGCCAGCGAAACGTTGATCGGTCTGGCAATTGGTATTTATGGTCTGGCGCAGGCCGTGTTTCAGATCCCCTTTGGTCTGCTGTCCGACCGTATCGGCCGCAAGCCGCTGATTGTCGGTGGCCTGCTGCTGTTTGTGCTTGGTAGCCTTATTGCCGCCACCAGCACCTCCATCTGGGGCATTATCCTTGGTCGCGCGCTGCAGGGCTCCGGTGCCATTGCCGCGGCGGTGATGGCGCTGCTGTCAGACCTGACCCGTGAACAGAACCGCACCAAAGCGATGGCGTTTATCGGCATCAGCTTCGGCGTCACCTTTGCGATTGCCATGGTGGTCGGCCCGATTGTCACGCACGCGCTGGGTCTGCACGCGCTGTTCTGGATGATTGCCCTGCTCGCCAGCCTGGGTATCGTGATCACCCTGCTGGTAGTGCCCAATGCGCCGGGCCACGTGCTGAACCGCGAATCCGGCATGGTCAAAGGCAGCATTCGCGCAGTGCTGGCCAATCCCAAATTGCTGAAGCTGAATATCGGCATTCTCTGTCTGCACATTTTGCTGATGTCGAGCTTCGTCGCGCTGCCGGGCCAGTTTGAACAGGCGGGCTTCCCGGCGGCTGAACACTGGAAAGTGTATCTGGTGACCATGCTGGTGGCGTTTGTCGCCGTGGTGCCGTTTATTATCTATGCCGAGGTAAAGCGCCGCATGAAGCGGGTGTTTGTCGGCTGCGTGGCGCTGATCATCATCGCGGAAATTGTACTGTGGGGCGCCGCGGGCCACTTCTGGACGCTGGTGATTGGCGTGCAGCTGTTTTTCCTCGCCTTTAACCTGATGGAAGCGATTCTGCCGTCGCTGATCAGCAAAGAGTCGCCGGCGGGCTACAAAGGCACGGCCATGGGGATTTATTCCACCAGCCAGTTTATTGGCGTCGCGATTGGCGGCAGCCTGGGCGGCTGGATTTTTGGCCACTTCGATGCGCAAACGGTGTTTCTGGTCGGCGCAATAGTGGCTGCGGCGTGGCTGTTTGTCGCCATGTCGATGCAGGAGCCGCCGTACGTCAGCAGCCTGCGCCTGGTGCTGAGCGATGCAGTGCTGGCGGTACCGAATCTGGAGAAGCGGCTGCGCGCGCAGCCCGGCGTGGCGTCGGTGTTTATCGTGCCGGAAGAGAAAAGTGCCTACATTAAAATTGACAGCAAAGTGACGAGCCGCGTGGAACTGGAGGCGCTGCTCGCCAGCAGTTAATGATTTAGCCTCAGCGGACCGCGATGCTCTGGCTCCACGCGGTCCGCTCAGCGTCACTACAGCGACATATCCACCACAATACGCCCTTCAATTTTGCCGGCGTGCATGCGCGCAAAGATATCGTTGATGTTAGTCAGCGGCTCAACCGCGACATTCGCTTTCACCTTATGGCGACCGGCAAAATCCAGCGCCTCCTGCAGATCTTTACGCGTGCCGACAATTGAGCCGCGCACCGTGATGCCATCCAGCACCATGTCGAAGATCGAGAGATCGAATTTCCCCGGCGGCAGGCCGTTAAGCACCATGGTGCCGCCGCGACGCAGCGTGCCGATCGCCTGTTCAAACGCTTTTGGCGATACCGCCGTCACCAGCACGCCGTGCGCGCCGCCAAAGCTCTCCTGAAACACTTTCGCCGGATCGACCTGCTTCGCATTGGCAACCACACTGGCACCGAGCCGTTTGGCAAACGCCAGCTTATCGTCGTCGATATCGACCGCCGCCACGTTGAGCCCCATCGCCACCGCATACTGAATAGCCATGTGCCCCAGCCCGCCGATGCCGGAAACCACCACCCAGTCACCCGGTTTGGTATCGGTCATCTTCAGGCCTTTGTAAACCGTTACGCCAGCACATAAAATCGGTGCCACTTCATTAAACTCAACGTTATCCGGAATGATGCCGACGTAGTTGGCATCCGCCAGGCAGTACTCGGCAAAGCTGCCGTTGACCGAATAGCCGGCATTCTGCTGCGACAGACACAGCGTCTCCCAGCTGTCGAGGCAGTGCTCGCAGTGACCACACGCCGAGTAGAGCCACGGTACACCGACGCGATCGCCCAGTTTGAGATGTTTCACGCCCTCGCCGACGGCTACCACCTGCCCGACGCCTTCGTGACCGGGAATGAACGGCGGATTGGGCTTGATCGGCCAGTCGCCTTCGGCGGCGTGCAGGTCGGTGTGGCACACGCCGGTGGCGGCGATTTTCACCAGAATCTGTCCTGGCCCAACGGACGGCACCGGCACCTGCTCAATCACCAGCGGTTCACCAAACGCCTTCACAATCGCGGCTTTCATGGTGGTTTTGATTTGCATATTCATCTTTCACTCTCCATTTGAACGGATGCGGACTCAGAACAGCCCCAGTGGCGCTGTGCCATAGCTGACCAGCAGATTTTTGGTTTGCTGATAGGCGCTGAGCGCCATTTTGTGGGTTTCACGCCCGACGCCCGACTGCTTGTAGCCACCGAATGCCGCATGAGCGGGATAGATGTGATAGCAGTTGGTCCAGACGCGACCGGCTTTAATGCCGCGACCCATGCGATACGCCAGATTGGTATCGCGCGTCCACACGCCCGCGCCCAGACCAAACTGGGTTTCATTGGCGATCGCGAGCGCCTCTGCCTCATCGTGGAATGTGGTGACGCCAATCACTGGCCCAAAAATCTCCTCCTGGAAACAGCGCATCTGGTTGCTGCCCTTGATCAGGGTGGGCTGGATATAGAATCCGTTATCCAGCTCCGCGGCGATATGCGCACGCTCGCCCCCTGTCAGAATCTGACCGCCTTCTTCACGGGCGATGTTGATATAGGACAGGATTTTATCGAATTGCTGGCGCGAAGCCTGAGCCCCGATCATGGTGTCGGTATCAAGCGGATCGCCACGGCGAATGGTGGCAACCTTGGCCAGCACCCGCTCCATAAAGGGCTGGTAGATCGATTCATGAATCAACGCGCGCGAAGGACAGGTACAGACTTCACCCTGATTAAAGAAGCCCAGCACCAGCCCCTCAACCGCTTTATCGATGAATTCCTCTTCGCCCGACATCACATCCGCGAAGTAGATGTTAGGTGATTTGCCGCCCAGCTCGACGGTGCAGGGAATGATGTTCTCCGCCGCACAGGCCATGATATGCCGCCCGACCGGCGTGGATCCGGTAAAGGCAATTTTAGCGATGCGCTTGCTGGTGGCCAGCGCTTCGCCGGCTTCGCGGCCAAAGCCCTGCACTACATTCAGCACGCCCGGAGGGAACAGATCGCCAATCAGCTCCATCAGCAGCGTAATACCAAGCGGCGTCTGCTCAGCCGGTTTCAGCACCACGCAGTTACCGGCGGCCAGCGCCGGTGCCAGCTTCCACGCCGCCATGAGCAGCGGGAAGTTCCACGGGATGATCTGTCCGACCACGCCGAGCGGCTCGTGGAAGTGATAGGCCACCGTGGTTTCGTCGATCTCAGCGGTGCTGCCCTCCTGCGCGCGCAGGCAGCCGGCAAAATAGCGAAAATGGTCGACCGCCAGCGGCAGATCGGCGTTGAGCGTCTCGCGAATCGGTTTACCGTTATCCCAGCTCTCCGCTACCGCCAGCTTCTCAAGACTGGCTTCCATACGATCGGCCACCTGCAGCAGCAGGTTGGCGCGCTGCTGTACGCTGGTTTTGCCCCACGCATCCGCAGCCTGATGCGCGGCATCCAGCGCCAGATCGATATCGCGCGCGTCGGAGCGCGGGAACCGGGCAATATCGCTGCCGTCTACCGGCGAGGTGTTCATAAAGTACTGGCCGCTCAGCGGCTCGGTGAAGTTGCCGGCGATATAGTTGCCGTAGGTCGCCTGGAAAGAGACCAGCGCGCCGGGCGTGCCGGGATGTGCATAACGCATCGCAAACTCCTTATTATCAGGTCAGAGGGTCTGAACAGGCAGCGCAACTGCCTGTGTCGGTATTGCAGCGCGCGTGCCAGTTTTTTCTCATCAGGCGCAAAAGCGATAAATGCATTATTTATCAATCAAATAAATTCATTCCCCGCCAGCTACCCTGTCAGTCCTCCACGACAAACATTGTATCTGTGTTGCGTATCGCAACAGTGCAGAAACCCGAACGCTACAATGTTGCAACACTTACACGCCGTTCTGAGGTCACTCATGCAGGGAAATTCAGCCGCGTCTGCCGTGCACGCCAACCCGCTGTTAAGCGACTCCTGGTTCCGCAGCCAGCTGTATGGATTAGAGCGCAGCGCCGACGATTTCCCGCGCGTGCGTCAGGGCGAGCTGGCCGATGTGCTGGCCAGCAACGCCGGGCTGCAGCAGTTTGCGCAGCCGGTCATCCGCCAGCTGGCGCAGCAGATGGCGGAGACACAGTCGGTGGTGATCCTGTCCGATGCCAGCGGGCTGGTGCTGAACACTTTTGGCGATATGCAGGCGCTGGAGAAAGCCCAGCGGTTTGCCCTGGCACCCGGCAATCTGTGGAGTGAATGCGGACGCGGTACCAATGCGATTGGCACCGCGCTGGCGATTGATGACGGCTGTGAAATTGATGGCCAGCAGCATTTCCTGACGCGCAATCAGGGTCTGTACTGTGCCGCGATGCCGTTGCAGATGCCCAACGGCCAGATAGCCGGCGTGCTGGATATCTCGGGTCCGGCACACTTTCCGCATCCGCATACCCTGAACCGGGTGAAAGCAGCGGCAAAGCAGATCGAGTACCTGTGGGTGAAGCAGAGCCTGCATCCGCAGCAGTGGCTGCTCAGTCTGCATCCGCAGCCGCAGGGCATCGACACCAGTGATGAACTGCTGCTGGTATTCTCTGACAATGTGCTGACCGCAGCCAACCGGCTGGCGATGCGCGAACTGGCTCTCAGCGCCGACCGCTTTGCCAGCCTGACGTTTCAGCAGCTGTTTCCGCAACTGCAGCAGCAGGCCAACAGCGTTCCCGCCGCGGTCGACATTGGCACGCAGCGCTACTGGTTCCGCCTGCGCGCGCCGCAGCGCAGCCACGTCAGCGTGCCGGACAGTCGCACGCATGATCTGCCGCGCGTGCTGGGAGCTGACGGCGCAAAAATGCTGCGCTTGCTGGATGCCGGCGTTTCGCTGTGCATTTATGGTGAAACTGGCAGCGGCAAGGAGTATGTCAGCCGCGCGCTGCACCAGCAAAGCCGCTGGCGCACGGGCAAGTTTGTCGCCATCAACTGTGCCGCCATCCCCGAAGCGCTGATTGAATCCGAATTGTTTGGCTACCAGCCCGGCGCATTTACCGGCGCCAGTAAAAATGGCTACATCGGCAAAATTCGCGAAGCGGATGGCGGCTTGCTGTTTCTGGATGAAATCGGTGATATGCCGCTGACGCTGCAGACCCGTTTGCTGCGCGTGCTGCAGGAAAAAGAGGTGGCGCCGCTCGGCTCCAGTCGCAGCTGGCCGGTGAATTTTGCCGTGATTTGCGCCACGCATCGCGATCTGGCCCAGCGCGTGGCCGCCGGCGAATTTCGTGAAGATTTGCTCTATCGTCTGCAGGAGTTCGCGCTGACCCTTCCGCCGCTGCGCGCCTGGCCGAACGTCGCCGGGTTTATCCACGATTTATGGCAGGAACTGGGGGCCGCGCAGCGTGGCGTACAGCTGTCTCCGGCGCTGCTGACGGCGCTGGCGCAGCAGCCGTGGCCGGGCAATGTGCGCCAGCTACGCAGTCTGCTGCGCGTGCTGCTGGCGCTCGCCGATGAGGGCGAAACGCTGACGGAAAGTCACTTGCCAGCAGACTATCGCCGCCCACCAGCCCCGCCGCTGCGCGAAAGCCACGATGAACAGCTGATCAGTGAAACGCTGCAGCGCTATGACGGCAATATCAGTAAAGCGGCGCAGGCGCTGGGGGTCGCGCGCAGCACGCTGTATCGTCGTGCGGCACGCGACAGAGGGGATTAATCGCGGAAGTTTTTAAACTGGAACGGCTGACCCAGGTTGCCACCGCGCACCAGCGCCATCGCACCCTGCAGATCGTCGCGGGATTTACCTGTGACGCGCAGCTCTTCACCCTGAATCTGCGTCTGCACTTTCAGTTTGCTGTCTTTGATCAGCTTAACGATTTTCTTCGCGACATCGCTTTCGATGCCTTTTTTCAGCTTCGCTTCAACGCTCCAGCTTTTACCGCTGTGCACAATCTCTTCCGGTACTTCAATCGCTGCGCCTTCAATGCCGCGCTTCAGCAGCTTTTCACGCAGAATATCCACCAGCTGCTTCACCTGAAAATCCGATTCGCTGGTGACTTTGATGGTCTCATTCTTTTCGTTGAGCTCAAAGCTGGCGCTCACGTTGCGGAAATCGAAACGGGTTGAGATCTCACGATTGGCATTCTCCACCGCATTACGCACTTCCGGCAGTTCGACTTCGGAAACGATATCGAAAGATGGCATCTTTTCTTCTCCTGATACTAAAGTGACATGCATAATACGCGTCTTGTCGCGCTAATAAAACACGCGACGCGGAAAGCTATAATTAAGGGTGTGACACCCATTCACCCACCCGCCAGCGGGAGGCATAATGAAAATTACCGTGTTGGGTTGCGGCGCCCTGGGGCAAATCTGGCTCGCGGCCCTTGCACGCCAGGGACATGACGTTCAGGGCTGGCTGCGCGTACCGCAGCCGTACTGTTCGGTCAACGTGGTCGATCCGCAGGGCCACGTCAGCAATCACACCTTCATCGCTAACGATCCGCTGTTTCTGGCTGAAAGCCAGCTGCTACTGGTGACCCTGAAAGCGCCACAGGTTTCACCTGCGGTGAAAAACCTGCAAAGCGTGCTGCCGCGCCACGCGCCGATCCTGCTGCTGCACAACGGCATGGGTACGATCGAAGAGCTCAAAGAAGTGCAGCAACCGCTGCTGCGCGGCATCACCACGCACGCGGCGATGCGCGACGGCACGGTGATTAAACATGTCGCGCAGGGCATCACCCACATCGGGCCTGCCAGCCGCGAAAGCGCGGCGCTGAGCGATATCGCCGATATTCTGCATCAGGCGCTGCCGGACGTGGCGTGGCACGATAACATCGCGTCCGCCAGCTGGCGCAAGCTGGCAGTTAACTGCGTGATCAACACGCTGACGGTTGAGCACGACTGCCAGAACGGCGCGCTGCGCGCCTGGCCGGAGCAGATTAAACGGCTGTGCGAGGAGCTGGCCTGGGTGATGGAGCGCGAGGGCCAGCACATTGCGCTGGATAACCTGCGCGACATTATTTACGACGTCATCGACAGCACCGCCGCCAACGTCTCCTCAATGCTGCAGGATGTGCGTGCGCAGCGTCAGACTGAAATTGATTACATTACCGGCTACCTGCTGCGCCGCGCCCGCGCGCAGGGGATTGCACTGCCGGAAAACACCCGCCTGTACGACCTGATTAAACGCAAGGAGTCCCAATATGAGCGCGAACGCATCAGTGCTGGTTTGCCTGGCCCATGGCAGTGAAGAGACCGAAGCAGTCACCACCATTGACCTGCTGGTCCGCGCCGGCCTGAAGGTGACCACCGCCAGCGTGGAGAGCGACGGCACGCGCGAGATTGTCTGCTCCCGCGGCGTACGCCTGCTGGCTGACGCACCGCTGGTTGAAGTGGCGGATAACGATTTTGCCGCCATCGTCCTGCCGGGCGGCCTCAAAGGCGCTGAAACCTTCCGCGACAGCCCGCTGCTGGTGGAGACGGTACGCCAGTGTCATCTGTCAGGCAAAATTGTCGCGGCGATCTGTGCCGCGCCGGGCACGGTGCTGGTGCCGCATGACCTGTTTCCGGTGGGCAATATGACCGGTTTTCCCGGCCTGAAGCACACCATTCCGGAGGAGAAATGGATGGAGCGCCGCGTGGTGTGGGATCCGCGCGTTAATCTGCTGACCAGCCAGGGGCCGGGCACGGCGATCGATTTTGCCCTGAAGCTGATTGATCTGCTGGTGGATAAAGAGCAAGCGCGTGAAGTCGCATCACAGCTGGTGCTGGCGGCAGGGATTTATAATTATCAGGAATTTGAAGAGCGCGCATAAAAAAAGTCGCCATCAATGGCGACCTCACGGGATCAGCGCACAGTTTTATTCGTCGCGGTGATTACAGGGTGCGCATTCCTGCGCACCGGGTTTTGCCCGTGCACCCGAAATCAGGCGCGCCAGGCTTAACTCCCGCCGCGGTTACGGACGGTACACCTTCACGTTCTTAAAGCCCTGCTCATGCAGATACAACGCCTGCAACCGGCTCATCACGCCGCGATCGCAGTACAGCAACCAGGTTCTGCTCTGATCGAGATCGCCGAACTGAGTGCTCAGCTTATAGAACGGCAGCGATTTCACTTCCACTCCGGTCAGCGCCAGCGGCTTGTCGTCCTGTTCATCAATTGAACGGATATCCAGCACCACATCGTTGCCGCTGAATGACGCCACGGTTTCCACTTCCACCACTTCTTCTTCCGTCTGCTCCGCGATTTCACGGATATCGACGTTGCTGGCTTCCTGCACCACGCGCTGCAGAATGTCGAAATCGAAGTTCTGCTCTTCGGCTTCAATCTTCGCCTTTACCGCTTTCACCGTGGGGCTTTTCGAAATCACGCCGCAGTACTCCGGCATGGTGCGGGCGAAGTCTTCGGTGCCGATCTGACGCGCAATATTGATGATGTGCTCTTTATCGTGCGAGATCAGCGGGCGTAGAATCAGCGTGTCGGACGCGTTATCAATCAAACGCAGGTTAGTCAGCGTCTGGCTGGAGACCTGGCCCAGCGCCTCACCGGTCACCAGCGCCTGCACGCCGTAACGCTCAGCCACCATCGATGCCGCACGTACCATCATGCGCTTCAGCACCACGCCCATCTGGCCGTCATCAACTTTTTCCAGAATCTCGCCCACCACCGGCTCAAAATTGATGGCGACAAAACGCACGCGATGTGAACGGCCAAAACGCTGCCACAGATAGTGCGCCACCTGACGCACGCCGATTTCATGCGCCGCGCCGCCAAGGTTAAAGAAGCAGTAGTGCACGCGACAGCCGCGGCGCATCAGCATATAGCTGGAGACGCCGGAGTCAAAGCCGCCGGAAATCAGCGACAGCACATCTTCCTGGGTGCCGATCGGGAAGCCGCCCAGGCCTTCATAGCGGCCGGTAATCAGCAGCAGACGATCGTCTTCAATCTCCAGATTCACCGTCACATCCGGATGATTCAGCTGCACGCGCGCGCTTTCAATGTGCTGATTGAGACCGCCGCCGACGTAGCGCTCCACATCCTGCGAGCTAAAGCTGTGCTTGCCGCGACGCTTCACGCGCACGCAGAAGCTCTTGCCTTCCAGCCGCTCGCGGTTGAGCGCCAGCGTCTGCTCGAAGATATCGTGCATGTCGGTATAGGCGCGGTCTTCGACCGCCAGCACATGGTGGATACCGGGAATGCGCGTCAGCTCTTCCGTGACGGTGGCACGCAGCGCTTCCTTCTTCGCGCGCACTTCGATGTGATCCCAGTGGCGCACCACGGCGATCTCTTCGTCGAGGGTGCGCAGGGTATTACGGATGTTACCGGTCAGAATTTTAATAAAGCGCAGGCGCACCGACTGACTTTTGATGGTGATTTCAGGGAAGAGCTTGATGATAAACTTCATGGCGACACAGCTTCGTTGGGCAAATAAGTGCTAAAATCATCAACACTTAGCTGGTAAAATCATATAATTGCGGGTTGGCATCAGCCACCGCATCCGAGGCGCGCAAGTATATCACCTTTGTCGGGTGACTGCTGTAAGCAACCTTCGCCGCATTGATTATTTTGCTAATCAATGCCCGTCGGCTACCATGACCGATTGCAACATAATGTCCCAACCTGTGAGTCGACACTGATTATGCCGAAAAAAGCCGAAGCGCCCGTGAGTTTTGAAAACGCACTGCAGCAGCTGGAACAAATTGTCAGCCGTCTGGAGAGTGGCGAACTGCCGCTGGAAGAGGCGCTGAATGAATTCGAGCGCGGCGTACAGCTGGCACGCAGCGGCCAGCAAACCCTGCAGGCGGCGGAACAGCGCGTGCAGATTCTGCTGAGCGACGACAAAGACGCCCCGCTCACCCCTTTCACGCCGGAAAATGAGTAATGGATTTCGTGCAACTGCAGCGCGCCTACCATGAGCGCGTGAACCAGGCGTTGACGCGCTTAATAGATCCACTTCCTTTTCAGAGTTCTCCTCTGGTGAACGCCATGCAATATGGGGCACTATTAGGCGGTAAGCGCCTGCGCCCGTTTCTGGTGTATGCCACTGGCGAGATGCTGCGCGCCGAGGCGGCCAGCCTGGATGCCCCCGCCGCAGCGGTGGAGTGCATTCACGCTTACTCATTGATTCATGATGACCTGCCGGCGATGGACGACGATGCGTTACGTCGCGGGCAGCCAACCTGCCATATCAAATATGGCGAAGACACGGCGATTCTGGCCGGCGATGCCCTGCAAACCCTGGCGTTTACCATTCTTGCGGACCAGCCGATGCCCGGCGTAAGCCCGCAGGATCGCATTGCCATGATTTCCGAACTGGCGCAGGCCAGCGGCGTGGCCGGCATGTGCGGTGGCCAGGCGCTGGATTTAGCCGCCGAAGGCCAATCCGTGGACCTGAACCAGCTGGAGCAGATCCATCGCCATAAAACCGGCGCGCTGATCCGCGCCGCCGTGCGTCTCGGCGCCCTCACTGCGGGTGCCGCGGGCCGCGATGCGCTGCCGCAGCTGGATATCTACGCCAACGCCATCGGACTGGCGTTTCAGGTGCAGGATGACATCCTTGATGTGGTCGGCGATACCGCCGTTCTGGGCAAAACCCAGGGAGCCGATCAGGCGCTGGGGAAAAGCACTTACCCGGCGCTGCTGGGACTGGATAACGCGCGGGCCAAAGCGCAGGATCTCTATCGCGAAGCACTGGGCGCGCTGGAGGTGCTGGCGGCACAGTCGTATGACACGTCCGCTCTGCAGGCGCTGGCCAGCTTTATAATTGAACGCGATAAATAACTTATATAATGAGTCTCTGATGAGTTTTGATATTGCAAAATACCCGACACTGGCGTTAGCAGGCACGGTTCAGGAATTACGTTTACTGCCTAAAGAAAAACTTCCGGACCTGTGCGACGAGCTGCGTCAGTATCTGCTGGACAGCGTGAGCCGCTCGTCCGGCCACTTTGCTTCGGGTCTGGGCGTCGTCGAGCTGACCGTCGCGTTGCATTATGTATACAACACCCCGTTTGATCATCTGGTGTGGGACGTCGGCCATCAGGCCTATCCTCACAAGATTCTGACCGGCCGCCGCGACCGTATCGGCACTATCCGTCAGAAAAATGGCCTGCACCCGTTCCCGTGGCGCGGCGAAAGCGAATATGACGTGCTGAGCGTGGGCCACTCGTCGACGTCCATCAGCGCCGGTCTCGGCATGGCCGTGGCCGCCGAACGCGAAGGCAAAGGTCGCCGCACCGCCTGTATTATTGGCGACGGCGCGATTACCGCGGGCATGGCGTTTGAAGCCATGAACCACGCCGGTGATATCAAGCCGGACATGCTGGTGATCCTCAACGACAACGAGATGTCGATCTCTGAGAACGTGGGCGCGTTGAACAATCGCCTGGCGCAGATTCTCTCGGGGAAAACCTATTCACGCCTGCGCGAAGGCGGCAAGCGCGTGCTGGGCGGGCTGCCGCCGATCAAAGAGCTGGTGAAGCGCACCGAAGAGCACCTGAAAGGCATGGTGGTGCCGGGCACGCTGTTTGAGGAGCTGGGCTTTAACTATATCGGTCCGGTCGACGGTCACGATGTGCTGACGCTGGTCAGTACGCTGAAGAATATGCGCGATCTGAAAGGGCCGCAGTTCCTGCACATCATGACCAAAAAGGGCAAGGGCTACGCGCCGGCGGAAGAAGATCCGATTACCTGGCACGCGGTGCCAAAATTCGATCCGGCCAGCGGCTCGCTGCCGAAAAGCGCGCCGGGCCTGCCGAGCTACTCGAAAATTTTTGGTAACTGGCTGAGCGAGATGGCCGCCGACGATGCGCGGCTGATGGCCGTGACGCCGGCCATGCGCGAAGGCTCCGGCATGGTGAGCTACTCGCGTGATTATCCGCAGCAGTATTTTGACGTGGCGATCGCCGAGCAGCATGCGGTGACGTTTGCCGCAGGCATGGCCATCGGCGGTTATAAGCCGGTGGTGGCGATTTACTCCACCTTCCTGCAGCGCGCCTACGACCAGGTGATTCACGACGTGGCAATTCAGCAATTGCCGGTACTGTTTGCTATCGATCGCGGCGGTATCGTGGGTGCCGACGGCCAGACGCACCAGGGGGCGTTTGATATCGCCTATCTGCGCTGCGTGCCGGGCATGGTGATCATGACGCCAAGCGATGAAAACGAGTGTCGTCAGATGCTTTACACCGGCTACCACTATCAGGATGGCCCGAGCGCGGTGCGCTATCCGCGCGGCACCGGCACCGGCGCCACGCTGGAACCGCTGGCCAGCCTGCCGCTTGGCAAAGGGGTGATTAAGCGCCGCGGCGAGCAGCTGGCGATCCTCAACTTTGGTACTCTGCTGCCGGAAGCACAGGCCGCCGCCGACGCGCTCAACGCCACGCTGGTCGACATGCGCTTTGTTAAGCCGCTGGATGAAGCCCTGATTAGCGAACTGGCGGCCAGCCACGACGCGCTGGTTACGCTGGAAGAAGGCGCGATCAAAGGCGGTGCCGGCAGCGGCGTCAATGAATACGTGATGGCGAAACGCCTGCGCGTGCCGGTGCTGAACCTCGGCCTGCCGGATGAGTTCATTCCGCAGGGGACGCAGGAAGAAGTGCGTCAGGATTATCAGCTGGACGCCGCAGGCATCCAGCAGCAAATCGCCGCCTGGCTGGCGCAGTAACCGCCCTTCCCCGCTCCTGCTGCTATGCTTGAGGGTAAAACCCCACGCATAAGAGCAGGAGCCCTTCATGAAAACCGTTCGTTTAGGCCAGACCGATCTGCAGGTTTCACGTCTCTGTTTAGGCTGTATGACCTATGGCGATCCGCTGCGCGGTAACCACGCCTGGACGCTGCCGGAAGAGAGCAGCCGACCGCTGATTAAGCAGGCGCTGGACGCGGGCATTAACTTCTTCGACACCGCTAACAGCTACTCCGACGGCAGCAGTGAGGAGATCCTCGGCCGCGCGCTCAAAGATTATGCGCAGCGCGATCGGGTGGTGGTGGCGACCAAAGTCTACTTTCCGCTGAGCAACCTGTCGCAGGGGCTGTCGCGCACCAATATTCTGCAGTCGATTGATGACAGCCTGACGCGGCTTGGCATGGAGTATGTCGATCTGCTGCAGATTCATCGCTGGGATTACGCCACGCCGATTGAAGAGACGCTGGAAGCGCTCGATCAGGTAGTGCGGTCAGGCAAAGCGCGTTACATCGGGGCTTCCTCGATGCATGCCACACAGTTTGCGCAGGCGCTGCAGTTACAGCAGCAGCATGGCTGGGCGCGTTTTGTCAGTATGCAGGATCAGTACAACCTGATTCAGCGCGAAGAAGAGAAGGAGATGCATCCGCTGTGCCAGCGCGAAGGCATCGCGGTGCTGCCATGGAGCCCGCTGGCGCGCGGTAAGCTGACGCGTCCGTGGGGAGAAACCACTGCGCGTTCGGTGTCGGATAACGTGATGGAAAAACTCTATACCGGCACCGAAGAAAATGACGCGGCGATTGCGCAACGGCTGGCAACAGTGGCTGCGGACAAAGGCGTGACGCGCGCGCAGGTGGCGCTGGCGTGGCTGCTGCATAAGCCGGTGGTTACCGCGCCGATTATTGGTGCCTCGCGCGAGCAGCAGTTTGCCGAACTGGTGAAAGCCGTGGACGTGGAGCTGAGTTCAACCGATATCGCCGAGCTGGAGAGCGTCTACCAACCGCATCCGGTGGTGGGATTCGAGTAACGTCCAGTCAGGTCGCCTTCAGTGCGACCTGATGTCACAGGCAGCGCATGCATGGCGACCTGCCTGTGGTCTACGTATTCATACGACCTGCCTGCGGGCTACGCATTCCTGGCGACCTGCCTGCGGCAACGCATTCATGGCAACGCTTTCTGTAGGGTGCGCATTCATGCGCACCTGGCGCATTAAAGCACCAGCCCCAGCCCATACAAAATCGCCGCTGAAATGACCCCGGCGATAATGTCATCGACCATAATGCCCATGCCGCCGTGCACGTTACGGTCGAACCAGCGAATCGGCCACGGCTTCCACATGTCGAAAATACGGAAAATCACAAAGCCGGTCAGCACCCATTGCCAGCTCATCGCCGGTATCGCCATCAGCGTAATCCACATGCCGATGAACTCATCCCACACGATGCTGCCATGGTCGTGCACACCCATATCACGCGCGGTGCGGTGACACAGGTAGACACCCACGCTAATGCCAATCAGCACCAGCAGCGAATACAGCTGCAGCGGCAGCAGCGTCATCAGCCACCAGAAGGGAATGGCGGCAATTGAACCGGCGGTGCCGGGCATAATCGGGCTCAGGCCGCTGCCAAAACCGGTCGCCAGCAGGTGCCACGGATTGGCCATGCGCAGACGGCTTTTAGCCACATCTTTATTTAGCGTCAAAGTGATCAAATCCCTTGTGATGGAAACTGCGCGGCTTGCCGTTCTCCAGCAGCGTCAGCCCTTCTGCTTCCGGCGCGATCTGGCCGATGCAGGTATACGCCACGCCAAGATGGCCCAGCGCCACATCCAGCGCACCACGATTGACTTCCGGCACGGTAAAGCACAGCTCATAATCTTCCCCCCCGCTCAGCGCCCAGCGCAGCACCTGCTCCGGCTCAAAGTGATCGCGCAACGCGGCCGACAGCGGCAGCGCATCCAGATTGATGCGGGCACCGACGCGGCTGGCGGTGAGAATGTGGCCGAGATCGGAGATCAGACCATCGGACAGATCGATGGCTGATGTCGCCAGATTACGCAGCGCCTGGCCCTGCAGCACGCGCGGCATCGGGCGCAGATGACGCTTGATCAGCACTTCATGCACCGCCGGATCGTTCAGGCGATGATGGTGCTGCAGCAGCGACAGGCCGGCAGCGCTGTCGCCCAGCGTGCCGGTGACAAAAATCCAGTCACCCGGTTTGGCCCCGGCGCGCTTCAGCGCACGGCCGGCCGGCACCAGGCCATGAATGCCCAGCGTCAGGCTGAGCGGCCCGCGCGTGGTATCGCCGCCTATCAGCTGCATATCGTAGTAATCCAGCAGCTCAAACAGGCTGTCGCTGAACGCCGCCAGCCACGGCTCATCCACTTCGGGCAGGGTTAACGCCAGCGTTAACCATGCCGGATCGGCGCCCATCGCCGCCAGGTCGCTCAGGTTAACCGCCAGCGCTTTGTAGCCGAGATCGGCCGGATGGATATCACGTAAGAAATGCACGCCCGCCACCAGCGTATCGGTGCTGATGGCCAGCGTCTGTTTTTCCGGCACGTTAAGCAACGCGCAGTCGTCACCAATTCCCTTCTCCACATCGCGGCGGGAGCTGGTGACGCGGTTAAAATAACGTGCGATCAGTTCGAATTCACCACAGGACATAAGTCAGGTCTCAATGAAAAAAGGCCGGTGAGCCGGCCTTTTGCACTTATTTTTTGTTCGGTCGAATTTGCGGAGCGGCTTTGTCCAGCACGCCGTTAACAAATTTATGGCTGTCTTCAGCACCAAACACTTTGGCCAGTTCGATACCTTCGTTGATCGCCACTTTGTACGGCACATCGTCACGCTTGCTCAGTTCATAGAGCGAAATGCGCAGGATGGCTTTTTCTACCTGGCCCAGCTCTTCCAGCTGGCGCGACAGGTAAGGCTTCATCAGGCCGTCCAGGAACGCGCTGTTGGTCGCCACACCGGCCAGCAGTTCGCGGAAATAGCTAATATCGACGTCTTTGACGTCTTGTTCCGCCAGAAACTGGTATTCCACATCGGCAATGTCGTTGTTAGACAACTGCCAGGAGTAAAGCGCCTGGACAGCGCACTCACGGGCGCGACGACGAGCAGCAGGTTTCACAAAATTCCCCTTACAAAAATCAGGCTTTGATGGCTTTCAATACGTTAATCATTTCAAGTGCGGTCAGGGCCGCTTCGGCGCCTTTGTTACCCGCTTTGGTGCCGGCGCGTTCAATCGCCTGCTCGATGTTTTCGGTGGTCAGGACGCCGAAGGTCACCGGAATTTCGCTGTTCATCGCTACGTGAGCGATGCCGGAGCTGGCTTCACCCGCCACGTATTCGAAGTGTGCGGTACCGCCACGGATCACCGTGCCCAGTGCAACGATCGCGTCGTGCTTGCCGGTTTTCGCCAGGGCGCGTGCCGCCAGCGGCAGCTCGTAAGCGCCCGGTACCCAGACCACGGTGATGTTTTCCGCTTTGACCTGGCCAATACGCTTCAGCGCGTCAACTGCACCGTCCAGCAGGCTGTCATTGATGAAATTGTTAAAACGCGCGATTACGATGGCAATCTTGGCATCAGGCGTGGCAACAGCAGCTTCGATAACTTTCATACATATCCTTTGGGTGTTTGTTTTATGGCCCCGCAGAAGGGGGCGGATTCTATCATACTCTTCGGCAACGCGCTCAGGCTTTTCCGTGCATGCTCAGCGTGGTGTCAGGGTCAGCCGTAAATCGTCGCCGACCTGACGCACATCGCTAAAATTCAGCGCTGGCGCATCGGCCAGCGTTTCCAGTCCCGGCAGCGCACACAGGCCGCGCGCGGCATTACCCAGCAGTTTCGGGGCCAGATAAACGATCAGTTCATCCACCAGTCCGGCCTGCAGCAGCGCACCAGCCAGACCGGCACCGGCCTCGACCCACACGCTGTTGATCTGACGCTGACCGAGCAGCATCATCATCGCCACCAGATCGAGCTGCTCACCGCGCGGCGGCACCTCAATCTGACTCACGCCCGGCGGCCAGCTTTGTGCATCAGCCTCCGTGCGCATCAGCCAGGTTTCGCCGGGCTGGGCGATCAAACGGTGCTGCGGCGTCACGCGCTGCTGGCTGTCGATCACCACCCGCACCGGCTGACGCAGCTGGCTCTCATCCAGCTGCTGGCGCACGGTCTCGCTCAGTTCATCCCAGCGCACCGTCAGCGACGGATTGTCCGCCAGCACGGTGGCGCTGGTGGTAAGGATAGCTGAACTGCGGGCACGTAAACGTTGCACATCGCGCCTTGCCGCTGCGGAAGTGATCCACTGGCTTTCGCCGCTGGCCATGGCGGTACGGCCATCCAGCGAGGCACCCAGTTTGAGCTGAATCCACGGAAAACCGGTACGCATGCGTTTGAGAAAACCGCGATTAAGCGCTTCCGCTTCATTCATCATCAGGCCGTGACTCACGTCGATGCCGGCCTGCTGTAAACGATACAAGCCGCGCCCGGCCACCTGCGGATTAGGATCCTGCATCGCCGCGACCACCCGGCTGACGCCGGCGGCAATCAGCGCATCGCAGCACGGCGGCGTCCGACCGTGATGGCTGCAGGGTTCCAGCGTGACATACGCGGTCGCACCGCGTGCGTGGTCACCGGCCATGCGCAGCGCGTGCACTTCCGCGTGCGGTTCACCGGCGCGCTGATGCCAGCCTTCGCCCACGATCGTGCCGTCGCGCACGATAACGCAGCCGACGTTAGGATTTGGGGTGGTGGTATATTGTCCGCGCCGCGCCAGTTCCAGCGCGCGCGCCATGTAGTGCGCATCGGTCATGGATTAATCCTGTAAGCGGGCGATCTCTTCGCCAAAATCACGAATATCTTCAAAACTGCGGTACACCGATGCGAAGCGAATATAAGCGACTTTATCCAGCTTCTTCAGCTCTTCCATCACCAGGTTACCAATCAGCTTGCTGGGAATTTCACGTTCGCCGGTGGCGCGCAGCTGGGTTTTGATGTGATTAACCGCATTGTCGACGGCATCCGCGCTCACCGGACGCTTCTCCAGCGCCTTCATCATGCCGCTGGCCAGCTTATCTTCGTTAAAGGGTTCGCGCACGTCGTTGCTTTTCACCACGCGCGGCATTACCAGCTCGGCCACTTCAAAGGTGGTAAAACGCTCATGGCATACCAGGCACTGGCGGCGGCGGCGCACTGAGGAGCCTTCACTAACCAGACGTGAATCAATCACTTTGGTGTCCACAGCGGAGCAGAATGGGCAATGCATGACGTTTCCTGTCGCGAGAATTGGGGGCAGATAGTGTAGCGCGTTCCCGGTTGCAACAAAATACAGGGCGCAGAATCGCCACCTGGCTCACAGCGACGCCTGACGGTTACAGCAAACCGTGAAAAGTTACTAAGCTTAGAGAGCCAATCCGGCTTAATGACAGGAGGATGTATGAGTTTATTCAATTTCGTCAAAGAAGCGGGTGAAAAACTGTGGGATGCGGTGTCAGGCGGCGATGACCAGAGCAAAAAGCTGCAGGAGCACATTAATCAACTCGGCCTGCCCGACAGCGATAAAGTGAAAGTCGATGTCCAGGGCGATACCGTGAAGGTCAGCGGTGACGGTATCTCGCAGGAGCTGAAAGAGAAGATTCTGGTGGCGGCGGGTAACGTGGCCGGCATCACCAAAGTGGAAGATAACGTCACCACCAGTGACAGCGCCGCGCAGGCCGAATTCTACACGGTGAAAAAAGGCGATACCCTGAGCGCTATCTCGAAGCAGGTGTACGGCACGCCGAACGAATACAACAAGATCTTTGAGGCGAACAAGCCAATGCTGACGCATCCTGATAAGATCTATCCCGGCCAGGTTTTACGTATCCCTAAATAACCGGAAGGACATTGCATGACGTTCAGGATGATTTGGGTGCCGGCAGCGCTTGCTGCGCTGGTGCTCAGTGGTTGCAGCTCCACCCCCGCTTCACCTCAGGTCAAAGCGCTGCATCAGGAAGTGAGCCAGCTCAACCAGCAGATGCGCAAACTGACCAGTCAGGCCAGCGCGCTGGAGATTCAGGGGCAGCTCAACAGCCAGTCGACGCAGGGCGCATGGTTACTCCCGCAGGCGAATACGCCGGTAGAGCTGCAGACGCAGCTGGGTAAGCTGCGCCTGTCGCTGTCGCACGTTGAGGGGGAAGCCAGCGGCAGCCGCGCTAACCTGAATATCCGTTCAACCGATGATAAGCCGGTGCCGGCGCTCAGCGCCCGCGTGGTTTGGGGCGAAATGGATCCCGCCAGCGGCAAGCCGCTGAACGCCGACAGCCTGAGCCAGACCATTACCGTGCCCGCCAGTCTGATGCCGCGCAGTTCGGTCAGCGTACCGTTGCGACTCAGCGGGCTGGCACCGGGTCAGCCCGGCTACGTGCGCGTGCATGATGTGCAGGCGGTGGCGGACGCCAGCACGGTCGTTGCAGGCCAGTAATTCTGGCGTCAGGCATAAAAAAACGGGCTGCACTCAGGCAGCCCGTTTCATTTCTCCGGCACAATTACGGCAGAATCGAAGGCTGATCGGCGCCCTCTTTCTCCACTTTCTGCACCAGCATGTGTTCACGCTTCATGCCCAGCTTCAGCGCCAGCGCGGACGACACGTAGATCGACGAAATGGTACCGATGGTGACACCGATCAGCATGGTCAGCGAGAAGCCTTTCAGCAGCGCGCCACCAAAGATGAACAGGATCAGGATCATCGCCAGCGTGGTGATCGAGGTGATCAACGTACGGCTCAGCGTCTGGGTCAGCGACACGTTAGTGATGTCGTAAGAAGAACCGCGACGGATTTTGCGGAAGTTCTCACGAATACGGTCGGAAACCACGATCTTATCGTTGAGCGAGTAACCAATCACCGACATCAGCGACGCCACAATCGTCAGATCGATCTCGATGTGGAACAGCGACAGAATGCCGCAGGTGATGATCACGTCGTGCGCCAGCGCCAGCACGGTGCCCAGCGCCAGACGCCACTCAAAGCGAAAGCCGATGTAGATCAGAATCGCAATCAGTGCCGACAGCAGCGCCATCGCCCCGGCCTGCGCCAGATCGCTGCCCACGCTCGGGCCCACGAACTCAATTCGCTTCACGGTCGCGTTCTGCTGCGTCGTCTGGTTGATCGAGGCGACCACTTTGTTGCCCAGCTCCTGGCCTGCATTGCCGGTGGTCGGTGGCATACGCACCATCACATCACGGCTGCTGCCAAAGTTCTGTACCAGCGGCTCCTCAAAGCCTGCCTTCACCAGCCCGTCACGCAGCGCATCCAGATCCGCCGGCTTCTCGAGGTTGATCTCAATCACCGTCCCGCCGGTGAAATCGAGCCCCCAGTTAAAGCCGCGCACACCGATAATGGCGATGGACGCCACAATCAGCAGGCCGGAGATGATAAAGGCCAGCGTGTCCCAGCGCATAAAGTCGACGACTTTACGCCCATGGTTCAGCTGTTCAATACTATATTCCTGTGCCACAACGCACTCCTCAGATAGACAGCTTATTGATGCGTTTGCCGCCGTACACCAGGTTAACGATGGCACGGGTGCCGACGATAGCGGTGAACATGGAAGTCGCGATACCGATAGCCGTGGTAATCGCAAACCCTTTGATCGAGCCGGTACCGACCGCATAAAGAATGATAACTTTAATCAGCGTGGTGACGTTGGCGTCGACGATACTGGAGAAGGCGCCTTTATAGCCTTCATGAATCGCCTGCTGTACCGAGCGCCCGTTACGCAGTTCTTCTTTAATACGTTCGTTAATCAACACGTTAGCATCCACCGCCACCGCCAGCGTCAGCACGATACCGGCAATGCCCGGCATGGTGAGCGTGGCGCCCGGTAACAGTGACATGATGCCGACAATCAACACCAGGTTGCACAGCAGTGCGCTGGTCGCAATCAGACCAAACTTCTTGTAGAACACCACCATAAAGATGATGGAGGCGATCAGACCCCACAGACAGGCTTCGAGACCCTGCGTGATGTTCTGCTGGCCCATGGTTGGACCGATGGTCCGCTCTTCCACAATCTGGATTGGCGCAATCAGCGCACCGGCACGCAGCAGCAGCGACAGCTGACGCGCTTCGTTCGGGTTGCTGATACCGGTAATTCGGAAGCTGTTGCCGAGGCGCGACTGAATGTTCGCCACGTTAATCACTTCTTCCTGCTTCACCAGAATCGCACGACCGTTCGCATCTTTCTTACCGCTGTCCTTGTACTCCACAAACAGGGTCGCCATCGGCTTGCCGATGTTGTCCTTGGTGAAGTTGGACATGATGTTACCGCCGGCGCCATCAAGCGAGATATTTACCTGCGGCTGGTTGTACTCATCCATGCTGGACGTCGAGTCGGTGATGTGGTCACCGGTGAGAATCACGCGCTTGTACAGCACCACCGGCTGACCTTCACGCGTCTTTTTCACTTCCGAGTCACCCGGCACGCGGCCGCTAGCGGCAGCGCTCGGATCCACCGAGGTGTTGACCAGGCGGAACTCCAGCGTTGCGGTAGCACCCAGAATCTCTTTGGCACGCGCGGTATCCTGGATACCCGGCAGCTCAACCACGATGCGGTCAGCACCCTGACGCTGTACCAGCGGCTCAGCTACACCCAGCTGGTTCACACGGTTACGCAGGATGTTAATGTTCTGCTGCACCGCATATTCGCGCGCTTCACTCAGACGCGCATCGGTCATCACCGCACGCAGCGTGTCGCTGCCAGCGCTGGTGATCACCAGGTCGCGATGGCGCGGCGTCAGATAGCTGATGGCCGCATCACGGCTGGCGCCGTCGCGGAAGCGTATTTCGGTGCCGTAGTTAGCGATTTTGCTAACGTTGGTGTAAGGGATATTTTTTTCGCGCAGATCGCTGCGCAGGCCATCAGCATTCTGCTCCTGCAGCTTGCCGAGGGCAGTGTCCATGTCGACTTCCATCAGGAAGTGCACGCCGCCGCGCAGATCGAGGCCAAGTTTCATCGGTTCAGCGGCCAGCATGGTCAGCCAGCGCGGTGTGGCAGGGGCCAGGTTGAGCGCCACGACGAAATCTTCGCCCAGCGCATTGGTGATGGCTTCACGCGCGCGCAGCTGAATATCCGTGTTAGCGAAACGGGCCAGAATGGCACCATTTTCCAGCGCGAGGGATTTGCTCTGGATATTGTCTTGTTTTAATACGGTCTGGATCTGATCCAACGTTTGCTCACTGGCGGCGCCACCGCGCGCACCAGTGATCTGAACGGCCGGATCCTCACCATAAAGGTTAGGAAGCGCATATAGCAGGCCGACGAGAATCACGACGACCAGCATGATGTACTTCCACAAAGGATAACGGTTTAACACGGCAGTTCCCTTCGGGAAGAATAAATTACAGCGCCTTCATTGTACCTTTCGGCAGAACGGCGGCCACGAAATCACGTTTAATCACTACTTCAGTGGTGTCGTTCAGGGCGATAGCGATGTAGCCGGTTTCAGCCACTTTCGTTACGCGTCCCACCAGGCCACCGTTGGTCAGCACTTCATCACCTTTGGAGATGGAATCCATCAGCTTTTTGTGATCTTTGGCGCGCTTCTGCTGTGGACGCAGGATCATGAAGTAGAAAATCAGACCAAAAACCACCAGCATGATCACCAGAGAATACGGACTTCCCTGAGACGGAGCGCCAGCTGCGGCCACGGCGTCAGAAATGAAAAAGCTCATTAAATTTCCCTCATTGATAGAATTATCAGACGTTTAACGGTGGAACCGCTTTGCCCGTCCGTTGGTAGAACTCGCTAACAAAGTGCTCTAATTTACCCTCTTCGATGGCCTGGCGTAAACCCGCCATCAGACGCTGGTAATAGCGCAGATTGTGGATGGTGTTCAGACGTGCGCCCAGTATTTCGTTACAGCGATCAAGATGATGCAAGTAGGCACGCGTGTAATTGCGACAGGTGTAACAATCACACTCCGCATCCAGCGGCGCGGTGTCATCTTTGTATTTCGCATTGCGGATTTTCACCACGCCATCGGTGACGAACAGATGGCCATTGCGCGCGTTACGCGTTGGCATAACACAGTCAAACATATCGATACCGCGGCGAACGCCTTCCACCAGATCTTCCGGTTTGCCGACGCCCATCAAATAACGCGGTTTGTCTTGCGGAATTTGCGGACAGACGTGTTCCAGGATGCGGTGCATGTCCTCTTTTGGTTCACCCACCGCCAGGCCGCCCACAGCGTACCCATCAAAGCCAATCTCTACCAGACCTTTAACCGAGACATCACGTAAATCTTCGTAAACCCCGCCCTGAATAATGCCAAACAGCGCATTTTTGTTACCGAGCGCGTCAAAGCGGTCGCGGCTGCGCTGCGCCCAGCGCAGTGACATCTCCATCGAGCGTTTAGCGTAATCCCAGTCCGCCGGATACGGCGTACATTCGTCGAAGATCATCACAATGTCGGAGCCGAGATCGTACTGAATCTCCATCGATTTTTCCGGGTCGAGGAAAATCGGATCGCCGTTGATCGGGTTGCGGAAATGCACGCCGGCTTCGGTGATCTTACGGATATCGCCGAGGCTGAATACCTGGAAGCCGCCGGAGTCGGTCAGGATCGGTCCCTGCCAGTGCATGAAATCGTGCAGGTCGCCGTGCAGTTTCATGATCTCCTGCCCCGGACGCAGCCACAGGTGGAAGGTGTTACCCAGCAGGATCTGCGCGCCGGTCTCTTTCACTTCTTCCGGCGTCATGCCTTTGACCGTGCCGTAGGTGCCGACCGGCATAAACGCCGGGGTTTCCACGACGCCGCGATCAAAGACCAGACGGCCACGGCGCGCGCGCCCGTCGGTGGTATCTAATTCAAATTTCACATTGACCTCTTTCGATAATCAGAGAAACAGTCTGATTACTCAGCCACCAACGATTTCGTCGGGAGCCTGTGGATTACGGGTGATGTACATCGCATCCCCGTAGCTAAAGAAACGGTACTGCTCCGCCACCGCGCTCTGATAAGCCGCCATGGTGTGTTGATAACCGGCAAACGCCGAGACCAGCATAATCAGCGTCGATTCCGGCAGGTGGAAGTTGGTGATCAGCGCATCAATCACCTGATAGTGATAGCCCGGATAGATAAAGATCTGCGTGTCATCGAAAAACGGCGCGATCAGCCCATCCTGGCAGGCCTGCGCTGCGCTCTCCAGCGATCGCACCGAGGTGGTGCCCACCGCCACCACTTTGTTACCGCGCGCTTTGCACGCCAGCACCGCGTCCACCACGTCCTGCGGCACTTCGGCATATTCAGAGTGCATGATGTGATCGTTGATGTTCTCCACGCGCACCGGCTGGAAGGTGCCAGCGCCGACGTGCAGCGTCACAAACGCCATCTCCACGCCTTTTGCCTTCAGCGCCGCCAGCAGCGGCTCATCGAAGTGCAGACCGGCGGTCGGCGCTGCCACCGCGCCGGGGCGCGCGCTGTACACCGTCTGGTACAGCTCGCGGTCAGCTTCCTCATCCGGACGATCGATGTACGGCGGCAGCGGCATATGGCCGACGCTGTTCAGGATATCCAGCACCGCGCGATCGTCCGCAAACTCGATTTCGAACAGCGCATCGTGGCGCGCCACCATGGTGGCTTTGACGCTTTCGTCGTCGCCCAGCAGTAATTCGGCACCCGGCTTCGGCGCTTTGGAGGCGCGCACGTGCGCCAGCACGCGTTTGTCATCCAGCATGCGCTCAACCAGCATCTCAATTTTGCCGCCGCTGGCTTTACGGCCATAGACGCGCGCCGGAATCACCCGGGTATTATTGAACACCAGCAGATCGCCCGGATTGAGCTTATCCAGCACATCAGTAAACACGCAATGGTTCAGCGCCCCGCTCGGGCCATCCAGCGACAGCAGGCGACATCCGCTGCGCTGCGCCTGCGGATAGTGGGCGATCAAAGATTCCGGTAATTCAAAGGCAAAATCGGCTACACGCATGCATCACTTCTTCAGGACTCAAAAAACAGGCGGCATAGTTTAGCGGAAAAGTGGGCAATTCTGAACAACTGGCTGCGCCGGTGTGATTCTGCCTATAATGCGCCATGAACTTTCTTGCTCACCTTCACCTCGCAACCCTGGCCGACAGCTCACTGCTGGGTAATCTGCTGGCCGACTTTGTGCGCGGCAACGTTGAGGCGCAGTGGCCGCAGCCAGTGGTGGCCGGTATTGCCCTGCACCGGCGCATTGATGTGCTGACCGATAACCTGCCGGAAGTGCGCAGCGCGCGTCAGCTGTTCCGCGCCGAAACGCGCCGCGTAGCGCCAATCACCCTCGACGTGATCTGGGACCACTTCCTGGCGCGCCACTGGGATCAGCTGCATCCGGCGCAGTCGCTGTCCGCCTTTAGCGCCGCCGCCGAGCGCGACATTGTGCCGCAGCTGCCCGGCACGCCGGGCGATTTTATCGAGCTCAACGCGGTAATGTGGCGCGAACGCTGGTTTGAACACTATGCTGACCCGGCGCGGCTGGCGCGCGTGCTAAGCGGCATGGCGCATCGCCGGCCGCGGCTGGCGGCGCTGCGCGACTCCTATCAGGATTTTGTCGACCACTACACCCAGCTCGAACCGCTGTTTTTCCAGTTCTATCCACGCTTGATGGCCGCCGCGCGCGCCCGGCAGCTGTGAAGCACAATTTGCCGCTGCCCCGCATTGCCTCCCCTTGCCAGCCGCAGCCATCTGCGGCTTAATGAAGCCTTGCTTAACTTTTGTTAAGCCAGTCACACAGCCATGGCGCTTTATCCGGCGTGGTTCGCCACGTCGATTGCCAGTGAATGATAAGAGGGAAAAATGTCATCAGCTACGCTAACCGAATTAGATGCTCGTTATCACTATGCCTGTGAGGTGGCGAAAACCGCCGCCAGCCGCGCGCTGGCGTGGTATCAGCAGCGCCATCAGCTGGTGGTGGAGCACAAGAAGGATTTGCAGGATGTAGTCAGCGAGGCGGATCGCAACGTTGAGCTGCTGGTAAAACACCTGATTCATGAGCGTTTTCCTGACGATGCGGTGCTGGGTGAAGAGAGCGGCGGTGACGTCAGCGGCGCGCGCTTTATCTGGGTCATCGATCCGATTGACGGCACCAGCAGCTTTCTTAATGGCCTGCACAACTGGTGCGTCTCGCTGGCGATTGTCTGTGACGATCAGCCGGTGATTGGCGTAGTCAGCGATCCTAATCATCAGGAAACCTTCCACGCCTGCCGCGGCAAAGGTGCCTGGGTGAATGACAAGCGCATTCAGGCACACAGCGCGCAGCGGCTCGACCAGGGGCTGCTGGGCCTTAGCAGCTCGAACAGCCAGCCGATTGAACCGCTGACCACCTTTATCAGCCAGCTGCTGGCGCAGGGCGGCATGTTTATCCGCAACGGTTCCGGTGCGCTGATGAGCGCCTGGGCGGCCGCCGGCCGGCTGATTGGCTATTACGAAGCGCATATGAATCCGTGGGATGGCCTGCCCGGCATTGTGCTGATGCGCGAAGCGGGCGGCGTCACCAACGATTATCTCAGCCACCACGGCCTGCAACAGGGTAATCCGGTGCTGCTGGCCAACGCGGTGCTCTATCCGCAGCTCAAAGCGCTGCTGCCGGCACAGCCAACGCTATGACACGTCTGCTGCTGAGCGCGCTGCTGGCTTTGCTGGCGCTCACCGCGCAGGCGCAGCCGCGCTACCAGCTGGAAAAAGTGGTAGAGATCAGTCGTCACGGCGTGCGTCCTCCCACCGCAGGTAACCGTACGGAAATCGAAGCCGCCACCCAGCGCGCCTGGCCGCGCTGGCGCAGCGCCGACGGCGAACTCACCGCACACGGTTATGCAGCGGTCGTGAATAAAGGTCGCTGGCAGGGTGAACACTATCGCCAGCTCGGCCTGCTGCGTGCCGGCTGTCCCGATGCCGGGCAAATCTACGTGCGCGCCAGTCCGCTGCAGCGCACCCGCGCCACGGCGCAGGCACTGCTGCAGGGTGCCTTTCCTGACTGCGATGTGGCAGTTCATCACGTCGCGGGGGCGGTCGATCCGCTATTTCAGAGCGAAAAACTGCCGTTCGGCCAAACGGATGCTGCCACGGAGCGGGCAGCGGTCGCGGCGCGCGCCGGCGATCTCACCGCACTGCAACAGCGTTTACAGCCCGCCGTGCAGCAGCTCAGGCAGGCGGTGTGTGCGGCAGATTGCCCGTTCTTCGATCGCCCCTGGCAGCTGAAGCAGAGTAAAAGCGGCCATACCTACGTGCAGGGTCTCAGCGTGCTGGCCAGCATGGCCGAAACCTTACGGCTCGGCTGGAGCGAAAATCTGCCGTTCAGCCAGCTGGCGTGGGGCAACATCACCCGGGCGCAGCAGATCAGCGCCCTGCTGCCGCTGCTGACCGCCAATTACGATCTGAGTAATGATGTGCCATATATCGCGCAAAAGCGTGCGTCGATGCTGCTGGACGCGGTGGTGCGCAACCTGCAGGACGATGCGGCGACGCCCTCCACCCGCTGGCTGCTGCTGGTGGCACACGACACCAATATCGCCATGTTACGCACGCTGATCGGCTTCAGCTGGCAACTGCCCGGCTACGCGCGCGGTAATATTCCGCCCGGCAGCAGCCTGGTGTTTGAGCGCTGGCGCGATAACCAGACGCAGACGCTGCTGTTGCGCGTCTATTTTCAGGCGCAAAGTCTGGATGCGCTACGCCAGCTAACGCCGATCGATCGGCAGCACCCGCTGCTGCGCCAGGAGTGGCATCAGCAAAACTGTCGCCAGACGGCGGTGGGTACGCTGTGTCCTTATCAATCGACACTTGAGCACTGGCGCACCGCCATTGATCAGCGCGCGGTAATCCCCGTGGACTATCCCTGACGCCAGCCGCCGGGTTAAGCCAGACAGATTACGCCGGCTTATTCCTGCAGCGAAATTACAGCAATAAACTGCAAGCTGATGGGCACGGTTATCTGAGACTTTTCTTTTTTTTCCCTTAAAAGCGTTAGCGCTGAAAAACTGCGATATGCTGCACGGGTCAATCATCCCTTAGTAATACCTTTCTCTTTTTACATTTTTCGGCGACAGGATGCGCCGAGCTATTTTTACCCGCAGTAATAAAATCGCAAATTAACATTGAATAACTGGGATCCTGTTATGTCTGTACCTGTCTCGCTGCGCTATCGTCCGGATATCGATGGTCTGCGCGCTGTCGCCATTATATTGGTTGTGCTGTTCCACTGCGGCGTCAGCGCCGTGCCGGGTGGCTTTATTGGCGTCGATATATTTTTCGTTATTTCCGGCTTTTTAATTGGTGGTATTATCAGTAAAGAAATTACCGCCGGCACCTTCTCGTTTTATCAGTTTTATTTACGCCGCATCCGGCGTATTGCGCCCGCACTGTTTTTTATGCTGATGGTATTGCTGCTGCTCGGTTATCTGCTGTTATCACCGCTGGAATTAAGCCAGCTGGCAAAATACAGCATGGCGGTGTTTCTCTCGGTGCCCAATATGCTGTTACTGAAGAGTGGCGACTATTTCAGTGCGGATGCCGATCTCAATCCGCTCCTGATGACCTGGTCGCTGGGCATTGAGGAGCAGTTCTATATCGTGCTGCCGTTTGTTCTGCTGCTGGCCGTGCGGCTGCGGCGCACAATGACCGGCGTGGTGCTACTGCTCAGCCTGCTGTCGCTGGCCGGCTGCCTGTGGTTAACGCCCCTCTCCAGCACTCAGGCGTTTTATCTGCTGCCAACCCGCGCCTGGGAGCTGGGTGCCGGCGTGCTGCTGGCGCTGTGGCAACCCCGCCCCGTCACCGGCCGGCTGGCCTGCCTCTGTCATCTCGCTGGCTGGCTGCTGATCATCGGTGCCACGCTGTTACTCAGCCATAGCGATCGCTTTCCCGGCTGGCTGGCACTGCTGCCGGTGCTGGCGGCCTGTCTGATGATCGGTGCACGCAGCCCGCTCAATCAGCGGCTGCTGGAGAACGCGCCGATGCGCTTCATCGGTAAAATTTTCTACTCGTGGTATCTGTGGCACTGGCCGCTGCTCAGTCTGGCACGCATCTGCAGCGATCGACCGCTCAGTATCTGGCAGGCGTTGAGCATCTGTGCCGTGGCGCTGGTCATCGCCTGGCTCTCCTGGCGCTTCGTCGAACAGCCATTCCGTCGGGCGCGCAGCGGTACGCGCTGGCTGATCCCCGGCTACTGCGCCTCGTCGCTGCTGGCAGCCGGTGCCATGGTGCTGCTGTGGCAGAGCGGTGGCCTGAAATCGCGCGTCAGTGAAGCGGTGATGCTCGGCGACGAATGGAAAGTCGCCGCCCAGCGCGATCCCTGCCTGCTGGATTACGGCGCCACGCGGCCCGCCCGTGATGCGCAGTGCCAGCCGCAGAGTGACACACCGGCGATAGCGCTGATTGGCGACAGCCATGCCGCGGCGCTGGCGGCCAACGTCGCCGATTACGCCCGGCGGCAGCAGAAACCGCTGTTTCAGCTGACCAAAGCCTCCTGCCCTTTCCTGCTTGAGGCCACGCGCGCGATGCCGCAAAAACCGCAGCATGCACAGCAGTGCCTCGATTTTAATCAGCGGGTTCTGCCGATCATCCTGAGCGATAAAATAGACGAAGTGGTGATCAGCGCGTTCTGGGCGGCGGGCCTCAGTGCGCAGCCGGGCAGCGGATTCCGCAGTCTCCGCGATCCGGCGCAGGACAATCTGCAGGCGCTGAAAAGCGGGCTGGATACCGTGGTGGCGCAGCTGCTGGCGGCAGGGAAAAAGATCACCCTGATAGACGATGTGCCGACCATCACGCTCGATCCGCTGCGCTACAGCCATAACCGCAATATGCCGCTGCGCCGCAGCCTGAATAGCTGGCTCAGCGCGCAGGATGGCGCGGCGCTGGCGGCGGAACGCACGCAGCAGATGCAGATGCCAAACGCATCGGTGGCAAATCTGTTAAAGGATTATCAGCAGCGCGGCGTGCGCGTGTTGTCACTGCAGGAGACGTTGTGTAATGCGCAGGGGTGTCTGGTCACTCATCAGGGCATGCCGCTCTGGTATGACAACAATCACCTGAATCCGTACGGCGGAGAGATGGCGCTGGGGAAAAACTGGTAATGCAACGCGGGCGAAGTCTCGCTTCGCCCGCAGTAAAGCTTCTTACGCTTTACGTTTCTTCGCCAGCGGCCACGCCAGCAGCAGCAGGACAATCCACGCAAACCCGACGTACAGCGAGATACGCGTATCCGGGAAGTAGCCAATCAGCGCGATGATAAAGGCAAGGAACAGCACTCCCACCCACGCCGTAGCGCTGCCGCCCGGCAGAGCAAACTGCAGCTTACCGGCCTGCTCTTTGCCGATTTTGTGGCGGAACGCGATCTGCGACAGCAGAATCATAATCCACACCCACACGGTGGCAAACGTCGCCAGCGAGGCAATCACCAGGAACACTTTTTCCGGCATCAGATAGTTGAGGTACACCGCCACCAGCATGGCAAGCATCATCACCAGCACCGTGACCCACGGAATGCCGCGATTCGACACCTTCATAAACATCTTCGGCGCATGACCCTGCTGCGCCATACCGTGCAGCATGCGGCCGACGCCAAACACATCGCTGTTAATCGCCGACAGCGAGGCCGTCAGCACCACAAAGTTCAGAATGGAGGCGGCGGCGGCGATGCCGAGGTGCTGGAAAGTCAGTACGAACGGGCTGCCTGCGGTACCGACCTGGTTCCAGGGATAGATCGACATGATCACAAACAGCGTGCCGACATAGAACACCAGAATGCGCAGCGGTACGGAGTTGATGGCGCGCGGGATCGATTTCGCCGGATCTTTAGCTTCGCCGGCGGTGATACCAATGATCTCAATGCCGCCGTAGGCGAACATCACCATCTGCAGCGACAGCAGCATGCCGACGATACCGTGAGCAAAGAAGCCGCCGTTGGTCCACAGGTTATGGATGCCGGTCGGCTGACCGCCGTTGCCGATGCCCCAGAAAATCATGCCGAAACCGGCCACGATCATGATGATGATGGTGGCAACTTTGAAGAAGGAGAACCAGAACTCCACTTCGCCAAACACCTTCACGCTCATCAGGTTGATGGCGCCGATGATCAGCACCACCGACAGCACCCAAATCCAGTGCGGCACCTCCGGGAACCACACGCCCATGTAGATACCAAAAGCCGTGACGTCGGCGATCGCCACAATCAGGATTTCAAAGCAGTACGTCCAGCCGGTGATATAGCCCGCCAGCGGTCCGAGGTAATCCTGCGCGTAGCGTGAAAACGAGCTGGCCTGCGGATTGTTAACCGACATCTCGCCCAGCGCGCGCATGATGATATACGCCACGGCGCCGCCGATGATGTAGGCCAGCAGTACGCTGGGGCCTGCCATTTTGATGGCATCTGCCGAGCCGTAAAACAGCCCGGTGCCGATCGCCGATCCCAGCGCCATAAAACGGATGTGGCGCGTGCTCAGTCCGCGTTTGAGCTTATTGGTTTCTTGCATAACAAACAGTACCTGTGGAAATGAAAAAACCACGGGCAAGCCCGTGGTCGGAATTAACAGCGATGTCGTTTACTGGTGAACGGCAACCTGCTCACGCCCTTTCACCCGGTCAACCACCGCAGCAATCACCAGCATCGCCAGCGACGGCGGCAACCAGGAGAGTCCCTGATCGGCCAGCGGCAGATGCTGGCTAAACAACGGCAGCGCATCTTTAAAGCTGGTGGTTTTGATGGCATCGACGATACCAAACAGCAGGCTGATCAGCATGGTTGGCGCAATGATGCGCGTGCTGCGATTCCACCAGCTCAGGGTAAAGCTCAGTACCACCAGTACGATGCACGGCGGATAGATAGCCGTCAGCACCGGAATCGAAATCTGAATCAGGTGGCTGAGACCGAGGTTCGACACCAGCATGGCGAACAGGCCGAGAATAAACACCAGCGCTTTATACGACAACGGCAGGTATTGCGCAAAGAATTCTGCGCAGGCGCAGGTCAGGCCCACCGCCGTAACCATACAGGCGACGAAAATCAGCGCGGCGAGGAAGACACTGCCCATACCGCCGAAGGTCTGCTGCACGTAAGCATGCAGAATCGCCGCGCCGTTAGCGTTCTGATCGACAATCGCGCCGCTGCCGGAGCCCAGCTTGAACAGGCTGAGGTACACCAGCGTCAGGCCAACACCGGCGATCACGCCAGCCAGCATGGTATAGCGCGTCAGCAGTTTGCTGTCTTCCACGCCACGCGAACGCGCCGCATTAACGATGACGATACCGAACACCAGCGCGCCGAGCGTATCCATGGTCAGATAGCCGTTCACGAAACCGCTGGAGAAGGCCGCACGCTGGTAGTCGGCGGTGGCCGGCGAAATGCCGCCAGCCGGCCACAGCAGCGCCGCGACGCCCAGAATGGTCAGCGCGACAATTTTCAGCGGCGCGAGGAAGTGGCCGACGGTGTCCAGCAGCTTGCCTGGATAGAGCGAAATGCCGATCACCAGCGCGAAGTACACCAGGCTATAGATAAACAGCGGCAGCGGGCCGTCGCCGGTCAGTGGCGCAATCCCGACTTCAAATGAAACGGTCGCGGTGCGCGGCGTGGCAAACAGCGGGCCGACGGCGAGATAGCACACGGTGGCGAGCAGCAGACCGGCCGCTTTACCAATCGGTGAGCTGAGCGCATCAATACCGCCGCCAACGCGCGCCAGCGCGATCACGGTCATCACCGGTAAACCAACCGCGGTGATCAGGAAGCCGAAGGCGGCAATCCAGACATGTTCACCAGACTGAATACCGACCATAGGCGGGAAAATGATGTTTCCTGCGCCAACGAACAGGGCAAAGGTCATGAAGCCCAGCGCCAGGATGTCCCTGGAGGTTAAACGATGTGTCATAAACTTCTGTACTGCCTGTAGCTGATGTTGCGGTGGAAGTTGGGTTTGTGTTGTCCCCTGGATGCGCGAAAACAATGGCTTAACTGGCTTGACCAGTGCGTTATGCGGGCCGAATCGGTACAGCGCAGGTGATTTAAACTGCTTTTCTTCTGTTCACAGAGGGATGAATCGACAACGGCGCAAATTAAAACGTTTATAGCGAAGAAAGGCAATACAGGATCGGAAAACCAGAAGGATATAACAGGAAAGCGTCAGAACGCAGTGGATAAGCAGGAAATAGTCGGAAAACACCTGAGATGATTTGCTTAAAGTTTCTGCAAAGCGGGCGATCTCCTTGCAGAAACCGCCGCAGGGATGCACAAAAGGCGCGCTTTACGCGCCTGTTTGCACAACTTTACAGCATCACCACACCTGTTGTGCGATGTCGACAACCAGACGAATCTTCTGCCACTGCTGCGCTTCGGTCAGGCTGTTGCCCTCTTCCGTTGACGCAAAGCCACACTGCGGGCTGAGGCAAATCTGGTCGAGGCTGACAAACTGCGCCGCTTCCTGCAGGCGCGCCTTTACCTGTGCAGCGTCTTCCAGCTCGCCGGTTTTGGTGGTAATCAGCCCTAATACCACCTGCTGATGACCGGGTTTGATGAAACGCAGCGGCTCAAAGCCACCGGAGCGCTCATTATCGTACTCGAGGAAAAACGCGTCGATGTTCACGCTGCCAAACAGAATTTCCGCCACCGGCTCGTAGCCGCCTTCCGAGATCCAGGTCGAGCGGAAGTTACCACGACACACGTGCAGACCGACGGTGAGATCCGCCGGTTTATCTTCCAGCGCGCGATTCAGCACCTGCGCATAAATGCGCGCCAGCTGTTGCGGATCTTCACCGCGCTCGCGGATTTGCTGCTGCTGATCGCCTGAACACAGGTACGCCCACACGGTGTCATCCAGCTGCAGATAGCGGCAGCCAGCGTCGTAAAACGCCTTGATCGCCTCTTTGTAAGTCTTTGCCAGATCGGCGAAGTACTGCTCCAGATCCGGATACACCGTGGCATCAATCACTTTACGGCCGCCGCGGAAGTGCAGCACGCTCGGGCTGGGAATGGTCATTTTCGCCACCGCATCGCCGGCCACGCTTTGCAGGAAGCGGAAATGGTCCAGCATCGGATGCTGCGGGTTAAAAGCGACTTTGCCGGTGACCTTCACGCCGTGCGCTTTGGTCTGCACGCCGTTGAACTGAATGCCCTGATCGGCCTCAAACAGCTCGACGCCGTGCAGATGGCCAAAGAAATCAAAGTGCCACCAGGCGCGGCGGAATTCACCGTCGGTCACCACCTGCAGACCGCTGGCGCGCTGCTGCTCCACCACCTGGCGAATCGCATCGTCTTCTACCTGACGCAGCTGGTCGGCGCTGAGGGCACCACTGGCGAACTGTTCACGTGCCTGTTTAATGGCGGCGGGACGCAGAAAGCTGCCGACGGTATCGGCGCGGAACGGGGCGGTGTTGCGTTGCATATTCACTCCTGCACTGACACATAATTGCGTCAGGGTATAATTGCGTACGGTTATTTTTGGCCATCTGGATGGCTATATGTCCATAAGAGTGACATGCCGCCCCACCGGCGGCAATGGAAGAAAATTCAGGGGACGTGAAAAAAATTCATGATCGGTCAGCGTGAATTAGTTTTGCGCAATCGCCGCGCGCGCCTGCGCGATCTGGCTATCGGACAGCGGCAGGTAGCCGGCCTCCGTTACACGGCGCTGGCCCTGCGCAGAGAGCACCTGCTGCAGAAAGGCGGCGACCAGCGGCGGCAGCGGTTTACCGGGCGCCTTGTTAACGTAAATATACAGCGGGCGCGACCACGGATAACGGCCGCTGCGGATCGATTCGGCATCCGGCATAACGCTGTCGCCGCTGGCGGTGACGATCGGCAGGGTTTTCACGCCGCTCAGGTGAAAGCCAAAGCTGGCGTAGCCGATGCTGTTCGGCGTGCTGGCGACCGCCTGCACCACCGCCGCCGAGCCGGGAAACTCCGCGACGTCAGCGCGGAAATCGCCGCGACACAGCGCCTGCTGCTTGAAAAAGCCCCAGGTGCCGGAAGCGGAGTTACGGCCAAAGCGCTGAATACTGCGCGTTGCCCAGTTCGCCGTATGCAGGCCAACATCGCCCCAGCGCTGCGGCACCTGCTGTGCGCCGCACAGCCGGGTCACGGAGAACAGCGCATCCAGCTGCGGCTGACTGATGGACGGCAGCGGATTGTCCTGATTAACCACCACCACCAGCGCATCCATCGCCACCGGCACCGCCAGCGGCGCATAGCCATAGCGCGCGATAAACAGCTGACGCTCATCCACCTGCATCGGCCGGCTCATGGCGCCAAGCTGAGCGGCCCCGGCGGCCAGCGCGGTCGGCGCCGTCGACGATCCCGCCGCCTGCACCTGCACATTAACGCCCGGCGACTGACGGCTGAAATCTTCGCCCCACAGCGTCATCAGGTAGCCCAGCGTGTCCGAGCCCACGCTGCTCAGGTTGCCGGTCAGCATGCTTTGCTGAGCCGTCGCCAGCAGCGGGCACAGTAATAAAAGAGAGAGCAGCAGCGATTTCATCACAGAGTCCGGTGGCGTTTACTGCGCCACATTCTCGCGGATTCCGTTCGCCACAATCAAGCGCGGTGGCAGCACGAAGCGGAAGCAGGTTTCCTGATGCGGCACGCTGCTGATCTCCAGCCGCGTGGTGTGGTGGCCGAGCGCGTGCTTAACAATGGCCAGCCCCAGCCCGCTGCCGCCGGTGGCGCGCGAGCGCGCTTTATCCACGCGGTAGAAGCGTTCGGTCAGGCGCGGCAGATGCTCCTCGCTGATGCCGGGCCCGTTGTCGCACACCTTAAATTCGGCGCCCTGTTTGGTGCGCAACCAGCTGATGTCGATGCGCGTGCCATCCGGCGTGTGGTTCACCGCGTTATACACCAGATTGGAAATCGCGCTGCGCAGCTGTTCATCATTGCCGAACACCTTCAGGTGCGGATCGGTGTGGAAATGGATGCTGTGCCGGCCCTGGCTGAGGGTTTCCGCCTCGCGCTGCAACAGCAGCAGCATGGTCGGCACATCCACCGTCTCTTTCAGGTCAATGGCGGGGGCCGCTTCGATGCGTGACAGCGTCAGCAACTGCTTCACCAGGCTGTCCATGCGCCGCGTCTGCTCCTGCATGGTGCTGAGCGCCTTGCTGCGGGTGCGCTCATTCATCCCGGCGTCGTCCATCATCTCCAGATAGCCCTGCAGCACCGTCAGCGGGGTACGCAATTCATGACTGACGTTGGCGAAGAAGTTACGCCGCGCCCCTTCCAGCTGGTGCATCTGGGTGACGTCACGCGCCACCATCAGCCACTGCCCTTCACTGTAAGGCATGACGCGGAACTCCATGTGATGCTGATTATTCAGCACCAGCGTCAGCGGCTTGTTGAAGTCGCGCTGGCGGATATAGCGGGAGAATTCAGGGTAGCGCAGCAGGTTGAGGATATTCTGGCCATTATCTTCCGGCCAGCGCAGCCCGAGATGCTGCTGGGCCAGACCGTTACACCAGAAAATGGTGCCCTCTTCGGTGGTGAGTACCACCGCGTCCGGCAGCGACTCGGCCCCGCTGCGAAAGCGTTTGATCAGATTGCCCAGCTCGCGCCGGCGGCGGCGATTGCGCAACTGCATTTGATACAGGCCGTAAAACAGCGGTTCCCAGCTGCCGCGCCCGGTGGGCGGCGTCATTGAACGATCAATCCACAGCCAGTGCGACAGCCGCATCAGATTTTTAAAGTGCCAGAACAGCACGCCGCACACGGCCAGTAACAGCCACCACGGCAGATAGCCAACCAGCAGACCCAGCACCAGCGCAGGCAGACACACCAGCGCCAGCTCGGTCAGTAATCTCTTCCAGGAGAGTCGTTCCAGCACGGTAAAAGACTCCGTTTAGTAGCGGGCAGAGAAACGATACCCTGTTCCGCGAACGGTTTGTACCATGCGATCGTGGCCGGAAACTTCCAGTGCTTTACGTAAACGACGGATATGCACATCCACGGTGCGGTCTTCCACATACACGTTAGTGCCCCACACGTGATTCAGCAGCTGTTCGCGGCTGTATACGCGCTCCGGATGCGTCATAAAGAAGTGCAGCAGTTTGTATTCGGTCGGTCCCATTTCCAGCGGCGTGGTTTCGGACATCACGCGATGCGAGGAGGGATCGAGGCTCAGCCCCTGCATCTCAATCACCTCTTCCACCGCCATCGGTGAGATGCGGCGCATCACGGCTTTAATGCGCGCCATCAGCTCTTTGGGCGAGAACGGCTTGGTGATGTAATCATCGGCGCCCACTTCCAGCCCGCGCACGCGATCTTCCTCTTCACCGCGCGCCGTCAGCATCATCACCGGAATATCACGCGTCATGGCTTCACGCTTTAAATGTTTGATGAACTGAATGCCGCTGCCGCCGGGTAACATCCAGTCCAGCAGAATCAGATCGGGCCAGGGTTCGATCAGCTTGCCAATCGCGCTGTCATAGTCCTCAGCCTCAATCGGCTGATAGTCGTTTTGTTCCAGCACGAAACATAACATTTCACGGATGGGAGCTTCGTCTTCCACAACCAAAATGCGCTTAGCCATTATTACTCCTGCGATTGTGACGGCATGTCACGGGGGTTTGCGGCGCCATTATGCGTCAGTTTTGTGACACTTTTATGAAAAACCCACCTCATGATAATCAGATAAAAAGCGCAATTGTGACAACCGGTTTCGCTTTTTTTTCATTGCGTTGTTAAGCGGTTATACTGCCGCTTTGCGATAGCAGGCACGGAGCATTCATGCGCATTATTCACACCGCTGACTGGCATCTCGGTCAGTTCTTTTACAGCAAAAGCCGCGCCGCCGAGCACCAGCAATTCCTCGACTGGCTGCTGGCCGCGATTGTGCAGCATCAGGTGGATGCGCTGATCGTCGCTGGCGACCTGTTTGATACCGGTTCGCCGCCCAGCTACGCGCGCGAACTGTTTAACCGTTTCGTGGTGGCGCTGCAGCCCAGCGGCTGCCAGCTGATTGTGCTGGCCGGCAACCATGATTCGGTCGCCACGCTGAATGAATCGCGCGAGCTGCTGGCCTGCCTCAATACCCGCGTCATTACCAGCGCCACGCCCGGCGGCGAGCAGCAGGTGCTGACGCTGCAACAGCGTGACGGCACGCCGGGCGCGCTGCTGTGCGCCATTCCCTATCTGCGTCCGCGCGACATCCTGCGCAGCCAGGCGGGTCAGTCCGGTCGCGATAAGCAGCTGTCGCTGCTGCAGGCGATTGAGCAGCACTATCAGCACTGTTATGCCGCCGCCGTGGCGCAGCGCGAAGCCATGGGCAGTACGCTGCCGATCATCGCCACCGGGCATCTCACCACCGTGGGCGTCAGCAAGAGCGATTCGGTGCGTGATATCTACATCGGCACGCTGGACGCCTTTCCGGCGCAGGCCTTCCCGCCTGCCGACTACATTGCGCTGGGCCACATCCATCGTGCGCAGCGCATCGCCGACAGCGATCACATCCGCTACAGCGGTTCGCCGATTGCGCTCAGCTTTGATGAGCTGGGGCGTGAGAAAAGCGTATTCCTGCTGGAATTTAGCACCCGGCTGGAGTCCGTCACACCGCTGGTTATTCCGTCATTCCAGCCGATGCAGATGCTGAAAGGTGCCATGGCGGAGATCGAACAGCAGCTGACCGCGTTTCACACCTATGAAGGCGATCTGCCGGTGTGGCTGGATATTGAAATCACTACTCAGGAGTACCTGAGCGACCTGCAGCGCCGCATTGAACAGCTTACCGACGCGCTGCCGGTTGAGGTGCTGCTGGTGCGCCGCAGCCGCGATCAGCGTCAGCGCAGCCTGGCGCGGCTGGAGAACGAAACCCTGAGCGAACTGAAAGTTGAAGAGGTGTTTGCCCGCCGGCTGGCGCTGGAGGAGCAGCTGGAGGATGAACAGCGCGCGCAGTTAACGCAACTGTTTCGCAGCACGCTGGCGACGCTGGAGGATCCGGGCGCATGAAAATTCTGACGCTGCGTTTTAAAAACCTCAATGCGCTGCGCGGCGAGTGGTTTATCGATTTCCGCCGCGAGCCGTTTGCCAGCAACGGGCTGTTCGCCATCACCGGCGCTACCGGCGCGGGTAAAACCACGCTGCTGGATGCCATCTGTCTGGCGCTCTATCACCAGACGCCGCGCCTTGGTGGCCTGTCGCAGAGCGAAAATCAGCTGATGACGCGTGACACCGCTGAATGCCTCGCCGAAGTGGAGTTTGAGATCAAAGGTGAAGCCTGGCGCGCCTTCTGGAGCCAGAACCGCGCGCGCGGCCTGGCGGAAGGTAAACTGCAGGCGCCGCGCGTCGAACTGGCGCGCGTGGCGGACAACCAGATCGTCGCCGATAAAGTCGGTGACAAGCTCAAAGCCATCGAAACCTTGTCCGGTCTCGATTTTGCCCGCTTCACCCGTTCGATGATGCTGTCGCAGGGGCAGTTTGCCGCCTTCCTCAATGCCAAACCCGGCGAGCGCGCCGAGCTGCTGGAGGAGCTGACCGGCACCGAAATCTACGGCCACATCTCGATGCAGATCTACGAGCGCTGGCGCACGGCGCGCGCGGCACTCGACACGCTGCGCGCCCGCGCCGGTGCGGTGCAGTTGCTCGATGACGCCCGCCGCGCCGAACTGGCGCAGCAGCTGGACCAGCTCACCCGCACCGAACAGGATCTGAGCGAGCAGCTGGCGCAGGCCCAGCAACAGCAGCAGTGGCTGACGCAGCAGCAGCAGCTCAACGCGGAGCAACAGCAGGCGCAGCAGGCGTTGCAGGCTGCCGCCGCGGCCTGGCAGCAGGCGGAAGGCGATCGCCAGCGGCTGGCGCGTGCTGAACCGGCGGAGAAGCTGCGCGACAAACTGCAGCAGCGCGAACAGCTGCAGCGCGACCAGCAGACACTGAACCAGCAGGCGCAGCAGTTACAGCAGCAACAGCAACAGGCACAAGCGGCGCTGCAGCAGGGTGAAAGCCACTATCAGGCCGCACAGCAGGCACGTGAACGCGCGCTGGCCGAACAGCAACAGCTGGAGACGCTGCTGAGCGAACAGGTGATCCCGCTCGATCAGCAGATCGCCAGCCGTGCACAGCAGCTTGAGCAGCAGCAGGCGCTGCTGAGCGAACAGCAAAAAACCCTGTTACTCAGCCAGCAGGCGCTGGATCAGCATCAGCAGGCAAGTGAACGCTTACAACAACAGCTGGCGCAGCAGCAGGCGTTTCGCCTGAGTGAAGCCGCTGTCGCCCGCTGGGGCGGCGAACTGGCGCGCTGGCAGGCCGAACTCGCCCGGCTTGAAGAGCGTGAGCAAACGCTGACGCAGCTCAGCGCGCAGCAGCAACAACTGCAAAGCCAGCTCGAACAGCAGCAGCAGGCGCTGCAGGCGCGCGAACAGGCGGCACAGCCGCTGCAACAGGCGGAAGCCGCGGCACAGCAGCAGCGCCAGCAGGCGGAGCAGGTGCTTACTTCGCTGGAAGCGGAGATCGCCAGCCCGGCGCTGCGGACGGCGCTGGCGCAGCATCAGCAGCAGCGCGGCGCACGTCAGCAGCTCAGCCTGCTGGCGGCACAGTGGCAAACGCTCCAGCCGCAGCGCCAGCAGCGCCAGCTTAAGCTGCAGCAGTTACAGCAGCATGCTGAGCAGGAAGCGCTGGCGTTGCAGCAGCTGCGCGAGGAGTACAAGCGCGAGCATCAGACGCTACTGGATGTGCGTCGCCTGTGCGAGCTGGAGCGCACGATTATTCAGCTGGCCGACGAGCGGGCCCGGCTGCAGCCGGAACAGCCCTGCCCGCTGTGCGGCTCCTGCCAGCATCCGGCCATCGACCGCTACCAGCAGTTGCAGCCGGACGAAAATCAACAGCGCCTGGCCGCGCTGGAGAGCCGCGTGATGCAGCTCAGGGAAGCCGGTACCGCGCGGGGCGAGCAGCTTAAACTGTCGCAGCAGCAACAGCAGGCGCTGCAACAGGAAATCGCCGATCTCGACCAGCAGATCGCCGCCACCCGCGAGCGCTGGCAGGCGCTGTGCGGTGAGCTGGCGCTTACCTTCAGCGCTGAACAGCACGCAGAATTCAGCGCCTGGCAGCAGCAGCAGGACGCGCTCGAAGCCCGCCAGCAGCAGCAGTTGCAGGCGCGTGAACAGGCGGCCGTCACGTTGCAGCAGGCCAAAGACGCGCATCTGCACCAGCAGCAGCGCTGGCAGCAGCATCTGCAGCAGCAACTGCTGGCGCAGCAGCAGCTCACCAGCGCCCAACAGCAGCGCGATGAGCTCGACCAGCGCATCAGTGGTGAACGTCAGGCGTGTCAGCAGCAATTGCAGCAGCTGGAACAGCAGCTGGCTGCCCATCAGCTTAGCCTGCCTGCAGCGCCCGAGCGCGCCGGCTGGCTGCAAACGCTGCAGCAGCGCTGGCAGCAGTGGCAGGAAAGTGAGCGGTTACTTGCTGAGCTACAGCCGCAGCTGGCGAAAAGCGAAACGGAAGGCAGCAGCCTGCAGCAAACTCTGGCGCGTGAACAGCAGCAGGTCGCCAGCCTGGAGCAAGCCCTTAACCACCTGCAACAGCAGCAGCAGGCCCAGCAGCAGCAGCGCCAGCAGCTGTTTGGCGACCGGCGCGTGGCGGACGCGCGTCAGCAGCAGCACGCCGCGCTGCAACAGCATGACCAGGCGCTGGCGCAACAGCTGCAGCGCTGGCAGCAGGCGCAAAGCGAGCTGCACGGCCTGAAAGGTCAGTATGAACAGATTGTCAGCCAGCAGCAGACGCTGGCGCAGCGCACAGCGGACGCCGAAAGCGCCTTCCGGCAGGCATTGCTGCTCAGTGATTTCGCTGACGAAAGCGCCCTGCGCGCCGCGCTGCTGGCGGAAGATGAGGTGCAGACGCTGCGCCAGCGGCTGCAAACGCTGGAGCAGCAGCATCAGCAGCACGCCGCGCTGCATGCCAGACTGGCGCAGCGGCTGAGCGATCACCAGCAGCAGCGCCCGGCCGCGCTCAGCGATGCCGATGCTTGTACCATCGCCGCCCGGCTGGAGCAGCTGCGCGTGGCGCTGCGTGACAACGCACGCCAGCAAGGGGAAGCGCAGCAGCAGTTGCACAGCGATACCCAACAGCGTCAGCAGCAGCAAACGCTGCTGGCGCAGATCGCCGCTGACGAAGCGGAACTGGCACAGCTGAGCCGCCTCAACGATCTGATCGGGTCGGCCAAAGGCGACAAGTTCCGCCGCTTTGCTCAGGGCTTAACCCTCGATCATCTGGTGTGGCTGGCAAACCGCCAGCTCGATCGCCTGCACGGCCGCTATTTATTGCAGCGCCGCGTCAGCGATGAGCTGGAGCTGGAAGTGGTGGATACCTGGCAGGCCGATGCCACGCGCGACACGCGTACGCTGTCCGGCGGCGAGAGCTTCCTCGTCAGCCTTGCGCTGGCGCTGGCGCTGTCCGATTTGGTCAGCCATAAAACGCGCATTGAATCACTGTTTCTCGACGAAGGCTTCGGCACGCTGGATGCCGAAACGCTGGACACCGCGCTGGATGCGCTCGATGCGCTCAACGCCAGCGGGAAAACCATCGGTGTGATCAGTCATGTGGAAGCGATGAAAGAGCGCATCCCGGTGCAGATCCGGGTGCGTAAAATGAACGGGCTCGGCTACAGTAAACTGGAGCTGCCGGGCGAGTGATGCGTGAAGTGGCGCGGCGATCAGCTGATCGCCGCGCCAGGTAGATTAACGCGTAACCGGCGCTTTGTAGCGCGGGCCGGCCAGCAGACCACCCTGCTCGTTCTGCGCTAACAGACGTGCGCTGGTGACACCAGCAATGGTGTGCGCTTTGTCGCCCGCGTTGCTGGCAATCTGTTTGATCGCCGCCGACACCAGCATGCCAATGATGCCGCCGTTGCTGTTGTTGCTGTTCTCAGAATCATTGGCGGTGGCCATGCCCTGCCACAGCTCTTTACCGCTGCGCAGATCGACCAGACGGGCAGTGGCCGAGACCGTGGTCACCGAATCAACCACCAGATAGCTGCTGCCATAATCGGTAATCGAAATGTACAGTGCGCTGTCTGCGTTGAAGATGTCATGCAAGCGCTTCGTGCTCACCGCCTGAATTTCATGCCCGTTGCTCAGGCCGTTTTGCTGGAAGGTCTCTTCCACCACCGCCACCGGGAACACGTAGTAACCCGCTTCCGCCAGCGGCTGGGTCACCAGCGAGGTGAAGCTGTGCGACGCGTTGATATCCGGCGCACGGTTATCGGCAGGCAGCACCAGAATTGACGCCGGCTTACTGGCACGGAAGGCGCTGTAGTCATACGGTTTCTTATTCTGGGCACAGCCGGTCAGCAGCAGCGCCGCGAATACGCCGCACACGGCAATCAGTTTTTTCATTGGTTCACTCCTTTTTTCTTCATCAGAAAGTCCATGTACGGCGCCGATTCCGGAAACAGCTGCTTCTCGAGGGCGAACTGGCTGAAAGCTTTATCCGTGTTGCCGTTTTTGGCGTACAGCAGGCCCAGCTGGGCGTGCAGACCGGGTGCCACCGGCTTGTTCACCGCTTTGGCCTTTTCGATATCCAGATTCAGCGCATCAATCTGCTTCTGCGGATCGCTGTCTTTCTGGTAATAGCTGTAGACCTGCTGCTGGTAATCACCCCAGTAGTAGATCGGCTCCGGTCCTTTTGGCGCACAGCCGGCCAGCACGCCTGCCGCGATCAGCGCGGCGCTCAGTTGCAGTAATTTCATCGTCAATATCCTTATTTCACCGGGCGCCATGCGCCGTTATTGATGCCATCCACCAGGTGGTCGACCGCTTCACGGATCGCCAGATCCATCACTTTGCCGTTCAGGGTAGAGTCATAGCTGGCGGTGCCGCCAAAGCCGATCACCTCACGCGCTGACAGCTGGTATTCACCCGCGCCCTGCACGCTGTACACCACTTCTGAAGTGGTCACATCCACCACATTCAGGTTCACTTTGGCGTAAGCGATCTGGCTTTTACCGCGCCCGAGGATGCCCCACAGCTGCTGGTCGCCCACTTCTTTGCGCCCGAACTCGGTGATGTCACCGGTGATGATGTAGTTAGCGCCCTTGATGTTCTGCTGGCTGTGTTTGAAATCGGCTTCCTGCTGCAGCTCTTTCAGGTTGCTGCGATCCAGCACGTTGAAGCGATTGGTCTGCTGCAGATGCGTAATCAGAATGGTTTTGGATTGGTTGCCCAGACGATCAACGCCGTCGGAGAAAATCCCATTCATGTATGACGAACGGTTATCAAACTGTCCCACCGCGATTGGGCTGCGCACGCCCTGATAAGCCGGCTGGCTTGCGGCGCGAACCTGAGGTGCGTCGATGGCGCGCGACGACTCGGTGGCACAGCCACTGAGCAGCGCGGCGCTTAACAAGGAGAGTGCCGCAAAGGCATATTTCTTCTGCATTTCTGGTCCATGAATAAAGGAAGGGATAACACCGCCACCAGGCGGCAAATTCTGGTTATGCCGACAGTCAGAGTAATGCCATAGCATTCCCTGCTGCGGTCTGTAGACTGTCGGCAGCAGCGCCAGGAATCTTTAGCGAAAATGCAGGCTTATTAATGAATTTAATTAATCGATTAGCGAGACTATCAGGTGGGTTAGTAATGATGGTGGGGCTCAGCGCCTGCCAGCAGGTGTCCGCGCCGGCCCCCAGCCTGGCCAATCAGTGCCAGCCGCAGGGCGATGCTGACAGCGCCGCCTGCCACTGGAGTGAAGCACTGCAGCAGCAGCTCAATAAGCAGTTTCACGATGCGGCGCGCTATGCCGGACAGCAGTGCTGGGTGCGCCTGGAGTGGCAGAACAGTGGGCGCTACGCGGTGACGCAAACCCAGGGCGACGAAGCGCTGTGTTTGCGTGCGTGGCAGCTTATTGGTCAGTCGCGCGGCTTACCGCCTCCGCCGCAGCGCGACCAGCCAGCGTGGTTTGGCTTTGCGCCACACCGGCCTGACTTACCAGCCCATCCTGGCGCCACTGACGCGGGCTGATGCCGAACCAGCGGCGGAAGGCGCGGGAAAACGCGCTGACCTCGGAATAGCCAAGCAGCAGCGCCATTTCCGAGATGGGCAATTGTCTCTGCTGCAGATAGTGCGTGGCCATTTCGCAGCGCACCTTATCCACCAGTGCGCTAAAGCTAATGCCCTCTTCGCGCAGGCGTCGCTGCAGCGACCAGCTCGACAACCCCATTTTGCCGGCGATCTCCTCCAGTACCGGTTCGCCCTGAATGAGCGTCAGGCTGACCTGCGAACGCGCCTGTTCGACCACGCTCTGCACGCTGGCGCTGCTGTTGAGGCGGCGAATGGCATCCTGCATCACCATCAGCAGCATCGCATCCTGCTCCGGCATGGCGCGCTGCAGGTCGCGTTTCGCGATCAGCAGTGAGTTAAACGGCTGATCGAACCAGACCGGCGCATCAAACACTTTGCAGTGCTCGTGCCACTGCTCCGGACGCGGATGTTCAAAGTGCACCTCGCGCGGCGCCCAGTTTTTGCCCGCCACGTGGCGAATCAGGTTGAGGAACATGCCGAGCGTCAGCTCCGCATCCTGACGGCGCGCCAGGATCGCCCCGTGGCGCACCTGATAATCGAGCCGCCAGCAGTCGCCCTTGTCCACCAGCCGCGTCAGCGTATCGTGCTGGTGCCAGGGAAACGCGTTCACCACATTGTGCAGCGCCTGCTCCAGCGTCGGCGAGCACAGTCCGATGTAGCCAATTAACCCTAATGACTGCGGTTTGAACTGCCTGCCGTAATGCAAACCGAAGTTATCAAAGCCGGAGTGGCGCGCCGCTTCTTCCATCACGCGGCAATAGTTCACCAGCCCGAGGCTCAGTGTCGGGCTGGCCAGCAGTTCAGAATCGATACCGCTGATGCCAAAGATGCGATCGACATCGCCGCCTTTATCCGTAATGAAGGCGCTCAGACCGGTCGCCGCCGCGGCCAGAACGCCACGGTTGCTGGCGGGTGTGGCAAACGCGCTGAAGGCATCAGCAGCAGAGATGAGTGATTGCATGGGAACCTCTCAGGGATCGCGCGGATAACAGAATGAAGGGATCCAGCAATTTTCATACCAGCGTCACCCGGCGGCGCGCGGTGCAAGGCAATGCACCGCCTGGCCGCCGCTGGCGCGCTCCTGGCGGCGATCTGCGTTCCTGTCAGCGCGCCTGTCACGGCTGGCGCGCTTGATGCGCAGGCACCAGATTACGCCATCAGCGCGCGCCGCTGCCCTCTGCTGGTGCAGGTCACGCGCCTACCGGCAGCTGGCTGCTCTCAAGATAGCGACGGCACAGCCGCACCGAATGGCTGGCCCAGTGCGGCCCGAGGCTGAGCGCCATCTCGGTATCGGCGTGCGTGCCCATCCACGCCGTCATCTGGATACGACGCTGGATCAGTAGCGTCGGCACCAGCGCCATCTCAGCATCACTGATGTGCGCCACGCGTTCATAGCCGAGGATCCAGTTATCCACCCACTCCGCCGCACGCGGATGGTGCTCGACGAAGCTGATCGCGGCCGCCAGATCGTGCAGATACCAGCCCATGCCGCAGTCATCGAAGTCGATCACCCGGGTTTCGCCTTTGTGCAGCAGCAGATTGGTCAGCCGCAGATCGGCGTGGATCAGGCCGTAGCGATCGCGCTCTTTACCAAATTCCGCCAGCGCCTGCCCGGCGCGCTCCACCGCCGCTGCGATAATGCCGTGATCGGCCGGATCAAGATGGGGCGCATCCTGCCAGCGCCCCCAGTGGCTATGCTCGCTGACCATGGTGTGATGATCCCAGATAATACGCTGAAAACCTTCGGGTTTCTGCCAGCTGCGGCTGTGCTGATGCAGGCGCGCGGTGATGGTACCGAGCTGCTGAAAGGCTTTGGGATCGACGTCGGTGGTCGGCATCTCGCCGTCAATCCAGTGGAACAGCACCGCATGACGCGTGCTGCCGTCCGCCAGCGTCAGCGTCAGCACGCTTTCACCGTCGCGCGCCGGAATCGCCTGCGGCACCATGATGCCGGTCTCGCGCAGCGCATCAAGCCACATCAGTTCACTGAGAATATCCGCTTTGCTGTGGTAATCCGGCCGGTGCAGGCGCAGCGCGTAGCGTTTGCCGCCGGCACGCAGCAAAAAGGTGGCGTTCTCCGAACGGCACAGCAATTGCAGCTCACCGTGCAGCGCGGCGGGATAGCAGGCCAGCGCACGTTGCGCCAGCAGGGTGATCTCGGCATCGGTCAGGGATTCGGCTTGTTTGGCGCTCATTCATCACTCTCCAGCATTAGTCTCTTAAAACCAGTGTTATCAGCATGGGATGAGGTCGTCCTGACTGCCTGACCGCAGAACAGCAAAAGTTGACCGCAGCGTACAGCCAGCGCTTTTTCTCGCAGCGAGTTGACCGCAGAGGACAAAACTCACTGCGCCGGCGTCAAGTTTTCCCGTCCCGGGCAGCGGCATTATCCCTTCACTGTAGCGCAAACCCACAATAGCGCGGTGCCAACGCCGCACAACAAGCATGACGGGGAGATGAAGATGACAGGCAAACTAAAACCCACGCTGGGCACCCTGCATTTATGGGGTATTGCGGTTGGACTGGTGATTTCCGGTGAGTATTTCGGCTGGAGCTATGGCTGGGGCGTGGCCGGGACGCTGGGATTCCTGATCACCACCGCGCTGATCGCCACACTTTATACCTGCTTTATTTTTAGCTTTACCGAACTGACCACGGCGATTCCGCACGCTGGCGGGCCGTTCGCTTACAGCCGTCGGGCATTTGGCGAAACCGGTGGTCTGATTGCCGGTCTGGCGACGCTGATTGAGTTCGTGTTCGCCCCGCCGGCCATCGCCATGGCGATTGGCGCCTACCTCAACGTGCAGTATCCCGATCTCAACCCCAAAACGGCGGCAGTCGGGGCTTATTTATTGTTTATGGCACTGAATATTCTCGGCGTGAAGCTGGCCGCGATGTTCGAACTGGTGGTGACGGTGCTGGCAGTGCTGGAGCTGCTGGTGTTCATGGGCGTGGTATCGCCGGGTTTCAGCGTCGCTAACTTCGCCGCCAACGGCTGGGCTGGCAGCGATCATTTTGGCATGCCAGCGCTGTCCGGCATCTTTGCCGCCATCCCGTTCGCTATCTGGTTTTTCCTCGCCATTGAAGGCGCGGCCATGGCGGCCGAAGAAGCCAAAGATCCGAAGCGCACCATCCCGAAAGCCTACATCAGCGGCATTCTTACCCTGGTGGTGCTGGCGATTGGCGTGATGCTGCTGGCCGGCGGCGCGGGCGACTGGCGCAAGCTGTCGGACATTAACGATCCGCTGCCGCAGGCGATGAAGATGATCGTCGGCGAGCACTCTAACTGGATGCATATGCTGGTGTGGATCGGCCTGTTTGGCCTGGTCGCCAGCTTCCACGGCATCATCCTTGGCTACTCGCGTCAGTTCTTTGCCCTGGCGCGCGCGGGCTATCTGCCGCCCAGCCTGGCGAAGCTGTCGCGCTTCCAGACGCCGCACCGCGCCATCATCGCCGGCGGTGTCATCGGTATCGCCGCCATTTACAGCGACGGACTGATCAATCTGCAGGGCATGACGCTGACGGCGGCGATGATCACCATGGCAGTGTTCGGCGCGATCGTGATGTACCTGATGAGTATGCTGAGCCTGTTTAAGCTGCGCCGCAGCGCACCGGATCTGGAGCGCAGCTTCCGTGCGCCGGGCTATCCGCTGGTACCGGGCATCGCACTGGTGCTGTCGCTGGTGTGTCTGGTGGCGATGCTGTGGTTTAACCCGGTAATCGGCGGATTGTTTGTGGCGATCATGGTGCTCGGCTACCTTTACTTCCTTGCCACCAAAGCCCAGCGCGAGCGCGCACCGCAGGATTCCATGCTGGTCGGCGAGTAAGCAACGCATTGCCCCTGCCCTTCAGGCAACGGAGGCGGGTACACAGAGCCCTTTGTGTACCCGTCTCTTTCTGCCCCACGCGATAAATCCATCCCACCACAGCACCGCTCCGGTCATGCTGCTGTGATACCTTTTTTGCATGACGTAAATGACAATTCATTACGCGTAATCGGGGTGCAACAATCAAAAAAACCACAACAAGGAGCCATTATGCACACCCGACATTTATCGCAAACCTTGACTGTCAGTTCGATCGGCTATGGTGCCATGGGACTGAGCGAATTTTATGGGCAGACAGACGACCACGCTTCACTGCAGCTGTTACACACGCTTATCGACCTGAATATCACGTTTATCGATACCGCGGATATGTACGGGCGGGGCCATAATGAGCGGCTGATTGGCCACTTTCTTGCCGGTCTGGATAACACCACGCGTGAGCAGTTTAACATTGCCACCAAGTGCGGAATCGATCGCCCTGCGGACCAGGCTTATGCCCGGACGATTAACAACCAACCCGACTACATCACCCGCTGCTGTAATGAATCGCTTAAAAGGCTTGGCGTTGAGCGCATCGATCTGTTCTATCTTCACCGCGTGAGCCAGGTTACGCCGATTGAAGAGAGCATGGAATGCCTGAGCCGCCTCGTTAAAGCGGGTAAGATCAACCACATTGGATTGTGTGAGGTTTCAGCTTCAACCCTGCGCCGGGCCCATGCCATTCACCCGCTCACTGCCCTGCAAACCGAATATTCACTGTGGACGCGCGATATCGAAGCTGAGATTCTGCCGGTGGTGAAAGAGCTGGGTATAGGTTTAGTTCCCTACTCTCCGCTGGGCAGAGGGTTTCTGACCGGAAAGTATCGTCATAACAGCGACTTCGCTGAGGGTGATTTCCGCAAAAATAATGCGCGCTTTAGTCAATCCAGCCTCGACCATAACGCCCAGCTTCTTGACGCGGTGCACCCGCTCGCTGAAAAGTACAGCTGCACGCCAGGGCAGATTGCGCTGGCCTGGCTACTGGCGCAGTACGACAAGCTGATCCCCATTCCGGGGACGAAACAGATCCGTTATCTGACGGAAAATGCGCAGGCCGCCGATATCGTGCTGGAGCAGGCAGATATCGCCTTACTGAACGCTATTCATCAGCATATTGAGATCAGGGGCGAGCGCTATTCTGAAGAAGGGATGATAAGCATTAATGCCTGAAGCCCTGGCCGGGTAACGCCCGGTCAGGATGTCTGACGTAGTGCCGGCCAGACCGATTAACCTCCTGTCCTGCTGACATTTTGCTGCGTAGAATAACGTTTTTGATTATCCGGATGGACTCTATGGCAACGGCAGAGCACCTTATCAGCAACCATCTCCCCAGTGTGAAACAGCTGCAATGCTTTCTTGCGGTTGCGCACGAGCTGAACTTTCGCCGGGCCGCCGAACGGCTCAGCATGACTCAGCCTCCGCTAACCCGACAGATTAAGCGCCTTGAAGCCGTGCTGGAGCAGCCGTTGTTTAGCCGCAGCACCCATGACGTCAGTCTGACGGACGCTGGCCGGGCGCTGGTAATCAAAGCGGAGAAGATCCTTCAGGCGCTGAATGAACTCAAGCCTGGCTCGCTTTCTTCAGAAAAGCGCCTGCGTATCGGCCTCACTCGCACGCTGAATTTTGCACTGATTGCGCCCATTAACCAGCAACTGCTGAAACTGGACGCCGCCGACGATGTGGAAACGCCCGATCTGACGTCTGCGCAGTTGCTGCAGTGTCTGGCAAAAAACCGCCTGGACCTGGTACTGACGGGCGAAAGGGCAACCGGCCACGAAGATACCGTTCAGTACCAGTGGATCGGTCGTGAGCCTTTGCTGGTAGCAATGCCGGCCAGACATCCGGCCAGCCTGAAAGAAAAAGTCTCGCTGGAAGCGATCGGTGATTTACCGCTGTTCTGGTTTGCCAGAAGCGCCAATCCGTCGTTCTACGATAAATGTGAACGCTTGTTTTCACAGCTCCACACCCCGCTTAAAAGAGTTAAAGAGCCCGATGATTCACTGGTTATGCTGACACACATTGCCAGAGGAAAAGGCTTTGCCCTGATGCCACAGTCGAAATGTACCTTTCATCAGGAAGGGTTGTGTTATCGCGCACTGGCTGACGATGAAGCGCAAAATCTGCATATCGATATTTATGCCGCCATCCGACTGAATGAAAACCGGCCAGCCGTGCTGCATGCGCACGATATCGTGTGTCACGCCGGTCAGTTAAGCCAACACTGACCCGCTTCGGCCCCCTCTTCCGCTGGAAGAGGGGTTAAGCACGCATAAAGCGTCGTTACGCTACCCTTTCACCGGCCACAGCCAGGCGGCACCGCGCACGCCACTGGAGTCACCGTGCACCGCTTTCAGCACCGGCGTTTCGCACTCGCGGCCAAACACCCACTGCTTCATCAGCGTCGGCACCGTCTGGTACAGCCGATCGTTGTTGCTCATGCCGCCGCCGAGCACGATCACATCCGGATCGAGCAGGTTAACCACCTGCGCCAGCGATTTGGCCAGCCGCGTTTCATAACGGCTCATCGCCAGCTCGGCCACCGGATCCTGCTGCTCGATCAGCCGGATGATCTCCGCGCCCTTCAGCGCCTGTCCGCTGAGACGCTGATAATCAATGGCGAAGCCTGTGCCGGAGACAAACGTCTCAATACAGCCCTGCAGCCCGCAGTAGCACGGCACTTCCGCGCGATAGCGCAGTTCGTCTTCATCCATCCACGGCAGCGGATTATGCCCCCACTCGCCTGCGTTACCGTTACCGCCAATGCGTGATTCTCCGTTGATGGCCACGCCTGCGCCGGAACCGGTGCCAATGATCACCGCAAACACCAGCGGCTGGCCTGCGCCTGCGCCATCAACCGCTTCGGAAACCGCCAGGCAATTCGCGTCGTTGGCGATGCGCACGTCACGATTCAGCGCACGCGCCAAATCTTTGTCCAGCGGCTGGCCGTTGAGCCACGTCGAGTTAGCATTTTTTACCCGCTGGGTATAAGGAGAAATCGTGCCGGGAATGCCGATGCCGACCGTCCCCTGCTGCCCGGTCTGCGCTTCCGCCAGCAGGACTAAATCGACAATCGCCTGCACCGTGGCCGCATAGTCGTCACGCGGGGTATTCACGCGGTGGCGAAACAGCTCCTCGCCCTGGTCAGACAGCGCAATCACTTCAATTTTGGTGCCGCCTAAATCAATACCGATACGCACGATTTATTCCTCATTATTCGTTCAGGTGACAGATACAGTAGAAGGCTGAATCGGGAAAGGCAATGAAACCACTCCGATGTTTCGCTATCATGCGCGCTGACTGTTTTAGACTTGTGCGCCCGATCGCACCCACGGTAAGGAATCCTGATGTTGTGGTTTAAAAATATGATGGTTTATCGTCTGAATCGGGACATCCCGCTGTCCGCAGACGATCTGGAAAAACAGCTCGACGCCTTCACCTTCACGCCGTGCGGCAGCCAGGACATGGCCAAAACCGGCTGGGTCTCGCCGATGGGCAACCGCAGCGAAGCGCTGACGCATGTGATTAACGGTCAGATAGTGATCTGTGCCCGCACCGAGCAGAAAATTCTGCCGTCGCCGGTGGTGAAGCAGGCGCTGGAAGCCAAAATTGAGAAGCTGGAAGCGGAACAGAGCCGCAAGCTGAAAAAGACCGAAAAGGATTCGCTGAAAGATGAAGTGCTGCACAGCCTGCTGCCGCGTGCCTTCAGCCGTTTCAGTCAGACCTTTATGTGGATCGACACCGTCAATAATCTGATCATCGTCGACTGCGCCAGCGCGAAGAAAGCGGAAGATACGCTGGCGTTACTGCGTAAGAGCCTCGGCTCGCTACCGGTGGTGCCGCTGACGCTGGAAAATCCGATCGAGCTGACGCTGACCGAATGGGTGCGCTCCGGTGAATTGCCGGCGGGGTTCACCCTGATGGATGAGGCTGAGCTGAAGGCGATACTGGAAGATGGCGGCGTGATCCGCTGTAAAAAGCAGGATCTGGTTTCCGACGAGATCGCCACCCACATCGAAGCCGGTAAAGTGGTCACCAAACTGGCGCTCGACTGGCAGGAGCGTATTCAGCTGGTGATCGCCGATGATGCGTCGGTGAAGCGTCTGAAGTTCAGCGACACGCTGCGCGAGCAGAATGACGATATCGATCGCGATGATTTCGCCCAGCGTTTTGATGCCGATTTCATTCTGATGACCAGCGAGCTGGCGGCATTGATCAGCAATCTGGTGGAAGCGTTAGGCGGCGAAGCGCAGCGTTAAGCGGGCATCGCCGGCTGGAAGGATAGTACGGGTGTGTTTAACGGTCGCCATGAATGGCGCCCCTGCAAATATGCTGATTCATACCTGTAGGGTCAGCATTTATGCTGACCGCAGGCCACACACCTCATGCTGGCGCATAAAAAAAACCGGTAACGCCGCACAGGCATTACCGGTTGATAATGGATGCTGCTTTAACGCTTAAAGATAGCGGCACAGGTAAGACGTTGGCTCCGCCACCTGCAGGTGGAATTCGCTGTGGCCCGGCACGTTAAATACCGATCCGGCTTCGTACCATTTCCACTCGGCTTCGCCCGGCAGCAGCACTTTCAGCGCGCCGCTCACTACCGTCATCTCTTCCGGCTGACCGGTACCAAAGGTGTATTCGCCTTCCGCCATCACGCCAACGCTGGCCCGGCCAATGGTCACGCTGTCGAAACCAATGGATTTCACTTTTCCGTCGAAATACTCACTTACGTTGAGCATGTTACTTCCTCACAGCACATTAGGGTTACCGGCAGATTACAAGGGAACTCGCTGATCTGTCACGCGAATTAGCGCCGCCCGTCGCAAGTTGTGATCGGCCTCGATCAGACGATCAGTTCAGCCGCCAGTTTCGCCACCAGCACATTCGACAGCAGCACCGGAATGCCCAGCATGTTCTGCAGGAAATCGCGGTGTTTCTGGTGATAACCGATACAGTCGAGCACCACCACATCAGCGCCCTGCTCCTGCAGAGTCAGTCCGGCTTCAATCAGTTCGCTCTGCTGCGCCAGGTACGGGCTGGCGACGGCAAAACAGGGCGAGCTTTGCAGGTTACGCCATTTGCTGGCCTGCTCAGCGATCTGCTCCTCAACCGGCACCACGATGCCGATTTTGTGCGCCTGTACGATGGCGCTGACCAGCGGCGGAATGATGCGATCCGGCTCCAGCAGCAGCGCCGACGTGGTTTTTAGCGTGCCGAACTCACCGGTACACAGCAGCAGAATGGTGTCGTAACCCTGCTGCTCCAGCGCGGTAATTTTACGCTGTAGTCCCTGTTCGACGGTGGCCGCCGCCAGCCGTACCTGTTCGCCGCTGCTCATGCGCGAAACCAGCACTTTATCACCCGGCGCAGGCGCGTATAACTGCTCCACTTCGGCCAGCGTCAGGCCATCCAGCAGACCGGCATGCGCGACGGCGTCGGCGGGCAAATGCTCCTGCAGCAGCGGCAAAATATCGCTACGCGGTGACTGGCCAATGGTTAAGGTTACAAGCGACGGTTTCATCATCAGGCTTTCCGGCTGCGCAGGTGGCTGAGGCTACCATACAAAGATAGCAGCAGCGCGTACTCCTGCGGGTCATAAAACTGGCAGGTCTCACGGCCAAACTCTTTGGCCACTTCCACCGCAAAGCGCACGGTCGCCGCGATGTCCACTTCATGGCTGGCACCGGTGCCGCAGCCAGGCACCACGGATTGCGCACAAATCGCGACGCCCACCACTGGCACATCAGTGGCGGTGGACGGTTGCAGGATGCTGTTGAGGTGATACACGCCGTTGCCGTAAGGGGTGATGTCCTGCGTGGTGATCGGGAACGTCACCGCAGGCTGACCGCTGGTCATCTCCATAATGCGCAGCAGATCTTCCGACACGCGCAGGATGTAGCCCTCTTTCACCGTGGGTGATAGCGCATAGCCCTTATGGTTGAGGATGCGGTTTCCTTTAGTGGTATCGATAGAGAGAATCGCGTCGACGCCCGCAACCACTTCGTTGTCATTCATGGTGATGTCGTCGCACGGCGAATCCATGAAATCCACCGGCTCGTGCGGCCGGGTCGGCGCATCCGGACAAATATGCGTGGTTACGATCACGTCGCCGGCCAGCACGTCGCCTTTGGTCTGCATCTGTGCCAGCTTCAGCGCGCTGCTCACTGCAGCGACCGCACCGTCGGCGTCGGACACCATGCCGATGCGCGTCGGGCGCGCACCGATGCCGCCGAGACGGCCAATGATCCCCAGCGTCGGCGCGCTGCCGCCCCGGCTTTTGCCCTGAGCGCCCGGAATGTCGATGCGCACAAAATCGGTGCGCCCTTTTGGCCCACTGACGCGCTTAAAGCTGGCTTGCACGCCCGGATAGGCGGCAAACAGATCGACCACCTGCTGGCCATCTACGTAGGCGCTGTCGAGTAACTCAAAAACCTGCAGTGTCTGCTGTAAACTCATCGCTAAATCCCTGGATTATTTCTTACTGCTACTGGCAAAAAGTGAGTGGAAGAAGCTGTACAGCGCGTCGCCCGCAATGAATCCAGCGGCCATCACCTCCATCGGTGAACGTCCACGCTCGCCCCACACGCGCAGGATCAGGACACGCAACGCAATCCCGACCAGCACCGCCCAGCCTGCGGCGGCGTTGTTGATTAACAGACCGGTGGCTAACAGCACGCCGAGCTGGCGCTTAGGCCCGCCGATCAGCTGAATAATCGCTCCCGGAATCGCCCACATCAGCAGGCTGCCGGCAATGCCCGGCTCCGCGCCGGCCTGAATGGTTTTGGCGTAAACGCGCGCCACCGGCGGCAGCAGATTATCGACAAAGAACAGGTTATGCGCATACCACACCACCGGGATTGCGATGACGAAAGCGATCATCGCGGCGATCAGCTGGATGCGGCGGCCCCACAGCTCCTGCTGCACATCGTCCCCGTTACCGCGCAGAATAAAGCCGGCCTTCAGGTCATAGCCCATATCGGCGAAGGCCGGACCGGTGGCCGCGGTAAAGCCGCACAGCAGGCACAGCGCCAGCGGCGGGAAGCCGAGCAGGATGCCGAGGATCAGGGTGATCAACGCCACCGCGAAGGCCGGGAACCAGCCCGAGTGCATGGCGGCGATGCCGACAATCAGCTCATGCACGAAGGCGGCAAAGGCCGCATAGATAATAAACAGCAGCAGCATCGGCAGGCCCATTTCGCTCCACAGCCCGCCGCCCAGCGCCAGCAGCGCCGAGATCACGATATAGCCGACAGTCCCCAGGCCGAGCGCGCGTTTGACTTCGTTGTCACTGCGGCTGACGTTGAGGTTGTCGTGACGGCGACTGCGAATCATCTGCACCACCTGAATCAGCGCCACCAGACCGGCTCCGACCATGACGCCGTGCGGAATGTACAGCGCGTTAATATCGATACCAGCGACCGGTTGCGCATAGGCACGCAGCAGGAAGCCAATGCCGAGCATGGTCAGTGCCCAGATATTGCCAATGAATGCCGTACCAAAGGCGGACATCGGGATTTTCAGCATCGAGCCCGCGACGCCACCCACGATTCCAGCCACCAGCAGCCACGCCTGGCGACCGCCCTTATCACCGGCTTTGATCGCTTCTGCCGCTGCCACGCCTGGTGGCCATGCATTGCTGGCCGGGAACACGCGCGTATCAAACAGACGATACAGCAGCCACGCATCCAGCAGCATGGCCGCGCTGACGCCGACAAACAGCGGCAGCACCAGCTGCGGCTCACCCAGCGCCCACGGCACGGCAATCGGCATCAGCAGGCTGTTGGCAGCGCCGAAGGTAGCGGAAGAGATGGCGGTCTGTGCAAGGTTTTGCACTTCAACCGAACGGTAGCGGCGAAACCACTGCAGTGGAATGCGCGCCAGCAGCATGGCAAATAGCGCGCCGATAATAGAAGTATTGGGCGTTACCCCAATAGTTGTGATCAGCTGTACCCCAATGATGGCCCCTGCAACTGACAGCAGAACCAGCATCAGTCCCACGCCAATATTTTTTATTGGATTATCCAGACGCATATTATCCCCGTATTTTCACCCTGTAGAAAACGCGCAATGACATTGTGCCCGACACGCGGAACCTCAATGTTTTATTCATCGTTCCCTGACTATTGAAATAAGCAGGTCCGAAGACCTGCTATTTCCCCGGTGTGGCGCGAAGTATTACGCCTTGAAATCAAATTAGGGTTGTCCTGTTTTATTCAGGACGCTGCGCCGTATTTTTCGGCCATCAGTGCAGCCGTTGCGCGCAATTCGCTGAGCAGCGCTTCCGGATAACCCGGGGCCGCTTCCTGCGAAAGAAATGAGAGACACAATGCGGCACTTTCACCGCGGTGTTTATTGGTTACCGCTACGGCAAGCGAGCTAATGCCAGGCAGCGTTTCATTGCGTGCCAGTGCCCAGCCCTGCTGACGAATCAGCGCCAGCTCTTTGCACAGTGCATCGATATTCAGCGGTGAATTGATCGACGCGGTTTGCCAGTTATCGCTGAAGCGCGCGCGCACCTCGTCATCGCTCAGCTGCGCTAACAGCACGCGGCCGGTCGACGTGCCGGTAACCGACACCCGTGTACCAGGCGGCGTCACCAGCTGGGTAAAGAAGCGACCGTGGTACATGCGCATCACCAGCACATCGTCACCGTCCAGCACCGAGATATAGCCCATGCAGCCGCTGCTGGCCGCCAGGCGCGCCATCGGCGCCGATGCGCTGTCAATCAGCGGTGTCGAAAGATAGTGCCCGGCAACGGACAACAGCACGCGGCCAATCTGAAAACAGCGGCTGTCGGGATCGCGCTCCAGTAAGCCTTCACTTTCCATGGTCGCCAGCAGGCGCGACACGGTACTTTTCGGCAGCCCCAGCGCCTCCACCACCTCGGTAAAGGTCAGGCCGGGATGGCCCTGCGCCACGCCAAAGCGCTGAAACAGCTTAAGCACGGCGGCGGCATTTTCGAGTGTGGTCATGGCGCTAGTTTCACTATATGGAACTGAGTTCCTGTATCGATAACCCGAAAGTAAAACGCGACGGTTTATCGGTCAAGCGCAAATTTTGCACCGGACAAAACGCAGGCTATTTAAGGCAGCAGAAAATAAGGGCTAAAGGCAAAATAAAAAGACGTTATCAGGCAGGAGAGCGATTAAACAGAAAAGACGGCAGCTTTTATCGCCGTAATTAGCGCATCAGGGAAAATAAAAAATCTATTTAGCGACCGGACGTAATTACGCTAAAGCGGGCATCCCTGCCCGCCGGGATTATTCTTTTTCCACATCTTCATAGCGGTCTTTGGCATCCTGCGCTTCCGCTTCCGATTTATGTTCGCTAATTAAGGTATCCGGACGTGGATGGTCAGCCCGTAATTCATACCAGGTGACGGTATTGCCCGCCTGCCCTTTTTCAACGGCAACAATGCGCGCTTCTCGCGGATAGGGTGGTCTGGTTGGCATCGTTTTCCCTCTTATGTCAGGTTTCCACACAGACAGCGGTGATCCTCTGCCTGCTATTGAGTATAGACAATCGAGGATCGCTGTAAAAAAGAGGGAGAATTCTTAGGCAGTTAGCTGGCGCGGGCGAGAGACAGCGATTGCAGAATATGTTCCACCACCTGCTCCGGTGCCTGCATCGCGTTGACTTCATGGTGCGCGGCCTGACGATAGAGCTGCGCGCGTTCACGCAGGATATCTTCCATCTCTTCCGCAATGGGCCGGCCGGTCAGGGTCGGACGCTGTGCCGCTTCTGGCTGACGCTCCAGCCGATCGGCCAGCACGCCAGAGGGCGCGTTGAGCCAGATGACCTGGCCATGCTCGCGCATGAAGTGGCGATTGACATCAGCCAGCACCATGCCGCCGCCGGTGGCGATTACGCTGGCAGGCGCGGTAACCGCCCGCAGCGATTCACTTTCACGCGCGCGAAAGCTGTCCCAGCCCTCCGTCGCCACAATCTCTGCCACGCTGCGCTGTGTGGTGAGCTGCAGGTGGTGGTCGGTGTCACGAAAGGCATAGCCCAGCGCTTGCGACAGCGCCTGGCCAATGGTGGTTTTACCGCAACCGCGTGCGCCGATCAGATAGATGGGTAATGACATCCGGGCTCATCCTCCGCCGTAGTCTGCCGCGCGGGCAACGTCATCAGGTCAATAATGCGTCGCATGATACCTGGATTTTATTTTATCAGCCAGCCGCGAAGCACGAATTACGCGTATTTCAGCGATAGCTAATGCCATTAGTTTGATTTTTAACGGGAAAACGATGCGCATTTCGTGCATCAGGCGATTTGTAAGCGCGGGGCAACATTTGCTTACCAGGCCGCTGATTTACTTTCTGTCACGCAGCCCGCATATACGCTTTATAGTTCAGGCAACGGACGTCCTGTTGGTCGCCTGAAGAACAACACGCTATGCCTAACCGGAGGTTCACCATGCAGAGCCAGGAACAACAACTTATTGAAAGCCTGTTCAGCCGTCTGAAACAGGCAGAAAGCCAGAGCGGCCCGCGTGATGCCGGTGCCGAACAGTTAATCAATCAGCATTTACAGAGCCAGCCCGGTGCGCCCTACTACATGGCGCAGGCGATCCTGATTCAGGAAGCGGCGATGAAAAAGCTCAACGCGCAGGTATCGGAGCTGGAGAGCCGTCTGGCGCAGGCGCAGCAGCAGGCCCCGCAGCAAAGCAGCGGCGGCTTCCTGTCGAGCCTGTTTGGCGGCGGTTCACGCCCGGCGCAGCCGCAACAGCCGGCATGGAACAGCGCACCGCAACAGCCACAATATGCCGCACCGCCTCAGCAGCCGTATGCTGCACCGGCGCGCGGTACCGGCTTCCTGGGTGGCGCACTGCAAACGGCTGTCGGCGTAGCCGGCGGTGTGGTGATGGCGGACATGCTTACCAGCCTGTTCCACCATTCGCAGCCGGAAGAGATCGTCAATATCATCAACGAACCGGCGCTGCCGCAGGTGGATGATAATCTGGACACCTTCAACGGCAATGACAGCAACAATGCCTTCCTGAATGACAATTCAGGCTGGGACAACAACAGCTTTGCCGATAACAATGATTTCAACGATTTCGGCAGCGGCGGTGATTTTGACGATGACGACAGCTTCGTCTGATTAACGCTGACGTAACCATTTATCCAGTTCGTTGGCAAACTGCTGGCGGTCACGTGGGCTTAATGCCGACGGGCCGCCGCTCTGAATGCCGCTGGCGCGCATCGTTTCCATAAAATCGCGCATGGTCAGACGCTGGCGAATGGTATCGCTGCTGTAACGCTCCCCGCGCGGATTTAGCGCTGCCGCCCCTTTCTCCAGTACTTCTGCTGCCAGCGGAATATCGCCGGTAATTACCAGCTCGCCCGGCTGCACGCGTTTCACAATCTCGTTATCGGCCACATCAAAGCCGGCAGCTACCTGCAGCGTTTTCAGAAACGGCGACGGCGGTACGCGCAGCGGCTGGTTAGCAACGAAGGTCACGGTGACTTTGGTGCGCTCAGCGGCGCGATACAGCACCTCTTTAATGACATTGGGACACGCATCGGCATCCACCCAAATCGACATGTTTAATCCTTATTAAACGGGCAATGCCTGCGATCTTGCCGCGCTGACCGCGAATGGCAAATGTTATTTGTGCGCGACTTGTTATTCACTGCCGCTGACGTAAGCTAACCCACTGAGAAAACCGAACCACGTAAAGGATAAAGCGATGCTGGAGAAGAAAATCGGGTTTGTCGGCTGCGGCAATATGGCGAAAGCCATCATCAGCGGCCTGGTGAACAGCGGGCAGATCGCCCCGGCCAATATCTGGGTGCACGATCGAAAACCCGACACCAACCAGGCGATGGCGCAGCAGTATGGCGTGACGGCGGCAGAAAGCGTCGAGAGTCTGGCACGTGAAGTGGACATTCTGTTTGGCGCGGTGAAACCCAACGTGATTCTCAAAGTGCTCAAGGATCTGGCCGGCCAGCTGAAGAAAGATGCGCTGGTGGTGTCGATTGCCGCAGGTGTGACGCTGGATTCGCTGGCGGCGGTACTCGGTCACGATCGTAAAATCATCCGCGTAATGCCGAATACGCCGTCGCTGGTCAACGAAGGCATGACCTCTATTACGCCGAACGTGCTGGTAGAACCGCAGGAAGTGGACGAGGTGGTGACCATTTTTGAGAGCTTCGGCAAAGCGGCGGTGGTGAACGAGTATCTGATTCATGCCGTGGTGGGTGTCAGCGGCTCGGCACCGGCTTACGTGTTTATGTTTATCGAAGCGATGGCTGATGCCGCCGTGCTGGGCGGCATGCCGCGGGCGCAGGCTTATCAGTTTGCGGCGCAGGCGGTAAAAGGTTCCGCCCAGATGGTGCTGGAGACCGGCAAACACCCTGGCGAACTGAAAGATATGGTGTGCTCACCGGGCGGCACCACCATTGAAGCGGTGAAGGTGCTGGAAGAGAAAGGCTTCCGCGCTGCGGTGATGGGTGCGATGCAGCAGTGCATGGCGAAGTCCGAGGCGCTGAGTAAGCAGTGATGGTGCGGGTTTCCCCTCACCCTAACCCTCTCCCGCAGGCGGGAGAGGGAACTGTTGGGTGCTCGTTTGCCTCTCCCGCAGGCGGGAGAAGGAACGGTTAGGTGCTCGTTTGTCTCTTCCGCAGCGGGAGAGGGAACTGTTGGGTGCGGACTTGAACCTTAACCCTGATACGCTTCAAACAGCGCCAGGCCTTGTTCCAGCGTCATTGGCTGCTGCATCTCATGCACCAGCGCGGCGGTGAGCGTGTACATGCCGGCTGAACACACTGCCGCAATCATGCCCTGCTGGCAGTAAAAAGCGATAAAGCGTTTGTCCTGCAGCGATCCCAGCAGGCGATAATCGTCCCACTCCTCTGCATGCCCCAGATACTCATAGCGGGTGCCGTAATGCGCAGTCCAGAAGAACGGCACGCGATCGTACATGATGCGTTTGCCCAGCATATTCAGCGCGGCAATGCGCCCCTGCTGATGCGCCACGCGATAGTGCTCAATGCGCTGCACGCCACGCGGCGTGAGATAGCTGGCAATATCCCCCGCGACCCAGATGTTTTCACTGACCCGCAACTGACTGTCGGCCAGCAGGCTGCCATCCTTCTGTAAGGGCAGGTCGTGAATAAAATGGGTGGCTGGCACAATGCCGGTGGCAAACAGCACCTGGCTGGCTGGCACGGTTTTGCCACCTTTGAGCCGCACGCCACTCACTGCGCCTTCGCCGGTCAGCGCTTCCGGTTCACCCTCGACAAATTTCACGCCGTTGCTGCGGTGCAGCTCATAAAAATGACGGCCAATCTCTTCGCCGAACTGGCTGGCAAACGGCAGCGGATGACGCGCCACCACCGTGACATCTATGTCGCGGTTACGCAGCGCACCGGCCACTTCCATACCGATAAAACTGTTGCCGATAATCACCAGCTGCTGCGCCTCATCCACCTGCGAAATCAGCGTGTCGGCCTGGCGCAGTGAACGCAGCAGGTGCACGCCATCCAGATCCTTGCCCGGGATATCAAGCGGCTGCGGCACGCCGCCGGTCGCGATCAGCAACTGGTCAAACTTCACCTGCTGCCCGTCTTTCAGCACCAGCGTCTGCTCCTGCGCCTTCAGCTGCACCACCTCCCCCTGCAGCCACACCACCGGGCCCAGCACATCCTGTTTCAGCAGCTTTGGTACCTCATCGATGGCCATCTTGCCGGAAGGGACAAATTTACTCAGCGTGGTGCGATCGTAAGGTGCGTCGCTTTCACGCTCGATACGCACAATACGGCCGCTAAAGCCTTCATCGCGCAGCGTCCAGATCGCAGCACTGCCCGCCGCGCCAGAGCCGAGAATCACGCACACCGGCGCTTCACCCTGGGCCACCGGCGCGCTGGCCGGCGACATCGCCTGCGGATTGATCAGCACCTGCCCCTGTTCAATGCGCACCGGATAGCGTTTGAGATTGGCCAGCGCCAGCGGCTCGCACATTTTGCCATCGCGCAGCTCAAACACCGCCTTATGCCACGGACACACCAGTTTGTCGCCGCACACTGCGCCCTGCTCCAGCGGTGCGCCCGCGTGCGGACATTTTGCCTGCAGCGCCTGCACGCGGTCGCCGTCGCGAATCAGCACCATATCCGTTTCGCCGACGGTCACTTTAGTGGGTTTACGCTGCGCCAGCGCCTTGAGTTCCACGACAGATTGATAGCTCACGGTTCGCCTCCTTCGGGGTTATTCGTCTGATACGACAATTCCTTACAAAGAGTAAGTGTGGCAAAGCGTGAGGATTTAGCAGGAGAAACAAAGCGAAACGGCGGTTAACTGACTGTTAAACCGCCGTTTTAAGCGGCACGAAAGGATCAGAAGAACACGCTGGGCACGATGATCAGCGCGAAAATCGCCACAATCAGTCCATGTTTGACCCAGTAATACAACCGGCGATTACGTTTCTTCAGGTTCTGACCGGCATCGCGCAGCGCATAAACGTATTTGAAGATGCGGTTGAGGAAGCCGGTACGATCGTTTTCGTCGTTGGGCGACGCCGCTGCTGACATTAACGTCGAGCCCACCCAGTGATTGACCGCCTGCGCCCAGCGCCATTTCATTGGCCGCTCGATATCGCAAAACAGGATGATACGCGTCTGCTCGCTTTCATTCTGCGCCCAGTGCACGTAAGTTTCGTCGAAGATCACCGCCTGACCGTCGCGCCAGCTGTGGCGCTGACGATCCACTTCAATAAAGCAGCGATCGTCGTTCGGCGTTTGCAGCCCGAGGTGATAGCGCACCGAACCGGCATAAGGATCGCGGTGTTTGCCCAGATGGCTGCCCGGCGGCAGTTCAGCAAACATGGCCGCTTTAACGCCGGGAATGTTGCTCACCAGTTCGGTGGTTACCGGACAGAGTTCGCGCGCTGACGGATGTGCATCGCTATACCATTTTAAATAGAAACGCTTCCAGCCACGCTTGAAGAAGGTATTAAATCCGGCATCGTTATGCGTCTGCGCCGCTTTAATGTGATCCTGCAGGCGAATGGCTTCATCGCGAATCACCTGCCAGTTATCGGTCAGCTGACGCAGCTCAGGAAAATCCTCAACCGGAAAATAGGGCTGTTTAGCCGGCAGTCGCGACAGCCCGGTCATAAACATATTGATCGGCGCCATAAAAGTGGAGTGATCAAATAACTGACGGGAAAACTTTTGCTTTTCCACGCCGCGTGAGTGGGCGTAAAGCACACTAATAATAAATACACCAATAATGATCGCAGCGACCATACAACAGGTTCCTTATGTTGCACGTAAAGCCGCTCTGGCCACGGTTAAGCGCCAGAGAGACTGGATGGGGAGAAATGGAATTTTATGTAAGGATTTTGTAAAGTTTTGGCAACGCGTGCCGTTTATGACAGAAAAAATACGTCGCGCATTAACCCTGCGAGTGCGGACACAAAAAAGCGGCCCGCAGGCCGCCAGAGGTTTAAGCACTCTTCTTCAGACAGCTGCTCATAAAGGTTTTACGCGCATCGCCGCTGAGTTTTTTCTCTCCTGCTTCGTTATTACAGCTTTTCGTTTTCATCTGCTGCGGCGTCATATTGCCCATTTTGCTGTCTTTCTTCAGGCATTCGCTCATAAAGCTTTTACGCGCATCGCCTTTCAGATTTTGCGCGCCTGCATGCTGATTACACAGCGTCATTTTTTCCTGCTGCGCGGTTTTCTCCGCCGCGCCCGCACCGCCAGCCAGCAGCAGGCCTGCTGCCATTATTGCCACAAGACACGATTTCATTGCCGGTTTCTCCGTGTGATTATTGCCTGTTAAGCATGGCACGGAATAAGCAAAGCGGAAAAAAATCTATGCGCGTACGGCGGGATTATTCGCGCGGGTGGTTGAGCAACTTTTCGACGTAATTGCGCAGCATCAGCGCGTCCGGATTTTCCTGCACGGAAGCGGCGGGCGGCATCGCGCGATCAATACCCGCCGCGATGTCGCTAACCTGGGCGGCATCCAGTCTGCGCAGCATGGCGGTGAGCACGATTTCCAGCGCCTCAACCTGGACCACTAATTCTTTAGACTCTTCTTCTTTTTCTGCCAGCTTGAGCAGGAGTTCCGCAATCAGGTTTTTCATGCGATGGACTCAGTCAGAATGGGAAAACAAAAATTAGCATTGGCAGGATTAAAACAACAAGAATTTTTGCCGGCCAGAGGAAAAATAATGGTTAGCCGAAGCGTAAAAAAAGTGGCTGAAATTCAATATATAACGGCGAAACGTTTCACTGACAAAATACGCCGCAGATAAAACGTTTCGCATCGCTGCATTAATTATGCACTGGCGCTAAATTAACGCGGACCCTGATACCCATGGCCGGGACCGCCACCGCCAGGACCACCCCAACCTCCGCCGCCGCCCGGCGGCGGAAAAAGACAACCGCTTAACGCGGACACCAGCGCTACAACAGCAGCGAGCTTAACGATACGGATCATATTGACCTCAGGTTGCTGAAATTGCGCTGAGTGTATGAAGCGGCGGTTAACACGACAATACAGAATGCTCCGCAACCCGGCGCTATTCATGCCTGCTCACCACGCTTAACGTTTTAGTGGCAAGAAACCGCTAAAAAAGCCTCACAGACCGCTCAATCCATCAGCTTAAGTTACAGCCAACGCTGTGCCGCAAAAGTCAGTGCTGCTCGCTGTGCGCGCAGTAACAAAATTGCGCGCTGCGTCTTTACAGCTAACGCCATTTCACGCAATGTGAGCGCAATACAATTAATGAGATCTCACTATGACCTTAGCGGCTGTTTCTCTGAGTGAAGTGCTGGCGCGCCGTGACTGGGAAAACCCGGTTATTACCAGCCTGCATCGCCTGGACGCGCATCCACCGTTTGCCAGCTGGCGCGATGAAGTCAGCGCGCGCGATGGCCATCCCTCACCTGCGCAGCAGCGGCTGAATGGTCAGTGGGCCTTCAGCTATTTTACCGCGCCGGAAGCGGTGCCGCACAGCTGGCTGCTACAGGACTTACCGGACGCCGCAACGCTGCCGGTGCCTGCCAACTGGCAGTTGCACGGCTACGATGCGCCCATTTATACCAACGTGCAGTATCCCATTCCGGTCAATCCCCCTTTGGTGCCACGCGAGAACCCCACCGGATGTTACTCGCTCACATTTAAAGTTGATGACGGCTGGTTAAGCCAAGGGCAGACGCGCATCATCTTCGATGGTGTCAGCTCGGCCTTTTATTTGTGGTGCAACGGACAGTGGATGGGCTATTCGCAGGATAGCCGCTTACCCGCCGAATTTGATCTCAGCCACGCGCTGCAGCCGGGAAACAACCGTCTGGCGGTCATGGTGCTGCGCTGGAGCGACGGCAGCTATCTGGAAGATCAGGATATGTGGCGCATGAGCGGCATTTTCCGCGACGTGACGCTGCTGCACAAACCGGACACCCGCCTGAGCGATGTGCAGATTGAAACCGCACTCAGCCCGGAATATCTGCGCGGCGATTTACGGGTGAGTGTCAAAATCCATGCCGGCGCGCGCCCGCTCAGTCAGTGTCGGGTACGCGTCACGCTATGGCGCAACGGCGACTGTATTGCGCAGCACGAACAGCCGCCGGGCAGCGCCACCATTGATGAACGTGGCCACTATCCGGAACGCACCCTGATGGTGTTGCCGGTACTGCAACCGCTGTTGTGGAGCGCCGAAACGCCTCATCTCTACCGCGCGGTAGTCACGCTGCTTGATGATGCCGGCGAGGTGATCGAAGCCGAAGCTTATGATGTGGGTTTCCGTCGCGTCAGCATTGAGCACGGCCAGCTGTGCCTCAACAATAAGCCGCTGCTGATACGCGGCGTAAATCGTCATGAGCACCATCCCGAACGCGGTCAGGTGGTGGATGAAGCCAGCATGCGTCAGGACATTGAACTGATGAAGCGCCACAACTTTAACGCGGTGCGCTGCGCTCACTATCCTAACCATCCGCTGTGGTATCGGCTGTGCGATGAGTACGGCCTGTACGTGGTTGACGAAGCCAATATCGAAACGCACGGCATGCAGCCGATGAACCGCCTCTCCGACGACCCGCGCTGGTTTGCCGCCTATAGCGAACGCGTAACGCGCATGGTGCAGCGCGATCGTAATCATGCCTGCATCATCATCTGGTCGCTGGGCAACGAGTCCGGCCACGGCAGCACGCACGATGCGCTGTACCGCTGGGTGAAAAGCAGCGATAGCACGCGCCCGGTACAGTATGAAGGCGGCGGTGCCAACACGGCGGCCACCGATATTCTGTGCCCGATGTATGCGCGCGTCGATCAGGACCAGCCCTTCCCGGCGGTGCCGAAGTGGTCACTGAAAAAATGGATCAGCCTGCCGGATGAAGCGCGTCCGCTGATCCTGTGTGAATACGCCCATGCGATGGGAAACAGCTTTGGTGGCTTTGCCAAATACTGGCAGGCATTTCGCCAGTTTCCGCGGCTGCAGGGTGGCTTCGTCTGGGACTGGGTCGATCAAAGCCTGACGCGTTATGACGAACACGGCCAGCCGTGGCAGGCGTACGGCGGCGATTTCGGTGACACGCCCAACGATCGCCAGTTCTGCATGAACGGGCTGGTGTTTGCCGATCGCACGCCGCATCCGGCGCTGTTTGAAGCACAGCGCGCCCAGCAGTTTTTCCGGTTTACGCGCGATCCCGGCGATGCGTATCGCGTGACCGTCACCAGCGAATATTTATTCCGCCGCAGCGACAACGAACGGCTGCGCTGGTGGATTGAGCAGGACGGTGTAACCCTCGCGCGCGGTGAATGGGTGCTGGATCTCGATGCCGAAGGCAGCCACACCTTTACCGTGCCCGCGCCTGAAGCGCTGCAGGGTGAAGCGTGGCTCAACCTCGCGGTGCATCAGATCGCCGCCACGCCCTGGTCTGAGGCGGATCATCGCGTGGCCTGGGATCAGTGGGCGCTGCCGGCCGCACTACCGGTTACGTTGCCGCCGCTCAGCGCCTGCGCGCCCCAGCTGGAAACCAATCACAATCTGGTGGCGGTGGTGCTGCCCACGCAGCGCTGGCACTTCTGTCGCCGCAGCGGCGCGCTGCTGCAGTGGTGGGTGAACGATCGTGAAACCATGCTGACACCGCTGGAGGAGTGCTTTATTCGCGCACCGATCGATAATGATATCGGCACCAGCGAAGCTGCCAATATCGACCCCAACGCCTGGGTCGAGCGCTGGAAACGCGCGGGCTATGATCGGCTGCAAACAGAGCTGCTGGCGATGCAGGTCGACAACCTGCAGCACGGCGTGCAGATTGAAACCTGGCATCGCGTACTGGGTGAGGGTCAGCACCTGTTTACCAGCCATAAGCGTTATGGCATTAGCGGCGATGGCGAACTGACTATCAGCGTCGATGTACAACAGGCCGCTGGTCTGCCGCCGCCCGCGCGCATCGGCCTGCGCTGCCAGCTGGCTCAGGTCCCGCACCAGGTGAGCTGGCTGGGACTGGGGCCTCATGAAAACTATCCGGATCGCCAGCTGGCGGCGCAGTTTTCACGCTGGCAGCTGCCGCTGGCGGCGCTCAGCACCGGCTACGTCTTTCCGGGTGAGAATGGCTTGCGCTGCGGCACGCGCCAGCTGGATAGCGGCAGCTGGCAGATCAGCGGCGACTTTGCCTTCTCGCTCAGCCGCCACAGCCTTGAGCAGCTGCGCGCCACCTCGCACCGCCATTTGCTGCAGGACGAACCCGGCTGCTGGCTGCATCTCGACGGCTTCCATATGGGCGTCGGCGGCGACGATTCGTGGAGCCCGAGCGTCAGCCCGGAGTTTTTGCTTTCTCAGCGGCGCTGGCACTATGCGCTGACGCTGCGTCAGCCGGTTTAGCGGCGGCCGCCGGGCTAAGGGGTTTCAGCTCGGTTTTTGGCCGGCGATAGAAGCGCCGCAGCAACAGCACATTGAGCAGGACGACGACCGCAGTAGCGAAGAATACCCAGCGGTAACCGGTGGCGGCTGAGACCGCTGCGCCCAGCAGCGGTCCGGCGACGTTACCGAGGTACATGAACGACTGGTTATAACCAAAAATACGGCCGGTGACGTTATCGCGTGAATGACGCACCAGCAGGGTTTGCACCGCCGGCATCATCGCGCCATCGGCAAAGCCGAGCAGAAAGCGCAGGACGCCCAGCTGCGTGGCGCTGGTGACAAACGACATGGCAATCAGCAGCAGCAGCGAGGCGATCATGGTCGCCAGCAAAATACGCTGGGTACCGATGCGATCGCCGAGTTTGCCGAGACGCGGTGCGGCGATGAGTGCCGACACGCCGGGCAGCGCGGCAATCACACCACTGAGAAACGCGATATTCTGCGCATCCGGCGCCAGCTCACGCACGAACAGCGTCAGGATAGGATTCACCGAGCCGTTACACATCTGAATCACCATGGTGGTGACGAACAGGCAGAACATCAGGCGTGGATTATCGAGGCTGCGCATCACCTCACGCCCGCTCAGTTTGTCCTGCTTGCTCACCGGCGTGTAGCCGGTCTCCTTAATCAGAAACAGCGTCACCAGAAAGCTGACCATCAGCAGTACCGCGGTAACGATAAACACCATGCGCAGGCCCAGCCAGTCAGCCAGCAGACCGCCAATCATCGGCCCGAGGATCACGCCGCCAATTTGTCCGGTCGACACGCAGCTCAGCGCCCAGCCGCTGCGCTCACGCGGCACCTGCGCGGCCACCAGCGCCATGGCGTTGGGAATATAACCGGACGTCAGTCCCATCAGCGCGCGCAGCAGCAACAGCTGCCACGCCTGAGTGACAAACGCCTGCAGCAGAATCACCGCGCCCATGCCAAACGAAGCGCGCAGCAGCATCAGCTTGCGTCCTTTGCGATCGGCAAGGCTGCCCCACAGCGGCGCCACGGCGGCAGAAACAATAAAGGTGACACTGAAGGTCAGGCCTGACCAGATACTGAGTGCGTTGCCGCCACGGATACCCAGCTCTTCCACGTAAAGCGGCAGGAAAGGAATGATCTGACTAATGGCCAGGCCGGTAAAAAAGCAGCCAAACCAGACGGATATCAGATTGATCTTCCAGGATTCGATGGAGCGTAGCATGAGCGCAGATGTCAGAAAAAATGAAACGAGGGTTCAGTCTAACAACCTCGTAACATTACCGGACGGCAAAACATGGCATGAGGATGAAAACGCAGTTTTTCGCTGCCGGGCGTGATTCTGCTCACAGCAAATAGGGCGATGCCTCACTTTTGTAGTGTCTTTATGTGCGGTTACCTGGCATAAGGCCCGATAAGCGCATCGCGAAAGACGGCAAACGTGAAAAAATATGACGATTCGTTACTGACAATATTCCACACCGCATCTATGTTTAAAAAATCACCAGTCATCACTGGCGAGGCGCTGCCCGTCCTGGACAGTCCGCATGCTTAATTCAGGTTTTCAGATGCTGCCCGTCGTGGGTGGCAGGCTTCGTTGTCTCTGCGGAGGTCGGCTATGAGAACGCACCATGACAGCGCCAGTCGGGCGATTACCGACTATTTCAACAGCCCCGCCTGGCACGCGCCGCACGAGAGCGATTTGCTGGCCGCCATCATGCGCGAGCTGATGGATGATGGCCAGCCCGCCACCAATAAAGCGGTAATTGCCCGCGTGATTACCCGGCTGGAAGTGGAAGGCGATGAACAGCGCCTGCAGAGTTACCGCAACCTGCTGGCGCAGCTGTTAGAAGCAGGGCCGCAAAAATAGCGGCCCCGGAGATTATTTCACCACCCGCAGCTGGTCGGCTTCGCTGACCACTGCTTTACCGCTCTGACGCTGATACAGGCACAGTTCCCGCCCCAGCTGATTTTTCATGTGCTTTTGCGGATAGCGTCCTTCGAGCAACAGCGCATCGTAGCCAACGCTGTCGTCGTACATGATCGGCTTGCCCACCACTTTCACCGCTTTCAGACCGCTGGCCTGCACACACGCCTGCTGCAGGTTTTTATCGTGCTGCTGCCATGCCGCCTCGCTTGAGGCCTGCGCCAGCGGGCTGAGCAGCAGCGTCAAACACAGCGTTCGGGTCAGGTATTTCATCGTCACTCCTGTAAGGTCAGTCTGTTATTGCTGCCTGTACGCCTGACGCCGCAGAACCGCGATTCATCGCGCGCTATGGCGGGGGCAATATGGCGCAGCAGGCAGGTTATAGCGAAAAAAATTCCCGCCGTAGCGGGAAGAAACAAGACGAGCATTGCATATTCGAGAGTGACGAGGAAATCTCCGTAATGCGCAGCTATCCTCGCCCGCCGCCGTGACAGCCCGATGACAATGCCGTGTCCGTTTGGTGTTACCCGCAGTAAACCCGGGAAATTTTCCCGTTCTGATCGCCGAGGAAATTCAGGCGGCGCAGATTGAAGTCCATGGTGGCGGCACCGTTCCACGGAATCGCGCGCACCGGTACGGCAAAGCGCTGGGTATCAAGCGCGCTCAGCGGCTGACCGAGGTAGTTCTGATACTGCGAGGCACCGCACTGGTCGGTTTCCGGATCGTGGCTGACGGCGTGACTGCTGTCAGTTTTACTGGCTGACTGACAGGCCGTTAAGGCGAGCATCGCCGTCAGCAGCAGCGCTTTTCCATAATGGTTCACAATTTTCTCCTCCTGGATAATGAACAAGCGGGTTCCTGAGAGTAACAAAGCGTGCCGCCGATGCGAAAATTTTTCCAGCAGACTGGTCGCATTGCGTGACAAAAGGCGCGATTTCCTGCTCACATTTTCGGATTAATCGCACGCTGTGTCTAAAAATCACCCGGGCAGACGCTACAATTATCTAAGACTTTTCTGAGGAGATAATGATGGAACTGGCTATTTTTATCGGCTTCGCCATCGTGATGACCTTCGTGGCCGTCCGGGTGCGTTAAGCCTCGTTAATTTTCTCTCTGCCGTTGTGCACCAGACGGTGCCAGCGGCATCCTCCGCGCCAGATAAGTGATTCGGTTCCCTCTCCGACTGCTCGCCAGATGAAAGCGCAAGCCGTCATGCCGCGCATCGCCTGCGATGAGGCGGCCGGTCAGCGCCGCGATTGTGGCGTATCTGAACCGGCGAAAATCTCCGCAAACGCACCTCGACAGCACCGATCGCCGTTGCTACTATGCGTCTTCCTCTGCCCGCTGAGTCGCCTATGGACACCCAATCCGACAAAGTTACGTTGACCCTGTTTTACGTCGGTAGCTTTGTGGTTTATTACCTCGTGACCATGCTGATTACGCTGTTTCCCAATTACGGGACGCTGCGCAATAACGGCTTGCTGGTGCCGGTGCTGTGCCTGTTTGAATTTGCCGTGATCTATCCCCTGTACCGTTTCTACTGCCAGCGCCGCAGCGACATTCCTCTGGGCTTTCTACGTCCCGGCCAGGCACTGCTGTTTATCGGCGCGCTGTTTGTGCTGATGGTGGCGCAGACGCAGTTCCTGCAGCCGGAAGGCTGGCTGATTGAACAGAGCCAGCAGGGACGCAGCTCAATGCTGATTCTGCTGCTCACCGCCGTGCTGCTGGCGCCGGTGTTTGAAGAGGTGCTGTTCCGCGGCTTCCTGCTGCAGGCGTTTTTGCTGTGGGCGCCCAAAAGCCGTTTTGCCTGCATGTTGCTCACATCGCTTCTGTTCGCCGCGTTGCACACGCAGTACGTGCACTGGGAAACCATCGTTGCGCTGACGCTGTTCTCGCTGCTGCTGTGCTACGCGCGTCTGCGCAGCAACAGCCTGGCGCTGCCGATTTTTCTGCATACCCTGAATAACCTGATCGCCATCCTGCCCGCCTGGTTCTACGCCTGATCCCCCTCACTGTTTGCTAACGATGCCATTAATTTCCCTGCATTTTCAGGTACTATCGCTTTTTAGCCTGCAGGAATGATGGTCGAAGCGCTGATGATTACTATGCTGGATGTGGCCCGCAAAGCGGGCGTTTCTAAGGCCACCGTGTCGCGCGTGCTGGCGGGCAACCGCTATGTCAGCAAATCCACGCAGCAGAAAGTGTTTCAGGCGATTGAAGAAACCGGCTACCGCCCGAATCTGCTGGCGCGCAGTCTGGCGACGCAAAAATCGCAGAATATCGGCCTGATCGTCACCCATTCGCTGTTTAACGGCCCCTATTTCAGCGAGTTGCTGTACCAGACGGCCACGCTGACCAATAACTATGGCCGCCAGCTGATCCTCGCCGATGGCAAAACCAGCGCTGACGATGAGCGCGCGGCAATTGAGTTTCTGCTCGATCTGCGCTGCGACGCCATCATTATCTACCCGCGTTTTCTCGACACCGCCGCGCTGGAAGCGATCATCGACCAGCACGATATCCCGATCATGGTGGTTAACCGCCGTCTGACGCAGCACGCGGCGAACTGCGTCTGGGCTTCGCACCAGCAGAATACCCGCGATGCGGTGAACTACCTGATTGCGCGCGGTCACCATGACATCGCGTTTATCACCGGACTGGCGGGATCGCCCACCGCCGCCGCGCGTCTGGCTGGCTATCAGCAGGCGCTGGCCGACCATCAGCTGCCGTATGAAGCGGCGCGCGTACTGCCGGGCGCGTGGACGCCGGAGAGCGGTCAGGCGGCGGCACGCCAGCTGCTGAGTGCCGGCGTACCCTTCAGTGCGCTGATGGCCAGCAATGATGATATGGCGATTGGTGCCGCGCTGGCGCTGAATGCGGCGGGCAAACGGCTGCCGCAGGATGTATCGCTGATGGGCTTTGATGATATTCGCATGGCCGAATTTTTCCTGCCGCCGCTCACGACGGTTCACGTGCCGGTGGCGGAGATGATTCAGCACACGCTGGCGCAGCTGGTGGCGATGCTCGAGGGCGAAGCGATTGCGCCCCTGCCGCCGTTCAGCGGACGGCTGATTGAGCGCGCCTCCGTGGCAGATGGACCATTCCGCCGCTCATAACGCCTGATCGCCGTCATCCTGCGTGACCAGCCACTGCTCCAGCTGCTGTAGCGTAGCAGCCTTAACGCTCTCCTGCGGGCGCACCAGGTAATAGGTGTGCCGTCCACAGTCCAGCTGGTAATCCTCCATGGCGATCAGCGTGCCCGCCTTCAGCTCCGCTTCCACCAGCACGCGCTGCGCCAGCGCAATCCCCTGCCCTTCAATGGCGGCCTGATAGGCCAGCGCCGAACTTTCCATCTGCCGCCGGTGCGGCAGCGCGTCCATTTCCACGCCAAATGCTTCGCACCAGCGCTGCCAGTCATCAGGACGTCCGCGCACCAGCAGCAGGGTATGCTGCGCCAGCCCGGCCAGATGCATGCTGGCGCGCCGGTCAGCCGTCGGACGGCACACCGGCACCAGCACGTTTTTCACCAGCGGCGTGGCGTGCTGCTGCGGCCACGTACCGTCACCAAGCCGAATCGCCGCGTCGCAATCCACCGTATCGTCCCATTCCGACGCGGTCGTCAGGCGCACGTCAATCGCCGGATGCGCCAGCTGAAACTGTGCCAGCCGCGGAATCAGCCAGCGGGTGGCGAACGTGGTGAAGGAGTGCAGCCGGATGACCGTGCGGCCGGCATTGCGCTGCAGCGTGGCGCTCGCCTGGCGAATACCGTCGAGGTGCTGGCTGATTTGCAGAAAATAGGCATTGCCGGGCAGCGTCAGTACCAGCCCGCGCCCCTGACGCTGAAACAGCGCCGTGCCAAAGTACTCTTCCAGCAGACGAATCTGACGACTCACCGCGCCTGGCGTCACCGACAGGCCATCAGCCGCTGCCCGCACACTGCCGCTACGGGCGACATATTCAAACGCCAGCAAGGCATTCAGGGGTGGCAAATCACGCATCAGTTAACCGTTCAGTTTTTCTCAATGATGGAGCAATTTTAATCGATTGTGGCGAAAAGGCCAGACGCGCATCATTTCTGCACAGCGGCAGCCAGCCCGATAACGCTGACTGCCAGGTTGTCACATTGATTCTGACACTGGAGCACACTGGAATGATTAAAGTCACCAATCCTGCCGACGGCAGCCTCGTCGGCGAAGCACCGTTCATGCGCCACGACGAGGTCGCGGCCGCTATCGATCGCACCTGTGCCGCGTTTCCGGCATGGGCGGCAAAAAGCGCGAAACAGCGCAGCGACCTGCTGCGTGGCTGGTACGATCTGGTACGCGCCGATAAGCACCTGTTTGCTGAACTGATGGTCAGGGAGAACGGCAAATGCCTGAGCGAAGCGCTGGGCGAAATCGAGTACGGTCTCGGCTTCATTGAGTGGTATGCGGAAGAGGCCAAACGCGTCAACGGGGATACCCTGCCGTCGCACGATGCTAACGCCTCCGTGCTGGTGGTAAAAGAGCCGGTCGGCCCGACCGCGGCCATCACGCCGTGGAACTTCCCGTTTATGATGATCACCCGCAAAATTGCTACCGCGCTGGCCGCGGGCTGCACCATGATCATCAAACCGGCAGAAGAGACGCCGCTTACTGCGTATAAACTGCTGGAGTATGCCCGTCAGGCCGGTATTCCCGCTGGCGTGTTTGAGATGGTGACCGGCGATCCGCAAGCCATCGGCGAAGCTTTTACCAGCGATACGCGCATCCACAAAATCTCCTTCACGGGATCTACCCGCGTCGGCAAACTGCTGGCGCAGCAGTGCGGGGCCACGCTGAAAAAGATGACTATGGAGCTGGGCGGCAACGCGCCGTTTATCGTGTTCGCCGACAGCCCGCTGGAAGAGAGCGTGGCCGGGCTGGTCAGCGCCAAACTGCGCAACTCCGGCCAGGTGTGTATTTCGCCTAACCGCATCTTTGTGCATGACGCGATTTACGATGCCTTTGTGCAGCAACTGGTGAAAACAGTCAGTGAGATCCGTGTCGATCAGGGTATGCAGCAGGAATTTGTGGTTGGCCCGCTGATTAACCGCATGGCGCTCGATAAAGTCACCGCGCTGGTGGATGATGCGGTAGCGCAGGGGGCGACGCTGCGCCTTGGCGGCAAGCCACACGCGAAGGGCGGGTTGTTCTATGAGCCGACCATCCTGTGCGATCTGGACGCCTCTTTTGCCGTGCACAACACCGAGATTTTCGGACCGGTGTTTGCCCTGTACCGTTTCAGTGATGAAGAGCAGGTGATTCGCTGCGCTAACGACACCGAATACGGTCTGGTGGCCTATGCGTGGACGCGGGACGTTGGCCGCGCTTTCCGCCTGTCGAAAAAACTGGAAGCCGGCATGGTGATCCTCAATTCCGGCTCGGTCGGTACGGCGTCAGTGCCGTTTGGCGGTATCAAGCACTCCGGCTACGGCCGCGAGGGCGGCCATTACGGTATTGAAGAGTATGTGCAGGTAAAATATGTGCTGATGGCGGGACAACACCGCTAATCACGCTGCTGGCGCGGCGGCGACCCAGCAGGGATGCAGCCGCGCCGCGCGTTAGTATTCCACCTCCGCATCAGGCTGTGCGCCGTTATTGCGGATCAACTGCTGATACCAGAAAAAGCTCTTCTTGCGATAGCGCGCCAGATCGCGCAGATCGTGTTCATCGCGGTTAACGTAGATAAAGCCGTAACGTTTGCTGATGCCCTGATGGGTGCTGACCAGATCGATGGCCGACCACGGACAGTAGCCAAATATCTCCACACCATCGGCAATTGCCAGCCGCAGCTGAGTGATATGCTCGCGCAGATAGGCAATGCGATAGTCGTCATACACTTTGTTGCCCGCCTCCAGCGTGTCGAACGCACCGAGACCGTTTTCTGTGACAATCAGCGGCAGGCGATAGCGCGCGTAGATCTCCCGCGCGGTAATGCGGAAACCGACCGGATCGATATACCAGCCAAACTGATTCTGCTGCAGATGCGGATTGTTGCAGCCGACGTACACCGATTTGTCGATGCCGGCCATCTGCTGGTCGGCCTGCTGCTTGCTGTTCAGCTCACCACGCGCGACCTCAGGCATGTCAGCACTGATGGTGGCCGATGCATAATAGTTGAAGGCGATAAAGTCCGGCTGACCGGCGGCGATGGTCGCCATATCCTCCGCCTCAATGTGCGGCAGCCAGCCGCGCTGCTGCAGAAACGCCCACACCACGTTGTTGTAATGGCCGTGTACCGCCAGGTCGAGGTAGAGCCAGTTGCGGATCGCTGAAAAGTTATCGGCGGCCAGCACATCTTCCGGTCTGGCGCTGGCGGCATAGATACAGGAGATGTTCGGTGCCGGGCCAATTTTGGCCTGCGGCAAGCGCTGGTGACAGGCAATCATCGCTTTGGCCTGCGCCAGCATCATATGGTGGTTCTGCTGATACAGCGTCTTCTGCGCATCCACCGTGCCGGCCGGCAGCGTGCCAATCACCTCACCTTTGAGGATCATCATGTTCTGTTCATTGATGGTCAGCCAGTATTTCACCCGGTCGCCATAGTGCTCGAAACAGGTGATGGCGAAGCGCTCAAAAGCGGCCACGGTGCGCCGGTTTGACCAGCCGCCATCCTGCTGCAGCGCCCATGGCAGGTCAAAGTGATAGAGCGTGACCAGCGGCTCAATGCCGTGGCGGCAAATTTCATCAATCAGCTGCTGATAAAACGCAACGCCCGCCGGATTCAGCTCGCCGTCACCCTGCGGATAGATGCGGCTCCAGGCGATGGAGAAGCGATAGGTTTTCAGGCCAAGCTCCGCCAGCAGCGCGATATCTTCCCGGAAGCGATGATAGTGATCGCTGGTGACGGTGAAATCCGTCATCCCCTCAGGAAAATGGCCTTTATCGATCACCGACGGCCCTTTGCCGTCTTCGTTCCAGGCGCCCTCAACCTGATACGCCGAGGTTGAAGCGCCCCACAGAAAGCCGTGCGGAAACGCACCGGGGTTAGGATGTTGCATACTGCCTCCTTGTTAGTCCGCAGCCAGCTCGCGCCGCAGCTGGATGATCTCTTCCGCCAGTTCACGGCACAGCATGGCGTTCATCAGATGATCCTGCGCATGCACCATGATCAGATTGACCGGAATTTTGCCGCAGCCTTCGTCGGCACCGATCAATTCGGTCTGGATACGGTGCGCGGCTCTGGCCGCCTCGCTGGCTTCGCTCAGCAACGCATCGGCGCGTGGCCACTCTTTGCGCCGCGCAGCGCGCAGCGCCTCCATCGAGCAGGAGCGCGCTTCTCCCGCCTGAATAATCAGTTCCATGACCGTGCTCTCATCAATTTCCATCATGCCTCCTTAACCGGTTGCGCTGCGGCGGCCTGCTCAAGCTCCTGCTGCAGCAATTGCCGCTCATAAATTTTGAAAAACGGGTAGTAAATCAGCGTGGCGATGGTTACCAGCACGGCAATCAGCACGATGACGCGCCAGTCCCAGCCGGTCGACCAGGCCGCCCCGATCGGTGCCGGCGTGGTCCAGGGGGCCAGCGACACCACGTGGTTAATCAGGTGGGTTTTGGTGGCTGTCCAGGCGAGCGTGGCGTTGACTAACGGCGCGCAGATAAACGGAATGAACAGAATCGGATTCATCACCACCGGCGAACCGAAGATGACCGGCTCGTTGATGTTGAACATGCTGGGCACAATGCTCAGCTTGCCAATCGAGCGCAGATGCGCCGAGCGGCTGCGCAGGTAGAGCAGCACCAGTCCCATGGTGGAACCGGAGCCGCCAATAACGATGAAAAACTGCCAGAACGGCTCGATAAACACGTGCGTGATCGGCTCACCGGCGTTGAGCGCCTGCTGGTTGAGGCCAAGGTTAGTCAGCCAGAACGCCTGCAGAATGCCGCCGACAATCACCGCACCGTGAATGCCAGCGAACCACAGCATGTGGCACAGCAGCACCGCCACCAGCACCGCCGGTAACGAATCCGAGGCGGAGATAATCGGTGCGAACAGCGCCATGATCGCCTGCGGCAGCAGCAGGCCAAACTGCGCCTGCACCCACAGGCTGAGCGGAAACAGCGTGATGAAGATGGCGATGATCGGGATCAGCAGATCGAACGACTGACGAATTTTGGGCGGCACCTGCTCCGGCAGCTTAAAGCCGATGTTGTGCTTTTGCAGGAAGTGCATCAGCTCAGTGGCGAACAGCGCCACCAGAATCGCGGTGAAAATGCCCTCGCCGCCGAGTGAGCCAACCGGCAGCGTGCCGTTGCTCTGGGGGGCGGCCACCACCAGAAACGCCATCAGCGCCAGGCTGGCCGCCATAAAGCCGTTCATTTTGTAGCTGTTCGCCAGGTTATAGGCGATGGCGCTGGCGATATACAGCGCCATGATGCCCATGGTCATGTTATACGGCATCATGATTTGCGCTTCATGCGCGCGCACCATACCGAGCCACCACTGGGCAAACGCCCATGAGCTGTCAGCTGAGAACGGCGGATGGGCAAACAGCAGCATAAATGAGCCCACAATCAGAAACGGCATCGAGGCGATAAATCCATCGCGGATGGCGATCACATGGCGCTGGCTGGAGAGGCGTCCGGCCAGCGGGCTGATGCGGTTTTCAATCACACCAAATAACGATTCGCTTATGCTGCTCATCGGCGAGCTCCTTGCATCAGGCAACAACAGAATAAGCCTGTGCATTGGCGCACAGGCGTAAACAATTATTTTATTTTCGGAACAATCGTCAGGCGTGAATCAGCTTTAGCGAATCATCTAATATTTTCGCGCCATTCATCATGCCGTAATCCATGCTATTAATCACAGTGATAGGCTTATTTAGCTGCTGCGCCAGCGGCTGGAAGTCCGCCAGTTTGTATTTAATCTGCGGCCCGAGCAGGCAACAGTCAAAGTTCGCGATCTGATCGTTAAACTCTTCAATGCCAACGGCTTTTATCTCAACCTCGACGCCCTTCTCTTTGGCGGCCTTCTCCATTTTCTGCACCACCATGCTGGTGGACATCCCGGCGGCGCAGCAGAGTAGAATCTTTGGCATCATTCAATCCTCAGTGTGGGGTTTAATTAACGAATACCCGCGCTAAAGATTTTCTGCAACCGGTTTCAGATTTGCGTTACGGATCTGTGAGAAATATCAAAAAGCGCGCTGCAAATTTAATCGGGATGCAATAATAAACGGAAGAGATTATGTGAAAGTCGGGGAACGGTGGCGCGGCCAGACACAGCGCGCCACCGGGGCAGAACGTCAGGAGATGGCGGAATCTTTTTGCTTGTCGGCTTCGAAGTGTGCCTTGAACTGTTCGTAGATGGAGATCATATTGGAGGCATCGCCGTGCAGCGGGCTCAGTTTACCGGCGCGCACCAGTTCGATGACCAGTTGCAGGGCGGCCTGTTTTGGGCTGCTGGCCGGATGGGCAATTTCATGAGACATCAGATATCACTCCTTATTGTTGTCAGTGCCGCACAGTTTAGCCCAGATTGTGCTGCTAATGGGCGCGGCGCTGGTTATCATCATTCTGTTCGGACAAAAAAGCCGCTCAGGCTGTTCATTGACGCCTGAGGCGTTTAGCTATACTGGATCAAAAAAAGGAACACACAGCCACGCATTCCGTACCACGGGAATGGTGCAGAAGGAGGCGGTTATGTTGATTGGTTTTGTCTTGTTAGTGAGCGCCTGCGGCCACGATGCCTGTGATGCCCTGCCGGTGTCGGAGCGGATTTACCCCACGAAAGTGGCCTGCGAACAGATGGCCGATCGCATCCATAAAGTCCGGCCGAACGTGGTGCTGCTTTGTGGGGAAGTGCACCGTTAATTCGGTGCCAGTGCGTCATCAATTGCATAAAAAACAGCCAGACGGCATTGCAACCTGGGCCCGCAGCGTTCAAAATATAAGCTGCTTTACACTATTACAGTTGTGAATCCCATGAAAAAAACTCGCCCCCGTCGTCCCAACGGACGCTGGGTTTATTACATTTTGTATGACGGCATTCTCTGGCCCTGTCCGGTGCGCTGGGAGTGGGAGAGCGGCTTCGGCGGCTGGCTGCCGTTTTACTATTCGCCCACCTTTGAATTTGTCGCGGGCGATCCGCGCAAGGCCTACCGCATTGCGCGCAGCAGCGTGCGCAATCTGCGCCAGCATGAGCATGACGGCGAATATGCCTGAGGCGTCAGAACTGCCACGGCAGCCACGAGGCTGTCAGCAGGTAGTGCACCAGTTCCAGCACCAGAATAATCATCACCAGCACCCCGAGCTTGTGGCGGCATACCCAATCCTTTAGCCCCATATCATCGCCGCCCAGCGAATCAGCATCAGCGCGCCGCAGATGCACAGCAACACCACAATCATCTTCCAGTGTTTTGTCGCAGCCAGTTTTTTTGCCACGTTTCCTCCAGACAGCAGAAAGCAACGATGCGCCCGCAGGCGCATCGCATAGTCTACCGCTGGTCACCCGTGAGGGCGATTAATTATTCAGCGTATAGTCGAGGGTGATTTCGGCATTCAGCACCTGAGACACCGGGCAGCCGGCTTTGGCTTTCTGAATGATTTCATCAAATTTGGCATCATCGATGCCCGGCAGCGCAATGGTGCTGTTGAGGGCAATTTTGGTGATGGCGAAGCCGTCGCCCTTTTTGTCCAGTGAAACATCGGCGGTGGTGTCGATGCTTTTCGGTGGATGACCGGCCTGGCCCAGCATCAGCGACAGCGCCATGGAGAAGCAGGCGGCGTGTGCCGCGCCAATCAGCTCTTCCGGATTGGTGCCCTTCTCGCCTTCAAAACGGGTATTAAAACCGTATGGCTGGTTGCTGAGCACGCCGCTTTCAGTGCTAACCGTACCTTTGCCTTTGATGTCGCCTTCCCAATGGGCCGATCCTTTCTTATGAATGGTCATGTCATTCCTCCTGTTAGTCAGACAGCTATTCAGTATAGACAAGAGCCGGCGCTTTGCCTGGCTTAGCGCACCGCGTGCGGGCGCGCCGGGCTGAGTCCGGCTTCGCTCAGCAGCGCATTCGCCTGCACCAGCGAATCCTGGGTGATGTCCGCAATGGTTTTCGCGCCGGTCAGCATCATCGCCACCCTCATCTCTTTCTCAACCAGACTCAGCAGATTCTCCACGCCGCGCTGGCCGTGCGTCGCCAGCGCATAGATGAACGCGCGTCCCAGCAGCACGCTGTCAGCCCCCAGCGCGATCATGCGCACCACATCCAGCCCGTTACGAATACCGCTGTCGGCCAGAATGGTGATGTCGCCCTTTACCGCGTCGGCGATGGCCGGCAGCGCGCGCGCCGACGACAGCACGCCATCCAGCTGACGTCCGCCGTGGTTGGAGACTACGATGCCATCGGCGCCAAATCGCACCGCATCGCGCGCATCTTCCGGGTCGAGAATGCCTTTGATCACCATCGGCCCTTCCCAGAATTCGCGAATCCACTCCAGATCCTGCCACGAGATCGACGGGTCGAAATTGTTGGCCAGCCAGCCGATATAATCTTCCAGTCCGGTAGGATTACCGAGGTACGTTGAGATATTGCCGAGATCGTGCGGACGCCCGTGCAGCCCGACGTCCCATGCCCACTGCGGATGGGTGACCGCCTGCCAGTAACGGCGCAGCGAGGCATGCGGGCCGCTCATGCCGGAGTGCGCATCGCGGTAGCGCGCGCCCGGCGTCGGCATATCGACGGTGAACACCAGCGTCGAGCAGCCTGCCGCTTTGGCCCGCTCCAGCGCGTTGCGCATAAAGCCGCGATCGCGCAGCACATACAGCTGAAACCACATCGGACGGTTAATCGCCGGTGCCACCTCTTCTATCGGGCACAGCGACACCGTCGACAGGGTAAATGGAATACCGCGATTCGCTGCTGCGCGCGCCGCCTGCACTTCACCGCGTCGCGCGTACATGCCGCACAGGCCGACCGGCGCCAGCGCCACCGGCATCGACAGCGTTTCATTGAACAGCCGCGTTTCCAGGCTCAGCTCAGCCATGTTTTTCAGCACGCGCTGACGCAGCGCCACGTCAGAGAGATCGGCCACGTTGCGCTTCAGGGTATGTTCTGCGTAGGCCCCGCCGTCCAGATAGTGAAACAGGAATGGCGGCAGGATACGTTGCGCCGCGGCGCGATAGTCACTGGCAGCAGAAATAATCATCAGTTGTCTTCCTTACGGGTAACCTGCGTGGCGCCCGGTAGCCGCGTGATGCGGGCCTGGCGCGCTTCGTCTTCATGCAGCGTTTTCATGGTGGTGTGAACAAAGCCGAGGTGATCCATCGCCGCCTGGCGCGCCGCGTCGGCGTCGCCCGCCATCACCGCATCGAACATCGCCTGATGCTGGGCGTTGAGCTGGTTGAAAATCACCGGCTGGGTGTACATACGCTGGCGGCTGTGCAGCACGGAGGATTGCAACAGATCGAAAAATCCGCGCATGGTCTGCAGCAGCACCAGATTATGCGAGGCTTCGGCAATGGCGAGGTGGAAGCGCAGATCCGCCTGCGCGGCCAGTTCGGGATCGTCGCAGTCGTTCATTTGTATCAGCGCGTCAAAGGCATAGCGCAGCCGCTCTTTATCCGCCTCGGTGGCGCGCTGCGCGGCGTGCCAGGCGGTGCTGGCCTCAATCGCGTGGCGCGCCTCAAGAATATCCCAGCGGTAGTCAGGATCGGCGGCCAGCAACTGACGAATCGGCTCGACGATGCGCTGTTCTGACCACGGCTCCTGCGGCTCGCACAGCCAGGTACCGCCGCCGCGTTTACTGATCAGCACGCCACTGCTGATCAGCTGCTGGATGGCCTCACGCACCGACGAGCGCGACACGCCGAAGCGGGCGGCCAGCGCACGCTCCGAAGGTAAACGCATGCCGGGTTTCAGCTGATGCTCTTCAATCCAGGCGCCAAGACGCGCGCGCAGCGTATCCGCCAGCCGCGGTGTGGGTTCAGTCATGGAATCATCCAGGTAAAGACATACGCCTGCAGCGTGGTGATCACGCCGACCATACAGGTAAAAATCAGGCTGTGTTTAACGGTAAACCGGAACAGATCGGACTCGCGCCCCACCAGCCCCACGGCGGCGCAGGCGATGGCGATCGACTGCGGCGAAATCATTTTACCGGTGACGCCACCGGTGGTATTGGCGGCCACCAGCAGCACATCCGACACTCCAATCTGCTGTGCGGTGGTCGCCTGCAGCGCGGCGAACAGCGCGTTGGAAGAGGTATCGGAGCCGGTCAGAAAGACGCCCAGCCAGCCGAGGAACGGCGAGAAGAAGGTGAAGGCCTGGCCGGTGTGCGCCAGCGCCAGGGCCAGCGTGGCCGACAGCCCGGAGTAGTTTGAGATGAACGCAAAGGCCAGCACCATGCCGATGGAATAGATCGGCAGCGCCAGTTCCTTCAGGGTTTCGCCAAAGGTGCGCAGCGCCGCCGCCGGCTTCATACGCAGGAAAATCACCGAAATCACCGCCGCCAGCAGAATCGCAGTGCCGGTGGCGGAGACCACGTCAAATTTGAACAGCGCCGCATACGGCGTTGCTGCGCTCACTACCGGCGGCATGCGTGCCACCAGCTCGTGCAGCAGCGGCACTGGCACGCTAAACACCCAGTCATACAGCGCGCCGCCTTTAGCGAACAGCGCTTTAAACGGCGGAATACTCCACAGCGTTACGGTCGCGGTAAGGAACAGGAACGGCATCCAGGCACGCACAATCTGCCCCAGCGTGTAGCGTTGCGTCCCTGAGGGCGCAGCCTCTGGCGCGGGCTCTTTAAAGCGGAAGATGCGCACCGGCTGCCAGCGGCGCAGAAACAGCGTCAGGCAGATCAGCGAAGCCAGCGACGAAATGATGTCCGGCAGCTCCGGGCCAAGGAAGTTAGAGCTGAGGTACTGGGCGATGGCAAACGAGCCGCCGGCCACCATCACCGCCGGCCAGGTCTCTTTGATGCCGCGCCAGCCATCCATGATCGCCATGATCCAGAACAGCACGATGAGGGTGAGAAACGGCAGCTGGCGTCCCGCCATCTGGCCAATCTGGAAGCTGTCCAGCCCGGTGACCTGACCGGCGACGATGATCGGAATCCCCATCGCGCCGAATGCCACCGGCGCGGTATTGACGATCAGGCACAGGCCGGCGGCATAGAGCGGATTAAAGCCCAGCCCGACCAGCAGTGCGGCGGTGATCGCCACCGGTGCCCCAAAGCCTGCCGCGCCCTCTAAAAACGCGCCAAACGAGAAGCCGACGATCAGCATCTGCAAACGCTGGTCTGGCGTGATGGAGAGAATCGAGGCGCGAATGATATCGAACTGGCCGGTTTTCACCGAGATCTTGTAGACAAACACCGCCGCCACGATGATCCAGGCAATCGGCCACAGGCCGTATAAAAAACCATACGCCACCGACGCCAGCGCCTGGGGCACCGGCATGCCGTACAGCAGCAGCGCCACCAGCAGCGCCAGCACCACGGTGATCGTACCGGCCTGATAGCCCTTCAGCTTGAGCTTAATCAGCGCGAAGAAGAAAAAAACAATCGGGATCACCGCCACCAGGCTGGATAGCCACAAATTGTTGAGCGGATCGTAGTTTTGTTGCCACACCTGCATGCCGTTTCTCCAGAGGTCACCAGAGGGATGCGGCGCATCGGCAAAAGCAGGCGTGCGCCGCAGATTGTTGCCCGGTTCCGCACCACAATTGGTAGGACCACATTGCGGCTGACGGGCTTTCTGGCTCCAGATAGTTAATGCATTGTTAACCCAAAGCAACGCGGCAGGCGTGATTTTTCGTGTTATGTGACCATGTGGCTACATTTATATAACATTGGTAGGACCAATCAGCGCGCTGCCGCACCAAAGGCGCGCGCATAGCTGCGCGGATGAAAACGCAGATTGAGTCCGATCAACCCCAGCGTCACGATGCCCTGCATCAGCCAGACGCTGGCAAAGCTGTGGGTGAGCACCTGCAACTGACCAGCAATAAACGGCATGCAGCCGGCGATGATGAATCCTGCGCCCTGCATGAAGGCCACCAGCCGCGCGCCTGCCTGCGGCTGCGGCAGATGATCGAGCGCCAGCACCATCGCCAGCGGGAACGCGGCACCGAGACCGAAGCCGGCGATAGCGGCCCACAGCCACGGCGCCAGCAGTGGCGCAAAAAGAAACCCGCTCATCCCGGCCAGCTGACACAGCAGACTGACAATCAGCTGCGGACGGCGATCGGCACCGCGCGCCAGCAGCGGCATCAGCAGCGCGCCGGCAACCTGGCTCAGAATCATCACGCCCAGCAGCGAGCCGCCGGCCTGCGCCGACCAGCCCAGCCGGTGATACGCATCCGGCAGCCAGGCAACGCAGGTGGCATAGCCGCCGTTGACCAGGCCAAAGCTCAGCGCCAGCGACCAGGCGCGCGGCTTACGCCACAGCGGCGGCAGCGTTACCTGTGCGGCATCCGGCGCGGCAGGCACGCGCACCAGTAGCCACAGCAGGATAGCCAGCAGCACCGGCAGCGCCCAGCCGCTGAGCGCCAGCGGTACGCCAAGCTGCGCGCTGAGCCACGGCGACAGCGCCGCGCCCAGTCCGCCGCCGCCCATCAGCGCGCCCGCCCACAGCCCGGTGACCGCCGCGCTGCGCCGGCTAAAACGCTGTCGAATCAGTCCCGGCATCGCCATCTGCACCACGCCGACGCCGATGCCGGCGAACAGCGCGCTGAGCACCAGCCCGCTGCCACTGTCGATCACGCCGCGCGCTGCCAGCGCCAGCAGCAATAGCGTCAGCCCGGCCAGCAGCAAGGGCTTTAAGGCCACGCGCTGCATCAGCCTGGCGCTGAACAGCGCTACCGCGCCCATCATCACCATCGGCACCGCCGGCAGCAGCGAGGCGGCCAGCCCTGACAAATGCAGGCTGTGGCGCAGCTGGCCCAGCAGTGGACTGACCGAGGTCAGCAGCGGGCGCATGTTCAGCCCGGCCAGCACCAGCGCAGCCAGCGTTAACGTATTGGCATGTCGGTTCATAACCCATCCTGCAGTGAAAAGGTTGTCAGCATCGCAGCAGACAGTACTATTTGGAAATGAAATAACACCATGATGGGCAGTGGATAAATGAATCGTCAGCCAATGTTTACGCCGCAGCAGCTATTGAGCTTTGTGGCGGTGTGCGAGACCGCCAGCTTTACCCGCGCCGCCGAGCGTGTGCACCTGTCGCAGTCGACGGTCAGTCAGCAGGTACGGCGACTGGAAGAGATGGTGGGTAAAGCGCTGTTACAGCGCACCTCACATCAGGTGGCGCTGACCGAAGAGGGAGAAAAATTGCTCGGCTACGCGCGGCGCATCATCGCCCTTAACGGCGAAGCGCACGATGTGCTGAGCGATAAGTGGCGCGACGGCATTGTGCGCATTGGTGTGCCGGAGGATTTTGCCGCCCCGACCGCCAGCCTGCTGGCCGGATTCAGCCGACAGCATCCGCAGCTGCGTCTTGACGTGATGAGCGGCATGTACGTCGATTTGCATCGCGCATGGCAGCGTGAAGAGCTGGATCTGATGCTGATCAAGCAGCCGGGCGGCGATCGCCCGCTGGCCGCCCGGCCCGAGCCGCTGCTGTGGCTGGACAGTGCCGAACATCCCTGCTTTGACCAGACGCCGCTGCCGCTGGTGGTATTTCCGCAGCAGGGGCTGTATCGCGAAGAGATGTGTCAGACGCTGGATGCGCTCGGCCGTAGCTGGCGCATCAGCTACAGCAGCGCCAGCCTGGTGGCCCTCGCCAGCGCCAGCGCCGCCGGTCTCGGCCTGACGCTGCTGCCCGCCAGCTGCCGCCTGCCCGGTCACCGCGTGCTGGGCAGCGCTGAGGGTTTACCAGTAATCAGCCATTTCGAGCTGGCGCTGTTCTGCCGTAAGCCGCAGGATGCGCTGCAGCAGGCACTGGCCGCTGCGCTGGTGCAATTCTGCCAGCTACAGTGGCAGTGATTTTTCCACTGCCAGGCAGTGGGAAATATCGCAGCGCGGCGGCGTCGGTTTTGCCAGATTAGGTTTTTTCCTTTTGCCTGGAGTTTCCGATGCCTCTGACCGCTTCCAGCCGACGTGATTTCCTCAGCCACGGCGTGCGCCTTACTGCCGCAGGCAGCCTGATGATGGCTGGCATGAGCAGCGCCGCCCGCCCCGACACACCGCCGGTCTCGTCCACACCGCCGCCTGCCGTGGCGCACTATCAGCTGCTGAATGTGCGCCTCGAAGAGGGATTTGAGCGCGACGGCGCGGAGATAGTCGCCACCCGCACCGCGCTGTACGACATCACCATTAAAGAAGGCAAGTTCAGCGCCATTAGCGCCGCTGGCCAGGCGCGCCAGCCTGCCCTGCCGCAGTGGGATGCCGGCGGTGCGCTGCTGTTACCGCGCACGCGGGACATGCATATCCATCTGGATAAAACTTTCTACGGCGGACCGTGGCAGGCACCGCGTCCGCGGCAGGGCAAGACCATCATGGATATGATTGCGCGCGAGCAGGTGCTGATTCCCCAGCTGCTGCCAACCTCGCAGGCGCGCGCCGAAGCGCTGATTGGCCTGCTGCAAAGCAAAGGCAGCACCGAAGCGCGCAGCCACTGCAACATCGATCCAGTCAGTGGCCTGAAAAGTCTCGAACATCTGCAAATGGCGCTGGCCAACCATCCGGCGTTTCGCTGTGAGATCGTCGCCTTTCCGCAGCATGGTTTGCTGCATTCGCAGGTCGATGGTCTGATGCGTGAGGCGATGCAGCTCGGCGTGCAGTATGTCGGTGGGCTGGATCCCACCAACGTGGATGGTGCCATGCAGGCTTCGCTTGATGCGATGTTCCGCATCGCGCTCGACTACGATCGCGGCGTGGACATTCATCTGCATGAGACCAGCGCCGCCGGCGTGGCAGCCATTCAGTACATGATCGCCACCATCGCCCGTAATCCGCAGCTGAAAGGCAAAGTGACACTGAGCCACGGTTTCGCGCTCGCCACGCTGGAAGGTAAGGCGCTGGATGAGATTATCGCCGGCATGGCCGAACAGCAGATGAGCGTGGCGTCAACGATTCCGATTGGCAAGCTGACGATGCCATTGCCGCAGTTGCAGGCAGCGGGCGTGACGGTGATGACCGGCACCGACAGCGTGATCGATCACTGGTCGCCGTTCGGTACCGGCAGCATGCTGGAGAAAGCCAATCTGTATGCCCAGCTGTATCGCGGATCGGATGAGTTTGGCCTGAGCCGCGCGCTGCATATCGCCACCGGCGGCATTCTGCCGCTCGCCAATAGCGGTGAGCGCCAGTGGCCGCAGCTGCAGGATGAAGCCAGTATGATGCTGGTCGACGCCTGCTGCTCGGCGGAAGCCGTGGCGCGCATTGCGCCGGTGCGCGCTACGTTCCAGCGCGGCACGCCGGTATTCAGCGCCTGAAGGCGCATCGCAGCCAGCACCAGCAGGCCAGGCCCGGCCACAAAAAAGCCTCCCGCAGGAGGCTTTGGAAGGTGACACCGGCGCGGCAAGCCCGATGATAATGCTGGATTTAAGACAACATCTGAATCGCCAGCGCATACAGGCGCTGGTGCTCATCGTCATTAACAGGCTCTTCTTCCGCATAACAGGCAATCATGGAGCTGACTTTATCGGAGGATAACGTCTCTCCATGCAGATGCAGCGTTAGCACGGCGCGGCCGACGATTTTCAGAACGTCTTCGTTTTGTCCCTGGACATAGTGACTCAATGAGGTGACCTCTGAAGTAATTATTAATTGCCAAATGGCGCGCTAAATATAAAGCAAAGCGGTTAGGATTTTTACTCAGATTTTCCGCGTAACAGGTAACATATAAGCGAAATCTTACTGAAAATAGCCGTAACATGCGGCGATATTGCCGCTTACCTGCCGCTAATATCATTTTTTCCCTCGAAAAAGCGTTTTTACCGTTCGTGCTGCCTGGTGTGAAATTCGGAACATTCATTAAAACTTTGCGATAGTTGCACCTCATCATTGACCTGACAAAGCGCAACGGCTGACTAATTTCATCGCGTGATTATTGCCGCAATTGCCGTTGCCGATAGCCCGCCTTTCTGCCAGACTGGCCGCCGCTATTCCTGCTACTACCTGAGATGCTCCTGTGACTGCTTTTTCTACCCTGACGCAACTGCCTGCCAGCCAGTTCGACAACCTGCGCGAGATGGGCTTCGACGCCATGACGCCGATTCAGGCCGCTTCCCTGCCGGCCATCCTTAGCGGACGCGATGTGCGGGCGCAGGCGCAAACCGGCAGCGGCAAAACCGCCGCCTTCGGTATTGGCGTGCTGAACCGCATCGACAGCGGGCGTTTTCATACCCAGGCGCTGGTGCTGTGCCCGACGCGTGAACTGGCCGACCAGGTCAGCAACGTGCTGCGTCAGCTGGCGCGCTTCACCCGCAATATCAAGATCCTGACGCTGTGCGGCGGCCAGCCAATGAGCGCGCAGCGCGACTCGCTGGTGCACGCGCCACATATTGTGGTCGGCACGCCGGGGCGCATCCTCGATCACCTCAAGCGTGACAATCTCGATTTAAGTCAGTTGCAGAGCCTGGTACTGGACGAAGCCGATCGCATGCTGGAGATGGGTTTCCGCGACGACATGGAAGCCATCATTGGCTTTACGCCGGATTCGCGTCAGACGCTGCTGTTCTCGGCCACCTGGCCCGATACCATTGCCAGCCTGAGTCAGCGCTTTCAGCGCGATGCGCTGGCAGTAGCGACCGAAGCGCAGTCGGAACTGCCGGCGATTGAGCAGCAGTTTATTGAAGCCAGCGCCAGCGAGCGTATCAACCTGCTCAGCGCCCTGCTCAGCCAGCAGCAACCGGCTTCCTGCGTGGTGTTCTGTAACACCAAACGGGAATGCGATGAGATTGCGGCCGCGCTCAACGATCGCCAGATCAGCGCGCTGGCGCTGCACGGCGATCTGGAACAGCGCGATCGCGAACGCGTGCTGATTCGCTTTGCCAACGGCAGCATCCGCGTGCTGATCGCCACCGACGTCGCCGCGCGCGGCCTCGACATTAAATCGCTGGCGCTGGTGGTTAACTTCCAGCTGGCGTGGGATCCGGAAGTGCACATTCACCGCATTGGCCGTACCGGCCGCGCCGGCGAACAGGGGCTGGCGGTCAGCTTTGTGGCGGCCGACGAAATGGTGCGCGCCCATGCGCTGGAAGATTACCTGCAGCAGAAGCTCAACTGGCAGCCGGCCAGCACGCTGAAAGGCAAAGGCGCACAGCCGCTGCCGGCGGCGATGATGACGCTGTGCATTGACGGTGGGCGCAAAGCCAAGATGCGTCCCGGCGATATTCTGGGTGCCCTGACCGGTGAAGCCGGTTTCAGCGGCGATCAGATCGGTAAAATCGATCTCACCCCGACCCATGCGTATGTCGCCATCGACGCCGCGCAGGCGAAAAAAGCGCTGATCAAGTTGAAAGAGGGCAAGATCAAAGGCAAAAGCGTGCGCGCGATTCTGCTGAAGTAACTGTCGTGAGCGTGAGGGCTATCGCCCTTACGCTAAATTTTCATCGCCCTTCCCTTCATTTTTTTCCCCCGCTGCCGATAAGTTAATCATGGCGCTATTGCCCTGCCCTTTACTCCGCCCAGATTCTGCCCCGAGGCCACAATGGATAATTTTCAGAAAGAGATCGATGAACGCGCTAACCTTGCGCTTTCTAACAAGTTCGAACTGCTGCTGTTCCGGCTGGGTTCCGATCGGCTGAAAGGCAAGTCTGAGCTGTACGGCATCAACGTATTTAAACTGCGTGAAATTGTGCCGATGCCGACGATTACCCGCGCCGCCGGCATGAATTCACCGCTGCTCGGCATGGCCAGTATTCGCGGCCAGTTTATTCCGGTGATCGACCTGCCGGCAGTAACTGGCTGCAAACCGGAAACCGGCCTCAACCTGCTGCTGGTGACCGAATACGCGCGCAGCACCCAGGCATTTGCTGTGGAATCGGTGGAGAACATTGTGCGTCTCGACTGGAATCAGGTGCACACGGCGGAAGCGGGCATCGGCAGCCGTAACATCACCAGCATCGCCTGTCTGGACACCGACGGTCAGAGCAACAATCTGGCATTGGTGCTCGACGTCGAGCAGATTCTGTATGACATCATTCCGTCGGTGCGTGGTGTTGAGCCGAGCGAAGAGACGGCGAAGAATTTCAACCTTAAACCCGGCCAGGTAGCGATTGTTGCTGAAGACTCCAAAGTGGCGCGTCAGCTGCTGGAACAGGGGCTGAAAAGCATGGGCATTCCGGCCATCATGCACAATACCGGGCTTGAAGCGTGGATAAAAATCAGCGAGATGCAGAAAGAAGCACAGGCTAACGGCGAGTCGATTCACGACAAAATCGCGCTGGTGCTGACCGACCTCGAAATGCCGGAGATGGACGGCTTTACCCTGACGCGCAACATCAAGCGCGACGACGCGCTGCGGCAGATTCCGGTGGTGATTCACTCTTCGCTGTCCGGCAGCGCCAACGAAGATCACGTGCGCAAAGTGGGCGCTGACGGTTACGTCGCTAAGTTTGAAATCAACGAGCTTTCCAGCGTGATTTATCGCGTGCTGGAGAAGAAGCGCTAAGCGCTTACCCCGATTATCCCTTCAGGCGCGATGTTCGCGCCTTTTTTGTGCCCGCTCGCCTGTCATTCGCTGCATTAGCGTAACGGCGTATTTATCCTGTCTTACTGATCTATTAATCGTCTGAGGTCACCATGAATGGTGACCCTACAGGGCCTCTGCGTGTTTTTTGCAGGGGCAGTTTATTGCGCATTCCGCCACGGTGCGGGAATTGACATGCGCGATGAATCGCGCAGCTACGGTTTGTGCGACGGGATAATGCGGATATCGCATTCGCAATGAATCATGATGGCCCAACGTATCGTGCAGATATTCCTTTCATGTGATGCCGCTGATAACCGCACGGTTGACTGATATTCCTGCCATGTGATGCCGCTGATAACCGCACGGTTGACTGATATTCCTTCCATGTGATGCCGCTGATAACCGCACGGGTAGTAGCGGCGCAATTTATTGCGCATTCCGCCATGGTGCGGGAAATGACATGCGCGATGAATCGCGCCGCTACGGTTTGTGCGACGGGATAATGCAGATATCGCATTCGCAATGAATCATGATGGCGCAACGTATCGTGCAGATATCCTTTCCATGTAATGCCGCTGATAAGCGCACGGGTAACTGATATTCCTTCCATGCGATGCCGCTGATAACCGCACGGGTGGTAGCGGCGCAATTTATTGCGCATTCCGCCACGGTGCGGGAAATGAAATGCGCGATGAATCGCGCCGCTACGGTTTGTGCGACAGGATAATGCAGATATTCCTTCCATGTGATGCCGCTGATAACCGCACGGGGAGTAGCGGCGCAATTTATTGCGCGATGCCTTTCAATTGCGCGTCTCAGGTCACCATGAAAGGTGAGCCTGCAGTCTCTGCGCGTTTTTGTCGGGTGCGCAATTTTGCGCACCGGCATAGGCCGTGACGCCAGCTAATTACGACCAGTGATTAATCAACCTTAAGCCCTCTTAACCGTTTTGTGACAAATCCCTAAAAAATTAAAGTTAAAACATTAGCAACCGATAACTTTAGCGCCTGCGCTGGTGGCGCCAGACCCGTCTCGTCGCAATGGCAAAAAATCTTTCCTTTACACATCATCGACATATTGCAGGCCCATCGTCTGCGTTTCCGTTTTAACACAACAGCATTCTGGCATTGCGGGGAGATCCAATGTTGAGCTTAAAGAATATGAAGGTCGGCGTCCGCCTGGGCATCGCCTTTGGTTTAGTGGTGGCACTACTGGTGGTGATTGGTATTACCTCAATCATGAAGATCAACAACATCAAGAGCGGCATTACCTCGATTGTGGAAGATCGCTATGTAAAAGTGCGGCTCGGCTTTGACGTGCGCGATGGCGTCAACGATCAGATCAAATACCTGCGCGGCATCGTCATCGATACCACCCGACCGCAGTTCAACGTGCAGCGCTTTCAGCAGCTGGCAGACGCCACCGCCCGTACCAACGCGGCGATGAAGAAGATCGAAGCGATTCAGATTACCGCCGTGGGCAAGAAGAAAATTGCCAGCCTGCTGGCTGCCAGTCAGCAGTTTGAACAGCAGAAAAATGAAGTGCTGGATCTGGTGCGGGCCGGTAAAGCCGATGACGCCAGCTACTACGTGCTGAAAAAAATTACCGCCGTGCAGAATGCCTACCTCGACCTGGCGGTGGCGTTTGCGGATTCCCAGTCCTCGCAGCTCCAGCAGGAAGGCGCCGGCATTATCGACGATGGCACCACGGCGATTGAAGTTACGCTGGTGTTCTCCGCGCTCGCCATTCTCGCAGCCGTGGTGATGGGCTGGCTGCTGACCCGTTCGATTGTGCATCCACTGAATGAAGCGGTGACCATCGCCAGCAAAGTGGCTGCCGGCGATCTCAGCTCGCGCATTGAAATACGCAGCAAAGATGAAACGGGCGCGCTGATGCAGGCTCTGCAGGCGATGAACGATAACCTGCTGACCATTGTTTCCGACGTACGCGCCGGATCCGACACCATCGCCGTGGCGTCCAGCCAGATCTCCAGCGGCAACATCGATCTCTCTTCGCGCACTGAACAGCAGGCCAGCTCGCTGGAAGAGACGGCGTCCGCGATGGAGCAGATGACCGCTACCGTGAAGCACAACGCCGACAATGCGCGCGAAGCCAACTCGCTGGTGGCGAAAACCTCCGGCGTCGCCAAAGAAGGCGGTGAAGTGATGGAGCAGGTGATTGTGAAGATGGAGGCGATTGCCCTCTCCTCGAAGAAGATTGTCGATATCATCAGCGTGATTGACTCTATCGCCTTCCAGACCAACATCCTGTCGCTCAACGCGGCGGTCGAAGCGGCGCGCGCCGGTGAACAGGGTCGCGGATTTGCCGTCGTCGCCACTGAAGTGCGTAACCTGGCGCAGCGTTCTGCCTCCGCGGCGAAAGAGATCAAAGTGCTGATTGAAGACTCAGTGGCGAAGGTGGATGAAGGCAGCCGTCTGGTGACGCACGCCGGTTCAACCATTGGTGAGGTGGTCAATAGCGTAAGCAGCGTGGCGGAGATCATGAGCGAAATCACCATCGCCAGCAGCGAACAGAGCAGCGGCATCAGTGAAATCAATCAGGCCATTACGCAGATGGAAGCGGTGACGCAGCAGAACGCCGCGCTGGTACAGGAAGCGTCCGCTGCGTCTCAGGCGCTGCAGGAGCAGGCCGATCGTCTGGCGCAGTCGATGAGCGTGTTTAAAACCGCTGCGGTTTAAAACAGACAGCCCCGTTCTGCATGCGTCAGACGGGGCCGTTTAGTGTCGCTGGCGTCGTCATGGCGGTGCGCATCGGGTCCGGCGCACCGCGTCCTGCTGTTAATTCATCAGCGAATAAGCGATGGATGAAATCGCCAGAATCCCCACCAGCACCACAAACAGATTACTGATTTTGCCGCTGTACTGGCGCATCGCCGGGACTTTATGAATAGCGTACATCGGCATCAGGAACAGAATCATCGCGATCACCGGCCCGCCCAGCGTCTCAATCATGCCGAGAATGCTCGGGTTCAAAGTGGCAACCAGCCAGGTGGTCAGCAGCATAAACAGCGTGGTCAGGCGATTCATTTTCTGCGGCGTGATGGTTTTGCCGCGGCTGCGCAGCGACTTCGCCACCATGCCGTTGAAGCCTTCACGCGCGCCCAGATAGTGGCCGAGGAACGATTTGGTGATCGCCACGATGGCGACAATCGGCCCCATCCAGGCAATCATCGGCACGTTAAAGTGGTTCGCCAGATAGGACAGAATGGTGATGTTCTGCGCCTTTGCTGCCTGTAAATCGGCGGGCGACAGGCTCAGCACGCAGCTGAACACAAAGAACATTACGGTCACTACCATCATCAGATGGGCGCTGGCGAGAATGCGTGAACACTTCTTCTCCGCGCCGGCGCCGTACTCGGCGCGTTTCGCCACGGCAAAAGACGAGATAATCGGCGAATGGTTAAAGGAGAACACCATCACCGGAATCGCCAGCCACAGCGTCATCCAGATACTGCTGTCGCTGCCGCTTTGCGCAAACGATAAGGTCTCCAGCGCCGCGCCGTGCCAGTGCGGCACCAGATACGCAGCCAGCAACATCAGCACTGCCACAAACGGAAACACCAGCACGCTCATCGCTTTGACAATCATCTGCTCGCCGAAGCGCACCACCGTCATCATGCCAGCGATCAAAATCAGCGACAGCAACGCACGAGGCGGCGATACCAGCCCGAGCTGGTGCACAATAAAGCTGTCCACGGTATTGGTGATCGCCACGCTGTACATCAGCAGGATCGGGTAGATGGCAAAGAAGTAGAGCAGCGTGATGATCTTACCGGCGCCGACACCGAAATGCTCTTCGACTACGTCCGTGATATCCGCACCGGGATTTTTACCGGAGAGCACAAAGCGCGTCAGCGCACGGTGCGCAAAGAAGGTCATCGGGAAGGCGAGAATCGCCATGATGAGTAACGGAATCAGCCCACCCGCGCCGGCGTTAATCGGCAGAAACAGCACCCCTGCGCCAATTGCGGTGCCGTACAGGCCCAGCATCCACACCGTATCACTCTTGCGCCAGCCGGTTGCTGCCGCCTCCACCGTACCGAGGGTACCGGTTTGTGAGTTATCCATCTGTCTCTCCAAAATTGTCTCAAATGCAGCCGGAACGACGGCTAAAAATTCGCGGCGGCCTGCAGCGTGCGGTCGCTTCACAAAACGCGCCTATGCTACCCGTTTTTGCCCGGCGTGGATTGCCGCAACGCAAGACATGCATCACAAAGGCGGTAAAAATGCGCGAGATGGCGATAAAAGCAACAATAACGCACGAAACACGCACGCAATCGATTGCCTGGGGCGCTATTTGACCTGAGAAGCGTCAGGAGTGCAAGACACAGCGCGAAGTGGACGTGAGCGGGAGAATGAAGTGCGGGGGTGTTGCCTGCAGCAGAGTGTTGAGGAGGAAACTCCCCCGGCAGCTAGCCTCGGGCAATGCAGCACGTCGCCAGAGGATAACGCCGGGAGAATTGAAAATCAGAACGCCCGCATTCTGTAGAGGGCATAAAGGAAATAGTACGCTGTGATAGTATTCAAATTCATAATCATGTACTTCAGTTTTTCATTTTTATTCAGCAGCGTAAAAATACCTTTAGAATATTTTCCGCGCTTGATTTGATTAATTTCCTGCGCAATATCGGCAGGTGAAAACGAGGCGTGATACATAGCGGTGACAATCTGCATATCCAGTGCCAGCACGCGTTTCGAGATCGCTTTTAAAAAATGGTCGAGATTACCCGACGCGTACTTTTCCACAATCGAATCGTACAAATCGGTAAGCGACTGTTTACGCACTTTCAGTTCGCTGTACTGCACTTTACGTTTCGACAGCGATCCCGCCACATCCTCATAGTGATAAGCCGCGCCTGGGGTGATCAGAAAATTACTGACGCAGCTGAAAAACTTCAGGTTAAACAGCAGGTCCTCACTCATCGAGACGCCTTCCATGAAGCGCAGATGAAGATCGTCAATAATCTGGCGGCGATAACATTTATTATGCAGATAGCCAATGTTGTCGCTCATCTCCAGCTCGCCCAGCACGTAAGGAATATCCTGCTGGCTGAAGAATCCCGCCTGCGAGACTTTGCCGATACGGTTGTCGTTGAGATTGCCGACCATTAAGTCCACCGCTTCGGCCGGCCAGGCATTGAGATTGAGTTTGAAACTCATCAGGAAGTTATCGTCAACCCAGTCATCCGCATCGAGAAACAGGACATATTCCCCGCAGGCCTGCTGCAGCCCGCTATTGCGTGCCGCACTGACGCCTGCGTTAATTTGATTAAGCACCGTAACCTGCGGATAGTGAGCAAATTCCTGCAAAATTCTGGCACTGTTATCGCGACTGCCATCGTTGACAACAATTATTTCATAGCTACTGAAGGTTTGATTTAATACGCTTTGCAGCGTACGCCGGATAGTGTTTTGCGCGTCATAGACGGGAATGATAATACTAAATAGCGTTTTTTCATTCATGATAAACTCTCTTTACTGTCTGAGGTTTTGATAGTGCTAAAGAGCTGCCATAGTTTCCTGGGGTTGAAAAAGATCAGATGAATACGCATGACCGGCTGTGCCGGGAAAAAGTAATTCAGCAGGGAGAACGATAAAAACTCGGTTAATACCACGCTCATGGCGGCACCGGTTAAGCCGAAATGCGGCACCAGCAGCAGCGACGACAGCACGCAAATCACTAATACCGCGAAGGTTTTCTTCACCAGATAGCGATAGCCGTTATATTTAATGATGAAGCGATCCATGACGCTGCTCAGCACCGCGCACATCGCACCGAGGCTGAGTAATAACGTCGGCGCGACCGCATCAAGATATTGCTCACCGTAGAAGTCACGAATAAACCAGCCCGACAGCAGCCAGATCGCCACAATTACCGCAGCGGAAACGCCAATTACCAGCAGATGCAGTTTCTGCGCTTTGACGATCGCCTGCTGGTCATTACGCTCAGCAAAAAACGCCGGATAAAACGACGCCAGCAGCGCACTGGGTAAAAATACCCAGGCGGTCGACAACGTCAGCGCCACGGAAAAAATGCCCGCCTCTTTCACGCCGAGAAAATAAGAGACGCTGATTTGATTCACGCGGGTATAGAGCGCAACGGCAATCGCAGAGAAGATCAGCGACATGCCGGACACCAGCATGTAACGCGAATACTTTTTCACGTGGCGCAGCGCCGGAAGCGGTGCACGCCGCTCATACAGCAGAAACAGCGTTAACTTGATGGTGAAAGGAATAAAGGTGGCGAGCACAATCGGGATCGCCAGCCAGGCCGGTTCGAGCTGGTAATAGGAGATCAGAAAGCGCACCGTCAGGCTGATCGCCAGGCCAATGACGTTGGCAATCACATTGAGACGCGCGTTGAGCCTCGCTTCGTTGTAAATATTGACCAGGTCAATGGATGAGAACAGGCAGGCAATGGCTGCCGCGCAGATAAAGACCAGCGCGTCGGCGCTCCACTCCTCTTCCATAATCGCCATGCCGACAATCGACAGCACGCAATACAGCACCAGCACCAGCAGGAAGGTCGCCATCATCAGGCGCAGGCCGGAGTGATGATTCTGCGCGATGCGTTTCAGCAAAATCACATCGCTGCCCATCAGTGCGATGGTCTGAATAAACTGAAATACCAGCATGGCGATGGAGATAATGCCGAAGGTGGTGGGCCCGACGTATTTCGCCACGTAGGAGGTGACAAAGATCAGGCCGAATACCGCAATCAGCTTTTCGGCAATCATCCACATGGAGTTTTTTAATTTGTCTTTCACAACGCCTCCGGTGCGATTATTTCTCTGCCAGCCGGCGCAGCCGTGAAACCAGGCGCGGGCTAATGAAAAACAGCGCAAAATACAGGCTCCACGGATTAAGTAGCGGTCCGGCAGAGCACCAGCTGCGGAAACTGCGGCGATAGAGCGTGATGTATTCATCAATGAAGGCGCGGCTCAGGCTGTCGCTGTGCAGCCCTTTGTAGATGTAAGACGCCGTGACTTTTAAATAGAGGTGGTAATAGCAGCGATAATGCTGGCTCGATAAAAACGCCTTCATGCCGCTGAACGAGCGGGCAAAAGAGAAATGTTTTTCCCGCAGCGCCGAACGCGTGGCGGAGTGCGTGGATTTGACGTAGTGATAAACCACCCGCTGCGTCATCACTACCTGGCGATCCTGCTGCAGATGCAGGTAGTTCATGACAAACAGCAGGTCTTCGAAATTGGCGATCTCTTCGTTGAACCGCAGCCGGTGCTGACGAATGACATCGCCGCGAAACACCTTGTCGCAGATACCGTGGCGCGGATGGTAATAGAGCAGATCGTTAATCGCCGCCGATACCGACAGCGCGTGCGCCTGTTCACGGTTGGCGGGAAAATCCAGCGGTGCGCCGTCCGGGTTGAAGTGTTGTGATTCGCCCACCACCATCGCCGTTTCATCACTCATCAGCCGCACATATGTCGAGAAGGCCTGGGGCGGCAGAAAGTCATCGGCGTCTAAAAAACACAGCAGCCGGCCGCGCGAGGCGCGAATGCCCCGATTGCGCGCCGCCGAGACGCCCGCGTTGGCCTGGCTGATAAGGTGGAACTGCGGATAACCGGCGTAACGCTGCAGGATCGCCAGCGAGTCATCGCTGGAGCCGTCATTAATAAAAATGGCCTCAAAGCGAACCTCATCCTGCTGCAGCAGGCTGTCGATGCATCTTTCCAGATAAGCTGCGGCGTTATACACCGGCACAATGACGCTAATCAGCACGTCGTTAACGGGAGTTTGCATATGACCTCAAAACATAATTTATTGGGGGTTGAACCCGCCGTGTCAAAATAAAAATCGATACTGAACCGTTAATGCTTCACGTTTAACGGCCCATGCTTTCATCCGGCTTAACATTAATACGCCGCTGTTTTCAGAGTTTCCTCAGCAAAATATGACCGCCGGAACACGTCTATTTTTTGCTGGCGGCAGATAAGAATTTCGCTATATATTCAGGTCAGGTTTATCTGGCGATTTAAAGGATAAAAACCGCAGGCTACCGCCCCTGGCTTACAGCGCCCAGCGTGCTGACATTCTTTTTGGTGCATTTTCAGGCGTAAAGAGGGGGCGCTGCACTCCGCAGAGTTCAGTGATTTATCAGCCAGTTAGCCCCAACGCTTCCTGCACAGCAACGTATTTATTGCGTTGCTGCCGGGTAAAACATTAATCAGATAGAGGTTTATTCGTTATCCTGAACGGCGCTACCTCTCCAGCTATTTTTTGCCGCATCAGGAGAACGGGAACTGCCGACCGCGGTTGAAAAGGTGCATCTTTCGACGGGCCTTCGCAACGAGCGTCACGACATTAACGATATTTGCTGTATGCCCTGCACTTTTATTACGCCGCGATGTGTGTTGCGCGGCGCGAGGTGCAAGTGGCGTTAATTCAGTCCGGCTATCGCAGACGGACTGCAAATGGCACAAGGCCCAAAATTGCGATCTGATTCAAAACTTTTACCGCATTCTTACCAGGCGCAGTTATAAGGTCAATGCCTTCCAGACCAAAACGGAATTTACTCACCCGCCCCGCCACAATATTTCGCGCTGAATGATTAGCATGGATAAAGCGCAACCGCGGCGATTGATAAGGGCGGCGCGCGCTGCTGACCAGGAATAAGAGCAGGGAAACCGGCGTATAAGTCCAGTAGCGTCCTAAGCGGTTGTTATCGCGATGGGTTACGCCCTCGCCGTCCCGCTTAAGCAGTAATAATCTTTATTCATTCTGCTGACCTGCTATTTTTAGTAGTCGTCAAGCCCTGCCTCTATAAATTAGCGCCGTGCAGAAAAATACAGATCCTTACTGCATCACAAACTCAACTTAGCGCGATTTCATGCTGCTTATTTTAACAATCAGCGCTTCGCTGACGTGACTTAGGCCAAATATTTTTTTAAAGAAAGCCGGTAAATGCCGATAACGCTATCAGTGTATTTATCAGTGAGCCCGGAAATGATCAGCCTGCAAACCAATCTGTCTGCCCTCAACGCCAGCAAGCAATCTGCCAGAAGTGGCGCGGCGCTGGGCGATGCGATCCGCCATTTATCGTCGGGTATGCGCATCACCAGCGCGCGTGACGATGCGGCAGGTCAGGCGATTGGTAACCGTTTTAGCAGCCAGCAGAACGGCCTGGCGGTGGCGCAGCGTAATACCGGTGACGGCCTGTCACTGGTCGAAACCGCGGAAAGCGCGCTGGATGAGATCAATAACCGCCTGCAGCGGATTCGCCAGCTGGCGGTTCAGGGATTAAACAGTACCAATTCGCAGAGCGACTCAGACGCCATTCAGGCGGAGATTAACCTCAATCTGAAAGAGATTGACCGGCTCAACACCAGCAGCAGCTTTAACGGCATCAGGCTGCTGGATGGCAGCGCCGGTAAGCTGGGATTCCAGGTTGGCGCTAATGACAACGAGAAAATCAGTCTCGACCTGTCGGCGCCCGGCTTCAGCGTGGAGGCGCTGGGACTTAAGGATTTGGTGATCAGCGGCATCAGCGGCAAAGTGACCAATGTCACTACCCTCACCGGCCTCGCCACCAATATGGCGTTCAGCAACCCGGCAATTACCGTGAACTATGTGCCCGCCAGCGGCTCACCGCAGCTGGTGCGCAGCAGTGGTGATAACCGCCAGTACGTGCAGAGCAGCGACGCCGACGGCAAGCCGGTCTATTATCTGGCCGCCGTCAGTGCGCGCTGGGACACCGCCACGGCTGCCGGTAACGTCTCGATTAGCCGCAGCAATCCGGCGCCGCTGTACAGCAACGTCAGCAGCATTGCGTCGCGCACCATCCCGGCGGTTAATTTTCAGGACAGCAGCGGCAGCGCGCTGAGCACCACGCCCGCAGCCACGTTAACGCAGGATAATGGCCAGTATTATATTGAGCAGAACAACAGCTGGTATCCAGCCACGCTCAGCTTTGGCAGCAGCGGCGCGGTAACGGCACGCATGACCGGCGGTGCCGCCAAATCCGACAGCGATTTCGCCACCCTGCCGACCACGGTGACCGACACGCCGGCGATCGACACCAGCACCGCCAGCCTTAGCTTCAGCGATGCCAGCGGCAACGCGGTGAGCAATGGCCGTCTGCTGCGCACCAGCGGCGGGCAGTATGTAATGGAAGTGGATAACGGCGGTGGTAACTACCAGTATTATAACGCCGCCGTCAGCGCGACCTCGGATGGCACCAGTAATGCCCTGAGCATCGTCGCGACCAGCGCCAGCAGCATTAACAGCTTCAGTGCGGTAAACAGCGTGACCGGCACCTCTTACATCACGCTCGATCCGGCCAATGTGGATGTGCGCTATACCGATGTCGATGGCAACAGCAGTAATGATGTGCTGAAACTCGACGCCGACGGCAATTACTACATGGATGTGCCGAACGGCAATCTGGATAAAACCGCCACCTTCGTCCGCAGTGACAATAGCGGCAACCTGATGCTGAAAACCCTGCAGGGCGTGGGTGACGTGCAGATTTACTTCCAGGCGGCTTTGTCGTCAGTGACCGATGCCTCCACCAACTTTACGACGCTGCGCGTGGCCGAGACCGGTTCAGAGATCCGCCTGAAGCATCCGGACGATCCGCTCGCCACGCTGGATAGCGCCATCGGGCAAATCGACAGTCAGCGCACCCGTCTGGGCGCCGTTGCTAACCGGCTGCTCTCGGCGCAAACGCTGCAGGGTAACGCGACCGCCGCGATTGCGGCATCGCGCTCCCGTATTGAAGATGCAGATTACGCCACGGAAGTTTCGAGCCTGTCGCGTCAGCAAATTCTGCAGCAGGCCAGCAGCGCCCTGCTGGCGCAGGCTAATCAGCTGCCGCAGCAGGTGCTGAAGTTACTGAACGCCTGATCAAGGACGTCATCCGGCTTCAGATGAGGCAGAAGCATCACGCTGCGCACGCACAAATTCGGTGAGCGCCCGCAGTGCCGGCGGCACCAGCCGGTGTCCCGGATAGTAGAGGCACAGCGCACCGAGGGGCACCTGCCAGCCGGGCAACAGGTGCACCAGTCGGCCCGCCTGCACATCCGCCGCAACCTGCTGTTCCGTCATGCAGGCAATGCCCAGACCCGCCAGCGCCGCCTGGTGGATAGCGCTCATGTCGCTGGCCGCCATACGCGGCTCGCCCTGCAACCGATAACGCTGCTGCTGCTGGCTCAGCTCCCAGCGGTAAACGCTGCCGTCCGCCATGCGCATACACAGGGTTTGATGCTGATCGAGCGCCTCTGGCGTCTGCGGTGTGCCCGCGTGTGCGAGGTAGGCTGGCGCGGCCACCACAATCATGCGCATTTCCGGCGTCAGCCTGACGGCAATCATATCGCCCGGCACGTCCTCTGCCAGCCGAATGCCGGCATCGAAGCCGTCGGCCACGATATCCACCCGCTCTTTCTGGCTGTAAATATCGACGCGAATGCGCGGATAGCGCTGCAGGAACGGCAGCAATATCGATGCGTACCACAGCGCACTGCTCTCCGGCGGCACGTTGAGACGCAGCATGCCGGCCGGATCGCCCGGATCGCTGCCGGCTTCCTCAGCCGCGCTGCGGATCATCGCCAGCGCTGGCACAATTTTCTCGCTGAAACGCCGTCCGGCATCGGTCAGCGCGACGCTGCGCGTGGTGCGGTTGAAGAGCCGCACGCCCAGCCGTTTCTCCAGCGCGGCAACCGCATTGGTCACCGCCGAAGGCGACATCTCGAGCTCGCTGGCCGCCGCTTTAAAGGTGCCGCGCCGCGCGACCGCCAGCACAATTTCCAGTTCAGTCAGACCTGTCCGGTTCATCAATTATTCCGTTTCGCGCAATACCCTTTGCAGGCGGAGGCGGATTATCGCCGCCGGTGGTGCGTGCTACTTTGCCGCCACGCAACATGCAAAGGAGCATAGCCATGCACATGATTGAACACATCTATATCAACGGCCAGTTTGTCACTCCTGACGGCGATGAATGGCTGGATATTATCAAACCTGCCGACGGCAGCGTAATCGGTAAAGCGCGTCTGGCCGATGCGCAGGATGCTGAACGCGCGATTGCGGCAGCCGCGGCGGCGTTTCCCGCCTTCGCCGCGACCACGGTGGCGCAGCGCATCACCCTGCTGGAACAGATGTACCATGCGGTTAACGGAGCCGAAAGCGAGCTGCGCGCGGCGATCCTTGAGGAGTACGGCGCGCCCACCGCACGCTCCGAGTGGATGAGCCGCTATCCGGCTGACGTGATTCTGCAGGTCATTGAAGAGCTGAAACGCTACCCGTTTGTACAACAGGCAGGCCGCGCGCAGGTGCAGATGCTGCCGCTCGGCGTTGCCGGCCTGATCACACCATGGAACAGCAACGCGGGCTTTATCTGCCATAAACTGGCAACCGCGATTGCCGCAGGCTGTACCGCCGTGATCAAACCCAGCGAGTTCAGCCTGTTACAGACCCAGGTGATCACCAGGGCGCTGCACACCGCCGGTTTGCCTGCGGGGGTGTTTAATATCGTCACCGGACGCGGTGCCAGCGTCGGTGAAGCCCTGAGCCGCAGTCCGCAAGTGGCAAAAATCTCCTTCACCGGCTCGACCGCCACCGGCAAAGCGATTTTGCGCAGCGCCGCCGACACCTTTAAACGCGTCACGCTGGAGCTGGGTGGTAAATCACCGACGCTGATTTTGCCGGATGCCGATGCCGCCCAGGCGGCCGAACTGGCGGTGCAGGCTGGCTTTATCAACAGCGGCCAGGCCTGTATTGCCGGCACGCGCATTCTGGTGCCGGAGCAGCGCAAGGCCGAGTTCGAACAGGCGCTGACGGCAGCAGTCGCTGCAGAGGTCTCCGGCGATCCGGCTGACGCGCGCACCACTATCGGGCCGATGGTTAACGAGAAACAGTGGCAGCGCGTGCAGCACTATATTGCGCTTGGCGAACAACAGGGCGCGCGCCTGCTGACCGGCGGCAGCGGCCGCCCGGACGGGCTGCACCACGGCTGGTATATTCGCCCGACGCTGTTCAGCGATGTCACCAATGAAATGCCGCTGGCGCGCGAAGAGATTTTTGGCCCGGTGCTGAGCATCCTGACCTACCGCGATGAAGCCGAAGCCATCGCCATGGCCAACGACAGCGATTACGGCCTGTCGGCACTGGTGATCGGTGCGGATGAACAGCATGCACGCAACGTAGGAGAGCAGCTGATCGCCGGCCGCGTGATGATCAACACGCTGGCTCACGAACCGCGCGCGCCGTTCGGCGGTTTCCGCCACTCCGGCATCGGCCGGGAGATGGGTCAGGCTGGTATCAGCGCGTTTCTGGAACCAAGGGCGCTGATTGCTGGTTAAGGATGAGGTGAGCGCTGCAGTGAATAGCACTGCGGCGCAGGGTGTCGCGCCAGAGCAATGCGCCTCTTTTAGATTGTGATTATCCTGACGCCCATCACCTTTCTCCGCACGCAAAAATCGCCATGTTTATAGGTGTTGAGGGCACAAATCTGTCACACAGGCTGAATCGGGACAGTAACAATATTAGATAAGGGATTGATTTAACTGGTGCCGGAAACAGGAGTCGAACCTGCGACCTTCGCATTACGAATGCGCTGCTCTACCAACTGAGCTATACCGGCATTGAGGCGGGAACTACGGGGAGTAAACATAGAAAAATCGGGGGGATGAGTCAAGATGGCGCCGGTTAAGTGCTGCGTTTTTCAGCATCACCCGGGCTGGCCTTACGATTTTGACGCGGAAAAGCCGCGGCGAACAGCGACCACTCGCGCCAGACACAAAAAAAGGCGAGGCCGCAGCCTCGCCAAAAGGTGCTGGCCTCAATCGTAATAAGGAAGCTTACGATCGACACCGTTGATATTGACCAGCACAAAGCCCGTCGGCGTGGTTTTATTGGTCGGCGTACCTGCTGCCGTCGCGACGGTAAGCACGCCTTTCTCGTTAGCCCCAATACCCGCGACGCCATTGTGCAGGCCAAAGCGCGCCGCCGGTTTGAGGGTGCCCATTTTGGTGGTATCCGTCACCACCGAGAAGTCAGGCTGGAACAGCGAGCAGGAGCCGGCTTCAAAACGCGTCGGACCGGTGGTCTTCAGGTTAATCAGCGTGTCGCCGCTGTTGGCGCGCAGCTTCACCCACACCACGGCATACGTGGTGCCGACGCGGCTGTAGCGAATATCCAGCACCGCCGGCTGCCCCATATGGCAGGCGTCAGCCCATACCGTTTCCAGCCGCTGCAGGTTAATCCACGTTTTCCCGGTGCCCGCCAGATTGACCGGCGAAGCGGCCGTTCCGGTTGGCTGGGTGGCGTCGGCTTTACCAATCAGCTCCATCACCCACTGCTGATTCGCCGTCGGGAAGAACAGCTGGCCGAGGCGATACCAGTTATCAGTGTCGGTGTTGTTGGTGACTTTGTGGCCGCTGTAGTAGCCCGCGCGGAATGAGCCGGTGATCAGCGTGCCGTGATGCTCTTCACGACGATAGCCGTAGTCAAAGGTCGACAGCCAGCGCGTGCCGGCCATATCGTTCGAGATCTTCGCCCCGGACTGCAGGCCAATCTGGCGCATGATGACGCGCGCATTATTGAGATTGAACGGCGTGCCGCAATCCTCAATGTTCAGCGTATCAATGCTCCAGGCACCGTCCGACAGATCGCCCGGATTACGCGTGTGCTCAATCCACACGTTGCGCATGATGCCCTGCGTCACGCGCGGCATGTACAGCGTGGCGTCGCCGTAGCCGGTCTGGAAGTTACAGTTGCAGATCTCGATAGCCGTTGAGTGGTCCCACTTGCCGTTTGGCGAGTTCGACCAGCCAATGTCAAACACCCGGCCATAGGTCCACAGCGTGTAGATCTGGTCAAATTTACTGTCGAGCGTATCCAGCGCTTTAATCACCGTGCCGCCGCTGTTTTGCGCGCGGAAACAGTAAATATTTAACGTGGTGCCTTCGATGCAGGTGTTTTCGAAGAACGGCTGCACGTTGGTACACATCTCGGCGGTAATGGTACCTTTGTTGGTGGTGACGTCGGCCGATGCCTGACCGTGCCAGGTGATGCCTTTGATCGCGGTCCGCCGTGCCTTCACTTTGAACACCGTGTTGGCACTTTTGTCGGAGATGATGGTGGTGCGCGGCAGCGAACCCAGCTCCACGTCATCCCCCTGCAGACCAAAAAAGGCGATCTCGGTAGCGCTGATGTCGATCGGGTTGATCAAAAATTTACCGCCCGGGAAACGCACCGGCAGGTCACGGATATTACCGCTGTAGCCCTGCGTCCACGCCAGCATGCGGTTAAAGGCGTCGGTATCGTTAGCGTAACCGTCCCCTTTCGCGCCGAAGTGGTAGACGTTGACGTCGGCCGGATCGTTGATCACGCGTTTCCAGTAAAAGCCATTGCCGACCGCCAGCGTACCGCCGTCATCGGCGGCCGTGGTGGTGCCGATAAAGCCGGTGAAATCACCGCCGCCACGGAAGGTGGAGTCCGGGTTATAGCGGCGCAGGAACGCCAGATCGCCGTTTTTGGCCGGCACAGTGGTACGCAGTTCAGCAAAAGAGTTAACTTCGATCATCTTAGCCTCCTCGGCATTTCAGGTTTGCAATACAAAGCGAGAGAACAGCGTCAGTGCGCCGCCGGGCGGCAGTGCTGGTCCCAGAGATCGTTGTGGTTGTTGATGGCGCGCACGGTGCGAATGTCCATGCGTTCGGCGTCATTGCCGTGGGTATAAATCGGGGAAAAGAGTGAACAGGCGGAGTCGATCACGACGGGCGCCTCAGGGCTGGTGATATTTCGACTGCTGCAGCTTGTCGCGAGCAGCAGCGTCATCAAGATTACCGTTGCGGGTTTCCACACGTCTGGCCTCCTCACGCAGCTGTTGCTGCTGGTGATTAACTTCAACCGCCTGCGCGGCGGTCTTTTCGGCCTGCGCAACATCAGCTTTCGCCTGCTGCTGCACCTTGCCGATTTTTTTACCGCCGGCGTAGCTGGCAATCAGCGCGGCAATCACGCCGCCAATTGCTGCCAGCCAGTGCCAGCTGCCGGCAAGCTGAGAAAGAAGAAAGCTCATGGTTTGTCCTCCAGCGTTTTTCTCTGCTCCACCAGGTTCTTCTGACGCACGAACTGCGCCAGTACGCCCATCGCCACCATGAAGGCGCCGATCAGGCCGAGATAGTTGTGCGGCAGAATCTCTTTGATATCCGCCGGCAGCGCGTTCCATGCATCCAGCGCTGACGAGGGAAACGACTGCACCCAGGCGCTGAGCATCGAACCCAGCGACGCCAGCCACACCGACCAGGTTTTAAACAACAGGCGCGCGTGTTTAACAAACTCCAGCGTGGTGAAGCGCTGCAGCAACAGCAGCAGGATGATGGCCGCCAGCACGGCGATAACGAACAACAGCCAGCGCATGTTCATAACAGCCCCCTGTAAATGTCGTAGGTGCCCGTGCGCATCACTTCGGCATGACGCCGGGCGCGCCCCGCGGTTTGCCGCGCCCACAGGCTGTCGAGCATGGCGTTCGCCGCCGCGTCGAAATCGCGTTGCGTCACCGCGGTGAGCATGCCGCGAAACAGCGCCAGACCGTCGACGCCCATCTGGTAGGCCATGCTGATCAGCACATCGCTGCGCGCCTCATTGCATTGACTCAGTGCCTGCTGCACCAACGCGCGCTGCTGCATCTCCTGCACCTTGCCCTCAACGATGCACTGCTTCCACACGTCACCAACGCGGCGCGGCACGCGGAAGATATAGTGGCTGAGCGACGCGCCTTTCGGCCCGATGCGAATACCGCCCGCAACGGTGGGAAACCCCTGCGTGTCGAGGTAAGGCGCTTCGCGGTATCCCTCTTCGAAATTCAAAATGGCAATGATTTGGCTCATAACGGTTCCTCTTTGACGGGCGCAACGGCATGAAAAGCTGCGCAAATAACCACAACACATAAACCTCGCTGATCGGTTGCGCCGGGCGACAGGCAGCCGTTAAGCGCAACGCTCAAGCGCAACTAAACAGTGAGGAAAGGTGAAACGTTCCGTTCAGAACTGGGAAAACAGCAGAGAATTAACGCACGGCGTACAGATGAACGTGGGGCAAACAGCAGTTATCAAAGCTGGGGTTGTCGTTGCAGGGCCGCGTGGGCGCCAGTACTGCGCGGTCTACCCGGGAGCGGATTTCCCGCTGGCAGATGCGCTCGGCGGTGCGCAGGGTGATCTCATCACACTCCAGGCCCAGGGCACTGTCGATACTGCGCTTCAGGCGGCTGAGCGGCTGACGCCGCCGGTGGCGACGGGTGCGCGCGTTTCCGCTAAAGACTGATTTGCCATATTGAATAATCGCCATAACTCCTCCTGTGAATGAGTCTTTGGCGATGGGGTGGTGAGCACGGCGATTCGGCACAGACCGGGACGTCCGTGGCCCCTCTGCAATCACCCGCAACTGGCTTGCCCGGCCGTAAAAAACGGCCAGGTATAAGCAGAGGAGAGTGAAAGCAGAGGACAACTGACGACGCTGCTAAGTGCGTATCCACCCCATCCCAAAATTCACTGACTTTGGGTGGGTTGTCTCGCGCTTGTGCAGCGCCTCAATTGTTTAAGAGCGGGCTCATCCGGGAGCAGAGATGTCGTCCATCTATGGTCAAATTATTAACAGGTTCTAATACATTGGCAAACACTGACAGTTAATTTTTTATTTACCGTCAGTTAAATTTTTGATTTCAGCCGGATTATTTTTTTTGCCGGTTAGCACACTGCTGCTCAGCCCAGAATCTGATAGTCACGCGCCTGGCTCATGATGACGCGGGCAATCACCTGCAGCGACGCCGCTTCGTCCAGCGTCAGATACCAGGTCTCGTAGCGTTTGTTATCGGAGATCACCGCCACCTTCTTGTGCTGTAACTGCAGCCGCTTGAGGTAGAGCTGGTTGTCGAGATTGAACAGATAGATGCCGTCGCCGTCGAAGCGGTGCACGCTGATATCAACGAACAGCTGATCGCGCGGTGCGAAGGTACCGGCCATGGAGTCACTGTTCAGGGCAATCAGCCGGATATTTTCGGCCGGGCGGCCGTTAAACAGCACGCGCGCCTCATCCAGACCGTATTCAATCGCCTGAATGGTCTCGACCAGTTCGTCGCGCGCGACAATACCCTGTGCGCTGCGTTGCCCGATGTCCAGGCTTTCGACGCGGAACATGTGCTGCGGATCGATCAGGCGCTGACGGGCAAGCGCCACATCCGGTTTTTCCATGCCGAACTGTAGCCACTCCACGCGCACGCCTAACAGCTGGCTGAGCGCCAGCAGATTACTGTCATCCGGAATGGATTGCGCGTTAAACCATTTCCAGACCCCTGGAGTTGAGATCCTGCATCCCCGTTGTTGCAGTGCCTGAGCGACCTGTTTGTTCCGTCCATGTCCGACAATTCCCGCGCTCTCGCATGCGGCAATCAGCCTGGCAGTAAAAGCTTGTCTGGTACTCTCTTTTTTAACCATCAGTTAATAGTCTGCCATCAGTAAAAGACTGAATGTTATTTTCATTTTTGCTACCAGTTCATTTTATATTACCGCTAGTTTACTACCCAACCGCTTTTATCAATAAAGCTGGACGATCATTATCCTCTTCGCCCTGGTGGAAACCAGTAATGAATCTCTGACAGCTTGTTCTGACAGGGGTTTTCAGGATTGTTCTGTAACGCTGAGACCAGCACCCACAGCAAAAAATGGGCGAAAAGCCGCGCGCGCGCCACAGATGACAGGAATAAAACGAAAAGCTCTGGAAATAACTGGATCGAAAGCGACAAAAAAAGGCACCGTATCAGGTGCCTGTTTTGATGCCGGAGAGAAAACTAACGACGCAGCGTATCGTCGCCCCAGCCAATCCATTTGTAGGTGGTGAGCGCTTCCAGCCCCATCGGACCGCGCGCATGCAGTTTCTGCGTACTGACCGCCACTTCAGCGCCGAGACCAAACTGGCCGCCGTCGGTAAAGCGGGTGCTGGCGTTGACGTACACTGCCGATGAGTCGACCTGATTCACGAAGCGATTGGCGTTGCCAATACTGCGCGTCAGAATACCGTCGGAGTGCTGGGTGCCGTGCGCGCGGATGTGCGCGACCGCTTCATCGAGGTCCGCCACCAGCTTGACGTTCAGATCGTTCGACAGCCACTCATCGTCGTATTGGTGCATCTGCACCGCCACCACGCTGGCCGGCCCCTGCTGCAGCAGCGCCAGCGCGTTTTCGTCGGCGTGCAGCGCAATGTTCTCCTGCGCCATACGCTGCAGAAACGCCGGAATGAAACGCTCAGCCTGATCGCGATGAATCAGCAGGGTTTCCAGCGAGTTACAGGCGCTGGGACGCTGCTTCTTGGCATTAACAATCACCTCCAGCGCGGCGTCCGTCTCTATGGTTTCGTCGAGATAGAGATGGCACACGCCGATACCGCCGGTGATCACCGGAATGGTGGAATTTTCGCGGCACAGCTTGTGCAGCCCGGCGCCGCCGCGCGGGATCAGCATGTCAACGTAGCGATCAAGCTTCAGCAGCTGATTCACCAGTTCGCGATCCGGATTCTCAATCGCCTGCACCGCTGCTGCCGGTAAACCATGCTCGATGAGCGCGTTCTGGATCACCCGCACCGTGGCGGCGTTGGTGCGGTAAGTCTCTTTGCCGCCGCGCAGAATCGCCGCGTTGCCGGTTTTCAGACACAGTGACGCCACATCGACCGTGACGTTCGGGCGCGCTTCGTAGATCACCCCGATCACGCCAAGCGGCACGCGACGTCGCTCAATGCGCAGGCCGCTGTCGAGCAGCCCGCCGTCGATCAGCTGGCCAACCGGATCGGCCAGACGGCACACCTGGCGCACGTCGTCCGCGATGCCTTTCAGGCGCTGCGGGTTGAGCGTCAGACGATCGAGCAGCGCCGCACTCATGCCGTTAGTGCGCGCATCGGCCAGATCCTGCTGGTTAGCCGCCAGAATGTCGGCGCTTTCCGCTTCCAGCCGATCGGCGATGGTCAGCAACACCTGATTTTTTTGTTCGGTGGAGAGCTCCGCCAGTTTGTACGACGCTTCACGCGCCGCTTTACCCATCTGTTCTAACATCATCCGCTCCTTAACTGACGATCATATCGTCGCGGTGCACCGCAACCGGGCCATATTCGTAACCGAGGATCTCACCAATCTCCTGACTGTGATGACCAGCGATCATGCGCATCGCATCGCTGTTATAGCGCGTGACGCCGTGGGCGATATCGCGCCCCTGCAGGTTACGAATGCGGATCACTTCGCCGCGCGAGAAATTGCCCTGCACCTCGCGGACGCCTTTCGGCAGCAGCGAACTGCCGCGCTCCAGCACCGCCGCCAGCGCGCCGTCGTCTATGGTGATCTCGCCCGCTGGTGGTGCGCCGAAGATCCAGCGCTTGCGGTTTTCCAGCGGTGACTGCTGCGCGTGGAAGCGCGTTCCCACCGGTTTGCCGTGTAGCACATCCCCGATCACATCCGCGCGGCTGCCGGCCGCAATGATGACGTCAATGCCGGCGCGGCAGGCGACATCCGCCGCCTGCAGTTTGGTGGCCATGCCGCCGGTGCCGAGACCGGAGACGCTGCCGCCAGCCAGCGTGCGCAGCGCATCATCAATCTGATGCACATCGCTGATCAGTTCTGCCTCGGGATTGGTGCGCGGATCGGCGGTAAACAGACCTGGCTGATCGGTCAGCAGCAGCAGTTTATCGGCACCGCCAAGCATCGCCGCCAGCGCGGACAGGTTGTCATTGTCGCCAACCTTAATTTCCGCGGTTGCCACCGCGTCGTTCTCGTTAATCACCGGCACGATATGGTTGTCGAGCAGCGCGCGCAGCATATCGCGCGCGTAGAGGAAGCGTTCACGATCTTCCATGTCGGCGCGCGTCAGCAGCATCTGCCCGATATGGATACCGTAGATGGAGAAAAGCTGCTCCCACAGCTGGATTAAACGGCTCTGCCCCACCGCAGCCAGCAGCTGCTTTGAGGCGATGGTCGGTGGCAGTTCCGGGTAACCAAGGTGTTCGCGACCAGCGGCAATCGCGCCTGAGGTGACGATGATAATGCGATGACCGGCGGCGTGCAGTTGTGCACACTGCCGAACCAGCTCCACCATATGCGCCCGGTTCAGCCGGCGCGATCCGCCGGTGAGGACGCTGGTACCCAATTTGACCACCAGGGTCTGACTGCCACTCATGTTTTTCCTGCCATGTAAGAAAAAAATCTGCGAAGGGACGTTTTAACAGGAGTCAGCAAGGAAGCCAACAGCGGCAAGGGGAAAAGCACAAAAAACGCCAGACAAGCTGGTAGACCAAAAGTTCGCAATTAACAAGAAATCAGAAAAAATGTCATAAAACCTTCATTGCCAGTCGGTAAAACGTCCCGTGTTTTACAAACCTTTTCACGGGTACAACAAATTTTACTCATTGGGATTGATAGCAAAATGAAGAAAAGCACACTGGCACTCATCGTTTCCGCGCTGGCTCTGGCCTCAACCGCACAAGCCGCAGAAGTTTATAACAAAGACGGTAACAAACTGGATCTGTACGGTCGTGTGAAAGGCATGCACTACTTCAGCGACAACGCAGCCGCTGACGGCGACAAAACTTACATCCGTCTGGGCTTCAAAGGGCAGACGCAGATTAACGACCTGATGACCGGCTACGGTCAGTGGGAATATCAGTTCCAGGGTAACCGCGCAGAAACCAACACCGACGCTAACATCGGTAACAAAACCCGTCTGGGCTTTGCCGGTCTGAAGTTTGGTAACTACGGCTCTGTTGATTACGGTCGTAACTACGGCGTGGTTTACGATGTGCTGGCATGGACCGACGTGCTACCAGAATTCGGTGGCGACAGCGCCTACACCGACACCTACATGCTGGGCCGTACTTCTGGCGTCGCCACTTACCGCAACAGCAATTTCTTCGGTCTGGTGGATGGCCTGCGTTTCGCGGTGCAGTATCAGGGCAAGAACGATTCCACCAGCGCCAACGGCCGTTCAGAGATTCCTAAGCAGAACGGCGACGGTTACGGTGCGTCACTGGGTTACACCCTCGGCGATAGCGGTGTCAGCCTGATGAGTGCGATCTCCTCTGCTGACCGTACCAACTCGCAGGACGTGGCGACCCGTCTGGGCCGTGGTGACAAAGCGGAAGCCTGGGGCGCGGGCATCAAATATGACGCGAACAGCATCTACCTGGCATCGACCTACTCTGAAACCCGTAACATGACGCCAATCACCGGCGGCGTGGCGAATAAAACGCAGAACTTTGAAGTGGTTGCACAGTATCAGTTCGACTTCGGTCTGCGTCCATCGCTGGGCTACGTGCAGAGCAAAGGCAAAGACATTGAAGGCATTGGCGATGCGGACATCGTGAAATATGTCGACGTGGCGATGACGTACTACTTCAACAAAAACATGTCGGCCATGGTTGACTACAAAATCAACCAGCTGGATGACAACAACCCGCTGGGCATCAACAGCGATGACGTGGTGGCGGTCGGTCTGACCTACCAGTTCTAAGCGTCAGCATTACCCTGTCTGTGTCTGTAAAAAAAGAGCCGGCTCATCACCGGCTCTTTCTTATTCTGGTCTGACTCAGGTTCAGGCGCTGAGTTTAACCGGCTCTTCTTTGAACCCCGCCGCGGGCCTGAGATCAAGCTTAAACTCATGCAGCGTGGCTTTCAGGCGCTCGTGGAAATTACGCAGCGTGCTCTCCACTTTCTCATTGTTCTCTTTGCCCTTGATCGCGGCCACGCTCCAGTCGCCGTCTTTATCAAACAGGCCGAAGTGGTATTCGTAGGTGAAGTGATCTTCATAGGCGTTCAGCGTCATCCACCAGCCCCAGAACTCGCGACTTTCCGGCGCCGGTTTGACGTTGACGCACGCCGCCAGGCAATCAAAGAAGAAACGCGTCTCTTCACACTGTCCTTCACGGATGTACGGCCCCAATTCGGTGAAGCGCTTAAGCAGGCGACTACGGGGGTGACCACTCGGTAACGTCATGCTAACTCTCTCCCTCAAATAAACCGTATAAAACGCAGCGCGGCGGCAAAACGCCACCGCACGTATTTTCCCGAAGATAAGTTGTAGCAGAGTCTGCGTATTTCGCCAGTTAGCGCTGCAACTGTTTTGCCAGCCAGTCACAAATTTGATTGAGCGCCTTGTCAAAGCTGGCAAACACTGGCGTGGCGGGAATCGCCAGCGCCTTGCCCTGCGCCGAGGAGTTGACGATCAGCTGCGCCTCCTCTTCCGGGCTGAACAGATCGTTGGGCCAGTAAGCGGCCAGCATCGGCACCGGCGTCCGGCGGCCCAGCAGGCCCTGAACTTTGAGCGAATAGCGGTTGAGCTCGATGCGCAGATTGCTGTCGGAGGTCGACGACATGCCCAGCCGGCTGGCCAGCATGTCCATATACATATCCGGCAGCTGCTGCTGGCGCTGCGCATCGACAAACACGTGATGCACCATCGGCCCGAGCGACGCCACCGCGCGCAGACGCGGCACCTCAAGGTAAGCCAGCCGCGTCGCCACGTTGGCGCCAAAGCGGTAACCGAACAGCGCCACGCGCGTGTGATCAATCCACGGCACGTTGCTCAGCTCGCGCAGCACCTGCTGATGCAGCTGGCTGGTGTCCTGATTGAGCGTCCATTTGCTGCTGAAACCCACCGACGGCATATCCAGCGTCAGCATGGCGATGCCGCGCGGTGCCAGATAATCATGAAACAGCCGGTAATGGTCGCTCTGCAGCGAGTCGAGGCCGCCGCACAGCAGCACGGTCGGATACGGCGCGCTGGCCTGCGCCGGCATATGCAGGAAGCCGGTGACCGGACTGCCGCCGCTGATGGGAAAGGTCAGGGATTTCAGCTCGCCGGGCAGGCGCTGGGTGGCTTCTTCATAAGCGCGATTCGCCAGCACCTGCGCCTGATCCGCCAGCTCATCGCCTTTAATGTAGGGATACGCGGCCAGGCTGTACAGACTGGCGGCATGCAGCCACTGCTGGCCGGCCTCATCATGATCGGCGTTCTGCATTGCACGCTGCTGCCACTTCGCCGCCTGCTTCGACCACTCATAGTTCCAGTTGCCGCCGCGATAGCCAATCACCGTGTCCAGCAGCGTTTCGTCGGTGTGTTCAAACTTACTGACGGCAATGCGCGCCAGCACTTCGCTGATCTCCTGCGGTGCCAGGCCGCGCCACGTCCACAGCAGCTTATTCAGCATGCGATACCAGCCGCGCTGGGTATCGCCTTCCAGGGCATTGTGCACCTGCGCCGTCGGGTGGTGCTGGCGATGCACCAGCGAGGAGGTTTCCGGGTGTTTGAAGCGGGGTTTGAACAGTTCTTCGCTGAGATTTTTCTCGGCCATCTTAAGCTTCTCCTGCGGCAGTCGCATAGATGGCTAAGATTGTACTGCACCCGCCGCACGGGCGCGAGGCGCAGAAAGCACAACGCCCGGCATAACCGGGCGTTGTTTGCGTTGCATCAATCAGCTTTTTACAATCGGCGGAATGTACACCACGCCCATGTCCCACGGCTGCTCGATCCAGGTGTTCTGCGGAATATCGACAATGTAGTCGTCCACCAGCGCGCGGCCAGCCGGCTTGGCGAAGATGGTGCAGAAACGCGCTTTTGGATACATATCACGAATCGCCTGCGCGGTACCGCCGGTATCCACCAGATCGTCGATGACCACAAAACCTTCACCGTCGCCTTCTGCGCGCTTCAGCACTTTCATTTCACGCTGGTGATCGTGATCGTAGCTGGAGATGCACACGGTATCGACGTAGCGAATCCCCAGTTCACGCGCCAGCAGCGATGCCGGAACCAGACCACCGCGGCTGACCGCGATGATGCCTTTCCACTGTTCCACAGGAAGCAGGCGCTGGGCCAGTTTACGGGCATGAATCTGCAGCATGTCCCAGGTAACGACGTATTTTTCGCTCATAAAAGGAATCCCGGCCAATGAGATTGGCTTAAAAATATGCAAGGGGGAAAAGGTTGCGCGAGATTATAAGGATCTGACGCGTTAAAAACCAGCACCCGTCACATCGGTTGCAGGTTTTTAGCGCGCCCGATGGCGCACCCGGCAGGAAACAGTGATATTCTCTGGCCCATCACGTCAGATGTGCTGACGGCGATCTTTCACTGGAAACCCGCGTGCGAGCGGTATGTCCGCCGCGCTGACACAGGAGACGCGTTGTGTCTGAATTGTCTCAACTTTCCCCGCAGCCGCTGTGGGATATCTTCGCAAAAATCTGCTCGATTCCGCACCCTTCTTACCATGAAGAAGCGCTGGCCGAATACGTTGTTGGCTGGGCTAAAGAACAAGGTTTCTGGGTTGAACGCGATCAGGTCGGCAATATCCTGATTCGTAAACCTGCTACCGCAGGCATGGAAAACCGTACTCCGGTGGCGCTGCAGGCGCACCTCGATATGGTGCCGCAGAAGAACAATGACACGGTACACGACTTCACCAAAGACCCGATTCAGCCGTACGTTGATGGCGAGTGGGTGAAAGCGCGCGGCACCACGCTGGGTGCGGATAACGGTATCGGTATGGCCTCTGCGCTGGCGGTGCTGGCTGACAACAGCCTGACTCACGGTCCGCTGGAAGTGCTGCTGACCATGACCGAAGAGTCGGGCATGGACGGCGCCTTTGGTCTGCAGCCAAACTGGCTGCAGGCGGACATCCTGATCAACACCGACTCGGAAGAGGAAGGTGAGATCTACATGGGCTGCGCCGGTGGTATCGACTTTATCACTACCCTGCCGCTGAACCGCGAGGCCGTGCCTGCCGGTTTTGAAACCCTTAAGCTGACGCTGAAAGGTTTGAAAGGTGGCCACTCCGGCGCGGACATTCACCTCGGTCTCGGCAACGCCAACAAGCTGCTGGCGCGCTTCCTTGCCGTGCACGCTGCTGAGCTGGATATCCGTCTGATTGAGTTCACCGGCGGTACGCTGCGCAATGCGATTCCGCGCGAGGCGTTCGCTACGCTGGCCATCGACAGCCATAAAGTGGATGCGCTGAAGTCTGCTGCCGCCCACTTCCAGGCTACGCTGCAGAATGAGCTGGGCAGTAAAGAGAAGAACGTCGCCGTGCTGAGCGAGCCGCTGGCGCATCAGGGCCAGGCGCTGACCGCAGACAGCCGCGATCGCTTCATCAACCTGCTGAACAGCACGCCAAACGGTGTGATTCGCAACTCGGACGTGGCGAAAGGCGTGGTGGAAACCTCGCTTAACGTCGGCGTGGTCACCATGGAGCAGGACAGCGCCGAGATCATCTGCCTGATTCGCTCCCTGATCGACACCGGTAAAGATTGGGTGGTCGAAACCCTGACTTCGCTGGGTGCGCTGGCCGGGGCGAAAACCGCGCCGAAAGGCGGTTACCCGGGCTGGCAGCCGGATGCCGACTCGCCCATCATGGCGCTGACGCGTAAAACCTATGAAGCGCTGTTTGGTAAGACGCCAAACATTCAGGTGATTCACGCCGGTCTGGAGTGCGGTCTGTTCAAAAAACCGTATCCGGACATGGACATGGTGTCGATTGGGCCTACCATCACCGGTCCACACTCGCCGGACGAGCAGGTGCACATCGACAGCGTCGGTCTGTACTGGAAACTGCTGACCGCGCTGCTGAACGTGGTGCCGGAAAAAGCGTAACGCCGTTGCGATAAAAAAAATCCTGCCTCCGGGCAGGATTTTTTATTTACGGTAACGGTGCCGCGTCAGGCGACCGCGCTGTAGCTCTCGTCCAGCGGCAGCTCAGCCATTACAACCCCAGCACCAGCTGGCGCTCCAGCTGCGGATTTACCAGCGTTACGTGCAGCCCCACCAGCCGCACACCGCGCCCGGCGCGGCGTTCGTCCCAGGCTTGACGCGCCACGGCGATCATGTCGTCTTTATTCAGCACCGGCCAGACATGCTCCTGGGTGGTGAGCTGGAAATCGTTGAACTTCAGCTTTACGCCCTGACGTGCAATCTGCTTATCCGGGCGGATCGCGCTTAGACGGCGATCGAGTTCGGCGTAGAGAAAATCAATAATTTCCAGGCACTGCTCCCAGTGATGGATGTCCTCGCCCAGCGTACGCTCGACACCCAGCGATTTGCGTTCGCGCTCCACCACCACTTCGCGATCGTCGATGCCGTTGCTGCGCTCCCACAGCACGCGGCCAAATTTTCCAAAGCGCTTCAGCAGTTGCGCCAGATCGGCCTGTTGTACGTCAGCGCAGGTGCGCAGCCCCATCTCTTCGAGCTTTTTGGTGGCCACTTTACCAACGCCGGGAATCTTGCTCAGCGGCAGCGTCAGCAGAAAGTCCGGCATCGCCTGCGGCGTAATCACATACTGACCATCTGGCTTGTTCATGTCTGAAGCGATTTTGGCGAGGAACTTGATCGGCGCAATGCCAGCCGACGCGGTCAGGCCGGTTTCACGCAGAATATCGGCGCGAATCGCCTGCGCCATCAGCGTGGCCGATCCCTGGCAGTGTTCACTGTCGGTGACGTCCAGGTAGGCTTCATCCAGCGACAATGGCTCAATCAGTGGCGTATAGCGGGTAAAGATGGCGCGAATCTGCTGCGAAGCTTCTTTATAGGCATCGAAGCGGCCGGGCAGCAGTTTCAGGTGGGGACAGAGGCGCAGCGCCGTGGCGGTTGGCATCGCGCTGCGCACGCCGTATTTCCGCGCCGGATAGTTGGCGGTGCTGATTACGCCGCGCTGCACGCGGCTGCCACCGATGGCAATCGGGATATCACGTAATGAAGGATCGTCGCGCATTTCCACTGCTGCGAAAAAGCAGTCCATATCGACATGAATGATTTTGCGCATACGCCCCTCCGGATACTGGATAAGTATACAGCAGAGAAAAACAACGGCAATATTTGTGGCGCGTGCGATTAAAGTTTACAAATTTGTGGTCGTATTCCCTTTAGGATTGCACCATTTTCTCGGACTCCGGCTTGATTAAACGCCAGACAATGATAATGTTGCGCTGCGGTAGCGGATATTTCCGATAATGCAATACAGTGACGCACTGCGTCAGCGTTCCTCTTCACTTCAAGGTACACACAGAATGGGCAGAATCGCATTATTGTTTGCGATGATTCTTATGCCGCTCCTGAGCTGGGCAATGACGCCTGAGCCAATGCAGCCGCTGGCTCCGGTGAGCAAAGAGTTAAAGAAACAATTACTGGGTACACCAGTATTTATTCAGATCTTCAAGGAAGAGCGTACGCTGGAACTGTACGGCAAAATCGGTAATGAATATCGTCTGCTGGACAGCTATCGCATCTGTAACTTCTCCGGCGGCCTCGGGCCGAAACGTCGTCAGGGCGATTTTAAAAGTCCGGAAGGCTTTTATAACGTGAAGATGAATCAGCTCAAGCCGGACAGCCGTTTTTATCGCGCCATCAATACCGGATTCCCGAATCAGTACGATCGCGCCAAAGGCTATAACGGTAACTATCTGATGATTCACGGCGATTGCGTGTCCGTGGGCTGCTATGCCATGACCAACGCATCGATGGATGAGATCTTCACTTACGTGAACGCCGCGCTGCGTAACGGTCAGCAGGATGTGCAGGTCAACATCTTCCCGTTCCGCATGACCGACAGCAACATGCAGCGTCATCGTTACTCGACTTACATCAGCTTCTGGCGTGAACTGCAGCCGGGCTATGCTTACTTCGCCAAATACCACGTGCCGCCAACGGTCAACGTGACGGCAACCGGTCAGTATGCGGTGAACAACACGCCGGTCATGACCACGCCGGAAGCGGCGTCGAAATCATTCCTGGCGCTCACCCAGGTAAAATAATGCCCACTCACCTGGCACGATGCGGTGCCAGGTTTCATTACCGGTCAGCGGCTGCGTCGCAATCACCGTCACCACGTCTTTCGGCGTCGTCTGCTGCAGGAAGTCAATCTCCACATCCTGATCGAGCAGCTTCGCTTTGCCAAACGGCGCGCGGCGCGTAATCCAGTACAGATTGGTTGAGCAGAAGGCCATCAGATAGCGTCCGTCAGACAGCAGCATATTGAACACGCCCTTCTGACGCAGCTCCGTCGCCAGTTCCGCCACATAGCGAAACACCGCCGGCCAGTTGCCCGGCGTGCGCGGATAGCGCTCAGCCAGCTTATGCAGAATCCAGCAAAACGCCTTTTCGCTGTCGGTTTCGCCTACCGGACGGAAATGCCCGGTCTCCAGCTGGCGATAGCCCTTTAGCTGGCCGTTATGCGCGTAAGTCCAGTTGCGGCCCCACAGTTCGCGGGTAAACGGATGGGTATTTTCCAGTGACACCTGGCCGCGATTGGCCTGACGAATATGCGCCACCACCGAGTGCGACTTAATCGGATACTCCTGCACCAGGCGGGCAATCGGCGAGTTGTAGCTCGGCAGCGGATCTTTAAAGGTGCGGCAGCCTTTATCTTCGTAAAAGGTGATGCCCCAGCCATCTTTGTGCGGCCCGGTTCCACCGCCACGCTGCACCAGACCGGTAAAACTGAAACAGATATCCGTGGGGACATTGGCGCTCATCCCGAGCAATTCGCACATAGCAACCGCCTTATCAGAACCTCCCGCGGGCGCGGGAGGAGCACGTCATCACTTAACCATCTCTTTTTCGATTAACAGCATCAGGATGTGGATCACTTTGATGTGAATCTCCTGAATGCGATCGGCATATCCAAAGTGCGGCACGCGAATTTCGATATCGGCCGTACCGGCCATTTTGCCACCGTCTTTGCCGGTCAGGGTAATCACTTTCATGCCTTTGGCGCGCGCGGCTTCTACGGCTTTGATGATGTTGGCCGAGTTACCCGAGGTGGACAGCCCCAGCAGCACATCGCCCTCGCGCCCGACCGCCTCGATGTAGCGGGAGAACACATAGTCGTAGCCAAAATCGTTGCTGACGCAGGAAAGATGGCTGACATCCGAAATGGCGATGGCCGGATAGCCAGGACGATTTTCGCGGTAGCGCCCGGTCAGCTCCTCAGCGAAGTGCATGGCATCGCAGTGCGAGCCGCCGTTGCCGCAGGAGAGCACTTTGCCACCGGCTTTGAAGCTGTCGGCCAGCAGCACGGCTGCGCGCTGAATGGCGTGAATGTTGGCTTCATCACTCAGGAACTTATTGAGCGTATCGGCGGCTTCATTGAGTTCTGAGCGAATAATGTCCTGATACATAGGGATGTCCTTTAGAGGAAAATTGACCCAGCAAGTTTAACGGAATGGGCCAGAGCCGCAAAGCGCCCGCAGCAGGGAAAAGCGCGACGCCGCGCTGGCGTCCAATTGCCGGCGCGATTTTGTGAGTTCGGTTGTAATTGCGATGTAAACAGATTGATAAATTTCGTGCGCTGCTCTAAACCTTATCACTAACAGGTCAGACCTCTTACAACTTACGGAGCGGTTCATTATGTTGCTTGCCTCGATCATCGCGACGCTGGTGTTAATTAGCGCCCTCTTCTACCATCAGGTTTCACTGCGGCTCAGCAGTGCGATTGTGCTGCTGTGGACCGCGGCACTGGCCGCCACCGGCCTGTGGACGCCGTGGCTGCTGCTGCCGCTGGCCATTATTCTGCTGCCTTTCAACCTGCCGGCGATGCGCCGCAGCATGTTCTCTAAGCCGGCTCTGCACAGCTTCCAGAAGGTGATGCCGCCGATGTCGCGCACCGAAAAAGAGGCGATCGACGCCGGTACCACCTGGTGGGAAGGCGATCTGTTTCGCGGCAAACCGGACTGGCAGAAACTGCACAACTATCCGCAGCCGCGCCTGACCGAAGAGGAACAGGCGTTTCTGGATGGCCCGGTGGAAGAAGCCTGCCGCATGGCTAACGACTTCGAAATCACCCATGAAATGGCCGATCTGCCGCCGGAGCTGTGGGCTTACCTCAAGCAGCACCGCTTCTTTGCCATGATCATCAAAAAAGAGTACGGCGGTCTGGAGTTTTCCGCTTACGCGCAGGCGCGTGTGCTGCAAAAACTGGCAGGCGTGTCCGGGATCCTGGCGATCACCGTCGGCGTGCCGAACTCGCTGGGTCCGGGTGAACTGCTGCAGCATTACGGTACCGATGAGCAGAAAGATCACTACCTGCCACGCCTCGCGCGCGGCGATGAAATCCCCTGCTTTGCGCTGACCAGCCCGGAAGCGGGCTCCGACGCCGGCGCCATTCCGGATACCGGCGTGGTGTGCATGGGCGACTGGCAGGGCCAGCAGGTGCTGGGCATGCGCCTGACCTGGAACAAGCGCTACATTACCCTGGCGCCGATTGCCACCGTGCTCGGCCTCGCCTTTAAGCTCTCCGACCCCGATCATCTGCTGGGCGAAACCGAAGAGCTGGGTATTACCTGTGCGCTGATCCCGACCCATACGCCAGGCGTTGAGATTGGCAGACGTCACTTCCCGCTGAACGTGCCGTTCCAGAACGGGCCGACGCGCGGCAAAGATATCTTTGTGCCGATCGATTACATCATCGGCGGTCCGGCGATGGCCGGTCAGGGCTGGCGCATGCTGGTTGAGTGCCTGTCGGTAGGACGCGGCATTACTCTGCCGTCTAACGCTACCGGCAGCCTGAAAAGCCTGGCGCTGGCGACCGGTGCCTACGCGCACATTCGCCGCCAGTTCAAAGTCTCTATCGGTAAAATGGAAGGGATTGAGGAGCCGCTGGCGCGCATCGCCGGTAACGCTTACGTGATGGACGCGGCGGCGACGCTGATCACCAGCGGCATTATGCTGGGCGAAAAACCGGCGGTGCTGTCAGCGATTGTCAAATACCACTGCACCCATCGCGGCCAGCGCGCCATCATTGATGCAATGGATATCGCCGGCGGTAAAGGCATCATGCTTGGCGAGAACAACTTCCTGGCGCGTGCCTATCAGGGCGCCCCGATCGCCATCACCGTTGAGGGCGCGAACATCCTGACGCGCAGCATGATTATCTTTGGCCAGGGCGCAATCCGCTGCCACCCGTGGGTGCTGGAAGAGATGAACGCCGCCGCGAAGAACGATCTCGTCGCCTTTGACCGCGCGCTGTTCAGCCATATCGGCCACGTCGGCAGCAATAAAGTGCGCAGCCTGTGGCTTGGCCTGACCGGCGGCCGCACCAGCGCTACGCCAACCCGTGACGCGACCCGCCGCTACTATCAGCAGCTGAATCGCCTGAGCGCCAACCTTGCGCTGCTGTCGGATGTGTCGATGGCGGTGCTGGGCGGCAGCCTGAAACGTCGCGAACGTATTTCGGCACGCCTCGGCGATGTGCTGAGTCAGATGTATCTGGCATCCGCCACGCTGAAACGCTATGACGATGAAGGCCGCAACGAGGTGGATCTGCCGCTGGTGCACTGGGGCGTGCAGGATGCGCTGCATCAGGCGGAAGTGGCGATGGACGATCTGCTGCGCAACTTCCCGAATCGCCTGGTTGCGGGCGCGCTGCGGCTGGTGATTTTCGCCGGCGGCAAACACTGCCCGGCACCGTCCGATAAGCTGGATCATAAGCTGGCCAAAATGCTGCAGCTGCCGTCCGCAACCCGCACCCGTCTGGGCCGCGGCCAGTATCTGACGCCGAGTGAGCACAACCCGGCCGGTCAGCTGGAGCAGGCGCTGCAGGATGTGATGGCAGCAGAAGTGATTCACGATCGTCTGTGTCAGCAGCAGAAAAAACACTTCTCCTTCACCCGGCTGGATGCGCTGGCCCAGCGCGCGCTGAAAGAAGGCTGGATTGACGAGAGTGAAGCGAAGGTGCTGACGCGGGCCGAAGCCAGCCGGCTGAAGGCCATTAACGTGGATGATTTTGCGCCCGAGGCGCTGGCGGTGGCCAAACCGGACAGCAAACCCAAACCGAGCGCCCGCCCCAGCGAAGCGGCGTAATCGTAAAAAGCCTCCAGCCGGAGGCTTTTTTTATGGCCTGCGGCAGCGGATAAGCGCACTCAGCGTCTGTGCCAGCCACGTTTAGACGTCTAAGCGTCTCGATTGCCAAGTGTTAACATCCTGTTTATAGTGGCTGCAGCACAAGGTTACTCCGCAACGACATTCGCGCTTAAGGCACCCGATGATGACGCAGCCCAACCTGATCCCCGAGAGCAAACTACCGGCGCTCGGCACCACCATTTTTACCCAAATGAGCGCCCTCGCCGCCCAGCACAACGCCATCAATCTGTCACAGGGCTTTCCCGATTTTGACGGCCCGCGCTATTTGCAGCAGCGCCTGGCACATCACGTCAGCGAAGGCGCCAACCAGTACGCGCCGATGATTGGCACCCTGCCGCTGCGCGAGGCGATCGCCGATAAAACCGCAGACATGTACGGTCATCGGCCGGATATCAACAGCGACATCACCGTGACGGCGGGCGCGACCGAAGCGCTGTATGCTGCGATCACCGCGCTGGTGCGGCCGGGCGACGAGGTGATCTGCTTTGATCCCAGCTACGACAGCTATGCGCCGGCGGTTCAGCTGGCTGGCGGCGTGCTGAAACGCATCGCGCTGCAGCCGCCCGCTTTTCAGGTCGACTGGCTGGCCTTCAGCAGCCTGCTCAGCGCGCGCACCCGGCTGGTGATCGTCAACACGCCGCATAATCCGTCCGCCACCGTGTGGCACGCCAGCGACTACGCCGCGCTGTGGCAGGCGATCGCCGGACAGGAAATTTATGTGCTCAGCGATGAAGTCTATGAGCATATCTGTTTTGATGAGCAGGGCCATGCCAGCGTGCTGGCACATACCGACCTGCGTCAGCGCGCTATCGCAGTCTCATCCTTCGGCAAAACCTTTCATATGACCGGCTGGAAAGTGGGTTACTGCATCGCTCCGGCGGCGATCAGCGCCGAAATCCGCAAAGTGCATCAGTATCTCACCTTTTCAGTGAATACCCCGGCGCAGCTGGCGATTGCCGATATGCTGCGCCAGCAGCCGGAACATATTGATGAGCTGCCGGCCTTCTACCGCGCCCGGCGTGACCGTCTGATGCAGGCGCTGGCCGCCAGCCGGTTTAAGGTACTGCCGTGCGCCGGCACCTATTTCCTGCTGGTGGATTACAGCGCCATTTCCGATTTGGATGATGTCAGTTTCTGCCAGTGGTTAACCCGCGAAGTAGGCGTGGCGGCGATTCCGCTGTCGGTGTTCTGCGCGGACCCTTTCCCACACAAGCTCATTCGCCTGTGCTTTGCTAAACAGGAAGCGACGCTCGACGCCGCTGCGGAGCGTTTATGTCAGCTTTAAAACTTACCGTATTACAGGAAACCCTGAGCTGGATGGATGGCGCGGCCAACCTGCGCCATTTTGATGAGGTATTGCAGGGCTTGACGGGCCGCGATGTCATCCTGCTGCCGGAGATGTTTACCACCGGCTTCGCCATGGAGGCGGCGGCCAGTTCGCTGCCGCAGGATCAGGTAGTGGCGTGGCTGCACGGTCATGCCAAAGCCCTGAATGCTCTGGTCGGCGGCAGCGCGGCGATTCAGAGCGACCAGGGCGCGGTAAACCGTTTCCTGCTGGTGGAGCCCGACGGCACGCTGCACCAGTACGACAAACGCCATCTGTTCCGCATGGCCAGTGAGCACCAGCACTATGTGCCCGGTGAAACGCGCAAGGTGTTCCACTGGCGCGGCTGGCGTATTCTGCCGCAGATTTGCTACGACCTGCGCTTCCCGGTGTTTTCGCGCAACCAGAATGATTACGATCTGGCGCTGTACGTCGCCAACTGGCCGGCACCGCGCGCGCTGCACTGGCAGGCGCTGCTGCTGGCGCGCGCCATTGAGAATCAGGCCTATGTAGCCGGGTGTAACCGCGTCGGCAGTGACGGCAATCAGCATCAATACAGCGGCGACAGCCGGATCATCTCGCCGCAGGGTGAGATCCTCGCGGCCGCTGAACCCTTCGCCCGCGCGCGCCTCGACGCCGAGTTATCACTGGAGGCGCTGCAGGACTATCGCGAACGCTTCCCGGCCTGGCGCGACGCCGATGAATATACGCTGAAGTAATAAAAAACCCCGGCCAGGCCGGGGTTCGCGTTATTCACGTCAGTTGCTTACAGATCAAACCGGTCGAGGTTCATCACTTTGGTCCAGGCGGCCACGAAGTCGTTAACGAACTTCTGCTTCGCATCGCTGCTGGCGTAAACTTCCGCCAGCGCGCGCAGGATGGCGTTAGAACCAAACACCAGATCGGCGCGGGTGGCGCTGTACTTCACTTCTCCGCTCTGACGATCGCGGCCTTCGAACAGCTCAGCGCTCTCATCGGTGGCGCGCCATGCGGTGCGCATATCCAGCAGATTGATGAAGAAGTCGTTGCTCAGAACGCCCACGCGATCGGTAAACACGCCGTGCGCGCTGCCGTCGAAGTTGGTGCCCAGCACGCGCAGACCACCCAGCAGTACCGTCAGCTCTGGCGCGCTCAGCGTCAGCTGTTGCGCTTTGTCCAGCAGCAGGGTTTCGGTGGAAGAACCGCCCTGCACGCGGCGATAGTTACGGAAACCATCGGCCAGCGGCTGCAGTACGTTGAATGACTCGACATCCGTCTGGTCCTGACGCGCATCCACGCGGCCCGGCGTGAACGGCACCTGCACCGCGACACCTGCCGCTGCTGCCGCCTGCTCAATCCCGACGCTGCCCGCCAGCACAATCACATCCGCCAGCGACGCTTTACCTGACTCCTGCTGAATCTTCTGCAGCACTGGCAGCACATCGCGGGTGACACTGGCGTTGACCGCCCAGCCGTTCTGCGGCGCCAGCGCCAGACGGGCACCGTTTGCCCCGCCGCGTTTATCGCCGCCACGGAAGGTGGAAGCAGACGCCCAGGCCGCAGAGACCAGCTGGCTGACGCTCAGACCCGAAGCGGCAATTTTCGCTTTCAGATCGGTGATGTCATCCGGCGTCGGCTGATGCGTGGCCTGCGGTAACGGATCCTGCCACAGCAGATCTTCCTTCGGCACTTCCGGACCGAGGTAGCGCGCTTTTGGACCCATATCGCGGTGCGTCAGTTTAAACCAGGCACGGGCGAAGGCTTCGTTGAACGCCTGCGGATCGTTGAGGAAACGACGCGAAATCTTCCCGAACTCCGGATCGAAGCGCAGCGTCAGGTCGGTGACCAGCATGGTCGGCTTGCGTTTTTTCTCTGGATCGAACGGATCCGGGATAATCGCTTCGGCATCAACCGCTTCGAACTGAATCGCGCCCGCCGGGCTGTGCGTTTGTACCCACTCATATTTGAACAGGTTCTCGAAGAAGTAGTTGCTCCACTGCGTTGGGGTTTGCGTCCATACCACTTCCAGACCGGAAGTGATGGCATCGGCACCGGCACCGCTGCCGTAGCTGCTGTGCCAGCCCAGACCCTGCGCTTCCAGCGGCGAGGCTTCCGGATCGACGCCCACGTGGCTGGCCGCAGCGGCACCGTGCGTTTTACCCAGCGTGTGACCGCCGGCAATCAGCGCGACGATCTCTTCATCGTTCATGCCCATGTTGCCGAAGGTAGCGCGAATCGCCGGGGCCGCCGAGCGCGGATCGCCGCTGGCTTCCGGACCTTCCGGGTTCACGTAGATCAGGCCCATTTCCGTCGCACCCAGCGGCGCGTTTGCCAGGCTTTCCGGATGGCGGTGCGCCAGCCATTCGGTCTCATGTCCCCAGTCCACGTCCATGTCCGGTTCCCAGACATCTTCACGACCGGCACCAAAGCCAAAGGTACGGAAGCCGGCGTTTTCCAGCGACACGTTACCGGCAAGAATGTAGAGATCGGCCCAGGAGATTTTCTGGCCATACTTCTGTTTCACCGGCCACAGCAGACGCCGCGCTTTGTCGAGGCTGACGTTATCCGGCCAGGAGTTAAGCGGCGCAAAGCGCTGCTGACCACGCCCGGAACCGCCGCGCCCGTCGATGGTGCGATAAGTACCGGCGCTGTGCCACGCCATACGAATGAACAACCCGATGTAGCTGCCCCAGTCGGCAGGCCACCAGGATTGCGAGTCGGTCAGCAGCGCACGAATGTCGGCTTTCAGCGCGGCGTAATCCAGCTTGCTGAACTCTTCACGGTAGTTGAAAGTGTCACTGAGGGGGTTAGAACGGCTGGAATGCTGGTTTAACAGATCGACGCGCAGCATGTTTGGCCACCAGTCGCGGTTGGTGGTCCCGCTTCCGGCGCCACGCGCTAAAACGCTTTTCTCTTCCGATGCTCCATGATGAAAGGGGCATTTTCCTGAGGCGGCTGCATTATCATTATTTTCGGGCGTGCTCATTTCTCGGCTCCATTGGCTTCACGTTGTCCGGTTAAGATAACCGCACCGTGTTGCAGAATATATTTGGATGGACCGAAGGTTTTGATAGTTACTGGCTTTCAAGCGCGAGGTTTGTGATAGAGAGCACGAATTTCAGGGCGCAGATGTCCACCTCATGATGGATCGGGTTATACCGGTGCGCATGAATGCGCACCCTACGGAACCGCATAACGATTTTTACAGGGGCGCCATTGATGGCGACCTGGATTAACTTCCGCGGTAAGTCGACCACGACCACGGGGAAATGAGGAACGGCAGGTGATAATGGCTGCCGGCGGAGCCAATCACAAAATCAATCTGCGCGCTCACATACAGCGCATCACGCCCGTCGGCGGCGAAATAGTCACCGATCTCCGCGGTTAAGCGATAGTGGCCCGGCGCCAGCGGTTCAGGCGTGAGATCTTTGATGCGCCCGTCGCTGTCGGTTTCGCCCTCGGCCACTGGCAGCCAGCCCTCAGGGCTGTTCTGCTCCAGCGACATCGCGACGCCAATCGCCGGTTTGCCCAGCGCGGTGTCGAGAATATGGGTGGTGATGGTGCTCATGTAATGCTCTCCTTAAGCCGTAACAGGGTAATTTCCCGCAGCTGCGCCAGCGCTTCCTGCTGCTCGGTCTCTTCATCATTGTTGAGCCTGCGCTGCAATTCCGCCAGCATCTGTTCACCGCTGCGCCCTTTGGCGCGAATCAGAAACACCCGGCCGAAGCGCTGCTCATAGCGCTCATTACCGGCCAGCATCGCCAGCTGCAGCGCACCGTTAGCCTGCTGCATCGCTGCCTGTTCCTGCTGCGACAGCGCGGCCTCTTTACCCGCGCCCTGCGCTTTTTCGCCGATGCGCGGATGGGCGCTCAGCGCCTGTTGCAAGGCGTCGCCCTGCCACGCCAGCGCCAGCTGTTGCGCCGTGGTGTACAGCGCCGTCAGGCTGGCGAACGGCCGCGCCGCCACCAGCGCCTGCTGCCAGGCGGGAATCGCCACGCAATGGGCAATCGCCGCCTGCGCCTGCGCGACGCTCGCCTGATTAAAATCGTTCAGATCCATTTCGCGGCTCCTTTAGCTGCGCGCCAGATCGCACACCGCCTGCAGATAGGCCTGCACGCCGAGCGCCACATCGGCCACCTGCACCGATTCCGCCGGATGATGGCTGATACCGCGATGGTTGCGCACAAACAGCATGCCCACCGGCCAGCGCTCAGCCATCGCGATCGCGTCGTGACCGGCTCCGCTCGGCAGCGCCAGACTGCGCCCCTGTACGGTTTCTACCGCATGGCTCAGCGCCTGCTGCAGCCGCATATCACAGGCGGTGGCCGCGATGCGATAGTACTCGTTAGCGCTGAAGCTGAGCCCGCGCCGCAGCGCGATGGCTTCCGCCTGGGTCAGCAGGCTGGAAAGCAGACGTTCCAGCGGTTCATCCTGCGGTCCGCGCACGTCCAGCGACAGCTGCACGTCGCCGGGGATAACGTTAACGGCGCCCGGCAGACAGCTCAGCGTGCCCACCGTTGCCACCAGCTGCGGATCCTGATCCTGCGTGGCCTGTTCCACAAACACCATCCACTCTGCAGCTGCTGCCAGCGCGTCTTTGCGGTGCGTCATCGGCACCGTGCCGGCATGACCGGCCTCCCCGACAAAGCGGCAGTTAAGACGGCGCGCGCCGTTAATCGCTGTCACCACACCAAGCGCCAAATCGTCCTGTTCCAGACACGGTCCCTGCTCAATGTGCAGTTCGAGATAAGCCACAATGTCGCTCACCTCACGTGCCGCCTGCGGGATCAGCGCCGCGTCCAGGCCGAGGTCCTGCATCGCCTGCGCCACCGTAATACCGTTACCGTCCGGATGTGACACCCAGCTCTCCGGCCAGCTGCCGGTGAGGCCGCGGCTGCCAAGCAGCGTGATGCCAAAGCGCGTGCCCTCTTCATCGCCGAAGCCGACAATTTCAATCGCCAGCGGCAGGCGCTGCTGATGGTCGTGCAGCCACTGCACGGTTTCGATGGCGCTGAGCACGCCCAGCATGCCGTCGTAACGTCCGGCGTTGCGCACGGTATCGAGGTGCGAGCCGAGCAGCAGCGCCGGTGCGCCCGGCTCCGCCGCTTCATAGCGACCGCAGATATTGCCGACCGCATCCTGCCAGGTGTGCATACCTGCCGCCTGCATCCACTCAGCAACGCGCGCGTTGGCGCGCACCTGCTCCGGCGACAGATAGACGCGGGTCAGCCCCTCTTCGCTTTCACTGATTGCTGCCAGCGCGTCACAGCGCGCCATCACCCGCGCCGCCGCTGACTGCGCCTCACCGGCGCTCATCAGGCTATGACTCATGCGTGGCTCCCGTAGTGGTCCCAGGCAGCCTGCAGCGCCGCGCCCTGAGTGGTGCGGAAACCGACGTGATTCAGCACGGACTCCAGCGCGCTCAGCGTCAGCATCACGCAATCTTTGCGCGCGTTGTAGCCCATGGTGCCGATGCGCCACACTTTGCCGTGCAGCGGACCGAACGAGGTGCCAATCTCAATGCCGAAATCGTCCAGCATCAATTTGCGTACCTGGTCACCGTTGATGCCCTGCGGGATCACCACGCCAAGTACGTTATTCATCTTGTGTCTGAGATCGCCAAAGGTTTCCAGCCCCATGCCCTGAATGCCTTTCAGCAGCGCATCACCGTGCAGCTTGTGACGCGCAATGCCGTTATCCAGCCCTTCCTGCAGGATCAGACGGGCACATTCGCGTGCGCCAAACAGCGCCGAGGTGGCTTCGGTATGATGGTTGAGCCGCTCCGGCCCCCAGTAATCCATGATCATGCCGAGATCGAAGTAGTTGGAGTAGATCATCTCGTCGACGCCATCCTGATGTGCGTCGGTACGGATGCCCTGCTCCACGCACTTACGCTGACGGATCACCGCTTCCATTTGCGGGCTCAGGGTGATCGGCGAGGTGCCGGACGGACCACCGAGGCATTTCTGCATCCCGGCAGAGACCGCATCCAGCCCCCAGGCATCGGTTTCCAGCGGGTTGCCGCCCAGCGATGCGGTGGCATCGGTGTACAACAGCACGCCGTACTGGCGACAAATGGCACCGAGCTGCTCCAGCGGTTGCAGCATGGTGGTTGAGGTATCGCCCTGCACCGTCAGCAGCAGGCGCGGTTTGACTTTTTTGATCGCATCTTCGATCTGATCCGGGGTAAATACCTCGCCCCACGGCACCTCGATGGTATGGACTTCCGCGCGGCAGCGACGGGCGATTTCGCACAGCAGATGGCCGAAGCGGCCGAACACCGGCACCAGCACTTTATCGCCCGGACGAATCGCCGACAGCAGGATGGCTTCGATACCGGCGCGTGAGGTGCCATCAATCAGCAGGGTCCAGCGGTTTTCAGTGCGGAATACGCCACGATACAGCGCCATCACCTCGTTCATATAGTGCGTCATCGCCGGATCGTACTGCCCAAGCAGCTGGCTCGACATGGCGCGCAGCACGCGCGGGTCGGCGTTGATCGGGCCCGGTCCCATCAGCAGACGCTGTGGCGGATTGATTTGCGAGAACTGGCTGATATCCATGAGGGGTTCCTTATTGTTCGGTTACAGACGCACGGTCGAAATAAACTGCTTCAGCTCGGCGGTTTGTGGGTTTGCAAACAGCGTTTTGCTGTCACCCTGCTCCCACACGCGTCCCTGATGCATAAACACCACGCGGTCGCCCACGTCGCGGGCGAAGTTCATTTCATGGGTGACGAGAATCAGCGTCATGCCTTCGGCGGCCAGCTGCTCCAGCACTTTCAGTACTTCACCCACCAGCTCCGGATCGAGCGCCGAGGTGATTTCGTCACAGAGTAAAACTTTTGGCTGCATCGCCAGTGCACGGGCAATCGCCACGCGCTGCTGCTGACCGCCCGACAGGTTGGCCGGGTAGTAATTGAGGCGTTCGCCGAGCCCGACTTTTTCCAGCATCTGCGTAGCCAGCGTGCGGCACTCCGCCTCGCTCTTTTTCAGCACGCGGCGCGGTGCCAGCATCACGTTTTCCAGCGCGGTCATGTGCGGAAACAGGTTAAAGTTCTGAAACACCATGCCCACCGAGCGGCTGATTTCACGCGCCTGCGATTCACGATCGGTAATCGTCATGCCGCCCAGTTTAATGCTGCCTTCCTGATAGCCTTCCAGCCCGTTCATGCAGCGCAGCAATGTACTTTTACCGGAGCCGCTGCGGCCAATGATGGAGATCACTTCGCCGTTGTCGATATCCAGATCGACCCCTTTCAGTACGTGGTTATCACCGTAGTACTTCTGGACCTGATTAATGGTGATGAGCGGCATTGAATTTTTTCTCCAGGTACTGGCTGTAACGCGACAGCGGATAACACATCAGGAAGTAACCGAGCGCCACCAGGCCAAACACCTTGAAGGGCTGATACGTCACATTGTTGAGAATGGTGCCGGCTTTGGTCAGCTCGACAAAGCCGATAATCGACGCCAGCGCGGTGCCCTTGATCACCTGCACGGCAAAGCCAACGGTCGGCGCGATGGCGATGCGGATAGCCTGCGGTGCCACCACGCGATACAGCGTCTGGCCAAAGTTCAGGCCGAGGCAGCGCGACGCTTCCCACTGCCCTTTTGGCAGCGCGCGAATGCTGCCGTACCAGATATCCAGTAAAAACGCGCTGGTATACAGCGTCAGCGCCAGCGACGCTGCGGTCCAGGGCGCGACATCGATGCCGAACAGGCCAACGCCGAAGAAGGCCAGAAACAGCTGCATCAGCAGCGGCGTGCCCTGAAACAGCTCGGTATAACAGCGAATCAGGCGGGTGAGCCAGCGACGCTGCAGCAGACGCAGAAACAGCAGCGGCAGTGTCACCAGCGTGCCGCCGAAAAAGGCCACCAGCGACAGCAAAATCGTCCAGCGCGCCGCCAGCAGCAGGTTGCGCAGGATGTCCCAGTCAGTAAACGTTGTCATGCCGGCTGCGCTCCAAACCATTTGCGACCCAGCGCCAGCAGCAGCTGACGCATGGCAATCGACAACGCCAGATAGATCAGCGTGGTCACCAGATAAACTTCAAAACTCAAAAAGGTGCGCGACTGAATCAGGTTGGCGGCAAACGTCAGCTCTTCATACGAGACCTGCGACACCACCGACGAGCCGAGCATCACAATGATGCACTGGCTGACCAGCGCCGGATAAATGCGCTGCAGCGAGGGCGGCAGCACCACGCGGATGAAGGTTTGCGTGCGGCTCAGCCCGAGCACGCGCCCCGCTTCCCACTGCCCGCGCGGCGTGACCTGGATACCGGCACGGATGATTTCAGTGCTATAGGCGCCAAGGTTAATCAGCATCGCCAGCAGCGCCGCTTCACCGGCCGTCAGTTTCAGCCCGAGATTAGGCAGACCAAACACGATAAAAAACAGCTGTACCACAAACGGCGTGTTGCGAATCAGCTCGACGTAGATGCCCCACAGGCGGCTGGCCCAGCCCGGTTTGCCGCTGCGCAGCGCCGCGCCGAGAATACCCAGTCCGACACCGCCCACCGTTGCCAGCACCGTAAGCTGCACCGTGACCCACAGTCCGGCCAGCAGCTCTGGCCAGTGCGGCCAGAGATCTGCAAAGTTAAGTTGCCCAATCATTGGCCGTTCCTGTTATGCGCCGAGGTTGGCAGGCAGCGGCGCTTTCAGCCACTCTTCCGACAGCTTGTTCAGCGTGCCGTCTTTAATACCCTGCTCAATCAGTGCGTTCACTTTCTCTTTCAGCGCTGGCTCATTCTTTTTCAGGCCGATAAAGCACGGTGAATCTTTCAGCATAAACTGCGGCACCGGGGCTTTTTCCGCGTTCTGGCGCGCAATCGCCGCGACCACCAGGTTACCGGTAGCGACATACTGCACCTGACCGGAGAGATAGGCGGACAGCGTGGTGTTGTTATCTTCGTAGCGCTTCACCTGAGCATCTTTCGGAGCAACATCACTCAGTACCATGTCCTCTACCGCACCGCGCGTCACGCCAATCGATTTACCGCTCAGCGCCGCCGCATCTTTCAGCGTCTCGCCTTTCGGGCCGAACACGCCGAGGAAGAACGGTGCGTAGGCGCGGCTGAAGTCGATCACTTTTTCGCGCTCGGCGTTTTTGCCCATGCTGGAGATCACCAGGTCGACCTTGTCGGTCTGCAGATACGGCACGCGGTTGGCGCTGGTCACCGGCACCAGCTGCAACTTCAGTTTCATCTGCTTCGCGAGGTATTTCGCCATGTCGATGTCATAGCCCTGCGGCTGCAGATCGGTACCAACCGAGCCAAACGGCGGGAAGTCCTGCGGCACCGCCACGCGAATCACGCCACGCTTCTGGATATCCTGCAGCTGATCGGCCATGGCGCTGCCTGCCTGCGCCAGCAGCAATGCTGCTCCTGCTACTGCCAGTAATACTTTGTTCATTATGCACCCCGGTGAGTTAATGGTGAAACAAAAGATTCTTGGTAAATTGATTTGCAACTAATGTGCCAACCACAACGGGCAGCAAACGCAGCGGCTAAGCGGAGGATTTAAGGCGGTTGTGGGCGCATCATAACGGGGATCACCCCGTTAGCAGACGCGATCAAAAAAGGTGCAAAGCACCAAAACGGTGCCCTTTAGCGGTGTTCCAGCTCGTCAAGCTGCTGGTAAAGATCGGCAATCTGATGGATGCGCTGACGCCCCTGCGACAGCATTTCGTGCAGTAGCGCGTTGGCCAGCAGGTTGATCAGGCTCATTGCCGAGGCGTAGCTGTCAAAGGCGGAAACGCTGTCGAGCGGTGCGCACAGCTGCCAGCGCGCCAGGGTGAGAATGCCCTGCGCCTGCGGTTCGCACAGCACCAGTACCGGGATGCCGCTCTGCTGCAGCTGCTGCATCAGTGGACGAATGATGCGTGGCCGGCGGCGAAACGCCATTACCACCACCACATCTTCCGGCGTCATGTCCACCAGCTCTTCGCCCAGCGTCTGGCCTGGCTGCGGCAACACCTGCACCTGAGCGCGCGCCTGCAGTAGCTGCTGACGCAGGTGCAGCGCCACCGGATAAGCGTTGCGCATCCCAATGATAAACACCCGCCGTGCGGCACCCAGCGCAGCAATCACCTCGCTAAACTGCCGGGCGTCAATGCTGTTGACCCACTGCGTCAGGTTCGCCATCTCCTGCTTGTAATGACGCGACAACAGCGTGTTGCCCTGCACCGCGTCGCGGTTATCGGTCAGCGGCATTCCGCTCTGGCGCAGGGTGCGCAGTTCGTCACGCATGTCTTTGTATTTTTCATAGCCGAGGCGTTTGAACAGCCGGCTTACCGTGGCCTTTGATACGCCGCTAAGCCGCGCCAGCTCAGCGCTGTTATAGCTAATCAGATCATCAAAATGGTCAAACACAAAGTCAGCAATGCGCTGCTCCTGCGGCGACAGTTGCGGATAGTGACTGCGAAGGCGTTCATCGAGCTGTTTCATCATCGGTCCTGTAACTTTCGTTTCATCACAAGCTAGCATAAATCGATCCAGGCTGGCGTAACACCAAAACTGGAACGGCTCTTGCTTTACCATTGGTACAGACTGGTAGCGGCGCAATTTGTTGCGCTTGTTTTCCCTATCCAGCGCGATAAACCGCGCCGCTACAAAAGAATAATCCGGGAACAGTTCACTATGATTCAGAGCAATATGGCCCCGATGGGCATGGCGGTGACGCCGCATCACCTTGCCAGTGAAAGCGCACTGGCGGTACTGCGTGAAGGCGGCAACGCGCTGGAAGCGATGGTGGCGGCCGCGGCGACCATCGCGGTGGTCTATCCGCACATGAATGGCCTTGGCGGCGACGGCTTCTGGCTGGTGGTGCCACCCAGCGGTGATCCGGTTGCCATCGATGCCAGCGGTGCTGCCGGCTCGCTGGCGCACCCCGACTTCTACCACGGCGAAAGCCATATCCCGCATCGCGGCCCTAAAGCGGCACTGACGGTCGCCGGCACCGTCAGCGGCTGGCAGGAAGCGCTGACGCTGGCGCAGGAGCTGGGCGCAACGCCGCTGCCGCTGAGCCGTTTGCTGCGCGATGCGATTCGCTATGCGGCCGATGGCATTCCGGTCACCGCCTCCCAGGCGGCAGCGACGGCGGCAAAACAGCATGAGCTGCAACATCAGCCCGGTTTTGCTGCCACCTTTCTGCCTGATGGCGCACCGCCCGCCGCCGGCAGTCGTTTTACCCAGCCGGCACTGGCACAGACGCTGAGCGTGCTGAGCGAGCAAGGGCTGGAGAGCTTTTATCGCGGTGAGCTGGCGCACCATCTGGCACGCGAAATGGGCGCGCTCGGCATGCCGATTACGCTGGACGATTTACACCGGCAGCGCGCCCGGCGCTGCACGCCGCTGCACCTCGCGCACAGCGAAGGCGATATCTGGAACATGACGCCGCCAACGCAGGGGCTGGTATCGCTGGCGATCCTCGGGATCACCGATCGTCTGGCGATGACCGACGCCAGTGAAGCGCAGACAGTGCACCGCATCGTTGAAGCCACTAAACAGGCCTTTGCCCTGCGCGATCAACACATCACCGATCCGCGTCACATGGCGATTGATGTGCAGTCGCTGCTGAATGCCGATCATCTCGGCACGCTGGCCGCGCAGGTGCAGGACGATCGCGCCGCGCCCTGGGGCACCGGACGCGGACCGGGCGATACCGTGTGGATGGGAGTGATGGACAGCAGCGGCCTGGCGGTCTCCTTTATCCAGAGCATTTACCACGAATTTGGCAGCGGCGTCGTGCTGCCCGGCACCGGTATTACCTGGCAAAACCGTGGCGCGGCGTTCAGCCTGCAGCCGGATCACCTGCTGACGCTGGCACCGGGCAAACAGCCGTTCCATACGCTCAATCCAGCGGCTGCACGCCTGAAAGATGGCCGCACGCTGGTGTACGGCTCGATGGGCGGTGATGGCCAGCCGCAAACCCAGGCGGCGATCTTTACCCGCTATGTCATTCAGGGCCAGCCGCTGCAGCAGGCGGTCAGCGCACCGCGCTGGCTGCTTGGCCGCACCTGGGGACAATCCTCAGACTCCCTCAAGCTGGAGGCGCGCATCGCGCCTGAAACCGTGCAGCAGCTGCGCGCGCTCGGTCATGAGGTCGAACTGCTGGCTGAATACAGTGAAGTGGTGGGCCACGCCGGCGCCATCGTCAGACACAACAATGGCATGCTGGAAGGCGCGTTTGATCCGCGCAGCAACGGCAGCGCTGCCGGCTTTTAACGGAGACAATCATGAATGCACAACCGGACTGGGCGGCCTATATCGCCCAAATGGAACAGATTCTGGCGCTGGAGCTGGACGACACGCGCCGCGCCGAGCTGCTGACGCAGTTTAACCGTATCGCCGCAATGGCGCAGCCGCTGATGGCGCTGCCGCTGGACGATCGCCTGGAAGTGGCGGGAGTATTTCATCCATGACGCTGGCAGCCTTATCGATTAGCCAGCTGCAGCAGGCACTGGCGCAGGGCGATCTCAGCGCGCGCGACATCGCACAGCAGACGCTGGCCGCCATTGAACAGCATAACCCGGCCATCAACGCCTGGACCGCCGTCACCGCGCAGCGCATGCTGCGGGAAGCCGATCGGCTGAATCAACAGCGTCAGCGCGGCGAGCCGCTGCCGGCGCTGGCTGGCATTCCCTATGCGGTAAAAAACCTGTTTGACGTCGCCGGTCACAGCACGCTTGCCGGCGCCAGCCTGTTCAGCGAGCGGCCGGTGGCGCAGCAGGATGCGTGGGCGGTCTCTAAGCTGCAGCAGAGCGGCGCACTGCTCTCCGGCATGCTGAATATGGATGCCTACGCTTACGGCTTTACCACCGAGAACACCCATTATGGTGCCACCCGCAACCCGCGCGATCTGTCACGCGTGGCCGGCGGCTCGTCCGGCGGTTCCGCAGCGGCCGTCGCCGCCGGGCTGGTGCATTTTTCACTCGGCACCGACACCAACGGCTCGATTCGCGTGCCTGCTTCGCTGTGCGGCATTTTCGGCCTGAAACCCACCTTTGGTCGTCTGTCGCGCAGCGGCAGCCATCCGTTTGTCGCCAGCCTCGACCACATCGGTCCGTTTGCCCGCTCGGTGGAAGATTTGAGTCTGGTCTACGATGCGCTGCAGGGCGGCGACGCCAGCGATGCGTTTCAGGCGGCGCGGCCTGCGGAACCGGTCAGTGACAGGCTCTCTGCTGGCAGCGAAAAGCTGCGCAGCGCGGTGCTGGGCGGCTTTTTTGCTGACTGGTGCAGCGATGAGGCGCGCGCGGCGGTGGCGGTAGCGGCCCGCGCGCTCGGCGCGACAGAAGAAGTGACGCTGCCCCAGGCCGAACTGGCGCGCTCGGCCGCGTTTATCATGACCGCCGCGGAAGGCGGCAATCACTATCTGCCGGCGCTGCGCACCCAGCCAGAACGCTTTGAGCCGAATTCACGCGAACGCCTGCTGGCTGGCGCGATGCTGCCCGCCGCGTGGTATGTGCAGGCCCAGCGTTTCCGCCGTCACTTCCAGCAGCAGGTGCTGCCGCTGTTCGACCATTATGACGTGCTGATCGCCCCGGCCACGCCCTGTACCGCCACCACCATCGGCCAGGAAACCATTCACATCAACGGTCAGGATTTGCCGACACGCGCCAGCATGGGCATGCTCACGCAGCCGATTTCGTTCCTCGGCCTGCCGGTGTGTAGCGTACCGCTGCTCACCGCCAGCGGCTTACCGATTGGCCTGCAACTGATTGCTGCGCCGTTTAACGAACAGCTGGCGCTGCGCGCCGCCTGGACACTGCAGCAGCAGGGTGTGACGCTGCCACAAACCTCTTTTATGGATGCCTGAAGATGACACCTGAACATATCGATCGTCCGGCGATACTGGCTGAAGTCACCGCCGCGTTTTACCGCTACGAGCAGGCGCTGGTGAGCAATGATGTCGCCGTGCTGGACGAACTGTTCTGGCACGATGCGCGTACGGTGCGACTCGGTGCCGGAGAGAATCTGTACGGGATTGACGAGATTCGCGCCTTTCGCGCGGCGCGGCCGTCAAAGGGGCTCGATCGCACGCTGCGCAATACGGTGATCACCACCTTTGGCGATGACTATGCGGTGTGCAGCACCGAGTTCACCCGCGAGGGCGTAGAGAAGATCGGCCGTCAGCAGCAGACCTGGGTACGGCTGCCGTGCGGCTGGCGCATCGTGGCGGCGCAGGTGAGTTTGATGAGCTGAGGCGGGCGCGAGTGTTGCCCTCTCCTGACAAGAGAGGGCAAAAACGACCTGACATCGGTGGAAAGTAAGGCCGCTTAGGCAGCCGGATGCGTCTTCATCCAGTGATCGGCAATCTGCTGACGCGTGCACACCCACACCTTGTCGTGCTGCTGAATATGGTCGAGGAAACGCTGCAGCGCGCGGAATTTCCCCGGACGCCCCAGCAGACGGCAGTGCATGCCAATCGACATCATCTTCGGCGCAGTCGCGCCCTCTTCATACAGCACATCAAAGGTATCGCGCAGATAGGTATAGAACTGCTCGGCGGTGTTGAATCCCTGCGGCGTGGCGAAGCGCATGTCGTTGCACTCCAGCGTATAGGGAATGATCAAATGCGGCTTCACCGTGCCGTCCTGACAGGTGACCTGCGTCCAGAACGGCAGATCGTCACCGTAGTAATCGCTGTCGTAGCTGAAGCCGCCCTGCTCGACCACCAGCCGCCGCGTATTGGGGCTGTCGCGCCCGGTATACCAGCCGGTGGGCGCTTTACCGAATAACTCGGTGAGCACGTCCACTGCCTGCTGCATGTGCTGACGCTCGGTTTTGGCATCCATCCCCTGATAGTGAATCCAGCGCCAGCCGTGGCTGACCACATCGTAATCGGCGGCTTTGATGGCCTCGACAATCTGCGGATGCCGCGCCAGCGCCATCGCGACGCCAAAGATGGTCAGCGGCAGGCCGCGCTGCTGAAACTCCTGATGGATGCGCCAGAAACCGGCACGCGAACCGTACTCATACAGGGAATCCATCGACATGTGGCGATCGGCATAGCTGGCGGCACCGATGATGTCGGAGAGAAACTGCTCAGAGCCCGCGTCACCGTGCAGCACATTGTTTTCAGCGCCCTCTTCATAGTTGAGCACGAACTGCACCGCCACCCGCGCCTCACCCGGCCACTGCGCGTGCGGCGGCTGGCCCGCATAACCAATCAGATCGCGCGGATAGTTTTTGTTGAAGCTGTACTCTTTCTTTTCAGATACATCACTCATTCTGCAAGTTCCTGTCATCAGTCCTCAACCAGCCCTTAGTTTAGGTGCTGAAATGCCGCGCTGAGCGGTTTTTTAATCGGGTAAGCCAGATCGCCGTGTTTGCTGGTACCAAAGCCCAGCGCCAGTAATGACTCGACCATTTTCACCGCCGCACTGACGCCATCAATCACCGGCAGGCCCAGCTCTTTAGTCAGATCCTGCGCCAGCGACGCCATGCCGCCGCAGCCCAGCACAATCGCCCCGCTGCCATCTTCACGTTTCGCCTGCAGGCAGCGCTCGCGCACCTTCTCCTGCGCGACGCCGCTGCCGTCCTCAAGCGCCAGCACCGGCAGGTCAATGGCGTGCAGCGCGGCACAGTGATGGCTGAATCCGTATTGCTGCAGCAGATGGCGGGCGATCACCAGCGTGCGCGGCAGCGTGGTGACAATCGAAAAGCGCGTCGCCACCAGCGTCGCGGTGTGCATCGCCGCTTCGGCAATGCCAATCACCGGTCCGCTCGCCAGTTCGCGCGCCGCCAGCAGTCCCGGATCGCCAAAGCAGGCGATGATATGGCCGCTGACGCCCTGCTCTTTGCCGCGTTTTACCTGTTCCAGCACGCCCACCGCGGCAATCGCTTCATCAAAGTGCCCTTCAATGGAGGGCACGCCCTCGCTCGGGCACACCGCCACAATCTCCGTGCCAGGTGCGGCCACGGCGCGCGCCGCTGCACCGATGGTCGCCGTCATGGCGGCGCTGGTATTCGGGTTGATCACCTGGATCAGGCTCATGATGCAGTTCCTTTATGACCGGCAAATAACCGGGTGAAATCAGGCAGGGTTTCGCCGCTGCGTTCAAAGTGCAGGCTGGCGACGATATGTTCGAAGTGATGCTGCAGCGCCGTAGTTAACGCCGGCAGATCGTTTTGCCGCAGCAGATCCACCAGCCGATCGTGATGATCGCAACGACAGCCACGCTGCCACGGTGCACCGTAAGCGGCGATCACCAGTGAGGAGCGCTGCGTCAGGCGCGTCACCATGTCAGTCAGCACCTGGTTGCCGGAAATCGCCTGCAGCTGGATATGAAAAGCCGCAGACAGACGGATGGCGGCGGCTCCGTCGTGCTGCTGGTGCGCCTGCTGCTCGTCGGCAATTAAGCCACTGAGCGCGGCGAGATGCGGCGGCTGCAGATGCGCCAGCACCGCCGGCAGGTTGGCGCACTCCAGCAAGCTGCGCGTGGCGAAGATGTCGCGCGCTTCCTCCACGCCCGGCGTCGCCACCTGTGCACCACGTCTGGGCGACAGGGTGATCATTTGCACCGCCGCGAGGCGCTGCAGCACCTTACGAATGCCGGTACGGCTGACGCCAAACACCTCCGACAGCGCCTCTTCCGGCAATTTGCTGCCCGGCGGCAGCTGGTGCTCCACGATGGCGTTCAGCAACGCCTGATAGATAGGTTCGTCTCTGTCATTCAGATCGGCAGCCGTTTTCAGGCCTGTTTCACTCTTCATTACCCGCTCCGGCAAGTGACTGTATGCAGACATCGTATACGTGAAATTCATTTTTTGTATACAAGAAATCAATTTTGGCCTGGATCCTGCAATACCGTTTCACGCTGTCATTATTTTTCCATGAAGTTAAGAGGAGCAGGTTTCATGCCAAATCATTCTGAAGTGACCTCTGCGGTGGCCTCTGAAGCCAACGCCCATTACAGCCCGCGTCTGTGTAACGACGACCTGGCGCCGACCCGCAACCAGAGCTGGTCGTGGTACAACATTTTTTCGTTCTGGATGTCGGACGTGCACAGCATGGGGGGTTATGTAGTGGCGGCCAGCTTCTTCACCCTCGGTCTGGCCAGCTGGCAGGTGCTGCTGTGTCTGCTGGTGGGAATTTGCATCGTGCAGCTGTGCGCTAACCTGGTGGCAAAGCCGAGCCAGATGGCCGGCGTGCCTTATGCGGTGATTTCGCGTCAGGCATTTGGCGTGTTCGGGGCCAACATCCCGGCGGTGATTCGCGGGCTGATCGCCTTCGCCTGGTACGGCATTCAGACCTATCTGGCGGCGAATGCGCTGATGCTGGTGCTGCTGAAGTTCTACCCGTCGTTAAGCAGCATGACGCAGAGCAGCTGGCTCGGCCTGTCGCAGCTTGGCTGGTGCTGTTTCGGCGTCATGTGGCTGCTGCAGGCGATGGTGTTCTGGCACGGCATGAGCGCGATTAAACGCTTTATCGATATCGCCGGTCCGGCGGTATACGTGGTGATGGTGGCGCTGGCGGGCTGGATTGTATACAAAACCGGTTTTGACGGTATCTCCTTCACCCTCGCCAGTAAATCACTGAGCGCGGGCGAGCAAACCTGGCAGATGATTACCGCGACCGCGCTGGTGGTCTCTTATTTCTCCGGCCCGCTGCTCAACTTTGGTGACTTCTCGCGCTACGGCAAAAGCATGGGTGAGATTCGCCGCGGCAACCGCTGGGGCCTGCCGTTCAACTTCCTGCTGTTTTCGATTGTGACCGTGGTCATTGTCTCGGGTACTCAGTCGCTGTTTGGCAAAATGATCACCGATCCGATTGAAACCGTGAGCATGGTAGGCAACGATGTAGCGGTCGCTATCGGGCTGCTGACCATGATTACCGCCACCATCGGCATCAATATCGTGGCGAACTTCGTTTCGCCAGCGTTTGATTTCTCTAACTGCTCACCGCAGAAGATCAGCTTCCGCGCCGGTGGCATGATTGCCGCCGTGGGTTCAGTGCTGCTGACGCCGTGGAATCTGTTCCAGTCACCGGAGCTGATTCACTACACGCTGGATGTGCTGGGATCGTTTATCGGGCCGCTGTTTGGCATTCTGATCGCCGATTTCTACCTGATTAAACGCAGCAAGGTGTACGTTGATGACCTGTTCAACGATACGCCAAAAGGCCGCTACTGGTATCGCGGCGGTTTCAATCCGAAAGCGATTGCTGCACTGCTGCCTTCCGTCGGCATTTGTCTGGTGATTAGCTTTATTCCGTCCCTGCACGCGGTGGCAAACTTCAGCTGGTTCATCGGCGTGGCGCTGGGCGCTGGCTGCTACCGCTGGCTGGCGCGCGCCGAACGTGAGGTGCCGCAAGCCACCTATCGTGCGGAAGTGGCGGTACAGAAGGATTAATGCGCTGGCGGTCGCCATGAATGGCGACCGTACGCCAGATGGGTATGATTTAGAAAAGCAAAAAGCCGATGCATTGCTGCATCGGCTTCTTTAAAGAGATTGGCGGAACGGACGGGGCTCGAACCCGCGACCCCCTGCGTGACAGGCAGGTATTCTAACCAACTGAACTACCGCTCCGCGCTTTGTTCCCCGTCGGGAACGAGGCGCATATTAATGGCAGCCTCATCCCTCGTCAACGCTTTTTGCAGGGGAATCTCTCGTTTGCCGTTTTTTTCAGCTTAACGACGCTTTTCCACGCAAAATCAGCGGCTTCAGGCGCGCCACAGGCAGCTGCCGCCCTTCTTTTGCACCAGATCGAGCCGGCTCTCATGCGCCATTATTTCTTCATCGCTGGCGCTAACCACGCGCAGGCCGGCGCCCGGACGAACGATGCGCTGTATATGCTCGCCTGCCACCTGATTGCTCTGCTCGCCTTCCATTGAAAACGCCAGCGAGGTCTGGCCGCCGGTCATGGTGAGGAACACTTCGGCCAGAATCTCGGCATCAAGCAAAGCGCCGTGCAGCGTACGTTTGCTGTTGTCGATCTCGAAACGGTTACACAGCGCATCCAGGCTGTTGCGCTTGCCCGGGAACATTTTACGCGCCATCGCCAGGCTATCGGTGATCTGACAGAAGGTTTCTGTCTTACCGATGTCGCGCTGCAGCATGGCAAATTCGTAATCCATAAAGCCGATGTCGAACGAAGCGTTATGGATCACCAGCTCCGCGCCGCGAATGTAATCGAGGAATTCGTCGGCGATTTGCGCAAAGGTCGGTTTATCGGCGAGGAATTCATCGGCAATACCGTGTACGCCGAACGCTTCCGGATCCACCAGCCGATCGGGCTTGAGATACATATGGAAGTTGTTGCCGGTCAGGCGACGGTTGATCACCTCAACCGCACCGATTTCAATGATGCGATGTCCTTCGTAATGCACCCCGATCATGTTCATGCCGGTGGTTTCGGTATCGAGGACGATCTGGCGGTTATTTGCAGTGCTCATAGGACTCGTTTTATGTCAGACTTGGCGTTTTGTCAGAAGGAAGTCTACCAGAGATGCGCAAACAGGTAGAAATATTCACCGATGGATCCTGCCTGGGCAATCCCGGTCCCGGCGGCTACGGCGCCATTCTTCGCTACCGCCAGCACGAGAAATTATTCAGCGCCGGCTATCGCCTTACTACCAATAATCGCATGGAGCTGATGGCGGCCATTGTGGCACTGGAAGCGCTGACCCAGCCGTGTGACGTGGTACTCAGCACCGACAGCCAGTACGTGCGCCAGGGCATCACCAGCTGGATTCACAACTGGAAAAAGCGCGGCTGGAAAACCGCAGAAAAGAAGCCGGTGAAGAACGTTGATCTGTGGCAGCGACTCGACGCGGCGCTCAGTACCCATCAGATTCAATGGGAGTGGGTAAAAGGCCATGCCGGTCATCCCGAGAACGAACGCTGCGATGAACTGGCACGCAGCGCTGCCGGCAATCCTTCCCTCGACGATATTGGCTATCAGGTTGAGTCCTGATCGCTCGCTTCACGAAACTGCCGCGTGGCATTGACCGCTGGCCGTAACTGGGTTTTGCCGGGCATCATCTTCACTTTGCCCGGCGTCAGCGGGAAGGTGCGCTTACGCGCAACCACGATATTCAGACAGCCCAGCGCCGGCAGGTGCGTGCTGATCATCTTGCCGCCCTGGCGGTGCCACGGCACCACCTGAAAACGCGTACGATACACCACTTCATAGTTGAGTAAGCTCAGCCAGTCGAGCAGGCGCACCTGGCTGAACATCCGTCCGCTCCACGGTGCGCGGCGCTGTAATCCGGGCAGGCCTTTACTGATGCCCAGCAGGCTGAACGGATTGAAGCCGCTAATAATCATCCAGCCGTCATCAATCAGTACGCGATCCACTTCGCGCAGGACGCGGTGCGGATCCTGGCTCCAGGCCAACGTGTGCGCCAGCAGACAGGCATCAATCGATTTGGCTTCAAACGGCAACTGTGTTGCGCTGGCGATGACGTGCAGCCCATCGCCCTCATCGCCCACATTAACCTGATGCGATATGGCACACTGGCGGGTATTGATTTCTGCGCTGAGGCTGCCAATTTTAAGCATATGAAAGCCGTACAGCTTGCCGAGATACGGTTGCAGTTGCTGAGTTAACGCGTCGCGGAAATAGTCGCCCCAGGGCATATCCTGCCAGGAGCGCGGCGCAGTCAGGATTTGGCGTGTTTTCGCTGGCTTCATGCTCTACCATTTTCCTTTTTCTACGACCTGAGAGGTGTTTATGAATCTTACCAGTATTCCCGCGTTGCAGGATAACTACATCTGGACACTGAACGATGAACAGGGACGCTGTCTGATCGTCGATCCGGGTGAAGCCCGGCCGGTGCTGGAAAAAATTCATGCCAATCACTGGCAGCCGCAGGCCATTCTGCTGACCCATCATCATCACGATCACGTGGGCGGCGTTAGCGAACTGCTGGAGCACTATCCGCAACTTAAGGTTTATGGTCCGCAGGAGACCGCTAATAAAGGCGCGCGCACTATTCTCAGTGACGGTGATGAATTTACGCTGCTCGGGCTAAATTTCCGCGTCATCGCAACGCCTGGACACACTTTAGGACATATCTCATATTTCAGCTCACCTTATCTTTTTTGTGGCGATACGATGTTTTCGGGTGGCTGCGGACGACTGTTCGAAGGCACTGCGCAGCAAATGTTTGAGTCGTTTCAGGCGCTTAATCAACTCCCTGCCGATACGCTTATCTGCTGTGCGCATGAATACACTTTATCCAATATGAAGTTTGCTGCGGCTATTCTGCCTCAGGACCCGAAAATTTTGGCAAGGTATCAGCAAATTAAGGACTTACGCGCAGAAAATCGCATTACTTTGCCAACAAAACTGGCGCTGGAGCGTGAAATAAATTTATTCCTGCGTACGCAAGATCCTGATTTGCAAAAGGCTTTGGGCATTAATGTGTCGTCGGCTCCGTTATGGCAGACTTTTGCCGATCTACGCGAGAAGAAAGACCGTTTTTGATATTTCTGGTTGTGTTGTGCCGGTCGCTAACGTATAGTTGCTCGTCTTTTAAGCGAACTATTGACACACACATGAAGGCTAAAGCGATATTACTCGCCTCGGTCTTGCTGGTTGGATGTCAGGCATCAAGGAATGACGCCAGTATCCCGGTACAGCATGCACAGAGTCTGTCTTCAGCTGGTCAAGGTGAAAATGGAAAGTACGGAGATCGCTTGTTGTCGCCGCGCTGGCAAGATGATGGAACCAGCCTCGCAGAAGACACTGATCTCTGGAATCACATTAGTGACGAGTTGAAGATGGGGATTCCGGAAAACCCGCGAATCCGCGAACAAAAAACAAAGTACTTAAAAAATAAGAGCTATCTCCACGATGTAACATTACGGGCAGAGCCGTACATGTACTGGATTGTCGAGCAGATACAGAAACGTAAAATGCCGATGGAACTGGTACTGCTACCCATAGTGGAGAGCGCTTTTGACCCACACGCAACCTCTTCTGCGAATGCCGCTGGCATCTGGCAGATCGTTGCGCAAACGGGCAAAAACTATGGTTTGAAACAGAACCAATGGTACGACGGACGCCGCGATGTGGTGGCCTCAACCAAAGTTGCGCTGGATATGATGCAACGTCTGAACGGCATGTTTGACGGTGACTGGTTACTGACTATCGCCGCCTATAACAGCGGTGAAGGACGTGTGCTGAAGGCGATGAAACAGAACAAGGCGCGCGGTAAGCCGACCGACTTCTGGCATTTATCGCTGCCACGCGAGACTACGGTTTACGTACCTAAAATGCTGGCCCTGAGTGATATTCTCAAGAACAGCAAGCGTTACGGTATTAAGCTGCCAACCGCGAATGAGAGCCGTGCACTGGCTCGCGTTGAAGTGGGACAGCAGATTGAACTGACGCAGGCCGCAGATATGGCCGGTATGTCGCTCAGCAAGCTGAAGACATTCAATGCCGGGTATAAAAACGGCACCACCGCGCCAAACGGACCGCACTATATTATGGTGCCAAAGTCCAACGTGGCTCAGCTGCGTAATTCGCTGGCTTCCGGTGATATTGCTGCGGTACAGCCCGGCGAGCTGGCGAAAGTCAGCGCTGCAGGCAATAGCTATAAGGTCCGCAAAGGCGACACCTTATCGGGCATTGCCAGTAAGCTTGGTGTGAGCGTTAGTGCACTGAAGCAGCAGAATAACCTGCGCAGTGCGTCAGTACGCATCGGTCAGACACTGACCGTTGGCAGCAAAGCTGGCGCGTCGCAGCTGGCGGATAACGGCAACAGCATCACCTACCGTGTACGTAAGGGTGATTCTTTTGCCAGTATCGCCAAACGTCACGGTGTTAACACCAAAGACGTGATGCGCTGGAACAGTGACGCTAAAGACATTCAGCCCGGCGACAAGCTGACGCTGTTTGTGAAGAATAGCGCAACACCTGATACCTGATGCACCGAAAAGGCTGACTTTTGTCAGCCTTTTTCATTATTTACCTTTTCCCGTTCCCGCAGTCAGACACACTCACGCGTAAACCTCAATGCCTTTAGCAGCCTGAAGTGGCTATTGAGCAGGATGCGGCTTCAGCGCTGTGAATCATTCGCTTTGGCGTGCCGCACTTAGCTTAGCGTTTAGCCGCGCCGGGACTGAATTCAACCAGCAGAGGATTATGGTCAGAGGCACGTGTCACCAGCACCGACGCCTCGCTGACTTTCATGTCGCGGTAAAAGACAAAGTCCAGCGGGCGGCCGAAGGCTTTGCGTCGATGATCATCAGTAAAGTTTACTTCGCGCAGCGCCATCTCACGGGCAAAGCGGTAGAGCGCGTTCATACGCTGACGGCTCCAGGCATTGAAGTCGCCGGCCATGATCACCGGCCCGCGATGATGCTGGATTTGCTCGCCAATCGGCCCCAGCTGTTTGCTGTACACATCAACGCCGAGGCTGAAATTGACCGCATGAATGTTGACCACCATCAGCATTTCGCCGGTGGGAAGCGGATAGGCAGTGACCAGAGCGGATTTAGACAGCCTCAGTAGCGGCTCACGCTCACGCAGCGGACAGCAGTAGACCGGATGGGCAGAAGCCAGCGTCATGACGCCAGAGGGGTGTTGTGGCAGCACAAAGGCCGGTACCTGATCGGCCGCAAGATAATTGCTGGTGGCGAACTGCACCAGTTCCGGTGTGGTCTGCGCCTCCTGCAGCAGCACCAGATGGGCATCTTTGCCGAAGCCCTGCAGTACTGACATCCAGTCTGCCCGCTGCTGTTTGAAGATATTCCACACCAGCACGCGCAGGGTTGGGTCGGCTGGCAGCGGTGCACCGGGCGGTAACGCCTGCCCAAGATGCAGCATCGCCCCTGGCGGAAAAATCCGCTCAGCAGGCTGACCTGCTACATACCGCATTGCATAAGTTTTTTTTCGCACTGTCCCGCCTGGCTGATTTACGACTACAACTTCACCTGACTGTTATAGGGATTTTAGCGCGGGGTTTCAATTGCTGTTATTGATTGTCGGAATTCGCCTCACAGCCAGCAACGGCAACAGCCCGCCATACGGCAGGCTGTTGTGCGGCTTATTCAATGATGGCTGCCGTGCGCGGCTTATCCAGCTGGCCACTGAGGCGGACCAGCAGCAGAGCCGCAAACACGATGACGGCACCCACCCATGGCGTCTGCGCCAGACCGTAATGTTCCACGATGTGACCGCCGACGGTTGAACCCAGTGCGATGCCAATATTAAAGGCCGCGATATTCAGCCCGGACGCGACATCAACTGCGCCTGGCGCATAGTGTTCAGCCTTTTGCACCACGTAAACCTGCAGGCCAGGTACGTTAGCAAAGGCAAAGACGCCCATCACCAGCACCGTGAGCAGCGCGGGGTAATGCATGCTAGCGGTGAACTGGAATACCACTAACAGAATGGCCAGCGCGATAAAAATCAGCGTCAGCGCCGGTACCGCACCGCGGCGATCGGCCAGCCTGCCGCCCCAGATATTCCCGATCGCCACCGCAATACCGTACCCCAGCAGCACACCGCTGACGGCGGTCGGCGAGAAACCGGCCAGTGACTGCATCATCGGTGCCAGGAAGGTAAAGGTGGTAAAGATGCCACCGTAGCCCAGCGCGGTAATCGCGTAGATCAGCAGCAGACGCGGATTGATCATTACCGCGGCCTGCTGTGCCAGGGAGGTGGCAGGCGGCTGTGCGATGTTACGCGGTACCAGTATCATACTGCTGACCAGTGCAATCACACCCAGCAGAGAGACCGCCAGAAAACTTTCACGCCAGCCAAAGTGCTGGCCAATCAGTGTGCCAAGCGGTACGCCGGTGACCAGCGCCACGGTTAAGCCGCCAAACATGATAGCTATCGCACTGGCGGCCTTCTCTTTGCTTACCAGGCTGGTCGCAATGGTTGAGCCGACGGAGAAGAAAACACCGTGCGCCAGTCCGGTCAGCAGACGCGCCATCACCAGCGTTTCATAGTTGGGTGCCAGCCAGGCCACCAGATTACCGACGGTAAACAGCGCCATCAGCCCCATCAGCAACTGCTTGCGCGGCAGCTTGCCGGTTAAGGCGGTGAGCACTGGCGCACCGACGGCTACGCCAAGCGCGTAGATGGATACCAGCATCCCGGCAGAAGGTAACGTAATGCTGAGCTGTTCAGCGATGGTCGGAATCAGCCCGACGATAACAAACTCGGTGGTTCCGATAGCGAAGGCGCTGATGGTCAGCGCCCAGAGTGCAAGTGGCATGGTTGACTCCCAATAATGTTTTGATGGGCGCCATTATCGACTCGTGCTTTAATAACAAAAAGAAGCAAAGTAACAATAAACTTTTGCCTGAGGAGGCATAATGAAGGCATCTTCAGAGGAGTTAAAAGTCTTTATCGCTGTGGTGGAAAGCGGCAGTTTTAGCCGTGCAGCGGAGCAGTTACAGATGGCCAATTCAGCGGTGAGCCGCACGGTGAAGAAGCTGGAGAACAAGCTTGGCGTGTCGCTGCTGACGCGTACCACCCGTCAGCTGGCGCTGACTTACGAAGGCGAACTCTATTTCCGGCGCGTGCAGAAGCTGATCCTTGAGATGGCGACAGCAGAGAATGAGCTGATTGAGCGCCAGCAGGCGCCACAGGGCGTGCTGCGTATCGACGCGGCAACACCGGTGATCCTTAACCTGCTGATGCCGATGATTAAGCCTTTTCGCGAGCGCTATCCGGCGGTCACGCTATCGCTAATCTCCTCTGAAAGCTTTATCAACCTGATCGATCGTAAAGTGGATGTCGCTATTCGTGCCGGGGATTTAACCGACTCCACGCTGCGTGCCCGGCTGCTGTTCACCAGCTATCGTAAAATGGTCGCTACGCCAGCTTATCTGGCGAAATATGGCACGCCGGCGTCGGTGGAGGCGCTGGCACAGCATCAGTGCCTCGGCTTTGTCGAGACGCCTCGTCTTAATCGCTGGCCCGTGTCGGCCAATGGCAGCGATCTGTATGAAATTGACGCGGCGATGTCATCTAACAGCGGAGAGACGATCAAGCAGCTGTGCCTGAACGATCAGGGTATCGCCTGCCTGTCGGACTTTATGGTGAATGCGGAAATTGCGGCGGGCACTTTTGCTGAGGTGCTGGCGCACCAGTCGGTACCGGTTGAGATGCCTTTTAATGCGGTGTATTACAGCGATTTAGGGGTGAGCCAGCGCGTGCGGGCCTTTATTGATTTTCTCAGCGAGTGGGTCAGAGATCAGCCCTGGCGCGTGCAGGGCTGATGCATGGGAGAATTAATCCCAGTCTGGTGCCAGGCCTTCCGGGCTGACCAGACGCTGCTGGCGATCCAGCGCGGCGATCTGCGCCATGTCGTCCGCATCCAGTTTCAGATCCTGCGCCGCCATATTGCTGGCCAGGTTCTCACGTTTGGTTGAGGAGGGGATCACGGCATAACCCAGTGCCAGTGCCCACGCCAGGACGACCTGCGCGGGTGTGGCCTGATGTTTCTGCGCAATCTGCATTATCACCTGTTCTTTTAACGCTTCGCCATACGCCAGCGTCATGTATGAAGTGATATGAATGCCCTGCTGTTTCGCGAAGTCCACGACCTGGCGATTTTGCAGGAACGGGTGCAGTTCAATCTGGTTGGTCGCAATGTTCTCTGCGCCCACAGCGGCAATGGCCTCTTTCATCAGGGCAATCGGGAAGTTAGAGATACCAACCTGACGCGTCAGTCCCGCCTCTTTCGCGGCCATCAATGCCTGCATGCTCTCTTTGACCGATACCGCTGCACCCGGCGATGGCCAGTGAATCAGCGTCAAATCGACATAGTCGGTACGCAGTTTTGCCAGGCTCTGCTGCAGGCTGGGGATCAGTTTGTCGGCGGCGAGATTCTCAATCCAGATTTTAGTGGTGATAAACAGCTCATCACGTGCCACGCCGCTTTCAGCAATAGCCTGACCTACGGCAGCTTCGTTTTCATAAATTTGAGCGGTATCGATAGTACGATAACCGAGTTCCAGTGCGGTTTTCACTGAATGAATAACGACATCGTCCTGCAGACGAAATGTTCCTAAACCAAAAGCGGGGATTGTCATGTTTTCCTCATCATTGCGTTGAATGTTGCGATGAGGCGTATTGTGGCAGGATTATTGTTGCTGAAAAATCCGCTTATGAGCAGAGGAATTTTGCGTTTTACTCAACAATGGCAGGTTTTTAGCGGATATGAAAAAGCCCTGACTTCGCAGTCAGGGCTTCTCAATTTAAGTGGCGGAACGGACGGGGCTCGAACCCGCGACCCCCTGCGTGACAGGCAGGTATTCTAACCAACTGAACTACCGCTCCACCGATTCTGTACTGATATCAGACCGTCGCTGATTTCAGGTGTTTCGCCCTTTCCGCGTCACCGGGAAGGTCACGACCCGACTAGGGGTCTTAAATTGATGCCTGGCAGTTCCCTACTCTCGCATGGGGAGGCCCCACACTACCATCGGCGCTACGGCGTTTCACTTCTGAGTTCGGCATGGGGTCAGGTGGGACCACCGCGCTGTTGCCGCCAGGCAAATTCTGGTGCGCGAAACGAATCTTTTTCACTGATGCCGCGTTGGCCGCCCTCGCAAAGTCAGTCACATACTTCTGTATGCTCCTTCCTTTCCTTCGGCCTGCCGCCTCGCCTCAGCGCAAAATCTTTCGTTTCCGCTAATTTTTCCGTCACAAGCTGAAAATTCTTTCGGTCTCTCAGACCAAAACGCCTCTGGCGTTGTAAGGTTAAGCCTCACGGGTCATTAGTACCGGTTAGCTCAACGCATCGCTGCGCTTACACACCCGGCCTATCAACGTCGTCGTCTTCAACGTCCCTTCAGGACCCTTAAAGGGTCAGGGAGAACTCATCTCGGGGCAAGTTTCGTGCTTAGATGCTTTCAGCACTTATCTCTTCCGCACTTAGCTACCGGGCAGTGCCATTGGCATGACAACCCGAACACCAGCGGTGCGTTCACTCCGGTCCTCTCGTACTAGGAGCAACCCCCCTCAATTCTCCAGCGCCCACGGCAGATAGGGACCGAACTGTCTCACGACGTTCTAAACCCAGCTCGCGTACCACTTTAAACGGCGAACAGCCGTACCCTTGGGACCTACTTCAGCCCCAGGATGTGATGAGCCGACATCGAGGTGCCAAACACCGCCGTCGATATGAACTCTTGGGCGGTATCAGCCTGTTATCCCCGGAGTACCTTTTATCCGTTGAGCGATGGCCCTTCCATTCAGAACCACCGGATCACTATGACCTGCTTTCGCACCTGCTCGAGCCGTCACTCTCGCAGTCAAGCTGGCTTATGCCATTGCACTAACCTCCTGATGTCCGACCAGGATTAGCCAACCTTCGTGCTCCTCCGTTACGCTTTGGGAGGAGACCGCCCCAGTCAAACTACCCACCAGACACTGTCCGCAGCCCGGATTACGGGCCTACGTTAGAACATCAAACATTAAAGGGTGGTATTTCAAGGTTGGCTCCACGCAGACTGGCGTCCGCGCTTCAAAGCCTCCCACCTATCCTACACATCAAGGCTCAATGTTCAGTGTCAAGCTATAGTAAAGGTTCACGGGGTCTTTCCGTCTTGCCGCGGGTACACTGCATCTTCACAGCGATTTCAATTTCACTGAGTCTCGGGTGGAGACAGCCTGGCCATCATTACGCCATTCGTGCAGGTCGGAACTTACCCGACAAGGAATTTCGCTACCTTAGGACCGTTATAGTTACGGCCGCCGTTTACCGGGGCTTCGATCAAGAGCTTCTCCTTGCGGATAACCCCATCAATTAACCTTCCGGCACCGGGCAGGCGTCACACCGTATACGTCCACTTTCGTGTTTGCACAGTGCTGTGTTTTTAATAAACAGTTGCAGCCAGCTGGTATCTTCGACTGGCCTCGGCTCCGGGAGCAAGTCCCTTCACCTACGCGCCAGCGTGCCTTCTCCCGAAGTTACGGCACCATTTTGCCTAGTTCCTTCACCCGAGTTCTCTCAAGCGCCTTGGTATTCTCTACCTGACCACCTGTGTCGGTTTGGGGTACGATTTCGTGTTACCTGGAGCTTAGAGGCTTTTCCTGGAAGCAGGGCATCAGTTACTTCACCGCCGTAGCGGCTCGTCGTCACGCCTCAGTGTTAAAGAAGACCGGATTTGCCTGGTCTTCACACCTGCACGCTTAAACCGGGACAACCGTCGCCCGGATAACCTAGCCTTCTCCGTCCCCCCTTCGCAGTAACACCAAGTACAGGAATATTAACCTGTTTCCCATCGACTACGCTTTTCAGCCTCGCCTTAGGGGTCGACTCACCCTGCCCCGATTAACGTTGGACAGGAACCCTTGGTCTTCCGGCGAGCGGGCTTTTCACCCGCTTTATCGTTACTTATGTCAGCATTCGCACTTCTGATACCTCCAGCATGCCTCACAGCACACCTTCAGCGGCTTACAGAACGCTCCCCTACCCAACAACACATAGTGTCGCTGCCGCAGCTTCGGTGCATGGTTTAGCCCCGTTACATCTTCCGCGCAGGCCGACTCGACCAGTGAGCTATTACGCTTTCTTTAAATGATGGCTGCTTCTAAGCCAACATCCTGGCTGTCTGTGCCTTCCCACATCGTTTCCCACTTAACCATGACTTTGGGACCTTAGCTGGCGGTCTGGGTTGTTTCCCTCTTCACGACGGACGTTAGCACCCGCCGTGTGTCTCCCGTGATAACATTCTCCGGTATTCGCAGTTTGCATCGGGTTGGTAAGCCGGGATGGCCCCCTAGCCGAAACAGTGCTCTACCCCCGGAGATGAGTTCACGAGGCGCTACCTAAATAGCTTTCGGGGAGAACCAGCTATCTCCCGGTTTGATTGGCCTTTCACCCCCAGCCACAAGTCATCCGCTAATTTTTCAACATTAGTCGGTTCGGTCCTCCAGTTAGTGTTACCCAACCTTCAACCTGCCCATGGCTAGATCACCGGGTTTCGGGTCTATACCCTGCAACTTAACGCCCAATTAAGACTCGGTTTCCCTTCGGCTCCCCTATGCGGTTAACCTTGCTACAGAATATAAGTCGCTGACCCATTATACAAAAGGTACGCAGTCACCTAACAAGTAGGCTCCCACTGCTTGTACGTACACGGTTTCAGGTTCTGTTTCACTCCCCTCGCCGGGGTTCTTTTCGCCTTTCCCTCACGGTACTGGTTCACTATCGGTCAGTCAGGAGTATTTAGCCTTGGAGGATGGTCCCCCCATGTTCAGACAGGATACCACGTGTCCCGCCCTACTCGTCGGACTCACAACTCATGCATCTTCGTGTACGGGGCTGTCACCCGGTATCGCGCGACTTTCCAGACGCTTCCACTGATGCACAAGCTGATTCAGGTCCTGGGCTGCTCCCCGTTCGCTCGCCGCTACTGGGGGAATCTCGGTTGATTTCTTTTCCTCGGGGTACTTAGATGTTTCAGTTCCCCCGGTTCGCCTCGTTTGACTATGTATTCATCAAACGATAATGCACAAGTGCATTGGGTTTCCCCATTCGGACATCGACGGCTGTAGCGGTTCATATCACCTCACCGTCGCTTTTCGCAGATTAGCACGTCCTTCATCGCCTCTGACTGCCAGGGCATCCACCGTGTACGCTTAGTCGCTTAACCTCACAACCCACAGGCGTTTTGCAACGCTGCGGACTGCAAGCATTTGAGAGACTCGAACGCATCGCCATTTCATTCTTATTACGGAGAATGAACACGACGCATCGTTTCAAATTTTCAGCTTGTTCCGGATTGTTAAAGAGCAATATCTCAAACACGACGTTACCGTCAGTTTTGAGATATTCTGTGGAGACACCTTTCACCTGTCACCAAGCAGTGGCGTCCCCTAGGGGATTCGAACCCCTGTTGCCGCCGTGAAAGGGCGGAGTCCTAACCGCTAGACGAAGGGGACACAAAGTGTCACGACTTCGCAGCCGTCCTGCTCGTTACTTTTCTATCAGACAATCTGTGTGAGCACTTCGCGGGAAGGTATCTTCAGGTAAGGAGGTGATCCAACCGCAGGTTCCCCTACGGTTACCTTGTTACGACTTCACCCCAGTCATGAATCACAAAGTGGTAAGCGCCCTCCCGAAGGTTAAGCTACCTACTTCTTTTGCAACCCACTCCCATGGTGTGACGGGCGGTGTGTACAAGGCCCGGGAACGTATTCACCGTAGCATTCTGATCTACGATTACTAGCGATTCCGACTTCATGGAGTCGAGTTGCAGACTCCAATCCGGACTACGACGCACTTTATGAGGTCCGCTTGCTCTCGCGAGGTCGCTTCTCTTTGTATGCGCCATTGTAGCACGTGTGTAGCCCTGGCCGTAAGGGCCATGATGACTTGACGTCATCCCCACCTTCCTCCGGTTTATCACCGGCAGTCTCCTTTGAGTTCCCGGCCGAGCCGCTGGCAACAAAGGATAAGGGTTGCGCTCGTTGCGGGACTTAACCCAACATTTCACAACACGAGCTGACGACAGCCATGCAGCACCTGTCTCAGAGTTCCCGAAGGCACCAAAGCATCTCTGCTAAGTTCTCTGGATGTCAAGGCCAGGTAAGGTTCTTCGCGTTGCATCGAATTAAACCACATGCTCCACCGCTTGTGCGGGCCCCCGTCAATTCATTTGAGTTTTAACCTTGCGGCCGTACTCCCCAGGCGGTCGACTTAACGCGTTAGCTCCGGAAGCCACGCCTCAAGGGCACAACCTCCAAGTCGACATCGTTTACGGCGTGGACTACCAGGGTATCTAATCCTGTTTGCTCCCCACGCTTTCGCACCTGAGCGTCAGTCTTCGTCCAGGGGGCCGCCTTCGCCACCGGTATTCCTCCAGATCTCTACGCATTTCACCGCTACACCTGGAATTCTACCCCCCTCTACGAGACTCAAGCCTGCCAGTTTCAAATGCAGTTCCCAGGTTAAGCCCGGGGATTTCACATCTGACTTAACAGACCGCCTGCGTGCGCTTTACGCCCAGTAATTCCGATTAACGCTTGCACCCTCCGTATTACCGCGGCTGCTGGCACGGAGTTAGCCGGTGCTTCTTCTGCGGGTAACGTCAATCGGCAAGGTTATTAACCTCACCGCCTTCCTCCCCGCTGAAAGTACTTTACAACCCGAAGGCCTTCTTCATACACGCGGCATGGCTGCATCAGGCTTGCGCCCATTGTGCAATATTCCCCACTGCTGCCTCCCGTAGGAGTCTGGACCGTGTCTCAGTTCCAGTGTGGCTGGTCATCCTCTCAGACCAGCTAGGGATCGTCGCCTAGGTGAGCCATTACCCCACCTACTAGCTAATCCCATCTGGGCACATCCGATGGTGTGAGGCCCGAAGGTCCCCCACTTTGGTCTTGCGACGTTATGCGGTATTAGCTACCGTTTCCAGTAGTTATCCCCCTCCATCGGGCAGTTTCCCAGACATTACTCACCCGTCCGCCACTCGCCACCCAAAGAGCAAGCTCTTCTGTGCTGCCGTTCGACTTGCATGTGTTAGGCCTGCCGCCAGCGTTCAATCTGAGCCATGATCAAACTCTTCAATTTAAGTTTGATTTGCTGCAACGAGTGCAGCGATGCTCTGTGAATTAAACTTCGTAATGAATTACGTGTTCACTCAGCAAAGACTTGATATTTTTTTACGTCCGGAGACGCTGATATCAATCCTGCGAGTGCCCACACAGATTGTCTGATAAATTGTTAAAGAGCGGTGCGACGCGGCGTTCGGCCTGCTGTCGCGAGGTGGCGTATATTACGCTTTCCTCCTTCAGAGTCAAACACTTTTTTCAGCGTTTTTCTCCGGCGGGGTGAATCACTTCACGCCCTGCTGAGCCGTCTGCGTTGCCGCTTTGCCGTCTCAGTGGTGGCGCATTATAGGGCGAACTTATGGAAGCGCAAGTGCAAATTTCAACTTTTTTACTGTTCGCTTAAGATTTGTGCAGAAGGCCTGATTTCAGGCCTTTTTCATGTGCGCCGGCAGCTCTGCGAGACTATCAATCACCCAGTCCGCAGCCGCTTCGCCTTCGGCGGTTACCGGCTTACCACTGCGCACCAGCACTTTGGTTCCCACGCCTGCCGCCTGCGCTGCCAGCATATCTTCCAGCTTATCGCCCACCATATAAGAAGCCGCCATATTGATGTTCAGGTGTTTCTGCGCCGAAAGCAGCATGCCCGGTTGCGGCTTGCGGCAATCGCAAGTCTGACGGTACTCCACGACCGTTGCATCAGGCAGATGCGGACAGAAATAGATGCCGTCGAGATCGACATCGCGATCGGCCAGTGACCAGTCCATCCACTCGGTGAGTTGCATAAACTGATCTTCGGTAAACATGCCGCGCGCGATGCCAGACTGGTTGGTCACCAGCACCAGCGCGTAGCCCATCTTCTTTAACGCCTGCAGCGCTTCAATGGTGCCATCAATAAACTGAAAATTATCGATCTCATGAACATAGCCGTGATCGACATTCAGGGTGCCATCACGATCGAGAAAAATAGCCGGGACTGGGTTCGCCACGTAGAAACTCCTGCTGCAAATAGTGCCGCGCAGTATCGCATGATTGCGCATACCGTGAGAATGGCAGATTGAATGACTTTGATTGATTTAGCCGTCTGGATGCCTTACCATCCATCCAGATTTCGCCTGCCCCGGCGGCGCGAAGACCGATACACCACGGACAACGCAACACGATAACAATTAAACTAATGATTAAACTCGAAAATATCACCAAAGTGTTCCAGCAAGGTTCACGCACTATTCAGGCGTTGTCAAACGTTAGCCTGCACGTGCCTGCCGGACAGATTTATGGCGTCATCGGTTCATCCGGTGCCGGTAAAAGTACGCTCATCCGCTGCGTCAACCTGCTGGAGCGCCCGACATCCGGCCGCGTGCTGGTTGACGGTCAGGATCTCACCGCGCTCTCTTCCGGGCAGTTAACGCTGGCGCGCCGCCAGATTGGCATGATCTTCCAGCACTTCAACCTGATGAACTCCCGCACCGTGTCGGGCAACGTTGCGCTGCCGCTTGAGCTGGGTAACCTGTCACGCGAAGCGATCAAAAAGCGCGTCAGCGAACTGCTGGAGCTGGTCGGTCTGGCGGACAAACACGACAGCTGGCCGGCGAATCTGTCCGGCGGTCAGAAACAGCGCGTCGCGATTGCCCGTGCGCTGGCCAGCAATCCGAAGGTCCTGCTGTGTGATGAAGCCACCAGCGCGCTGGACCCGGCCACTACCCGCTCGATTCTGGAGCTGCTGAAAGACATCAACCGTCGGCTCGGCATCACTATTCTGCTGATTACTCACGAGATGGATGTGGTGAAACGCATCTGCGATCAGGTAGCGGTGATCAGCAACGGCGAACTGATTGAAAAAGACAGCGTCAGCGAAGTGTTCTCGCATCCGAAAACGCCCCTGGCCCAGCAGTTTATTCAGTCAACGTTGCATCTGGATATTCCGGATGATTACCAGCAGCGCATGCAGGCGAGCGCGGGCAGCGAGAGCGTGCCACTGCTGCGGCTGGAGTTCACCGGTAAATCGGTGGATGCGCCGCTGCTGTCAGAAGCCGCGCGCCGTTTCAACGTCAATAACAACATTATCAGTGCCCAGATGGATTACGCCGGTGGCGTGAAGTTCGGCATCATGCTGGCCGAAATGGACGGCAGTGAAACAGATACACAAGCCGCTATTGCCTGGCTGAAAGAAAATCATGTGAAAGTAGAGGTGCTGGGTTATGTCTGAAGCGATGCTGTGGTTACTGACGCGTGGCGTCTGGGAAACGCTGATGATGACCTTCGTTTCTGGTTTCTTTGGCTTTGTGCTTGGCCTGCCGGTTGGCGTACTGCTGTACGTCACGCGTCCGGGACAGATTCTGGCCAACACTGCGCTGTATCGCGTGCTGTCAGCCATCGTCAATATTTTCCGTTCTATTCCTTTCATTATCCTGCTGGTGTGGATGATTCCGTTTACCCGCGCCATCGTCGGCACCTCCATTGGTCTGCAGGCGGCCATCGTTCCGCTGACCGTGGGCGCGGCGCCGTTTATCGCCCGTATGGTGGAGAACGCGCTGCTTGAGTTGCCGACCGGACTGATTGAAGCCTCGCGCGCCATGGGTGCCACACCGCTGCAGATCGTGCGTAAAGTGCTGCTGCCGGAAGCGCTGCCAGGGCTGGTGAATGCCGCTACAATTACCCTGATTACGCTGGTGGGCTACTCCGCCATGGGTGGTGCTGTGGGCGCGGGCGGTCTGGGCCAGATTGGCTATCAGTATGGTTACATCGGCTATAACGCCACCGTGATGAATACCGTGCTGATTTTGCTGGTGGTGCTGGTGTATTTAATTCAGTTCTGTGGTGACCGCATCGTGCGTGCGGTGTCACATAAATAAGCAAACAACATCAATAGTCCTCTATTAAGGAAAGGATATGTCTTTCACATTTAAAAAGATTGCCGCTGTGGGTGCTCTGATTGGCGCGATTGCGCTGGCAGGATGCGATCAGAAAGAGAAAGATCCCAACCACATTAAAGTGGGTGTGATTGTCGGGGCTGAGCAGCAGGTTGCGGAAACTGCCGTGAAAGTCGCGAAAGAGAAATACGGTCTCGATGTTGAACTGGTTACCTTTAACGATTACGTGCTGCCTAACGAAGCGCTGAGCAAAGGCGATATTGACGTTAACGCCTTCCAGCACAAGCCGTACCTCGATCAGCAGATCAAAGACCGCGGCTACAAACTGGTGCCGGTCGGCAACACCTTCGTTTATCCGATTGCCGGCTACTCGAAAAAAATCAAATCGCTGGATGAGCTGCAGAACGGTGCGCAGATCGCTATCCCGAACGATCCAACCAACCTCGGTCGTTCTCTGCTGCTGCTGCAGAAAGTGGGCCTGATCAAACTGAAAGATGGCGTGGGCCTGCTGCCAACCTCACTGGATATCACTGAGAATCCAAAGAACCTGAAGATTGTTGAGCTGGAAGCGCCACAGCTGCCACGTTCACTCGACGATCAGCAGATTGCGCTGGCGGTGATCAACACCACTTACGCCAGCCAGATTGGCCTGACCCCGGCGAAGGACGGCATCTTCGTAGAAGATAAAGACTCGCCGTACGTGAACCTGATCGTTAGCCGTGAAGACAACAAAGACGCGGAGAACGTGAAGAAGTTTGTTGAGGCTTATCAGTCAGACGAAGTGTCTGAAGCCGCCAACAAAATCTTCAACGGCGGCGCAGTGAAAGGCTGGTAATTATCCCTTTCATGCGGTGCAGGGCGGCTTCGGCCGCCCTTTCTATTTCAGCATGTGGCAGCTGACTTGTTATTTCTGGTCGTCCTTGTTTCAATAACGCCACTTTTTATTACATGAGGATGTTGCCATGCGTTTTTTACCGCTCTGCTTGTTGGCATTGATGCTGACCGGGTGCGTGCGTGAATATCACCCAATAAGCAGTGCTCCGTCTCGCCCGCAGCAATCAACCAGCGAACCTCAGCGCAAACCGGCTGCGCGTCCGGCCCCGGTGAAGATCTATACCGATGCGACCGATCTGGTCAGCAATCCGTTCCGCGATCTGGGCGAAGTGTCGGGTGATGATTGCCAGAGCAGCACCCAGGACTCGCCGCCGAACCTCAACACCGCGCGTAAACGCCTGCAGATTAAAGCGGCTGGCATGAAAGCCAACGCCGTGCTGCTGCACAAGTGTGAAATTGTCTCCAGCACGCCAGGCTGCTATCGCCAGGCGGTATGCCAGGGTTCCGCGCTGAAAGTCTCCAATCAATGAGTGAATTTGCCTTTGCGCAAATCGGCGTGATCCGTTCGCCGTGGAAAGAGAAATTTGCCGTACCGCGCCAGCCAGGTCTGGTGCAGGACGGCGGTGGCGAACTGCATCTGCTGGCGCCGTACAATCAGCCTGAAGCGGTGCGTGGACTGGAGGCATTCAGCCATTTGTGGGTGCTGTTCGTCTTTCACCAGACCATGGCCGGCGGCTGGCGCCCAACCGTACGCCCGCCGCGCCTCGGCGGTAATGCCCGCATGGGCGTATTTGCCACCCGCTCGACCTTTCGCCCCAATCCTATCGGCATGTCGCTGGTTGAGCTCAAAGGCATCCGCTGCGAGCAGCAACAGGTGATTCTGCAATTAGGCAGCCTCGATTTGGTGGACGGCACCCCTGTGGTGGATATCAAGCCTTACCTGCCCTTCGCCGAAGCGCTGCCTGAGGCGCGCGCGGGTTTCGCCCAGAGCGCGCCCGACGCCAGCATGCCGGTGCGTTTCTCCGCGCAGGCGCAGCAGCAGTTGCAACAGCAGCAACGCCACTACCCGCAGCTGGCGCGCTTTATCACTGAAGTGCTGGCGCAGGATCCGCGCCCGGCTTATCGCAAAGGTGAAAGCCCTGGCCGTGAATATGCCGCCTGGCTGCTCGACTTTAATGTGCGCTGGCGCATTGACGCGGCGGGAACCGAGGTGATCGCGCTCGATCCGCGCTAAAACAAGCTTTTGAGTGACGGATCTCGCTGGTACACTAGCCGCCAGCAAATTTTTTGTTCGTATCCTTCCGTACAACTGGAATCGTAAATTAATGCGTACTACTCAATATCTGCTCTCCACCCTGAAGGAGACGCCTTCCGATGCTGAAGTGATCAGCCACCAGCTGATGCTGCGCGCCGGTATGATCCGCAAACTGGCTTCCGGTCTCTATACCTGGCTGCCGACCGGTATTCGCGTGCTGCGAAAAGTTGAAAACATCGTGCGCGAAGAGATGAACAACGCCGGTGCGATTGAGATCTCAATGCCGGTGGTTCAGCCAGCCGATCTGTGGGAAGAGAGCGGTCGCTGGGAGCAGTACGGCCCGGAGCTGCTGCGCATTAAAGACCGCCACGAACGTCCGTTTGTGCTGGGTCCGACCCATGAAGAAGTGGTCACCGACCTGATCCGCAACGAACTGAGCTCCTATAAGCAGCTGCCGCTCAACGTCTATCAGATCCAGACCAAATTCCGTGATGAAGTACGCCCGCGTTTTGGCGTGATGCGTTCGCGCGAATTCATCATGAAGGATGCGTATTCGTTCCACACCTCGCAGGAGTCGCTGCAGGAAACTTACGATGCGATGTACCGCGCCTACAGCCAGAGCTTCAGCCGCATGGGGCTGGATTTCCGTGCCGTGCAGGCCGATACCGGTTCGATTGGCGGCAGCGGCTCGCATGAATTCCAGGTGCTGGCGCAGAGTGGTGAAGATGATGTGATCTTCTCCAGCGAGTCCGATTACGCGGCCAACATTGAGAAAGCCGAAGCGCTGGCACCTGCCGGTGAGCGCCCGGCGGCAACGCAGGCGCTGACGCAGTTCGCTACGCCAAACGCGAAAACCATCGCCGAGCTGGTCGAACAGCATCAGATCCCGGTAGAAAAAACGGTGAAAACGCTGATTGTGAAAGCCAGCGAAGAGAGCGGTCATTCGCTGGTTGCGCTGCTGTTACGCGGCGACCACGAGCTCAACGAAATCAAAGCCGAGCATCTGGACATTGTGGCCGCGCCACTGGAAATGGGCAGCGAGGAAGAGATTCGCGCCGCCATCGGTGCCGGTTTTGGCTCTCTCGGTCCGGTCGGTCTGACCATCCCGGTGATTGCTGACCGCACCGTGGCAAAAATGAGTGACTTCGCGGCAGGCGCCAACATTGATGGCCAGCACTATGCCGGCATCAACTGGGGCCGCGATCTGCCAGAAGCACGCGTAGAAGATATTCGTAACGTGGTAGAAGGCGATCCGAGCCCGGATGGCAAAGGCGTGCTGATGATTAAGCGCGGCATTGAAGTCGGCCACATCTTCCAGCTCGGCACCAAATATTCGGACGCGATGAAAGCAGCGGTACAGGGTGAAGATGGTCGCAACCAGATCATGACCATGGGCTGCTACGGTATCGGTATCACCCGCGTCGTGGCGGCGGCTATCGAACAGAACCACGACGAGCGCGGGATTATCTGGCCAGCGGCGCTGGCACCGTTCGAAGTGGCGATTCTGCCGATGAACATGCACAAATCCTTCCGCGTGAAAGAGCTGGCGGAACAGCTGTACAACGAGCTGCGCGCCAAAGGCATCGATGTCATTCTTGACGATCGTAAAGAGCGTCCGGGCGTGATGTTCGCCGATATGGAACTGATCGGCGTACCGCACACTATCGTGATTGGCGATCGCAACCTGGATAACCAGGAGATCGAGTACAAAGCCCGCGCCGCCAGCGAGAAGCAGATGATCAAGCAGCACGACATCGTCGACTTCCTCAGCCGCGCCCTCAACAAGTAATCCCCTGACGCCTCCTGCCGGAGGCGTTTTTTTTAGCGTAGCTTGCCGCGCAGCGCCTTCACATTGCTGCGTCGTGATTTACCTTCCAGCCGCCGCTCTCTGGACGCCCGCGTCGGGCGCGTCGCCCGGCGCACTTTCTCCACCGTCGTCAGCTCGCGTATCAGGTTGATTAGCCGCTGCAGCGCCGCTTCACGGTTCATCTCCTGGCTGCGATACTCCTGCGCTTTGATAATCACCACGCCATCGGCGCTGATCAAATGGTGGTTCGCCTCCAGCAGCCGCTGTTTATAAAACGGCGGTAGCGACGAGGCGTGAATATCGAAACGCAGATGGATAGCGGTCGACGTCTTATTGACGTGCTGGCCGCCCGCGCCCTGAGCGCGAATGGCACTGAGCTCCACTTCATTGTCCGCAATTGAAACACTACGTGACAGCACAATCATCTGCCACCTGCCGTTATCAGCGCGGTTGTATCCGGAAATAACCTGTTCATCAACTTAACCTTTTGTGCGCCGCCAGGCTGGCTGAGACCAGTGCTGGCTGTCACTTTTTGCCCTTTCTTTGCCACCTTCCCTGCGCCCCCTGGCTGATTTCCAGCGAACCCCTGTGATATAGTCGCATATCAACCAGAGTATTGATGCTCTGCTGAGGAGGTGTATGTGCAAAAGTATTGTGAGTTAGTTCGCCAGAAGTATGCCGGGATTGGCAGCGGCGACCTGGGGTATGTGCCAGACGCGATCGGATGCGCACTGAAAGCACTCAATGATATTGCCGCTAATTCTGCGCTAAACTCTTCTTTCAGGGAACAGGCAGCGTATGCCGCTGCAAACCTATTGGTGAGCGACTATGTTGACGAATGAAGCCTACAAACCCATCAACTGTGATGACTACGACAACCTCGAGCTCGCCTGTACCAAACACTGGACGCTGTCGCTGGAGCTCAAAAACGGCGACCAGGTGAAAGCGAAAGCCGTGGACATGGTCTCACGTAAAAACGTCGAGTATCTTGCGGTCGACCTCTCCGGTGAAACGCGCGAGCTGCGTCTCGACCACATCGCCAGCTTCAGCCATCCTGAGCTGGGCACCGTTATCGTCAGCGAAGACGAATAATCTCTCCCCGGGCGGGAAAGCTGTTCCCGCCCACCTCGCTTAAGGCTGCAGCGAAGCGTAGTACGCCGCTAAATCATCCATATCCTGATCGCTCAACCCGGCAACAAAGGCTTTCATCACCTCTGCCTGACCGCCACTGCGCTCGCCCTTTTTGTAGGCCTGCAGCGAATGCAGCAGGTAGGGCGCATGCTGCCCGGCCAGATTAGGGTAAAGCGGCACCGCGCTCTTACCTTCAGCGCCATGGCACGCCATACAGCTGGCGGCTTTCTGCGCGCCAGCCCTGACGTCGCCCTGCGCAAACGCCGGCAGCGCAGCAGCCAGTAGCGCCGCGACAATCCACTGTTTCATCATTGCTGTTCCTTTTTAGGGTGTTGACCAGATCGCCTGCCAGCCTTGCGTGTCGCCCGCCGCGCCGGCGCGGGTGACAAACAGCCCCGGCGCAGCAATCAGCGTCTGGTTGTAGTAAATCAACGGAATGCGTTCGCGCTGCCACGGCGGCACACCCAGCTCCTGCCACAGCTTTTTCATTTCGCGACCACCAGCCCGGCCGACAATATGGTGATAGCCGTGCGCCTGAAAGCGCACACTAACCTGCTCACCCGCCGCCGGCGGGCGCAGTTCCGCCAGCGCCGGACTGGCGTGCAGCTCGCCCAGTCCATCAGGCAAAATTAATGGCTGCGTCAGCGGCTGCCAGGTTAGCGAGTGCTGACTCAGCGAGTGCTGTCGCGGCAGCCAGTAGAGCCGTTCCCGGTAGCGCCGCAGTTCATGCGTGCCAAAACGCAGACACGGCTGCGCATCTTCGCGGCTGTGCATCACCTCATCGGTAATGCGCTGCAGCGCGTCGCGCGCGGGCATGGCGCCACCATGTTCGCCAATCCAGCGACGCAGCAGCGCATGCCGCCGCACTTCGCTACAGGCCAGCAGCGGCGGAAAGTGCAGCGCGCCTTGTGCATCGGTCAGCTGCGCTAACTGCTCGCTGAGCAGCTCATCCAGCAGTTGCTCCTGCTCGCCGCACAGCGCCGCGCTGCGGGCACTGGCAGCGCTGAAGTGCGGCCAGCGCGCCTGCAACAGCGGCAGCACGTCCTGACGCAGAAAATTGCGATCGTAGCGGCGGTCAACGTTGCTCTCATCGTCAATCCAGACCAGCTGGTGCCCGACAGCGTAAGCTTCCAGCTGCTGACGGCTGAGGTTAAGCAATGGGCGCAGATGCCAGTGGCCGTTAACCTGCCGCTGCTGCGGCATCGCCGCCAGACCAGCCGGACCGCTGCCGCGTTTCAGCGCCAGCAGCAGCGTTTCAGCCTGGTCATCGAGGTGCTGAGCAGTAAGTAAGTACTCACCGGATTGCAGATGACTAAATAACGCCTGATAGCGCGCCGTGCGGGCTGCGGCTTCGATCCCGCCGGCGCGAGCGTCCACCTGCACGCGCAGCACCTCGCAGGGAATGTGCCACTGCTGACACTGCTGCTGGCAGTGCGCCGCCCAGCGATCGGCGTTGGGGCTTAAACCATGATGCACATGTAATGCGCGCACGCGCAGCTGCGGCTGCTGGCGTTGCCAGCTCACTAACTGATGTAGCAGGACGCTGGAATCGAGCCCGCCGCTGAATGCCAGCACGCAGCGGGCATCGGCTGGCAGCAGCGCAGCAAGATGAGAAAAGGACATGCACGCATTCCGTTGAGGTGAACCGCCGGATTGCGGCTCACTGCGCGCGCTATTTTACGCCTGATACAGCTCCAGCGGCAAACCGTCCGGATCGGGGAAGAAAGTACAGGCTTTACCGGTGAGAGCATCGATGCGGATCGGCTCGCACACCACGCCCTTTTCTGCCAGCGCGGCAACCGACTGTTCGACATCATCCACACAAAACGCCAGATGGCGCAGCCCGCACGCTTCCGGCCCGCTGACGCGCGGCGGCGGCGCAGGAAATGAGAACAGCTCAATGGTATAGACGCCATTAAGGCCAAGATCGCCTTTCCATGAATCGCGCTCAGCGCGATAGTATTCACCCAGCAGCTCAAAGCCCAGCACGTCGCAGTAAAACGCCTTACTGCGCTGATAATCGGTGGCAATAATGGCGATGTGGTGGATCTGTTTTATCTGCAGCATAGCGGCTCCGAAAGTATTCTGAGCCGCTTAGCCTACGTGCCCGGCGCGGCGCTGAAAAGAGGCAATTATCTGAAGTTAGCGCACAGGTTCGTCGCGCAGCACGCGCACCAGATAGCGACCGTCGTCGGTGAGCGTGGCACCGTGAATATCCGTTTCAAAGCCGGGATAGTGCCGCCCGATGGTACAGAGCATCAGCAGGAAATCCAGCACCGCCCGGCTCTGTTCGGTAATCATCTCGCCCGGCATCACCAGCGGCACGCCTGGCGGATAAGGCAGGATCATGTTGGCTGAAATCCGCCCGACCAGCTCGCGAATGTCCACGGTTTCCACCTGCCCCTGCACCTGCCGCTGAAACGCCTGGTGCGGCGTCATCTTCATCTCCGGCAGAACGTCGAATGCCCGCAGCATCAGACGCGGCAGATCGTGCTGCAGGATCAACTGGTGGATGCCCTGCGCCAGCGTCTGGATGCGCATGTTACGGTAGAAGTCAGGATCTTCAGCATACAGATCCGGCAGCATGTTTTTTACCCGCAGGTTGAGATCGTAGGCGCGTTTGAACTCCGTCAGTCCGCGCAGCACGCTCATCGCTTTGGTTTTATCGATGCCAATGCTGAACAGGAACAGCAAATTGTACGGTCCGGTCTTTTCCACCACGATGCCACGCTGGTCGAGGAATTTCGCCACCAGCGCGGCCGGAATGCCCTCTTCCGCCATCTGGCCCAGTTCGCTCATGCCCGGCGTAAGTATGGTGACTTTGATGGGATCAAGGTACATATGATCGCGATCGGCGTGGGTAAAGCCGTGCCACGCCTCGTCGCCCGGCTGAATCGGCCAGCATTCGGCTTCATCCACCTGCTCCGGCTGCCAGATATCAAAGAACCAGCCGTCAGACTCTTCGCGCAGCCGCTGGATCTCGCGGCGAAAATGCAGCGCGCGCTCCACCGAGCGATTAATCAGCCGCCGGCCCGGATTACCGCGCAGCATCGCCGCCGCGGTCTCAATCGAAGAGACGATCGCGTAGCTCGGCGAGGTGGTGGTGTGCATCATGTAGGCTTCGTTGAAGGTGTCGTGATCGTAATCGCCCTTGATGTGAATCAGCGACGCCTGTGAGAACGCCGCCAGCAGTTTGTGGGTCGACTGGGTTTCATAGATCACTTTGCCTGGAATACGCTCGCCGCTCATGCCGCTTTTGCCGCTGTAGATAGGGTGAAAATTGGTGTACGGCACCCAGGCGGAATCGAAATGGATGGACGGCACGTCCAGCGTCTGTTTGATGTATTGCGTGTTATACAGCAGACCATCGTAGGTTGAGTTGGTGATCACCGCATGCACCGGCCAGCTGGCGCGCGGGGTCGCGTTAACTTTCTGCTGAATGCTGTCGCGGGTGAATTCGCGCTTAGGGATGCCACCCAGGATGCCCAGCGCGTTGCGCGTCGGTTTGAGCCAGATGGGGATGATGTCGCTCATCATCAGCAGATGGGTCAGCGATTTGTGGCAGTTGCGGTCAATCAGTACCGTGCTGCCGGCCGGTGCGGCGTACATTCCGACGATTTTATTTGAAGTCGACGTGCCGTTGGTAACCATATAGCTCTGTTCAGCGCCAAAGGTGCGCGCCACATACTCTTCTGCTTCAAGGTGCGGACCGGTGTGATCGAGCAGCGAGCCCAGTTCGGTGACCGAGATCGATACATCCGCTTTCAGCGTGTTAGCGCCGAAGAAATCATAGAACAGGCTGCCGACCGGGCTTTTCTGAAACGCCGTGCCGCCCATGTGGCCCGGCGTGCAGAAGGTGTATTTCCCCTCTTTGACGTAGGTGAACAGCGCTTTGGTCAGCGGCGGCATAATTTTGTCGATGTACTCATCGGTGTACTGCCGGATATGCAGCGCGATATCGTCAGCGGCGTTGAGCGCGTATTCGAAGAAGTGCAGCGCCATGCGCATTTCATTAATGCTGACATCCATCTGCGAATGGGTGTTGATGAAGGCATACAGCGGCAGTGATTCGTTAAGCTGATTGATGTCGCTGCACAGCGCCAGGCTGTAGTCGTCCCAGTCAAATATCACTCCGCAGACGCGCGGGTTGTGTTCGATCAGTTTCAGCAGGTCGCTGGCATTGTTGGGATAAACGGTCTGGAAACCCTGCAGCTTCAGCGCCGCGTCCAGTTCACGAATCGGTTCATCTTTGTAGAACGCGCCGTGCGGTCCCATGATCGCAATAATATTCAATGCTCACCTCCTGTGGTGTTGTGGCACGGAATAAGGATAGCGAAAAGTGGCGGGTGAATGTTCCGGAATAGCGCCGTTGTTGGCCTGATGTTTGTCAGCGAGGCATCTCAGGTCGCCATGAATGGCGCCCCTACAGGATTACTGCCCGGTTTTTCCCAGGGTGCGCATTGATGCGCACCGGTATAAATGGCGCACCTGCCGGGTAACTGCACGGTTTTATCAGGTCGCCATAAATGGTGCCCCTGCAGGATCATTGTCGGTATTTTGTAGGGTGCGCATTAAGGTACAAACCGGCCACATGGGTAACACTTTAGACCGGGCACATGGGTAACAGTTATAAACGGCATAGCAGAGGAGACTCACTATGCCCTGGACTGAGACTGTTACCATGCAACGCCTTGAATTCATCCTCGCCTGCCAGGCAGGCGGGGAATCCATGACGCAGCTGTGTCACCGCCACGGCATCAGCCGCAAAACCGGCTACAAGTGGCTCAGCCGCTTTAACCCCGGCGAGCTCTCCTCGCTTGAAAATCTCTCCCGCGCCCGCCATCTCCAGCCCGATAAAATCGCCCCCGACATCGCCGCGCGCCTTGTTCAGTTCCGCCAGCAGCACCCCGACTGGGGGCCAAAAAAAATCCGCCACTGGTTCCTCAGCAACGGCGCTGACTTCATCGTGCCCGCCGCCAGCACCATCGGCGACCTGCTGAAGGCGGCGGGAATGGTGCAGCCGCGGACGCCGCGTAAGCGAACGCCGGGCAACCTGCGCAGTCTCACGACACCCGTGAGGAATAACCACGTCTGGAGCGCTGATTTTAAAGGGCGCTTCCGCCTGAAAGACGGCAGCTGGTGCCGCCCCTTCACGCTCACCGATAACCACAGCCGCTACCTGCTGTCCTGCGAGCCGGGCACGTCGGAGACCACGGTGTTCGTGCGCGGCTGCATGGAAAAGGCCTTCCTGGAAGGCGGGCTGCCCGACGTTATCCGCACCGACAACGGCTCGCCCTTCGTTGCGCCGGGCATCCTCGCGCTGACGCAGCTGAGCGTGTGGCTGATAAAACTGGGGATACAGCCGGAAAGAACCGCACCGGGCTGTCCGGGGCAGAACGCCCGCCACGAGCGGATGCACCGGTCGCTGAAGGTCGCCATGAGCCATCACGACGTCTTTGGCTCGCTGCCAGAGCAGCAGGCGTGGTGCAGCGGATGGCGGAACGAGTTCAATCAGGAAAAGCCGCATGAGGCACACGGGCAGCAGCCGCCCGCAAAAATATGGACGCCTTCAGCGCGGAAATGGAACGGAAAAGTGCCGGAGGTGGGTTATCCGGAGGGGGCGAAGCTGTACAAAGTCGGTGAAAAAGGCGACCTGAGGCTGAACGGGCGGACCTTCCTGAGCGCAGCGTTACGGGGCGAGTACGTGCGGTTCCTGGAAGTGGACGACGGCATTGACGTCATCCTCTTCGACAGGCTCATCCTTGCGTATTATGACCGGGCAGAAAAGCGTATTATCCGGATCGACTGACCACAAAAAGTGTTACCTGTGTGCCCGGTCTGATCTGTTACCCATGTGCCCGGTCGTACCTTAATGCGCACCGCCATAAATGGCAACCCAGCGGAGAACTCAAGCCTGATCGCGGAAAACAGGCATAAAAAAAGCGGACCGGGGTCCGCTTCTGTGAAGACTTTTCGGCGCTTACGCGTAGCCGTAGCTCATCAGGCGCTGATAGCGGCGGTTAAGCAGCTCTTCCGTACTCAGCACATCGAGATCGGCCAGATCGGCCAGCAGCTGCTGCTTGAGCGCTGCCGCCATGTCCACCGGATGACGGTGCGCGCCGCCCAGCGGTTCCGGGATGATCGAATCGATCAGCTTCAGCTCTTTCAGACGCCCGGCGGTGATGCCCATCGCTTCTGCGGCGAGTGGCGCTTTGTCGGCGCTCTTCCACAGAATTGACGCACAGCCTTCCGGTGAGATCACCGAGTAGGTGCTGTACTGCAGCATATTCACTTTATCGCCAACGCCAATCGCCAGCGCGCCGCCGGAGCCGCCTTCGCCGATCACGGTACAGATCACCGGGATCTTCAAACCGGACATCTCGCGCAGGTTGCGGGCAATCGCTTCAGACTGACCGCGCTCTTCCGCGCCCACGCCCGGATAGGCACCCGGCGTGTCGATGAAGGTGATCAGTGGCATCTTAAAGCGCTCGGCCATCTCCATCAGACGCAGTGCTTTACGGTAGCCCTCGGGTGCTGGCATACCGAAGTTACGCCGGATTTTCTCTTTGGTTTCGCGGCCTTTCTGATGGCCAATGACCATCACCGGACGCCCATCCAGACGAGCGATGCCGCCGACAATGGCTTTATCATCGGCATAGGCGCGGTCACCGGCCAGCTCGTCAAAATCGTCAAACGCATTGCGGACATAGTCCAGCGTATAAGGACGCAGCGGATGGCGCGCCAGCTGCGCAACCTGCCATGCACCCAAATCGGAGAAGATTTTACGGGTCAGCTCGACGCTTTTCTCGCGCAGACGCTGCACTTCCTCATCCAGATTAATATCGTGTTTCTCATCCGAACGACCAATCGATTTCAGCGAGTCGATTTTCGCTTCCAGTTCAGCGATTGGCTGTTCAAAATCCAGGTAATTAAGACTCATAATGTTCCTGTTTTAGTCAAACTCCAGTTCCACCTGCTCCGACCCTACTAACGACCGCAAATCGTTGAGTAAACGATCGCTGGGCGAAATACGCCACGCTGCACCAAAGCGCAGCTTCGCCCGCGCATCTGCTCTCTGATAATAGAGATGCACCGGAATGGTCCCGGAGCGATGAGGCTCCAGAGACTGGCGGAGACGGTTTAAAAGCTGGTCATCAATTTGCCTGTCCGTCAGCGAGATAGCAAGTCCGCGCGCGTATTTTTCCCGCGCTTCGTCGATGTCCATGACTTCCCGGGCGGTCATTTTAAGCCCACCGCTAAAGTCATCAAAGCTGACCTGTCCACTGACGATCAGGATACGGTCCTTCTCCAGCAGCTGCTGGTATTTATCTAACGCATCGGTAAATAACATCACCTCAAGACGGCCAGAGCGGTCGTCAAGAGTACAGATACCAATTCGGTTGCCGCGCTTGGTGACCATGACGCGGGCGGCAATCACCAGCCCGGCCGCAACGGTCACTTTACCACGTTCTGTTGGATGCATGTCTTTCAGGCGCATGCCGCCAACGTAGCGCTCAATTTCTTTCAGATACTGATTGATCGGATGGCCGGTGAGATACAGACCGAGCGTCTCACGCTCGCCATCCAGCTGCACCTGTTCCGGCCACGGCGTAATGGCCGCATAAGATTGCTCAACCTGCTCGGGCTCTTCGGCCAGCACGCCGAACATATCCGCCTGTCCCGTCGCTTCGGCTTTGGCATGCTGATCCGCCGCCTTCAGGGCGTCCCCCAGCGCGCTCATCAGCGCCGCGCGGTGCGGGCCAAGACGATCGAACGCGCCGGACATGATCAGTTTTTCCATCACGCGACGGTTGATCTTTTTGGTGTCGGTGCGCGCGCAGAGATCAAACAGCTCTTTAAAGTAGCCGCCCTGATTACGCGCTTCGAGGATCGCTTCGATCGGCCCCTCACCCACGCCTTTGATGGCGCCGATGCCGTACACGATCTCTCCGTCATCGTTGACGTGGAACGGATAGAGCCCGGAGTTAATGTCTGGCGGCAGCACTTTCAGCCCCATGCGCCAGCACTCATCCACCAGTCCAACCACCTTCTCGGTGTTATCCATATCGGCGGTCATCACCGCCGCCATGAACTCGGCCGGATAGTGTGCTTTCAGCCACAGCGTCTGATAGGAGACCAGCGCATAAGCAGCAGAGTGCGACTTGTTAAAGCCGTAGCCTGCGAACTTCTCCACCAGATCGAAGATTTTCATCGACAGTTCGCCGTTGATGCCCATCTTCTCAGCACCATCCTGGAACACCGAACGCTGCTTGGCCATCTCCTCCGGCTTCTTTTTACCCATGGCACGACGCAGCATATCCGCGCCGCCCAGCGTATAGCCGGACAGCACCTGGGCAATCTGCATCACCTGTTCCTGATAGAGGATGATGCCGTAGGTCGGCTCCAGCACCGGCTTCAGGCTCTCATGCTGCCACTGAATATCCGGGTAAGAGATGGCTTCACGGCCGTGCTTACGGTCAATAAAGTTATCGACCATGCCCGACTGCAGCGGCCCCGGACGGAACAGCGCCACCAGTGCGATCATATCTTCGAAGCAGTCCGGCTTCAGGCGCTTGATCAGATCTTTCATGCCGCGCGATTCAAGCTGGAACACCGCGGTGGTTTCCGAGCGTTGCAGCATGTCGAAGCTTTTTTTGTCATCCAGCGGGATGGCGGCGATATCGATCGGCGGTAAACCCTGCTTTTCACGCCGCGGGTTGATCATCTTCAGCGCCCAGTCGATGATGGTCAGCGTGCGCAGGCCGAGGAAGTCAAACTTCACCAGTCCGGCGTATTCCACGTCGTTTTTATCGAACTGGGTGACCGGGAACTGGCCGTTCTCATCGCAGTACAGCGGCGCAAAATCGGTGATTTTGGTCGGTGCAATAACTACGCCACCGGCGTGCTTGCCGGCGTTACGCGTGACCCCTTCCAGCTTGCGCGCCATGTCGATCAGCGCTTTGACCTCTTCGTCAGCTTCGTAGATCTCCGGCAGCTGCGGTTCCGCCTGGAACGCTTTTTCCAGCGTCATGCCGGGATCCGGCGGGATCAGTTTCGAGATGCGATCAACAAAGCCGTACGGATGACCCAGCACCCGGCCGACGTCACGAATCACCGCTTTCGCCGCCATGGTACCAAAGGTGATAATCTGCGACACCGCATCGCGGCCGTACATCTCAGCCACGTGATCGATCACCTGGTCACGTTTTTCCATGCAGAAGTCGACGTCAAAGTCGGGCATCGAGACACGTTCCGGGTTAAGGAAACGTTCGAACAGCAGGTCAAACTCCAGCGGATCGAGATCGGTAATTTTCAGCGCATAGGCCACCAGTGAACCGGCACCGGAACCACGCCCCGGCCCGACCGGAATGCCGTTGTCCTTCGACCACTGGATAAACTCCATCACGATCAGGAAGTAGCCGGGGAAGCCCATCTGGTTAATGACGTTGAGCTCAATGTCGAGACGCTCGTCATACTCCGGCCGGCGTTCGGCACGCACCTGCTCATCCGGGAAGAGAAACGCCAGGCGCTCCTCCAGCCCTTCGCGCGACTTCATCACCAGGAAATCTTCGGTCGACATGTCGCCGGTCGGGAACTGCGGCAGGAAATATTCGCCGAGGCGCACCGTGACGTTACAACGCTTAGCAATCTCTACGCTGTTTTCCAGCGCTTCCGGGATGTCCGAGAACAGCTCGCACATCTCCTCTTCGCTGCGCATATATTGCTGAGGACTGTAGTTGCGCGGACGTTTAGGATCGTCCAGCGTGTAGCCGTCGTGAATCGCCACGCGGATTTCATGGGCATCAAAATCTTCTTCATTGAGGAAGCAGACTTCATTGGTGGCCACCACCGGCACCGATTCAGCAATCGCCAGCTCAACCGCGGCGTGCAGATAGGCCTCTTCATCTGGCCGGCCGGTGCGCGTCAGTTCCAGATAGTAGCGGTTAGGAAAATGCTGCTGATAGAAGCTCAGGCACTGCGCCACCAGCGCGTTATTGCCGCGCAGCAGGCTGCGACCGACGTCGCCGCGCCGTCCGCCCGACAGCAGAATCAACCCTTCGCCCAGCTCCAGTAGCCAGTCGCGATCGATAATCGGTCCGGCGATACCGTAACCGCGCTGGTAAGCGCGCGAAATCAGCAGCGTCAGATTCTGGTAACCGGTGTTATTAGCCGCCAGCACGGTGAGCTGCGTCAGCTCATCGCCCATTAACTCGCTGGCCACCTGGAAGTCAGCCCCGACGATCGGTTTGATACCGGCGCTATGCGCGCTGCCATAAAAGCGCACCAGCCCGCACAGGTTGGTGTAGTCGGTGATGGCAATGGCTGGCATGCCGAGCGCGGCCGCCTTTTTTACCAGCGGCCCGGTCTTGGCCAGACCATCGACCATGGAGTAATCGCTGTGTACGCGCAGATGTATAAAACGAGGTTCAGCCATATCAGTTTCCGGTTAAAACAGCGTCAGGCTATTAAAGCGTAGTCGGCTGGCGCGCGGCCAGCACATCAGCATCAATCAGGGCGTTACGCACCGGCGCAAAGCTGCGGCGGTGGTGAGGTGTGGCACCAAACTGCGTCAGTTTTTCCATGTGCAGCGCGGTCGGATAGCCTTTGTGCTGGGCGAAACCGTACTGCGGAAACAGCAGATCCAGCTCGGCCATTTCACGGTCGCGCGTGACTTTGGCGATGATCGAGGCGGCGCTGATTTCCCGCACCAGACTATCGCCCTTCACCACTGCCTGCGACGGCATCGGCAGCGCCGGACAGCGGTTGCCATCAATCAGGACAAAATCCGGTGCAATATGCAGACCGGCAACCGCGCGCTGCATCGCCAGCATGGTGGCGTGCAGGATGTTCAGCTGATCAATCTCTTCCGGTTCAGCGCGGCCCAGGCTCCACGCCAGCGCTTTCTCTTTGATTTCATCAAACAGCGCGAGGCGGCGCTTTTCAGACAGCTTTTTGGAATCCGCCAGGCCGGCAATCGGCCGCGCCGGATCGAGGATCACGGCGGCGGTCACCACGGCACCGACCAGCGGGCCACGTCCGACTTCATCAACGCCGGCAATCAGCCGGGCGTCAGGATAGATAAATTCAGCCATTGGCAATCTCCAGTACCGCATCCGCCGCCTGTTCGTCGGCGTTCCAGCGAATCTGCTGATGCAATTGGGTGAAAGTGGCCAGCAGCGCGTCACGCTCCGGACCGGCATGCAGCAGCGGCTCCAGCGCCGCGGCTAACGCTGCAGGCTGGCACTCCTCCTGCAGCAGCTCCTGCACCAGTTCACGGCCGGCCAGCAGGTTAGGCAGCGAAACGTACGGGGTTTTCACCAGCCGCTTCGCCAGCCAGAAGGTGAACGGCTTCATACGATAGCCCACCACCATCGGGCATTTCGCCAGCATGCACTCCAGCGCGGCAGTGCCGGAAGCCAGAATCGCCGCGTCGCTGGCGATCATCGCCTGGCGCCCTTTGCCATCCAGCAGGTGCATCGGCAATTCCGGCGCGACGCTGGCTTTGATCTGCTCGAATTGCGCGCGCCGCTTCGCGTTAACCAGCGGCACCACGATCTCCAGCGCCGGATAGCGCTGGCGCAGCAGCTGTGCAGCGCGCAGGAAATCGGCGCTGAGCATCTCCACTTCCGCGCCGCGGCTGCCCGGCAGCAGGCCAAGGCACAGCGCATCGTCAGCGATGCCTAATTCACGCCGCGCGGCCAGTTTGTCCGGCTGCAGCGGCATCGCATCGGCCATGGTGTGCCCGATAAAGCGGCACGGCACGTTGTAGCGATCGTAAAACGCTTTTTCAAAAGGCAGAAACGCCAGCACCAGATCGGTGTTGCGGCCAATTTTGAACACGCGCTTTTGTCGCCAGGCCCACACGGAGGGACTGACGTAATGAATGGTGCGAATGCCGGCACGCTTGAGGTTGCCTTCCAGCGTGATGTTGAAATCCGGGGCATCGATGCCGACGAAGACATCCGGCCGCAGCTCGGTAAAGCGCTGGGTTAAATCCTTGCGGATGTGCAGCAAACGGCGCAGGCGGCCAAGCACCTCAACGATGCCCATTACCGCCAGCTCTTCCATCTCGTACCAGGCTTCGCAGCCTTCGGCCTGCATCAGCGGACCGGCAACGCCAACGAAGCGCGCGTCAGGATGGCGCGCTTTCAGCGCACGAATCAATCCGGCACCAAGAATATCGCCGGAGGTTTCTCCGGCGACCAGGGCAATCGTTAAGGGACGCACTGACATGAATTAACGAATCAATCCACGGGTAGAACGGGCAAAGAAGTCGTAGAAAGGCTGCACTTCGCTATGAAGTTTGGCCAGTTCTTCAATCTCCGGCTTCACTTCATCCAGCGTTTTACCGCTGCGGTACAGCAGCTTGTACGCGTTACGAATGGCGTGCAGTGCTTCTTTGCTGAAGCCACGACGCTTCAGGCCTTCGATATTGACACCGAACGGCGTGGCATGGTTGCCCTGCGCAATCACGTACGGCGGCACGTCCTGCGCGACGCCGGAACAACCGCCTACCATCACGTGGGCACCAATGGTGCACCACTGGTGCACCGCCGTCACGCCGCCGATGATGGCAAAATCATCCACGGTAACGTGGCCGCCCAGCGTTACGTTGTTGGCCAGAATACAGCGATTGCCGATCACGCAGTCATGGGCAATGTGCGCATTGACCATCAGCAGGTTGTCGCTGCCGACTTTGGTCAGGCCGCCACCCTGCGTGGTGCCACGATGAATGGTGACGCTCTCGCGGATGCGGTTGCGATCGCCGACTTCAACGCGGGTCGGTTCACCGGCATATTTCAGATCCTGATTCACTTCGCCAATCGAAACGAACTGGTAGATCTGGTTATCTTTACCGATACGCGTGTGGCCATTCACCACCACGTGCGATTTCAGCACCGTGCCTTCGCCAATTTCCACGTTCGCTCCGACAACACAAAACGGACCGATTTGGACGTTGGCGCCGATCACCGCACCTTCTTCAATGATGGACGTTGGATGGATGCTGGCGGTTGAATCAATCACTAATTATGCCTCCCGGCTACGGGCACACATCATGGTCGCTTCACAGACAATCTTACCGTCTACGGTTGCCACGCCTTTGAAGCGCGTCAGGCCACGGCGGGTCTTCTCGAAGGTAACTTCCATGATCATCTGGTCGCCCGGCACTACCGGACGCTTGAAACGGGCTTCGTCGATACCGGCGAAATAGTACAGCTCGCCCGGTTCCAGTTTTCCAACGCTTTTAAACGCCAGAATACCGGTCGCCTGCGCCATCGCTTCCAGGATCAGAACGCCTGGGAAAATCGGTTTACCAGGGAAGTGTCCCTGGAAAAACGGTTCATTAACAGAAACGTTCTTTACCGCACGCAGATATTTATGCTCTTCAAATTCCAGCACGCGGTCAACCAGCAAAAACGGATAGCGGTGCGGCAGCAGTTCTAAAATCTCTTCAATTTTCAGAGTATGCGTTTCAGTTGTCAAAATACTCTTCCTGTCCTAAAAAATCTGATGGCAACAATAACACGGCCTGCACCGATCAAAATGATCTTTCGCAGGCCGCAAATCAGTTCAGTGGCGTTTCGCTTACCATGATACCTGCTGCCGCACTCTGGTTAACCCCGAGGTGAAAGAAGGTACGCTGCTTTATTATGAAAGCGGGTAGAGCCGGGATGTGCTCAGTCGTCTTTGCCGACCTTGCGTTCGATGGCTTTTAAGCGTTTGCTCATGTCATCGATGTTCATCACCAGCGCTGCCGTTTTACGCCAGGTTTTGTTGGGTTGCAGCGGGATACCCGATGAGTATACCCCAGGCTCTGTGATGGGACGCATGACCATGCCCATGCCGGTTACCGTCACTTTGTCACAGATTTCCATATGGCCGTTAATGACGCTGGCTCCGCCAATCATACAGTAACGCCCAATCTTCAGACTACCCGCCATGATCACACCACCGGCAACCGCGGTGTTATCACCAATCACGACGTTATGCGCAATCTGACACTGGTTGTCTATGATAACACCATTGCCGATCAGAGTGTTATCCAGCGCACCGCGATCGATCGTAGTACAGGCACCAATTTCTACCCGATCGCCAATCACCACGGTGCCCAGCTGAGGAATTTTCACCCAGTTGCCGCGGTCGTTAGCATAACCGAAACCATCGGCACCAATCACGGTGCCAGACTGAATCAGACAATCCTGACCAATCTGAATCTCATGATAAATCGTAACGTTGGCCCACAGACGGGAACCACGGCCAATGCGCGAGCGCTTGCCGACAAAGCAGCCGGCGCCAATCACCACGTCATCACCCAGCTCAACGCCGGACTCGATGACCGCGTTAGCGCCCACCGAGACATTGCTCCCCAGCTTCGCGCTCGGATCGATCACGGCGCTGGGCGCGATATTTTGCGCGGGCTGCGGCGTGGTGTCCAGCAGTTGTGCCATACGGGCATAAGTCAGGTAAGGGTTTTTCACCACCAGCGCGGCGGTTTTACACCACTCCAGATCCGCTTCCGTCAGCACCACGGCTGAGGCCTGAACCTGTGCGAGCTGCTCGCGGTAGCGGCTGTTGGCAAGAAAAGTGATTTGACCAGGGGTGGCGGATTGCATAGAAGCAATGCCGGAGATGGCGATATCGCCATCTCCGTGCAATTCTGCATCCAACTGCTGGGCTAAATCAGCCAGTCGAATTGATGACATCGATTATTTAACCTGTTTCAGCACGTCAGCAGTAATGTCTTTCGCGTTAGAAGCATAGGCAACGGCATTGGCGTCGATTACCACGTCATACCCTTCGCTGTCCGCCACTTTCTTCACTGCGTCCTGAATACGGCTCAGCAGTTTGTTACGCTCTTCCATCTGACGACGGCGGTTATCCTGATCGAAAGCCTGCGCTTTCGTCGAGAATGCTTCGCGCTGTGACATGATGTCTTTTTCCATGCGGCTGCGGTCGCTGGCCTTCATGGTTGAACCATCACGCTGCAGTTTCTGCATTTTAGTCTGCAGATCGCGCTCCTGGCTCTGCAGCTCAGTGGCACGGCCCTTGAATTCGTTTTCCAGCTGTTTAGCAACGGTCGCACGTTGCGGTAACTGTTGGAAAATGCTGGACACGTTTACCACTGCAATTTTGTCAGCAGCCTGAACGCCCGCGGAAACCGCTAAAGCAAGACCCAGACCTGCGGCACACAACAACTTTTTCACTATAAACTCCTTACCATCAACGTTTGTGTCAGCGACACAGTGTTGGCATCGTCCGGCTCCCGTCTGGCGCCGGCGCGATGCCGTACTACGACTCTGCTTCCGTGCTCAGAACCTTACCAGGTTTTACCGATGTTAAACTGGAACTGTTCTGCTTTGTCTCCCTCGACTTTCTTCACTGGCTGTGCGTAGGAGAACACCAGTGGTCCAAGTGGCGACATCCACTGCAGCGCAAGACCGGCAGAGACGCGAATGTTGTTCGGGTCGCTGTAGTCCGGAATGCCTGCCGCGCGGGTTTCCGCGGTGTTCTGCCACTTGGTATCCCAGACGGTACCGGCATCCATAAATACCGAGGTACGTACTGAGTTTGCATATTTCTCGCTCAGGAACGGCGTTGGCGTAATCAGCTCAAGGCTGGCGATCGCCATGGCGTTACCGCCCACCGCATCGTCAGACTTACAGATGCCGTCCGGATCGGTCAGATTACAGCTCGACGAGCGATCGTTCAGGTAAGCGGCTTTCGGACCAATGGTGTTGGACTGGAAGCCACGCACGGTGCTGGAACCACCGGCGTAGAAGTTCTCATAGAACGGCATCTCTTTGCCACCGAGTCCGTCACCGTAGCCAACGCGGCCACGACCCAGCACCACCCAGGTGCCATCACGGTTCAGCGGCACGTACTGCTGGGTGTCCAGCGTCGCTTTGTAGAACGAGTTATCAGAGCCCGGGATGGTCACTTTACCGTTCAGGTTGGTACGGTTACCGCGCGTCGGGAAGAAACCACGATCGAGCGTGTTGTACGTCCAGCCGTAGTTGAAGGTGAAGTCATCCGCAGAGAAATCACCGTCATCATTCAGCCCCTGATGACGACCCACCGAGTCAAGGTAACGCCACATCGCCACCTGCGGACGCATGTTGGACAGGTCGTTGTGCACATAACCTAAGCCGACGCGCAGCGTGTTATTTTCGTTAACCGGGAAGCCGAGCGTACCGTCCACACCGTAACTTTTGTTGGTGTAGTCGGAGAGATCAGCATCATCCGCTTTAAAGTCGTTGTAGAAGAGGCGGCCGCCGAGGCTCACACCGTCCACCGTGAAGTACGGATCGGTGAGTGAGAATTCTGCGTAAGTCTGGTAGTCGTTCTTGGTACCGCTGATGCCGACGGTATTACCGGTGCCGAGCCAGTTCTCCTGGGTCACGCCGACCTGGAAGCTGACGCCACTCTCCGTACCGTAACCCACACCAAAGTTGAAGGTACCGGTGTTACGCTCTTTAACTTTGTAAACCACGTCAACCTGGTCTGGCGAGCCCGGAACGCGCTGGGTATCAACGTCCACGGTTTCGAAGTAACCGGTACGGTTCAGGCGCTCTTTGCCCTGATCGACGAGGTCGCTGCCCAGCCATGCGCCTTCCATCTGACGCATTTCGCGGCGCAGTACGGCATCTTTCGAAGTATCGTTACCTTCAAAACGCACTTTACGCACGTAGTAACGGTTACCGGCATCAACGTTGATGTGCAGCTTAACGGTTTTATCCGCATCGTTGATTTCCGGCTGCGTCACCACGCGTGGATAGGCGTAGCCATAACGGCCCAGCAGCTTCTTGATGTCATCTTCCATCTGGGTGACTTTGGTGCCGTTATACAGCTCACCGTTAGGAATCTGCGTCAGGTGCTCAATTTCCGCCGAGTGGCCCGCCATGCTGCCGTTGACGATCACGCCGGCAATCTTGTACTGATCGCCTTCGGTGATGTTGACGGTGATGTAGATGCCTTTCTTGTCCGGCGTCAGGCTCACCTGCGTGGAATCAATATTGAAACGCGCATAACCGCGATCCAGATAGAAGCTGCGCAGGGTTTCGAGATCGCCCGCCAGTTTCTGCTTCTGGTATTTACGATCGCCCACCACGTTCCACCACGGCACTTCATCGCGCAGCTGGAAGCGGGAGATCAGTTCGTCTGAGCTGAACGCTTTGTTGCCGACAATGTTGATCTGCTGGATCTTGGCCGAGACGCCTTCCTGGAAGACGAATTTCAGATCGACACGGTTACGCGGCAGCGGCGTCGCGATGGCTTTGACGCTGGCGGTATATTTACCGACGCTGTAGTAAAAGTCCTCCAGCCCCTTCTCGATGGAAGAGAGCGTGGTGCGGTCAAGCGCTTCGCCGACGCGCACACCGGAGGCCTCAAGGTTCTCCTTCAGCTGATCCTCTTTCACCGCTTTGTTACCGGAGAAGGTGATGCTGGCAATGGTCGGACGTTCCTTAACCTGAACAATCAGGGTGGTGCCGTCACGCAGAACCTGGACATCTTCAAAGTTACCGGTAGCGAACAGTGAGCGAATGGTGTTTCTGATGTCATCATCATTCACCGTATCACCGACGCGTACCGGCATGCTGAGCAGAGCCGCGCCGACGGCGACTCGCTGTAGACCTTCGAAATGAATGTCCTTCACTACGAAATCGTCTGCACCGTAAACGGTGGCGCTGCTAAACAGCAGCGACGCTATGAGCAACTTTTTCATCGCCATCGTTGTTATGCGTTTTCCTAACACATCCCGCGCCTGTCTGCGTTCCAGCGATTACAGGCGAGAGAAATCATTGAAAAGTGCAAGCCCCATTAAAAGCACCAGCAAAATTGAGCCGATGCGATAACTGAAGTCCTGAACTCGCTCGGACACCGGTCCACCTTTGATCTTTTCGATCGCCAGAAAGAGCAGATGTCCACCATCTAAAACCGGCAGAGGGAACAGATTGATGATCCCTAAGTTGACGCTAATCAGCGCGAGGAACATCAGGTAATAAATCACCCCATATTCAGCTGATAATCCGGCACCCTGCGCAATCGAAATTGGCCCGCTCAGGTTATTCAGCTTGACGTCCCCGGTTATCAACTTGCCCAGCATCGAAACCGTCAGCTTCATCAGTTGCCAGGTTTTGACACCGGCTTCACCAATCGCGGCGAAAGGTCCGTACTGTTTTACCGTTTTGTACTCATCCGGCAGCGGGATAACACGCGGGATTACCCCGGCAAAACCTTCCGCTGCGTTGCCCGGTTTCGCTTCCGGCGTTAGCGTCAGCGTTAACGGTTCACCGTTACGCTCAACCTCCAGCGCCATGTTTTTTCCAGGATTATCCCGAACCTGAGCCGCAAAAACCTGCCATTGCGTTAATGGCTGACCATCGACTTTAACGATCCTGTCGCCGGCTTGCAAACCGGCAGCACTTGCCGGTGAACGCGCCTGCACTTCTGCCAGCGTGGTTTCGATTTGCGGCCCGCGCGGTCGAATGCCTAAAGCGACCACCGGGTCCTGTTTGTCCGGTTCAAATTGCCAGTCACGCAGATTGAGCTGCTTCTGCTGCGTCGCCTGCTGACCAAACTGTGACACGGTCAGCGTGGCGCTGCTGTCGCCGATTTTACCGATCAGCGCCAGGCGCACAGCATCCCAGTCAGGCGTTTCGATACCGTCAACCGCTTTAAGTTCCATGCCGGAGGTAATTTGCGCTTCTGCCGCGACGGAACCGCTCATAATTTCGCCGACCACCGGGCGAACACCCGGCACCCCATGGATGAACACCACCCAGTAGGCGAACACGGCAAAGATGAAATTGGCGATGGGACCGGCGGCAATGATTGAGGCACGCTGCAGCACGGTTTTATTGTTGAAGGCCTGATGACGCAGCTCAGCGGGCACGCTCTCAACGCGCTCGTCGAGCATTTTGACGTAGCCACCGAGCGGAATCAGCGCGATCACGTATTCCGTGCCCTGACGGTCAGTGCGACGCCACAGGGCTTTGCCGAAACCGATCGAGAAGCGTTCTACTTTGACACCGCAGCGACGCGCCACCCAGAAGTGGCCGAACTCGTGCACCGTAATCAGCACGCCGAGCGCCACGATAAAGGCGACAAAACTCCAGAGTATGCTCAACATCGTCGCTTATCCTCAGAGGGTGCGGAACACCAGCAGCAGCAGGCAGGCAAATACCGGCACCGCGGCTGTCAGGCTATCAATGCGATCGAGGATACCACCGTGCCCCGGAATCAGGTTACCGCTGTCTTTGATACCGGCTTCACGTTTGAACATACTTTCCGTGAGATCGCCCAGCACGGAGGCCAGCGTGGCAATCACGGCGCAGATAATCAGCGTGCCCGGCGCCACCGACAGCGGGGCCAGCAGCGCAAACAGCCAGGCGATAATCGCCGATGACAGCAGTCCGCCAAAGAAGCCTTCCCAGGTTTTGCCCGGCGAGACTTTTGGCGCCAGCTTATGCTTGCCGAACAGACGACCAAACATGTAAGCACCAGAATCCGCGCCCCAGACGAGGAACATCACGAACAGCAGCCACCAGGCGCCGGCGAAATGGTCGGTGTCATAGTGATACTGGCGCAGCGCCATCATGCCCCAGAAGAACGGCACCACGGTCAGCACGCCAAACAGCAGGCGCAGCGGACGCGATGCGCGCCACAGCGCAGCCGAGGCCGGATAAAACAGCACGAGAAACAGCGCGACAATCCACCAGCCCAGCGAGGCCCAGAGCGAGCTCTCCATCTGGAACTGGTGCAGATTACGTTGATAGGGTTGCAGGGTGAACAGCATCACCGCCAGCAGCAGGCCGCATAGCACCGCCAGCCAGATACGCTGCTGACGCGTTGCCATCCCCGCCAGCTGCCCCCACTCCCAGGCGGCAAGCATGCAGATGATGATGGTGGTAATCGCAAAACCGGACAGCGGCAACCAAAACAGAGCAGCGATCACCAGCGGAATCAGAATAAACGCGGTGATCAGACGAGACTTCAGCAAAGGTTACCCCCAGGTTGCTCAGGCGCCGCCTGGTGCAGCGCCGCCATAGCGTCGCTCCCGCAGAGAGAATGCATTCAGTGCACCTTCAAAAACGTGTTCATCAAAATCAGGCCAGAGAACATCGGTAAACCAAAACTCAGCATAGGCGATCTGCCACAGCAGGAAGTTGCTGATCCGATGCTCTCCCCCGGTCCTTATCACTAAATCCACCGGCGCTTGCTCCTGCATACACAGATGCGGAGCCAGACTTTCTTCAGTTATCTGGTCAGGACGTAGCAGTCCTTCCTGAACCTGTTCAGCCAGTTTTTTTACACCCTGGATAATATCCCAACGGCCGCCATAGTTGGCAGCAATGTTGAGGGTGAGTCCATCATTTTGCTGAGTCAGTTCCTCGGCGCGGCGAATGCGTTCCTGAATGCGGTTATTGAAACGGCTGATATCACCAATAATGCGCAGACGCACATTGTGCTTGTGCAGGCTTTTGACTTCGCTGTCGAGCGCCCAGACAAACAATTCCATTAAGGCCGTCACTTCCTGTACCGGTCGGCTCCAGTTTTCACTGCTGAACGCATAGAGCGTGAGCGCTTCCAGCTTGTTGCTGACCGCAAAGCTGACGGCCCGGCGTACTGATTTTACCCCGGCTTTGTGGCCTGAAATACGCAGTTTGCCCTGATTTTTTGCCCAGCGACCATTACCATCCATAATGATGGCCACGTGACGTGGCGTGCAGTACGACCCGTCATCGATTGTATTGTGATTGTTGGACGACATAACGCGTAATAATTCCTTTCATCAGAAATGCTGTGGTTTCTGAATACATTGCGCCTGCGGCAAACGCCGGAAACTTCACCGGATGACATCGAAACAATGTCGGGCCGTAAAACGCGAGCGAGCGACTATACCATTTTCACCCTGAGCGAACAAATAGCGCCACTATCAACCGGCTAAACGAAAGCGCGGCAGCAACGCCGTGGCCCGCACGCGTGCAATCCGATCAATCTCCATCACGTCATCCACGCTGCCCGGCTCCTGACACTGCAGGGTTGCCAGCACTTCACTGTTGATGGCCGCGATATCGGTAAAGCGAATCTGATGCTGCAGAAATGCCGCTACCGCGACTTCATTGGCTGCGTTCAGCGTGGTGGTGGCCGCCTGTCCGGTTGCGCATGCATCGATTGCCAGCTTCAGGCAGGGATAGCGTGCGTAGTCCGGCTCAGCAAACGTCAGCGCCTTCATTCGGGTGAAATCAAGCGGCGTTACGCCTGCGGTAATACGTGCCGGCCAGGCCATGCTGTGGGCGATTGGCGTGCGCATATCGGGTGAACCCAGCTGTGCCAGCACGCTACCGTCGCAGTATCGCACCATGGAGTGAATCACCGACTGCGGATGCAGGATGACCTCCATTTGTGCGTCGGTGGCGTTAAACAGCCAGCGGGCTTCAATGTATTCAAGACCTTTATTCATCATGGTGGCCGAATCAACGGAGATTTTACGCCCCATTGACCAGTTCGGATGCGCACAGGCCTGATCTGGCGACATAGCGGCCAGCTCGGCTAATGGCGTGTCACGAAAAGGACCACCCGATCCCGTAAGGAGAATCGACTCGATGCCATTCTCCCGCAGATCAGCGTACCCCAACTGATGCTGTATGGAAGCGGGCAAACTCTGAAAAATGGCGTTGTGCTCGCTGTCAACCGGCAGCAACTGCGCCTGATGCTGGCGCACCGCCTCCATAAACAAACGGCCGCATGTGACAAGCGATTCTTTATTGGCAAGCAGGACGGTTTTGCCGGCGCGAATGGCGGCCAGCGTCGGTTGTAAACCGGAAGCGCCCACAATGGCGGCCATCACCTGATCGACCTCGTCCAGCGCGGCCAGTTCGCAGGCGGCCTGAACGCCGGAGAGCACTTCCGTATCGATGTTGAGTGCTTTCAGTCGTTCACGCAGCGCCGCAGCGGAAGCGTCGTCGGACATCGCCGCATAGCGCGGTTTAAATTGCTGACACTGTTCGGCCATCAGCGCCACATTCTGACCGGCCACCAGCGCAGTCACCTGATAGCGTTCAGGATGCGCCGCCACTACCGCCAGCGTGCTGGTGCCAATTGAGCCGGTCGAACCCAGCAGAGTTAATCGCTTCATGGTGCTGTCCCTGTGAAGTCGTGGTGCGCGCCCGCGCGTACGCCGGGCACAATGTAAAACGCCGCCAGAGTCGTACTACGTCTCTGAACGGCGTTTTGTCAGGCAAATGACGGAATCAGAATTCCATCAGTTCCTTCTCTTTCTCGGCCAGCGCCGCATCAACGTGCTTGATGCGAGCGTCGGTCATTTTCTGGATCTCGTCCTGCGAGCGACGTTCGTCGTCTTCGCTGATCTCTTTGTCTTTCAGCAGCGCCTTGATCTTGTCGTTCGCGTCACGGCGCACGTTGCGCACGGAAACACGGCCCTGCTCGGCTTCGCCACGCACAACCTTGATCAGATCTTTACGACGCTCTTCGGTCAGCGCAGGCAGTGGAACACGAATGTCGCTACCGGCTGAGCTTGGGTTGAGGCCGAGGTCAGAAGCCATGATGGCTTTCTCGACTGCCGGACCCATTGAGCGATCGAACACGTTGATTTTCAGCGTGCGTGAATCTTCAACGGTGACGCTGGCCAGCTGACGCAGCGGCGTTGGCGTACCGTAATATTCCACAACGATGCCGTCGAGCAGTGAAGGCGAAGCACGACCGGTGCGCACTTTGCTGATGGTGTTTTTGAATGCTTCCACGCATTTGTCCATGCGCGTTTCAGCATCTTTTTTAATATCGTTAATCACGTTGAAACCCTTGGATTCGGTTTGACCTGGCCACTTCCGGACGCAGCGGAACGGAAACGGTATCGATAAACATCGATCATCCTGAATGCTGCGCGACAGCAGTGCAGCGCGCCAACAGAATATACCTTATTTTATCCTGCGTCGGGTATTAATGCGTAATCAGGGTGCCTTCTTTTTCACCCATCACCACGCGACGCAGCGCGCCAGGCTTGTTCATATTGAAGACGCGGATCGGCAGTTGATGGTCGCGCGCCAGCGTAAAGGCGGCCAGATCCATCACTTTCAGCTCTTTTTCCAGCACTTCACCGTAGGTCAGCTGTTCGTACAGCGTGGCATCCGGATTTTTCACCGGGTCGGCTGAGTAGACGCCGTCGACCTTGGTGGCTTTCAGTACCACGTCCGCTTCGATTTCGATGCCGCGCAGGCAGGCCGCTGAGTCGGTGGTAAAGAACGGGTTGCCGGTACCGGCAGAGAAGATCACCACGCGGTTATTGCGCAGCAGGCTGATGGCTTCTGCCCAGCTGTAGTTATCACACACGCCGTTCAGCGGAATCGCCGACATCAGGCGCGCGTTAACGTACGCACGATGCAGTGCGTCACGCATTGCCAGGCCGTTCATCACGGTCGCCAGCATCCCCATGTGGTCGCCGACCACGCGGTTCATACCTGCCTGCGCCAGACCCGCGCCACGGAACAGGTTACCGCCACCAATTACCACACCCACCTGAATGCCCAGCTCAACCAGCTCTTTCACCTCTTGCGCCATACGGTCAAGCACGCTCGCGTCGATACCAAAACCTTCGGCACCCTGCAGTGCTTCGCCGCTCAGTTTCAGTAAGATACGTTGATATACAGGTTTTGCGTTGGTCGCCATGGTCAATTCTTCCTGGAAGATAAGATGAATGAGAAGTTAAATCTGATCGATCATCCGCTTAGCGCGTGAGAAAAGCTATTGGGATGAGACTGAAAATTGCTGCGCCAAAACGCAGACAAAAAAGAACCGCCTCTCGGCGGTTCCTGCAAACCATTAAGACTGTTTGGACATGGCAGCAACTTCGGCTGCAAAGTCAGATTCGACTTTCTCAATGCCTTCGCCCACTTCGAAGCGGATGAAGTTGATCACGTCAGCGCCTTTCTCTTTCAGCGCCTGACCAACAGTTTTGCTCGGATCGATAACGAAAGCCTGACCGGTCAGAGAGACTTCGCCGGTGAATTTCTTCATACGGCCTTCAACCATCTTCTCAGCGATCTCTTTTGGCTTGCCAGACTGCATCGCGATGTCCAGCTGAACCTGGTACTCTTTCTCAACCACGTCAGCAGAAACGTCTTCTGGCTTCACGAACTCTGGCTTGCTGGCAGCAACGTGCATAGCAATCTGCTTGCTCAGCTCTTCATCAGCGCCGGTGGTAGAAACCAGTACGCCGATACGTGCGCCGTGCAGATAGCCGTTCAGCTCAGCACCTTCGAGGACAGCAACACGACGGATGTTGATGTTCTCACCGATTTTCGCAACCAGTGCCACGCGCTCTTCTTCGAACTGCGCTTTCAGAACTTCCACATCAGTCACTTTACCGGCAGCTGCAGCGTCCAGCACTTTGTCAGCAAAGGCCTGGAAACCGGCATCTTTTGCCACGAAGTCAGTCTGGCAGTTCACTTCCAGAATCACGCCATAGTCGCCAGCGATTTTGGTTTTGATCACGCCGTCAGCAGCCACGTTGCCTGCTTTCTTAGCAGCTTTGATCGCACCAGACTTACGCATGTTCTCGATCGCCAGCTCAATGTCGCCGTTCGCTTCGGTCAGCGCTTTTTTGCAGTCCATCATGCCTGCGCCAGTACGCTCGCGCAGTTCTTTTACCAGTGCAGCGGTAATTTCAGCCATTCCAGAATCCTCGATTCGTCTCGCAGTGCTTTCACACTGTCAGAAACTTGTTGCGGAAAATTTACTTGCCCCGCCAGCCCGAACAGGGTGCGTGACTAAGTGAGATAAATAAAGGGGCCTTCACGGCCCCTTAACAGATCACATCTGATGTCTAAGGGCTCTCAGAAAGAGCGAACCTTATTAAGCTTCAGCAGCTTCTTCAGCCTGCTCAGCCAGGTCCTGTGAACGGCCTTCGCGCACGGTAGTGGCAACGGCAGTCAGGTACAGGCTTACAGCACGGATCGCATCGTCGTTACCTGGGATAACGAAATCAACGCCGTCTGGATCAGAGTTAGTATCAACGATAGCAAATACCGGGATACCCAGGTTGTTTGCTTCTTTGATTGCGATGTGTTCGTGGTCAGCGTCAACAACGAACAGTGCATCCGGCAGACCGCCCATATCTTTGATACCGCCCAGGCTGTTTTCCAGCTTGGCCAGCTCACGAGCACGCATCAGTGCTTCTTTCTTGGTCAGTTTGTCGAAAGTACCGTCCTGAGACTGAGTTTCCAGATCTTTCAGGCGTTTGATTGACTGACGAACGGTTTTCCAGTTGGTCAGCATACCACCCAGCCAGCGGTGGTTAACGAAGAACTGGTCGCAGCTCAGTGCAGACTCTTTTACCGCTTCGGCAGCAGCGCGCTTGGTACCAACAAACAGAATCTTACCTTTACGGGAAGAGATCTTGTTCAGCTCAGCCAGGGCTTCGTTGAACATTGGTACGGTTTTCTCAAGGTTGATGATGTGAACTTTGTTACGCGCACCGAAAATGAATGGCTTCATTTTTGGGTTCCAGTAACGGGTCTGGTGACCGAAGTGAACACCAGCCTTGAGCATGTCGCGCATGGAAACAGTTGCCATGATTACCTCTAAAAGTTTGTTTGGGGTTGGGCCTCCATGTATCCCATACAACCGACCTCTTACGAGGCACCCCGGCGTACGTGTCGATACATGTGTGTTTTAGTACACATAATGAGATTTATGCGTTTCCTGCCCTCTCATACGAGGTGACAGAGAATCGTCGGCGCGCTTTATACCACAATGCGCAGGAATACGCCAACAGTTGTTAGCATGAGCGGCAGGCTGTAATCCCGATTTGGCAGCCCATTTGCTGACTGCTAACATGACTGCCACAGAACTCATTATTGTCGAAAATTGCGGCGATTGCGGATTATTTAATGGCCATTTCAATCAAAACCCCAGAAGAAATCGAAAAAATGCGCGTGGCGGGCCGTCTGGCTGCAGAAGTGCTGGAGATGATCGCTCCGCACGTCGTGCCAGGCGTCACCACCGGCGAGCTTGACCGTCTGTGCCACCAGCACATCACCGAAAAGCAGCAGGCCATTTCAGCCTGTCTCGGCTACCACGGTTTCCCGAAATCAGTGTGTATTTCGGTCAACGAAGTGGTATGTCACGGTATTCCCAGCGACGATCGCGTGCTGAAAGACGGGGATATCGTTAACGTCGACGTCACGGTGATCAAAGATGAATACCATGGCGATACGTCAAAGATGTTCATCGTCGGCAAACCGACGATTCAGGGCGAGCGCCTGTGCCGGGTTACGCAGGAGAGCCTGTACATTGCGCTGCGTCTGGTGAAGCCGGGCATTCGCCTGCGTGAACTGGGCCGGGCGATTCAGAAATACGTGGAAGCACAGGATTTTTCCGTGGTCCGCGAGTATTGCGGACACGGCATCGGTAAAGGCTTCCATGAAGAGCCGCAGGTGCTGCATTACGATGCCGACGACAGCGGCGTGGTGCTGCAGGCTGGCATGACATTTACCGTCGAACCGATGGTAAACGCCGGTGATTATCGCATCCGCACCATGAAAGATGGCTGGACGGTGAAAACCAAAGATCGCAGCTTGTCCGCACAGTACGAGCATACTATTGTGGTGACGGAAAACGGCTGTGAGATCCTGACGCTGCGCGCCGACGACACTATTCCAGCGGTGCTGGAAAACAACGCGTAACGCTCGTCATCAGGATAACAGGCCGGCTCAAAACGAACGCCTGTCAGTTTAGGTTCACCCATCCCTGCACCTCCCGTAGCGGCGCCATCAGTTGCGCGTTAACCCGCGCCGCTACTGCGGTGATGTCACGGACGGTGGCTAACTGAACGGCATTACGGCGTTAAGCCCGCTTTTTATGGCGCAGAAGAGGCATGTTGATGAGTGGTAGCGTGACCGAAGCAGTACACAAAGGCCTGACCGATTCCCCCGCCAGCTGGCCAGACGACGCGCTGACGCGCGACAAACTCAAACAGTATCTTGAACAGTTCCAGCAGCATCTGGGCAGCGCTTTTGACGCAGGCAGCGATATCGAATCGCTGATTGATGCGCGCACGCTGTTTATCGATCGCCTGCTGCGCCGGCTGTGGCGGCTGTTTGGCTTTGACCAGATGAAAGAGATCGCGCTGGTGGCGGTGGGCGGCTATGGCCGCGGCGAGCTGCATCCGCTGTCGGACATCGACGTGCTGATCCTGAGCCGTCAGCCACTGGACGAAGCTGCCGCGCAGCGCACGTCAGAACTGCTGACGCTGATGTGGGATCTCAAGCTGGAGGTCGGCCACAGCGTACGCACGCTGGAAGAGTGTCTGCTGGAGGGCTTGTCGGATCTCACCGTCGCCACCAACCTGATTGAGTCGCGCATGCTGACCGGCGACGTGGCGCTGTTTCTCGAACTGCAAAAGAATATCTTCAGCGACGGTTTCTGGCCGTCGTCACGCTTCTTCGCCGCCAAAATTGAGGAGCAGCTGGAACGCCATCAGCGCTATCACGGCACCAGCTACAACCTCGAACCGGATATCAAAAGCAGCCCGGGCGGGCTGCGCGACATTCATACTCTGCAGTGGGTCGCGCGCCGCCACTTTGGCGCCACCACCATGGATGAGATGGTCGGCTTTGGCTTTCTCACTGAAGCCGAACGCAATGAAATCAATGAGTGCCAGGAATTTCTCTGGCGCATCCGTTTCGCGCTGCACCTGACGCTGCCGCGCTACGATAACCGCTTACTGTTCGATCGCCAGCTCAACGTGGCACAGCGCCTCAACTATGGCGGTGAAGGCAATGAGCCGGTTGAGCGCATGATGAAAGATTTCTATCGCGTCACGCGCCGTATCGGCGAGCTGAACCAGATGCTGCTGCAGCTGTTTGACGAAGCCATTCTGGCGCTGTCGACCACCGAGAAGCCGCGCAGCATTGATGAGGATTTTCAGCTGCGCGGTAATCTGATTGACCTGCGCGATCCCACGCTGTTTGAGCGCGAGCCGCAGGCGATTCTGCGCATGTTTTACGTGATGGTGCGTAACGAAACCATCACCGGCATCTATTCCACCACGCTGCGCCAGCTGCGCTACGCCCGCCGTCATCTGCAACAGCCGCTGTGTCAGATCCCCGAAGCGCGCCGCACCTTTATGGCGATTCTGCGCCATCCAGGCGCGGTAAAGCGCGCGCTGCTGCCGATGCATCGCCACAGCGTACTGTGGGCCTATACGCCGCTGTGGGGCAACATTGTCGGCCAGATGCAGTTCGACCTGTTCCACGCCTACACCGTGGATGAGCACACCATCCGCGTGTTGCAGAAGCTGGAAAGTTTTGCCGACGAAGCCACGCGCCCGATGCACCCACTGTGCGTCGAGCTGTGGCCGCGTCTGCCGCAGCCGGAGCTGCTGCTGATGGCCGCGCTGCTGCACGATATCGCCAAAGGGCGCGGTGGTGACCACTCGATTCTTGGCGCGCAGGACGCGCTGGACTTTGCTGAGCTGCACGGCCTCAATTCACGCGAAATGCAGCTGGTGGCGTGGCTGGTGCGTCATCACCTGCTGATGTCGGTGACTGCTCAGCGTCGCGACATTCAGGATCCCACGGTGATTCAGCAGTTTGCTGAAGTGATGCAAAATGAAAACCGGCTGCGCTATCTGGCCTGCCTGACGGTTGCCGACATCTGTGCCACCAATGAAAGCCTGTGGAACAGCTGGAAACAGAGCCTGCTACGTGAGTTGTTCTTCGCCACCGAAAAACAGCTGCGCCGCGGTATGGAGAACAGCCCGGATCTGCGCGAGCGCGTGCGTCATCACCGGCTGCAGGCGCTGGCGCTGCTGCGCATGGAAAATCTCAACGAAGAGCGCCTGCACCATATCTGGAGCCGCTGCCGTGCCGACTACTTCCTGCGCCATACGCCCAACCAGCTGGCGTGGCACGCGCGGCATCTGATCAATCATGACCTTAGCAAACCGCTGGTGCTGGTAAGCCCGCAGGCTACGCGCGGCGGCACCGAGATCTTCATCTGGAGCCCGGATCGCCCTTACCTGTTTGCCGCCGTAGCCGGAGAGCTCGACCGCCGTAATCTGAGCGTGCACGATGCGCAGATCTTTACCAGCCGCGACGGTATGGCCATGGACACCTTTATTGTGCTGGAGCCGGACGGCAGTCCGCTGGCAGCAGATCGCCATCCGCTGATTATCCAGGCGCTGGAGCAGGCGATCACGCAAACGCAGTGGGTGCCACCGCGTACGCGCCGGCCGTCGTCACGTCTGAAACACTTCAGCGTCGATACCGAAGTCAACTTTTTGCCCACCCATACCGACCGCCGCAGCTATCTGGAGCTGGTGGCGCTGGACCAGCCAGGTTTGCTGGCGCGCGTGGGCGAAGTGTTTGCTGACCTCGGCGTTTCGCTGCACGGCGCCCGCATCAGTACCATCGGCGAACGGGTGGAGGATTTGTTCATCCTTGCCAACAGCGAACGACGTGCGCTGGATGCCGAAATGCGCTCCGTGCTGCAACAACGGTTGACAGAGGTACTTAATCCAAACGATAAAATGTGACCCGGCTTCCATTCTTCACGTTGCCGATGCATTGGCCTGGTGACCCGGCCCATCCGTGGATCTCGCTCCGATAGGCGCGCCACCGTTCTGCAGCATGAAGGATGTTTGCCTGATAATTTTACTCTGCACGCCAGCTGGCGTGCATCCGCAATGACAGACTCAGGAATTAAATATGCAACAGTTACAGAGCGTTATCGAATCTGCCTTTGAACGCCGCGCCGACATTACGCCGACCAGCGTGGACAGCGCCACCCGTGAAGCGATCAACCAGGTGATTGGCCTGCTGGACAGCGGTGAACTGCGCGTGTCAGAAAAGATCAACGGCGAATGGGTAACGCATCAGTGGCTGAAAAAAGCGGTACTGCTGTCGTTCCGTATCAACGACAACCAGGTGATCGACGGGGCAGAGACCCGCTTCTACGACAAAGTGCCGATGAAATTTGCCGGCTGGGATGAAGCGCGCTTTAAAAGCGCCGGCTTCCGCGTCGTGCCACCGGCCGCAGTGCGTCAGGGTGCATTCATCGCGCGCAACACCGTGCTGATGCCGTCCTATGTCAACATCGGTGCGTATGTCGATGAAGGCACCATGGTTGACACCTGGGCCACCGTCGGCTCCTGTGCGCAGATTGGTAAAAACGTGCACCTGTCCGGCGGCGTCGGCATCGGCGGCGTACTGGAACCGCTGCAGGCCAATCCAACCATCATCGAAGATAACTGCTTTATCGGTGCCCGTTCCGAGATCGTTGAAGGCGTGATCGTCGAAGAAGGTTCGGTGATCTCTATGGGCGTTTACATCGGCCAGAGCACCAAAATTTATGACCGCGAAACCGGTGAAGTGCACTACGGCCGCGTACCGGCGGGTTCGGTGGTGGTTTCCGGTAACCTGCCGTCTAAAGACGGTAGCTACAGCCTGTACTGTGCGGTGATCGTGAAGAAAGTCGACGCGAAAACGCTGGCAAAAACCGGCATCAACGAACTGCTGCGTACCATCGATTAAGTTTTTTCTTCCCGCGTATTTTTATACCCACGGGCCTGTATTCAGGCCCGTCATTTTTTCTTTACACTCCTGCCGCTATTACCTGTTTCGCGCCGCGAATTAACAGGTGCGTTTGTTTTTCAAACAGGTCATAATCCGCGCCAGTTAACTCCGGTCGCGCACTGTTCATCCCGGTTTTTGTGTCTACAGTTGATTAAGTATGCCGTAAGCGTTCGGTTCGTTGCGCTTATTACGCAGCCGAATGATGATGATAATCCTGCGCGCTCACTCACTCTCAGATGGAATATAAACGCTATGTACGACAACCTGAAAAGCTTAGGTATCAGCAATCCTGAAGACATTGACCGCTACAGCCTGCGTCAGGAAGCCAACAACGACATCCTGAAAATCTACTTCCGCAAAGACAAGGGCGAGTTCTTCGCCAAAAGCGTGAAGTTCAAATACCCGCGTCAGCGCAAAACCGTGGTGGCCGATCACACCACCCAGGGTTATAAAGAGATTCAGGAAATCAGCCCTAACCTGCGTTACGTGATCGACGAACTGGATCAGATCTGCCAGCGCGATCAGGTAGAAGTGGATCTGAAGCGCAAAATCCTCGCCGATCTGCGCCATCTGGAGAACGTGGTGTCGAACAAAATCGCCGAAATCGAATCCGATCTCGATCAGCTGACCCGCAACGGTCGCTAATTCCCGCCGCTTCTCAGGCCAGCCACTGCTGGCCTTTTTTATGCCTGCTCATCAAGCTGCAGCGCCACATACAGCAGCAGCCGATCGTCAAAGTTCGCCAGATTAAGGCCGGTCAGTTCCGAGATGCGGTTCAGGCGGTACTCCAGCGTATTGCGATGAATAAACAGCGCGCGCGCCGTGGCGCTCGGCTGCACGTTATGGCTGAACCACGCAACCAGCGTGCGCCGCAGCAAACCGTTATTGTCCATGCTCTTCAGCTTTGCCAGCGGACGTGCCAGCTCGCTGGCCTGCCAGCCGCCGCGCAGGCTATCCAGCAGCACTGGCAGCACCAGATCCTGATAGAAGAAGCTCCGCTGCTGCGGCATGCGCTGTTTGCCCACCATCATGGTAGTGCGGGCGGTGCGGTAAGAGCGCGCAATGCTGCCGGGCCCGGTAAAGAAATTGCCGAGCGCGATGCGCATCCGCACCTGACCGCTCTCTTTCATGCGCTGCAGCAGTTGATCGACGCGGCGGCGATGATCGTCCTGATCGTAACGGCCATGGGCATTCAGCGCTGGCTTCAGCACCACCATTTCGGTGAGCGAAACAATGGCGATCAGGTTGTCGCGATCGGGCGTGGTCAGCAGCGTCTGTAATTGCTGCAGCTCCGACATCGCGCTATCGACTCCCAGCTGTCCGCTATCCACTTCAACCACCGCCACCACGCGCGGCTGATTGAGATCGATGCCCAGTCGCTGCGCCCATTCGTTCAGCGCTGGCGACAGCGTATCGCTGCGGATCAGGTTCAGCACCAGCTCCTCACGCAGGCGGCTGTCCTGCGCCAGCATATGCAGCAGGCGCGCCTGTTCCAGCATCATCTCTGCCGTCATGCACACCAGCTCGCCGTAATGGCGTAACGTGCTGGGCTGGCCGGTCAGGCCAATCACGCCGACGATGTCGCCGTCAATGCGCAACGGCAAATTGATGCCCGGCCGCACGCCGTGCAGGTGTTTAGCCACCGCTTCGTCAATATCAACCACCCTGCCCTGTGACAGCACCAGCAGCGCGCCCTCGTGCAATTCGCCAATACGCTCGCGATCGCCACTGCCAATAATGCGGCCGCGCGCATCCATCACATTGACATTACTGTCGATAATTTTCATGGTGCGGGCAACGATATCCTGAGCCAGTCGCGCATCAAGATGATAGGTGGCCATCAAACACTCCAGAATTCGGGACGAACCGACAGAATACGCATCCCGATTGCCCCTGGCATTGTGCAACTGCACATAGCCGCAGGGTGATTACCGGAATTGCGGCAGCGGTCACACTGGGAAGGCACAGATGACTGGGGGCGCAGCAGCATACAGGCAATAAAAAAGGCGAGCCGCAGCTCGCCTGAGAGACCAATAAAAGGATTACTGCATCAGCAGATAGAGGCTGCTGTCGCCGCGCTTGACGTTGAGCGCCAGCACCGACGGTTTGGTGTCGAGGATTTTACGCAGCTCGCCAAGGTTGCTTACCGCCTGCTGGTTCACACCGAGGATCACATCGCCTTTCTTCAGGCCGATACGTGCCGCTGCGCTGCCGGCTTTCACGCTGTCAACGCGCACGCCCTTCTGGCCGTTGCTGTCGACGTTGCTGAGATCGGCGCCTTCAATGCCGGTGTAAATCGTCGCGGACTGCACTTTATCCTGTGAGCTCTGCTGCAGCTCAACCGTCACGTTCAGCGGTTTGCCGTCGCGCAGCAGGCCCAGCTGCAGTTTGGTGCCGACCGGCAGCGAGCCGACTTCCGCACGCAGCGCAGCAAAGCTGGTCAGCGCTTTACCGTTCATAGAGACCACCACATCGCCCGCTTTCACGCCGGCTTTCGCCGCCGCGGAGTTTGGCAGCACCTGGCTGACAAAGGCGCCGCGCTGCGCATCCACTTTCATCGCTTTAGCCAGCTCGGAGTTGAGCTCGGTGCCCATAATGCCCAGCTCGCCGCGTTTCACCTGGCCATACTCCACCATCTGCGCGGTCAGGTTTTTCACCATGGAACTCGGGATGGCAAAGCCAATGCCGATGTTGCCGCCGTCCGGTGCCAGGATCGCGGTGTTGATACCGATCAGCTCACCGTTGAGGTTAACCAGCGCACCGCCGGAGTTACCGCGGTTGATCGCCGCATCGGTCTGAATAAAGTTTTCGTAGTTTTCAACGTTAAGGCCGCTGCGCCCCAGCGCCGAGACAATACCGGAGGTGACCGTTTCGCCCAGGCCGTACGGGTTACCGATGGCCACGGTGTAATCACCGACGCGCAGATTGTCGGAGTCTGCGATCTTAATTGCCGTCAGGTTTTTCGCATCCTGCAGCTGGATCAGCGCGATGTCAGACTGCGGATCTTTGCCGATGACCTTAGCATCGTAGCGACGGCCATCGCTCAGCTGTACCTGAATTTTGGTGGCGTTATCTACCACGTGGTTGTTGGTCACCACATAGCCTTTGTCGGCGTTGATGATTACCCCAGAACCGAGCGCGCGGAACTGCTGCTTCTGCGCGTTGGCGCCATCGTCGCTACCGTCACCGCCGCCGCCCTGGCACATGGGTGAACCCTGGAACGGCGATCCGTCCTGACAGAACGGGGAATTATCGCCAAAGAATTGCTGGAACTGCTGCGGCATGCGCGGGGTTTTTACCGTGGTGCTGCCTTCCACGCTGATACTGACCACGGAAGGCATCACTTTTTCCAGCATCGGTGCCAGGCTGGGCAGTTGCTGACTGGAGGAAGACGCTGTCTCCGCCGCGAAAACACTGACAGGGCTTAACGCCATGCCCAGACTAAGCGCCAGCGCACTTAACATTAATGTGCTTTTTTTCATTCGTCTGTGTCTCTCTGAAATTAACGTGCAGACCATTGCTGTGGTCGTGATGATGAGATTAAGTTTTTAGCGCGAAGTTCCTGATAAAGTATTGGGCAAAGGTAAAAATTTATTCTTCGTCTTTACAAAACTGCGCTTATTCCACCGCCATCAACCGACGATACTCATCCCAGGCGTAATTGTCCGTCATCCCGCTGATATAGTCCTGAATCAGCCGCGAGCGATAATAACGTTCCCATAACAATCGCTGATATTTATGCTGCACCACCAGGTTACGCATCTGTTGCTGATAAGCTTTGCGATGTTTACCGGAAAGTTTATGAAACAGTCGGGTTTCAATCGGATGTTTCGCAAGAAAATCCTCATTCATTAACGTGGTAAACTGTTCATAATCGAGCTGCATCAGCGACTGATAAATTTCCAGTAATCCTTTAATGACCCGATAACCCTGTAATTCCAGCTGCTCAACTTCAGGGTGATTAAACACCTGCTGGCGCGCCACGGTTTTAAATAATTTTAACAGGCGCCCTTCATCACCGTCGTCTTCCAGCAGCGCATGGTTAAAGTTGCCGGCAAAAATGGCAGGTAAATTATCAACAAAGCGGCGCACCGCATGGCTGACCAGCACGCTCTGGACGTTAACCCGCAGCGACATGAAAAATTGATCGCTAATACTGCGACGCTTTTTCTGATTGGCCTCTTTCCACGCTTCATTAATGGTGCGGCTGAACGCGTCGCCGGGTTTCACCGGGCCCCAGGCGTTGAGCAAAGAATGATAGAGCGTATCGACGGTGAAGATGTCTTTTTCTACGGCGTCATCAAGGTCGGCAATACAATAGGAGATATCGTCAGCCGCTTCCATTATCCAGGTCAGCGGATAACGGTGGTGCTCAGGTATATCCGTTGCCGCGCGGAGATCGGCCACATATTCACGCTCAGATAAATAGAAACCCGGCTTTTTCATTAATACGCTGAACTCCGCCGGCTTATCGCCCTGCCACCACGCCGGCGCGGTGTATTTTAAAATACACGCTACCTGCGCATAGCTAAGATTTAGCTGCAGCAGGGTATGTACCAGCCGAATGGCCTGCGCATTCCCTTCGAAATGGCACAAATCCTGACGAATCATTGCATTTAACCGGTCGAAATCGGCACGCTGCGCGTCATCCGCCACGCCCGCCACCAGCGGATCCACCAGTTCGGCCGGCAGGTTGTCATCAAACCAGTCATTGATCGCCGCTTCACCAAAATGGCCAAACGGCGGGTTGCCGACGTCGTGCAGCAGGCAGGCCATCTCCACCAGGCTCTCGACCGCGCCCTCAAAGCCATCGAGGCCGTAAGCCGCCAGCCCACCGCCCTGGGTTTTCAGCGTATGCAGAATCTCTTTGGTGATGTAACGCCCGGTTTGCTGCACCTCAAGCGAATGGGTCAGGCGCGAGCGCACGGCCGCATTCCGCTCCAGCGGAAACACCTGGGTTTTTTGTTGCAGACGGCGAATCGCGGCAGAATTAATAATGCGTCCACGATCGCTTTCAAAATGGCGGGTAATAAAGTATTCGCCTTCGGGATCTTTGCGGCTGGTATAAGGGCGGGTGAAACTGATCTTCTTCCTGAAATTGATCGTCGCCATTGTTACCCCTTATTTTTTCCTGAATTGATCCCCATTGAGCCATGTTAGACTATGCCTCACTTTAGCCTTATACATCCATAACTACAGCGAGATTCTTTATGAAAGCAGGCATTATTGGCGCGATGGAGCAGGAAGTCACACTGCTGCGTGACAAAATTGAAAACCGTCAGACGCTGACGCTGGCCGGCTGCGAAATTTACACCGGTACGCTCAACGGCGTTGAGGTGGCTCTGCTGAAATCGGGCATCGGCAAAACCGCGGCGGCGCTGGGTACCACGCTGCTGCTGGAGCTGTGCAAACCGGATCTGGTGATCAACACCGGTTCCGCAGGCGGTCTGGCGCCAACATTGCAGGTGGGCGATATCGTGGTGTCCGATGAAGTGCGTTATCACGATGCCGATGTCACCGCTTTTGGCTATGAGCCTGGTCAGATGGCGGGCTGCCCGGCGGCGTTTGTCGCGGACAGCGCGCTGATTGCCGCCGCAGAGCAGGTGATCAAACAGCTGGATCTCAACGCGGTGCGCGGTCTGGTGGTCAGCGGTGACGCCTTTATTAATGGCGCCGCACCGCTGGAGCGTATCCGCAGCACCTTCCCGCAGGCGATTGCGGTAGAGATGGAAGCCACGGCGATTGGTCACGTTTGCCATCAATTTAAGGTGCCGTTCGTGGTGGTACGCGCTATTTCTGACGTGGCCGATAAAGCGTCGCATCTGAGTTTCGAAGAGTTCCTCAGCGTGGCGGCTAAACAGTCGTCGCTGATGGTGGAAAACCTGCTGGCTCAGCTGGCGCGTGGCTAAATATCTGCTGCTCGGGCTGTGGCTGCTGTGCCACAGCCTGCTGGCCGCACCGCGCGTCATTACCCTGTCGCCGCATCTCACTGAACTGGCGTTTGCCGCCGGCATCACGCCGGTGGCGGTGAGCGCCTGGTCAGACTATCCCGCCGCTGCTCGCCAGCTGGAGCAGGTGGCAAACTGGCAGGGCATTCGCGTTGAACGCATTGTGCAGCTCAGACCGGATGTGGTACTGGCCTGGCGCGGCGGCAATCCGCTGCGCCAGGTGGAGCAGCTGCAGCGTCTGGGCATCCATGTGGAATGGATCGATCCGCAATCACTCGACCAGATGATTGACGCGCTGGCGGCGCTGCAGCGCTGGAGCCCACAGCCCCAGCGGGCCACCGCGGCCGCACAGGCGTTACACCAGCAGCTGCAGACACTGCGTCAGCGCTATCAGCAGCAAACGCCGGTGCCGCTGTTTCTGCAGTTTGGCCAGCAGCCGCTGTTTACCGCCGCGCGCAGCACGCTGCAGAATGAGGTCATCACCCTGTGCGGCGGTCGCAATATCTTTGCTGACAGCAGTGTGAGCTGGCCTCAGGTGAGCCGGGAGCAGGTGCTGACGCGGCACCCGCAGGCGATTGTCACTGGCGGTGATGCCAGCCGCGCCGCCAGCGTCGCGCGCTTCTGGCAGCCGCAGCTTAACGTGCCGGTGATTGCGCTTAACGATGACTGGCTGAGCCGGCCGGGTCCGCGCCTGCTGCTGGCAGCAAAACAATTGTGCGAAGCTTTACATCCGACGAAAAATAAAGCATCACCAGACTAAAGATTCGACAATTCATGTCGAAAATCAAATAACAAGGCACAGCGGCCACGTATGCTCTGTGCCCTTTTAGCGCGTAGCGCACTTTTGACATCACCAGGATTTCACCATGACCAGAGCGCTGCTGCTGGCCATAGGGCTGATCGTGGCTGCACCGATCGGTGCGGCAACCACCACGGGCTCTATCGCCGTCTCGCTAACGATTTTCTCCCGCTGCGATATCTCACGCCCGAGTGAGCAGACGCTGCCGTCTGTTGACTGCGGCCGACATTTCAGCGCGCAGCCGCGCGTGACACAAAGCGTATTGAACCGCGATGCGATGCGCCGTGAAACGGCTCGCTTAGTGACGATTGAGTGGTAAATCATGGCTGCCAGAACGGCAGCCAGCCCAGCATCAGATGCTGAAAGAGGAGCCGCAGCCGCAGGTGGTTTTGGCGTTGGGATTGGTCACGATAAAGCGGGAACCTTCCAGACCTTCGGTGTAGTCAACCGATCCGCCCACCAGATACTGCAGGCTCATCGGGTCAACCACCAGCGCCACACCCTGCTTCTCGATGGTCATGTCGCCGTCATTCATCTGATCGTCAAAAGTAAAACCATACTGGAAGCCACTGCAGCCCCCGCCGGTGATATATACGCGCAGTTTCAGCGCCGGATTCTCTTCATCCGCAATCAGGTTTTTTACTTTTTTCGCTGCTGCATCGGTGAACTGCAGAGGCAGCGCGGCTACGTCGTCACTCATCTTTTACTCCGGGTAAACGTCCAGGTCAGAAAACGACCTCAATTTCGCTATTATCTGCCAGCCGTCCAGTGCAATCAAGTAGCGCCCTTGACACTGTGTGCCGCCAGTTATGGCATAAAGTATAGCAATGTCGCAGGCGCAAGCGGCCGCGCGCCTTTCTTCAACGGCCGCTCTTCCGTAGAATGGCGCCAGATTTTTTCCAGAACAGCAGGAGCCGAACCATGAGTAAGTCAGAAAACCTGTATGCCGAAGCACAACGCCTGATCCCGGGCGGCGTGAACTCCCCGGTGCGTGCCTTTACCGGTGTGGGCGGCGTGCCGCTGTTCATCGAACGCGCCGACGGTGCCTATCTGTATGATGCCGATGGCAAAGCCTATATCGATTACGTCGGCTCCTGGGGGCCGATGGTGCTGGGCCACAATAACGCCACCATACGCAATGCGGTGATCGAAGCCGCCGCGCGCGGCCTGAGTTTTGGCGCGCCGACCGAGATGGAAGTGAAGATGGCCGAGCTGGTGTGCGAGCTGGTGCCGAGCATGGACATGGTGCGTATGGTTAACTCCGGCACCGAAGCCACCATGAGCGCCATCCGCCTGGCGCGCGGTTTCACCCAGCGTGACAAAATCATCAAATTTGAGGGCTGCTACCACGGCCACGCTGACTGCCTGCTGGTGAAAGCCGGTTCCGGTGCGCTGACCCTCGGCCAGCCCAACTCGCCGGGCGTGCCGGCGGATTTCGCCCGTCACACCCTGACCTGCACCTATAACGATCTCGACTCGGTGCGCGCGGCGTTTGAGCAGTATCCGCAAGAGATCGCCTGTATCATCGTCGAACCGGTGGCAGGCAACATGAACTGCATCCCGCCGCAGCCGGAATTCCTGCCGGGCCTGCGTGCGCTGTGTGATGAGTTTGGCGCGCTGCTGATTATTGATGAAGTGATGACCGGCTTCCGCGTGGCGCTGGGCGGTGCCCAGGCGTATTACGACGTTACGCCAGACCTAACCTGCCTCGGTAAGATCATCGGCGGCGGTATGCCGGTTGGCGCTTTTGGCGGCCGCCGCGAAGTGATGGCCGCGCTGGCTCCCACCGGCCCGGTGTATCAGGCGGGCACGCTGTCCGGCAACCCGATTGCCATGGCCGCCGGTTTTGCCTGCCTGTCGCAGATTGCGCAGCCTGGCACCCATGCGACCTTAACCGCGCTCACCGACCAGCTGTGTGCTGGCCTGCTGGCGGCGGCAGAGGCGGAAAATATCCCGCTGGTGGTGAACCACGTCGGTGGCATGTTCGGTATTTTCTTCACCGACGCCGACAGTGTAACCTGCTACGCCGACGTGACGAAGTGCGATGTGGAGCGCTTTAAGCGTTTCTTCCATCTGATGCTGCAGGAAGGTGTTTACCTCGCGCCATCGGCCTATGAGGCCGGCTTTATGTCACTGGCGCACAGCCAGGAAGATATTCAGCGCACCGTCGATGCCGCACGCCGCTGCTTCGCGCAGCTGTAAACCTGCCGGGGCGCCATTGATAGCGCCCCGCTTCACTAAGCGCGCCTTAGCAGCCAGATAAAATACGGCGCGCCGAAGAAGGTCGCCATCAGGCCTGCCGGGATTTGATCCGGGAAGGCCAGCATACGGCCGCACCAGTCGGCGAACACCAGCAGGCACCCGCCGAGCAGGCCAGCCATCAGCAATTGCGGCAGCGCGCGACGGAAGCCGAGCATACGCACAATATGCGGCGCCATCAGGCCAATAAAACTCAGCGGACCGATAGTGAGCGTCGCGGTGGCAGTCAGCGCGGCCGCCAGCAACAGCAGGCCGAAGCGCGATCGGTTCAGCGCCATGCCGGCTGAGCGCGCCGTGGCACTGCCGAGCGGCAGCAGCGTCAGCCAGCGGCTGGCCAGCGGTGCCAGCGCCACCAGTATCATGCCCACAACAGCACTCTGCAGCGCCTGCGTCATTGAGATGTTGTACGTCGAACCGGAAATCCAGCTCAGCAGCCCGGCCATGCGCGGATCGCCGCTCGCCAGCAACACCATCAGTAACGTGACGAACGCACTGTTCAGCGCCATTCCGGCCAGCAGCATGCGTTCCGGTGCAAAACCGCCGCGGCTGGCCACCAGCATAATCACCAGCAGCGTCAGCGCGGCACCCAGCACGCCGGCAGGCAGCAGCCAGGCGACCGCGTTGCCGGGCACAAAGAACAGCATGACCACCACCCCGCAGGCCGCTCCGGAGCTGATGCCCAGCACTTCCGGACTGGCCATTGGATTACCGGTCAGGCGCTGAATCAGCACCCCGGCGACGCCCAGCATCGTGCCGACCACCAGCGCCGCCAGCACGCGCGGCACGCGCCACGGCAGCAGCTGTTGCAGCATGTCGCCGCTGACCCACGTCCAGCCGTGTGCGTCGCGCCCAAACGCGATGCCCGCCAGACTGCACAGCGCCAGAATCATCACGCCCGCCAGACACCAGCGCAGCACGGCCTGCCGCTCCTGCGGCACTGTGTCGCCGGCATTCATCGCCGGCGGCAGCGAGCCCGTGCGCAGACGCGGCAGCAGCCACAGCAGAATCGGCACGCCAATCAGCGCGGTAGCCGTCCCGGTTGACACTTCACGCCAGTGCGCGGTCAGCCACAGCACGCACTGATCGGCCAGCCACAGCAGCAGTGCGCCAATCAGCGGCGCCAGCAGCAAGCGGCTAAGCAGACGACGCGCCCCCAGCATCTTCGCCAGCAGCGGCGCGAACAGCCCAATAAAGCCGATGATACCGGCGACGTTAACCAGCTGCGCACTGAGCAGGATCGCCAGCGCCAGCGCGGCAATGCGCGCTGCCGACAGCGCCAGACCGAGGTTTTTTGCCACGCCATCATCCAGCCCCATCAACGTCAGCGGACGCAACAGCGCCAGCGCCAGTGCGAACGCCAGCAGCAGGCGCGGCCACAGCAGCGCCACGTTGTGGCCGTCGAGCTGGTTCAGCGCGCCGGTGCTCCACAGAAACATGTTTTGCAGCTGATCGTGATTGAAGATGGCAAAGATTTGATTAACCGCGCCGGCATACAGGCTCAGTACCAGACCGGCCAGGATCAGCGTCACCGGCGACAGACGCTTGCCCCAGGCGATGCCAAACACCAGCACGCCGACCAGCACCGCCCCGCCCATCGCGGCAAACTGCTGCCTCAGCTCCCCGCCCGGCAGCTGCCACAGAGTGGCGACGGTCAGGCCAAGCTGCGCGCCGGAAGAGACGCCCAGCGTGGTCGGCTCCGCCAGCGGATTGCGCAGCACCTGCTGAAACAGCAGGCCCGCGAGGCCAAGTCCGGCCCCGACCAGCAGCGCCAGCGCCAGCCGCGACAGCAGGCTGTAGTGGAACACCACCTGACGGATGTTATCGATATCCGGCGCGAACATCGCCTGCTGCCACTGCGCCAGCGGCAGCGCCTGGCGCAGGTTGATAAACGTGAGCGCCAGCGCCAGTAAACTGAGCACGCTGAGCAGCGCGACGGGAAACAGACGGTTGCGCATCAGTGCGACTCCAGCGCGCGTTCCAGCACGCGAATAAATTTGATGGCTGAGTAAGTGGCGCCGTAGTACCACACCGCCGGCACCCGCCGGAAACGGCCTGAACGGACAAACGGCAGCGCCTGCCACAGTGCGCTTTGCGTCACCTGCTGCATATCGCGTTCGTTATCGTGATCGAAGCAGATCACCTCAACGTCACCGACCTCCGCCAGCCGCTCCAGCCCGACCACCGCACTGCCCCAGAAGTTGGTTTCGCCCTGCCAGGCATTGCGCAGGCCAAGCTGCTCCATCACCTCGAGGAACAGGCTGCCTTTACCGAAGGTAATGGCGTGACGCGGATCCATCAGCGACATCAGCAGCAGCGGACGCTGCGCCCATGGACGTAACCGCTCACGCGCGGCCGCCACTTCACCATCCACCCAGTGCAAATGGGCCTGAGCCTGCGCTTCAAGGCCAAGCCGGGCACCCAGCGCATGCAGCGATTTGCGCGCGGTGGTGAACGGTTTGCCATCGCCGCTGTTGAGGTCAAAGCCCATCGTCGGCGCAATGCGCTCCAGCTTGTCGACCGCCGGGCCGTAACCGTTGGAGTGCAGGATCAGCGACGGTGCCAGCTGGGTCATCAGTTCCAGATTGGGTTCGGTGCGTAAGCCGAGATCGAGGGTGCCGGCCGGCAAGACCGGGTCACCCACCCAGATGGCGTAGTTGTGCAGATCGGCCACGCCGAGCGGGGCGACGCCGAGCGCCATCAGCAACTCCACCGGCAGCCACTCCAGCGCCAGGATGCGCTGGCTGTCCGGCGGCGCGGCGCGCAGCGGTGCAAGGTTCATCAGCGGTGAGAGCGCCAGCGCGGTCAGCAGACGGCGACGGGAAATGTCGAACATCACGAGGCCTCAGTAGACAAAGCTGACGGGCGCGCCGCCCTGCGGATGCGGCAGAATGCCCATCGGAATGCCATAAATATCACCCAGCACCCCGGCCTGCATAATCGCTTCCGGTCCGCCTTGCGCGATCACTTCGCCCGCGCGCAGCGCTACCAGCCGGTCACAGTAGCGAGCCGCCATGTTGAGATCGTGCAATACCGCTATCACCGTCAGGCCGCGTTCGTGGCTGAGGCGCTGAATCAGCGCCAGCACATCAACCTGATGAGCGATATCCAGCGCCGACGTGGGTTCGTCCAGCAGCAGACAGCGGCTGTTCTGCGCCACCAGCATCGCCAGCCACGCACGCTGACGCTCGCCGCCGGACAGGCTGTCCACCAGCCGCCCGGCGAAGGGTTTCAGTCCAACCAGCGCAATCGCCTCGTCTACCCGATCGCGATCTTCCTGGCCGTAGCGCCCCAGCGCACCGTGCCACGGATAGCGCCCAATCGCCACCAGCTCGCGCACCGTCATGCCCTCCGCCGCAGGCAGCTGCTGCGGCAGATAGGCTACCTGACGTGCAAAAGCTTTACTGCTCCAGGTATCAACCGCCTCACCGTTCAACATCACGCGCCCTTCGCTGGCGGCATGGTGACGGCCGAGCATCTTCAGCAGCGTGGATTTACCGGAACCGTTATGCCCGATCAGCGCGGTGACTTTGCCCGGGGCGAAAGTCAGCGACAGCGGATGCAGCAGCGTGCGGCCCGGTACACGGAAGCTGACGTTTTCCAGTGAAAAGGTGGTTTCTGCGTGGTGCGGATGCTGCATGATAATCCCTGGTTAACGGGCGCCGCAGCGCCCTGTGTTCAGTATCAGAAGCGGAAGGTGGCGGTACCGACGATCTGGCGCTCTGCGCCCCAGTAGCAGGCGTAGTCGCGGTAGCAGCTGGCAACGTATTCGCGATCGAACAGGTTGTTGATGTTGACGCCGACGGTTGAGCCCGGCAAGCCGAAGCGGCCCAGATCGTATTTCAGTGCGGCATCTACAGTGGTGTACGCGGCGACGTCAAAGTTCTGGTTGGCATTTGCGCCGCTGGCGTACAGGCCTTTGCTTTCACCCACGTAGCGTACCCCGGCACCCACGGTGAAGCCCGACAGTGCGGTTTCATGGAAGGTGTAATCGCCCCACAGCGAGGCCATGTGCTTCGGCACCTGCACCGGCGTACGGCCTTTCAGCAAGGTGTCTTCGGTGTATTCCGCATCGGTATATGAGTAAGCCGCCGTCAGGTTGATGTTGGCGTTAAGCGCCGCTTTGGCTTCCAGCTCGACGCCACGTGAGCGAATCTCCCCTCCCTGCACACTAAACTGCAGGCTGTTCGGATCTGCCGTCAGGTTTTTGGTTTTAGTCAGCTGATAAACCGCTGCGGTGACCACAATCGGGCGATCTTTTGGTACGTATTTTACGCCAGCCTCATACTGCTTCGCGCGGGATGGGTCAAAAGGTTTCCCATCAACCGTGGTGCCAGCCGTTGGGATAAAGGATTCGCTGTAGCTGAAATACGGCGCGATACCATTATCAAACACATAGTTCACACCACCGCGCCAGGTAAATGCCTGGTCGTGGTTTTTTACTTCGCTGTTACCGTTACGGTTCAGTGCGGAGGTCATCGCATAATCGTATCGCCCGCCCAGCGTCAGCACCCATTTATTCCATTCCATCTGATCCTGCGTATACAGGCCAGTTTGTTCCTGACGGTTCAGATATTGATAGGGGAAGGCGGCACCCACAGCATCATTACCGTACTGCGGATCGATCGCATTGATTGGCGCTGCGGAGGCAAATGCAGCATCAATATCATTACGGGTGCGCTGATAATCAACCCCCATCAGCAGCGTATGATCGACCGCACCGGTAGCAAATTTTGCCTGCACCTGATTATCGACAGCAAACTGATTCAGTTTCTCATCGGAAATGGCTGAACCACGTGTAATCTCTTGTGACTCAGGCAAATAGCCGTTGCCATAAATACTACGATAATTCGTTTTCAGCTCCGCATAGCGCAGATTCTGGCGCACCGTCCAGGTGTCGTTAAAGCTGTGCTCAAAGTTATAGCCAACCATTTTGGTGTTGCGCGAGATCTTATTGCTGTCTTCGCCTTCATCAAAATTGGTGGGCAGCTTATAGCTGCTGCCGTCCGGCCGGGTGATGCCCACCACGGTGCCTTCACGCGGCAGCCAGCCGTAATAGCCGGTTTCCGGTTCGTTCTGGAAGTAGGTCAACAGGTCAAAGCGGGTATTGGCATCGGGACGCCAGCTGAACGAAGGCGCAAGGGTATAGCGCTTCTCTTTGTTCATCTCCTGTTGCGCATCGGCGCTGCGCGCCAGGCCGGTCAGGCGATAGCTGTAAACGCCGTCATCATCCAGTGAGCCGCCAAAATCGAAGCCGGTGGAGAACAGGTTATCGGTGCCCATCTGGAACTGGACTTCACGCAGCGTCTCCTGGGTCGGCCGCTTGCTCACCAGTGACACCACACCGCCCGGGTTGCTCTTACCGTACAGCACCGAAACCGGACCGCGCAGCAGCTCCGCGCGCTCGAGGAAGTAAGGATCGATAGCGAATTCGGAGTAGTTGTCACCCTGCAGCTTCAGGCCATCCAGATACTGGTTGGTGTTGGTTTCGCTGAAGCCGCGAATCGACAGCGCGTCGATAACGTCCGAGCTGCCGCGGTTACCGGTCAGCACGCCTGGCGTGTAATTAAACGCACCTTTGACGCTGGTCACCGCATGCATTGACATCTCTTCCTGCGTCACCACCGACACCGACTGCGGATTCTTCTCGATTGGCGTATCGGTTTTGGTGCCGGTCGCGCTGTGTTTGGCGGCGATGGTCGGCGACGGTCCCCATGCGCTCTCCTGCGCGACGCCGCTGCCGCCATCAGCCGTCACCACCACGGTATCTTCGGCCAGCGCCTGCATGCTGAGTGTGCCCAGAGTCAGGGAAATCAATAACGCGAGCGGTCGACGGGTGGTCACCGCGCGCAGAGAACAAGGAAAAGTGTTTCGCGCATTCATAGTGGGATCTCATGAAAATAGAACAATGCAGGCGAATGGAAACGAGAATGATTATTAGACGCACGGATTTTAGGCGAAACCCGGCAAGCACCGCAAGATGTAATGCCTGATGGCGGTGAGTTTGCCAGCGGATCGCACATATCCATGATCGCGGCTAAAAAAATGGCGGGCAAAGAAAAGGCGCCGCAGCGCCAGAGGGAGTTAAATTCAGCTTTTATGCAAGACTCAGGCTGGAGCGCCGCCATGTATCGGGCGCCGCCACGTGGTGGTAAAGCGCCGGCACCGCACAGGCTCTGAAGGTGGAAAGCCGGTGCAGTGCCGGATGGCTTATTTACTGCCAAACATATCTTTAATCCAACCCGCGACGCCGTCAGAGTCCTTCTGCTCGCCCTGCGGCTGTTGCTGTTGCTGTTGCTGCTCTTGCTGTTGCTGCTGCTGCTGCTGTTGCTGCTGGCACAGCGCGTTCGGATCCAGCGCCCACACCGGCAGCGAACGCCATGTGCTGCTGCCGCTGCCGCAGACAAAGTTACCGGCCGAATCGATATTCATCTGAGTGATATCTTCCGGTGGCGTCAGGACCAGCGGCATCGGCGCCTGGTTGTCGAGGTAGCGACGATAGATCTGCATCGCACCGCTGGCACCGTACAGCTTCGAGGTCTGGTTGTTGTCGCGGCCAACCCAGGTGATCGCCACTTCTTTGCCATCAATACCGGCAAACCAGCTGTCGATCAGGTCATTGGTGGTACCGGTTTTCGCCGCCAGATGCGCACCCGGGAAGCGTGCGCCCAGCGCCCGCGCCGTACCGTGATCGGCCACCTGCTGCATGGTATACAGCGTCAGATACGCCGCCTGCGCCGGCTCAACGCGCTGCGCCTGCGGGAAGCTCTGATACAGCACCGTGCCATCTTCCGCGATCACCGAGCGCACCGCCGACAGCGCAGCGCGGTTACCGCCGCTGGCAATTGACTGGAACGCCTGCGCCACTTCAATCGGCGTCAGATTAAGCGCCCCCAGCAGCATGGCCGGTACCGGATGCAGCTGATCTTTTGGCACGCCCAGTTTGGTCCAGGTATCCACTACCGCATCGAGTCCCAGCGTCATACCGAGGTTAACGGTTGGCACGTTCATCGAGTTAGTCAGTGCATCCACCAGCATCACTTTACCGCTGAAGCGACGATCGTCGTTCATCGGCTTCCACACCGAACCGTTTGGCTGTTTCAGCGCAATCGGCTCGTCGGCGATCCAGCTGTTCAGGCGGTAGCTGTTTGGCTGGCTGAGGGCGGTCAGATAGGTCGCCGGTTTTGCCAGTGAGCCAATCGAGCGACGTGCCTGCAGCGCGCGGTTATAGCCGGCAAACTGCGGATCGGCACCGCCGACCATGGCGCGCACTTCACCACTGAAGCGGTCGACCACCACCATCGCGGTTTCCAGATCTTTCAGCCCGCGCTGTTTCTTCAGCGTGGGAATGCCGTCTTCAACCGCTTTTTCCGCGGCATCCTGCGAAATCGGATCGAGCGTGGTGAAGATCTTCACGCCGGACAGATCTTTGACTTTATCGCCCAGCTTCGCCTGCAGCTCATTACGCACCATCTGCATAAACGCCGGCTGCGGCGTGATCACCCCGCCTTTCGGCTGGACGCCAAGCGGCCGCGCCGACAGCATGTCGTACAGCTCCTGATCGATCACTTTCTGCTGTTGCAGCAGACGCAGCACCAGGTTACGACGCTCCAGCGCCAGCTGCGGATTGCGCCACGGATTGTACAGTGACGCACCTTTAACCATGCCGACCAGCATCGCCTGCTGATCAAGGCTCAGTTCGTCCACCGGGCGGCCAAAGTAGTACAGGCTGGCCAGCGGGAAACCGCGGATTTGGTCGTTGCCCGCCTGGCCGAGATACACCTCGTTCAGGTAGAGCTCAAGAATGCGATCTTTGCTGTAGCGCGCATCCATGATCACCGCCATATAGGCTTCACGCGCTTTACGCCACAGCGAGCGTTCGTTGGTGAGGAACAGGTTTTTCACCAGCTGCTGCGTCAGCGTACTGCCGCCCTGCACCGCTTTACCGGCGGTGATATTGGCGAGGAAGGCGCGACCAATCGAGTACGGGCTGATGCCGTCATGCTCATAGAAGTGGCGGTCTTCGGTGGCGATCAGCGTATCGACCAGCAGATCCGGGAACCCGGCGCGCGGTACAAACAGACGCTGCTCGCCGTTTGGCGACTGCAACATGGTGATCAGCCGCGGATCGAGGCGGAAGAAGCCAAAGTCGCGTCCGGTATCGAGGTTTTTAATCTCGCTCAGCTCGTTGTTGCTGAAGGTGAGACGCGCGTTAATCTGGCCCTCTTTGCTGTCCGGAAAATCAAACGGACGGCGCAGCAGGTCGATGGTGTTGCCTTTCACGCTGAACTCACCCGGACGGGTAATGCGCGACACTTCGCGATACTGCGTGCCTTCCAGCAGCGCAATCATCTCTTTCTTGTCGTAAGCCATGCCCGGTTCGAGGCTAACCATGCGCCCGTATACGGCCGCCGGCAGCTGCCACACTTTACCGTCAATGCGGCTGCGGATTTCCGAATCGAGATAGACGCCCCAGGCGGCCATCACCACGACAAACACCAGGAAGAGTTTAATCAACCAGCCTAACCAGCGGCGTTTGCCACGCGTTGGACGTTTTCCTTTACCTTTGGGTGGCACCGGCGCACTCTCCTCATCATCTTCGTCAAAATCGTCCTGATCGATATCATCTTCAGGCTCCCTGCGGCGACCCCGGCGCGTAACGTTACGCGGCGGCTTTGGCGCTTTTCCTTTGCGCCCAATAGGTTCGCGATCGTTCCCAGACATGCTTTGTTTTCTCCAGGCATAGCTACGGCAGCGCCGCTACTCTAACTGCTTTCTCGTGCCGCGCATGGCAGAACCCTCTGAATTCGATCCACTGCGGGCTACGAGGAATATTTTTTGGTGCGCCTCGTCGGCAAGGCGCTGGCCGGATCGTCCGGCCACGGATGTTTGGGATAGCGCCCTTTCATCTCTTTCTGCACTTTAGGATACGCACCGCGCCAGAACGCCGCGAGGTCACGGGTGATCTGCAGCGGACGGTGCGCCGGCGAAAGCAGCTCCAGCACCAGCGGAACGCGTCCATCGGCAACCGCCGGGTTCTGTGCCTCGCCAAACATCTCCTGCATACGTACCGCCAGCGCGGGGGGCTTTTCCGCGTCGTAGCGAATCGGCAGGCGACTTCCGGTCGGCACAGTGTAATGAGTTGGCAGCACAGTATCCAGCCGCTGCCGCTGTGACCATGTCAGCAAATGTAATAAAGCGCTGACAAGATTAACGCTCTGCAGCCCTTTTAAATCGCGTACTTTGCCCATCTCCGGCAGCAGCCAGTGCTCCAGCGAGGCCAGCAGCGTGTCATCATCCAGCGTCGGCCACGCCTCTTCCGGCAGCCACTGCGCGGCGCACTGCAGGAGCACACGCAGCTGCTCTGCCTCTGGCGTCCAGCCGAGCACCGCCAGCCCTTTTTCGCGGATCCAGCGCAGCATCGCCGGATGCAGGATCTCCGGCTCGGGCCGCGCCTGCGGCTGGGCCCGCAGGATCAGCGCGCCAATCGCGTCCCGCTTCCACGCGCGCAGCGTGCCTTTGTCGTCATCCCAGTCCACATCGGTGCGCTGCTCCACCAGCTGCGGGCACTGCTGGCGCAGCGCATCCATCTCTACCGGCAGCGCCAGCAGCATGCGCGCATCGGCGCTGCTGGCCCCCTGCAGCAGGCTCGGGGCAATCAGCCACTCATAGCGGCTCAGGCCGTCGTGCTCATCCAGCATTGCGCCGATCCCATTGGCGAGCTGATAGCGCGCACTGTCACCGCGACGCTGCGCCAGCCGGTCAGCAAATCCGGCGGCCAGCAGCGCCGGGAAGCGATTGGCGTCAACGCGCCCCTGACCTGCATTCAGGCGCTGCTGCCAGTGGCGCGCGCGCCGCAGCCACTGCGGTTGTGGCTGGTTGAGCGCATCGCGCAGATCGACACTGCCGCTGCGCGGCGGATCCTCCAGAATCGCCACCAGCAGCGCCGCGCTGGCGATGGCGTGCACATCGTCGCCGGCGGCGCACAGCATCGCCGTGAGACGCGGATCGCTGCCGAGCTGCGCCATTTTACGGCCGCGCGCGCTGAGCCGCCCTTCGCTATCCAGCGCGCCGAGCCGCTGCAGTTGTTGACGTGCCGCCTGCAGGCTGCGCGCCGGTGGACTATCCAGCCATTGCAGCTGAGCCGCGTCCTGACAGCCCCACTGCAGTAAATCCAGCTGCAGCGAGGCCAGATCGCTGGTGAGTATCTCCGGCTCACTCTGCGCCGCCGCACGCAGCGCCTGCTCCTGCGGCAGCAGATGCAGGCAGATCCCCGGCGCCAGGCGACCGGCGCGGCCAGCGCGCTGCGTCATTGATGCCTGGCTGATGCGCTGGGTCAGCAAACGCGTCACGCCGCTGCGCACGTCAAACTGCGCCGCGCGCTCCAGCGCGCTGTCCACCACCAGGCGGATGCCTTCAATGGTCAGGCTGGTCTCGGCGATATTGGTGGCGAGCACCACTTTACGCCGGCCCGGCGCGGCCGGCAGGATGGCCCGCCGCTGCGCCTCCAGCGACAGCGCACCATATAAAGGAGATAAATCCACCTCATCACTGACGCGCGACGCCAGTTCACGCTTCACCCGTTCAATCTCCGCCACACCGGGCAGAAACAGCAGCAGCGAACCGGGCTCATCACGCAGCAACTGTGCAACCTCGCGCGCCACTGCCTCTTCAAACCGCTGCTGCGGATTGAGCGAAGCGTAACGTCGCATCACCGGAAAGCTGCGCCCCTGTGACGCAATAAACGGCGCATCGGGCAGCAGCGTGCGTAGCTGCTGATTATCCAGCGTTGCCGACATCAGCAGAATTTTCAGGTCGTCGCGCAATCCCTGCTGCACATCAAGCAGCAGCGCCAGCGCCAGATCAGCCTGCAGGCTGCGCTCATGGAATTCGTCGAGGATCACCAGCGATACGCCCTCCAGCAGCGGATCGCGCTGCAGCATGCGTGTCAGAATGCCTTCGGTGACCACCAGCAGACGCGTCGCTGCGCTGCTGCAGTTTTCCCCGCGCAGCCGATAACCTACCGTCTCACCCGGCTGTTCGCCCAGCTGTTCCGCCAGCCGCTGTGCCACGTTGCGTGCCGCCAGCCGGCGCGGCTCCAGCATGATGACTTGCCCTGGCAGCTTCGCCTGTTGCAGCAGCTGTAGCGGCAGCCAGGTGGATTTCCCGGCGCCGGTCGGGGCCGCCAGCAGCACCTGTGGCGACTGCGCCAGCGCGGCCAGCAATGCAGGCAGTACCTCGCTTACCGGTAACTCACTCACACTCAACTCCCACTCTGCCTGTGCTAAGATGGCGCGCATTGTACACCACCCGGCGCCGATTACCGGAGTTCAGCATGGCCACGCAACGACTGTTTTTTGCCCTCGAATTGCCTGATGCCCTCCAGCAACAGCTGGTGCAATGGCGGGCCGATTGCTTCGCCGCAGACGCGGGTAAACCGGTGGCGGCGGCGAATCTGCACCTGACGCTGGCGTTTCTTGGTGAGGCCAGCACGGAAACGGCGGATCAGCTGCAGCAGCTGGCGGCACGCATCCGCCAGCCCGGCTTTACGCTGGATCTCGATGACGCCGGTCACTGGCCGCGTCCCGGCGTAGTGTGGCTTGGCTGCCAGCGCGCGCCGCGCGGTTTACTGCAGCTGGCCAACCTGCTGCGCGCCCAGGCCGCGCGTCATGGCTGTGCGCAGAGTACGCAGCCGTTCCATCCCCACATCACCCTGCTGCGCCACGCTGCGCAGGCCGTGGCGCTGCCGCCGCGCGGTTTTCACTGGCGCGTTGAGGTGAGTCATTTCGCGCTGTTTGCGTCCAGCTTCACGCAGGGACGCACGCGCTATCGCCGGCTGGCGCGCTGGCCACTGTTATCTGCCGCAGGAGCATAAATGCAGTTCGATCCGCCGTTACAATCAGCCCGCTTAATTACCCGCTATAAACGTTTCTTAGCCGATGTCATTACGCCGGAAGGTGACACCTTTACCCTGCACTGCGCCAATACCGGCGCGATGACCGGCTGCGCCACGCCAGGCGACACGGTGTGGTACTCCACCACGGCCAGCGCGACGCGCAAATATCCGCACAGCTGGGAAATAACGCAAACCGCGCAGGGTCACTGGATTTGCGTCAATACTCTGCGCGCTAACCAACTGGTGCGCGAGGCGCTGCTGCGCGACGCAATTCCGGAATTATCCGCTTATAGCCACTGCCAGGCTGAGGTGAAATACGGCACGGAAAAAAGCCGAATTGACTTCCTGTTGCAAGCGGAGGGCAAAGTCAACTGCTATATTGAAGTCAAGTCCGTCACCCTTTTACAAAATGGTAAAGGCTATTTTCCGGATGCGGTGACGGCTCGTGGACAGAAACATCTGCGCGAATTAAGCACTATCGCGGCAGAAGGCCACCGGGCCGTTTTGTTGTTTGCTGTTCTGCACACGGGGATTGAGGACGTTTCCCCGGCGCACCATATCGATGCGCAATACGCAGAACTACTGGTACAGGCGCAGCGCTGCGGTGTGGAAGTGTTGGCGTATCAGGCTCAGATTTCACCGGCAGAAATGTTACTTACCCGGCCGTTAACGGTAACGATTAACGCACAGTTGTAATATTTAACGTTATTTGCTGTGATAAGAATGTTCTGAGCGGTGCGCTAAATACGCTGTTCCTCACAGGCTTGTCAAGGTGCGTTCATGAATAATTGCCAACCTTGATTGCTTCTGCTATTTATAGCGGCCTGTTTTTTTCCCTGATGGGAATCGATATGCCCCGCATGCGTCGGGTTGCAGGCAAAGGCTTTCGCAATCTGAAACAGAACGGGTAGTGCGTGTTATCCAGGAGAAACAACATGCAAGAAGGGCAAAACCGTAAAACATCGTCCCTGAGTATCCTCGCCATCGCTGGGGTGGAGCCGTATCAGGAGAAACCGGGCGAAGAGTATATGAATGACGCCCAGCTGAGCCATTTCCGCAAGATTCTGGAAGCCTGGCGCAACCAACTCAGGGATGAAGTAGACCGTACTGTGTCGCATATGCAGGACGAAGCTGCCAACTTCCCGGATCCGGTTGACCGTGCCGCCCAGGAAGAGGAGTTCAGCCTGGAGCTGCGTAACCGCGATCGTGAGCGCAAACTCATTAAAAAGATTGAGAAAACGCTCAAGAAAGTGGAAGACGACGACTTTGGCTACTGCGAATCCTGTGGAGTCGAAATTGGTATCCGCCGTCTCGAAGCGCGTCCGACCGCCGATCTCTGCATTGACTGCAAAACGCTGGCAGAAATCCGCGAGAAGCAGATGGCAGGCTAATGGCCGTTAACAGACTGTCGCCGCACAGCCGGGAAAACCACTGTTTTCCCGCCGTGCGGTGTACCAAAGCATGATGTCCGCCACGCTTCCCTGCATCGGGCGTTTCGCCCCCTCTCCTTCCGGTGATCTTCATTTCGGTTCGCTGATAGCCGCATTAGGCAGCTACCTGAGCGCGCGCGCGCAGCAGGGCCGCTGGCTGGTGCGCATTGAAGATATTGATCCGCCGCGTGAAGTCGCCGGTGCCGCAACGCGCATCCTGCGTCAGCTGACCCATTATGGGCTGCACTGGGACGGCGACGTGCTGTGGCAGTCGCAGCGCCACGAGGCCTATCGCGCGGCGCTGAGCTGGCTGCGCGAACATCGTCAAAGCTACTTCTGTACCTGCCCGCGCAGCCGCATTCAGCAGCTGGGCGGCTTTTACGACGGTCACTGCCGCGATTTACATCTGCCGCCGGAGGGCGCCGCGCTGCGGCTGCGTCAGCATGTGCCGGTGTACGGTTTTGACGATCGCCTGCGCGGCCATCTGCAGGCGGAGCCGCGTCTGGCGCAGGAAGACTTTATTATTCACCGTCGTGACGGCCTGTTCGCCTATAACCTTGCGGTGGTGGTCGATGACCATTTTCAGGGCGTGACGGAGATTGTGCGCGGTGCGGATTTGATTGAGCCAACGGTGCGTCAGATTGCGCTGTATCAGCAGTTTGGCTGGCCGGTGCCGGCTTATATGCATCTGCCGCTGGCAATTAACCCGGACGGTAATAAATTGTCGAAGCAGAACCACGCGCCAGCCTTACCGGACGGCGATCCGCGACCGGTGCTGGTGCAGGCGCTGAGCTTCCTGGGACAGTCGGTTTTACCAGGCTGGCAGGACCATGGGCTGGAGGCGCTGCTGGACCATGCCGTTACACACTGGGATAGCGCATTGATTCCGCGGCATGATGCGCAACAACCGGATGAGTCGACAACGCCATTCCTAAATGGTTCGCAACAGGCTATGATTAGCCGCTGATTTTATTCACACCCATTTTCTCACTGTCGAGGTGTCCCATTTTTACCCGAGTCGCTAATTTTTGCCGGAGAGTCCTCAAGCGTGATGAGGAGGCCCCTGAAGAGGTGGAAACCGTAAGTCTGATGACCGTTATCCCCCGGGAAAGCCACAATATCTCACGCAAAGATATCAGCGAAAACGCTCTCAAAGTGCTGTATCGCCTGAACAAAGCCGGATACGAAGCCTATCTGGTTGGCGGCGGCGTGCGCGATTTGCTGCTGGGTAAAAAGCCGAAGGACTTTGACGTGACCACCAACGCCACGCCGGAGCAGATGCGTAAGCTATTCCGCAACTGTCGCCTGGTCGGGCGTCGCTTCCGTCTGGCGCATGTGATGTTCGGTCCGGAAGTGATCGAAGTCGCTACGTTCCGCGGCCACCATCAGGAAGAGAGCGTCGACGATCGCAACGGTTCGCAGCGCGGTCAGAACGGCATGCTGCTGCGCGACAACATTTTTGGCAACATTGAAGATGATGCGCAGCGCCGCGATTTAACCATCAACAGCCTCTATTACAGCGTGGCTGATTTCACCGTGCGCGATTACGTCGGTGGCCTGCAGGATCTGCAGGAAGGCATCATCCGCATGATTGGCGATCCGGAAACGCGCTACCGCGAAGATCCGGTGCGTATGCTGCGCGTGGTGCGCTTCGCCGCGAAGCTGGACATGAGCATTGCGGCGGAAACCGCCGAGCCGATTCCCCGCCTCGCCACGCTGCTGAATGACATTCCGCCGGCGCGCCTGTTTGAGGAGTCGCTGAAGCTGCTGCAGGCCGGTTACGGTTATCGCACCTATCTGATGATGCGCGAATACCAGCTGTTCCAGCCGCTGTTCCCGACGCTGGCGCGCAACTTCACCGAACAGGGCGACAGCCCGATGGAACGCATGCTGGCCCAGGTGCTGAAAAACACCGATACCCGCCTGCACAACGACATGCGCGTGAATCCGGCGTTCCTGTTTGCGGCGATGTTCTGGTATCCGCAGCTGGAGTCAGCCGAGCAGATTGCGCAGGAGAGCGGCCTGACCTATTTCGACGCCTTTGCGCTGTCCATGAACGAAACGCTGGATGAAGCCTGCCGTGCGCTGGCGATTCCAAAACGTATCACCACACTGATTCGCGATATCTGGCAGCTGCAGCTGCGCATGTCGCGCCGTCACGGTAAGCGCGCATGGAAGCTGATGGAGCATCCTAAATTCCGCGCTGCCTACGACCTGCTGGCGCTGCGCGCAGAAGTCGAGAACAACGCCGAGCTGCTGCGCCTCAGCCAGTGGTGGGGCGAGTTCCAGTCGGCGGTGCCGACACAGCAGAAGACCATGCTCAACACCCTGGGTGACGATCCGGCTCCGCGCCGTAAACCACGCCGTCCGCGCCGTCGTCCAGCTGGCCCGCGCCGCGACAGCAACCACAGCGCGTCATGACGCGGGTCTATCTCGCCTTAGGCAGTAATCTCGCCGATCCGCTGCATCAGGTTGATGCAGCGCTGGCCGCGCTGGATGCCATTCCCGATACCCACCGCGTAGCCACCTCCGCGTTTTATCGCACGCCACCTTACGGCCCGCCGGATCAGCCGGATTATCTCAACGCCGTGGTGGCGCTGGAGACCACACTGGCCGCGGAAACGCTGCTCGATCACACCCAGCGCATTGAGCTGGAGCATGGCCGGGTGCGCAAAGCCGAACGCTGGGGACCGCGCACGCTGGACCTCGATATTATGCTGTTCGGCAATGCAGTGATCCACACGCCGCGCCTGACGGTGCCGCACTACGATATGCACAACCGCGCCTTCATGCTGGTGCCGCTGCTGGAAATCGCGCCAGCGCTGCGCCTGCCGAACGGCCAGCCGCTGGCCGGCATTCTGGCGACGCTGGACCGCAGCAGCATTCGCTTGTGGTCCGCCTGACGCGGCAGAATCGCACGCCCGTCGTATCGCCTTTGCAATCAATCCAGTACACTGCGCGCATCAGAAAATGCTGGAGATTGCGATGAAACCCACCACCCTCTCTCACTTACGCCAGCTGAAAGCCAGCGGCCGCAAGTTCGCCACGCTGACCGCCTACGATTTCAGCTTCGCGCGCCTGTTTGCCGACCAGGGCATTCCGCTGCTGCTGATTGGCGATTCGCTCGGCATGACCGTGCAGGGCCATGATTCCACGCTGCCGGTGACAGTCGACGATATTGCTTATCACACCGCCGCTGTGCGGCGCGGTGCGCCTGACGCGCTGGTGATGGCCGACCTGCCGTTTATGAGTTACGCCACGCCGCAGCAAACCTTTGACAGTGCCGCGCAGCTGATGCGCGCCGGTGCCAACCTGGTAAAACTGGAAGGCGGCGCCTGGCTGGCAGAGACCGTGCGCATGCTGACCGAGCGCGCCGTGCCGGTGTGTGGTCATCTGGGATTGACGCCGCAGTCAGTTAATATCTTCGGTGGCTACAAGGTGCAGGGGCGCGATGAAGCGGCAGCCGAGCGCCTGCTGGCGGATGCGCTGGCGCTGGAAGCGGCCGGTATGCAGCTGCTGGTGCTGGAGTGCGTGCCGGTCGCGCTGGCTGAGCGCGTCACAAAAGCGTTGTCGGTACCGGTGATCGGCATCGGTGCCGGTAACGTCACCGACGGCCAGATTCTGGTGATGCACGACGCGTTTGGTATTACCGGCGGCCACATTCCAAAATTTGCCAAAAATTTCCTTGCGGAAACCGGCGACATTCGTGCGGCAATTCGCCAGTATATGGCCGACGTTGAAGCAGGCACCTACCCTGCTGCCGAACACAGTTTCCAGTAAATCAGGAGATTTGCAGTGCTGATCATTGAAACGCTGCCGCTGCTGCGCCGTGAGATTCGACGCTGGCGCCAGGCAGGTAAACGCATCGCGCTGGTGCCCACTATGGGCAACCTGCATGAGGGGCATCTGACGCTGGTGGATGAAGCACGCCAGCGCGCAGATATCGTGGTGGTATCGATCTTCGTTAACCCGATGCAGTTTGATCGCGCCGACGACCTGGCGCGCTATCCGCGCACGCTGCAGGACGATTGTGAAAAACTCAATCGCCACAGCGTCGACCTGGTCTTTGCCCCGGCGCCGGCCGATGTCTATCCGCAGGGTCTCGACAGCCAGACGTTTGTTGAAGTCCCGGGCCTCTCCTCGCTGCTGGAGGGCGCCAGCCGTCCCGGTCATTTCCGCGGCGTGGCGACCATCGTCAGTAAGCTGTTTAATCTGGTACAGCCGGATATCGCCTGTTTTGGCGAGAAGGATTTTCAGCAGCTGGCGATCATCCGCAAGATGGTGGCGGACATGGGCTTTGACATTGACATCGTTGGCGTGCCGACGGTGCGCGCCAAAGACGGTCTCGCGCTCAGCTCACGTAACGGCTATCTTACTGCCGATGAACGCAAGCTGGCGCCGGTGCTCAGCCAGGTGATGAACAGCATGGCGCAGCGCCTCAGCAACGGCGAGCGGCACGTGGATGAGATTATTGAACACGCCGAACAGACGCTGCGCGATCAGGGCCTGCGCCCCGACGGCCTGGCCATCTGCGATGCCGATACGCTGCAGCCGCTGACGGTCGACAGCCAGCGCGCAGTGATTCTGATGGCCGCCTGGCTCGGCAATGCGCGTTTGATTGATAATCAGCAAGTGGATCTGACGGTTTAACGCCGTCGTTTATGGGCAGCATGTACCCGCTACACACTGCGCGGTGGAAACCGGCCGCGCACGGGTATAACAAAGGTATCACGCTATGATTCGTACCGTATTACAAGGCAAACTGCACCGCGTAAAAGTGACGCAGGCGGATTTGCATTATGAAGGCTCCTGCGCCATCGATCAGGATTTTCTTGATGCCTCCGGCATTCTGCAATACGAAGCCATCGACATCTATAACGTCACCAACGGCCAGCGCTTCTCTACCTATGCCATTGCCGCCGAGCGTGGCTCAAAAATCATTTCGGTCAACGGTGCAGCCGCGCGCTGTGCCTGTCAGGGCGATCTGCTGATCATCTGTTCTTATGTGCAGGTGGAAGATGAAGTGGCGCGCAGCTGGCAGCCCAAAGTGGCCTACTTCGACGGCGATAACGAGATGAAACGTATCGCTAAAGCGCTGCCGGTACAGGTGGCCTGATCATCCCGCGCGCTGTACTGACAGCGCGCCTTTCCCTTATACGCCCGCCAGCTGCGGCTGCCCTTTGCGCTTCAGCGTAAACAACCAGTCAAACCATCCTTTTGCCCGCAGTACGCACAGCGCCGTTGGCAACGCCAGCGCGACGCTGAACGCCAGCACAAAATGCAGGTCAGCCAGCCACGCAGAGTGGCCGTCGTGGCGCAGCAATTTACTGCACACCTGAATCGCCAGATAGTGCGACAGATAAAACACAATCGAATGGCGGCCAACGTAGTTAACCGCCCGCAGATTGATACGACAGGCCAGCGCAACGAACAGCGGGATTGAGGGCAGCGCCAGCGGCAGCAGCCACGGCGAATGCTGACGCAGCCCGCCCCACAGGCTGAACGCCGCGAGCAGCATAAAGGCGATCAGCGACAGCAGCAGCGGTGTACGACGCTGCGCGAACGCGGCAATATCAATATCCTGGCGCACCAGCCAGTCGGCACTGTAGAAGAAGGCAAACAGCACCAGCGACTTGTTCAGATGCAGGTTGTCGAAACTGGCAAACAGCGAGTCAGGCGGCACCGGCGGCAGCAGCACCGCACCGGCAACGCACAGTGTCAGCACCAGCGCCGCAGGCAGGCGGCGCGCCGGGATAATCAGCACAAAAAACAGAAACAGCGAGTGCAGAAACCAGGTGATATCGCCGCCGCTCAGATGGCCGAGCGCGATAGCCAGCGGCGACTGTGGGTGATTGGCCATCGCGCTGAAGGTCCACTTCAGACCGCCGTAGATCAGCGCCCAGACGGCAAACGGATAGAGAATGCTGCTGACTTTGTTTCGCAGATAGCGCGCCTGCCCGTGGCGTAAACCGCTGGCGACGAACAGTCCGGAGACGAAGCACATCAGCCCCATACGCACCGGCGCCAGCAGCTGATTTACCAGCTCGTTAAAGGCAGTGAAGTGCCCGGCCTGCTGGTTCACTGCAATCATGCAGTGCAAAAAAATCACCGCCAGAATGCTCATGCCGCGTAAATTATCAATCCATGATACCCGATTCACTCTTCGCTTCCCCGCTGCTTTTTTGGTCAGCGGCCACTATGGGGAAAGCCACAGACTGAAAGCACAAGACGCGTCTGGAATTGCGAAGAGTGGGTAAAAAAAAGCCGCCGCCGGACGACGCCGGCAGCGGCTTCTTATTCGGAGCTGCGCCTCAGGTGCGCAAGCCGCGTCCGCGCTGAATCAGCGCATACACCAGCACGTAAAACACCACAATAAACGCCACCAGCACTGACAGCGTCAACACCAGCGGAACATCGTTGATGCCAAGGAAGCCATAGCGGAACCCGCTGATCATGTACACCACCGGATTGAGCTTCGACACCGCCTGCCAGAACGGCGGCAGCAGCGCCAGCGAGTAGAATACGCCACCGAGGTAAGTTAACGGCGTCAGCACGAAGGTCGGGATCAGGCTGATATCGTCAAAGGTGCGCGCAAACACCGCATTCAGCAGGCCCGCCAGCGAGAACAGAATCGCCGTCAGCAGCAGCGTGATTGCCACCATCGGCCACGAGAATACGTGGAACGGCACAAAAAACAGCGACACCGCCGTCACCAGCACGCCCACGCACACGCCGCGCGCTACGCCGCCGCCGACATAACCGGCGATAATAATGTGCGTCGGCACCGGCGCCACCAGCAGCTCTTCAATGTTGCGCTGGAACTTGGCGCTGAAGAATGACGAGGCGACGTTGGCGTAAGCGTTGGTGATCACCGCCATCATAATCAGGCCCGGCACGATAAACTGCATGTAGCTGAAGCCGTGCATATCGCCGATGCGTGAGCCGATCAGATTGCCAAAGATAATGAAGTACAGCGTCATGGTGATCACCGGCGGCACCAGCGTCTGAATCCAGATGCGGGCAAAACGGTTGATCTCTTTGCTCCAGATACTCTTGAGCGCCACCCAGTACAGATGCGTCATGCGGTTACTCCTGTTTTTCCCTGCGTCAGGCTGACGAACAGCTCTTCCAGACGATTCGCTTTATTGCGCATGCTGAGCACCTGCACTCCCTGCGCGCTCAGCTGGCTGAATACGCTATTCAGCCCCTGTTCACGCATCACTTCCACTTCCAGCGTTGAGGTATCAACCAGACGATACTGGAAGCCCTCCAGCTGCGGCAGCGGGCTGCGCGGCGCCAGGTCGAGGATAAAGGTTTCCGACTGCAGCTTGGACAGCAGCCCTTTCATTGAAGTGTTCTCCACCAGCTCGCCGCTCTGGATGATGCCGATGTTACGGCACAGCATTTCCGCCTCTTCCAGATAGTGGGTGGTCAGGATGATGGTGGTGCCTTTGGCGTTCAGCTCTTTCAGGAACACCCACATTGAGCGGCGCAGTTCGATATCCACGCCAGCCGTCGGCTCATCAAGAATCAGTAGTTTCGGTTCATGCATCAGCGCCCGGGCAATCATCAGCCGGCGCTTCATGCCGCCGGACAACATGCGCGCCCGTTCGTTACGCTTGCCCCACAGGTCGAGCTGATTGAGGTATTTTTCCGCGCGCTTGTTCGCTTCGGCGCGTTCCACGCCGTAATAACCGGCCTGATTAACCACAATCTGCATCACGGTTTCAAACGGGTTAAAGTTGAATTCCTGTGGCACCAGCCCAAGCTGCCGCTTGGCGTTGACCACATCTTTCTGCAGGTCATAGCCAAACACGCGCACGCTGCCGCTGGATTTGTTCACCAGCGAGCTGATAATGCCAATGGTGGTGGACTTACCGGCACCGTTAGGGCCCAGTAAGGCATAAAAGTCGCCTGCTTCCACGTTGAGATCGAGGCCTTTCAGCGCCTGTACGCCGCCGGGATAGGTCTTGGTCAGCCCGGAAAGTTCCAGTGCATAAGTCATTGCGAGTCCGTACCCTGTTGTAGTGACATCATAGCCATATGAAATGATAGTGCGCTCGCGTCGAGCGTGCGGGGTTATTCAGCGATAACGGTTGTGAAATCAAAGGAATTGCGCAGAGTGATAACCCACCACACTCTACCACTCTGCGTGCCGCAGGAAAACGCGTGCCGAGCCCGTAAGTCATTGAGTTACGGGCTGCGCATCTTATCGCAGGCGGAGGGAATCAGCCTTGGAAGATTGTGCGGTTATTCGTCCAGCAGCGTAACTTTGCCGATATACGGCAAATGGCGGTAGCGCTGTGCGTAGTCGATACCGAAGCCGACCACGAACTCATCCGGAATGGTAAAGCCGACAAACTCGACCGGCACCTCAACTTCACGACGCTCCGGCTTATCCAGCAGCGTGCAGATCGCCAGCGATTTTGGCTCACGCAGCTGCAGAATTTCACGCACTTTGCTTAGGGTGTTACCGGAGTCGATGATGTCTTCGACGATCAGCACATCTTTGCCGCGAATGTCTTCGTCGAGATCTTTAAGGATTTTCACGTCGCGCGTGGAGGACATGCCGCTGCCGTAGCTGGAGGCGGTCATGAAGTCGACTTCGTGCGCGACATCAATGGCGCGGCACAGGTCTGCCATAAACATGAAGGAGCCGCGCAGCAGGCCGACCAGCACCATTTCGCTGCCGCTGTTGCGGTAGTGCTCGCTGATCTGCTTGCCCAGTTCGGCAATACGGGTTGCGATCTCCTGCTCAGAGATCATCACGTCGACGGTGTGTTTCATTGCATTCGCCTAAGAAGGTTTTCAGAAAGCCGCGCATTCTATCATAGTCGACGCACAGGCTAACGCCGCGCACAGAACGCAAACGTTATCGTGGCGAAATTTATTGCACTGGCGTTAACTGTAAGCATCCTGCCCGCTCTCTCTGGAGATCCCTATGGCCGCTTCATCAGGTAAAAAAACGCAGATCGGCACGCGTGAACTGCATCCGGAAACGCAGATGCTTAACTACGGTTACGATCCGCGCCTGTCAGAAGGTGCGGTGAAGCCGCCGGTGTTTCTGACGTCAACCTTTGTGTTTAACAGCGCCGAAGAGGGCAAAGAATTTTTCGATTTCGTTGCCGGTCGCCAGCAACCGCCGGCGGGCAAAAGCGGTGGGCTGGTCTATTCCCGCTTCAACCATCCTAACAGCGAGATCGTCGAAGATCGGCTGGCCATTTATGAAGGTGCCGAAAGCGCCGCGCTGTTCTCTTCCGGCATGTCGGCGATTGCCACCACGCTGCTGACCTTTGCCCGTCCCGGCGAAGTGATTCTGCACTCGCAGCCGCTGTACGGCGGCACCGAAACGCTGCTGAGCAAAACGCTGCACGATCTGGAGATCAAAGCGGTGGGGTTCAGCGACGGCACCGACGAAGATAAAGTGTATGAGGCCGCGAAGCTGGCGTGGCAGCGCGGGCGCGTCGCGATGATTCTGATTGAAACGCCGGCCAACCCCACCAACAGTCTGGTAGATATCCAACTGATGCGTCAGGTGGCAGAGGTGATCACCCAGCAGCAGGGCTCACGGCCGATTCTCGCCTGCGACAACACCCTGCTCGGCCCGCTGTTTCAGCGTCCGCTGCAGCACGGCGCGGATATCTCGCTCTACTCGCTGACCAAATATGTCGGCGGTCATTCCGATTTGATTGCCGGCGCCGCGCTGGGCAGCCGGGCATTAATCAACAAAGTGCGTTCGCTGCGCAGCGCGATTGGCACCCAGCTCGATCCGCACTCCAGCTGGATGATTGGCCGCTCGCTGGAAACGCTGTCGCTGCGCATGGAGAAAGCCGCCAGCAATGCGGAACAGGTCGCGGCATTTTTACGCGATCACGCGCAGGTGGCGAAACTGCACTGGCTGCCCTATCTCGACGCCAGCAGTCCGGCAGGCGAAACCTGGCAGCGCCAGTGCAGCGGCGCCGGTTCCACCTTCTCCTTTGATATCGAGGGCGGCCAGGCTGCGGCATTCCGCTTTCTCAACGCGCTGACGCTGTTCAAACTGGCGGTGAGCCTCGGCGGCACCGAGTCGCTCGCCAGCCATCCCGCCAGCACCACCCATTCCGGCGTGCCGCAGGAGGTGCGGGAGCGCATCGGCATCACCGACGCGACGGTGCGCCTGTCGATCGGCATCGAACATGCCGATGATTTGATTGAGGATATCCGCCTGGCGCTGGAAGCGGCCGTCAGCTCACCGTAAAGCCCAGCATCATGCCGGTATCTTCATGCTCCAGCAGATGGCAGTGCGCCATATAGGCATTTTCGCTATCGGCGACGTAGTTGAAGCGCACCAGCACTTCACTGCGCCAGCCGTTGACGCTGACCATATCTTTCCAGCCGGCGCGATGCGCCGCAGGCGGCTTGCCGTTCTCGGACAGAATGCGGAACTGCGTGCCGTGAATGTGGAACGGATGCAGCATGGCGTCGCCTTCGCCGGAGATGGTCCATTTTTCATATTTGCCCAGCGGCACGGCAAACATGGGCTTTTCCATGTTGAAGGCCTGGCCGTTGATTTTGTTGCCGTTGTGGAAATCATATGCGGCGCTGCGGGCAGGGTTGCCCTGATCCATCGCCATATCGCCGTGCTCCGTGTTGCCATGATCCATCGCGCCATGGTCCATGTTCATGCTGCCGTGATCCATCGCTTTGCCCGCGCCGTGCTGGCTGCCCATCGCTTTGGCACCGTAGCGCTGCTGTAGCGCCTGCATGCCCTGCTGATCCAGCTGTGGATCCATCATCAGCTGCAGCCAGCGGCTCTGCAGCCCTTCCGTTGCCGGCAGCGGCGGCACATCCACCAGCTGGTCCGGCAGCGTACCGCTGGCCATCACGCGCAGCGGCAGAATCTGCACCAGCGGCAGCGGCTGATCGAACGGCGCCAGCGTCATGCCCATCTGCGTGACCGGCAGCGTTACGATATCGAAGGTTTTGCCGTCTGAGGTATCCACCAGCACTTCAAAGCGCTCGCCCGGCAGCAGCGGCAGGCTCTCCACCTTCACCGGTTCAGCCAGCAGGCCACCGTCGCTCGCCACCACGTACAGCGGACGTTTATCGCTGGCGGCGATGTGCAGCGAGCGCGCGTTGCAGCCATTGAGCAGGCGCAGCCGCAGCCAGCCGCGCGGCACCGCGTGCTGCGGATACGGCACGCCGTTGGTCAGCATCAAATCGCCAAACCAGCCCACGGCGGCGCGCATGATATCCAGCTGATAATCGATACGCGTGCCGTCCTGAGTGAGCTGCTTATCCTGGAAAATCAGCGGCACATCATCTTCGCCCCACTGCATCGGCAGCCGCAGCTTGCCGGACGCCTCATCTTCCAGCAGTACCAGCCCCGCCAGCCCCTGCGCCACCTGATAGCCGGTTTTGCCGTGCTGATGCGGATGGAACCAGCAGGTCGCCGCCGGTTGATCGGGGGTAAAACTCACCTGACGCGTGGCGCCGGGCGCAATCAGCGCCTGCGGACCGCCATCCACCGCGCCGGGAATTTCCAGCCCGTGCCAGTGCAACGTGGTGGCTTCCGGCAGACGATTATGAATATTGACGGTGACGCTTTTCTCACGCTGCAGGCGCAGCGCCGGGCCGAGCAGGCTACCGTTGTAACCCCAGGTTGGGACGGATTTGCCGTTCCACTGGCTTCTGCCGGTCATGGCGGTCAGCGTGTACTGGCCGTGTGCATCGGGCTCCAGCAGCGACGGGATGGGCAACAGCGGGCGCGTAGCGGCCATCAGCGAGCGGCTCCACAAGGGCAGCGCGCCGGCTGCACTGAGGGCGGCGGTCAGCTTGAGAAAATGACGACGTTGCATATTCATATCCTTATCGTGAATAGGGGCACAGCGTAAACCTTTCCCCTGCGGGAGGGTCAAGCGATGAAAGCGCCCGCCGGGATAAAAAGCGCGCCAGTGGCCCATTTAGCCAAATTTAGCGGAATCCCGGCAATAACTGTGCTAACGTCATTAAATTGTCCCTTGTTGAGAACGATTATGACGAAAAGCATCAAGATCCTGCTGCTGGCGGGACTCCTTGGCTTCTCCTCCACCAGTTTTGCCCTGAGCGAATCCGAAGCAGAAGATCTGGCTGACCTCACCGCGGTGTTTGTCTATCTGAAAAATGATTGCGGCTATCAGGATCTGCCCGACGCGCAGATTCGTAAAGCACTGGTGTTTTTTGCCCAGCAAAACCGCTGGGATCTGAGCAACTACAGCGCTTACAACATGAAATCCCTCGGTGAAGAGAGCTACAAAGATTTGAGCGGTATCGCCATCACCAACGACAAAAAGTGTAAGTCGCTGGCGCGCGATTCCCTCAGCCTGCTTGCCTACGTGAAATAATCCTCCGCCCTGCGCTGCTGTTAACGCCCTGACCGTGCAAGCACGGTCATAATTCGTTATGCTTTTTTCTGGCATTATTGCGCGTTAACAGCATAAGGAGCGCTCCGGCATGGCCGACAAAGAGACCTGGCATGAGACGCTGCATAGCGGCTTTGGCCAATATTTCAGCGTAGATAATCTGCTTTACCGCGATAAAACCGCGCATCAGGATCTGGTGATCTTTGAGAACGCCGCGTTTGGCCGCGTGATGGCGCTGGACGGCGTGGTGCAAACCACCGAGCGCGATGAGTTTATCTATCACGAAATGATGACGCACGTGCCGATTCTGGCGCACGGCAATGCCCGGCGCGTATTGATTATCGGCGGCGGTGACGGCGCGATGCTGCGCGAGGTCGCCCGGCATCAAAGCGTTGAGCACATCACCATGGTGGAAATTGATGCCGGCGTGGTGAATTTCTGTCAAACCTATCTGCCTAACCACAGCGCCGGCGCTTACGACGATCCGCGTCTGCAGCTGGTGATCGACGATGGCGTTAACTTCGTCAGCCAGACGCAGGAACGGTTTGATGTGATCATCTCCGACTGTACCGATCCAATCGGTCCCGGCGAGAGTCTGTTCACCTCGGCGTTTTATGCCGGCTGCAAACAGGCGCTCAATCCCGGTGGCGTGTTTGTCGCGCAGAACGGCGTCTGCTTCCTGCAGCAGGATGAAGCGGTCAACAGCCACCGCAAACTCAGCCACTATTTCGCTGACGTCAGCTTTTACCATGCGGCGATTCCGACCTACTACGGCGGCATCATGACCTTCGCCTGGGCGAGCGACGATCCGGCGCTGCGCCAGCCGGACCTTGCGACGCTGCAGTCACGTTTTGCCGCAGCCGGACTGCCCTGCCGTTACTACACGCCACAGCTGCACATCGGCAGCTTTGCCCTGCCGCAATACCTTTTAAACGCGCTCAGCTGACCTCAGGAGGTGAACCCAATTGCAAAAGCTAAAACTACATGGCTTCAATAATCTGACCAAAAGCCTGAGTTTTTGTATCTACGACATTTGCTATGCCAATAGCGAAGCCGAACGTGATGGCTATATCGCCTATATTGATGAGCAATATAACGCCAACCGCCTGACGGAAATCCTCACCGAGACCTGCTCGATCATCGGCGCTAACGTGCTGAATATCGCGCGCCAGGATTATGAGCCGCAGGGTGCCAGCGTGACGATTCTGGTCAGCGAAGAGCCGATCAATCCGCAGGATATCGATAATTCCGAGCATCCCGGCCCGCTGCCCAATTCGGTGGTCGCGCACCTCGACAAGAGTCACATCTGCGTGCACACCTATCCGGAAAGTCACCCGGAAGGCGGTTTATGTACCTTCCGCGCCGACATTGAAGTCTCGACCTGCGGCGTGATTTCGCCCCTGAAGGCGCTGAATTATCTCATCCACCAGCTGGAGTCGGATATCGTGACCGTGGATTACCGCGTGCGCGGCTTCACCCGCGACGTCAATGGCGTGAAGCACTTCATCGATCATGAGATCAATTCGATTCAGAACTTCATGTCCGAGGATATGAAGGCGATGTACGACATGGTGGACGTCAACGTTTATCAGGAAAACATCTTTCATACCAAGATGTTGCTGAAAGAATTTGATCTGAAGTATTACCTGTTCAACACCAAACCTGAAGAGCTGAGCCCGCAGGAACACAAGCGCATTACCAATCTGCTGTGGAAGGAGATGCGTGAGATTTACTACGGGCGCAATATCCCGGCGACGGGATTGAAGTTGTTATAACTCAGCGCCAGCAGTGGGTGAAGGCTGCGCCGCGGTAACGCAGCGCACGTCATTCACCCGCTGATGCAGGCGGCACATTTACGCGGTCAGCTGCAGGCCAATGCCGCGCTCGCGCAAATCACGGCATACCGCTTCATCAAGGCGGGAATCTGTCACCACATCGGTCAGGCTATCAATCGGTGCCGCGCAGTACAGCGACCATGAGCCATATTTACTGCTGTCGGCCAGCAGAATGCGCCGGCGCGCATTGGCCAGCAGATCCATCTTCAGCCCGGCTTTGTCTTCCGTCGGCGTGGTAATACCGCGCTCAATACTCCATGAGTTACAGCTGACAAACGCAATGTCCGGATTGATGCTGCGCAGCAGGCGCCGGCCGTGCTCACCAATGCACGACTGGCTGGAGTCGTCGATGCGGCCGCCGATGATGGTGGTCTCAATCTGTTTAAACTCCGACAAAAACAGCGCAATGTGCAGATCGGCGGTGATCACCCGCAGCTGCAAATGGGTCAGCTGTCGTGCCAGTTCCAGCATGGTGGTGCCGGCATCCAGCACCACCGCATCGCCGGACTGCACATAGCTGGCGGCGAACTGCGCGATGGCCTGCTTCTCCGCCAGGTTACGCTGCATCTTCTCCAGCGTGGTCGGCTGCGTCGGGATAAAGCGGTTCAGCGTGACGCCGCCGTGGCTGCGGCTAATCACCCCTTCCTTGTCCAGCTTAATCAGATCGCGGCGAATGGTGGCTGGCGAAGCAGAAATGGCGCTCACCAGCTGTTCAACAGTGACCAGATTATGACTTTTGAGATAGTCCATAATCTGGTCGAGACGGCTTTGTCCCTTCATATTTCCCTATGCAAGCTGCATCGCGAGTTTAATCGAGATCGCCATGCTCGCAGAGTTCGCTTTACCTGTCCAGGCGATATCAAATGCCGTGCCGTGGTCGGCGGAAGTGCGGATAAACGGCAGTCCCGCCGTGATGTTGACGCCATCGTAAAAGCCAAGCAGTTTCAACGGGATATGCCCCTGATCGTGGTACATCGCCACCACCATATCGTACTGCCCCTGCTGGCACTGTAAAAACACCGTATCCGGCGGGCACGGGCCATGGACATCAATGCCCTGCTGCTTCATTGCCTGGATCGCTGGCGTCACCGTAGTGATCTCTTCATCACCAAACAGGCCATTCTCGCCCGCGTGCGGATTGACCCCGGCGACTGCGATGCGCGGTTGGTCATAGCCCACGCGGCGCAGGAAGCTATTAGCCATGCCGATCACCGTCTGAATACGTTCGCCGTTCAGCGTGTCGAGGAATTTGCGCAGCGCGATGTGCGTGGTCACGTGGATCACTTTCAGATGGTCGGTATACAGCACCATGGCGTAATTTTTGGTATTGGTCAGCTGTGCCAGCAGTTCGGTATGGCCGGGATAAAGGTGGCCCGCCGCGTGCAGCGCCTCTTTGTTCAGCGGGGCGGTGGCAATCGCCTGCACGTCGCCCGCCAGCGCCAGTTCGGTGGCGCGCTTCACGCAGCGCCAGGCCAGATCGCCGGCCTGCTTCTGTACCTTGCCCGGCTGCAGCGCGTCAGGATCGGCCAGCGGCTCATCGATGACGTTAATGATGCCCGGTGCGAAATGCGCATCCTGCACGCTGTCCAGCACGCGCAGCTCGGCCTGCGGCGTAATGTTCAGCGCCAGTACCCGACGCAGCGTCGCGGCACAGCCGACCACCACCGCCGGAATGCCCGCCAGCTCCCCTTCTGCCAGTGCTTTAATGATGATTTCCGGGCTGATGCCCGCCGGATCGCCCATGGTCACCGCAATAGTGTTATTCACTCGACTTCTCCTCAATAAAACGAATGGCTTCTGCCAGGGTGTTTTCATCACCAAAGCCACCCGCTTTGGTCATCACCGGCAGGTGTAATTCACTGTTAAGCAGAACCCCGTGCGGCACACAGCCCGCCACCTGGCCCTGAATCTGAAAGCCGCTGGCCCCGAATGCCTGCGCCACTGCGATGGCCACGTCACCGCCGGAAAGAAACAGGCCGGCAGGCTGAATGTGTGCGCAGACGGCGCGCGTCAGCTGCGCCAGGAACTGGCAGATGCGCTCGCCGAGCTGCTGGCGCGTAATCTGCTGCTGCTGACACAGCTGCGCAATCGCGTGGCGCTGGTCAGCCTGTTGCGTAGTGCGCACCACACAGTGCACGCCCTCGCGCAGCGCCTGGACTATCGCCTGCTGCCAGGCTGCCGCCTGCGGCCATGCCGGTGTGGCAAACAGCTGGCAAATATCAATATCAATCAAGCAAATGTCACGCTGGCTGGCGAGCCGGGCGATTTGCTGCTGCGCCATGGCGCTCATCGAACCGACTATCGCCAGCACCGGGCGAGAGGGCCGCGCAGCAAGATGCGCACCCAGCGCATCGCTTAACCCGGACGCGCCGACCAGCAGCGGACGTTCCGGCAGCGTCGCGGCAGCCGCGATAATGGCGTCGATATCCGCCTGCTGTTCCGCGTCCAGTACCAGCAGGCCCTGACTGGTCGCCAGCCGTGCGGCCAGCGTGCCGCTGCGTACCGTGGCAAGATCGATCTGCTCGCCCGGCAGGTCGCATTGCATCTGCAGCCGCGTCAGCACGTTACTGCTGGTCACCGGGGTTTTAGGATCGCTGGCAAATTCGGTGTCGATCAGGCGCTGTTGATGGATCCACACTTCCCCGCCGCGCGTGATGCGGCCCAGCTTTGGCACCGCCGGCACCACCAGCGCCAGCCGTTTCGCGCTGACCTGCAGCGCGGCCGCCACCTCAGCGCCTGGATTGCCGCGCAGCGTTGAGTCAATCTTCTTAAACAGCCAGCCGTGTTGCGCTATCTGCTGATGCGGCTGCATGGCGGCATGTGTACGGCTGGCGGCTTCCGCTGCGCTCACCGCACGGCTATCAGTGCTGATCACCAGCACATCCGCTGCGCCGGCATCCGGGGGCGTCAGGTTATTGAACAGCACGTGGACGCGCGCGCCGGCCAGCGCGAAGCCGCTGCCTGCGTCATTGGCACCGGTAAAATCGTCGGCAATCACCAGAACGGGCGTTTTCCATGGCGATGAAGTCATTCTCTCTCCTGTCACGGCCCCTTGCCGTGCTGCATTTGATTATATTCAATCATGATTGATTATATGTGAGCAAGATCAAATTAATTGAAATCGATATCGCCTATAAATTTAGCCTCAGAAAGAGATATACCCCGCACAACATTGAGCAAACCTAATCATAATGTGCAAAACCGTTATAAGGGCATGACATGAATATCAACAGCACCGTGATCAGTGGCTATCAGGCTCTGAACGATCTCAGCTATTTACTGCAGGATAAGCAGAAGGCGTTGCTGGTCACGGATAAAAACATTCTGGGTATTCCGGCGGTGCAGGCGCTTGTCGCCCGGCTGCAGCAGCAGATCGCCAGCCTGAGCCTGGTTGATACTGTGCCGCCCGAACCGAGCCAGCATGATGTGGCGGCGATTGTTGCGGCGCTGCCGCACGGCGACGTCGATCTGGTGATCGGCATTGGCGGCGGCAGCGTACTGGATGTGGCCAAGCTGCTGTCCGTGCTGTGCGTGGGCGATGCGCCAACCCTGACGGCGCTGCTGGCCGGTGAGAAGCCGCACACGCGTACCGCTTCTTTACTGATCCCGACCACGGCCGGCACCGGCTCGGAAGCCACGCCCAATGCCATCCTTGCCATCCCGGAGCAAGAGACCAAGGTCGGTATTATTTCGCCGGTGATGCTGCCGGACTACGTGGCGCTGATTCCGGAACTGACCACCAGCATGCCGGCGCACATCGCCTCGTCGACCGGGATTGATGCGCTGTGTCACCTGATTGAGTGCTTCACCGCCACCGTGGCCAATCCGGTGAGTGATAACTATGCGCTGATCGGCATGAAAAAGCTGTTCGCCAGCCTCGAAAAGACCCTTGCCGAACCGGACAACCTGGAAGCACGGCTGAATATGTTGTGGGCGTCCTACTACGGTGGAGCGGCGATCGCCCATGCCGGGACGCACCTGGTGCACGCCATGTCGTATCCGCTGGGCGGCAAGTATCATCTGCCGCACGGCGTGGCCAACGCCATTCTGCTGGCGCCGTGCATGCAGTTTGTGCGTCCGGCGGCGGTGAGCAAGTTCGCGCAGGCCTACGATCTGCTGCCGGATGCCGATAGCGCACTGGATGAAGAGGCCAAATCGCACGCGCTGGTGGCCTATTTCGCCGCGCTGGTGCAGCGCCTTAAACTGCCGGCCAGCCTGGAAGCGCTGGGCATCGGGCCGGATCATCTGCCGTATCTGGTCGAAGCCGCGCTGGACGTGCAGCGCCTGATGAAGAATGTACCGATGAAAGTCAGCGCCGACGATGTGCGCAACGTCTACCTGACGCTGTTTCCGGCGTTAAATCACTCAGCATGAGCGGGGAAATCATGAGCAACACCATTCAGGGCGTACTGACCGCCATCGTCACCACTTTTGATCGCGACGGAGCCTACAATCCTGCCGCGCAGCGTGAACAGATTCAGCGTCAGCTGAGCGCCGGTAACGGTATTTTCTGCGGCGGCACCAACGGGGAATTTTTCGTGCTGAACGAGCAGGAGAAGCTAGCGGTGACCGAGACCTGCGTCGACGAAGTAAACGGCACTGCATCGGTGGTGGCGCACATTGGCGAGATCTCGACGCGTGAGACTATCCGGCTGGGCAGGCAGGTAGCAAAGCTGGGTGTGGATGCCGTCTCGGTGATCACCCCTTACTTTGTCCCGCTTAAACAGGAAGAGCTAATTGATCACTACCGCGCCGTGGCCGACGCCCTCGACGTCCCGCTGTTTCTCTACAACATTCCGGCGCGCACCGGTAATACGCTGCAGCCGGAAACCGTGCGCACGCTGGCAGCGCATCCCAACATCATTGGCATCAAAGACAGTGCCGGCAGCTACGAAAGCCTGAGCGGCTTTCTGCAGGCAGCGGCAGGTATTGCGCATTTCAACGTGCTGAACGGGCCGGATTCACTGATTCATCAGGGCTTTGTCGATGGCTGCTCCGCCTGTATTTCCGGGCTGGCTAACGTGGCGCCGAAAGAGATTAACGCCATCTGGGCGCGCTTCCATGCCGGTGACATCGCCGGATCGCGCGCCGCTCAGGAGAACGTCACCGGCCTGCGTACCGATCTCTACAGCATTGGTTTTTCCCCGGCGGCGGTGAAAAAAGCCGTGGCGCTGCTCGGCTATGAGGTCGGCGACAGCCGCTATGCGGTGCGCTTCTCTGAAGAGGAAGAGCAGAAGATACGCCAGATCGTGAATCAGTATTTGCAGTAAAGCCAGGAAATTCAAAGCACTTACCGCACGCAGCTGTGGTAGCGGCGCGATTCATCGCGCAATACAGCCGCCGCTACCCCCTGCCGCCATCAGGGTTAGGGTTAATCTGACGGAGGCGGGGCGGATTCAGGCAGCGATGGCTGCTGTTATTAACACCGGGACGCATTTGCTATGAAAGTCATCTGTACTTCACCTTCGTTCGCCCGCTACGACGCCGCGCCGATCGACACACTGCGCCAGCAGGGCTTTGAGCTGATTACGCTGCCCGCCGACGCACCGCTCAGCGCGCTGGCGCCGTATCTCGCCGACACCGTCGCCCTGATCGTGGCCTTTACCGAGGTCAACGATGCGCTGCTGTCGCTGGCACCGCAGCTGAAAATTGTCTGCAAGCACGGCGTGGGCGTCGATAACATCGACCTCGACGCAACGCGTGCGCGCGGTATTTACGTGACGAACGTGCCGGACGCGAACAAACACGCGGTTGCCGATTTCGCCTTTGCGCTGATTCTCAATAGCGCGCGCCAGATCACCACCGCCGCAATAGAGACCCGCGCCGGCCACTGGCCGCGCATTTTTGCCACCGACGTCTACGGCAAAACGCTCGGCATCATCGGCCTGGGCAATATCGGTAAGCAGGTGGCACTGCGCGCTAAAGGCTTCAATATGCGCATCCTCGCCTTCGATTTTTACCCCGATGACGCCTTCGCCGCCGAACACGGCGTGTCGTTTGTCAGCCTCGATCAGCTGACGGAGCACAGCGACTTCATCACCTTACATATGCCGCTCACGGACCAGACACAAAACCTGTTCGACGCTGCGCGCCTGAAGCGCATGAAGAAGAGCGCGTTTCTCATCAACGCGTCACGCGGTGGCGTAGTGAATGAGCAGGATCTCTACCAGGCATTGCAGGATAACGTGATTGCCGGTGCGGCGGCGGATGTCTTTGTGCAGGAGCCGCTGGCGCAGCATCCGCTGTTCACCCTGAGCAACTTTATCCCCACGGCGCACCTTGCCGGTTATACCGACGGTGCTATCAGCGCCATCGGCGAACGCTGCGTGACGCAGATTGTGCAGTGTATAAAACAGGGCGAACGCCCGATGAATGTCATGAACGGGCTGGCCTGACGCCGCCCTCCTCTGTCACCCTTTTCGCGTGGATAATGATTATGACCAACACCGCACGCTCAACACGCATCAGATGGTGGATCGCCGGCCTGATGTGGCTGGCCATTGCCATTAACTATATTGATCGTACCGTACTCTCTGCCGCCGCACCGCACCTGATCACCGAGCTCGACATCAATCCGGAGATGATGGGCTTTATCATGGCGGCATTTTTCTGGTCCTACGCGCTGTTGCAGATCCCGGCAGGCTGGTTTGCCGACCGCTTCGGCCAGAAAAAAGGCCTCGGTATCGCTGTCGGCTGGTGGTCGATTGCCACCATGGCGATGGGGCTCGCCACCGGCTTTAAATCGCTGCTGGCGCTGCGTCTGGCGCTCGGTGTGGGTGAAGCGGCGGCTTATCCCAGCAACGCCGGTATTACCGCGCGCTGGTTCCCGGATCGCGAGCGCGCCACCGTCTCCGGCCTGTTCGACAGCGCATCAAAATTTGGCGGGGCCGTCGCCATGCCGCTGATCGTCTTTATGATCGCGCTGTTCGACTGGCGTCTGACCTTTCTGGCGATTGGTGCCGTCGGGCTGATTTGGGTCATCGCCTGGTACTTCATTTATGCCGAGAACCCGGAAGACCACAAAGCGATCAGCGCCGATGAAGTGCGCCTGATCCGCGATGGCCAGGCGCAGAAGCACGGCGATAAGAACGTGCGGCCGATGAAGTGGTACAAGCTGCTGCGCTACCGCAACATCTGGGCGATGTGTATTGGCTTCTTCACCATCAATTACACCTCCTACTTCTTTATCACCTGGCTGCCAACCTACCTGGTGAAAGACAAAGGGATGGATTTCCTGAAAATGGGCATGGTGGCGGCGCTGCCGCTGATCTGCGGTATGGTGATTGAGGTGCTGGCGGGCTGGGCGTCGGACCGTATGGTGCACAAAAAAGTGCTGTCGCTGACCGCCACGCGCAAGCTGTTCCTGACGATTGGCCTGCTGATGGCGCTGTGCATCGGGTTCGCGCCATTCACCGATTCCGTGTTCATGACGGTGCTGCTGCTGTGTATTGCTAAGTCCGGCACCACCGTCGCGGCCTCTCAGGTGTGGGCGCTGCCGGGCGATGTTGCGCCCACCAACAGCGTGTCAATTGTTGCCGGGCTGCAGAATACCGTCTCCAATATGGGCGGCGCGGTCGGGCCAATCATTACCGGTGCTATCGTCGGTGCCACCGGCCACTTTACCTGGGCGCTGGTGTTCTCGGCGGTGCTGGTAGTGATCGGAATCCTTAACTACCTGTTCCTGCTTGGCAAGGTCGAACCGATTGTGGATGAGGAACCTTTATCCCACGCCCGTTCCGCCATTAACGGCGTGTAACCTGCGCAACGGCAGTGGCGCCCGGCTGCGGGCGCCCGTTAGCGGCCGGCCATAAACCGGCGATAAGCAGCAATCACCGCGAGAAAATCCTCCACGCCGCAGAACGACAGGCTCTCCTCATCGTAATAAGTCATGCCCTCTTCCAGGCCGTCATCCTCTAACGCCAGCTGATTAGCGCGGATCATCACCTCTTCCTCATCCAGCCACAGCGTATATTCGTGCCCGACGCGCTGCCACTGTTGCTGCGTGCCTTTGACTGCACGCACCGCGGCTTCGACTTCATCCAGCAGCGCAAAGTTCTCTTTCACCTCTTCATTGAACCAGTGCCCCACCGCTTCGTGGTCCATCGACATGCGCACCCGGACCTGACCGGTCACGTCACGCAGAAATTCATATTCCATGTTGGCCTCATACCAGTGGCGCGCCAGACGGCACGCTTTCGTGCATTTTGTGCGCAGCGCGCGCAAGAAAGTGGGATCGCGCTCGCATTATGCCTGGAGACGGCGAGGGAAAAAAGCGCATAAAAAAAGGGACGATGCGCTCGTCCCTTTTTCACTGGCAGGGGTATTTTACACCGCGGTCTGGAAAATCACTCCATCCGCTTTTTCAGTGTACTGGCCCAGCTGATCGAAGTTCAGGTAGCGGTAGGTGTCGGCAGCGGTTTTATCCACCTGCACCATAAACTGCTGATACTCGTCCGGCGTAGGCAGTTTACCCAGCAGGGAAGCGACCGCGGCCAGCTCGGCTGATGCCAGGAACACGTTGGCACCGGTACCCAGACGGTTCGGGAAGTTACGGGTCGAGGTGGAAACCACCGTCGCGCCGTCTTTCACGCGCGCCTGGTTACCCATGCACAGTGAACAGCCCGGGATCTCGATACGCGCACCGCTCTTACCAAAGACGCTGTAGTAGCCCTCTTCCGTCAGCTGCGCGGCATCCATCTTGGTTGGCGGCGCTACCCACAGGCGGGTCGGCAGCTGGCCTTTGTGCGCGTCCAGCAGTTTACCTGCCGCACGGAAGTGACCGATGTTGGTCATGCACGAACCGATGAACACTTCGTCGATCTTCTCGCCCTGCACGTCAGACAGCCAGCGCGCGTCGTCCGGATCGTTCGGCGCACACAGGATGGGCTCTTTGATTTCCGCCAGATCGATTTCGATCACCGCTGCGTATTCCGCATCGGCATCGGCTTCCAGCAGTTGCGGATCGGCCAGCCATTTTTCCATGCCCTGAATACGGCGCTCCAGCGTACGACGGTCGCCGTAGCCTTCGGAGATCATCCACTTCAGCAGCACGATGTTGGAGTTCAGATACTCGATGATCGGCTCTTTATCCAGCTTGATGGTACAACCCGCCGCAGAACGCTCGGCCGAGGCATCGGTCAGCTCAAACGCCTGCTCAACTTTCAGCTTCGGCAGACCTTCGATTTCCAGCACGCGACCGGAGAAGATGTTTTTCTTACCTTTCTTCTCAACGGTCAGCAGGCCCTGCTTGATGGCGTACAGCGGAATCGCGTGCACCAGATCGCGCAGCGTGATGCCCGGCTGCATTTCGCCTTTGAAGCGCACCAGCACTGACTCCGGCATATCCAGAGGCATTACGCCCGTCGCCGCGGCAAATGCCACCAGACCAGAACCGGCCGGGAACGAGATGCCAATCGGGAAGCGGGTGTGCGAGTCACCGCCGGTGCCGACGGTATCCGGCAGCAGCATACGGTTCAGCCAGCTGTGAATCACGCCATCGCCCGGACGCAGCGAGACACCGCCACGGTTCATGATGAAGTCCGGCAGCGTGTGGTGTGTGGTGACATCGACCGGCTTCGGATAAGCGGCAGTGTGACAGAAGGACTGCATCACCAGATCGGAGGAGAAGCCCAGACACGCCAGATCTTTCAGTTCATCACGGGTCATTGGACCGGTGGTGTCCTGAGAGCCGACCGAGGTCATTTTCGGTTCGCAGTAGGCGCCAGGACGAATCCCTGCCACGCCGCAGGCGCGGCCCACCATTTTCTGCGCCAGCGAGTAACCACGGTTGCTTTCAGCCACATCTTTGGCTTTGGTGAACACATCGCTGTGCGGCAGACCCAGCGACTCACGCGCTTTGGTGGTCAGGCCGCGACCGATAATCAGCGGAATACGGCCACCGGCGCGTACTTCATCCAGCAGTACGTCGGTTTTCAGCGCAAAGGTCGCCAGCAGTTCATTGGTCTCGTGATGGCGTACTTCACCCTTGTAAGGGTAAACGTCAATCACATCGCCCATGTTCAGGCGCTCAACGTCGAGTTCGATCGGCAGCGCGCCGGCATCTTCCATGGTGTTGAAGAAGATCGGCGCGATTTTACCGCCGAGGCACAGACCGCCGCCTTTTTTGTTCGGCACATACGGAATGTCGTCACCCATGAACCACAGCACTGAGTTGGTCGCGGACTTACGTGAAGAACCGGTACCAACCACGTCACCGACATAAGTCAGCGGGAAGCCTTTCTGCTGCAGTGCTTCAATCTGTTTGATCGGGCCAATGTTGCCAGCATCGTCGGGTTCGATGCCGTCACGTGGGTTTTTCAGCATCGCCAGCGCGTGCAGTGGAATATCCGGACGTGACCATGCATCCGGCGCCGGAGAGAGGTCGTCGGTGTTGGTTTCGCCGGTCACTTTGAACACGGTGGTGGTGATTTTTTCTGCCAGCTTAGGACGCTTAAGGAACCATTCTGCATCAGCCCAGGACTGGAGGATTTTCTTCGCGTGGGGATTACCCGCTTTGGCTTTCTCTTCGACGTCGTAAAAGTTATCGAACATCAGCAGCGTATGGGACAGTGCTTCAGCGGCAATCGGTGCCAGAGCCTCATCGTCAAGCGCCTCGATCAGCGCATGGATGTTGTAGCCGCCCTGCATGGTGCCCAGCAGTTCGACTGCTTTTTCACGAGTGACCAGAGGAGAGTGGGCTTCGCCCTTTGCGATAGCTGCCAGGAATCCGGCTTTTACATACGCCGCTTCATCAACACCCGGCGGGACACGGTTGACCAGCAGGTCAGTCAGGAATTCTTCTTCACCCGCTGGCGGGTTTTTCAGCAGTTCAACCAGCGCGGCCATCTGGGAAGCATCTAACGGCTTAGGTACGATTCCCTGGGCAGCACGCTCGGCAACGTGCTTACGGTATTCTTCTAGCACGACGTTCTCCTCGCTCTCATTGTATAGCTTTCCGGTGCACCTGTTGATGCTGTCAAACAGTAGGGTGAGGTGCCCGGTTCTGCGTCGGCCAGCATAGCAGGATTTCGGCTGATTGTTAATCCGTTTACAAAAAAGCAACATCCGCGCGTTATTTAGCAGATTTGTCTGCGCTTTGCGCCAGAAGAGAAGCCAGAGCGGCTCTGGTAGTGCCTGTTCGCGCCTGTGCCGGTAGCCAGTGGAGCCAGGTTTTAGCGCGTAATTTGTTGCATCCGGCCCTCACACAGCGAATCCATAACCTGCAATCCCCTTTCAGGCCGGTTCATTCACTTTTGGTTATGTGCTAATGCGCTTGCACTAAACGGCTACCCTTCAGCTTCCCGCACACGTTTTCCTGAGGAAAAATTAATACCACATCACCTGATAAATATTGAACGTGATGCCTTGCACGTATTTAATTAATTATCAACGCAGTGCCGGTTTAAATTAACCTTTAAACTTAGTCACTCAATTAAAATACACCCTTAAAAAATAACTGCGATTTAAAAAAGAGATAAAAAAAATAAAAGAGGAAATGATAAATAAATAGCGTAGACTGCCTGCGGGCGCTTGAGGCTATCTGCCTTAAGATCTGCAAAAGAAATTGAGGTGGATGGTGGAAGGTGAACCGTGCGATTAATTTTCATTAACCGCACGGGTGAGCCACTACCCTACACCCAGACAGTGTCAGGGTAATGGCTTGCTCGTGCTAATGCAAGGAGTAAGTGATTATGAAGGTGAAATTCAGCACGCTGATTATCAGCGGGCTCATCCTGTTAGGTTTATGCCTGGCAAATCGCAGTTCACTGTGTGAATTACGATTGCGGATATTCGCGGCTGAATTATCGGCTGTCATGGCTTACGAAGCACAACAGTAAACTTCAATAGCGGAGGGTCTCCTCCGCTATTCCGGCATCGTTAACGTGTTGCTCCTGCGCCCGCTTTTATCTATTCAACTTACGTTTTCGATTAATAAAAAAACGGCTCCTTACAGGAGCCGTTAATTAACCTAAGCCTCAGGCGAACTTATTTCTTTTTCGCTTTCGGATTTGGCAGGTCAGTAATGCTACCTTCAAACACTTCCGCCGCCAGGCCAACCGATTCGTGCAGGGTTGGGTGCGCGTGGATGGTCAGCGCGATATCTTCGGCATCACAACCCATCTCGATAGCCAGACCGATTTCACCCAGCAGCTCGCCGCCGTTGGTACCGACAATCGCGCCACCAATAACACGGTGCGTCTCTTTGTCGAAGATCAGTTTGGTCATACCGTCTGCACAGTCAGACGCGATAGCACGGCCCGATGCCGCCCACGGGAAGGTGGACACTTCGTAGCTGATGCCTTTCTCTTTGGCTTCTTTCTCGGTCAGACCCACCCAGGCCACTTCTGGCTCGGTATAAGCGATAGAAGGGATCACTTTCGGGTCGAAGTAGTGCTTCAGACCGGAAATCACTTCTGCCGCCACGTGACCTTCGTGCACGCCTTTGTGCGCCAGCATTGGCTGACCGACGATGTCACCGATAGCATAGATGTGTGGCACGTTGGTGCGCATCTGTTTGTCGACGCGGATAAAGCCGCGATCGTCCACTTCCACGCCTGCTTTACCAGCATCCAGACCTTTACCGTTCGGTACACGGCCAATCGCCACCAGCACTGCGTCGTAACGCTGTGGTTCAGCCGGCGCTTTTTTACCTTCCATTGATACGTAGATACCGTCGTCTTTCGCTTCTACCGCGGTGACTTTGGTTTCCAGCATCAGGTTGAATTTCTTGCTGATACGCTTGGTGAACACTTTCACCACGTCTTTATCGGCGGCCGGGATCACCTGGTCAAACATCTCGACCACGTCGATCTCTGAACCCAGCGCATGGTAGACGGTACCCATCTCCAGACCGATGATGCCACCGCCCATAACCAGCAGACGCTTCGGAACTTCTTTCAGCTCCAGCGCATCGGTAGAGTCCCACACGCGCGGATCGTTATGTGGAATGAAAGGCAGTTCGATTGGACGCGAGCCTGCAGCGATGATGGCGTTATCGAAGTTGATGGTGGTTGCGCCGCCCTCTCCTTCCACTACCAGCGTGTTGGCGCCGGTGAATTTACCCAGACCGTTGACCACTTTCACTTTGCGGCCTTTTGCCATGCCAGCCAGACCACCGGTCAGCTGAGTGATGACTTTCTCTTTCCAGGTACGGATTTTGTTGATGTCAGTCTGCGGCTGGCCAAACACGATACCGTGCTCTTCCAGAGCTTTAGCTTCTTCGATGACTTTCGCCACGTGCAGCAGCGCTTTTGACGGGATACAGCCGACGTTCAGACAGACACCGCCGAGGGTGCTGTAGCGCTCTACCAGTACGGTTTCCAGACCTAAATCAGCGCAACGGAAGGCTGCAGAGTAACCTGCAGGACCTGCCCCAAGTACCACGACTTGAGTTTTAATCTCTGTACTCATCATGACCTCTTGTTAGATTGCCGGCGGTCAAAAGCGACCCTTTCCCAGGCTCTTGATGCCCTATCTCCACCGGGACATTTCACCGCGAGAGTTTACAGAATTGTTAACAAACTGCCAACCGCGGCAACTCCGAATGCTTACAACAAGGCCGGCATTTGCCGGCCTTGATTAACGTCACATCACCAGACGGCGAATATCAGACAGCATATTGTTAATGATGGTGATGAAGCGCGCACCATCCGCACCGTCGATGACGCGGTGGTCGAACGACAGCGAAATCGGCATCATCAGGCGCGGAGCGAACTCTTTGCCGTTCCACACCGGCTCCATCGCCGACTTAGACACCCCGAGGATAGCCACTTCCGGCGCGTTAACAATTGGCGCGAAGTGCGTGGTGCCGAGGCCGCCAAGGCTGGAGATGGTGAAGCAGCCGCCCTGCATATCGCTGGCGGTCAGTTTGCCATCACGCGCTTTCTTCGACGTCGCCATCAGCTCACGCGACAGCTCAGTGATGCCTTTCTTGTTCACGTCTTTGAACACCGGAACCACCAGACCGTTTGGCGTATCGACCGCCACACCGATGTTGATGTACTTTTTCAGCGTCAGCTTCTGGCCATCTTCCGACAGCGAGCTATTGAAACGTGGCATCTGCTCCAGTGCCGCGGCGACCGCTTTCATGATGAACACCACCGGGGTGAACTTCACATCCAGCTTGCGCTTCTCGGCTTCCGCATTCTGCTGCTTACGGAACGCTTCCAGATCGGTGATATCGGTTTTGTCGAAGTGGGTCACATGCGGAATCATTACCCAGTTACGGCTCAGGTTAGCACCCGAGATTTTCTGGATACGACCCAGTTCCACTTCTTCGATTTCACCGAACTTGCTGAAGTCCACTTTCGGCCATGGCAGCATGCCCGGAATACCGCCGCCTGCGGCCGCAGCCGGGGCCGCTTCAGCGCGTTTCACTGCGTCTTTCACGTAAGCCTGCACGTCCTCTTTGAGGATGCGACCTTTACGGCCGGTGCCTTTGACTTTCGCCAGGTTAACACCGAACTCGCGCGCCAGGCGACGAATCACCGGCGTGGCGTGCACGTAAGCATCGTTTTCAGCAAATTCGCTCTTCGCATCGGCTTTCGCCGCTGCTGGCGCAGGTGCAGCAGCCGGTTTGGCTTCTGCAGCGGGTGCGGCTTCCTGTTTCGCTGCCGGTGCCGCAGCAGCCGGCGCAGCGCCTTCTACTTCGAACACCATGATAAGCGAACCGGTGCTGACTTTATCGCCGGTAGCCACTTTCAGCGCTTTAACCGTACCGGCAAACGGCGCCGGAACTTCCATTGATGCTTTATCGCCTTCCACCACGATCAGTGACTGCTCAGCCTCAACTTTATCGCCTACTTTGACCAGCACTTCGGTGACTTCCACTTCGTCGCCGCCGATATCCGGGACGTTAACGTCTTTGGCACCCGCAGCCGCGGCTGGCGCGGAGGCCGCCGCTTCTTTCACGGCAGGTTTGGCAGCCGCTGCTGGCGCCGCGCCTTCGGCTTCAAAGATCATGATCAGTGAACCGGTGTTCACCTTGTCGCCCGTGGCGATTTTGATCTCTTTCACCACACCGGCAAACGGTGCAGGCACTTCCATGGAGGCTTTGTCGCCTTCGACGGTGATCAGCGATTGTTCTGCCGTCACTTTGTCGCCCACTTTAACCAGAATTTCGGTGACTTCGACTTCGTCGCCGCCGATATCCGGGACGTTAACGTCTTTCGCTTCGCTGGCGGCGGCCGCAGCAGGTGCCGCTTCCGCTGGTTTCTCTTCGGCGGCCGGTGCCGCAGCAGCTGCACCTTCGGCGTCGAAAATCATGATCAGTGAACCGGTATTCACTTTGTCACCGGTCGCGATTTTGATCTCTTTAACCACGCCGGCCTGCGGCGAAGGCACTTCCATCGAGGCTTTATCGCCTTCCACGGTGATCAGCGACTGTTCGGCTTCAACCTTGTCGCCCACCTTGACCAGAATCTCGGTGACTTCAACTTCGTCTGACCCGATATCCGGTACGTTAATTTCGATAGCCATTACTCTCTTACCTCTTAAGCCAGACGCGGGTTAACTTTATCGGCATCGATGTTGAATTTCGCGATCGCATCCGCCACCACTTTCTTCTCGATTTCGCCGCGTTTAGCCAGTTCACCCAGGGCTGCAACCACTACGTATGACGCATCCACTTCGAAGTGGTGACGCAGGTTTTCGCGGCTGTCTGAACGGCCGAAACCATCGGTACCCAGCACGCGATAATCGCTGGCTGGCACGTAGCTGCGAACCTGCTCTGCGAACAGCTTCATGTAGTCGGTCGATGCCACCGCCGGCGCGTCGTTCATCACCTGAGCGATGTACGGTACGCGTGGCGTTTCCGTTGGGTGCAGCATGTTCCAGCGCTCACAATCCTGACCGTCGCGTGCCAGCTCGGTGAACGAGGTTACGCTGTAGACGTCAGAACCGATGCCGTAATCCTTCGCCAGGATCTGTGCCGCTTCGCGCACGTGACGCAGGATAGAACCTGAGCCCAGCAGCTGCACTTTGCCTTTGCTGCCTTCTACCGTCTCCAGCTTGTAGATACCCTTACGGATACCCTCTTCCGCACCCTGCGGCATCGCAGGCATGTGGTAGTTTTCGTTCAGCGTGGTGATGTAGTAGTAAATATTTTCCTGCGCTTCGCCGTACATACGTACCAGACCGTCATGCATGATGACTGCCACTTCGTACGCGTAAGACGGATCGTAAGAGATACAGTTCGGGATAGTCAGCGACTGAATGTGGCTGTGACCATCTTCGTGCTGCAGACCTTCGCCGTTCAGCGTGGTACGACCAGAGGTGCCGCCCACCAGGAAGCCGCGCGCCTGCTGGTCGCCTGCCAGCCACATCAGATCGCCGATGCGCTGGAAACCAAACATCGAATAATAGATGTAGAACGGAATCATCGGCAGGTTATTGGTGCTGTAAGAGGTCGCCGCCGCCAGCCAGGAAGACCCTGCGCCGAGCTCGTTGATCCCTTCCTGCAGAATCTGGCCTTTCTCGTCTTCTTTATAGTACGCAACCTGCTCACGGTCCTGCGGCGTATACTGCTGGCCGTTCGGGCTGTAAATACCAATCTGACGGAACAGACCTTCCATACCAAAGGTACGCGCTTCGTCTGCGAGGATCGGCACCAGACGATCTTTGATCGACTTGTTCTTCAGCATCACGTTGAGCGCACGCACGAAGGCGATGGTGGTAGAGATCTCTTTGCTCTGCTCTTCCAGCAGCGCACTGAACTCTTCCAGCGCCGGCATTTCCAGCTTTTCGCTGAACTCAGCCTGACGGGTTGGCAGATAGCCACCCAGCTTCTCGCGCTGGCCGTGCAGGTAGTTGTACTCTTCTGAGCCTTTTTCGAAGGTCACATACGGCAGCTGTTCGATCTTGTCGTCAGCCACTGGCACGTTGAAGCGATCGCGGATGTAGCGAACGCCATCCATGTTCATCTTCTTAACCTGGTGCGCGATGTTTTTACCTTCCGCAGTGTCACCCATACCATAGCCTTTAATGGTATGCGCCAGGATCAGCGTTGGCTGACCTTTGGTCTCCTGCGCTTTCTTCAGTGCCGCGTAGATTTTCTTCGGATCGTGACCACCACGGTTCAGGGCGAAGATCTCTTCGTCTGACCAGTCTTTCACCAGCGCTGCGGTCTCCGGGTATTTACCGAAGAAGTGCTCGCGCACGTACGCACCGTCGCGTGATTTGAAGGTCTGATAGTCGCCGTCAACGGTTTCGTTCATCAGCTGAATCAGCTTGCCGCTGGTATCTTTCTTCAGCAGCTCGTCCCAGCGTCCGCCCCAGATCACTTTGATCACGTTCCAGCCAGCACCGGCAAAGATGCCTTCCAGCTCGTTGATGATCTTACCGTTACCGGTGACCGGACCGTCGAGGCGCTGCAGGTTACAGTTGATGATGAACACCAGGTTATCCAGCTTCTCACGGGTAGCGATGGTGATCGCCCCTTTGGATTCTGGTTCGTCCATCTCGCCATCGCCAAGGAAGGCGTAAACGGTCTGCTTAGAGGTATCTTTCAGGCCGCGGTGTTCCAGATATTTCAGGAACTTCGCCTGATAGATGGCGTTCAGTGGGCCGAGACCCATCGACACGGTCGGGAACTGCCAGAAGTCCGGCATCAGTTTTGGATGCGGATAGGAAGAGAGACCGTTGCCGTGGACTTCCTGACGGAAGTTGTTCATCTGCTCTTCAGTCAGACGTCCTTCAAGGAACGCACGAGAGTAGATGCCCGGAGAAATGTGGCCCTGGAAATAGACCAGATCGCCGCCATCCTGCTCGCTACGCGCGCGGAAGAAGTGGTTGAAGCACACTTCATAAATGGTGGCAGAAGACTGGAAAGACGACAGGTGACCACCCAGCTCCAGATCTTTCTTCGACGCACGCAGAACCGACATAATGGCGTTCCAGCGGATTGCGGAACGGATACGACGTTCAAGAGAGGTGTTCCCCGGATATTCCGGCTCATCTTCGACCGCAATGGAGTTGATGTAGTTGCTGACGGCATTGCCGCCCGCTGCCACTTTCACACCACCTTTGCGTGCAGCACTCAATACCTGATCAATCAGATACTGCGCGCGCTCAACACCTTCTTCACGGATGACCGATTCGATCGCCTGTAGCCAGTCACGAGTTTCGATCGGATCCACGTCATTCTGTAAACGTTCTGACATGGGGTGTATTCCTTATCTGTGTCTAATACGTTGAATTATCAGGAGCCTGTCTGCTTGTGCTTTGCTTCTGATTCACAGCACAAGAAGACAGGCCCGTCGTTTATGTCGCACGTTCATTGCCGTGCGTTATTCCTTACGTTGCTGTAAACGACGCAGGGAGCGTTCACGACGGCTCTGCTCCCGACTTCTGTCCAGCAAGATTTCCTCAATGAACGCCAGGTGACGATGGGATGCCTCGCGTGCTTGTTCTGGCTCACGAGCCACAATCGCCTCAAAGATACTGGCGCGGTGACCGCTCACTTTCGCCAGCATTTCGCGGCGAGCGTAGAGCAATTCGAAATTCTGACGGACGTTCTGTTCCAGCATAGGGCCCATCGAACGCAGCAAATGCAGCAGCACCACATTATGGGCGGCTTCTGTGACAGCGATCTGATACTTCATGACCGCATCGGCCTCAGCATCTAAATCGCCGCTGTCCTGCGCCTGCTGGATGTTGACGTGACAGTCGCGAATACGCTGCAGGTCTTCATCGGTGCCGCGCAGCGCAGCGTAGTAGGCCGCAACGCCTTCCAGCGCATGGCGGGTTTCCAGCAGGTCAAACTGGGATTCAGGATGTTCAGCAAGCAGGCCGACCAGCGGGTCGCTCAGGCTTTGCCAGAGATTCTGCTGTACGAAGGTGCCACCACCCTGACGGCGCAGCAGCAGGCCTTTGGCTTCCAGACTCTGGATCGCTTCGCGCAGCGATGGACGTGAGACATCAAACTGTTTGGCCAGTTCACGCTCGGGAAGCAGTTTTTCACCCGGCTGGAGCGTCCCTTCCATAATCAGGGATTCCAGCTGCTGCTCGATTGCATCGGAGAGCTTGGGTTGGCGAATTTTACTGTAGGCCATCATCCCTTCTTATGAGCCAAACGTCCGGAGTAAATTGGTAATACCAATTGAAAAATGGTGCCCGTAAAGTAACAAAGTATTCACCTTGTGTCTATATGGCCCCCCGCACACTTTCACCGCAAACACCGGTTACCGTGCGCTAACTTACCGGGATCTGGCAGAAAAGCGTCTCAGCCCGGCAAATGTTAACAGATTTCACTTTTACCAAACCTTACACTGCATTAGCGCGCACCAGGCTGCGTAGCCATAAGCGAATGCTATTCGTGTTTAAGCCTTATTCATGGCAGAAATAGCGCAAGGGAAGCGCAGAGGATGCTGCTGCTTTTTCAGCCATCTCTCAGCACAAAAAGCAAAAGCAGGTGCAAAGCGGCGCGCTTATCACTATTCTGGTCGCCAGGGTAGCTCAGGCTTGCACACAGCCCGCCGGATACCGTAAAGAAAAACGTACACAGATAGAACAGCCTTACAGTGCGCGCACTGCAGGTGCACAATAACAACATCATGAGGTTTGTATGGAACAACAGCATGGCGAAACGCTGCATCGCGGCCTGAAAAATCGCCATATTCAGCTGATTGCGCTGGGCGGTGCCGTCGGTACCGGTCTGTTTCTGGGCAGCGCATCAGTGATTAAATCGGCCGGTCCGGCCGTGATTCTCGGCTATGCCATCGCCGGTTTTATTGCCTTCCTGATCATGCGCCAGCTCGGCGAAATGGTGGTGGAAGAGCCGGTGGCCGGCAGCTTTAGCCACTTCGCCTATAAATACTGGGGCAACTTTGCCGGCTTTGCCTCCGGCTGGAACTACTGGGTGCTGTATGTGCTGGTGGCGATGGCTGAACTCACCGCCGTCGGCAAATATATTCAGTTCTGGTGGCCGGAATTCCCCACCTGGGCCACTGCGGCTATCTTCTTTGTGGTGATCAACGCCATCAACCTGACCAACGTTAAAGTGTTCGGTGAGATGGAGTTCTGGTTCGCGATTATCAAAGTGGTGGCGGTCATCGGCATGATCCTGTTTGGCGGCTGGCTGCTGTTTAGCGGCAACGGCGGCCCACAGGCCAGCGTCAGCAACCTGTGGAACCAGGGCGGTTTCCTGCCGCACGGCGTCAGCGGGCTGGTGATGATGATGGCGATCATCATGTTCTCCTTCGGCGGCCTTGAACTGGTGGGGATCACCGCCGCAGAAGCCGACAATCCACAAGAGAGCATCCCTAAAGCCACCAACCAGGTGCTGTGGCGTATCCTGATTTTCTACATCGGCTCACTGGCGGTGCTGCTGTCCCTGCTGCCATGGACGCGCGTCACCGAAGAGACCAGCCCGTTTGTACTGATCTTCCACGAACTGGGTGATGCGCTGGTGGCAAATGCGCTCAACGTGGTGATCCTGACCGCCGCGCTGTCGGTGTATAACAGCTGCGTTTACTGTAACAGCCGCATGCTGTTCGGCCTCGCGCAGCAGGGCAACGCGCCAAAAGCGCTGCTGAAAGTGGACCGTCGTGGTGTGCCGGTGGCGACCATTCTGGTCTCGGCGGTAGCCACTGCGCTGTGCGTGTTGATTAACTATCTGATGCCGGGCGAAGCCTTCGGCCTGCTGATGTCGCTGGTGGTCTCCGCGCTGGTCATCAACTGGGCGATGATCAGCCTCGCGCACCTGAAATTCCGCAAGAAAAAAGACCAGCAGGGCGTGACAACCCGTTTCAGGGCGGTGCTGTATCCGCTGGGTAACTGGATCTGCCTGCTGTTCCTGGCGGCCATTCTGGTGATCATGCTGATGACGCCGGGCATGGCGATTTCAGTGTGGCTGATTCCGGTGTGGCTGCTGGTGCTGGCCGTGGGTTATACCGTTAAAAATCGGGTACAGAAAGCCTGATGCTTCACCGGGCCCGGCACGCTGCTGCCGGGCCGATCCGCTTCACACTTTTCCCCGCCCGCGTATTTTGTCCATCATCCTGACCGATTGTTCCCCACCAGGTTACTGATTTAACGCTGATAATTTTTGCTCCACTTGTCGCAGGAGACGACTGATGAAAGGAGCAGCCCTCTCGTTCAGAGAAAAACTGGGATACGGCATGGGTGACGCCGGATGCAACATGATCGGCGGTGCCATCATGCTGTTCCTCAACTACTTCTACACCGACGTATTTGGCCTTGCTCCGGCGCTGGTCGGCACGCTGTTGCTGTCAGTACGGGTGCTGGATGCGGTGACCGACCCGATAATGGGCGCGATTGCCGACCGCACGCAGAGCCGCTGGGGACGCTTTCGCCCGTGGCTGCTGTGGATATCGCTGCCCTACGTGCTGTTCAGCGTGCTGATGTTTACCACCCCGGACTGGAGCTACGACAACAAGGTGATCTGGGCATTTGTCACCTATTTCCTGATGTCGCTGACCTACACCGCCATCAATATTCCTTACTGCTCGCTGGGGGGCGTCATCACTAACGATCCCGGTGAACGCGTCTCCTGCCAGTCATACCGCTTTGTCATGGTGGGCATCGCCACACTAATCCTTTCGCTGTCGTTGCTGCCGATGGCCGAGTGGTTTGGCGGTGACAACAAAGCGCGCGGCTATCAGCTGGCGATGAGCGTGCTGGCGCTGATTGGCCTGGTGATGTTTCTGTTCTGTTTTGCCACGGTGCGCGAGCGTATTCGCCCGGCGGTACCGAGCAACGATGATCTGAAGAAAGATTTGCGCGATGTATGGAAGAACGATCAGTGGGTGCGCATTCTGCTGCTGACGTTCTGTAATGTCTGTCCCGGTTTTATTCGCATGGCCGCCACCATGTATTACGTCACCTGGGTGATGGGCCAGTCGACGCACTTTGCGACGCTGTTTATCAGCCTGGGCGTCATCGGCATGATGCTGGGCAGCACACTGGCGAAAGTCCTCACCGATCGCTGGTGCAAGCTCAAGGTGTTTTTCTGGACCAACATTGCGCTGGCGCTGTTCTCCAGCGGCTTTTACTGGATCGATCCGCACGCCACCGTCACCGTGGTGATCGCTTATTTCCTGCTGAACATCCTGCACCAAATCCCGTCACCGCTGCACTGGTCGCTGATGGCTGATGTCGATGACTACGGCGAATGGAAAACCGGTAAACGCATCACCGGGATCAGCTTCTCCGGCAACCTGTTTTTCCTCAAGGTCGGACTGGCGGTAGCGGGTGCCATGGTCGGGTTTTTATTGTCGATGTATGGCTATGACGCAGCGGCGAAGCAGCAGTCTGCCAGCGCGCTTAACGGCATTGTGCTGCTGTTTACCCTGATCCCCGGCGTCGGCTATCTGATCACCGCCGGCGTGGTGCGCCTGCTGAAAGTGGACCGCGCGCTGATGCGCACCATCCAGCAGGATCTCGCGCTGCGTCGCGCCAACTTCCATGACCTGTCCGCCCCTGTTCGCCGCGCAACCTCACAACCAGGAGAAATTAAATGAGCTGGCCTAACCCGTTTATTACGCAACGTGCCGATCCGTTTATATTGCGCCACAGCGATGGCTATTACTTTATCGCTTCGGTGCCCGAGTACGATCGGCTGGAGCTGCGCTATGCCAGCACGCTTAACGGCCTGATTACCGCCCCGGCCACAACCGTGTGGCATAAACCGGACAGTGGTCCCTTCAGCGCCCTGATCTGGGCACCGGAACTGCACCTGATTAATGGCCAGTGGGTGATTTACTTCGCCGCCGCGCCGTCCCGCGAAATTAAAGAGGGGCTGTTTCAGCACCGTATGTACGCGCTGGTATGTGATGATGCCGATCCGCTCAGCGGTCACTGGCAGCCGTGCCGCCGCGTGCAAACCCACCTCGATACCTTCGCCCTTGACGCCACCCACTTCGTGCATCAGGGTAAAAACTGGTATCTGTGGGCGCAAAAAGACCCGGCCATTCCCGGTAACTCCAACCTGTATCTGGCGGAATTACTGAATCCGTGGACGCTGAAAACCCAGCCGCTGATGCTCAGCCGGCCGGAGTATGAGTGGGAGTGTGCCGGCTTTAGCGTCAATGAGGGACCGGCGGCGATTCGCCATGGCGAGCGGCTGTTTGTCACCTACTCAGCCAGCGCCACGGATGAAAATTACTGCCTCGGCATACTGAGTATTGACGCGCAGGCCGATCCGCTCGACATCAGCGCATGGCACAAATCGGCGCGGCCGGTATTTGCCACCAGCTGGGATAATCACCAGTACGGTCCGGGGCATAACAGTTTTACCGTGGATGAAGCAGGACGGGACGTGCTGGTGTATCACGCACGGAATTACACCGAAATTGAGGGCGATCCGCTGTGGGATCCCAACCGCCATACGCGGCTTAAATATTTTGCCTGGCGCGAAGACGGCACACCGGATTTCGGCGTGCCGCCTGCCGATCACACTAACGTGCCGTAGATGGTCAGCAGCGCCACTACCACGACCAGTACCAGCGAAACGCGTTTGGCCAGCGCCACGGCGACCCGTGGCGTTTCCACTTTATCCAGATGCGGATCGCGCGCCAGCGAGAACTGCGCCAGGCTGGTCAGCACCTGATACTGTGGACGATGCACATCGCTGAGCGCAGCAAACCATGCCGGCAGCGCACGCTCGCCGTGGCCGAGCAGCGCATAAGCCACACCGGCCAGCCGCACAGGAATCCAGTCCAGCACGTGCAGAATGCGATCGATGCCGGACTGTGCGCGTTCCAGCGGGGAACGGTGTTTTGCCAGCCAGCTCTGCCAGGCGCGCAGAAACGCATACCCCACCAGCAACACTGGCCCGTAAGGGCCACCGACCACAAACCAGAACAGCGGCGCAAGATAGAAGCGGAAATTAATCCAGATCAGCGCGTTTTGCAGCGCCTGCAGAAATTCGCGCTCGCTACAGTCAACCGGCACGCCGTGAATCAGCGTCAGCTCTGCCGCCATCGCCTGATGGGCCGCTTCATCATCGTGGCTCGCCGCTTTAAGATACTGGTGGTAATGCAACCGCACCGAGCCGGCACCAATGCACAGCAAACCGACCACAATCCAGAACAGCAGCTGCGCCACGCCAAACAGAATGCCCTTCAGGCTCCACACCACCACCCAGACCAGCAGCATGGCGATCACGGTCATCAGCAGCGTACGCAGCAACGAGAAGCGCTGGCGACCGCGAAACAGCGGCTCAAGCCTATGATCCAGCTGCCAGTGTTCACCTAATTTAAAAAGGCGTTCCCAACCCAAAACTAACAACAAACTAAACAACGTCATACCTGCTCCTGCGGTGTCAGGGGTGCTCCTGCCCGATAGCCTGTTTATAGCGTATCCAGTCAAATGCCGGACCGGGATCGGTCTTGCGTTCCGGCGCAACATCGCTGTGACCGGTGATACGCTGCGGCGTCAGCGGATAATGCTGCATCAGCAGGCGGGTAACCTGCTGCAGCGTAGCGTACTGGGCATCGGTGTAGGGCAGCGTATCAGTGCCTTCCAGCTCAATACCCATGGAAAAATCGTTGCAGTTTTCCCGTCCGGCAAACTGCGAAATGCCGGCGTGCCAGGCGCGCTGGTCAAAGGAAACATACTGTACCAGCTCACCGTCACGGCGAATCAGACAGTGCGCCGCCACGCGTAACTGGGCGATATCCGCAAAATAGGGATGCGCATCAGCCGGTAGCGTACCGGTGAACAGCCGGTCAATCCACGGACCGCCAAATTCGCCCGGCGGCAGACTGATGTTATGAATGATCAGCAGCGACGGCGCTTCGTTATCCGGCCGCGCATTGAAGTGCGGCGACGGCACCTTGCGTGCGCTCGTGATCCAGCCGTGTTCCAGTTTCATGCCTGTTATCCTGAACAAAATCTGGCTGAGAATACCATGATTCCACCTCACTGCTTGTGACTTAATGCGTTATGGCATCAGCAAGTTAAGGATACTAAACATTTCACCTGGCGTGTCTGGCAATAGCTGCAAAATCAGGCTAAGGTGAGCGCACGTAATCCGCAGGGTGGAGCCGCAAAATCATGGTGTCGCGTCGTTATAATCCCGAACATCGTCGTCAGGAACTGCTTAAACGTATTCAGCTGGATATCCCGGAAACCGTGGCGCGCGCGCTTCAGGAGGATTTAGGCGGTGACGTTGACGCGGACCGCGACATCACCGCCCAGCTGTTGCCGCAGGCGGCGCAGGCTGAAGCGCGCGTTATCACCCGCGAAGCCGGTGTTTTCTGTGGTAAACGCTGGGTGGAAGAGGTGTTTACCCAGCTGGGCAATAACGTTTCCATTACCTGGCACGTCGAAGACGGCCAACCGCTGGTGGCCGATCAGCTGCTGTTTGAATTACGGGGACCGGCGCGGTTGCTGCTGACGGCAGAACGCACCGCGTTAAACTTTGTGCAGACGCTCTCCGGCGTAGCGACAGCCGTGAACCGCTATGTGGCGCTCTTATCTGGCAGCAATACCCAGCTGCTGGATACGCGCAAAACCCTGCCTGGCCTGCGCACCGCGCTCAAGTATGCGGTGCTGTGCGGCGGCGGGCAGAATCATCGCCTGGGCCTGTCCGACGCTTTCCTGATTAAAGAAAACCACATCATTGCCAGCGGTTCGGTCAGTAAAGCGGTGGAGAAAGCCCTGTGGCTGCACCCGGATGTGCCGGTCGAGGTGGAAGTGGAAAGTCTCAGCGAACTGCAGCTGGCGCTGGCGTCCGGCGCCGACATCATCATGCTGGATAACTTCACGCTGGCGATGATGCAGCAGGCGGTTACGCTGACTGCGAAGCGCGCACTGCTGGAGGTGTCCGGCAACGTGACGGAGACGACGCTGCCGCAGATCGCCGCCACCGGAGTGGATTATGTCTCGGTGGGCGCGCTGACTAAGCACGTGCAGGCACTCGATCTGTCGATGCGTTTTCGCGAAGTCTGACGTCTGGCCATGCCGCCGGTGCTGGCGGCAGTTTGCGAGCCGGCTTCCATCATCATGTGGCTTCGCCTGTAACGCGCTACATTGTCTGCGCGCCCCTTTCCGGGATTGAAACGCGCCCCCTTCCGCTTTTGCCCGCCCTTTCTTACCGTTGCGGCTCCACAACAAGGAGCCTCATTATGGATAAACAACGCGGTTTTACCCTGATCGAGCTGATGATTGTTATCGGTATCGTCGCCATCCTCAGCGCCATTGGCCTGCCCGCTTACCAAAATTATCTGCAACGTGCCGCGCTGACCGACATGCTGCAAACCATGGTGCCCTATAAAACTGCCGTGGAGCTGTGCGCCATTGAGCGCGGCGGACCGGCGCAGTGTCAGGCCGGCGAGCGCGGTATTCCCGCCGCCAAAGGCTCACGCTATGTGGCGAACCTGAGCGTGGTGAATGGTGCCATTACGCTGACCGGCCAGGAGAGCCTGACGGGGTTAACCGTTGCAATGTTGCCGATATGGAATGCGGCGGAAGGCGCACTCAGCTGGCAACGCAGCTGCACCAGCGACAACACCAGCCTGCGCGACAGCTGTCTCGAGCAGTTCCGCTTTGCCGACAAGGAAGAAAACAATGGATAAGCCGGATAGCACCCTGCAGGCGCTGTGTGCCCGCTATCAGGCCGTGATACTGCACCACGACGCCACGCACTTGCGCGTGGCGGTCGCGGACGCGCCAGACCCGCTGTTGTTAGAGGCGCTGCAGTTTGCCAGCCAGTGCGCAGTCGAGGTCGAATGCTGGCCCGCCGCACGGCTGGAGCAGCTGCTGCACCAGCCAGAAAGCAGTGCGGCACCGCGCGAACAGGCCAGCGCCGAGTCCGCCATTCACGCGGTGGATCAGATTCTGCGCCAGGCCATACAGCGACGCGCCTCCGATGTGCACTTTGAACCGCAGCGTCACGGGCTGCGCGTACGGCTGCGGATTGACGGCGTGCTGCATCCGCTGCCGCAGTTACCGGATGCCCCACCCGCCGCCGTGCTGGCACGGTTGAAAATTCTCGGCGGTCTGGATATCGCGGAGCGTCGGCTGCCGCAGGATGGCCAGTTCAGTCTGGAGATGGATGACAAACCGGCGGCGTTCCGCCTGTCGACCCTGCCGGTCAGCCAGGGGGAAAAAGCGGTGGTGCGCCTGCTGCAAAGCGAAAACAGCGCCATTGCGCTCGATAAGCTGGGCATGCCGGCGCCACAGCTGCGCCTGCTGAAAAACGCGCTGGCCAAACCGCAGGGGCTGATTCTGGTCACCGGCCCAACCGGCAGCGGCAAAACCTTTACGCTGTACAGCAGCCTTAGCGCCCTCAACGTGCCGGAGAAAAACGTCTGCAGCGTGGAGGACCCGCTGGAAATTCCGCTACAGGGGATTAACCAGACACAGGTACAGCCACGGAGCGGTCTCGATTTTAACCGCGTATTGCGCGCGCTGCTGCGGCAGGATCCGGACGTCATAATGATCGGTGAAATCCGTGATGCTGAAACCGCCAGCATCGCCGTAAAAGCGGCGCAGACTGGACATCTGGTGCTCTCGACTTTGCACACCAACTCGACGGCCGAAACCCTGACCCGCCTACGGCAGATGGACATTCCCGGCTATCTGCTTGGCCCGGCGCTACAGCTGGTGGTGGCGCAGCGGCTGGTGCGCCGTTTGTGCGTGCACTGCCGTCAGCCCGGCCAGGCGATTGCCCATCTGCCCGGCGACATGTGGCCCGGCACGCTGCAAACCTGGCGTGCCCCCGGCTGCGATCACTGCTTCTCGGGTTATTACGGCCGCCTGGCGCTGTTTGAAATCCTGCCGATGAGCAGCAGGTTGCAGAACGCTATCTCGGCTGATATGCCGCTGGAGCACCTGCTGACGCTGGCCGCGGAGCAGGGAATGAAAACGCTGCTGACCGCCGGGCTGGAGGCGGTGAGCCGCGGCGATACCTCTTTCGAGGAGATGCAGCGCGTGGTGGGCCTTGGCAATGGCTAATCGCTACCAGTTTCACTGGCAGGCACTGGACAGCATGGGCCTGCTGCAGGAGGGCGAGTCGCTGCAGCCCACGCAGGATGCCCTGCTCGGCCAGTTGGGCGATCGCGGCATGCTGGTGGTGAGCTGGCAGCGCGGGAAATGCTGGCGCGCGCGCGACTGGAAGTGGCAGCAGAAAATTGACCTGATGCGCCAGCTGGCGACGTTGCTGAAAGCCGGGCTGCCGCTGGCGGAGAGTCTGACATTGCTGGCCAGCGGCCATCCCCATGCAGGCTGGCGCGTGCTGCTGAGCCTTCTGCAACAGCGGGTCATGGCCGGAGAGCCGTTTTCTCAGGCGCTGCGCGCCTGGCCGGATATCTTCCCGCCGCTGTTTCCGGCGCTGATGCAGGTTGGTGAGCTGACCGGACAACTGGACGAGTGCTGCCGCCAGCTGGCACTACAGCAGAGCAGGCAACAGTTTCTGCGCCAGAAAGTGGTGAAAGCGTTGCGCTATCCGCTGTTCATCCTGCTGGTAGCGCTGGCGGTCAGCGCCGGGATGCTGCTGTTTGTACTGCCGGAATTTGTTGCGGTGTACGCCAGCTTTGACGCACCGCTGCCGGCCTTTACCGCCGGCGTGATGGCGCTGTCGGCACTGTTGCAGCAGGCGGCGCTGCCGCTGCTGTTGTGCGGTGTGGCGTCCGGGTGGCTGGCGCGTCTGACCTATCGACGATCCGTTGCGTGGCAAAAGCGCAGCCAGCAGTGGCTGCTGCGGCTTCCGCTGCTGGCCCCGTTGTGGCGCGGCGGTCAGCTCAGCCAGATATATGCGATTCTGCAACTGACGCAGCAGGCCGGACTGACGCTGCTGCAAAGCCTGCAGGCGGTGGAAGTGACGCTGGCCGCGCGACTGTGGCGCGATGCCATCGTGGCGTTACAGCAGCACATTGCCGCTGGCGCACCGCTGCATCAGGCGCTACAGGGACATCCGCTGTTTACGCCGCTGTGCGCTCAGCTGATCCGCGTCGGTGAAGAGGCCGGTGCGCTGGATGTGATGCTGGCGCGACTGGCGGAGTGGCACGAAGCGCAAACGCTGACGCGCGCAGACAGCCTCGCCGCTTCGCTGGAGCCATTAATGATGGTGGTGATTGGCGGCATTGTCGGCACGCTGGTGATTGCCATGTATCTGCCGGTATTTGGTCTGGGAGACGCCATACGTTAAACGGGCGCACGCGGCGCCCGTTGCGGCACATCAGCGGTTAAAGACGCGGTTTTCCTGTTCTGCCACACGAATAAAGGTGGTGCGTTTGGTCAGCTCTTTCAGGCGCTCTGCGCCGACGTAAGTACAGGCCGAACGCAGCCCGCCGAGGATATCTTTCACCGTCTCCGCGACCGGTCCACGCAGCGGCAGACGAACGGTTTTACCTTCTGCGGCGCGGTAGCCCGCCACACCGCCCACATGACGTTTCATCGCTGATTCGGAGCTCATGCCGTAGAACAGCATGAACTGCTCGCCCTGCTCTTCAACAAGAGTGCCTTCGCACTCATCGTGCGCCGCCAGCATGCCGCCGAGCATCACGAAATCGGCCCCGCCGCCAAACGCCTTGGCGATATCGCCCGGCACGGCGCAACCGCCGTCACTGACAATCTGCCCACCGAGGCCGTGCGCCGCATCAGCACACTCAATCACCGCGGAGAGTTGCGGGTAGCCAACGCCGGTTTTGACGCGCGTGGTGCAGACCGATCCCGGGCCGATTCCCACCTTCACAATGTCGGCACCGGACAGAATCAGCTCTTCGACCATTTCACCGGTCACTACATTCCCGGCACAAATGGTTTTCCCCGGGAAGCTTTCCCGCGCGCGCTGCAGGAAGGCAACAAAGTGCTCGGAGTAGCCGTTTGCCACATCAATACAGATAAAATTGAGTTGGGGCGACAGCGCGAGGATCGCGCTTAACTTTGTAAAATCTGCTTCTGAGGTCCCGGTGGAGACCATCACGTGGCTGAGCACCGTGGCCGGTACGCGCTGGATAAAGGTCTGCCACGCTTCAACACTGTAGTGCTTGTGAACGGCGGTCAGCACGTTAAAGCCAGCCAGCGCTTCGGCCATGGTAAAGGTGCCGACGGTATCCATGTTGGCGGCAATCACCGGAACGCCGGACCAGGCGAGGCCTGAATGTTTGAAGGTGAACGTACGTTCCAGCTCAACCTCGGAACGGCTTTTCAGCGTGGAGCGTTTCGGGCGGATCAATACATCTTTAAAGCCCAGTTTTACATCTTCTTCGATACGCATAGCAGAGTGTCCTGGTTAGTGACGACGAACCGCAGTTCGGGTAGCGCTCACGGCTCCAGTGTCGTTATCATACGCGCCATTCGTTCCGCGACAAGACTGCGAATTTCACTTTATTTAAGCTACAATCCGTTAAATTTAGCTGAGAAAACCGATTGTGATCGGGCTCTCATCACGCTGCGGCAGATGAGAAAAATGTTGAGAGAACGCTATGCCTTTTACCGTTGCACTGACCGGCGGCATTGGTAGTGGTAAAAGCACCATTGCTAACGCTTTTGCCGCGCTGAACGTCGACATCATTGATGCCGATGTGATTGCCCGCGAGGTGGTTGAACCGGGCACACCTGCGCTCAATGCGATTGTGAAACGCCACGGAGAATCGATTCTGACCGCAGAAGGCACGCTTTATCGCGCGCGTTTGCGGGAAATTATTTTCCAGCAGCCGCAAGAGAAAAACTGGCTCAATCAACTGCTGCATCCGCTGATTAACGCCCGTACCCAGCAGCTGAAGGCGCAGGCAGCTTCGCCTTACGTCATGTGGGTAGTGCCGCTGCTGGTAGAAAATGGTCTGCAGCATCAGGCTGACCGGGTATTAGTCGTGGATGTCGATGAGGCCACGCAGCTGCAGCGCACCCGCCAGCGTGATGGTATCTCTCTCAGCCAGGCGCAACGGATTCTTGCCGCGCAGGCCAGCCGTCAGCAGCGTTTAGCCTGCGCGGATGACATCATTGATAACAGTGGCACGCCGGAACAGGCTTTGCCGCGCGTTGCTGAACTTCACCAGCGCTATTTGCGCCTGGCAGCAACCGGACGGGATTAATATCATGAGCACAGTGGTTCTGTTTGAACACCCATTGAATGAGAAAATGCGCACCTGGCTGCGCGTGGAGTTTTTGATTAACCAGCTGGACGAAACGCTGCCGGTCAACAGCTCGGTTGCCGCACTGGGTGTATTTCGTATTATTGGCGACTTGCTGGATATCTTCGAACGCGGCGATATGCGCACCGAGCTGTTAAAAGAGCTGGAGCGTCAGCAGCAAAAACTGCGTGCCTGGCTGGATGTGCCGGGTGTCGATGAACACACCGTCAGCCAGCTGCGCGAACAGCTAAAGCAGCAGTCCAGCGAGCTGATGGCCGCGCCGCGCATGGGTCAGCAGCTGCGCGAAGACCGGCTGATTGCCTCCGTACGTCAGCGCCTGAGCATTCCCGGCGGCTGCTGCAGTTTTGATCTGCCGGGTTTACACATCTGGCTGCACCAGCCACAGGCGCTGCGCGATACCCTGGTGAATAGCTGGCTGGCCTCGCTCGATCCGCTGCGCAACAGCCTGACGATGATCCTCAACCTGATTCGTCAGTCAGGCGTGTTTCGCCATCAGACCAGCCTCAACGGCTTTTATCAGGATAACGCCGAAGGGTCCGACCTGCTGCGCCTGCAGCTGACGCTGGAAGATGCGCTCTATCCGCAGGTCTCTGGTCATAAAAGCCGCTATGCCATCCGCTTTTTACCGCTCGATAGCGAACGCGGCGAAGTACCGGCGCGACTGAATTTTGAATTAGCCTGTTGTTAGAGGATGTTATGCAGGAAGAGATGATTACCGTACCTTGCCCCAACTGCGGTAAAGCCGTGATGTGGGATGAACTCAGCCCGTGGCGCCCGTTTTGCAGCAAACGCTGTCAGTTGATCGATCTGGGTGAGTGGGCCGCTGAAGAGAAACGCATTCCCAGCAGCGGAGACATGACGGAGAGTGACGACTGGAGTGAAGAGCAGTCGTGATCGGCAGGGGCACGCGGCCCCTGAGTTTAAATCTCGCCCGCCACTAAGCGGGCAATCAGGGCGTGGTTGGCAGGTGGAAATTCATCAGCCACTAAATCACGCTGCTCGACCCAACGCTGCGGCTGACCTTCGCGTCCCCACGGCTCACCCTGCCAGCCCTCCACCAGGAAAAAATGCAGCGTAACACGCAGGTCATCGTAACTGTGGTCGGCCTGACCAATCGCTTTCGCCGCCGTCACTTCAATACCGGTTTCTTCCATTAGCTCACGTTTTAACGCCTGTTCTGCGCTTTCGTGCTGTTCAATTTTTCCGCCCGGGAACTCCCATTTGTTGGCCATGTGGGAGCTTGCTGCGCGCTGGGCAAGAAAGATCTGACGACTGGCATTGCGAATGATGCCCACCGCCACCTGCAGGTGTTTCATAAGCTGGATTCCGCTTGTAGTGAGTGAGCGCTGATTTTAAAGCAGACGCCGGACGATGTTAACTGCTGTCGGCTTCACCGCGATCCTGTCGCACAGATTCCAGTTATTAAGACAGGTCGTAATGATCGCACGGCGCCATGTTGGGAATACTCGCAGCCACTTTACTCTAAGCCAGGCCGACTACACATGGAACGCAAACTAACAACGTTTCTGGCGCAAGACGCACAGAAACAGATGAATACCTTACGCCATTTGGTTTTTCACGACATCCTGACGCTCGACAGCGCGCAGAACACCTTAACCTGGTGGCCAGAGCAGAAGACCATCCCGCTTAATGAAGCGCAGAAGCGCTTCTTCTCCTGCCTGCTGCTGCGCATCACGTCCAAACGGCAGATCATTGCCACAGTATGGAATGAGAGCTATCCGGGGATCAGCGATAACAACTATCACCAGCTGCTGTTTCAGAGCCGGGCGTTGCTGAAACGCTATGGTTTGCCGGATGGGCTGCTGGTTACGCTGCCCTACCATGGCGTGCGGCTGAATGAGGAGAAGCTGATGGCGATTACCCGCTAATCAGCCAAAGAAAAAGGAGCCCGCGGGCTCCTTTTTGTTATCAGGCCAGACGACCGTGACACTGTTTGTATTTTTTACCTGAGCCGCATGGGCACGGATCGTTACGTCCCACTTTTCGCTCACCGCCCTGTGCCGCCAGTGCAGCGGCCGCTGCGGTGTCGTCATCGACGTGACTGAGCTGCTGCTGCTGTGCCAGGCGCTCTGCTTCTTCACGACGCTGCTGCTCCATCGCTTCCACTTCTTCCGGCATCCGCACCTGCACTTTGCTCAGGGTGCTGATCACTTCGTACTTCAGCGACTCCAGCATCGCGGCAAACATGGCGAAAGATTCACGTTTGTACTCCTGCTTCGGATCCTTCTGCGCATAGCCACGCAGATGGATACCCTGACGCAGATAGTCCATCGCAGCCAGATGCTCTTTCCACAGCGAGTCGAGCGTTTGCAGCATCACGCCTTTTTCGAAGTTGCGCATCATTTCTGCGCCGACCACTTCTTCTTTCGCCGCATAGTTTTCGCTGGCGCGGCTCATGATGCGCTCACGCAGCGTCTCTTCATGCAGATCCGGCTCTTTATCCAGCCACTCGGCAATCGGCAGATCCAGATCGAAATCATTGCGCAGACGCTCTTCCAGCCCCGGGACGTCCCACATCTCTTCCAGCGACTGCGGCGGAATGTAAGTGTCGATAGTGGCTTTGAACACATCTTCACGGATGCTGTTGATGGTGTCCGAAACGTCAGAGACATCCAGCAGTTCGTTACGCTGGCTGTAAATGGCGCGGCGCTGATCGTTAGCCACGTCGTCGTATTCCAGCAGCTGTTTACGGATATCGAAGTTGCGGCTTTCAACTTTGCGCTGCGCATTAGCAATCGCTTTGGTTACCCACGGATGCTCAATCGCTTCACCCGGCTTCATACCCAGCTTACGCATCATGTTGGACACACGATCGGAGGCAAAGATACGCATCAGCGCATCTTCCATCGACAGATAGAAGCGCGAAGAACCGGCGTCACCCTGACGGCCCGCACGGCCGCGCAGCTGGTTATCGATACGGCGTGATTCGTGGCGTTCGGTACCGATAATGTGCAGACCGCCTGCCGCCAGCACCGCATCATGGCGCAATTTCCACGCCGCCTTGATGGCTTCAATCTGCTCTTCCGTCGGGTTTTCCAGCGCGGCCACTTCCGCCTGCCAGCTACCGCCGAGCATGATGTCCGTACCACGACCGGCCATGTTGGTCGCGATGGTTACCGCGGCTGGCTGACCTGCCTGTGCCACGATATCCGCTTCGCTGGCGTGGAACTTGGCGTTCAGTACGCTGTGCTTAATACCCGCGCGCGTCAGCTCCTGAGATACCACTTCCGATTTTTCAATCGAGATGGTGCCCACCAGTACCGGCTGACCGTTAGCCGTACAGGTACGAATATCTTCGATAATGGCGTCGATCTTCTCTTTCTCGGTCATGTAGACCAGATCGGCCATATCTTTACGCACCATCGGACGGTTGGTCGGCACCACGATGGTATCGAGTTTGTAGATGGAGCTGAATTCAAACGCTTCAGTATCAGCGGTACCGGTCATACCGGCCAGTTTCTCGTAGATACGGAAGTAGTTCTGGAAGGTGATGGAAGCCAGCGTCTGGTTTTCATTCTGGATCTCCACACCTTCTTTGGCTTCGACCGCCTGATGCAGGCCATCAGACCAGCGACGTCCCTGCATGGTACGGCCGGTGTGTTCATCAACAATGATCACCTCGCCGTCCTTCACGATGTAGTCAACGTCGCGGGTGAACAGTGCATGGGCGCGCAGTGCTGCCGTCACGTGGTGCATCAGCATGATGTTGGTCGGCGAGTAGAGTGATTCGCCCTCATCCATGATGCCCTGACTGACCAGCAGCTCTTCCACTTTCACCAGACCGCGCTCGGTCATGTGCGCCTGACGGGCTTTTTCATCCACCCAGAAGTCACCTTCGCCCTGGAAGTTATCCGAGTCTTCTTTTTCCTGGCGCACCAGGTGCGGGATGATTTTGTTGACCTTGATGTAGAGATCGGAGCTGTCTTCGGCCGGACCCGAGATAATCAGCGGCGTACGCGCTTCATCGATCAGGATCGAGTCCACCTCATCCACCAGCGCATAGTGCAGTTTACGCTGTACGCGCTCTTCCGGACTGAAGGCCATGTTATCGCGCAGATAATCGAAGCCGTATTCGTTGTTGGTGCCGTAGGTGATATCGGCTGCATAGGCAGCGCGCTTAGCCACCGCCGGCATGCCCGGCAGGTTAATACCGACTGTCAGACCGAGGAACTCAAACAGCGGACGGTTGTTTTCGGCGTCACGCTGCGCCAGATAGTCGTTGACGGTCACAACGTGCACGCCCTTGCCGCTCAGCGCGTTCAGGTAGGCTGGCAGCGTCGCAGTCAGGGTTTTACCCTCACCGGTGCGCATCTCCGCGATGCAGCGTTCGTTGAGCACCATGCCGCCGATCAGCTGCACATCAAAGTGGCGCATGCCAAACACGCGCTTACTGGCTTCACGCACGGTGGCGAAGGCTTCGGGAATCAGGCTCTCCAGCGTTTCACCTTTTTTCAGGCGCTCGCGGAATTGATCGGTTTTCGCTTTCAGTTCGTCGTCAGACAGTTTGACGAACTCCGGCTCCATCTTGTTGATGACATCGACCACTTTACGCATGCGGCGCAGAGTACGATCATTGCTGCTACCAAAAACTTTCGTTAACAATTTGATTAACATAATAAATTTATCTCAATTCAGCCGTGACAATACGGGCTGCAAAAGCAAAAAACAGAAAAAGGAAAATAACGTTAGCGTTAAGCAATGAAAGGTCCGGCGCGGATGCCATGAATAGCAGCCTGCCAGTCAGCAGAAGAGTGAACGTTGGGCGAAACATGATGCGCTCGCGACGGCGGTGCCATCGCGGCTAAAGGTTGCGCGGGTGAAGTCAGCAGCGCCTGCAGCGAGTCAATCAGCGCCAGCTTTTGCGCCGCCAGCGGCAATGCATGCTCCGCTTCCGCGGTCGCGGGCGGCGTCATGCTGAATGAGAGATGGCGAATAACGGTGCGGATGGCGTGCTGATGCCAGTAGTCAACGTTGAAACTGGGACGGCGCGCGCTTTCCTGCAGGCGAATCAGGTGATCAAACCGCACCACCTTGCCGGTAAACAGGCTGCTGACCGGCGAATCGCTGCTGGTGGGTTCTGCGCTTTGTGCACAGGCAGGCAGGCCGAGACTGGCCGCCACCATTCCCAACAGGAGATGAGGCCAGAAATAGCGTCTGCCGAGTTGTCGCCAGCGTGAGAAAATCCCGATCACCTTTCGTCCATCATGCCAGTCATTAAGCGCTAAGCCAGAGTTGCGTTACGCACCCTGCTTACATGAGCGCCAGATAATAGCACTTATGTGGGGCTTCGACATCAGGGATTAAAGGGCTTACGGCGGATTTCACGTTTTTTTGCGCAGGGTTTGGTCGCTGGCAACAGGGTTTTGCGAGCGGGATTACAGCTTAGCGGCGGGCAATAAAAAACGGCGGGTTCCACTGACCGGAGAGGGTGTCAGGGAAGCCCGCCGTTTGATGGCTGACTAATTAAGCCAGCACTAAATTTGGCGCTTTGAAGGCCAGTGGCAGTTCAGCTTCGTCTTCGAAGGTCGCCCATTCCCAGGCTTCCTGCTTCGCCAGTACCGCCTGCAACAGTTTGTTGTTCAGCGCATGGCCGGACTTGAACGCAGAGAATGCGCCAATCACGTTATGACCACACATGAACAGGTCGCCGATGGCGTCCAGCATTTTGTGACGCACGAACTCATCTTCAAAGCGCAGGCCATCTTCATTCAATACGCGGAAGTCATCGAGGCCAATCGCACAATCTAAACTACCGCCCAGGCACAGGCCTTTAGACTGCAGATATTCGATTTCACGCATAAAGCCGAAGGTGCGCGCACGGCTAATCTGACGCACAAAGGATTCAGCCGAGAAATTGAGCTGGTAACGCTGCGAGCTTGAGTCGATCGCCGGATGTTTGAAGTCGATGGTGAAGTCGAGTGAAAAACCGTTGTACGGTTTAATCTCGGCCCACTTATCGCCATCTTCAACCCGTACCGTTTGCTTCACGCGCACGAATTTCTTCGCGCTGTTCAGCTCTTCGACACCGGCATCCATCAGCAAATAAACAAAAGGCGCGGCACTGCCATCCATGATCGGAATTTCTGGTGCATCGACTTCAACAATAATGTTGTCGATACCCAGACCTGCCAATGCAGCATTCAGGTGTTCAACCGTCGAAATACGCACGCCTTCATCATTCACCAGGCAGGTACTCAGCATGGTGTCGCGCACGTATTTTGCATCAGCCGGGAAATCAACCGGTGGATTCAAGTCAGTGCGACGATAGATGACCCCGGTATTAGCCGACGCAGGGCGTAAAGTCAGCGTGACTTTTTTGCCGGTATGCAAACCGACGCCAGTCGCCTGAACAATACGTTTTAATGTCCTTTGTTTGATCATCGCATTATCTCGCAATATTACCCATCCGACCGCCAGTATAAATTACCGGCGGGCGAATACTTTAGCACAAAGAGCGGAGAATCCCAATTCTCAGGATATTCTTAGTCTGCCTGTTTACGCAGGAAGGCTGGAATATCAAGATAGTCAGGCTCTTTGCTGGATGACGCTGGCTGGTCATTCACCACTTTCGCGGCCGGTTTCTGCTCCTGCGGCAGCGGCGCCATGCCGTGCTGCTGGTAGCGATGATCCATGACCGGCTGAGTCGCAGGCTTGTTAGTCACCAGAGTGATTTCCGGACGCTTGTCCATGCCGATACCGGTCGCCACCACGGTGACGCGCAGCTCGTCGTTCATCTCTGGATCCAGCGAGGTACCGATAACCACGGTCGCGTTGTCCGAGGCGAAGGCGCGGATGGTGTTACCCACGGTTTCGAACTCATCCAGGCGCAGGTCGAAGCCCGCCGTGATGTTGACCAGCACGCCACGCGCACCCGACAGATCGATATCTTCCAGCAGCGGGCTGGAGATCGCCATTTCGGCCGCTTCTTCAGCACGGTCTTCACCACAGGCAACGCCAGAACCCATCATCGCGTAACCCATTTCTGACATCACGGTACGCACGTCGGCGAAGTCGACGTTCATCAGACCCGGACGGGTAATCAATTCTGCGATACCCTGCACCGCACCTTTCAGCACGTCGTTAGCCGCACCGAAGGCATCCAGCAGAGAGATACCACGGCCCAGTACTTTCAGCAGCTTGTCGTTAGGAATGGTGATCAGTGAATCAACATGCTTGGACAGCTCTGCGATACCCTGCTCAGCAAACGCCATGCGTTTTTTCCCTTCGAAGTTGAAGGGCTTCGTCACCACCGCAACCGTCAGGATACCTAAATCTTTGGCTACTTCTGCCACCACAGGAGCTGCACCGGTACCGGTACCGCCACCCATGCCCGCGGCGATAAACACCATGTCTGCCCCTTCCAGCGCAGAACGCAGTGCTTCGCGATCCTCTTCCGCCGAGGTACGGCCGACTTCCGGGTTAGCACCCGCACCGAGACCTTTGGTGATATTGGTCCCGATCTGAATCGTCTGGCCGACCGCCGTTTTACGCAACGCCTGCGCGTCGGTATTCACAGCGAAGAATTCCACACCTTCGATACGCTCGCGTACCATGTGCTCTACGGCGTTGCCACCGCCACCGCCGACGCCGATGACTTTAATCACCGCGTCATTGGTTAATTCCATAGGTTCAAACATGATTTCTCTCCGTTATGTGCCTGTCGCCTGGAGATCATAAACATTGCCTGATGATCTCCTTTTTCAAAAAATTAAAACTCTTTCTTCAGCCAGCTGTTGATGCGTTTAAACCAATTGCCCACTGAAGCACGTTTTTCCGTTTCTGCATCACCGTTCATGTGTGACTCTTTGCCGTAATGCAGCAGACCAACCGCCGTCGAGTAGTACGGCTCCTGCGCATAATCCGTCAGGCCGGTGATGTTAAGCGGCTGACCGATGCGCACCTGGGTGTGGAACACCCGCTGTGCACAGGCCGCCAGACCTTCAATCTGCGCCGCACCGCCGGTCAGCACAATACCGGCTGCCAGGTGATGCTTTACGCCCTGCTGGCGCAGTTGCTCCTGCAGTTGCAGAATCTCGTCGTTCACCAGATTCAGCAGTTCGGTGTAACGCGGCTCAATCACTTCTGCCAGCGTCTGGCGCTGCAGGCTGCGCGGTGGACGTCCACCCACGCTCGGCACCTCGACGTTTTCGTCTTTGCCGACAATCGAACCCAGCGCACAACCATGACGCACTTTAATCGCTTCGGCATCGGTTGGCGGTGTGCCAAAGGCATAGGCGATATCACTGGTCACCACGTTCCCGGCATAGGGAATCACTTTGGTATGACGCAGCGCGCCGCCGGTGTACACCGCGATATCCATTGTACCGCCACCGATGTCAACAACACAGACTCCCAGCTCACGTTCATCTTCGGTCAGCACCGAAAAACTGGATGCCAGTCCGGCAAAAATCAGTTGGTCAACTTTCAGGCCACAACGTTCAACGGCTTTCACGATATTTTTTGCCATATCGTTGTGGCAGGTGATGAGATGCACCTTGGCCTGCATACGCACGCCGGAAAGGCCAACCGGATTTTTGATGCCTTCCTGATAATCGATGGCGTATTCCTGTGGAATCACATGCAGAATACGATGTTCGTCGCGCACGCGAACGGATTTCGCCGTATGCACCACGTTTTCCACATCATCCTGAGTGACTTCCTCTTCGGAAATCGGAACCATCCCGATTTCGTTCTGACAACTAATATGTTTGCCCGATAAAGCAAGGTATACCGACGAAATCTGGCAGTCTGCCATCAATTCCGCCTGGTCGATGGCGCGCTGAACGCACTTCACCACCGACTCCAGATCGTTCACGCCGCCTTTGTCCATACCGCGGGACGGGCAGCTGCCGACGCCAATAATGTTGACCATACCATCGGGCAGAATTTCCCCAACCAGGGCGGCGACCTTCGCAGTGCCGATTTCAAGTCCTACTACCAGTTTTCTGTCCGTTGCCTTGATCATTGTGGTTTAGCCTGTGCCTGGTTTTGTTGCTGATTACTGTCCTGTGGCTCAATCGGTGCCGGTGCCCAGCCTACTGCGGCGCCGGAGTCATAGCGTAGATCAACATAGCTGATGCGCTGGTTCTGACTCTGGCCCTGCTGCTGTAACTCCGGATAGAGCTCAATAAAACGGTTCAGACGCTTCATGGTATCGCTGCGCCCCAGTTCGATGCGCACATCGTCACTGGTCACCAGCTGCCACGAGCGCCGCGCCGTCATCGACGCGACCTTCAGGGTAAACTTACTGGCCCGCAGCACATCACTCATGGTGTGATAGCCGGCCAATACCTCTTTCTCACTGCCTTCCGGACCATACAGCATCGGCAACGTCTCTTTGCCGATGTGGCTGGCCGGGACGCTGAAGGAGACGCCATCGGCGTCCACCATGTGCGAGTCATTCCAGCGTGCCACCGGGACGTACTCCACCAGGTTTATCTTCAGCTCATCAGGCCACTGCTTGCGCACGCTAACCTGTTTAATCCACGGTAAACGCTCGATCTGCTGCTGGATAATGTCCACGTTCTGCGACATGAACGTTCCCGGCGCGCCGAGCGATAAAATCGCCTGACGAATATCATCGTGCGTGGTGTAGTGGGTTTCGCCCGTCACCACCAGCTTCGACAGCGGCAGACGCGACGCATCATTCATCCACTTCAGCACCACGAGGCCGCCAGCCACCATGATGCCCATCACCAGCAGCAGGAACACGATGCCAAACAGCCGTGCTCCGTTGCTCCGTCCGGAGCGCGCACGCTCCTGAGGTTCGCGATTTCTAACGCGCAGTGCCGCCTGAGACATATCAGTCAGCCAGCTCCAGAATGCGCGCCACCAGTTGCGGGAAGCTGTATCCCGCCTGCTTTGCCGCCATCGGCACCAGGCTGTGGCTGGTCATGCCAGGCGAGGTGTTCACTTCCAGCAGCTGGAAGTTGCCGTCGCCGTCGACCATCACATCAACCCGTCCCCAGCCGCTGCAGCCTAACGCGCGCCACGCGGCCAGCACTAATGTCTGCAGTTCCGCCTCTTTCTCCGCACTCAGGCCGCTCGGGCAGAAGTATTGAGTATCGTCAGAAATGTATTTTGCTTCATAGTCATAGAACTCGCTGGCGGTCTGAATTCTGATTGACGGCAGAATTTCGTCGCCGACGATGCCCACGGTGTATTCGGCACCGCTGAGAAAAGCTTCCACCAGCACGTCATCATCATGGCGAAACGCCTCCTGCAGCGCGGCTGGCAGCGCTTCCGCCTGGTTCACGCGGCTGATGCCAACGCTGGAACCTTCACAGCTTGGCTTCACAAACAGCGGCAGTCCGAGCGCGTCAATCGACGCCTGCGCTGCAGCATCCAGCCCCTGCTCATACTGCTGGCGCGTCAGCCAGACAAATTTGCCCGCCGGCAATCCCCTGCCCTGCCACAGCAGTTTGCTGCGCAGTTTATCCATGGTGATGGCCGACGCCATGACGCCGCTGCCGGTGTAGGGCAGTTGCAGAAACTCCAGCAGCGCCTGCAGCGTGCCATCTTCGCCACCGCGACCGTGCAGCGCGATAAACGCTTTGGCAAAGCCCTGCTGCCGGAGGTCCAGCACTGAGACGTCACGGGTGTCGACACCGTGCGCATCAATGCCCATCTCGCGCAGTCCCGCCAGCACCGCGCTGCCGGACATCAGTGACACCTCGCGCTCGGCGGAGGTACCGCCCATCAATACCGCGACTTTCTCAGCCATGGCGCGCCTCCGTGTTCAGAGCCGGCTGCAGCTGAATCTCAGCCAGCTTGCGGGCAATTTTGCCGATGTTGCCGGCGCCCTGCACAATCACCAGGTCGTCGCCAGACAGCAGCGGTGCCAGCGCATCCGGCAGCGCTTCGTGCTCGGAGACCAGAATCGGATCGACCTTGCCGCGATTGCGGATGGCACGGCACAGTGAACGGCTGTCCGCGCCCGGAATAGCGGCTTCGCCCGCCGGGTAGACATCCAGCATCAGTAACACATCCACCTGCGACAGCACATTGGCGAAATCATCGAACAGGTCGCGGGTGCGCGTATAGCGATGCGGCTGAAACACCATCACCAGCTTTTTCTCTGGCCAGCCGGCGCGCGCCGCTTTGATGGTGACATCCACTTCGGTCGGATGATGGCCATAATCGTCGACCAGCATCGCGCTGCCTGGCTTACCGTTAACGGCTGCGGTGTCAAACTCGCCCAGCACGTCGAAACGTCGACCGGTGCCCTGGAAACTCTCCAGCGCCGCCAGAATAGCGTTGTCGTCAATGCCCTCTTCGCTGGCAACCGCCACGGCTGCCGCGGCGTTCAGCGCGTTATGGCGACCCGGCGCATTCAGCGTCACGTGCAGCACCGGCTTGTCCTGACGAATCAGGGTGAAGTGGCCCTGCGCGCCGCGCTGTTCGTAGTTTTCGACCCGCACATCCGCATCGTCGCTGAAACCATAGGTGGTGACCTGACGGCCCACGCGCGGAATCAGATCGCGAATCACCACATCGTCCACGCACATCACCGCGCGCCCGTAGAACGGCAGGTTGTGCAGGAAGTTAATAAACGTCTGCTTCAGGTTCTCAAAATCGCCCTGATAGGTATCCATGTGATCCGCTTCGATGTTAGTGACAATCGCCACCATCGGTTGTAGATGCAGGAAAGACGCGTCGCTTTCGTCCGCTTCCGCAATCAGATAACGGCTGCTGCCGAGGCGTGCGTGCGTACCCGCCGCTTTGACCAGACCGCCATTGACGAACGTCGGATCGAGACCGCCTTCCGCATAAATACTGGTCACCATCGCGGTGGTGGTGGTTTTGCCGTGCGTGCCGGCAATCGCGATGCCGTGACGGAAACGCATCAGCTCAGCCAGCATCTCCGCCCGGCGGATCACCGGGATACGCTGCTCACGCGCCGCCACCAGCTCCGGGTTGTCCTGCGCCACGGCGGTGGAAACCACGACGACGCTGGCGTCGGTAACATTTTCCGGGCGATGGTTGAAGTAAATGGTCGCGCCCAGCGAGGCCAGATGCTGCGTAACCGGATTGGGCGCCAGATCGGAGCCGCTAATGTGATAGCCTTCGTTCGCCAACACCTCGGCAATACCGCCCATGCCGGCACCGCCGATGCCGACAAAGTGGATGTGCCGGACGCGACGCATCTCGGGCACAATAGAACGCAGTTTTGCCAATTGTTGTGTATTCATCTGTCTCTGTTACCTGTTTTCCCGTTTGCACCTGCATTCAGATGCGGGCCAGTCAAACTGACCGGTTAACTTACTTCGCGACGCGCGCAACCTCTTGTGCCACCCGTTCGGTCGCATCAGGAATCGCGACCTGGCGGGCTTTTTCCGCCATCGCCAGCAGCGTGGCGCGATCCCAGTGGCGCAGCGTGTCTGCGACGGCCGCAGCAGTAAACTGCGGCTGCTCGAAAATTTTGGCCGCGCCGGCTTTTTCCAGCGGCAGCGCATTCCAGTACTGCTGACGATCTTTGTGCTGGAACGGCACGAAAATCGCCGGTAAACCCGCCGCCGCCACTTCACTGACGGTCAGCGCGCCGGAGCGGCACACCACCACATCGGCCCACGCATAGGCTTGCGCCATGTCATCGATGAACTCGGTGACCTTGTGCTGCGGCTGGCCAGCGGCCTGATACGCCTGCTGCACGGTCTCCCGTGCACCTTTGCCGGTCTGATGCCACAACGTGATGGCGTCACCCAGTTCGGCGGCGACCTGCGGCACGATCTGATTGAGGATGCGCGCCCCCTGACTACCGCCAATCACCAGCACACGAATCGGCCCGCTGCGGTGTGCCAGACGCTGCGCCGGAAGCGGCAGCGCCAGCACATCATTACGCACCGGGTTGCCCACCACCTCGGCAGTGGGGAACGCGCCCGGAAAGGCCTGCATCACTGTGGTGGCGATCTTCGCCAGCCACTTATTGGTCAGGCCGGCAATACCGTTCTGCTCGTGCAGCACCACCGGGATGCCGCAACTCCACGCCGCAAGGCCGCCCGGACCGGAAACATAACCGCCCATGCCCAGCACCACATCCGGCTGCCAGTTTTTCATGATGCGGCGCGCCTGGCGCCACGCATTGAAAATGCGCACCGGTGCCAGCAGCAGGGCCTTTACGCCTTTACCGCGCAGTCCGCTGATGCGAATGAAGTCGATATCGATGCCATGCTTTGGCACCAGATCGGCTTCCATCCGGTCTGCCGTTCCCAGCCAGCGCACCTGCCAGCCTTGTTCGATCAGATGATGCGCCACGGCCAGTCCGGGGAACACATGTCCGCCGGTCCCCCCTGCCATGACCATCAGCCGTTTACCACTCATCGGGCACCTCGGGTAAACGCCTGGGCTTTTGCCAGACGCGTTTCATAATCAATGCGCAATAAAAACACGATGGCGGTCGACATAATGATCAGACTCGATCCACCGTAACTGATCAGCGGCAGCGTCAGGCCCTTGGTCGGCAGCATACCCGCCGCCGCACCAACGTTAACCAGCGCCTGGAAGCTAAACCACACGCCAATGGAACAGGCGAGGAAGCCGGAAAAACGCTGGTCGATCTCCAGCGCGCGACGGCCAATCGACATTGCGCGAAAAGCGACGAAGAATACCATCAACAGCGCCAAAACCACACCGACATAACCCAACTCTTCACCGATAATTGAGAAGATAAAGTCGGTGTGCGCTTCCGGCAGATACTCCAGTTTCTGCACCGAGTTGCCCAGGCCCTGCCCCCAGAACTCACCGCGGCCAAACGCCATCAGCGACTGGGTCAGCTGGTAGCCGCTGCCGAACGGATCTTCCCACGGGTTCCAGAAGGAGGTCACGCGGCGCATACGGTAAGGTTCCGCGATAATCAGCAGCACCACGGCGAAAATGCCGGAGCCGATAATCGCCAGGAACTGCCACAGTTTGGCGCCCGCGAGGAACAGCATCGCCAGCGTGGTAACAAACAGCACCACCACGGTACCGAGGTCCGGCTGGGCCAGCAGCAGCACCGCCAGCACCACCATCACGCCCATCGGCTTACAGAAGCCCCAGAAGTTGTTCCGCACCTCTTCCACTTTGCGCACCAGATAGCTGGCGAGATAGCAGAACAGCGACAGCTTGGATAACTCCGCCGGCTGAATACGCAGCGGCCCGAGCGCGATCCAGCGCGATGCGCCGTTAACCGAGCTACCGACCACCAGCACAATCAGCAGCATCGCCACCGAGGCCATCAGCATCGCGTTGCTGTAGCGCTGCCAGAAATCCATCGGTACACGCAGCGTCACTAACGCCATCCCCAGCGCCAGGGCGATATAAAAGGCATCACGCTTGGCAAAGTAGAACGGATCGTCGTTAAGACGCTGTCCAACCGGCATCGAGGCCGAGGTGACCATGACAAAACCGATAATCGCCAGGCCAAACGTCAGCCATAGCAGCGTGCGGTCATACAGCACCACCGGCGCGTCGTCGTTGTCGCGCGCGCCCATCACCCAATCACGCAGGCGCAGCGAAATAAAACTGGCGATACTGGCTCCGGGAATACGCATCAGCTCAGCTCCTTCGCCAGTTGCGCGAAGCGATCGCCACGCTGTTCAAAATTACGGAACTGGTCGAGGCTGGCGCACGCCGGTGACAGCAGCACCATGTCGCCCGCCTGCACCTGCGCGGCAATCTGCGTCATCGCCTGTTCGAGCGTGTCGGTGCGCGTCGCCACTGCCGGACGCAGCGCGGCCAGCGCGTCGCCGTCGCGGCCAAAGCAGAACAGCCGCACGTTGTCGCCCTGCAGATAGCGCGCCAGCGGCGTAAAGTCCGCCCCTTTGCCATCGCCACCCAGCAGCAGCCACAGCGTACCTTTCACCTGCAGGCCGTTAAGCGCGGCTTCGGTGCTGCCCACGTTGGTGGCTTTCGAATCATTAATCCAGCGCACGCCATGCGCTTCGTGCACCAGCTGGAAGCGATGCGGCAGGCCGCTGTAGGTGGTTAACGCTTTCAGGCTGGAGGCGCGCGGGATATTCACCGCATCGGCCAGCGCCAGCGCGGCCAGCGCATTGGTGTAATTGTGCTGCCCGACCAGCTTCATCTCGTCGGTATTAAGGACTTTCTCGCCCTTCACCCGCAGCCAGGTACTGCCCTGCTGCTGGTTGAGGTGATAATCGCCCACGTCGATGCCAAAGCTGACGCAGCGGCGATCGGCGCCGCGCACCGGCATGGTCATGCCATCGTCGGCATTCACCACGCAGATATCCGCGTTTTCATAGATGCGTAATTTAGCGGCGCGGTACTGCTGCATGCCGAGCGGATAGCGATCCATATGATCCTCAGTGACGTTGAGGATGGTTGTTGCCGCCGCTTTCAGGCTGTAGGTGGTTTCCAGCTGGAAGCTGGAGAGCTCCAGCACATACAGCTGCGCCGGCGATTTAAGCAGCGTCAGCGCCGGCAGCCCAATGTTGCCGCCTACGCCCACCTGCCAGCCCGCGGCGCGCGCCATTTCGCCCACCAGCGTGGTGACGGTACTTTTGCCATTGGAACCGGTGATCGCCACAATCGGCGCCTGAGCTTCACGGCAGAACAGTTCGATATCGCCGACAATTTCAATGCCGGCGTCAGCCGCTTCGCTCAGCGCCGGGTGCGCCAGCGCGATGCCCGGGCTGGCGATGATCAGATCGCATGCCAGCAGCCAGTCGCTGTTGATACCGCCAACGTGGCGCTCCACCTGCTCTGGCAGTTTGTCCAGCCCCGGCGGTGACACACGGGTATCCATCACGCGGGGCGTCACGCCCTGCGCGAGGAAGAAATCAACACAGGACAGGCCGGTAATGCCTAATCCAATGATGACGACTTTTCTGCCCCGATAGTCAGCCATGATTAACGTACCTTGAGCGTTGCCAGGCCAATCAGCACCAGCATCAGCGAAATAATCCAGAAGCGCACGATCACGCGCGGCTCCGGCCAGCCTTTCAGTTCATAGTGGTGGTGAATCGGTGCCATGCGGAAAATACGCTGACCGCGCAGCTTGAACGAACCCACCTGCAGAATCACCGACAGCGTCTCGACCACAAATACGCCGCCCATGATCACCAGCAAAAATTCCTGACGCAGCAGCACTGCCAGCGTGCCCAGTGCGCCACCCAGCGCCAGCGACCCCACGTCGCCCATAAAGACCTGCGCCGGATAGGTGTTGAACCACAGGAAGCCGAGACCGGCCCCGACAATCGCGGTACAGACAATCACCAGCTCACCGGCGTGACGCAGATACGGAATGTGCAGATACTCGGCAAATTTCACGTTACCGGTCGCCCAGGCCACCAGCGCAAATCCCGCCGCGACAAACACCGTTGGCATGATGGCCAGACCATCCAGACCGTCTGTCAGGTTTACCGCATTACCGGTTCCGACAATCACAAAGTAGGCCAGCACCACGTAGAACAGGCCGAGCTGCGGCATAACATCTTTGAAGAACGGCACCACCAGCTGTGTGGCAGGCGTATCTTTACCGGCGATGAACAGCGCGAACGCCACGCCGAGCGAAATCACTGACATCCAGAAATATTTCCAGCGCGCGATCAGGCCTTTAGTGTCTTTACGCACCACTTTGCGGTAGTCATCAACGAAGCCAATTACGCCAAAACCGACCAGTACCACCAGCACGCACCAGACGTAAGGATTGGACGGATAAGCCCACATCAGCACCGAAACCGTGATGGAGGTCAGAATCATTATGCCGCCCATGGTCGGCGTGCCGCGCTTGCTGAAGTGCGACTCCGGACCATCGTTACGTACCACCTGGCCAATCTGCAGTTTCTGCAGCCAGGCGATCAGGCGCGGGCCCATCCATAAAGAGATGAACAGAGCGGTCAGCAGGCTGACAATGGCGCGAAACGTCAGATAGGAAAAGACGTTAAAGCCGGAATAAAATGCGACCAGATGTTCGGCCAGCCAGACTAGCATGTTCCTTTCTCCTGTAAGCTCTGTACTACCTGCTCCATGGCGGCACTACGTGAACCTTTAACCAAAATAGTGATGTCCGCATGTTGGGACAGCAGCGTGCGTAAACGTTCAGTCAGTTCAGCTTTACTGGCGAAATGTTCGCCCCGGCCGCTGCTTTCACTAATCAAATGGCTGAACCTGCCGGTGCTCAGCACACAATCAATACCGGCGGCTTTCGCCGCTTCGCCCACCTGACGATGACAGGCTTCGGCTTCGTCGCCCAGCTCGCCCATATCGCCGACCACCATGACGCGGAAGCCCGGCATATCGCCCAGCACCTGCGCAGCGGCGGTCATCGAACCAACGTTAGCGTTGTAGCTGTCATCCAGCAGCAGCTGATTACCGGCGAGGCGAATCGGGAACAGGCGCCCAGGAACGGGCTGTAAGGTTTTAAGGCCAGACTGGATAGCGGTTAACGGCGCGTCAACCGACAGCGCCAGCGCGGCAGCAGCCAGCGCATTAGCGATATTGTGCCGACCCGGCAGCGGCAGCTCGACGGCGATGTCGCCGCGCGGCGTGTGCAGGGTAAACAGCGTGGCGTCAGCGCGCAGTACGATATCGCTGGCGCGGAATTCCGCGTCTGCCATCGGCTGCGGCGAAAAGCGCCACAGGGTTTTGTCTGCGAACTGCGGCTGCCAGTTGGGCAGATCGTTGCTGTCAGCGTTGATGATTGCGGTGCCGTGTACCGGTAAGCCGCCAAAGATTTCGCCTTTGGCTTTTGCCACGCCCGCCAGTGAACCGAAGCCTTCCAGATGCGCCGCCGCCAGATTGTTGACCAGCGCGGTTTCCGGACGCACCAGATTGGTGGTGTAAGCGATTTCACCCTGATGGTTCGCGCCCATTTCAATCACGGCATACGCGTGTTGCGGGGTAAGACGCAATAGCGTCATCGGCACGCCGTAATCGTTGTTGAGATTGCCGGCGGTATACAGCGTTTCACCGCACTGGCGCAGAATCGCCGCAGTCATCTCTTTCACGGAGGTTTTACCGGAGGAGCCGGTCAGCCCTACCACGCGCGCTTTCGCCTGCTGACGCACCCAGGCGCCGAGCTGACCAAAAGCGATACGCGTGTCAGCGACCACCACCTGCGGCACGTCAACCGCTAAACGACAGTTCACCAGCAGCGCCTGAGCGCCACTGGCGATAGCGTCGGCGGCAAAATCGTGTGCATCGAAACGTTCGCCCACCAGCGCGACAAACAGGCTGCCTGGGGTGACTTTACGGGTATCCGTGGTGACATCCGCAATAGTGAGATCGCTGCCGTGCAGTTGCCCACCGCTAATCTCTGCCAGGGTTTTCAGCGTAACCGAAATCATGCCATTACCCCCAGCAAACGGGCGACGGTGTCGCGGTCAGAGTAGTCAAGACGGCGGTTGCCGATGATTTGATAATCTTCATGGCCTTTACCGGCCACCAGCACGATGTCGTCGGCGCTGGCCTGCATCACCGCATGGGTGACCGCCTGCGCTCGTCCTGCAATGACGCGAGCCCGGCCCGGATCGAGCAGGCCGGTGAGAATGTCGTTAACAATCGCCGTCGGCTCTTCGCTCCGCGGATTGTCATCGGTGATCACCACGATATCGGCAAACTGTTCGGCAATCGCGCCCATCAGCGGGCGTTTGCCTTTGTCACGGTCGCCACCGCAGCCAAATACGCACCACAGCTGGCCCTTGCAGTGCAGCCGGGCCGCTTCCAGCGCTTTTTCCAGCGCGTCAGGCGTATGTGCGTAATCCACCACTACCGTCGGCTTGTGCGCGGCGGTGAACACTTCCATACGACCGCACACCGGCTGCAGCTGGCTGGCACTGGCCACCAGCGTGTCGAGCGGATAATCCAGCGTCAGCAGTGTCGCCAGCGCCAGCAGCAGATTGCTGACGTTAAAGGCACCCATCAGGCGGCTGTCAAACTCGCCGTTGCCCCAGCTTGAACTGAACTGCACGTGTGCGCCGCCGTCGTGATAATCGATCGCCGTCGCCTGCAGCCAGCGGCCACGACAGCCGGGCTGCAGATTGTTGCCCAGCGTAACGGCCACGGCATCCGGTAATTTTTCCAGCCAGCGGCGGCCCACTTCATCATCAGCGTTGATGATGGCCTCGCCTACCTGATGCTCAGAAAACAGCAGCCACTTGGCCGATTCGTAGCCCTGCATGTCACCGTGATAATCAAGGTGATCGCGGCTCAGATTGGTAAATACCGCAGCGGCAAACGGCAGCGCGGCCACGCGATGCTGCACCAGACCGTGCGAAGAGACTTCCATCGCGGCGACGGTAGCTCCCTGCCCGACCAGGTCGTGCAGAATATGCTGTACATCCACCGCCGAACCGGTGGTGTTTTCACTCGGCACCAGCTGACCGTACAGGCCATTGCCCACCGTGCCCATCACCGCGCCGGTTTCGCCCAGCAGGTTGGCCCACTGCGCGATCAGCTGCGTGGTGGTGGTTTTGCCGTTAGTGCCGGTCACACCAATCAGCTTTAATTTGTCAGCCGGCTGCTGGTAGAAACGCCCGGCCAACGCGGAAAGGCGCTGCGGCAGCTGGGCCAGATAGATGACCGGGACGCCGTGCATCTCGCGGATATCACCATCGCTGGCTTCACCTTCAGCCTCGGCAATGACCGCCGCCACACCCTGGGCGATGGCCTGTGGAATAAATCGACGTCCATCAGCATGATGGCCCGCCACGGCGATAAACAGATCGCCAGCAGCCGCAGCGCGGCTGTCCAGTGTCATGTCACGGAGTGGACGCGCCGGCGCGCCAGGCACCCACGGGGCCAGCAAGTCGCGCAGGTTACGATCTGTCACTTGATTCCTCACTTCTCTTATTCTTCACCAACTCGTTTTTATCCACCGTTGGCAGCGCATCCGGTTCAATGTTCATGGTGCGCAGCACACCGCCCATGATGGCGCCAAACACCGGTGCAGAAACCGCACCACCATAATATTTACCGGCCTGGGGATCGTTGATCACCACCACCAGCGCAAAACGCGGGCGACTGGCAGGCGCAACGCCCGCGGTGTAAGCAATGTATTTATTGACGTAGCGTCCGTCCGGCCCGACTTTTTTCGCGGTACCAGTTTTGATCGCGATGCGATAGCCCTTGATGGCGGCTTTAACGCCACCGCCACCCGGCAGCGCCACGCTTTCCATCATGTGCATCACGGTTTTCACCAGGTCTTCCGGGAAAACGCGCTCGCCCGCCACCGGCGGGTCAACTTTGGTAATCGACAGCGGGCGGTTGATGCCGTAGCTGCCAATGGTTGCGTAGACTCGCGCTAACTGTAACGGCGTTACCATTAGCCCATAGCCGAAAGAGAAGGTGGCCCTCTCTATGTCAGACCACCGTTGTTTTTGAGGGTATAAGCCACTACTTTCCCCGACCAGCCCCAAATTGGTCGGTTTACCCAGGCCAAAGCGCGCGTAAGTTTCTACCAGCGCTGAGGAGGGCATCGCTAACGCGAGGCGCGAAACCCCGACGTTACTCGACTTCTGCAGAACCCCGGTAAGGGTCAATTCGTTGTAGCGCGCCACGTCTTTGATCTCATGACCATTGACGCGATACGGCACGGTGTTCAGAACGCTGTTCTCTTTCACCACGCCGCGCTGCAGTGCGGTCATCACCACCATTGGCTTCACGGTGGAACCCGGCTCGAAGATGTCGGTAATAGCGCGGTTACGCATCACGTCTTTCGGCGTGTTGCTGAGATTATTGGGGTTGTAAGCCGGGCTGTTGGCCATCGCCAGCACTTCGCCGGTGTTCACGTCCACCAGCACCGCAGTGCCCGATTCGGCTTTGTTGAAGGCAACAGCATTGTTCAGTTCGCGGTACACCAGCGCCTGCAGGCGCTCGTCGATGCTCAGCGTCAGGTTGTGCGCGGCGCGGCTATCGACCGAGGAGATATCTTCAATCACCCGCCCGTAGCGGTCTTTGCGCACGGTACGTTCGCCCGGCTCACCGGTCAGCCATTTATCGAAGCTCTTCTCGATGCCTTCAATGCCCTGGCCGTCAATGTTGGTGAAGCCAATCAGGTGGGCAGTGACCTGGCCGGCCGGATAGTAGCGGCGCGACTCCTGACGCAGGTAAATACCGGGCAGCTTGAGCTTTTTCACGTATTCGCCAATCGCCGGGTTAACCTGACGGGCGAGGTAAATAAAGCGCCCTTTTGGGTTGGCGTTGACGCGCGCCGCCAGCTGATCCAGCGGGATCGACAGCGCATCCGACAGCGCTTTCCAGCGGCTATCAACGGTGACGCCGCCGTGCTCGGTCAGCTCTTTGGGATCGGCCCAGATGGCGTTAACCGGCACGCTTACCGCCAGCGGGCGTCCGGCGCGATCGCTAATCATGCCGCGCGCGGTAGGCACTTCCTGCACGCGCAGCGAACGTAAATCGCCTTCCTTCACCAGCTTATCCGGGCTGATGACCTGCAGCCACGCCACGCGCGACAGCAATCCGCCCAGCGCCAGAAGAATACAGCCGCACAGCAACGCAAAACGCCAGCTTACAAAGCTGGCCTTATCTTCCTGTTTTCTTAACTTCAGCGTTTTGCCTGCGCCGCTCATTGAGGTCTGCGATTCCTTATTTCTGCACCACAATATTTTCCTGTGAAGGATCAACATGCTGCAACTGCAGCTTATCGGTTGCTATCCGTTCTACCCGGCTGTGATCGCCCAGCGCATTCTCTTCGAGGATCAGGTTGCGCCATTCGATATCCAGCGCATCACGCTCCAGTACCAGCTGCTCACGCTGCGCCGTCAGCAGACGGGTCTTATGCGTGGTGGTCACCACCAGCACCGAAGAAACCAGCACGGCGATCAGCAGCAGCAGCGGGATCTTGCCAAAACGCAGCAGATCGCCACCAATGACGCCGGGCAGGCTGTGACGCTCATTGCCAATCACGATGCGGTTCTCTCAGCGATACGCAGGACCGAACTGCGCGCGCGCGGGTTGTCTTTGACTTCGGCTTCGCCAGGAATCAGCTTGCCGAGGGTTTTCAGTTCACGTCCGCCCAGCGCTTTCAGCTGGCTCTCGGTCATCGGAATCCCGGCCGGCACCTGCGGACCGCGGCTCTGGTCACGCATAAAGCGCTTCACCAGCCGATCCTCCAGCGAGTGGAAGCTGATGATGGATAAACGCCCTCCCGGTGCCAGCACCGTCAATGCCCCTTTCAGCGCGATATCGATCTCTTCCAGCTCACTGTTGATCCAGATGCGTATCGCCTGGAAGCTGCGCGTCGCCGGATGCTTAAACTTGTCTTTTACCGGCGTTGCCGCCGCAATCAGATCGGCCAGCTCTTTGGTGCGCGTCATCGGCTGTTCCCGGTTGCGCTCGACAATGGCGCGGGCGATGCGTTTCGCGAAGCGCTCTTCGCCGTAGGTTTTCAGCACAAACGCAATGTCTGCTTCTTCCGCGTTCTGCAACCACTCGGCTGCCGACTGACCGCGCGTCGGATCCATACGCATATCCAGCGGCCCGTCGCGCATAAAGGAGAAACCGCGCTCGGCGTCATCCAGCTGAGGCGAAGAGACGCCCAAATCCAGCAGTACGCCGTCGATTTTTCCGGTCAGCCCGCGCTCTTCGACATACTCAGCCAGCGCTGAAAACGGCCCGTGCACAATCGAGAAACGTGGATCTTTTATCTCAGCGGCTGCGGCTATGGCTTGCGGATCGCGATCGATCGCCAGTAACTGTCCGTGCGCGCCAAGCTGCGACAGGATCAGGCGTGAGTGACCGCCGCGACCAAAGGTGCCGTCAATATAAATGCCGTCTTCCCTGATATTAAGGCCGTTAACCGCCTCATCCAGCAGCACCGTGGTGTGTTTAAAATTTTCCTGCATAGCTATAGCGACAAGTCCTGCAACCGCTCAGATAAAGGCTCCTGAGCTGACTGTTCTGCGTCAATATCGTCCTTAACTTGTTGATACCAGGTCTGTTCATCCCACAGCTCAAACTTGTTGAACTGTCCAACCAGCATCACTTCTTTGGTCAGGCTCGCATGCTGGCGCAACGTATTCGCCAGCAGTAAACGGCCTGCATTATCCATCTGGCACTCGCTGGCATGACCTAACAGCAGACGCTGCACGCGACGCTCGTTCGGATTCATACTGGATAACCGGGCCAGTTTTTTCTCAATAATTTCCCATTCGGGCAGGGTATAAAGCAGCAGGCAGGGCTGATGGAGGTCAATGGTGCAAACCATTTGACCCTGAGACTCTGCGAGCAGCAATTCGCGATAACGCGTCGGCACCGCCAGGCGCCCTTTGCTGTCGAGATTGACTAACGTTGCTCCACGGAACATGCCAGCCCTACCCCTCAGTTACCCGTTTTCACCACTTTATCCCACTTTTTACCACGAAACGAGTTTACGGAGCCGATGAAATCCTTGTCAAGCCGCAACGGCAAGTGAATATCACTCTTTACACCGAATGAAATTAACCGGAGAGAAGAATAAGAGGAGAATGAATGGTCAATTTAAAATTAACCTGATGAATAACAGTATAAAAAAAATTTGCGTCAGATTTATCGGTGAAAATTAGCGCAATTTTACCGCTGCGATTATTCTGCCCCAATCTGCGACGGCGGCGGCATTTTAGGGGATTTCTGAAAGGAAGCCCAGCACCATCGCGTCAGCTCTGCTATGCGCGATTGCTGAAGATGTAAACAAATAAGAAAATCCAGCGCCGATAATTCGTTAGCCGGGGCGATGATAATTTACGCTTTTTTACGCCCGTGTGCGTCTGGTTAAATAGGGATGAGAGAAATTAGCGCGGGCGACGTCTCGCCCGACGCTTCATTTAGCGCGACGACTTAATTGTCCGCGGCGGAATAAATTACGGCGAATACGGGTTAAACCCGGCTTCGGTTTGCGTGGCTCATCCAGCGAAGCCAGCACCAGCTCCAGCACACGCTCAGCAACATCGCGATGGCGCTGCCCTACCGCCAGCACCGGGCACTCCAGAAAGTCTAATAATTCGTGGTCGCCGAAAGTTGCAATAGCCAGGTCTGTCGGCAAGCGGCCGTCACGCTTCAGCGTCACGTCCATCACCCCCTGCAGCAGGCCAAACGAGGTGGTAAACAGCGCTTCGGGCATCGCGTGGTCTTCAAGGTATTTTTCAAACAGCGTCGCCGCAGCGGCGCGGTCAAAGCTGTTGCAATAGATGAAATCGATCGGGCGCTCATCACCCTGCCACGCCTCGCGGAACCCCATTTCACGCAGGAAGCTGACCGACAGCTCCGGCAGCGCGCCGAGAAACAACACGTTTTTCACCGGCAGCTGACGCAATTCAGCCGCCAGCGCCTGCGCGTCATCCTGATCGGCACCGACCACGCTGGTGAAGTGTTCACGATCCAGCGCGCGGTCCAGCGCGATAATCGGCAGCGGATCGTTGACCCAGCGCTGATAGAACGGATGTTCCGGCGGCAGCGATGTGGAGACGATGATCGCATCAACCTGACGCTGCAGCAGATGCTCAATGCAGCGCATTTCGTTATCCGGCTGATCTTCGGAACAGGCAATCAGCAGCTGATAGCCGCGCTGACGCGCCTGGCGTTCAAGATAGTTGGCGATGCGGGTATAACTGGTGTTTTCCAGATCGGGTATCACCAGACCAATCGAACGGGTGCGTCCGGCGCGCAGGCCCGCAGCCACCGCGTTGGGGTGATAGTTGTACTCACGCACCACCGCCATGACTTTCTCAACGGTTTTGTCGCTGACACGATACTGCCGCGCTTTGCCATTGATGACATAGCTCGCCGTGGTGCGCGACACGCCCGCCAGGCGCGCAATTTCATCCAGTTTCACGATGACACCTTAATTCTGATAAGCCAGGGCTGGCGAAAATGTCCGCAGAGTAGCTAAGGGTAAAACATTTGTAACATCTAACCGCAGAACAGTACGCTGAGCAACCGCTTTTCATGCACAAGCGGCCGAAGCGCATAAAATAAAAAAACCCGGCATTCCGCCGGGTTAGCTTGAAAACCGATGATAACTTTGCGGTATTAACGCATTACGCGATCGCCGCGTGATACCCCGACGATGCCGGAACGCGCCACTTCAACGATTTCCGCCACTTCGCGCACGGTGTTGAGGAACGCGTCGAGTTTATCGCTGGTGCCGGCCAGCTGAACCGTGTACAGCGTCGGCGTCACATCGATGATCTGTCCACGGAAAATTTCCGCGCTGCGTTTTACCTCTTCGCGACCGTACCCGCTGGCCTGAATCTTCACCAGCATGATTTCACGCTCGACGTAAGCGCCCTGCCCCAGTTCGCTGACGCGTAACACGTCCACCAGCTTGTGCAGCTGCTTTTCGATCTGCTCCAGTACTTTCTGGTCGCCCACGGTCTGAATGGTCATGCGCGACAGGGTAGGATCGTCGGTCGGCGCGACGGTCAGGCTCTCAATGTTATAGCCGCGCTGGGAAAACAGCCCCACCACGCGCGACAATGCGCCGGATTCGTTCTCCAGCAGAACTGATAAAATACGACGCATAATTAAGTCCTCTCCGTTTTGCTCAACCACATCTCATCCATCGCGCCACCGCGAATCTGCATCGGGTAGACGTGCTCGCTGCCGTCCACCGTGACATCCACAAACACCAGACGCCCTTTTGCCAGCGTATCGAGCGCCAGCTGCAGCTTCTCTTCCAGCTCAGCCGGATGCTGAATCGCGATGCCCACGTGGCCATAGGCTTCCGCCAGGCGCACGAAGTCCGGCAGCGATTCCATATAGGATTGGGAATGGCGGCCGGAGTAAATCATGTCCTGCCACTGTTTCACCATGCCGAGGAAGCGGTTGTTCAGGTTCAGCACCAGCACCGGCAGGTCATACTGCAGCGCGGTCGACAGCTCCTGAATATTCATCTGAATACTGCCGTCGCCGGTCACGCAAATCACGGTTTCCTGCGGCAGCGCCATCTTCACGCCGAGTGCCGCCGGCAGGCCAAAGCCCATGGTGCCGAGGCCGCCGGAGTTGATCCAGCGACGCGGTTTATCGAACTGGTAGTAAAGCGCAGCGAACATCTGGTGCTGGCCGACGTCCGAGGTCACATACGCCTCACCGTGTGTCAGACGACAAATGGTTTCGATCACCGCCTGCGGTTTGATTTTGTCGCTGCTGCGGTCAAATTCCAGGCATTTGCGGCTGCGCCAGCCTTCAATGCTCTGCCACCAATCACGCAGGCTATCGAGCTCCTGCTTCGCCTCGCTCTGCGCCAGCAGCTCCAGCATCTGCGTCAGCGTCTGTCTGGCATCGCCGACAATCGGAATATCGGCGCTGACGGTTTTAGAGATCGAGGTTGGATCGACGTCAATGTGCATCACGGTGGCATTCGGGCAATACTTCGCCAGATTGTTGGTGGTGCGGTCGTCAAAGCGTACGCCGATACCAAAGATCAGATCGGCGTTGTGCATGGTCATGTTGGCTTCATAGGTGCCGTGCATACCGAGCATGCCCACACACTGGCGATGCGTGCCCGGGAACGCGCCCAGCCCCATCAGCGAAGTGGTGACCGGAATATTCAGCTGCTCTGCCAGTTGCAGCAGTTCCGCCTCGCAGCCTGAAGTAATGGCCCCGCCGCCGACGTAAATTACCGGTTTGTGCGCCGCCAGCAGCGTCTGCAGCGCGCGCTTGATCTGGCCTTTGTGGCCCTGCAGCGTCGGATTGTAAGAGCGCATGCTGACGGTTTCCGGCCACACGTAAGGCAGCTTGTTGGCCGGATTCAGAATATCTTTTGGCAGATCGATCACCACCGGCCCCGGACGACCGCTGGCCGCCAGCCAGAAGGCTTTTTTCAGCACTGTCGGAATCTCTTCGGTGCTTTTCACCAGGAAGCTGTGCTTCACCACCGGACGCGAAATCCCCACCATGTCGCACTCCTGGAAGGCGTCATAGCCAATCAGCGAGGACGGCACCTGACCGGAGAGGATCACCAGCGGAATGGAATCCATATAAGCGGTCGCAATGCCGGTGATGGCGTTGGTGGCGCCAGGACCTGAGGTGACCAGCACCACGCCGACTTCGCCGGTCGCGCGCGCCAGGCCATCCGCCATGTGTACGGCGCCCTGCTCGTGGCGTACCAGCACGTGGTCAATACCACCGACCGTTTGCAGCGCATCATAAATATCGAGCACCGCACCGCCCGGATAACCGAATACCTGCTTAACGCCCTGATCGATTAACGAACGGACGACCATTTCGGCTCCTGACAACATCTCCATTTTCTGCCTCCAGGCTTGAGAGCCAGCTGCGCCAGCAAACGCTATCCTGCGTGCCGCTCGCATCTGTCCCTTTATTGCCAATTAAGATCAAAACCTTATGTTTATGCTCAGAAGACGCCATTCATTTCGTCTTCCAGGTACAGGGAATCTACCTGCGTGGATTCTTTTGAGAGTAGGTCGATTACCATAACCGCAGAAAACCCGGCCTGCAAACGCCATAAGGCGGCACGGCGCTGTCAGTGGCAAAAAAGGCACTGACGCGTGATTATCGCCCGGGAGGAATAAACTAATGCGATGGCATAAGGACAGAGGAAAATGCTGGTTTGCAGATTATTTACAGCGTGTTGTAAGAAATATGATTTTCATATTGCCAGCGTGTTTAGCCCACAATTTTTTCCGTTACCGCGTTTCTGGCGTGATTAACTCTTAAATCCCTCTTCCACATCACAATCTGCTAAGCAACAAGCTTTATCTTGTTTTTCCACCTGACGAATAAGCCTTACTAAAAACATATAATTCAGCAACTTAAAATTATCCGCCTTTTTTAAAAGATTTTTTAAAGTGGCATAACGCGCTAAGCCACCGTTAATTAATGGCAATGCTCTGCGATGACCGATAATCCCAGCACATCGCCCTTTTCCGGCCAGAGAAATACCCTTTCACTTAGGGTTGACATCGCCAGGCGAATCCAGTACCAATATGTGCAGCACTCATTTTACGAGGTTTGATTCATGTCACGTTCTTTTCGTCTACTCGGTCTACTACTTAACGCATCCAGTTTGCGCGGTAGACTCGTGGGCGAAATCAACAACTGATTCGAACCTGCTGAAAGTTAAAAAACCCGCGCCACTGCGCGGGTTTTTTTATGCTCGTAGCACCGGCGAAGTCAATGCAAAAGGAAGATGATCATGAGCCAGCAAGTAATAATTTTCGATACCACTCTGCGCGACGGCGAACAGGCATTACAGGCCAGCCTGAGTGTTAAAGAAAAACTGCAGATCGCCCTGGCGCTGGAAAGGATGGGCGTGGATGTAATGGAAGTCGGTTTTCCGGTCTCTTCGCCGGGTGATTTCGAATCCGTGCAGACCATTGCCCGGACCATTAAAAACAGCCGCGTGTGTGGTCTGGCGCGCTGTGTCGAGAAAGATATCGACGCAGCTTACGAATCGCTGCGCGTGGCCGACGCCTTCCGTATTCACACCTTTATCGCCACTTCGCCGATGCACATCGCCACTAAACTGCGCAGCACGCTGCCGGATGTGATTGAACGCGCGGTGCACATGATTAAGCGGGCGCGCAACTATACCGATGACGTTGAGTTCTCCTGCGAAGACGGTGGTCGTACGCCGATTGACGACCTGTGCCGCATGGTAGAAGCCGCGATCAACGCCGGCGCCACCACCATCAATATTCCGGACACCGTGGGCTATACCCTGCCGGGCGAGTACGCCAACATTATTGGTCAGCTGGTGCAGCGCGTACCCAACATCGACAAAGCGATTCTGTCGGTGCACACCCATGACGATCTGGGCATGGCGACCGGTAACGCCATTGCGGCGGTACTGGCCGGTGCGCGTCAGGTCGAAGGCACGCTGAACGGCCTGGGCGAGCGCGCCGGTAACTGTGCGCTGGAAGAGGTGATCATGGCGATTAAAACCCGTCAGCAGATCATGAACGTGCACACCAACATCAATCATCAGGAAATCTACCGCACCAGCCAGATTGTCAGCCAGATCTGCAACATGCCGATTCCGGCCAACAAAGCGGTGGTCGGTTCTAACGCCTTCGCCCACTCTTCCGGCATTCATCAGGATGGCGTGCTGAAGAACCGCGAAAACTACGAAATCCTGACGCCAGAGTCGATTGGCCTGCACAAAATTCAGTTGAACCTGACCTCCCGCTCCGGCCGTGCCGCCGTGAAGCACCGTATGGAAGAGATGGGTTACAAAGAGTCCGATTACAACCTGGATACGCTGTACGACGCCTTCCTCAAGCTGGCGGACAAAAAAGGCCAGGTGTTCGATTACGACCTGGAAGCGCTGGCCTTCATTAATAAGCAGAATGAAGAGCCGGAGTACTTCCAGCTGAACGAATTCAACGTGCAGACCGGCTCCAGCGTCACCGCGACGGCGTCAGTACAGCTGGGCTGCGGCGAAGAGGCCAAAGCCGACGCCGCCACCGGTAACGGTCCGGTTGATGCCGTCTACCAGGCTATTAACCGTATCACCGGCTTCGATGCTGAGCTGGTGAACTACAAGCTGACCGCGAAAGGCCACGGCGAAAACGCGCTGGGTCAGGTCGATATCGTGGTCAACTACAACGGGCGTAAATTCCACGGCGTGGGCCTGGCGACCGATATCGTCGAATCCTCGGCGAAAGCGATGGTGAATGCCCTGAACAACATCTGGCGGGCAAAGCAGGTCGAAAAAGAATTGCAGCGTAAATTTAAAGATCAGAAGGAAACGGTGTAACTATGACTCAGTCTTATCATATTGCGGTAATGCCAGGCGACGGAATCGGTCCGGAAGTGATGGCGCAGGCCATGAAAGTTCTCGACGCGATTCGCGCGCGCTTCGATATGCGCATCACCACCAGCGAATATGATGTCGGCGGTATCGCCATCGATCGTCACGGTGAACCTTTACCCGCCGCCACCGTGGCCGGTGCTGAGCAGGCTGATGCCATTCTGTTCGGCTCGGTCGGCGGTCCAAAATGGGAACACCTGCCGCCAGCTGGCCAGCCTGAGCGCGGTGCGCTGCTGCCGCTGCGTAAACACTTCAAACTGTTCAGCAACCTGCGCCCGGCGGCGCTGTATAAAGGTCTGGAAGCATTTTGCCCGCTGCGCAGCGACATCGCCGCCCGCGGCTTCGATATCCTGTGCGTGCGTGAGCTGACCGGCGGCATCTATTTCGGCCAGCCGAAAGGCCGCGAAGGCAGCGGCGCGCATGAACGCGCTTTTGATACCGAGGTCTATCACCGTTTTGAAATCGAGCGTATTGCCCGCAACGCCTTCGAAGCTGCGCGCAAGCGTCGTAACAAAGTGACTTCCGTTGATAAAGCCAACGTGCTGGCGACCTCAGTGATGTGGCGTGAAATCGTCAACGAAGTGGCAAAAGATTATCCGGATGTGCAGCTGAGCCATATGTACATCGACAACGCCACCATGCAGCTGATTAAGGATCCGTCGCAGTTTGACGTTTTACTCTGCTCGAATCTGTTTGGTGACATTCTGTCGGACGAGTGCGCGATGATCACCGGCTCGATGGGCATGCTGCCTTCGGCCAGTCTGAATGAAGAGGGCTTCGGCCTGTTCGAACCGGCGGGCGGTTCCGCACCGGATATCGCCGGCCAGAACATCGCCAACCCGATTGCGCAGATTCTGTCGCTGGCGATGCTGCTGCGTTTCAGCCTGAACGCTGATGCCGCTGCGGATAGCATTGAGCGCGCGGTAAGCCGTGCGCTGGAAGCGGGCCATCGCACCCGTGATTTGGCCGGTGACGGCCCTGCCGTGAGCACCGATGAAATGGGCAGCATCATTGCCGGTTACATCAGCGAGGAAAAATAACAAAATGAAAAGCTTATACCAGAAGTTATTTGATGCACATGTCGTTCACGAAGCGCCAGACGAAACGCCGTTACTGTATATCGATCGTCACCTGATTCACGAAGTCACCTCGCCGCAGGCGTTTGACGGTCTGCGTGCGCACGGCCGTAAAGTGCGCCAGCCGTCGAAGACCTTTGCCACCATGGACCACAACGTTTCCACCCAGACCAAAGACATCAACGCCTCGGGTGAAATGGCGCGTATCCAGATGCAGGAGCTGATGAAGAACTGTGCTGAGTTCGGCATTCAGCTGTATGACCTGAACCACCCGTTCCAGGGCATTGTGCACGTGATCGGTCCTGAGCAGGGCATGACGCTGCCGGGCATGACCATCGTTTGCGGCGACTCGCACACCGCAACGCACGGCGCCTTCGGTTCCCTGGCGTTCGGTATCGGCACCTCCGAAGTGGAGCACGTGTTCGCCACCCAGACCCTGAAACAGGGCCGGGCGAAAACCATGAAGATTGAAGTGCTGGGCGAAGCTGCGCCGGGCATCACCGCCAAAGACATCGTACTGGCGATCATCGGTAAAACCGGCAGCGCCGGCGGCACCGGTCACGTGGTTGAATTCTGTGGCCCGGCGATTGAAGCGCTGAGCATGGAAGGCCGCATGACGCTGTGCAACATGGCGATTGAGATGGGCGCCAAAGCGGGACTGGTGGCACCGGATGACACCACGTTTGCCTATCTGAAAGACAAGCAGTTTGCGCCGAAGGGCGAGCAGTGGGAACAGGCGGTGGCTTACTGGCGCACCCTGAAGTCCGACAGCGACGCGCAGTTTGACGCCGTCGTGACGCTGAATGCTGCCGATATCGCGCCGCAGGTCACCTGGGGCACCAATCCGGGCCAGGTGATGGCCGTGGATCAGGCCATCCCGAATCCGGCCTCGTTTGCCGATCCGGTTGAACGCGCTTCCGCCGAGAAGGCGCTGGCCTATATGGATCTGCAGCCGGGCATCAAACTGACTGAGGTAGCGATCGATAAAGTGTTTATCGGTTCCTGCACCAACTCACGTATCGAAGATCTGCGCGCGGCTGCCGCGATCGCCAAAGGCCGCAAAGTCGCGCCGGGCGTGGTTGCGATGGTGGTGCCGGGTTCCGGTCCGGTGAAAGCGCAGGCTGAAGCCGAAGGCCTGGACAAAATCTTCCTCGAAGCCGGTTTTGAATGGCGTCTGCCGGGCTGTTCGATGTGCCTGGCGATGAACAACGATCGCCTGAATCCGGGCGAGCGCTGTGCCTCAACCAGTAACCGTAACTTTGAAGGTCGCCAGGGTCGCGGCGGTCGCACCCATCTGGTGAGCCCGGCGATGGCTGCTGCGGCGGCGGTAACCGGTCGTTTTGCCGACATTCGTGAATTGACTCAGGGAGCTTAAGCCATGGCGAACAAATTTACCCAACACACCGGGATTGTGGCCCCACTGGATGCCGCAAACGTCGACACCGATGCCATCATCCCGAAGCAGTTTTTGCAGAAAGTGACGCGCACCGGCTTTGGCGCGCACCTGTTCCACGACTGGCGTTTTGATGATGATGCCGGCACCCAGCCGACCGCCAGCTTCGTGCTGAATAAGCCGGAGTTCAAAGGCACCAGCATCCTGCTGGCGCGCGAGAACTTTGGCTGCGGCTCCTCGCGTGAACACGCGCCGTGGGCGCTGACCGACTTCGGTTTTCACGTGGTGATTGCGCCGAGTTTCGCCGACATTTTCTACGGTAACAGCTTTAACAACCAGCTGCTGCCGGTGAAGCTGAGCGAAGAGCAGGTCGATGAAATGTTCAAACTGGTGGCCGCGCAGCCGGGTATCCGCTTCACCGTGGATCTCGAAGCGCAGACCGTCACCGCCGGCGACAAGGTTTATAGTTTTGAAATCGACAGCTTCCGCCGTCACTGCATGATCAACGGCCTCGACAGCATTGGCCTGACGCTGCAGCATGAAGCGTCCATCGCCAGCTACGAATCCAGCCAGCCAGCGTTTCTGCGTTAAGGTTTACCCGGTGCGCAGCAAGGCGCACCCTACAGCAAACGCGTCAGTAATTAGGTCGCTATTTATAGCGACCAAAGATGCTTAAATGCACAATGCCCTGTAGGGTCGCCATTTATGGCGACCAAAAATGTGCAAAACATGCCCGAAACGCGCAATGCCCTGCAAGGTCGCCATTGATGGCGACCTTCAATCTCCACACCGCCCTCACTGCGCATCGCGTACCCGCGCCGCCAGCACCAGCGCCACCACCGCCATCACTAACGCCAGCCAGTACACCGACTCATGACCAAAGCGCTCACTCAGTATCCCCTGAATCAGGCCGGCGATAATCAACCCGGTTGAAATCGATGTGGTGAACATGGTGGTCGCCGCACCGGCACGGCCCGGCATCAAATCCTGAAACCACAGCATACCTATGCCGGCGATGATGCCGATAAACGCGGCATTAAACAGCTGCAGCACCATCAGCGCGGTTTGAGAACGGAATAGCACCAGCCCGAGATAAAATACAATCGCCGCCACCAGCGCCAGCAGCATCAGCTTGCGCTTGCCGTAGCGCTTCGCGTAATGGCCGGCCAGCAGCATGATCGGGATCTCCAGCCCGGCAGCGGTGCCCATCAGCAGCCCTGCCAGCTTCTCCGGCAGGCCAAGGGTTGCGCTGATATACAGCGGCATATCAATGATATACATGGTATTACACGCCCACATCACCACCGAGGCGATAAACAGCAGCCGCACCTGGCTGTCTTTCCACGGGCTGAGCTGCATCAGCACCTGCTCCGGCGTGGCGGCGATGCGCGGCACCGAGGGCAGCGTGCGCCAGATCAGCAGCATACTCAGCAGAAAAATCACCGCCGCCACGCAGAACAGCGTGACGAAGCCGTAGTTGAGCGCCAGCGCGAACGACAGCGGCGGCCCAATCACCCACGCCAGCGACAGCTGCGCGCGCATCACCGAACTGAACATCACTACTTCACGCGCCGACTGATCGGCATATTCACGCGCCAGCGCGAAGATCTGCGGAATCGCCACGCTGGCCAGCGCCGACAGCAGCACGCCGAGGGTGATGAGCGTCAGATAGTGACGGTTAAAGGCAAACAGTAGCGCGTTGGCCACCGCCATCAGGCAGCAAAACAGGATCAGATGACGGCGATCGCCACGGTTATCCGAACGCTTCGCCATCAGCAGGCTGATCACGATCCCGGCGACGGCGTTGATGGTAAAGAACAGGCCGACCCAGAACGGCCGCACCTGCACCTCGCGCGTCAAAAACAGGCTGAGCGTTGGCGCCTGTAACGCCCCCGCCACGCCGACCATAAACGACACCGCCATAAAGGAGAGGTAAACCGGATTCAGGCGGCGCGGCCGCGGTAACAGCGATTTCATGCAGAAATCCCTTTGAGGAAAAAGACCGGGAAAAAACAGCGTAGAAGATTCCACAGCAAAACGAAAAAAGCCAGCAGAGAAAAACTCCGCTGGCGGTGAAATTGCACCCTACTCAGAAAAGGTTCCACGTCGGCGGAACCGCTGGCAGAGCGCCATTCATTGCTGAATGCCTCCCGCTCTTCCATTGCCCGCCAGTATGCCTCTAATATGGGGCAGGAAAAACTGAGCGAAGTCGAGAAGGAGTTCCCCTTTTATGTCCTCTGCGCGTCTGCAACAGCAATTCATTCGCCTGTGGCAACACTGTCAGGGCCAGGATCAGGAAACCACGCTGAGCGAGCTGGCTGAACTGCTGCACTGCTCACGCCGCCACATGCGTAACCTGCTGAACGCCATGCAGGCGGCGGGCTGGCTGATCTGGCAGGCTGAAGCCGGTCGCGGTAAACGCTCGCTGCTGAGCTTCTGCTATACCGGACTGGCGCTACAGCAGCAGCGCGCCGAAGACCTGCTGGAGCAGGATCGCATCGACCAGTTGGTGCAGCTGGTGGGCGATAAAAACCAGGTGCGGCAGATGATTGCCGCGCACCTTGGCCGCAGCTTTCGCCAGGGCAAGCATATTCTGCGCGTGCTCTACTACCGGCCCCTGCCTAACCTGCTGCCCGGCTCGCCGCTGCGCCGTTCAGAAACCCATCTGGCGCGACAGATATTCAGCGGCCTGACGCGTATAAATGAGGAAAAGGGGGAAATCGCCGCCGACATTGCCCATCACTGGCAGCAAACCTCTCCGCTGCACTGGCGCTTCTTCCTGCGGCCGGCAATCCGCTTTCATCATGGTCGCGAGCTGGAGATGGAGGATGTCATCGCCTCGCTGGAACGGGTGCGCAGCCAGCCGCTGTTTTCGCATATCGACCAACTGCACTCGCCGGCGCCGTGGACGCTGGATATCCATCTCAGCCAGCCGGACTGCTGGCTGCCGTGGCTGCTGGCCAGCGTCAGCGCCATGATTCTGCCGCGTGAGTGGCCGACGCTGCGCCACTTCGCCCGTCAGCCCATTGGCACCGGTCCGTACAGCGTGGTGCGCAATCAGCAAACCCAGCTGAAAATCGCCGCGTTTGATGACTACTTCGGCTACCGCGCGCTGATTGATGATGTCTCGATCTGGGTGCTGCCGGAGATCAGCGATGAGCTGGTCTACGCCGGTGTAAAACTGGAAGGCGAAAACGACGACGAAAAATCGGAAGAGAGTCGTCTCGAAGAGGGCTGCTATTTTCTGCTGTTCGATCAGCGCTCTGAACGCGGGCGCGATGCCGGTTTCCGCCGCTGGGTGAGCGATCTGCTTAACCCTATCGCGCTGCTCAATCATGCCGGCGTCGGCTATCAGCGCTACTGGTTCCCGGCTTATGGTCTGCTGCCGCGCTGGCACCATCGGCGCGATATCACCCCAGCCCACAAGCCCGACGGCGTGACCCAGCTGACGCTCAGCTGGTACAGCCACCACGTCGAACACGAGGGCATCGCCAATGCGCTACGGCCGCTGCTGGCGCAGCAGGGCGTCGAGCTGATTACCCGCGAAGTGAGCTACGAAAGCTGGTTCGACGGCGCGGGCGAGAGTGACATCTGGCTGGGCAGCGTCAACTTTACCCTGCCGCTCGACTACGCCCTGTTCGCTCAGCTCTACGAGCTACCGCTGATGCATCACTGTATCCCGCTGGACTGGCAGGCCGACGCCGCGCGCTGGCGTGAGAAAGCGCTGCCGCTGGCGGAGTGGAGCAAACAGCTGGTAAACAGCGACTATCTGCATCCGCTGTTTCATCACTGGCTGCTGCTGGAGGGCCAGCGCAGCATGCGTGGCGTGCGGCTGAACACGCTCGGCTGGTTTGACTTCAAGTCCGCCTGGTTCGCCCCGCCGGAGCTGTAAAAAGGGCAGCATGAGACAACACGACCGGCAGGTGAACCTTTCGCGTTGTCATGTAAATGTCTAGAATATGTCGTTCTCAACGGGGTGCCGGTTAACTGGCTGAGAGAGACCCGTCGAACCTGATCCGGCTCGTACCGGCGTAGGGATTTGAGATGCTCCGCCCTCAGATCCTTTGCGACGCAACCTTACCTTCCCCTTAAGGAACGCAAAGTGTTAAATAAAGTTCTGCCCCTGTTGCTGCTGATCGCTGCGCCGGCTCTGGCGGCCAAACCCGTCCTCACCGTGTATACCTACGACTCGTTCGCCGCCGACTGGGGCCCCGGTCCTGCAGTGAAAAAAGCCTTTGAGGCCCGGTGCGGCTGTGAGCTGAACTATGTGGCGCTGGAAGATGGCGTATCGCTGCTTAATCGCCTGCGCATGGAAGGAAAGAACAGCAAGGCCGACGTGGTGCTGGGGCTGGACAACAACCTGATTCAGGCGGCGGAAAAAACCGGCCTGTTCAGCAAAAGCACGGTGGATACTCGTGCACTACAGCTGCCGGACGGCTGGCACAGTGACACTTTTATCCCGTTTGATTACGGCTACTTTGCGTTCGTTTACGACAAAAACAAGCTGAAGAATCCGCCGCACAGCCTGAAGGAGCTGGTCGAAAGCCCGGAAAAATGGCGGGTGATTTATGAAGATCCGCGCACCAGCACGCCGGGGCTCGGTCTGCTGCTGTGGATGCAGAAAGTGTACGGCGATGATGCGCCGGCGGCCTGGCAGAAGCTGGCCAGCAAAACCGTGACCGTCACCAAAGGCTGGAGCGAAGCTTATGGTCTGTTCCTCAAAGGCGAAAGCGATCTGGTGCTGAGCTACACCACCTCGCCGGCTTACCACATTATTGAAGAGAAAAAGGATAACTACGCCGCCGCGCCGTTCAGCGAAGGCCACTATCTGCAGGTAGAAGTGGGCGCGCAACTCGCCAGCAGCAAACAGCCGCAGCTGGCGCAGCAATTCATGCAGTTTATGGTGTCGCCAGCGTTTCAGAGCACCATTCCTACCGGCAACTGGATGTATCCGGTGATCAAAAGCGATTTACCCGCCGGTTATCAGGCGTTACCGGTGCCCGCGAATGCGCTGCAATACACCCCGACAGAGGTGGCTGACCATCGCGCGGCGTGGATTAGTGCGTGGCAGCGCGCCGTCAGCCGCTGATGCCCGGCTGGCTGCTGCCCGGAGCGCTTAGCGCACTGCTATTGTGTGCGGTCGCGCTGCTGGCGCTCGGTGCCCTGCTGCTCGCCGCGCCGGCCACCGACTGGCGCGCGCTGCTCAGCGATAGCTATCTGCACCATGTGCTGGCGTTCTCCTTTGAACAGGCGCTGCTGTCAGCGCTGCTCTCGGTGCTGCCAGCCATTCTGCTGGCCCGCGCGCTCTATCGCCGCCGTTTTACCGGCCGCACCCTGCTGTTGCGCCTGTGCGCCATGACGCTGGTGCTGCCGGTGCTGGTCGCCGTATTCGGTCTGCTGAGCGTCTATGGGCGCAGCGGCTGGCTGGCGCAGCTGTGTGCCACAGTCGGTATCGACTATCACTTCTCGCCCTATGGCCTGCAGGGCATTTTGCTGGCGCACGTGTTTTTCAATCTGCCGCTGGCGACGCGCATGCTGCTGCAGGCGCTGGAGAGCATTCCTGGCGAGCAGCGCCAGCTGGCGGCTCAGCTCGGTCTGCGCGGCTGGTCGCTGTTTCGCCTGCTGGAGTGGCCGTGGCTGCGCCGTCCGCTGCTGCCAACGGCAGCGCTGATCTTTATGCTGTGCTTCGCCAGTTTTGCCACCGTGCTGGCACTGGGCGGCGGTCCGCAGGCCACCACGCTGGAGCTGGCCATTTATCAGGCGCTTAGCTTTGATTACGATCCCGGCCGCGCCGCGCTGCTGGCACTGTTGCAGCTCGGCTGCTGTCTGCTGCTGGTGCTGCTTAGCCAGCGCTTCAGTAAAGCGATTCCGGCCGGTAGCCAGACGGTGCGCGGCTGGCGCGATCCGCAGGATTCCTGGCGCGCACGCGTCGCGGATACGCTGCTGATTACGCTGGCGCTGCTGTTACTGCTGCCACCGCTGGCGGCGGTGCTGGTCGACGGCTTACGCGGCGGCATTGCCGGCGCGCTGCAACAGCCCGCGCTGTGGCAGGCCACGTGGACGTCGCTGCGTATCGCACTCGGTGCCGGTGTGCTGTGCGTGCTGCTGACCATGATGCTGCTGTGGAGCAGTCGCGAACTGCGCCAGCGTCAGCAGCGCTTCGCCGCGCAGGCCATGGAACTCAGCGGGATGCTGATTCTGGCGATGCCGGGCATCGTGCTGGCGAGTGGGTTCTTCCTGCTGTTCAACGCCACCGTTGGCCTGCCGCAGCGTGCCGATGCGCTGGTGATCTTTACCAACGCGCTGATCGCCATCCCCTACGCCATGAAAGTGCTGGAAAATCCGATGCGCGATCTCAGCGCGCGCTACGCTCAGCTGTGCGCCTCGCTGGGCATCAGTGGGTTTACTCGCCTGCGGCTGATTGAACTGCGGGCGCTGAAACGTCCGCTGGCACAGGCGCTGGCCTTTGCCTGCGTGCTATCGATTGGGGATTTCGGCGTGGTGGCGCTGTTCGGCAGCGCCGATTTCCGCACCCTGCCGTTTTATCTGTTCCAGCAGATTGGCGCCTATCGCGGTGCCGATGGCGCGGTGACCGCGCTGCTACTGCTGCTGTTATGCCTGCTGCTGTTTACGCTGATGGAAAAATTACCGGGTCGCCATGCTGACACTGAATAACCTTACTTATCTCTACCAGCATCTGCCGATGCGCTTCAGCTTTAGCGCACAGGCTGGTGAACGTCTCGCCATTCTCGGCCCGAGCGGCGCGGGCAAAAGTACCCTGCTGAGCCTGCTCGGCGGCTTTCTGCCGGTGAGTCAGGGCAGCCTGCTGATCGATGGCGTCGACCACACCCGCAGCGTGCCTTCCGCGCGACCGGTATCGATGCTGTTTCATGAGAACAATCTGTTTCCGCACCTGACGGTGCAGCAAAATCTGGGGCTGGGCCTGCATCCCGGCCTGAAGCTGACGCGCCAACAGCAGCAGCAGGTACAGCAGATTGCGGAGCAAACCGGGCTGGAATCGATGCTGACGCGTCTGCCCGGCCAGCTCTCCGGCGGTCAGCGCCAGCGCGTGGCGCTGGCGCGCTGCCTGCTGCGTAATCAGCCGGTACTGCTGCTGGATGAACCGTTTTCGGCACTCGATCCGGCGCTGCGCAGCGAGATGCTGCAGCTGGTGCGCGCGGTATGCGAGGCACGCACTATCACGCTGCTGATGGTGTCGCACAGTCTGGAAGATGCGCAGCAGATTGCGTCACGCAGCCTGGTGATTGTTGACGGTCGGGTGTACTGGGATGGCAGCACCGCCAGCCTGCTGCGCGGCGAGAGCCCGGCGGCCGCCATCCTTGGCGTCCAGCCGTGTTAAGCGAAGAACACTTTCCACAGTAGCTGCAGGAAAATCGGCATCATCGGGTGGAACAACAGCGCAATAAAGGCACCCGCGCCGATGAGCGCCATCAGCGGTGCCAGCCAGCGCAGCCGCGCCTGCGGCAGATAAGGCGTAGCCCAGTCGACGCTTTTGCCGCTGCGCCACCAGCGCCACAGCAGCCAGCCGCCGATCCACAGCAGCAGCGCCACCGCCAGCAGCAGCCATTTGAAGCTGTCGCCCTGCGCCGCCTGCGGCACGTCGATCGCCACGCCCGCCAGAATGCCCGGCATCAGGTAGGCCGGCGGCCACAGGATGCAGCCGATAATGTTCGGCGGCAGGAATTTACGCACCGGCAGCTCCAGCATGCCGGCCGCCAGCGGAATCAGTGGACGCGTCGGTCCGACAAAGCGCCCCACGAGGATGGTAAACATGCTGTGCTGATGCAGCGCGTGCTCGGTTTTATCCAGCAGCCCTTTGTATTTTTGCAGGTATTTCCAGCGGTGCAGCGGTCCCTGGAATTTCCAGCCAATGCCGTACGACACCCAGTCGCCAATCAGACAGCCGGCCAGCCCGGCGGCCCACGCCGGATAGAGCCCGATTTGTCCGCTGCCCACCAGCGCGCCGAGGCTGGCCATCAGGACCGTTCCCGGCAGCAGCAGGCCGACAAACGCCAGCGACTCAAGAAAGGTCACCAGCGCCACGGCAATCAGCGCGTACTCCAGCGATTGCGTAAACAGGTGTTGGATCCAGGCTTCCATAACTATCCTCTGCGGAATATAGAGGCTGGATTGTCCTGAGACAGCCCCACAGCGTCAAGCAATTCCCCGCGCTGCCGCACGCCCGCGCCGCGCGGACGACGGCACCACCGGCAGTACACTGTATAAACATCCATGATATACTGAAATGAATTCATTCTCCGGAGTTAACGTGACCGAACCGCGCGCAGGATTTTTGCTGACTCGCCACTGGCGGGATACCCCGACCGGCAGCGAAGTAGTGCTGTGGCTGGCCACCGACCAGGGCCCGCAGCGCCTGGTGCTGCCTGCGCAGGAGTCAGTGGCGTTTATTCCCCGGGAGTTCCAGGCGCAAACCGAAGCGCTGATTCGCGACGAGCGCCATACGCGCCTGCAACCACTGGATCTGAAAGATTTCCGGCGCCGACCGGTGCTGGGACTCTATTGCCGCAGCCACCGACAGCTGCAAAGCATCGAAAAACGCCTGCGTGAAAACGGCATTGCGGTGTATGAAGCAGATATCCGCCCGCCGGAACGCTACCTGATGGAGCGCTTTATCACGGCACCGGTGTGGTTCAGCGGCGAGCCGCGCGGCGACAGCCTCGTCAACGCGCGCCTCAAGCCGCATCCCGATTACCGTCCGCAGCTGAAATGGGTGTCGCTCGACATCGAAACCACCGAGCACGGCGAGCTGTACTGCATCGGGCTGGAGGGCTGCGGCCAGCGCCAGGTGTATATGCTCGGCCCGCCGAACGGTGATGCCAGCCAGCTGGATTTTGAGCTGATTTACCTCGACAGCCGGCCACAGCTGCTGGAGCAGCTTAACGCCTGGTTCGCCCGTCACGATCCCGATGTCATCATCGGCTGGAACGTGGTGCAGTTCGACCTGCGCGTGCTGCAAAAACATGCCGACCGCTACGGTATTCCGCTGCGTCTTGGCCGTCAGCAGCAGCCGCTGGAGTGGCGCGAGCACGGCTTTAAGCCCGGCGTGTTCTTCGCTCAGGCCAGCGGCCGGCTGGTGATTGACGGTATCGAGGCGCTGAAATCGGCGTTCTGGGACTTCGCCTCATTCAGCCTGGAAGCGGTGTCGCGCGAGCTGCTGGGCGAAGGCAAAGCCATCAACAATCCGTGGCAGCGCATGGAAGAGATCAACTGGCGCTTTGCCCACGACAAACCGGCGCTGGCCACCTACAACCTGAAGGATTGCGAGCTGGTTACGCGTATTTTCCAGCACACCGCCATCATGCCGTTTTTGCTGGAGCGCGCCACCGTCAATGGCCTGGCAGTGGATCGCCACGGCGGATCGGTGGCGGCGTTCAGCCACCTGTATATTCCGCGAATGCACCGCGCCGGCTTTGTCGCGCCCAATCTCGGCGAAGTGGCACCGGAAGCCAGCCCTGGCGGCTACGTGATGGATTCGCGCCCCGGACTGTATGATTCGGTGCTGGTGCTGGATTATAAAAGCCTCTATCCGTCGATCATCCGCACCTTTCTGATCGATCCGGTCGGGCTGGTCGAAGGCCTGGCGCATCCGGATGACGCCGATTCGGTTCCCGGTTTTCGCCACGCGCGCTTTTCGCGCCGCACCCACTGTTTACCGGCGATTGTCGGGCAGATCTGGCAGGGGCGCGAGGCCGCCAAACGTGACGGCAACCAGCCGCTGTCGCAGGCGCTGAAGATCATCATGAACGCTTTTTATGGCGTACTTGGCACCAGCGCCTGTCGCTTTTTCGATCCGCGCCTCGCCTCGTCGATCACCCTGCGCGGTCACGCCATCATGCAGCAAACGCGTGAGCTGATTGAAGCCGAAGGTTTTGACGTGATTTACGGTGACACCGATTCTACTTTTGTCTGGCTGAAAAGCGCCCACAGCGAAGCCGATGCCGCCGCGATCGGCCAGCGGCTGGCCGGGCACGTGAATCGCTGGTGGCAACAGCATCTGCAGCAGACTTACGGTCTCGACAGCGCGCTGGAGCTGGAGTACGAAACCCATTTCAGCCGCTTCCTGATGCCAACCATTCGCGGCGCCGAACAGGGCAGTAAAAAGCGCTACGCCGGACTGATTCGCCGCGACGGTGACGAGCGGCTGGTGTTTAAGGGGCTGGAATCGGTGCGCACCGACTGGACGCCGCTGGCGCAGCAGTTCCAGCAGACGCTGTATGGCCGCATCTTCCGCGGTGAACCCTGGCAGGATTACATTCGCGACACCGTAGCACAGCTGCTGGCCGGCGAACTGGACGAGCTGCTGGTGTATAAAAAGCGCCTGCGCCGGCCGCTGAAAGATTACGAACGCAACGTGCCGCCCCACGTGCGTGCCGCGCGCCTCGCCGATGAACATAACCGTAAACTGCAGCGTCCGCTGCAGTATCAGAACGGCGGATCGATCCGCTACGTCATGGCCACCGCCGGGCCGGAGCCGCTGGAAGCGCGCAGCACGCCGCTGGATTACGATCACTACGTCAGCAAGCAGCTGCAGCCGATCGCCGAAGGGATTTTACCGTTTGTCGGTGATGACTTTGCTACACTGATCACCGGGCAACTGGGGCTTTTTTGACAGGTGACGAATGCCCTGCCATCCAGTACCATAGCGCCCTTCCTGATTCTCACCGCGTGCACCAGCTGACCAGATAACTGTCTGGCGGTGGGGTATTGTCTGAGAGCAGGCGAACGTCTTTCTATCTTTTAGAGAATCGAGCAAAAAATATATGGTTTTTACACTGGGTCAACGCTGGATTAGTGATACGGAAAGTGAGCTGGGACTGGGGACAGTCGTGGCGCTGGATACGCGCATGGTCACACTGATGTTTCCCGCCACCGGCGAAAACCGCCTCTATGCCCGTAATGATTCTCCGGTCACCCGCGTGATTTTTAATCCGGGTGATACCGTCACCAGCCACGAAGGCTGGCAGATGCAGGTTGATGAAGTCCGCAACGAAAACGATTTAGTGACTTACATCGGCACGCGTCTTGATACCGACGAAAGCAACGTGGTGCTGCGCGAAGTGATGCTCGACAGCAAACTGGTGTTCAGCAAGCCACAGGATCGCCTGTTTGCCGGCCAGCTGGATCGCATGGATCGCTTCGCCCTGCGCTTCCGCGCACGCAAATACCAGAGCGAACAGTATCGCCTGCCGATTAGCGGCCTGCGCGGTATGCGCACCAACCTGATTCCGCACCAGCTGCACATCGCACATGACGTCGGTCGCCGTCATGCGCCGCGCGTGCTGCTGGCCGATGAAGTCGGCCTCGGTAAAACCATTGAAGCCGGGATGATTATCCAGCAGCAGCTGCTGGCCGGACGCGCCGAGCGCGTGCTGATCGTGGTGCCGGAAACCCTGCAGCACCAGTGGCTGGTGGAAATGCTGCGCCGCTTCAACCTGCGCTTTGCCCTGTTCGACGACGATCGCTACACCGAAGCGCAGCACGACAGCGACAATCCGTTTGATACCGAGCAGCTGATTATCTGCTCGCTGGATTTTGTCCGCCGCAACAAACAGCGGCTGGAGCTGCTGGCCGAAGCTGACTGGGATCTGCTGGTGGTCGACGAAGCGCACCATCTGGCGTGGAGCGAAGCCGCGCCGAGCCGCGAATATCAGGTTATCGAACAGCTGGCGGAAAAGACCGCCGGCGTGCTGCTGCTGACCGCGACGCCGGAACAGCTCGGCATGGAGAGCCACTTTGCCCGTCTGCGTCTGCTGGACCCGAATCGTTTCCACGATTTCGCGCAGTTCGTGGCCGAGCAGCAGCACTACCGCCCGGTGGCTGACGCCGTCAGTACGCTGCTGGCCGATCACGCCATCAGCAAAGACGAGATGAACCTGATCAACGATCTGGTCGGCGAGCAGGACATCGAGCCGCTGCTGCAGGTGGCGAACAGCGAGCGCGACGGCAAAGACGACGCGCGTAAAGAGCTGATTTCGATGCTGATGGATCGCCACGGCACCAGCCGCGTGCTGTTCCGTAACACGCGTAACGGCGTGAAGGGCTTCCCGAAACGCGAACTGCATCAGATTCGCCTGCCGCTGCCAGCGCAGTATCAGACGGCGATTAAAGTCTCCGGCATCATGGCGGCGCGCAAAACGGCGGAAGAGCGCGCGCGCGACATGCTGTATCCCGAGCAGATTTATCAGGAATTTGAAGGCGACAGCGGCACCTGGTGGAACTTCGACCCGCGCGTTGAGTGGCTGATGGGCTACCTCACCAGCAACCGTAAAGAGAAAGTGCTGGTGATTTGCGCCAAAGCGGCCACTGCGCTGCAGCTGGAGCAGGTGCTGCGCGAGCGCGAAGGCATCCGCGCCGCGGTGTTCCATGAAGGGCTATCGATTATCGAACGCGACCGCGCGGCCGCCTTCTTCGCTTCGCAGGAAGATGGCGCCCAGGTGCTGCTGTGTTCGGAGATCGGCTCGGAAGGGCGTAACTTCCAGTTCGCCAGCCGGCTGGTGATGTTCGATTTACCGTTTAACCCGGATCTGCTCGAGCAGCGTATCGGCCGTCTCGATCGTATCGGCCAGCTGCATGACATCCAGATTCTGGTGCCGTGGCTGGAGAAAACCGCCCAGGCGGTGCTGCTGCGCTGGTACCACGAAGGGCTGGACGCGTTTGAGCACACCTGTCCGACCGGCCGCACCATCTACGACAGCGCCTACCCGCAGCTGATTGAGTATCTGGCCGCGCCGGACAACCCGCAGGGGCTGGACGACTTTATCGCCCAGAGCCGCAAACAGCATGACACCCTGAAGGCGCAGCTGGAGCAGGGGCGCGACCGTCTGCTGGAGCTGAACTCGAACGGCGGCGAAGCGGCACAGGCGCTGGCCGATGCCATCGGCGAGCAGGATAACGACACCGAGCTGGTGAACTTTGCGCTCAACCTGTTTGATATCGTCGGGATCAACCAGGAAGATCGCAGCGATAACCTGATCGTCCTGACGCCGTCTGACCACATGCTGGTGCCGGATTTCCCCGGTCTGCCGGAAGATGGCTGCACCGTAACCTTTAACCGTAACCAGGCGCTGTCACGCGAAGATACCCAGTTCATTACCTGGGAACATCCGCTGATTCGCAACGGCCTCGACCTTATTCTCTCCGGCGATACCGGCAGCTGTGCGCTGTCGCTGCTGAAGAACAAGGCGCTGCCGGTAGGCACGCTGCTGGTAGAGATGATCTATGTGGTCGAAGCACAGGCGCCGAAGCACCTGCAACTTACCCGCTTCTTGCCGCCCACGCCGGTCCGCCTGCTGATGGATCGCGCCGGAAATAACCTCGCCGGCAAGGTGGAGTTCGAAAGCTTTAACCGTCAGCTCAACGCAGTCAATCGCCATACCGGCAGCAAGCTGGTGAACGCGGTGCAGCAGGATGTGCATCACATCCTGACGCAGGCGGAAAAAGTCATCGTGCCGGAAGCGCAGGCGCTGATTGCGGCGGCCAAAGCTGAAGCCGATGAGAAACTGAGCGCCGAGCTGTCGCGCCTCGAAGCGCTGAAAGCGGTCAACCCCAACATCCGTGATGATGAGGTTGATGCGCTGGAGAGCAACCGCGAGCAGGTGCTGGCCAGCCTCGGCGAGGCCGGCTGGCGGCTGGATGCGCTGCGTCTGATCGTTGTGACACATCAATAATCGCTGAGGCCGCGCTGAATCATGCTGATGGAACCCTACAATCCGCCGCTCGACCCCTGGCTGCATATTCTGTATCAGGACGAGCACATCATGGTGGTTAACAAGCCGAGCGGTTTGCTGTCGGTGCCCGGCCGCCTTGAGGAGCACAAGGACAGCGTGATGACGCGCATCCAGCGTGACTTTCCGCAGGCGGAGTCGGTGCACCGACTCGATATGGCCACCAGCGGTGTGATTGTGGTGGCGCTGACCAAGGCGGCCGAGCGCGAGCTGAAGCGGCAGTTTCGCGAGCGCGAGCCCGCGAAGCAGTACGTGGCGCGCGTCTGGGGACATCCGGCAGCGGAACAGGGCATGATCGATCTGCCGCTGATTTGCGACTGGCCTAACCGGCCGAAGCAGATGGTGAGTGTGGAGCTGGGTAAGCCGGCGCAGACGGAGTATCAGGTGCTGGCGTATGACGCCGATAACAGCGCGCGGGTGCAGCTGAAGCCGATCACCGGCCGTTCCCACCAGCTGCGCGTGCATCTGCTGGCGCTGGGGCATCCGATTCTCGGCGATCGCTTCTATGCCCATCCCGAAGCGTTAGCCATGGCGCCACGCCTGCAGCTGCACGCCGAATCGCTGACCATTACCCATCCGGCGTTTGGCAACAGCATGACGTTTCGCCAGCCGGCCGATTTTTAAGGGGCCGCCGCCCCTTATTTAAAGCCCTTCTCTTTGCGAATCAGGTCGTACGCGGCCTGAATCTCCTGCGCTTTCTGCTTCGCCATCTCCATCATCTCCGGCGGCAGACCTTTCGCCACCAGCTTATCCGGATGGTGCTCGGCCATCAGCTTGCGGTAGGCGCGCTTGATGGTGGTGCTGTCGTCGCTGCTTTTCACCCCCAGCACGCTGCAGGCATCTTCCAGCGTCGGGCCACGTTTCGCCTGCTGATAAGCGCCGCCGCCATACGACGAACCGCCACCAAACTGCTGACCGCCCTCCATCATGCGCAGAAACTGATCGAACTGCGCGCGGGAAATCCCCAGCTCTTCCGCGATGACGTACAGCACCTGACGCTCGTTGGGATGCAGCGAACCATCAGCAAACGCCGCCTGGATTTGAATTTCCAGAAACATCCGAATCAGGTCGAAACGGCCAAAGCAGGCGCTGCGCAGCTCGCGCAGCTTGTTACGTAACGGATATTCGCTCTGCTTACCTTCACGGAACGCACGCTGCGCCGCAGTACGCGCCTCGCCATGCAGCTGCATACGATCCATAAATAAAGAAGCAATCTGGATATCCGCTTCGGTGACGCGCCCTTTTGACTTGGTCAGATGGCCCATCACCTGGAACGTGGTGCTGAAGAACAGCGTCTGACGCGCCTGATTATTGGCGAAGTAGCCCTGTCCTTTTACGCTGCGCACTTTGTCAAACAGATGACCAATGATCAGACCCAGTACGATGCCCCAAAAGCCTGCTCCGGAAAGTAAGCCGAGAGCCAGACCAATAACTTTTCCCCAGTAGCGCATAAACTCCTCAATTCGCCATGCTTGCGGCTGAAAATTGCATTATCATACCTGTCATTTATCTCCGCGCCTAACGGCAACGCAGGCAGAGCAGGATTAACACTGGCGCAACGCCGGGCGGTACGTTAGTCTCTGTCCGGATTGTCGGCATGATGCCAGTTTTCATGGAATTATCGAAACCGCGTATGAAAAAACGTATACCTACCCTGCTGGCTACCATGATTGGTGCAGCGCTTTATAGTCAGCATGCACTGGCCGACGATCTGATGTCGCAGTGTATGCTGGGCGTGCCGAGCTACAACCGTCCGCTGGTCAGTGGCGACGCGAATTCGCTGCCGGTAACCATCAACTCTGACTCAGCAAAAGGGAACTATCCGAACGACGCGGTGTTCACCGGTAATGTTGATGTGCAGCAGGGGAACAGCCGTCTGGTTGCCGACGAGATGCAGTTGCATCAGCGTCAGCAGGACGGACAAACGACGCCGGTGCGTACCGTCGATGCGCTGGGTAATGTGCACTATGACGACAACCAGGTCATCCTGAAAGGTCCGAAAGCCTGGTCCAATCTGAACACCAAAGACACCAACGTGTGGAACGGTAATTATCAGATGGTCGGCCGTCAGGGTCGCGGTGATGCTGACCAGATGAAACTGCGCGGTAATAACCGCTATACCATTCTGGAAAATGGCAGCTTTACCTCCTGTCTGCCGGGTTCCAATAGCTGGAGCGTGGTCGGTTCGGAAGTGATTCAGGACCGTGAAGAAGAAGTGGCGGAGATCTGGAATGCGCGCTTCAAGCTCGGCAACGTGCCGGTGTTTTACAGCCCGTATTTGCAGTTGCCGATTGGCGACCGCCGCCGCTCCGGCTTCCTGATCCCCAACGCGAAATACGGCAGCAACAACGGCTTCGAATTCATGCTGCCGTACTACTGGAACATCGCGCCTCAGGCCGATGCCACTATTACGCCGCACTACATGAGCAAGCGCGGTCTGCAGTTGCAGAACGAGTTCCGCTACCTGACGCAGTTTGGTGCCGGCCTGTTAGAGCTGGACTATCTGCCGTCTGACAATCAGTACAACAAAGATAAAGCCGCGCGACCGTCGGTGCAGAACGACAGCAACGACGACCGCTGGCTGTTCTACTGGCGTCACTCCGGCGTCTACGATCAGCACTGGCGCTTCAACGCCGACTACACCAAAGTCAGCGATCCTTATTACTTCAACGATCTTGATTCGAAGTACTACAGCTCGACTGACGGCTACGCCACGCAGAAATTCAGCGTAGGCTACGCTGACACCAACTGGGATGCGACGCTGTCCAGCAAAGACTTCCAGGTGTTTGGTAATACCAGCAGCCAGAACGTGTACCGGGCGATGCCGCAGCTGGATGTCAATCTGTACCAGAACGATATCGGGCCGTTTGACGGTCGCATCTATGCGCAGGCCGTGAAGTTCACTAACGTCAGTAACCGAATGCCGGAAGCGACGCGTTTGCACATCGAGCCAACGCTCAACCTGCCGCTGTCCAACGGCTGGGCCAGCCTGGATACCGAGGCAAAGCTGCTGGCGACGCATTACCAGCAGGATAACGTTAATTACTACAACGAAAATATCGATACCACCCGCACCAATCAGCTGAAAGAGTCGGTCAACCGCACCCTGCCACAGTTCAAGGTAGATGGTCGCCTGGTATTTGACCGCAATATGGACTGGGCCGAAGGCTACACCCAGACGCTGGAACCGCGCGTGCAGTACCTGTATATCCCGTACCGCAACCAGAGCAACATCTATCCGTACGACTCCACGCTGCTGCAGACCGACTACACCGGCCTGTTCCGCGATCGCACCTACAGCGGCCTCGATCGTATCGCTTCGTCTAACGAAGTGGCGACCGGCGTGACCACGCGTATTTATGATAACGATCTGGTTGAACGTTTTAACGTTTCCGTGGGTCAAATCTACTCGTTTACCCCGTCTCGTACCGGCGTAAACCAGACGAATAAAGAAGATGATACCGGTAGCCTGGTGTGGGCGGGTGATACTTACTGGAAAGTCAGCGATCGCTGGGGCGTACGCGGTGGCCTGCAATACGATACGCGGCTGGACAACGTTTCCCAGGGCAATGCCATTGTGGAATATCGTCGTGATGCCGACCGTATGGTGCAGCTGAGCTACCGCTACAGCAGCCCGGAGTATGTGGCGCAGGCGTTGAATAACCCCAGCTATGTCACTAACCCGATCTACAAAAACGGTATCTCGCAGGTGGGCGCCACGGCCAGCTGGCCGATTGCCGATGCCTGGTCGCTGGTGGGGGGTTACTACTATGACACCCGTAACAGCCGTCCGGCCGAGCAGCTAGTCGGTCTGCAGTACAGCTCCTGCTGCTACGCCATTCGTCTGGGTTACGAACGCAAGATCAACGGTTGGGAAAACAACGACAGCAAGTATGACAACCAAATCTCATTCAACATTGAGCTGCGTGGTCTGAGTTCTAACTATGGCTTAGGCACCAATGAAATGCTGCGTCAGGGCATCATCCCTTATCAGCGCGCTTTCTGATGTTGTGATATTTGACAGGCTATCCCGCAGTGCGGAAACAACAATGGATAAAGTATGAAGAACTGGAGAATGCTGATTCTTGGTGTGGCGATTACCGCTAACACTGCGTTCGCAGCCCCACAGATGGTCGATAAAGTTGCCGCAGTCGTGAACAACGGCGTGGTGCTGGAAAGTGACGTAGACAACATGCTGCGCACGGTGAAGTCACAGGCGCAGCAGGCTGGTCAGCAGCTGCCGGATGACAAAACCCTGCGTCATCAGATCCTTGAACGCCAGGTCATGGACGCCATCATTCTGCAGATGGGCGAAAAAGCCGGTCTGCAGGTGAGCGATCAGCAACTGGATCAGGCGATTCAGAACATCGCCGCGCAGAACCGCATGAGCGTTGATCAGCTGCGCAGCCGTCTGGCCTATGACGGGATGAACTACAACGATTATCGCGCGCAGATCCGCAAAGAGATGCTGATCTCTGAAGTGCGTAACAATGAAGTGCGTCGTCGCGTCACCATTCTGCCGCAGGAAGTGGATACGCTGGCTAAGCAGATTGGCTCGCAGAATACCCAGGGCACCGAACTTAACATCAGTCAGATTCTGCTGCCGCTGCCGGAAAATCCAACTCAGCAGCAGGTTGACGACCAGGAAGCGCTGGCGCGTCAGCTGGTGGGTGAACTGAAAGGTGGTGCCGATTTCGGTAAACTGGCCGTGACCTACTCTGCCGATCCGCAGGCGCTGAAAGGCGGCAACATGGGCTGGGGCAAAATTGAAGAGCTGCCAACGCTGTTCTCGCAGGCGCTGAGCAGCGCGAAGAAAGGCGACATCGTCGGCCCAATCCGCTCCGGCGTTGGCTTCCATATCCTGAAAGTGAACGACCTGCGCGGCGAGAGCAAAAACATTTCGGTCACCGAAGTGCATGCCCGCCACATTCTGCTGAAGCCGTCACCGATCCTTACCGACGATCAGGCACGTCAGAAGATTGAACAGATCGCCGCAGACATCAAGAGTGGCAAAACCACCTTCGCCGCTGCCGCGAAACAGTTCTCCGACGATCCGGGTTCAGCGAACCAGGGCGGCGACCTCGGCTGGGCGTCACCGGAAATCTACGATCCGGCGTTCCGTGATGCGCTGCTGAAGCTGCAGAAAGGCCAGGTCAGCGCGCCGGTGCACTCCTCCTTCGGCTGGCACCTGATTCAGCTGCTGGATACCCGTCAGGTGGATAAAACCGATGCCGCGCAGAAAGAGCGCGCTTACCGTCTGCTGTTCAACCGTAAGTTTGCCGAAGAAGCGCAAACCTGGATGCAGGAACAGCGCGCCAGTGCTTACGTGAAGATTCTGGATGGCAATGGTCAGTAATTATCGTGTGGCGATCACGCCCGGCGAACCCGCCGGGATTGGTCCCGATCTCGCCGTTGCGCTGGCTCAGCGTGACTGGCCGGTTGAGCTGGTGGTGTGCGCAGACGGCGACGTGCTGCGCCAGCGCGCGGCTCAACTGGGTTTGCCGCTGACGCTGCGTGACTATCAGCCCGGCGTGGCACCGCAGCCGCAGCAGGCCGGTACGCTGACGCTGCTGCCCATCGCGACGGCGCAGCCGGTGACCGCCGGCGAACTGACGGTCGCCAACGGTCATTACGTACTGGAGACGCTGGCCCGCGCCTGCGACGGCTGCCTCAGCGGCGAGTTTGCCGCGCTGGTAACCGGTCCGGTGCACAAAGGCGTGATCAATGACGCCGGCATCCCCTTCACCGGCCACACTGAGTTCTTTGCTGAGCGCGCCGGTGGCGATCGCGTGGTGATGATGCTGGCGACCGAAGCGTTGCGCGTGGCGCTGGCCACCACGCATCTGCCGCTGAAAGATGTCGCGAACGCCATCACCCGTGACAGCCTGCATGAAGTCATCACCATCCTGCATCAGGATTTGCAGCAAAAGTTTGGCATTCCGCAGCCGCATATCTTTGTCTGCGGGCTCAACCCGCATGCTGGCGAAAGCGGTCATATGGGCCGGGAAGAGATCGATACCATCATCCCGGCGCTCGACGAACTGCGCCAGCAGGGCCTGCAGCTCACCGGTCCGTTACCGGCGGATACGCTGTTTCAGCCGAAATATCTGCAGCACGCTGATGCAGTGCTGGCGATGTATCACGACCAGGGCCTGCCGGTGCTAAAATTCCAGGGATTTGGTCGCGCGGTGAATATCACCCTCGGCCTGCCATTTATCCGTACCTCTGTTGACCACGGCACCGCGCTGGAACTCGCCGGTCTGGGCAGCGCAGAGCCGGGCAGCTTTATTACGGCGCTTAACCTCGCCATCACTATGATCAAGAGCAGTAATGAATAATCGCGTCCATCAGGGGCACTACGCCCGTAAACGTTTCGGGCAGAACTTCCTGAACGATCAGTACATTATCGACAGCATCGTCTCCGCTATTCATCCGCAAAAGGGTGAAGCCATGGTGGAGATTGGCCCAGGGCTGGGTGCGTTAACCGAGCCGGTGGGCGAGCGTCTTGATGCGCTGACTGTCGTCGAGCTGGACCGCGACCTTGCCGCGCGTTTGCAGACGCACCCGTTCCTCGGTCCTAAGCTGACGATTTATCAGCAGGATGCGATGACCTTCGACTTCTCCGCGCTGTCAAAGGAGCAGGGTCAGCCGCTGCGCGTGTTTGGCAACCTGCCTTACAACATCTCGACGCCGCTGATGTTCCACCTTTTCAGCTATACTGGTTCGATTAAAGATATGCACTTCATGCTGCAGAAAGAGGTGGTTAACCGTCTGGTAGCCGGCCCGGGCAGCAAAGCTTACGGGCGTCTCAGCGTGATGGCGCAATATTATTGTCAGGTGATTCCGGTGCTGGAAGTGCCACCACAATCGTTCACCCCGCCACCGAAAGTGGATTCGGCGGTAGTGCGTCTGGTGCCCTTTACCCAGCCACCGTATCCGGTCAGCGATGTGCGTTTACTGAGCCGTATCACCACCGAAGCGTTTGGTCAGCGACGCAAAACCCTGCGTAACAGCCTGGGACACCTGTTCACGGCCGGTGCGCTGGATGAACTCAACATCGACGCCTCGCTGCGGGCAGAAAATGTCACCGTGGCGCAGTATTGCCAGCTGGCAAACTGGCTGGGCAATCATCAGGCTGAATCTGCGGAGAACTGAGTGCATGAGTGAACTGGCCCGCGTTTGTGTTCAGGTACTGAGTCAGTATGTGGAATCGCAATCCTCTCCCGATGAGGATCGCTACGTGTTTGCCTACACCATCACCATCCGTAACCTCGGGCGCAACAGCGTGCAGCTGCGCAGCCGCTACTGGCTAATCACCAATGGCAACGGGCGCGAGACCGAAGTGCAGGGTGAAGGCGTGGTCGGTGAGCAGCCGCATATCGCGCCCGGCAATGAGTTTCAGTACACCAGCGGTGCGGTTCTGGAAACGCCGATGGGCACCATGCAGGGACACTATGTGATGATCGACGAAGAGGGCGAGACCTTCCACGTGGAGATTCCGGTGTTCCGCCTCGCGGTGCAAACCCACATTCACTAATTCCTCCTCCGCCCGGCCAGTCCGGGCGGCGCGTTTTCATCGGACTGACTTAATGAGTACATACCTGATTGGCGATATTCACGGCTGTTATGACGAATTACGTGCGCTGCTGGCGCAGGTCAATTTTGATGCGCAGCAGGACGAGCTATGGCTGACCGGCGACCTGGTGGCGCGCGGTCCGGGTTCGCTTGAGGTACTGCGCTACGTCAAGTCGCTCGGAGACTGTGTGCGCATAGTGCTGGGCAACCATGACCTGCATTTGCTGGCAGTGTATGCCGGGATCAGTCGTAACAAGCCCAAGGATCGCCTGACTCCCCTGCTGGAAGCGGACGATGCCGACGAGCTGATTAACTGGCTGCGTCGCCAGCCGCTGCTGCAGGTGGATGAAGAGAAAAAGCTGCTGATGGCGCATGCTGGCATTACGCCGCAGTGGGATCTGGAGACGGCACAGCAGTGCGCGCGCGAAGTTGAGGCGGTCTTGTCCAGCGACAGCTATCCGCTGTTTCTCGATGCCATGTATGGCGACATGCCGAACAACTGGACACCGGAGCTGAGCGGACTGGCGCGCCTGCGTTTCAGCACCAATGCGCTGACGCGCATGCGCTTCTGTTTCCCCAATGGTCAGCTCGACATGATTTGCAAAGAGGCACCCGCCTCAGCGCCGCCGCCGCTGAAACCGTGGTTCCAGGTGCCCGGCAAAATCAGCAGCGATTATACGCAAATCTTTGGTCACTGGGCTTCGCTGGAAGGAAAAGGCACGCCAGAGCATGTGATCGGGCTCGACACCGGCTGCTGCTGGGGCGGAACGCTGACCCTGCTGCACTGGGAGAGCGGCCAGTATTACACCCAGGTCTCGAACCGTGACCAGGCCATGGCGGAAAGCGCGGTGAATGCGCCCTCCCCCCTGAGCGATATGCAGTAAACAAAAAGCCCCGCGATGTTAGCGGGGCTTTTTTTTGGTCACCATAAATGGCGACCCTACAGCGACAATCTGTACCGAGGCAGCCATCAGCCTGATATCGCACAATTTTATCGCATCATAAACAGCAATTGATCCCTGCCATTGTAGGGTGCGCATTTATGCGCACCTGGAATGTATAAACAGCGATTGATCCCTGTCGTTGTAAGGTGCGCATTCATACGCACCTGGCCACAATCAACGGCGGCGATCCAGAATCTCAAAGCAGTAACTGTGCGAATTCTGCGCATCGGCATCGTGGAACTCACTGAACGTCGACTGCCACTCGTCCGGCTCGTAATCCGGGAACTGGGTGTCGCCTTCCACTTCCGCATCGATATGCGTCAGATAGAGACGATCGGCGCGCGCCAGCATCTGCGCATAAATCCGGCCACCGCCAATCACCATGATCTCTTCTGCCTCACCCGCTGCGGCAATCGCCTCTTCCGGCGACGTCACCCAGGTCACGCCGTCATGGTTGCCGGGCTGGCTGCTGACCACAATGTTCAGACGTCCCGGTAACGGGCGACCAATCGATTCAAAGGTCAGGCGGCCCATAATCACCGGTTTGTTCAGCGTGTTGCGCTTGAACCACGCGAGGTCGGCAGGCAGGTGCCATGGCATGGCGTTTTCCATGCCAATAATACGATCTGCTGCCAGTGCCGCGATCAAACTAATCATGTTAAAAGACCTACAGGAAAAAAATTGGCGCAATGATACGTAAAGGTGAAACTTTCGTCGATAGGACGACCGTGCTATTTACGTAAAGCCCGCTTGGCTCGGCGTTTTGTCTGAGCGACAGAGTTTTACTCCGGCTTTGCGGCCGTTAGCGGAAAGAGCCGCCAGAATTCGCGGTGAAGGCGCTACAACTCAGGGTGATGCTCCACGCTGCCCGCGCGCTGTGTAAAGAAAAGCGCACTGTGTCCGCCCCAAAAAAACGGCTCCCGCAGGAGCCGTTGATTTACGCATCAGAAATCGTAGCGCAGGCGCACCAGATTAACGTTGCCCAGTGATTTATCGGTACTGGAGGTGATCACGTACTCGTAGTCGACGCGGAAACCGTAGTCGAGCTGCGCGCTGACGCCCACGCCGTTATCGATACGCTTGTAGTTACGTCCATTGACGAACTCCAGGCGATCGCCCATGAAGTACGGCTGGATGCTCTTCACAGCATACTGGCCGATCGGGAATTTATAACCGGCGAAGTATTCAACGCCCCACGCATCATCCGCGAAGTAGTTGTTAACGGTGTTGAGTTTAGTTGGCGAGAAGTTCTCATACCAGCCCGCACCGGCGGACAGCGTCCAGTTGTCCGGCGTCCAGCTCAGCGCGGTGCCGTAGATATTCTGGTCGTAACGCTTGCTGTCACCATTGCCCGGATTGCGGATATCTGCGCGGGTGTAGTTCCACGCGGTGCCCCACGCCAGATCTTTGGTGATGTGATAGTTCACACCCAGCGAACCGCCGCCCTTACGCTTGTAGCGCAGGCCGTTGCCCGGCAGATAATCGTCATCTTCAAACAGATAAGCGGCATAGACATCCGCATCGCCAAAGGTGTTTTTATACTTCAGCATCTTGCGCGAGCGGTAAGATCCGTCGTAGTCACCGTTGATGCCGTTACCCGGTGCCTGGGCCAGCATATCGTAGTCCCAGATATCGGTTTTAGCGCCGACGACATCGTAATAAACGCTGTTCTGCTGGCCAAAATAGAGCTCGCCCAGCGATGCGCTTTTGAAACCGGTATACAGCTGGCGACGCGTGGTGTTATGGGCACCGTCCGCATAGTGGTTATCCCAGCCCCACCAGGCCGGGAAGTTAACGCCCAGCTCGTAGTAACCCACCCAGCTGACATCGTCAAACAGGTAGTAGTTGGCGCTGAAGCGGAAACGTGAACCGCCGTCGTAGCCGTTACGCTTATACGATTTATCGTTAACCCCGTTCTGATGCAGATACTGCGGACGAACACTGCCGCCCACTTTGAAATCAAGACGGCTAAGCGGATCGCCGGCCTGCGGATCCTGCTTCAGCAGGGTGATTTCCGCCTGACTGGCGAGAGGTGCAGCAACAAGTAACGCAGCCACTGCGCTGAGAGTGAAAGCACGCATTTTCATTTTTATATCCCGTAAAGGTGAGCGCTCTATGATTGAGCAGCGGAATAGTACGGTGCGCTTAGCGGAGAGGTATTTATAATTTTGTGCGGATACGCCTGAATGTAACTGGTTTCGCATCAACTGATAAAAATTATGTCAAATCAATAGATTTGTAACGTATAACCTTATGCAGCACAGGCAAAACAGCAAAAAAAAAACGGCCCGCGCGGGGCCGTTTAGTCACAGAGCAGGCAGTTTAGCCTTTGATCTGCGCGTGCATTTCCTGCACCGAAATCACTTTTTCGGTCGGATCCGCATTCAGCGCCATCGCGGTAGCAAAACCACCGTTCAGCGTGGTGTCGTAATGCACTTTGTACTGCAGCGCGCTGCGGCGAATCAGTTTCGAATCCTCAATCGCCTGACGTCCTGCGGTGGTGTTGACGATGTAGGTGTACTCACCGTTCTTCAGGCGATCCTGAATGTGCGGACGCCCTTCGTGCACCTTGTTCACCAGGCGCGGATTGATGCCGGCTTCACCCAGCACCACGGCGGTACCGTGCGTCGCATCCAGCTCGAAGCCAAACTTCTGCAGCTTCGCGGCCAGGTCAACAATACGTTTCTTGTCGCCTTCACGCACCGACAGCAGCGCACGCCCCTGCTTCTTCATATTGCTCTGCGCGCCGAGCATAGCTTTGCTGAATGCTTCCGCGAAGGTGCGGCCCACGCCCATCACTTCACCGGTCGAACGCATTTCCGGACCAAGAATCGGGTCCACGCCCGGGAATTTGTTGAACGGCAGCACCACTTCTTTCACCGAGTAGTACGGCGGAATCACCTCTTCGGTCACGCCCTGTTCAGCCAGGGTTTTGCCAGCCATCACGCGCGCAGCCACTTTCGCCAGCGGCACGCCGGTGGCTTTGGAGACAAACGGCACGGTACGCGCGGCACGTGGGTTGACCTCAATCAGGTAAACTTCGTTGTCCTTGACCGCAAACTGCACGTTCATCAGACCACGTACGTTGAGTTCGAACGCCAGCTTTTCCACCTGCTGGCGCATCACGTTCTGAATCTCAGTGCTCAGGGTGTACGCCGGCAGCGAACAGGCCGAGTCACCGGAGTGCACGCCCGCCTGCTCAATGTGTTCCATGATGCCGCCAATCAGCACGCGTTCGCCGTCGCAAATCGCATCGACGTCCACTTCCACCGCGTCATCGAGGAAGCGATCCAGCAGCACTGGCGCATCGTTGGACACGGACACCGCAGTCTGGAAGTAGCGCTTAAGATCCACTTCGTCATAGACGATTTCCATCGCCCGGCCGCCCAGCACATAAGAAGGACGCACCACCAGCGGATAGCCAATCCCTGCGGCTTTCTCTACCGCCTGTTCCAGCGTCGCCACCGTGGCGTTAGCTGGCTGTTTCAGCTTCAGGCGATCCACCGCCTGCTGGAAACGCTCACGGTCTTCCGCGCGGTCAATGGCATCCGGACTGGTACCAATCACCGGGACGCCAGCCGCTTCCAGCGCGCGCGCCAGCTTCAGCGGCGTCTGGCCACCGTACTGCACGATAACGCCTTTTGGCTGCTCGATGCGCACGATCTCCAGCACGTCTTCCAGCGTTACCGGCTCAAAGTAGAGACGGTCTGAGGTGTCGTAATCGGTTGACACGGTTTCCGGGTTACAGTTGACCATGATGGTTTCGTAACCGTCTTCACGCAGCGCCAGCGCCGCATGCACGCAGCAGTAATCGAACTCAATGCCCTGACCGATACGGTTTGGCCCGCCGCCCAGAATCATGATCTTGTCGCGATCCTGATTAGGATTGGCTTCGCACTCTTCTTCATAGGTGGAGTACATGTAGGCGGTGTCCGTGGCGAACTCTGCCGCACAGGTATCCACGCGCTTGTAAACCGGATGCAGGTTGAACTGATGACGCAGCTTGCGGATTTCACTCTCCGCCACGCCCGCCAGCGTTGCCAGACGCACATCGGCAAAGCCTTTACGCTTCAGCGCACGCAGGAAATCCGCGCTCAGCGAGTTGACACCTTCGCGCGCCACCTGCTCTTCCAGGCGCACCAGCTCTTCAATCTGCACCAGGAACCAGCGGTCAACGTTGGTCAGGTTGAACACGCCATCGACCGACATGCCGGCACGGAACGCATCAGCGATATACCAGATGCGGTCAGAACCGGCATCTTTCAGCTCGCGGCGGATACGGGTCAGGGCTTCGCCATCATCCAGATCCACTTTCGGGTCGAAGCCGCTGGCGCCCACTTCCAGACCGCGCAGCGCTTTCTGCATCGACTCCTGGAACGTGCGGCCAATCGCCATCACTTCACCGACTGATTTCATCTGCGTGGTCAGGCGGTCATTGGCACCGGCAAACTTCTCGAAGTTGAAGCGGGGAATCTTGGTGACGACGTAGTCGATGGACGGCTCGAACGAGGCCGGCGTACGGCCACCGGTGATGTCGTTCATCAGTTCATCGAGGGTAAAGCCCACCGCCAGCTTGGCCGCGACTTTGGCAATCGGGAAGCCGGTCGCTTTCGAGGCCAGCGCTGAGGAGCGCGACACGCGCGGGTTCATCTCAATGACGATTAGGCGGCCATCTTTCGGGTTCACCGAGAACTGGACGTTGGAACCGCCGGTTTCGACACCGATTTCACGCAGTACCGCCAGCGAGGCGTTACGCATGATTTGATACTCTTTGTCCGTCAGCGTTTGGGCTGGCGCCACGGTGATGGAGTCACCGGTGTGAATCCCCATGGCGTCAAAGTTTTCGATCGAGCAGACGATGATGCAGTTGTCGTTTTTATCACGCACCACTTCCATCTCGTACTCTTTCCAGCCAATCAGCGACTCATCAATCAGCAGCTCATTGGTTGGCGACAGATCGAGGCCGCGCTCGCAAATCTCTTCAAACTCTTCGCGGTTGTAAGCGATACCGCCACCGGTGCCGCCCATGGTAAATGACGGACGAATGATGCACGGGAAACCGACCTCTTCCGCTACCGCCAGCGCTTCTTCCATGGTGTGCGCGATACCGGAACGTGCGGTATCCAGGCCGATGCTCTTCATCGCCACGTCGAAGCGGCGACGGTCTTCGGCTTTATCAATCGCATCGGCGGTGGCACCAATCATGGTCACGCCAAACTCGGCCAGCACGCCCTGACGCTCCAGCTCCAGCGCACAGTTCAGCGCGGTCTGGCCACCCATGGTCGGCAGCACCGCATCCGGGCGCTCTTTTTCAATGATTTTACGCACAACTTCCCAGTGGATAGGCTCGATGTAGGTCGCATCCGCCATTTCCGGGTCAGTCATGATGGTGGCCGGGTTGGAGTTCACCAGAATGACGCGGTAACCCTCTTCACGCAGCGCTTTACACGCCTGCGCACCTGAATAGTCGAATTCACATGCCTGGCCAATCACAATCGGGCCAGCGCCAAGGATCAGGATAGATTTTATGTCAGTACGTTTTGGCATCGTGGGCTCCTGATTACTTCGCGTTAGAACGGTAAGCTTCGATCAGTTCGATAAAGTGATCGAACAGCGGCGCCGCATCGTGCGGGCCTGGGCTGGCTTCCGGATGTCCCTGGAAGCTGAACGCCGGTTTGTCGGTGCGGTGAATGCCCTGTACGGTCTGGTCAAACAGGGAAACATGGGTCACACGCAGGTTAGCCGGCAGGTTGGTTTCATCGACGGCAAAACCGTGGTTCTGCGCGGTGATCATCACGGTGTTGTTATCGAGATCTTTCACCGGATGGTTGCCACCGTGATGGCCAAGCTTCATCTTCACGGTTTTCGCACCGCTGGCCAGCGCCAGCAGCTGATGGCCAAGGCAGATACCAAACACCGGAATGTCGGTCTTCAGGAAAGCCTGAATCGCACTGATGGCGTAGTCGCACGGCTCCGGGTCGCCAGGGCCATTCGACAGGAAAATCCCGTCCGGATTCAGCGCCAGCACTTCATCTGCCGGCGTTTGCGCCGGGACAACCGTCAGGCGACAGCCGCGATCCACCAGCATGCGTAGAATGTTGCGCTTGGCGCCGTAGTCATAAGCCACCACGTGGAACGGCAGCGCGTCAGCGCTTTGCTGCTCGGGCAGGCCGCCTTTCAGCGCCCAGCTCCCCTGCTGCCACGCGTAGGTTTCCGCCGTGGTCACTTCTTTCGCCAGGTCCATGCCTTTCAGGCCCGGGAACGCCTGGGCTTTCTGCAGCGCCAGCGCCGCATCCGGACTGTCGCCGGCGATGATGCAGCCGTTCAGCGCCCCTTTCTCACGCAGCAGGCGCGTCAGTTTGCGCGTATCGATATCGGCGATACCGACAATGTTGTTGCGCTGCAGATAGGCTGACAGGCTCTCTTCGCTGCGGAAGTTGCTGGTAATCAGCGGCAGATCGCGGATGACGAGGCCCTGAGCATGAATTTGACTGGATTCTTCATCGGCGGCATTGGCACCAACGTTGCCGATATGAGGATAAGTGAGGGTGACGATCTGGCGGGAATAGGAAGGATCAGTGAGGATTTCTTGATAACCGGTCATTGACGTATTGAAAACGACCTCCCCCACTGCCGATCCCGTTGCCCCGATGGCCCGACCGTGGAATTGGGTTCCGTCTTCCAGAACCAAGAGCGCTGACTTAATCAAAACATCCTCCAGGGAATAAACAGTCACAATATCTGCATATTAATTCAAAATGATGCGCTGAATCAATGCAAAAACCGCCTGACCGCTCGATTTTTGGCAAATTGCGCGCATTCTAATGATCGACCTGGTGATTGTCTACCCTGAGCGGTTATTTTTTTGTATATTTCGGGCCACTGAATGTTAAAAGTGAAGCAACGCGACAAAATAGTGAGAGATCTCCGATAAATAATCGGTTGCCTGACGCAATTAATGGCAAAACACCGTCTGACTGCGTAAATTTTTGACCAAATGGTCAAAAAAAGCCACTCAACATGAAAAAACGTGCAGATAAATCACAAAAATAACCATCATAAACAAAAATGACACTCAGCTTGCCATTTTACAGACAAAATAAAGGGCAATGAAAACATTGCCCTGTTCAATCAATATCTTACCGATTGAAATAACCACATCACGATGGTTCACAACACTCACAACATCGATAAATCCAGCACATCACGCATATCATAAAGGCCGGATTTTTTATCTTTCAACCATGCGGCGGCTTTAACGGCCCCATTGGCGAAGGTCATGCGGCTGGAAGCCTTGTGCGTAATCTCTACGCGCTCGCCGATATCCGCAAACATCGCGGTGTGCTCACCGACAATATCGCCCGCGCGCACGGTGGCAAAGCCGATGGTTTGCGCCTTGCGCTCGCCGGTATGGCCTTCGCGCGCGTAAACCGCGTGCTCATCCAGCTTCCAGTGCATGGCGTCGGCAATCGCCTCTCCCATCGCCAGCGCTGTGCCTGATGGCGCATCCACTTTGTGGCGGTGATGCGCTTCCACAATCTCGATATCCGCATAGTCGCCCATCACTTTTGCCGCCTGCTGTAACAGGTTAAGCACCAGATTGACGCCTACGCTGAAGTTAGCGGCAAACACGATGCCAATCTCTTCAGCTGCTTCACGGATGGCTGCCTTACCGGCTTCATCAAAACCGGTGGTGCCAATCACCATCGCTTTTTGATGCTGACGGCAGAACGCCAGATATTCCAGCGTGCCTTCCGGACGGGTGAAATCGATCAGCACATCGAAATCATTCACCACCTGCCGCAGATCGTCGGTCACCCGTACGCCGGTTTTGCCGATTCCCGCCAGTTCACCGGCATCCGCCCCCAGCAGCGAGGAACCGCTGCGCGCCAGCGCCGCGCCTAACACCACGCCTTCCGCCTGCTGTGCGGCCTGAATCAGATTGCGTCCCATGCGACCCGGCGCACCAACAATAGCAATGCGGATTTCACTCATATTTATTCATTCCTGATACAAAACTATGCATGCAAAGCGTAAACAGGTTAACGGTCAGATAACAGTCACGCCACAATAATAACGGGATAATAAGAATTTTAGGCCAGCCGCGATAGATTATCAGTAAAAGCAATCCCGCCCGCTGGAAGTCACGGCTGAGGTGATAAAGGATAAAGAAAAGGCCGAACATTGTCGGCCTGTTTCTGTCAGCAAATTGAAGTGCTTACTGCACGTTGCGTACGTCGACGCGCAGCTCTTTCGGCACTTCAAACACGATATTCTCTTCACGGCCAATCAGCTCAATCGCCGCTTCGCCGCCCAGCTCACGCAGGCGCTGAATCACCTGCTGCACCAGAATATCCGGAGCCGAAGCGCCGGCGGTAACGCCGATACACTGCACGCCTTTGACCCACTCTTCCTGAATATCATCCGCAGAATCAATCAGCTTCGCCAGCTTGCCGGCACGCTGCGCCAGCTCCGCCAGACGATTCGAGTTGGAGGAGTTTTTCGAGCCGACCACCAGAACCACCTCCGCATCCTGCGCCAGCACGCGCACCGCTTCCTGGCGGTTGGTGGTGGCGTAGCAGATATCATCCTTACGCGGTCCAATGATTGCCGGGAAGCGCTGACGCAGCGCATCGATCACGTCCGAGGTATCATCCACCGACAGCGTGGTCTGCGTCATAAAGCACAGGTTGTTTTCATCTTTTACCTGCAGCTTAAACACATCCTCTGGCGACTCCACCAGATACATGCCGCCGTTCGGATTGCTGTACTGACCCATGGTGCCTTCCACTTCCGGATGGCCGGCGTGGCCGATGAGGATCGCTTCCACGCCTTTACGGCTGGCACGCGCCACTTCCATATGCACCTTGGTCACCAGCGGACAGGTGGCGTCAAACAGCATGGTGAGGCTGCGCGCTTTCGCTTCGGCCCGCACGGCCTGGGAAACGCCGTGTGCCGAGAAAATCAGGATGGCGTTGTCCGGAACTTCACTGATCTCTTCAATGAAGATCGCACCGCGCTCGCGCAGACTGCTGACCACGTAGCGGTTATGCACCACTTCATGGCGCACGTAAATTGGCGCGCCATACATCTCCAGCGCCCGCTCGACAATGCTGATAGCGCGGTCGACGCCTGCACAGAAACCGCGTGGGTTAGCTAACAGGATTTGCATCGCTGGCCTCCAGCACCGGATCGATCTCCAGCACTTCAATCTCAAATTTAATGCGCTGACCCGCCAGCGGATGGTTGAAATCGACGGTAATCGAGTCACCGGAAATTTCACGAATCACGCCCGGCATCTCGCTGCCGCCCATGCCGCTGAACAGCATGATGGCACCGACTTCCGGCTCGCCCGCGTCGATGAAATCACGGCGCGAGAAGTACTGGATCAGATCCGGGCTGGCAGCGCCAAAGGCGTCTTCCGGCTCGAGCGTAAAGGCGTGCTGATCGCCCACTTTACGTCCGACCAGCTCCTGCTCCAGCGCCGCCGACAGGCTGCCATCTCCCAGACGGAACAGCGCAGGCTTGCCGTTGGCGCGCGTGGATTCAGCCGTCGAGCCATCCTCCAGCTTCAGTGTAAAATGCACCAGCAGCGCGCTGTCGCGCTGAACGATGTCTGTCATCTGTTACCCTTATTTATTCGTGACCTGTTTGCCTTTCGGGCTCAGAAAGCCCTCCAGCACCACCAGCGCCGCACCAATGCAGATTCCGCAGTCGGCAATGTTAAAGGTGGCGAAGTGCCAGTCACCGACATAGAAGTCGATAAAGTCGACCACAAAGCCGTGCCAGGCACGATCAAACAGGTTACCCAGCGCCCCGCCAATAATCAGCGCGTAGGCAATGTTGGTTAATTTATTGCTGGCGCGATTGCGGTACATCATCACCAGCAGCGACACCACAATGGCGATGGCGATACCGGCAAAGAACCAGCGCTGCCAGCCGCCTTTGTCTGCCAGGAAGCTGAACGCCGCGCCATAGTTGTGCGCGTAGAACAGGTTCAGGAACGGCATCAGCGGCTGAGTTTCATGCAGCATCATGTTGTTCATGACCCACTGCTTGCTGGCAAAATCGACCACGATCACCACCAGCACCAGCCATACCCAGCGCAGTCCGGTTGAGCACAGTTTACTCATCAGGCAAATTTCCGCACTTCACCGTTTCCGGCTACGTTGGTGTAGCAACGTCCACACACCGCAGCATGCTCCGGATTCTGGCCGACGTCAGTAGTGTAATGCCAGCAGCGCGGACATTTCTCGCCTTCTGCTTTATGCAGCGCGATTTTCAGACCTTTTAACAGCTCGCTCTGCTGCGCTTCGTCGCTGGCCGTCACGTAATCCGCCACGGTCGCGCCCGAGGTCAGCAGCACGAAACGCAGCTCATCGCCCAGCGCCTGCAGCTTCGCCGCCAGTTCCGGATCGGCGTACAGCGTGACGGTGGCTTCGAGTGCACCGCCGATGCGCTTGTCGCTGCGCGCCTGCTCGATCACCTTATTCACTTCACCGCGCACTTTCAGCAGTTCTGCCCAGTAAGCATCATTCAGCGCTTCATCCTGCGCCAGACCAAACAGGCCCTGATACCACTCTTCGGTGAACACGTACTGTGGACGCTCGCCAGGCAGATAGCCCCAGATCTCATCCGCGGTGAACGACATGATCGGCGCCATCCAGCGCACCAGCGCTTCAGCGATATGCCACAGCGCGGTCTGGCAGCTGCGACGCGCCAGGCTGTCGCCCTTCGCGGTGTACTGACGATCTTTGATCACGTCGAGGTAGAACGAGCCCATCTCGATGGAGCAGAAGTGCATCAGACGCTGCACCACTTCGTGGAAATCGTAGTTCTCGTACGACTGCACAATGTCCTGCTGTGCCGCCAGCGCACGGCCTACGGCCCAGCGATCCACCACTACCATCTCTTCCGGGCTGACGCAGTCGGTCGCCGGGTTGAAGCCTGCAAGGTTCGCCAACAGGAAGCGCGCGGTGTTACGGATACGGCGATAGCTGTCGGCGGCCCGTTTCAGGATTTCGTCGGATACGGCCATCTCACCGGAATAGTCGGTCGAGGCCACCCACAGACGCAGAATATCCGCGCCCAGCTTGTCCATCACATCCTGCGGTGCCACGGTGTTGCCGATTGATTTCGACATTTTGCGGCCCTGACCGTCGACGGTGAAGCCGTGGGTCAGTACCTGACGGTAAGGCGCTTTGCCTTTCATCGCCGTGGAGATCATCAGCGACGACATGAACCAGCCGCGATGCTGATCCGAGCCTTCCAGATACATATCCGGTGCGTGCCCGTCAAATTCCGGACGCGCATCCACCACCGAGAAGCTGGTCGATCCGGAGTCAAACCAGACGTCGAGGGTATCCGGCACTTTGACGTAGTGATCGGCGTCATCGCCCATCAGATCGCGCGGATCGAGATCCCACCACGCCTGAATACCGTCCTGCTCGACACGCTGCGCCACTTTCTCCATCAGCTCCAGCGTATCCGGGTGCAGCTGCTCGCTCTCTTTATGGACGAACAGCGCCATCGGCACGCCCCAGGTGCGCTGACGCGAGATGCACCAATCCGGACGGTTAGCGACCATCGCTTCGATACGCGCCTGGCCCCAGTCCGGGATCCACTGCACACCTTTGATCTCTTTCAGCGACTGCGCACGCAGGCCTTTCTGATCCATGCTGATAAACCACTGCGGCGTAGCCCGGAAGATGATTGGCGTTTTATGACGCCAGCAGTGCGGATAGCTGTGCAGCAGTTTTTCCACGTGCAGCAGCGCACCTTTCTCCTGCAGCAGCGCAACGATCATGTCGTTGGCTTTAAATACGTTAACGCCATCCAGGGTTGGATAGGTGCCCGGCAGATACGCGCCGTCCGGCCCGACCGGGTTAGCGGTTTCGATGCCGTATTTCTGGCCGATCACATAGTCATCCGGACCGTGGCCTGGCGCGGTGTGCACCGCACCGGTACCGGCGTCCAGCGTGACGTGCTCGCCCAGCACCACTTTCGACTGGATCTGCTCAAGGAACGGATGCTGGAACAGCTGCAGCTCCAGCGCGGCGCCTTTGCATTCGCCCAGCACCTGCCACTCGCTGATGCCTGCGCGTTTCAGCACCGATTCCACCAGATCTTTCGCGAGGATCAGGCTGCGGCCGGCAATCTGTACCAGCTGGTAGTCGAACTCCGGATGCAGCGAGATGGCGCGGTTTGCCGGCATGGTCCACGGCGTGGTGGTCCAGATAACCAGTGAAACCGGGCCTTCTGACGCAGCAACGCCAAACTTCGCGCGTACCGCATCGGCGTCCAGCGCGTTAAACATCACGTCGATAGAAGGTGAGGTTTTGTCGTAATACTCCACTTCCGCTTCCGCCAGCGCGGAACGGCAGTCCATGCACCAGTGCACCGGCTTAGCGCCTTTGTGCAGATGGCCATTACCGATGATCTTGCCCAGCGCGCGAATGATGTTGGCTTCGGTCTGGAAATTCATGGTCAGATAAGGACGATCCCAGTCACCGAGCACGCCAAGGCGGATGAAGTCCTTCTTCTGGCCTTCAACCTGCTCCGCCGCGTAGTTGCGGCAGGCTGCGCGAAATTCAGCCGCGCTGACTTTCTCGCCTGGCTTGCCGATCATCTGCTCAACTTTGTGCTCAATCGGTAAGCCGTGGCAGTCCCAGCCGGGAACATACGGCGAGTCAAAGCCCGCCATGCCTTTCGACTTAACGATAATATCTTTCAGAATCTTGTTAACTGAGTGACCAATATGAATGCTGCCGTTCGCATACGGAGGGCCATCATGCAGGATAAAGGTTTTTTTCCCTTTTTTGGCTGCGCGGATGATGCCGTACAGGTTGTCATCATACCAACGTTGCAGCATTCCCGGTTCGCGTTTGGCCAGATCGCCACGCATCGGGAACCCCGTTTCCGGCAAATTCAGGGTAGATTTATAGTCACTCATCAGATTCTCGGTTCCGTATTTCGGTCATTAAACCGGTGTTTTTAGCCCAAAAAATTGGCGGGCCGTCACCACATCTTTCGCAATTTGTTCTTTCAGCGCGTCCAGCGAAGCGAAACGCTGTTCGTCGCGAATCTTCTGCTTCAGCACCACCTCAATGTGGCGCCCATAAAGATTCATATGTGTGTCGAGCAGGTGAACTTCAAGCTGCTGACGCAGACCTTTTACCGTCGGGCGCGTACCAATGTTTGCCACGCCGGGAATCGGCTGCTCGCCCAGCCCCAGCACTTCAACCGCAAAGACACCTTTTACCGGCGTCACGGTGCGTCGAAGCGGGAGATTGGCGGTCGGGAAACCAATGGTGCGTCCCAGTGCATCACCGTGCACCACGCGGCCAGAAATACTGAACGGATGACCGAGCAGCTGCTGCGCCTGAGCAAAATCGTCCTGCGCCAGCGCCTGACGTACCGCCGTACTGCTGATACGTTTGCCGCCATCACAATAGGTCTGGGTGCTGATGACCTCAAAGCCATACTCCGCACCGGCTTTCTGTAATAACAGGAAATCCCCCTGGCGACCAGCGCCAAAGCGGAAATCATCCCCCACTGCGAGGAATTTCACATTGAGCTTGTCGACCAGCAGTTCGCTGATAAAGCTTTGTGCTGAGTGTGCCGCAAAACGGCGATCGAAGCGCACGCACACCACGGCGTCAACGCCTGCCAGTGCGAGGTACTTGAGCTTTTCACGCAGACGCGTCAGGCGCGCCGGCGCTTTGTCGCCGGCAAACAGCTCCAGCGGCTGTGGCTCAAACAGCATCACCACCACCGGCAGGTTGCGTTTACGTCCTTCGGCAATTAACTCCGCCATCAGCGCCTGGTGGCCGCGATGCACGCCGTCAAAATTACCAATGGTCAGGACGCAGCCGCGATGCTGCTCTTTCAGATTGTAAATACCGCGGATAAACTTCATGGCTGACTCAAACCGGTGGAAATCGGCGGATTATACCCTTGAATAGCGTTCAGGTTAACCCGTCTGCGTGCCTTTCCTGCGCCTGATTCAGCGTCAGGCGCCCGCTGGCTGGCGGCTCCGGCCCCATCACAACAATTTTGTTGCGAAATACTGTATTCAGCGCGGTGTTGCTGGTAGAATCTTGCGCCATCAATTACGTAAGCGGGTGTCGTGGTTAAAACGACGCTTTATTGCACAAATCCATTGACAAAAGAAGGCGCAAAAGGCATAGTCCTCGGCCTTTGATTTGTCCATATAGAACACATTTGGGAGTTGGACCTTGGCTAATATCAAATCAGCTAAGAAACGCGCCGTAACATCTGAGAAACGTCGCAAGCATAACGCGAGCAATCGTTCTATGATGCGTACTTTCATCAAGAAAGTATACGCGGCTATCGCAACCGGCGACAAAGCTGCTGCGCAGAACGCATTCAACGAAATGCAACCAATCGTGGACCGTCAGGCTGCTAAAGGTCTGATCCACAAAAACAAAGCTGCACGTCATAAAGCAAACCTGACTGCTCAGATCAACAAACTGGCTTAATCGCCGTCTGTTTATCGCTTTGTTAAAAGAACCGGCGCTTCGCCGGTTTTTTTATGCCTGCGATCCGTGGCTGAACAGCGCGCTGAAGTCGCGATGGCAAATGCGCTGCACCGCCGGATGCTGAATCATGCGCCCGGCAAAAATAACGTGATACTCCTCCATCACCGTCTCCAGCCTGCCGATCTCGCGCACGCTATCGTCACGATAGACATCATCCCCGTACAGCGTCGGTGCGACAAAGATCGCATTATTCTGCGCGCCAAACGCCTTCATCAGCGCCGCATCATCAAATTCACCGAGAATCTCAACCTGTAACCCCTGGCTGTGGATCCAGTTCAGCAGCTTGCGCCCCAGCATCGAACGCCGGCCGGGCAACAGCAGGCGCCGCTGCTCCAGACAGGCCGGAAACGGCAGCTCAGGCAGTGGCGCATTACACCAGAAGCTAACCGGACATTCGCCGAGCTTGACCGAAAACAGCCCGGCCTGCTGGGTTGAATCTATCGGGCAGTCGGAGAGGATCATATCCAGCTTATGCTGGCTGAGCTGCTCCAGCAGCATTTCATGCGTTGATTCAAAGCAGCGCAGCTGAATTTTCTCGCCGGCCATCACCACCGTTTCCAGCACCTTGCTCACCAGCTGTTTTGACAGCGCATCCGCCACGCCAACATCAAACAGCAGATGCGACTCCTTGCGGTAGTTAACGATATCGAGCATTTCCTGGCTGAGCATAAACATGCGATCGGCATAGCGGAACACCAGCTGCCCCAGCTCGGTGGGCACCAGGCCGCGCCCCTGACGGCGAAACAGCACGCCATTCAGCTGCTCTTCCAGCGCCTTGATCTGGCCGGTCACGGTTTGCGGCGTCAGGCACAAGACTTCAGCGGCGCGCACCACCGAACCGGTTTTGCACACCTGCCAGAAGTAATAGAGATGATTAAAATTGAGCTGATTCATACGATAAAGGAGGCTTGCGCCTCCCCTTATTAGCGCAGTTTGATGCGCAGCAGCGTGTAACCAATCACCGCCGACAGCAGCGAACCGCTAAGAATGCCCAGTTTCGAGAACGTCACCAGCTGTTCATGCGCGGCGTCAAACGCCAGCGAGCTGATGAAAATCGACATGGTAAAGCCGATGCCGCACAGCACGCCGATTGCCATGATATCGCGAATAGTGGTACTGCCTGGCAGCGCCGCCAGCCGCATCTTCACCGCCAGCCAGCAGAACAGCGTAATGCCCAGCGGTTTACCAATCAGCAGACCCAGGATGATGCCGAGCGGCTCCGGCGACAGCACATCGCCAAAGGTGATGCCGCTGAGTGAAATACCGGCGTTGGCGAACGCGAACAGCGGCAGGATCAGCCAGTTGACCCACGGCATCAGGCCATGCGCCAGGTGCTCAGCCGGTGAGTGACCCTCTTTCTCCTCCAGCGGTACGAAGAAGCCCACCACGACGCCCGCCAGCGTGGCGTGCACGCCGGACTTCAGCACCGCGGTCCACAGCACCACGCCTACCAGCATATACACTGCGATGTTGCGCACACCGCAGCGATTGAGGATCGCCAGCAGCACGATAGCGCCGCCCGCCACGCTCAGCGACAGCACTGACAGATCGCTGGTATAGAACAGCGCAATAATCACGATGGCACCGAGGTCATCAATGATCGCCAGCGCCATCAGGAACACTTTCAGCGCCGCCGGTACCCGGCTGCCGAGCAGCGCCAGCACGCCGAGCGCAAAGGCGATATCGGTGGCCGTGGGAATTGCCCAGCCGTTGCGGGCTACCTCGTTATCATGATTGAACAGCAGGAAAATGAGCGCCGGGGCAACCATGCCGCCCAGCGCTGCAATCACCGGAAAGATCGCGCGATCGCGGCTGGCCAGCTCGCCGCTGATCAGTTCGCGCTTCACTTCGAGGCCAATCAGCAGAAAGAACAGCGCCATCAGCGCATCGTTAATCCACAGCAGCAGGTTTTTGCTGATATCCAGCGCGCCGAAGCGAATCTGTACCGGCTCCGCCAGCAGGTTTTGATAGCCCTGCGCGGTGGCGGCATTATTGGCCAGCACCATCGCCGCCACCGCCGCCAGAATCAGCACCATGCCGTTGCTGGCGTCACTTTCGATAAAGCTTTTCAGCAAGCTTCGAATACTACGGGGTTTGTTCACAACTCCTCCTGAGCAGAGACATTTGGTGGAGAAGTTTAGCCGCTGAAACACCTCGTTAAAAGCAGCTTATTTCTCGTTTATTGCTCGGGATTTTCGAGTTATTTGCCAGGCCGGGCGTATTGCAGCGGAGGGAGGGGCTGAAAGCGGACGGACGCAATACGGCGCTGGTCGCTAAGCAGGTAGCGCGCCGTCAGGCCTGGTGGTTAGTGCAGGTCAGCAGCGTCACGTCATCCGTACGCTGCTGTGGCAGCGCATTATCGCCGGCAATCTCATGCTGGGCGCAGTGAGGCTGATGCGGATGCAGACCGCCTGGCGGCGAGAAAGGCTCAGCCATCTGGGCACTTGCCAGCGCGGAAAACGCCACAAGCGCTGTTGAAAGTAACAACGGTAGAAGTCGCATAATTTTTTGTCTTTTCACTATAACGGTCCGGAATGGACCAGGCATGCAGGTGATAATCCAGCCTGAGAGGTGGCAAACAGTGTTTTCCACGGTCAGTCAGGTTTCAGTGAAGGATTTTACGCCACTCAGGCGCAGGAATTTATAAAATCGTGCGGTTTATCACAGTTTACCGCACGATTTATGCATTATCCGACTTTGACCGGAATGTAAAAGGTGCCCTGCAGCAGATCCGGCGTGCTGTAGCGGAGATCGAGCTTAATCAGGTCCTTGCCCGGCCGCCGCGCCACGCCGAGCGCAGGCAGATGGTTGTAGTACACCTCTGCGGTGAACGCATTGATCTCTTCCGGCGCGCCGTGCCAGTCAATCTCCGCATACAGTCCGCTTTCACCAGTCCAGTTCTGTACATTGCCGGTCAGCACGTCGGCGTACTGGCTCTCCAGCGCCTGGAACAGGCTGATATGCTGCTGATCGCTGGAGTTAACCCCCGGGCTGAACTGGAAACCCAGCCAGCCGCGCTGCACATGCTGGCCGGCGAAGGCGATGAAATCACGCGTATGCTGCGCCACCACGTGATTGTGGTGGTCAATGTATTCGCCGAAGCGGCACTCCCACTCAATCACTTCTCCGCACAGCTTCAGCTCCGGCTTCTCTGCCAGGCGCGCACTCACCCACTGCCGCTGGGTTGAGATGCGGCTGTGGAAGTCTTTCATCTGCATCTCAGGAATGCGGCGATAAGCGCCTGGCGTCATGGCGAAGTGGCTTTTAAACACCCGGGTAAAGTTTTGCTGATTATCAAAGCCAAACCGCACGGCGATATCGATAAGCGGCATGCTGGTCAGGCGCAGCGCCATGGCAGAGAGCGTCAGACGACGTTTGCGCGTGTACGAGGCCAGCGTCTGGCCGGTCATCTCTTTAAACATGCGCTGCATGTGCCACTTGGAGTAACCGGATTTCAGGGTAATCAGATCGATGTTGAGCTCGTCGGTCAGATTGGCCTCGATCCAGTCCACCAGATCGTTGATGTACTGTTTTTTCAGATTCAGGCTGAGCATTTTTTTAATTGAATGGGTTGGGAAAGGCGGTGCTTTTGCGTAATCCGTCACATAAATATAACAAAATCGTATGGATAACGTAAGGAAGAGTAAAGACAGCGAGACGCGAAAAGCATTAATTGCTTAGGTAACTAACCTTTTATCGTCTTAACGGCATCGCATCATTGAGCAGTGATTTGCCTGCGCATAGCGGTGCGCATTAATGCGCCCCCTGTAAATCGTATCCGCAGGGGCGCTATTAATGGCGACCAAATGCTGGTCAATCTGATGGGCCGACACATGATCGGTGCGCATCAATGCGCACCCTGTGAAAATCGTGCATCACCTTGCAGGGTCGCCATTTATGGCGACCGATAATGCCGGGCAGGCGTGCCTGCCCTCATCGACCACTCAGTGCGAACGCATGCCCGCTGCCGTCATCATCATACGAAACAGTGATGCCACCACGCCCAGTGCCAGCACGCTTGCGCCGTAGATGATTACTAACCACAGCACGCGCTTCCACCAGGGGGCTTTCGTTTCAGTGGGGTTGCTCATATTGCTGACCTCGGTTTGCATCTCAGTGGTATCCTTCGTCGGCTTTGATTTTTCCGCGGAACACGTAGTAACTCCAGAAGGTATAACCCAGAATCACCGGAATAATCAGTAAGCTACCGACCAGCATAAAGGCCTGACTCTGCGGCGGTGACGCGGCGTCCCAGATGGTGATCGACGGCGGAATAATGTGCGGCCACACGCTAATACCAAGGCCGGAGAAGCCGAGAAACACCAGCGCCAGCGTCAGCAGGAACGGCGAGTAGTGCGCCTCACGCTTAATGGCGCGCACGATGCCCCACGAACACAGCAGCACCAGCACCGGCACCGGCAGGAACCAGAACAGGTTAGGACGGCTGAACCAGCGGTGCGCAATCGCATCGTGGGTGAACGGCGTCCACAGGCTGATAATGCCGACAATCAGCAGCAGCGCGATCACCAGCGGCGTCGCCAGCGCGGACATCTTACGGTGCAGTTCATGCTCGGTTTTCATGATCAGCCAGGTACAGCCCAGCAGCGCGTACGCCACCACCAGACCGACGCCGCAGAACAGCGGGAACGGCGCCAGCCAGTCCAGCGCCGAGCCGGCAAACTCGCGCCCTTTCACCGGGAAGCCGTCGATAATCGCACCGACCGCAACGCCCTGACTGAAGGTCGCCAGCAGTGAACCGGCGATAAATGATTTATCCCAGAACGCGCGGTGTTCTTCCGTGGCCTTAAAGCGGAACTCAAACGCCACGCCACGGAAAATCAGGCCAATCAGCATCGCGGTGAGCGGAATAGCCAGCGCATCGGCAATCACCGAATAGGCCAGCGGGAACGCACCGTACAGACCGGCACCGCCCAGCACCAGCCAGGTTTCGTTGCCATCCCAGACCGGCGCAACGGTATTCACCATCATGTCGCGCTCAACTGCATCTTTGTTGAACGGGAACAGGATACCGATGCCAAGATCGAAGCCATCCATCACGATATACATCAGGGTGGCGAACACGATAATGGCGAACCAGATAATGGAGAAATCGATCATTTATTTACCCTCCTGCGGTTCGTTCAGACTCTCATGGGCCGCAGAAAGCGGACGCGCAGGTGTTTTATCCTGCCCCGGACCACCGTGGCGCACATCTTTACCCTCGCCGGTCAGCGGACCTTTCTTGATCAGGCGCATCATGTAAACGTAGCCGACACCAAACACCGACGAATAGACGAGGATGAAGGCCAGCAGGCTGATGCTCATATGCAAATCACCATGCGCCGACACCGCATCAATGGTGCGCTGCACGCCGTACACCACCCATGGCTGACGACCAATTTCCGTGGTAAACCAGCCGGCAAGAATGGCGATCAGGCCGGATGGGCCCATCAGCAGGGCGAACCACAGGAACGGCCGGGAGTTATACAGCCGCTTTTTGTAGCGCAGCCACAGGCTCAGCACACCGAGGGTGATCATCAGCAGGCCCATCGCCACCATGACGCGGAACGACCAGAAGATCACCAGCGAATTCGGACGGTCCTCTTTCGGGAAGCTCTTCAGCGCCGGGACCTGTTTGTCCAGGCTGTGGGTCAAAATCAGGCTGCCGAGGTACGGCACTTCCAGCGCATATTTGGTGCGTTCTTCATCCATATCCGGAATACCGAACAGAATCAGCGGCGTCGCTTCTCCCGGCGGGTTTTCCCAGTGGCCTTCAATCGCTGCAATTTTTGCCGGCTGATGCTCAAGGGTATTCAGGCCGTGCGCATCGCCGATCATCGCCTGAATCGGCGCTACGATCAGTGCCATCCACAGTGCCATGGAGAACATTTTGCGGATTGCCGGGTTATCGTTACCGCGCAGCAGATGCCACGCGCCAGACGCGCCAACAAAGAAGGCACTGGCGAGGAAGGCCGCCACCGACATATGGAACAGGCGGTACGGGAACGACGGGTTGAAGACAATCTTAAACCAGTCCTGCGGCACCACGATGCCATTCTCAATGATGTAGCCCTGCGGGGTATGCATCCAGCTGTTGGACGCGAGGATCCAGAAGGTTGAGATGATGGTGCCGAGCGCAACCATGCACGTGGCAAAGAAGTGCAGGCCCGGCCCAACGCGGTTCCAGCCAAACAGCATCACGCCGAGGAAGCCCGCTTCAAGGAAGAAGGCGGTGAGCACTTCATACGTCAGCAGCGGACCGGTAATACTGCCGGCAAACTGCGAGAAACCACTCCAGTTGGTACCAAACTGATACGCCATCACCAGTCCGGACACCACGCCCATACCGAAGTTAACGGCAAAGACTTTGGACCAGAAGTGGTAGAGATCGCGATAGGTCTCGTTACGGGTTTTCAGCCACATGCCTTCGAGCACCGCCAGGAAACTGGCGAGACCGATGGTGATGGCCGGGAAAATAATATGGAAGGAAACAGTAAAGGCGAACTGAATCCTGGCCAGGTGGAAGGCATCTAATCCAAACATTGCTTACCTCTTTGCCACAAGATTGCACCGAATTTTTACTTATAATTAACAAGTTTGACGCACAAGATTATTATTTCGTGACGTCGGAAGAGATTCACGCCAATTGTAAGGCAAGCGGCGAGAACAAAAAGAAACAGTGGGAATGGCTAAAACTATAACAGTATTTTTTGATTTCGATCATTGTTTTCACCAGAAACTACTTGTTTAAAATCACTAAGTTAAGGTTAAAGCCCGTGATTTATTGTGACAATCTTGTTATTAAGCAGAGCGAGAGAAAAAGGCGTTAATCTGGTAACTGGCTAATTTAGCTGTTAATTACTGCGCAAGACAAAACGGCACAGGACCGCACCGTCACGTTACGCTGTAAAATTTCCTGCACAGTAGCCAGAAAGAAACTTTGTTAATTAAAAGATAATTTTTATAGACCAAAAAGAAATTAATTTGCTGCCTTTCGGTGACATTCTGTGAGCCATCGCGCATTAACCCGCTGGGGCATGGCATTTGCCAGCGGCGTCAGGCTGTGCTTTGTTAAAGCAGCACAGTCCGGTTAATCAGCGAAGGAGAGGTTATGACCCGTCTTACCGCCCAGGATTTTCCCCAGGAACTGCTTGAGCTTTATGACTACTATGCGCACGGTCGCATCAGCAAGCGCGAGTTTCTCTCGCTGGCCGCGAAGTTCACCATCGCTGGCATGACCGGAGCCACCCTGCTCAGCGCCATGAGCCCCAATTATGCGCTGGCAGAGCAGGTGTCGTTTACCGATCCTGATATCAACGCCGAATACATTCACTACCCGTCGCCCCAGGGACATGGCGAGGTACGCGCTTATCGGGTGCGCCCGACTCACGCCAGCGGCAAGTTGGGTGCCGTGGTGGTGGTACACGAGAATCGCGGCCTGAATCCTTACATTGAAGACGTGGCGAGACGGGTCGCCAAAGCGGGCTATGTCGCGCTGGCGCCGGATGGCTTAAGCTCGCAGGGCGGCTATCCGGGCAATGATGAAGAGGGCCGTGCGATGCAGGCCAAAGTCGACCCGACCAAACTGATGAACGATTTCTTCGCGGCGGTCGATTTCCTGATGCAGCATCCCGAGGGGAACGGCAAGGTCGGCATCACCGGCTTCTGTTATGGCGGCGGCGTAGCAAATGCGGCGGCAGTGGCGTTTCCTGAGCTGGCCTGCGCCGTGCCGTTCTACGGCCGCCAGCCAAAAGCGGAAGATGTGGCGCGCATTCAGGCGCCGCTGCTGCTGCACTATGCCGCGCTGGATAAAGGCATCAACGAAGGCTGGCCAGCCTATGAAGCCGCTCTGCAAGCCAGCCACAAAACCTATGAGGCGTATATTTATCCCGGCGTGAATCACGGCTTTCACAACGACTCAACGCCACGCTATGACAAAGCTGCCGCCGAACTGGCATGGGGTCGCACACTCGGCTGGTTTGGGAAATATTTGCACGCCTGAGCCTGGCGCGCCGCGACGGCACTCACGCTGTCTGCGGCGCTTTAATGATGCGGTGGACATTGCTTTCCAGCCAGTCGGCGAGGCCGATGACCTGCCCTTCCACCTCATGGCCCAGCGCCGTCAGCCGGTACTCCACGTGCGGCGGCACCACTTCATAAGCGATACGCTCAATGAAGCCATCCTCTTCCATGTAGCGCAGCGTCTGCGCCAGCATGCGTTCACTGATGCCACCAATCCGGCGGCGCAGTTCGCTGAAGCGCAGCGTCTCAGCACGCAGCGCCAGTAACACCAGCACACTCCAGCGGCTGGTAATCCGTTTTAACACTTCACGTGACGGGCAGTTCACATTGAGCAATTCACCACGGGAAAATTTATCACTCAGGTTTTCAGCCATTTACATCACTCCGCTCAAACTAACAAATCTGTAAGTACTTACTAAAAGTTAGTTTATCTCGTAGGCTGTTTCCATACCAGTTCAACCTGAGGAAAAACACCATGATTGCGATTACCGGAGCCACTGGCCAACTGGGCCGTTTAGTGATTAATGCCTTGCTGAAGAAAGTACCGGCCAGCGAGATCATCGCGGTAGTACGTTCACCGGAAAAGGCGCAGGACCTGCAGGCGCTCGGCGTCGCGCTGCGTACCGCAGATTACAACCAGCCACAGACGCTGCAAGGCGCCTTTGCCGGCGTGCAGAAAGTGCTGCTGATCTCCTCCAGCGAAGTGGGCCAGCGCGAAGCCCAGCACCGGGCGGTGATTGATGCCGCCAAAGCGGCAGGCGTGTCATTTATCGCGTATACCAGTCTGCTGCATGCCGATACCTCGCCGCTGGGTCTGGGCGTCGAACACCGCGCCACCGAAGCGCTGCTGCAGGCTTCAGGCATCCCTTATGCCCTGCTGCGTAACGGCTGGTACAGCGAAAACTATGCGGCCAGCATCGCACCGGCGTTAGCGCATCATGCCTTTATCGGCGCGGCGGGCAACGGGCGCATCGCGTCGGCGGCGCGCGAGGATTATGCTGCCGCGGCGGCAGAGGTGATCAGCCGTGACGATCAGGCCGGCAAAGTGTACGAACTGGCCGGCGATGACAGCTATACGCTGGCAGAATTCAGTGCGGAGATCGCCCGCCAGTCCGGCGAACAGGTGGAGTACGTTAACCTGCCGCCTGCGGAATTCAGCGCGGCGCTGATCGGAGCCGGTTTACCCGCGCCGCTGGCCGAACTGCTGGCGGATTCAGACGCCGGTGCCGCTCAGGGTGCCCTGTTCGACGACAGCCACACGCTCAGCAAACTCATTGGCCGCCCGACCACACCGTTCGCCGCGGTAATTAAGGCCATGCTGGCAAAGTAAGGCGCTGATGGCGCCCTCACCTGCGGTGAAATCCGGGGTGAGGGCGACGAAAAGCCCTCTTTTCCCCGTCTCGTTTGCCATCAAATGATCAACCTCTTCCCGCTTTTTTGCCGTCATCACTGACGATTTTCTTATTTACAGATAATTCTGCTCATTTATTTAAAGCTTCATCTGAAACACTGCTTTCAATTCCTGAAATATAGGGCGTTGTATTCGCTGAAAAAAGCCTTAAATAGCCGATCAATCGACAAGATTTATTACGTTCATAGATATTTCGCATTGTTGTCTCATCGGGTCAGAGATCTATAATTTGTCCTTTGAGCAACCAGGCAATTTCAGGAGGCCGCTATTAATACTAACCACCAGCAACGTCAAGCTTTCGGAGAACACGAAGCCCATGCTGATCTGGGGTATCAATACGATCCTCACGAGTTTATCCGCGAAGGTATGCAGGATTCGGAGCCGGAACCCGAGCTGATCGAAGGCCTGCCTGCGCCTGATGCGCTGACGCCTGCCGATCGCTATCTGGAGCTGTTTGAGCACGTGCAGACGTCACGTATTTTTGCCGACAGTAAAACGTTTCCGGACTGCGCGCCTAAATTCGATCCTCTGGATATTCTAATCCGCTATCGCCGCCGCAAACGCTCGGCGGAGTTCGACCTGGAAAAATTTGTCCACGAGCATTTTTATTTACCGCAGGTCAATGAGAGTTTTTATGTTTCCAATCCGGATAAAACCCTGACGGAACATATTGACGATCTGTGGCCAGTGTTAACCAAAATGCCGCAGCAGCATTTACCGCATTCGTCGCTGCTGCCGCTGCCGAAGCCTTACGTGGTGCCCGGCGGACGTTTTGGTGAAACGTATTACTGGGACTCCTACTTCAGCATGCTGGGACTGGCCGAAGCGGGCCGCGACGATCTGCTGCGTCATATGGCGGATAACTTCGCCTGGCTGATTGATAACTACGGTCACGTGCCAAATGGCAACCGTACCTATTACCTCAGCCGCTCGCAGCCGCCGGTGTTCGCGCTGATGGTCGAGTTGTTTGAAGAGGACGGCATTCGCGGCGCGAAGCGCTACCTTGACCAGCTGATGAAAGAGTATCAGTTCTGGATGGACGGAGCCGGCGAGCTGATGCCGCATCAGGCCTATCGTCACGTGGTGCGTATGCCGGATGGTTCGCTGCTCAACCGCTACTGGGACGATCGCGACACGCCGCGCGATGAATCGTGGATGGAAGATGTGGAAACCGCCAGCAAATCGCGTCGTCCGGCCAGCGAGGTTTATCGCGATCTGCGCGCCGGTGCCGCTTCCGGCTGGGATTACTCTTCGCGCTGGTTGCGCGATCCACAGCGTCTGGCCAGCATTCGCACCACCCAGTTTATTCCGGTGGATCTGAATGCGTTTCTCTACAAGCTGGAGCTGATGATCTCAACGCTGGCGCACGCGAAGGGCGAAGAACTCACCGGCCTGGCGTGGCAGAAGAAAGCGGATGCGCGCAAGCAGGCGATCCATCGCTATCTGTGGGACAACACTGCAGGCGTGTACCGCGACTACGACTGGCGTCGTGAACGCTTTGGTGCCTTTACCGCAGCGGCGGTGGTACCGCTGTTCCTGGGGCTGGCATCACCCGAACAGGCGCATCTGCAGGCGGTGGCGCTGCGCCAGCTGCTGCTGACGCAGGGCGGCCTTGTCACCTCCATGGTGGAGAGCGGCGAGCAGTGGGATAAACCCAACGGCTGGGCACCGCTACAGTGGATGGCGGTGGTCGGACTGAATAACTACGGTGAAGAGACGCTGGCAACCGAGATTGCGGTCAACTGGCTGACCACGGTGAAGAATTTCTATTCGCTGCACCACAAGCTGGTAGAGAAGTACGATATCAGCGGCGATCGCGCCCGCCCGGGCGGCGGCGGTGAGTATCCACTGCAGGACGGCTTCGGCTGGACCAACGGCGTCACCCGTCGCCTGCTGGCGATGTACGGGCATTTGCTGGCGGACTGACGCGGGACACTGCGGTCTGATGCGGGATGCTGCGGCCTGATGCCCTCACCCTGGCCCTCTCCCTGTACAGTGTACAGTCCGGGGACATGGCAGACAGGTGTTCGGGGACATAGTGAACACTTTTTAACATCCTTTACCCATGGTGATCGACTTTTTCTTCAGGTCGATCACCCCCACTTTTGTGCTGTACCACCACACCTCGTAATAACCGTCTTCCCCCGTCTCCTTCAGCCCCACACGCTCTCCCCTGAACGCCTTGCCCGCCTTCAGGCTGAGTCCTTTTACGCTCAGCTTCCCGCTGATATCCACCTTCCTGACCATCACGCCCTCGTCGTATTCCGGTGGCGCTACTCGCCCGCTGTACTGCCGCGATGAGGGCTGATAGCGCGACGCCGGCACCGCCATCTCCAGCGCCTCATGCGGGCGCTCGAGATTGTAGACCGTCCGCCAGTGGTCGAAGGCGCGCTGCAGCTCACCGCTGTCTGCGAACCACTTCCCCTGCAGCACTTCCGCCTTCAGGCTGCGGTGAAAGCGCTCCAGCTTGCCCTGCGTCTGCGGATGATACGGCCGCGAGTGTCCCACCCGGATGCCGTGGCGCATCAGCCACAGCTCCACTGCCGTCCAGGTGCCGGTGGTGTCGCCCCACGGCGAGCCGTTGTCCATCGTCATCCGGTCCGGCAGGCCGTAGCGCTCAAAGACGCTGACCAGCTGCTCCTGTACCGTCTCACGCCGTTCGTCAGCGCAGTGCACCAGGCACAGCGAGAACCGGGAGTGGTCGTCCAGCAGGGTAAGCGGGTGGCAGCGGCCGCCGCCAAAGGGAAAGTGGCCCTTAAAATCCATCTGCCAGAGCCGGTTCGGGGCCGCGTGCTCAAACCGGCCGGTGGCCGGGACGCCCGGCGCTGCGCCCGGCAGCAGGCCGTGGCGGGCCATCAGGTTGTGGACGGTGCTGAAGGCCGGCATGCCGTGCCCGCGGTCTTCGAGCCAGCGCTTAATCTTGCGGGCCCCCCAGTGCTGATGAAGCTCATGCGCCATACGCAGCAGCTCAGTGATGTCGTCAGATGAGCGGTTGGGTGAGTGACGGGGCGCGCGGGAGCGGTCCTGAAGGCCGGACGGTCCTTCCTCATCCCAGCGGCGAAGCCACTTGTAGCCGGTGGCGGGAGATATGCCGTAGCGGCGGCACAGCTCGCGGATGTTCGCCCCGTCTTGCGAGGCGAACAGAACAAACTCAGTACGTAATGACATGGTATCTCTCGCATCCCAGGGCATAAGCGACTCCATAAACGGGTTCTTATGCCTTAGTTGTAAGTGTCTACCATGTCCCCGAACAAGTGTTCACGATGTCCCCGGACTGTACACTCCCATCGGGAGAGGGAAACGCTGCCACATGTAACGAAAGAATCCACTGCTCGCTCGATCGGTCCCCTCTCCCGCGGGCGGGAGAGGGTTAGGGTGAGGGGAAAAACGCACTCCCCCTCAATTCCCCTGCAAAAACGCCAGCAGATCCGCATTCAGCTGGTCCTGATGCGTCACCGCAAAACCGTGCGGGCCGTTCTCATACACTTTCAGCTGCGAACCCGCAATCATCTCATGCACCAGCTTGCCGGTGGCTTCAAACGGCACCACCTGGTCGTTACTGCCGTGGATCACCAGCGTCGGCACATCCACTTTGGCAATATCCGCACGGAAATCCGTCTCAGAGAACGCGGTCACACAATCCAGTGTACCTTTTAGCGACGCCAGCAGCGCAATGTTCAGCGTCTGCGTCAGCACCCCATCGGAAACCGTCTGGCCCGCGTTGGTGCCGTAAAACGGCGTGGCGAACTCTTTGATAAACTGCGCACGATCCTTCAGCAAGCCCGCTTTGATCCCGTCAAACACCGCTGATTCCACCCCTTCCGGGTGATCGTCGGTTTTACCAAAAATCGGGGTGACGGCGCCCAGCAGCACCAGTCCTTTCACTTTCGCGGTACCATAACGACCGATGTAGCGCGACACATCCCCGCCGCCCATCGAGAAGCCCACCAGCGTCACCTCATCCAGCTGCAGGTGCTCGATCAGGCCGTGAATATCGTCGGCAAAAGTGTCGTAATCGTAGCCTTCCCACGGCTGATCGGAGCGACCAAAGCCGCGGCGGTCAAACGCGATGACGCGGTAGCCGCGCTCGGCAAGAAAGTTGAGCTGGCTGTCCCACATATCGGCATCCAGCGGCCAGCCGTGGCTGAACAGCACCGGCTGCCCCTTGCCCCAGTCTTTGAAGTACAGGTTTACGCCGTCTTTAGTCTTGAATGTGCTCATGTTTTTTCTCCGTTAGTCAGTGATGTTGTGTCTGGCAATCAAACTAGCGCGGGATGCTGGAAAAACCTAAAGCAGAGATTTTGACAACTTGTGCAAAGATTTTTGCTAAGCCCTGCCGTCAAAAATCCTTGTACAAGTTGGCCGATTTTTTCCGCTATCTCCTGACGGGCGAGCTTCGTATCGTGCTCTCATCGCACACTGACAGGAACAGCCTGATGAACCAGCCAAATCCACAAACAGCGCGCAGCGGCGCGTTTTCCCCTTTCGCCTACGGGCTTTTCGCCGTGATCTGGACCGCTTCGGTGCTCGGCAATACCGGTAGCTTTATCCGTGACGTCGCCAGCGCCTGGCTGATTACCGGACTGTCGGATAACCCAACCGCCGTCGCGCTGATGCAAACCGCCGCCACCCTGCCAGTGTTCCTGCTGGCGCTGCCGGCCGGCGTGCTGTCGGATATTGTTGACCGCCGCCGCCTGCTGATTGTGGTGCAGCTGCTGATGGCCAGCGTCAGCGGCACGCTACTGCTGCTGTCGCACAACCACTGGCTCACCGTTGAATGGCTGATCGGCCTGACCTTTGTCGGCGGCGTCGGCGCGGCGCTGTTCGGTCCGGCATGGCAGGCCATCGTGCCGGAGCTGGTACCCCGCCATGAGCTGAAAAATGCCGTCGCGCTCAACTCGCTGGGCATCAATATCGCCCGGGCGATTGGACCGGCTACCGGCGGCCTGCTGCTGGCAAGTTTAGGTGCTATGGCCGCTTACGGTGCCGATGTCGCCAGTTATTTTTTTGTCATCGCCGCGCTGCTGTGGTGGAAACGTCCGGCGAAAGCCGCTACCGCGCTGAATGAGCACTTCTTTGGTGCTTTCCGCGCCGGGCTGCGCTATGTGAAGGCCAGCCGCGAACTGCACCGCGTACTGTTGCGTGCCGCGCTGTATTTTGCCTTTGCCAGTGCCATCTGGGCGCTGCTGCCGCTGGTGGCGCGCACCATGCTGCACGGCACCGCAGGCTTTTACGGCTTGCTGCTCGGGGCCGTCGGTGCCGGTGCTATTGCCGGCGCGCTGCTGCTGCCGCGCCTGCGTGCCCGGCTGAGCCATGATGGACTGATGCTGCTCTCCGCCGTGCTCAGCGCGCTGGTCATGGTGGCGCTGGCGCTCAGTCCGCCGCAGTGGCTGGCGCTGCTGCTGATGCTGGTCCTGGGCACCGGCTGGATCATCGCGCTGACGACCCTCAACGGCGTGGCGCAGGCGGTGCTGCCCGACTGGGTGCGCGGTCGCGGGCTGGCGGTCTATCTGATGGTGTTCAACGGCACGCTGGCGGGTGGCAGTCTGGCCTGGGGGCTGATCGCCCAGCACATGGGTCTGGCGTCAACGCTGATGCTGGCCGGCGCGGCGCTGCTCATCACGGCGCTGCTGGCAAAACGGCTGGCACTGCCGGCGGGCGAAGCGGATCTGCAGCCGGCGCAGCACTGGGCTGAACCGGTGGTGAGTGATGCGGTGGATATCCGCCGTGGCGCCGTACTGATCCAGATTCGCTACCGTGTTCCCCAGGCCGATCGCGCCGCTTTCCAGCACGCCATGCACAAACTGGCGCAGGCGCGACGCCGTGACGGTGCCTATGCGTGGGGATTAATGGAGCAGACCGACGATGCCGGAGCGCTGCTGGAGTGGTTTATGGTGGAGTCATGGCAGGAGCATTTGCGTCAGCACCAGCGCGTCTCGCGCGCCGATGCTGAGTTACAGCAGGCGGTACTGCAGTTCCATCAGGGTGATGAACCCCCGCAGGTCAGCCATCATATTGCGCTGTGATCAGGCTGGCGCGTAGATGTCACTCAGGCCGGGCAGCGTCGGCAGGCGCTCGCGCCACCAGATAGCCGCGTTGCCGCAGGCGCTCTCATTCCACGCCAGATAGGCGATATCGCGCCGGCACTCGCTGTCCAGCTGGCGCGCCACCAGCGCACCGCTCGCCAGGTGCGGGCGCGCCAGGTAAAGCGGCAGATAACCACAGCCGAGCCCGGCAAGATGCGCCTGCAGTTTGGCCGGGAAATCATGCACGCTCAGCGTCTTCTGCTCATCCAGCACGCGTAAATCCATCCCGGCACCGTGGCGGGATGAATCATGCACCGTGACCGCGCGATACTGGCGAATCTGTTCGCGCAGCAGCGGTTCGGGCTCCGCCGCCAGCGGATGGTCAGGAGCGACAGCGAACACATACTCCAGCCAGCCCAGCGGCTGGCAGACAATCTCTTTGCGCGTGGCGGGTTCCTGGACCGCGCCAAAGACAATGTCCGCTTCGCCGTAGTGCAGCGCTTCCCAGCAGCCGGCCAGCACGTCCTGACGGAACTGCAGCTGGGTGTGCGGGTGCTGCTGATAAAATTCGTCAATCAGCGGCGTGAGGATGCTAAACGGCAGCGAAGCATCCACGCTGATGGTCAGCAGACTCTCCCAGCCGCTCTCCACGTAGCGCGCCTGCTGCTCCAGCTCGTTCACCGCACGCAGCAGCGTCCGCCCTTTTTCCAGCATCAGACGGCCGGTCGGCGTGAACGTGGCGCGATGGCCGGAGCGGTCGAGCAGCGTGATTTTTAAATCGCTCTCCATCTTCTGCACGGTATAGCTCAACGCCGACGCGGTTTTGAACAGTCGCGCGGCCGCAGCGGCAAAGGTGCCATGACGATCGAGCGCATCCAGAATCAGCAGCGCCTCCAGATTTAAACGCATTCCCTACCCTCCGTAAAAAAAGTTGAACGACAACGTAAAAACAATCCGTTATCAATAACTGCTGTCATTTCGTATTTTTTTCCTCATCGGCGCAAGCATTTTTAACCGCGCATTAACACGGTGGCTGAGGGCCGCTACGCTTAATTTAACGGAGAGAACAGAATGACGACCGCATCCCTGATTTTTACCAACGGTAAGTTTCACACCGTCGACCGCGCAAACCCGCTGGCCACCGCCGTAGCCATCAAAGACGGCAAGTTCCTCGCCGTAGGTAGCGAAGCGGACGTCATGCGCTTTGCCGGCAGCGACACGCAAATCATCGACGCCAAAGGGCACACTGGCATTCCCGGCCTGAACGATTCCCACCTGCATCTGATTCGCGGCGGCCTTAACTACAATCTTGAGCTGCGCTGGGAAGGCGTGCCGTCGCTAGCCGATGCGCTGCGTATGCTGCGCGATCAGGCACTGCGTACGCCGTCACCGCAGTGGGTGCGCGTGGTCGGGGGCTGGAGCGAGTTCCAGTTTGCTGAGCGCCGCATGCCGACGCTGGACGAAATCAACGCCGCCGCGCCCGATACGCCGGTCTTCATTCTGCATCTGTATGACCGCGCGCTGCTCAATCGCGCCGCGCTGAAAGTGGTGGGCTACACCAAAGAGACCCCCAACCCGCCGGGCGGCGAAATCCAGCGCGACAGCAATGGCAATCCGACCGGCATGCTGATCGCCCGTCCTAACGCCATGCTGCTGTACGCCACGCTGGCGAAAGGGCCAAAGCTGCCGCTGGAACAGCAGGTTAACTCGACGCGTCAGTTTATGCGCGAGCTGAACCGCCTCGGTCTGACCAGCGCCATCGACGCCGGCGGCGGCTTCCAGAATTACCCGGACGATTACGACGTGATCGCCGAACTGCACGCGAAAAAGCAGCTGACGGTACGCATCGCCTATAACCTGTTCACCCAGCGTCCCGGCCACGAGCTGGAAGACTTTGAGAAGTGGACCGATATGCTGAAGCCGGGCCAGGGCACCAATTTCCTGCGCCACAACGGTGCCGGTGAAATGCTGGTGTTCTCGGCGGCGGACTTCGAAGATTTCCTCGAACCGCGCCCGGATCTGGCACCCGGCATGGAAGATGAGCTGGAGCGCGTGGTGCGCCACCTGGTGGAGCATCGCTGGCCATTCCGCCTGCACGCCACCTATAACGAATCAATCAGCCGTATGCTGGATGTGTTTGAGAAGGTGAATCGCGACATTCCGTTCAATGGCCTGCACTGGTTCTTTGACCATGCGGAAACCATCACTGAAGCCAATATTGAGCGGATAAAAGCGCTCGGCGGCGGCCTGGCGGTGCAGCATCGCATGGCTTTCCAGGGAGAATACTTTGTCGATCGCTACGGTAAAGAGGCCGCGAAGCAGACGCCGCCGGTGGCGCGCATGCTGGAGGCCGGCGTGCCGGTCGGCCTCGGTACCGATGCCACCCGCGTCGCCAGCTATAACCCGTGGACCGCACTGTACTGGCTGGTTTCAGGCCGTACCGTCGGTGGGATGCAGCTGTACGATGACAACGCACGCATCGACCGTGAAACCGCACTGATGCTGTGGACCAAAGGCAGCGCCTGGTTCTCCAGCGAGCAGAGCGCCAAAGGTGAGATCAAAGTCGGCCAGCTGGCGGATCTGGTGCTGTTGTCGAAAGATTTCTTCAGCGTACCGGAAGAGGAGATCAAAGGCATTGAGTCGGTGCTGACGCTGGTGGATGGCAATGTGGTGTATGCCGCTGGCAGCTTCACGCCGCTGGCACCGCCGCCGGTGCCGGTGTTGCCGGAGTGGTCGCCGGTAGTTACCGTGCCTGGTCACTACCGCAGCGCCCCGCCACAGACCAGCGGCCGCGCCGCGCGGATGCCGCAGGTACACCAGTGCAGCGGCCCCTGCGGCGTGCACAGCCACGCTCATGATGTCGCGCGCCAGTCATCGGTGCCGGTGTCAGACAACAACGCGTTCTGGGGGGCGCTGGGCTGTTCCTGTTTTGCGTTTTAAGTGATCAAGGGGTGCGGGCGCTGGCCCTCACCCCATCGATATATTGCCTGCCAGGCCAAAGCCCTGCTTACCGTTCTTCTTGATCTGGTACATCGCGCCATCCGCCCGGGTCAGCGCGTCGTCGAAGCTGTCGCGCCGGTGTACCGGGGCGATACCGATCGAAGCACCAATCCGCGCATGACCATTGTCGATATCAAACGGCGTCAGCGCCGCATCCAGCACCGCCTGCGCCAGAATGCGCACCTTGGGGTAATCAATCAAAAACGGCAGCAGCAGCACGAACTCATCGCCGCCAAGCCGCCCGACGATGGCCTCTGACGGCAGCAAATCGCGGATGCGCTGGCTGAGCTGAATCAGCACCTCGTCACCGCTGCGATGGCCGAGCGTGTCATTGACGTGCTTGAAGTTGTCGAGGTCGATAAACGCCACGCACAGCGGCCCGGCGCGTTGCAGCTGACTAAAATGCGCCTGCAGCGCGTGGCGGTTGGGCAACGCGGTTAACGGGTCGTGATGCGCCAGCAGGGAGAGCTGGGCTTCGTAATTCTTCTCTTTGGTCATGTCGATATGGGTGCCGGTCACTTTGAGCGGATTACCCTGCTCGTCCCACTCGCTGACGCGGCCGCGATCCAGCACCCAGGTGATTTTGCCGTTCTTGCCGATCATACGGTGCAGCGCCTCGTAATAGGGCGCGCGTCCTTCAATATGATCGTAAAAGGCGCGCAGCACCTCATCGGCATCTTCCGGATGCAGGCACTCGCGCCAGGCATCAAAGCGCGCTTTGGTCTCTTTCGCCTGAAAGCCGAGCATCGCGCCCCAGCGCCGGTTAAAAATCACCAGCTTGCCGCTGGGAATATCCAGCTGCCACAGGCACAAGCCGGTGCCGTCCAGCGCCGCGTTCAGCTTATTACGCGCGTCGTGCGCCAGGCGCTTGAGGCGCGCATTGTGCTTTTTCAGGTTCTGAATCTGTTGGCGCAGCGCTTCTTCGGACATGGTTGATCGCTGGAGAGAAAATAAGGGCTATTTTGCCTGCACGATAGATTCTGTAAATAAAACAAATGAAAAGGCGATTAGCGTCGGAAAATTGTGCCGGGTTCAGCAGGAATGGCGAAGCAACGCGGTAATTTCAGCAAACAAAACTTACACTTACTAAAAATAGCAGCGCGCTTCGCTTCGGCGTGCTGGCGAAACCTGGCTTTCACCAGGAATTTTCTCTCCTGTTTTTAAGAAATTTCTTAAGCGCGATTTAAGTCCACTTGTATTAAGTCGCTGTTGAAGGATGCCTGACGCGCAACGTGCCGTCAGAGAAGAAGCGCCGTCATGGTGGCAGCGCGCGCAACCGGTCCAGCGAGTGAAACCATCCGTGAGTAAACGCATCCTCAGCCTCCTTCTGTTACTGGGTTTTTGCCTGTCTGCCTGGGGTGCAACCACGTTAAATTTCTCGCCGCGCTATGGTCTGGTAGCACCGGAAGTCACGCTGTCGCCGCAGAGCCAGCAGTGGCTGAAACAGCACTCTGTACTGCGCGTCGGCGTGTGGAACAATCCGCTGCCGCCCTATTCCGTGTCGTTTGAAGCCAATACCTACGAAGGACTTTCGGCCGATTATCTGGCCATCGTGGCGAAGGCGTTAAATCTGCCGGTGAAAATCAAGGTGTATAAAACCCGGCTGGAGCTGGTGGATGCGCTCAACGACGGTGAAGTCGATCTGATTCCTTACTATACGCTGGCCGCCAATCAGGATACGCAGCTGGCGCTGAGCCTGCCGTATTCACTGGCGCGCAGCGTATTAATCAGCAAACGTAACGCGACCTTCGACAGTGAGCTGAAAAATAGCCGCTATCGCCTGCTCTATTACGGTGATGCAGAACTCAAAGCGCTGCTGCACAAGCGCTATCCGCGCGCCACGCTGGCGCCGGCCGCGCCGCCGCTGTGGGCCTACACCGACACCGCGTTTAGCGAAAACACCCTGTTCTGGAGCAACAGCGCCACTCAGCGCTTTCTTTCGCATCGCGGCCTGCAGAACGTGATTGAAGCGCACAGCACGCCGTACACCAACGATGTCGACGCGCGCTTTGCCAGCAACCACGCCAATCTGCCGCTGATCAACGCCATTAATGAAATCCTGAAAAACATTCCGCTGCGCAACGCGGTACAGATTGCCGAAGCCTGGAGCCTGGATTATCAGTCGGTGGTGAAAAATTATCCCCTCGATCTGAGCGAACAAGAGGCGGCGTGGCTGGCAGAGCACCGGGAAATCACCGTCAACTACGATCCCTCGCACACGCCGTTTACCTTCGTTGATAACCGGCAGCGCGTGGTCGGCCTGAGCGTGGACCTGCTGAAAATGATTTCACAGCGCACCGGCATTCGCTTCCGCTATAACCCGATTCAGGGGTTGAGCAACATGCGCGATACGCTCAACCGCCAGCGCGATGCGATTATCGCCGTCAGCGATGCCACCGCGCAGCAGGACGACAAAATCCGCTACAGCCGTTCGTACATTTACTCGTCGTGGGTGGTCGTCACGCGCAAAGACAGTACCTGGAAAAGCTTTGATGAGATGGCGGGCAAGCGCATCGGCATCTATGAGCGCGCCTATTATCGCTACGATTTACGCGAACGCTGGCCGGGCATCAACTTTGTCGAAAACGGCGTGTCGATCGATTCACTCGGTCAGCTGCTGGATAAGCAGCTGGATGGCTTTATCGTGCCGTACGAGTCGTCGCTGTTCCTGCTCAACAACCATTTCAGTGACAGCTTCAAAGTGGCCTTTGTCGCGCCGCTGCCGATGTTCCGTATGGCGATGGCGGTCAATGGCCAGGATCAGGTGCTGCTGTCGATTCTCAACAAAGCGCTGTCCGATATTCCGCAGCCGACCATGCAGTCGCTGATGGAGCGCTGGATCAAATACACGCCGCCCGCCACCAGCACCTCATGGCAAAGCTATCGCAGCTATATATTGCGCATCGTCGCCGTGGCCGGGCTGGGCCTGCTGTTTTTCCTGTGGCGTAACCATCTGCTGAAAGCCTCGCTGGCCAAACAGCGTGAGCACGAGCGTGAAATCAGCGAGCAGCTGGCGCATATCGAAGCGCTGATGGCCGACCTGCGTAAAGCCAACGAAGTCGCGGTGCGCGCCAGCGAAGCGAAAAGCACCTTCCTGTCGCACATGAGTCATGAAATCCGCACGCCGCTGGCGGCGCTGATTGGCCTGCTGGAAATCGAGCATCTCGGCCAGAGTAATGAACAGCAGCGGCAGAAAAACATTGATGTCGCCTGGGAGTCGTCACGTTCGCTGCTGTCGCTGGTGGGCGATATTCTCGACCTGGCAAAAATCGAATCCGGGCATTTCAGCGTGCAGCTGCAGCCGATGTCGCTCAGTGAAGTGGTGCGTGATTGCGAAGCGCTGTTCCGCCAGGTGGCGCTGAATAAAGGCCTTGAGCTGAATATTGTGCTGGAGCTGACGCAGGATCAGGTGCTGTTTGACCCGGTAGCGCTGAAGCAAATCCTCTCCAATCTGGTGAGCAACGCCATCAAGTTTACCTCGCAGGGCGCAGTGGAAGTGGCACTGTATCAGGCAGATAGCGCGCTGCCGGAATATGTGCTGGAGGTGAGCGACAGCGGAGTTGGCCTGTCAGAAGAGCAGCAGCAGGCGATCTTCGAACCGTTTATCCAGGTCGGTCAGGGCAGCAATCGCGCCAGCGGCACCGGTCTGGGCCTGAATATCTGCCGCCGGCTGGCGGTAATGCTCGGCACCGAGCTGCACGTCGAGAGCGAACCGGGTGACGGCAGCGTGTTTATGCTGCGCTTCCGCGCGGAAGCGGCGCGTATTGAGCATGAGCAACCCGTTCTGCCGCAGCCGGTGGAGCCCGCTAAGCAGGCTGCGCTGCGCATTCTGATTGTCGATGACAACGCCACCAACCGCCTGCTGCTGGCCCAGCAGCTGCGCTACGCCGGGCATCATGTGCTGGTGGCCGACAGCGGTGCAGCCGCGCTGGCGCTGTGGCGCGAGAATCAGCCCGATCGCGTGATTACCGACTGCAACATGCCGGAGATGGACGGCTTCGAATTCACCCGCCAGCTGCGCGCCGAAGAGAAACGTCTGGTGCGACGCGCGGTGCCGGTTTACGGCCTGACAGCCATGGCGGAGGAGCGCGTGGCGCAGCTGGCGCAGGACGCCGGCATGAACGGTTGTTTGTTTAAACCGCTGGAGCGCGCGCAGCTGCTGCAGGTGATCACCGGCGCGCCGATGAACCCGACGCGCGACGATACCCTGCTGACGCTGGAAAATCTGGCGGCGAATAATCCGCAGGCGTGGCGCGATCTGGTCACCACCGCGCGCCAGCAGAACAGCTACGATCTCGCCCAGCTGACGCAGGCGGTCGCCGCCCACAACTTTGCTTCGGCGCGTCACGCCGCGCATCAGCTACTCGGCAGTGCCCGAATGCTGCGCGCCGAGGCTTTACAACATCGCTGCCGCGCCGCCGAACAGGCCGCGGAGCATCAAGATAGTGCGCTATTACAGCAGCTGCTGCCGGAGGTCGCCGGGGCGGTGGCCGAGCTGGACGCGCTGTTCCTGCGTGCCCTGGAAACACCTATTCCTGAAGAGGTGATGTAATGAAAGAGAGCGCAATCTGGCAGATTGCCGTGCTGGACGATCATCCGCTGATTGGTAAAGCCATGCAGTACCGCTTAGCGCAGGAGCCGCAGCTCGATCTGGTCGGGGCTTTTGCCCAGCGCCAGCAGCTGATGGCCTTCCTGCAGCGCCACCCGCTCGATATCCTGGTGCTGGATTACATGCTGGGTGAAGACCAGCTCGACGGGCTGCAAATGGTGAAACAGCTGCGCCTGCACTATCCGCAGCTGAAGATTCTGGTGTCGTCCGCGGTGGAGAAACCGGCGATTGTCCAGCTGTTGCTGAAAGCCGGCGTGCAGGGATTTGTCGGTAAAAGCCACGATCAGGAGGTGCTGATCGATGCCATTCATCAAATATGTCGCGGCAAGCGCTTCCTGACGCCGGACATGATGCTGGAGCTGGATAAATTCCAGGAGAGCGATCGCGAGATGCACGACTACCTGACGCCGCGCCAGGCGGGCGACGACATCACGCTGCTGCTGCGCGAGCTGAGTCCGCGCGAAATCGAGGTGATTCGCTGTTATCTCGACGGGTTGAGCATTACGCAGATCGCCGGTAAATACGCGCGCAGCCGCAAAACCATCAGCGGTCAGAAGCAGACCGCGCTGCGCAAACTGGGGCTGCGCTCGGATCTCGAACTGTTTAAGTACAAGCAGTATTTCACCGAGCTGGTGACCACCCAATAAGCGACTGCGCTGCGGATAAAACCGGTTCTGTGACGCGGATCAAGGCTTAATCGCCGCGCAATGCTGCCCTCATGAATTCTAGTATGGTAGTTTAGCCGTTATCATACAGACACGATGACGGTGGATGACATAATGCAGCTGACAATGCGGTGGTTTGGGCCGAAGGAAGACAAGGTTTCGCTGGAATATATTCGCCAGGTGCCGGGCGTACGCGGCGTGGTGGGCGCACTTTACGATGTGCCGGTGGGCGAAACCTGGCCGCAGGAGAAGATCCAGGCGCTGGTCGATCAGGTGCACGCAGCCGGACTGACAGTTGAAGTGATTGAGAGCGTTAATATTCACGACGACATCAAGATCGGCCTGCCGAGCCGCGATCGCTATATCGCTAATTATCAGCAAAGTATCCGCAACCTGGCGGCCGCCGGGGTAAAAGTGATCTGCTACAACTTCATGCCGGTGTTCGACTGGATGAAGACGGATATGAATTATGTGCTGCCGGATGGCTCCATCACCATGGCCTTCGAGAAACAGGGCATCGATAAAAGCCTCGACGAGGTGGTGAAAGAGGTGCTGGGCAGCGCCAATGGCTTCGCGCTGCCGGGCTGGGAGCCGGAACGGCTGGCAAAAGTTCAGGAGCTGTTTGCCAAATATCAGGACGTTGATGACGCGAAGCTGCGTGAAAACCTCGCCTATTTCCTCAAAGCGGTGATCCCGGTGTGCGAAGAGGTGGGCGTGAAGATGGCAATCCACCCGGACGATCCGCCGTATTCGATCTTCGGTCTGCCGCGCGTGGTGAAAAACCGCGACGATCTCGACTGGATCTGTAACGTCGTCGATTCTGAAGCCAACGGCATCACGCTGTGTACCGGATCGATTGCCGAGGATCCGCAGAACGATGTCTATGCCATTCTGGCCGAATTCTCGCGCCGCAAGCGCATCCCGTTTGCCCACGTGCGCAACATCAAGATCATCCGCGATAAAGATTTCTACGAGTGCGCGCATCCGACGGAATATGGCTCGCTGGATATGTATAAAGTGCTGCAGTCGATGTATGACAACGGCTTTGACGGCTATATCCGTTCGGATCACGGCCGCTTTATCTGGGGTGAAACCGGGCGCCCAGGCTACGGTTTGTACGACCGCGCGCTGGGCACAACCTATCTGCTGGGCCTGTGGGAAGCGCTGAGTAAACGTTAATGGGCTACGATCTGGCGCTCACCCTTGCGGCTTTTTCAGCAACGGCACCAGCAGCGCCGCGACGAAAAATCCTGTCATGATCAGCCAGAACGCGTCGGAAAAGGCCTGGGTGCGCGCTTCACGCAGCGTCAGCGCCGCCAGCGACTGCAGCGCGGCCGTATGCGCGGCATCCGGGCTCAGGCCGCTGGTCATCAGCGCCTGAGCGCGCCCCTGCAGAAAATCACCCAGCGTCAGGCTGGCGCTGTTGAGATAATCCGCCAGCCGGCTAAAGTGCAGGTTGGTGCGGTCGTTGAGCACCGTACCGCACAGGGCAATGCCAATCGCACCGCCAAGGTTGCGCATCAGATTAAACAGGCCAGACGCGAGCTTCAGGCGGGCCGGTGGCAAACTGCCCAGCGTCAGCGTTACCGTGGGCGCCACGGCAAACTGCTGCGCCATACCGCGAAACGCCTGCGGAAACAGCAACTCCTTCGCCCCCCAGTCATGGGTAATCGGCACGAAGAAATGCATCGACAGCGCAAAACAGATCAGCCCCGCCGCCAGCAAAATACGCAGATCGACGCGGTTCGCCAGCCAGGCATACAGCGGGATCGACAGAATCTGAAACACCCCGGTAGAGAAGATCGCCAGTCCAGTCTCCAGTGCGCTGAAGCCGCGCACCTGGCTGAGAAACAGTGGCGTAAGGTAAATGGTGGCGAAGATCCCTACGCCCGCCATAAACGAGAAGTAGCAGCCGAGGCTAAAGTCGCGGTCCTTGAGCGCGCGTAAATCGACGATCGGTTTGGCATGCCGCAGCGTGCGGATCACAAACAACACGCCCGCCGCCAGCGCAATCCAGCCGGTGGTGGCAATGGTGTCATCATCAAACCAGCCCCAGCGCGGCCCCTCTTCCAGTGTATATTCCAGACAGCCGAGCGACAGCGCCAGCAGCACGATGCTGAGATAATCCGCGCCGCGCAGCAGTTCGCGGTTGGGCGCGTCGATGTTCACCAGCAGCGGAACCGCAATGGTGATGTAAATACCGGGAATGATGTTGATAAAAAACAGCCAGTGCCAGCTGAAGTTATCGGTGATCCAGCCGCCAACGGTCGGGCCGAGCGTCGGCGCCAGCGATGCCAGCGCGCCGACGGTCGCGGCAGCAATCACCCGCTGCCGGCCCTGGAAAAAGGCGAAGGCGGTAGTGAACACCAGCGGGATCATCGAGCCACCCGCCAGCCCCTGCAGCGCACGGAACGCGATCATGCTCTGAATGTTCCACGCCCAGCCGCACAGCAGGCTCATCAGCGTAAAGCCACAGGCCGAGGCGGCGAACAGCCAGCGCGTAGACAGCACGCTGGCCAGCCAGCCGGAGAGCGGAATAATGATGATTTCGGCGATCAGGTAGCTGGTCTGCACCCACACGGTTTCATCATCCCCCGCCGACAGGCCACCGCCAATGTCGCGCAGCGAAGCTGAGACAATCTGGATATCCAGCAGCGCGATAAACATGCCGATGCACAGGGTGGCAAAGGCGAAGACTTTCCGGCTGACCGGCATCTGCGCAGGCGCGATCGGCGCGGCGACCACGCGGCTCATTGCGCGCTGCGCTCATCGACGGTCACGGTCACCGACAGTCCCGGACGCAACAGCCCAAGCGTGGCCGCATCGCCGTCCAGCGCAATGCGCACCGGCACGCGCTGGACAATTTTGGTGAAGTTACCGGTGGCGTTTTCCGCCGGCAGAATGCTGAAGCGCGAGCCGGTCGCAGGCGACAGGCTGGCGACATGCCCGCTGAAGGTGCGGCCCGGCAGCACGTCCGCGACAATTGTTGCCGTCTGGCCTGGCCGCATGTGCGCCAGCTGGCTCTCTTTGAAGTTGGCGTCAATCCACAGCCCCTGCGCCGGCACCAGCGACAGCAGCTGCGTGCCGCTGCTGATATACGAACCAGCCCAGGCGCGGCGATTGCCAATTACGCCATCAAACGGCGCGCGGATAGCGGTGTATTCCAGATTGAGCTGTGCCAGTGCCAGGTCGGCCTGCGCCTGTGCCAGCGCGGCGTGCGTCTGCTGCTCGCGCGCATCCAGCACCTGCAGCTGACGTTCGGCGACCGCGCGATCGGCACGGGTTTTGCCCTCCTGCGCCAGCGCCTGTTGGTAATCGGCCTGCGCATGATCGCGAATCTGCTGCGACACCGCAGCGCTGCTCACCAGCGCGTCATAGCGGCGCTGGTCGGCGGTGGTTTTCTGCGTCACCGCCTGCGCCGCCAGCAGCGCAGCACGCGCGCCGTCGATGGTGGCCAGCTGGAGCTGGCGCGTGGCGGCAATATCCTGCAGCGCCGCCTGCTGCGCGGCGACTTCGCCCGCCGCACGGTCAACCGCCGCCCGATAGTCGCGGTTATCCAGCTGCACCAGCAGGTCGCCCTTTTTAACCGCCGCATTATCCTGCACCGCAAGGGTCTGGACATAGCCGGACACTTTGGCCGAAATCGCACTGATATCCGCGCCGACGTAAGCATCATCGGTCGAAGGCATAAAGCGCGCGCTGTGCCACCAGTAATAGCCATAGCCTGCCAGCGCCACGCCGCCGCAGGCCAGCATCAGCAGCAGTGCCGCTTTTTTCCGCGTCAGGCTCATGGTTCGTTCCCGGCCACCGTCTGCGGGGCGAATTTTTGCGCCGTATCGCCTGCGCGCTTTCTCGCCAGATACTGCTGGCGATAGTGCATCATCGGGGTGGCCGCCGGGCCAGGCACCATCTGGTATTTGTCACTGGAGAGCGGCTGGCCGGTGGCGCTGTCGACCATTTGCGGCGTCACCGGGCGCTGGGTGGCGCTTTCAACCAGCTGCATCTGCCGACCTTCCGGTGAGAAGTGGGTGCTGCCCCACTCGGCCAGCGCCAGTATTACCGTGCGAAAATCGCGGCCCGCCGCAGTGAGCTGGTACTCGTAGCGTGCCGGAGTGTCGCTGTAACACACCTTTTCCAGCAATCCATCCTCTACCAGCTCTTTTAGCCGGCGCGACAGAATATTGGGCGCCACGCCGCTGCTTTTCTGAAACTCATCAAAGCGGGTAAAGCCGGCCAGCGCATCGCGCATGATCAGCATGCTCCAGCCGTCGCCGACGCGTCCAAGGCTGCGTGCGATAGGGCACGGCATATTACACAGAGGTTGGTTTTTCATGGGCCAGTTCCCGATGTGAAGTCGATGCGGGATACTGTGGCACGGTAACTTTCATTTTGCAAGTTACTTGCAGAATGAAAGTAACAAACAGATCGTCAGCGTGCGTTCCGGCGCAGCCTCACAGCCTGTCGATCAATTCCTGCCGGTGGTCATGCAGCAGACGCAGCATTTCACGCAACAGCGGATCTTCGTTGCCCTTCTGCCACGCAATACTCAGCGGCAAGCCTTTGATCTGCTCAGGTAATGTCAGCGCGATATAGCGCACGCTGTCGCTGTTCATGGTGCGATAAGAGGCTGGTACCACCGCCAGACCGAGGCCGGCGGACACCAGGCTGAGAATAGTTTGCTTCTCTTCGGCATATTGCGCGATATGCGGCGTCAGGCCAGCCTGCTTAAACAGGCTGATGGTGAGATCGTGGCTGTGCGGCCGGGTGCGGCGGTCCGGAATGATCATGGCTTCATGCTGAAAATCTGCCACCGTCACCTGCGCTTTATCCGCCAGCGGATGCGTCAGCGGCACTGCCAGCACGCAACTTTCGCGGGTAATAAAACGCAGCGCCAGTGACGCATCCATGCGCTGCGGCGCGCGGATAATAATCATATCCAGCCAGCCGGATTTTAATTTAGGAATCAGGTTAAGGGTTTTATCTTCGATAATATGGATATCGCTCAGCGGATGACGCGGCACAAATAAATTCAGCAGTGCCGGAACTAAACCGCGCGCGGCGCTATCGATAGCCCCAATGCGTAATGTCCGGCGTTCATCTTTTAATCCGCCTTTAAAACGCAGCGCCAGCGCATCAAACTGATCGATCAGTTTTCCCGCTTCGTCAAAAAACAGGGCTCCCTCGGCGGTTAATGAAACATTGCGCGTTGAACGGTTTAACAGGCGCACGCCGAGATCTTCTTCCAGCAGGCGAATAAAGCGGGAAAGTGATGCAGGCATCATTTCCATACTTTGTGCCGCCCGACCGAAATGCAGTTCTTTACCCACCGCGACAAAACAACGCAATTGATTTATATCCACATTTTCCTCGCCGCACGATTATTCAAATAGTTTATATAATCCACGCCTGATGATCGCGCAATACAAACCTGCATACTGCATTCGACAACCAGAAAATAATACTACCTTACACAATCTGGAGCACTTTAATATGAACTCTCACCTCGAAAAAAGGGTGATGCGTAAAGTGACGTTGCGCATTGTGCCCTTCATCATGCTGCTCTATTTCATCGCGTTTCTCGATCGCGTCAATATTGGTTTTGCCGCGTTAACCATGAATCAGGATTTAGGTTTCTCGCCCACGGTATTTGGTTTTGGCGCCGGGATCTTTTTCCTCGGCTATTTTCTGTTTGAAGTCCCGTCGAATTTAATTTTGCATAAAGTGGGCGCACGCATCTGGATCGCCCGCGTGATGATCAGCTGGGGATTGGTCTCCGGCTGCATGGCGCTGGTGCAGGGCACCACCAGCTTCTACATCCTGCGCTTTTTGCTCGGCGTGGCGGAAGCCGGCTTCTTCCCTGGCATCATTCTCTACCTCAGCTACTGGTTCCCGGCGGCGAAGCGCGCGCAGGTTACCGCCATCTTCATGGCCGCCGCCCCGCTCTCTACCGCGCTAGGCTCGCCGGTCTCTGCGGCGCTGCTGGAGATGCACGGTCTGCTGGGCTACGCCGGCTGGCAGTGGATGTTCGTGTTAGAAGCGATTCCGGCGTTGCTGCTGGGCATCGTGGTGCTGTTTTTCCTCACCGACCGTCCGGCGCAGGCTAAATGGCTGAACGCAGAAGAGCGGCGCTGGCTGCAGGAGACCATGCAGGCTGAAGAGCAGGCCCGGTCGACGCAGCACGGCCACAGCAGCGCCTGGCGCGGGCTGGCGGACAAGCGCGTACTGGCCCTGGCGCTGGTGTACTTCGGCACGTCGGCCGGGCTGTACACGCTGGGGATCTGGTCACCGCAAATTATTCGCAGCTTCGGCGCCTTCTCGCTGGAAATCGGCTTCCTCAACGCTTTCCCGGCGGTGATCGGCGTGATTGGCATGATCCTGTGGGCACGTCACTCCGATCGTCGCGGCGAGCGCAGCTGGCACGTCATTGGCGCCTGTTTACTGGCTGCCGCCGGGCTGATTTACGCCGGTAACGTCAGCACGCTGCTGGCGGTGATTATTGCGCTGACGCTGGTCACGGTCGGCATCAGCGCCTCTAAACCGCCGCTGTGGAGCATGCCGACGCTGTTTCTCAGCGGGCCGGCCGCAGCCGCCGGCATCGCCACCATTAATTCCATCGGCAACCTCGGCGGTTTTGTCGGCCCGATGATGATTGGCGTGATCCGCCAGCAAACCGGCAGCTACACCTGGGGACTCTATTTCGTCGCCGCGCTGCTGGCGTTGTCCGCTCTCATCGTGCTGATTCTCGCCGCGCACACGCCAAAACCGCAAAGCGCCGATCTGCCTCATCCTCATACCCATTAATTGACTGGAGAAAACTATGCGTAACTACAAAATTGCCGCGATTCCGGCAGACGGTATTGGCCCGGAAGTGATTTCGGCTGGCGTTGAGGTGCTGCAGGCGCTGACGCAGCACGATGAACAGCTAAAGTTTGACGTGCAGACCTTTGACTGGGGCTCGGATTACTACAAACAGCACGGCGTGATGATGCCGGAAGATGGCCTGCAGATGCTGAAGCAGTTTGATGCCATCTACTTTGGCGCGGTGGGCGCGCCGGACGTGCCGGATCACATCACGCTATGGGGGCTGCGCCTGCCGATTTGTCAGGGCTTCGATCAGTACGCCAACGTGCGGCCTACCAAAATTCTGCCGGGCGTGACCTCGCCGCTGCGCAACCGTGGACCGGGCGATCTTGACTGGGTAATCGTGCGCGAGAACTCGGAAGGGGAATACTCCGGCAACGGCGGCCGTGCGCACCGCGGCCTGCCAGAAGAGGTGGGCACTGAAGTGGCGATTTTTACCCGCGTCGGCGTGACGCGCATCATGCGCTACGCCTTTAAACTGGCGCAGTCGCGGCCGCGCAAACTGCTGACGGTGGTGACCAAATCCAATGCCCAGCGGCACGGCATGGTGATGTGGGATGAAATTGCGGCGGAAGTGGCGCAGGAGTTTCCGGATGTGCAGTGGGACAAGATGCTGGTGGATGCCATGACGCACCGCATGACGCTGCACCCGCAATCGCTGGATACCATTGTCGCCACGAACCTGCATGCGGATATTCTCTCCGACCTTGCCGGCGCGCTGGCCGGCAGTCTCGGCGTCGCGCCGACCGCCAATATCGATCCGGAGCGGCGTTTTCCGTCGATGTTCGAACCGATTCACGGCTCGGCGTTTGATATCACCGGCAAAGGCATCGCTAACCCGATCGCCACCTTCTGGACCGCGGTACAGATGCTGGAGCATCTGGGCGAACGCAACGCGGCCGCGCTGATTATGCAGGGCATTGAGCACGTGTGCGCGGCGGGCATTCTGACGCCGGACGTCGGCGGCAGCGCCACCACCGCTGACGTGACGCGCGCGCTGGTGCAATTTATTGAAGCCAAATCTCAGGTGGCGGCAACCGCCTGAGTCGAAAGGCGGGGTGTTACAGCGCCGCCGCCAGCCGGTCCAGCGCCAGCAGGATGCCGTAGCGCCGCGCCGGTGCTGCATCCGGCAGCGGCAGCCAGTAGTTGGCCTGGCTGGCGAGATCCAGCGCCGCCGGGCACAGCGCCATCACAGGGGTCTGCTGGATGTGAGCGTGATGCACCGCGCTGAGCACGCTGCTGTTGATGGTATCCGGCGCGAGGATCAGCAGCAGATCGTCCGGCTGCAAACGGCTGAGCGTCAGGCGCAGCAGGTTGTCGTCCTGGATCCACGCCAGCGCCAGCCCGGCTTCACTCAACCGCTGCTGCACTTCCGTCACCAGCGGCGTGTGCTGGCCGGCGGCACCGATCAGCAACACGCTGCGTGCCTGACACAGCGCCTGCGCCGCCTGCTGCCAGCGGCTGTCATCCAGCTGCTGCCACTGTTGGGTCAGCGCCTGATGCAGACTCACCAGCTGCGGCACCGCACCATGGCTGGCGCTGGCCGGTTCGGCGCTGGCGCGTGCCAGCCGCATACGCAGATCGCGAATATCGTCGCAGCCGACCGAACGGGCAAAGCGGGTAATGGTCGCCGCACTGACTTCCGCCCGGCTGGCCAGTTGTTCAATGGTGGCCGAGGCCGCGAACGCGGCGTCACGCAGGATGGCGCGCGCCACCCGCTGCTCCTGCTGGCTGAGCGAAGCCTGCCGCTGACGAATCACCGTCATAAACGCACTTTCCTGCTGGCCGGCCTGGCGCACCTGGTGCAGAAAATCATCCAGATCGCGGTAGCCCGCCGAGGCAGCAAAGCGCTGGAGTACAGCCGGGCTGACACCCGCCTGCGCCGCCAGACTCTCCATGGTGGCCTGCGCGCTGGCGTGCAGGTTATCCAGAATAAATCGCGCCAGCTTTGATTCCTGCGCATCAAAACGCGCCGACTGCTGCTGCAGTTGCCAGACAATATCCATTAGCTCATCACATCCTCAGTAACGAACCCTCATGATGCATGAAAATATTTTTCATGGTGAGATTTTTTTCAGCTGAGCGCACTGAATTTTCCTGGAATTAAAGCACTCGCAACAGAAAATCATCGTCCCGATCACACCAATGAAAATTATTTTCATGGCAGTTTAATGATTAAACTATTGATAAATAATACTTCAAATAACTTTCATCACAAAATCATCTGGCTGCAGGGTATTTACAGTGCGACTGCGACAGGTCTTAAATGCCGGAGTCAATTCACAGGAGGATAAATTATGCGCATTGTTCTTTGCTGTGCCGCCGGCATGTCTACCAGCATGCTGGTGAATAAAATGCAGCACGCCGCACAAGCGCGCGGGCTGGCGATCAACATTCAGGCCGTCCCGGTGGCCGATTTCGAACGTATCCTGCCGGACGCAGACGTGGTGCTGCTCGGCCCGCAGGTGCAGTTTGAAGCTGCCCGCCTCACCGCCATCGCGGCCCCGCAGGGCAAGGCGGTCGCCGTTATCGACATGATGGATTACGGCATGATGCGCGGCGAACAGGTGCTGGATAAAGCGCTGGCGCTGCACGCTTCCTGATTCTTCGTTTCCCCCAATCTGACTGATAACACACGGCGTTGCGCTGTGGGAGATTCTGCATGCCTGAAGATGACGTAATGGTGGTTCCGGAAGAGGAGATCATGCTGCTGCTGGTGCAGGCCGGTGCTGCGCGCAGCGCCGCTCTCAGCGCCCTGCGGCTGGCGCGCGCCGGCCAGTTTGAGGCGGCACAGCAGCAGCTGGCGGCGGCGCGGGAAAACGTGAGCAGCGCGCATCAGCAGCAGACGGCGCTGATTAGCCTGGACGAAGGCAGCGGCCGGTTGCCGGTTACCCTGATTCTGGTTCATGCCCAGGATCACCTGATGAACGCCATGCTGATTCAGGATTTAGCGGGCGAAATCATTGAACTCTATCGCCGTACCACGGCAGGAGAAAACGATGCTTAAGATAGCAATCATTGGCGGCGGCAGCAGCTATTCGCCGGAGCTGGTGGAGGGAATCATCAACCGTTATGCGCAGCTGCCGATAACCGAACTGGCGCTGGTGGATGTGGCGGCAGGACGCGAAAAGGTGCAGATCATCGCCGATCTCACGCGCCGCATGCTGCAAAAAAACGGGCTGGAGCAGGTTAAGGTCAGCGTGCACTTTGCGCTGGATGAGGCGATTCGCGGTGCGCGCTTTGTGCTGACACAGCTGCGCGTCGGCCAGCTGGCGGCACGCGCCGCCGATGAACGGCTGGGCCTGAAGTATGGCCGTCTCGGCCAGGAAACCACCGGTGTCGGCGGCTTCGCCAAAGCGCTGCGTACCATTCCGGTGATGCTGGAGATTGCGCGCAAAGTAGAACAGCTGGCACCCGACGCCTTCATCATCAACTTCACCAATCCGGCGGGCATCGTTACCGAAGCCGTGGCGCGCTACAGCAACGCGAAGATCATCGGCCTGTGTAACGTGCCGGTGAATATGCACCATATGATCGCCGGCATGTTACAGGCGCCGTTTGACGAGGTGGCGCTGCGCTTTGCCGGGCTGAATCATCTGGTGTGGGTGCATCAGGTGCTGTGCCGCGGCGAGGACGTGACCGCCGGGGTGATCGAACAGCTGTGCGAAGGCCAGGCGCTGACCATGAATAACATCAAAGAGATGCCGTGGTCGCCGGCGTTTCTGCGCGCGCTGCAGGCGATTCCCTGCCCGTATCACCGCTACTACTGGCAAACACCGCAGATGCTGGCCGAAGAGCAGGAGAAAGCGCAGCACGGCCAGGCCGGAACGCGCGCCGAACAGGTGATGAAAGTGGAAGCCGAGCTGTTCACGCTGTATGCCGATCCGCAGCTGACGCACAAGCCGGAGCAGCTGAGTTTTCGCGGCGGCGCATATTACTCCGAAGTGGCCGTTGAGCTCATCAGCGCCATCCATAACAATAGCGGGCAAAATCTGGTGGTGAACTGCCAGAACCGTGGGGCGATTCACGGTCTGCCGGACGACGCAGTGGTGGAAGTGAACTGTGTGGTCGATGCGCAGGGCGCGCACCCGCTGGTGTTTGGCGCGCTGCCACCGCTGATGCACGGGCTGACGCAGCAGATCAAAGCCTTCGAGCGATTGACCATCGACGCGGCGGTGCACGGCGATCGCGGTGCCGCGCTGCTGGCGCTGGTCGGCAACCCGCTGGTCGGCGACGTCGCCAGCGCCGAAGCGCTGCTGGACGAAGTGCTGACGCTGAATCAACCGTGGCTGCCGCAGTTTGCGTGATATCCCTGTCGCAAACCGCATTCTGGCCATCGCGGCGCGCTTCATCGCGCAATAAATTGCGCCGCGACGGCCGGGTGCAGGTATCCGCTGCCGCGCCGAAATGACACGCATTGACCTGTTAATTTGTTGCGCCATTGTGCCCGAGGAGGCCCTATGTCCAACCGTAATATCATCGAACGTTATGTGCTGCCCGCCGCGCTCAAGGTGGCCGGGCAGAAGCATGTGCTGTCCGTGCGGGACGGCATCATTCTCAACATGCCGTTCATGCTGATCGGCAGCTTTTTTCTAATCTTCGCCTACCTGCCGATCCCGGCGTGGGGGCATCTGATGGCCGACCTGTTCGGCGACAGCTGGCGCAATAAACTGCTCTATCCGGTGCGTGCCACCTACGACATCATGGCGCTGATCTCCAGCTTCGGCATCGCCTACCGGCTGGCAGAGAAATACCGCACGCTCGACCCGCTAACCAGCGGCGCGATGGCGCTGGTGGCGTTTGTGATGACCATTCCGCAGCAGACGCTGTTCGCCCCGGTTGAAGGCGCACCCGCGCAGTTGGTCACTGGCGTGCTGCCGATTTCGCTGATCGGCAGTCAGGGCCTGTTCGTGGCGATTGTGATTGCGCTGCTCTCCACCGAAATCTACCGCTTTGTGCACAGCCGCAACCTCGTGATCAAGATGCCGGAAGGCGTACCGCCGGCGGTGGCGAAATCATTCCTCGCGCTGGTTCCCGGCTTCTGCGTGCTGGCAGTGGTGCTGCTGCTGCGCCTGGCAGTTGAAGCCTCACCGTTCCACGACATCAACAACCTGATCGCCACGGTGATTGGTTTGCCGATGCACCACGTCGGCGGCACGCTGCCGGGGATGATTTTCTCAGTGCTGCTGATTGGCATTCTGTGGACGCTCGGCCTGCACGGCGATGCCATCGTGCTGGTGTTCATTCAGCCGGTATGGCTGTCGAACATGAGTGAAAACCTCGAAGCCTTTCAGCATAACCAGCCGATTCCGCACATTTTTACCCAGCAGTTTTACGATTTATGGATTGCGCCCGGCGGCACCGGCGCGCTGCTTGGGCTGGTAATCTTTATGCTGATCCGCGCGCGCAGCCGCCAGATGAAACAGCTGGGGAAAATCGCCGCGCCGGCGGCGCTGTTCAACATCAGCGAGCCACTGGTGTTCGGTATTCCGCTGGTGATGAACCCCTACCTGTTCCTGCCGTTTATCCTGACGCCGGTGCTGCTGGTGATTGTTTCGTGGGCGGCAATGAGCAGCGGTCTGGTGGCGCCGCCAGCCGGCATCGCCCTGCCCTTCACCACGCCAATTTTCGTCAGCGGCTATCTCGCCACCGGCGGCCATATCTCCGGCACGGTGTTGCAGGTGGTCAACCTGACGATTTCGCTGGTGGTCTACTATCCGTTTTTCCGCGTGTGGGATCGCCTGAAACTGCGCGAAGAGCAGCAGAACGAACAGCAGGCGCAGGCCGCCAGCGGCAGTGCCGTCGTGCCTTCCTGAACCACTCCCTCTGCCGGGTGCGCCTTGCTGCGCACCCGGCCGCATCCTTCCACTTTTTGCAATAATGACTTCGCAGATCTGGCTATTCTGCCAGCAATACGGCTGTGCGAACCTTAGGCCACGGCTCGGGATCACCCCGGCCACAACCTGAGGAACCGCATGATGAAACTGTACAATTTAGCGCTCTCCGGCCACGCTCACCGCGCACTGCTGGCGCTGTCACTGCTCGGCATAGCGCATGAAACGGTCGAAGTTGACCTGCCTGGCGGCGAACATAAAACCCCGGCGTTTCTCGCCATCAACCCGTTCGGTCAGGTGCCGGTGCTGGAAGACGAAGGCGTTTATATCGCAGATTCCAACGCCATTCTGGTGTACCTGGCGAAGAAATTTAACCGCAGCGACTGGCTGCCGGAAGATGCGCTGGGCGCAGCCCAGGTGCAGCGCTGGCTGTCGGTGGCGGCCGGTGAACTGGCTTACGGTCCGGCGGCGGCGCGCCTGATTACCGTGTTTGGTGCCAAATTTAATGCTGAAGAGGTGCTGGCGCGCGCGCATCTGATTCTTTCCCGGCTGGAAAGCCATCTCAGCCAGCGTGAGTGGCTGGTGGGCGACCATCCCACCATTGCTGACATTGCTTTATATAGCTACCTGGCCGGTGCCCCGGAAGGCAATGTCGAGATGTCCGGTTACCCTGCGGTGAATCAGCTGCTGCGCCGGATTGAAGCGCTGCCCGGCTTTGTGCCTTTTCCGCAGACCGCCGCCGGCCTGCGCGCCTGACAGGAGCCAGCATCATGGGCGAGAAACTGATTAAGTTGCCGGTATGGCATGACGGTGAAATTGCGCTGCAGCAGCAGGCGGGGGTGGCGGAACGTATGGCCGATGTCGGGCAGCGCGTGATCCGCGATTACATGCCCGATCAGCATCGTGACTTTTACGCGCAGCTGCCGTTTATCGTTGCCGGCAGCGTTGATGCACAGGGTGATGCCTGGGCCACGCTGCTGGAAGGCCAGCCCGGTTTTATCTTCTCGCCCAACGCCACCACGCTGGATATCGCGGCCCGTCCTGACGCCAGCGATCCGGCGGCCGGCGGGATGACCGATGGCGCGCCGGTGGGCCTGCTCGGCATTGAGCTGCACACGCGGCGGCGCAACCGCATGAACGGCGTGCTGACGGCGATTGGCGGCGGCCTGCGCGTGCAGGTTGACCAGAGCTTCGGCAACTGCCCGCGCTATATTCAGCTGCGCGATTTCCGCTTCGACCATGCGCCCGGCAGGGCTTATCAGGGCGAAGTTGAGACGCTCAGCGCGCTGGATGATGCCGCGCGCGCCGCCATCCGGCATGCAGATACGTTTTATGTCACCACCTATGCCGACCAGGCGCGCCGTCAGGTGGACGTTTCGCATCGCGGCGGCAAAGCCGGTTTTGTGCGCATCGCTGCCGATGATGTACTGACCATTCCGGACTTCAACGGCAACCTGTTCTTCTCCACCCTCGGCAATATCGTGCTCAACGGCAAGGCCGGGCTGCTGTTTATCGACTACGCCAGCGGCGATGTATTACAAATGAGCGGCGATGCCACGGTGATAACCGATTCCGCCGAAATCGCGGCCTTCCAGGGTGCCGAGCGGCTGTGGCGCTTTAGCGCGCGCCGCATCGTGCGCCGGCGCGCTGCCCTCGCCCTGCGCTGGGCCGATCAGCCAGACGGCGTATCGCCCGCCTCGCTGATGACCGGCGACTGGCCGTCCGCCAGCGAACGCCTGCGGGCGCAACAGCTGGCGGCGCAGTGGCGACCATTTCGCATCACGCAAATTGTCGATGAGAGCGCGCAGATTCGCTCGTTTCACCTTACGCCGGATGATGGAGCTGGCGTGCTGCCGCATCTGGCGGGCCAGCATCTGCCAATCCGCCTGACGCTGCCGGGCAGCGCTAAACCACTGATTCGGCAATATACGCTGTCAGTTGCGCCGTCGGATGGTTATTACCGCATCAGCGTAAAGCGTGAAGGCGCCGTATCGCAGTATCTGCACGATGCCCTGCGCGTCGGCGATCGGCTGGAGGTGCGCGCACCGGCCGGCGACTTCACTATTGATGCACACGAAACGCGGCCAGCGGTGCTGCTGGCGGCGGGCGTCGGCATCACGCCGCTGCTGGCGATGCTGCGTCACCTGATTTATGAAGGCCGACGCCAACGCCGGATGCGCCCGGTGTATTTGCTGCAGTCGGCGCGTAACCTGGCCGAACGCCCGTTTGCGCGTGAGATCGATGCGCTGCTGGCAGCCAGCGAAGGTGCGTTGAAACTGGTGCGCGTGCTCAGCCAGCCGGGTGCAGCCGAAGCGGGCGTGGATTACGACGTCGCCGGACGCATCGATATGGCGCTGCTGTCGCAGGTGCTGCCGTTCAACGATTACGATTTCTATCTGTGCGGCCCGCCATCATTCACCCAGGCGATATATGACGGACTGCGCGGCCTGAACATTGCCGACGCGCGTATTCACGCCGAAGCGTTTGGTCCGTCGTCGCTGCAGCGTCAGCAGGAGGATGTGCCAGCGCCCGCCGCGCTGCCGTCGGTGGCGACCGAAGCGGTGCCGGTGGTGTTTACAGAGTCACTGAAAGAAGCGCGCTGGACACCGCAGTCCGGCACGCTGCTGGAGCTGGCCGAAGCGCGCGGCCTGAGCCCGGCCTACAGCTGTCGCGCCGGACATTGCGGCAGCTGTAAGACCAGACTGGTGAAAGGCGCGGTGACTTACACTTCCCGGCCAGGCATCACGCTGGCGCAGGATGAAGTGCTAATCTGCTGCGCGGTGCCGGCGCAGGTCGAAGACGGGGACGCGGCGGTGCAGCTGGCGTTGTGAGGTGCGTGCCCTCGGGGTATGCATTCAAACTGGCTACGGGTACGAACGGCACTTAACTCACGCTTCCGCAGGACTTTACCAATGATTGCTATGCGCTAGCGCTTTACCTTTAGAAACAACAGGATCAGGGACAAACGAAAGAAGAAGACGCGCTTCGCGATGTTGAATGGCTGGGTAGCAGCACCTCCTTGAACGGCAGCGGTTATTACGATCAGCTGCAGTTGAAGACACCGCGCACCTCATTCCGATGGAACGAAAGCCGCGACAGCGGCAGACCGGACACCGGGCGCGGTGGCTATCCAACCTGCCACGAATGGGGGTCCAGCGCTGATACCGGGCTCGAGGCGCGTGTAGTCGATCATGCATCACTCGGCATGTGGCTGCGCATGTCTGCCGCGCTAAAAATGATGGGCAAAGACAACACCGAATGTAAAGAAAGCATTGTTCGCCGCCTGGTGAGCCCGGAGAGTTTGACCGTTTCGCAGAATGGCCGTACTCAAGCCGGTTATGGTGGCAATGCCGATTTCACGCTGGATAACTCCGCCAGCCGCATTGGCGGAATTGCGGAATTGCGGAATTGCGGAATTGCGGAATTGCGGAATTGCGGAATTGCGGAATTGCGGGAATGTTACTGGGCAGCTTGGCTGCGTTCCCGGCTTTTGATGCGATGCGCCAGGCATTACCGATGGTGCAGGCATTATTACTGATGGCTATTTATGTGATGCTTCAATTGATATTGGCATTTGGGAGTTATGAGTTTAAAACTGTTATTATCGTCAGCTTTGTGGTGTTCGCAATTAATTTTCTGACGTTCTGGTGGGAACTGGCGCGCTGGCTTGACAGCTGGTTAATGGAAGCGCTTTATAGTTCTGATACGCATAGCCGCTGGAATGCTGCTGGGTTCCAGAATAGCTCTGATGATTTGATTATGAACTTTGTTATGGGGGCGATGTTTATTGTGCTGCCTGCGTTGTGGATGGCGGCGTTTGGTTGGGCTGGGATCAGAGTTGGCGGGATGGCAGAGATGTTTTCAAATGGGGTGGGCAATGTACAGGGAACTGCGGGTAAAGCTGGGGAATCAGTTTCAGGAGGGATAGGAAAAGGAATTGGAAAATAAATTCAACCACCTCATAGAATAATGATATAGTTGGCAGAGAAACACAATTGCAATTTTATATATTTTAAATGACATAATTAGGCATCTTTTAGGATAAAAAATGACTAAAACAAAGAAGATTAGTAATTTAAAAGCAAGAAATAAACTCCTTAAAGGTAGAGTTGATACTTTATCAAAAAGAATTAGTGGAGCTACGCCACTGGATAAGTCCATTGACTCCATCACTAGCAATAAATTAAAATTAAAGCAGCCTTCATCATATTATAAATACATGAAAGAAGATGTGCTCTTACACCTTCTGAAAAACAAAACAATAAAGATAACTAACCCATTGAAATTTAATGACCCAATGGATTGTACTTTCCCTGAAATTCAGATAGATGAGAATCATATCAAAAAATTAGTCCATACCTCACTTGGAAATGAGATGTTGCCGCTTTTGAATGACTTCAAATCAGAAAGTGATCAGAGAATTAATTACGAGCTTACAAAACTTAAAAAAGAGCTAAAAAAGATTTCAGCTGAACTATCAAATAACTGGGCTGAATTAATTAGTGGCTACCGAGTTTTATCTCTAACAGCAAAAAAAGACAATCTGTTAATGTGGTCACATTACGCTGATGAACATAGAGGAGTTGTTGTTCAATTTAAGAGCAATCCTTCATTTGGGTTACCTAGGAAGGTCGATTACTACAATGGCTCTAAGATATTGAATGTTTTTTTCAAAGAGATTTGCTCTGTTATAGCAGAAAAAGAAAAGGGAGAAGGATTTTCAGATGCTCATTCTGATATTGCTTCCGACTACACACTAAAAATAATGTTTGAGTATTTCTTCATGAAAATGACAGAGTGGGAATATGAAAATGAACATCGAGTAGTTTATAGAAAGGACAATATAATAATTAAAACATTAGAAGATGACCTTGATGTTATTTCGATAGGTGATGATGATATTGAGAGAGTAATATTAGGATCATCTATAACTCTATCACACGCCCAAGAACTAAAGTCTTTAATTAAAGAAACACTACCAAATACAGACGTCCAACATTATCAAAGAGAAGGCTGGTCGCTAAAATGCAAATCAATTTAAATCCTTCATGACTTTAAGACGTTCTTTGGTCTATCTCTTGATATGCAATATTTATATCTCAATGGGCTAGAATAAGATTAAATTGGAGTGTGAATACATGGCGATTTCACTCCATTTTTTAAAATTAATTCTTAATGACAAACATTAATCATCAACTTTGTATCAACCTGAATAATAGACAAACCCTTCCGGCCCATCACAATACCCATCATTAAAATCATACGCTTTGTCATCACAGGACTTGGGGTAAACTTTGGGTAATGCGATGGCGATTAATAAAATGATGACTACATCAAGAATACCATTAAAAAATATAAAGAACAAACGAGACAAGACCAATAAATAAAACAACCATGGCAACAAACAGCATGTTTGCCACTTTTTTCCCATTTAGATTGGCCTGCTCTAGCTAACATTTGATTTCTGATATGACCGAAAAAGTTAAAGATTGATTTGGCTGCTTTACCAATTTTCATCCCATTACGATATGAATTTTTCTGCATGCAGCCTCCTACACTGTTTCAAATTTGTATTCAAAGCCCCCCCTCCCGGCTAAAATTTCAACATTTAATCACTTTCTAAATTTACCCCAAAGTCCTTATTTGCTAAGTTTTAGCTGTTGCCATAGTTGCTTACGCAACCAACAAAGCCCTCATGACCTGAAAGGGGCACCCAAGCGGCGGTCAGCAGCGAAAGCTTAAGCAGCCTGTGAGAACCGCCATTTGGCGGCTGCATCCGGGATAACCGGCAAAGCTACTCAACCTTTGCAAGTAGCGGGCAAAAGCAACGCCCAAGGTTTCCACCACTCCACTACGGTTCTATCAACTTCATCTCATCGATACCAGCTACAGCGCACGGCCAGTTTGCGTGATCGTTTCCGCCATTTGGAAAATTTGGCGACGAACATACCTCGCAAATACAGGCAGAAGCTGCGCGGCGTCACTTGCGTTGGCGCGTAGCAACAACCAAGTGACGCGCGCAGCGCGTATACGTCAACACCACTTAATACGGCCTTCTGCGACGACGCTTACCGTCTGACCAACACGTTGTTCGTTATCACAACCTTCAACCGCACCAACATTCAGTGAACGTTGGCAACTTATCTGAGGAGGAAATCAACGCGATATCAAGGCGACGTCAGTGAACCTGACGGACGGAGGCGTTCTGAGAAATCAGGAACCGGCATTAGCCGCGATCAGCTCTGAGAGCTGTGGAGACCTCGCAACAACTCAACATTTCGCCGCCCCGATGCACAGATATCCGCTGAGACGCAGGAAGCGCAACCTGTAACCGTGCCGTCGGGGTAGAGATGTTTTTTGGAGGATGTATGTCGCGAGGAAATAAGCAGTTCAGCAAACAACTGGTGACGCTGGCCAGACAATCTGGCGGCAGTTTCAAAACCGTTGCAGATCGTTCGCGCATAGCAGCACGGCTGGCAGAGCACATGCTGAAACTCAACATCCAGATCAGAGACGTGAACCATATAAAAACTCATCACATCGAACTTTATGTCCGAAGCCGCCTGGCGGATGATATTTCTAAGCGCACGCTGCAAAACAAAATGGCGGCGCTGCGCGTAATATTTGCCACTACTGGCAGAACAAAATTGACTGATCCAAAGTATGAGAAGTTGAGTAAAGATGAGCCCAACCTGTCAGGTGCCAGCTGAGCCGGATCAAAGAGGGCAGTTACGGATGAGCGCTTTCACGAGGCGCTCGCCCTCGTACGGAGTAAAGACGAAGGTATCGCGTTGGAGATGGAGATTGCGCTATCTCGGGTTGCGAACGGAAGAAGCGGTGCGGTCGGCTAAATCACTTAAGACGTGCAGCAGGCGATGGCGCGTGGGGATGAGCGATCGCGTGTAATGTTCGGTATCAAAGGCGTTAGGCCGAGAGATACAACGGTCGTTAGGTGTGATGAACTGGTGCGCAGCTTGAATGCTGCGGTGGCTTATACGGCAAAATATGGTGGTAAGTCGGTAGATAAAGCAAATTAGAGGAGCGCTATCGCTCGGTATCGAAATGTGGCCAAGTATGCAGGACTATCAGGGTTAGAAGTAACGTACAGTATAAGATATGCCTATTCGCGTGAGGCTACAGAGTGGCATATGAAAAACGGCCTCAGCAGGAAAGAAGCTGAGGCGATGGTTTCAATGGATTTAGGCCATGGTGATGGCCGGGGAGTATTTGTATCAAGAATATATAATCGTTAAGTGACTTTCTTATAATGGGTTTTTAATTGATTGTAAATATCATGAAAAAGCTTACCTAAAATACTGTTAGAATAGTTCCTCGTGTCAAATAGTAATGCTGATGAGATATTAATTTCATTTGTTAATTTAAGCTGACTGTTTCTGGAGTATTCATCGAGGGTAATAATGTTTTTGGCGAAGTTTACAGCTTCAAAAATCGTATACTGATATCTTTTCTTGATTAGAAATGTTTCAATTGAAAGGTTGGTTTTTTTGCATGTTGTTGGAAGCAAATCAATTTCCACATCCTTCTCATTTATATCACTTAATATATTTATTTTTTCCCTATTGGTTTTTCCTGTCAAAATAAATTGAATATTCTCATCATCAAACAAAGGATGTAAGTGGGGTTGCAAATAGAAATCCTTGATGTTTTTAAGGCTTGAATTACAGGTTGAACATGATGGTATGAGATTAGATAAACTTAATGCTAAATGTGGATATAAATCTTTGGAAAAAAAGTGATCTAACGTAGGCCTGAATGAACCGTTTAAATCTTGGACTGTAAAAGCAAAGGCTTGATTACAATAAGGGCATGTTCGAGATTTTGACTTTGCACATAAATCATATGCATCATAGGACTTCTTTTTATCTGTAAAAGCTTTATAATTAAATATTTTCTTCAAGTCACGCTTTAAGCGAGCAATAACATTAGGTGTTGTCGAATTAAAGGCAATAAGCATATCAAAATGTCGGGCCGAGCGAATTAAATCATCCAACTTATCAGAAACAATAAGATCACCATTCTCTAATAAAAAATCAACGGTGTGCATTGATAAATTGTTTTTCCTTAGAGGTTGCGATGTGAATGAGTCTATTCTTGACTTGACATATTCATTATGAGTTTCTTTAATATCACTCCAGTTGTTTTTTATTGAAACAATCATGGCATCACCCCATTATCTCGCATAATCCTATCTAATTCTCTTTTAATAATCTCATTATCAATTGATTTCAGGACCACGCAGTCTCGCTCACTTAACTCACCATTAGTAATAGAATCTACCAATTCATTTATTCTTTTTGATGCAAACTCACCAATTGTTTTAGAACCAAAGGACTCATTTAGCAGAATGTGTATAGGAGCCGCAAAACCTGATTTTACTTTCCCATCATCCATTATACATATATATTCCTTGGGTATATCCGTTGCTAGTAATGGTGAGTGTGTCGCAAGAATAATCTGTAATGTTTTGATATCTAGCTTAACTTTTAGGTAACCCAATAGTTTATTTAATTGATTAATATACTTTCTTTGCCATTCTAAATGAAGAAAGGCATCACCTTCATCAATCAAAATTAAGAAACTTTTTATTTTCTTCGAAGACATTGTTATTAAGGATGATGCAAGAGATGATACCTGAAGTAAAAATGATAGTTCACCTGTACTCATATCACTAAATTCTAATGAAAAACACTCTTCCACACTATGTGATTTTAATAATGATGAGGCCATATAAGGATCAACTGGAATTCCAGGTCCATCTAAAAGATTTAAATTGTTTTTGTACATAGCAAGAAATATTTTTACTTTATTATAATCATCATGGAATTGATAGAAGCTTCTTTTACTACTGCTATTAATTTCAATCATCGTAGAATTAAGGAATTGAGCCAAAATCTGAATGGCCGCTACTCTCTTAAATGAGCCATTTTTCCTCTTAGCATTGAGGGTTATTACAAACGCCTTTACACCGTCATCCAATAATACAGAACTTAATTTATCAAATATTTCATCAACCAAGTCTTCTAACAATTTCTCCTTATCTTTTAGAAATGCGTTTTTTTCCGCTGTAGTCTTAGGCTGCAAGTCTCGTTTGATATCTAAATCCATTTCTATGAATTTTTTAATTAGAGAGGGAGTATCAAATATTTTTCCGATAAAATTATTATCAGATTCCTTTATTGATGCTATAAGCCATTTAATCTCCGATCTGGCATCAACGTTAGCTTTCAGAACAACATTTGGCCTTATACCAAACTCTTCTATAATGTCTTTGTAGTCTAATAAACTGATAACATTAAATTTCTTGTTATAATTTGGAGATGCATCCTTAAACCTGCTCGATGGATGAAATTTTGGTCGATGCGGTACCGGTGAGTAATAGACGACGCCCCAATCCCTAGTTTCTTGGTCAGAATATTTATTTTGTTGACCGTGGAAGTTGATAGTACAATCGCCAGTGAATGCGCCTACATGGGAGGATCTAAATTCATTTATTACTTGTCGAAAAAAATATGTTTTACCTGAACCATTCTCACCAATGATAAGAGACATTGAATCGACATCAAAAACATTATCCTTTCCATCATCACGAGTTGTTAAAAATAATTCATTTCTTTCAACCTTTATTGACTTGATCATAATTCCCTCTATTCTTAAAAGATATTTGTTGCCTGATTTATGATAAAACTTCACGGACCTGAAAGAAGCGCTAACTGGCGGTCCCTATACCCGCACACCTTTAGAGCGGGTGCCATCCATGATGGTTAAGGTTCTCTCATCACCTTGCCTAACGGCACGCATTACCCACCCTAACGGGGATTTACTCCCGTTAGCGGATAAATCCCCATTTTTCACATCTGGAGGATTTACCTATGGGCTATTGCCATTGCTATACCTAACTGAAATCAGTACCTGAAGATCAGTGGTTACTGTTCACCGTACAGCTATCAAACGTATTTTTGATAATACAAAACCGGCACGTTCTCGGCCATAAGCAACTGTTGGTTCTTTGCACGAGCGATGGCCGTTATCCACTTCTGCAGCCAGCGGATCTCATAGTGCAAAGCGGCATTCGACAACCCGCTATCTCTTTTAACGGCGAAGAGAAGGAAAATCTTGAGTATGAAAGTTTTTTCCTTCGCCAACATTCGTCTGGCAGTGAATTCTGCAAGACATCGTTCAACTGGTCACCAGACCGGCCTTATGACTTTATGGTGAAAGCCACACTACTGCTGGCACATCGATTTTGCATCGGCTGCTATGACATCTCATCAGATGGCACGCTTGCTGAATGGCTTGATGTTCAGGAGTGGCTTACAAAGCACTTAAGTGGCCAATGGCCAATACCTGAAGCAATCCTTCATAACCTCGAGTAACCACCCTCAATTTCAACCTGCCCGGTGGCGTATCATTTCGCCATTACGTGAAGGGATACGCCACGTAAGGAGTATCCCACGCCGACCAAACACATAAAACCTAAATCCCAAACCGACCAAGCTGATCTCTACCAGCAAGTCATCGGCGAAATCGTAGCGTCGATCGAGCGAGAAGCTTTATCCTGGTGTAAACCCTGGCGAGACAGTAAGCGTTCCGCTGAATCTCCGATCCTATTCAACGCGCCGACCCGCCGCCACTACTACGGAGTAAATATCACGCTGTTGTGGTTAGCAGCCGAGGAGCAAGATTTTCAGTCCTGTCACAAACATCTGCCACATCCGAATTATCAGATTAATGGCGTGCTTTGTGCTGATAGGCGCGGTCAGACACTGGAAATGCTAAACACTCCCAGCATGCATGTGACTTAAGTTGAATTAAATCGCGCGTATTACAATTCTGCTGCTGGTTGAATTGTATTACCGAAAACCTTGGAAATCATATTTGCTTAATAAAAATGACATCCATACTTTCTTAATTAATTGATGTCATTGATTGTAATTATGCAGAAAGGATAGAAGAGAATTTTTGAGGAATACAATGGGAAATGGGGCCGCCCATAACTCTAAGCATCACCTATAAAAACTCAGAAAGACAATTGTAATTAACATAAGGCAACAGTACGGCAATTATTTTTAGTACCAATAAAAAAAGGGTATCAGCGCTAACTGATACCCTTTCAGAAGGTTGGCTTTAAACCAGGATGGTGCATTTACTCTGCACTCAATGTTGCTGGAACGCCACCTTCTTTCAGTCACCCGTCAGAAAATGTCTTTCTGACCAGTGCCTTGATGTGAGTGGTGCCCGGACGCGGAATCGAACCACGGACACGGGGATTTTCAATCCCCTGCTCTACCGACTGAGCTATCCGGGCAACGGGGCGCATTAAACCTTACTCGCGCCGTACCGTCAAACGCTTTTCGGTAAAAATCAGCTGACTGCTGCCTTTTGCAGCAACCGCTGGACCCGATGGTAAAAACCTGCGCAACCGCGTCATTTAGCGGTGAATTTTTAGCCACTCACGCCGATAACCGTGCTGACATCCCATAACCATAATAAGGTCCACCATGTTCAGCACTATTACATCGGGAATCCTGTCGCGCCTCGCGTGGCAGAAACGCAGTCACAGCAGCGCAACGCTCAGTTCGCTGCAGGAGGCCATCGCCATGGTTGAGTTTACGCCTGATGGTCACATCCTTACCGCTAACGCGCTGTTTCTGGAGCGCATGGGCTACACGCTGGCAGAAATTGTCGGCCAGCATCACAGCCTGTTCTGCACGCCGGATATGGTGCAGTCACCGCAGTATCGCGAGTTCTGGCAGCGCCTGAATCGCGGCGAAGGCTTCAGCGATAAGTTTTTGCGCGTGGCGAAGCACAGCCGTCCGATCTGGCTGGAAGCCAACTACGTACCGGTGCAGGATCGTCACGGCCGGGTGATTAAAATCGTCAAGCTGGCGAGCGATATCACCGCACGCATCATGGATGCGCAGGAGCAGCGCGCCATGACCACTGCCATTGAGCGTTCGATGGCAGTCATCGCCTTCAACCTCAAAGGCGAAGTGCTGATGGCCAATGATAACTTCTTCAATACCATGGGCTATCGCGCTGATGAGATCATCGGTCGGCATCACAGCCTGTTCTGTCCGCCCGACATGCGCACCAGCGAGGCCTATCGTCGCTTCTGGCACAAGCTCAATCAGGGCGAATATATCTCCGGCCAGTTCGAGCGCGTCAATAAGCAGGGCAACACCGTCTGGCTGCGCGCCACCTATAATCCGGTGTTTAACAGCGCCGGCGAGCTGTACAAAGTGGTGAAGTTCGCCACCGACGTTACCGCGCAGGTGGAAAAGAACCAGCTGGAGCGCGAAGCTGCGCAGCAGGCATGGCAGACCGCGCTGCACACCAGCGAAAGCACCCAACAGGGTGCGATGGTCATTGAGAACAGCGTGCAGAATATCAACGCGCTGGCCAGCGAACTGCACGGTATTTCTGGGGATATCAACGATCTGAGCGACTCATCCGATCGCATCGGCGCCATCGTGGAGAGCATTCGCCGCATTGCCGACCAAACCAATCTGCTGGCGCTCAATGCCGCAGTCGAAGCCGCACGCGCCGGTCAGCATGGCCGCAGCTTCGCCGTGGTCGCCAGTGAAGTGCGCACCCTCGCGGCGAACATCAATCGTGCCACCAGCGAAATCGAGAGTCGGGTGAAACATAATCACCTGCTGGCGGATAAGGCGCAGAAAGGCATCGCGTCGAACCTGAAACGTGCCGATCAGGGCGTGGCGCTCGCGCAGCAGGCAGGCGGAGTGATTGCCGAAATTCGCGGCAGCTCCAGTGAAGTGGTACGCGCCATCAGCCACGTCGCCGATGCGCTAAAAGCCCCGCAGTAAGCGTCGCGTCGCGCGCGGCACGGCGGTGACATAAAAGTGTCATCGCCGTGTCGTAGCCTAAGATTATTCCTAATCGACGCCAGAATCCTTCTTATGCAGCTGCCTGATTCACCCACCGGGCTTAGCGCCCTGTCGGCCCGAGCCCGTGCGCGTTCGCTGTGTATCGCCGTGCCGTTCGTCACACCAGCAATGGACAACACGGCGGTAATGGCGCTGTTTAGCGAACACAAAGATTTGATTGGCCTGCCGGTGGTGGAAAACGGCACGCCGTTCGGCATGATTAACCGCCACATCTTTCTGTCGCAAATGACGCGCCCGTTCTTCCGCGAGCTGTACGCTCGTAAAAGCTGTATCGCCTTTATGGATAAACAACCGCTGGTGATCGATGCCGAAACCGAACTCGATCGGGTCGCGCAGCAGGTGGTCGCCAGCGGGGATAAATCAGTGACTGATGGTTTTATCGTGACTGAACAGGGCCGCTATATTGGCATCGGTCTGGGTATCGACCTGATTCGTACCGTCTCCGATTTGCAGGCGCAGCAGCATCAGCAAATTTTACAGAGCATCGATTACGCGCGGGTGATTCAGGACGCGATGCTGGACCGCTCGCGGCAGCAGATGGCGCAGCAGCTGAGCGACTGGTGCCTGCACTGGCAGCCGCGCGACGGCGTGGGCGGCGACTATTACGCCTTTCACCGCGACGAGCACGGCTGGCTGGCGCTGATTGCCGACTGCACCGGTCACGGCATTCCCGGCGCGTTTATGACGGTGATTCTGCATGCAGCGCTGGAGCGTGCGCTGCAGCACAACCATCGTACGCCGTCTGCCCTGCTGCAGGCGCTTAACCGCCATATCAAACAAACCCTGGGCCAGCTTAATGCCTCGCAGCAGACTTCGCTGTCCAACGACGGCTGCGATGCGATTGCGCTGCGGCTGGAGACGGCCAGCCATCAACTGAGCTGGGCCAGCGCGCGCATGCACGCGGTGCTGCAGCCGATTCAGGGTGAAGCAGCCGCGCTGCAGGCCGATCGCGTCGGCGTTGGCTACACCGATACGCCGCACGACTATTGCTGGCCGCAGCAGCAGCGCACACTGCAGCCCGGCGATGTGCTGCTGGTGATGAGCGACGGCGTGACCGATCAACCCGGCGGCGCGCGGCAGATTATGTTCGGTAAAAAGCGGATTCAGACGGTCATTGCACAACATAAAACCCTGCCGATGGCCGAGCTCTCCACGGCGTTTGCGCAGGCATTTCTTCACTGGCAGGGCAACCAGCCGCGACGCGATGACGTCACCTGGTTTGGCCTGCGTTATTAACGAGCCTCTTATGCATCCAGCTTCCACCGGCACGCACCTGCCGCCCGACAGCGTTGCGCTACACTATACCGGCTTCTTTTCGCCGCAGAACATCACCGCGATGGGTGAAGTGATCAAAGTGTTTCTGGAAAACCAGCAGGCCCCGCTGAAAGTGCGCCGCCGGCTGTTCTCCAGCTTTGTCGAGATTGTGCAGAATATCCTGCGCTATTCGCAGGACAGCCGTACCCTGAGCCACGCCGAACAGCACTTTCGCTTTGGCACCGTAACGCTGCACGTGGATGGCGATAACTACGTGCTGGAGAGCAGTAATCAGGTCGAACAGGCCGCCTGCGAGCAGCTGCGCGACTGGCTCGATCTGCTGCGTACCATGAGTAACGACGAAATTAAGCAGGCCTACCGTGTCGGTCTGCGCACCGAGAGCCCCGCCGCCAGCAAAGGGGCCAATATCGGTTTGCTGACGCTTGCCCGTGATGTCAGTGAACCGCTGGAGTATGAACTGCGTCCGCTGCCCGCCAGCGGCTACGCCACGTTTTGGCTTAAAGCCACCATTCACCAGGATTGAGGTTGTATGCAAAACCTGATTATCGCTGCCACTGAGAGCACGCCCGAAGTGAGTTTTGATTTTGCCACCCGCCAGTTTGCGCTGCGCGGCGAGTCGTGGCCGGAGAACGCGGCGGCGTTTTATCGCCCGCTGCTGGATGCCCTTGAGCAGTGGCAACCCACTGACAACAACGCGGTGGTCGTCACTATCGCGCTGCGCTACTTCAACAGCTCCAGCACTAAAATGCTGTTCAGCCTGTTTGATCTGTTCAACCAGCTGGCGCAGCGCGGTCAGCGCGTCACGCTGAACTGGCTGTTTGATGCGGAAGATGACATCGCGGAAGAGTTTGGTCAGGAACTGGCGCTGGATTTTACCGATCTGCAGGTTAATCTGCAGGCGGAACTAGCGTCATGATGGACCTCAACGAGCTGTTCCGTGAAGAGAGCGAGGTGCTGAATCGCTCACAGCATGTGGCGGCGCAAAACACGCTGAGCGCGCAGGATTACCGCGAGGCGCTGCTGCACCTGAATCGCCACTATCAGCGCCTGATGCGCGAAACCTGGCGGCTGATCTCCCGCAGCGATCGCGCGGAGCGCGAGCTGAACCGCGTAAATGAGCAGTTAAACCAGCTGGCGCAGGAGCTGGAGTACAAAGCCAGCCACGATCCGCTAACGGCGGTGTGGAATCGCGGCGCGATTATTCAGCGCATCAGCCAGACGCTGGAGAGCGGCCCGGCGGCGCTGATCATTCTGGATATCGACCACTTCAAGAAGATCAATGACGAATACGGCCATCCGATGGGCGATAAGGTGATTTGCGGGCTGGTGACGCGCATTCAGGCGCACTGCCCGGCCGGCGCCAGCATTGGCCGCATCGGCGGCGAAGAGTTTACCGTGCTGCTGCCGCACTATCGTCTGTCCGACGCGGTGATTGTCGCCGGTGCGATCCACGCCTCGCTTAACGCCTCGCCGCTGGCGGTGCTGCCGCAGCAACTGGTGACCGCCAGCCTCGGCGTGAGCTACGGCAAGCCGGGCTCCGATTTCGACACGCTGTACAGCAATGCCGATGCTGCGCTCTACGATGCCAAACACCACGGCCGCAACCGGGTATTTTTCCGCTGATCAGCGCGCCTGCGCGGTGCTGGCCGTCTGCATCGGCACGCTGCTATCCGGCGGCGGCAGGAAGATGTGGTCGAGGATATTGCGCATCACCGGCGCGGCCGTAATGCCTTCGTTACCGCCGTTTTCCAGAATCAGCGCCACCGCCACCTGCGGGTTGTTAAACGGCGCAAAGGCGGTATAGAAAATGTGGTCGCGCAGGCGCACCGGAATCATCTTCGCGTTGTAAGTCTGGTTCTGCTTCAGGCTAAACACCTGCGACGTACCGGACTTGGCGGCGATGCCGTACGGCGCGGTATGGAAATATTTATAACCGGTGCCGTTAGGCGCGTTGGCCATACCAAACATGGCGTGGCGCACCAGCGACCAGTACGGTGATTTCGCATCGCCAATCTGCGGCTGCGGCGCGGTCGGCTGGTAAACCTGCTGCCAGGTGCCGCGCTGTGCTTTGGCCAGCAGGTGCGGATTAATCACCCGGCCGTTATTGATCAGCGCCACCATGGCTTTCACCATCTGAATCGGCGTGGCGATCCAGTAGCCCTGACCGATGCCCACCGACACCGTATCGCCCTGATACCACGTATGTTTATGCACTTTCTGCTTCCATTCGCGGCTTGGCAGCAGCCCGGCGTACTCTTCATTCAAATCGATACCGGTAGGTTTGCCGTAGCCGAACTGGCTGAGCATGCTGTGGATGCGGTCGATGCCCATCATGAACGCCACCTGATAGAAGAAGGTGTCGGCGGACTCTTCAATCGCTTTGGTGACGTCGAGCATGCCGTGGCCGGACTTTTTCCAGTCGCGGTATTTGCGATCGGTGCCCGGCAGCGTCCAGGTCGGCGCGCCAAAGAAGGTGGTGCCCGGCGTAATCACTTTGCTCAGCAGCGCCGACATCGCCATGTAGGGTTTTACCGTCGATGCCGGTGGATACAGCCCCTGGGTGACGCGATTGATCAGCGGCAGGTTTTTATCCTGCAGCAGCGTTTTATAGGCTTTGTAGCTGATGCCCTTCACGAACGGGTTGGGATCGTAGCTCGGGCTGGAGACCATCGCCAGCACGCCGCCATCGTGCGGATCCTCAATCAGCACCGCCGCACGCTGCCCGGCCAGCTGGCTCTCCACATACTGCTGCAGATGCAGATCCAGCGTCAGCCAGATGTTTTTGCCTGCTACCGGCGGCACCTCTTTCAGCACGCGCACGATGCGGCCGTGGTTATCCACTTCCACTTCCTGATAGCCGGTTTTGCCGTGCAGCAGGGATTCGTAGTAGCCCTCAATACCCTGCTTGCCGATGTTATGGTCGGCGGCATAGTTTTCGCCCACGCCCTCGGCATTGAGCCGCTTGTAATCGTTATCGTTAATCTTCGACACGTAGCCGACCACGTGCGCCAGATCCGCGCCGTACGGGTATTCCCGATCCTGATAGGTATCAATGGTGACGCCGGTGAAGCGGAACTGATTGACCGAGAAGCGCGCCACCTCCTCGTCGGTGAGCTCGGCTTTTAGCTCCACCGGTTTATAGCGGCTGCTCTGCTTCAGTTCATGCTCAAAGGTTTCGATATCATCCGGTGTCAGATCGACGATAGGCGTCAGCGCCTTCAGCGTCGCCTGCATGTTGTCGATTTTGTACGGCGTGACGAGGATGTCGTACCAGGTAACGTTGCGCACCAGCGGGATGCCGTTGCGATCGAAGATCAGCCCGCGCGTCGGCGCGATGGGGATCATTTTGATGTCGTTCTCGTTGGAACGCGTCTGGTAATAGCTGTGCTGATCCACCTGTAAGCGATACAGGTTGATGCCAAGAATGGTGAAGCAGATAACAACCAGGGCAAACGCCACCAGCGCGCGGCGCACAAACAGTTTCTCTTCGGCTTCGAAATTGCGGAAATTCATCAGGGGCTTAGTCTCTTCATTATCACGCTAATGATAAGGAGAGATCGCCGCAGAGCCAGCAGGAAGATGCACAAGCCTGGGTAAAAGTGTGTCAGATGTTTACGGTGGAGCGGCTACGTCAGGAATGCGGGACAGGGCGTTGACCGTTGCTCGATCAGTCCCCTCTCCCGCGCGAGGGCGTTAACCGTTGCTCGATCAGTTCCCTCTCCCGCGGGCGGGAGAGGGTTAGGGTGAGGGCGAAGAAAAACCCAGGAAAATCAATCCCCCAGCAGCACCGACTCCAGCGCGATCTTAATCATATCGTTGAACGTCGTCTGACGCTCTGCCGCGGTAGTTTGCTCGTGCGTACGGATATGATCCGACACGGTACAGATGGTCAGCGCTTTGGCACCAAACTCTGCCGCCACACCATAGATGCCGGCCGCTTCCATCTCCACACCGAGGATGCCGTACTTCTCCATCACGTCGAACATCTGCGGGTCCGGCGTATAGAACAAATCAGCGGAGAAGATGTTACCGACGCGCGCGTCCACGCCCAGCGCTTTAGCCGCGTCAACCGCGTTACGCACCATATCGAAATCCGCGATGGCGGCAAAATCGTGATCCTTGAAACGCATGCGGTTAACTTTTGAGTCGGTGCAGGCACCCATACCAATCACCACATCACGCAGTTTCACGTCTGCACGCACTGCACCGCAGGAACCCACACGAATGATCTTCTTCACGCCGAAATCGGTGATCAGCTCTTTGGTGTAGATCGAGCAGGATGGAATACCCATACCGTGGCCCATTACGGAGATTTTGCGGCCTTTGTAAGTCCCGGTGAAGCCCAGCATGCCGCGTACGTTGTTCACTTCGACCACATCGTCGAGGAAGGTCTCGGCAATGTGTTTTGCACGCAGCGGATCGCCTGGCATCAGCACCACGTCCGCGAAATCGCCCATTTCGGCATTAATATGAGGAGTTGCCATTGTTGTTCTTCCTTATCAAAAAGTGGTGGCTGTTTTACAGCAAGCTTTTGCCGTAGTCCATGCTGGACAGGCCAAAATAGCTGGCGATGGTCTGGCCGATATCGGCGAAGGTATCGCGGTAACCCAGCGAGCCCGGTTTTACTTCTGGACCGTAGATCAGAATCGGGATGTGCTCGCGCGTGTGCTCGGTGCCATGCCAGCTCGGGTCGCAGCCGTGGTCAGCGGTGAGGATCAGGATATCGCCCTCTTTCACCAGCGCCATCAGCTCCGGCAGACGACGGTCAAACAGCTCCAGCCCACCGGCATAACCGGCGATATCGCGGCGATGGCCCCAGGTCGAGTCAAAATCGACGAAGTTGGTGAACACTATCGAGTTGTCCGGCGCCTTCTTCATCTGCTCAATGGTGGCATCAAACAGCGCATCCAGACCGGTGGCTTTGACCTTTTGCGTGATGCCCTGCTCCGCGTAGATATCAGCGATTTTACCCACTGAAATCACTTCGCCGCCCTTCTCATCCACCAGCTTTTTCAGCATGGTTGGTGCCGGGGGTTCGACCGCCAGATCGTGACGGTTACCGGTGCGCTGGAAGTTACCGGCTTTATCGCCGACAAACGGACGCGCAATCACACGGCCAATGTTATAGCCGCCGTTGGTCAGCTCTTCACGCGCAATTTCACACAGCGCGTACAGGCGATCGAGGCCAAAGGTCTCTTCATGACAGGCAATCTGGAACACCGAATCTGCCGAGGTGTAGAAAATCGGCTTGCCGCTTTTCATGTGCTCCTCGCCCAGCTGGTCAAGAATTACCGTGCCGGAGGAGTGGCAGTTGCCGAGGTAGCCCGGCAGATCGGCGCGTTTTACCAGCGTATCCAGCAGCTCCTGCGGGAAGCTGTTCTCTTTGTCGCTGAAGTAGCCCCAGTCAAACAGCACCGGCACCCCGGCGATTTCCCAGTGGCCGGACGGCGTATCTTTGCCCGAAGAGAGTTCGCTGGCGTAGGCGTACGCGCCGATAATTTCCGCCTGCGGATCCAGTCCCGGCGGGAAGCGGCCGGTAGAGAGTTCCGCCGCTTTGCCAAGGCCGAGCGCGGTCATGTTGGGCAGATGCAGCAGACCTTCGCGGCCTTCATTGGCGCGGCCTTCAAAGCACGCTTCGGCGATATGGCCGAGCGTATCCGATCCTTCATCACCGAATTTATCGGCGTCTTTGCTGGAACCAATCCCGAAGGAGTCGAGAACCATAATAAAAGCACGTTTCATGCAAGTCTCCTGCGCCATAGCGCGATGACAAGTCAAAAAAAAGCGATCAGATCAGTATACCCGAACGGCCGCTGCCTGGCACGCAGTTACGCCACTATTCGCTGATGCGGCGATACACCACCGGCATGGCCTCCGGAGCGTGGTCGCTGAGCGTTATCGCCGCTTTCACTGCCGCAGCGGCCTGCTGCCACTGTGCTTCCGACGCGGCATGAATCACCGCCAGCGGCTGCTGCGCATTTACTTCACTGCCCAGCGTGATCATGTCGCTGAGGCCCACGCTGTAATCAATGCTGTCGCTGGCGCGCTGACGGCCACCGCCCAGCGCCACCACCGCCATGCCCAGCGCCCGCGTGTCCATGGCGCTGACGATGCCGGGACAATCGGCGTACACCGCTTTGCTCAGCATCGGTGCCGGCAGGTAGCGGTCCATCTGCTCGATGAAATCCGTCGGGCCGTTCTGCGCCGCCACCATGCGTGCAAACACCTCAGCCGCTTTACCGTTATCCAGCACCTGCTGCAGTTTTTGCCGCGCTTCGGCTTCGTTCGCCGCCAGTTTGCCGGAGATCAGCATCTCGGCGCACAGCGCCAGCGTGACCTCCAGCAGCCGCGGATTGCGCGCCTCGCCGGTGAGGAAATGCACCGCTTCGCGCACTTCCAGCGCATTACCGGCGCTCGATGCCAGCACCTGATTCATGTCGGTGAGCAGCGCGGTGGTTTTGCATCCCGCGCCGTTGGCGACGCCGACAATCGCCTGCGCCAGCTGCTGCGAGGCCTCAAAGGTTGGCATAAACGCCCCGGATCCGACTTTGACATCCATCACCAGCGCGTCTAATCCCTCGGCTAATTTTTTGGCGAGGATCGAGGCGGTGATCAGCGGAATAGAATCCACGGTGGCGGTGATATCGCGCGTGGCGTAGAACCGCTTATCCGCCGGCGCCAGCGAATTGGTCTGACCGATAATGGCAACGCCGACCTGTTTGATGATCTGGCGGAAGCGATCGTCGCTGGGGAAGATATCAAAGCCGGGAATGGCTTCCAGCTTATCCAGCGTGCCGCCGGTGTGACCGAGGCCGCGCCCGGAAATCATTGGCACGTAGCCGCCGCAGGCCGCCACCATCGGACCCAGCATCAGCGAAGTGACATCGCCCACGCCGCCGGTTGAATGTTTATCGACAATCGGTCCGTTGAGATTCAGCGCCTGCCAGTTGAGCACCGTGCCGGAATCGCGCATCGCCATGGTCAGCGCCACGCGCTCTTCCAGGTTCATGTCGTGAAAATAAATCGTCATCGCCAGCGCGGCGATTTGCCCTTCAGACACGCTGTTATCACGCACACCGTTGATGAAAAAGCGGATTTCCGCTTCGCTCAGCGGCTGGCCGTCGCGTTTTTTACGAATAATTTCTTGTGGCAGGAACAAGGTTGCCTCCCCGGAAAAGCGATGTATCGCTGAATGACAACCGCCAGATGCGCAGCAATACGCACCTGACGGCAGTGACACCGTGGGCCGCTATTTTAGCGACCGCGTGGATCAATAACCGGCTTTGCTGGTCGCCGTAGCGTGCCCCAGGGTATTCAGCAGGCTGGCTAACAGGCTGGAAGCGCCGAAGCGGAAATGACGCGCATCCGCCCAGCCGCTGCCGAGGATGTCGTCGGCCAGCTGCAGGTAGATAGCGGCATCTTCCGCCGTGCGCACGCCGCCAGCCGGTTTGAAGCCCACCTGCTGCTGCACGCCTTTGTCACGGATTACCTGCATCATGATCGCCGCCACCTCTGGCGTGGCGTTGACCGGCACTTTACCGGTAGAGGTTTTGATGAAATCCGCGCCGGCATCGATCGCGATTTCGGACGCTGCACGAATCAGCGCTTCCTCTTTTAGCTCGCCGGTTTCAATGATCACTTTCAGCAGCACGTTCGCCGCCGCACAGGCCTCTTTACAGGCTTTTACCAGCGCAAAGCCAACGTCACGATTACCGGCAATCAGCGCACGGTACGGGAATACCACGTCAACTTCATCCGCGCCGTAGGCGATTGCCGCACGGGTTTCCGCCAGCGCGATGTCGATGTCGTCGTTACCGTGCGGGAAGTTAGTGACGGTCGCGATACGAATTTCCGGCGTGCCCTGCTCGCGCAGCGTCTTACGTGCAATCGGGATAAAGCGCGGATAGATACAGATCGCCGCCGTGTTACCGGCCGGTGATTTCGCCTGATGGCACAGCGCGATCACTTTTTCATCGGTGTCGTCTTCGTTCAGGGTGGTCAGGTCCATCAGATGCAGCGCGCGCTGCGCGGCCGCGTTCAGATCGGTCATGGTGCTCTCCAAAGTCAGGCCGGTGAAATCTGCTCACCGGAGAATGTGATAATTATAACAACCCACGCCGCGTGGAATTGCGAGGTTTGTCACAAGGAAAAGGAAACCGCGCTCTGATATACATGCATTTAGCGATTTTAATCACATTAAATCGCTATTTTGCCGAATAGCGCGGCATGATGCGATTGTGATTATTATCACAAATGTTGCCGCAAAAAGGTATCGGATATCGTTAAAGCGTAGTTAATTTGCGACAGAGCGGGAGTTGTCAGCACATCATCAAAAGTGGCAGAGGCGTTGCAGCGACGCGATTCATCGCGCAAGAAATTGCGCCGCTGGCACAATTGCAACGGCCATTAACCGTGACGGCGCTATTAGATGAAGTGAGGTGACGGCAGGCGCAGGATCAATACTCAATCCGGCAGCGCGAACAAACGCAGGCTGTTGTGCCACAGCGCATCGGCGATCTCATCGGGCGGTTCCGGGCGCAGCTGGCACAATACTTCAAACACATTACGCGCGCGCTCCGGGCGATTTGGCTGGCCCTGAAAACCGTGCAGCGGCATATCGGGCGCATCGGTTTCCAGCAGCAGCGCCTGCAATGGCAGGCTGGCGATGGTGTGGCGGGTTTTGCTGGCGCGCGTATAGGTAATGGTGCCGCCGACACCAATCGCGTAGCCAAGGGCGATGAAACGCTCCGCCTGCTGCTGGCTGCCGGCAAAGCCGTGCACCACGCCACGCCGCGGCACATCGTGACGGCGCAAATACTGCGCCAGCTGATCGTGCGTACGTCGCGAATGCAGGATCACCGGCAAATCATAGCGCTTTGCCAGCTTCAGCTGGGCCTCCAGCAGCCGGGTTTGCCGCGCAAAATCCGGCGCTTCCATATACAGATCCAGCCCGATTTCCCCCATCGCCACGCGTTTTGCATCCGGCGTTTGCAGGTACTGCTCAAGGCGATCGAGATCGTCATCCTGATGTTGCGCAATATTGATCGGGTGCAGCCCGAGCGCGCTATACAGCGCCGGATGCTGCTGCGCCAGCTGGCTCACCACGGCAAAACGGCTGGCATCCACGCACGGCACGATGATGCGTTCCACGCCCGCCTGCGCCGCCTGCGCGATACTGTGTTCGGCAGCGGTGACAAATGGCGGAAAATCAAAGTGGCAGTGGGTGTCGATAAATCTCATGCCAGCGATCCTGCATCGTAGTCGGCGTCATTACCCGCCAGCGGCGGCGTGCTGACCGGCCGGTTATCCGGCGCGTTGGCGACGGCGGCTGGCGGCGTCACGGCAATCGGGCGCGCCAGCGGTTCAGCATCGCTCAGCCACTGGCCCAGCGTCGCCAGGAAATAGCGCCCGCTGCGGCGGCCCAGATGATAATCCTGATTCAGCGACGCCAGACGACTGCCCAGCGCCATGCTGGCCAGCGGCTTTGGCGGAAAGATTTCAATAATGCGCAGATTATCCGGCGGCTGTTCAATAAACTGCTGAATCTGGCGGTAGCTCTCTTCGTGCTGATGCAGGATATTGATCATCGGCTGCAGGGCGCTGTCGCTCAGCCAGCGCTCCATGCGTTTAAACCACTTCGGCGTATACGCCATCTGTGACGGCACGGTACGGATCACCACAATGGTATCGGCGCCACGCCGCGCCGCTTCGCGCACCGGAATGGCGTCGCTGATGCCGCCGTCGAGATAGCTCACGCCATCCATCAACACGCCGCTGCGGTAGAAACCGGGGATCGCGCTGGAAGCCTTAATGATGTCATGCCAGGTCAGGTTGGTGGGATTGAAGTACTGCGCGCTGTAATCATCGCTGCGGCAGGCGCACATGTAAAATTCGCTGCCTTTGGCAAACAGGCTTTCGGCGCTGCTCAGCGCCAGCGGGAACTCCTGTTTAGTGATATCCACCAGCCAGTCGAGATCGATCAGGTGGCCACCGCGCACAAAACGCAGCGGATCGAAAAACAGTTTACTGGTGGTGTAACGGGTAATCACGCGCCGCGCATAACCGGGCTGAGCACAGACAAAGGCTGAGAGGTTTTGTGCCCCGGCTGAGGTGCCGAGCATCAACTGAAAGGGGTTGAAGCCTGCGCGCTGAAATTCATCCAGTACGCCCGCCGTGAAGATGCCGCGTTGTCCGCCGCCTTCGCAGACCAGCGCGATTTTTTTGGATTTGAATGGCGTGAGTGCCAGTGGCTCAAAGGTGTCCAGCGACACCGGGATGCGTATTCCCAATGGATGTCCCTCAGTGTTTGCTGCTCTGAGGGAGGCGCTCAATCAGCATCCCGGAGAACCAGTCATTGTCATTCCCTGACCAACCGCATTCTGCAATCGTCGCGGCGCACCTTCAATGGTGGCAATGACTGGCCTCCGCTTTATGTGACTAGCGGGTTAACATGGTTAACGCAGTGGGTCAGGGTCGTTTGCGCCCGGTAAACAGGCTCACGAGGAACAGAATAATACCGACAATAAAGACAATTTTAGCTGCCCATGCTGCCGTACCCGCCAGACCGCCAAAACCTAATGCTGCAGCAATCAGAGCGATGACCAGAAAGATAATACCCCAACGAAACATAAGCCTCTCCTTTACCATAGTGAAAATCGAACTGCTTATTCTTCACATCACTGTTTTTAATACGGAACGGCACCGTTGGTGATGCCGTTCCGGTTGCGTTAAGATTTCACCTTGAGGTCATTCTTCACGCTTTTCACGCCTTCAATGGCTTTGGCGATCTTCTCAGCCCGATCGGACTGGGCCTGATTCGCCACTTCCCCGGACAGCTGTACCACGCCATCGGTGGTTTCCACCTTCACGTTGCGCGATGGCACAATGTCATCTGCTAGAAGTTTAGCTTTTATTTCACTGGTGGTTGCTGCATCACCTGCATAACCTTTCAATGAACTCTGTTTGCTGTCTCTGACGTGTAGTTTGTCGCTGACGGATTTAACCCCTTCCACCTTCTGCACCAGCGCCACAGCCTTCTCAGCCTGGTCCTGCGAGGTGACAAAACCGCTCAGCGTAACCACGCCTTGCTGCGTTTTGACGGAGATATCCGTACTTTTAATCGCTTCATCGTCCACCAGCGCGGCTTTGGCTTTGGCGGTGATGCCGCTGTCATCCATAAAGCCATCGACTTTTTTCATAGAACTATCGATTTTGGAACCCGCGCTGCTGCTGGTATCAGCCGCCATTGCCGCGCCGCTTAACAGTGCAGTACCGGCCAGTGCAGCAATCAGGGTTTTAGCAATCTTAGTCTTATTCATCGATATCATCCTTCTATCAGTTAACTCACTCGCAACCGCGAATGCGCCAGCAACACACCACGTTGCTGCGTGATGGACGTAATCAGACCTACAGGTCCGTTTTCTCGTCCGACAGAATAATCATAGTAGGGATTACAGCTTTTGCTGGCTTTTGTGGTTGATATCTCGCCAAAAAGCGATAACCGCAGCGCAATTAAGAGGAGTCTGTATCGGAGAAAACCGGGCGGCGGAAAGCAGCAGCCCGGTGGAGACGGCGAACTTAGTGTTCGCGCGTTTTACGGAAGGTCACGTCAGGATAGCGCTCCTGCGTGATGTTGAGGTTGACCATGGTCGGGGCGATATAGGTGAGGTTGTCACCGCCATCGAGCGCCAGGTTGATCTCGTTTTTGCGCTGGAAATCGTCGAACTTCTTCGCGTCGCTGCATTCAACCCAGCGGGCGGTCGACACGTTGATGGCCTCGTAAATCGCCTCAACGTTGTACTCGCTCTTGAGACGCGCCACGACCACATCAAACTGCAGCACGCCCACCGCACCCACGATCAGATCGTTGTTGTGCACCGGACGGAACACCTGCACGGCGCCCTCTTCCGACAGCTGGACCAGCCCTTTCAGCAGCTGTTTCTGCTTCAGCGGATCGCGCAGGCGAATGCGACGGAAGAGTTCCGGGGCGAAGTTCGGAATACCGGTGAACTTCATGGTTTCGCCCTGGGTGAAGGTGTCGCCAATCTGGATGGTGCCGTGGTTATGCAGGCCGATGATATCGCCCGGATAAGCTTCTTCAACGTGCGAACGGTCGCCCGCCATGAAGGTCAGCGCATCGGAGATCACCACATCTTTACCGGTGCGTACCTGACGCAGTTTCATGCCCTTCTCATATTTGCCGGACACCACGCGCATAAAGGCCACGCGGTCACGGTGTTTCGGGTCCATGTTGGCCTGAATCTTAAACACGAAGCCGCTGAACTTCTCCTCTTTGGCTTCGACTTTGCGGGTATCGGTCTGGCGCGGCATGGGCGCCGGCGCCCAGGCAACCAGACCATCCAGCATGTGATCGACGCCAAAGTTGCCCAGCGCGGTACCAAAGAACACCGGCGTAATTTCGCCGCTCAGGAACAGCTCTTTGTCGAACTCGTGCGATGCGCCCTGCACCAGCTCCAGCTCGTCACGCAGCTGCTGCGCCAGCTCTTCGCCGACGGCCGCGTCCAGTTCCGGGTTCGCCAGCCCTTTTACCACGCGCACTTCCTGAATCGTGTGGCCTTTGCCGCTCTGATACAGGTAAGTTTCGTCGTTGTAGAGGTGATAAACGCCTTTGAACAGCTTGCCGCAGCCAATCGGCCAGGTGATCGGCGCACAGGCGATTTTCAGCTCGCTCTCGACCTCATCCAGCAGTTCCATCGGATCGCGAATGTCGCGGTCCAGTTTGTTCATAAAGGTGATGATCGGCGTGTCGCGCAGACGGGTCACTTCCATCAGCTTGCGGGTACGATCCTCAACCCCTTTCGCGGCGTCAATCACCATCAGGCAGCAGTCCACCGCCGTCAGCGTACGATAGGTGTCTTCCGAGAAGTCTTCGTGCCCGGGGGTATCCAGCAGGTTAACCAGGCTGTCGCGATACGGGAACTGCATCACCGAGGTGGTGATGGAGATACCGCGCTGCTTCTCCATCTCCATCCAGTCTGATTTGGCATGCTGGCTGGAGCCGCGACCTTTAACGGTACCGGCGGTCTGGATCGCCTGTCCGAACAGCAGGACTTTTTCGGTGATTGTGGTTTTACCGGCGTCCGGGTGCGAGATGATCGCAAAGGTACGGCGGCGCGCCACTTCTTCTAAAAAGGGAGCAATAGACATGAGTGAATTCTTCTTCAGGGCAACGCGCGAGCGGCGCGCTGCGAATAAATCATTCCGGAGCCAGTCCGGCGGATAACGGTGCCAATGGCGACGCATGCGCGTCGGGTCACAGCAGGGTGTGTGCGATCTACATTGGCGGCAGTCCGGTTATCCCATCAGCATTGAGGCGGCATAGCATACAATATTTCAGCAGGCGGGGGAATCTGCGGCAGGATGAGACGATGCTCGCGCAGTTCAGGACATGTCTTGTAAACACTAAGCGATGTCTGGCTGAGAATGCCTGTCCGGAACCGTCACCCCGGCAAGGACAGCAAAATGACTCTACAGCTTAACCCACAAACCTACAGCCCGTCGCACCGAAACGCCGCCCTGTCGTCGCCCGCGCAGATGTACCGCAAACCCTGCGAGATGCTGCTGATCAACGCGCCGGATAACCCAGGCGTGCCTGCCACTGGCCGCGCTGATTTTTCCCGCAGCAGCCTGCCGGCGCACCTGCATTATCTGCTCACGCCGCGCCCCGGTTTTTCTGCCGGTCAGCATTTTGTCCCGGAGTATCCGTACATGCTGGACGCCGCGCTGTCGGTCACTGCCCGCCGGGGCGCGGTGTCGTTAGCACCGTATCACGCCGACAGTGACAAGTGTGCGCTGGTGATTGAGCGGCAGACGCTGGTGAAATTTGATCTGCCGCCGCTGCACGACTTAGTGCTGAGCTACATCGGTCTCAACACCTACTTTAGCGAAGTGCGCTTCTACAACCGTGCCGGACGCATCGTGGCGTTTCGTCGCCTGAACGCCAGCAAAAAGCGCCACGAAGTGTTCTGCTTCGCCGGCATGAAGCCGGTCTCACTGGTGATTGAGACCAGCCAGCACAGTTCAATTTTGCTCGATGAGATGGTGTGGAATCAAACCGTGGGCGTGGGCTAACGCTAAGGCGCGTTACCCCAGCATGCGCACCACGGCCGCCTTGAAGATCTTCACACCGATCTCCAGCGAACTCAGCTCAAAGCGCATCTGCGGATGGTGCAGTCCCGGCACCAGATTGGTTCCCAGCCCCCAGAAACCGGCTTTCACCTGCGGATTTTTCACCGGATAGTAGAAGAAATCCTCGCTGCCCGGCGTGGTTTTCGCCGCCAGTAATCCCTGCTCGCCCAGCACATCGACAATCGCGGCGCTCAGCAGCGCGGTGGCATCGGCATCAATTTCCGCCGCCGGCATCTCTTTCAGCACCACCACTTCAGCGGTTGCGCCCAGCGCGGCCACGCTGTGCTGAATCGCCTGGCTGACTTTCTCTTTAAGCAGTTCCATCGGCGCGTTCTCCTGCGAACGCAGATCCCACACCACGCGCGCCTCGTCCGGCACCGAGTTGGTCACGCCGGCGTCGCACAGGAAGCGCGTCGCTTTTACGCTCCAGGTGAGGCCCGGTGCCAGATGAATGCTATTCACCGCCTGCACCGCCTGGACTGCTGCATCAAGCGCGTTGACGCCAAGATGCGGTCGCGCGGCATGGGCCGGGACACCTTTAATGGTGGCCTCCAGCGTGCTGCACGCTGAATAGATCACCGCAGGCGTCGCCTGCCCGACCTGGCACTCCTCCAGCGGGCGCAAATGGAAGCCGAGGATCATCTCCACGTCATCCAGCGCGCCGCCCTCAATCATCGCCAGCGCGCCGGCCCCCAGCTCTTCAGCCGGCTGGAACAGCAGCTTCAGCCGCCCTTTTTTAATAGCGCCTTCCTGCAGCAGCTCCTGCGCGGCGGTCAGCACCACCGACGAGTGGCCGTCATGGCCGCAGGTATGGCGGGCGCAGGCAACGCCGTCGATCACGTGCCCGAGCGCATCCATGTCGGCGCGCAATGCCAGCACCGGGCCGGGCACGCCGCTGTCGATCTCCGCCACGATGCCAGTGGTCTGGTTGATGCCGCGCGTGACCTTAATGCCAGCCTGTTCCAGCTGGCCGGCGATGTAGGCCGAGGTTTTAACTTCCTGAAACCCCAGCTCGGGTATTTCATGCAGAAAATGGTAGTGATCGAGTACTCTGGACACCGTTTCGCTCCTAAACAAAAAAACGCATCACGAACATAGCGATAACCGCATTGATAATGCTGGTGAGCATCAGCAGCGGCCAGTATTTTTTCGGCACATCGGCGACGCCCAGCAGGCGGCCCATGTACTGCAACTGCGAACCCATAAGAAAAATCGCCGGCGCGAGGATAGTGATGTCGGTACCGCTCAGCAGGCCTTTCGCCATCAGGCTTACCGCCACCCCGACGCTGGCCGAGGATGACAGCCACGCGGTCAGCAGCACGGTGATCGCCTCGCCGGGCAAACCGAAAATCCCCATCAGCGGCGCAAACGCGTGGCCAAGAAACTGCATGATGCCGAGCAGATTCAGCACTTCCGCCAGTACGTAGGCCATCACCACATTGGGCATCAGATTGTGAATAGCAATATGGAAGCCTTTACGCGCGCCGACAATAAAAATATCAAACGGATTATTATTGACCCGCGTCTGTACATTATTTGACATCAGCAAAATCCTTCTTATAAACACTGTTTAACACAAAACGAACAAATGCCGCACCGACGAATTTCAGCACAAACATCAGCAGCAGCGGAATAATGATTGGTGCACTCATGGACGCAAATAGCGCCGAACCAATGGCAAAATAATTATTGATCAGTCCGGCACCGGAATATTGCCAGGCGCTCATCACCACCAGCTCTTTTTTACCAATTTGCTGCTGATCCGCCATCTCTTTGGTGAGCGCCGCGCCGGCATCGGTACTTTGCAGATCGGTAATCAGCGCCAGGCCGCAGCGTCCCGGCAACCCCATCAGCGGTTTCAGCAGTGGCGTCAGTAGCGTGTGGGCGGCACGAATCGCGCCGTAGTGGGTGAAAATCTCCAGCACGCCCAGCGCCAGCATCACAGTGGGTGCCAGCGACAGCGCGAACAGGAAGCCGGCTTTAGCGCTGATGCCGCCGGCGCCGAGAAAGGTGGAACCTGACTCTTTGATGGTGCCAAAGCTGCCGCCCAGCGTGGTGAAATCAAACGCGCCCAGCCAGCTAAAGCCTTCGACCTTATATAGCAAACCGGAAAAAAACAGTATTGCCAGTATCAGCGCGAGATAATTTCCGGCGCTCGCCGTGACCGTTTGTGGCGCGGCCATGATTTTTTCTTCAGACATGTTTTCTCCTGCTGGCCCTATTTCTGCCAGACGTGGTTGCAATATACGGAACTATTAACCAAGCAGGATTTATGCCAATGCGTACTTTCTTTAATTTCGCTATGGCTAATTTTGTTCAGTAACAAGCAGCAGCCAGAATAAGCGTTTAAATCGCCGTGTCAGGTTTATTGCTGGTTGCGCCAGTGCTTATTTTATCGGCGGGGTGACTGGCGAAGAAGTGATCGGTGCAGTTATGCGCTGCACCGCCAGCAGGCAACGCAGCTGCACTAAAACAGTGCTGCGGACTGTGAATGAAAATTAGTCAAAATTGAGAATTCTTCGCATTCAACTAGCGGAATAATTCCATTTATAATCAATAAGATAAATTCAACTTTTTTACGAAAAAACCTTCACAAAAAAGTATAGATTGATGCATAATTCGCCGTACTTCACCTGACAAATTAAAAAGGACTCAGCCATGTTAACCGCTGAAATGACCTCACGCCTGAACGACCAGCTCAATCTCGAATTCTTCTCCGCCAACCTCTATCTGCAGATGAGTGCCTGGTGCAGCGACAAAGGCTTCGAAGGTGCCGCCTCGTTCCTGAAAATGCACTCGCGCGAAGAGATGCAGCATATGCAGAAGCTGTTTGACTACGTCAGCGATGCCGGTTCACTGCCGGTGCTGGGCAGCATCGCCGCACCGGCGGTAAGCTGGACTTCGCTGAATGACGTACTGGAAGAAGCGCTGAAGCACGAGCAGCTGATCACCAGCAAAATCAACGAGCTGGTGCACGCCGCGCTGACTTCGCAGGATTACTCCACCTTTAACTTCCTGCAGTGGTACGTTGCCGAGCAGCACGAAGAAGAGAAGCTGTTCAAAACCGTGCTGGACAAGCTGGCGCTGGTGGGCAACAAAGGCGAAGGTCTGTTCCTGGTGGACAAAGATCTGGGCCGCATGAACGTCGAAGGCCACGGCCAGTAAAAATAATAAAGATTATGCACAGCAGCATGCACAACGCCCGACCCTGTCGGGCGTTTTTTTGTGCTTACTCCAGCGCCTTCAGTCTGAGCTCCGATGGCTGTGGCCGGCCAAACAGGTAGCCCTGGAACAGCGTACAGCCCTCTTCGCGCAGGCGGACAAACTGCTCATTACTCTCCACGCCCTCTGCGGTGATCTGAATATCCAGGCTGCGGCTCATGCCGGTAATCGCGCGGATGATCGCCAGCGCCTCGCGGCTGTCGCCCATATCATTGATAAATGACTTGTCGATTTTGATCTTATCGAACGGGAACGAACGCAGATAGCTGAGCGACGAGTAGCCGGTGCCGAAGTCGTCGAGCGCAATCTGCACGCCCAGCGTTTTCAGGCTCTGCAGCGTGCGGATATTGCCGAGCGTATCATCCAGCAGCACCGATTCGGTGATCTCCACCTCCAGCCGATGCGGCGCCAGGCCGGATTCGCGCAGCGCGCCCTCCACCACAGATACCAGCGAGCTGTTCTTAAACTGCAGCGGCGACAGGTTGACCGACACCGACTGTTCGGTTTCCCAGCTCTGCGCCTCGCGGCAGGCTTCGTACAGCGCATAGGCGCCGAGCATATGGATCAGCCCGGTCTCTTCGGCAATTGGAATGAAGTCATTCGGCATGATCAACCCTTTGATCGGATGATGCCAGCGCATCAGCGCCTCATAGCCAATGATGCCGGTCTCGTTGGTGATCGGCTGATAGTAGAGTTTGAGCTGCCGTCCGGTGATCGCCTCGCGCAGATCGTTCTCGATCACCCGGCGGCTGCGCGCCACATTATCCATCTCCAGCGTAAAGTGCTCATAGCGGTTACGGCCGTTACGCTTGGCTTCATACAGCGCCATGTCGGCGCAGCGCAGCATATGTTCCGGCGTATTGGTGGCCTGCGAGGTCAGCGCAATGCCGACGCTCAGCCCGACCGACAGGTTGTGGCCTTCAACATTCACCGGCGGGCGGATCGCCTCGATCAGGCGCTGCGCCACGATCGCGGCCTCATCGGCATTCCGCACGTTGGGCAGCACGATGGCAAACTCATCGCCGCCGATGCGCGCCAGCGTGTCCTGATCGCGCAGTACGCTGCGCAGCCGCTTCGCCACCACGCGCAGCAGATCGTCACCGATTTGATGCCCCAGCGCGTCGTTCACATTCTTGAAGTTATCCAGATCGAGGCACAGCGTGGCGCTGGTCTGGCCCTGCTGCTGATCGACGCGCAGCGCCTCGCTCAGCTTCTGGCGAAACAGGATGCGGTTTGGCAGGCTGGTAAGATTATCGTGATGCGCCATGTGACGAATGCGCGCATCGGCTTCACGCTGGTCGGTGACATCTTCCACAATCAGCATCACGTAATTCTGCCGCATGTCTTTGCCGCTGATGGTAGTGGCGCGCGTGTGCAGCACCCGCTCACCGCCAGCGGTCAGCAAGAGCTGCTCGCGCGTGTGGATGCCTTCGCTGCGCAGCGCGATATCCGCCAGGCTGTTGAAGTAATCACTCAGTTCCGCCGACATACATTCGTGCGGCCGCTTATGCATAATCAGCGACTTACTGAAGCCAAACAGCTGCTCGGCTTTGTCATTGACCATCAGGATTTCGCGGCTGATGGCGTCTTCGACGATCACGCAGGAGGGAATGTTGCTGATGATGGTGTCGAGGAAGCCGGAAAGCTCCGACATTTTGGCGCTCTGCGCCTGCGCCAGATCGCGCGCACGCAGCAGCTGCTGCTCGTGCTCACGCCGCTCGGTGACGTCGCGGGTGATCTTGGCGAAGCCGATCATTTTGCCCTCTTCATCATGAATCGCGTCAATCACCACGTGCGCCCAGAAGGCGGAGCCGTCTTTGCGGTAGCGCCAGCCCTCGTCCTCAAAGCGACCAGTTTTCAGCGCGATGCCCAGATTGGCATCCGGCGTACGCGCCTGACGTTCCGGTGAGCCGTAGAACACGGAGAAGTGCTGGCCCACGATCTCGTCAGCCATGTAGCCTTTGGCGCGCTGCGCGCCGGCGTTCCAGTTCACCACCCGGCCCTGTAAATCCAGCATGTAGATGGCGTAATCCGTCACGCCTTCCACTAACAGGCGGAAGGTTTTCTCGTATTCGCGCTGCTTGCGCAGCAGCGCCTGCTGTTCGGTGCAGTCGCGGGTGATTTTGGCATAGCCGATCAGTTTGCCGGCATCATCGCGAATCGCGTCGATGATCACGTGCGCCCAGAAGGCGCTGCCATCTTTGCGATAGCGCCAGCCTTCGTCTTCAAAGCGACCGGTTTTAAACGCGGTGGTCAGGTTGCGTTCCGGGATATGGTTCAGGCGATCCTGTGCGCTGTAGAAGCGCGAGAAGTGCTGGCCGACAATCTCTTCGGCCACGTAGCCTTTAGCGCGCTGTGCGCCGGCGTTCCAGTTTTCGACGTTGCCGTCAAGGTCGAGCATGTAGATGGCGTAGTCCGTTACGCCTTCAACCAATAAACGGAAACGCTGCTCCTGTTCCTGTTGTTTACGCTGCTGCGCCTGCTGTTCAGTGCAGTCGCGGGTGATTTTGGCAAAGCCCAGCAATTCGCCGTACTCATCGCGGATGGCGTCGATCACCACGTGCGCCCAGAAGGCGCTGCCGTCCTTGCGATAGCGCCAGCCTTCGGTTTCATAGCGCCCGGTGGCGGTGGCGATGGCCAGACCGCGCTGCGGCGCGCCGTTGCGCCGATCCTCTTCACTGTAAAACAGCGCAAAATTCTTCCCGATGATCTCTTCGGGGGTATAGCCTTTGGCGCGTTGCGCCCCGGTGTTCCAGTTAGCCACCGTGCCATCCGGCTTAATCATATAGATGGCGTAATCCACCACGCTCTGCACCAGTAGCCGGTACATTACGTCAGAGTTATTGTTCATTGTTGTTCGCCTATGCTGGCCTGGTCTCGATGCGCAGTTAAGATAATTCTTAATCTTCAGGCAGACTTAAACGCAAAAGCGCATCGCTTACAAGCGCAAATCATCCGCAGACAAAAGTTGGTAGTGTGGTTATCGGCAGTGGCGAGAAAATGTTCAGTGGGATAGTGGATTTATTGCGCAAAGTTGACAGCACGCCGCACGGAGATGCTCCGGCGGCGTGCTGTCAGGTGGCATTAACTGACGTCATCTGGCGCGTTCAGGTTAAATGCATGCCGATATAGCGTTCATAACGCGCGGGTTTTACGCGTGACAGATCGACCAGCACCAGGCCATCAATACAGTGATTGAAGTCCGGATCGCTGCCGAAATCGATAAACTGCACGCCGCCCGGCTCGCACACTTCCGAATACTGTTTGTACAGCGTCGGAATCGCGGTACCGAGATTAGCCAGCAAATGCTTGAGACGCCGCAAATCGTCGGCGTAGTTATCGCCGGTGAACTGCGCCAGCACCTCCGGCAGCGACGCCGGATAGGGGCGGCGCGATTTCGCCAGCGGCAGATCGGTCGGAAAGTAGAGACGGTAAAACGCCACCAGCAGATCGCGTGCCGCCAGCGGCATGGTGCCGGAGATTGATACCGGGCCAAACAGGTAGCGCGTCTGCGGATAGCGCGCAATGTAAGCGCCGATGCCCATCCATAAATAATCCAGCCCGCGCTTGCCCCAGTAGGCCGGCTGAATGAAGCTGCGTCCCAGTTCAAGCCCCTGCTGAATAATCGGCAGCATGCGCTCGTCATAGTGGAACAGGCTGTCGCTGTAGATGCCCTGCAGCCCGCGCCGCGCCAGCTGCTCGGCGCCGGGAATAAAGCGGTAGGCACCGACAATCTCCAGCGCCTCGTCATCCCACAAAATCAGGTGATAGTAATCATCGTCATACTTGTCGAGATCGCGCCGCCGGCCGCTGCCCTCGCCCACCGCGCGGAAGGCGATTTCGCGCAGCCGGCCCAGTTCACGCAGCAGCGGTACCCAGCTGGCCCCGTTGCGCCGCCACAAATAGATCTGTTTGCCGTCCGGCAGCGTCCCGAGCCGTTCACTCTCCAGCAACGCTTTTTTCAGCTCAGCGCGATCTTCCGGGCGGGCGATGGCGGCTTCGGTGAGAAACAGACCGCGTCGTCCCTGGCCGATGCGGTACAGATGCTTGCGCAGCCGCTTCGCCAGCTCTTTGCCCGGCGTATGGCCATCGTGCCAGTTGGCGAAGGGAATCTGTTCGCCGATATGCAGTTTGATGCGCGTGCCGCGCTGGCGGAACATTTCGCGCACCAGCATCAGCAGCGCCAGCGGTGCCGCCACCTTCGCCGCGGCGTAAAACGCCAGGCTGTTACGTCCGACTACGTGCACCGGCACCAGCGGCGCGCGGGCGCGGGCGGCGAGGCGCAGAAAACTGTGGTGCCAGTGACGGTCACGCACGCCGCGGCTGGATAGGCGCGAGACTTCACCGGCCGGAAAGATGATCAGCGCGCCCTGGTTGTCGAGATGCTGCTGCATGCGCGTCAGCTGCTCGCGGCTGGTGCGGCTGCCCATGTTATCCACCGGCAGCATCAGGTTGTTGATGGGTTCCAGCATCATCAGCATGCGGTTGGCAACGATTTTCACGTCGCGCCGCACCTGCGATACCGCCGCCAGCAGCGCCAGGCCGTCCAGCGCGCCAAGCGGATGGTTGGCGACGATCACCACCGGCCCATGCGTCGGGATCTGTTCAAGGTCGCGTTCGCTGAGCTCACAGCGCACATCCAGGTGTTCCAGCACCTGCTCCACCATATCCACCCCTTTCAGATGCGGATAGCGCTGGGCAAAGTCCTGAAACTCCTGTTCACGCACCGCCCACTTCAGCAGGCTTTTCTGCCAGTTTGCTGGCTGCTGGCCTGGCCAGTAAGTATTGAGAAGCTGATCAACGGAAAACATGGTGCACCTTTTTATACGCAGCGATTTATTCCCCTGACGTTAAAACGGCTTGTTTTCAGATTTATGACCATGGCAGATGCGGACAGGAAAAAGTATCTGCGCGCTTTGTGCTGGCGCATAAAAAAGTCAATTTTACCTTAAATGAGAATTTTCCAGACAGGACTTAAATCTTATTCTTAAGACCCGTGAATTAATCTGGTCACACCTCTGCTAATGAATTTTCATCGGTGTTTATTCCTTGCATTCTTTTTTTGTTTATTTTTGGACTACACATATGATTCATTCGGTATTTATAGTTGATGACCACCCATTAATCTGTGCGGGTATTCAGGCACTGCTGCACGCTTATGACTATTCGGTTGCGGGCATTGCCAACAAAGGCGATTTATTGATTAGCGAATTACATCATGCGCAGCCAGACGTGGTGCTGCTGGACCTGACCATGCCCGGCCGCGCGGGCATTCCGCTGATTGCCGACATTAAACGTATTTTGCCGCAGCAAAAAATCATTGTTTTTACCGCCTCAGAAAGCCTGTTTTATCAACGCTGTTGCCTGCAGTTAGGGGTAGAAGGCTATGTGTGTAAACGCGGCGATTTGGAAACTTTATTGACAGCAATAAAAGAAGTCGAGCGCGGAAAACGTTTTTATCCGGTCACGCACAGCGCGGCAGATGCCGCCGAACTGATCGAAAGCGAGAAATTGATGAGTTTAACGCGCCGCGAATTGATTGTGCTGGTGAAACTGGCCTCCGGGATGAGTAATAAAGAGATCGCCTCACAATTACAGCTGAGCAGTAAAACCATCAGCACTTATAAAATTAAAATTCTGCGTAAGCTCGGCCTGAAAGGGATTAGCGGAATTAATACGGCGGCGCGCGCCAATGAGCTGGTGTGAGTCAAATCCGGCCCGGCCCGCCAGCGTGACGACCGGGCAGCAGGTCAGAGCTTGAGCGGCGGCAGCTGAGAGAATACGCTCAGCAACCCTTTGCTCCACAGCTGGCGGATCTGGGAAAAGTAGGGATGCTGTTCGGTGATGTGGTACTGCTCGCTGTCGCTAAAGCTGTCGCTGTGGTAAACCATCGCGTCGAGCGGCAGGCCGACGGAGATGTTACTCGCCAGCGTCGAATCCATGGAGATCAGCGCACACTGCATCGCCTGGCTGAGCGAGGTCTCATAGCGCAGCACGCGATCAATGATCGGCTTACCGTATTTGCTCTCACCAATCTGGAAGTACGGCGTGTCGACGCTGGCTTCAATAAAGTTGCCCTGCGGATAGATCTGGAACAGCCGCGGCTCTTCGCCGCGAATCTGCCCGCCCAGCAGCAGCGTGCCGCCAAACTCCTCGCCGTCGCGCGCAATCACTTCACGCAGCGTGGCGCCTACCAGCAGCGCAATGTCGTACAGTGAACGCCCGTTGAGCAGATTGGGTTGTTCGCTGTCGTTACAGTTGCGCCGCAGCAGGCTCATCACGCTCTGCGTCGTCGCCAGATTGCCGGCGCTTTGCAGCACCAGCGTGCGCTCATCATCCACCTGAAACACATGCAGTTTGCGAAACGAGGAGATATGATCCACGCCCGCATTGGTGCGTGAATCCGAGACAAAAATCATCCCGGCCGATAAACGCATTGCCACACAATAAGTCATAGTTACGCCTGTTCCGATTACTGCTGCCCGTGCACCTGTTGCACCGCAGCCACCGCCAGCATATCTTCACCGCCGCCGCCCAGACGAATGCCGCGTACCGGACAGGCATCGAGATAGTCGACACCCACCGCCAGCCGCAAATGCTGCCGCGTACTGCGCGTGTTATTGGTGATATCAAAGCTGTGCCAACTGCCATCCAGCCAGGCTTCAACCCAGGCGTGGGTAGCAACGTGTTCAACGTTGTCAGTATACAGATAGCCACTGACGTAGCGCGCCGGGATCCCCAGGCTGCGACAGCAGGCGAGAAACACGTGGCTGTGATCCTGGCAAACGCCGCTGCCGGCAGCAAACACTTTCGCCGCGCTGTCGCTTACCTGCGTGCTGCCGGGCTGGTACGGCATTTTCAGCAGCAGCTCGTCCATCAGTTTTTCCAGGCTGGCGAGCGGTTTTTCCGCCTGCCAGTAACGCCGGGCGAAGTCGCGGATTGCCCCGTCCGGCTGGGTCAGCGGCGTAGCGCGCAGAAAAACCAGCGGCGACAGCGTCGACTGCGGATCCGGCGCCAGCTCGCTGGCATCCAGAATCTCGACCACGCCGCGCGCGGCAATCTCCAGCAGCTGATGCGGCCTGTCCAGTGTCAGCACGTGCAGCACGTTGCCGTAAGCATCCAGCGTGCGCGTCGCCTCACACGGCAGATCGAGCTGCCACGACAGCACCTGCTGGTGCACCGAATTCTGCGGCGTCAGGCGCAGATACTGGGTGCTGAGTTTTACCTGCTGCTCATAGGCGTACCAGGTTTTATGCTCAATGTTCAGTCTCATTTCGCCTCCAGATAGGTGTGATTGATGCTCTCCGCCAGCGCGTTGATGCGGCTGAGAAAATGGTCCAGCCACGGCTGCAGGCCGTCGCGCGTCAGGCTTTCCCAGGTGCTGAAGCGCATCTCCGCCAGCAGGACCGTACTGAGATAGCGCGGGCGATCCTCGCCGCTGCTGCCAATCTGCTCCAGCTGGCTGGCGATCTCCTCAATGCAGGAGTGCAGCGAGCGCGGACTTTCGCTGCGCAGGATCAGCATTTCGTTGACCAGCGGCGGCATCAGCTGCTGCTTAAAGATGGCGTTGTAGGCCTCGCGCGCCGACACCGCGCGCAGCAGACTGTCGAGGCAGTAATATTCCCGCACCGTGTCGGGATGCTGCTCCAGCAGTTGCTGGTTAACGCTCAGCAGCCGCGCGGTGCCGTCGCTGCGCTCCATCAGCGTGCCAAGCCGGATAAAACGCAGCGCATCGCCGCGCAGCAGCGTGCCGGACATCGCGCCGCGAAACAGATGCGAACGCTCTTTCACCCAGTCGAAGAAGCTGTCGGCACCGGCCGGCGAGATGCCGCGGCGGCGCGTGTTGCGCATCTCAATCCACGTCGAGTTAATGCTCTCCCACACTTCGGATGACAGGCTGCCGCGCACCGCGTGCGCGTTGTTCCACGCCGCCTGCCAGCAGCTGAAAATACTGCTCGGGTTACGCTCATCCAGCGCGAAGAAGTTGAACAGCTGCGGCATGGTGCAGCGCCCGTTGAGGGTTTCAAACAGCTGACGCGTACCGGTCAGGTTGAGCGGCAACAGCAGTTCGTCGCCCTGACGATTGCGCACCGGCATCAGCGACAGGCGATGGGTCACATCCAGCACCCGGGCAAGTTGTTCTGCGCGCTCCAGATAGCGCGCCATCCAGTAAAGGCCACTGGCCGTCCGGCTTAGCATGATGTGTCATCCTCCAGCACCCAGGTGTCCTTGGTGCCGCCGCCCTGCGACGAGTTCACCACCAGCGAGCCTTCGGTCAGCGCCACGCGCGTCAGGCCGCCCGGCACCAGCCGGATATCCGCGCCGTACAGCGCAAAAGGCCGCAGATCGATATGGCGCGGCGCCAGACCGTTGTCGATAAAGGTCGGGCAGGTGGAGAGCGACAGCGTATCCTGCGCGATGTAATTATCCGGCCGCGCCAGCAGCCGCTCGCGGAACTCGCTCAGCTGCTGCTGGCTGGCGACCGGACCAATCAACATGCCGTAACCGCCGGCACCGTGTACCTCTTTCACCACCATCTGCGCCAGATTGGCCAGCACGTAGCTCAGATCCTGCGGCTTGCGGCACTGCCAGGTGGGCACATTGTTGAGGATCGGATCTTCATCAAGGTAGTAACGGATCATCTCCGGCACGTACGGATAGATCGACTTGTCATCGGCAACGCCGGTGCCGATCGCATTGGCCAGCACCACATTGCCGGATCGGTATACCGACAATAATCCCGGCACGCCGAGCATCGAATCCGGCCGGAAGGCGAGCGGATCGAGAAAGGCGTCATCCACGCGGCGATAGATCACATCCACTTTGCACGGCCCGGCGGTGGTACGCATCAGCACCGCGCCGTCTTTGACGAACAGATCGGCGCTCTCCACCAGTTCCACGCCCATCTGCTGGGCGAGAAAACTGTGTTCGAAGTAGGCGCTGTTGAAACGTCCCGGCGTCAGCACCACCACCACCGGATCGTTAACCGGCGAGCTTTCGCGCAGCGTCTGCAGCAGGTGCGACGGATAACGCTCCACCGGCGCGATATGCTGCGCGGCAAACAGCTCCGGATAGAGGCGCATCATCATTTTGCGGTTTTCCAGCATGTAGGAGACGCCGGACGGCGTGCGCAGATTATCCTCCAGCACGTAATAGTCGCCGTCGCTGTTGCGTACCATATCGACACCGGTAATGTGCGCGTAGATCTGGCGATGCAGATCGACATCCTGCATACAGGGCTGATACTGATCGTTAACCAGCACCTGCTCGGCCGGCACGATGCCGGCTTTGAGAATATATTGCTGATGGTAGATATCGTGCAGGAAGGCGTTGAGCGCCTGAACGCGCTGGCGAATGCCGCGTTCCAGCATCGCCCACTCGCTGGCAGGAATGATGCGCGGCACGCTGTCGAACGGGATCAGCCGCTCGGCACCGCCATCGTCACCGTAGACGTTGAAGGTGATGCCAACGCGATGAAACAGCAGTTCTGCCTCTTCACGTTTACGCGCCACCGCCTCTTTGTCCGCCTGTTGTAACCATTCCCAGTAATGCTGATAGTGAGCGCGGTGCTGACCGTCGCTCTGCAACATCTCATCGTAGAAGGTTGATGCTATCTGGTCGCGTGCTTTCATGATTTACCCGGCGCTTGTCAGAGGACCTGACTTCTCTCCTGCACAAAGTGTGCCAGAGGCCCGCCGCCGCAACGGCACGCGCGCCCCGAAAGCGGAGCCGCGCCGGATAATCGTTGCCTTGCACCTTACTGGTGCATCAGCTGCTGCGCCACTGGCAGCCAGATTTCGGTCATTGCTCCTTCGCCGCCGGTAAACGGGTCGCGATCCGGCAGCGGCACGCGCTGGATCTGCTCTTTCGACGCGCGCAGCCGGGAGGGTTCGTCGCGCACGGTTTCCGGTGACATCCCTTCAGGATAGGCGCCAACGGTGAAAAAGTCGTCGGAGGCAAACACCTGTTTATGGCCCACGCCGGCCGGGATCAGCACCGCATCCCCTTCACGCAGCGTCACCATGCGGCCGCTGTCGCCGCCAAACAGCACTTCCGCCCAGCCCGCGCCGACGCCCAGTACCTCATGGGTGTTGGGATGATAGTGGGTGTAAGGAAAAATCGGCGCGCGCCACGCCGCAGGCCAGCCGCTGGCGCTAAAGGTTTTTTCAAACCAGGCCGCGCTGTCCTCCTCCTCTTCCGGTACCACGCACGGCCAGATGATCAGCGGCAGCGGATTATTGGGTACACCGCCGGACGGCAGCGATAACATTAAATGCTGCGGGTTACCTGACGATCCCGCGGAAAAGGTACCGGCGGCGAAAGACATCAGTAACAGCAGACTGGAAGATTGGGCAGACATACTCTTTCTCCGGATAGCCACGTTGCCTAATTGTGGCAAAGCCACCGGGCATTGCAATGTGCGCACACCGGCAAAATTCACATAAAAGAATGATTTAGCTTACTAAAGCCAAATTACTTATTAACATATTTAACATTTCGTGGCATGCCGTGGCGCGCCTCGTTTACCCGGCGTCTGCCGCAGCAAAAAACAGGCAAAAAAAACCGGTGGATTTCGCCACCGGTAGAATCAACAGTTGATTCAAAGGCACTGACAGGTTATCGCAGGCGGTCAGCGATGGGTTTCACCACGTTCTCCCCTTCGCGACCATAAAACTGAAACAGCGTCTCGGCTGCCGCCTCGGTGAGCACCATGATTTCAATACGGCGGTTACGTGCGCTGAGCGGATCGGCTTTGTCGAGCGGCATACGGGACGACATGGCATTCACCTGCAGCACGCGCGTGCTTTCCAGCCCGCCGCGCTCCAGCGCACGCCGCGCCGCCAGCGCACGGTCACCGGAGAGATTCCAGTTGTTGTACGCCGCGTTGCCGCTGTACTGTGCGGCGTCGGTGTGGCCGCTGATCATGATTTTGTTGTCGATGCGGTTAAACACCGGACCAAGTTCGGTCAGCAGGCGCTGATAAAACGGCGTCAGCACCGCGCTGCCGCGCGGAAACATCATGCGATCCTGGTCATCCTGAATCAGGATACGCAGCCCCTGCGGCAGGGTTTCCAGCGTCAGCAGGTTCTGGGCGTGATAGCTGTTGATGATGCTCTGGATCTGCTGACGCAGCTGCGCCAGCTCGGCGTCGGAGCGCGACAGCACGCTGTCCAGATCTTCCTGCGGCTGGCTGGCGTTACTGTTGTTGTCGCTGTTTTCCGCACTGGTGTCACTGACGGTGGCGCCCTCGGTCGGCGGCGCAATCGCCAGCGTTTCACCAATGATGGCGGAGCCGCGTCCGGTTTCGACATCGAACGGATTAAAGCCGGACCCGTTAAACACCGAGGTGCCGTTAAGCTGCGCGACAATCTCCTTACGCTCGTCTTCGGTGACGGCGCCCATGATCAACTTTGTGGTGGTGACCAAAGGGGCCGAGCGTATTTCTGAGGTGTCGGCGCGCTTTACCCTCGACGCGCTGCCGGGCAAACAGATGGCGATCGACGCCGATCTCAACGCCGGGCTGATCAATCAGGAACAGGCGCGCGTGCGGCGTCAGGATGTGGCCAACGAGGCGGACTTCTACGGCGCGATGGACGGCGCCTCCAAGTTTGTGCGCGGTGACGCCGTCGCCGGCATCATGATCCTGCTGATCAACGTGCTGGGTGGCATCCTGATCGGCGTGTTCAAACACGGTTTACCGGCCGGCCAGGCGTTCGAACAGTATGTGCTGCTGACCATCGGTGACGGTCTGGTGGCGCAGATCCCGTCGCTGTTGCTGTCGACGGCGGCGGCGATCATCGTGACGCGCATCAGCGACGGCGCTGACATGGGCGAGGAAGTGAAGTCGCAGCTGCTGGCGAAACCGGCCACGCTGTATACCGCCGCGGGCGTAATGTTTGTGCTGGCGATTGTGCCGGGCATGCCGCACATGGTGTTCCTCGCCTTCACCGCCCTGCTGCTGTTCGCCGCGTGGCGCCAGAGCCGCGTGGTGCAGAAGCCGACGCAAAGCCATGTCGACATGGAGGCGATCAATCAGGCGCTGGCGCAGCCGGACGAACAGCCGACCATCAGCTGGGACAATATTCCGCTGGTCGAGCCCATCGGCCTTAACCTGGGCTACAAGCTGGTCACGCTGGTGGACAAAGGCAAAGGCGCGCCGCTGACTCAGCGTATGCGCGGCGTGCGTCAGGTGGTGTCAGAAACCAGCGGCGTGCTGCTGCCGGAGATCGCCCTGCGTGAAGATTTCCACTTAAAGCCGTCGCAGTACGCCATCAAGATCAACGGCGTTCGCACCGCGGTGGGCGAAGTGCACGCCGACCGCCTGATGGCGCTGCCGACGCCGGATCAGTACGGTGAGATCGACGGCCTGCTGGATACCGATCCCGCATACGGTATGGCGGTGACCTGGATCCTGCCGGAGCAGAAAGCCAAAGCGCTGAATCTGGGTTATCAGGTAGTCGACTGCGCCAGCGTAGTGGCCACGCACGTCAACAAAGTGGTGCGCGAAAACCTGCCGGAGCTGTTTAATTACGATGATATTACTCAGCTGCATCAGCGGCTGGCGAGCGTGGCGCCGAAGCTGTCAGAGGATCTCAACGCCGCGGTGAACTACAGTCTGCAGCTCAAGGTGTATCGTCTGCTGCTCAACGATCAGGTATCGCTCAAGGACATCAACACCATCGCCACCACGCTGCTGGAGAGCGTGGCGATCACCAAAGATCCGATCCTGCTGACCTCCGACGTGCGTTATGCGCTGCGCCGCGCCATGGTGGCGGCGATTGCGCCGGACAACAAACCGCTGTCGGCCTATACGCTGGATAACAGCCTGGAAAACCTGCTGCTGGCAGCGCTCAATCAGGCGCAGCAGGGCGGCAAAGTGGCGCTGGACAGTTTCCCGGTCGACCCTAACATTCTCACCCAGCTGCAGAGCACGCTGCCGGTGATGATGGAGCAGCTGAAAGCGCAGAACCTGACGCAGGTGCTGCTGGTGACGCCGCAGCTGCGGCCGCTGATTGCGCGCTACGCCCGGCTGTTCGCCAGCGGGCTGAATGTGCTGTCGTATAACGAGGTGCCGGACGATGCCAATCTGCAGATTGTCGGGCAGGTGAGCTGATGCGTTGCGGAAAACTGTTATAAAAAAACACCGCTGATCTGTCTCTGCCGCCCTTCACTGTTATGTGGTTTACTGGCAGGCAGTGATATTCAGAGGTGAATAATGGACGCGATTAAACAAATTCTGATCGATGAAATCGACACGCTCAACCGCGAAGAGCGGCGCGATAATCTGCCGCGTTTTAGCTTTAACTTCCTGAAAACCCATCCGGGGCTGTGGGGCGTGATGTACCTGTGCTACGGCCTGTGCGTGGCGCTGATTTTCTCCACCGAGATGCTCGGCTGGCCAGCCTTCTGGTTCGCCACGGTGTTCGTGCTGGTGATGAGTTTTCTGATGCTGCTGGACATCAACCCGAAATACCGCTTCGAGGACATCGATACGCTGGATCTGCGCGTGTGCTACAACGGCGAGTGGTATTACGTGCAGCCGGTCTCGCAGCAGGCGCTGGACAAGATTCTGGAGAATCCGGGCACGCCCGAGCGCGTGCGCAGCGGCATCGATCGCCTGATGCAGCAGAAAGGAGAAGTGGATTTTTATGATGTCTACTACCTGACCTGGGGCCATCAGCGCGCCGCGAAGATCTGATCGGGCAAATTCATTCCTGCTTCCATGGTATTTATAAGCCCTTAATGACTCACTGCTTAATTACTACCCCCTGCGTCTTTACACAGAAGGTATGCGAAGCTAAAGAGCGTAGTAAGACAACGCCTGAAGGCTGGGTCAGGAAGTTTCGCCGCGCGCACCAAATCAAAACGCCGGCACGCCGCTGTGAAAGCGCAGCTCAGCGTCCGGTTCGCTGATCAAGCGCGCTTCCGCTGCCCCAATCGCCCGCACGCGCGGCGCGATATCCTTCGGTGAAATCTGTGCCGCCAGCGTCAGGTAATCCTGATAGTGGCGCGCCTCTGAGCGCAGCAGCGAGATATAAAACTTCTCCAGCTGCGCATCCAGATACGGCGCCAGGCTGGCGAAGCGCTCGCAGGAACGCGCTTCGATATACGCCCCGCAAATCAGTTTATCCACCAGCGTATCCGGTTCATGGGTAGTCACTTCACGCAGCAGCCCTTTGGCGTAGCGGCTGGCGGTGATCTTGCGATAGGGCAAATCGCGCGCCTGCATGATTTCCCACACCTGATAAAAGTGGTGCAGCTCCTCTTTAATCAGCAGCACCATCTTTTCCACCATCTCATCAGCCCACGGCAGTTCATTGCGCACAATAATGCTTTTGCTGAGATTCTTATGGGCATTGATAAAATCGCTGTCGTGATTCTCGCCGAAAATAAAATCTTCGTACGGCTGCAGCCACGCCAGAATTGCGTCACCACTGGGTTTATCCGCGACGTATTTGCGGATCAGCCACACTGCGGTCTGCGCCGCTTTCAACTCGCATACCATGTGATCGGTAAGCAGCAGCGTGAGATTTTCCGGCTTGCGCGCTTCATCAATCCACGCCTGCGGCGTGCGGCACTGTAAAAACTGGTGAATGGGGTCTAATAGCGAAGCGTAATTCATCGGAGGTTCTTTGCTGGCAGGAAAATTACCGGGCGGCACGTGCCGCCCGTCAGGGCTTAGTGACGCACACCGTCATCGTCTTCGTCGTCGATCTCTTCGCCGTCGTCTTCATCTTCGGCATCCGGATCTTCAAAGTAGGTGCCCCAGCCGTCGTAATCGACGTTGTATTTCCCGACCAGATTCACCAGCTGCTCGACCTGCGCGTCAATCAGTTCCGGCTTCAGCGCCGATTCGCTCAGGATGTCGACGCACATCACGGTGCTGCCGTCTTCCAGCTCCAGCTCTTCCGGCTCGGTGACTTCATAGCCCAGCTTGAACGCGTCAACCGCGGCCTTCTCCAGCGAGTCGAAGTTGTTGCAGGAGAGATGATGCTCGATGGTGTAAAGCGCATCCGGATCGCTGCCGTCTTCCAGCAACTCTTCAATGATCAGGCGCGTCTCTTCGCGCTGTTCTTCCAGCAATGCTTCGTATGCCATGGGCGTGTCCTCAAAATAGTGGCAGTGAATGCAATTATTTTCCCACACTGCCTCGCGCGCCACTACACAAAACAGAAAGTTTCTTAGCGCTGGGGTTGAAAATGCATATTCATACGGTTAGATTGAATTTTAATTCATTATTGATGTAATGCGGAGCGCAGTATGAGTCAGCTGTATTCGAGACATTTCCTGAGATTGCTGGACTTCACCCCAGCCGAAATCACCGGTCTGTTATCACTCGCCAGTGAATTAAAACAGGCAAAGAAAAACGCCAGCGAAACCCAGTACCTGAAAGGCAAAAACATCGCGCTCATCTTCGAAAAAGACTCGACCCGTACCCGATGCTCTTTCGAAGTTGCCGCCTACGATCAGGGCGCTAACGTCACCTATCTCGGCCCGAGCGGCAGCCAGATCGGCCATAAAGAGTCGATGAAAGACACCGCGCGCGTACTGGGACGCATGTATGACGGCATCCAGTATCGCGGCTACGGCCAGGCGCTGGTAGAGACGCTGGCCGAACATGCCGGCGTGCCGGTGTGGAACGGCCTGACCACCGAGTTCCATCCGACGCAGTTGCTGGCTGACCTGCTAACCATGCAGGAGCATCTGCCGGGCAAAGCGCTGAGCGAGATGACGCTGGTGTACGTCGGTGATGCGCGCAACAACATGGGCAACAGTATGCTGGAAGCGGCGGCGCTGGTGGGGCTGGATCTGCGGCTGGTGGCACCGAAAGGCTGCTGGCCAGAAGAGGAGCTGGTGGCGCAGTGCCGCGCGGCAGCACAGCACACCGGCGGCAAAATCACCCTGACAGAAGAGATTGCCGAAGGCGTGCAGGGTGCTGATTTCATCTATACCGACGTCTGGGTATCAATGGGCGAAGCGAAATCAGTGTGGGAAGAGCGCATCGCCCTGCTGCGTCCCTATCAGGTGAACAGCGCGATGCTTGCGCTGACCGGCAATCCGCAGGTGAAGTTCCTGCACTGCCTGCCCGCGTTTCATGATGACCAAACCACGCTCGGACGGCAGATGGCCGAACAGTATGGTCTGCACGACGGCATGGAAGTCAGCAACGAGGTGTTTGAATCCGACCATAGCGTGGTGTTTGACCAGGCGGAAAACCGCATGCACACCATCAAAGCGGTGATGGTGGCGACGCTGAGCCAGCGCTAAGCCTGCACAGCGCAAACGTTTACCTCACGCGTGATTTCTGCTTGATGCGGCTCAGTGAATGCGTATAATGCGCCACAATTTGCCGGAGGAAACATGCAACAGCGCAGCGCACAATTTGCCGCTCCCGTACGCCTGAATGCAGGCGGCGCACCTGTTTCTTTCCGTCATTCATCGATCGCCAGAAAGCCCCTGTAAAGGGGCTTTTTTTTGTCCGCAATCCGGCAGCGCAGAGGAGAGAGCTATGGCCAACCCGCTATATCGCAAGCACATTATTTCCATCAACGACCTCAACCGCGATGAGCTGGAGCTGGTGCTGCATACCGCCGCCCAGCTGAAAGCCCATCCGCAGCCGGAGCTGCTGAAACACAACGTTATCGCCAGCTGCTTCTTTGAGGCTTCAACGCGCACCCGCCTGTCGTTTGAAACCGCGATGCACCGGCTGGGCGCGTCGGTGGTGGGGTTTGCCGACGGCAGCAACACCTCGCTGGGCAAGAAAGGGGAAACCCTCGCCGATACCATCTCGGTGATTGGCACCTATGTGGATGCCATCGTGATGCGCCATCCGCAGGAAGGGGCGGCGCGGCTGGCCACGGAGTTTTCGGGCGGCGTGCCGATCCTTAACGCCGGCGACGGCGCCAACCAGCACCCGACGCAGACGCTGCTCGATCTGTTCACCATCCGGGAAACCCAGAGCCGCCTCGATAACCTCAACGTGGCGATGGTCGGCGACCTGAAATATGGCCGCACCGTGCATTCGCTGACCCAGGCGCTGGCGAAGTTCAGCGGCAACCGCTTCTACTTCATCGCACCGGATGCGCTGGCGATGCCGTCCTACATCACCGATATGCTGGATGAACAGAACATTGCCTGGTCGCGCCACGACAGCATCGAAGAAGTGATGCCGGAGCTGGATATTCTCTACATGACGCGCGTACAGAAAGAGCGTCTCGATCCCTCAGAGTATGCCAACGTGAAAGCGCAGTTCATCCTGCGGGCGGCCGATCTGGCCGGTGCGCGCGATAACATGAAGGTGCTGCATCCGCTGCCGCGCATTGATGAGATCACCACCGATGTCGACAGCACGCCGCACGCCTGGTATTTCCAGCAGGCCGGCAACGGCATCTATGCCCGCCAGGCCCTGCTGGCGCTGGTACTGAATAGCGAACTGGCACTGTAAGGAGCAGAACGATGACCCACGATAACAAACTGCAGGTTGAAGCCATCAAACGCGGCACGGTGATTGACCACATTCCGGCGCAGGTCGGCTTTAAGCTACTGTCACTGTTCCGCCTCACTGAAACCGATCAGCGCATCACCATCGGCCTTAATCTGCCGTCGGGCGAGATGGGGCGTAAGGATCTGATCAAAATCGAAAATACTTTTCTGACTGATGATCAGATCAATCAGCTGGCGGTGTACGCGCCACACGCCACGGTGAATCGCATTGATGAGTATGAAGTGGTGGCGAAGATTGCACCAACGCTGCCGGAACGCATCGAGCGCGTGCTGACCTGCCCCAACGGCAACTGCATCAGCCGCAGCGAGCCGGTGTTCTCCAGCTTTGCGGTGAAACAGCGTGACGACGATGTGCACCTGAAGTGTAAATACTGCGAGAAAGAGTTCGCGCGCCACGTGGTGCTCGGTCACTGGTAATCGCCCGTTTCCTCCCTATAATGGGGCGAACATTTTCGCGGCGGGCAAGGGTTCGCCGCGCATGCCTAAGGAGAAACAATGTCTCGCGAAATCAGTACTGAAAAAGCCCCGGCAGCGATTGGCCCGTACGTCCAGGGCGTGGATCTCGGCAGCATGATCATCACCTCCGGCCAGATCCCGGTCGATCCGGCCACCGGTGCGGTTCCGGACGACATCGCCGCGCAGGCGCGTCAGTCGCTCGAGAATGTGAAGGCGATTGTGCTGGCCGCTGGCCTGCAGGTGGGCGACATTGTGAAGACCACCGTGTTCGTCAAAGACCTGAACGATTTCGCCACGGTCAACGCCACCTATGAAGCGTTTTTCACCGAGCATCAGGCCAGCTTCCCGGCGCGCTCCTGCGTGGAAGTGGCGCGTCTGCCGAAAGACGTGAAGATTGAGATCGAAGCCATCGCGGTACGCCGCTGATTTAGCTGTCATCAATCACACAGCATGCAGGGGGCGTATCCGTGCGCACCTGGCGAGATCGCCAGGTCGTCATCAATGACGACCCTGCATAGTTCGTGAATTCCGATCTTCCCTATCTCGACGATCGCAGCAGTTTCTCCAGCGGTCGCACCAGCGCCAGCACCGTTTCATCCTGCACCTGCGCCGCCGCATCCAGCCGGGCGTGCATCTGCGCCACCTCGCCTGCGCCATAGGCCTGGTTGCGCTCCAGCGCATTCACCAGATCCAGCCCCATCCGGCTCAGCTCAGCGACCTGACGCACCTGCGGCTGCAGCGCTTTCAGCTGATAGTTGCCCAGCACCAGCGGCATCACTGCATCGCTGTTGCGCTGCCAGCGCTGCAGCTGATGGCGCAGGGCGCTGGCGGCAGCATGATCGCCGCGATTGGCGATCAGCGCATCCACCTGCTTATCCAGCAGGCGCACCGGCTCGCTCTCAGCCGGCAGCACGTCCGCCAGCCGGTTCAGCGGCTCAAAATAGTCATAATGCCCGGCCTGAAACTTCAGGTGCTGGCGGGTGTAATACTGCGCGGGTTCCAGCACTTCCGCCAGCACGCGCAGCGGAGTGATATCGCTGCTGTTGGCCAGCCGCATCATCTGCACCTCGGCCTGCTGATGCTGCTGCAGGCCGACTGACACCGTCCCCCAGCGATCAATCGCGCTGAGCCGCTGGTACATATTCTCGCTGTCGGTCACATCCTGCGCCGACCACAGCCGCTCCGCCACCACAAAGGCGCGCGGCCACAGCCGCGTATCAATCACCCGGCTATTCACGTTCTCCGCCCACAGCGCCGCTTCACCGCCCAGCAAATCACGCTGCAGCTGAGCGGGCGTGGGCAGTACCGGGGCAATACCGGCCGGTATCTGCGCCAGCCTGCTGCCTGTGGTCGGATAGCGTACGTTGCCCACCAGCACGTAGCCGGTCAGGCTGTCACGCGTCAGCGTCACCACCGGCTGAAACGGCCCCATCCAGCTGTCGACGCTGAAGGTCAGCTGCGTCGGTGATAGCCAGCGAATGTCGCTGACCTGGCGTCGCGCCTTGCCGCTGAAATCGATAAAACCGCGCCAGCCGTTTTTGCCCTCAATCAGGGTGAAACTGCCCTGCACCGCGCTGCCTTTCAGACGCGGCATAGTGAACTGCCAGCTTTGCGCCTGATCGTCGGCGCGCAGTTGATCGACGCCGTTCAGCCCCTGCGGCCAGAGCTCGTTGCGATAGTGATACGCGGCGCTCTGCGGCTGGTCGAGATAAAAACCGGTGGAAAGAATGCCGCGATACCCCTGCTTTACCACTTCGCTCAGCGCGTCCTGCCCCTGCCACGACTGAATCACAATACTTTTCGGCAGGTCGGGATGGTACACCTCATCCCAGCCAAGCATGCGCCGCTGATGCGCGGCGAGAATCTTCTCAACCCGCTGGTTGAACCACGCCTGCAGCGCATGGGCGTCCTGCAGGCCGTGGTCGCGCATAAACTGCTGAATCTTCGGTGAGGCGTTCCACTGACTGGGATCGACTTCATCCCCGCCGATATGAATGTAGGGATCGGGAAAGATCGCCGCGACTTCGCCAATCAGCGTATCAATAAAGCGAAACACCGCTTCATTGCTGGGATCGAGCAAGGGTTTAAACACCCCCCAGCCGCGCTCCATGGCATACGGCCCCGGCGCGCTCATCAGCTCCGGCATCGCTACGGCCAGGGCGGAAGCATGGCCGGGCAGATCGATTTCCGGCACCACGCGCACGCCGCGCTGGGTGGCATAGTGCACCAGCTCGCGCATTTGCTGCTGGCTGTAGAACAGGCCATCACTGGCCTGCTGCTGCAGCTGCGGATAGTGACTGGAAGCAAAGCGCCAGCCCTGATCGTCGGTCAGGTGCCAGTGAAACACATTCATGCGCGCCGCGGCGATACCATCAATCTGCCGCTTGAGGGTTTCCAGCGGCAGGAAATGGCGCACCGGATCGATCAGCACGCCGCGCCACGGGAAGCGCGGCCGATCGTCAATGGTGACAAAGGGAATTTGCGTGCCGCTGGCGGTGTTGGCGATCAGCTGCAGCAGGGTTTCCATACCGCGCATCGCGCCAAAACGGGTAGGTGCCTGCAGCAGTACGCCACTGCTGCTGACCTCCAGATGGTAGCTTTCGTCGCTGTCCGGTTGCGGTAGCGGATCGACCGCGTCGGCAATCCGGACCTGAATGGCGGGACGATCGCTGGCCGGGCTGGCGGGCAGCAGCGCCCAGCCGGTTTGCCGCGCAATGCGGGCGCGCCAGCGCGCTTCGGCCCCTTCCAGGTGATCGCCGGTGATGTGCAGCGAAAATTGCGGCGTCAGGGTAAACGCGCCACCGCCAGCGGGCTGCGTCACCTGCTGTGGCCACGGCATCAGCGGCAGATCGTCTGCCGGTGCGGCCTGCGTGGAAAACGTCAGGGAACACAAAACGGCCAGCAGCGTACGGGGCAGAAGCATGGTGGGCATCCTTGTAAGGCAAAACGATGGGCCGGAAATGGCGCAAAACGCTCATTAAACCTGTTTCGCAACGCAAAGCAAGTTGCAACCGGCTGAAGTTTGCCCGGCTTAAAACTTTTCAGTGTAGCGGCTGTTGACCACTGCACGGCTTTCAGGCGCTGGCCGCGCTTCTTTGCGACAGGTCAAAAACAGTGCGATTAATTTCCTCCGAAACACCACATGTTGCGATTACACTCCTTAAAATTATCTACATGTAGTTTCCAGCGGAGAAAGGGAAGATGGCAACGGTAGTGATTAAGCGTGACGGCTGCAGGGTGCCGTTTGATGCCCGGCGCATTGAAGCTGCAGTGCGGGCCGCCGCCCAGGCCGCCCAGGTTGACGACCTGGCCTGGTGCACGACGGTCGCTCAGCAGGTCAGCGCGCAGCTGGCAACCCAGGCTGAGGTCGATATTCGTGACATCCAGTGTGCCGTGGAAGAAGCGCTGATGAGCGGACGCTGGCCACAGCTGGCGCGCGCCTATATCGAATACCGTCACGACCGCGATCTGGCGCGCGAGCATCGCGGCAAGCTGAACCATGCCATTCGCGGCCTGGTGGAACAGACCAACGCGGCGCTGCTCAACGAAAACGCCAACAAAGACAGCAAAGTGATCCCGACGCAGCGCGACCTGCTGGCCGGCATCGTGGCCAAACATTATGCCCAGCAGCAGTTGCTGCCGCGCGATGTGGTGCTGGCGCACGAACGCGGTGAGATCCACTATCACGACCTCGACTACTCCCCCTTCTTCCCGATGTTTAACTGCATGCTGATTGATCTGCACGACATGCTGACGCACGGCTTCAAAATGGGTAACGCCGAGATTGAACCGCCAAAATCCATCGCCACCGCCACCGCGGTGACGGCGCAGATCATTGCGCAGGTCGCCAGCCATATTTACGGCGGCACCACCATAAACCGCATTGACGAAGTGCTGGCGCCGTTTGTCACCCTCAGCCTTGAAAAACATCGCCAGATTGCCCGCGAATGGCAGATTGCTGACGTGGAAGCTTACGCGCACGCACGCACGGAAAAAGAGTGCTACGACGCGTTTCAGTCGCTGGAGTACGAAGTCAATACGCTGCACACCGCCAACGGCCAGACGCCGTTCGTCACTTTTGGCTTTGGCCTCGGCACCGACTGGGCGGCGCGCCTGATTCAGCAATCGATTCTGCGCAACCGCATTGCCGGGCTGGGCAAAAACCATAAAACCGCGGTGTTTCCTAAGCTGGTGTTTGCCATTCGCGAAGGCGTCAATCGCCGCGCCGGCGACATCAATTACGACATCAAACAGCTGGCGCTGGAGTGTGCCAGCAAGCGCATGTATCCGGATATTCTCAACTACGACAAAGTGGTGGAAGTCACCGGCTCGTTCAAAACGCCGATGGGCTGCCGCAGCTTCCTCGGCGTTTACGAGGAAAACGGCGAGCAGATTCATGAGGGCCGCAACAACATCGGCGTGATCAGCCTCAACCTGCCGCGCATTGCGTTAGAAGCCCAGGGAGACGAAGCCCGCTTCTGGACGTTGCTGGATGCGCGCCTGGCGCTGGCGAAGCGGGCGCTGATGACCCGCATTGCCCGGCTGGAAAAAACCAAAGCGCGCGTCGCACCGATTCTTTACATGGAAGGTGCCTGCGGCGTGCGGCTCAACGCGGACGATGAGGTGGGCAAGATCTTCCGCAACGGCCGCGCCTCGATCTCGCTGGGGTATATCGGTCTGCATGAAACGCTTAACGCGCTAAGCGGCAACGCCGTGCATCCGTATGATGCCGCGCATCTGCGCGCAACCGGTGTGGCGATTGTGACGCATCTGCGCCAGGCGGTGGATGCGTGGAAAGCGGAAACCGGCTACGGCTTTAGCCTGTACAGTACGCCCAGTGAAAACCTGTGCGATCGCTTCTGTCGCCTTGATGCCGCCGAATTTGGCGTAGTGCCGGGCGTGACCGACAAGGGCTATTACACCAACAGCTTCCATCTCGACGTAGAGAAAAAGGTCAATCCGTACGACAAAATCGACTTTGAAGCGCCCTACCCGGCCATCGCTAACGGCGGCTTCATCTGTTACGGCGAATACCCCAACATTCAGCACAACCTGCGGGCGCTGGAAGATGTGTGGGATTACAGCTACGACCGCGTGCCCTATTACGGCACCAACACGCCGATCGATGAGTGCTACGAGTGCGGCTTCAGCGGCGAGTTCAGCTGTACCAGCAAAGGCTTTACCTGTCCGTGCTGCGGCAATCACGATCCGGCGCGAGTTTCGGTCACGCGCCGCGTCTGCGGCTATCTTGGCAGTCCGGATGCGCGGCCGTTCAACGCCGGCAAGCAGGAAGAGGTGCAGCGCCGTGTTAAACACCTTGATACCGGACAGCTGGGATGATGCACATTCATCGTTACTATGATGTGGATATCGTGAATGGTCCCGGCACGCGCTGCACGCTGTTTGTCGCGGGCTGCGAACATCAGTGCCGCGGCTGCTACAACCAGAGCACCTGGCGGCCTGACTCCGGCGTGCCGTTTACGCTGGCCATGGAGGAGCAGCTGATCGCCGATCTGCAGGATCGCCGCATTCCGCGTCAGGGGCTGTCGCTGAGCGGCGGCGATCCGCTGCATCCGCACAATGTGCCGCATATTCGCCGGCTGGTGAAGCGCGTGCGGCGCGACTGTCCGGATAAAGATATCTGGCTGTGGACCGGCTACACCCTGGCGGAACTGACGGCGGCGCAGCGTGAAGTGATTGCGGAAATCGACGTGCTGATTGATGGACGTTTCATCGAAGCGGAAAAAGATGCGCGGCTGCTGTGGCGCGGCAGCCGCAATCAGACTATCTGGTATTTACGCCAGTCACAGTGCGAGGATGCCGAGCAGCATGCCGCTGACGGCCACGCCGCAGAAGGCGATCCACAACGCGCGCGGCGGGAACGCGCGATGCAGCATCAGTAGCGACGGCACGCTGACCGCGGGCAGCGTCACCAGCAGCGCCAGCGCCGGTGCGATGCCCATGCCCGCCAGCATCATGGTTTGCACGATGGGGATCTCGGCGGCGGTCGGGATCACAAACAGGCAGCCGGCGATGGCCATCAGCATCACCCAGAACAGCGTATTCCCCACCGCGCCGTCCGCGTGCGGAAACAGCCAGACGCGCGCGGCGCCGAGCAGCAGCACCGCCACGATGTAGAGCGGAATGGTGTTACAGAACAGCCGCCACATCACACGCAGCCAGCGCGTCACAAACCGTTCATGGCTTTCTTGCGGCAACAGCGGCGCGGCAACGGCGGTTTCCGGCACGCTGCGCTGCACCAGCAGGGCAATGCCCAGCACCATCACCCCACCCGCCACCAGCCGAATGGCGGCAAACTGCCAGCCGAGCACAAAGCCCATAAACACCAGCGTTGCCGGATTGAGCAGCGGATTCGCCAGCCAGAACGCCATCGCCGCGCCGCTTGAAACCTGCGCCTGACGCAGGCCGACGGTAACTGGCGCGGCACAGCAGCTGCACATCATGCCCGGGAGGCCAAAACCGGTGCCGACCAGCGTGGCCCCCAGCCGGTTGCTGCCCATCAGGCGCAGCAGCCAGCGGCGCGGAATCAGCACCTGCACCAGCGAGCCCAGCACCACGCCGAGCACCGCGGCTTTCCACACCGCGAGAAAATAGACCATGGCGTAATCCAGCGCGGCGCGCCACGGCGAATCTGCGGCATTGGCAAGAATAGAGCGGCCGATGGAATGGGTTTCTGCGGCCGTGAAGGCTTTGCCATAGTAAGGCTGCCATTTTACGTACCACAGGCCGATAAGTACCACGGCGAGGAACAGCAGCGGTTTCCACCAGGCGAAGCGGGCCGCTGGTGCAGGTGAGGCGAATTGGGTCATAACCGGTTCCGTATTCAACTGAATAACGTATGCCGCGCGGAGCGCGCGACGCAGATCCCACAGTGTTATTCAGGTTATGACTGTGTGCCAGCGTCGTCACGCTTAAACTTGATCTGTCTCCGGAATTTAACCAATCCCGCCTGCGCCGGCTGGCTTGCGTTTCCGCGCTCAGGGTCCAGACTTGTCTGTTGAAACGTGTCACGCACAGCAGGTGCGTGACCAGCAAGGAGGAGAAAGATGAGCAAGAAAATAGCGGTTCTGATTACCGATGAATTTGAAGACTCAGAGTTTACCTCACCGGCCGAGGCCTTCACCAAAGCGGGCCATGAAGTGGTCACCATTGAGATGCAGGCGGGCAAAACCGTGAAGGGAAAACAGGGCAAAGCCGAAGTCAAAATCGACAAGGATATTGACCATGTCAGCCCGGCCGAGTTCGACGCGCTGCTGCTGCCCGGCGGTCATTCGCCTGACGCGCTGCGCGGTGACGATCGCTTTGTCACCTTTACCAAAGAGTTTGTCGCCAGCGGCAAACCGATTTTCGCCATCTGTCACGGTCCGCAGTTGCTGATCAGCGCGAACGGCGTGCGCGGTCGCAAAATGACCTGCGTGAAAGCTATCGCCATCGATCTGCGTAATGCCGGCGCGGACTTTTACGATAAAGAGGTGGTGGTTGATGATGACAAGCTGGTTACCAGCCGCACGCCTGAAGACCTGCCCGCGTTTAACCGCGAATCCCTGCGCATTCTGAACGCAGCGTAAGGCGGTCGCCCGGTGCGCCTCTGCGCGTGCCGGGCTAACGCTGCCAGACAATCTTTTTGCCAAACCCCAGCGCGTTATCGGTCATTTTCAGCTCATCAAGCGTAATTTCCCACAGCGGCGCGGTGACTTTTTTTGCCACCGGAAAGCGCGACTGATAGGCCTTCAGCGCCTGCGCCTCATCAGTCAGCTGAATACGCCCGCGATACTGCACGCCTTTAATCAGCAGCACCGTTTTCGGCTGGCCGTTCACCGTACCGGCGACGCGTGGATAACGCGCCATCAGCACGCCGTGGCGCGTATCCGCTTCGGTCATCAGCCAGAACGCCATGCGCGCTTCATCGAATACGTAGAAACAGTTGGCGCACCATAGCGCATCGCCGTCGCTGGCACACAGCGACAGCACGTGCTGTTTTTTCAGATAGCGAATCAGATGAGAATGATCAGACAAGAGCAACTCCGTGCGTTGATAGCGATGCGGCCGCAGGCGCGTTACACTGTCTGCCAGCACATGAACGAGGTTTGTAAATGGAACAGGGCTGGCAGCTGTATATGCTGCAAACCGCCGCCGGGATGCTTTATACCGGCATCACCACTGACGTCAACCGTCGCCTGCAGCAGCACCAGCAGGGGCGCGGTGCCCGTGCGCTGCGCGGCAAAGGTCCACTGACGCTGGTGTTTCACTGCGCGGCTGGCGATCGCGCGGCGGCTTCCCGGCTGGAGTATCAGGTAAAACAGCTGAGCCGGGCGCAGAAACTGCTGCTGGTTGCCCAGCAGCCGGCCTGCTTAACGGCGTGGTTTAGTCGATACGATTGAAAGGTGCCGAGAAGGCGATCAGCCCTTCTGCCCCATCGAATGCATCGTCCGCCAGTTTATACACCTGAAACGCCGCTTCGCTGCCGGGCCAGCGGCAGTGCAGGCCGTGACGCGCCGCCGGTTCAAAGCCGAGCGGATTGTAGAACTGCGGATCGCCCAGCACCACCACGGCGCTGTAGCTGAACTCATTGAGCGAATCGAGCCCTTCATACACCAGCTGTTTAGCAATGCCCTGACTGCGCACCGAGGCATCAACCGCCAGCGGCGCCAGCGCCACCCAGTTACGATCCTCGCCCTGCAACGTCACCGGACTGAAGGCGGCATAACCCAGCACCTGGCCTTCGTCATCGGTGGCCACCACACCCAGCGTGAGTAAACCGTCTTCACGCAGCTGCTGTACCAGTTCCGCTTCGGCTGCGGTGGCAAAACTGCGCTTTAACAGGCTGTCGATGCCTGCCGCGTCCACACCAATTTCAGTACGAATCAACATGAGATCCCCGCGCGCGCCTCAGCGGCCTTCGCGTCCTGTGTCATTCCTGCCTCAACAAAAGCAGCCAGCTGCAGCAACCCCGTGCGCAATGGCGTGGGCATGGCGTCCAGTTCTATGGCATCCATCAGATTCTTCACCTCCAGTCCCAGCTCCGTGTCGCCCTCAATCACCAGACGGCGCTGAAAGAACAACATATCGGGGTCGGCTTTGCGTGCTGCTACCAGCAGCAGATCGTTGGCTTCGCCACGAAACCAGACATCTGCTACGGCATCGCGCGAAACGGTCAGGCGCCCGTCCTGCAGCGTGGTGATCCAGCGCAGATTGACGTCCGCGATCTCAATGCCGAGATAGCGCCCTTGCAGAAAGTCTAACTCACCTTCAGCCAAAGCATGACGAAATTGCCAGTTTAGGAGTTGTTGCAAAACCGTTTTTTTCACGGCGAATGGTGTTAGCGACACCGGTAAAGCGAGGAATTCCGGCCCTTTTTCAATTAACAGGCCGCGTAAGCGTGCGAACATGCGCTGCACTCCCTTGAGAAAATTTTATCTATATTGCCACATCCGTCGGCTTTCGCCTCAACCGGGATCAAGGAAATCGCCCCGCGTCTGTGCGAAAATTCTCCATTCCGCCCTGGCAATCCCGCTTTCACTGCCTTAAATCAACATTGCAGCACCTGCGCTTCCTTACACTCAACGGCGTTCAGAATCCGGGGGAGGAAATTGTATGGAACTGCTGTGTCCGGCGGGGAATTTACCTGCGCTGAAATCGGCGGTGGAGCACGGCGCTGACGCGGTGTACGTCGGCCTGAAAGATGACACCAACGCCCGCCACTTTGCTGGCCTCAATTTTACCGATAAGAAACTGGCAGAAGCCGCGCGCTTCCTGCATCAGCACCGGCGTAAACTGCACGTGGCGATCAACACCTTCGCCCATCCTGACGGCCTTAACCGCTGGCAAAGCGCCATCGACGTCGCCGCACAGAACGGTGCCGATGCGCTGATTCTGGCCGATATCGCCACGCTGGAGTATGCCGCCAGCCGCTATCCACAGGTTGAACGTCACCTGTCAGTGCAGGCGTCCGCCACCAATCTGCAGGCCATTCAGTTTTATCACCGCCACTTTGCGCTGAGTCGCGTGGTGCTGCCGCGCGTGCTGTCGATGCACCAGGTAAAGCAGCTGGCGCGTGAAACGCCGGTGCCGCTTGAGGTGTTCGCCTTTGGCAGCCTGTGCATCATGGCAGAAGGCCGCTGCTATCTCTCGTCGTGGCTGACCGGCGAGTCGCCGAACAGCGCGGGCGCCTGTTCACCGGCCAAATTTGTGCGCTGGCAGCAGACGGCACAGGGCATGGAGTCGCGCCTGAACGAAGTGCTGATTGACCGTTACGCCGCCGATGAGAGTGCGGGCTATCCGACGCTGTGTAAAGGACGCTACGAGGTGGATAACCAGCGCTATCACGTGCTGGAAGAGCCCACCAGCCTCAATACCCTGGCGCTGCTGCCGGAGCTGCTGCGCGCCAATATCGCCTCGGTGAAAATTGAGGGACGCCAGCGCAGCCCGGCCTATGTGGCGCAGGTGGCAAAAGTGTGGCGTCAGGCGATCGATCGCTGCATGGCCGATCCGCAACAGTTCACGGTGCAGGCGCCGTGGATGCGCGCACTCGGTGAACTTTCTGAAGGCAGCCAGACCACGCTTGGCGCCTATCACCGCGACTGGCAATAAGGAGACCGTATGAAATATGCCATCGGCCCGGTGCTGTGGTACTGGCCAACCGCCACGCTGGAGCAGTTTTACCAGCGCGCCGCAGAAAGTAGCGCAGAGATCGTCTACCTCGGCGAAGCGGTGTGCAGCAAACGCCGCGCCACCGCGTTCAGTCAGTGGATGGAGATGGGCCGCACGCTGGCGGCCAGCGGCAAACAGGTGGTGCTGAGCACGCTGGCGCTGCTGCAGTCGCCTTCCGAAGTCAAAGAGCTGCGCCGCTATGTTGAAAACGGTGAGTTCTTACTGGAAGCCAACGATATCGGCACCGTGAACATGGCGGCAGAGCGCAAACTGCCATTTGTCGCCGGTCCCACCCTGAATGTGTATAACGCGCAGACGCTCCAGCTGCTGCTGCAGGAGGGCATGACGCGCTGGTGCATGCCGGTGGAAATGTCACGCGACTGGCTGATTCAGCTGTTGCAGCAGTGCCATGACGCTGGCCTGCGCGACCGGTTTGAGGTTGAAGTGCTCGGCTATGGCCATCTGCCGCTGGCGCTGTCGGCGCGCTGCTTTACCGCGCGTTCTGAAAACCGTGCCAAAGATGATTGCCAGACCTGCTGTATTGATTATCCCACCGGACGCCGCGTGCTGTCGCAGGAGGGCCAGCAGGTGTTTGTCCTCAACGGCATTCAGACCATGAGCGGCTACTGTTACAACCTTGGCAACGATCTCGCCGGTATGCATGGCTGGATCGATATTGTGCGCCTGTCGCCGCAGGATGAGAGCACGCTGGCACAGGTTGATCGCTTCCGCGCTAACGAAGCGGGTGAAGCACCGCTGATGATGGCGCGCGGCAGCGACAGCAACGGTTACTGGCGCCGCCTGGCCGGAATGGCGCTGGATAGCGGCGGTTAAAGGCACATTCCGGCTATATTCCTGCCGTTATTAGCAGTTTTAATATGGGTAATGATGCGTAATACTGACTGGTGCAGGTTTACTTATCACCTGCGCCATCCTTTGCTGGAGTACCCATGTCTGAGAAGAAAACTGTTCGCCTGTCCGTGCTGGATCTGGCCCCCATTCCGCAAGGCTCGTCTGCGCGCGATGCCTTCCATAATTCGCTGGCGCTGGCGCGTCAGGCTGAAGCCCTTGGCTTTCATCGCTACTGGCTGGCCGAACACCACAACATGACCGGCATCGCCAGCGCCGCAACGTCGGTGCTGATTGGCTATCTCGCCGCTAACACCGAAACGCTGCGCCTCGGCTCCGGCGGGATCATGCTGCCCAACCACGCACCGCTGGTGATTGCCGAACAGTTTGGCACCCTGGAATCCCTCTACCCTGGCCGTATCGATCTCGGACTGGGCCGCGCGCCCGGCTCCGATCAGCGCACCATGCTGGCGCTGCGCCGTCATCTTTCGAGCGCCCAGGCCGACAGCTTCCCGGAAGATGTGGCCGATCTGATCCGCTGGTTCGATGCCGAAGAGGGCGAACATCCGCCGGTACAGCCGGTGCCTGGCCTCGGGCTGAAAATTCCGGTGTGGCTGCTGGGTTCCAGCCTGTATAGCGCGCAGCTGGCGGCGCAGCTTGGTCTGCCGTTTGCCTTTGCTTCGCACTTCGCGCCAGACCTGCTGTTGCAGGCGCTGCACCTGTATCGCGAAAAATTCCAGCCCTCTGCGCGTCTGGCAAAACCTTACGCTATGGTGTGTGTCAACGTGGTGGCGGCAGACAGCGATCGTGATGCGCGCTTCCTGTTCACCTCGATGCAGCAGCAGTTCATTAATCTGCGCCGCGGCAAGCCCGGCCCGCTGCCGGCGCCGGTGGAGAACATGGATAACCTGTGGTCGCCGTCCGAACAGTATGGCGTGCAGCAGGCGCTGAGCATGTCGGTGGTGGGCGATAAAGATAAAGTGCGCCACGGCCTTGCCGCACTGCTGCGTGAAACCCAGGCGGATGAGATCATGGTCAACGGCCAGATTTACGATCCGCAGGCGCGCCTGCGTTCGTTCGCGCTGGCGATGGAAGCCGCACGCACGCTGTAAGCCTTACTGCGGTGGGGAGAGTCCTTCCGGCCCCACCGCCATCTTGCGCACATCGCGCGCCGGAGACTGGCCATAAAAACGGCTGTACTCCCGGCTGAACTGCGACGCACTCTGATAGCCCACCCGATAGCCCGCCGTCCCGGCATCCAGCTTCTCAATCATCATCAGCCGGCGCGCTTCGTTGAGCCGCAGCTGCTTCTGATACTGCATCGGCGTCATCGCCGTAACCGCTTTAAAGTGATGGTGCAGCGATGAAATGCTCATGCCAACGCTGCTGGCCAGCTGATCCACCTTCAGCGGTTGATGAAAGTTTTCGCGCAGCCAGCGCGCCGCGCGCGCCACTTTGTTGCCCGGGCGCTCGGTCAGCGCCATGTTCAGAATGCGCGGCCCTTCCGGCCCGGTCAGCAGGCGATAGAAAATCTCCTGCTCAATCAGCGGTGCCAGCGCGGCGATATCCTGCGGCTGATCCAGCAGCGCCACCAGCCGCATCACCGCATCCACCAGCGGCGGCGCGACTTTGTGCACGGTAATGCTGCGTTCTGGGGCGGCGCTGCCAATCTGCTGCGGCGGGAAATGCTCCAGATAGCGCAGCAGGCGCGCTTCGTTGATGGTGATGCCGACGCCAAGACAGGGTTTCTCTGGCGTCGCCAGCACCACGCAGGACTGCACCGGCATGTCCATGGTGACCAGCAGCAGATCGCCCGGCCCGTAATGCATCACATCATCGCCCATGCGCAGTGCTTTCTGGCCCTGGGCCATCAGCGCAAACCCCGCCCAACTGGCAATGTGCGCCAGGCTGGAGGGGTGCGAGCTGCGGCCAAAAGAGAGAAAATCAATCGCGCTGGCGGTGCGCCCATCCTGCTGCGCGTGACGGGCAATCATCGCCACCAGCTGCTGCCACTGTTCCTGATGAATCATGCGTTATGCACTCCGCGATGAAAAATCACTGAATCCCCATTCTTACCTGCCGATGCGGTTGCGCCTAGTCCCTGCGCCACAGATTTGCAGGATCGTGCAAAAAGCTTGCAGGATTGCGCTACCGCACAAAGCGGCAACAGCGCATGCTTTACTCACCCGAAATCTCAGGTGGAGAGACACAATGCAAGCACTTGAAGGCAAAATTGCGCTGGTGACGGGCGCGTCGAAAGGCATTGGCGCCGCCATCGCCATGACTTTCGCCGCGGCCGGCGCCCGGGTGGTGGTGAATTATCGTCAGGATGAAGCGGGCGCGGCGGATGTGGTGACCGATATTTGCGCGCTGGGAAGCGACGCCATCGCCGTACAGGCCGATATATCCCGTGAAGCTGACGTGCAACGCCTGTTCGCCAGCAGTATTGCGCAGTTTGGCGCGCCAGACATCGTGGTCAACAACGCCGGCATGTTTCACCATGGTGACTTCGCCAGCCTCAGCGTCAGCGACATGCAGCAGCAGCTCAACGTCAATCTGCTCGGTACGCTGCTGGTGTGCCAGCAGGCGGCGCAGCATTTTCCGGCGCGCGGCGGCTGCATCATCAACCTCAGCGCGCTAAACAGCCAGCGCAGCCTGCCCGGCTCGGTACTGTGGTCAGCGACTAAAGGCGCGATCGACACCTTAACGCAGGGGCTGGCACGTGAGCTGGGCCCGCGCAACATTCGCGTCAACGCGCTGGCGCCGGGGATCATTCTGACCGAAGGGCTGCTGGCAGCGAAAAAAATGAATGCGGAATTTAAAGCGCAGCTGATCGCGGCCACGCCGCTGGGACGCTTTGGCCTGCCGGAGGATGTGGCGCAGGTGGCGCTATTTCTGGCGTCGGAAGAGTCGGCTTATGTTACCGGTGAGCGGGTGCTGATTGCCGGCGGCGTGTAAAGCCTGCGTTACAGACATAAAAAAAGGACGCTTGCGCGTCCTTTTTATTTTTAAGCGATTAACGCTTATGCATCACGGCGACGTGGTGCAGCTGCGCCTTCGTCGCGACGTGGGCCACGGCCACCTTCACGGCTGAAACGTCCGCCTTCACGACCGCCTTCGCGACGCTCAGAGAAACGACGCGGTGCGCCACCTTCACGGTTGCCACCCTCGCGGTTACCACGACGCTCACCACCGAAGTCACGACCGCCGCTACGACGCTCGGTGCGCTCGTGTGGCTGTGCATCGCCCAGCAGCTGCATATTCATCGGCTTGTTGAGAATACGCGTACGCGTGAAGTGCTGCAGGACTTCACCCGGCATGCCTTTTGGCAGCTCGATAGTGGAGTGGGTACCAAACAGCTTGATGTTACCGATGTAACGGCTGCTGATATCGCCTTCGTTAGCAATCGCGCCCACGATATGACGCACTTCAACACCGTCGTCACGGCCCACTTCAATGCGGTACAGCTGCATTTCGCCAACGTCACGACGTTCGCGACGTGGACGATCGCCACCTTCGCGGCTATCACGGCTGTCACGACGTGGACGGTCGCCGCCACGCTCATCGCGATCGCGGAATTCACGACGCTGTGGACGTGGTGCATCCGGTGGCAGAATCAGTGGACGTTCGCCCTGCGCCATTTTCAGCAGTGCAGCGGCCAGCGTTTCCATATCCAGCTCTTCTTCTGGCTGCATTTTAGCCAGCAGCGCACGGTACTGATCCAGATCGCTGCTTTCCAGCTGCTGCTGAACTTTGGCAGCGAACTGCGCCAGACGACGCTGACTCAGCAGCTCGGCGTTAGGCAGCTCAACTTCCGGAATAGTCAGCTTCATGGTGCGTTCGATGTTGCGCAGCAGACGACGCTCGCGGTTCTCAACGAACAGCAGCGCACGGCCAGCACGACCCGCACGACCGGTACGGCCGATACGGTGTACATACGATTCGGCATCCATCGGGATGTCGTAGTTAACCACCAGGCTAATACGCTCAACGTCCAGACCACGGGCCGCAACGTCAGTCGCGATCAGGATATCCAGACGACCGTCTTTCAGGCGCTCCAGCGTCTGCTCACGCAGCGCCTGGTTCATGTCACCGTTCAGCGCGGCGCTGTTGTAGCCGTTACGCTCCAGCGTTTCTGCGACTTCCAGCGTGGCATTTTTGGTGCGCACGAAGATGATGGCAGCATCAAAGTCTTCCGCTTCGAGGAAACGCACCAGCGCGTCAGACTTACGACCGTAAGCGGTCCAGTAAGACTGAGAAATGTCCGGGCGTGTAGTGATGCTGGACTGGATGCGCACTTCCTGCGGATCCTTCATGAAACGCTTAGTGATACGGCGAATCGCTTCCGGCATGGTTGCAGAGAACAGTGCGGTCTGATGACCTTCCGGGATCTGCGCCATGATGGTTTCAACGTCTTCGATGAAGCCCATACGCAGCATTTCATCGGCTTCGTCCAGTACCAGACCACGCAGGCTGGACAGGTCCAGGGTACCGCGTTTCAGGTGATCCAGCAGACGGCCCGGGGTACCAACCACGATCTGTGGACCCTGGCGCAGTGCGCGCAGCTGCACGTCATAACGCTGGCCACCGTACAGGGCCACGACGTTAATACCGCGCATGTGTTTAGAGAATTCTGTCATCGCTTCAGCCACCTGAACCGCCAGTTCGCGGGTCGGCGCCAGCACCAGGATTTGCGGTGCGCGGACAGAGGGATCAACGTTGTTCAGCAGCGGCAGCGAGAACGCTGCTGTTTTACCACTACCGGTCTGCGCCATACCCAGCACATCACGGCCCGCCAGCAGGTGAGGAATACACTCAGCCTGGATTGGCGATGGCTTAACGTAGCCCATACCGTTCAGTGATTCGAGGATGTCGGCGTTCAGGCCCAGATCAGCAAAAGTGGTTTGAATATCAGTCATGTAGTACACGTGCCTCTTAGATTGCGGCGGCCAGTCTACATAACTCGTCGTGAAAACTTTCAGTCATTTTCATCAAAAAGTGTGAACCGGCTCAAATTAGAAGTTTTGACGAACAGAAAAGCCCTCACCTGTTCAGGCGATGACTTTACGGGTAAATCAGGCAATAAAAGTTCGTCAGCTATTGCTGGTCAGATTCTGATAAATCGTCTTGTGTCTGGCCGAGTTGCGCCAGTTCCAACAATGCGTATCGGTGTTCAACAAAGTTATTGACGTTGTTGGCCACCGCCAGTTTGAACAACGCTTTCGCGTCGTCCTTCTCCCCCAGACTTAGGTAGTACTTACCTAAATAGAAGTTGGTTTCACTGAGATGTTCAGCGAGCGAGGTGTTATCCGTTGCGTCCGCCTTGAGACGTTCCATCAATGTTTTTTCACTGATGTCGCCCAGGTAGAACTCGACAATATTCCATCCCCATTGGTCCTTAGCCGCCTTGTCGTAACGCTGTTGTAGCGTCACTTTTGCCTTGTCGGCATCCATCTCGCGTTCAACGAGGTAGAGCCACAGGCTGCGGAACGGATCGTTAGGATCGTCTTGATAAAACGCCAGCAGATCATCTTGCGCTAACTTGTATCGACCGCCGTAATAGAGGGCGATACCACGGTTTAAATGCGCATAGTTGTAAGTTGGATCAAGCTCAAGTACAGAATCAAACGCTTCATAGGCAGCATCAAAATTGCCTGCCTGCGTTAAGTAAATGCCGAGATAGTTAAACACTTCCGGCATATCCGGTCTGATAGACAGCGCTTGCGAGAAATCGTTCCGCGCTAGTGCCCTCAGACCCAAACTATCATACAACACTCCGCGCTCATATAACAGCTGTGCGCGTTCATCATCGGTCAGGGCCCGACTGGCAAGAATTTGTTCCATTCGCGCCAGAATAACCTCTTGCTGCAGTGTGGGCTGCAAAGGTACTGCCAGAACTTCGTTCTTACGCCAATTGGAGTTGCTGCATCCTGCCAGCGTGATAGCTGTCGCAACAAAACACCAGCGCAAAAAAGGCTTCATTTCCCACTCCCGAATACAAACATTGGGATAACCATCCTGTCATCCGCCTGCTATGCACAAGGGTTCCCGCCCTCGCGATGATACCCGTCCTGCTTCAGCTGCACTGACACGCTGACCAGCGCGCCACGCATTCCGGGTATACAAACACCGCTCCCCGCCAGCAGGCAGGGAGCGGCTGATCAGGAAAAACGCTTACTCGGCGTCAGGCGTCGTCACCGCAGCGGTTTCTTCTGCTGGCTTCTGCTCTGTCGCTTCTTTGATGCTGAGACGAACGCGGCCCTGACGATCCACTTCCATCACTTTAACTGGCACTTCCTGACCCATCTGCAGGTAATCGGTCACTTTCTCTACGCGCTTGTCGGCGATCTGAGAAATGTGTACCAGACCTTCTTTACCGCCGCCGATTGCCACGAAGGCACCGAAATCAACGATACGGGTCACTTTACCGGCGTAGATACGGCCCACTTCGATCTCAGCGGTGATCTCTTCGATGCGACGAATCGCTTCTTTGGCTTTCAGGCCGTCGGTCGCTGCGATCTTCACGGTGCCATCATCTTCGATTTCGATGGTGGTGCCGGTCTCTTCGGTCAGCGCACGGATAACTGAACCGCCTTTACCGATGACGTCTTTGATCTTGTCTGAGTTGATCTTGATGGTGTAGATGCGCGGCGCGAACTCGGAGATCTCCTGACGCGGCGTGCTGATCGCCTGTTCCATCACGCTCAGAATGTGCAGACGCGCACCCTTGGCCTGGTTCAGTGCCACCTGCATGATTTCGCGGGTGATACCTTCAATTTTGATGTCCATCTGCAGCGCGGTGATACCTTCACGGCTACCGGCTACTTTGAAGTCCATATCGCCGAGGTGATCTTCGTCGCCGAGGATGTCAGACAGCACCACGAACTTCTCGTCTTCTTTCACCAGACCCATCGCGATACCGGCAACGGCCGCTTTGATCGGTACGCCAGCGTCCATCAGTGCCAGCGATGCACCGCACACGGAAGCCATAGAAGAAGAACCGTTCGATTCGGTGATTTCAGACACGACGCGCACGGTGTACGGGAACGCATCCTGTTTAGGCATTACTGCCAGCACGCCACGCTTCGCCAGGCGGCCGTGACCAATTTCACGACGCTTCGGTGAGCCAACCATACCGGTTTCGCCCACGGAGTACGGAGGGAAGTTGTAGTGGAACAGGAAGCTGTCAGTACGCTCGCCCATCAGCTCATCGAGATTCTGTGCGTCACGCGCGGTACCGAGGGTGGCAGCGACCAGCGCCTGCGTTTCACCACGGGTAAACAGCGCAGAACCGTGGGTACGCGGCAGTACGCCAGTGCGCACGTCCAGACCACGGATCATATCTTTTTCGCGGCCATCGATACGCGGTTCGCCGTTCAGGATACGGGTACGCACCACGTTCTTTTCCAGGCTGTGTACGATGTCACCGATTTCGGCATCATCCAGCGTTTCGTCTTCAGCCAGCAGTGCGGCGATGGTTTCGTCTTTGATGACGCCAACCTGCGCATAGCGCTCCTGCTTGTCAGTGATGCGGTAAGCATCGCTGATACGCGCTTCGGCCAGGGCGGCAACGCGTGCGATCAGCGCATCGTTCGCCGGCTCTGGCTGCCAGTCCCAGCGTGGTTTGCCGGCTTCGGCCACCAGCGCATTGATGTTTTCAATCACAACCTGCTGCTGGTCGTGGCCGAACACCACAGCACCCAGCATCTGATCTTCGGTCAGGATGTCCGCTTCAGATTCCACCATCAGCACTGCATTCTGCGTACCGGCAACCACCAGATCCAGACGAGACTGTTTGATCTCATCCGCGGTTGGGTTCAGCACGTACTGATCGTTGATGTAACCAACGCGTGCCGCACCGATTGGGCCGTTGAACGGAATACCAGACAGTGACAGCGCAGCAGAAGCACCGATCATCGCAACGATGTCCGGGTTAACCTGCGGGTTCACGGATACCACAGTCGCGATAACCTGTACTTCGTTAACAAAACCTTCCGGGAACAGCGGACGCACCGGGCGGTCAATCAGACGCGCAATCAGGGTTTCGCCTTCGCTTGGACGGCCTTCACGACGGAAGAAGCTGCCCGGAATACGGCCAGCAGCGTAAGTACGCTCCTGATAGTTCACTGTCAGAGGGAAGAAGTCCTGACCGGCTTTGGCTTTTTTCTGGCCCACGACGGTAACGAATACCGCGGTGTCGTCCATGCTTACCATTACTGCTGCGGTGGCCTGGCGCGCCATCATGCCGGTTTCCAGCGTGACGGTATGCTGACCATATTGGAATTTGCGTACGATCGGGTTCAGCAAAATTTAAGTCCTTAAATTCGTGGCAAAGCCTGCTCGGCCCGCCGGGGATTACCGATCTTTAGTTGCATCCTCGCGACTAATGACAACCCTTAACCGCCCCTGCGGTAAAGCCTCTCATTAGCCGCGCGAACCTCTGCAAGCAAAGATCACTCTCAGCAACAATACATGAGTTTGGTCCGGATTGCTGCGGATTGCTCGAAAAAAGGGGCCATAAAGGCCCCCTTTTCGCGAAACTCGCACAAATCTGATCGCCAGATGCGGTTTTTTGCATACTGCATGCGCTACATCGTTGATCAGATTCTTCAGACTTAGCGACGCAGACCCAGGCTTTCGATCAGGCTGGTGTAACGTGCAACGTCTTTACGCTTCAGGTAGTCCAGCAGCTTACGACGCTGGGATACCATGCGCAGCAGACCGCGACGGCTGTGGTGGTCTTTCTTGTGCTCAGAGAAGTGACCCTGCAGGTGGTTAATCTGAGCAGTCAGCAGAGCAACCTGAACTTCAGTTGAACCGCTGTCGTTAGCGCCACGACCGTATTTAGCAACGATCTCTGCTTTAGCTTCTACGCTTAGAGACATAATAAACTCCAGTAAAAAATGAATGTATGGGTGCCGATCTCTAATTCAGCAGCCCGCTTTTAAAGCCGCGCTATTCTACTCTTCGCCCGGTAGCAACGCAAATGCGCTGTAACGCCCAGCGGTAATACGCGGTCAGTCGGCAAACTCCACTACCAGACGACGCGGTGCCACGCGGCCATCGTCGGCGATTTCCGCCATACCGATAAATTTCTGCTGCTCACCTTCGGTCACCCGCACCAGCCCGCTGGCCGGCGCGTTTTCCGCCTGGACCGGCATGCCCTGTTTGAACCAGGCCGCGATCGGCGTGGGCAGATTGACCGCTGGAAAATCTTCCGCCGGGCTGTCCATTGGCAACAGCAACGCGTCCAGCGGTGCGTAATCCGGCGTTTCCGCCGCATTAACCTGCGCCGCCAGCGCCTGCAGCTGTTCCAGCGTCATCATGCGCGCAATCGGGTAGCGCGCCACCTGCAGACGGCGCAGCATGATTACATGTGCACCGCAGCCGAGCTTCTCACCTAAATCGTCAATGATGGTGCGAATGTAGGTGCCTTTGGAAACATGGATTTCCAGTTCCAGCTCGTCGCCCTGCCAGCGAATAAACTGCAGTTCAAACACGGTAATCGGTCGCGCTTCACGCGGCACGGTGATGCCTTCGCGCGCATATTCGTACAGCTTGCGGCCCTGATACTTGAGCGCCGAGAACATGGTGGGCACCTGCAGCGTCTCGCCGCGAAAGCTCTCCAGCGCGGCATCCAGCTCAGCCTGGCTGAAGGTCACCGGCCGCGTTTCAACGATATTGCCGTCCGCATCGGAGGTATCGGTGCGCTGGCCCAGACGGGCAATCACGCGGTAACGCTTGTCCGAATCCAGCAGATAGCGGGAAAACTTGGTGGCTTCGCCGAGACAAATCGGCAGCATACCGGTGGCCAGCGGATCGAGCGCGCCGGTATGGCCCGCCTTGTTAGCATTAAACAGGCGTTTTACTTTTTGCAGCACATCGTTGGAGGATGCGCCCTGGTGTTTATCCAGCAGGAAAACACCGTGGACATCACGACCACGGCGACGAGGACGACTCATCAGTCCTCCTTGTCGTCTTCCGCCGGGCTTTCACCCCGTCGCTCAGCATCGTTTCTGATCACGTTAGACACCAGATTCGACATGCGCATCCCTTCAATCAGCGAGTTATCGTAGAAGAAGGTCAGCTCTGGCACGATGCGCAGACGCATCGCTTTACCGAGCAGAATACGGATGTAGCCAGACGCTTCTTTCAGCGCTTTGAGGCCGTTTTTCACCGCTTCTTCATCCTGGTCGTTCAGGAAGGTCACGAACACTTTGGCATACGCCAGATCGCGTGACACCTCAACGCCAGACACGGTGACCATCATACCCAGACGCGGGTCTTTGATTTCGCGCTGCAGGATGATCGCAATCTCTTTCTGCAACTCCTGCGCTACGCGCTGTGGGCGACCAAACTCTTTCGCCATACTATTTCTCCCAAATAATTCGGGAGGCCAGAGGCCTCCCAAATTGCATCACATCGACCAGCAATTACTCGATGGTGCGTTTAACTTCAATCACTTCGAACACTTCGATCATATCGCCAACGCGAACGTCGTTGTAGTTCTTCACGCCGATACCACACTCCATGCCGTTACGCACTTCGTTGACGTCATCTTTGAAGCGACGCAGAGATTCCAGCTCGCCTTCATAGATAACCACGTTGTCGCGCAGTACGCGGATCGGATTGTGACGTTTGATGTTGCCTTCGGTGACCATACAGCCGGCAATCGCGCCAAATTTCGGTGACTTGAACACGTCACGGACTTCGGCCAGACCGATAATCTGCTGTTTGAACTCTGGTGCCAGCATGCCGCTCATGGCAGCTTTCACTTCGTCAATCAGGTTATAGATGACGGAGTAGTAGCGCAGGTCAACGTTTTCAGCGTCAATCACGCGACGCGCAGAGGCATCAGCACGCACGTTGAAGCCGAGGATGATCGCGTTGGACGCAGCGGCCAGGGTGGCGTCGGTTTCGGTGATACCGCCCACGCCAGAACCGATAATCTTCACCTTCACTTCGTCGGTGGAGAGTTTCAGCAGCGAGTCGGAGATCGCTTCCACAGAACCCTGTACGTCGGACTTCAGAACGATATTCAGCTCGGACACTTCGCCTTCGGTCATGTTGGCAAACATGTTTTCCAGCTTGGACTTCTGCTGACGCGCCAGTTTGACTTCGCGGAATTTGCCCTGACGATACAGTGCCACTTCACGCGCTTTCTTCTCATCACGCACCACGGTCGCTTCGTCACCCGCTGCCGGCACACCGGACAGACCGAGGATTTCCACCGGAATCGATGGACCCGCTTCCAGCACTTCGCGACCCAGTTCGTCACGCATCGCACGCACACGGCCGTATTCGAAGCCGCACAGCACGATATCGCCCTTGTTCAGCGTACCTTCACGCACCAGCACGGTTGCTACCGGACCACGACCTTTGTCGAGGAACGATTCGATCACCACGCCGCTCGCCATACCCTGACGAATCGCAGTCAGCTCCAGTACTTCCGCCTGCAGCAGAATTGCGTTCAGCAGGTCGTCGATGCCGGTACCGGCTTTCGCCGAGACGTTAACGAACATGTTCTCGCCGCCCCACTCTTCCGGAATGATACCGTACTGAGTCAGCTCGTTCTTCACGCGATCCGGATCGGCTTCTGGCTTATCGATCTTGTTCACGGCCACGACCACCGGCACACCGGCCGCTTTCGCGTGCTGGATAGCTTCGACGGTCTGCGGCATCACGCCATCGTCCGCCGCCACCACCAGGATAACGATATCCGTGGCCTGCGCACCACGTGCACGCATTGCGGTAAACGCGGCGTGGCCCGGGGTGTCGAGGAAGGTGATCATGCCGTTATCGGTTTCAACGTGATACGCACCGATATGCTGGGTAATCCCGCCCGCTTCGCCGGAGGCGACTTTGGTGGAGCGGATGTAGTCCAGCAGCGAGGTTTTACCGTGGTCAACGTGACCCATGATGGTCACGACCGGCGCACGACTTTCCTGCGCAGCATCGGTATCACGATCGTCCATTACCGCTTCTTCCAGCTCGTTCTCGCGGCGCAGGATCACTTTGTGACCCATCTCTTCGGCCACCAGCTGGGCGGTTTCCTGATCGATAACCTGGTTGATGGTCGCCATGGCACCCATCTTCATCATCGCTTTAATAACCAGCGAGCCTTTCACCGCCATTTTGTTGGCCAGTTCGGCAACGGTGATGGTTTCGCCAATGATGACGTCACGGTTCACCGCCTGAGCAGGTTTATTGAAGCCCTGCTGCAGCGTGCTTGGTTTACGATGTTTGCCACCTTTACCGCCGCGTACCTGAGCACGCGCTTCTTCACGGTCAGTTTTGGCTTCAGAGTGCTTGTTGCCTTTTTTGGCCGGACGCGCTGCCTTGGTGGTGCGGGTGCGACCACGACCACCTTCGACTTCGCGATCGTTTTCGTCTTCTGCCTGACGGGCATGAGTTGAAGTGGTGACGTGGTAGTCGCCCTTATCTTCTTCCTCTGGTTTTTCCCATTCAGCGGCTTTCTCTTCGGCCAGACGACGGGCTTCTTCCGCCGCGCGGCGCGCATTCTCTTCCAGCTTACGGCGCGCTTCTTCTTCCGCTTTACGCTTCAGTTCGGCGGCTTCAGCTTCACGACGGGCTTTGTCAGATTGCGCAGCCTTGGTCATTTCGTCGGTAGGTTGATTAGTCACTTTCTCATTTTCCGCTGCTTCACGCTTAGCCTTGTCAGCGGTTTCGCGCTTGGCTTTCTCTTCGGCTTCACGTTGCGCTTTTTGTTCAGCTTCGCGACGGGCTTGTTCTTCAGCCTCGCGACGCGCCTGCTCTTCCGCTTCACGCTGCGCCTCAGCTTCTGCTTCCGCCTGAGCTTGCTCAGCGTCGGCATCACCTTTCACGTATGTGCGCTTTTTGCGGACTTCGATTTGCACCGACTTACTTTTACCCCCGGTGCCTGGAATATTCAAGGTGCTGCGCGTTTTGCGCTGCAACGTCAGTTTGCCTGAACCGGTCTGACCGTGCTCACGATTCAGGTGGGACAGTAAGGTCTCTTTCTCTTGCTGGGATACGGCGTCGTTTTCAGACTTACGGATCCCTGCATCAGCAAATTGCTGTACCAGGCGATCGACCGGAGTCTGAATTTCGGCGGCCAGCGATTTTACGGTTACATCTGTCATGCTGTTCCTTCCTGTTATTACGCGTCATCGCCGAACCAGCAGATATTACGTGCAGCCATAATCAGCGCACCGGCTTTCTCATCATCCAGCCCTTCAATATCTGTCAGATCGTCAACACCTTGCTCAGCGAGATCTTCCAGCGTGCAAACGCCTTTTGACGCCAGGCGATACGCCAGCGTACGATCCAGGCCTTCAAGATTCAGCAGGTCCTCAGCAGGTTCCTGATTACCAAGGCTCTCTTCTTTCGCTAATGCCAGGGTGGTTAACGCATTTTTTGCTCGTTCACGCAGGGCTTCAATGGTCTCTTCGTCGAGGCCGTCGATTTCCAGCAGCTCGTTGATTGGCACGTAAGCCAATTCTTCCAGCGAAGAGAAGCCCTCTTCCACCAGAACGGTGGCGAACTCTTCGTCGATGTCGAGATGTTTAGTGAACATATCGATCGCTGCATGGGCTTCGGCCTGATGCTTCGCCTGCAGATCATCGACGGTCATCACGTTCAGCTCCCAGCCGCTCAGCTGGGATGCCAGACGCACGTTTTGGCCATTACGGCCAATCGCCTGAGCCAGATTGCCGGCTTCAACAGCGATATCCATGGTGTGATTGTCTTCATCCACCACAATTGACGCCACATCGGCAGGTGCCATGGCGTTAATCACGAACTGTGCCGGGTTGTCGTCCCACAGCACGATATCAATACGCTCGCCGCCCAGCTCGCTGGACACCGCCTGCACGCGCGCACCGCGCATACCGACGCAGGCACCGACCGGATCGATACGTTTGTCGTTAGTTTTTACCGCAATTTTGGCGCGTGAACCCGGATCGCGCGCTGCCGCTTTGATCTCGATAACTTCTTCGCCAATCTCCGGCACTTCAATGCGGAACAGTTCGATCAGCATCTCCGGTTTGGAGCGGGTAACGAACAGTTGCGCACCACGCGCTTCCGGACGCACGGCATACAGCACGCCGCGAATACGGTCACCCGGGCGGAAGTTTTCACGCGGCAGCATGTCTTCACGTACAATCACCGCTTCGGCGTTGTTGCCGAGATCCAGTGAAATGTTGTCGCGATTCACTTTCTTCACCACGCCGGTGATGATTTCGCCTTCCTGCTCGCGGAACTGATCGACCACCATCGCGCGCTCGGCTTCACGCACTTTCTGGACGATAACCTGTTTCGCGGTCTGCGTGGTGATACGGTCGAAGGTGACAGATTCGATCTGATCTTCAACATAATCGCCCAGATTGAAGGCTTCATCTTCAAAGCGTGCTGCTTCCAGCGTGATCTCGCGCGTTGGCTGCGTGACTTCTTCTACAACCACCCAGCGACGGAAGGTGTCGAAATCGCCGCTGCGACGGTCAATGCTGACGCGTACGTCGATTTCCTGCTCATACTTCTTCTTGGTCGCAGTGGCCAAAGCGCTCTCCAGCGCTTCGAAGATTTTCTCACGCGGCAGGGCTTTTTCGTTAGAAACGGCTTCTACTACAGCTAAGATCTCTTTGTTCATCCTGGTTAGCCTCAATCCGGACTTTTAAAAGTGGGGGACCAGGTTCGCTTTCTGAATGTTGCTCAGCGCGAACACTTCATCGTTACCCTCAACGGTTACCGTGATCATCTCGCCTTCGACAGACTTGATGATGCCCTGCCATTTACGGCGGTTCTGCACGGCCATACGCAGTACCAGGCTCACCTCTTCGCCAGCGAAACGCGCATAGTGCTCCGCGGTGAACAGAGGGCGATCGAGACCCGGTGAGGAAACTTCAAGGTTGTAAGCCACCGTAATAGGATCTTCCACATCCATTACAGCGCTGACCTGGTGGCTAACATCGGCGCAATCATCAACATTGATACCCTCTTCACTATCAATATAGATGCGCAAGGTTGATGTGCGACCACGAATGAACTCGATACCGACCAATTCGTAGCCAAGCGCTTCTACCGGAGCAGAGATCAACTCTGTCAACTTTTGCTCTAATGTGGACAAGCCCACCCCCAAGACATAAAAAAAGGGCCTAAAGCCCAGTGTTACGATTTCCTGATAACAAAAAACCCCGAAAATTCGGGGCTTTTTGTGACTGGACCCTGTATGCCGCGATGCGGCTTCGGCACACCATCCAGCAGAATTTTTTTCAAAACTGACTGCGGATGCGTCCGTCGATGCATACAGTATATTTGAAAAAGAACTCTAAGGGAAAGTGGTTGCGGGGGCCGGATTTGAACCGACGACCTTCGGGTTATGAGCCCGACGAGCTACCAGGCTGCTCCACCCCGCGTCCGAAAACGTGGCGAATATTACGCCGATATTGCGAAAAATGCAAGTTATACTGAGATTTGGTACCGAGGACGGGACTTGAACCCGTAAGCCCAATCGGGCACTACCACCTCAAGGTAGCGTGTCTACCAATTCCACCACCTCGGCACTTCACTGACTGCGACGATACGATGTCGCTTTAGCGCTGACGATCTTACTGCGGGATATCATTGCCCGGCGTGGCCGGTTTAGCTGGCTGAGTCTGCTGTTGAGACTGAGCCGGCGCGCTGAGGTTTTCCCACTCGCTTCCTTTGGAAGTCTTGTTACTGTTCAGGTTGCCCAGAATCAGACTGATAATGAAAAACAGCGTAGCCAGTACTGCGGTCATGCGAGTCATGAAGTTACCAGACCCGGTTGAACCGAACAGCGTACCAGAAGCGCCTGCACCGAATGAGGCTCCCATATCAGCGCCTTTGCCTTGCTGCAGCATGATCAGACCAACGAGGCCAATCGCTACAATAAGGAAAACAACCAACAGAGCTTCGTACATAATCAACCTGTTTCCTTGCGCGTTATCCGCACAGTTAAAGCTTCAACCAATATTGACGGGGAGTCTCGTCATCACCCATCAGAAGCGGGTGTGAATACTAACCAAAGGCGCATACCTCTGCAAGCGCAATTTACACGAAGTTTTGCGATTGCGGAAAAAAGCGCCATCCCGGTGATTTTACAGGCGGAAAGCAGCAAACTGACCGCCCATAACGCAGTTAAACCGCTTTTACCGCATCGGCAATTTTGTGCGCCAGTTCGGTCACCTGCGCCTCATCCTCGCCTTCCACCATCACGCGAATCAGCGGCTCAGTGCCGGATTTGCGCAACAGCACACGCCCGCGCCCGGCCAGCGTTTTTTCCACCTCTGCGGCAGCCGCTTTGACGCTGTCGCTCTCCAGCGGATCGTGGCTGCCGCTGAAACGCACATTGACCAGCACCTGTGGCAGCATCTTCATGCCGCTGCACAGATCGTGCAGACTCATGTGGTTGCGCACAATCGCAGTAAGTACTTGCAAACTTGCTACGATGCCGTCACCGGTGCTGATTTTATCCAGCAGGATCACGTGGCCGGAGTTCTCCGCGCCCATGCGCCAGCCCTTCTCCTGCATTTTTTCCAGCACATAGCGGTCGCCCACTTTGGCGCGGGTAAACGGAATCCCCAGCTGCTTCAGCGCCAGCTCCAGCCCCATGTTGCTCATCAGCGTACCGACCACGCCGCCACGCAGCTGGCCCTGACGCAGCGCTTCACGCGCGATGATGTAGAGAATCTGGTCGCCATCCACCTTCTGTCCAAGGTGATCCACCATCATGATGCGGTCGCCGTCGCCGTCATAGGCCAGGCCGAGATCGGCTTTTTCATCCAGCACGCGCTGCTGCAGCTGACGCAGATCGGTAGCGCCGCACTCTTTGTTGATGTTCATGCCGTCCGGCTGCACGCCAATCGCAATCACCTTCGCACCCAGTTCACGCAGCACATTCGGCGCGATGTGATAGGTCGCGCCGTTGGCACAGTCCACCACGATCTTCAGCCCGTTCAGGCTCAGCTCGCTGGGAAAAGTGCCTTTGCAGAACTCAATGTAACGCCCGGCGGCATCGACGATGCGGCTGGCACGGCCCAGCTCAGCGGATTCGACGCAGGTCAGCGGCTTCTCCAGCTCCAGCTCAATGGCGGCTTCGACGTCGTCCGGCAGTTTGGTGCCTTCGGCTGAGAAGAATTTGATGCCGTTGTCGTCAAACGGGTTGTGCGACGCGGAGATCACGATGCCCGCCTCGGCGCGGAAGGTGCGCGTCAGGTAGGCAATGGCCGGCGTGGGCATCGGGCCGGTGAACGCGGCAGACAGCCCGGCAGCCGCCAGACCGGCTTCCAGCGCCGATTCCAGCATGTAGCCGGAAATCCGTGTATCTTTACCAATCAATACCTTGCGCGAGCCGGAACGGGCCAGCACTTTGCCGGCAGCAAAACCCAGCTTCAACACAAAGTCCGGGGTAATGGGCGCTTCACCCACTTTGCCGCGAATCCCATCCGTACCGAAATATTTACGATCGCTCATGCCTTTATCCTTTTGCTCTCCGTGTCGCCTCGACGATGCGCATCGCTTCGACAGTTTCTTTAACGTCATGCACGCGAATAATCTGCGCGCCCTGCATGGCGGCGATTACCGCACAGCTCAGACTGCCGGTCAGGCGCTGTGCCGGGCCGACGTTTAACAGCTGGCCAATCATCGACTTACGCGACATGCCCACCAGCAGCGGCAGGCCGTGATGGTGAAAATCACTGAGATGCGCCAGCAGCTCATAATTGTGGCTGAGATTCTTACCGAAACCGAAGCCCGGGTCGAGCAGCAGACGCTCTTTTTTAATGCCGGCCGCTTCACAGCGGGCGATCTGCGCGGCGAAGTAAGCGTCCACTTCGCTTACGATGTGCTGATATTCCGGTGCCTGCTGCATGGTGCGCGGTTCGCCCTGCATGTGCATCAGGCATACCGGCAGACCAGTATCTGCGGCGGCCTGTAACGCACCCGGCTCGGACAGCGAGCGGATATCGTTAATGATGTGAGCGCCTACTCGCGCAGCTTCGCGGATCACTTCTGCTTTTGACGTATCCACCGAAATCCACACTTCAAAGCGCTGCGCAATGGCTTCCACCACCGGAATCACCCGCGCCAGTTCCTCTTCCACTGAGACTTCATCAGCACCGGGACGCGTTGATTCGCCGCCCACATCGATAATCGTGGCACCGGCATTCACCATCTCGTTGGTGTGCGTGAGCGCGTCGACCAGCGTGTTGTGCGTTCCGCCATCAGAAAAGGAGTCCGGCGTGACATTTAAAATTCCCATCACATGGGGAAACGACAGATCGAGATGGGTATCACGGGCGTACAACTTCATGGCGAAAATCTCCCTGAGGAATCACTGGATTGTGGAATGTAAAAAACCCCGGACCAGCCGGGGTTTTTGCTTAGGAACAGGCCTGTTACTTGTCGAACTGTTCTGACATGGTGTTGCCTGGGTTTGGCGTACGCGGTTCATCAACCGGACGTGGCGCCTTTGGCGTACCGTTGCTGTCAGAGTTGTTGCTGCCTGGATCTTCCCAGCCTGCTGGCGGACGCACTTCGCGGCGCGCCATCAGGTCGTCGATCTGCGGTGCGTCGATGGTTTCATACTTCATCAGCGCGTCTTTCATCGCGTGAAGGATATCCATGTTCTCACCCAGAATACGGCGTGCACGCTGGTAGTTGCTGTCGATCAGGTGTTTAACTTCCTGGTCGATGATGCGTGCCGTTTCGTCCGACATGTGTTTAGCTTTCGCCACTGAACGGCCGAGGAACACTTCACCGTCCTCTTCCGCATACAGCAGCGGACCGAGTTTTTCCGAGAAGCCCCACTGCGTCACCATGTTGCGCGCCAGGTTGGTCGCCACTTTGATGTCGTTTGAAGCACCGGTAGAAACGTGTTCCGCCCCGTAGATGATCTCTTCTGCCAGACGACCGCCGTACAGCGTTGAAATCTGGCTCTCCAGCTTCTGACGGCTGGCGCTGATCGCGTCGCCTTCAGGCAGGAAGAAGGTCACACCCAGCGCACGGCCGCGCGGGATAATCGTCACTTTATGCACCGGATCGTGTTCCGGCACCAGGCGACCAATAATCGCATGGCCCGCTTCGTGATACGCGGTGGATTCTTTCTGCGCTTCCGTCATCACCATGGAGCGACGTTCCGCACCCATCATGATTTTGTCTTTCGCTTTCTCGAACTCGACCATCGACACCACGCGCTTGTTGCCACGCGCAGCGAACAGCGCCGCTTCGTTGACCAGGTTCGCCAGGTCCGCACCGGAGAAGCCCGGCGTACCACGTGCGATAATCGCTGCATCAATGTCGGTTGCCAGCGGCACGCGACGCATATGCACTTTCAGAATCTGTTCACGGCCGCGCACGTCTGGCAGACCTACCACCACCTGGCGGTCAAAACGGCCTGGACGCAGCAGCGCCGGGTCCAGTACGTCCGGACGGTTAGTCGCGGCAATAACGATGATGCCTTCATTGCCTTCGAAGCCATCCATCTCAACCAGCATCTGGTTCAGCGTCTGCTCACGTTCGTCGTGACCACCGCCTAAACCGGCGCCACGCTGACGACCCACCGCATCGATCTCATCAATAAAGATGATGCACGGTGCCGCTTTCTTCGCCTGCTCGAACATGTCGCGCACACGTGATGCACCGACACCAACGAACATTTCTACGAAGTCAGAACCGGAAATCGTGAAGAACGGCACTTTTGCTTCGCCGGCGATCGCTTTCGCCAGCAGCGTTTTACCGGTACCCGGAGGGCCCACCATCAGCACGCCTTTCGGGATTTTACCGCCCAGCTTCTGGAAGCGGCTCGGCTCACGCAGGTATTCCACCAGCTCACCCACCTCTTCTTTTGCTTCGTCGCAACCCGCAACGTCAGCAAAGGTGGTTTTGATCTGGTCTTCGGTCAGCATACGGGCTTTGCTCTTGCCGAAGGACATCGCGCCCTTGCCGCCGCCGCCCTGCATCTGCCGCATAAAGAAGATCCACACGCCAATCAGTAGCAGCATCGGGAACCAGGAGATGAAGATGGAAGCCAGCAGGCTCGGCTCTTCCGGTGGTTCACCCACAACTTTGACGTTTTTGGTCAACAGGTTATCGAGTAACTTGGGATCGTTGACAGGAATGTAGGTCGTGTATTTATTACTGTCTTTTTTGGTTACGTTGATCTCACGCCCGTTAATACGTGCCTCGCGGACCTGATCCTGGTTCACTTCCGACAGGAAGGTTGAATAATCAACCCTACGGCCATTCGACTCGCTGGGCCCAAAGCTCTGGAATACTGACATCAGCACGACCGCGATGACTAACCAGAGAATCAGGTTTTTCGCCATGTCACTCAAGGGATTAACCTCATATTACAACGGTGTTAACAGACAGCGTAGGGTACTATATATCCTTCATACCTGGAATCGCGGCGCTGATGATTTTGCCTGTTTAGCCTGAAACTCAGAATTACGCATCAGAATAAACGCCGTTTCGCCTTGCTTTGATTCCGGTATGGAGGGCTACAGTTTGCGCCCTGTCGCCACAATGTACACTTCGCGCGAACGTGATCGCGAAGCGTCCGGCTTACGAATTTTCACTTTCGTAAACAGGGAGCGAATTTCCCGCAGGTATTCATCGAAGCCATCTCCCTGAAACACTTTCACAACAAAACTGCCGCCAGGTGCCAGTACATCCCGACACATTTCTAACGCCAGTTCAACTAAATACATGGAACGTGGGATATCGACCGCAGGCGTACCGCTCATGTTCGGCGCCATGTCCGACATCACCACCTGCACTTTCTGGTCGCCCACGCGCTCCAGTAACGCTTTCAACACCGCTTCGTCGCGAAAATCGCCCTGCAGGAAGTCAACGCCGACGATGGGATCCATCGGCAGCAGATCGCAGGCAATAATACGGCCACCCGAACCAATCTGTTGTACCACATATTGCGACCAGCCGCCGGGCGCAGCGCCCAGGTCAACTACGGTCATACCGGGTTTGAACAGCTTGTCACCCTGCTGAATTTCATCCAGTTTAAACCAGGCGCGCGAGCGCAACCCTTTTTTCTGTGCCTGTTGCACATATTTATCGCTAAAGTGTTCCTGAAGCCAGCGACTGGAACTGGCCGAACGCTTTTTACCCGTCATAATATTTCCAGTTAAATCGTCATCGTAGCGATAAATCAGCACGCAATGGGTCGCGTTGATTTGGCGATATACCCGAGATGGCGGTAGAATGAACCGTTTTCAATCCCTGAGTAAGCAAAAAATACGATGAATCTGAGTACCAAACAAAAACAGCACCTGAAAGGCCTTGCCCATCCACTGAAGCCAGTGGTCATGCTGGGCGGCAATGGCCTGACTGAAGGCGTGCTCGCCGAGATCGAACAGGCGCTCGAACATCACGAATTGATCAAGGTAAAAATTGCCTCGGAAGATCGTGAAACCAAGCAGCTGATCGTTGACGCTATCGTGCGTGAAACTAAGGCAAACAACGTTCAGGTCATCGGCAACGTGCTGGTGCTGTATCGCCCTGCCAAAGAGCGCAAAATTACTCTGCCACGTTAAGCGTACCGTTACGGCTCGTCCGACGGGCAGAGAAAGTGCCATGCTCCTGCATGGGATAAAAGGCCGCAGCGCGGCCTTTTTCCTTTCTTTACAATATGCAGCTGCGCATTTCAAAGCGTAGCAATATCTTAGATGTATTCCACTTTGAGCACTTCATATTCCACATCGCCGCCTGGGGTTTTGACAATAGCCACGTCATCGGCCTCTTTGCCCACCAGACCGCGCGCCATCGGCGAATTCACGGAAATCAGGTTCTGTTTAAAGTCCGCTTCGTCGTCACCAACAATCCGGTAAGTAAACTCTTCATCGGTATCGACATTCAGCACGGTGACGGTGGCGCCAAAAATCACGCGGCCGGTTTTCGGCATGGCGGTCACGTCAATCACCTGTGCATTGGAGAGCTTGGCTTCAATCTCCTGAATACGCCCTTCGCAGAACCCCTGTTCTTCGCGCGCGGCGTGGTATTCGGCATTCTCTTTCAGATCGCCGTGCTCACGGGCTTCGGCGATAGAGGCGATGATGCGCGGACGCTTAACGGTTTTCAGTTCGTTCAGCTCTTCACGCAGCTTCTCAGCGCCTTTCAACGTCATCGGAATCTGATTCATTTTGGCTCCTCGTCATCTATCCTGGTTAACGGCGTCATCCTGACCGGTGACAGCAGAAGATCGGCTTCTGCGGCGCGTAACCTCTTTTCACAAGCAAAAGAATCCTGACCCGGAAAGCTTTCCGGGTCAGGTATCGATTTTGCATTTTGATACGTATTTTACCCCAGAGTTCCCTGTGGGTCATTGTTTACTTTGCACCGTCCGGGGACATAGTATTGACGCCTTCACCCGTCAGTTACCGCGAGATTATGCGATTTTCACGACTTGTTACCGGATTAACCTGTGCGTTTATGCTGCAGGCACAAGCAGCACCCGTTGAAGAATACATGCAGTATTTGCCAGACGGCGCAAACCTGGCGCTGATGGTACAAAAAGTGGGCGCATCCACCCCGATAATCGACTATCACGGCAAACAGATGGCGTTGCCGGCCAGTACCATGAAAGTGATCACCGCGCTGGCGGCACTGCTGGAGCTGGGCCCGGACTTCCGTTTTCAGACCACGCTGGAGACTAAAGGCGCGGTCAGCGATGGCACCTTAAATGGCGACCTGGTGGCGCGTTTTGCCGGCGATCCGACGCTCAGCCGCCAGGATCTGCGCAATATGGTGGCGGCGCTGAAAAAGCAGGGCATCAACCATATCAAAGGTAATCTGGTGATCGATACCTCGGTGTTCGCCAGTCACGATATGGCGCCAGGCTGGCCGTGGAACGATCTGACACAGTGTTTCAGCGCCCCGCCAGGTGCGGCGATTGTTGATAAAAACTGCTTCTCGGTTTCGCTCTACAGTGCCAATACGCCCGGCGAAAACGCCTTTGTGCGCATCGCCTCTTACTATCCGGCGCACATGTTCAGTCAGGTGCGCACGATCGGACGCAACAGCGGTGACGGGCAGTATTGCGAACTGGACGTGGTGCCCGGCGAGCTCAATCGCTACACGCTGACCGGCTGTATGCGCCAGCGTGCGGAACCGCTGCCCCTGGCGTTTGCCGTGCAGGATGGCGCCGCGTGGGCCGGCGAGATCCTTAAAGCGCAGCTGCGCGACGCCGATATTGATTACAGCGGCCATTTAGTGCGCCAGACGCAGGTGACGTCACCGGGTACGGTGCTGGCCTCGACGCAGTCCGCACCGCTGCACAACCTGCTGCACACCATGCTGAAAAAGTCAGACAACATGATCGCCGATACCGTGTTCCGCACTATCGGCCATCACTACTTTAACGTGCCGGGCACCTTCCGCGCCGGTTCGGATGCGGTCAGGCGTGTGCTGCGCGAAAAAGCCGGCGTCGACCTCGGCAACAGCATTCAGGTGGATGGATCCGGCCTGTCGCGTCACGACCTGATCGCGCCGGATACTATGATGCAGGTGCTGCAGTTCATCGCCAAAAATGACGCCACGCTGAATTATATTTCGATGCTGCCGCTGGCGGGTTATGACGGCACGCTGCAGTATCGCGGCGGTCTGCACGAAGCGGGGCTGGATGGCAAAGTGTCGGCAAAAACCGGTTCGCTGCAGGGCGTCTATAATCTGGCTGGGTTCATCACCACGTCGAGCGGTGCGCGCGTGGCCTTTGTCCAGTTCCTCTCTGGCTATGCGGTACCGCCGGAAGACCAGAAAACGCGGCGGATTCCGCTGGTGCGCTTTGAGAGCCGGCTCTATACCGACATTAACAAGAACAACTAATGAAACTGTTGATCGTTGAAGATGATGCGTTGTTACAATCGGGCCTGGCGCAGGCGCTGAGCAGCGAGGGCTACGCCGTGGATTGCGCTGGCAGCGCGGCGGAAAGCAACGCCCTGCTGCGCAGTAGCCAGTACAGCCTGATCGTGCTGGATCTCGGTCTGCCGGATCGCGATGGCGCCACGCTGCTGCGCCAGTGGCGGCGAGACGGCATCGCGGTGCCGGTGCTGATCCTGACCGCGCGCGATGCGCTGGAGGATCGCGTCGACGGGCTGGACGCCGGTGCCGATGATTACCTGGTCAAGCCGTTTGCGCTGGCAGAACTGCAGGCGCGGGTGCGCGCGCTGATCCGCCGCTATCAGGGGCACAGCGACAACCTGCTGCAGCAGGGCGATCTGACGCTCAATCTCAGCTCGCAGCAGGTGCTGCTGGAGAATCTGCCGCTGGAGATCACCCCCAAAGAGTTCGCCCTGCTCACTCGCCTGCTGATGCGCGTGGGGCAGAATGTGCATCGCGAAACGCTGCAGCAGGATCTCTACAGCTGGAACGACGATCCCGGCTCCAACACTTTAGAAGTTCACATTCATAATCTGCGCCGCAAGCTGGGGAAAGATCGCATCAAAACCGTGCGCGGCGTTGGCTACCGGCTGGAACTGCGCGAATGAACAGCATGCGTCAGCGGTTACTGATCATGCTGGCGCTGATTCTCCTCACCTGCCAGGTGATGAGCGCCATCTGGCTGTGGCACGAAAGCCGCGAACAGATCAGTTTCCTCGTCAACGAAACCCTGTCGGCCCAGGCGCGTAACGATCGCGTGGAGAATGAGATCCGTGAGGCCATCGCTTCGCTGTTGCTGCCTTCGCTGGTGATGGTAAGCCTGACGCTGCTGCTGTCGTTCTGGGCCATCAACTGGATTATCCGTCCGCTCAAATCGCTACAGGACAGCCTTGCCCACCGCTCTGCCGACAACCTGACGCCGCTGCCGATTTACTCCGAGATGGATGAGATCGTTGCGGTCACCTCCTCCATCAACCAGCTGTTTTCCCGTCTCGACCACACGCTGCAGCAGGAGCGATTATTCACCGCCGACGCCGCGCACGAGCTGCGTACGCCGCTGGCCGGGCTGCGCCTGCATCTTGAGCTTCTGCATCAGCAGCAGGTGCCACAAAGCGCCATGCTGATTGAGCGTATCGACCAGTTGATGCACACCGTCGAACAGCTGCTGATGCTGTCGCGCGCCGGTCAGGCGCTGGCGGGCGGCCACTATCAGCAGCTGCAGTGGCAGCGTGACATCATGCAGCCGCTGATGCCGGAGATGGCTGAACTGTATGCGCAGCGTCAGCAGACGCTGCACTGGCCCGACGGCGACGATGTGCCGCAGCAGGGTGAAGCGGTGCTGCTGCGCCTGATGCTGCGCAATTTGCTGGAGAACGCATCGCGCTACAGTCCGGAAGGCAGCAGCGTGCAGGTGAAGCTGCGTCAGGTGCAACAGCAGGTCTGGGTTGAAGTGTGGGATCAGGGGCCGGGTATTGATGCCGATGCGGCAGAAGAGCTGACGCAGGCGTTCCGGCGGCGCGATCAACGCTATGGCGGCAGCGGCCTGGGCCTGAACATTGTGCTGCGTATTGTGCAGATGCATCGCGGCAAACTGGAACTGGTCAACCGCGAAGACAGCAGCGGACTGGTCGCCCGCTGCTGTTTGCCAACGCAACTGATTGGCTGAACGCCATCAGAAGTGGGTGTTGAGGCTCATATAGTAAGTACGGCCTGATTCGTTATAGGTATTGGCACCGGCACCGTAGAGATAAGCGCCGGTGGTAGCATTACCGGTGGTTTGCGCATTGCCCTCACGGAAGTGGCGCTTATCGAACAGGTTATCGATGCCCAGCGTCACGCTGGCGTACTTATTAATATCGTAAGTACCGCTCAGGCCGACAATCGAGTACGGGCTCACTTTGTCGGTGGCGCTGCCGGTCACCGGCTGTCCTTTGTAGTCATACTTCTTCGGCGTCTGGGTGCCGTACCACGTCAGGGTGGTTTGCAGCGACAGATCCTGCGTTGCCTGCCAGCTCAGCGTCGAGTTCAGCGTATACTCCGGAATGATCGACAGACGATCGCCGGTCTCCTTGTTCTTGCTCTGCAGCATGTAGGTAAAGTTGTTATTCCACATCACGCTGTCAGAGAAAGGAACATTGACCGTACCTTCCAGCCCTTCCACCACCGCTTTCGGCACGTTCTCCCAGCGATAGATATCCGTGGTGCCGTTAGAGGCTTTACCTGAAGGCGCATAGCCGGCTTCAATCTTGTTGCGGTAATCGTTACGGAACCAGGTCAGACCGGCCTGATAACCTTCATGCTTCCACTCCAGCCCAACTTCTTTATTGATGCTGTTTTCCGCTTTCAGATTCGGATTACCCTGCAGATAGCAGGCGCCGGTGCTGTCGGCGCAGCCCTGGCCGTTGCTGTACAGCAGGTAGTTCGGGTTCGTCTGGTACAGACTCGGCGCTTTGTAAGCCCGGCCAATCCCCATCTTCAGCGTGAAGTCATCGCCCAGCCCCTGTGACAGGTTAAGCGACGGGCTCCAGTTGTTGCCAACGATGGAGTGATGATCGAAGCGCAGCGCCGGCGTCAGCATGGTGCTGTCGGTCAGCTCCATGTTGTCTTCGGCAAACAGGGAGAAAATCTCCGCCTGGGCATAAGGACTGCGGCCGGTGCTGGCGATGCCTGGCACAGCGCCGTTGCTGGCGGCCTGGGTGGTCGACGAAGGATCTTTCATGCGCTGCTGGTTCCACTCGGTGCCCAGCGTCGCGGTCTGATTGACGCCCAGCTCAAACGGCAGGCTGATTTCACTGTGCAGCAGCACATCGTCCAGCTGGATGGTATTGAACCCGCTGTTGGAGAAGATCCCTTCCGTGCCGCCCGCCAGACCTTCATTGATGCGCGTATTGCGGGTTTTCTCGTAGCGCGCCCAGCTGCTGGTGCTGATGCCGTTGTCCCACGCGCCGGTCCATTTCAGTGAAATATTCTGGCGATACAGACGGTTGGTTTCATCGCCGTACAGGCTCTTTACCAGCGCGTTAGTGTTGGTGTTCTGCGTATCGCCCGCGTACAGGTTGCCCTGACGACTGTAACCAGCCTGCAACTCCAGCGTCTGCATGGGGGCAAACGCCCAGCTCAGCAACGCATTGATGTCTTTGTTCACCGAGCCTTCGCGGCCTGCCGGGTAGCTGCCGGCATAGCTGCCGGTGCGCGCTGCCGCATGTCCTTCATTGATGTCGTACGCGTCGGCCTGAGTTTTGGCTAAACCGCCATACAGCCGGAAGTTGAAGTCGTCGCCCAGCGGCCCTTCAAGGCTGAAGTTGGTGCGTTTGGTCGCCCCTTCCGATTTGTGTTCCGGCGCGTTGAAGTAGGTATTCCACGAACCGTGCCACTGCTGATCGCTGTACTTTTTGGTGATGATGTTCACTACACCGCCCGCCGCGCCGTTACCGTAGCGCACCGCGGCCGGCCCGCGAATCACGTCGATGTGATCAATCATCTCCGGCGGCACCCAGTTAGTATCGCCGCGCGTATCACGCTCACCGCGCCAGCCGAGACGCACTGAGTTACGGCTGGTGATCGGCATGCCGTCCACCATAATCAGGGTATTTTCCGGTCCCATGCCGCGAATATCGATCTGACGGTTGTTGCCGCGCTGGCCGCTGGTCGAGTTACCGGTCAGGTTAACCCCCGGCATGGTACGGATAATTTCTGAGACATCGCGCGCCGGCGGATGCTTTTTGATCTCATCGGCGGTGATGGTGGAAACCCCCGGTGCCTGCAGCGTCTGCTGCTGGGCCGTCACCATTAAGGTGCCACCGTCCATTGCGCTGGCGTCGGGAGAAGAGGCGTTGCTGGAAGTCGTCTTGCTGGAAGTCTCTGCTGCCCAGGCGCTGCCGGAGAGCAGTGAGGCGCTGAGCCCCAGTTCGATCAAAATAGCGAAGGTTAACCGCGAGTAATGCTTCATTTTTTTCATTCCTGGAAGGCCAGTTCTGCGCCACAGCGGAGTGACTGGCGAGCCGGTGAGAAGATCCCTGTCTTTATCGCGCAGCCGTTCACACCTGGCAGGGCCATCCTTTGCTGAATCCCATGACTTACCGGGTGCCAGACGGAACGTGCGTGCTCATTTTGAGCGCAGTCACCCTATTGCAAATGCAAATAATTATCAATAGTATTATTTATCAATCCTATGTAAACCTCCCCGTACAGACGGCGACTGGCAGCCCCTATGACCTGGCGAAATGATGGAATTGGTAGCGAAGCCTGGTGGCAGGAGCAACAGACTCAGGGCATTCCGCGCATTGAGCCGCAGCAGGATGGCACCTGTCTGGTGACCTTCTTCTGGCGCGATCCGCAAGGCAGTGAAACCACCTCCCACACCCAGCGCGTGTGGATCAACATCACCGGCGTGACCGATCACCACCAGCATCGCCCGCCGCAATCGCTGATGCGCGTCGCCAGTAGCGATGTCTGGTACTGGCAAACTGTGCTGCCGTCACACTGGCGCGGCAGCTACTGCCTGATGCCGGATCGGCAGGCCAGCGATTTCAGCGGCGAGCCTGACATGCATGCGCTGCGCCACTGGTGGCGCGAAAAATTCCCTGCCGCGCAGGCCGATGCGCTCAATCCGCTGCGCAGCTGGTCCGGCGGACGCGGCATGGGCGTGTCACCGCTGCACCTGCCTGACGCGCCCGACCAGCAGGTGTGGCGTGCGGTGGATGAGGGCCGCGCCCCGGCGCTGACGCTGCAGGTGCAGCAGTGGGACAGCGCGCTGCTCGGCAATCGTCGCCGGGTGTGGCTGTACGCCACAGGCGAGGCGCAGCACGGCCCGCGTCCGCTGGCGATACTGCTCGATGGTCAGTTCTGGGCGCAGCAGATGCCGATCGCCGGCCCGCTGCAGCAGCTGACCGCCGCGGGCAAGCTGCCGCCGGCGGTCTACCTGTTTATCGACATCATCGATCGCGAACACCGCAGCCGCGAGCTGCCATGCAATCCGCAATTCTGGCAGGCGGTGCAGCAGGAGCTGTTGCCGCAGGTGGCACGCTGGATGCCGTACGATGCGCAGCCGGCGCGCACGCTGGTTGCCGGACAAAGCTTCGGCGGTCTGGCCGCGGTGTTTGCCGCGCTGCACTTTCCCCACACCTTTGGTAATGCGCTCAGCCTGTCCGGCTCCTTCTGGTGGCCGGAGCGTGGTAACCCGCATGGCTGGCTGCTGCAGGCGCTGGACCATGGCCTGGCACCTCGCCAGCCGCTGCGTTTCTGGCTGGAAGCAGGCCAGCGTGAAGGCCTGATTCTGCAAGCCAATCAACAATTACAACAACAACTTACCGCTGCCGGCTATCAGGTGCATTACCAGCCGGTAGAGGGCGGCCATGACGCGCTGTGCTGGCGCGGTGGCCTGCTCGACGGTCTGCAAGCTTTGTGGCGCAATCCAAATTCATTCATCACGCCAGACGTGAACCGGAGCGACAGTAAATTCTCTGATGAACGACACTATGATTGACCAACAAACTCTGCCGCTGGTGGCGGCGCAGCCTGGCATCTGGATCGCCGACCAGCTCAGCCGCCATCACAACGCCTACGCGGTCGCGCACTTTGTCGAACTGCGCGGCGACATCAACAGCGCGCTGCTGGCGCAGGCCATCGTCGACGGCATGCAGGAAGCCGATACCCTGAATATGGCGTTCGGCGAAATCGACGGCGAGCCGCTGCAGTGGCCGCAGCCGCAGACCTTCAGCCTGCCAGACATCGTTGATCTGCGCGGCGAAGCGGATGCCGCTGCCGCCGCGCGCGCCCTGATGCGTGCCGATATGCAGGGGGACCTACGTGTGCTGAGTGGCGCACCGCTGTGGCACCATCGTCTGTTCCGCATCGGCGAGCAGCACTGGTTCTGGTATCAGCGCTATCACCATCTGGTGGTGGATGGCTTCAGCTTTACCGCGCTGACGCGCCGCATCGCCAATCTGTACAGCGCCGCCGTACAGCAGCAGCCGCCTGAGCCGACACCGTTTATTCCGTTCAGCGCCGTGGTTGACGAGTATCAGCGCTATCAGCAATCGGCGTCTTACACCCGTGACGGCGAATTCTGGCGCGAAAAAGGGCGCGCCCTGCCCGCGCCCGCCTCGCTGTCGCCACTGCCGCTGGCCGGTCAGAGCGCCAGCACCGATCTGCTGCGCCACAGCGTTACGCTGGATCGTCACCGCTTCCAGACGCTGACCAGCCAGCATCCACAGCACAGCGCCGCCGATCTGGCCTTTGCACTGGTAGCGCTGTGGCTGGCTCGCCTCAGCGGGCAAAATGATTTTGCTGCCGGCTTCATCTTCATGCGCCGCATCGGCTCCGCCGCGCTGTGCGCCACCGGTCCGGTGATCAACGTGCTGCCGATGGCGGTGCATTATCAGCCGGGACAAACGCTCGGCGATCTCGCCGCTCAGCTGGCCGCGGAAGTGAAAAAAATGCGCCGTCATCAGCGCTACGATGCTGAACAGGTGCAGCGCGATCTCGGCCGCCTCGGCGATAGCGATCCGCTGTATGGCCCGGTGATCAACCTGAAGATGTTTGACTACCAGCTCGATTTCGCCGGCATTGAAGGCATCACGCATCAGCTGGCCTCCGGCCCGGTGCGCGATCTGGAAATCGCGATTTACCTCAGCGAGCACGGCGATCTGACGCTGGAGCTGCTCGCGAACGCGCAGCGCTATGCTGCGGAGACGCTGCAGCGCCATGCCAGCCGCTTTGCCCTGCTGCTCAGCCAGCTGGCCGCGCAGCCGCAGCGCGCGCTGGGCGAGCTCGATCTGCTGACGCCAGCGGAGCAGCAGCAAATTGCGGCCATCAATCAGACCGCCCATCCGCTGCCAGCGGAAACCCTGGCGTCGCTGCTGGCGCAGCAGGCGCAGCGCACCCCGGACGCACCGGCGCTGGCCGATGCGCAGCACCAGCTGAACTATCGCCAGATGCAGCAGCAGGTATTCGCGCTGGCGGCCGATCTCAGTGCGGCCGGCGTGCAGCGGGGTGATATCGTCGCCGTGGCGCTGCCGCGTTCAGTGCAGCTGTCGCTGGCGCTGCAGGCTATTGTGACGCTCGGGGCCGCTTATCTGCCGCTGGATACCGGCTATCCGGACGAGCGGCTCCAGCTGATGCTGGAAGACGCCGCGCCCAAAACGCTGATCACCGCTGCCGCGCTCAGTGCCCGCTTCCACGCCATCGCGCCGGTCAGTCAGCTGCACTTTGACACCCTGTACAATGCCGAACATGCACCGGCACCGGCCAGCGCGCCGACGCCGCAGGATGGCGCGTACATCATCTATACCTCCGGCTCTACCGGCCGGCCGAAAGGCGTGCTGGTCGGCCATCAGGCGATCGTTAATCGCCTGTTGTGGATGCAGGATCGTTATCCGCTGCAGGCGGATGACGTGGTGCTGCAGAAAACGCCGAGCAGCTTTGATGTCTCGGTGTGGGAGTTCTTCTGGCCGCTGCTGGTCGGCGCGCAGCTGGTGATGGCGCCGCCGGATGCACACCGCGATCCGGAAGCCTTACAGCAACTGTTTGCCCGCTACAAAGTCACCACCACGCATTTCGTACCCTCAATGCTGGCGGCCTTTGTCGCGGCGCTCGACCACCCGGCCGCGATAGCGTGCTGCGCCAGCCTGCGCAACGTGTTCTGCAGCGGTGAAGCATTGCCCACCGATCTGTCGCGCAGCTGGGAAACATTGACCCGCGTGCCGCTGCACAATCTGTATGGGCCGACCGAAGCGGCCGTTGATGTCAGCTGGTATCCGGCGTATGGCGCGGCGCTCGCCGCCGTCGATGGCCCGAGCGTACCGATCGGCTTCCCGGTGTGGAACACCGGCCTGCGCATTCTTGATGCGCAAATGCAGCCGGTGCCGCCGGGCGTGGCCGGCGATCTCTATCTTACCGGCATTCAGCTGGCGCATGGCTATCTCAACCGACCGGAGCTGACCACCAGCCGCTTTATCGCCGACCCGTACGCCGCTGGCGAGCGCATGTACCTGACCGGCGATGTAGCGCGCTGGCTGGACAACGGTGCGGTGGAGTATCTCGGGCGCAGCGATGACCAGCTGAAGATCCGCGGTCAGCGCATTGAGCTGAACGAAATCGATCATGCGCTGTGCGCCCAGCCCGGCATTGAGCAGGCGGTGACGCATGCGGTGGTGCTGGGCAGTGCGACGGCACAGGGCGATGCGCGTCAGCTGGTGGGCTACGTGGTGGCGCCTCAGCCGGTGGATGGCGACGCGCTGCGTCACGCGCTGGCACAGCAGTTACCGGCACACATGGTGCCGGTGGCCATCGTCCAGCTGGAGGCGCTGCCGCTCAGCAGCAACGGCAAACTGGATCGCAAAGCGCTGCCGTTGCCGCAGAGCACCGCGCAGCGCCAGGGGCGCGCGCCACTGCCCGGTTTAGAGAGCACGCTGGCCGCAGCGTTCTGCCGCCTGCTGGCCTGCGACACGATCGGTGCGCAGGATGATTTCTTTGCGCTCGGTGGCCATTCGCTGCTGGCGATGCGCCTGGCCGCGCAGCTGCGCCGCGAGCTCCAGCTGCCGGTCTCGGTCGGGCAGATCATGATCGCGCCGACGGTGGAAAAACTGGCGACGCTGCTGAACGATGGACAATCCCATCAGCAGGCGGGCTTTGAAGCGGTGCTGCCGCTGCGTAAAGGCAGCGGACCGACGCTGTTCTGCTTCCACCCGGCGTCCGGCTTCGCCTGGCAGTTCAGCGTGCTGCAGCGTTACCTTGACCCACGCTGGTCACTGGTCGGCATTCAGTCGCCTGACACGCAGGGACCGCTGAATCAGAGCGCGCACCTCGATGAGGTCTGTAAAGCGCATTTGCGTACGCTGCGCGAGGTACAACCGCACGGGCCATACTATTTCCTCGGCTACTCGCTGGGCGGTACGCTGGCGCAGGGCATTGCTGCCCGGCTGGAAGCGGCGGGTGAAGAGGTTGCCTTCCTTGGCCTGCTCGACACCTGGCCGCCGGAAACGCAGAACTGGGATGAGAAGCGCGGCGAGAACGTGCTGGATCCGGCGGTACTGGAGGAGGTGAATCGCGAGCGCGAACAGTTTATCGCCGCGCAGCGCCATCAGGCCGGTGAAGAGATGCAGGCCATGTTCGATACCATCGAAGCCAACTACGCCAGCTCGGTGCGTCTGCTGGCCACGGCGCGCAGCGCACGCTTCGGCGGCCGCGCTACGCTGTTCCTCGCCGAACAGACGCAGCAGCCAGGCCAGGATGCGCGCCGCGCCTGGGCGCCCTATGTCGGTGAGCTGACGGTGTGGCCGATGGATTGCGCCCACGTCGAGATTATCTCGCCTCGCATGTTTGAGCAGATCGGGCCGCTGTTGCAGCAGTTGCTGACGTAGCGGTTTTGCCCTCACCCTAACCCTCTCCCGACGGGAGAGGGAACCGTATGGCAGAAGACGTTTAAACAACAGCCCTTTCTTCTGCTTTAGCGCCCGCGCCCCAGCGGCACAATCATTGGCGTATGCGCCACCGGATCCTCAACAATCACACAGCGTAATCCGTACACCTGCTCAATCAGTGCTGGCGTAACAATCTTGCCAGGCTTGCCCTCGGCAATGATCTTCCCGTGACGCATGGCGATCAGATGAGTGGCGTAGCGGCAGGCGTGATTAAGGTCGTGCAGCACCACCACCAGCGTGCGGCCATGCTGCTGATTGAGCGTCTGCATCAGCTCAAGCAGCTCAATCTGGTGGGTAATATCCAGCCAGGTGGTGGGCTCATCCAGCAGCAGCAGCGGCGTCTGCTGCGCCAGTACCATGGCGATCCATACGCGCTGACGCTGCCCGCCGGACAGAGTATCGACCGCCTGTTGCGCCAGATCCGCCACGCCGGTGGCCAGCATCGCCTGCTGCACCGCCGCTTCATCCTCCGCGCGCCAGCGGCCAAACAGTGACTGATGCGGATAACGTCCGCGCGCCACCAGCTCGCTCACGCTGATGCCCGCCGGTGCGCTCGAACTCTGCGGCAGCAGGCCAAGGCGGCGCGCCACCTCTTTGGTGGGATAACGTGCAATCGCCTCGCCGTCCAGCAGCACGTCGCCTTTCAGCGGTGCCTGCAGGCGGCTGAGAGTACGCAGCAGGGTGGATTTACCGCAGGCGTTAGGGCCGATAATCACGGTCAGCTCCCCTTGCGGAATCGCCACCGAGAGATTTTCCGCCACCACTTTTTTGTCATAACCCAGCGTCAGGCCTTCGCCATACAGCCGAGAAGGAATATCGATCATTGGCGTCGCGCCTCCCGCACCAGTAATGCAATCAGATAGAGTCCGCCCAGGCTGACGGTGATCACGCCAACCGGCAGTTGATAAGGCAGGAACAGATGCTGCGCGGCATAATCGGCGGCGCACAACAGCAGCGCGCCGCACAGCGCCGCCAGCCACAACGCGCCTTTTTCCCCACCGCACAGCCGGCGCGCAATCTGCGGTGCCAGCAGCGCCACGAACGAGATCGGCCCCGCCAGCGCGGTGGACGCCGCGGTCAGCAGCACGCCCAGCAGCATCAGCCACAGGCGGCTGCGCTCCACCGGCACGCCGAGCGCGCAGGCGGTGTCGTCGCCCATCTCCAGCAGACGCATGCGGCGCGTTAACAGCGCCACCAGCAGCAGCGACAGCAGCAGCACCGTCACCACCGGCGGCGTTTTCGCCCAGGTGATGCCGTTAAGCGAGCCGGCGCTCCACAGCCCGGCGCTGAGCGCCGACTCCAGCGAAGCGCTGATAATCAGCCAGGCATTGAGCGCCATCAGCAGCGCGCGCACGCTAATGCCCACGATGATTAACCGAAACGTTTCCACCCCGTTGCGCCAGGCAAACAGGTACACCAGCGCAGCCGTCGCGATACCGCCGATCAGCGCGGCCCCGGTCATTGCGGTAATACTTTGATTGAACAGCACCAGCGCCACCAGCACACCGCTGTAAGCGCCGGTATTGAAGCCGAGAATATCCGGGCTGCCGAGCGGGTTGCGCAGCAGCGACTGAAAAATTGCCCCGCTGACACCCAGCGCCGCACCGATCAGCAGCGCCATCAGCACGCGCGGCAGCCGCCACTCCACCACAATCAGCTGCACATTAGCCGCTCCCTGCCCGCGCAGCGCCTGCCACACCTGCTCCGCCGTAATCGGCAGCGCACCGCGCGTCAGCGCCAGCCACGTCAGCAGCGCACACGCTAATAGCAGCCAGCCGCCATGCAACCAGGCGCGCCGCGTCATAATCCACCTCGCCCGCGCTGGCGCCGTACCAGCAAAATCAGCATCGGCGCACCAAGGATGGCGGTCACTATTGAGACACGCAGTTCGCCTGCCACCATCATCCGCCCCAGAATATCCGCCGCCAGCAGCAGCGCCGGGGTGATCAGCGCCGTCGCTGGCAGCAGCCAGCGGTGATCGTTGCCCACCAGCCAGCGGGCAAAATGCGGCGTCATCAGGCCGATAAAAGCGATCGGTCCGACGGCGGCGGTCGCCGCGCCGCTCAGTAAGGCAATCGCCAGCAGGCCCAGCAGTTGAGTGCGCACCACGCGCGTGCCCAGCGCCGCCGCCATATCGCCGCCCATGCTCAGGCTGTTCAGCGACTGCGCCAGCCCCAGCGCCAGCGCCGCACCGGCCAGCACCGCCGGGCTCAGGGTACGCAACACGCTGAAATCGCGGATATCCAGCGAGCCGCTTTGCCAGAAGCGCAGGTGATCGTAAATGTCCGGATTGAGCAGCGACAGGCCGGAGGTTAAGCCCTCCAGCACCGCCGCCAGCGCCACGCCTGCCAGCGTCAGACGCACCGGATTGACGCGCCCGCCGCCCATCGCGCCAATCACCGTCATCAGCAGCGCCGCCAGCAGCGCGCCGCTGAAGGCCAGCGTCAGCCACTGCAGCGGGGAGTCCGCTCCCAGCAGCGCGATGCCGAGCACGATGGCAAAACCGGCACCGGCGTTCACGCCCAGAATGCCCGGCTCGGCCAACGGGTTACGCGTCAGACTCTGCATCAGCGCGCCCGCCAGCCCCAGCGCCACGCCAGCCAGCAAACCGGCCAGCGTGCGCGTCAGGCGCGCATCGCGCACGATGATGCACTCCGCGCTGGAGCAGGAGGCGGTGAGAGCGTGATACACATCGGAAAGCGGTATTGATTTGGCACCCAGCATCAGACTGAGCGCCATGAGGAGCAAAAGCAGAATCCCTGAGCCTGCTAATGCACGGATCTGGCGCATAGCGTTCTAAACCTTCACTGTTCGACGTCGTTGCGGTGCAACATAATGTGATAATGATATTTGTTATCGTTATTACTCGCGTTTGCCTATGTTACCATGAGTCGCCTCGCGGATGATGAGGAAAATTGGTGCAAAAAGGCGAAACAATGAACAAACCCTCTCACTTTATCGATCTCTCACTGCTGAAAACCCACGCGGCGTTTCGCGCGGTGTTTATTGCGCGTTTTATCTCGATTGTGGCGCTCGGCATGCTGGCCGTTGCCGTGCCGGTGCAGATTCAGCAGATGACCCATTCACCGTTGCTGGTGGGCCTCGCCGTCACACTGTCCGCTGCCGGCATGTTTACTGGCCTGCTGACCGGCGGCGTGCTGGCCGATCGCTATGAGCGTAAGAAGTTGATCCTGTTTGCCCGCACCACCTGCGGGCTGGGCTTTGTCGCGCTGGCGATAAATGCCGCGCTGCCCGCGCCTTCGCTGCTGGCGGTCTATCTGCTGGGCTTGTGGGACGGCTTTTTCGGTGCGATTGGCGTCACGGCGCTGCTGGCCGCTACGCCGGCGCTGGTGGGACGCGAAAACATTATGCAGGCCGGCGCGATCACCATGCTGACGGTGCGCTTCGGCTCGATTTTATCGCCGGCAATTGCTGGTGTGGTGATCGCGCACGGCGGCGTGCTGTGGAATTACGGACTGACCGCCTTCGGCACGCTGCTGACGGTGCTGACGCTGCTGCAGCTACCTGCGCTGCCCCCGCCTCCGCAGCCGCGCGAGCATCCGCTGCGGGCGCTGGCAACCGGCGTGCAGTTCCTGTTCGCCAGCCCGCTGGTCGGCATGGTGGCGCTGACCGGTGCGCTGGTGACGCTGGCCAGCGCCATCCGCGTGCTGTACCCGGCGCTGGCACCGCACTGGTCAGTCAGCGCCGACCAGCTCGGTATGCTGTACGCCGCCGTGCCGCTCGGTGCCGCCGTGGGTGCATTTACCAGCGGCAGGCTGAAACAGGCGGCGCGCCCGGGGCGGCTGGTGCTGGGCAGCGCCGTGGCCGGTTTCGTCGCCCTGGGCCTGTTCAGCCTGATGCCGACGCTGTGGCTGGCGCTGCTGTGTCTGGCGGGCTTCGGCTATTTCAGTGCCATCAACAGCCTGGTGCAATACGCAATGATTCAGCTGCTGACGCCAGATCATCTGCTGGGCCGCATCAACAGCCTGTGGACGGCGCAGAACGTGTGCGGCGATGCCCTCGGCGCCGCGCTGATTGGTGCCCTCGGTTCGTGGCTGTTACCGGCGCAGGCTGCCGCGGCGTTTGGCTGTGCCGCGACACTGCTTGGCGTCATGATGTGGTTGATGATGAAAGGATTACGGCGCTATCAGGCGCCCGCGCCGGTGCTGGCGCAGCAAACATCATGATTTGACGAACAGCTGATGCAGACGCGTCAGCAGATTGCTGGCGCTGTAGTAATCCAGGCGGAAGGTGTCGATGCCCAGCGCATAGACCTGCTTATCGCGCACCGCCGCGTTTTGTGCCAGGAACGGGTTACTCAGCACTGACTGCGCAGTTTTGTCATCGCCGGCAAACAGCAGGAAGCTGTGGCCGGTCAGGCTGGCGGCGAGATTCTCGCCCGAGAGCTGAATAATGTCTTTGCGCTGGCCCATACTGTGCCCCTGTTGCGTGTCGGCCGGCGGCTGCGCCAGTGTAAAACCGAGCTGCTGCAGCAGTTTGCCCTGCGCCGATGCGGCGGTCCACAGATTCACTGCCCGGCCATCACCGTTCCATACCATCGCGGAGACCGGCTGCGGCGGCAGCGTAATGGCCTGCTTCAGCGCCGCTTCGCGATCGTCGAACTCTTTTACGCGCTGCGCTGCCTGTGCTTCATGGCCGGTGGCCTGCCCCAGCAGCGTAACCACATCCTGCCAGCTCTTATCGTCGTAGTTGACCACCAGCGTGGGGGCAATGGCGGACAGCTGACTGACCAGCTTCAGGGCGGAGTCATTACCGGTGGCGCTGACGATAATCAGATCCGGGGCTTGCGCCGCAATCGCCTCGGCGCTCGGCTCACCAATGTACAGCCGCTTAACGTGGCGCTGCTTTGCCACCTCGCCCCACTGACGGAAGAAGCCCTGATCGTCGGCCAGGCGGCTTTTCGGTGCGGTCGCGCCTGAGGCGATGACCGGCGCGTCAATCGCCAGCAGCGAGCCGGTCAGCGTGACGCTGGTGGAGACAATGCGCTGCGGTGCCTGGTGAAGCGTTACCGTTCCGGTCGCGCCCTGTACGCTGCGCGGCCAGCCCTGGTCGGCCCGCGCTGTCCCTGACAGCGACTGGAAAATGAACAACAGGACAGCCATGCCCCATAAACCGCATTTATTCATAAGTTTTGATCCACCTTTTAGCTTAATGCCTGGCCCGGCGTCAGCCGCCGCTTACGTCTGACAGCACGGTAAATCCCGCGAATGGATTGACTCTTTGCCCCTTTCGACGTAGGTTACAGAGCCATAATAAAAATGATAATCATTCTTAATAATCTTATCATTTATAGGTGAAAATTATGGTGGAAAGCTCCACGTTTGAAAATGCCTGGCTGAAGGATTTTTCCGCGCTGTGCCGCGGTTTCCTTTTCACCTCGCCATGGCGCAGCCTGGCCACCCAGGGCTGCTATACCACGATCAACACGCCGGTGGGCGATGCCGCGCTGCTGCAGGGCGACTTTCAACAGCAGTTGCGCCAGCACTTTGCCGCGGCGAAAAAGCAGGGGATCGCCAATCCGCTGCTGGTGGGCGCGATTCCGTTTGACGTCAGCCAGCCAGCGTCGCTGTTCATACCCGAATCCTGGCAGAGCTTTAATCGCGCCGACCTGCAACAGGCGTTACCGGCGCAGCAGAGCGATCTGCCGGCAGTGCGGCGGCGGACGGCAGTGCCAGACCACGCGGTGTTTACCCGCATGGTGGCCGACGCCGTTGCCACCATCCAGCGCGGCGATCCGGACAAAGTGGTGCTGTCGCGCCTGATGGATATCGTCACGGAGCAGCCGGTGGATACCGCCGCGCTGATGCAGCGCGTGATCGCGCAAAATCCCAATAGCTACCATTTCCATCTGCCACTGGCGGAAGGAGGCGCGCTGGTGGGTGCCAGCCCGGAGCTGATGCTGCGCAAACAGGGGCGCGATTTCTCCTCCTGCCCGCTGGCCGGCTCGGCGCGCCGCCATCATGACGATGTCAGCGCCGATCGCGCGGCAGGTAATACCCTGATGGCGTCAGCCAAAGATCGCCACGAACATCAGCTGGTGACCGACGCGATGCGCAGCACGCTGCAGCCGCGTAGCCGCCTGCTGTCAGTGCCTACCGTGCCGTCGCTGATCACCACCGCCACGCTGTGGCATCTGGCGACGCAAATCGATGGCGAAGTGCAGGATGAGCGCGAAAATGCGCTGTCGCTGGCTGCGCTGCTGCACCCAACCCCGGCCCTGAGCGGCTTCCCGCACGCCCGCGCGCAGCAGCTGATTCAGCAGCTCGAACCCTTTGATCGCCAGCTGTTTGGCGGCATCGTCGGCTGGTGCGACAGCGAAGGCAACGGCGAATGGGTGGTGACCATTCGCTGCGGAACGGTAAACGGCACGCGCGTGCGGCTGTTTGCCGGCGCTGGCATCGTCGCCGACTCACAACCGGAATCAGAATGGCGTGAAACGGGTGTGAAGCTGGACACCATGTTGCGCGCTTTTGGACTGCAATAAAGGAACAAGCATGAGCATTCCCTTCAGCCGCTGGCCGGCACATCTGGCCGCGCGCTACCGCGAAAAAGGCTACTGGATCGACGTGCCGCTGACCGACATCATCGACCGCCATCGCGAAAACGACGCTATCGCCGTGATCGATGGCCCTTTACAGCTCAGCTACCGCCAGCTGGCGCAGCGCAGTGATAATCTGGCGGCGGCGCTGCAGCGGCGCGGTTTACAGCGCGGTGACACGGCGCTGGTGCAGCTCGGCAACGTGGCCGATTTTTACGTTACGCTGTTTGCCCTGTTTAAGCTGGGCGTGGTCCCGGTGTACGCGCTGTTCAGCCATCAGCGCACTGAACTGCTGGCCTATGCGCAGCAGATTGCACCGAAACTGCTGATTGCCGATCGCCAGCACGCGCTGTTTGCCAGCGACGACTTCATCGCCACGCTGTGCGAGGCGCAGCCCACGCTGCAGCAGGTGATCCTGCGTAACGACGCGCAGGCGGAAAATACGCTGGCGTCGCTGCAGGATGAAGCGGCTGGCGATTTTGTCGCGACACCGACGGCCGCCGATGAAGTGGCGTTTTTCCAGCTCTCCGGCGGCAGCACCGGCACGCCGAAGCTGATTCCGCGCACCCACAACGACTACTACTACAGCATTCGCGCCAGTGACGAGATTTGCCACATCAACGCCGACACGCGCTATCTGATCGCCCTGCCCGCGCCGCATAACTTCGCCATGAGTTCCCCCGGTTCACTCGGGGTGTTCTATGCCGGTGGCCAGGTGATTCTCGCCGCGGATCCCAGCGCCACGCTCTGCTTCCCGCTGATTGAGCAGCACCAGGTGACCGATACCGGGCTGGTGCCGCCGGCGGTCAGCCTGTGGTTGCAGGCAATTCAGGAGTGGGGCAGCAATACAGCGCTGGCCTCGCTGCAGCGCATTCAGGTGGGCGGAGCCAAACTGGGCGAAACGCTGGCCGCACGCATTCAGCGTGAAATCGGCTGCCAGCTGCAGCAGGTGTTTGGCATGGCGGAAGGGCTGGTTAACTACACGCGCTTCGGCGATGACGAGCAAACCATTCTGACTACCCAGGGGCGTCCGATTTCGGAAGATGACGAAGTGTGGGTGGCCGACGAGAACGGCAATCCGCTGCCGCCAGGCCAGGTGGGTCGCCTGATGACGCGCGGCCCTTACACCTTCCGGGGCTACTACAACAGCCCGGAGCACAATGCCGCCAGCTTCGACGCCAACGGTTTTTACTGCTCAGGCGATCTGATTGAGATCAACGCTCAGGGCTACATCACCGTACAGGGACGCGAAAAGGATCAGATCAACCGCGGTGGCGAGAAGATCGCCGCAGAAGAGATCGAAAACTTGCTGCTGCGCCATCCGGATGTGATCCACGCCGCGCTGGTGTCCATGCATGACGAGCTGATGGGTGAAAAGAGCTGTGCCTTCATTGTGGCGCGCCAGCCGGTGAAACCGGTCGCGCTGCGCCGCCATCTGCGCGAGCTGGGCATTGCCGAATTCAAACTTCCCGACCGCATTACCTGCGTCGACGCCCTGCCGCTGACCCCGGTGGGCAAAGTGGATAAAAAACGTTTACGCCAACAGCTTGCTGAGCAGACGCAAGCCTGATTTTTTCCGGAGATTGTAATGGCTATTCCAAAACTGACCTCTTATGCGCTGCCCGCCGCCACTGAGCTGCCGGCTAACAAAGTACAATGGGCGCTGGAGCCGCAGCGCGCGGCGCTGCTGATTCACGATATGCAGGCCTATTTCCTCAACTTCTGGGGCGAAGACAGCCCGCTGGTGAATCAGGTGGTGGAGAACATTGCCCGCCTGCGCGCTTACTGCAAAGCGCAGGGCATTCCGGTGTTCTATACCGCCCAGCCCAACCAGCAAAGCGATGAGGATCGCGCGCTGCTGAATGATATGTGGGGACCAGGGCTGAACAAACATCCGGATCAGCAGAAGATCGTCGACGCGCTGGCGCCGGATCAGGACGATCAGGTGCTGACTAAATGGCGCTACAGCGCGTTCGTGCGCTCGCCGCTGGAATCTATCCTGCAGGAGATGGGCCGCGATCAGCTGATCATTACTGGCGTGTATGCCCACATCGGCTGCCTGACCACCGCCACCGACGCCTTCATGCGTAACATCCAGCCGTTCATGGTGGCCGATGCGCTGGCCGACTTCTCGCGCGACGAGCATATGATGGCGCTGACCTACACCGCAGGTCGCAGTGGCAAAGTGGTAATGACCGCCGACCTGATGCCGCTGCCACAGAGCAAGGACGCGCTGCGGGCGCTGATTCTGCCGCTGCTGGAAGATGATGACGTGCCGGAAGATGATGAAAACCTGATCGATTATGGGCTGGATTCGGTGCGCGTGATGGCGCTGGCGGCGCGCTGGCGTCAGGTGCACAGCGATATCGACTTCATCAGCCTGGCGAAAAACCCCAGCATTGATGGCTGGTGGGCGCTGCTGTCACGGGTGCCAGCGCAATGAGTGCCTGTTTTGATTTCAGCGGAAAAATTGTCTGGGTGACCGGTGCCGGTAAAGGCATCGGCTACCACACCGCGCTGGCGTTCCATCAGGCCGGAGCGCAGGTGACCGGTTTTGATCTGCACTTTGGCCAGGATGACTATCCGTTTGCCACCTGCCAGCTGGATGTCGCCGACAGCGCTGCGGTGCGCGATTGCTGTCAGTCACTGCTGGCCAGCCAGCCGCGGCTGGATATCCTGGTGAACGGCGCGGGCATTCTGCGCATCGGCAGCACCGATGCGCTGTCGTTTGCTGACTGGCAGGCGTGTCTCGCCGTCAACGCCGGCGGCGCGTTTAACCTGTTCCAGCAGACGCTGCCGGTCTTCCGCCAGCAGCGCGCTGGCGCGATTGTCACCATCGCCTCTAACGCCGCGCACGCCCCGCGACTCGGCATGTCAGCCTATGGCGCGTCCAAAGCAGCACTGCGCAGCCTGTGCCAGACGGTTGGCCTTGAGATGGCACCGTATGGCGTGCGCTGCAATATTGTCTCACCGGGATCAACCGATACCGATATGCAGCGCAGCCTGTGGCATACGCCGGAAGCCGAGCAGGAGATGATCAACGGTTTCCCGGATCAGTACAAACTGGGGATTCCGCTGCGTAAGATCGCCCAGCCGCAGGAGATCGTGAACAATATCCTGTTCCTTGCCTCGGATCTTGCCAGCCACGTGGTGCTGCAGGATATTGTGGTGGACGGTGGCGCAACGCTGGGAGCCTGAGGCATGGCAATCTGGAAACGTACGGTGGATCTCGCCACGCTGAATCAGCTGGGCGATAACTCGCTGGTGGCGCATCTGGGCATCGTGTTTACCGCGATCGGTGACGATTATCTGGAGGCCACCATGCCGGTAGACAGCCGCACGCAGCAGCCGTTTGGTCTGCTGCACGGCGGCGCGTCGGTGGTGCTGGCGGAGTCGATGGGCTCCATTGCCGGTTACCTGAGCGTGGAAGAAGGTAAAAGCGTGGTGGGCATTGAGGTGAGCGCCAGCCATCATCGGGCGGTGAGCAGCGGCGAGGTGCGCGGTGTTTGTCGTCCGCTGCATCTTGGCGCGCGCAATCAGAGCTGGCAGATTGAGATACGCAATGGTCGCGATCAGCTGTGTTGCAGTTCGCGGCTGACGGTGGCGGTGCTGGGGTAGGTTTGGTTCCGCTGCGGCCTGATGCCCTCACCCTGCCCTCTCCCACTGTACAGTGTACAGTCCGGGGACATGGCAGACAGGTGTTCGGGGACATAGTGAACACTTTTTAACATCCTTTACCCATGGTGATCGACTTTTTCTTCAGGTCGATCACCCCCACTTTTGTGCTGTACCACCACACCTCGTAATAACCGTCTTCCCCCGTCTCCTTCAGCCCCACACGCTCTCCCCTGAACGCCTTGCCCGCCTTCAGGCTGAGTCCTTTTACGCTCAGCTTCCCGCTGATATCCACCTTCCTGACCATCACGCCCTCGTCGTATTCCGGTGGCGCTACTCGCCCGCTGTACTGCCGCGATGAGGGCTGATAGCGCGACGCCGGCACCGCCATCTCCAGCGCCTCATGCGGGCGCTCGAGATTGTAGACCGTCCGCCAGTGGTCGAAGGCGCGCTGCAGCTCACCGCTGTCTGCGAACCACTTCCCCTGCAGCACTTCCGCCTTCAGGCTGCGGTGAAAGCGCTCCAGCTTGCCCTGCGTCTGCGGATGATACGGCCGCGAGTGTCCCACCCGGATGCCGTGGCGCATCAGCCACAGCTCCACTGCCGTCCAGGTGCCGGTGGTGTCGCCCCACGGCGAGCCGTTGTCCATCGTCATCCGGTCCGGCAGGCCGTAGCGCTCAAAGACGCTGACCAGCTGCTCCTGTACCGTCTCACGCCGTTCGTCAGCGCAGTGCACCAGGCACAGCGAGAACCGGGAGTGGTCGTCCAGCAGGGTAAGCGGGTGGCAGCGGCCGCCGCCAAAGGGAAAGTGGCCCTTAAAATCCATCTGCCAGAGCCGGTTCGGGGCCGCGTGCTCAAACCGGCCGGTGGCCGGGACGCCCGGCGCTGCGCCCGGCAGCAGGCCGTGGCGGGCCATCAGGTTGTGGACGGTGCTGAAGGCCGGCATGCCGTGCCCGCGGTCTTCGAGCCAGCGCTTAATCTTGCGGGCCCCCCAGTGCTGATGAAGCTCATGCGCCATACGCAGCAGCTCAGTGATGTCGTCAGATGAGCGGTTGGGTGAGTGACGGGGCGCGCGGGAGCGGTCCTGAAGGCCGGACGGTCCTTCCTCATCCCAGCGGCGAAGCCACTTGTAGCCGGTGGCGGGAGATATGCCGTAGCGGCGGCACAGCTCGCGGATGTTCGCCCCGTCTTGCGAGGCGAACAGAACAAACTCAGTACGTAATGACATGGTATCTCTCGCATCCCAGGGCATAAGCGACTCCATAAACGGGTTCTTATGCCTTAGTTGTAAGTGTCTACCATGTCCCCGAACAAGTGTTCACGATGTCCCCGGACTGTACACCACGGGGAGAGGGAATGATTGTGCGGGCTGGTGCTCTCTCCCACGGGGAGAGGGAATGATGGTGCGGGCTGGTGCTCGGCGCTAAACAGCAATAAAAAAAGCGGCCATCTGGCCGCTTTTTTCGCTGACATCAACGCTGATAAATGATCTCGACGCCTTCGTCGTCGTCTTCATCCCAGTCGTCATCCCAGTCTTCGTCTTCTTCCACTTCCTGAGCATTTTCCAGCGCTTCACGGTGGTAATCATCCCACATGAAGGCCACTTTCTCTGGCTGCTTCGCTTCTTCTTCCGCTTCTTTTGGATTCGCAATGATAAAGCTCATCACATCCCAGCACAGCTCATTGACACCGTCACGGCTGGCGGCGGAGATCAGATAATATTTCTCATCCCAGCCCAGCGCTTCGGCAATCGCTTTAGCGCGGCTTTCCGCCTCTTCACGGCTCAGCAGGTCAGTTTTATTGAATACCAGCCAGCGCGGCTTCTGGTACAGCTTGTCGCTGTATTTCTCCAGCTCGCCGAGAATGATGCGGGCATTTTCTACCGGATCGGATTCGTCGATTGGCGCGATGTCGATGAGGTGCAGCAGCACACGGCAGCGCTCCAGATGCTTGAGGAAGCGAATTCCGAGGCCCGCGCCTTCCGCTGCGCCTTCAATCAGGCCGGGAATGTCGGCGACCACGAAGCTCTTTTCGCTATCCATACGTACCACGCCGAGGCTTGGCACCAGGGTGGTGAACGGATAATCCGCCACTTTTGGCTTCGCCGCTGATACTGCGCGGATAAAGGTCGATTTACCGGCGTTTGGCAGACCCAGCATCCCCACGTCTGCCAGCAACATCAGTTCCAGCTGCAGGTCGCGCTTCTCGCCCGGCGTGCCCATGGTTTTCTGACGCGGCGTACGGTTCACGGACGATTTGAAGCGGGTGTTGCCCAGACCGTGCCAGCCACCCTTCGCCACCATCAGCTTCTGCTCATGGCGCGTCATGTCGCCCAGCGTTTCGCCCGTGTCCTGATCGATCACGCGCGTACCCACCGGCACTTTAACAATGATGTCTTTACCGCGTTTACCGGTACAGTCACGGCTCTGGCCATTCTGGCCGCGTTCGGCGCGGAAAGATTTTTCGAAACGATAATCGATCAGGGTGTTGAGGTTTTCATCCGCCAGCAGGTAAACATCACCGCCGTCACCGCCGTCACCGCCGTCCGGTCCCCCTTTGGGAATGTACTTCTCGCGGCGGAAGCTGACGCAACCGTTGCCACCATCACCCGCGACCACCAGGATCGTCGCTTCATCAACAAACTTCATTTTTTATCTCCGTCACACTGTCGTTTGCGCCACGCTGCGGGCGACAAACGGGTCCGCCAGGGTCTTCTGCGCTGACCGGCGGCGGATAATACAGGATTGGCAAAGCTATGTGTACATAAAGTGTACAGCAAACTGAGGCGCAAGGTCAGCGTGATTGCCGTAACCTGCGGCAGAATGTAAAAAGCCCCGCAAAGCTGCGGGGCCTTCCATTCGTGTGTTCAGACGTTAATCGTCTGCGGCACAACAACCTTACTCAGCAACGATGCTGATGTATTTACGGTTGTTAGGACCTTTAACTTCGAATTTAACTTTGCCGTCTGCGGTAGCAAACAGAGTGTGGTCACGACCACAACCTACGTTGTTACCGGCGTGGAATTTGGTACCACGCTGACGAACGATGATGCTACCTGCCAGAACAGATTCACCACCGAAACGCTTAACACCCAGACGTTTTGCATTGGAGTCGCGACCGTTACGAGTCGAGCCACCAGCCTTTTTATGTGCCATTTGTCAGATCTCCTCTTACGCGCTGATCACAGTGATTTTCACATCAGTGAACCACTGACGGTGACCAGCTTGCTTACGGTAGTGTTTACGACGACGAAACTTAACGATTTTAATTTTCTCGCCACGACCGTGAGCAACAACTTCTGCCTTGATCACACCGCCTGAAACCAGTGGCGCGCCGATTTTCACGTCTTCGCCATTTGCAATCATCAGAACCTGGTCGAACTCGATGGTTTCACCGGTTGCGATGTCCAGCTTTTCCAGGCGAACGGTCTGACCTTCGCTTACTCGGTGTTGTTTACCACCACTTTGGAAAACCGCGTACATATAAAACTCCGCTTCTGCGCATGCCTTTCTGTTCATCAGGCGGCGCGATAAATATTCACAATAGGGCGCGAATTCTACGCAAAACTCCAGCAGAAGACAAGTGCACTTTGCACTCTCTTGCAGAAAAAAAGCGCAGGACGAATGCAAACGTTTCTCAACCCGATTTTTCAAGTACAATCAGTAACAGATTACCTGAACTCACGCTGGGTAAAAGCGCTTACCATGCAGAAAACGAGTCAAAGCTGAACAGACGAATGAACTTAGAACAGATTAACGAATTAACCGCGCAGGACATGGCGGCCGTCAACCAGACCATCCTCGACCAGCTGAATTCAGATGTCTCACTGATTAACCAGTTGGGCTATTACATCATCAGCGGGGGAGGCAAACGCATCCGTCCGATGATCGCGGTGCTGTCAGCACGCGCGCTGAATTATCAGGGATCGCTGCATGTGACCAATGCGGCGCTGATCGAATTTATCCACACGGCGACGCTGCTGCACGATGATGTGGTGGATGAATCCGATATGCGCCGTGGCAAAGCCACCGCTAATGCCGCGTTCGGCAATGCGGCGAGCGTGCTGGTCGGGGATTTTATCTATACCCGCGCCTTCCAGATGATGACCAGCATGGGATCGCTGAAGATCCTTGCACTGATGTCCGAAGCGGTGAACGTGATCGCCGAAGGGGAAGTGCTGCAGCTGATGAACTGCAACGATCCGGATATCACCGAAGAGAGCTACATGCGGGTGATCTACAGCAAAACCGCCCGCCTGTTTGAAGCCGCTTCGCAGGCTTCGGCGATCCTCGCGGAGGCCACGCCAGCGCAGGAGAAAGCGCTGCAGGATTATGGCCGCTATCTCGGTACGGCGTTTCAGCTGATCGACGATCTGCTGGATTACAGCGCCGACGGCGAGACGCTGGGCAAAAATACCGGTGACGATCTGAGCGAAGGTAAGCCGACGCTGCCGCTGCTGCACGCCATGCACAACGGCACGCCCGAGCAGGCGCAGATGATCCGCAAGGCGATCGAAGAGGGTAATGGCCGTCATCTGCTGGAGCCGGTGCTGGCGGCAATGCAGCAAACCGGTTCGCTGGAATGGACGCGCAAACGCGCCGAAGAAGAGGCGGATAAAGCCATCGCCGCGCTACAGGCACTGCCAGAAACGCCGTGGCGCAGCGCGCTGGAAGCGCTGGCGCATATGTCGGTGCAGCGCGATTTCTGACCTGCTACGGGGCCGTCCGGCCCCGTTTTTATTTCTCCCCCCTGCTCTGCCCGTCTGATTACATTTCCTTGCAGCATTTTTGCGAAAAACTGCGCAGTTTCGTGCACAGGCAAAACAATTACTGGAAACATATGGAAATTTTTTGCTATAAAAATCCGGATTTTTCCAGTTATCTCTGCGCAGGAGAGCCACAGCGCTGCAGAGATGGAGCACTAACACGGACACGGAGAAGAGAGTTATGCATGCAAGGAGAGAAGACTGGCATCCGGCAGATATCATTGCGGCCCTGCGCAAGCGCGGTACGTCACTAGCCGCCCTGTCACGTCAATCTGGCCTCAGTTCATCGACGCTGGCCAACGCGTTGTCACGTCCCTGGCCTAAAGGTGAATGGCTGATCGCCACGGCGCTGAAGGTCCATCCTTCCGAGATCTGGCCCAGCCGCTATTTTGATCCGGTCACACAGCGTCTGCTGGATCGTAAAAAACGCATTCGATCGCCCCAGGATCTGAAAAAGATCGTCTCACGCGGGTAAAGCAAAAAAAAACCAGCCACGCTGTCGTGACTGGTTTTCATGCCTGGCAATCAGGACAAAGGATTACTCGCCGCTGACGCGCTCAATGTTGGCGCCTAACGCTTTCAGCTTGTCTTCAATATGCTCGTAGCCACGATCGATGTGGTAGATACGATCCACCAACGTCGCACCTTCTGCAATGCAGCCTGCCAGTACCAGACTGGCTGACGCACGCAGATCGGTCGCCATCACCTGCGCGCCGGACAAGGTTTCAACACCGTGACAGATAGCGGTGTTACTTTCGATTTCGGCGTGCGCACCCATACGAATCAGCTCAGGGATGTGCATGAAGCGGTTTTCGAAGATGGTCTCGGTAATCACGCCGGTGCCTTCAGCCACCAGGTTGAGCAGCGTAAACTGCGCCTGCATGTCGGTCGGGAAACCCGGGTGCGGTGCGGTACGGATGTTAACCGCTTTCGGACGCTTGCCGTGCATATCCAGGCTCACCCAGTCTTCGCCGACTTCAATCTCCGCACCCGCGTCACGCAGTTTCGCCAGCACGGCGTCCAGCGTGTCTGGCTGCGCATTGCGGCACACCACTTTGCCGCGCGAGATAGCGCCGGCCACGAGGAAGGTGCCGGTTTCGATACGGTCCGGCAGCACGCGATAGACGCCGCCGCCGAGGCGCTCAACGCCCTCGATGGTGATTTTGTCGGTGCCGGCGCCGCTGATTTTCGCGCCCAGCGTGTTAAGGAAGTTTGCCGTGTCGACAATCTCCGGTTCACGCGCCGCGTTTTCAATGATGGTGGTGCCTGTCGCCAGCGTTGCGGCACTCATGATGGTCACGGTCGCGCCCACGCTGACCTTATCCATCACAATGTGCGCGCCCTTCAGGCGGCCATCCACAGAGGCTTTAACATAGCCCTCTTCCAGTTTGATCTCGGCACCCAGCTGCTCCAGGCCGGTAATGTGCAGATCGACCGGACGCGCACCAATCGCACAGCCGCCTGGCAGAGAAACCTGGCCCTGGCCAAAACGCGCCACCAGCGGCCCCAGCGCCCAGATGGAGGCGCGCATGGTTTTCACCAGATCGTACGGCGCACTGAAGACATTAACTTCGCGCGCATCAACGTGGACCGAACCATTGCGTTCCACGCGCGCACCGAGCAGGCTCAGCAACTTCATGGTGGTATCGATGTCACGCAGCTTCGGCACGTTCTGAATCTCTACCGGCTCTTCAGCCAGCAGCGCAGCAAACAGAATCGGCAGCGCAGCATTCTTCGCCCCGGAAATGGTCACTTCACCGCTTAAACGGGTGGGGCCTTGCACACGAAATTTGTCCATTAACACGGCTCTCAATTATCTATCAACAAAACAGCCAGAGTGACGCTTAGAAACCGTTGAGTTTACGGTCGCGCGCCCACTCGGCTGGGGTATAAGTCTTAATGGACACCGCATGAATACGGTTATCCGCAATATATTCCATCAGCGGTGCGTACACAGCCTGCTGTTTCTTTACGCGGCTCAGCTCGCCAAACATTTCGCCCACGGCAATGACCTGGAAATGGCTGCCATCGTTGCTGAGAACATGTACTTCTTCTAACGGCAGCGCCTGCATTAGCACGGCCTGAACTTCACTATTTTCCATCGCTCATTGCTTCACTTGATAATAATAAGGCGGATATCTTAGAGGAAAGCGCCTGACTCTTAAATACGCAAAAGCCCCTGAAAAAATCAGGGGCTTTGTCAGCAGCGCCGTTAATCAGGCGATTTGTTCCGCAGAAACAATAATCTGCTGCAGGTTGTACAGCTTGATTAACGAGTCGAGCTTATCGGTGATACCGCTGAAAAGCGGCGTCGTGCCCTGCGCCCGCGCGATTTCGCGCAGATGCACCAGCAGCGCCAGTCCGGCAGAATCAACCCGATCCAGCGCCGCCACGTCAATCGTGGTGATACCGGCCATGGCGCTGTCACGCGCCTGCCACAGCGCCAGCAGCGTATCGCGGTCCAGTTTGCCGCTCAGGGCCAGCGTGCTGGCAGTGCGCTGCCAGCGTAACGGTTCGCTCATTATTGCTGCTTGTCCAGGGTAATAGGCTGCGCGGCATAGGTTTTCAGCTGCGCAGTCAGGCCGTCGATGCCTTTGGTGCGCAGCAGATCGCTCCACTCATTCTGTTTGGTGGTGATCATGCTGATGCCTTCGGCAATCATGTCATAAGCCTGCCAGTTGCCGGTCTGGCTGTTCTTGCGCCACTGGAAATCAAGGCGCACCGGCGGACGACCGTTGGGATCGATGATGGTGACGCGAATCGCCACGATATTGGCATCGCCAATCGGCTGCTCAGGCTGAATCTGGTAAGTCTGGCCGTGATACAACGCCAGCGCCTGACCATAAGCCTGCGCCAGATAATCCCCGAACGCGGCAAAGTAGGCGTCGCGCTGCGCCGGCGTGGCTTCGCGGTAGTAACGGCCCAGTACCAGCGCCCCCGCGTATTTAATCTGCACGTACGGCAGCAGCTCCTGGCGCACAATTTCGCGCAGGTAATTCGGATCCTGCTTAATCTTCGGCTGTTCGTTCTTCAGGCGGGTAAAGGTTTTCTCCGCCGCTTCGTTCATCATCTTGTACGGATTGCTCTGGTTGGCGTCCGCTGCGTTTGCCGCCAGCGGCGCGATGGCCAGCAGGGCCACCATCAGGAAACGTTTTAACATCGTGTTGTACCTCTCTGGGTTATTCCGTTGTAGCAGGTGCTGCCGGGGCGCTCGCGCTGGCGGCGCCCGACGATTTCTCATTGTCCTTGTTGTCGCCGCTCTTGTAGAGGAACTGGCCGATCAGGTCTTCCAGCACCAGCGCCGATTTGGTATCCCGCAGCGTGCCGCCATCTTTCAGCATCGCCGAGCCAAGCTCTGGATCGTCAAAACCTAAGTTGAGCGCGAGGAACTGCTCACCCAGCAGACCCTGGGTGCGAATCGCCAGCGAGCTGGTGTCAGGAATTTTATTGGCATACTGTTCGCTGATGTCCATGGTGACGCGCGGCGACAGCGTTTTGTCATCCAGTGAAATGTCGGTGACGCGGCCAATCACCACGCCGCCAATTTTCACCGGCGAGCTGACTTTCAGGCCGCCGATATTATCGAAGGTGGCGTACAGCTTCCACGTTGGCTCAGTACCCAGCGATTTAAGATCGGCGACGCGCAGGCTGAGGAACAGCAGCGCCAGCAGCGCAGCCAGCATAAACACGCCAACCCAGATTTCGTTTTTTTTGCTTTGCATTGCATTAATTCCCAAACATCAGTGCCGTCAGCACAAAATCCAGTCCAAGCACCGCCAGCGAAGCATGGACTACGGTACGCGTCGTCGCGCGACTGATCCCTTCCGAAGTCGGGACAGCGTCATACCCATTGAACAGCGCGATCCAGGTCACCGTGATGGCAAACACCGCGCTCTTGATCAGGCAGTTGATCACATCGGTACGAAAATCCACCGCGTTCTGCATCGCCGACCAGAAAAAGCCCGGGTCGATGCCTTTCCAGGCCACCCCGACCAGCGCGCCACCGGCAATGCCCACCGCAGTAAAGATCAGCGCCAGCAGCGGCATACTGATAAAGCCGGCCCAGAAGCGCGGCGACACCACGCGGCGCAGCGGATCAACCGCCATCATCTCCATGCTGGAGAGCTGCTCAGTGGCTTTCATCAGGCCAATTTCCGCAGTGAGCGCCGAACCGGCGCGCCCGGCAAACAGCAGCGCGGTGACCACCGGCCCCAGTTCGCGCAGCAGCGACAGCGCCACCAGCATACCCAGGCTGGTTTCTGCGCTGTACGTGGTGAGTACCAGATAGCCCTGCAGCCCCAGCACCATGCCAATGAACAGGCCGGAGACCACAATGATCAGCAATGACAGCACGCCCACGCTGTACAGCTGCTTCACCAGCAGCGGCGCATGCTTACGAAACGCCGGTTTACCCACCAGCGCATGGAAGAGCATTAAGCCCGCCCGGCCAAAGGCCGCACAGGTGTTAATTCCCTGACGCCCAAATGACGCCAGTGCCTGTAACCACATCAGTTTAGCTTCTCCCTGTGCGGGTCAGATCGCTGAGGTAATCCCCGGCAGCGAAGCGGAACGGCACCGGACCATCCGCATGACCCTCAATAAACTGGCGCACGCGCGGATCGGGATTCTCCCTCAGCTGCGGCGCACTACCCTGAGCAATAATCTTTTGCCCGGCAACAATATAGGCATGGTCGGCAATGCTCAAGACCTCTGGCACGTCGTGTGAAACCACAATGCAGGTGACGCCCAGCGAATGGTTGAGCTCATCGATCAGCTTGACCAGCACGCCCATGGTAATGGGATCCTGGCCGACAAAGGGTTCGTCGAACATGATCAGCTCCGGCTCCAGCGCAATTGCTCGCGCCAGCGCCGCCCGGCGCGCCATGCCGCCGGAGAGTTCGGCCGGCATCAGCTGGGCTGCGCCGCGCAGTCCCACAGCTTCCAGCTTCATCATCACCGTGCTGTGCAGTAATTCCGCTGGCAGCCGGGTGTGTTCGCGCAGCGGCCAGGCAACGTTTTCATAAACGTTAAGGTCGGTGAACAGCGCACCGGACTGGAACAGCATGCTCATTTTTTTACGCACGTCATACAGCTTACGGCGCGACAGCGTCGGAATGTTCTGGTCACGAAACCAGATCTCACCTTTGTCCGGCTGCAACTGCCCGCCAATCAGGCGCAGCAGGGTGGTTTTACCGATGCCGGAAGGGCCCATAATCGCCGTGACTTTGCCCGCCGGAACGGTCAGCGAAATGTCATCGAAGATGGTGCGATTGCCGCGCGTAAAACTGACGCCACGAACCTCAACCAGATTCGTTTGCTGCTGGATCATCATTACCTCTTTAAACGGATCGGGCGTAATTAACGTGGTGGATGGTAGCCTGGTAAACCACAATGCACGATAGTTTTACAGAAACTTACCCGTCCGGTGTGGCGAAAACGGCCTTAAAATTTACTTTTGCCTCTCAGACAGTCAAAATCAGCGCCTGATTCCGCACGCGCACTGCTTTTACCTGTCGGACAAGGTTTGCCGGCACCGTTATCCATCAAGGATTTTTCATGTTCGTAGCCACTGCCCTGCTGTTTATCGGATTGATTTTACTGGCTTACGGAGCTGACCGCCTGGTGTTCAGCGCCGCGATCCTGTGTCGATCCCTTGGCATTCCCCCGTTGATCATTGGCATGACGGTGGTGAGCATTGGCACTTCACTGCCGGAACTGATCGTCTCGTTCTCTGCCGCGCAGCATGGTCAGATGGATTTAGCCGTGGGTACCGCGCTGGGCTCGAACATCACCAATATTCTGCTGATTCTGGGGGGCGCTGCGCTGCTGCACCCTTTAACCGTACACTCCAATCTGATTCGCCGCGAACTCCCTCTGCTGCTGCTGGTCTCACTGCTCAGCGGCATCATGCTGTTTGATAACCAGCTCAGCCGGCTGGATGGCGTGGCACTGCTGCTGCTGGCGCTGGGTTATCTGCTGGTGGCGATCCGCATCGCCCGGCGGGCCGAGCGCGATAATAATGACACCCTGACGCGTGAACAACTGGCGGAGCTGCCGCGCGACGAAAGCGGCAATACGGTGGCGTTTCTCTGGCTGGCGGTGGCGCTGATTATTCTGCCGATGTCGACGCGCATGGTGATCGACAACGCCACGGTGTTTGCGGATTACTTCGGCGTTAGCGAACTGGTGATGGGACTGACGCTGATTGCTGTCGGGACCAGCCTGCCGGAACTGGCCACGGTGCTGGCCGGCGCGCTGAAAGGCGAAGACGATATCGCCATCGGCAACCTGATTGGCGCCAATATCTTCAATCTGGCAATTGTACTGGGCCTGCCGGCGCTGGTGCATCCCGGCGCGATCGATGCACACGCCTTTGCACGGGATTACTGGATTATGCTGGGCGTCAGCGTGCTGTTCGCCCTGCTGTGCCTGCTGCGCAAGCGCCGCATCGGCCGCATAGCGGGCACGCTGCTGTTAGGTGGATTTATCGTGTGGGTGCTGTGGCTGTGGCTCAGCCCCACGCTTATCGCAAGCTATTAAGGATGACTGACCATGTCACATCAGCAACCGGATTTCGACTTCCAGCAGGCAGGTAAAGCGGTACTGCGCATTGAACGCGAAGGGCTGGAACAGCTCGACCAGTATATTAACGCCGACTTCAGCCGCGCCTGCGAAATGATCTTTGCCTGCCGTGGCAAAGTGGTGGTGATGGGCATGGGCAAATCCGGCCATATCGGCAAGAAGATGGCCGCCACCTTCGCCAGCACCGGCACGCCGGCGTTCTTCGTCCACCCGGGTGAAGCCAGCCACGGCGATCTCGGCATGGTCAGCACCAACGATGTGGTGATCGCCATCTCGAACAGCGGCGAGTCCGGCGAAATCCTCGCGCTGATCCCGGTGCTCAAACGGCAGAAAGTGCAGCTGATTTGCCTGACCAGCCGTCCGGAGAGCGCCATGGGCCGGGCTGCCGATGTGCATTTATGCGTGAAAGTGCCGCAGGAAGCCTGTCCGCTCGGGCTGGCACCGACCTCCAGCACCACCGCCACGCTGGTGATGGGCGATGCGCTGGCGGTGGCGCTGCTGGAGGCGCGCGGCTTCACGCAGGAAGATTTCGCGCTGTCGCACCCGGGCGGCGCGCTGGGGCGCAAACTGCTGCTGCACGTCAGCGACATTATGCACAGCGGCGATGAAATTCCCCACGTCACCCGTGACGCCTCGCTGCGCGACGCGCTGCTGGAAATTACGCGCAAAAACCTCGGCCTGACGGTGATTGTCGACGACCTGATGAAAATCGAAGGGATTTTCACGGACGGTGACCTGCGCCGCATCTTCGATATGGGCATCGATTTCCAGTCGGCGCGTATCCAGGATGTCATGACGCGCGGCGGGATTCGCGTGCGCCCCAACCTGCTGGCGGTGGACGCGCTTAATCTGATGCAAAACAAAAACATCACTGCGCTGCTGGTGGCCGATGACGATCGCCTACTCGGTGTGGTACATATGCATGACATGCTGCGCGCTGGCGTGGTCTGAACGGGAAACAACAATGAGTGCTGAAACCACGATGGTCGACACCTGCTACGGTCCGGTGAGCGCCGACGTGATGGCGCGGGCGGCCAACATCCGCCTGCTGATTTGCGATGTCGACGGCGTGATGTCCGACGGCCTGATTTACATGGGCAACAGCGGTGAAGAGCTAAAGGCCTTTAACGTGCGCGACGGTTACGGCGTGCGCTGCCTGCTGACCTCGGACATCGAAGTGGCTATTATTACCGGCCGTCGCGCTAAACTGCTGGAAGATCGCTGTAAAACGCTCGGCATTACGCATCTTTACCAGGGACAGTCGGATAAGCTTTTGGCCTGGCGCGAACTCCTGGATAAACTGTCACTATCGGCAGACCAGGTCGCGTATATTGGTGACGACCTGATCGACTGGCCGGTAATGGCACAGGCGGGTCTGAGCGTGGCCGTCGCCGATGCGCATCCGGTGTTACAGCCGCGCGCGCATTACGTGACGCGCATTGCTGGCGGTCGCGGTGCAGTACGTGAGCTATGCGACCTGATTTTGCTGGCGCAGAACAAATTTGAGGATGCCAAAGGGCAATCAGTATGAGTAAAAGCAGGCGTTGGATAACGCTGATTCTGGCGCTGATCGCCCTGGTGCTGATCGGCTGGAATCTTACCAACCAGGACGACAGCGCCACGCCGGTGGCGACCAACGATCAGGCGCCGACCTACACCAGCGCTAACTCCAGCACCGTGGTGTATAACCCGACGGGTGCGCTGGCCTATAAGCTGGTCTCGGATAAAGTGACCTACTTTTCGGCCGAAGAAGTGAGCTGGTTCGATAATCCGGTGATGACCACTTACGACGAAAACAAAGTGCCCACGTGGTCGGTTCGTGCTGACAAGGCAAAGCTGACGAAAGATCGTATGCTGTATCTTTATGGCCACGTTGAAGTACACACATTGACGCAGGATTCCCAGCTTGAGCGCATCATCACGGATAATGCTCAGGTTAATCTGGTCAGCCAGGATGTGACGTCTGACGATCAGGTCACCCTATTTGGCCGCAGTTTTAACTCCACTGGCATGAAGATGCGCGGCAACCTACGGACAAAGAATGCCGAGCTGCTTGAAAAGGTCAAAACCTCCTATGAAATTCAAAATGAACAAAAATAGCCTTAAGTTGCTGCTGGTGAGTGCGCTGCTGGCAACCAGCCTGCCGGCGCTGGCGTTAACGGGCGATTCGGACAAGCCGGTTAACATCGACTCGGTGAACCAGGCGCTCGATTTGCAGGGTAACGTCGCCACCTTTACCGGCAACGTGATCGTGACCCAGGGCACCATCAAAATTACCGCCGATAAAGTGGTGGTAACGCGTCCCGGCGGCGACAGCAACAAAACCATCGTCGATGCCTACGGCAATCCGGCCACCTTTTATCAGATGCAGGACAACGGCAAACCGGTGCAGGGTCACGCCGCCAAACTGCACTATGAGCTGGCCAACGATTTCGTCGAGCTGACCGGCAACGCCTTTATTGAGCAGCAGGACAGCAACATCAAAGGCGATCGCATCACCTATCTGGTGAAAGAGCAGAAAATGCAGGCCTACAGTCAGGGCCAGAGCAAGCGCGTCACCACCGTGCTGGTGCCGTCGCAGCTGCAGGATAAAAACGGTTCGTCTGCGAGCCCCAAAAAGAGTAACTGATCGCTATGGCCACATTAGTCGCTGAAAACCTGGCGAAAGCCTACAAAGGCCGTCGCGTAGTAGAAGATGTCAGCCTGCAGGTGAAATCCGGCGAGATTGTCGGCCTGCTGGGCCCCAACGGGGCCGGTAAAACCACCACCTTCTACATGGTGGTCGGCATCGTGCCGCGTGATGCCGGCCGCATCATCATTGATGAAGAAGATATCAGTATTCTGCCGCTGCATGCGCGCGCGCGCCGCGGCATCGGTTATCTGCCGCAGGAAGCGTCGATCTTTCGCCGTCTGAGCGTCTACGACAACCTGATGGCGGTACTGCAGGTGCGTGACGATCTGACGGAAGAGCAGCGTCAGGACCGCGCCAATGAGCTGATGGACGAGTTCCACATCGGCCATCTGCGCGACAGCATGGGCCAGGCGCTGTCGGGCGGTGAACGTCGCCGCGTCGAGATTGCCCGTGCGCTGGCCGCCAATCCAAAGTTTATCCTGCTGGATGAACCTTTTGCCGGCGTTGACCCCATCTCCGTTATCGATATCAAAAAGATCATCGAACACCTGCGTGACAGCGGCCTCGGCGTGCTGATCACCGACCACAACGTGCGTGAAACGCTCGCGGTGTGTGAGCGCGCATATATCGTCAGCCAGGGCCATCTGATTGCCCACGGCACGCCAGATGAAATTCTTGCAGATGAGCAGGTTAAGCGGGTTTATTTGGGCGAAGAGTTCAGACTCTGATAAGGTGTCGGCATACCCGACATTTGCTTAGGAAATTCTAGCCGGATTATGAAGCAAGGTTTGCAACTCAGGCTCAGCCAACAGCTGGCGATGACCCCCCAGTTGCAGCAGGCAATCCGCTTGCTGCAACTCTCTACGCTTGAACTCCAGCAGGAACTGCAACTGGCGCTGGAAAGCAATCCGCTGCTTGAACAAACCGATCTGCACGATGAAGTCGACGCCCGCGAGTTTCAGGAGAACGAGGCGTTAGATACCCGTGAGGCACTCGAACAGAAAGAGATGCCGGAAGAGCTGCCGCTCGATGCCACCTGGGACGAGATCTACACGGCCGGTACGCCCTCCGGCACCGGCACCGATTACCAGGACGACGAGCTGCCGGTGTATCAGGGTGAAACCACGCAGTCGCTGCAGGACTATCTGATGTGGCAGGTGGAACTGACGCCGTTCACCGACACCGACCGCGCCATCGCCACCTCCATCGTCGATGCCATCGACGATACCGGTTATCTCACTGTCAGCTTACAGGACATTTGTGACAGTATTGGTGACGAAGAGCTGACGCTGGAAGAGGTGGAAGCGGTGCTGAAGCGCGTACAGCGTTTCGATCCGGTGGGCGTCGGCGCACGCGATCTGCGTGACTGCCTGCTGGTGCAGCTGTCGCAGTATCCGGCCGATATGCCGATGCTGAACGAAGCACGGCTGATCGTCAGCGAGCACCTCGACCTGCTGGCTAACCACGATTTCCGCAGCCTGATGCGCGTGACGCGGCTGAAAGAAGAGGTGCTGAAGGAAGCGATGCTGCTGATTCAGTCGCTCGATCCGCGCCCCGGGCAGTCCATCAATACCAGCGAGCCCGAGTATGTGATTCCCGATGTGCTGGTGCGCAAGACTGGCACGCGCTGGACGGTGGAGCTGAACGCTGACAGCCTGCCGCGCCTGAAGATTAATCAGCATTACGCCGCGATGGGCGGTTCTGCGCGTAATGACAGTGACAGTCAGTTTATTCGCAGCAACTTACAGGAAGCCCGCTGGCTGATTAAGAGCCTGGAGAGCCGCAACGACACGCTGCTGAAAGTGACGCGCTGTATTGTCGAACAGCAGCAGGCGTTTTTTGAACAGGGTGAAGAGTATATGCGTCCGATGGTGCTGGCGGATATCGCCCAGGCCGTGGATATGCATGAATCCACCATTTCCCGCGTCACCACGCAAAAGTATTTGCACAGCCCGCGTGGCATTTTTGAACTGAAGTATTTTTTCTCCAGTCACGTCAGCACCGAAGGCGGTGGCGAAGCCTCGTCGACGGCGATCCGTGCACTGGTGAAAAAATTAATCTCCGCGGAAAATCCCGCAAAACCCTTGAGCGACAGCAAACTGACCTCCATGTTATCTGAACAGGGCATCATGGTGGCGCGACGTACGGTTGCTAAGTATCGCGAGTCTTTATCTATACCGCCATCAAACCAGCGCAAGCAGCTGGTTTGACCGAAACAAGAAGGAAGACCTATGCAGCTAAACCTTACCGGACTGAATGTTGAGATAACCGACCCACTGCGCGAATTTGTAAATAACAAATTTGCCAAACTGGAACACTATTTTGATCGTATCAATCAGGTTTATATTGTTCTGAAAGTGGAGAAGGTGACGCAGATTGCGGAAGCAACCCTGCACGTCAACGGCGGGGAGCTGCACGCCACATCGGAAGCGGAAGACATGTACGCGGCCATCGACGGGTTAATTGACAAGCTGGCCCGTCAGCTGACCAAACACAAAGACAAACTGAAAAAACACTAACCTTCACGCTTGCAGAGTGCTGACGGGTTCAGCACTCAGAGGAGAAATGGGGCGGGTCACCGCCCCGTTTTGTCATCTGCGCAAGCGCCTGCAGTCACCTGCCCTGCCCGTTCGCGGTGTCCCGGTACGTGCCTTACGGCTATGTGAACACGCAAGTGAAACGATGATGAACAACGATCTGACACTGGAATTGAGCGCGGTCCTTTCGCTGGACTGCACCCGCAGCGGCGTACACTGCCAGAGTAAAAAGCGCGCGCTGGAAATTATCAGCGAGCTGGCCGCTAAGCAGCTCAATCTGCCGCACCAGACGCTTTTTGAAGCCATCCTGACCCGTGAACGCATGGGCAGTACCGGCATTGGCAACGGCATCGCCATCCCGCACGGCAAGCTGGAGGAGGATACGCTGCGCGCCGTTGGCGTGTTTATCAGCCTCGACCAGCCTATCGCCTTTGACGCCGTCGACAACCAGCCGGTTGACCTGCTGTTTGCCCTGCTGGTGCCCGCAGACCAGTGCAAAACCCATCTGCACACCCTGTCGCTGGTGGCGAAACGCCTGGCGGATAAAACCGTCTGCCGCCGTTTGCGCGCGGCACAGAGCGATGAAGAGCTCTACGCCATCATTACAGAAGCTCAGGAAGATCACGCTTAAGCGACAGACACTTTTACCGGCCTGCGTGCCGGTTTAACACGGGAGAAATGTGATGGTGCTGATGATCGTTAGCGGTCGGTCAGGCTCAGGAAAATCAGTCGCGCTGCGCGCCCTTGAGGATATGGGCTTCTACTGTGTCGATAACCTGCCGGTGGTGCTGCTGCCGGAGCTGGCGAACACCTTAACCGAGCGCAATATCTCAGCGGCGGTTAGCATTGACGTGCGCAACATGCCGGAATCACCGGAGGTGTTTGAGCAGGCACTGAACAATCTGCCGGAAGCGTTCTCGCCACAGCTGCTGTTTCTGGACGCCGATCGCAATACGCTGATCCGCCGCTACAGCGACACGCGCCGCCTGCATCCGCTCTCCAGCAAAAATCTGTCGCTGGAAAGCGCCATTGATGAGGAGAACGATCTGCTGGAGCCGCTGCGCTCGCGTGCGGATCTGATCATCGATACCTCAGAGATGTCGGTGCATGAGCTGGCAGAAATGCTGCGCACGCGCCTGCTGGGCAAGCGTGAGCGTGAACTCACCATGGTGTTTGAATCCTTCGGCTTCAAGCACGGCATCCCGATCGACGCCGATTACGTATTTGACGTGCGTTTCCTGCCCAACCCGCACTGGGATCCGAAGCTGCGTCCGATGACCGGGCTCGATCGTCCGGTGGCGGCCTTCCTCGATCGTCACACCGAAGTGCACAACTTTATCTACCAGACACGCAGCTATCTCGAGCTGTGGCTGCCGATGCTGGAAACCAATAACCGCAGCTATCTGACGGTGGCGATTGGCTGTACCGGCGGTAAGCACCGTTCGGTCTACATTGCCGAACAGCTGGCAGACTATTTCCGTTCGCGCGGTAAAAATGTGCAGTCCCGTCATCGCACCCTGGAAAAACGCAAATCATGACCGTGAAGCAAACCGTTGAGATTCGAAATAAGCTGGGTATGCATGCGCGCCCGGCGATGAAGCTGTTTGAGCTGGTGCAGAGTTTTGATGCGGAAGTGCTGCTGCGTAACGAGGCCGGCACCGAAGCCGAAGCCAGCAGCGTGATTGCGCTACTGATGCTCGACTCCGCTAAAGGCGGTCATATCGAAATCGAGGCCAGCGGCCCGCAGGAAACCCAGGCGCTGGCCGCGGTGATTGAGCTGTTTGAAGCCGGTTTTGACGAAGACTAACCGCGTCAGTGCAGCTGGTAACGGTTGAGGAAGCCCTCGCCGCCCAGCTGGCGCATCTGGCGCATAATCCACTGCTGGCGCTGACGAATGTAGCCGGACGGCGCATCCGCGCGGAAGCGAATCGGATTCGGCAGCACCGCCGCCAGCAAAGCGGCTTCCGCCATGCTCAGCCGACTGGCAGGCTTGTGGAAATAGCGCTGCGATGCCTCTTCCACACCAAACACTCCATTACCGAATTCCGCAATATTCAGGTACACCGTCAGAATGCGGCGTTTGGTCCATACCGTTTCCAGTCCCACCGTCAGCCCGGCCTCCAGCCCTTTGCGCACCCAACTGCGGCCATCCCACAAGAACAGGTTCTTCGCCGTCTGCTGAGACAGCGTTGATGCGCCGCGCATCCGTTCGCTGCCGTCATTGTCCAGCACCTGCTGAATGGCATGCACGTCAAAGCCCCAGTGCTCAGGAAACTTCTGATCTTCCGAGGCGATCACCGCCAGCGCCATCCACGGTGAAATCTCATCCATTCCCACCCAGTCTGAATGGGCGACATAATCGAAGCGTCCGCTGAACCACGCGCCAAGCTGCCGCTCCACCATTACCGCCGAAAACGGCACCGGCAAAAATGCGAACAGCACAATACCGGCCAGCCACAGACCCAGCCATGCCAGAAGCACCCTGCCAGCCAGCCGCTTCAGGCGCTGGACCATCTTCCCTTTACTCTTACTCATGCAATCGTCTCTTACCGGTTCCCTGGATTAATCAATTACTCAGGTCATGATTTCAAATAGCGGTGATGCAAGCCGTAATTTTATCTCTGCGGCATCGCGACCACCAGCCAAACTCATTGCGCGGGCAACCATCGTTCCTCTATTAGAGCCAGTCGCATCAAGCACTTCCGGCAAAAAGGAATCGGTTCCATGCAGAAAAATCGCGCAGCGCGCACGGGCATAAATACTTAACCGATTGTGATGCCGCTCACGTTAAACCTTTCACGATGTTTAACTATCATCTTTAGTAGTCAGTGAAGATGTTCATTGACAACCGAGACCATTCTGAAAAACACGGCGCAAATAGCGACAATTACGCTTCAGACCAGGGCGCAACCTGTAAAACGTTTTACCGCCCATCCGGTTTACGCTAACCGTTCAATGCCCGAACTGGAACTTTCAGCCGGGGGTTTCCAAAACGTTTTGGATAACCGCGGCAAAATCTGGTTATTCATTATTAGAATCAATAACATGAGCATAAAAACGGCCGTTGCGCTGCGCTTTTTGCCGTTTCCCTTCGCTGCGCAGCGCTTTCCGGACCGCGACTGTGGGAAAACCAGGCAAAAAACCGAACATTTGCTCAAAAATAGTGCAATACGCCAAAGAAATTGATTCCTTGCTTGACTGTGTCAGCAAATTAATGTTTTCTGTATTTAAACGCTGCTCAACATCACACAATTTAATGAATCTTGTCACAAGCTGTGGCGAATTTGCTAAGGTGATTTTGAAGCGTTAACCAATACCACGCTGTTGCTTTTGTATTCGATTTCTAATAATAGCAGCAGCGCCCATTTCCCTGGTGTTGGCGCAGTATTCGCGCACCCCGGTTTCGACTGGGGTCATTTTTTTTCTGGCCCGCGCTATTTTTCCCGCTCCGCAACCCAGTTCCGTAATACTTCAACGTCGTGCCGCCACTCGTGCTTCAGCTCGTCAACCCACTCCTGCACGTTATCCCACCAGGCCGGCAATTCCGGTGACTGAATCTGTTTCGCCAGTTTCTGCAGATGCAGCAGGCCGACCGAGCCCGCCGCGCCTTTGATCTTGTGCCCCTCTTCGGCGATGCCCTTCTGGTCACGCGCCATCATGTTGGAGTCCAGCACCTCAAGATAACCCGGCATCATCTGCTCGAACATCGTCAGGCTTTGGGTGATCAGCCCCGGACCAACCAGCTCGATATACTGCTCCAGCATGTCGACATCCAGCAGCGTGCGTGACTGTTCCGCGTCGGCGTCACTCACCACTGCTTCCGCTTCGGCCTGGTAATCCCAGAATTTCTTGATCATCGCGGTCAGCGCCGGCACCGCCAGCGGTTTGCTCAGCACATCGTCCATGCCGGCATCGAGATACTCTTTTTTATCCTTCAGCACGTTGGCAGTCAGCGCCACCAGCGGCGGCAGCGTCACGCCGGCGTGCTGCTGATGAATGGCACGCGACACATCGAGGCCGGTCATGTCCGGCAGCTGGATATCCAGCAGCACCAGGTCGAACTCCTGCGGATCGAACATCGCCAGCGCCTCACCGCCGGTCATCGCCACCTCCACGCTGCAACCCAGCTTTTCCAGTACCGAGCGCGCCACAATCACGTTGAGCTCAATATCTTCTACCAGCAGCACGTGCAGCGCCGGCAACGGCATGCTGTCGTCCTGACCCTCATCTTCCACTTCATCCGCCACGCGCGGCGCGTGGATTTCCACGGTAAAGCACGAGCCCTGACCCGGTGCGCTGCTGACGGTGATATCGCCGCCCATCGCCTGCGCCAGCCGGCGTGACACCGCCAGGCCAATTCCGGTGCCGGTGGCCGGTTTACCGCCGTGCTGATCTTTCACCTGGTAATACATGGCGAAGATTTTATCCTGCTCTTCCTGCGGAATGCCCATCCCGGAGTCCTGCACCTCAAAGTGCAGCGTTTCGTCCTGGCGATAGGCGACGCGCACCACGATTTCGCCCTGCCGGGTAAACTTCACGGCATTGCCGATCAGGTTCCACAGAATCTGGCGCAGGCGCGTGCCGTCGGCGGAGATCTTGTGCGGCAGCGGCAACTCCGGTGCCATGACAAACTTCAGCCCTTTCGGCTGCGCCAGCAGGCCGGAGAGGTTTTCCAGGTCGGCGAGGAAGCCGGTGAAATCCAGCGGCTGGTTATCCAGCTGCACTTTGCGCCGCTCAATCTTGTCGACTTCAATCACATCATTAAAGATGTTACCGAGGGTGATGGCCGAGACGTGAATGGTTTTCAGGTACTTCAGCTGCTCCTGATTGAGATCGGTATCCAGCAGGATGCGGCTCAACCCGACGATGCCGTTAAGCGGCGTACGCAGCTCGTGGCTGATGGTGGAGATAAAGGTGGTCTTTTCACGGCTGGCGTTCTCCAGCGCGTCCTGATAGCGCTTACGCTCGGTAATATCGCGTCCGAAGCCCATCAGGCCGCTGCGCTTACCGACGCGGTCGTAATACGGCACTTTGCGGATTTCAAAGCAGGCTTTGCGCCCGTCCGGATACTGCAGCCACTGTTCATAGGTGAGCGACACATTGTGGCGAAACACCTTCTCATCGGTCTCCAGCACTTTGGTGGCGGCATCTTCGTCATAAATGTCGCGCGGCGTCAGGCCAATCAGCTGCTTCTCACTCAGGCCGGTGAGCAGTTCCATGGCGCGGTTACAGCCAGAGAACTGTTTGTCGATGTTGCGATAGAACACCAGGTCGGGCGAGGCATCGAGGAACGAACGCAGGAAGGAAGATTGCTGCTCCAGCTCAATCTGCGCCTGTTCACGCCGCGTCATCTCTTCGCGCAGCTTATCCATCACCTGCTCGCGCGCCTGCTCTGCTTTAATACGGTCGCTGATTTCCTGGTTCAGCTGGCTGATGGTCTCTTTCATCTGCTGATTCAGTTCAAGGTCGCGCGTGCGCATCTCCTCCAGCTTGTCCACCAGCTTCGACAGCCGCTGGCGCGACTCCTCCAGCTGATCGACCACCACGGAGAGAAAGTAGACCGCCCACGGGGTAATCAGCAGGCCAAAAAACACTGAACGTACGACGTCGATACTTTCAACGTGGCCACGCAGCACCATGGTGACCGCCATCTGCACTACCATTGCCAGCACCACCAGCGCCGAAGCCAGCAGCAGCGAAAACCGCACCAGCCCGAGCTTGACCATTAAATCCACGTAGTACTGTGCTAAAAGACGAATCTGTTTCATCACGCGCTCCCTGAACGAATCTGGCTCATCATAGCGTAATTATCCGCGCGCTGCGCCGCCGCACGCGCCGTGCGGACTGACTTTACGCCCTGTTATGGTGCAGCAGCGCGGCGTTTCGCCGACGTTCGCGCCTTTATGCCTAAAGCGCTTGACTAATTCTGCCAACTGAATAATCTGGAGGGCCGCGCTTTTGCGGGTCCCGGTGCCGCGTGCCCGGCGCATCCGCTTTCTGCAGCCATCCCTCCTGATGGTTGCCTTCCGTTATTGCATATCCATTCAGCTTAAGTGCTGTTTTAATCACACCCTGGTTAATTAATTTTACTAATGGCAACCGCGTTTTGATTCAAATGTTCCGCCATAAGAAAAACAGATACATGCTGTGCACGAAACGGTCCAAACAGAATTTTGTGCTGGCATCCCCACATTCAACAGCATGGTCTGGAAATATGAGGCCGATCACACAGTGAGACGGCTCACACTTCATAAGGGAATCAGAAAGGTCAGATTGACATATATTTACGTAATAAAAACATAATAATCATACAGTTAAATCGCAAAAAGGCTGATTAACCGTAATAAAGCTGGCTATTTGACCTGAGTTCGCTTTCCCGATAAGTTGGAATTCCGCTGGATGCTTTCCAGTCGGGACTGTGTCTCGGCATATCTATGCAGCAAGAAGACTCCCTCTGGATGCAAGTTATCTCCCTTAGAGACCGGATTTTATGGACAGCCAATCAAGGACGTAAATCAGTGCCTTGATTGTCGTTGTCCGGTGTTGCGACGTCCGCGTAAAAGCGCGCGAAAACAAATTGATACAGCACGCAGCAGCGCTCTGTGCCTGAAATAATGCAGGTAATGTCTAAAGCAGTTTAAGGAGACCCTCAATGTCCACTCAACAACCTAACCCCTGGGGTTTGTATGATCCATCAGCAGGAAGCGACAGCTGTGGTGTAGGTTTCATTACCCGCAAGGACGGCGAGCAGACCCATGAAATCCTGCAGATGGCGCACAGCGCCCTGTGCACGGTACCGCACCGTGGCGGGATGTCTGCAGAGGGTGTGGGCGATGGCGCAGGCGTTAACGTTGACCTCTCCCTGAACTTCTTCCGTAAGCTGACCGGTCAGGCGCTGGAAGCGGGCCGCTTTGGCGTGGGCAACTTCTTTGTGCCAAAAGATGCGGCACTGCGCGCGAACGCAGAGCGTCTGGTTGAAGAGACGCTGGCCGCTTACAACTTCCCGGTGCTGCTGAAGCGTGATATGCCGCTGGACAACAGCGTCACGCGCCCGGCCGCACAGCAGTTCCAGCTGCCGATCGTGCAGTGGGTGTTTGCCGCACCGCAGGACGTTACCGAGCAGAGCGACTTCGAGCGCCACATTTACCGTGCGCTGCTGGACATCGAAGCACGCGCTTTTACCGAAAGCGAATTCGGCGGCCTTTATCCGCTGTCGCTGTCGTCGCGTACTCAGGTGTTCAAAGCCCGCCTGAACTCCAATGAAGTGATTCCCTACTTCAAAGATCTGACCGATCCCGATCATCAGGTGCGCGGACTGTTTTTCCATACCCGCTTCTCCACCAATACCGATCCGCATACCACGATGGCGCAGCCGTTCCGCCTGATGGCGCACAACGGTGAGCTGAACACGGACCGTAAAAACCGCATCGCGGAAGCGGCACTGATGCTGGCGCGCGGCAAAAAGATCGTGCGGCCAAAAGGCCAGTCTGACAGTTCGCGTCTCGATCAGAGCATCCACAGCCGTCTGATGGAAGATAACCTCGATCTGATCAACGCCGTGGTTTCAATGATGCCGCCGGCGTGGGAAAACGACACCTCGCTGTCAGCTGAAGTGCGCGCCATGCTCGAATACTTCTCGCTGTATGAAGAGAAGAACGACGGCCCCGCCGCGCTGATCTTCGGTAACGGCGAAGTGATTGGCGCACGGCTGGACCGTCTTGGCCTGCGTCCGCTGCGCTCCGTCGAAACCGCTGAGTACATCGGTGCGATGTCAGAAGCCGGCCAGATCGCCTTCCCACCGGAGAGCGTGCTGCGCCGTGGCCGTATCGAAGCTGGCGGCATGCTCTATTACGATCACAAAGAGAAACGCTCTTACACCACCGTGCAGGCGCTGGAAAAGCTGGCGGCGGAAAAAGATTATCTCTCCCTGGTGCAGGCGGCACGCGTTGAACTGCAGCAGCTGCCGGAAGTGCCGGCAGAGAAACTCGGCTCACCGCTGCGCTATCGCGGCGACCTGAAAACCTATCAGCGCTTTGTGGCTTACTACTACAACCAAGAAAGCTTCAAATTCATGATGGACCCGATGCTGCAAACCGGCGCTGAGAAGATCTCCGCGATGGGTTACGGCAACGCCATCAATGGCCTGTCCGATCATGAAGGCGGCATGGCGCACTACTTCTCGCAGCGCTTTGCACAGGTCACTAACCCGCCGCTCGACTCCATCCGTGAAGCGGACGGCATGACGCTGCGCGTGGCGCTCGGCGCTAAACCGCACCTCGGCCGCAGTAAAGGCCAGCAGATCATCGTGCCAAGCCCGATCCTGACCCACCTGGACATGCTGCGTCTGCGCGAGCAGAAAGTGGCGCCGTATGCGCGCTTCGAGATGCTGTATGAGCCGGTCATCGGTAAAGACATCGTCAGCCGCGCCGCCAACGCCAAAGCGCTGGAAAACGCTATCGATAACCTGGCGCAGCAGGTGGTGGATTTTGCCCGTCAGCAGGGCGGCATCGCGGTGATCACCGATCGCCATATCTCTTCAACTCATGCTGCCATTCCGATGCTGCTGATGGTGTCGGCCATCAACCAGCGTCTGGTGCAGGAAGGCCTGCGTCTGGATGTGTCACTGGTGGTCGAGAGCGGCCAGAGCATCTCCTCGCACCATATCGCCGCCACGCTCGGCTTCGGCGCCTCTGCCGTGTATCCGCTGGGCGTACAGATGCGCGCGGAAGAGAAGTTTGGCGAAGGTGAAGAAGGCAACAAAGCGTTCAAACGCTATGCCAAAGCGGCAGAAAAAGCGCTGATGAAAACCATGGGCAAAGTGGGCCTGTGTACCGTTGAGAGCTACAGCTGCGGTGAGTTCTTCGAGCCGAACTTCCTCGATACCGAAGATCCGGTGCTGAAGAAATATTTCCCGAATATCAAAACCCCGGTAGGCGGCGCGGGCTTCCCGGCCATCGCGCAGATGGCGGTGGACTGGCACCAGAGCGCGCTGAAAATTCAGGGCGAAGCCGAAGTGCCACTGCTGGGTCTGTTTAAAGAACGTTCTGAGGGTGCGGGCCACTCGTATGGCACCATCGCAGTACGTACCTTTATTGATATGACAGAGCAGCCGATTCGTTTCGCCGACAAAGCGCGCGAAGAGGACAACTTTATCCGTCTGATGACGCTGGCCAGGCTGGACAACGCGTTCAGCATCAAAGCCGAGTCGTTTAAAGACAGCAGCTTCGAGCGCATCCCGAATGCGGTGATCGACAGCTTTGCTATCACGCCGGATTACCGTCAGTTCTCCAGCCTGATGCACGCTGAGCGTAAGCGTCGTCCGGCGGCACTGCGCGACATCCTCGCGCTGCCGTGCGATCTGACCCACGTGGACAGCGAAGCCGAATTTGGCCGCAAGCTGGGCCGCTACTCGCTGGTCAACAACGGCTTCGCCATTCGCGGCCTGCGCTGCGAAGCGGTGAACGGCAGCCTCAACCAGTTTGAGCTGCGTCTGATTGATGCCATTGCCGGCCTGAAGCCGGAGAGCGAGCGTCTGGCCGCGCTGTCACGCGCGCTGAAAACCCGCTTCAACGATGAAATCGAAAGCAGCAGCATCACTGAAGGCGTGTTGCACATTACCGCTTACGGCCAGGCCGCAGATTATCTGGCAAAAATCTTTACCGCGCTGCCCTCGCTGCCGCTGGAAGAGGTCCAGCCGGCGCACGAAATCACCCGTACCTTCGCCTCAGGCGCCATGAGCCACGGCGCGCTGGTCGCGCCGGCGCACGAAGCGGTGGCGCACGGTACCAATATGGTGGGCGGAATGAGTAACTGTGGTGAAGGTGGCGAACACTATTCACGCCACGGCACCATTCGCGCATCGCGCATCAAACAGCTGGCATCTGGTCGTTTCGGCGTGTGGGCGGCTTATCTGGCCGACCCGATGCTGGAAGAGCTGGAGATCAAAATCGGCCAGGGCGCTAAACCGGGCGAAGGCGGTCAGCTGCCAGCACCGAAAGTGACGGTGGAGATTGCGGCCGCGCGTGGCGGTACGCCGGGCGTTGAGCTGGTATCACCGCCGCCGCATCACGATACTTATTCTATCGAGGATTTGGCGCAGCTGATCCACGACTGTAAAGCGGCACGCGTGCGCGTTATCGTCAAACTGGTGTCGTCTGAAGGCATCGGTACTATCGCAGTCGGCGTGGCAAAAGCCGGCGCAGACGTCATCAACGTCGCCGGTAACACCGGCGGCACCGGCGCGGCGTCGGTCACCAGCCTGAAATACACCGGGCGCGTGGCGGAAATCGGTATTGCCGAAGTACACCAGGCGCTGTGCGCTAACGGGCTGCGTGACAAAGTGCAGCTGCGCTGTTCCGGCGCACAGCAGACCGGCAGCGACGTGATCAAATCGGCCCTGCTCGGCGGCGACAGCTTCGAGTTCGGCACCACCGCGCTGATGATGCTGAAATGCGTGATGGCGAAAAACTGTAACGTCAAATGCCCGGCTGGCCTCACCACTAACGCTGAAGCCTTCGATGGCGATCCGCGTCAGCTGGCGCAGTACTTCATCAACGTGGCGCAGGAAGTGCGTGAGTTCCTCGCACGCCTCGGTCTGCGTTCGCTGCGTGAAGCGCGCGGCCGCTCTGACCTGCTGCACCTGATGGATCATCCGCTGGAAGTGGGCAAACTCGATCTGCGCGCCATGCTGACCGTGGTGCCAGAGCAGAAGATCGCTCAGCCGGTGTATCTGGAAAAAGATTTCGAGCTGGACGATGGCTGGGTAGAAGAGCTGAAAGCGCAGCTGGTTGATGCCGCCCGCCGCGAGATTACGCTGGGTAACGGCGTAACGCTGAACAACCGTAACAAGAGCGTTGGCGGTCAGCTGGCGATCGATATTGAGCGCATTCTGAACCACGAGCTGTCGGCGCAGCAGCTGGCCGCGCTGCCAGCGGTACTGCAGGATGACCGTGGCCGGAAATATCTGGCACCGCGCACAGTGCAGATTGATACCCGTGGGTCAGCCGGTCAGTCATTTGGCGCGTTCTGCAACGACGGCATGCAGATGAAGCATTACGGCACCTGTAACGATGGCGTCGGTAAAGGTCAGTGTGGCGGCGAACTGGTGGTGATGTCACCGGGCGGCGGCGCACAGGACAGCGACGGCAACGTGCTGATCGGTAACTTTGCGCTGTTCGGCGCGACCGGCGGTCGTCTGTTTGTTCAGGGCCAGGCCGGTGACCGTTTCGCCGTGCGTAACTCGGGCGCCACCGCGGTGGTGGAAGGCGTCGGCGACTTCTGCTGTGAATACATGACCAACGGCGCGATTCTTAACCTCGGCACCTTTGGTAAAGGTTTCGGTAACGGCATGAGCGGCGGCTTCGCCTATCAGTACGATCCGTACCGTTCCCTGGCCGCTCACGCCGCCGGTGATTCGGTGCTGTTCGGCTCCATCGCTGACGAAGACGAAATGGCGCAGGTGCACAAGCAGGCAGTGCTGACCATGCTGCACTGGCACCTCGAAGCTACCCAGTCGCCGCGCGCGGCGTGGCTGCTGGAGAACTGGGAAACCGAGTGTCAGCACTTCGTTTACGTGATGCCACGCTCGCTGCTGCTGTATCAGGACGGCGGCGAGATCCTGAAAGCGAAAACGCGTAAGGATTTGCTGGAAGAACTGTCCACGTCGCTGGCCGCGCATCAGGTTGCCAAGTTCAAATCAGCCTGGCGTGCGGGCAAAACCATCGCCGACGGTGCGGTACCGGCCTACGGCGCGACCGATACGCAGGAGATGTTTGTTCTGCTGAATAACTACACCGTTCTGAGCTTCGCGCAGCAGCTGGCGCTGGGCAAACTGCCGAAAGGCACAGCGGTGGAAGACGCGGCAGTCGAGAAAGCGGTTCGCAACCTGCTGATGACCGAAGATTTCGCGCTGGTCAGCAAGCTGCAGCGTCATGCCCGTGCGGCCATTGAGAACTACAGCGATGATGAGCTGGCAAGCCTGATCGCCGCCAAGCGTATGTCGGATTACAAAGCCGCGCTGACGCAGCGCAACATTCGCTCCATGGACAGCCTGGCAACCTATGGCTGGATCATTTATCAGGACGCCTGCAACCGAGAGGTGCTGGGCCATCTGCCTGATTTTGAAGAGCTGTTTGCACGCGCCGCACTGCCAGAGATTGCCGCCGCGGTCGGGAAACTCTCCTGATTGCGCTGCGAAAGAAGATTGATGACGATAAAACGGTTTGAGTACTGATATCCATGAAGATTCCTTACATTCCTGAAGACGCGCCGTTTAACGGCGAACAGAAATACTGGCTGGCGGGGTTTCTCGCCGGTCTCCACTCGCGCCTGCTGGTATTAGAAGACAAGCAGACCGCACCGGCAGCGGGCGCCAGCGCCACCACCCAGCTGCATATTCTGTTTGGTTCACAGACCGGTAACGCCGAAGTGCTGGCGCAGACCGCAGCCAAAGCGGCGCGCGCTAAAGGCCTGGTGCCGGTAGTGCAGGCGCTGGGTGAAGTGGATCTGGATGTGTTCGCCACCATGCGTCATGTACTGATCGTCACCTCCACCTACGGCGAAGGCGAAATGCCAGACAACGCACAGCTGTTCTGGCAGGCCATCTCAGCCAGCACCGCGCCGCGTCTGGAGCAGATGCACTTTGCCGTGCTGGCAATCGGCGATACCGGCTACGACGGTTTCTGCCAGGCCGGTAAGTTCATTGATATGCGCCTGGAGCAGCTGGGGGCGAAACGCGTGGTGGATCGCATCGACTGCGACATCGATTACGAAGAGCCTTCCAGCGAGTGGATTGGCAGCGCCATGCCACAGTTTGCCGCCAGCGCGGGCAGCAGCGGCACGGTGCTGGAGAGCGCACCGGAAGCGCCGGTGATCCCGGGCAGCAACAAGCAAAACCCGTACGCGGCGGCGCTGGTGACCAATAAGCGTCTGTCCGGCGAGCAGTCCGCCAAAGATATCCGTCACTTCGAATTTGACCTGAGCGACAGCGGCCTGAAATACGAAGCCGGCGATGCGCTGGGCGTGATCCCGGTGAACGATGCCGGGCTGGTTAGCCTGCTGCTGAGCGAGCTGAAAGCCGACTACGAAACCCCGGTGCCGGGCTTTGACCGTAACCTCGGCGATCTGCTGACCTATCAGTTCGAGATTTCTGAGCCGTCGCGCAAGCTGATTGAGTGGGTCGGACAGCACACAACCAACCAGGAGCTGCTGCACGTGCTGCAGCACGACGATAAAGACACGCTGGCCAACTGGCTGTGGGGCAAAGATACGCTGGATCTGCTGCAGCTCGAGCTGAAGCGCAGCCTGTCGGTGCCGGAGCTGGTGGCGATGCTGCGTCCGCTGCAGCACCGTGCTTACTCCATTTCGTCCAGCTCGAAGGCGCACCCTAACCAGGTGCATCTGACCATCGCTTCCGTGCGCTATCACAGCGGTGGCCGCGAGCGTAAAGGCGTGTGCTCAACCTATCTGGCTGAACGCGTGCGTCGCGGAGAGAAGCCGGCGATCTTTATTTCGCCGAACAAAGCGTTCCGCGTGCCGGCGAACAATAACGCCCCGCTGATCATGGTCGGTCCGGGCACCGGCATCGCGCCGTTCCGCGCCTTCCTGCAGGAGCGCCAGGCGACCGGTGCTGAAGGTAAAAACTGGCTGTTCTTCGGCGACCAGCATCAGGAACATGATTACATTTATGCGGATGAGCTGGCGGGCTGGCAGCAGAGCGGTCTGCTGACGCATCTCGACCTGGCCTTCTCCCGCGATCAGGAAGAGAAGATTTACGTGCAGAACCGCATGCTGGAGAAAGGCGCTGAGCTGTACGCCTGGCTGCAGGAAGGCGCCTACTTCTACGTCTGTGGCGATGCCTCACGCATGGCGAAAGATGTCGATGCCGCGCTGTATGAAGTGGTGCGTCAGTTCGGTGGTCTTTCCAGCGAGCGTGCCGCAGCCTATATCGATCAGCTGAAGAAAGATAAGCGTTATCTGCGCGACGTTTATTAAGATCGGTACAAAGGGAGCGCTACGTTCCCTTTGGTCTGCTGCGCGCTAAGCCGCGCCGCGGCACAGGCATAAAAAAACGGGCTAATCAGCCCGTTTTTTATTTTCCGCGATTTACTTCACTACGCGCAGTGAAGGACGTCCACCGCGCGGCGGCGGTTCGTCATCCGGTGAAGAGTCGTCATCCGTCGCATCGTCCGGACGGTCACCATCAATCACCGACATCAGCGTCTCTTCCTGGCCACCTTCCTGCTCGTCGCCGGACAGCTCATAAGCAGGCTCCGGTTCGAACATGGTGCCGGCGCCGTTTTCGCGCGCGTAAATCGCCAGCACCGCAGCCATCGGCACGGATACCTGGCGCGGCACGCCGCCGAAACGCGCATTGAAGCGCACCTGATCGTTGGCAAGCTCAAGGTTACCCACCGCGCGCGGTGCGATGTTCAGGACAATCTGTCCGTCACGAGCGTACTCCAGCGGCACCTGTACGCCAGGCAGATTGATATCCACCACCAGATGCGGCGTCAGCTGGTTGTCGAGCAGCCATTCATAAAAGGCCCGCAGCAGATAGGGACGGCGGGCAGTAAGTTGCGACATTTCCATAGATTAGCCCCGGGCTTGCAGGCGCATTTCACGTTCGGCTTCCGTCAGAGAAGCGAGGAAGGAGTCACGTTCAAATACGCGCGTCATGTAGCCTTTCAGCTCTTTCGAACCTGCGCCAGCCAGATCCACACCCAGCTGCGGCAGACGCCACAGCAGCGGTGCCAGATAGCAATCAACCAGGCTGAACTCTTCGCTCATAAAGAACGGCGTACGTGAGAACAGCGGCGCAATGGCCAGCAGCTCTTCGCGCAGTTGCTTGCGCGCGGCATCGGCTTCGGCACCGCTGCTGGTTTCAATGGTACGCATCAGGCTGTACCAGTCCTGCTCAATGCGGTGCATCATCAGACGGCTTTCACCGCGCGCGACCGGATAAACCGGCATCAGTGGCGGATGCGGGAAACGCTCATCGAGGTATTCCATGATGATGCGGGATTCATACAGCGTCAGTTCACGGTCGACCAGCGTTGGCACAGTGCGATACGGGTTGAGGTCAATCAGATCCTGCGGCAGATTATCCGTTTCAACCTGCTCGATCTCCACGCTGACGCCCTTCTCAGCCAGCACGATACGTACCTGATGGCTGAAAATGTCAGTCGGACCAGAAAACAGCGTCATTACCGAACGTTTGTTGGCAGCGACAGCCATGAAAACCTCCAAGTTTGTTCACAAAAAAATACTGCGAATAGCCAACCACGCGGCGACTCACCTGCTCATCAGATTCGCACACAGCCGGGCGTTACGGGCATTGTCCGGTCGTCCCGACAGGAGCAGTATGCACAACGCCGCGACTCGCGGGCGCAAAGTGTCAGTCAGTTTACCAGATTTTAAGCAGCTTGTGGGGCGGGGATAATCATTTGCGGGCAAAATGCGGGGAAAGCTCGCGTTTTTGCGCTGAAAAAGCCGCGATTCAGGCAATAAAAAACCCGCCGAAGCGGGTTTTTTGAGCCAATTGTAACTGCCGAAGCAGCCAGCAATTAACGCTTGGAGAACTGTGGACGACGGCGTGCTTTACGCAGACCGACTTTCTTACGTTCAACCTGACGCGCGTCACGGGTAACGAAGCCCGCTTTACGCAGTTCAGAACGCAGAGACTCGTCGTATTCCATCAGAGCGCGGGTGATACCGTGACGGATCGCACCAGCCTGACCAGAAATACCACCACCTTTAACGGTGATGTACAGGTCCAGTTTACCAACCATATCAACCAGCTCCAGCGGCTGACGCACGACCATGCGTGCAGTCTCACGACCGAAGTACTGCTCCAGAGAGCGCTGGTTAATTACGATGTTACCGCTACCCGGCTTGATAAAGACGCGAGCGGCAGAGCTTTTGCGGCGACCAGTGCCGTAGTTTTGAGTTTCAGCCATTGCCTATAATCCCGATTAAATGTCAAGAACTTGCGGTTGCTGCGCCGCGTGGTTGTGCTCGTTACCTGCGTAAACTTTCAGTTTACGGTACATAGCACGACCCAGTGGGCCTTTTGGCAGCATGCCTTTAACCGCGATTTCAATCACACGCTCAGGACGGCGTTCGATCATCTCTGCAAAGGTCGCTTGCTTGATACCACCGATGTGGCCAGTGTGGTGATAGTAAATCTTGTCGTTACGCTTGTTGCCGGTTACAGCAACTTTGTCAGCGTTCAGAACGATGATGTAATCACCGGTATCAACGTGCGGAGTGTATTCCGCTTTGTGCTTACCACGCAGACGGCGCGCCAGTTCAGTCGCCAGGCGACCCAGGGTTTTGCCAGTTGCGTCAACAACATACCAGTCACGCTGTACGGTTTCTGGTTTAGCTGTAAAAGTTTTCATTGAAAAGCTTACCCAAATAAAAGTTACACGTTGGTGAAATCCCAAACGCTAAGTTAACGATTGAGGCTCACACGACCAATTCGCCCAGCAAGCCCACCCCCTCAGGTAGAGTTACCGGATCACACAGTTTTCCGGGAAAAGAAAGCCTGTGCTGTAACGTGGGGTCGCAAGATTATAGAGAAGTCGAATCTAAAGATCGACTCTTTTTGCGCCCGAAGCGGTGATTTCTGTTTGCCCCTCAGGGCAGGTGCGGCAGGCGAAGATACTCCTCGCTCTGCATCTCCTGCAGGCGCGACAGACAGCGCTGATATTCGAATTTCAGCCGCGTGCCCTGATAGATTTCAAACAGCGAGGTTTCTGCCGCCACCACCAGCTTGACGTGGCGCTCATAGAACTCATCCACCAGCGCGAGGAACCGCCGCGCCTGGTCTTCCGTTTTGTAAATCATCACCGGCACATCGTACAGCAGCACGCTGTGGAAGCGGCGCGACAGCTCAATGTAATCGTGCTGGCTGCGCCCTTCACCGCACAACGCGAGGAAGTTGATGGCCAGTACGCCTTCGTGAACGCCGAGCGTCGGCAGCTGGCGATGGTTAATCTCCAGCACCGGCGCGTCGCCGCGCGGTTTACCGGACAGCGCGCTGAACATGCGCTCCATCTCCGCGTGCGTCGCGTCGTTAAGCGGGAAATTCCACAGATGGGCCGATGTCAGGGTGCGCAGGCGATAATCAATGCCGGCATCGACATTCATCACATCGCAGTGGCGCTTGATCTGCTCGATAGCCGGCAGAAAACGCGCCCGCTGCAGGCCGTTGCGGTACAGCTCATCCGGCGGAATGTTGGAGGTCGCCACCAGCGTGATGCCGCGGGCAAACAGCGCTTCCATCAGCGTACCAAGCAGCATTGCGTCGGTGATGTCGGAGACGAAAAACTCGTCGAAACAGAGAATATCGGTTTCCGCTTTGAAACGGTCAGCGACAATCAGCAGCGGGTCGCTGTGGCCCTGCAGCTGCGTTAACTCTTCGTGCACGCGCAGCATGAAGCGATGGAAATGCAGACGCAGTTTGCGATCGCCAGGAATAGACTGAAAAAACAGATCCATTACCCAGGTTTTACCGCGTCCGACGCCGCCCCACATATACAGGCCACGCACCGGCGCTTCATGGCTCTCCGGCGCTTTATTCATCAGCTTTGATAAGCGGCCAAACAGCCCTTTAGCTGCCGGTTGCGGCTGCTGCTGGCGGGCAATCAGGCCTTGCTGAATGCGATCTAAACGGGTGATGGCGTCACGTTGTACATCGTCCGGACGAAACTCGCCCTGCGACAGCGCCTGCTCATAGCGCGCAAGCGGAGATGAGGTTTGCATGGTTCTCTCAGAATCCCTGAAAAAGTCCGATTCACGTGTCGGTTGTCGAAAATTAGGCCGCTCTACACTAAGCGATACAGCCCGAGGATTCCACTTCCGATGGATTAACGGGTATAGTGGCTACTATTGAAGTTGAAACAGAAGCAATGCCCTACGAAGCAACGGAAATTACACGGGAGTCATTATGACCTGGGAATACGGGCTGATTGGTTTAGTGATTGGCATTATTGTCGGCGCGGTAGCGATGCGTTTTGGCAACAAAAAGCTGCGTGAGCAGCGCAGCATGCAGTACGAACTGGAAAAATCCAAAGCGGAGCTGGCGGATTACCGCGAAGAGCTCACCAACCACTTTGCGCGCAGCGCAGAGTTGCTGGACAACATGGCGCGCGACTATCGCCAGCTGTATCAGCACATGGCGAAAGGGTCGAATGACCTGCTGCCAAATCTGCCGGGCGAGAAAAATCCGTTTGCTTACCAGCTGACGGAAGCCGAGGCCGATAACGACCAGGCGCCGGTGCAGATCCCGCGCGACTACTCTGAAGGCGCATCGGGCCTGCTGCGCAGCGGCGAACGCACCACCCGCAGTTAATCCTTTTGGGGCACAGCATGGCTGTGCCCTTTTTGTTTTCCGAACGCTTATTACCAATAACTGTCACACTTCTTTTATCCCCCTTTTCGCAGCGAGAGCGTCATAGCAATGAAAAAACCAGCACGACTGTTAAGCGCATTAGCCTTGAGCATTGGGATGAGTCTGGCGGCGACGCCGGGTGCCATGGCCACGTTGCCGGCACAGATTCAGGGACAAGCACTGCCAAGCCTGGCACCGATGCTGGAAAAAGTGCTGCCGGCGGTGGTCAGCGTGCATGTCGAGGGCACCGACAGCGGTCAGCAGGGCCAGGATATTCCCGAGCCGCTGAAGCGCTTCTTTGGCCAGGCGCCCGGGCAGTCTCAGCCACAGCCGTTTGAAGGACTGGGTTCCGGCGTCATCATCGACGCAGCTAAAGGCTACATTCTGACCAACAATCACGTGGTAAACGGTGCGGATAAAATCAGCGTGCAGCTGAGTGATGGCAACGAATATGACGCAAAGCTGATTGGTCATGACGAGCAAACCGACATCGCGCTGATTCAGGTAGAAGGCGCAAAAAACCTCACGCAGGTGAAAATTGCTGATTCTGACGCGCTGAAAGTGGGTGATTTCGCCGTGGCGATCGGCAACCCGTTCGGCCTCGGCCAGACGGCAACGTCCGGCATTATCTCGGCGCTGGGCCGCAGCGGGCTGAATCTGGAAGGGCTGGAGAACTTTATTCAGACCGATGCCGCCATCAACCGTGGTAACTCTGGCGGCGCGCTGGTGAACCTCAATGGCGAGCTGATCGGCATTAACACCGCCATTCTGGCGTCGAGCGGCGGCAACATTGGTATTGGCTTTGCCATCCCCAGCAACATGGCGATGAACCTGGCGCAGCAGCTGATTCAGTTCGGCGAAGTGAAGCGCGGTCAGCTCGGGATCAAAGGGACAGAAATGACCGCCGATATCGCGAAAGCGTTTAACGTCGATGCGCAGCGCGGAGCATTTGTCTCTGAAGTGCTGCCGAAGTCGGCGGCGGAACAGGCGGGCATCAAAGCGGGCGACATCATTACCGCCATTAACGATAAGCCAATTACCAGCTTTGCCGAGCTGCGGGTGAAAGTCGGCACCACGCCGCCAGGCCAGCAGGTGAAAATCGGTCTGCTGCGCGATGGCAAACCGCTGACGGTGACCGTAACGCTGGAACAGAGCGCGCAGAGCACCGCCAGCGCCCAGCTGATGTCGCCAGCGCTGCAGGGCGCCACGCTCAGTGACGGCAATACCAAAGCCGGCGATAAAGGGGTCAAAGTCGATACCATCGAAAAAGGCACGCCGGCAGAACAGGTTGGCCTGCAGAAAGACGATGTGATTGTCGGCGTCAACCGTACGCGGGTGCAGAGCCTCGCCGAGATGCGCAAAGTGCTGGAGGGCAAACCGCCGGTACTGGCGCTGAACGTGGTGCGCGGCGACGAGAGTATTTACCTGCTTCTGCGATAATCCTCGCAACGGGCGGACAAGCAGGTGTTTGTCCGCCCTTCTCGTGCTATTCTGCCCTGCGATCAACTCTTGCCTGAAATAACACCATGTTTCTTAAACTTTTACGTTCTGTGGTGATGGGCCTGATCGTGGCAGGTTTACTGCTTGTCGCGATCCCGGCGCTGCGAATGGGCAGCAACGTCACCTTTGATCACGACAGCAGCGCCGATGAAGCGCCCTTCAGTTTCAATCAGGGCGTGCGCCGTGCTGTGCCGGCGGTGGTCAACGTCTATAACCGCAGCGCGCACGGTAACAATAATCGCGGCATTACCACGCTCGGTTCCGGCGTCATCATGAACGCGAAAGGCTACATCCTCACCAACAAACATGTCATCAATAACGCTGACCAGATTATCGTCGCGCTGCAGGACGGACGCTTTTTTGAAGCGACGCTGGTGGGCTCCGACGCCATGACCGATCTGGCGGTGTTAAAAATCAGCGCCTCCAATCTGCCGGTAATCCCGATCAACGCCAAACGTGTCGCGCATATTGGTGATGTGGTGATGGCGATTGGCAATCCGTACAACCTCGGCCAGACGGTCACCCAAGGCATCATCAGCGCCACCGGCCGCATCGGTCTGAGCTCCTCCGGTCGGCAGAACTTCCTGCAAACCGATGCCTCGATCAACCAGGGGAACTCCGGCGGCGCGCTGATTAACTCGCTGGGCGAGCTGATGGGCATCAACACGCTGACTTTCGACAAAAGCAACGACGGCGAAACCCCGGAAGGCATTGGTTTTGCCATTCCGACCGCGCTGGCGACCAAAATCATGGATAAGCTGATCCGCGATGGCCGGGTGATCCGCGGTTATATCGGCATTACCGGGCGCGAACTGCCGCCGCTGCACGGTCAGGGCAGCAACCTCGATCGGGTGCAGGGCATCATTGTCAGCGAAGTGACGCCGGGCGGTCCGGCGGATCGCGCCGGCATTCAGGCCAATGATGTCCTGCTGCAGGTAAACGGTAAGCCGGCGCTGTCCGCGCAGGAGACCATGGACCAGGTGGCGGAAATCCGCCCGGGATCGGTGATTGATGTGCAGGTGCTGCGCAATGAGCAGAAGATGACGCTGCCGGTTACCATCCAGGAGTTTCCGGAAGCGGCCAATAATACCTCGCCGTAAACGCATCCGGCCGCGGATAGCGCTGTTGCTGAGCTGCGGCCGGGTGTGCAGAACTGCGGCGTAACTAACTGCGATCCACCGGGAAAGCGATCACCTCACTGAGCGCATCGGCCTTCAGCGCCAGCATAATCAGGCGATCGACGCCCAGCGCCACGCCGGAACAGGCCGGCATGCCGTGCGCCAGCGCATCCAGCAGGTAAGTATCAATCGGATGCTGTGGCAAACCGCGCGCAGCGCGACGGCGATTATCCTGCTCAAAGCGCTGACGCTGTTCGCGGCTATCGGTCAGTTCGCGGAAACCGTTGGCCAGCTCCACGCCTTTGTAATAGACCTCAAAACGCTCTGCCACGCGGTGATCTTCGGTACTGATCTCCGCCAGCGCCGCCTGACTGGCCGGGAAGTGATAGACGAAGCACGGCTTATCGAGACCAATTTTCGGTTCCACGCCCAGCATAAACAGCAGCTGCAGCAGCGTGTCGCGATCGTCTTCGCGATTCGCCAGCTCGCCCTCACCCAGCTTTTCCGCCGCTTCGCGCAGCTGCGCCTTGTCCGCCGACAGCGGATCGATCTCCAGATGACGGATAAACGCCTGCTGATACGATAGCGATTCGGCGCTGTCGCACTCCAGCACCTGCTGCAGCAGGTCGTCGACTTCGTTCATCAGCCGATACATGTCGTAGTGCGGCCGATACCACTCCAGCATGGTGAATTCCGGATTATGGTGGCGCCCGGCCTCTTCATTACGGAAGCAGCGCCCCATCTGATAAATCGGGCCGCTGCCCGCCGCCAGCAGGCGCTTCATGTGATATTCCGGACTGGTCATCAGCCACAGATCGCGCCCGTCTGCCGCCCCAGGTCCGACGAAGCGCGTCTGGAATGGCACCAGATGGATGTCGGTGATCGTCGCCTGGCTCATGGCAGGCGTATCCACTTCCAGTACGCCGCGATCGGCAAAGAAACGCCGGATTTCCGCCAGGATGGCGGCGCGTTTCAACAAATTGGCAATGGGTGCGCTCGGCTGCCAGCTTGCCGTTTCGCTCATGGTGATGACTCCTTATACAGACAAGGGGAGGAAGTCTACCCGTATTGCTGACGGCAAACAACGGCACCGCCGTCGCGGCAGGCAGTTTCAGAAATCACAGGTGCTGGCAGGACAACAGGAGGAAGAGAAAGCCGGTACGAAAGCAGGTTTCGCACCGGTTTTAGTTACTGCGCGCTGCGCTGAATTGCCTGACCGCCCGCTTCAACATCTTCGCCTACGCCACGCGTGGTGTTACAGGCTGAAAGCAGCGAGGAAAGCACCAGTACCGAGAAAATCGCGACAATACTTTTCTTTAACATAGCCATATCCTTGTTGGTTGCAGTAAAAGTACAGCTTTTAAAGCATAGACCGGATACGCCATGATGGCGGTTAAGCTGCTGAAAAAAGACGCGGTGCGGGGAAGAGCGCGGAAATAAAAAAGGCGCATCGATGATGCGCCTGATTTGACGATTATTTTACGCGGGAAACGTATTCGCCAGAGCGGGTGTCCACTTTTACCACTTCGCCAATCTGTACGAACAGTGGCACTTTGATCACAGCGCCGGTAGACAGCGTCGCTGGCTTGCCGCCGGTACCGGCAGTATCACCTTTCAGACCTGGGTCAGTTTCGGTGATTTCAGCTTCGATGAAGTTCGGTGGCTGAACGGCGATCGGTTTATCGTTCCACAGGGTTACGATACACTCGGCGTTGTCCTGCAGCCATTTGGTCACGTCGTCCAGCACCTTGGCTTCAACCTGATACTGTTCGAAGGTTTCAGGGTGCATGAAGTAGAAGAAGTCACCATCGTTGTAGGAGTACTGCAGCGTCATGTCACGCACGTCTGCGCCTTCGGCGGAGTCGGTAGACTTGAAGGTTTTCTCAACGCGTGAACCGGTCAGCAGACGACGCATTTTAACACGTGCAAACGCCTGGCCTTTACCCGGCTTAACGAATTCACTGGATTCGATGGCATACGGTTCGCCTTCGAACATGATTTTAAGACCGGCACGAAAATCGTTGCTAAGATAAGTCGCCATAAAGGCCCTCTGTAGATATTAACTGGTAATAGCCAAAAAAATGGCACACATTGTAACCCTAAATCCCCCCGTCAGAGAAGATTGGTTGCAGCAACTTGCTGATGTTGTCACCGATCCTGCTGAATTACTGCAACTTTTAGCCCTCGAAAACCACGCGGATCTGGCAGCCGGGAGCGAGGCACGCCGTCTGTTCGCCCTGCGCGTACCGCGCGCCTTTATTCAGCGCATGCAGCGCGGCAATGCGCAGGACCCGCTGCTGCTGCAGGTGCTGACCAGCCGTCAGGAGTTTACCGATGCGCCGGGCTACAGCACCGATCCGCTCGATGAGCAGAGCAGCGTGGTGCCGGGCTTACTGCATAAGTATAGAAACCGCGCGCTGCTGCTGGTCAAGGGCGGCTGCGCGGTGAACTGCCGCTACTGCTTCCGCCGGCATTTCCCCTATCAGGATAATCAGGGCAACAAGCGCAACTGGCAGGCGGCGATTGATTACATTGCCGCCCATCCCGAGCTGGACGAGATCATCTTCTCCGGCGGCGATCCGCTGATGGCGAAAGATCAGGAGCTGGCGTGGCTGATTGGCGCGCTGGAAAACATTCCGCACCTGAAACGCCTGCGCATTCACAGCCGGCTGCCGGTAGTGATCCCAGCGCGCATTACCGAAGGGCTATGCCAGCTGCTGGCGGATACGCGTCTGCAGGTGCTGCTGGTCAGCCACATCAACCACGCGCAGGAGATTGACGAGGCGCTGCGCGAACGCATGCAGAGGCTGAAGCGCGCCGGCGTCACCCTGCTGAACCAGAGCGTGCTGCTGCGCGGCGTTAATGACGATGCGCAGACCCTGGCACAGCTCAGCAATGCGCTGTTTGATGCCGGCATCCTGCCCTACTATTTACATGTGCTGGATAAGGTGCAGGGGGCGGCGCACTTCTTTGTGCCGGATGAGCAGGCGCGCGCGCTGGTGCGGCAACTGCTGACCATGGTATCGGGCTATATGGTGCCGAAGCTGGCGCGGGAAATTGGTGGTGAGCCGAGCAAAACGCCGCTGGATCTGCAGCTGCGTCAGGAGTGACGTTCCCTGCCAGCTGCCCGTTGCGCATGAAGGTACAAACCGGCCACATGGGTAACACTTTAGACCGGGCACATGGGTAACAGTTATAAACGGCATAGCAGAGGAGACTCACTATGCCCTGGACTGAGACTGTTACCATGCAACGCCTTGAATTCATCCTCGCCTGCCAGGCAGGCGGGGAATCCATGACGCAGCTGTGTCACCGCCACGGCATCAGCCGCAAAACCGGCTACAAGTGGCTCAGCCGCTTTAACCCCGGCGAGCTCTCCTCGCTTGAAAATCTCTCCCGCGCCCGCCATCTCCAGCCCGATAAAATCGCCCCCGACATCGCCGCGCGCCTTGTTCAGTTCCGCCAGCAGCACCCCGACTGGGGGCCAAAAAAAATCCGCCACTGGTTCCTCAGCAACGGCGCTGACTTCATCGTGCCCGCCGCCAGCACCATCGGCGACCTGCTGAAGGCGGCGGGAATGGTGCAGCCGCGGACGCCGCGTAAGCGAACGCCGGGCAACCTGCGCAGTCTCACGACACCCGTGAGGAATAACCACGTCTGGAGCGCTGATTTTAAAGGGCGCTTCCGCCTGAAAGACGGCAGCTGGTGCCGCCCCTTCACGCTCACCGATAACCACAGCCGCTACCTGCTGTCCTGCGAGCCGGGCACGTCGGAGACCACGGTGTTCGTGCGCGGCTGCATGGAAAAGGCCTTCCTGGAAGGCGGGCTGCCCGACGTTATCCGCACCGACAACGGCTCGCCCTTCGTTGCGCCGGGCATCCTCGCGCTGACGCAGCTGAGCGTGTGGCTGATAAAACTGGGGATACAGCCGGAAAGAACCGCACCGGGCTGTCCGGGGCAGAACGCCCGCCACGAGCGGATGCACCGGTCGCTGAAGGTCGCCATGAGCCATCACGACGTCTTTGGCTCGCTGCCAGAGCAGCAGGCGTGGTGCAGCGGATGGCGGAACGAGTTCAATCAGGAAAAGCCGCATGAGGCACACGGGCAGCAGCCGCCCGCAAAAATATGGACGCCTTCACCGCGGAAATGGAACGGAAAAGTGCCGGAGGTGGGTTATCCGGAGGGGGCGAAGCTGTACAAAGTCGGTGAAAAAGGCGACCTGAGGCTGAACGGGCGGACCTTCCTGAGCGCAGCGTTACGGGGCGAGTACGTGCGGTTCCTGGAAGTGGACGACGGCATTGACGTCATCCTCTTCGACAGGCTCATCCTTGCGTATTATGACCGGGCAGAAAAGCGTATTATCCGGATCGACTGACCACAAAAAGTGTTACCTGTGTGCCCGGTCTGATCTGTTACCCATGTGCCCGGTCGTACCTGAATGCGCACCCTACAGTATTCCTGTGGCGGCGCCATCACCGTAGTGTCGCCATTGATGGCGACCGTGCTGGAACTGTACTCAAAAACAAAAAAGCCGCTCTCGCGGCTTTTTTATTGCTGCTCTGCCATTACGGGCACTTATACACCTGACCCGACATTTTGCTGTCGAGCGGGGCAAAGGCAGACAGCAGGTTCTGCGTCGGGCTGGTGGCACCATAAATCACGTTGCCGCCCATCTCCGCTGCGCGGTTACGCAGGTCGTTGGCCGCACCGCGCAGTGAACTGCCTTCACCGCCTGAGCCGGTCAGCCAGTTGCTCTGCGAGCCGGTAACATTGCCCAGCAGCTGACATTGGCTGCCTGGCTGTTGATCAACAAAGGTGACACGTTCGCCGGCGGCACTCAGTTGGTTGGAGGTGCTACAGCCCGCCAGCAGTAAGGTACCGACTGCCAGTCCGAGCGAGAGGTTAATCCGCATTATAATCCCCATTTATTATCATCAGTGTCGGGCGGCAGCGTAGCAGAAAAGCGCACATTTTTTCTGAACATTCATTGCCCTAAACCCGCAAAGCCGAAGTATTGCGCCCTTACTTATACCTTGTTCGCCGGCAAAAGAAAAACCCCCGACCGTTTCCGATCGGGGGTTTCTCAACAGCTCAGACGTTCAGGGCAATTACATCATGCCGCCCATACCGCCCATGCCGCCCATGCCGCCAGCGCCAGCACCTAAGTCAGGTGCGTCGCCTTTCGGCAGGTCGGTGACCATCGCTTCGGTGGTGATCATCAGACCGGCCACAGAAGATGCGTACTGCAGCGCAGAACGGGTCACTTTGGTTGGATCCAGGATACCGAAGTCGATCATGTTGCCGTACTCTTCGGTCTGTGCGTTGTAACCGTAGTTACCGTCGCCGGCTTTCACGTTGTTAGCAACCACAGATGGCTCTTCACCGGCGTTAGAAACGATCTGACGCAGTGGCGCTTCCATCGCACGCAGAGCAACCTTGATACCGACGTTCTGGTCTTCGTTCTGACCTTTCAGGCCAGATGCTGCGATTTTCGCCGCAACACGCACCAGCGCAACACCACCACCGGCAACCACGCCTTCTTCAACCGCAGCACGGGTAGCGTGCAGGGCATCTTCAACGCGTGCTTTCTTCTCTTTCATTTCAACTTCAGTCGCTGCGCCTACTTTCAGTACGGCTACACCGCCTGCCAGTTTAGCAACGCGCTCCTGCAGTTTCTCTTTGTCGTAGTCAGACGTCGCTTCTTCGATCTGCTGACGGATCTGCGTCACGCGGCCAGAGATGGCGCCCTGATCGCCCACACCATCGATGATGGTGGTGGTGTCTTTGTTGATCACCACGCGTTTTGCCTGACCCAGGTCTTCCAGCGTCGCTTTTTCCAGCTCCATACCGATCTCTTCAGAGATCACGGTACCGCCGGTCAGGATAGCAATATCCTGCAGCATCGCTTTACGACGGTCGCCGAAGCCCGGTGCTTTCACCGCAGCCACTTTCACGATACCGCGCATGGTGTTCACCACCAGCGTAGCCAGCGCTTCGCCTTCCACGTCTTCTGCGATGATCAGCAGTGGTTTGCCGGCTTTCGCCACAGCTTCCAGCACTGGCAGCATTTCGCGGATGTTAGAGATTTTCTTGTCAGCCAGCAGGATGAATGGGCTTTCCAGCTCCACTGCACCGGTTTCTGGCTTGTTGATGAAGTACGGAGACAGGTAGCCACGGTCGAACTGCATACCTTCAACCACGTCCAGCTCGTCCTGCAGGCCGGTACCTTCTTCAACGGTGATCACGCCTTCTTTACCCACTTTGTCCATCGCCTGAGCGATCAGGGTACCGACGCTTTCATCGGAGTTGGCAGAAATGGTACCTACCTGCGCGATAGCGCGGGAATCCTGGCATGGTACAGACAGGGTTTTCAGCTCTTCAACGGCTGCGGCAACGGCTTTATCGATACCGCGCTTCAGATCCATTGGGTTCATGCCCGCCGCGACGGCTTTCAGGCCTTCGTTGACGATAGCCTGTGCCAGAACGGTAGCGGTGGTGGTGCCGTCGCCTGCTGCGTCGTTAGCTTTAGAAGCGACTTCTTTCACCATCTGCGCACCCATGTTCTCGAACTTGTCTTCCAGCTCGATTTCACGTGCCACAGAAACACCATCTTTAGTGATGGTCGGTGCACCAAAAGATTTATCCAGAACCACGTTACGGCCTTTCGGGCCCAGGGTAACTTTTACTGCATCTGCCAGTACGTTCACGCCACGCAGCATTTTTACGCGTGCGTCATTACCGAATTTTACGTCTTTAGCTGCCATTTCAAATATCCCTTAAATTCGTTTCGTTCAGTGAATTACGCGTAAATTACGCTTCAACAATCGCCAGAATGTCGCTTTCAGAGATGATCAGAACTTCTTCGTTGTCGATTTTCTCAGTCTTGGCACCGTAGCCTTCGCTGAAAATCACCAGATCACCCACTTTCACGTCCAGCGGCTTCACGTCGCCGTTTTCCAGGATGCGGCCATTGCCAACAGCCAGTACTTCACCGCGGGTTGATTTGCCTGCTGCAGAGCCGGTCAGAACGATACCGCCAGCAGATTTGGCTTCAACTTCTTTACGCTTGACGATAACGCGATCGTGCAACGGACGAATTTTCATTTGATAGCTCTCCTTTGAGAAGTCCAATCATTCATTTTTGGGTTGAACGCCGGGCTTGAGGGTTCCGGCCTCGTGGAGAGAGAGATAGGGGCAGAAAAGGGGCTTTCAAGGGCAAAAAAATAAAAAATTTTCGTTTGCGTAACAGATGACGAAAAAGACAGCAAAAAGGGCGGCTTACGCCGCCCCGCTTACATTCAGCGATCTTTATCGTGACCGATACGATCCTGATCTTTGCGCTCAAACTCGCCGTCCATGGTGACGCCGCTGTCAGGGCCCTGCCCCGGGCCGCGCCATACGCGCAGGTGCGGCATCAGCTTCAGCGTCAGGTGCTTCTGCACCGGCGGCAGCAACAGCAGCAGGCCGAGGAAATCGGTAAAGAAGCCCGGCAGCAGCAGCAGAAAACCGGCGATGATCAGCGACACGCTTTTGATCATCTCCGCCGCCGGGCTCTCGTTACGCGCCAGCTTCTCCTGCATCAGCATAAAGTTCTTCATGCCCTGATTTTTCACCAGCGACACACCAATGCACGAGGTAAAAATCACCAGCAGCATGGTCAGCAGCACGCCGAGCGCGTGCGCCACCTGGATGAAAATTGAGATCTCAATCCAGGCCAGAACAAAAAAAATCACTAACGGTAACCAGCGCACCGATATCTCCTGTGAGTCGCGCCGCCACGCAGCGTGCGGGGCAGCAAAATTGAAGGGTCAGCATGACCATAACGTATGAGATGGGCACGCGGCCGGGGAAATTCAACCGCCACTGTTAAATTTATGCCACTGACTTAAAATTGCGAAGTACATCACATATCGTTATTACCGCTGGGCCAGCAAATGTCCGTAAAGTGATCTGTGCACAAGCATTTCTGCAGTGACAGAATATGATCGTGCTCGCCAGCCCGAAGATGGATAAAATGTCGGCACTGGTATTCCACGACAATATAATTGCTTCACCTGCACGTTATTCGCCGCCCATCCATTCCGGATGCCCGGCAGTAACACAGCAGCAATAATAAGAAGGTAATCATGGCGAACAACATTCGTATCGAAGAAGACCTGTTAGGCATGCGTGAAGTTCCGGCAGATGCCTATTACGGTGTTCATACTCTGCGTGCGATTGAGAACTTCTATATCAGTAACAGTAAAATCAGCGACATCCCTGAGTTTGTTCGCGGCATGGTGATGGTGAAAAAAGCCGCCGCGCTCGCCAACAAAGAGCTGCAAACCATCCCTCGCCACATCGCCAACACTATCATTCAGGCCTGTGATGAAGTGCTGAACAACGGTAAGTGCATGGACCAGTTCCCGGTTGATGTCTATCAGGGCGGCGCGGGCACCTCGGTCAACATGAACACCAACGAGGTGCTGGCTAACATCGGTCTGGAGCTGATGGGTCACCAGAAAGGTGAATATCAGTATCTCAACCCGAACGATCACGTGAATAAGTGTCAGTCCACTAACGACGCTTATCCTACCGGTTTCCGCATTGCGGTTTACGCCTCGATCCTCAAACTGCTCGACGCGATTGGCCAGCTGAGCGAAGGTTTTCAGCGCAAAGCGGTGGAGTTTGAAAACATCCTGAAGATGGGCCGCACCCAGCTGCAGGACGCGGTGCCGATGTCGCTCGGTCAGGAGTTCCACGCGTTCAACGTACTGCTGAACGAAGAGACGCGCAGCATTCTGCGCACCGCCGAACTGCTGCTGGAGGTTAACCTCGGCGCCACGGCGATCGGCACCCGCCTCAACACGCCGGACGGCTACCAGCAGCTGGCGGTACAGCGCCTGGCGGAAGTCAGCAACCTGCCGGTGGTGCCCGCCGAAGATCTGATTGAAGCCACCTCAGACTGCGGCGCTTACGTCATGGTGCATTCAGCGCTGAAGCGCCTGGCGGTGAAACTGTCGAAAATCTGTAACGACCTGCGCCTGCTGTCATCCGGTCCGCGCGCCGGCCTGAACGAAATCAACCTGCCGGAACTGCAGGCCGGTTCTTCGATCATGCCTGCGAAAGTTAACCCGGTGGTACCGGAAGTGGTCAATCAGGTGTGCTTTAAAGTGATTGGCAACGACACCACGGTGACCATGGCTTCTGAAGCCGGTCAGCTGCAGCTCAACGTGATGGAACCGGTGATTGGCCAGGCGCTGTTTGAGTCGATCAGCATCCTGACCAACGCCTGCTACAACCTGCTGGAAAAATGCGTTAACGGCATCACCGCCAACAAAGCGGTCTGTGAAGCCTACGTGTTCAACTCCATCGGTATCGTCACTTACCTCAACCCGTACATCGGCCATCACAACGGCGATATCGTCGGGAAAATCTGTGCTGAAACCGGTAAGAGTGTACGCGAAGTGGTGCTGGAACGCGGTCTGCTGACCGAAGCCGAGCTGGACGATATTTTCTCCATCCAGAACCTGATGCACCCGGAATATAAAGCCAAGCGTTACACCGACGAAAACGAACAGTAATCCGTTCCGGATCAAGTCGTCTGAAGCACGCCTGTATACAATACGGCGTGCTTTTTTATTTTGACGTCTATAACTAAAGTGGCTGCGTGTGGCGGCACTTCAGGGAGTGAAACTATGGTAGTGGTGGAATTGCTCATCGTCCTGCTGGCGATCTGGCTGGGTGCGCGCCTTGGCGGCATCGGCATTGGCTTTGCCGGCGGTTTAGGCGTGCTGGTGCTGACGCTGGTTTGCGGCATGAAACCCGGCGCGATCCCGTTTGATGTCATCGAGATCATTATGGCGGTGATTGCGGCCATCGCCGCGATGCAGGTGGCTGGCGGCATGGATTATCTGGTCGGGCTGGCGGAACGCCTGCTGCGCCGCCATCCGCGCTATGTCACGTTCCTTGCGCCGCTGGTGACCTATGCGATGACGCTGCTGGCGGGCACCGGTCATACCGCCTTTTCCACCCTGCCGGTGATTGCGGAAGTGGCTAAGGAGCAAGGCGTACGCCCTTCGCGCCCGCTGTCGATAGCCGTAGTGGCGTCGCAAATCGCCATCACCGCCTCGCCGCTTTCGGCCGCAGTGGTATTTTTTGCCTCGATTCTTGAACCGCGCGGCGTCAGTTATCTGGCGCTGCTCGGCGTCGCGCTGCCTGCCACCATGCTGGCCATTTTCTTTGCCGCCGTGATCACCAACTTCCTCGGCAAAGAACTCAAAGAAGATGACGTCTATCAGGCGCGCCTGGCGAAAGGTGAAGTGACGCTGCGCGGTGAGCAGGTTTATCACATCAAGCCGGGTGCCAGACGCGCGGTGCTGCTGTTCCTGATCGGTATTGCGGCGGTCGTGTTGTACGCGACGGCAATCAGCGACAGCGTGGGCCTGATCAGCAATCCGGTGCTGCCGCGTAACGAAGCCATTGTGGTGTTTATGCTGACGGTTGCTACGCTGATTTGCCTGACTTGCAAAGTGGAAACCGGTGAAATCCTCAGTGCCAGCACGTTTAAATCCGGCATGAGCGCCTGTATCTGCGTAATGGGCGTCGCCTGGCTGGGCGATACCTTTGTTAAAGCGCATCTCAGCGACATCCAGACGCTGGCCGGCGACATGCTGCAGAGCTATCCGTGGATGCTGGCGCTGGTGCTGTTCTTTGCTGCCACGCTGCTCTACTCGCAGGCGGCCACCACCAAAGCGCTGATGCCGGCCGCACTGATGCTCGGCGTGTCGCCGCTGGCGGCGGTCGCCTCCTTCGCCGCGGTGTCCGCGCTGTTCGTGCTGCCCACCTACCCGACGCTGCTGGCCGCGGTGGAGATGGATGACACCGGCTCGACCCGCATTGGTAAGTACGTGTTCAACCACTCGTTTATCATTCCCGGCGTACTGGCAATTACCTTCTCGGTGGCGTTTGGCTTCCTGTTCGGCAGCCTGATTCTGTAGCGTCGTGGTTACATCCTGAAAACCTCGTGGCGAATGAGCCGTGTTATTATCGCGGCTCATTCGCCACCGGAGCTGATTAATTCGTCATGGCTGCTCGATTTTCCCGCCTGTTAAGCCTGTGCCTGGCACTGCTGTTTTGCCTGTCGGCGCAGGCCAGCCTGTTCTCGCCCACCACCAACAACCGCTTTGTGCCGGTCGATCAGGCCTTTGGCTTTGATTTCAGCCAGCAGGGCCATCAGCTGACGCTGAGCTGGAAAGTGAAGGACGGCTATTACCTCTATCGTCAGCAATTCCACATCAGCGCGCAACACGCGCAGCTGGCGCCGGTCACGCTGCCGCCGGGCCAGCCGCACGAAGATGAGTTTTACGGTAAGAGCGAAATCTATCCGCAGGACGTACAGCTGCCGATCACCCTGCGCCAGGCCGATGCCGGTGCAACGCTCAGCGTGACCTATCAGGGCTGCGCCGCGGCCGGTTTCTGCTATCCGCCGGAGACCCGCTCGGTGCCGCTGACGGCGATTGCTGCCGATAGCGCCGCGCCGGTAATCGCGGCATCACCGGCCGCTCACCGCACGCCGCTGCCGTTTTCGCCGCTGTGGGCGCTGCTGATTGGCATCGGCGTGGCCTTTACGCCGTGCGTGCTGCCGATGTATCCGCTGATCTCCGGCATCATTCTTGGTGGCCAGCGCCGCTACTCGCTGGGCCGGCTGTTCGCCCTCGCACTGGTTTACGTGCAGGGCATGGCGCTGACTTACACCCTGCTCGGTATGGTGGTGGCAGCGGCGGGGCTGCGTTTCCAGGCTGCGCTGCAGCATCCTTACGTATTGATCGGCCTCTCCGTGCTGTTTGTGCTGCTGGCGCTGTCGATGTTTGGCCTGTTCACGCTGCAGCTGCCTGCCAGCCTCCAGACGCGTCTGACGCTGTGGAGCAACCGTCAGCAAGGCGGCTCGCTGGCGGGCGTGTTTATGATGGGCGCACTGGCTGGGCTAATCTGCTCACCCTGCACCACCGCGCCGCTCAGCGCTATCCTGCTGTATATCGCGCAGAGCGGTAATCTGTGGGCCGGTGCCGGCACGCTGTGGCTGTACGCTTTCGGCATGGGACTGCCGCTGATTGCTGTAACGATGTTCGGCAACCGGCTGCTGCCGAAAAGCGGTCCGTGGATGCAGAGTGTGAAAGAGGGTTTTGGCTTTGTGATTCTGGCGCTGCCGGTGTTTCTGCTGGAGCGCGTGCTGGGCGATATCTGGGGGCTGCGGCTGTGGAGTCTGCTCGGCGTGGCGTTTTTTGCCTGGGCGTTCAGCCTGAGTCTCAGCGCGCGCGGCACAGCGCGCGTGCTGCCGATCATCATGCTGGCGGCCGCGCTGGTGGTGGCGCGCCCGCTGCAGGACTGGGCATTTGGCAGCAGCAGTACGCAAAGCGTCGCGCACCTGCCGTTTCAGCGCATCAGCAGCAGCCAGCAGCTGGATAGCGCATTACAGCAGGCGCAGGGCCGTATCACCATGGTCGATCTCTATGCCGACTGGTGCGTGGCCTGCAAAGAGTTTGAAAAATACACCTTCAGCGATGACGGCGTGCGCAGTGCCCTGAGCAACGTGCAGCTGCTGCAGGCTAACGTGACAGCCAACAACGCGCAGGATAACGCGCTGCTGCAGCATCTGCAGGTGCTCGGCCTGCCGACCATCCTGTTCTTTGATGCGCAGGGCAAAGAGATTGCCGATTCACGCGTCACCGGATTCCTTAACGCCGCGGATTTCCGCGCCCATTTGCACAATCTGCCGCGTTAAACGAAACTGGTTGCACGACACTGCCCGGGCGCACGCGTTCGGGCCCGCATTCCGGAGGAGAGTCTTTTGCAACGCGAACAGATCCTTGAGCATGCGCTGAATGTGCTCGAACAGAGCGGCCTGGCCGCGACCACCTCGCTGCTGCAGCTGGCTGGCGAAAGCGGCCTCGCCAGCGATCAGCTGGAGCGCTACTGGCCCGATCGCGATGCCCTGCTGTATGACGCGCTGCGCTTTCACGGCCAGCAGATCGACAGCTGGCGCCGCCAGGTGCAGCTGGATGAGCGCCTCAGTGCGGCACAAAAGCTGCTGGCGCGTTACGACGTGCTGGCAGAGCACGTCAGTAAAGGCCGCTTTCCCGGCTGCCTGTTTATTGCCGCCTGCAGTTTCTATCCCCAGCCGGATCAGCCGGTGCATCAGCTCGCCGAACAGCAGAAGCGCAGTTCCTGGCAGTTCACCCATGAAATCCTCGTCGACCTGGCGCTGGACAACCCCAGCATGGTGGCCGATCAGATGGAGCTGATCCTCGAAGGTTGTCTGAGTAAGCTGCTGGTGAAGCGCAACGTGCAGGATGTCTCTACCGCGCGGCGTCTGGCTGAAGATGTGCTGAGCATCGCGCTGTGCCGGCAAAACGGTGCGCTGGCGTAGGCTTTTTGTTCACCCTGCCTGAAAAGCAGGCAATCAGTCACGATTGCTACGCTTTTTTTACGAAACCCGTTGACGGCTGTGAGCCATTAGGGTTTAATGCGCCCCGTTGCCCGGATAGCTCAGTCGGTAGAGCAGGGGATTGAAAATCCCCGTGTCCGTGGTTCGATTCCGCGTCCGGGCACCACTATTCAGAAAACCCAGCCTTATGGCTGGGTTTTTGCTTTTCTGCGTCGGCATATTGATTCGCTACATTGCCGGTCTTAGCGCTAAAAATTTGCAGCTGTATCGCTGCTATTTCTCTCTTTCCAGTCCCCCATTTGCGCGACGCGTCGCACACTTTTGCGATTGCGCCCAAACCTTTCCAGCGAATTGCGCCACCGGTCACGCCGCGTTGCGCGTGTCGATGTTAAAAAACTGTTAATCGTAATACCTGCCTGCCGTCGTGGCTTTTGTCCTTAACTCAGCGTCTGCTGCATCTCATCGTGCCGGACGTTTTTGATACACCGAATCGTGTCGCCAGAGGGAGTAATCGTGAACCTTCGTCGCCTTAAATATTTCATCAAAATCGTCGACGCGGGCAGCCTGACGCAGGCCGCTGAAAGTTTGCATATTGCGCAACCGGCGCTAAGCCAGCAGCTTGCCACGCTGGAGGGAGAAGTGAATCAGCAGTTACTGATCCGCACCAAACGCGGCGTAACGCCTACCGAAGCGGGGAAAATGCTTTACCATCATGCCTTCACTATTTTGCACCAGTGCGAACAGGCACAGCGCGCCATCGATCAGATCGCCGCAGCAACTGCAGAAGGCATGCGCAGCGGCTCCCAATAAAGCACGGATGCCGCCCCGCTGCCTCGCACTCCGGTTAAATTTCGTCAGCTAATTAGCACTCAACCCACACCGCACCGGCATCCGCCGATTTGACACACTGTTCCACCCAGCGTACCCCCATCAGCCCGGCGTGCACGTCCGGATACCAGAAATCCTGCAGGAAGGCGTGATCGCCGCGGTCGGTGGCGTCCATCGCCAGCGCAAAACGGCGATAGAGATTCGACCAGGCTTCAAATAATCCTTCGGGATGGCCGCCACCAATACGGTCATCGGCCAGCGCGCTGGCATGCAGATAACCCATGCCGCGCTCAAGAATCTGCACCGGCTCGCCCTGTACTTCATAGCGCAGCTGGTTTGGCTGTTCGTCCCACCACTCCAGACTGGCTCGGGCACCCACCACGCGAATTTTCTGGCCGTGCATCGATCCGCAGTTCACCGCTGACGCCCATAGCGTACCGACCGCGCCGTTGTCATATTCCATCATCACAAAGGCGTTATCTTCCAGCGGCGCACGCGAGGCCACAAAGCTCTGGCGGCTGCACAGCAGGCGTTTTATTTGTAACTGCGGCAACAGGGTTTCAGCGATAAACAGCGGATGGGTGGCCAGATCGCCCAGCACATAGCTCGGGCCGACAAAACGCGGATCGACGCGCCATTTGGTGCTGGCATTCTGTAATTCGACCGCTTCGTGATGAAAGCCGTGAGCAAACTGCATGTTCACAATGCGGATCTCACCCAGCAGCCCGTCAGCAATCATGGTGCGCGCCTGCTGAATCAGCTGATGGCCGGCATAACCGTAGGTCACGCCGATGATCTTCTGCTGCGCTTTACACAGTTGCTGCAGCTCCTCAGCTTCAGCGGAGGTGAAACACAGCGGTTTTTCACACACCACGTGCAGCCCGGCGCTGAGCGCAGCGCGGCAGATAGCAAAGTGCGTATTGTTCGGCGTGGCGATGGAGACGGCTTCAATGCCATCAGCACGCGCGGCTTCCGCATTAAACAGGGTTTCGTAATCGCTATAGCAGCGCTCGGCCGCCACGCCCAGCGCGCGACCAAACGCTTGTCCGCGCTCCGCATCAATATCAAACGCACCCGCCACTAAGGTGAAGTTGCCGTCGCGTAAAGCAGCGGAACGGTGGATGTAACCGATCTGGCTGGTGCCGCCGCCGCCCACCATGCCCCAGCGCAGCGCGCGATCCAGTACTTTGCTCCCGTTAATCATGCTGTTCTCCTCAGAATCCGATGGAATGCAGGTAATGCAGGCTGGCCGTGACGTCCTGCAGACTGGTGGCGGCGTTGCGCGGATCGCGCTCCTGCTCAATGGTGATCCAGCCCTGGTAGTGACGTTCAGCGAGAAACGCCCGCAGCGCCGGGTAATCAATCGCGCCCTGGCCAAGCGGGCACATCACGCCCTCGGCACAGGCAGTAAAAAAGTCGACGCCGCGCGCAATCACATCGCGCCAGACGGCCGCATTAATGTCTTTGAAATGCAGATAGTCGATGCGCGACCAGTAGCGTTGCAGCCAGGTCTGCGGATCCATGCCGGAATAAAAAAGATGGCCGGTATCGAGACACAGTCCGGCGACCTCGTGCGGGATGTCCTGTACCAGCTGCTCCAGTTCATCAGCAAACTCAATACAGCCACCGGCATGAGGATGAATCACCGGTCGCACGCCGTAGTCATGCCAAGCGATGTGACTGAGCTGAGTGATGTGCTGCATCATGCGCTGCCAGTCCGCAGGTACCAGACGTGGCGCTTTCTCCGTCTGGCCGGCAAATTGCGCCCGCTGCGGGTTGCCGAAATCGATAATCACCAGATAGGGCGCGGGCCGGTTATCACCGTGCGTGCGTGCCGTGCACGGCACCTGCGACAGGTTGCGGCAGATGTTGTGCGTCAGCTCAACCATCGCCGGGAAATTCGCCTCGCTGACCAAATCATCAAAAATGGTGCCGGCCACCAGCGACAGCTGATGCGCTTCCAGCTGCTGGCGCAGTTCGGCGGCATCGGTCGGCAGATAGCGCCACGGCCCGAGTTCAATGCTGCGGTAACCGGCCTGGGCCGCCTCGCGCAGCACCGTTTGCCATGGTGGCAGGAAAGGATTGTCAGGATCGTCTACGCCCCAGCTGCAGGGCGCATTGGCAATGTGTAGGGTCATGATGGTTCCTTATGATGAGGGCTGGCGTCAGTATCAAATAGATATTTCACCAACCTCAATCATGGAACTTTCATTCTTTGATAGCGATCATAAATTTAATTATCAAATTTTTGATATTTTTTTATCAAATGCTGTCGTCATGCGCGCGGGCGCGGCTGTCGCCCGGTGAGCGATAACAAAGGGTGACTGCGCAACGCCTCAGACATTTTCCCGCATGACGATCTCAAACGGCAGGGTGACCTGAGAAAAATGATCGCTGCGCTCAGCGTGACGTTGCTGCACGGTTTGCGCCAGCTGTCGTGCCATGTCAGCGATCTGGTGGCGCAGCATCACCGTGATGGTGCCATCTATCAGCGCCAGGTCGCCATCATTGACCGGGCCGTGACAAATCAGCGCCACCTTACGCTGCGGCTGCTCACGCAGCGCCTGAACGACCCCTTCTATACCGCCGCACGGCGCGTAAATCAGCGCCAGATCGGCATGCTGCTCCAGCAGCTGGCGGGTCGCCTGATAACCACCGGCAATCGATTCGTGGGTTTTGAGCGGTTCCAGCACGCGCCGCGCACTGTCCTGCTCGCGCAGATACGAGCGAAAACCACTCTCGCAGTTCTCCTGACAGATAAAGCGGTGATCCCCCAGCAGCACGCCCGCCGGACCCGGCTGATGCAGCAGATGGCTGGCGATCCAGCCCGCGCTACGCCCGGCTTTCTGATTATCCAGGCCGAAATAGCCAGCATGCCCACAGGGCGAGAAGTCAGAAAACAGCGCGTAGACGCGCACGCCCTGACGCGAAACGTGCGCTATCGCGTGACGGATCAGCGGATGATCCAGCGCCACCACGCCGATAGCCTCCACCTGCTCAGCCAGCCGGTAGAGCGAATCCACCACCGCTGCCACCTCATCAATCTCGTGCCAGACAAACAGCGGCTCGCTGCCGGCCGGATGAAATGGCTGCGTCTGCTGGCGCAGCGCATCGGTTAGCGTTTGATAAAAAGAGTACGAAGCCGACAGCAGGATAAACCCCATACGCAGCGTCACGCCGTCGCTCTGTGCACTGAGCGGGGCGTGGCTGCTGCGGTAACCCAGCCGATGCGCCGCTGCCAGTACTTTCTGTTCGGTTTGCGCCCGCACCGGCGCGCGGCGATTGAGCACCCGATCCACGGTGGCGATCCCCACCCCGGCAGCGGCGGCAATCGCGCTCATGGTAATTTTGCTCATCGTTAAGCCCCTAAATGATAATAAACTATCAAAAATAATGCCTGACGTTATGCTTTCACGCCATATAAGCCGGTCGTTACCTCTCAATTAATGAGTAAATCCTCTCATTCTTTTGATCGCTGTCGCACAAACACCCTCATTCGTTTCATTTCTCACGCAAATAGAATAATTATTTGGCAAACGATCGCCGCAGCGTGTCGCCGGCACTGATGGAAATGCATCAGCAAAGCATTAGAGCCGGTGCCGGGCTGTTTTTATAGTTGACGCGACACCAGCCGCCGATTGCGGTGGTGGGTAACGTAACGCGCAGGAGAACAACAATGAAAATCGCTTTTGATGTGGATGTTATCCGCGATCTCGGCATCACGCGTATGGTGCATCAGGTCGCGGAGTGGGGTTATAAATACATTGAACAGTCGCCGCATCCGCAGATCAATCCGTTCTATAAACACCCAAAAGCCAGCCGGGAGATCATGCGCGAGTACAAAAATGCGCTCAACGCTACCGGACTGGAAATCTCCTCGTTTATCACCGTCTATCGCTGGTCGGGACCGGATGAGCTGCGGCGCCAGGCGGCGGTGAAAAACTGGAAGCGAATGATTGAGATTGCCGTGGAGATGGGCGTGCAGGTGATCAATACCGAGCTCTCCGGTAACCCGAACGAGCCCGAAATCTGCGAAGAGATGTTCTATCGCTCAATGGACGAGCTGCTGCCGATTTTCGAGCGAGAGGGGATTCGCGTGGAAATTCAGGCGCATCCGTGGGATTTCTGCGAAGAGAGCAATGAAACGGCCGATATCGTCAAGTCGTTCCGCAGCGACAACGTCAAATACATCTATAGCGCACCGCATACGTTCTACTATGACAAGGGCAAAGGCGACGTGAAGAGTATGCTGCATTACGCTGGCGACGATCTGTCGCACATGCTGATTGCCGATACCATGAACCACACCAAACACTGTCGCTACATCGTTAACCCGCCGGGCGTCGATGCCACCATCCACCAGCACGTGGCCGTTGGCGAAGGTGAGGTGAATTTCGACGCGCTGTTCGAAGCGCTGCGCGAGATGGATTTCGCTAACCGCCACTATAAAGTGGGCGGCGAGTCGATTATCTCCGCCGCGCTTTTTGGCTATCCGGAGAAGATGAAGTATCAGGCGGTGGAAACCCGCGAGCTGATTGAGCGCGAGCTGCTGAATCTGTAAATCGCCCGCACAATCAACCCCTTTCCCGCCAGCGATAAAGGGACGCACAATCAGCCCCCTCTCCCGCCAATGACAGATGGACGCACAATCAGCCCCCTCTCCCGCCAATGACAGATGGACGCACTATCAGCCCCCTCTCCCGCCTGCGGGAGAGGGTTGGGGTGAGGGTAAACGCCATCGCCCACTTCCCATCAAACCGTCACCCACTCCACCTCCACAAACTCGCCGCGCGTCAGCGACAGCTGCGCCGCTTCCGCGATGGCCTGCGCGCGCAGCCCATCAATCAGCCCCGGCAGACCAGCCACTTTCTCGCCGCCCAGATGGCGCACAAACGCATCGAGATGGCTGTAATAGGTCTCCTGAACCCGGCTGAACCAGTCCGCATACAGTCCCGGCTGGCGGATGTGCTGCCCCTGATACAGCGTTGCACCGCGCACCGCCTGGCTTTCCGACGCCAGCATGCCCAGGCTGCCCATCACGCTGATGCGCTCGTCATAACCGTAAGCGGTACGACGGGCATTATCGAGCTGCGCCAGCGCACCCTGCTGCAGGCGCATAATCAGCACCGAGGTATCGACGTCAATGTCGCGGATCGCCGGCATCGCCAGCGCGGCACCGAGCGCGCCCACGGTGACCACTTCATCCTCAGTTAGCCAGCGCAGCAGATCGAAAAAGTGGATGGCCTGGTCGCGCATCTGTCCGCCGGACGCCTGCAGATAGCTCAGCGGCGGCAGTTCAGAGGCGCGGCACACCATCTGGATAAGCTCGCTGCGCCCAATCACGCCCTGCTGCAGCTGGGCTTTCAGTTGTGCATGGCTGCGATCAAAACGCCGATTGAACCCTACCGTCACCGGCACCTGCAGCGGGGAAATGCTGGCTACTACTTCCCGGGCGCGCGACAGCGACAAATCGATCGGTTTTTCACAGTACACCGCTTTGCCCGCCAACACCGCCTGCTCCAGTAGCGGGGCGTGGGTCGGCGTCGCACTGGCAATCAGCACCGCATCAATGGCCTCACTGCTCAGCGCCTGCGGCACGCTGGCGGCCCGCGCCCCAAACTGCTGTGCCAGCGCGGCGGCGCGCGCGGTGTCTATATCGCACACCAGCGCCAGCTCAACGCCGGGATGGCGCGCCAGGTTTGCGGCATGCACCTGGCCAATAAATCCACAGCCAATCAAGGCAAAACGTTGCGCACTGCGCATGATAACGCTCCTGTTGCTCACACTTCGGCATCGTCGGTCTTGTCAAAATATCGCTTTCTGGCAGGCTGTCTGAACGCGGTTTTTGATGGAATTCACTCAGATGAAAACAATGACGCTGGCCGAACTGGCTAAGCGGGTGGGCGTGGGCGTCGCCACGGTGGATCGGGTGCTGAACGACCGGGGCGGCGTGTCGCCCGCGATGACGAAAAAAATTTTACTGGCGGCGCGCGAAGCGGGTTTGAAACGCATCCTGCCGGAGGAACACCGCCACGCGTGGCAGATCGAAGTGCTGCTGAGCGGTAACGGTTCCTTCTTTTTTCAACAGCTGGCGCAGGATTTTGCCCGGCTGGCAGATGAGCTCGGCTATCGTCGCCTGCGGCTGCACCGCACGCTGATTCCGGAGCATGCGCCCGAAAAGCTGGCGGCGCATATCGAAGCCAGCAGCAAAAAGATGGACGGGCTGATTGTTTTCGCCCATGAAAATCCGCTGATTTACGCGGCGCTTGAGGCCTGTAAAGCGCGTGGCGTACCGGTCATCACGCTGGTGGCCGATCTGCCTGAAGCGCCGCGCCTGTGTCATGTCGGTGTTGATCAGCTGAAGGCCGGACGCACTGCCGCGCTGATGCTCGGCAGCATGCTGCCCGTGGCGGGTGACGTAGTGCTGGTTAGCGGTCGCGCCGATTACGCCGCGCACCGTCTGCGCATCGAAGGATTTCAGGCGGTGCTGGCGGAGCGCTTCCCGCATCTGCGGCTGCGGGAGATCATCGCAGGCCAGGACGAGCGCGAGCGCATCAGCCGGCTGCTGGAGAAAACGCTGGCCGCATCGCAGCAGATTGTCGGCTTGTACAATACCGGCATGGGCAACACGCAGATTCACGAAGCGCTGGCGCGCCACCGGCTGTGCGGCAAGGTGGTGTATGTGACGCACGAACTTTACCAAACCACCAGTGAGCTGCTGGCCAAACGCGTGCTGACGCTGACGCTCGATCAAAACACCCTGCGTCACGCACAGCTGGCGCTGACGCTGCTGCTGCGACATCTGGAAGAGGGTGAGCAACCAGAGACCTATCAGCCCGGCAAAGTCGACTTTATGCTGTTTACGCAAGAGAATTTTGCCTGATTCGACTTTGTCTTTTATCGCCAGCGCGGTTAAATCGGCGTGATAGCGTGCTGCTACACTCAGTAGCAGCAAAAATCTTCTCACAACAAGGCGAACGCATTATGTCGGAAAATCAGTATCAGCCCGCGAAAGTCTGGACCTGGGACCCGGAAGCCAAAGGTAACGGGGCGAAGACTAACCGTCCAACCGCCGGGCCGACGCATGAGCAAACGCTGCCGGTCGGTAAGCATCCGCTGCAGCTCTATTCGCTGGGGACGCCAAACGGCCAGAAAGTGACCATCCTGCTGGAAGAGCTGCTGGCGCTCGGCGTGCAGGAAGCGGAGTATGACGCCTGGCTGATCCGCATCGGCGATGGCGATCAGTTCTCCAGCGGCTTCGTTGAGGTTAACCCCAACTCAAAAATTCCGGCGCTGCGCGACCACTCGATCACGCCGCCACAGCGCGTGTTTGAATCCGGCAATATCCTGCTCTATCTGGCAGATAAATTCGGCCACTTTATTCCCTCCGACGTAGCGGGCCGCACGGAAACCCTGAACTGGCTGTTCTGGCTGCAGGGATCCGCGCCCTACCTTGGCGGCGGTTTCGGCCACTTCTATCACTACGCGCCAGAAAAAATTGAATACGCCATTAACCGTTTCACGCTGGAAGCCAAACGTCAGCTTGATGTGCTGGATCGCCAGCTGGCGGACCACCGTTTCCTCGCCGGCGACGAATATACCATTGCCGATATCGCAACCTGGCCGTGGTACGGCAATCTGGTGCTGAACAACCAGTACGGCGGCGGCGAGTTCCTCGATGTGCAGTCGTACAAAAATGTGGTGCGCTGGGCAAAAGAGATTGCCGACCGTCCGGCGGTGATCCGCGGGCGTAAAGTGAATCGGGCATTTGGCGCCGAGCCGCAGGATCAGCTGCTGGAACGGCACGATGCGAGCGATTTTGATACCAATACTGAAGACAAGCGTCAGGCGCGAGGCGAACAATAATGGCCGCATATGTCGTTATGATTAAAGACGAAACGCTGGATAAAGATGAGCTGGCCACCTATTCGCAGAAAGCCGGCGCGGCGCGTGGCGATCACCACATCACGCCACTGGCGTTTTACGGCGATCTGGAGGTACTGGAAGGGCGCGATGCTGAAGGCGTGGTGGTGCTGCAGTTTGAAGATGCCGAGGCCGCCAAAGCCTGGTACTTCAGCCCGGCCTACCAGGAAGCCAAAGCGCATCGCCTGAAAGGCGCCAACTACCGCGTACTGCTGGTGAACGGCGTGGCGTAATGGATGACGTAACCCGTTGCTAAGCACGGGTTATCCGCGGCGCGATCTCTCGCGCCGCGATTAAATCCAGCGCGGTTAATCCAGCGTAATCCGCACCACGCTATCTGGCCCTTGCGGCGAGCGATCTTTATTGAGCCCCTGCTTCACCGTCACGTACAGCGTCTGACCATCTGGCGACACCAGCAGGCTGTTAGGGTGGGTCGGCAGCGTCCAGCTATTTTTCACTGCGTAAGTCGTCGCGTCCAGCTGCAGCACTTTGCCGCCGAGTCGCTGGCTGATGTAAATCTCGTTGCGCTTCGCATTGAATTTGATGCCAAGCGAATCGCCGACATCCAGGCGTTTGATCACCTTACCGCTGCGCTCATCGAACACCAGCGTGGTTTTGCCCTTAGAATTGTCAGTGACGTACAGGCGGCCATTGGCGGCATCTTCCGCCAGATTTAACAGCAGATACTCTTTGCCATCGCCTGGCGTCCAGCGCTGCTCAATTTTGTGACTGCGCGGATTGATCACCAGCACTTCGCCACTGCCGTTCGCCGCGTAAATACGGTCGGTTGACGCCGAATAGAGCAACCCTGTCACCCACTTACCGGCGTTTTTGATGGTGGTTTTCAGCCGCAGCGTATTCACATCGACCACCCAAATCATCGCCGGATTCTCAATCGCACCGATGTACAGCAGGCCGTCATGCAGCAGGATTTCACGCGCGCCAACCGGATTGCCTTTGTCGTTTTTCAGGCCAAACAGCAGGCGCTGCAGCACTTTACCGCTTCTGGCGTCCACTTTCGTCACGCCACCGTCCAGCGTGTTGGTAATGTACAGTACGCTGCCGTCCGGTGAAGCCGTCATGCCAAAGTTTTTCAGATCGGTATGGGTTTCGCCCAGCGTCGCCAGCGTGCGGGCATCCAGGCGATACAGCACGCCACCGTTGACGGTTTTAAACGCCTGCGCGCTGGCCACATACAGCGCAGCCGGATCGCCCGGCACATAGGCCATTTCATACAGGCCGTCGCCCAGTTCACGCTGCTGTACCTTCTCCGCTGCCGCTGGCTTAGCCGCGGCGGCAGGCGCTACTGATTTTTTAGCCGGCGCCTGACAGGCGCTCAGGCTCATGGCTGCCAGCAGCGCCAGAACCAGCGCGGTGGCGCGCGGGCGTAATGATGAAGTCATTGCTGTCTCCGGTAAGGACCGATGGGTTACCTGCGCGAGCAGGAAGCATAAAAAGGAATGAGAATCATACGCATTATTGTATCAGCCGTAAATGTGCCTGATCGGTGGCAGCAGGCGCAGAGCTGCACTGCGTCAATGCCCTCCCCTCAAATTGCCACTTGTAGTATGCTTGACGGCATTCCTGCCTCAGATGTTGACTTAAAAATGATGGTTCCTGACTATTTAATCAGTGTGTTGCTAACGGCCCATAACAGTGAAAAATTTCTGCCTGACACGCTGGCGAGTTTAGAAAAGGCCTGTCATGGTGTTGAGCAGTATATTGAATTTATTCTTATCAATGACGCATCCGTCGACAACACAGCAGCGTTACTCGATGATTTTTCCCGGCGACATCCGCAGGCGAAAGTATTTAATATTGATTACCGCAACATTGGCCGGGTGCGTAATTTTGGCGTTCAGCAGTGCAGCGGTGAATATATTACGATGCTGGATGGCGACGATCAGTTGCTGGCCGACGCCCTCACCGATATTGTCCGCTACCTGAAAAGCCATCGTCCCGACGCACTGTTCACGGCGCTTAATGAGGTATACGAATCCCGGCCTCAGCACATCACGTGGCAGGGCCTGCAGGCGGAAACACTGTCACGGCATCAGGCCATTGAAAAATTCCTGATCCATCGCGATTTGCAGGCGCACTTTATCGGTCAGTTTATTAAGCGCACCATGCTGCTGGCACATCCCTTCCCGGATTATACCTGCTACGAGGACGCCTGGCTTTTCCCGGAAATCCTGGTCAGCAGTGATGCAATCGCTTATAGCCGCCAGAGCCCTTATCTCTATTTTAAACGCGGCAGCAGCTTATCCAGCCAGCTGGATAAACACAAAATTTCACTTCTAGTGAGCGCAACGCAGCATATGGATGAGGTGTTGCAGGAGCGCTATCGCAATCTGCTATCCTGCCACTGGATTAATATTGCACATAAACATCGGAAAGCCCTGGATAATCCTGACGACAGAAAGCAGGTTATTGAGGCGATCACTAAAATCAGGCCGCTGTCTTTTCTTTTCGATAGTAAAATCAGAACCAGCTTTAAAAAGAAATATCTGGCTCTGAAGTTAAACAAACCGCTGTAACTACCGGGCGCTATGCCAGCGCCGGTTTATCAGGACGATGCTTTCTCAGGCGGATGAATCATGGCATAGCTGATGATAATCGCCATCACCAGGATCAGCACCGAACCACTCTGAATTAACACCGTGTCGGTCAGTCCAAAGATGATAATTGACAGCGGCAGCAGCGTTAATCCGGCGACGCCGCGGCGTGCGGCTACTATCAGCAGCACGAGGTAAAAAATCAGCAGGGAAAGTGCGCCAGCGATCCCCTGCAGCGAAAGCGTTTCAAGGAAATCATCGTGCAGGTGATACATGACGTTTTTATACGCTTCGGGATTGTGGCGCTCATGCTGCGTGATGTATTCCCGCGCTTTTGCCGTACGCTGATCCGGACTTTGCCCCAGCAGCGACCACGAAACGCTGTGCCAGCCGCCTTTCCAGATAGAGAAACGGGCGCCAATCGAGGTGTTGTTGTTGGTCTGATAAGTATCGACTTCATTGTGGATGCTGTCTAAGCGCTGCCAGACGCTGCCCGGCATAAATAAAGCGCCCACGATAATAAACAGCGCTAACACCACCAGCGAAATTTTACCCGCCCAGCGGTGGGTAAAATAAAACCAGGCCAGATAAATCAGTGGCAGGGTTAATACGCCGGCGCGTGACTCGGTCAGAATCATCAGCATCATATTCACGACAAAAACCGCGCTGAATAAGACCATTTGTCCGCCGCGATGGGTGATGACCCGGTGGCCGGTATACAAAGTACAGAGCGCCAGCGCGGTAATCAGATAAGAGACGGTACCGGCGGAGTCGGTCAGCAATCTGATGCGGGTCAGCGTTTTTGCGTGTTCACTGATAGCGAAACCTAACGTCACCAGCAGCCCGACAAATAAGATGGCGCTGCAGGTTATCAGGAGTGGACGACTAAGATAGTGGCGCCACGCGACGATAAAATAGCTGAGAAAAGCCGCGATAATAAACAGCTTACCGCCCTGGAAGTAGTTATTCACCACATCACTGAATTCAGCGTGGGAAAACATCTTTGCCCAGATGAGCCTGACCAGCCCAATGAACAGCAGCGGAAGTGCTACCGTTATGGCCGTTTTATCTGTTAGCCACTGTTTTTTCACCGCCAGAATTACTAAATACAGAGCCACCAGATAACTGGAAAAATAGAATATTTTGCGCGGTAAGGCTTCAACCACCAGTGACGACGCCAGCGCGATACTCAGCAGCACAAAACAGAGCTGGTAAATATTTTTTCCCGTCATCAGCTGGCGAAAAGCGTGAGCTTGCACTTAACAATACCTCATCTTGATATGTTTCAGGCGCCACAGCATGGCCTGCCACCATCTTTTTTGACGAAAAAGCGACTTATACATTCTTTTTGCCTGCTGCGCATTGGCTGGCTGGTCAAACGCCATGGTGGACAGCGGTGAATCCTGATAAATATCGCGATAATGGTGAACCACAAACTGTTGATTCCATACCTGCCAGGGCTTATCCGCACCGGCATAATGAATCAGGCAGGTTTCCGCCGGCACGTCGAGCGTATAGCCACGATCGTCATGGGCCAGCATGGTCAGGGTATTGAAGCGAGGAGAAACAAAGGTCACTTTATCTTCCAGTAAAATATTCAACGCATCCTGGTCGAGATACTGGAAGTTTCGCCCGTGTTCGGACAGTAAAGTAAACGCGCGTTCGCTGATATTGTCAGCGCGCCATTGCCCCACATCAATCAGCATCATGCCGGCGTTAAAATAGCGCTCGCCGCGCAAGCCGGCATTCTTGGCCAGCACCGGCTGCAGCGAGGCAATTTCACCGACCACCAGCGCAACCGCCTTAGGGCCGGTCGGGATCTGCCACAGTTCATTGAGCGGATTAATGCACACCATATCGGCATCAAGATAGAGCAGTTTTTCCGCCTGCGGCAAAATCAGCGGTGCCAGAAAGCGGTAGTAGGTTGCACGGGTAAAAAGTTCGGTGACCGGCAGCGTGGCAAACAGCTGGTCCGGCAGATGATGCAGCGTCACGCCGTGGCGCGATCCCTGAAAAAGCCTGGCGAGCCGGTGGTTATCGGCCGGTGTCAGTTCTGAAGAGATCAGATGGAAATGATACACGCGGTCTCCGGCGTGTTTCATGATGGACAGAATCGTGATTAGCGCATGCGCTTTAAACTTTCCGTCAACGCCAAAAACAATATGTTGATCGCTCTGTACCGGAAAAAGTGGTTCGGCGTTTATTTCCTGAAGAACATCATGATTCATTGCGCGCTTCTCTGCTGCGGAGCGCTACACTCCGTAACCACTTAATATGTAGACAATAAAATTGGATTTAGCATAAAACGGTAAAAGATTACCATTTTGGTAAACCCAAAGAAAGCGTAGCACGATAAGCCAGGAGTTTTCGCAGACGAGACATAATCAGCCTCTCCCATCCTGTTTTTACGATGGGAGAAGCACGCTGGAGAATAAAACTACAGCGACGCGCCGCCGCAAATTACCAGCTCCTGTCCGGTAATGGCAGCGGCAGCCGGCGACAGCACAAAGCCAGCCAGCGCTGCCACCTCTTCGGGATGGATATAGCGTCCGATAGGCGGCAGTTTCGGCGGCGAGCTGGCGCGGTCCGGCTGCAGCAGCATCGGCGTGGCGGTGGCACCGGGGGCGATCACGTTGACCGTAATGCCCTGCGGAGCCAGTTCGGCGGCCCAGCTGCGCGCCATGCCCACCATCGCCGCCTTGGTGCTGACATACTGGCTGCGATTCGCCGCGCCGCGTGACGTGCGGCTGCCGAGCAGCAGAATACGATCGCCGTGGCCCATCTGCGGCAGCAAGGTGTTGGCCATGATTTGCGCCACCTGCACGTGCAGATACCACAGCCGCGCCCCCTGCTCTTCCTCCAGCTCACCCAGCGGCGCGGCCAGCATCATGCCTGCCGCGTGCACCAGCGCATCCACCTTCGCCAGCCCGGCCAAAGCCCGTTTCAGCTGACCGGCGTCAAACAGGTCGACGCTGACAGAGGTAAACGCCGGATGATGTTTCTCCACCGGCGTACGGCTAAAACCGGTAACCTGCCAGCCCTGCGTCAGCAGCTCATCGGCAATCGCCGCACCAATGCCGGAACTGACACCGGTCACCAGCGCGTGGCGGCTCATGCTTTGTCCCTCACCCAGCGTTCGTCGACGCGCACGTATTTGATGGCCTGGCGGAAATAGGTGTAGGCAATGTGCAGTGCGCCGTCCGCGCTCTGCTTAATGCTGGGATAGGAGAACTCACGGTTCAGTTTCTGCTGTGAATTGTTGGTCATGCAGTAGCCATCCCCCTCATCCAGATTACGCTGCCAAGGCCAGCTCACTCCGCCATCGGCAGAAATAGCCAGCGTCATCGGAGCGCGCGGAGCCCCCCAGAAGGCGGTGCGTGCGCCCTGAACCACCGGCTGCGCCGCCACGGCCACCGCCGCGTCATCTTCATCTTCGTCTTCGATTTCGTCGTACAGTGACAGGCGACGCTCGCTGGCATCACGTGCGCTCATGGCGTTAAACACCAGCGCCAGATGGCCGTTGTGCAGCGTAGTCACCTGAATCGATGAGTTATTATTTGGCAGATCGGTTGCCTGCGGCGTGCTCCAGCTTTCACCGCCGTCGTCCGAACGGCTCTGGTAGATATAATCAGCCCAGCGGCTGCGATACAGCGCCAGCAGGCTGCCATCCTGCAGCAGCGTAATGTTCATGTGCACGCAGCCGAGGCTGTCCGGCACCGCCACATCGCGCCAGCTCTGGCCTTTGTCACTGGAGATTTTTACCGCACTGATGTCATCGTTGCCCACCCATTTCACTCCCGGCTGGGTGCGACAATAGAACACCGGCAGCAGCCAGTTGCCGTTCGGCAGCACCACCAGCGGCTGGCGGATAAACGTGCCCGGCTGATCGAGCAGCGTATCGATGGCACTCCAGCTGTGACCCAAATCGTGTGACTGGCGATAGCGCACAATCGCCGTGTCCTGATTACCGGACTTCTGCGCGGTCCACAGCAGCCACAGCACGCCCTCGGGATCGAGAAACAGCACCGGATTCTGTTCCGACCGCGCCGGATCGTCGGATAACTGCAAAGGATCGCTCCACTGCGCGCTGCCCTGCGCCAGTCGCGAGCACCACACCGAAATATCCGCGATGCCTTCCTGCGTGCCGCCAAACCACACGCACAGCAGGTCGCCGTTCGGTAACGGCAGCAGATTAGCGGCGTGGTTCTGCGGACAGACCGAAGGCAGCATCGCCGTGAGCTGCTGCGCGTCCTGCGCGTGCGGATGAAGCTTACCGTTACGTTCGACGGTAATGGTTGAGTCGGTCATGTCAGGCTCCACTGTTTTGCATTGATGAATCAGGTGCATTTTTGCGCTGCGGCTGGCGTGACGGGATCAGGCGGTCAATCAGCATGATCACCGCCGGTGTGACCAGCGCGACGTACATATTGTTGATGCCGAACGGATCGCCCAGCAGATACCACAGCGAGGTCATGACGCAGGCACCAATCAGGCCGGCGTTCGCGCCGCGCGTACTTTTATAAAACGGCAGGTAGAAAGCGATGATCGCCACCACCGAAATTGACAGGCGAATGGCGCGGGTAAAGAACGACAGCTTCAGCACTTCCGGTACGAACAGCACGAAGATCAGCGGCACGAAACCGATCAGCAGTGACAGCCAGCGCGTCATGCGAAATTCGCGTTCCGGCGTCGGATTACGGTACGGCACATAAAAGTCCTTCACCACCAGTGAGGCGATGGCCAGCGCCACGGTGCTGACGCTGACAAAAATCGATGCCACCAGCGAGGTGGTGACAATCCCTGCCAGCCACGGGCTCATGTCCTGCAGGAACACCGGCAGCGCGTACAGGCTGTTAATCTCCGGATGCAGATACTTTGCCGCCACGCCAATCAGCGCAATGGCGATGGCAATCGGCATACAGAAGAAGAAGGCGACCCAAGTGGCGCGCTTCGCAGACGCCGCACTTTTGGTCGAGGCGATAGCCTGAATCACAAACTGGGTGCAGAAGATCGACCCGATGGTGCCAATCATCCAGGCAAAAATGGTGCTGGCGCCCACGTTACCGTCCCAGGTCCAGTAAAAGTGCGGCATCTCTTTGATCATCGGGCTAACGCCGCCGGTCATGTGCAGCGCCACGCCGAGAATGACCAGAATACCGATATATTTCAGGCCGCTGTGCAGCAGCGTCACCCAGGCGATGCCTTTCATGCCGCCGAACATAAAATAGAAAGTGCTGACCAGCGCAGTGATCACCGCCGCCGTGGTGAGATCAAGGTTCAGTACCGTAGAGATCGCCGCCGCACCGCTGACATAGTTACCGACGTTCACCAGCAGCAGCGCGTAGATCATGATGATGGAAATAATATTTTTGGTGGAGTTGCCATAGCGCTCGGCAATCGCGCCGGAAATGGTAATTTTGCCGGTGTTGTAGATGCGTTTGACCAGCAAAATACCAAACAGCGGAAAGCCGATAGCGGCACCGATCACCGACCAGGACGCGGCAAAGCCATCCTCAAAAGCCGCCTGAGCCGTACCGATGGTTGACTTGGCGCCAATGTATTCAGACATCAGCATCACGCCGACCACAAACGCTGGCATCACGTTTGAACCCGCCATAAAGTCGCCGCTGTTTTTACTGCGCAACCGCCAGGTCAGCCAGGTGGTGAACAGGATGTAAGCAATGACAATCCCGACAATAATCACCATCCCTTCTGCAGAGAACTGTTTCATGTTCGCCTCATTGATAACGTAGGGTCGTGGTGCGTGCCGGGCTTCACACGCACCGTTAATGAGGCGGCCATGATTATTGTTGTTGCGTCGCTGCGCTGGCTACCCCGCACCGTGCAAAATGATTTACTTCACTCAAAAATGAATAAATTTACGCACAGGCAGGGCAATTTATAGATTAACTGGCGCTTAATTAGTTTGATCATGCTCACAAACAGTCAAATGTGATTAATAATAATCAAACTTAACTGTGAGATAGCGAGGCAGACTGCGTGCCCGGCCACGGCTACCGCGCCGGGCAGCCGCGAACGTCAGGCGAGACTGTCGTTTTCCAGTTTCTGCCGTTTACGCAGATGAGGGAACAGCGCCATCCACAGCGCCACGACCACCAGGGTGCCGACACCGCCAATCGCCGCTGCGGGCACCGCACCGAACCATGCGGCCAACAGGCCGGACTCGAACTCCCCCAGCTGGTTAGAGGTATTAATGAAGATGGCGTTGACCGCGTTGACGCGCCCGCGCATCTCATCCGGCGTGTCCAGCTGTACCAGCGCGCCGCGAATCACCATGCTCACCATATCGAAGCCGCCGAGTGCCGCCAGCGCCAGCAGCGAGAGCCACAGCTGTGTCGATAGCGCAAATACCAGCGTAGCCAGACCAAAACCGGCTACCGAGCCAAACATGATCATGCCCACGTGCTTTTCCAGCTTGTGACGGCTGAGCCACACCCCGACCAGCAGCGCCCCGACCGACGGGGCACCGCGCAGCATGCACAGCCCCCACGGACCGGTATGCAGAATATCCTGGGCGAAGATCGGCAGCAGCGCCGTGGCGCCGCCCAGCAGCACGGCAAACAGATCGAGCGAGATCACCCCAAGCACATCTTTGCGCTCGCGGATGAAGCGGACACCGGCAAACATGGTGCTGAGGCTGGCCGGAATACGTGTCTGCGGCGGTCGTTCGTAGCGCAAACGGCTGACCAGCACAATCGACAGCAGATAGAACAGTGCCGACACGCCATACACCACCTCCGGTCCGGCCACATACAGCAAACCGCCCAGCGTCGGGCCAACAATCACCGCCGCCTGACCGCCCACTGAGCTGGCCGCCATGGCGCGCGCAAGAATAGGCGGCGGCACCAGCGCTGGCAGCATTGAGGTGATTGCCGGCCACTCCAGCGCTTTGGCCAGCGAAATCAGGAACACCAGTCCCCAGATTTCAATCCGGCCCGCCCAGTGCAGCAGCGTCAGCGCCACCAGCCCGAGCAGCGCCAGCCACTCAATCAGCTGCCCCAGCAGCACGATGCGGCGACGGTCATACTGATCCGCAAGGTGACCCGCCGGCAGCGCCAGCAATACCGAAGGTAAAAATTGCATCAGACCGATCATGCCCAGCGCCATAGCACTGTGGGTAAGCGCATAGATTTGCCAGCTGACGGCCACGGAGAACATCTGAAAACCAAACGATGAACAGGTACGCGCCAGCCAGAAGGCGACGAACGACCTGTGTCGCAGCAGCGAATCTTCCGCTGCGGTGACCGGTGAACCCATAGTTTTATCCCATCCTGAAGCAGAACCGGCCGGCGTCATGGCACCGGCCTGGTGAAAAGCCACCATCGGCTTTCCTTATGTTTTTCACGCCATAGAGTGCGATAACTGACCGGGGCAGGCAATGGCTGGATGTGCGCTGTAAAAACAGGTGCTTATCCGGATTAACAGTTAAACATGGCGTTCTGAATATTAGCAGACTGATTGTTTTACTTTGAAAATAGCCGAATCATTCCAGATAATTCAGTAAAGCGTTAATTAATGCTTGGCGAATCCTTTTTATCTCTTTATCAGAAACAGCTAAAAAAGGTGATCTTTGCCGGCGAATCGATCTATATTGCCCCCTGTGATAATCACAGCAGTCTTCCCGTCCTTATAATAATTAAGACGCTATCGTTCATTAATTTATTCATAGAGATAAATGGAAAACAATTCATACCATCCTTATGTCACTGAGCGTGTCTGTCGCTTCGACGGCACACCTATCGGCGCATGTTATTCAGCGTCCTTAATGCATTGCGTGCCGGAGCGTGATGCATTACTTCATGAAGGCGAGATAATTACCCAACATTATCAGTCAGCGGATGCTGCGGGATTAATAATTATTCCACTGGCGGGAAATAGTGTGATGTCCTTTTTGCATGACGTGGATAATTATTCCAGCCTGCAACATGAGAATGTAAGGCTGGCGATCAACTATGCCACTTTACGTCAGGCAGGATCCGCCTTACGCGCTGTGGCGTCTCGTTTTTCCTTCTGGCTTTACGATCTCGCGCCGCCGGGAACCGAGTGGAAAAATATTACCGATTTTCCCTTCAGCGGTATTGTTCTGAGCGATGACTTCTTCCGCGAAAATTATCTCAAGTTCAGCTTTCCTTTTCTGCTCGCTTCGCTGCGGGAAACACAAGCAGAGGTAATATTACGTACGCCTCAGCTCCAATTACCGGCCGAAGATTACCTGCATTTACAGCTAAGCGGCTGGCAAACGCAGCGGAGCTGTCATCCGCTCTTCCCGGGGTAAACGTTTACACAAAATTCTGCGCGTCGGCGTTATCACCCGATTACGCCGGACAGGATGGCGCAATATCCTCATAAAATGTCGTGTCACTGCCTGATAAAAAGAGCAAAGCGCTAAAAAAATCAAACCTGTTAACGTTTTTAAGATAAAATTTAACGCAAAGGGATCATCCTGCTTAACGGAAAAGCACTGACAGAACACCTTAAGTCACTTCGTACTCTATGTCGGGATACAGCCTAATCGGTTGTTTCCTTTGATTTTATGGCAAAGAAAGAGGTCAATATTATGGGGAAAGCTTCCTCATCTTTTGGCGTAATTCGCTTCCTGACGGTGCTGTTTGCACTGCTGACGGGCGCATTTATGCTGATTGGCGGCGTTTGGTTAGCCGCCATTGGAGGTTCCTGGTACTACGTTATTGGCGGTGTGATTATGCTGATCACCGCTGTCCTGCTGTGGCGCCGTAGCGGTTCCGCACTGCTGCTGTATGCCCTGTTGCTGCTGGCAACTCTGGTATGGGGCGTATGGGAAGTCGGCTTCGACTTCTGGGCGCTGGCCCCACGTACCGACGTGCTGGTGATCTTCGGTATCTGGCTGATTCTGCCGTTTGTGTATCGCGGCCTGAATCATGCGGGTAAAGGTGCGCTGGGTGCGATGGCCGTTGCGCTGGTAGCCAGCGTACTGGTGCTGGCGTGGGCAGTATTCCACGATCCGCAGGAGCTGAATGGCAATCTGCCGGAAGCCGCTAACGTTCCGCAGGCCCAGCCGCTGAGTAACATCAACGATGCTGACTGGCCAGCCTACGCGCGTGACCAGCAGGGCACTCGCTTCTCGCCGCTGAAGCAGATCAACACCAGCAACGTGAAAGAGTTGCAGGTTGCCTGGCAGTTCCAGACCGGCGATCTCAAAACCGCCAACGATCCGGGTGAAATCACTGACGAAGTGACGCCGATTAAAATCCGCGACACGCTGTACCTTTGCTCGCCGCACCAGATTCTGTTTGCGCTGGATGCGACGACCGGTAAGCAGAAGTGGAAATTCGATCCGGGCCTGAAGCCGAATCCTACCTTCCAGCACGTGACCTGCCGCGGTGTTTCATACCATGAAGTGCCTGCTGCTGCCGATGCCGCCAACAGCCAGCCTGCGCTGTGCTCACGCCGCATCTATCTGCCAGTGAACGACGGTCGTCTGTTCGCGCTGGATGCCGATACCGGTGCCCGTTGCCCATCCTTTGGTAACAACGGTGAGCTGGATCTGCAGCACAAGCAGCCGGTACAGACGCCAGGCCAGTATGAGCCTACGTCACCGCCGGTTATCACTGACACCACCATCGTCATTGCTGGTGCGGTCACCGATAACTACTCTACCCGTGAGCCGTCTGGTGCCATCCGTGGCTTCGATGTCAATACCGGTAAACTGCTGTGGGTGTTCGACCCGGGCGCGAAAGATCCTAACGCGATTCCGGCCGATGAACACACCTTCACCATGAACTCGCCGAACTCGTGGGCGCCGGCGGTATACGATCCAAAACTGGATACCGTTTACCTGCCAATGGGCGTTTCCACCCCGGATATCTGGGGCGGTAACCGCACACCAGAGCAGGAGCGCTACGCGAGCAGCGTTCTGGCGCTGAACGCCACCACCGGTAAGCTGGTGTGGTCGTATCAGACCGTGCACCACGATCTGTGGGATATGGACCTGCCGTCACAGCCGACGCTGGCCGATATCACGGACAAAGATGGCAACACCGTACCGGTGATTTATGCCCCGGCGAAAACCGGTAACATCTTTGTGCTGGATCGTCGTACCGGTAAGCCGGTCGTGCCTGCACCGGAGACGCCGGTACCGCAGGGCGCGGCGAAAGGTGACCACGTGGCACCGACCCAGCCGTACTCCGAACTGACCTTCCGTCCGAAGCAGAACCTGACGGACAAGGACATGTGGGGCGCGACGATGTATGACCAGCTGGTGTGCCGCGTGATCTTCAAGCGTCTGCGCTACGAAGGTCCGTTCACGCCGCCGTCTGAGCAGGGTACGCTGGTGTTCCCGGGCAACCTCGGTATGTTCGAGTGGGGCGGCATCGCGGTTGATCCACATCGTCAGATCGCCATCGCTAACCCAATGGCGCTGCCGTTTGTGTCTAAGCTGATTCCGCGCGGTCCGGGCAACCCGATTGAACCACCGCAGGGCGCAGAAGGCGGTTCCGGTACCGAAACCGGCATTCAGCCGCAGTACGGTGTGCCGTTTGGCGTCGAGCTGAACCCGTTCCTGTCGCCGTTTGGTCTGCCGTGTAAACAGCCGGCCTGGGGTTACGTTTCAGCGATCGACCTGAAGACCAACGAAACCGTGTGGAAGAAACGTATCGGTACCGTTCGCGATAGCGCACCGGTTCCGCTGCCGTTCAAAATGGGTATGCCAATGCTGGGTGGCCCAATCACCACCGCCGGTAACGTGTTCTTCATCGGCGCGACCGCAGATAACTACCTGCGTGCGTTCGATACCAACACCGGTGAGATGCTGTGGCAGGCGCGTCTGCCAGCGGGTGGCCAGGCTACGCCGATGACCTATGAAGTGAATGGCAAACAGTACGTTGTCATCGCGGCCGGTGGTCACGGTTCGTTTGGTACCAAGCTGGGCGATTACGTGATTGCCTATGCGCTGCCAGATGCGAAGTAATTTTTCGCACTGAAGTAAAAAAGCGGGCAATGCCCGCTTTTTTTTTCACGCCGGTCGGCATTACGGTCGATCTGGCGATCAGGGTTTACGCAGCACCCGCGCATTCAATAGCGCGCACAGCGCCATAATCACGCAGGTGGCGAGAAACACCGGGCGCATACCAAACGCGCCGCCGATAAAGCCACCGAACAGCGGGCCGCTCACCTGGCCGACATACTGGGCTGAGGTCGCATAGCCCAGCATTTTCCCGACCTGCCGCTGCGGCACATTATGACGAATCAACGCCGTCACGCAGGGCATCAGGCCGCCCAGCGCCATCCCCATCAGGAAACGCAGCAGCACCAGTTGCCATGCCGCGCTAATAAATGCCTGCGGAATCAGCAGCAGCGCGCAGAACAGCAGGCCATAAATCAGCACGCGCGCATGTCCGATGCGGTCGGCCAGCCGGCCAAGGCGCGGCGCGGAGAGAATGCTGCCCAGCGCGGCGGCCGCCATCACCAGCCCGGCCGTCACCGTCACCGCGTGATCGCCGTGCACAAACTGCGCGATATACAGCGTGATAATCGGCTCAATCGACATATTGGCAAAAATCAGCAGCATGCCCGACAGCCACATCAGCCGCACCACTGGCCGGTTGATCGACGCCTCCGGCTCATCCCCCTCCCCGGCTGCGGCTTTCTTCGCCGCACGTGGCGCTTCTTTCAGCAGAAAAGTGGTGGCGAGAAACGCGAGAAAAATCACCGCACCGGTGAGCCAGAAAGTGTGGCGGATACCGATCAGCGGCGGCAGCACGCCGCCCAGCAGCGGGCCGACCACATTACCGGCCATGATGCCGGAGGACAGCACGCCCAGCGCCCAGCCGGTCTGCGCTTTCGGCGTTTGCGCCGCCACCAGAATGGTGGATCCCGACGCATAGCCGCCGAGCAGACCGGCCAGCAGGCGCAGCGCCACCAGCTGCCACGGCGCGGTGGCCATACCAATCAGCGACATGGCGACGGCCATTCCGAGGCTGGCGCGGATCAGCATCAGCTTGCGGCCATAGCGATCCGCCAGTTTTCCCCACAGCGGTGCCGTCAGCGCCGCGCTAAGAAAGGTGGCACCATAAGCGGCGCCTGACCAGCGCGCAATCGCTGCCGGTTCCTGCACGCCCAGTTGCTGCACATAGAGGGGCAGAAAGGGCAGCAGCAGGGTCATGGCGACGATAGTGCTGAACGAGCCCAGCACGCAAACCCACAAATTGCGCCGCCAGTGTTGCTGCTCAGGCGCTAACGCGATAGAAGAGTGCGACATAGTGATATCCCTGTTTTTGGCTTTTTTAGCAGGCTATCAGCGGTAGCACACAGAAAACAGGGAGAAGCGGATATTTGCCAGCCAGCGCGTTATTGTTGCCAGAAAACAACAATCACGACGCACCCAGCGCAGTGATCAGCGCGTCGCAGAGCAAGGTGATCGGTGACGAGGGCTGCGGCTGCTCTTTCAGCAGCAGGTAACTGTGCAGGCGGTCCATCTGCCATTCCGGCAGCACCTGCTGAATCTCGCCGCGCGCCAGCGCCTCCTGCGTCATATAGGCCGGCAGATACGCCACGCCGGTTCCGGCCAGGGCCGCATTGAGCAGCGCCATGCTGTTATTCGCGCGAAAGCGGCTGTGCACATCCAGCGCCAGGCGCTGCTTATCACGGCGAAACGGCAATGCCGCCGTGTGTGCCGGGCCGTGAAACAGCAGCAGATCGTGGCGCATCAGACGTTCGGGATGATCGATGGCCGGATGCGCGGCCAGATACGCTGGCGACGCATACAGTCCCCAGTCAATACTGCTCAGTTCGCGGTAGTTTGCGACTTCCGGCGCACGCGCGCGGATCACAATCGCCACGTCCGCACTGGGCTGCGGATCGTCGCTGGTGGTCAGTTCGAGATCGACATTGATGTGAATATGACGGCGGATAAAGGTATTCAGCGTCGGCACCACGCACTGGCAGCCGAAGGTGATCGGCGCCTGCAGCCGCACGTTGCCGGCAGGCTGCTGATGCACCTGCTGCACAAACGCGTCGGCGCGATGCATCTCTTCCAGCATGCGGGTGCAGAACGGATAGTAAGCCTGGCCCAGCTCGGTCAGCGCCACTTTGCGCGTGGTGCGCTGCAGCAGTTTGATACCCAGCCGCACCTCCAGCCGGGCGATTTCGCGGCTGACGTGCGATTTTGATACCCCCAGCGTACGGGCCGCTTCGCTGAAACTTTGCCGCTCAACGACGCGTGCAAACAGCATCATGGCGGTGAGATTATCGCTGTTGTCCATGTTCTCTGGCTGATTCGAAAGAGTGAGAACCGCAGCTTAAAAGCAAAAACGCGAATGCGCACCCGATTTCCCGTTACGCAGCGGCCACGGGAAATCGGGCGAGGGATGTCACACCGCCACCGCTAGCGGAAACAGCAGGCGGTCCGGCTCGACGCGACGCTGACGCCGCAGCTGGCCTGGCGTGACGCGAAAATAATTTTTAAAGGTGCGGGTGTAAGCCTGTTGGGTATCAAAGCCGTAGCTCATCGCCACCTGCAGAATCGCCTCATCACTGTTGATCAGCGTGAGCGCTGACTCAGTCAGCCGGCGCTGGCGAATGTATTCTGCCAGTGAAAAACCGGTGTGCTGACGGAACAGACGTTGCAGATGCCAGCGGGAATACCCCGAGCGGCGTGCTACTTCATCCAGATGCAGATCGTGCCCTAAGTTTTTTTCAATCCACTCCAGCAAACTACGGATAAATTCGCGCTGATTCATGACTTCCTCCGGCGTCGGTAAAATGTCCAGTGACGTCACTGTAGCGCGTTAAATTTATCCCTTAATTAGCAGAAAATTAGCGCAGAATTAGCAAGCAAAAAACGGCTTTCCCGACGAAACAGCGCGCCAGGTTAATTCTGCGCTAATTATCGGGCGCTACACTGCGACAAGTTATTCAGGAGGGCATCATGCGTGTGCTGCTGGTAGAAGATGATGAAATGATCGGCGCCAACCTGCAGCAGGCGCTGGAGGCCGCCGGCTGGTCGGTGGACTGGGTGCGTGACGGCGTATTTGCCAGCAACGCCTGGCAGGAAGGCGGTTATACCTGCGTCCTGCTCGATCTCGGTTTACCGCGTGAAGATGGCATCAATGTGCTGCGCCGTGCGCGCACGCGCGGTGACATGACGCCGGTGCTGGTGCTGACCGCGCGTGATACCGTGCAGCAGCGCATTCAGGGTCTGGATAGCGGCGCCGATGACTACTTACTCAAACCCTTTGATCTGCAAGAGGTTCTGGCGCGTATGCGAGCCATCACCCGACGCCGCCACGGTGCGGCGGACTCCCTGCTGGGCAACGGCGACGTGCAGCTCGATATGATGACGCGTGAAGTGCTGTACAAAGGCCAGCGCGAGCAGCTAACCGCACGTGAATACGCCCTGCTCTATGCGCTGCTGGAACGCCCAGGGGCGATCCTGTCGCGTGAGCAGTTAGAAAACCGCATCTACGGCTGGGGCGAAGAGGTCACCAGCAACGCCGTGGACGTGCTGATTCACGGCATGCGGCGCAAACTCGATAACGAAGTGATTCGCAACGTACGCGGTCTGGGCTGGCGGGTGCCGGCAATATGAGATCCTTTACGTTTATGCGGTCGCTGCGCAACAAACTGCTGGCCACGCTGGTGCTGCTGCATCTGGCGATGATCGGCGGTGTCACCTGGTATTTCTACCACTGCTATGGCGACATGATGGGCACCATGAAGGACGACCAGCTCGCTAAAATTGCCGATGCCTGGTCAAGCAGCCAGCGCATGCCGGCACTGATGCCGATGGTGATGCAGCAGGAGAAGCTGAAAAGTACCTATATCGTTCAGCTCTGGGACACCAATAATCACCTGCGCGCCAGTTCCTGGCCGGCGCTGCACGCGCCCCTGCAGAGCAAAAAAGGCTGGTCAGATTTAAAAGTTGGCGACTGCGGCGATGACTGTCAGTGGCGCGTTTACACCCGACCCGGCGAGCTGGGCAGCGAGATCGGCAATATTCAGGTGCTGCACAACGTCGGCTACATGAAGAGCCTGATGGTGAAACGCGTACTCTCCGCCATCATTCCGCTCATCCTGATGATGCCGCTGTCGCTGCTGGTGATCTGGCTGGTGGTACGGGCCATTACGCGCGATCTGCGCGTAGCGTCGCGCCAGATTGCGGCGCAGGAAACCCTGCATCCGCACAGCGTGTCGCCGGACGGTCTGCCGGACGAAGTGCTGCCGCTGGTCGATGCCTATAACTCGCTACTGGATAAACTACGCGCGGCCTGGTCGTCACAGCGCCAGTTCCTTGAGGATGCCGCGCATGAACTGCGCACGCCGGTCACCGCCGTCACGTTACAGCTGGAGAACCTGCGTCAGCACATCCTGCCGGGCGAAGCCAGCCGCCAGTTTGATCAGCTGGAAGCGGGCGTCACGCGCACGCGCCATCTGGTGACGCAGTTGCTGAATATCTCACGCCAGGAGGATCAGTCCGTGGTCGCCAGCGTCGAGACCATTGAGCTTGATGACCTGCTGAAGGAGAGCATTGAGCAACTGATGGTGGTGGCGGACAAGCGCGGCATTGATATCGGCTTCAACGGCACCGCGCACTATCGTCTGCACGCCAGCCGATCCGATCTGCGCAGCCTGTTCGATAACCTGATCGGCAACGCCATGCTGCACACGCCGGAGGGCAGCCTGGTGGATGTGCTGCTGCATCGCGTCGGTCATCATACGGTAGTGGATATTGTCGATAACGGCCCCGGCATGCCGGAGTCGTTTATCGAGCGCGCCTTCGATCGCTTTACCCGCTCGCCGGATGTCCAGGCGCAGGGCAGCGGCTTAGGATTGTCGATCGTGCGCAGCGTGGCGCAAAAGCATCAGATGCAGGTGGCTCTGTCGAATTGCCTGAACCCGCAGGGTGAAGTGTGTGGCCTGCAGGTGCGCGTTACCCTTCCCTGACGTCTTTCCTCCTCCGGCGCGTTAATCCGCGCCGGTTATTTTCTTCTCCTGCCAGTTCTCTGCGTATCCCGACAACGTAAACGGTTGCGGGGTTCCGTTCGTTACACGACCTTTATGTGATCAAGCTCACATATTTACTGAATCGAAATGCAACACTTTTTGACAAACGTGATCAAAATCTATTTTCTATCGCTCTGTTACAGGCACATTACGCGGGCCTGAAAATCCGGCGCGTCAGACCGGCGACAACAGCACACTGCCCATCCCCTGGGATCGATTTCACCAGATCGCAGCATTTGCGCGGCGATCACGAGTAAGTGGTTAAAAAATAATGAAATTTAAAACGTTGATAGCAGGGGCCTTACTGGCCAGTAGCTGGACCGGCGCCGCACAGGCGGCGGAAAGCGATCCGCAGTACCTTTCTGACTGGTGGCATCAGAGCGTGAACGTGGTAGGCAGTTATCACACCCGCTTCGGACCCCAGTTCAACAATGATGTGTATCTCGAATACGAAGCCTTTACTAAAAAGGACTGGTTTGATTTCTACGGCTACCTTGACCTGACCAACTTCTTTGGCGTGGGTAACAGCAATGCCAACGGTATTTTTGACCACGGTTCTCCGATGTTCATGGAAATTGAGCCACGCTTCTCCATTGATAAGCTGACCGGCACCAGCCTGGCGTTCGGACCGTTCAAAGAGTGGTACTTCGCTAACAACTACATCTACGACATGGGTCGCAACAGCGACAGCCGTCAGAACACCTGGTATATGGGTCTGGGTACTGACATTGATACCCATAGCGATATCGGCCTGTCACTGAACGTGTACGCGAAATACCAGTGGGAAAACTACGGCGCGGCGAACGAAAACAGCTGGGATGGTTATCGCTTCAAGGTGAAATACTTTGTACCGATTACCGACCTGTGGGGCGGCAAGCTGAGCTACATCGGTTTCACCAACTTTGACTGGGGCTCCGATCTGCGTGACAAGTCTGACCGCTCACGCACCAGCAACTCAATTGCCTCCAGCCACATTCTGTCGCTGAACTACGATCACTGGCATGTCTCTACCGTGGCGCGTTACTTCCACAACGGCGGCCAGTGGGCTGATGGCCAGGAGCTGAACTTCGGCAACGGTCCGTTTGAAGTGAAATCAACCGGCTGGGGTTACTACCTGGTGGTGGGTTACAACTTCTAAACCGCTTCCGGCGTGGCCGCTTACCATCACGGCCACGCCAGTCTGTTACGCCTGTGGCTTCACCACGTTGATGCGCCATGGGATGCCGAACTTATCGATAAACATCCCGAAGCCGTTCGACCAGAAAGTTTTCTGCCATTCAGTGGTCACTTTGCCGCCCGCAGAGAGCTTATCAAACCAGGCTTTACCCTCCGCTTCATCTGGCGTGGCCAGGCTCACCGCATAACCGGCATGTTCGGACGCCGGTGGCTGGGCGGTATTGCCATCACTCAGCATTAGCTCGCCCTGACCAATGCGCAGATGCGCATGCATAATCTTTTCCGGCGGCAGCGGCGGCACCGACTGATCGCCCACTTGTTCGCCCTGCTCCGGCATATCGCCAAACGTCATTTTTTGCAGAATTTCGCCGCCGGTGGCTTCCAGATAGAAGGCAATCGCTTCTTCACAGCGACCGTAGAGAAATAAATAAGGACTCACCTGCATCGTAACCTCCGTTGAGAGTGCGTAAACGCGTGTCGTACACCTAAAGTGTAGACGATGCAGTTTTTCGCCCGTCACGGCTGGCAGTAGCGGCGAAACAGCTGCGCCATGTAAGCGCTCATCGGCGTCAGCGCGGTGTCTTTACGCTGAATCAGATAAAAGGTGGCTTTCGGCAGCGGATCGTCGAGATCCAGCGCGATCAGCTGCCCGCCGTGCGTAGGGTCTTCAATCACGTCGCGCGAAATGATGCTGACAAAATCACTCTTCGCCACCAGGCTGGTGCAGGCCATAAAGGTCTCGCAGGTCACCGCGATTTTGGGTGCCATGCCGCGCTCACCGAACAGGTCATGCAGCAGTCGGTAATAACTGCCCTGCGGTGTCGGCATAGTCCAGTCGCAGTGCTGCAACTCGGCCAGCGAGCGCGCATGCGCCATCGGATGCCCTTTACGCATCACCACCTGATACTCGCGCTGCATCAGCCGCTCGAAAATTAGCTCCTGATCGAAGTGATGCCGGTCGTAGGTATTGATGGTGAAATCCAGCGCGCCCTGACGCAGTTCATGCACCATCGACACCAGCTGGCCCTCAACGATACGCACTTTCACCAGTGGATATTCACGATGAAACTGGGTTATCACCTGCGGCATCACGGTACGCGCAATGCTGCCGCCCACCCCAATATTCACTTTGCCACCGGCCAGACCGAGCCGCTGCTGGATATCCTCCTGCGCCACGCGCAGTTCCTCCAGCACCAGACAGGCATGACGAAAAAAGGTTTCACCGACATCGGTCAGCATCACGCCCTGCTGACGACGCTCGAACAGGCGCGCGCCGAGCGCCAGCTCCAGTTCCTGAATCGCTTTGGTTAACGCCGGCTGTGACAGGCCCGACAGCCGGCTGGCAGCGCGAATACTGCCCTGGCGGGCCACGTCAACAAAGGCGCGCAGCTGATGAAGTTTGAGATTGGCCGCCATGATTAGGTGATAACCGTTGTCTATCGGTCACAAGATATTCGCATCTTATGCGCCTTAATACCATTGTGTAGATTCGGTTGAATGCATAAAAAACCAACACTAAGGAACAGCCGATGAACACCCTTTCCGACCTCGTCAACGCGCGGATACCGCAGATGCAGACATGGCGCCGCGACCTGCACCAGTATGCTGAATCCGGCTGGCTGGAGTTCCGCACCGCCACGCTGGTGGCGGAAGAGCTGCATCGTCTTGGTTATCAGCTGCAGCTGGGCCGTGAGGTGATTGATGCCGATGCGCGCATGGGTCTGCCGTCTGCTGAAGTGCTGGCGCAGCAGGAAGCGCGTGCGCTGCAGCAGGGCGCGCTGCCACAGTGGCTGCCCCACTTCTCCGGCGGTTTCTGCGGCGTGGTGGCAACGCTGGACACCGGCCGTCCCGGTCCGGTGATGGGCTTTCGTGTTGATATGGACGCGCTCGACCAGACGGAAAGCGCCGCCGCCGATCACCTGCCGACGCGCGAAGGCTTCGCCTCGTGTAATCCCGGCATGATGCACGCCTGCGGCCACGACGGTCACACCACCATAGGTCTGGCGCTGGCGGGCGTGCTGATGGCGATGAAGCACCAGCTGAGCGGTCGCATAAAACTCATTTTTCAGCCGGCGGAAGAAGGCGTACGCGGTGCCAAAGCCATGGTGGCCGCGGGCGTGCTTGATGATGTCGATCTGTTCACCGCCATTCACCTTGGAACCGGCGTGCCGCCGGGCGAGATCGTCTGCGGCAGCGACAGCTTTCTCGCCACGACCAAACTGGACGTGCGTTTTACCGGGGTCGGCGCGCATGCCGGTGGCAAACCGGAAGAGGGACGCAACGCACTGCTGGCGGCGGCGCAGGCTACGCTGGCGCTGCACACTCTGCCGCAGCACAGCGGCGGCGTGGCGCGCGTTAACGTTGGTGTCTTACAGGCCGGCAGCGGACGCAACGTAGTGCCGGATGTTGCGCTGATGAAGGTGGAAACGCGCGGCGCGAGTAATCAGGTTAATGACGATATCTATCAGCAGGCGCTGCGCGTGATTGCCGGTGCCGCGGCGATGTACGGCGTTGAGCACGAGGTCACGCTGATGGGCGGTGCACGCAGCTGCACGCCGAGCCCGGCGTGGGTCAGTTTTATCCATCAGCAGGCCGAAGCGCTGGGTCTGTTCAGTTCGGTGATAGACAGCAAACAGCAGGCGGCCGGTTCCGAAGATGCCACCTATATGATGGAGCGCGTGCAGCAGCGCGGCGGCCAGGCGTCTTACGTCATCTTCGGCTGCGAGCTGGCGGCGGGCCATCACAATGCGCGGTTCGACTTTGATGAAGCGGTGATGGCCACTGCCGTGCAGATGCTGGCTACGCTGGCGCTTAATCAGACGCAATTCGGCGGTGCCCGATGAGCGCACACGACTTTATCGATCGCTACATCGACCAGCATCAGGCGCGCTTCAGTGCCCTCAGCGATGCGATCTGGGACGTGCCGGAAACCCGTTTCGAAGAGACGCAATCGTCTGCGCTGCTGGCCGATGCGCTGGCCCAGGAGGGGTTTGAGGTCGAGCGCGGCGTTGGCGGTCTCGACACCGCGTTTATCGCCTCAATCGGCCACGGCCAGCCGGTGATCGCCATCCTCGGCGAGTTTGATGCGTTGGCCGGCCTGAGCCAGCAGGCGGGCTGCGCCACGCCTGAGCCGCTGGTGGAAAACGGCAATGGTCACGGCTGCGGCCACAACCTGCTCGGTACCGCCGGCCTGGCCGCCGCTTTCGCCATCAAAGCCTGGTGGGCAGAACAGGGCGGACGCGGCACGCTGCGCTTTTACGGCTGCCCTGGCGAGGAGGGCGGCTCGGGTAAAACCTTTATGGTGCGCGAGGGGCTGTTTGATGATGTCGATGCTGCCGTGACCTGGCACCCGGAAGGCTTCAGCGGCATGTTCAACCTCAGCACCCTCGCCAATATTCAGGCGGCGTTTCACTTCAAAGGCGTGGCAGCGCATGCCGCTAACTCGCCGCATCTCGGGCGCAGCGCGCTGGACGCGGTGACGCTGATGAATACCGGCGCAAATTTCCTGCGCGAGCACATCGTGCAGGAGGCGCGCCTGCACTATGCGGTCACCCAAACCGGCGGCGTATCGCCCAACGTGGTGCAGGCCGATGCCGAAGTGCTGTACCTGATTCGCGCGCCGCAGCTCGACCAGGCCCAGGATATCTACCAGCGCGTGATCAACATCGCCAAAGGCGCGGCGCTGATGACCGATACGCAGATGACGGTACGTTTTGATAAAGCCTGCTCCAACTATGTGCCCAACCGCGCGCTGGAAGCGGTGATGGAACGTAATTTGCACCATTTCGGTCTGCCGCTCTACAGCGAGCAGGAACAGGCATTTGCTGCAGAGATCCGCGCCACGCTGAGCAAAGACGATCTGCGTAACGCGCGACTGAATGCGGCGCGCACCGGCGGCGAAGCGGGTATCGCCTGGGCTGAGGCGCTGGGGGATAAAGTGCTGATGGATGAGGTAGCGCCGTATGCGGTCACGCGCGAGCTGCTGTACGGCTCAACCGACGTTGGGGATGTGAGCTGGGTAACGCCGACGGCGCAGTGTTTTGCCCCCTGCTTTGCCTTCGGCACGCCGCTGCACACCTGGCAGCTGGTGGCACAGGGCCGCACGCCGATTGCCCACAGAGGGATGTGCCTTGCCGCCAAAGTGCTGGCCGCCACCGCGCTGACGCTGTTGCACGATGATGCCGCGCTGGCGCGTTGTCGTGAAGAGTTTGACCGCGTGCGCCGTGAGCAGCCGTACGTGTGCCCAATTCCGGCCGGCGTGCAGCCATCGACATTATAAAGCGAAGCGCACTGGCCCGTAGCGGCGCGATTAATCGCGCGGGTTTAACAAGACGCGCAATAAATTGCGCCGCTACAGGCTGGTGTGAAAGGTCACTCCGCAACACATGCGGAAGCAGTAAATAAAAAAATAAAAAATAACAGCCCTTCCGGGCATGCAAATACAACATGACGAGGATCTACCGATGGAAGTGATGACCGAAAATCGCAGCCCCGGCAAGCTGTTCAGCTGGATTGAGCGGGTCGGCAACAAAGTGCCCAACCCGTTCTTACTGTTTGTCTACCTGATCGTGGTGCTGATGATCGCCACCGCGCTTCTCAGCAGCCTTGATGTAGCTGTTAAAAATCCGGCCAATGGCGAACTGGTGCGGGTCAATAACCTGCTGAGCGTGGCGGGCATTCAATGGATCCTGCCCAACATCATCAAAAACTTCAGCGGTTTCACCCCACTGGGCTCCATTCTGGCGCTGGTGATCGGGGCCGGGCTGGCGGAAAAAGTCGGCCTGCTGCAGTCGCTGATGGTGAAGATGGCGTCACGCGTCAGCCGTCGCTACGCCAGCTATATGGTGCTGTTTATCGCGTTCTTCAGCCATATCTCTTCCGACGCCGCACTGGTGGTGATGCCGCCGCTCGGCGCGCTGATCTTCCTTGCCGTCGGGCGTCATCCGGTGGCGGGTCTGCTGGCGGCGATTGCCGGCGTCGCGTCGGGTTTTACCGCGAATCTGCTGATCGTCACCACCGACGTACTGCTCTCCGGCATCAGTACAGAGGCCGCCAAAGCGGTCAGCGACACGGTCCACGTCAGCGTGATCGATAACTGGTTCTTTATGGCCAGCTCAGTCATCGTACTGACCGTGGCCGGCGCGCTGCTGACCGATAAATTTGTCGAACCGCGCCTGCCCGTCTGGAACAGCGGCCACCACGATCGCCTGCCACCGCTGACGGCGCAGGAGAATCGCGGCCTGAAGGCGGCCGGTCTCGCCGCACTGGTGTTCATCGGCGTGATGGCACTGCTGGTGGTGCCGGAGCATGCGCCGCTGCGCAACCCGAAAACCGGCGGCATTATCCCTTCGCCGTTTATTCAGGGCATCGTGCCGATCATCATCCTGTTCTTCTTTGTGGTGGCGATTGCCTATGGCGCGGTGACGCAGCAGATTCGCCGCGCTGACGACATCCCCCGACTGCTGGTGGATCCGATGAAGAGCATGGCCGGTTTTATCGTCATGGTGTTTCCGCTGTCGCAGTTCGTGGCGTTCTTCAACTGGAGCAACATGGGCAAGTTTATGGCCATCGGCCTGACCGATATGCTGGAGAGCGCCGGCATCAGCGGTGCGCCGGCCTTTCTCGGCCTGATGTTCCTCTCGGCGTTTCTGTGCATGTTTATCGCCAGCGGCTCGGCGATCTGGTCGATCCTCGCGCCGGTGTTTGTGCCGATGTTTATGCTGCTCGGCTTTCACCCGGCGTTTGCCCAGATGATTTTCCGCATCGCCGATTCCGCCGTGCTGCCGCTGGCGCCGATGTCGCCGTTTCTGCCGCTGTTCCTCGGTTTCCTGCAGCGCTATCAAAAAGACGCGCAGCTCGGCACCTACTATGTGCTGATCTTCCCGTATCCGCTGGTGTTCTTTGTGACGTGGATCGCGCTGCTGCTGGTGTGGTATCTGCTGGGCCTGCCCATCGGTCCGGGCGTTTATCCGCATCTGCCCTGACCTGGCGCCATGGACGGCGTACCGCTTTCTGTGAACTGCAACGCACGTTGCCAAAATGTCACCGCTGCGCCTCTCGGCAACCCCGGACGAATTGATTATTCTGCTATTTCTTCGCTTGCTAACGGTTAATGATTTCTGAGAAACCACCACCGGGCGGATCCTGCAAACACCGAGGTAACAATCATAATGACAACCACCTATTCGACAGGGGTGGCGACCGATCGCATCGCGACCGAACGCCAGACGCTGGCCGGGCGCATCGACGCTCTGCCCTCTTCCGCCGGGCTGTGGCGCTTTATTACGCTGCTGGCGCTCGGCGGCTTCTTCGAGCTGTACGATCTGTTTGAAACCGGCTACATCAGCGCCGGGCTGGTCGCCGCAGGCGTGTTCCACACCGGCACCGCTGGCGTGTTTGGTATCGCCGATCAGGCGGCGTTCGCCTCGGCGACCTTTCTCGGCCTGTTTGTCGGTGCCAGCCTGCTGACGCCCTATGCCGACCGCTTCGGCCGTCGCCTGACCTTTATGTGCGCGCTGGCGTGGTACGGTGCGTTCTCACTGCTGATGGCGTTCCAGCACAGCGCGGAGATGATTATTCTGTGCCGCTTCCTGGTCGGTATCGGTCTGGGCGTCGAGCTGGTGACCATCGATACCTATCTGTCGGAGTGGGTGCCGGCCCATCTGCGCAGCCGCGCGTTTGCCTTCTCTTTTTTCATTCAGTTCCTGTCGGTGCCGACGGTGGCGCTGATGTCCTGGTGGCTGGTACCGCAAACCCTGCTCGGCCTCGAAGGCTGGCGCTGGGTCGTGATCGCCGGTGCGCTGTGCTCGCTGGTGATCTGGTTTATCCGGAAAAATCTGCCGGAGTCGGCGCGCTGGCTGGCGCAGCAGGGGCGGCATCAGGACGCGCACCGGGTGCTGAGCGAGATGGAAAAACGCTGCGGCATCGCGCCGGGAGACGATTTCTCTCAGCGTGATGCGGCGGCACAGCTGCCGAAAAAAGGGCGCTTTAGCGAAATCTGGGCACCGGCTTATCGCCAGCGTACGCTGATGCTGGTGGTGATGAACTTCTTCCAGGCAATTGGCTTCTTCGGCTTCGGTAACTGGCTGCCGGCGCTGCTGTCTGGCAAGGGGGCCACCGTTACCCACAGCCTGCTGTACGCCTTTTTCATCACGCTGGCCTATCCGCTCGGCTCGCTGATCTGCAGCCGCTACGCCGACCGGCTGGAAAACAAATGGCAGATCGTTTTTTCATCGCTGATGACGGTGGTGTTCGGCACGCTGTTCGCGCTGACCAGCAATCCTCTGCTGATGGTGGTGTGCGGTTTCCTGATCACCTACAGCAACGCCTGGCTGACCTTCAGCTATCACGCCTATCAGACCGAGATCTTCCCGACGCACATTCGTGCGCGCGCCGTCGGCTTCTGCTATTCGTTCAGCCGGCTGTCGACCGCTTTCAGCAGTATTCTGATTGGCCTGATTCTGCAGTATGCCGGCAGTCAGGGCGTGATCGTGTTTATCGTGCTGAGCATGCTGATGGTGATGCTGTCGGTCGGGATTTACGGGCCGAAGACGCGGGGGCTGGATCTGGAGAACATTTAAACCGGACGGGCGCAAGGTGGGCGGCGGCCGGTTCAGCCCGGCAATGCGCACCCTTTGGAGCGGCACGATTCATCGCGCGATAAATCGCGCCGCTACGTCCTGGTGCAAACCTCTGAGGGCGTTTCCGCCCCCGCCAGATTTACACCAGTTCGGTTTTCACCCCTTCCTGGATCAGCACGTCGGCATCGACACCGCTGTGGCTGTAAACCTGATACTTCACGCCAGCCACCGTGGTGCTGCCCTGCTGTTTCACCCAATCGCCCACGTCACCGCCGTCGCCGAGGATGTCATCCAGTTTTACCACGTCCTGCGCATCGCCTTTGATCAGCAGCTGGGTTTTGCCGTCTTTCACGAACAGATCCTGACTTCCAACCTGCAGGATATCGTCAACCGCTACGCTCAGGACGTTTTTGCCGTGACCCGTCATATCGATGGTGCTGCCCTGCTTGCCCTGCGCCAGCACATCGCTCAGGGAAACGGCGAATTCATCGCCCAGGGTGATGACGGCAGGAACATCAAAGGCGGTGATACCGACATGATCATCATGCATGCCCCATTCAACGTCACTGATGCGCACGCCGCCCGGATTGTTCACCGAATCCACTTCAGCCGGATTGACGCGCACCACGGCTGATCCGATCAGCTTACCGGCCGGGGCGTGGTACTCGACAATGTCGCTTCGCAGGGTGCCAGGATGCGCCTTCAGCTCATAGCTGTGCAGCAATTTACCTTGCGTGTCATAGAAATCGATGTAATTGCCTTTGCTGTGCACATAATCCGATTTCAGCACCACTTTCTCCGCCACGCCGTCGAAATCCAGCTTCATCTGGCCGCCACGGCCAACAATGATTTCGCCATGCTTCAGCGTTTTTTGCTCGCCGCCGATATTCGGTCCTTTAATCAGCGTCATTTTCAGACTGTCGTCGATGGTATAACTGACCCCGGTTTTAAAATCGATATAGCGCGGATGACCGTTAGCGTCTTTCACCAGATCAGGTTGTCCACGAACCCGGCTGATTTCTTTAACCCCGATGTTATCGATAGCGAAATCGTTGCCGTTACCGTTATTAACCTCATTGGTTACCGCCACGCGAACCACCTCTGTTTTGCTGGCGGTATACAGTCCGCTGAAATGATTCCAGGCAGCATCCAGCCCCATATTAGGAATTACTTTCTGTCCATTAACGTCCAGACCGATTTTTGGTTTCAGGCTACCGCCAGGAATACGGTAGCCATCAAAATCGAACTGGTAGGTTTTACCCGCTTCGACCTGAATATAGCGATAAACCACTTCTCCTTTGAACCCGTTGGTGTTTGAACCGTTGGTCATGGAACCCAACTCATAAGAGGAATTGCCTCCGCTCCAGCGCTTAACCCCGATGTTGTCATTTTTGTGATACAGACCGCTGGCGATCCAGCCCTGCTGGGTACCGTCGTTGAAATTCCACACTAGCCCCTTGTGATCGACCTTCGGCGGATCGACATTGATCTCCAGCAGAAAGGTTGGCGCATTCACATCACGAATGGCGCTATCACTGACCTGAAATTGCGTCAGTCCTTTCCACGGCGAGCGATCGTAAGACTGGTAGCTCCAGTTACCCGAAGCATCCGCTGTGACCGAGTCCATTAATACCCAGTGGCCCTCAATATGGCAGCCGAAAATGTACACCACCTTATTGGGTGCAGACGTGCCTTTCAGGGTTGGCGTCATATCATCGGTGATATCACCGCTTTTCAGCTGGCCCTGCTTTGGTCCGCTGTCATCCCACGCAGAAATAATCTCCGTCTTGCCGGAGATAATCGTCAGGTCGAAAACGTCGGCGGCGGCGTCACGCACCGGGCTGTCTGAGACCTGGAACTCATATTTGCCAAAGCCGCCGCGTAACGCGCGCACTTCGCTTTGCCAGTGACCATGAGCATCCGCAACGGCGCTGCCGAGCGTCACCCATACCCCGTTCACGTGACGGGCATAGATATAAACCACGCTGTTTGCTGCAGCATGGCCTTTCAGCGTTGGCGTCAGGTCATCAGTGACATCGCCCTGATGCAGCACGCCGGTCTGCGCGCCAAAATTATCCCAGGCAGAAACGATACCGGGTTTTTCCGGCACCATGTTGAGACTGAACACCTCGGCGCTGGTGTCGCGATCGGGGGTTTTGGCAGCCTGAAACTCATAAGTGCCGTATCCCCCGCGCAGCGCGCGCACTTCCGTTATCCAGTTGCCCCAGGCATCGGCCTTAACGCTGCCTAACACCACCCAGTGGCCATCAATATGCCGCGCATGGATATACACCATGCTGTTGGCTTCGGCTTTGCCCTGCAGCGTCGGTGCCATGTCATCGGTGGTGGCGCCGTTGATTAATTTGCCCTGCTCGGGCCCGACATTATCGTGTGCCGCGTCAATGGTGGGCTTCAGGCGGGTGCCGTTATCTGACACATACAGGTCGAACAGCGGCGCAGCGGGATCGCGCGTCGGGCTGTTACTGGCCTGGAAGTGATACGGGCCGGCACCGCCATCCAGTCGGGCGATTTCCACCTGCCAGTGGCCAAAGGCATCCGCCTGGGTGCTGCCTTTCAGCCACCAGCTGCCGTTTTCGCGTGTGGCATACACGTAGACGATACTGTTGGCTTCCGCCGTGCCTTTGAGCGTGGGGGTGAAGTCATCAGTCAGCGCGCCGTTTTCCAGTTTGCCCTGTGCCGGGCCAAAATTATCCAGCGCATACTCAATCTTCACCGGCGCGGTGGGCACCACCGTATACGTAAACGGCTCGCTCGCATCGCTCAACTCACCACGGTTATTTTGCGCGCGGGTAGTAATGGTGTTTTCACCGTAGCCCAGCAGATCAACGTTGCTCTCCCAGCGCCACTGCCCGTCAATCACCGGTGCCACGCCGACGCGTACCCCGTTGACGTAGATGATGACGTTTTCTGCGTCCAGCGGCGCGTTGCCGCTCAGGCGCGGGCTGCGATCGTCGCTTTCGCTACCGGCTTTGATCACACCGGTGTTCACCCCTTCATTATCAAACACTTCCAGCAGCTGCGGCTTGTCGATGCGCGGCGAATTGACGTAAAGCGTATAGACCGGGGAATCAAAACTGACCTGACCGAATTTATCGGTGGCGGTGACATACAGGCGCTGTTCACCATTACTCAGTTCCGGCGTGATGGTCCACTGACCATTTTTCGCCGCCTGCACGCTGCCAGTCAGCACGCCGTTGCTGTACAGGCGGACAATGCTGTCCGGCTCGGCATAACCGGAAATGGCTGGCGTTTTATCATCGGTGAAGCCTTTGTTGCCAACCGGGCCCTGCACCGGTCCGAGATCATCCAGTACGCGCATAATCGCCGGCATATCGGGCGGGCTGAGATCGACTTCCAGCCGCGTCTGGAACGGAATCCCGGCGTTGCCGGCCCGGTCGAAAAAGCGGATGGTGAGATTGTGGCTCCCCTCTTCCAGCCGCAGCGGCAACTGATACTCCCAGCTGCCGTCCGCGTTTACCTGCGTAGTAAACAGCTGGCCGTTAATGGCAAATTCGATATAGCTGACGCTCTTATCTTCAACCACCCCTTTCCAGTATTGATAAGGTGAATTGACGTAGTTCTCCTGCCCCGGTTTGGTCGGGTCGTAATAGCCTACAGACATATGGTCATCCTTTTCGCCAGAGTTAATATCGTTAAAGTAACGCTTAATAAGCGGCAGGGATTTTTAAACGTGGGGGAGAAATCTCTTACAAGAAACGTCTGAAAGGAAAATCTAAGATAATGAATTTTAGTGGGATTTTTCGCACCCTTCAGGCCATGAACCGCGCCATGACCTGAAGGAAATGCTTAAGACAGGCTTACTGCTTTTCCAGCACCCGGATATCCGCGCTGCCCTGTTTTGGCTGCACGCTGTCATCCTGGCGCAGTTTCGCCACCTGTTTCGCCGTGACTTTGGTCTGCACGCCGTTGCCCCAGCTGCTGCGGATAAAGTTCACCACATCAGCCACCTGGCTGTCGTTCAGACGCCAGCCAAACGCCGGCATAGTGATCGCGGTCGGTGCGCCTTTCACGCCCGGCAGCGTGCCGCCAACCAGTACGATGTGAATCAGCGACGTCGGATCCTCTGCCATCACCACCGGATTCCCGCGCAGTGCCGGATAGAAGCGTTGATAGCCGCTGCCGTCGGTTTTATGACACGCCGCACAGCTGTCGACATACACGCCGGCACCCGGCTGGCTGTCGTCACCTTTCCACAGCGCACGGGCCACTGCGTCATCCTCACGGAACACCGCCTGAGACGGATCTTTCGCGCCGAGCGATTTCAGGTAACGGGCAATCGCGCTGATATCCGCATCGCTGAGATACTGCAGGCTGTGCTGCACTACCTCGGTCATGCCACCAAACGCCGCGGTGTGATCGTTACGGCCATAGCGCAGGAACTGCTGCAGATCCGCTTCGCTCCAGCGCCCCAGGCCATCGCGGTTGTCACCGCGCAGGTTGCTGGCGGTCCAGCCGTCAATCGGCGCGCTGCTGCCGGCAAGGTAATCGTTGCCCTGACCGTTATTCAGCGCTTTCTCCTGCATAGTGATGCTGCGCGGCGTGTGGCAGGCACCGCAGTGGCCCAATCCTTCCACCAGATAGCGACCGCGTGCCAGCGCCGGATCTTCCTGCGCGGCCGGCTGGAACGCCTTCACATCTGGCGCAAACAGGCCGCGCCAGATCGCCAGCGGCCAGCGCATCGACAGCGGCCACGGAATGTCGCTCTCTTTGTTAGCCTGCGCCACCGGCGCCACGCCGTGCATGAAGTAGGCATACAGCGCCTTCATGTCGTCATCGCTGACCACCGCATAAGACGGATACGGCATCGCCGGATAGAGCGTGTCGCCGTTTTTCGCCACGCCATGACGCACCGCTTTCTGGAAGTCGTCATAGCTGTAGTCACCAATGCCGGTTGCCTTATCCGGCGTGATATTGGTGGAGTAGATGGTGCCAATCGGCGTCGCCATCGGCAGGCCGCCGGCAAACGGTTTGCCGCCTGCGGTGCTGTGGCAAGCGACGCAGTCACCGGCGCGCGCCAGATACTCACCGCGCTGCACCAGCGCATCGGCGGCGGTGTCCTCCGCCAGCGCGGCGAATGACAGGGTGCCCAGCAACAGGGCTGTTAAACTTTTGATCATCGCCATGTTCCTTATGCCTGTACCAGCGGGCCGGGGTTCTTCAGATACTGTTCACGAATCGCTTTGGCGGACCAGTAGCTCAGCGCCGCCACCATGCCGGTCGGGTTGTAGCCCAGTCCCTGCGGGAAGGCAGAAGCTCCGGCGACAAACACGTTAGGCACATCCCAGCTCTGGAGATAGCGGTTCACCGCGCTGGTTTTAGGATCTTCACCCATGATGGCGCCGCCGCTCATGTGCGTGGTCTGGTACACGGTGGCATCGAAATGGGCACCCGGCCCTTTCGCGCCGCCAATGATCATCTTCGGATTCATCGCTTCAGTGATTTTGCGCATCTTGCCGATCATGAACTGCGCCATTTTGATGTCGTTGTCCTGCCAGTCAAAGGTCATACGCAGCAGCGGCTGGCCGTAAGCATCTTTGTAGTTGGGATCGAGATCGAGGTAGTTAGCGCGATACGACTGGTGCGCGCCGTGCGCATCCATCGACACGTGATGGTTATAGGTATCCGCCACCGCCGCTTTCCACTGGCTGCCCCAGTTCGGCGTGCCTGTTGGCGTCGGCAGGCCGGAAATCGGCTTAGTGCCCGCCTGGTTGACCCAGAACGGTGAACCGCCGACAAAGCCGTACGGGCCATGGTCAAAGTTATCGGCGTTGTAATCATCCACCGCCACACCGGCGCCACCGGCACCGATGAACGGATTGGTGGTGGTGTTTTTATCAAACAGCGCCTTCAGCGTGGAGATGTTCTGGTAGGCAAAGTTACGGCCGACCACGCCCTCGTTGCTGATAGGGTTGTACGGCTTGCCGATGCCGGACAGCAGCATCAGGTGCACGTTGTGGAACTGGAAGGCGGAGAGGATCACCAGATCCGCCGGCTGCTCCACTTCACGTCCCTGACCGTCCAGATAGGTGACGCCGGTCGCGCGTTTTTTATCGTCGGTCAGATTGACGCGCAGCACATACGCGTTGTTGCGCAGCTCAAACTTCGGCTCCTGGCGCAGCGCGGGCAGAATGTTAACGTTCGGCGACGCTTTGGAGTACATGTAGCAGGCGTAGCCGCTGCAGTAGCCGCAGAAGTTGCACGGCCCCATCTGCGCGCCGTAAGTATTGGTGTAAGGACCGGAGGTGTTGGCCGACGGCATATCGTAAGGATGATAGCCCACCGACTCCGCCGCCTGGGCAAACAGCTGTGCCGACCAGGTGCGCTTCTGCGCGGGCAGCGGGAAGTCGCTGGAGCGATCCGGCGCATACGGGTTGCCGCCTTTTTCTTTGCCCACCACTTTGCCCTTGATTGACCAGGCGCTGCCGGAGGTGCCGAACACTTTTTCCGCCTGATCGAAGAACGGTTCCAGCTCGTCATAGCTGACGCCGAAATCCTGAATGGTCATGCCTTCCGGGATAAAGTTTTTGCCGTAACGCTGCTCGTAGTGACTGCGCAGATTCAGCTCGACCGGGTCGACGCGGAAGTGCACGCCCGACCAGTGCAGGCCGGCGCCGCCGGTGCCGGTGCCCGGCAGGAATGCCGCCAGCTGACGATACGGTACGGCGGTTTGTGAGGCATCGTGACGGATAGTTACGGTGCTTTTTGACAGATCCTGGAACAGCTTTTTGCGGATGTTATAAGTCAGTTCATCAATCGACTGTGGATAGGATCCATCCGGATAGGTATCGCGATGCGGCCCGCGCTCCAGCGCCACCACATGCAGACCGGCCTCGGTCAGCTCTTTCGCCATGATCGCCCCGGCCCAGCCGAAACCGACGATCGCCACATCCACTTTTTTTAACGCATTTGCCACGGTTACGCCCTCTCGCCGCGAATATCAACTGACGGGAACGGATAACGTTCGCCGCGCTCTACCCAATCCATAAAGTCGGCGCGTGCGCCTGGGAAGCCGATCAGCTTCCAGCCCACCATGCCCTGATTGCCGCCGTGGATCGGATCGCTGAAGTAGCCCTCGCGGGTGTTTTGCAACAGAAAGGCGAAGAAGATTTTGGCCGGCACCTGCGGGAATTGCGCGCTGCCGTTTTCGAAGGCGCTCAGCAGCGCGTCCTGCTGCGTGGGCGTCAGCTCAGCAAATACCTTGCCGTGCTGCTGTTTGCTCCAGCCATCGGCATCGGCCAGGCCGAGACGGTAGATCTGCTGCGGCACCAGCGGCAGCTGATAGCCGAGCTCTTTTGGCAGATCCGGATTGAACGGTCCCTGCATATACCAGTTGCTGCCGGTGGCATACGGCGTATTCATCTGGCGATCGATAAACTCTGGTACGCCGGCTTCCAGCGCGCCAGGACCACGTTCATCGTTGGGGATCAGGCGCGCCACGGCGGCTTTGATGAAGGCAAACTCTTCGGCGGTAAACCACACCGGCTGATACTCGCGCGCCTGCTGCGGCGCAGCTGCCGACGACGCTGCCGCACCGGCGGCCATTGGCGCGACCAGTGCACCCATCGCCGTACTGCCTACCGCCATTGCCGGCGCCAGGGTGATGGTTCTCAGCAGGAAATCCCGGCGAGTGTGACCCTTTTTTTCTTCTGACATGACATTGCCTCATTACCGCATATAATGCGGCATGAAAGTTAAGTAGTTGCGTTGTAATGATTTTTATTGGCGTTTTAAGGGATACAGCAAGACTGTTACCGGTAACAGTTAGAGTAGTGTAACACCATCGCCGTTAATAATTTAGTTTCCCGAAACAAATGAGCACAAAAAACTTAACAACTAACTCTGCCGCTTTACATAAATGCGGCGATGCTGTCATCGTCGGATACAACCGACAACAGACAGATAAATGCCGGAAGCGGTATAAAGAGTACACACAACAGCGGAGTGCCTATGTTTAAGTCCTATTTTCCGCGGCCGGCGCTGTTTTTCAGCTCGGCCGCGATTTGGAGCCTGATTGCCATTTTTGCCTGGTTTGGCTTTTTCAATGATTTTCCGGCGCGCTTTCCCGCTTTGCAGGCGGCGATGCAGCAGCCGCTGCCGACCAACGCCAGCCGCTTTATCCACGCCAGCCAGCTGTGGTTTTATGCCTACTACTGGATCATGGGCGGCGCCTTTGCGCTGGTGTGGCGCATCATCGACAACCATCCGTGGCAGCGCTGGTCGGTATGGGGATCGTTACTGATTATCTTTGTCACCTGGTTTGGCGTGCAGGTAGGCGTCGGCGTTAACGCCTGGTATGGTCCGTTTTACGACATGATTCAGCAGGCGCTGACCAAAGCTGGCTCGGTGAGCATCAATCAGTTCTATGTGCAGGTGCTGGCATTTCTCGGCATTGCGCTGATCGCGGTGGTGATCGGCGTGATGAACTCGTTTTTCGTCAGCCACTGGGTGTTCCGCTGGCGTACCGCGATGAACAACTACTACATGCATAACTGGCAGCGCCTGCGCCTGGTGGAAGGGGCCGCACAGCGTGTGCAGGAAGACACCATGCGCTTCGCCAGCACGCTGCAGGACTGGGGCATCAGCTTTATTCAGGCCATCATGACGCTGGTGGCGTTTCTGCCGGTGCTGGTGACGCTGTCGCACCACGTGAAGGAAGTGCCGATTCTCGGCAATATCCCTTATGCGCTGGTGATCGCCGCGCTGCTGTGGTCGCTGTTTGGTACCGCGCTGCTGGCGCTGGTGGGAATTAAACTGCCGGGGCTGGAGTTCCGCAATCAGCGGGTGGAAGCCGCGTACCGTAAAGAGCTGGTGTACGGCGAGGACGATCCGCAGCGCGCCGCACCGCCCACGGTGCAGGAGCTGTTCAGCCGCGTGCGTCACAACTATTTCCGCCTCTATTTCCACTACCTCTATTTCAACATCACGCGCATTCTCTACCTGCAGGTGGACAATGTGTTCGGGCTGTTCGTGCTGTTCCCTTCGATTGTTGCGGGCACCATCACGCTGGGGCTGCTTAACCAGATCACCAACGTGTTCGACCAGGTGCGCTCCTCCTTCCAGTATCTGATCACCTCGTGGTCCACGCTGATTACGCTGATGTCGATCTACAAACGTCTGCGCAGCTTCGAGCAGATTCTGCAGGATATTCCGCACGACGAGATGCTGCGCGAAGCCTCGGAGTAAGCGGAAAAGGCTCAGGGGCAGGAGCGCGCGCTGTACGCCGACATCGCTCCGGACAGTCCCCTCTCCCGCCCGCGGGAAAGGATTAGGGTGAGGGCCGGGTGCAGAACCGCGCTGTACTCCGGCATCGCTCAGAACAGTTCCCTCTCCCGCCCGCGGGAGAGGATTAGGGTGAGGGCCGGGTGCAGAACCGCACTGTACTTCGACATCACTCCGGACAGTCCCCTCTCCCGCCCGCGGGAGAGGGTTAGGGTGAGGGCGAACCCCGCACCCATCCGCCCCATCCTCAGCCCGCCAGCACCGCAAACACCCTCTCGATGGCGTACGCGCCCGGATCCTTCACGCCATCCAGGCTCTGCTGATTGAGATAAGCCGAACGACCTGCCTTCGCACTCTGCATCTGCGCCGTCGCGTCGGCACCCTGTTGCGCAGCGGCCGCCGCCGCAGCCAGCGACTCTCCGGCCGCTAACGCCTCCAGTGCCGGCTGTAGCGCATCCACCAGGGTGCGATGTCCCGGCTGCGCGCCGCCGTAGTGCTTCATCCGTTCCAGCCCGTGCATCAGCGCCTGCGGCAGCGTGCTGCCCTCCTCCAGCTGCTGTCCGGCCGAAGTAAACAGAATCGACATCAGCACGCCGCTCGATCCGCCCATCACCGTCGCCAGCTGTTCGCCTACCAGCGCCAGCAGCGTAGGCAACTCATCCAGCGGTAGCTGCTGTTCACGCAGGCCGCGCTGGATTTTCTTCGCGCCGGCGGCAAAGGTCGAGCCAGTATCGCCATCGCCGACTTTGGCGTCCAGCGCATTCAGCTCGCTCTCCAGATCGATCAGCGTCTGCGTCACGCGCTCAACCACCTGCGCCACTTCAGCGTTATCAGAAGGATCGAAATCCAGCACGCTGCCGATGCGTTCAGCGCGCTGCAGGCTGATGGGCGCAAAGTCGTACATCGGCGTCCAGCCCAGCACCTGCACCGGCGCATGCAGCGCCTCGAAAAACGCCTCTTCCAGCGCCAGCAGCGTCAGCGAAAACCCTTTCATATCCAGCGCGCTGACCAGGGTTGCCGGGCCAATTAAATGAGTGACGCGTGCCGCCAGCGGCGACTGCAGTACCTCGCGCGTGAGCAGCGCCAGCTCCAGCTGGGAAAAGCCGCCGAGATTGTTGATCATCAACAGCGCCTGTTTGCCGTCGGGCAGCGCCTGCGCCAGCTGATCGGTCATGATGCTGGTAATTTTGCGGCTGTTTTGCGTGTCCAGCGTGATTACGCCCGGCTCACCGTGAATGCCCATCCCCAGCTCGCTGTGACCGGCTGCCACACGATCGTCGCGCTTTTCACCCGGAATGTGACAGGTGGCAAACGCCAGGCCGATGGAGGACGTGGCGTCGATGGTGCGCTGCGCCAGCGCTTTAACCTCGTCGAGCGATTGGCCGTGCTCCGCAGCGTAGCCGGCGATTTTGTGCACCAGCACGGTGCCGGCAATGCCGCGCGGCTGCGGATTTTCCGGCAGCGCGATATCGTCCTGCACCATCACCAGCTCCACCTTGTAACCAAGATTTTTCGCCTTCTCCGCTGCGAGGCCAAAGTTGAGGCGGTCACCGGTGTAGTTCTTCACAATCAGCAGACAGCCCGCCTCACCAGTGACGTTAACGATGGCGTTCAGCACCGCATCAACGCTCGGCGAGGCGAAGATATCGCCGCACACCGCAGCGGTCAGCATCCCTTTGCCGACAAAGCCCGCGTGCGCCGGTTCATGGCCGGAGCCACCGCCGGAAATCAGTGCGACTTTGCTTTTATCCCAGTCCGAACGCACCACCACGCGAATCTCATCGCCCAGATCGAGACGGGTCAGATTGTGCCACGGTGTGCTGAGTAACACGCCTTCGATCGCTTCGTTCACCAGATCGTTTTTTTCATGCATAAAAAACTGGCTCATTGCACTCTCCCCTTAGGTGTTGTCGTCCTAAAGGTAGCGTAAGCCGGGCGGGAAAGGGGGGATCAAGGCCGGAAATGCAAAGGGCGACACACGTCGCCCCTGAGTTTCGGATAATTACGCCCTACAGCGCGATGCGTAACACGCTGTCCGGGTTTTTTGGCGGTTCCCTGCGTGAGCCCGGCTGCTTGATGCTGACGAACAGCGTGTTGCCATCGGCGGAGAGCGCCAGGCTGTTCGGCAGGCCCGGCGCTTTCACCGTGCGTTTCACTTTATAGCTGCTGGCATCGATGATGCTGATCTCACCGGCTTTACGGTGCGTGACATACAGCTCGTCACGGTCAGCATTGAACAGCACCGCCAGCGATTCCGGTACCTCAATACGCTGAATCACCTGCTGTGTCCGGGTATCCAGCACCAGCACCTGCGGCTGCTTCGCATCGCTGAGGAAAGCGCGGTGGCCTTTGCTATCCAGCGCAATATTCAGGAAAAAGTGCTCTTTATCACCGTCAATTTTCTGGCGCTTTTCAATCGCGTTCAGGCGGGTATTGATGGTGACCAGCTCGCCATCGGCATTGGTGACATACAGTTTCTGCGCGGCGGCATCCAGTGCCAGCCCGGTGCCCATTTTGCCGGTATTCGGGATAGTGCTGATGAGCTGCAGCGTTTTGCCATCCACCACCCACACCACGCTTTGCGCTCCGAGACCGGTGATGTACACGCGATTGGTTAGCGCATCCGCGACCAGTTCACGCGGCTGCAGCGGACGAACCGTGTCACCGCGCTTGCGGCTATCCAGCACCAGCGTGTTGATCACCTTACCGCTGCTGGCATCCACTGCCGTCAGCGCACCGTTGACCGTGTTGCCAAAGTACAGCACGTTGGTGTGCTGATTGATGGCGGCACCAAAGGTCTTCAGTTCAGTGCTGATGGTTTGCTTCACCGCCAGATTCTGCGGATCGAGACGGTACACGGTACCGCCCTGCGGATTGCCGGCGTTTTGCGCCGTGGCGAGGAACAGCGCGTTGTCGCTGTTGCTGAAGGCCAGTTCGTAGGCGCCTTTGGCGATCGGCTGATTGAGCGGCTGCGTTTCCGCCGCCTGCAGCGCGCTGCAGGACAGCAACGCCGTGGCCACCAGTAGCGGACGCAGCGCCCACTGCATTGTTTTATTCGCTTTCATAACTTCTCCATAGCAAAACCACCGCCGTGCGGCAGTGAAATGAAAGCCCGACACTGCAACCAATAAGAAATTCAGCCCGAGGCGAGCCGATAAGGATGTTAGTTTTTGCGAATAATAATCATTTATGCGGAAAAGGGACAGGATTTTATGGCGTTAGCAACGCCGCCAGGGCGCCCGAAGGCACCCTGTCAGCACAGAGGGTAAGGCAAACTTATTGGGTCAGTTCTGCGGTCATGTGAACGCCGTTGTTGAAGTTGGCTTCAGTCACTTTGTAGGAAGCACCAAGTTCCTGCGCTTTAGCAGCGATTTGCGCTTCAGCACCGTCAAGCGTAGAGGCGGTAGCGGTCACGCTTTGCGCGAAGCTGGCAAATGGCAGAACAGAGAGAGCAATAACAGCAGCAAAAGTTTTGATGATTTTCATGGTCATGTCCTTAATGATGTTTGATTGAATAAGGCGACATCGCCTTGATGAGAGATATAGTAGGCCGGCAACCGATCAAAAAAAAGCGCAGAGATTTGCCTAAGTCTTTCGAATATTTTGACTATTAAAAGCACGTTTAGCGCAACCTGTGCGCAAAGGGTTAAAAAACCACGATTTGATTAAAAGGCAGGATTTATTGCTGTGATTGGTGAGACCAGGCATACGCGGCAAAAGCGGCGCCGCGACACACCCTGAAGCGTGTCGCGGCGCGCCTGATGGCGGTAAACGGATTTAACCGTGATGCCGCACGCGGGTAAAGATGGTGATGGCGGCCAGCAGCATCAGCACGCCGCTGGCAAGGAATACGCCGCCCGCGCCCTGCAGATCGAACATCCAGCCACCGGCTGCCGCACCGGCGGTGATCGCCAGCTGAATAGTGGCCACCAGCAGCCCACCGCCCGATTCGGCGTCGTCCGGCACCGCGCGCGACAGCCAGGTTGACCAGCCAGTCGGCATTGAACCAAACGCCAGCCCCCACAGCGCGACGCCGCTCGCCACCAGCCAGGAGACGTGGCCAAAGCTTACCAGCAGCACCGCCGTCACGCTCATCACCAGCGCCATGCCGGTCAGCGTCAGCGACACGCTGCGCGTCACCAGCCACGCGGCCAGCGAGGTGCCGAAGAAGTTCGCCACGCCGAACGCCAGCAGCACCAGCGACAGCTGATTCACATTCAGCTGCGCGCTGGTTTCCAGGAACGGACGCAGATAGGTAAAGAAGGCGAAATGGCCGGTAAACATCATGATCACCGCCAGCATGCCCCAGCGCATCACGCTCTGACGCAGCAGGTCCAGCACGCCGCCGCTGCGCGCTTTGTTCTCCGGCGGCATCGACGGCAGGGTGAAGAACTGCCAGAACAGCGCCAGCACGCCCAAAACACCGGTCAGCAGGAAGATGTTACGCCAGCCAATCAGCCCGCCAAGATAGCTGCCCAGCGGCGCGGCAATAATGGTGGCCAGCGAAATACCGCTGAACACAATCGACAGCGCGCGCGGCACCTGATCGGCGGGCACCAGCCGCATGGTAATGGCGGTCGACAGCGTCCAGAAGCCGCCAATCGCCATGCCGAGCAGCACGCGCGCCAGTAAAATCATCGGCAGATTTTCGGCAAACGCCACCAGCAGCGCCGAGGCGATGAGCAGCAACGTGAACGCCAGCATCACCAGGCGGCGGTCGAGGCGGCGCGTGACGTTACCAATCACCAGGCTGGTCAGCAGCGCCACCAGCGCGGTAACCGTGACCGTCTGGCCCGCCTGCCCTTCGCTGACGCGCAGCGAGTCGGCAATCGGTGTCAGCAAGCTCACCGGCAGAAATTCTGCGGTGATCAGGCCGAAGACGCCAAACGCCATGGCGAACACCGCGCCCCATGCGGGTTTCTCTACCGCAATGCTTGTTTCCACTACTTCAGTATCCAGACTCATCTGCGATCCCCATCACAAAATATCAGGCTGTAAGCATAGAGAGACGACGCAAGACGATCTATGATACAGAAACTTTGTTTTTTGATAATTCGTCTGGATTGTATGAGCCGCTATGAAGATTTGACCAGCGAACTGCTGATGGGCATGCGCCTGTACGGCGTCAAATATCAGCGCATCGCGCTGCATGCGCCGTTTGGCCTGCAATATGATGACGCGCCGGGCAAGGCGCAGCTGCACTTTGTTGGCCGCGGCTCGCTGCTGATTCGCTCCGCTTCCGGCACCGTCTATCCGCTGCAGGCGGGCGATGCGCTGCTGATTCCGCACGGTAAGCCGCACGCGCTGATCTCCGGAGAAGATGCGGTGTGCGTGCCGATCGCTACGTTTAACAGCAAACCCATTTGCGACAGCGTGTGCGCCATCAACGATGCGCCGGATGCGGATGCCTGCCCGGATGACAGCGATGTGATTTTATTCAGCGCTTGCATGGCGTTTGAGCTGGGCGGCATGCAGCCGCTGGTGCATACCATGCCTGACGTGATGCTGGTCAGCACGCTGCTGGCGCAATACCCGGAAATCCAGCCGATTCTGGATGCCATGGAGCGTGAAACACGTCAGCGCAAAGCGGGCTTTGCCGGCATTTTGTCGCGGCTGGCCGATGTGGTGGCGGCGCAAATTGTGCGGGGCTGGGTGGAGAATGGCTGTGGTCAGGGCAGCGGGCTGGTGCAGGCCCTGCGCGATCCGCGCCTCAGCCTGGCGATGGCGGCCATGCACCGCGCGCCCGGCGAAAACTGGACGGTGGAGCGGCTGGCGCGCGAATCCGGCAGTTCACGCTCGGTGTTTGCCGCGCGCTTTCAAAACGCCACCGGCATGACGCCGCTGCGCTACCTTACCGAACTGCGCATGCGTCTGGCGGTGGAGCGCATAGTTAACGATGGCGAAGCGGTGGAGAGCGTGGCGTTCCACCTCGGTTACGGTTCACTGGCCGCCTTCAGTCGCGCCTTCAAACGCATTGTCGGCACACCGCCCGGCGCACTGCGCGCCGGACGTGAAGCGTCGTGAAACTTAGCGAAACACGCTGATCGCTTCAACCAGCCGGTTGGCCTGATGCGCCATTCGGCCGGAGGCTTCTGCGCCTTCCGCCACGCGCGCCGCGTTCTGATGGGTGATGTCGTCGAGATCCTCCACCGCGCTACTGACTTCGCTCAGCGCGATGGATTGTTCGGCCGTCGCCGCGCTGATTTGCGCGATCAGGGCGGTGACATTCTGCACCTGATCGACAATCGCCTGCATCGTGTGGCCGGCCGCATCGGCGTGATCGCTGCCCGACTGCACGCGGCCGGCGCTGGTTTCCACCAGGTTTTTGATCTCGCTGGCGGCTTTGGCGCTGCGCTGTGCCAGACTGCGCACCTCGCCCGCTACCACCGCAAAGCCTTTACCCTGCTCACCGGCACGTGCCGCTTCCACCGCCGCGTTCAGCGCCAGAATATTAGTCTGGAAAGCGATGCCGTCGATCACGCTGGTGATGTTGGCGATACGCTTCGAGCTGTCGGCAATTTCCGCCATCATGCCGACCATCTCCTGCATCACTTCACCGCCTTTGATCGCCGCTGCGCTGGTGCTGGCCGACAGCGTATTCACTTCGCTGGCGGTTTCTGTATTGCTTTTGACCGTGGCGGTCATTTCGTTCATGGTCGCCGCCGTTTGCTGCACGTTCGCCGCCGCCTGCTCGGTGCGACGGCTCAGTTCATCATTGCTGCGCGCGATGGCGTCGCTGGCACTCAGGACATTGATCGCCTGGCCGCTGACGTCATCCACCAGCCAGCGGAACATCAGACCCAGCTGGCCGATAGCGCGCTGCGTCATGCCGATCTCATCCACCCGATCGATGTGCTCGACTTTGTGGCTGGCGCCGGTGGCCACGCTCAGCGCCTGGCGGCACATGCGCTCCATCGGGCGCGAGATCTGCTGCTCCAGCCACAGGCTGGCCAGCAGCAGCAGCCCGGCCATGCCGCCGCTGAAGCAGCCGATCGCCAGCGGTGCCATGCCCAGCAGCCAGACGCTCAGCACCGACAACGGCAGCAGCGCGATCAGCGTACTGCGGATGCGCCAGCGCAGCGGCAGCGTTTTCAGCACTGAGGTCAGTCGCCGCCAGCCGCTGCCGACAATCAGCCCTTTATGGAAGCGACGCCCTTTGGCACGTCCTTCACGAAAATCACGGTACAGCGCCTCGCACTGACGGACCTCCTCCGACGACGGTTTGGTGCGTACCGACATATAGCCCTGCAGCTTGCCCTCGCGCACCACCGGAATGGCATTGGCGCGCACCCAGTAGTGATCGCCATTCTTGCGCCGGTTTTTGACCAGCGCGGTCCAGGGTTCGCCCTGCTTCAGCGTGCTCCACATATCGGCGAACGCTTCCGGCGGCATATCCGGATGACGCACCATGTTGTGTGGCTGGCCGTTGACCTCCTCCGGGCTGAATCCGCTGACCTCAATAAAGGCGTCGTTGGCGTAGGTGATGTGGCTGTTGAGATCGGTGGTCGACATCAGCGTGGCGCGATCGTCGAAGACGAATTCACGCTGGGTGATGGGCTGGTTATTACGCATGTGTGAGTCCTTGCAAAACGCAGGCTGAAGAGAAATCGATAATACTTTTTTACCTTTTCGGCAGCACAATGGCCTGGCTTTAGCGCGGCTATTTAATTTTTGTTCTTAATAAAGCCGGAGTGCGCGGCGCTTCACAGTTCTGGCCGCGGGCGGGATCGATAAAAAATCATTTAGGGTAAATGAGATCGAGCTTTGGCTGAACGCAGTGTCGGCAGCGGTGCGCATGAATGCGCACCCTACAGAAAAACGTGCCATCACCGCATCCCTGCACATCCCACAGCATGCCCCATTCTTGTAGGGTCGCCGTTCACGGCGACCGCATCCCTGCGCATCCCGCAGCATGCCCCATTTTGTAGGGTCACCGTTCACGGCGACCGCATCCCTGCACATCCCGCAACATGCCCATTCTCGTAGGGTCGCCGTTCACGGCGAACGCATCCCTGCGCATCCCGCAGCATGCCCCATTTTGTAGGGTCGCCGTTCACGGCGACCGCATCCCTGCGCATCCCGCAACATGCCCCATTCTTGTAGGGTCGCCGTTCACGGCGGCCGCGTCATGTGCATATACTGTCAGAACTGCCAGCGCACGCCGAGGTTGTAACGCCAGCCTCTGGCGCCGTTACCGTCGATCTCCTTGCGGTAATCCGCTTCGGCGTACAGCGACACATCCTGCTGCAGCGTCACCGTGCCGCCAGCGCCCACTTCCCACATCTGGCCAAAATTACCGCTGCTGAAGCTGGCGCCGAGCGCCGGGTTATCGGCAGCCGACACCGATGTCTGCGCCGTGCCGCCCCAGCCTTTGTAATAATTCGCGCGCAGATAAGGCGTGTACTGGCGGTTGCTGTCATCGGTCCAGCTGCGGTCGAGACGCGCGCCGAGACGGCCAATTGTCTGGTGACAATCGCCATAGCGCACCTGGTTATTGTCCTCATCCGTGAAATCATTCATGTTCAGTTTCAGGTACATCAGCTGCGCCTGCGGCTCCAGCTTGTAGCCCTCGCCGAGTTCAAACGGATAACCGCTCTCCAGCGAGGCGGTCCAGCCGTGGCCCTTCAGCTTTGCCTCGCGCTGCTGGCGCGCAATGTCGGTTTCACCACGATGCCAGTCAAACGACAGCACACCGTCGAGATAAAAGCCGCTCTGGCGCTGCCAGGTGCCGTACAGTGCCAGGCTGTCGCTATCGAAGCTGGTGCTGCTGTAACCGTCTGCCGCCTGCGGACGGATGCGCGTATTGCCGCGCGTGTAGGCCACGCCGCCGCGCAGGCTGTCCTGCTCACCGTCGAGATGCAGCAGGTTGCCGCCAAGCTGCACCGCGCTGTAATCGAGATCAAACCCGTAGCCGTAATCGCTAAAGCTGCGGTCGCTTTTGTATTTCAGGTTCGAGCCGATATAGCGCAGAAACATCTCACCGCCGTTACCCGCCGGGCGCGTCTGCTCGTGACGCAGTTCGCCGAGACGCTTGTGCAGGTCATCAATAATCGCGGCGGTGTAATAGGCGAGGCCAACCGGTGCCGAAATGTACGAGGGCACCTGCGGTACCACCGCCGGACGCGCATCGTAGCGCTGTGGCGTACCAAATCCGCTGGTCACCAGCGCTGGCTGGCAGCTGTCGCTGTCCTCGCACACGTAGTAGTTTGCCAGCCGGTAATCCCAGTAATTGTTGCCGCTGCCACTCAGCAGGCGCTGCGCCGGATCGCTGCTGCCCGGCGCGAAGCTGTACAGCCGGTACTGCCACGGTCCGGCACCGAGATAGCCATCCCTGAGCGCAAAGCTGTTCTGGCCGGCGTTGCCGCCCACCTGCGCCAGCGAAATGCCTTCATTGCCCTCAATGCCGCCGTTGCGGTTGCGATCGGTGAGCGCCGCACTGCTTGCCGCATCCAGCCTGACGTTGAGCAGCGTGGTGCCGCTGGCGTTACCGCTGACGTTGATGTGGTCGGTGAACTGGTTGCTCAGCGCGCCGCCGTCATTGAGGCGCGTCACCAGATTCGCCTGACCGCCCATCGACGCCAGCGAGCCGTTGATGTCCAGCGTATTACCTGGCGAACCGCCGCCATTGGTGAGGTCCAGCGTACCGCTGTTATTCACCTGCAGCGAATCCGCTGTGCCGCCCGCCAGTGTGGGATGCACGTTGTCACCGGCGTACAGCGTTGAGCGCCCATCAATGTTGATGGTGCTGTGCGCCAGCTGCAGGTTGTCGGTCAGCGTCCAGCGGCTATCCGCGAAGTTAATGATGCTCCAGCCGCTGCCGAGGTTAACGCCTTTACTCAGGTCATCCGCGCTGAAGCTGCCGCCGCGCGCCGTAATCTGGTCGAAGGTCAGGCTGTTACCGGTGCCGTTGCCGCTGGTGAGATGGTAAGTAGTGCTGAGATCGACGCCGCTGACCTCGGCGATATTGTTGTTGTCTGCGCCCATGGTCAGGCTGCCGTTGAGCGTGCCGCCGGTCCAGCGGAACGTGTCGCTGCCGCCGCCAGGATTGATGTCGCCCAGCACGTCACCCTGGGTCAGCAAAATCACATCGTCGGCGTTACTGCCCGCCACCGCCACGCTTTGCGCCGTGGCGGTTACGATTGTGCCAAGGTTTTCGAATACCGTTTTGCCGCCGCGCAGATCGACCACCGGCGCCGTCAGGCTGCTGGAGCGCAGTGTGCCGCGGTTGACGATGGTGCCGGCGGTGCTGGAGACCAGCGCCGAACCGCCTGCCGCATTAGTGATATTGACGCTGGCGGCGGTGAAGATATTTCCCGTGGTGTTGGCGCGAATCCCGGTGCCGCCGGCGCCGGTGACATTGAAAACGTAACCCGAACCCAGCGTCAGATCGCCGCCGGTGGTCGATCCATCGGCGTTGGCGATAGTCAGGCCGTTACCGCTGCCGGATACATTGGTGGTCACGGTGGAGGCGGGATCGAACGCGACGGCAGTGCGGATGCCGTTGCCATCGCCGACGTTAAGCGTCAGGTTGCTCAGGCTAACGTTGTCCAGCTCCGCGCGGTTTTCGATGCCGTTGCCGCTGCCCAGTACGTTGATGGTGGCGTCGCGCGCGCTGAGCGCCGCCGCGCCGCTGTCGAGCAAAATGCCATGCGCCGTGCCGCGCGTGGTGATCAGCGTATCGCTGCCGGTCAGCGCCAGTTGCGCGCCGTCGCTGATGCGCACGCCGGCCACGCCGTTATCGACATTGATGCTGCCGCCCTGTGCCAGCGTGGTGCCGTTGCCGCCGACATCTAACCCGGTGCCGCTGCTGATGTTAACCACGCCATTGTTGGTCAGCGTGCTGCCGGCGCGCGAGCGCATGCCGATGCTGTTGCTGCCGGTCAGCGTCACTGCGCCATTGTTCTCGAGTTCCGCGCCGTTGGTCAGGTCGAAACCCACGGCACCGTTGCCAGCGCCGCTGATGCGGGCATTGCTGGTGACGCGGGTGGCGGCAGCGCTGCCGTCCAGCACATTGCTGAGATCGCTGCGCAAGGTATTCACCAGCACGCCCACCGCGTTGTTGCCGCTGAGCGTGATGGTGCTGCTGCCGTCGAGCGTTGCCGCTGCGCCGCCCTCGACGCGCACGGCGGTGCTCTCCTCGCCGCTGGCGGTCAGATTGAGGTTGGCGCTGTTGAGGCTACTGCCGCTGCCGGAGACAATCACGCCGGTGCTGCTGGCGGCGCTGGCGCTCAGGCTGTTCGGCGTGCTAAAGCTCAGTGCCGCGCCGTCGTCAAGGCGGTAGCCGGTCGAGCCACGCGTGCTGACATCCAGCGCGCTGGTGGCGGCGCGGATGCGCGAACCGTTGCCTGCAGCGTGATAGGCGATCTGGTCGCTATTGTTAAAGATCGGCGTCGATCCGGCGGCGATATTCACCAGCGCACCATCCAGCGCTTCGGCGCCGATGGCACCACTGCCGTTGAGCGTGAACGTACCGCCGTTGAGGTTCGCCACCGCCTGGCTACCGCTGGCGCTGACGCCACGCGAACGGCGGGTGGTGCTGCCGCCATTGACGTCGATGTTGCCGCTGTTGCTGGCGATGGTGGTGAAGGTGCTGCCCGCGCTGTTCACCGCGATACCGGTGCCGCCGTCGCTGATGCTGATATTGCCGCTGTTGCTGCCGGTCGCCCCGCTCTCCACGCGCAGGCCAGTGGTATTGGCCCCGCTGAAGTTGATGTTGCCGCTGTTGCTGAGCTGCGCGCGGTTGCGCGCCAGATAGCCGGTGATGCCGTTTTGCGCCGAATTGAGTTCTGCGGCGGAGGTCAGCCGCGTGCTGGCGACCGGCGCACGGCTGTTGGCACCGGTCAGCGTATGTTTCTGCCCGTCGGCAATCGCGCCCGTGGCGTTGCTGCCACTGAGGGTAATGGTGGTCGCCGCGTCAATATTGCCCTGCGCACCGCCCTCGATATTGACGCCGGTGGCGCCGGTGCCGCTGACGTTAATCGTGGCGTTGTTGGTCTTCACCAATGTTCCGCCACCGCCGGTGCCGTTCACCGCCACCGCACCCGCGCCGGAGGCGGTCAGCGTGGTATTAGTCCCGTCAAACGTCGCGCCCTGTTCGATGCGGAAAAGCGTCGAATTAGTGGTGGTGACGTCAAACGCGTTGTTATCGTCTACGTTGATCAGCGCATTCGGGCCATAGGCAAAAAAACCAATTTGATTGCTGCCGGTGCTGAAGCGGGGAATGGCATTCTGCGTGACGTTAACCGTGGCGTTGCCGCGCGCGTGCACGCCAATCGCGCCGTTGCCGGTGAGGTTAATCGGCCCGTCCACGTTTGCTGCGGCAGTGCCGCTGCCCTGGCCTTCCACCCATACGCCAAAGTTGCGCGTGCCGCTGGCCGGATCGGCTCCGCCCGCCACGTTGATGGTCCCGGTGGAGCTGGCGGCGGCGCTGTTACCACTGGTGGCCAGCACTTTCAGGCCGGTGCCGTTAACGCCATTGAGGTTGATGGTGCCGCGATTCTCCAGCGTACCGTTGCTGTTAGTGACCAGCATGCCGACGTTCTCGCGCGGCACGCGCGCGGCGCTGCCGTTGACGTCGATGGTGCCGCTGTTGATCAGCGTGGCATTGCTGGCACCGCTGACCGACATCCCGGCGGCGTTCTGTACGCGCGAGCCAATCACAATCGCCCCGTCGTTGGTGGCGCTGCCGTTGGCCAGCAGCGCAATGCCGCTGGTCAGCCCGCTCTGGTTCAGGGCTGTCTCCGCCACGTTGTCGCTCAGGCTGTTCTGCGCGCCTCGCCCGAGGTAAATCGTGCCGCCGCTGGTGTTGGTAAATCGGCTGCTGTCGCTGGTGAGCAGCACGCCGGAAGTGGTGCCACGCGCGCTGGAACCGTTGACGCCCACGTTGATATTGCCGCTGTTAGCGGCCTGCGCATTGGCATCAAGGCGGATGCCCGCCACGCCGTTGGTCAGATTGCTGCCGGTGGTACCGAGGTTAAGCACGCCATTGTTGGTGAAATCACCGCCGTTTTGCACCGTTACCGCCGTGGCGTTGTTGCTGGCCGCGCCGACGCCGGTGCCATCAATACGGTTGAGGAAGCCGCCGTTGATGACGCCGCTGCTGCTGTTGGTAGCCGTCGCGCCATCCAGCGCCAGCGCGGTGCCGCGGCTCGCCAGTTTCCCGTCGATGGTAGCATTGGCCCCATTGGCCACGCGTACCGCGCCATCGCTGGCCCCTACCACTTCCAGCGTTTTACCGGCGGCGATAGTGACCTGCGAACCGGCGCCTTCGGCATTGATCACCACGCGGCTACCTATCGGCTGCGTCACTTCATCCGGCGCAGTGGCGCTGACGTTATAGACAATATCGCCGTTGGTGATAGTGACCGCCTGATTGAACGCGCTGAGGTAGCTGGCCGGCGCGAGATTGCCGGCCTGCAGCTGGCTCACCAGCCAGTTATTGTAGCTTTGCAGCTGGCTGGCATTGGTGACGTTGAAGGCGGTGGTTTTGCCATCCAGCGTCTGCACGCTAAAGCTGCCGTTATAGGTCGCAAGGTTTTGTACCGCCAGGCTGTCGGTCACCTGGCCGCCGGAGACGTTGGCCGCAGAACCGTTGAAGGTGATGCGGTTGTTGTTGTTCCAGTTGAGGGTGCCACCGTTACTGACCTGAAACAGCGTGGTGTTTTTGGCCGCCATGGTCCAGGCGTTGGTGCTGGCGCTGCTATTGGCGTTAGCCTGACCAATGCTGACATCCAGCGAACTGCCGCTGCCACTGACGTCGGCGATACGCGCGTCGATATACTGATTGTCATTCACGTTTTGCAGATCCGGCACCACCGTGCTGGCGGTAACCGGTGCCTGCGCCACCAGGCTGGCGGAATCAAACACCTGAAAGGTGGTGTTGCCGCCGGTAGTGGGATCCGGCACGGTGATGGCGAGGTTTTGCGGACCGGGATCGAGACGTGCCTGATTAAGGTATTGTGTGCCCGCCGCGATGGTCACCTGGCCGAGCGTGGTGTTGACCGCCCCGTCAATGCCCGGCTCAAACGCCTGATTACCGGTTAAGGTTGCGCTGCCGCCGTTAACGATCAGCGCGCCGCTCTGCTGGTCGTTATCGCGCGGATTATACGCGCCCAGTGTTGCCGCTTCCCCCACGACGGGGAAATAAAACACCGCCTGCGCAGCGACGATCCCTAACGCAATGGGATTCCGGGTGAATCTCATACAACCTCCAGTAACAAGCAATCAGCGACGCTGTGAAAGCACAGCGAAAAAAAGAACAAAGGGGCAGATGGGCGAACTCTATTTTCACAAAACGAATCAAGTGGTTAATTATGGGCACAGAGGGTGCCGCTGATGCGTGAAAATCAGGAGAAAGCTGTTGCTTATATAGACTTTATGGCTGCACAGATCAAAAGCGAGCCCGGAGATATTTATCGGAATGAAATAAGAATTTCGCAGAAAATGAAAGGCTATAACCCTGCTTTAAATAAGGCTTATAGGGATAACGCATTAATATTATGTGATTTATCTTCAGCCACTCCAGTAAAGTCTGGACGGGTGATAATTCTCACGCTCAATAATAAGCAGCGCTAACGAAATGCTGCAATTGTGAGCCAGCCCCCAATTGCAGCAAAATCATCCATTTAATGACATCAGACCTCTTGACGGTCTGCTCGCGCAGGCTTTTCTAGCTTAAATCGACGTTTTTGGTGCCGCCCCACCAGGTAAAGACGAAGCCGCCGATCCACGCCACGATCAGCCCCACCAGATAGACCGCCATACCGGCAAAGATGCCCTGCGAAGAGGTCATCAGCGGCAGCGTCACCAGTCCTGACGGGCCAAACACCGTGTTCATGCCCACCGGCAGGCCGAGCCACGCCACCAGTCCGATAAAGAAGCCGCCCAACGCACCGCCGAAGCAGGCGGTGATAAACGGTTTAAGACGCGGCAGCGTCACGCCATAGATGAGCGGCTCACCGACGCCCAGCAGGCCTGGCACGATGGCGCCTTTAATCTGGCTGCGCAGCAGCGAATGCTTGTCGGCTTTGCACCACAGCGCCAGCGAGGCCCCGACCTGACCGGCTCCGGCCATGGCGAGTATCGGGAACAGCGAATTGAAACCCTGGGTTTCCATCAGCGCAAAATAGACCGGAATAAAGCCCTGATGAATGCCGAACATCACCGCAATCAGGAATAAACCGGCCAGAATGGCACAGCCGAACGGGTTATTGTTCAGGTGGATAAACAGCCACGACATGCCTTTAAACAGCTCGCCGCCAATCGGCATGATCACCAGGAACGTCACCGCGCCGGTAATTAACAGCGTCAGCAGCGAGGTAAGGATCATATCGAGATTATCCGGGATAATTTTGCGCAGCTGTTTCTCCAGCCAGGCACCAAATATCGCCGCCAGCAGCACGCCAATAATATTGCCGCGCGGATCGATGGTCAGGCCGAAGAAATCCTGCATGCCGCTGTAATAGCCGACGGTCGCGTTCGGCACATACCCCAGCACAAACAGCGAGGCGATAATCGCGCCGTTCACGCCGGTGCCGCCAAACGCTTTCTGCGCGTTATAGCCGATTAAGATACTGAGGAAGGTGAACAACCCTTTACCGAACACCTTCATATAAGCCACGGTATCCAGCAGCCAGCGGGCGTGTTCCCCGGGCTGATTAAGATGAAACACCTGCTCAATCAGCGTGGCAAACCCCAGCAGCAATCCGGCACCGATAAAACCCGGGATCAGCGGGGTAAAAATGGTGGCAAAGCAGGAGAGAAAACGGTGCAGCGCGCTGGTTTGCTTCGCTTTCATCTGCTGCTTCTGCGCGCTGGCGATGCTGTGCAGATCGCCCGCCGCCTCTGGCGTGGCGCTGTTCAGCATCGCCTGCATTTTTTCCGCTGCAGTTTGCGCTTTGCCAGGGCCGAGCACAATCTGCAGCTGGGCATCGCTGTCAATCACGCCCAGCACGCCGGGCAGCGTTTTCAGCCGGGCGCTGTCGACCCGCGAGGCATCGGCCAGCGTCAGACGCAGACGCGTCATGCAGTTACCGCAGTGCACGACGTTGCCAGCGCCGCCGACCGCCTGCAGGATATCGCGCAATAAGCTTTCAGTGATCGCCGCCATCATTGCGCTCCTGCGTGGTGTAATGCCTGGCGGATAAAGCCGTGGTTCTGCGCCAGCAGCGCCTGCGCGTCATCGGCGTTCAGGTCCGCCAGTATCATCACAATGGCGGTTTTACAGTGGCCGCCGCACGCTGCCAGCGCCTGCTGTGCGCGGGCATCGTCACATTCGGTGGCCTGCTTAACGATGTTGATTTGCCGCTGCACCAGTTTCTGATTGGTGGCTTCTACATCGACCATCAGGTTGCCGTACACTTTGCCGCTGCGGATCATGGCGCCGGTGGTCAGCATATTGAGCACCAGCTTCTGCGCGGTGCCGGCTTTCATGCGTGACGAGCCGGTGACCACTTCCGGGCCTACCACCGGCGTCAGGGCGACGTCCGCCGCCTGCGACATGGCGCTGTTGGGATTACAGGTCAGCGCGGCGGTGAAGGCGCCCTGCTGCTTCGCCCAGGCCAGCGCGCCGAGCACATAAGGCGTGCGGCCGCTGGCAGCAATGCCGACCAGCACATCGCGCGCCGAAAAGTCGATATCTTTTAAATCCTGCGCGCCCTGCTCGCGGTTGTCCTCGGCGTTTTCCACCGCCTGTAAAATGGCGGTATGGCCGCCGGCGATCAGCCCGACCACCTGACTGCGCGGCGTGCCGAACGTGGGTGGGCATTCGCTGGCATCGAGAATACCGAGACGGCCGGAGGTCCCGGCACCGCAGTAAATCAGACGTCCGCCCTGGCTGAATGCCGCCGTGATGGCATCCACCACCTCAGCAATCTGCGGCACGATAGCTTCCACCGCCAGCGCCACTTTTTTGTCTTCATCGTTAATGACGCGCAGCATCGCTTCCGTGTTCAGCTCGTCAATGTTCTGGCTCGCCGGGTTGCGGCCCTCGGTGATCATCTGGCTCAGATCAATGTTCATGTTCGCTCCCTTCAGGAATAATTTATTCTTGAAACTATATATCATATAGAATTGTTAATTCCTCCTGCTCAGGTCAATTTTTTTGCCTTTTGCGGCAGCGGACATAAAAAAACCCGCCAGAAGGCGGGTTCAGTCAGAGAGCGTGTCGCTTAGCTGGCATTTTGCGTGCGCAGCTGCAGCTCGTAGGCGGCGGCCTGTTTGGTATCAAACTGGTTTTCCCAGCGGGCAATAACCAGCACCGCCAGCGCGTTACCGATGACGTTGAGCGCGGTGCGCGCCATGTCCATGATACGGTCGACGCCGGCGATAAACGCCAGACCTTCCAGCGGAATACCAACGCTGCCCAGCGTGGCCAGCAGCACCACAAACGAGACGCCCGGCACACCTGCGATGCCTTTCGACGTCACCATCAGGGTCAGCACCAGAATGATTTCATCGGTCAGCGACAGGTCAATGCCGTACAGCTGGGCGATAAAGATCGCCGCAATGCTCTGATACAGCGTTGAACCATCCAGATTGAACGAATAGCCGGTTGGCACCACGAAGCTGGTGATCGCCTTCGGCGCACCGTAGGCTTCCATCTTCTGCATGATGCGCGGCAGTACGGTCTCTGAGCTGGAGGTGGAATACGCCAGAATCAGCTCATCTTTCAGAATGCGCATCAGGGTGGTAATACGCAACTTGCAGAAGCGCGCCACCGCACCCAGCACCACGAACGCAAAGAACAGAATCGCCACGTACACCAGCAGCACCAGCTTGGCCAGCGGATAGAGCGAAGCAAAGCCGAAGTTGGCAATGGTGACGGCAATCAGTGCAAACACCCCGACCGGCGCATAGCGCATGATCATGTGCGTCACTTTAAACATGGTTTCGGAAATGGAACGGAATACGGTCACCAGCGGATCGCGATGCTCCGACGGCAGCGCCGACAGTCCCATGCCAAACAGTACCGAGAAGAAGATAATCGGCAGCATGTCGCCTTTGACCAGTGAGGCGAAAATATTCTGCGGGATCAGCGACAGAATGGTGGTCACCAGGCCATGTGGCGCACCCTGCACCGCTTCCGTTGTGGCTTCGTATTTAGAGATGTCCACCGTTGCCAGCGTTGACATATCAATGCCGCTGCCGGGTTGGAATACGTTGGCCAGCGTGATGCCGACCACAATGGCAATGGTGGTAATCACTTCAAAATAGATGATGGTTTTCACACCAATCCGCCCGAGCTTTTTCGCATCACCCACGCCGGCGATGCCGACAATCAGTGAGGAAATAACAATCGGCACCACAATCATCTTGATCAGATGAATAAAGATGTCGCCGGCAGGAGTAAGAATGTTAGTGATTAACCATTCACGATCGTCTGGCTGATTATGCAGCACGGTTCCGACGATAACGCCGAGAATCAGGGCAATCAGAATCTGCCACGCGAGGGTGAGTTTAAAACCTTTCATAACGCGTTATTTCCTCAGTTAAAACCCCTTTGCTCTGCTGCGAAGGTGCAGAAGACATTACACACAGGGAAGTGAGCAAAAGCCCGATAAAATAGAGGGTTATAATGGACTGCATCGGTTACCGCTGCGCCGGCATTATGCGCCCGCGCGATGATGCAGCCTGAGTTGATACCTGCTGAACAGGGCCGAGATAAGTACCATTTTCACTAAGGTAAATGCAACCCCTGGGGCGATAGCTTAAATCCTGCACAGCCAGGCAGCATAAAATGCTGCTGACATGCGCCTGTCATAACTCGCTGTTATGAAAAGTGTTAATTCGATAATTTTCCGCATAGCTATTCAGGATTGCTGAAAAAACGTGCCGGTCTGTTTGCTGCTTATTTAACCGGCTGGTTCATAATTTTATTGATCCAGCCAGTGGTTTTGCCTCATTTCCTGCGCCGGTAAACAGATTGAATTGGGTGACTTTTCAGCCTTACACAAGGTCGTGATCCAGACTGCAAAACAGAAACAAAGCCCGGCCTCACTCTTCAATTAACCTTTGATTGACATATGATTAACATCTTCAAGGAGGTCAGCCATGAGCCAAATACACAAGCATCCCGTACCCGCTGCCATTGCAGCGAATGCCCTGATAAATGCCGATCAGTATGCGGCGCTGTATCAACAGTCGGTTGACGATCCTGAGGCCTTTTGGGGCGAACAGGGCAAAATCCTCGACTGGATGACGCCCTACAGCAAAGTGAAAAATACCTCGTTTGCCCCCGGCAATATTTCGATTCGCTGGTATGAAGATGGCGCGCTGAACCTTGCCGCCAACTGTCTCGATCGCCACCTGGCTACGCGCGGCGATCACCCGGCGATTATCTGGGAAGGCGATGACGCCAGCGAAAGCAAAACCCTGACTTTCCGTGAACTGCACGCCGACGTCTGCCGCTTCGCCAACGTGCTGACCGGTCTTGGCGTGAAGAAAGGCGATGTGGTGGCGATCTACATGCCGATGGTGCCGGAAGCCGCGGTCGCCATGCTGGCCTGCGCGCGCATCGGCGCCGTGCACTCGGTCATTTTTGGCGGCTTCTCACCTGAAGCGGTGGCCGGACGCGTAGTGGATTCCAGTGCAAAACTGGTGATTACCGCTGACGAAGGCGTGCGTGCCGGACGCAGCATTCCGCTGAAGAAAAACGTGGACGATGCGCTGAACAATCCAAACGTCACCAGCGTGAAAAACGTGGTTGTGTTCCAGCGCACCGGCAAAGAGACCGGCTGGCGCGAAGGCCGCGATCTGTGGTGGCATGAACTGATGGCGAAAGCCAGCGATCAGCATCAGCCGGTAGCGGTCGAGGCCGAACATCCGCTGTTTATCCTTTATACCTCCGGCTCCACCGGCAAGCCGAAAGGCGTCCTGCACACCACCGGTGGTTATCTGGTGTATGCCGCCACCACCTTCAAATATGTTTTTGATTATCATGACGATGATGTGTACTGGTGCACCGCCGACGTGGGCTGGATTACCGGGCACAGCTATCTGATCTACGGCCCGCTGGCCTGCGGGGCCACCACGCTGATGTTCGAAGGCGTACCCAACTGGCCACAGCCCAGCCGCATGGCGGAAGTGGTGGATAAACATAAGGTCACGCTGCTGTACACCGCGCCAACCGCTATCCGCGCGCTGATGGCCGAGGGTGATAAAGCGATTGCCGGCACTCAGCGCAGCAGCCTGCGCATCATGGGATCGGTCGGCGAGCCCATCAACCCGGAAGCCTGGGAGTGGTATTACAAAAAGATTGGCGACAGCCGTTGCCCGATCGTCGATACCTGGTGGCAGACCGAAACCGGCGGCTTCATGATTACGCCGCTGCCCGGTGCCACCGAGCTGAAGGCCGGCTCGGCCACCAAACCCTTCTTTGGCGTCCAGCCGGCGCTGGTGGATAACGAAGGTAATACGCTGGACGGCGCCACCGAGGGTAACCTGGTGATCGTCGATTCATGGCCCGGCCAGGCACGCACGCTGTTTGGCGATCACGATCGCTTCGAGCAAACCTACTTCTCGACGTTTAAAAATCGCTATTTCAGTGGCGACGGCGCGCGCCGTGACGAAGATGGCTATTACTGGATCACCGGCCGCGTCGATGACGTGCTGAACGTCTCCGGCCACCGGCTTGGCACGGCGGAGATCGAGTCCGCGCTGGTCTCGCATCCAAAAATTGCCGAAGCCGCGGTGGTGGGGATTCCGCACAGCATTAAAGGCCAGGCGATCTATGCTTATATCACGCTGAATCACGGCGAAGAGCCGTCGCCAGAGCTGTACAGTGAGGTGCGCAACTGGGTGCGAAAAGAGATCGGCCCGATTGCCACGCCAGACGTGTTGCACTGGACCGATTCGCTGCCAAAAACCCGCTCCGGCAAAATCATGCGCCGCATTCTGCGCAAGATCGCCGCCGGCGATACCAGCAACTTTGGCGATACTTCAACGCTGGCCGATCCGGGCGTGGTGGAGAAATTGCTCGAGGAGAAACAGTCGATCACCATGCCATAACCGGCATTGACCCGGCGGAGAGTATCAGCCTGTCCCCGGCAGGCAGCTCTCCGCTCTTCCATCCTTACGCCGTATGCTTTTCACCATCGCACAACCTTTATAACTAGAATATTCAGCCAGTTAAATCACGTTGCCGTGAGTTTTCTGTCTGCCTTGCCTCTGGAGAAAATGTGATGAACGAAGCCCTGAACCAACAGGAAGCCGTCTGGCAACAAATCGAAAGCAATCCGCGTTTTCAGGAGCTGGTGCACAAACGTCAGTCGTTTGCGCTGCTGCTCAGCCTCATCATGCTAGTACTGTACGTCGGCTTTATTCTGCTGATTGCTTTCGCGCCCGGCTGGCTCGGCACGCCCTTGCACGCCGGCACCAATGTGACGCGCGGCATCCCCATCGGCGTCGGCCTGATTGTGGTGTCGTTTCTGCTGACCGGCGTTTATGTCTGGCGCGCCAACGGCGAGTTTGATCGTCTGACCAAACAGATTGTCAGCGAGGTGAAATCATGAAGCGCCTGCTCTCCGCCTCGCTGGCTATCGTACCAGCCAGCGTATTTGCCGCCGATGCCATTACCGGCGCGGTGCAAAAACAGGCCACCAACTACGAAGCGATCATCATGTTCGTGGTCTTCGTGGCGGCCACGCTCGGCATTACTTACTGGGCGTCCAAACGCACCCGCTCGCGCAGCGATTACTACACTGCCGGCGGCAACATCACCGGTTTCCAGAATGGCCTGGCGATGGCCGGTGACTTTATGTCGGCCGCCTCGTTTCTCGGTATCTCCGCGCTGGTCTACACCTCCGGCTACGACGGGCTGATCTACTCGCTCGGCTTCCTCGTCGGCTGGCCCATGATTCTGTTCCTGATTGCCGAACGCCTGCGTAACCTGGGCCGCTATACCTTTGCCGATGTGGCGTCCTATCGCCTGCAGCAAAAGCCCATCCGCACCCTCTCCGCCTGCGGTTCGCTGGTGGTGGTGGCGCTGTATCTGATTGCGCAGATGGTGGGTGCCGGTAAGCTGATCCAGCTGCTGTTCGGTCTCGACTACCACATCGCGGTGGTGCTGGTCGGCATTCTGATGGTGCTGTACGTGCTGTTTGGCGGCATGCTCGCCACCACCTGGGTGCAGATTATCAAAGCGGTGCTGCTGCTATTTGGCGCCAGCTTTATGGCCATCATGGTGATGAAAGCCACCGGTTTCAGCTTTAATACGCTGTTTACCGAGGCGATGGCGGTGCATCCGAAAGGAAGCGCAATCATGCAGCCAGGCGGTCTGGTGAAAGACCCGATCTCGGCGCTGTCGCTCGGTCTGGGCCTGATGTTTGGCACCGCCGGCCTGCCGCATATTCTGATGCGTTTCTTCACCGTCGCCGATGCAAGAGAAGCACGCAAAAGCGTGTTCTGGGCCACCGGCTTTATGGGCTACTTCTACTTCCTGACCTTTATTATCGGCTTCGGCGCGATTCTGCTGGTCGGCGCTAATCCGGCCTTCAAAGACGCCAGCGGCGCGCTGATTGGCGGCACTAACATGGCGGCAGTGCATCTCTCCAATGCGGTCGGCGGTAGCCTGTTCCTCGGCTTTATCTCGGCGGTAGCCTTCGCCACCATTCTGGCGGTGGTGGCCGGCCTGACGCTGGCCGGTGCTTCGGCGGTGTCGCATGACCTGTATGCCAGCGTGATCCGCAAAGGTCAGGCCACCGAGCGAGAAGAGCTGCGGGTGTCAAAGATTACCGTGCTGGTGCTGGGCGTGGTGGCGATTGCGCTGGGCATTCTGTTCGAGAAACAGAACATTGCCTTCATGGTCGGCCTGGCGTTCTCGATTGCCGCCAGCTGTAACTTCCCGATTATTTTGCTGTCGATGTACTGGTCAAAGCTGACCACGCGCGGCGCCATGGTGGGAGGCTGGCTGGGCCTGCTGACGGCGGTGGTGCTGATGATTCTCGGCCCGACCATTTGGGTGCAGGTACTGGGACACGCAACGCCAGTCTATCCGTATGAGTATCCGGCGCTGTTCTCGATGCTGGTCGCGTTTGTCGGCACCTGGCTGTTTTCCATTACCGATCATTCCCAGCAGGGGGCGCTGGAGCGGGCGAAATTCCGCGGACAGTTCATCCGTTCACAAACGGGCGTCGGGATTTCGCAAGGGAAAGCACATTAAGATTGAGAGGGTGCGGTGATTGACCAGGTCGCCATCAACACGGTGCGGTAATTGACCAGGTCGCCATGAACGTAGTGCGGTGATTGACCAGGTCGCCATAAATGGCGACCCTACGGAATTTCGTAGGGTGCGCATTCATGCGCACCTGGTACAGTCATCAGAAACGCAGCGACGCACCGACGTACGGGCCGTCGACCAGCACGTTATCTTTACGGTCGCCTTTGTTGTTCAGCTCAATGTACTGATAGCCAACGCGCAGGTTCAGCAGTGAAATCGGCGTAAAGCTCAGGCCGCCTGAGGCTTCTTTATAGCTGTCCAGACGATCGGAGAACGCTTCCGGCGCATAGTAATATTCGCCGTACAGGCCCCACATGCTGTTAAAGTTATACTGCGCACCGGCACCCAGCGCCACGGTGAAGCCATCACGGCCATCTTCCGGATGGGTGAACAGCGCTTTTGCCGTCGGTGCCACGCGGAAATCACCCACATCCAGGTTATAACCCATACCAAGGCCGTAAGTGCTGCCGTCGTGATCGCTGCGCAGCCAGTTGCCTTTCAGAAACAGACCCGGTGAAGCGGTGCCGAGGCCAAGGTTCAGGTTGGTGCTGTGCTCACCCACGTCAACACTGCCCTCAATCGCCTGCGCGCCGCCGCTCAGCAGTGCCAGACCTAAAACGCTTCCCGTAACAAGTTGCTTAAACATAACAATCCACTCCATGAAGGACACATAATTCGGCGCAAAGGGTAAACAGCGCGGCGACGTGACACAACTTTATTTGGAAAGCTTTACGTAAAAATGGGTTACAGCGGGCAGAAAACGGCCGCGAACGGCCGTGGAGGGATCAGAAACGCACGGCAGCGCCGATAAACAGGCCATCCATCAGGCTTTGATCGGCATGGCCATAATCACCGTTGACGGAGAGGTAGCGATAGCCGCTGCTGAGTGATAACCACTTCGCCGGCTGGTAATAGACGCCCGCTTCCAGCTGATGCAGCGCATGCAGATTGTGGTTGGCAAAATCAGGCGACAGGCTGTAATCCAGATAGAGCCAGGTGGCCCCTGCCCGCGGCAGAGGTGCCATCAGACGAATCCCGCCATTCATGCCACGACTTGATGTTGAGGTGGTTTTCACATCGGCCCAGAATGCACCGATACGCGGTGCTACCTGCAGCGCGCCGAGGGAAAAGCCGTAGCCGAGGCTGGCGTCGAGCAGATGGGTTTGCTGATGACCATGCACATACTCCAGTGCTGCCTGCACGCCTGGTGCGGTGCGGTCGCTGTTAATCCGGGCTGTCCAGAAATGGCTGCCGCCCTGCCCGCCGATCTCAGCGGCACTGGTCCCGGTGGCGGCCAGCAGCAGGCCTAATGCTAATGTGGTATTTTTCATTCTCGCTTCCTTGTTGTTTACGCGCGCAAACGGTAAGCAAAGCGAGGAAACTCTGATATGAGCCCAGGCTCAAATTTGCCCGTCAGGCATGCCACAACAGCTGACCCAGCAGCGGGGCCAGCAGCACCGTGAGCACGCCGGAGAGCATCATTACCAGGCTGGAGACCACGCCCTCCTGCTGGCCGAGCTGATAAGCGCGTGCCGTGCCGGCACCGTGCGAGGCGGCGCCAAAGCCGGCGCCTTTTGCCACGCCCTGCTTAATCGCGATACGTAAAAACAGCACGTCGCCCACCGCCATGCCAAACACGCCGGTAATCACCACGAACAGCGCGACCAAATCGGGCTGGCCGCCAATCGGCTGGGCCGCTGCCAGCGCAAAAGGCGTGGTGATGGAGCGCACCGCCAGGCTGCGCTGGATGCTCTCCGGTAGCGTCAGCAGCCGCGCCAGCCATACCGAACTGCACACGGCCACCAGCGTGGCGGTGATGACGCCCACGCTCAGCGACAGCCAGTGGCGGCGGATAATGTGCAGGTTTTCGTAAACCGGCACCGCAAAAGCCAGCGTCGCCGGCCCCAGCAGCCACAGCAGCCAGTGGCTTTCGGCGATGTAATCCTGCCAGCTGACGTGCGTCAGCAGCAGCAGCGCCACCAGCACCAGCGGCGTTAACACCAGCGGCATCAGCAGCAGCGTGGGCCTGCGCCGGTACAGGCGTTTATTGAGGTAGTAAACCAGCAGCGTCAGCGCCAGACATAACAGGCTAATGATAAAGTCAGTCACGATCGCCCTGCTTACGCGCCGCGCGCGCCAGTTCGAAACGGTATAAGCGATCGACCACCAGCGAGGTGGCCGCCAGCACCATCAGCGTACTGACGGCGATCACCACACAGATGCGCCAGCCTTCACTGCGCAGCAGGTCGCTGTAATTCACCACCGCCACCACCGCCGGAATAAAAAACAGCAGCATTTCGGCCAGCAGCCAGTTGGCCCCGGCTTTAACCCAGCGCAGCGGCACGATACCGCTGACGATCAACAGTAACAGCAACACCATACCCACGACGTTGGCCGGTAACGGCAGATGCAGCCAACTCACCAGTTGGCCACTGGCAACGAACAGGGCGATATACAGCACCAGCTGCAGCGGCACCGTGACGCGTTGCAGGATATCCGTGGTGCGCGGACGAAGCGCGGACGCCATTTCTCTCTTCCCCCTTAAAAATTCAGGGTTTCAGTATAAATCCGCGCCAGAGTGTGAAAGAAATGAATTAAAATTATTCAAACTATGCCAAAAAGGAATGTTTATGGACGTGCGTGCCCTGCGTTACTTCACCGAAGTGGTGCGTCAGCAGAGCTTTACCCGCGCGGCGGAGAAGCTGTTCGTGACGCAACCCACCATCAGTAAAATGCTGCGCCAGCTGGAAGAAGAGCTGGGCTGCACGCTGCTGCTGCGCGAGGGACGCAAGCTGCATCTCACCGACAGCGGCCAGGCGGTGTATCAGCGTGGCCTGGCGATTTTGCAGGAGTTTCATCAGCTGGAGGCGCAAATCAGTGACATCAACCAGCTGAAAACCGGTGAGCTGCGGCTGGGCATTCCGCCGATGGTCGGCATGCAGATTGCCGGATCGATCTCCGCGTTCCGCCGCCGCTATCCCGGCGTACAGCTGAAAATCTCCGAATTTGGTGGCCTGACGGTGCAGCAGGCGGTGCTGAGCGGCGGGCTGGATATTGCGCTGACCGCCCTGCCGATTGATGCGGAGCTGCCGCTGAACACGCTGGAACTGATGCGCCATCCGCTGTGCGTGCTGCTGCCGCGCAGCGCGCGCTGGCTCAACCGCACCAGCCTGACGCTGGCCGAGCTGGCTCAGCATCCCCTGCTGATCCTCAACGAAGAGTTTTCGCTTAACCGCCAGCTGATGAAAGCGTTTCAGCGCCAGGGAGTGATGCCGGATATCGCGCTGCGTAGCGCGCAGTGGGATTTTCTTGCCGCGATGGTGCAGGCGGATATGGGGCTGGCGATCCTGCCGGAGCCGATCTGCCAGCGGCTGGATAAACAGGCCTTGCTGTGGCTGCCGCTGGAGTCGGAGCTGCAGTGGCGTCTGGGGCTAATCTGGCGCGAAGGCAGTTATCTGTCGCGCAGCGCGCAGGCGTGGATTGCCTGCTGCCGCGAACACTGGCCGGATAACGCGCCACGGCTATCGCTGTAGCAAAGCGGCCGCCCTGTCTGTCAGGCGGCCGCGGGATCGGAGAGCAGCAAAACGCGGCGGCTATTCCTCTTTCTCTATCAGCAGCGCTTCCAGCAGGTCGAGATCGCGCAGCAGGCGCTGCATGGTCTCGTTGGAGATCTGCTGGGTGGCGCGCAGATGATAAACCTCGGCACGCTCGGCGCGCAGCGCGGTCAGACGGAAACGGCGCTCCAGATTTTCCGCAAACAGCGCCTGTTCCATATCATCTTTGCCATCGACGCGACGACGCAGATTACCAATCACCCGCAGGCTGACCTCTTTCAGCAGCTCAGGATCGATGTTCTCTTCAGCGTCGTTTTCCAGCCGCTGCTCCATTTTATGCAGGCTCTCAATCGCCACGCCGGCCATCGCGGCACGCGCGCTCTGGATTTCGCGACGGTGCCCCACTTTGTCGTGGCTCTCCATGCCGCGCAGCAGAATCGGCAGCAGAATCACGCCGACAAACAGCGAGAACAGAATCACGCCGGTGGCGATAAACACCAGTTCGTAGCGCGCCGGAAAAGGTTCGCCGTTGCTGAGGAACAGCGGAATCGACAGCACACCGGCCAGCGTGATAGCACCACGCACGCCGGCAAAAGAGGCGATCAGCAGTTCACGCAGCGAGTAGCTGGAAAACTCCAGCGGCTTCTTCTTCAGCAGGCGCAAGCTGGTGCGCTTCATGATCCACAACCAGCCGAAGCGCACGATCATCAGCGCCGCATAGACCAGCCCGACGTCGGCGAACAGCATCCACAGCTCGACGTTAGGATCGGCGTTCGCCTGAGCAATCGAGGTGGAGAGAATGTCCGGCAGCTGCAGGCCCAGCATCAGGAACACCATGCCGTTGAACACAAACTCCAGCATCTGCCATACGCTGTTGGCGCGCAGGCGCATCGCCAGCGGTGCCTGACGGATGATGCCGGAACGGGTGATGGTCATACCGGCCGCCACCGCCGCCAGAATGCCGGAGACGCCGAGGTGTTCAGCAATCAGGTAAGAGGCGAACGGCAGCAGCAGCAGCAGTACGGTTTGCGTTGCCGGGTCGTCACCGCTCCAGCGGCTGAGCAGGCGCAGCGAACGGCCATACAGCCAGCAAACGGCGACACCGGCCACCAGGCCGCCAATCGCCACTTTAAGGAATTCGACGCTGGCGCCGCCCCAGGTGAACACCATGGTGCCCATCGCCACCGCGACGGCAAACTTGAGTGACACCAGGCCCGACGCGTCATTCATCAGCGCCTCGCCCTGGACAATCGACATGATCTTTTTCGGGATGCGCCCTTCGCCGACGATGCCGGAGAGCGCCACCGCATCGGTCGGTGACAGCACCGCCGCCAGCGCGAACGCCGGAATCAGCGGAATGCCCGGCACCAGCCAGTAAATCAGGTAGCCGATACCGACCACGGTTATCAGCACCAGCACCAGCGCCAGGCCGATAATTTCACGGCCGTGATGCAGAAACTCGTTGATCGGCGTTTTCCAGCCATCAGCAAACAGCAGCGGCGGAATAAACAGCACGAGGAACAGTTCGGGGTCAAAATCGACGTGCAGACCAAAGGTTGGCCAGGCCAGCAGCGCGCCGGCCGCGATCTGTACCAGCGGGAGCGGGATCTGAAACGGCAGGATACGTGCCGCAACGCCGGACAGCGAAACCACCAGCGTCATGATGAGAATAGTAAAGAAGATTTCCATGCTTTCCTTAGGCGAATCATATTAATCGAAGCGATGTTGCGTCGGAAAGTGTAAAACAAAACGCCGCCCGGCGGGGCTACCCGATGTGCGGCGTGTGCGATAAAGAGAATAATCCGGACTGACGCCCGGATTGCGGTCAGATAGCCCAGCCGCCCGCGTAGAACGCCACCAGCGCCACAGCAATCACCACCGTGCCAGCGTTGAGCTTGCGCCACTCGCCGGCAAACAGGCGGCCAATCACCAGCGCGGCAAAGCCGAGCATGATGCCGGTGACGATGTTGCAGGTCAGTACGATGAATACCGCCGTCAGCAGGCCAGACATCGCATCGACGAAATCATTGAAGTCGATTTTGGCCACGTTGCTCAGCATCAGCAGGCCGACATACATCAGCGCGGGTGCGGTGGCATAGGCTGGAACCAGATAAGCCAGCGGCGACATAAACAGAATCAGCAGGAACAACAGACCCACGACAATCGCCGTCAGGCCGGTTTTACCGCCGGCGGCAGTACCCGCAGCGGACTCGATATACACTGCGGCGGGCGAGGCACCCACCAGTCCGGCAAACAGGCTGCTGATAGAGTCGGTGGTCAGCGCGCGACCGCCATTGATAATCTGGCCCTCTTTATCCAGCAGGTTCGCCTGCCCGGCCACCGCACGAATGGTGCCGGTGGCGTCAAACACCGCGGTCATCACCAGCGCCAGCACGCTCGGCAATACCACCGGCTGCAGCGCGCCCATGATATCCAGGCTAAACATCGCCGACTGGCCGCTGGCATCACGCAGGCTCGGCATGGCAAACAGCCCCTGCCACTTTACCGCCGGGTCGAAAATCAGCCCAAGCAGCGAAATCGCAATGATGGTCAGCAGAATGCCGCCCGGTACCCGCCGTTTTTCCAGACCAAAAATCGCCGCCAGCCCGATCAGCGCCATGATCACCGGGAAAGAGGTGAAGTGACCAAGCGCCACCGGCAGGCCTGCCGCCGGGTTTTTTACCACCAGACCAATGCCATCGGCGGCAATCAGCAGCAGAAACAGGCCGATACCGACGCCGGTACCGTGCGCCACGCCCATCGGCAGGTTACGCAGAATCCACGCGCGAATGCCGGTCACGGAAATCAGCGTGAACAGCAGGCCCATCAGGAAGACCGCGCCCAGCGCCACCGGCACGCTAATGTGCTGGCCCAGTACCAGACTGAACGCGGTGAAGGCGGTCAGGGAGATGGCACAACCAATCGCCATCGGCAGGTTGGCCCACAGTCCCATGATGAGGGAGCCAAAGCTGGCCACCAGACAGGTAGCGACAAACACCGCCGTCGGTGAGAAGCCCGCTTTACCAAGCATGCCAGGCACCACGATGACCGAATAGACCATCGCTAAAAAGGTGGTGAGGCCAGCCAGCACTTCCTGCCGCACGCTGCTGCCGCGTGCTGAAATGTGGAACCAGGCGTCCAGTTTTCCCCTGGCCGGGCGTGATTCGCCAGACATAGTTATTCCTCTGTGTTTTTTAAGATATAGGTCACCGCGCGGCTCGCGTTTGCGCATCATCCTGGTGAAGATGTCTCAGAGAGAAAAGCAGGCAAACGATTACGTGGCCGCGTATTCCAGGTCAAAAAGGGGTGACGCGGAAAAAAGGCAAACGATTATCTGGCGTTTGGGGTGGCGTTTTCAACTGCTAATCACCTGGCAGGCAGGATAATGCGCAGCTCTGGCGCAATTATGGCTGGCGTTACGCTAGCGGGAGCAGGAAATCATGGAGGAAAAAGGCTGGCATTTCAGGTGGTTTGCTGCGGTGCCGCGACAGCGCGTCGCGGCGTCCTGTTTCGTTGCGTTACCGCTGCGCCTCAGCCGTTATTGAACTGAATCGGGCCGCCCTGCTCCAGCGCGCGCTGCCACGCGGCGCGCTGCTGCATATTCTCCAGCCAGCGCGCCGTGGCGGGCATCTCACCCAGCGCGCCACGCATCTGCAACGCCAGCAACGGAAAACTCATCTGCACATCGGCAATACTGAAGCGTGAACCGGCAAAAAAGCGCTGCTGGCTCAGATGCTGCTCAATCACGCGCCCGTGGAGCGCCAGCTGCTTGTTCAGCCACGCTTTCTGAATGCCTTTACTCAGCGCCACGCCGGCCGGGCGCAGCAGCCACGGCACCGGCTTTTTACCAAGCTGAGCAAACACCAGCTTCATCACCAGCAGCGGCATCAGCGAACCTTCAGCATAGTGCAGCCAGTAACGCGCCTGAATTTGCTCCTCTTCCTCATGCAGCGCCAGCAGATGCTCGCTGTCATACTTTAGCTGCAGATATTCGAGGATGGCGCCCGATTCGGCGATCACCCGATTGCCATCGGTAATCACCGGCGATTTACCCAGCGGGTGCACTTTCTTTAATTCGTCCGGCGCCAGCAGGGTATTTTCCCGCTGATAGCGTTTGATTTGATACGGCACCGCCAGCTCTTCCAGCAGCCACAGCACCCGATGAGAACGGGAGTTTTCCAGATGGTGAACGGTAATCATGCGCGATTCCTTGCTGCTAAGGGTTGGCATCTAGTATAGCGGATTAACGCTGCGGCTCGTCCTGTTGCGGATCGAGCAGGACCGCTCCGGAGCCCTGCTGTCCCAGACGGTCACCCGGATTGCGCAGCGGGCAGTCGCGCATCGACAGGCAGCCGCAACCAATGCAGCCGTCAAGATCGTTGCGCAGACGCGTCAGGGTTTCGATGCGTTTATCCAGCTCTTCGCGCCAGTGCTGCGTCAGCGCGTCCCACTCCTGCGTCGACATGCGCTTATTCGCCGGCACGTGCATCAGGCTGTCGCTGACCGTCGCCAGCGGAATCCCGATGCGCTGCGCAATTTTGATGATCGCCACGCGGCGCAGCACATCACGGCTGTAGCGGCGCTGATTACCGCCATTGCGCGTGCTGCTGATCAAGCCTTTGCTTTCATAAAAGTGCAGTGCCGATACCGCCACGCCGCTGCGTTTCGCCACTTCGCCCGGCGTCAGCACCGGTTTCGGGTAATTGCGTTCTTTTTTCATTTAGGGCCTTTACCTCAAGTTAACTTGAGGAATTATACTCGCACCCCAGCAAAACAGCGAATTTCAAACCAGGCGATAACCTTGCAGAAGGAACAGGCTATGATGCAACAGGAAATCATCCATTCACTGACTAACTGGATCGATCAGAATCTGGATAAAACATTGTCGATTGATGAAGTGGCGGCAAAATCGGGTTACTCGAAATGGCACCTGCAGCGTATGTTCCGTACGGTTACGAAACAAACGCTGGGTGGTTATATTCGTGAACGCCGTCTCACGCTGGCCGCCGAAGCCTTGCGTCAGACGCAGCGTCCGGTATTCGACATTGCGATGCAGTACGGCTACGACTCGCAGCAGACGTTTTCGCGCGTGTTCCGCCGTCAGTTCTCGCAAACCCCTACCGCTTATCGTCACAGCATGCGTCGCCAGGCGATGGTGCAGCGTCCGCGTCTGGTCAACTTTGACTGCAGCGAAGGCATGAACAGCTTTGCCCAGCGCACCACCGGCGAGTGCTGCCCGGTACGCTGAAGTCAGTGCGCCCCACGCGGGCGCGCCTTTCCCCTCCTCTTCACCTTCCTCCAGCCCTTTCTTTGCCTGCCATACCAGGTCTAAATTTTGTTCAAATTTTCAAATCCAGTGATATAATGTGACCCAAGTCACAGATTCAAGCTGTATTAAGACGACAGAAGGGCTTCCCTGACCTCCCTTTTCTGCCGCCAGTGATGTCCGATGAATGTCAGGGATATTACTGATCTCAAGAGGTTTTTCGCCAATGGCTACGTTAACTACCAGTCTGATCGTCATGCGTTGGGAACTACTCAGCGCGCTAATGATGTTCTTCGCCAGCACCATGAAAATTAAATTGCGTCAGAACAGCCACCACGTGATGGCGCTGATGTGCGGCGGCGTGGGCGTAGCGATGTCATGCTGGTTCGTTACCGGTCTGCTCGGCATTACGCTGAGCATGGAAAACGTGCATAACTTTATGTCCATCACCAAAGAAGCGTTTATTCAGGTGATGAGCCAGACACCAGCCGACTGGCCAATGCCGTAAACGCGGCGCATAAAAAACCCCGCTAAGCGGGGTTTTTTATTTTGCTGTGTGATTTCAAATTTTCTTCAATACGGCTGGAAGTGGTACTTCCGGCACAGTGACGTCCGATCTCTGCGTATCGCGACGATCCTGAATCCACATATCACCCATCATCTGATTAAGCCCCCGATCCAACCCGGTGACCAGCCCGGCGCCTGGCGTGAACGTCAGCTCACCGAAGTAGATCTGTTCGCCATCGATATACCAGTCCACGCGCACATAATCGAAGTCGCTGGCCAGCGTTTTACTCAGTGCCAGCGCGTGCTGCAGCTGTGGCAGCAACGGTGACACATCCAGCCCGGTATCACGGATTTTGTGATACGCCTCGTTAAGATTGTTGACGTAAAAGTTCATCGACAGCAGCGGATTACAGCGGTTGTAGATCACCTGCAGCACATATTCAAAATTGCCGTCGCGCTTGTTGAACATGTGAAACTTGTAATCGATCGGCGCGGTTTTGCCATCGCCGATGTACTTCTCCACCAGAATGCGCGGCTTGATATAGCGATAGTGAATCTCGCGCGCCTCGTTGGCGAAGTCGGTCTTCAGCCAGCGCTGGCAGTCGCTGATAATCTGCTGTTTTTTCAGCGCATCCGGTTCTTCCAGCAGGATCTCAACCATGTTGGAGCCGTGATTCGGCTTGATAACCGTGTTCTTCCAGCTCGGCAGCGTATGCAGTGAGTGCGGATCGCTGGTCTCATAAACCAGCGGAATCAGATACTCACTGCCCACCTTTTCGGCAATGTACTCACGCACCGAAAATTTGTCCGACAGGCGGCCATAGCACTGGTAGTCGCCGTAGACGAATTTGCGATACAGCACTTTCTCGTTGAACACCTTCGGCTGACGCAGGTTCGGCAGCTTACGGAATTTGTGAAAGTAGTAGATGCGATCCTGGTAAGCCCAGGGCATCTTTTTGATGAAATACTGTACGCTTCTTCTGAGTTCGTCTTTCAACCTGATCATATCTGACCTCATTTGTAGGTTTTGTAGTTGAGTGAGGAAACCTGAATTTTTTGGATGACGCCGTTTTTGAAGAAGTAATTCATTACGGTCAGGGACAGTAACTCCGTGATGAAGACGCTCCAGGCGGCACCCATGATGCCGTAGCCCTGGATCAGCCACCACGACAGCGGCAGGCTGATGACCATCAGACAAATGATCTTCTTCAACAGATAGTTAAACCCGCCCTCTTTCACCATGTAGCGATAAGCGACGGTCCCCATTGCCGAAAAGCAGGTTGCTAACGACAGTAACGTAATGAGACTTCCGGACTGTGTGTACTCGTGACCATATAAAGCGATGATGATTTTTTCGCCGTATAAGGCGATCACCGCTAATAACAGCAATGAAACTCCCATGACATAGCCGTTCAGCCGCGCGGTGAGCTTGATCGCGGCTGCTCCACGCTCGCGGAAAATCTCCGAGAAGCAGGAAGTGATGATGGCAACCGGGATAAAAATCCAGGAAGCCGAAATGGTATTCGCGGCGGCGAACAGGCCAAGGTCGCGCGCTGAGGCGATGCCCGCGAGGAACATCTGTGCGGCTTTCACCTGCACCGAGATAAAGATGCTGGAGATGGCCAGCGGCAGGCCGGCATACATCAGGTAGCGCAGGTAGGTGGTGCGCTTGTCCTGCGGCGGTGCCAGATCCTGATGTTCGCGATAGAAATTGACGCGCTTGATGGCGTACGGCACCAGTGTGACGGCCACAATCGAGGCGGTGAGCCACAGTGGATTGAGATGCAGCCAGGCGATGGTGAAGCTCATGGCAAAGCCCAGCAGCAAGCCGGCCGAGTTAGCAATGGTATTGAGCCGCGACGCCAGTCGCGCATTGTTATAAACGCTGAACGTGTCCTGGGTGACAAACACCGACGAGATAAACGAGGCCAGTGCAAACGCAAGGAAGTTTTCCTGCATGTTGTACCAGACCCAAATCAACACCGGGATTGATGCCAGCAACAGTAGCACCAGGCGCATGGTCCGCGCCACGGTCATCAGCCGCAGGCCTTTCGGCGCACTTTTGCTGATGCGCTTGAACAGGATGGTTTCGGTACCAAAAATCGCCACGGTTTGCACCATGGAGAACAGCGAGGTCGAAAACGCCATTTGACCAAACACCGTTGGGCCAAAGGATTTTGCCACGTAGGAGGTCACAAATATGACGCCGAATACCGAGACGATCTTCTCAGACATCATCCAGGCGGCATTAGACATTACGCTCAATTTCATTGACTGGTCCTTAGTATTACGTACAGCAACTGCTTTTCGGTACAACGTCCTTGAAATGAATTAACAAGCGCTCAGTGGGCCTGACACAATTTAATAACTTCAAACCAGGCTGGTCCGAAAAATGAGACTCGCGTCAGAGTTTAGCGATTAAATTCAGGAAAATTCCGATTAAACCTGGTGCGAAGCCCGATGGATGTAAACGATTTCAACCCGAATTCAGGACAAAAGTTCACAGGCATATCCTGAGTTTTTTGCAAGCAGGCTATGCCGAATTTCCAATGATTGTCGTATTTTTCTGCATTTGGGATGGAATGAATCTATATCAAAAACCCAGCACCAGGAAGGCGTTCAATGGCATTCAGAATAAAATAAGATTTATCCCATGATGATATTTATTCTAAATAACTTAATTTAACCCTCGCAATTCTAATCGCGCACTTTAATACTGCATTAATACCGTTTTTGCAGTACCAGATATTAATACAGTAATTCTCATCCACTAATTGATAAGAAAGGTAAGAGCATTTATGAGAAAGTCACGATATAGCGAAGAGCAAATCACAAATGCCATTAAAGCTTCTGAAACGGGAGTGAAAGTCAGGGAGATTTGTGAGGAGCTGGGCATTTCCGAGGCCACCTTCTATAGCTGGAAGAAGAAGTTCTCCGGGCTTTCTTCAGAGGAGGGTCGAAAAATCAAGGAGTTGGAGGATAAACTGCAGAACCTTACGCGCGAGCTGCAGACCCTGAGCTCCGACAAGGAGATGCTGCAAAGCGTGCTGAAAAACTTCTTCACTACGAATGAAAAGCGTCAGGCGGTCAACTTCCTGCAAACCACTTTCGACATCGGTACCCGTCGCAGCTGTCGTTTACTGGATATTAGCCGTAGCGTTTATCATTACCCTTCCGGTTCCGATAATCGCTAATACCATTGAGGCCGATGTTATATGACTTAATGCTGAGATTTGTTCTTACCAGAAGAGATGAAGATCATTAAATTCGGCATTCGCTACATAACAATTCGAACCACTTTTTCCTGATGAATGCCATCACGGAATCACTTCCTTTTTTGCGGTAAAATTGATTCACACCAGCAAAAGCCTCGCGTTTCAAGCCATTTAGACTTAGCCCAATCTCATTTTGGTGAGATTGGTGCTTAGTCTATTACTTCACGATTACTAATAATCAGACCTGATCACAGACAATTCTGTTAAGCGTTAATGAACAACACGGTGTAACCGCTCACACATTGGCTCAGTTTTAAACTGGATCTGGCCGCTGCGTTTATGATCGCTTTGGCGATCAGCGCTAGTCGGCTAACTCTTAAACCACACCAGGAATACTCCGGTTCAAAAACGTTATGATGTTTAAACTATAAAGCCGAAAAACGGTTATCCACGGTAAATACTGCGCTTAAATCCATCGTCATCTTTAATCTTTTTTTCTGGCAGCTGTTGGGAATCATTCTTAACAATGCCGGTAACGCTTAAGGCTAAGGTGGCTTCTCACGCTGGAATTTCAGTGCCACAGTCGGGTAAAAATCCGACTGGCGAAGAGTTTTTTACGCGCTAAACCGGCGAATTGTTGCCCGATATGCGCTTTTTTTATCCCACCGGAACGCTTTAAGGCAGCGAAAGTCGACCTTTTAGCGTGCTGACGGCAGAGAGTTTTATAGCGGAAGAGAATGAAAACCGGGCGGCCGTAGCGCTGGTCGGTTATATAGCGTGCGCGTGGCGGCCAGTATCAGGTCACTGAGGCGGGATTACCGGCTGGTCAAATTCCTAAAATATCAGGGGAAAGCGCTGCTGAGTGGATGACTCAGCAGCGAGGCAGGGTTAAGGAAGCGCGCTCAGCCGCTGCGGTTTAATGCGCATGGCATAGATCACGCCAACGATCAGACAGCCGATGCCGATGCTGGTGAGCAGCGGTGGCCAGCTCTGGCGGTAAATGAAGGTCCACAGCAGGCCAGAGAGCGTTTCGAATACGATGAGCGGCCCCATCACCACCGTTGGCAAACGCTGACTGGCGGCATTCCAGCACAACGCCGCCAGCCATGAGCAGAACAAACCAATCGCCAGCATCAGCCAAATAAAACGCGCCGGCTGCGGGCCGAACGGCAAAGCGAAATCGGGCTGCTGCCAGTGAATCTGCAGGCTCACCAGCCCATAAAACACCAGCGCCAGCGGCAATGTCACCAGCCCCTGCGCGGTGGCCCAGCTCGACGGTTTGTGCTGAGGATGTTCGCGCAGCCAGCGCGCATTGCGCAGCGGATACCAGGTCCAGCACACCACTGCCAGCACCGCCAGCAGCAGACCACTCAGGTAGCCCCAGAGATCAAATGCCGACCCCTGCCCGTGCAGTTCCGCCGCGTTGACGCAGCCCAGCCCGACAGCAATGATGACCAGCGCGGGCATCAGGCGGCGCCACGGCAGTCGCCCTTCGAGGTGGCCATAACAGAGGTTAGCGGTAACGGTGATCACCACCGGCAGCGTGCCGATGATCATGGTGGAGACCGGTGCGCCGGTGCGCTGAATCGCGCTGGCGAGGCAGGCGTAATAGAGCAGATTGCCCACCAGCGACAGCTTCACCGCCTCCGTCCAGTCCGGGCGCGTCAGCTGTTTTAGCCGGCGCCGGCTGAGCCACGCCAGCGGCAGCACCACCAGACCAAAGGCAACATAGCGACCCGCCGATTGCAACGTGCCCGGATAATCGGGTATCAGCAGCGGCCCGACAAAAATCATGCCCCACATCAGCCCCGCCGCGAGGGCAAACACTATTCCTGCAAACATACACCTTTCCTTTATCTTCAATCCGCCACAGTGTGGCGCAGGAAAAGGTGAAAGGCTTGTAGCAGATTGCGGTTAACGTGCGCTGAACACCTGCTTTTGATAGCGTCCCGGCGTAATGCCGTAGCGATGGGCAAACGCCCGCGTCAGATGCGCCTGGTCGGTGAGGCCAACCGCCGCCGCCACACTGGCGGCGCTCTCGCCCTGCGCCAGCCGCTGCTTGGCCTCGAACAGGCGGAAGGCCATCAGCATTTGATGGGGAGTGACGTGAAAGTGTTGTTTGAAACTGCGCAGAAAATGCCACGGCGACAGCGATACCAGCGCCGCCAGCTCCTCCAGCCGCACCGGTTCTGCCAGGTTATCGCGCAGCCAGGCTTTTACCACATCAAAGCGGTGGGCGCCTTCGCGCGGCCGCGCGACGCCCTGCTGCGCCAGCGGACGCAGCCACTCCAGCAGATCCAGCAGCGCGCCCTGCCGCTCGAGCGCACTTTGCGCCTGCCACATCTGTGCCAGCGCATGGGAGAAAGGTTGTGCCAGACGCGCATCGGTGCGCAGCGCATCGCTGAACCACCAGTTGCGATCGCCGGTCAGCCGATCCATCTCCGCCGGATCGATATAGATCATGCGATAACGCCAGCCTTCGGCGCAGGCCGATTCACCGGTGTGCAGTTCATCGGGATTCATCATCACCAGCGAATGCACCGGCGCGACATAATTGGTGCCGCGGTAGCGAAAGCGCTGCGCGCCGGATTCGATGGTGCCAATCCCGAAGGCTTCGTGGGTATGGGGCTCAAAAGCGTAGCGGGAGATGTGCGCCTGATAAAGCTCAATGCCCGGCAGCTCAGCAAAGTGCTGAAACTGCGCACGATCCTGCTCACAGGGAAAGACTTCAGGAACCACCGTCACCACACACCTCCATACGCTATCAGGCAGTAAGCATGCGCGGCGCGCACAAAAAAAGCAAAGCCCAATCGCTTTACGCGCCTACCCGTTCAGCGCGACACTGGGGCCTGACCTATAAAGGAGGCGACAATGGCACAACGGGTGGTAATGGTAGTGGATATGCAAAATGGCGTGCTGGCAACGCCGCGTTACGACCGCGCCGGACGCTGCGCGCGCATTAATCAGCTGATGGCCGCCGCCGATCAGGTCATTTTTATTCAGCATAGCGGGCCGGATTTAGCCGCTGACTCCGCAGACTGGCAAATAGTCGCCGAACTGGAACAACCCGCCGACGCGCTTTACATCACCAAAACCGCCTGCGACAGCTTCTGGCAAACCGGGCTCGCGGCGCAGCTTGAACAGCATCAGATTGAAAGCTTTGTCATTTGCGGCTGCGCCACCGATTATTGTGTCGATACCACCATCAAAGTCGGGGCCAGCCTTGGCTATCACATCACCGTGGCGGCCGACGCCCACACCACCGCCGATCGCACTTATGTGTCGGCGCAGCAACTTATTAATCAGCACAACGAAGTGTGGGCGGATTTGATCATGCCGGGCAATCCGGTGCGGGTTAAAACCACGGAAGAATTACTGCGGGAGTGGCGCGCGCATTAAGGGTTGCGCTATTGAAATAATCTGACAAGTGTCAATAATAGAGCAGGACACTTGTCTGTATGGAGTTTTCAGATGCGAGCTTATATTCCTCAGCATGGAGCCAATGACAACGCGCTGTGGCGGGTTGCTGGCCTGCCTCCACGTGGTATTGAGTTAACGCGTATGCTGGAAGCCGGTTTGCCGGTGGCCGTCATTGATGATATCCGTCACTGGTCGGCCATGACGCGCGCCGAAATCATGAAGGTCACAGGGATTAATGAACGCAACATTGCCCGTCGTAAAAGCACGGGTAAAAGTCTGTCACCCGACGAGAGTGAACGTGTCGCCCGCTTCGTCCGCGTGATGGATGCCGCCGTTCAGCTTTTTGCTGGTAATAAAGAAGAGGCCACCCAGTGGCTGAGCCGACCGGTGAAAGGGTTAGGCAATGTTGCGCCCATCACCTTACTGACGACGGAGAGCGGTGCGCTGGATGTTCTCGATCTGATCGGTCGTCTGGAGCACGGTGTTTTCTCGTGATTTTTTATCGGCTGACGAAGAGCCAGTATGCGGCTGAAGCCTGGTCCGGTTATGGGGCAAAACAGTATGGTGGACGCTGGAATCATAAAGGCTATCCCACCATTTATGTTGCCACGTCGGTGTCACTCGCAGCACTGGAAGTGCTGGTCCATATCGGAAGAGAGTCGGTGCTGGATGAGTACACCTTATTCAGTATCGACATCCCGGATGCTGAAGTTGCCTATCTTGCTGAAGCATTTTTACCGCCGGACTGGCGTCATGATCCAGCGCCACTGTCGACAATGGATCTCGGCACCGGCTGGCTGCAATCCGCTGAAGGCGCCGCGCTGATGCTACCTTCAACGATTATCCCGATGGAAAACAAAGCAATATTAAATCCGCTTCATCATTCTTTTAAAAGCGCTCTTACCAGAGTGAAAGAATTACCTTTTGTCTTTGATCAACGCCTTATAAAGGGATGATTTTTCCTCGCGTAAAAGGACATTAAATGAAAACAGCAAAATTAACCGCTAAAAGAATAATTTACTTTTACTACGCAGTCATTTATTACTTTTGTATTTCAATAACTTTGTTAGCCAAAATAGAAACAGTTAAAAGAAGTATAACAGCGTTAGTATTGTTTTTATTTTCTCTGATCATTTTTTTTACATTTATGGCTAAAGGATTTTTCAGAAGCCCATCCCACAAAGGCATTATTAAGAGCCCTAAGCACAGAAAGATAATAACGCAATACAACTCCAGCATTGTATTAGCACTTTATTCTTCAATTATTTTTTTCTGTGCTATCTTATCTTATCTTTTTCAGACCGAAAAAACAGTTTCACTTTTATTGTTAATAAGCTCGACAGTATTACTTTTCCTTTCTTCCAGCGTCTTCCTTTCTGAAAGTAACATCTACAACCAGCATTACAAAAGTGCCACGTCATGGATAGTTAAAATCGGCTGGATAGTAGGCTCCTTCTACGCCTATGCGCAAGCCAGACACGATTTTATGAACATCGCCGATTTAACTTATGACCAGACTGCATCACGCTTTTGTGTCATTCTCTATGCGGGCTTGATTCTCATGACATATGTTTCACTGGCAGTTACCTCTGCAGGGGTAGCTTTATTTTTCTTCGAAAAAACCAGCACCAACGTCAATAAAAAAGATATTATTATTATTAGAGACTCATTCCCTCTATTTATCCCACTAACCATGACAGCCATTGTCACTCTATTAATAATAACATCTAATTTAAAGCTAGTATTTAATACTGCTCTAAACATCAGTATTCCTGTGGATGCTACCGAAACATTCAAATGTAATGATGCATCAATGATGCTTGCAGGAAAAGGAGAAAAATATTACCTACTACTTAATGAAGGTGAATATCGTGTTTTTACACATAGAAATGAAAATTGGTACAGTTCAAGATTAACCTGTCTTAAAGAAAAACCTTATTTCGAAACATCTGAAATAAAAAACAAGGAAGACATCATTAAAAGTAACTTTGAAAACCTAAAGAAAAATGCACTGGATAATTTCAATGCAATAATTAAATAGAAAATAATAAAAAAACCCTCGCAGAAGCGAGGGCTGGATAACGCGTTGATCGGTACGCCAATCAGAACGGGATATCGTCGTCGAAATCCATTGGTGGTTCGTTGTTCGCCGGTGCGCTCTGCTGCTGTGGACGCTGCTGCGCGCCGCCGCTGAACTGGTTGCCCCCACCCTGCGGCTGCTGCGGCTGGCCCCAGCCGTTATTGTTGCCGCCGCCCTGGCCGCCCATGGGTGCGCCACCGCCATTGCCGCCCTGCTGACGACCACCCAGCATCTGCATGGTGCCGCCCACGTTCACCACCACTTCGGTGGTGTATTTGTCCTGGCCGCTCTGGTCCTGCCATTTACGGGTGCGCAGCTGGCCTTCAATGTAGACCTGCGAACCTTTACGCAGATATTCGCCGGCGACTTCGGCCAGCTTGCCGAACAGCACGACGCGGTGCCATTCGGTGATCTCTTTGTTTTCACCGGTTTGCTTGTCGCGCCAGCTCTCTGACGTGGCCAGCGTAATGTTGGCTACCGCGCCACCATTCGGCATGTAGCGCACTTCCGGATCCTGACCCAGATTCCCGACAAGAATCACTTTGTTTACGCCACGACTGGCCATGTTGCTGTCTCCCGATGAGTTGATGCTAAAAGTCTAAGCGAAAAATTGTATCACGTCACAATGACGCTTCCCACTTTCGAGCGGGATTCCAGTTTTTCGACCGTGACAGGATAGCAAAAACACTGGATATTTATTCAGTTTATTTTTTGTGCCATAATGATGCGTTTCTGCTGGTCGTGCTGGCAAGGCATGGCGAGCGTTGCCTAATCCGGGAAAGGTGAATGGATAAGATTGAAGTCCGCGGTGCTCGCACCCATAATTTGAAGAATATCAACCTGATCATCCCACGCGACAAGCTCATTGTAGTGACCGGTCTGTCGGGTTCCGGTAAGTCTTCGCTGGCGTTTGATACGCTGTATGCCGAAGGCCAGCGCCGCTATGTTGAATCGCTTTCTGCCTATGCGCGCCAGTTTCTTTCCTTAATGGAGAAACCGGACGTAGACCACATTGAGGGGCTGTCGCCTGCCATTTCCATTGAGCAGAAATCGACGTCGCACAACCCGCGCTCGACCGTCGGCACCATCACTGAAATTCATGACTATCTGCGTCTGCTGTTTGCCCGCGTGGGTGAGCCGCGCTGTCCGGATCATAACGTCACGCTGGCGGCACAAACTGTCAGTCAGATGGTCGATCAGGTCCTGGCGCAGGAAGAGGGGCGGCGCCTGATGCTGCTGGCGCCGGTGGTAAAAGATCGCAAAGGCGAGCACACCAAAACGCTGGAAAATCTGGCGGCGCAGGGCTACATCCGCGCACGTATCGATGGCGAAGTGTGCGATTTGTCGGATCCACCCAAGCTGGAGCTGCAGAAGAAACACACCATTGAGGTGGTGATCGATCGTTTCCGCGTGCGTGACGATCTGGCGACCCGTCTGGCCGAATCCTTTGAAACGACGCTGGAACTGAGTGGCGGCACGGCGATCGTCGCGGATATGGACGATCCCGATATCGAAGAGATGCTGTTCTCGGCCAATTTTGCCTGCCCGGTGTGCGGTTACAGCATGCGTGAGCTGGAGCCGCGTCTGTTCTCGTTCAACAACCCGGCCGGTGCCTGCCCGACCTGTGACGGCCTCGGCGTTCAGCAATATTTCGATCCCGATCGCGTGGTTCAAAATCCGGAGCTGTCGCTGGCCGGTGGCGCCATTCGCGGCTGGGATCGCCGTAACTTCTACTATTTCCAGATGCTGCGCTCACTGGCGGAACATCTGGATTTCGATGTCGAAGCGCCGTTCAATAGCCTGAGCGACAAAGCGCGCGAAGTGATTCTGTACGGCTCCGGCAAAGAGAACATTGAGTTCAAATATATCAACGATCGCGGCGATACCTCAGTGCGTCGTCATCCGTTCGAAGGCGTGCTGCATAACATGGAGCGCCGCTACAAAGAGACGGAATCCAACGCGGTGCGCGAAGAGCTGGCGAAGTTTATCAGCAACCGCGCCTGCGCCAGCTGCGAAGGGACGCGCCTGCGTCGTGAAGCGCGCCATGTGTTCGTGGAAGATACCAACCTGCCGACCATCTCGGATATGAGCATCGGCCACGCTATGGACTTCTTCCGCAATCTTAAGCTGAGCGGCCAGCGCGCCAAAATCGCCGAGAAAGTGCTGAAGGAAATTGGCGACCGTCTGAGCTTCCTGGTCAACGTTGGCCTGAATTATCTGTCGATGTCGCGTTCAGCGGAAACGCTGTCCGGCGGTGAAGCACAGCGTATTCGTCTGGCGAGCCAGATTGGTGCCGGTCTGGTTGGCGTCATGTACGTACTGGATGAACCGTCCATCGGTCTGCATCAGCGCGACAACGAGCGCCTGCTGTCGACGCTGATTCACCTGCGCGATCTCGGTAATACCGTGATCGTGGTTGAGCATGATGAAGACGCGATTCGCGCCGCTGACCATATTATTGATATCGGTCCGGGCGCTGGCGTGCACGGCGGCCAGGTGGTAGCCGAGGGCGATGTGCATGCCATCATGGCGCACGAAGATTCCCTCACCGGTCAGTTCCTCAGCGGCAAGCGTGAAATCGCGGTGCCGGCAGAGCGGGTGAAAGGTGATCCGTCCAAAGTACTGAAACTGAGCGGCGCGCGCGGTAATAACCTGAAGGATGTCACGCTGACGGTTCCGGTTGGGCTGTTTACCTGTATCACCGGCGTGTCCGGTTCCGGCAAATCAACGCTGATTAACGATACGCTGTTCCCGATTGCGCAGCGCCAGCTGAATGGTGCCACCAGCGGTGAAGCTGCGCCGTATCGCGAGATCGCCGGGCTGGAGCATTTCGATAAAGTGATCGACATCGATCAGAGCCCGATCGGCCGGACGCCGCGCTCAAACCCGGCCACTTACACCGGGATTTTTACCCCGGTGCGTGAACTGTTTGCCGGCGTGCCGGAAGCGCGTTCGCGTGGCTACAATCCGGGCCGCTTCAGCTTTAACGTGCGCGGCGGGCGCTGTGAAGCCTGTCAGGGCGACGGCGTAATCAAGGTCGAAATGCACTTCCTGCCGGACATTTATGTGCCGTGCGATCAGTGCAAAGGCAAACGCTATAACCGCGAAACGCTGGAGATTAAATACAAAGGCAAGAGCATTCACGAAGTGCTGGAGATGACCATCGAAGAGGCGCGTGAGTTCTTTGATGCGGTACCTGCGCTGGCGCGTAAGCTGCAGACGCTGATTGATGTCGGCCTGTCGTACATTCGTCTTGGCCAGTCGGCAACCACGCTGTCCGGCGGTGAAGCGCAGCGCGTTAAGCTGGCGCGTGAGCTGTCGAAGCGCGGTACCGGTCAGACGCTGTACATTCTTGATGAACCGACCACCGGCCTGCATTTTGCCGACATCCAGCAGCTGCTGGAAGTGCTGCATCAACTGCGCGATCAGGGCAATACCATCGTGGTGATTGAGCATAACCTCGACGTGATCAAAACCGCTGACTGGATTGTCGATCTCGGTCCGGAAGGCGGCAGCGGCGGTGGTGAAATCCTCGTGGCCGGTACGCCGGAAACCGTTGCACAGTGCGAAAAATCGCATACTGCACGCTTCCTCAAGCCGATGCTGAAAAAGTAGGTTTAACGCGCCGCACCCGCTGTTGCGGCGCGTTTTTTCTGATCTCGCCACGGCTTACCGCTCCGGTTACTCGCCAGCCGGTGCCATTGTCTGAATGCCTTAGCAAATGCAGAAACAGGCAAGAAACAGACAACTTCAGGCATATACGCATCGCGTCCCGCTGACTATTCTTACTGCGTTCCTTTTGGCGCCGCTGACGCGCCTCTGTCCTTCAGTGTCATCACTGAACGGACCCCTCGCAAAAAATACTCACGACACATCTGACTGGAGACACCATGAATATTACGCATGCCTATGCCGCACAGGACGCGAAAGCCAAACTCGCCCCGTTCGATTATAAGCCGCGCGAACTGCGCGCTCATGATGTGCAGATTGAAGTGTTGTACTGTGGCGTCTGCCACTCGGACCTGCACCAGGCGCGCAACGAATGGCGCAACACCGTATTCCCGGTGGTGCCAGGCCATGAAATCGTGGGTCGCGTCACCGCCGTTGGCGCGCACACGCACAAATATAAAGTGGGCGATTTAGTCGGCGTCGGCTGTATGGTCGACTCCTGCCGCAGCTGCCCAAGCTGTCAGGAAGGACTCGAGCAGTACTGTGAAAACGGCTTTGTTGGCACTTACAACGGCCAGGATCGTGAAACCGGCGCCATCACCTACGGCGGCTACTCCACCAGCATGGTGGTTGATGAAAGCTTTGTGCTGCGCGTACCGGAAAACCTCGATCTGGCTGGCGTTGCGCCTCTGCTGTGCGCCGGTATCACCACCTATTCCCCGCTGCGTCACTGGAATGTCGGTCCCGGCAAAAAAGTTGGTATCGTTGGTCTGGGCGGCCTCGGCCATATGGGCGTGAAGATCGCGCATGCGATGGGCGCGCACGTGGTGCTGTTCACTACCTCACCGTCAAAAATTGAAGATGGCAAACGCCTCGGCGCTGACGAAGTGGTGATTTCGAAAGATGCTGACCAGATGGCGCAGCACGCCAACAGCTTCGACTTCATCTTAAATACCGTCGCCGCGCAGCACGATCTCAACCCGTTTATCGCCCTGCTGAAGCGCGACGGCAACATGACGCTGGTTGGCGCGCCGGAGCACGATCACCCGGCACCGCAGGTGTTTAACCTGATCCTCAAGCGTCGCAGCATTGCCGGTTCACTGATTGGCGGTATCGCCGAAACCCAGGAAATGCTGGATTTCTGCGGCAAGCACGGTATCACTTCGGATATCGAGCTGATCGCTATGAACCAGATCAACGACGCCTACGAGCGCATGCTGAAAAGCGACGTGAAGTATCGCTTCGTGATTGATATCAACACCCTGCGTGAAGAGTCTGCGGCTTAATCAGCGCGTCTCATCATCATGGCTGACGCCCGCCGCGCGCGTGGCGTCAGCCTGTTGCCACGATGCATCAACCAGATAGTAAATCTGCGAATCCTTCAGCGATCCATCCAGCCACAGCGTGCTCCAGTGCGACTTATTGAGATGTTCACTGGGAAACACATCGTGGTGTTCATCGCGCAATAACTCCGCCAGCGCGGGCGAGGTCTTCAGCGACAACGCTGGTCGCCCTTCAACGTCATGCACCATGGCAAACAGCACGCCATCGCTTTTCACCTGGGTTGCGTCCCACTCATCTTTATAACTTTGTGAAGCGCCCGGTTTGCTCATGCAGTAGGTCAGTAAATCCGACGTGTTCATGTTTTATTCCCCTTGTAAGGTGGCGACGATGCGCCGCGCGCCGCCGTGTACCCGATGTTCGCCCAGCCAGATCCCCTGCCAGGTGCCGAGCAGCAGTTTGCCGCGGCTGACCGGGATCAGCAGCGATACGCCAAGCAGTGACGATTTGATGTGCGCCGGCATGTCGTCAGCGCCTTCATAGTCGTGCTGATAGGGCGCATCCTCTGGAACGTGCCGCAGAAAGTGCTGCTCCATGTCGCTGCGTACCGTAGGATCGCAATTTTCATTGAGCGTCAGCGACGCTGAGGTGTGCTGCAACAGCAGATGCAGCTGGCCGATGCGCAGGTCCGCTAAGCCATTAAGCTGGCCGACAATCTCGTCGGTGATCAGATGAAAGCCGCGCGCCTTCGCGCTCAGCGTGAGAGTTTGTTGCTGCCACATGCCACATTCCTGGGTTAAACCGTTTACTTAAGTGTGCAGCATGTCGGCGAAAGGTAAACCCTTCAGCGGGAAAAAGCGGCAGAGCGCTTGCTCTGCCGCCGGCGCATCAGTCGCTCAGCTTGTCAGCCAGCGCTTTTACCGTGGTGATATCGTCCTGCGTTACCGCCGCCAGACGCGTGCCGTACTCGCTATCGGCCTTATAAAAGAACGAGAGCATCGCCAGCCGGCTTTGCGCGTCGGCGCTTTTCAGCGCGCCACCGAGCGAGGTGATCAGATCGCCCCGCTCTTTCGCGTTAAAGGAACGATACAGCTCCCCTGCCTGGCGGAAATTCTGCGGTTTGGCGATCATCGCCTGCTGCGTACTGCCGCTAAGCGGCGTATGGCTGTAACGCGCGCTTTGCAGCTCTTCACGCGGATAGATGCGGCTTGGCTGGTAATTAACGCCCTTGTCATCGGCGTTACCGCTATCCATCAGGCCATCCTGATTGCCGTTGCTGACCGGTACACGCGGTGCATTCACCGGCAGGCTAAGGCCGTTAGTGCCCACGCGGTACAGCTGGGTATCAGCATAAGAGAACAGGCGGCCCTGTAGCAGGCGATCTTCAGACGGCTCAATACCCGGCACCAGATTGGACGGCGCCATTGCCACCTGCTCGGTTTGCTGGAAGAAGTTGTCGACGTTGCGATTCAGCACCATCTGCCCGATTTTCACCTCTGGCAAGTTCGGCCAGATTTTGGTGGAGTCGAGCGGATTGAAATCGAACTTATCCAGTTCGCTGGCTTTAATGGTCTGAATGTAGAGATCCCACTTCGGAAACGCTTTGCGGTTAATCGCCGCCACCAGATCTTCAGTCATGTGGCTGTAACTGCGGCCCTGGATCGCTGCCGATTCAGCCGGATCGAGGTTGCGTTCGCCCTGCAGCGTCTTCCAGTGAAACTTCACGTAGTGCACTTCGCCCTGGCTGTTCACAAACTTGTAGGCGTGCACGCTGTTACCGTCCATTTCGCGATAGGTCGCCGGCGTGCCCATGTTGGAGAACAGCATGGTGAGCGCGTGCGTGGCTTCCGGTACGTGGGAGAAGAAATCGAAGGTGCGCGCATCGTTATCGAGGTTAGTGCGCGGATCCGGTTTAAACGCGTGCACCATATCAGGGAACTTGATCGCATCGCGGATGAAGAACACCGGCAGGTTGTTGCCCACCAGATCCCAGTTGCCCTGGCTGGTATAGAATTTGGTGGCAAAACCACGCGGATCGCGCAGCGTTTCCGGCGAATGCTTGCTGTGCACCACGCTGGAGAAGCGCACAAAGACCGGCGTCACCGTTCCCGGTTTAAACACCTCAGCGATAGTCAGATCGCTGATATCTTTGCTGGCGCGAAATTCACCGTGCGCGCCGGTGCCACGTGCGTGCACCACACGTTCCGGAATACGTTCACGATCAAAGCGTTGCAGCTTTTGAATCAGCTGCACGTCCTGTAACAGCACCGGGCCATTGGCGCCGGCAGTTTGTGAATTCTGGTTATCGCCGACCGGCGCGCCGTTATCACGCGTCAGCTCAACGGCCGCAGCAGGCAGTGCGAGCGCCAGCGTCATGGCAATGCAGAGGGGTTTCAGTGCGGAAGGGAAATAGCTCATGGGCGGTTCCTTATTGTGATTGGCGAGCGCTCTGGCAGTGCGCCAAAGCGCGCCGGCAAAAAATAGCGCCCTCACTAACAGGAACACACAAGACCCGTCCCGATTACCCGGGGTTAAGGTGTTATACCTATGCTAAATGCGGCCGCCAGCCAGCATGGTTGGCAAAGAGAAGCGTGGAAAAGCGGGGTGCGGCGAAGGTACAGCGGGAACAGACAATGCGTGGATGACTGAAACGGGTGCCTGCCAGCCGCGCGGCTGACAGGCATCGCGTCAATTACATTACGGCAGCAAACGCCTCAGCTACCTGATTGACGTTGCGGCTGTTGAGACCGGCGACACACATGCGGCCGCTGGCGATCAGGTACACGCCGAACTCTTCGCGCAGGCGGTCCACCTGCTGTGCGCTCAGGCCGGTATAGCTGAACATGCCGCGCTGCTTCAGCAGATAATCAAAGTTTTTGCCGGGCAGTTTACTGTTCAGCACATTGACCAGCACCTGGCGCATTTCGATGATGCGCAGGCGCATCGCTTCCACTTCCGCCAGCCAGTTGTTCAGCAGCGCTTCGTCGTTCAGCACGCAGGAAACCACCTGAGCACCGAAGTTCGGCGGGCTGGAGTAGTTGCGACGCACGGTCGCTTTCAGCTGACCCAGCACGCGTGCCGACTCTTCTGCGCTGTCGCAGACAATTGACAGGCCGCCAACGCGCTCACCGTACAGCGAGAAGATTTTCGAGAAGGAGTTGCTCACCAGCGCCGGCAGGCCCGCCGCGGCAATCACGCGAATCGCGTAAGCGTCCTCTTCCATGCCGGCACCAAAGCCCTGGTAGGCGATATCGAGGAACGGAATCAGCTCCTGCGCTTTCAGGACCTCAACGGTTTGATCCCACTGCGCGTTGGTCAGATCCGCACCGGTCGGGTTGTGGCAGCACGGATGCAGCAACACGATGGATTGCTTCGGCAGCGTTTTCAGTTTGGCGATGAAGGCATCGAACTTCACGCCGTTGGTGGCGTCGTCGTACCACGGGTAGGTGTTAACGTTAAACCCGGCACCGTTAAAGATCGCCACATGGTTTTCCCATGTCGGATCGCTGACCCATACGCTGGCGTCCGGGAAGTAACGCTTCAGGAAATCTGCGCCCACTTTCAGCGCGCCGGATCCGCCCAGCGTCTGGATGGAAGCAATGCGCCCCGCCTGCAGCATCGGGTGCTCTTTACCAAACAGCAGCGGCGCAATGGCGTTACGATATGGACCCAGCCCTTCCATTGGCAGATAGAGCGAAGCCTGATGTGGCTGCGCCTGCAAACGCTCTTCCGCGGCGGCCACCGCCTGCAGCTGAGGAATGATGCCGGCTTCGTTGTAATAGAGGCCGATGCTCAGATTCACCTTGTGGTCACGCGGGTCCTGTTTGAAGGTTTCCATCAGCGACAGAATCGGATCGCCAGCATAGGCATCAACGTTTTGAAACACGGTGCAGATCTCCATGATTATTCATAAATGTGTGGGTCGACGTCATCAAACAAAATAGCGGCCGGGACGGTGATTCATGGCGATGATGAGATTGAGCATCACCGCGCCGGCGATGGAGGCCAGCAGCATCGGCAGCGATACCACAAAAAGCGAGGCCAGTACCACACAGGTATCCAGCGCCATTTGCAGTTTGCCGGCGCGCAGACCAGAGCGATCCTGCAGCCAGAGCGCCAGAATATTGATACCACCGAGGCTGGCTTTGTGACGAAACAACACTATAAACCCAATCCCCATCACCACGTTACCGAACAATGTCGCATAAAACGGATTTAGCGCAGAAAAATGGATAAACAGCGGGTGCAAATGGGTGAACAGCGATACCAGCCCCACAGCACAGAAGGTTTTCAGGGTAAATTCCCAGCCCATGCGACGAATGGCCAGCCAGTAAAACGGCAGGTTAATCAGAAAGAAGGCGCTGCCGAACGAGAGCGGCGACAGGTAGCTGATGAGAAAAGCCACGCCCGCCGTACCGCCGGTCAGCGCGCCCGCCTGTTTCAGCAAAATGACGCCAAACGACACCATCAGCGTGCCAAGCACGATAGCCAGCGCATCTTCTGTACGGGTGTGGGGAATGCGGGAAGGTTGTACAGCGTTATCCATGGCGCGATCTCTTTGCAAATGATGGCGTTCATTTGCAAAAAACGCACCACATCGGCGGCTTCCTGTCGCCACCGATGGGTGCCAGCGATTATCCAATTGATAACTAAGGCGCTTTATTGCAGGTTTATGTGCATCAATCTGCTGTAAAATAATCGATTCATGCACAAATTCGGTTTCTGGTGCGTGCTTTGCGCGAAAAACGGCACAAATCCGCACCACACTGGCACATCATGCACTCTTTTGGCGCACTTTGTGCTCGGGGATCATCATCAAGCCGTTCTCTTTTAAACGGTTGAGTACCACCGAGGTTTTCACGTGCGCCACGCTTTGATGGCCAGCGACGAGCTGACTGATCAGCGCGCTCAGCGCCGCTAAATCGGCCACCGCGACTTTTAACAGATAGTCGGCGTCACCGGTGGTTTTGAACGCGTCGACAATCGCCGCTTCCTGCTCCACCATGCGGTGAAAACTCTCTTCGTAATCGGGCGTGTGATTTTTTAGTCGCACCTCGATCAAGCCGACCATGCCCAGCCCTACCGCGTCCGGCGAGAGCCGCGCGTGATAGCCGAGAATAAGATTTGCCTGTTCGAGATTAATGCGCCGGCGTGAACATTGCGACGCCGAAAGTCCGACTAAATCACTGAGTTCCTGGTTGGTAAGGCGGCCGTTAGATTGTAGTAGTGTCAGTATCTTAAGGTCGTAATCGTCTACCTGAGTCATTCTGTGTCCACAGCGTTATAGGATTCGCTTTGCTACAGATAACCTGATAATTGACGAGGTTGTCCAACACTATTTTCTGATGACGTGAAATGCATGCACAAATCGTGCATGCAACTGTGGAAGCGCGATTATTCGTCGTCGTATTGCGGTCCGGCGTAGTTATCAAAGCGTGACCACTGGCCGTTGAACGTCAGACGTACTGTGCCGATCGGGCCGTTACGCTGTTTACCGATGATGATCTCGGCGATGCCTTTCAGATCGCTGTTTTCGTGATACACCTCATCACGATAGATGAACATGATCAGATCCGCATCCTGCTCGATCGACCCCGATTCACGCAGATCCGAGTTAACCGGACGCTTATCGGCGCGCTGCTCCAGCGAGCGGTTAAGCTGCGACAGCGCCACCACCGGTACATTAAGCTCTTTCGCCAGCGCTTTAAGCGAGCGTGAGATCTCGGCGATCTCCAGCGTACGGTTGTCAGAGAGCGCCGGTACGCGCATCAGCTGCAGGTAGTCGATCATGATCATGCTCAGGCCGCCGTTTTCACGGAACACGCGGCGCGCGCGTGAACGCACTTCGGTTGGCGTCAGGCCGGACGAGTCATCGATGAACATGTTCTTCTTTTCTAACAGGATGCCCATGGTGGCCGAGATGCGCGCCCAGTCTTCATCCTCCAGCTGACCAGTACGGATGCGCGTCTGATCAACGCGCGACAGCGAGGCCAGCATACGCATCATCAGCTGTTCGCTGGGCATCTCGAGACTGAAAATCAGCACCGGTTTGTCTGTCAGCATGGCGGCGTTTTCGCACAGGTTCATGGCGAAAGTGGTTTTACCCATCGACGGACGCGCCGCGACAATGATCAGATCTGATCCCTGCAGACCGGCGGTTTTCTTGTTGAGATCCTGATAGCCGGTATCGACGCCGGTCACGCCATCGTGCGGCGTTGACACCAGCGCTTCAATGCGCGATACCGTCGCTTCGAGAATCTGCTCGATATTTTGCGGGCCTTCATCCTTATTGGCGCGCTGTTCGGCAATTTTAAAGACGTTGGATTCAGCGAAATCCAGCAGCTCTTCGCTACTGCGGCCCTGCGGATCGTAACCGGCGTCAGCGATCTGATTGGCCACCGAAATCATCTCACGCACTACCGCACGTTCACGCACGATGTCGGCATAAGCACCGAGGTTTGCCGCACTTGGAGTATTTTTTGCCAGCTCGGCCAGATAGGCAAAGCCGCCCGCCATCTCCAGCTCACCGCGCGTTTCCAGCGACTCTGACAGGGTGATCAGATCGATAGGCTGACCGGCTTCCAGCAGGCGCTGCATTTCGGAGAAAATCATGCGGTGCGAGCGGTTGAAGAAATCTTCCGCGACCACGCGCTCGGAGACGTTATCCCAGCGTTCGTTATCCAGCATCAACCCACCGAGCACCGACTGCTCCGCTTCGAGAGAGTGCGGCGGCATTTTCACGCCTTCGAGCTGCCGATCGCGGGGTTCGTTCGATTTGTTGGTGGGTTTATTTCCTGCCATAGTGAATGCATTACCGATCGTGAAAGGGACGCGCAAGTATACCGTCCCAGGATGAACAATCACAGGAGTCAGAATGGCAAAGCGAATTCAGTTCAACCAGCACGGCGGCCCGGAAGTATTGCAATGGGTCGATTTCACACTAGCCGATCCCGCCGACCATGAAGTTCAGGTGGAGAACAAGGCGATTGGTATTAACTACATCGATACCTACGTGCGCAGCGGATTGTATCCGGTCTCCTCGCTGCCGTCCGGCCTGGGCACTGAAGCGGCAGGCATCGTGAAAAAAGTGGGCAGCGCGGTTTCGCGTTTCAAGCCGGGCGATCGCGTGGTGTATTGCCAGGCCGCGCTGGGTGCCTACAGCGAGCTGCACAATGTGGCGGAAGATCGGCTGGTGATTCTGCCGGACAGCATCAGCTTTGAGCAGGCTGCGGCCTCTTTCCTCAAGGGCCTGACGGTGCAGTATCTGCTGCGTCAGACGTACAAAGTAAAAGCCGATGAAATTTTCCTGTTTCATGCCGCTGCAGGCGGCGTGGGCCTGATTGCCTGCCAGTGGGCGAAAGCGCTGGGCGCGCATTTGATTGGCACCGTCGGTTCTGCGGAGAAAGCGCAGATCGCCAAAGATGCCGGCGCCTGGGCCACCATCAATTATCGCGAAGAGGATATCGCCCAGCGCGTCAGCGAACTGACCAACGGTGAAAAAGTGGCGGTAGTGTACGACTCAGTGGGCAAAGATACCTGGGAACCCTCCCTCGACAGCCTGCGCCGCCACGGCCTGATGGTGAGCTTTGGTAATGCCTCCGGCCCGGTGACCGGCGTTGACCTCGGCATTCTCAACAAGAAAGGCTCGCTGTTTGTCACCCGCCCTTCCCTGTTTGGCTATATCACCAACCGTGAAGAGCTCGATCGCGCCAGCGGCGAACTGTTTTCGCTTATCGCCAGCCGCGCTATTCAGCTTAACGTGCCGGAGCAGCAGAAATTTGCCCTGAGCGATGCGGTACGTGCGCATCAGGTGCTGGAGAGTCGTGCCACTCAGGGTTCCAGCCTGTTAATTCCCTGATAGCAGAAATGATGAAGGGCTTCCCGAAGGAAGCCCTTTTCTTTCTTTTTTATAGTTCGCGCTGGTGTAGGGACAGCGGCGATGAATTCGTCTGAATTTCTTTACCTATCCTGACAGAAAACATAAGTAAAAAATATGTTTAATTGCGGATTCGTACTAAGCAATCACCAACTCTGTGATCGTAACCGCATTTAACGCCAGCTTCTCTTCTCTAAGTCGCTGATTTTCCTTTTCAGCCGGTTAAGTTTCACCTCTCCCTGCGGCGTGGTAAATGCGCGATACAGCCACACGGCGACCACCGCCAGCACCAGCCACGGCAACAATTTTATAACAAGCGCAAACAGCCCGCCGAGAAACATCACCACGGTGGCCACCAGCAGTGCGGCGATCACGCCCAGCAGCGATACGCCAGTCAGCAGCAGCATCATAAAAAAGCCGATAACGAATAATATTTCCACGAGCGCTCTCCTGTATCAGTAATGCAGAAGGTATTACAAGATACGTGCCAGGTCGTAACGATCGCTAAGCCATTGAATTATCGCTTAGATGCAGGACAGAGGGGACGTTGATTTGGTGAAATTGACTAACTGCTGGTGAATTAAAAACCGCACGATGAAACCGTGCGGTTTAAACCGTCCTGCCAGCCTGACCAGGCCGGCTCGCGGCATCAGGCTTCCTGCACAATGCGGTCAGCCACCAGCGCCAGCGCCGCTTCCAGCACGCGGACGTCGGCGCCCGGTTTGTGGGCATTTTCGCTCAGGTGACGGCGCCACTGGCGCGCGCCGGGGATGCCCTGGAACAGGCCCAGCATGTGGCGCGTAATGTGTCCCAGATAGGTGCCCTGGGCCAGTTCGGCTTCGATGTAAGGGTACATGGAACGCACCACGGCGACCGGATCGGCCACCGGTGTCTCGCGGCCAAACAGCTGGCGATCAACCTGCGCCAGAATGCCGGGATTTTGATAGGCCTCGCGCCCCATCATCACGCCGTCCAGGTGCTGCAGATGCGCTTTGGCCTCATCGAGCGTCTTAACGCCGCCGTTAATGGCTATGGTCAGCGCCGGGAAATCCCGCTTCAGCTGGTAAACACGCGGATAGTCGAGCGGTGGAATTTCACGGTTCTCTTTCGGGCTGAGACCCGACAGCCACGCTTTACGCGCATGAATAATGAACGTATCACAACCGCCCTGCTGCGCCACGGTGCCGACAAAATCGCACAGGAAGGCGTAGCTATCCTGGTCGTCAATACCGATGCGGGTTTTCACCGTGACCGGAATGCTGACCACATCGCGCATCGCTTTGATACAGTCCGCGACCAGCGCCGCCTCACCCATCAGGCACGCGCCAAAACGGCCGTTCTGTACCCGATCGGACGGACAACCGACGTTCAGGTTGATCTCATCGTATCCGCGCGCTTCTGCCAGCTTTGCACAGGTTGCCAGCGCGGCCGGATCGCTACCGCCCAGCTGCAGCGCCAGCGGATGCTCCGCCTCGCTATAGGCCAGATAGTCGCCTTTGCCGTGGATGATGGCACCGGTGGTCACCATTTCGGTGTACAGCAGCGTGTCGCCGCTCAGCTGACGGTGAAAATAGCGACAGTGACGGTCGGTCCAGTCCAGCATCGGGGCGATGGAGAAACGTTGCGAAGAGAATGTATCGGTCATGAAACGCAGTAAATCCGCAGTTAAGTGATGAGAAACTGCGCAATGATATCACAGCTGTGACGGGCGACACAGCCGCCCGTCACCGTGTGGTCAGAAGTTAAACCCGAGCTGCACCATGGCGCCCCAGGTATTGTCTTTGCCGACCGAACCGGCCAGGTCCAGATGCACCGCATTGTTGAACGGTGACACGCCGAGACCGGCCGTAAACACATCGGTGTCATTCGACTTCATATCCGCGCGATAGCCGGCACGCAGCGCCAGCCAGTCCAGCACGCGATATTCACCACCCACGCCAGCGTACTGACTGCTCTCCTGCGATTTAAAACGTTTGGTTTCGGTCAGATCGACATCGCCGGTCAGAGTAAAGGGTCCGCGATTCCACGCCAGTCCGGTAGTTACCAGCGGGCGAATCTGATACGTATCGCGATAGCCATTAACCTCTTTGGTGTCGATATCGCGCGAGACCAGGTTCTGCCCGGTCACGCCGAAGGTCCAGTTCTCCGCGAAGTCGGTAGCGATACCGGCATCGACGTTGAAACCGGTATCGGTGCTGCGATAGCGGCTGTCGTTAATATCATTCTTGTCATAGTTATAAACGCTGGCGGTGTAGTTATACAGCCAGGTTTTCTGCAGCTTCGGCGTGACGCCAACGGAGACCGGGTGACCGGCGATGGTGAACTCATGTGCCATTGCGACGCCGTAATCGGTGATCAGCGCAGCCAGGCCGTTGGCGCTGGAGCGCAGATTATTTTGGTCGCCCGGCAAGGGAATGCGTCCATTTGCGACCTGATCCAGATAATCAATATCGCTCTGTACTACGTTAGCGCGGATGTGCGCCGTGCCGTAGGCTTTGGTGATGAAGGCGAAAGGAAGGGTCTCGTTGGGAATGCTGACGGCTAACGCCACGCCTGCGGTGCCATTCGCTTTATCACCGCGCAGATCGCGCAGCTGATTGGCCATATCACCTGCCGCGGCTCTGACCTGAGGCGCGCCATTGATGATCTCCGGCAGCGTGATGTTGTTGATCACGTCACGATAGCGGTCCACCGTATCAGTAATTTCGTCTACGCGATCCACTAATTTGTCTTTGTCAGTAATCTGCACACCTGCTGAAGGAAAAATGATGCTGACGTTATCTTCAGGCTGCGCTTTGGTCATCAATGCCGGGTTAGCCAGCACTGCCGAGCTCCAGGTTGAGGAAGCGACACCGGTTCCCCCCATGGCATCGTTACGCGCATCGTACCAGGTGCCAGCAGCAAATGCTGATGAGGTAACAAATACCGCATTAAAACCAACAACATAAGCAATTTTCTTGCGTCTGAATAATGTCTTCACCATGAGTCTGCCATCACCTTTTAATTGTCGTGGACTGTCTCTACGACGGAATAGTTTATTAGCCCTATTCTGAACGCTGGCTAACGCTTTATTGCTGTGAATTGAAAGGAATTAGCATTGCTATTCGCAGAATTGGTCACGCCCGCACCATTCTGCTGTTGTTTTATGCAGAAATATGAACGTCAGCTAAATTGATGCCAGAAATTACTTAAAACCTTTTGAACCATAGCCACTAAGTCAGTGAGTTGCAAAGCAAAAAGATGGGTTAACCTGTGAGAAAAAACTCAGGAAGGAAAAGCATGGCTTAACAGAAGGAGGTACCAGGACGTAACGCGGCAGATAAGTGGCTGAAAGCCGGACATTTCCTGGATGATATAAGGTAAAAAAGCAATGGCAGCAGCGTAAAAGTTTGTGTGATAAAATAACATCACCCATCACCTGGAGAATGCTTATGCCAAACCTCACGCCCGAACAACTGCTCACGCAGGCTGAATCTCTGTGCCTTGACCGTGGCGTGCGCCTCACTACGCAGCGCGCAGAAGTGTTGCGCCTGATGGCGGAGCAGAACGGTTCCATTAGCGCTTACGATTTGCTGGACCAGCTGCGCATCAGTGAACCCCAGGCGAAACCACCGACTATTTATCGCGCGCTGGATTTCCTGCTGGAGCAGGGATTTATTCATCGGGTAGAGTCAAATAACAGTTATGTGGTGTGCCACCATTTCGACGAGCCGGCGCACACCTCGGTGATGCTGGTGTGCGACAACTGTGCCGCCGTCAGTGAGAAGCACGCGCACGGCGTGGAAAAGATCATTGCCGGGTTGGCCGATCAGGCAGGTTTTACCTTACGTCATAGCGTTATTGAGGCGCACGGCCTGTGTGAAAACTGTGCTGAAGTTGCTGCCTGCACGCAGCCGGGTAGCTGTCATCACGATCATGAAGTGGAAAGTAAGAAGAAGATGCGTAAAGGGTAACTGGCACGTCCGTGTGCCAGGCCGATCGTAACGATCAGCGGGTAGGAGCATCATCCTTAAAGCGGGAGACTTACCAGCGGTAATCTTTGTTTTGACTTTCCCAGTCTTTCAATTCACGTTCAGCTTCATCTTTGGCGTAACCGTAACGTTCCTGGATTTTACCCACCAGCTGATCGCGTTTCCCTTCGATCACGGTCAAATCGTCATCGGTTAACTTGCCCCATTTCTCTTTAAACTTCCCTTTAAACTGCTTCCAGTTTCCGCTCGCTTCGTCTTTGTTCATAACAATCCTCCACGTCTTCCTGAGTGAGATGGTGTATTTCTCATGTAATGCCGGAAATAACCATATAACGCGCTGCGTATCTGCGCCGTTTGAGATAATTATAGTAGCCGCTTCGGATTGTGCACGGAATTACAGATTATTCTGGTGCCTGCGCTGCGCTTATGGCTGGCTGAACCAGCTGTCACGCTGCCAGTGGCGGCGCCACATCCATCCCAGCGTCAGGCCGCGCAGCGCCAGAAACACCGTGATCGCCAGCCATAAACCGTGATTCCCTAACCACGGCAGCGTCAGCAAAGTGATGCCGAAACCGGCTGCAGCCATGATCATGCTGTTACGCATTTCGCGGCCGCGCGTCGCGCCAATGAACATGCCGTCCAGCAGATAACACCAGACGCCGACCAGCGGTAAAATCACCTGCCAAAGCAGAAAGCGATCGGCCATCTCACGCAGCGGCTGCAGCGAGGTAAGCAATGCAACAATGTACGGCCCGCTGAGCGCATAAATAAGCGCAAACAGCAGCGCAACGATACCCGCCTGGCGACAGGCGGCATGCCAGATCAGCAGCAGCCGGCTGCGATCTTTTGCCCCTACCGCTTCACCCGAGCAGGCTTCCACCGCGTAAGCAAAGCCGTCCAGCGCATAGGCAGTAAACGTCAGGAACATCAACAGCACCGCATTGACCGCAACCACATCCGGTCCGATGCGTGCACCCAGCAGGGTCAGTGAGGCAAAGCAAATCTGCAGCATGAGCGAGCGCAGCATGATGTCGCGATTAAGGCGAAATAACCGCGCCGCGTCACCGCGCCAGCTGTTTTTCAGCAGTTTGAAATCGATGCCGCGCAGTTTCAGTACGCGCGCCACCATCCATAATCCCACTGCCAGCGTCACGTATTCGGCCAGCGCCGTGGCGGCGGCGGCACCGGCAACGCCCCAGTGCAATTTCAGCACCAGCAGCAGATCGAGCAGGATGTTGACCAGGTTTCCGACAATCAGCAGAACCATCGGCGCACGCGCATACTGCACGCCCAGCAGCCAGCCGAGAATCACCAGGTTAGCCAGCGTAGCCGGTGCGCTCAGCCAGCGGATTTCAATGAAGATCTGCGCCTGCTGCTGGACTTCCGCGCTGCCGCCCATCAGCGTTGCCGCCAGGCTACTGGCAGGAGAACGCAGCAGCGCCAGCAGCAACCCGGCGGCCAGAGCGATCAGCAGCGGCTGCATCAGTGCGCGCGCCAGTGCCTGTTTATCGCCGGCCCCGAACGCCTGCGCGGTTAAACCGGTGGTGCTCATACGCAGAAACAGCAGCAGCATAAAGATGAAGCTGGTTGCCGTGGTGCCTACGGCCACGCCGCCGAGGTAGATCGGGCTATCAAGATGGCCAATCACGGCGGTATCGACCACGCCGAGCAGCGGCACAGTGATATTGGAGAGGATCATTGGCAACGCCAGTCGCCACAGCGTTTTATCAGAAGAGGAAAATAGCTGCATCAGCCCCATCCCGAGGGTTACGGTAGTCGGCCTGAGCGAGCGCCTTACGGGCCGGGAACAAAAGTATGATTAAAGCAGACTGCGGCCAGCGCGCGAGCGCCGCCGCAGCGGGGGAGATCAACCGGGTTTCAGAGCCACTCGCCGTTGCGCACGATGCCAACGGCCAGCCCTTCCACGGTCAGCGACTGTTCACGGGTATCCACGACAATCGGCTGGAAATCATTGTTTTCCGGCAGCAGCTGGACAATCGCGCCCTGCTTCTTCCAGCGTTTCACCGTGACTTCATCATCAATACGCGCAACCACCACCTGGCCATTGCGCACTTCCTGTGTTTTATGCACCGCGAGCAGATCACCGTCCATAATGCCGATATCTTTCATCGACATACCGCTGACGCGCAGCAGGAAATCGGCAGAGGGTTTGAACAGGTTGGCGTCAACCTGATAGTGGGCTTCGATATGTTCCTGCGCCAGCAGCGGTTCACCGGCGGCGACGCGACCGATCAGTGGCAGCCCTTCACTCGCCTCTTCTTCCATCAGCAGGCGGATACCGCGCGATGCACCGGAGACGATTTCAATGACACCTTTACGCGCCAGCGCTTTCAGGTGCTCTTCAGCAGCGTTAGGCGAGCGGAAGCCCAGTTGCGAAGCAATTTCAGCACGCGTTGGCGGCATGCCGGTCTGATTAATATGGTCGCGAATCAGGTCATAGACCTGTTGCTGCCTGCTGGTTAACGCTTTCATCCCGCCCCCTGGTTGTTTATACAGTCGCTGTGAGTATATACAGGTATTGGCGAAATGAAAACCGAAACAGAGGGAAAAATCAGCGGCTTGATGAATGTGGAATGTTTATCGCAAATGCGACCAAAGCAGCGCGATCCAGACAAACAGAGCCAGTAAGATAGCCAGCAGTACCGCCGCCGAGCCCATGTCTTTGGCGCGTCCCGCCAGCGGATGGCGTTCCTGACCAATACGGTCCACCACGGCTTCGATGGCACTATTAAGGATCTCAACAATGACTACCAGCACCACCGAGCCAATCAGCAACACACGCGTGATGATATCGACATCCAGCCAGCAGGCGATGGCAACCGCGACCAGTGCGGCAATCGCCTCCTGGCGAAAAGCGGCTTCATGCTGCCAGGCAGCGCGCAGCCCCTGCCAGGAATAACCGGCGGCTTTAATGATTCTCAGGAAACCGGTGACGTTATTTGCCATGTTGTGGAACCCTTAACTGTTTTTGACGTCAATGTCTGGGCGCGCGAGGTGGCACAGCCACAGATCTTCGCCGCACTTTCTGGTATGCTTGCCGCGCTTTGCTAACAAGAGGCTTCAAGTTGTCTATGTCAGGTTGGCGTAAACTCTATTACAAATTGTTGAATTTACCACTCTCTATTTTGGTAAAAAGTAAGGTCATTCCGACCGATCCGATCTCGGAACACGGTATCGATCCGACCCGTCCGGTGATGTATGTTTTGCCTTATGATTCAAAGGCGGACCTGCTCACGCTACGCGCACAGTGCCTGAAGCACGATCTGCCGGATCCGCTGGCGCCGCTGGAGATTGACGGCACCCTGCTGCCGCGCCACGTATTTATTCACGATGGGCCGCGCGTCTTCCCCTATTTCGTGGCGAACCCGGAGTCGGTCAAGCTTTTCCATGACTACCTCGATCTGCACCGCAATAATGCGGCGCTGGACGTACAGATGCTGCCGGTTTCCGTGATGTTTGGCCGTGCGCCAGGCCGTGAAATTCAGGGCGAACCGACGCCACATCTGCGTATTCTTAACGGTATACAGAAGTTCTTTGCCATCCTGTGGCACGGTCGCGACAGCTTTGTCCGCTTCTCGCCCACGGTTTCACTGCGTCAGATGGCCACCGAACACGGTACCGATCAGTCGATCGCGCAGAAGCTGGCACGTGTCGCACGCATTCATTTTGCCCGCCAGCGGCTGGCAGCCGTCGGCCCGCGTCTGCCGGCACGCCAGGATCTGTTCAACAAGCTGCTGCAATCCAAAGCGATTGAGAAAGCGGTTGAAGACGAAGCGCGCAGCAAGAAGATTTCGCATGAAAAAGCGCAGCAGAATGCCATCGAAATGATGGAAGAAGTGGCGGCGGATTTCTCGTACGAAGCGATCCGCGTGACTGACCGTGTGATGGGCTGGCTGTGGAGTCGGCTCTATCAGGGCATTAACGTGCACGGCGGCGAACGCGTGCGCCAGCTGGCGCAGGATGGTCACGAAATTGTTTACGTGCCCTGCCACCGCAGCCACATGGATTATCTGCTGCTGTCCTACGTGCTCTATCATCAGGGCCTGGTGCCGCCGCACATTGCTGCCGGTATCAATCTCAACTTCTGGCCAGCCGGACCGATTTTCCGTCGCCTCGGTGCCTTCTTTATTCGTCGTACCTTCAAAGGCAACAAGCTCTACTCCACGGTGTTCCGCGAGTATCTGGGCGAGCTGTTCAGCCGCGGCTATTCAGTTGAGTATTTTGTTGAAGGCGGGCGCTCACGTACTGGCCGTCTGCTCGACCCGAAAACCGGCACGCTGTCGATGACGTTACAGGCGCTGCTGCGCGGCGGCAGCCGTCCTATCACCTTTGTGCCGATCTACATCGGTTATGAGCACGTGATGGAAGTCGGCACTTATGCCAAAGAGCTGCGCGGTGCCGCGAAAGAGAAAGAGGGCTTCATGCAGATGGTGCGCGGCCTGCGCAAGCTGCGTAACCTCGGCCAGGGCTATGTGAACTTCGGTGAGCCGCTGTCGCTGGTTAACTATCTCAACAAACAGGTTCCGGAGTGGCGTGAAGCGATTGACCCTATCGATCCTCAGCGTCCGGCGTGGATGACGCCGGTAGTGAACGATATCGCGGCACGTCTGATGGTACGCATCAACGAAGCCGGCGCGGCCAACGCCATGAACCTGTGCGTGACCGCGCTGCTGGCATCGCGCCAGCGTTCGCTGACGCGTGAACAGCTGACGGAACAGCTGGAGTGCTACACCCAGCTGCTGCGCAATGTGCCGTACTCACCCGAGTCAACCGTGCCGGATCTCAGCGCTGAAGCGCTGCTCGATCACGCCATGGGCATGAACAAGTTCGAGACCGAGCAGGACAGTATTGGCGAGATCATCATTCTGCCGCGCGAGCAGGCGGTGCTGATGACCTACTATCGCAACAACATCCACCATATGCTGGTGATGCCGTCGCTGATTGCCGCTATCGTGCAGCAGCATCGGGAGATCAGCGAGGCGGAACTGCTGCGTCAGGTCAGCCTGGTCTATCCGATGCTGAAGAGCGAACTGTTCCTGCGCTGGGACAGTGCCGAACTGCCGGCCCTGCTGAATGCGCTCTGCGCCGAAATGGCGCGGCAGGGACTGATCACCGTACAGGAAGGCCAGCTGAAAATGAGTGCGGCGCGTTACCGTACGCTGCAGCTGCTGGCGGCCGGGATCCGTGAAACGCTGCAGCGTTTCGCCATTACCTTCGCCATTCTCAGCGCCAAGCCGACCATTAACCGTGGCACGCTGGAGAAAGAGAGCCGCACGCTGGCTCAGCGTCTGTCAGTGCTGCACGGTATCAATGCGCCGGAGTTCTTCGACAAGGCAGTCTTTACCGCGCTGGTGCTGTCGCTGCGTGATGAAGGCTATATCAGTGATTCCGGTGATGCGGATGCTGAACGTACCAATATGATGTGGCAGATGCTGGCCGAACTGGTCACCAGCGATGTCCGCCTGACCATTGAGAGTGCCGTGGCGCACGACTAATGGACGACTGAAAACCGCGGCGCATCTGTCACACGCCAGATTGCGCCGCGGTTTTTGTTGTCAGAATTCAGGCGTGAAAAGAACGCGCCTCCCAATGCGGCGACCGGCGCGCCGCCGGGGTTAATCACCCCACCATCAGAACAGCGCAACAAACGGCTGGGTATTAAGCAGCACGCCAATAAACAGCACCAGACCAACGTAGTTGTTGTTAAGGAATGCCTGGAAGCACAGCTCACGTTCACGCCCGGCAATCAGTTTCTGCTGATGCACAAACAGCCCGCCCGCCAGCAGCAGCGACCAGTAAAACGCACCGTTCAGATGCAGTAAAATGCCCACCAGTGCCATCAGGCCCAGCGCGGCCAGCTGTAACAACCCGATAATCAGCTTGTCGTAACGCCCAAAAAGAATCGCCGTGGATTTCACGCCAATCTTCAGATCGTCGTCGCGGTCAACCATGGCGTACTGGGTGTCATAAGCCACCGTCCAGCAAATATTGGCGAGAAACACCAGCCAGCAGACAAAAGGTAAGGACTCACTAACCGCCGCCCAGCCCATCGGAATCGCCCAGCCAAACGCCGCGCCCAGCACCACCTGCGGCAGATGGGTATAACGCTTCATAAAGGGATAAACCCACGCCAGCGCCAGCCCGCCAAATGACAGCAGAATGGTCATGCGGTTCATGGTCAGCACCAGCAGGAACGCCAGCAGACCGAGGCCGGCGAACAGCAGTTTCGCCTCTTTCTCCGTTACCGCGCCGCTGGCTAACGGTCGCGCGGCGGTGCGTTTCACGTGGCCGTCGACGTTACGGTCGGCGTAATCGTTGATCACGCAGCCCGCCGCACGCATCACAAACACGCCAAGTACGAACACCACCAGCACCGACAGCGGCGGAATCGCCATGCCGGATAGCCACAGCGCCCACAGGGTCGGCCACAGCAGGAGCAGCGTGCCAATCGGTTTATCAATACGCATCAGGCGACTATAGGCCTGCCATTTGCTCATGGTTAAAGTCTTTTGCACGGGGCGTTATCCTTGCTTCAGCGCGCGGTACAGCGGCGACGCCGGTAAAAACAGTTCAGTTAACAGCAGCGGTTTGCCGGACAGGCGCAGCCGCGAGCGGCGTCCCCACAGGTCATCAATCTGGCCCGGATCGATAAAATCGCGGCTCAGCGTCGAGGAGGAAAACAGGTAGCGTCCCAGTGGCCGCGTGCCGAGATTTTGCAGCATCTGTTCCGGCCCGTTCAGCGTGCTCTCCGGCACCACGGTTCGGCCAATCAGCCAGGGTTCATTGTCACCGCACAGCACGATTTCACGCAGCCAGAAGCGCGTGTCGGCAGGCAGAAACGCCGCTTCCTGCGGCATCTCATCGGCGGTAATGAACGCTTCCCGCAGCAGTTGTACGGTAACCTGCTGGCAGTGCTGCTCAAAGCGGCGCGTCATTGAGTCTTCTTCCAGCAGCCAGTCAAGCAGCGGCGGTGAAAGTAACGGGGAAGAGGCTGGCAGCCAGTGCAGTGCGCGTAACTGGCGCAGCGCGTCATGCGACATCAGGACATCTCCGGTAAAAAAGTTGCCCTAGTGTAGCGCACCGCGCTCAGCGTGACACATCTGCTTGTGCCACGCTGGCGTCGCGGGAGGAATTACTCGCGTTTCAGGCGGTTACTGTTGGCCAGCCACAGCGTCACCACCAGAATCAAAATGGCCGCCGAGTAGCACAACGTATCGAAAGGATTTTTATGATCGACAATGATCAGACGAATAATCGCCGTGATGCCGATATAGACGAAGTAGCGCAGCGGAAAGTGATAGCCGGACTGAAAGTACTTCACAATCAGCGCGATAAACTCGAAATAGAGAAAGTAGATCACAATGCCTTCGATCAGCAGATACGAAGACGCCTGCTCACCGGTGCTGAACAGCACATTCGCCAGGTGAATGGTCTCTTTACCGAGAAACACCACCAGAATAACGGCCAGAATCACCAGGCCAATGTTTAGTACCCACTGTAATACCGAAGCAATAAGCTGCCCCGCCGCTGGTTTTGTTGTCATTATTTTGCGCCTCAGATGACGAGATTCTTCTGGCGCTATCATGCTGTAATGTGATCTAAATCACAATACATCACACCTCAACATCAACGCACAGCGCGTCATAACGCCAGTACTCGCAGTCGCAGTCAATCACCCGCTTATGCTGGTCACGGTTGATACGCGTAATCAGCAGGCCGGGCGTACCGCTCGCCACGTTCAGTGCGGGCGCCGCCCGCGCCGGAAGCGGACCGGGCACAATGGTAAACCGTGCGCCGCCGTAGTGAATGCCGTAGCGCTGGTCATACAGATCGGTCAGCGAGCGGGTGAGATCTTCACGCAGCAGACCGGGAAAGAAGGCCGGATTGAGGTAATGCTCGACGTATAGCACCGCGCGGCCATCAATGCGGCGCAGGCGGCGAATGCGGTACACCTGATCGCCTTCCAGCAGTTGCAGATGACGCGCAATTGCCAGCTGCGCCGGCACCTCGCGCGCCTCCATCACCTCAGTGCTGGCAATGCGCCCCTGCTGCAGCGCCATGGCGTGAAAGTGGCTGTGATGTGCCGGGTTATAGATGAGACGCGGCGGCGCAATAAACCAGCCGCGCCGTAATTCGCGGTAGATGACGCCCTGCGCTTCCAGCAGGCCAAGCGCTTCACGCAGCGTGATGCGCGTGGTGGAATATTGTTCGCTCAACGCGCGCTCGGCCGGCAATCGTCTGGTGACAAACTCTCCGTTTTCAATCCGTTCGCATAGTGCGGCGGCGATCACATCTGCGGTTTTCGACGACATTTTTTTCAGCCTCATTTTGGGGCAAATCTGCACTATGACAGTTCGATGACTACAATGTGACAAGGCACATCCCACGCTTTAGCGCGCTGTAACCGCATGTGGAACGACGCGCCACATCCCATTTCAACACCCCGGTCATAAAACCTTCATCTATCCGGGCTACATTGGCTCGGTTCTTGCTGGACTAGACCACGACGACCCACAACTTACACCCGGAGCAATCGAGATGAAAGCGTTTATCTCTTCTGTAGTAGCCAGTGCTGTTCTGCTTGCGCTGCCCGCCGCGCATGCCGCCGATAACGATGTTGCCGCACTGGAAAAAGCCGCGCGCGCCGAAGGCCAGGTTAACAGCGTCGGTATGCCTGACACCTGGGCTAACTGGAAAGATACCTGGAACAATCTCAGCACCAAATATGGTCTGAAGCACAGCGATACCGATATGTCTTCGGCGCAGGAGCTGGCGAAGTTTGCCGCCGAGCAGGATAACGCCAGCGCCGATATCGGCGACGTGGGCGCCGCTTTCGGTCCGATTGCCGTCGCCAAAGGCGTGGCGCAACCCTATAAACCGACGCACTGGGATCAGATTCCGGCATGGGCGAAAGACGCCGATGGCAACTGGATGCTGGCCTACACCGGCACCATCGCTTTCCTGATCGACAAGCAGCAGGTGAAAGACGCACCGCACAGCTGGGCCGATCTGAAAAAAGGTAAGTATGTGGTCACTATCGGCGACGTCGGCACGGCAGCTCAGGCGGCAAATGGCGTCCTCGCCGCCAGCTATGCGCTGGGCGGTGACGAGAAGAACATCAAGCCGGCGCTGGCGTTCTTTGGCGAGCTGGCGAAACAGGGCCGCCTTGGCGTGACCGATCCGGTGATCGCCAACATCGAAAAAGGTGAGATTCAGGTCGCCGTGGTGTGGGACTTCAACGGTCTGAACTACCGCGATCAGATTGATAAAAATCGCTACGAAGTGGTGATTCCGTCGGACGGGTCCGTGACTTCTGGCTACACCACCATTATCAACAAATACGCCCGCCACCCGAACGCGGCGAAGCTGGCGCGTGAATACATTCTGTCGGATGAGGGCCAGATCAACCTGGCGAAAGGCTATGCGCGCCCGATTCGCGCCGAGCATTTAACGCTGCCAGCGGACGTGCAGGCCAAACTGCTGCCGCAGTCGGAATATAAAAATGCCCGTCCGATCAAAGATCAGGCTGCCTGGGATAAAACCTCGAAACTGCTGCCGCGTCTGTGGCAGGAGAATGTGGTTATTAACATGAAGCAGTAACGCAGACGTTTTGCCAGTCGCACATACCGTAGCGGCGCGATGTATCGCGCATCCGTTTTCCGGCAATGCGCAATACATTGCGCCGGTACCTATCACCAATTTTTACAGGGTGCGCATTCATGCGCACCTGAGGGAGCGGGGATGAAAACAATCCTGGTGGTACTCGATGGGCTGAGTAATCAGGTGGCGCAGCACGCCATGGGCTATCTGTTTGCCGAATGCAAACAGGGCAACGGCCACTATTACACGCTGACCTGCGAACTGCCGTCGCTGTCGCGTCCGCTGTACGAATGCATTCTGACCGGCATTCCGCCGGTGCGCAGCGGCATCATTCACAACGGCGTCAATCGCCTGAGCAATCAGCGCAGCATCTTCCACTATGCGCGCGACGCCGGACTCACTACCGCCGCTGCCGCTTATCACTGGGTGAGCGAACTGTATAACCGCTCGCCGTTCAACGCTGCGCGCGATCGCCACACTAACGCACCCGACCTGCCGATCCAGTACGGCCATTTCTACTGGGACGACGGTTACCCCGACTCGCATCTGTTTGAGGATGCCGAAAGCCTGCGCCTGCAGCACGATCCCGATTTCCTGCTGATTCACCCAATGAACATCGACGATGCCGGGCACAAGCACAGCCTGTCATCACCGCAGTACCGTAACCGGGCACGAATGGCGGATGGCTATCTGTCGCAGTGGATGCCCGGCTGGCTGGCCGCCGGTTATCAGGTGATTGTCACCGCCGATCACGGCATGAACGACGATCGCTCGCACGGCGGTATTCTGCCGGAAGAGACGCAGGTGCCACTGTTTGTTTTTGGCCGCGGCTTCTCGCTGCAGCCCGACCTTAAACCGCAGCAAACCGACCTGTGCGGCACCGTCTGCACCCTGCTCGGCGTCCCGCACGACAAACCGCTGTGTCGTGGTCTGCTGGCGGAGCCGCGCTGATGAAGGGCAAAACCCTGGCCTCGCTGTTGCTGCTGCCGTTCGTGCTGTTCTGGATCGCCTTCCAGCTCGCGCCGCTGCTGTGGATTGCCATCAACAGCTTCTGGAGCGATATCAATGAGCGCTGGGGCATTGATAACTACAGCGATATCCTAACTTCACCGTTCTACCTGCAGGCTTTTCGCCTGTCGCTGGATATTTCGCTGTGGTCGAGCGTTTACGGCCTGCTGATCGCGCTGCTTGCCGGTTATTCGCTGCACAAGCTCGGCACCGGCCGTTTTCAGCGCTTTTTACTGTCGTTCACCAATATGACCAGCAACTTCGCCGGCGTGCCGCTGGCCTTCGCCTTTGTCATCCTGCTCGGACTGAACGGCTGCCTGACGCTGCTGCTGCGCCACTACGGCTGGCTGGACAGCTTTAAGCTGTTTTCGCGCGACGGCATGGTGCTGGTTTACACCTGGTTCCAGATTCCGCTCGGTATTCTGCTGCTCTACCCGGCGTTTGACGGGCTGCGGAAAGACTGGGAAGAGTCGGCGGCACTGCTCGGTGCCAGCCGCTGGCGCTACTGGTGGCACATCGGCCTGCCGATTTTGTTTCCGGCGCTGCTCGGTACCTTTGTGATTTTGCTGGCCAACGCGCTGGGCGCCTACGCCACCATTTACGCGCTGACCACCGGCAACTTCAACGTGGTGCCGGTGCGCATCGCCGCGCTGGTGTCAGGCGATATCTCGCTCGATCCCAATACCGGCGGCGCGCTGGCGATGCTGCTGGTGCTGATTATGGCGCTGATTACCGTGGTGCAGCAGTATCTGGTGCGTCGCAGCTATCTGCATGCCCGCGTACAGGAGTCCTGACATGTCTCGCGTCGAAAAACTCTACCATCGCCTGATTGTCTGGCTGCTGCTGATCGTGCTCGCCGCACCGCTGCTGGCGACGCTGCTGTACGGCATCTCCAGCGAGTGGAGCGATACCATTCTGCCGCAGGGCTTTACCCTGAAGTGGCTGACGCAGTTGTGGAGCGATCCGCGCTTCCTCACCGCGCTCGGTCATTCGCTGCTGATCTGCGTGGGTGCGCTGCTGTTCTCCCTGCTGCTGGTGCTGCCTGCGATGTTTGTAATCGCTTACTACTATCCAAAACTGGACGCGGTGATGAACGTGCTGATTCTGATGCCGTTTGCCGTGCCGCCGGTAGTCTCGTCGGTCGGGCTGCTGCAGCTCTACTCCTCGGGCCCGCTGATGCTGACCGGCACGCCATGGATTCTCATCGGCTGTTACTTCACCATTGCGTTGCCGTTTATCTACCGCGCCATTGCCAACAATATGCAGGCCATCAACCTGAAAGAGCTGATTGACGCGGCTCATCTGCTGGGCGCCAGCACCTGGCAGGCAGCCCTGTTTGTGGTGCTGCCAAATCTGCGCAAAGGGGTGTTCATTGCCGTGCTGCTCTCCTTCTCCTTTCTGATTGGTGAGTTTGTCTTTGCTAACCTGCTGGTCGGCACCCGCTATGAAACGCTGCAGGTTTATCTCTACAACATGCGCAACGGCAGCGGGCATTTCACCAGCGCGCTGGTGATCTCTTATTTTGCGGTTGTCCTGCTGGTCACCTGGCTGGCCAATGCCCTCAATCCTGAACGAGGCTGACCATGAGTTACCTGAACGTTACCCAACTGAATAAAAGCTACGGCCCGACCACCATTTTTGAAAACATCGATTTCAGCGCCGACGAAGGTGAGTTTGTCACCCTGCTCGGCCCGAGCGGCTGCGGCAAGTCGACACTGCTGCGCTGCATCGCCGGCCTGACCGATGTCGACAGCGGCACCATTCTGCTGCAGGGCCAGGATCTGGTGCCGTTGCCGCCGCAGAAACGTACCATTGGCATGGTGTTCCAGAGCTATGCGCTGTTTCCCAATATGACGGTAGAGAAGAACGTCGCCTTTGGCCTGAAGATGCAGAAACTGCCCGCCGGCGAGATTCAGCAACGCGTGATGGAAGCGCTGGCGCTGGTGGAGCTGACCGACTTCGCGCGCCGCTATCCACACCAGCTGTCGGGTGGTCAGTGTCAGCGTGTGGCGCTGGCGCGCTCGCTGGTGACGCGGCCGCGCCTGCTGCTGCTGGATGAACCGCTGTCGGCGCTGGACGCCCGCATTCGCCGCCATCTGCGCGAGCAGATTCGCCACATTCAGCAGGAGCTGAAGCTGACCACCATTTTTGTCACCCACGATCAGGAAGAGGCGCTGACGCTGTCGGACCGGATTGTGCTGATGAATCGCGGTCGCATTGTACAAAACGGCAACGCGGAAACGCTCTATACCCAGCCGGTGGATCTGTTCGCCGCCGGCTTTATTGGTAACTACAACCTGCTGAGCGCCGAACAGGCAACGCAGCTGACCGGCCAGCCGTTCAGCAGCCAGGTGGCGATTCGTCCGGAATCCATCCAGCTGTGCGCACCGCAGGCGGGCATCGCGGCCACCATTCTCAGCCATAGCCTGCTCGGGAACGTGATCCGCTATCGCGTGCTGGCGAATCAGGTCGAGTTGTCGGTGGATGTGCTCAACCGCAGCGTGGCAGATTTACACCCCGCCGGCATGCAGATTGGACTACAGTTAGAGATGTCGACGTTGCGCCAGGTCGCTTAAATTAAACGAAAAATTGGCAACGCAGCGCGACGCAGGTATTTATCGGCTGTGCTTATCGCCAGGCAGGCAGCCGCCTGTTTTCTGCCTGGCGCATAGGAGCCTTTATTCGTGCTAACCCTGCTTAACCTTCTCTCCGCCGTCGCCCTGCTGGTATGGGGCACCCACATTGTCCGCACCGGCGTGATGCGCGTGTACGGTGCCGATCTGCGTCGCGTGTTAAGCCGCAGCGTGGAAAAAAAACCGATGGCGTTTCTTGCCGGGATCGGCGTTACCGCGCTGGTGCAGAGCAGTAACGCCACCACGTTATTAGTCACCTCGTTTGTGGCGCAGAATCTGGTCAGCCTGACGCCCGCGCTGGTGGTGGTGCTGGGAGCCGACGTCGGTACCGCCATCATGGCGCGCATCCTGACCTTCGATCTCTCCTGGCTGTCGCCGCTGTTTATCTTTTTTGGCGTGGTATTTTTCCTCAGCCGCAAACAGACGCGCGCCGGTCAGATCGGACGCGCGGCCATCGGCCTCGGGCTGATTCTGCTGGCGCTGCAGCTGATTGTCGCCGCCGCCAAACCCATTACGCAGGCCGCCGGCGTGCAGGTACTGTTCTCAACGCTGACCGGCGATATCATGCTGGATGCGCTGATTGGCGCGGTATTCGCCATCATCAGCTACTCCAGCCTGGCTGCGGTGCTGATTACCGCCACGCTGACCGCCACCGGCGTTATCTCGTTCAAAGTGGCGCTGTGTCTGGTGATTGGCGCTAACCTCGGCAGCGGCTTGCTGGCGATGATCAACGCCAGCGGATCGAATGCTGCCGGCAAGCGGGTGGCGCTCGGTAGCCTGTTGTTCAAGCTGATTGGCAGCATCGTTATTTTGCCGTTTGTCGATTACATCGCCGACCTGCTGGATAAGCTGCCGGTTAACGATGAAGAGATGGTGATCTTCTTCCACGTGTTCTACAACCTGGTGCGCTGTCTGGTGATGGTGCCGTTTGCCGAACCGATGGCGCGCCTGTGCCGCCGCATGATCGCCGACGATGCGGAAAACCAGACCCATCTCAAACCTAAGCACCTCGACAGCAGCGCGCTGGATACCCCGGCGCTGGCGCTGGCCAACGCGGCGCGGGAGACGCTGCGCATTGGCGATGTGGTGGAGCAGATGCTGGAGAGCTTCAACAAGGTGGTGATGGGCGAACTGCGCGAGGAGCGGGCAGTGCGGCGGCTGGATGATGATGTGGACGTGCTGTACACCGCCATTAAGCTCTATCTGGCGCGCATGCCGAAGGAGGATCTGGCGGAAGAGGATTCACGCCGCTGGGCCGAGGTGATTGAGATGGCGCTGAATCTGGAGCAGGCAGGCGACATTATCGAGCGCATGAGCGCCGACGTGGCGGACAAATCGCTGCAGGCGCGCCGGGCGTTTTCGCCGGAAGGGCTGGAGGAGCTGAATTCGCTGCAGGAGCAGGTGCTAAGCAACCTGCGCCTGAGCCTGTCGGTGTTTCTGTCGCACGACGTCAGCAGCGCCAAGCGCCTGCGCCGTGCCAAGCACCGTTTCCGCATCCTGATTCGCCGTTATTCCCACGCCCACGTCGAGCGCCTGCACCGGCAGAATGTGCAAAGCATCGAGACCAGTTCGCTGCATCTGGGTTTGCTGGGAGATATGAAGCGCCTGAATTCGCTGTTCTGCGCGGTGGCGTACACCGTGCTGGATCAGCCGGACGATGAGCGCGAGGTGGATTGATCATTTTTACAACGCGCGATAAATCGCGCCGCTACAGGCTGTGCATTAATCTGTAACGGCGCAATTTATTGCGCATTGCCATTACGACAACAAACTAAACGCGATCATCCCGACGATGGCGCCGGTGGTGCCGAGAATCGTCTCCATCAGCGTCCAGGTCTTCAGCGTCTCGCCTTCGGTGGCACCGGTGAAGCGGCCGAACAGCCAGAAACCGGCATCGTTGACGTGGCTGATAATAATCGAGCCGCCGCCGATGCAGATCGACAGCGCCGCCAGCTGCGCACCGCTGTAATGCAACGGTTCAATCACCGGCATCACCAGCCCGACGGTGGTTAAACAGGCCACCGTGGCCGAGCCCTGAATCACCCGAATCGCGCCGGAGAGAATAAAACAGGCCAGCGCAATCGGCATGCCGGCACCGGTCAGCGCGTGGCCCAGCACCGGGCCAACGCCGGAATCCACCAGCACCTGTTTGAACACGCCGCCCGCACCAATCACCAGCAGAATAATCCCCGCCGGTTGCAGCGCGCTGCCGCATACCTGCATCACCTTCTCTTTATCCATGCCCTGACGGTAAGCCAGGCCGTAAATCGCTACCAGCAGCGCCAGCAGGATGGCGGTAAACGGATGGCCGATAAACTCCAGCCATGCATACAGACGTGAATCCGGTGTGGTAAAGCGCGCGCCGATGGTTTTCAGCCCGACCAGCAGCAGCGGGAACAGAATCAGCGACAGGCTAAAGCCAAACGACGGCAGCTGGCCCTCGCTGACGTCCGGCTGATGATCTTCCGGCGGCGCGCTGAAAGTCACATGGCGCGCAATCAGGTTGCCGAACAGCGGACCGGCAATCAGCATGCCGGGAATCGCCGCGCACAATCCCAGCAGAATCATCCAGCCAAAGTCAGCGTGCATCTGCGCTGCCAGCAGCATCGGTGCCGGTCCGGGCAGCAAAAAGGCCGCCGCGGCGGCGACGCCGGCAAACAGCGGGATCACCAGTTTAACCAGATTATCGTGGGTACGACGTGCCACCGCGAAGGCGATGCTGATCAACAACACCACGGCCACTTCAAAGAACAGCGGCAGCGCACAGATCAGCCCGGCAATGCCCATCGCATAGTGCGCGCGCCGCTCGCCAAAGGTTTTCAGCATGCGAATGGCGATCTGATCGACCGCACCGGTTTCATGCAGAATTTTGCCGAACATGGCGCCCAGCGCCACCACAATGGCGAGAAAGCCGAGCGTGCCGCCCATGCCTTTTTGCATGGTCTCGGCAATTTTATCCAGCGGCATACCGGAGAACAGACCGGCACCCATCGATACTAACATCAGGGCGACAAAGGCGTGCATCCGCGCTTTCATCACCAAAAACAGCAGCAGCAGGACAGAGCCTGCTGCGGTTAACACCAGCGTTGCGGTACTCATGACTAGCCCTTGTTGATTGCGCCCTCGATGGTCGCAACCGTGGCCGCAACTACCTCATCCAGTGAGTGATTGATATCGACAACCAGCACATCCGGCTCGTCGGCACCCGGTTCCTGCAGGGTTTCAAACTGCGTCACCAGCATCTGCGGTTTGAAGAAGTGGCCTTTGCGCGCCTTGAGACGAGACTCGATGGTGGCAAAATCACCCTTCAGATAGATGAATTTCAGGTTGTGATTGCCCTGACGCAGGATGTCGCGATAGGACTTCTTCAGCGCCGAACAGACGATGATCGAGATCGCCTGGGTGCGCTGCATCGCGAACGCCGCATCATTCAGCGCCTGCAGCCACGGCTGGCGATCATCGTCGTTCAGCGGATGGCCTTCCGCCATTTTGGTGATGTTGCTGCGCGGATGCAGGAAATCACCATCCAGAAACGCGGTGCTGAGCTGATGAGACACCTGATTGGCGACGGCAGACTTTCCGCTGCCGGAAACACCCATCAGGATAAAGACGTGGTGCGATGGAGATGGCGTGGTCATGGTTTTGCGCTCCGGCAGCTTAAGCTGCCAATGTTACCGATAACAATTTTGATTGCCATTGTCCGAGCGCGCTCAGACGCTGGCAACCCTTGTCAGGCGGAAAAGCACGAAAGTGTGAACTGGCTCAAAAAATCGCCAAAATCAGATGCTGCCACCTTCGGCAATCTCAAAACCGACATCCAGCGGCGCGGTCACGCTGCGATCGCCGCCAATCCGCGCCAGCAGCATGGCGGCTGATTCACGCCCCATGCGTTCGCGTGGCGTCAGCACCGTAGCCAGCCGCGGATTGACCACCTGCGTGATGTCGTGGCCGTGAAAACCGGCGATCGCCATCTGCTCCGGCACGCGCAACCCCTGGCGCTGGCACTCAAACATCGCGCCTACCGCCAGGTCATCATTGGTACAGAACAGGCTGTCAGTGTGCGGATAGCGCTTCTGCGCCTCGCGCAGAAGCTGAGCACCGGCGCTGAAGGAGGAGGCATCTTCCATCATGACGCTGTGCGGCGTCAGCCCGGCTTCGCGCATCGCCTGTTCGTAGCCCTGCTGCTTTTGCAGCGTACGCTCATCGAGGCGCGCGCCCAGATAGACGGTGTGACGATGGCCTTTCCTGAGGATAGCATGCGTCATCTGCCGCGCCGCCTCGACGTTGTCGAAGCCTACGGCCATATCAAGGCACGGCGTGACGCAATCCATCATTTCGATTACCGGAATGCCCGCCACTTCCAGCATGCGCAGCGTGCCCGGCGTGTGGGAACGTTCGGTGAGGATCACGCCATCAATGTTCCAGCCCAGCAGCGAACGCAGCTGCAGCTCCTCTTTGTGCGGGTTATAGCCGAAGTGCGCCACCAGCGTCTGATAGCCCGCTTCATCGGTCACGGTTTCAATGCCGCGCAGCACGTCGGCAAATACCTGGTTGGTGAGCGAGGGCAGCAGCACGCCAATCGCGCGGCTGGTGGCGTTAGAGAGCATGTCGGGCGCACGGTTAGGGATATAGCCGAGTTCATCCAGCGCCACGGCGATTTTATCGCGCAGCGCCGCAGAGACCTGATCGGGGTTCCGCAGGTAGCGGCTGACGGTCATTTTTGTGATGCCGACGCGATCGGCAACATCCTGTAATACCGGTCTTTTCTTCTTCATCGTGTGCGCCTGAGGTCAGAGATACGCTGAGTTTATCATTTTTTTGTCATGTTATGCCGTTGCGGCCACGGAAGGAGAAGAGGGATAAAATGCTGAGGACGGCGTTCGGCTGAGGCGCAGGCAAAAAAAAGCCAGCACCCGAGCTGGCTAAGAAACACTGGAAGCAATGTGAGCAATGTCGTGCTTACCCGGTTTGTCAGGAGACGCTGCCGGATTCGCGTTGACAATAATAATCATTATCATTCTCGCCTGTAAAGCCCTTTCCCGATTTTTTTACCGTTGACGTTGCGCGCGAATTCCCTGATGTTAAAGGGGATTTCATTCACTGAGTGCAAGGAGCTGCTTTATGAGTCAGGTTACTGTTCGTCACGCAACGCCCGAAGATGCCGCCGTTCTGACGCGTATCTATAGCCAGCCGGAAACCCAGGCGGGCACGCTGCATCTGCCGTATCAGTCACCGTCACTCTGGCAGGAGCGGCTCGCGAATCCCCGTCCCCATGTCACCATGCTGGTGGCCTGTATTGACGGGCAGGTTGTCGGTCAGCTGACGCTGGAAGTGATGGCGGTGGCACGCCGCCGTCACTGCGCCACTATCGGCATGGGCGTTGATCCGGCATTCCATCGGCGCGGCGTGGGTAAAGCGCTGATGGCGGCGATGGTGGATCTGTGCGACAACTGGCTGCAGGTCACGCGGATTGAACTGACGGTGTTTGCGGATAATTACCAGGCCATGGGTTTGTATCAGCAGTTTGGTTTTGAGATTGAAGGTACCGCCAGAGGTTTCGCGGTCCGCGACGGCCAGATGATCGATACGCACTACATGGCGCGTCTGAAAGAGAATGCGCGATGAATCGCGCCGCTACCGGCCGGTGCACGGTGAGGTAGCGGCGCAATTTATTGCGCGACGTTAATACCCGGCACTCAAATCATCCACCGAGCGCGGGTCGGACGCGCCGTAGCGCATGCCGTCCGGGCCAATCATGATGCTCTGCGTGCTGCCCATCGCCGGCAGCACTTTCACATGCTGACCTTTTGCTTCCAGCAGACGCAGCGTATCCGGGCTGAAGCCCTTCTCGACGCGCAGCTGATCCGGCAGCCACTGATGGTGGAAGCGCGGCGCATTGGTGGCTTCCGCCACGTTCATGCCGAAATCGATACTGTTCACCACCATTTGCAGCACGGTGGTGATAATCCGACTGCCGCCCGGGCTGCCGGTCACCAGCCAGGTTTTACCGTCTTTCGCCACAATGGTTGGCGACATCGATGACAGCGGACGTTTGGCCGGCTGAATCGCGTTCGCCTCACCGCCCACCAGGCCATAGACGTTTGGCGTGCCCGGCTTGGCGGAGAAATCATCCATTTCATTGTTCATCAGAATGCCGCTGTTACCGGCCACCACGCCGCTGCCAAAGTAGGTATTCAGCGTGTAGGTCACCGCCACCGCGTTGCCGTCTTTATCCACCACCGAGAAGTGGGTAGTTTGATTGCTCTCGTACGGTGCCAGCTTGCCGGGCTTGATGTCCGCTGAGGGGCGCGCCTTGTTGACGTCAATCTGCTGGGCCAGCGTTTTGGCGTAGGCTTTGCTGGTCAGCGCCTGCTGTGGCACCTTAACGAAGTCGGGATCGCCGAGATACTCGGAGCGGTCGGCGTAGGCATATTTTTCCGCTTCGGCCATAACCTGCATCGCGTCCGCGCTGCCGAAGCCCCATTTCGCCAGGTCGAAGTTTTCCAGGATATTGAGGATCTGCACAATATGAATGCCACCGGACGACGGTGGCGGCATGGAGAACACCTCGTAGCCACGGTAGCTGCCGCTTACCGGCTTGCGTTCCACTGCGCGGTAGGCCGCCAGATCCGCCTTGCCAATCAGTCCGCCGTGCTGCGCCATTTCGGCAGCGATCTCATCGGCAATTTTGCCTTTGTAGAAAGCATCCGGCCCCTGTTGGGCAATCAGCTGCAGGCTGTGCGCGAGGTTTTTCTGCACCAGGCGATCGCCCTTCTGGTAAGGCTGACCGTCGGCTTTGTAGAAAATGGCGCGACTGTTGTCGTGGTTGATCAGGTTCTCTTTACCGTAGGTAGCGAGATCGTCAGCCAGCGCATCGTTAACGATGATGCCGTCGCGCGCCAGTTTGATCGCCGGCGCCAGCAGCGTGCTGAGCGGCAGCGTGCCGTACTTCTGCGCCGCCAGGGCAAAACCGGCTACGGTTCCCGGCGTGCCGGAAGCCAGATGAGAAGTGAGTGATAACTTACTATCCGCGTTGCCCTGCTTATCCAGGAACATATCGCGCGAGGCACGCGCCGGCGCCATCTCGCGGAAATCAATGGCGGTGGTGCGGCCGGCAGCGGTGCGCAGCAGCATAAAGCCGCCACCGCCCAGGTTACCCGCCTGCGGGTGAGTGACCGCCAGCGCAAAGCCCACCGCAATCGCTGCATCTACCGCGTTACCCCCCTGTTTGAGGATATCGACGCCAACCCGGGTTGCCATGGCGTCCACTGACGCAACCATCCCGTGCTGCGCTTTCACCGGATGAAAGGTGTCGCTGTCGACGCCATATGACACCGGCGGTGCGCTGGCTGGCACCGCCTGCGCCCCCTGCACCACGGTAAAACTCATTAACAGCGCCCAGCCGAACTGGCGCACACCGTTATGTATCCTCATCCCGCCACCATCCTTTCAGTTGTTTACATTTGTTATTGATTGCTGCAAGTGTTTGCAAATACTGTAAAAAAGATAGCAGTTAAGCCAAATTAGGTGCACTCCTGGTTTTGGGGTTTGTGATATCGCATAAACTTATGGTTGCGGCGGTTGCTGCCGGGTGGCGAGCAACCTCACACAGCAGGCCGCACTGATGGAGGAACACCATGAAAAAATGGCTGATTGTTATCGCGGCACTGATGCCGCTGAGTGGCATGGCGAACATGCTGAACAACACTAACCAACCGAATCAACCCGGCTATAACCCAAGCCAGCAGCGGATGCAGACGCGCATGCAGGTCCAGCAGCAGCAACAGCAGCAGCAGTTGCGTCAGGATCAGCAGCAGCAAAATCAGGAGATGCAGCGTAAGCTGCAGGAGCGGCGCGATAGCGCCCGGCAGCGCGTGATTCAGTCGCAGCCAGGCCAGCAGAACAGCAATACACAATCGCAGTACGGCAATTAACGGAAGTCCGGGCCGATAGCATCAATGCGATCGGTACAGATGGCATCCACGCCCCAGCTCAGCAGCTCGCGCGCCCGTGCGGGCTGATTCACGGTATACACCAGAATACGCAGACCGGCGGCTTTAAGCGCGGCGGTGCGTCCGGCGTCCAGCAAGCGATGATTTAAATGGATGGAGACACAATCGAGCGCGGCGGTCAGCGCCTGCCAGTCGTCGTGCCACTCATCCAGCAGCAGGCCGCGCGGCAGCTCCGGCGCGGCCTGCATTGCCGCTTTCAGCGCCGCGTACGAGAACGAGGACAGCAGCGGTGCCGTTTGTCCCTGCCACAGCGTTCGTGCGGCCAGCGCCACATCACGTCCGGTTTCCACCTCGGTACCACTGCTGGGTTTGATCTCAATGTTGGCCATCATCTGATGGTGGCGGCAGCGCGCGGCCACCTCGCTCAGCAATGCCAGCGGTTCACCGTCAAATTCACGGCTAAACCAGCTGCCGGCATCCAGCTGCGCCAGCTGCTGCCACGGCAGATCGCCCGCCACGCCCCAGCCGTTGCTGGTGCGGTCCAGCGTGTCATCGTGCAGCAGGAAAATCTGCTTATCCTGTGACAGTTTGGCGTCGAATTCGATCATGGTATGACCGTAGTGCGCGCCGACATCAATCGCCGCCAGGGTGTTTTCCGGGGCCAGCTTGCCGCCGCCGCGATGCGCAACAATGTGCGGATAGGGCCAGTTTTTTACACTCATTCCAGACGCTTTCCATGGGTAGAATCGAAGAAGTGTAACGCATCTGGCGGCAGTTGTAGCCACAGGCTGCTGCCAGCCTGCGGCCGATCGCTATGCGGCAAACGCACCACCAGCCGCGTGTTGCCAATGTGGCCATGCGCAAGATTGTCCGCGCCGAGGATCTCCAGCGTATCCACCACCAGCGGCACACCGCCGGCCTCACGGCTGCTGAGCTGAATATGCTCGGGACGAATGCCGAGCGTCAGCGGACGGTTGGCCCATCGCGCTTTGCCGGCGCCGAGCGGCAGGCTGTTGAGCGCGTCGAGCGTAAAGCGCGAGCCATCGCTATTGATCTGACCGGGTAGCAGGTTCATCGCCGGCGCGCCAATGAACGACGCAACAAACTGACTGGCCGGACGCTCATACACCTCCACCGGCGTGCCCACCTGCTCCACCACGCCTTTATTCATCACCATCACGCGCTGCGCCAGCGTCATGGCTTCAACCTGATCGTGCGTGACGTACAGGCTGGTGGTTTTCAGCCGGCGGTGCAGTTGCTGTAGCTCCAGACGCATCTGCACGCGCAGGCGCGCATCCAGGTTCGACAGCGGCTCATCAAACAGAAACACCGCCGGTTCCCGCACGATGGCGCGGCCCATGGCCACGCGCTGACGCTGGCCGCCGGAGAGCTCGCGCGGACGGCGCTGCAACAGGTGATCAAGCTCCAGACTGCGCGCCGCATCCATCACCCGCTGGGTAATCTGTTCTTTGCCCATGCCGCGGATCTTCAGGCCGTAAGCCATGTTCTCTCCCACCGTCATGTGCGGGTAGAGCGCGTAATTCTGGAATACCATGGCGATGCCGCGATCTTTCGGCTCCATGTCGGTGACGCGCCGATCATCAATGTAGATATCGCCCGAGGTGACGCGCTCCAGCCCGGCCACCATGCGCAGCAGCGTCGATTTTCCACAGCCGGATGGGCCGACCATCACCATAAATTCACCGTCATTGATGGTGATGTTCAGCGGCTGAATGATTTGGTTTTTGCCGTCATACGATTTCGTAACGGTCTGAAGGGTTACCGCTGCCATCTATTTCTCACTCTCCACCAGGCCACGCACAAAGGCGCGCTGCATCACAAGCACCACCACCACCGGTGGAATCAGGGTTAATAACATCGCCGCCATCACTTCGTTCCACTGCGTCGGACCGCCGCTGGTGTTGATCATACTTTTCACCCCCGCCACGGCAGTGCTCAGTCCGGCATCGTTGATGATCAACAGCGGCCACAGATACTGGTTCCAGCCGTAAATAAAGGTGATGACAAACAGCGCGGCGAGATTGGTTTTTGACAGCGGCAGCACGATATCCCAGAAAAAACGCATCGGACTGGCGCCGTCAATGCGCGCCGCTTCAATCAGCTCATCCGGCAGCGACATAAAAAACTGGCGGAACAGGAACGTGGCGGTCGCGGAGGCCATCAGCGGCAATGTCAGACCGCTGTAACTGTCCAGCATGTGCAGCGTGGAGATCACCTCCACCGTCGGGAAAATACGCACTTCTACCGGCAGCATCAGGGTGATGAAGATCAGCCAGAAAAACAGCGTGCGCAGCGGAAAGCGAAACCACACCAGCGCATAAGCTGAGAGCATCGACACCGTGATTTTGCCCACGGTGATGCCCAGCGCCATGATCAGGCTGTTCAGCATCATCAGGCCAAACGCCGCGCTGCCGTTGACGCCATCGCGCCAGATGTGGGTGATGTTATCGATAAGATGCGGGCCGGGCACCAGCGTCATCGGCACCTGATACACCGCGTTGTTATCCAGCGTCGCGGCGACAAACGCCACGTACAGCGGGAACAGAATGGTCAGCACCCCCAGCGCCAGCAGCGTGTGGGCGAAGATATCCAGCCCGCGTCGGTTTTCAATCATTGGTATTGCACCTTACGCTCGACAAAGCGGAATTGCAGAATGGTCAGCCCGATAACCAGCAGCATCAGCACCACCGACTGCGCGGCGGACGACGAGAGATCGAGCCCGGTGAAGCCTTCGCGGTAGATTTTGTAGATCAGCGTGGTGGTGGCCTGTACCGGCCCGCCGCCGGTGGCAGCATCAATCACCGGGAAAGTGTCGAAAAAGGCGTAAACCAGATTCACCACCAGCAGGAAAAAGCTGACCGGCGTAATCAGCGGCAGTGACAGATTAAAGAAACGGCGCACCGGTCCGGCACCGTCAATCGCCGCGGCTTCCACCAGCGATTTAGGAATGGACTGCAGCGCGGCAAAGAAAAACAGGAAGTTGTAGCTCATTTGCTGCCAGATCGACGCAAGTACAATCAGGAACATCGCCTGACCGCTGTTCTGCGCATAGTTCCAGTTGTAGCCAAGCTGGTTCAGCAGATGGCTGAACAGCCCCAGCCCCGGATTGAACAGGAACATCCACAGCACCGCCGCAACCACCGGCGCTACCGCATAGGGCAGCAGCAGCAGCGTCTGATAGAGCTTTTTCAGCCGGATAACGTAATCCACCAGCGCCGCCAGCAGCAGCGAGAATGTCATGCCGCATACCGTCACCAGCGCGCTAAACACGAGGGTGGTCCAGAACGAATCAAGGTAGTAGTCGTCACTGAACAGGCGGCGGAAGTTATCAAGGCCAACAAAGGTGCTGGAGATGCCAAACGGATCGATGCTTTGCAGCGAGTACCACAGCGCCTCTCCGGCGGGCCAGAGAAAAAAGATCGCGGTGATCGCCAGCTGCGGGGCCACCAGCAGATACGGCAACAAACGGGCGCGGAAAACCGGACGTGATGATGAGGACATAGCAGGCTCGTCAGAAAGAGACAGCGGGACGGACTTACCGTCCATCCCGCCATTACGGAGTTACTTCACTTGCTGTTCAAAGCGACGCAGCAGTTCGTTGCCGCGTTTCACCGCGTTGTCCAGCGCTGCCTGTGGCGACTGTTTGCCAGTCCACACGCCTTCCAGCTCTTCGTCGACGATGGTACGAATCTGCGGCATGTTGCCCAGACGCATACCTTTGGTGAACGGCAGCGGATCTTTATTCAGCATCTGCCGCGTGGCGATGTCCGCGCCCGGGTTTTTGTCATAGAAGCCCTGCTGTTTGGTCAGCTCATAAGCCGCGGTGGTGATCGGCAGATAACCGGTTTTCTGGTGCCATTCTGCCGCGATATCCGGCTGGGCGAGGAACTTCATGAACTCCGCCGCACCTTTATAAGTCGCTGCATCTTTGCCTTTCATCACCCACAGGCTGGCGCCACCGATAATGGCGTTCTGCGGTGCGTTCGGCACGGTGTCATCGTACGGCATCATGCCCACGCCAAAGTTGAATTTGGCGTAATGCTTAATGTCGGCCAGCGAACCGGATGAGGCGGTGGTGATACCGCAGTCGCCGTTATAGAACTTGGACGTCGACTCGTCTTTACGGCCAAAGTAGGTGAAATCACCTTTCTTATTCATCTCTTCCAGCAGCTGGATGTGGCGCACCTGCACGGGTTTGTTGAACTCCAGCACCGCGTCGGTACCGTCAAAGCCGTTGTTTTTGGTGGCAACCGGCAGGCCATGCCAGGCGCTGAAGTTTTCGATCTGAATCCAGCCCTGCCAGCCGCTGGCATAGCCGCAGCTCATGCCGGCTTTACGCAGCGCGGCGGCATCCTGTGCCAGCGCCTGCCAGGTTTTCGGTGGCTGATCCGGGTTAAGACCGGCTTTTTTGAACGCGTCTTTGTTGTAGTACAGCACCGGCGTGGAGCTGTTAAACGGCTGTGAGATCAGCTGGCCGTTGCTGTCGCTGTAGTAACCGGCAACGGCAGGAACAAACTGTTTCGGGTCCATCGGCACGCCGGCGTCTTTAAACACTTCATGCACCGGCACGATGGCTTTAGAGGCCATCATGGTGGCGGTGCCCACTTCGTAAACCTGCAGAATGGCCGGTGCCTTACCGCTGCGCACCGCAGCGATACCCGCGGCCAGGCTCTGCTCGTAGTTGCCTTTATAGGTCGGAACGATTTTGTAATCCGGGTGAGCCTGGTTAAAACGCTGTGCCAGAGAATCGACTTCTTTGCCTAACTCACCTTCCATTGAGTGCCAGAAAGGGATTTCGGTAGCAGCCAGCGCATTACCGCTGATCGCCAGACCGAGCAGCAGACTCATCAGGCGGGGACGAAGCGTAAAAGCGGACATAAGGGTTTCCTGTGCTTGTGGCGCGCGCGATATCACGCATTTTTTGTTCGCGAAGTAACATGACACGAGGAAATGACGGAAAAATAACAGGATTATGACGGGAATATGACGGGGTTAGTGCGCGCTGATGCCCTCACCCCGGCCCTCTCCCACAGGGAGAGGGAGATGAAAGGCCGTGCGCGCTGATGCCCTCACCCCGGTCCTCTCCCACGGGGAGAGGGGGATAAAAGGCGGTGCGCTGATGCCTTCTTCTGCAGGGCGAGAGAAGTCCGGGAGGATGCCAGGATAGCAACCTGGCCTGAATAACGCTGCCGTACGGTTCCCTCTCCCGCGTGCGGGAGAGGGTTAGGGTGAGGGCAAATCACCGCACCAACGTCATGACCAAAGCCAGGTCAGGCGCCTAAATACGCGCTTCGCACCGCTTCATTGGATAACAACGCTTCACCGCTATCCTCCAGCACCACGTGACCGTTCTCCAGCACGTAGCCGCGATCGGCCAGCTTCAGCGCCTGGTTGGCGTTCTGCTCGACGAGGAAGATGGTCATGCCCTCTTTACGCAGCTGTTCGATGGTGTCGAAAATCTGCTGGATAATGATCGGCGCCAGACCCAGCGACGGCTCGTCCAGCAGCAGCAGGCGCGGCTGGCTCATGAGCGCGCGGCCAATCGCCAGCATCTGCTGCTCACCGCCGGACATAGTGCCGGCGCGCTGCACTTTGCGCTCCGCCAGCCGGGGGAACAGCTGATAAACGCGCTCAATGCGCTCCTGATACTGCTGACGCGTCGCGAAGAAACCGCCCATCGCCAGATTCTCTTCCACCGTCATGCGCGAAAACACGCGCCGGCCTTCCGGCACGATGGCAATCGCTTCACGCATGATTTTTGCCGTCTGCCAGTCGGTAATGGTTTTACCATCAAAGGTGATGATGCCGCTGGTGGCACGCGGTTCGCCACACAGCGTACCGAGCAGCGTGGTTTTACCCGCGCCGTTAGCGCCAATCAGCGTCACGATTTCGCCCTGACTGATGTGCAGATTAATGTTGTGCAGTGCCTGGATCGGGCCATAGTGCGCACTGACGCCCTGTAAAGTTAAAATCGGGTTCGCCATGTTACGCCTCACCTAAATAAGCACGGATCACATCCGGGTTGTTACGCACTTCTTCCGGCGTACCGTTGGCCAGCGGCGTTCCCTGATTCACCACATAAATACGGTCAGAAATGCCCATCACCAGTTTCATATCGTGTTCAATCAGCAACACCGTCACCTTGTGTTCGCCGCGCAGTTCAGCGATCAGCTCATCCAGCTCGTGCGTTTCGCGCGGGTTGAGGCCGGCGGCCGGTTCGTCGAGCATCAGGATTTCCGGACGCGTCACCATGCAGCGGGCGATCTCCAGCCGGCGCTGCTGGCCGTAAGCCAGATTGCCGGCCTGGCGGTTAGCCAGCTCCAGCAGGCCAATGCGCTCCAGCCAGCTAGCCGCGCGGTCCAGCGCTTCGCTCTCGCCGCGCCGGAACGCCGGGGTTTTAAACAGCCCGGAGAACACGCCGCTTTTCAGGTGCTGATGCTGTGCCACCAGCAGGTTTTCAATCACCGTCATCTCACGGAACAGGCGCACGTGCTGGAAAGTTCGCACCACGCCCATGCGCGCAATCTTCTGCCCCGGCAGGCCCTGCAATGGCTGATCGCGCAGTTTGATGGTGCCGCCCGTTGGCTTATAGAAACCGGTCAGGCAGTTGAATACCGTGGTTTTCCCCGCCCCGTTCGGGCCAATCAGCGAGACGATCTCCTGCGGATGCAGTTCCAGCGCCACGTTGTTGACGGCCAGCAGGCCGCCGAAGCGCATCATCAGGCCTTCAACGGCTAATAAAGGCTGACTCATGCCTGCTCTCCTTGTTTTGCCTGTTTCAGCTTCAGGTGCGGACGCTTCATCGGCAGCAGCCCCTGCGGACGCCAGATCATCATCAGCACCATCAACCCACCGAGCACCAGCATGCTGTACTCGTTCAAATCACGCATCAGCTCGCGCGACACCACCAGCAGAATCGCGGCCAGGATCACCGCCAGCTGCGAACCCATGCCGCCCAGCACCACAATCGCCAGCACAAACGCGGACTCGACAAAGGTAAAAGATTCCGGGCTGACAAAGCCCTGACGCGCGGCAAACAGCGTACCGGCGAAACCGGCGAACACCGCGCTGATGGTAAAGGCCGTCAGCTTGATGCGCGTTGGGCTGAGACCGAGCGAACGGCAGGCGATCTCATCTTCACGCAGCGCTTCCCACGCACGCCCCAGCGGCATGCGCAGCAGACGATTGATGACGAACAGCGTCAGCACCACCAGCAGCAGCGCCACCAGATAAAGGAAAATCACGCGGTGATTGGGATCGTACGCCAGGCCCGTCAGATCGTGGAAGGTGGTCCAGCCGCCTTCACTGACGCGCCGGCCAAATTCAATACCAAACAGGCTCGGCTTGGGAATCTGCGCGATTCCGTTGGGACCGCCAGTGATTGATGTGCTGTTCAGCAGCAGAATACGCACGATCTCACCAAAGCCGAGCGTCACAATCGCCAGATAGTCACCGCGCAGCCGCAGCACCGGGAAGCCCAGCAGCAGGCCAAAGGCACCGGCAACAATGCCGGCCAGCGGCAGACTTTCCCAGAAGCCAAAGCCGTAATAGTGATTCAGCAGCGCAAAGGTGTAAGCACCGATGGCGTAAAAGCCGCCGTAGCCCAGCACCAGCAGGCCGGACAGGCCCACTACCACATTCAGGCCGAGGCCGAGCATCACGTAGATCAGCGTCAGGGTGGCGATATCCACGCTGCCGCGCGATACAAAGAAGGGCCAGGCGACGGCAGCAACAATCACCAGCAGCATCAGCAGCTTTTGTTTTGGTGTCGAACCGTCAAAACCCGGCAGCACCAGCCCTTTGCCACTGCGTTTGAACTTGCCCTGCAGCAGCGGTCGCAGCAGCTGGAACACAAACACCACTGCGCAGCCGAGGAAGATCCAGTTCCAGCGCACGGCGCCCGCATTCGCCACCACCAGTTTGGTGCCGTCGAGATCGAGGCGCATACCCATAAAGAAGCTGGCGAGCACCAGCAGCATCACCGTGGAGACCACGGCGTTAACCAGACCGAGGCGTTTCATACTTTCTCTACCTCCGGACGGCCCAGGATACCGGTTGGCATCACCAGCAGCACCACGATCAGCAGCGCGAACGACACCACGTCTTTATATTCGGTCGACAGATAGGCTGACGTCAGCGCTTCCGCAATGCCCAGCACCAGGCCGCCAATCATTGCGCCCGGAATGCTGCCGATGCCGCCCAGTACCGCCGCGGTAAAGGCTTTCATGCCAGCCATAAAGCCGATGAACGGGTTGATGGAGCCGTAAAACTGCCCCAGCAGCACGCCAGCCACGGCCGCCATCGCTGCGCCGATCACAAAGGTCAGCGAGATCACGCGGTCAGTGTTAATGCCCAGCAGGCTGGCCATTTTCAGATCTTCAGCGCAGGCGCGGCAGGCGCGGCCCATGCGCGAATAGCGGATGAACAGCGTCAGCGCCAGCATCGCGAGGAAGGTGACGACCCAGATAACCAGCTGCATGGTGGTGAGCGTGGCGGCAAAGCCGTTGCTCTCACCCAGCGTCCACTGGCCGGTGATCAGGCTGGGCAGCGCCAGATCGCGCGAGCCCTGCGTCAGGCTGACGTAGTTCTGCAGAAAGATCGACATACCAATCGCCGAGATCAGCGCGATCAGGCGTTTGGAGGAGCGCACCGGCTTATACGCCACGCGCTCAATACTCCAGCCATACGCGCTGGAGATAATCACCGCCATCACGAACCCGGCGGCAATCATCAGCCACGAGGTGTCGATACCCATCATCATCAGGGCGGCAATCACGATAAAGGAGACATAGCTGCCGATCATGTACACCTCGCCGTGGGCGAAGTTGATCATGCCGATGATGCCGTAAACCATGGTGTAACCGATGGCGATCAGCGCGTAGGTGCTCCCGAGGGTGACCCCGTTGAACATCTGCTGAATGAAATAGAGAAACTGCTCGGACATAGTGAGGACCTGCATGTAAACGGGAAATCCCCGGTGCGTTCGGCACCGGGTTAGGGTGAGAGCACCGCGTCGCAGCGCCTCATTCAGCGCGTGCGCGCGGTGCCGCACCCTGCCCTCGCCCATCAGGAGAGGGACAATTCAGGAGCGTGCTTACTTAACTGCGGTAGAAGAACCGTCTTTGTGCCATTTGAAGACGCCAAATTCGAAGCCCTTCAGATCGCCCTTCTGGTCCCAGCTCAGGTTACCCATCACGGTGGGCACCGGCGCACCCTCTTTCAGGTTTTTAGCAATCGCATCAGGCTCATCGCTTTTGCTGCGCTCAATGCCCGCCACCAGTGACTGAATAGCCGCATAGGTGGTCCAGACGAACGGGCCGGTTGGATCTTTGCGGTTTGATGCGCTGTTGGCTTTGATCGCGTCCACAATCGCTTTGTTGTCTGGCAGCTGGTCGTAGCGCTTCGGCAGCGTCACGTACAGGCCTTCAGAGGCGTCACCCGCGATGTTAGACAGGGAAGCGTTGCCGACCCCTTCTGGTCCCATAAAGCCGGCTTTCAGACCGGCGGTTTTGGCCTGACGCAGAATCTGGCCCAGTTCCGGGTAGTAACCGCCGTAGTAAACGAAGTCGACGTTCTCTTTCTTCAGGCGCGCGATCAGCGTGGAGAAGTCTTTATCGCCCGCGGTGATCCCTTCGAACAGCACTACGTTGCCGCCTTTGGCCTTCAGGGTTTTCTGCACGGATTCCGCCAGGCCCTGACCGTACTGCTGCTTGTCATGTACCACGGCAATACGTTTTGGTTTGATCTGATCGAGGATGTAGTTGGCAGCGGTCGGGCCCTGATCGGAATCCAGACCGGTGGTACGCATCACGTCGGCATAGCCGCGCGCGGTCAGTTCAGGCGCGGTAGCCGCCGGGGTGATCATCAGAATGCCTTCATCGTTATAAATGTCTGATGCTGGCTGAGTGGAGGAGGAGCACAGGTGGCCGATAACGTATTTGATGCCGTCATTGACCACTTTGTTGGCCACCGCAACCGCCTGTTTCGGGTCGCAGGCGTCGTCATATTCTACGCCGACCAGCTTGTCGCCGTTTACGCCGCCTTTGGCGTTGATGTCCTTGATCGCCTGGGCCGCACCGGTGAACTGCATGTCACCGTACTGCGCCACCGGGCCGGTTGCCGCACCGACAATCGCAATTTTGATGTCTTTCGCCAGTACCGCATGGCTCATCGCCAGCGCTACGCAACCCGCCAGTAATGCGCGTCCTTTACTCATTTTCATGCGAACTTCCCCATCTGTTGTGTCGTGTCTGTTGTGATTGGTTATTTATCTGCCAGTCAAAGAGCAAAACTGATTTGAGAATAATGAGTTAGCGCTCTTTTCTGGCATTTTTTGTTAAGAAGGCTTTATTTTTCAGGTTATTAAACAGGAACTTTCTTCTGTAAATCAACTGACATATTCAGTAAAAGCTGACGGGAACAGCAGATTACTCTGGTTTTTATGGCCGGTTTTTCACCACCAGGCCAGCGCGTTATGCTGGCTTTTTCAGCGATCGATGCTGGCTTACTCCACAATCCTGGCAAAGTGGCTGGCATTTGACCTCTTTTCATCGCAAAAAAGTGACAGCGCTCTGACTGTCTAAATTCGCTACACTAAGGCCTTTCTGCCAGTACAGGTAAGGGTTATGAAGCTCACTATTCAGCGCATCAGCACGCTGACACCGCAGGATCGACTGGATTTAGCCAAAGTCTGGCCGCAGCAGGATATCGCGCAGCTGGAAGCCAGCCTCAGTGAAGCGCAGCGGCTGTATGCAGCGCGCTTTAACGATCGCCTGCTCGGCGCGCTGCGGCTGGAGATTCGCGGCACGCTGGGCAAGATTACTCAGCTGGAAGTGCGTGAAGTCACGCGGCGGCGCGGCGTAGGGCAGTATCTGCTGGAAGAGACGATAGCGCAGAACAGCGCGCTGGATCACTGGTGGGTTGCCGATGACGGCGAAGACGATCAGCGCGTACGCGCGGCGTTTATGCAGGCGTGTGGTTTCCGCGCGCAGAGCGACGGATGGGTGCGTTGAGCGGCGAATTTACGCTGTGCAGAGCGGTGCGCATGATTGCGCCCCCTACGGGGATTGCGAACGAGTGTACAGATTGCGTGGGATCGTGATTAACGATGCCTATGCATGCGTGTCCTGTAGGGTCGCCATTCATGGCGACCGTGCTGTAATCCGCACAGGTCATAAGTCATCGCAGGTTATTGCGCGCATAAAAAAGGGCGACCCGCTGGTCGCCCCATTTATCTGTCAGCCGTTAATCAGGCTTCAATCGCCATACGCAGTTTCTTCATGGCGTTCTTTTCCAGCTGACGCACGCGCTCGGCAGACACACCGTACTGGTCGGCCAGCTCCTGCAGCGTGGTTTTGTTGTCATCATCCAGCCAGCGGGCGCGGATAATGTGCTGGCTACGCTCATCAAGGCTCAGCATTGCATCGCTCAGCTTGTCAGCAGCGTGCGCATCCCAGTTATCCTCTTCAATGCCGTCGGCAAAGTCAGAGGTTTTATCCTGCAGATACAGCACCGGTGCCATCGGCTTGCCTTCGCCCGCATCGTCATCAGATGACATGTCAAAAGTCATATCCTGGGCCGCCATGCGCGACTCCATTTCCAGCACGTCTTTGCTGCTGACACCCAGCTCGCGCGCCACCATTTCGACTTCATCCTGATTGAACCAGCCGAGACGCTGCTTGGTTTTACGCAGGTTAAAGAACAGTTTGCGCTGTGCTTTGGTGGTGGCAACTTTCACGATACGCCAGTTACGCAGCACGTACTCGTGAATCTCCGCTTTGATCCAGTGTACGGCAAACGACACCAGACGCACCCCGACTTCCGGGTTGAAGCGACGCACCGCCTTCATCAGGCCGATGTTACCTTCCTGGATCAGGTCCGCCTGCGGCAGGCCGTAACCGGAATAGTTACGAGCGATATGAACAACAAAGCGCAGGTGAGACAGGATCAGCGTCTTAGCTGCATCCAGATCGCCCTGGTAATGCAGCCGCTCAGCCAGTGCTTTTTCCTCTTCTGCCGTTAATACCGGCCAGTTGTTAGCAGCCCGGACGTAAGATTCCAGGTTGCCCAGAGGAGCAATCGCTAAAGTTTGCATTTCTTTGGTCATTCAAACCCTCACAAATTCAATGGACTTGCTGCTCGTTTCCCTGCGCAGCCGTTACATTATGTCAACGACGCGTGAAAACCAAAAGCAATCTGTGCTACTTGGACGTCAAAGTTATCCACAAGTTCAATTATAGCAGTGAATATTTTACACACAGATGACGGCGGGGGAAATCGGAGAAATCCTCTGCTCCCAGGTCGTCGGCAGCAGAGGAAGAGTATATCAAAAAATCGTTGCTATGGGTTACTGCGGCGTAAAACGACGTAAATGTTGCACTGTCGCCAGCCACGCGGCAATCCAGCCGATGATGGCCGCGATTAACAGCAGTAGCAGACCTTCATCCCACGAAAAGCCCTCCAGCGCGAAGCTGGTGCCGAAGACCGAGGCGACCTGCGCCACCACTGATTGCAGGCGCAGCACCAGTACTTCCGACAGAATCAGCGACAGCACCGCACCGCTGAAACCGAGCAGCGCGCCGCCGTAGAGGAAAGGCCGCAGAATAAAGCCATCGGTCGCGCCAATCAGCTTCTGCACGTTGATGGTGTCGCGCCGGGCAAAAATGCTCAGGCGCACGCTGTTGCCAATCACCAGGAACACCGCCACCACCATCAGCAGGCCGATCATTGACGCCACCTGCCCCACCAGCCCGGTGAGTGCGGCTAAACGCGCAAACCAGCTATCATCCATGCGCACTTCATCCACGCCCTGCACTTTCGCCACGCGATCGCGCAGATTGGCCATGGTATCGGAGTTCTGGAAGTTCAGCTTCGGCGTGATGATCGCCACCGCCGGCAGCGGGTTCTGCTCCAGCATATCCATCGCACCACCAAAGCCGGACCAGTTGCGGAACTCGCTTTGCGCCTCTTCACGCGTCAGGTAGTTCACCTTGTCCACGCCATCGAGCTTTTTCAGCTCGGCGGTCACGTTCTCTGCCGCCGTGTCATCCAGCGCTTTGTCGAGGTAAACCGTCAGCTGCGGCGCCGGATACCACTGCGCGGCGGCCTGGCTGACGTTTTTCCACACCATGTAGCACACGCTGGGCAGCGTCAGCGAAATCGCGATCACCATTACCGTCAGCAGCGTCGCCAGCGGCTGACGATACATGTCGGACAGCGTACCGCGCCACGCGTAGCGCCACTGCTCCTGCCAGCCGCCCTTCAGCGCTTTGCTCTTTGACGGCTGCTTCGCCGCTTTCGGCGCAGCCGGACGCTTGTTACGTTTATTGACCATCGTGGCCTCCGTGCAGACGTCCCTGATTAAGCGTCATCACGCGATAATTGCGGCGTGCGATCAGCCCGATGTCGTGCGTCGCCATCAGTACCGTAACGCCCACGCGGTTGAATTCTTCAAACAGGCGCAAAATATCTTCTGACAGCGCGTTATCGAGGTTACCGGTCGGTTCATCCGCCAGCAGCACCGCCGGTTTATTCACTACCGCGCGGGCAATGCCGACGCGCTGCTGTTCACCGCCAGAGAGCTGAATCGGATAACTTTTTGCTTTGTCGAGCAGGCCGACTTTGTCCAGCGCCGCCGACACGCGACGGCGAATATCCTCGCCGCTGGCCCCGGAAATAATCAGCGGAATCGCTACGTTGTCGTAGACCGAACGATCCATCAGCAAATGGTGATCCTGGAAAATCATGCCGATCTGGCGGCGCAGGAAAGGCACTTCGCTGTGACGCAGCCGGGAAATATCGTGACCGCTGAACCAGATTTGCCCGGCGCTCGGGCGCTCAATGCCACAAATCAGCTTCAGTAAGGTACTTTTCCCCGCGCCTGAGTGGCCGGTCAGAAACGCCATCTCACCGGGACGCAAATGGAAATCCACGCCCTGCAGCGCCTGGCGTCCTCCCAGATAAGCCTTACTGACCTCTTCAAAGCGAATCATGCCAATTATTCCTCTCGGGCAAACAGTGCCTCAATAAAGTCGGCGGCCTTAAACGGCCGTAAATCTTCGATGCCTTCCCCGACACCGATATAACGAATCGGAATGCCAAACTGATCGGCCACCGAGAAGATCACGCCACCTTTTGCAGTGCCGTCGAGCTTGGTCAGGGTGATGCCGGTCAGGCCGACCGCTTCGTGGAACAGCTTCGCCTGGCTGATGGCGTTCTGGCCGGTGCTGGCGTCAATCGTCAGCATCACCTCATGCGGTGCCTCTTCGTCCAGCTTCTTCATCACGCGGGTGATTTTCTTCAGCTCTTCCATCAGATGCGCTTTGTTCTGCAGGCGGCCGGCGGTATCGGCGATCAGCACGTCAACGTGGCGCGATTTCGCCGCCTGGATGGCGTCAAAAATGACCGACGCGGAATCCGCGCCCGTATGCTGCGCGACCACCGGGATATTGTTGCGCTGGCCCCAGACCTGCAGCTGCTCTACCGCCGCCGCGCGGAAGGTGTCCCCCGCCGCCAGCATGACGGACTTGCCCTGCGCCTGATACTGACGCGCCAGCTTACCGATGGTGGTGGTTTTACCCACGCCGTTAACGCCGACCATCAGGATAACGAACGGTGTTTTGCCCGCCACGTCCAGCGGAGCATCGACCTTTTCCAGAATGCCGGCCATTTCAGCCTTCAGCAGACCATACAGCGCTTCGGCATCACGCAGCTGCTTACGGCTGGCCTGCTGCGTCAGGCTGGTGATAATGCGGCGCGTGGTTTCCACGCCGACATCGGCAATCAGCAGCTGCTCTTCCAGCTCTTCAAACAGCTCGTCATCGATTTTTTTGCCGCGGAACAGGCTGATAAAGCCGGATCCGAGGTTTTCACGCGTTTTGACCAGGCTGCGTTTCAGGCGGGCAAAGAAGCCCTCTTTGGTGGGGCGCTCCTGCTCCTGGGCCACAATCGGCGCGGCCGCCAGCGGCAGATCGCTCACGGTGTCTGTCGCCACGCGCTCTTCTGCCGCGTCTTCGGCATAGGTTTCCGCTAACGCCAGCGCTTCCAGCTCTTCATCGCTCAGCGGTGCGTCTGCGTCCTCTGCGTCCTCTGCGTCCTCTGGCTGAGGCTCCTCAGATAAAACCGGTGCTTCAATAATCAGTTCTTCAGCCTGCGGCTCCTCTTCAACCGGCATCAGCTCCGGCTGCGGATGATCTTCCGGCAGTACCTCTTCTTCAATCGCGCTGACGGCAGCGATTTCTGCGTCATCAGCGTTAGCGTCGGATTCGGCTGCGGTTTCTGCTTCCGCGACGGGATGCGTTTCAGCGTCGGCGTGAACCGGCGATTCGGCCTGCTGTTCTGCCACCTGTTCAGTGACGATCACGGTTTCGGCGGCCTGCGCTTCGGCGCTTGCTAACGCGCTCTCTTCAGCGGCGGGTGCCGGTTGATCGGTCGGCTGCTGCTGCGCCTGCTCTTCCGCTGGCTGCTGCTCTTCTTTGCCAAAGCCCAGCCAGGAAAAAAAGCCGCGTTTTTTCTCTTTTGCCATTGTGTGACCACACTCCTCGATGGCTTATTCCCGGTAGCACGCTGTTCCCAGGGGATAAAAAATTCACTTTTTCGCGCGTGAGCGGCGTAAAAATCAGGCAATTACGTCCGCTTTATCAACTTAGTAGTCTAACACTTTCCTGCCAGCGCACCACAGCACCCTTTTTTAACGTTTCTTCTGCCTGCTACGCCCGTTAAACTACGCAACAAATTATGACGAGTTGTGAGCGAAATGAGTAAATCCCCCCGCAACAGCGGCGCGGCAGGCCAGATTCGCCTGATTGGCGGACAGTGGCGCGGACGCAAATTGCCGGTGCCGGACAGCGCCGGCCTGCGCCCGACCACCGATCGCGTGCGTGAAACGCTATTCAACTGGCTGGCGCCGGATATCCAGCAGGCGCGCTGCCTCGATTGCTATGCCGGCAGCGGCGCGCTGGGCTTAGAAGCGCTGTCGCGCTATGCCGCCTCCGCAACCCTGCTGGAACTGGAACGTCACGTGGCGCAGCAGCTGACGCAAAACCTGCACACGCTGCGCGCCAGTAACGCCAGCGTCGTCCAGACCAATACGCTGCAGTGGCTAAGCCAGCCTGGCGAGCCATTCGACGTGGTGTTTGTTGATCCGCCGTTCCGCAAAGGCCTGCTGCAGGAGACACTAACGCTGCTGGAGAACAATGGCTGGCTCGCCGCCCACGCGCTGATTTATGTTGAGAGCGAAGTGGAACACGGCACCCCGCTGGCCCCGGCTAACTGGGATCTGTATCGCGAGAAGATTGCCGGTCAGGTGGCCTATCGCCTCTATCAACGCCAACAGGAGACCGATGATGTGGCTTAATCTGGGACGTTTGCTGATGATTTGCGTCTGGGCATTTCTGCTGCTTAACCTGGTGCACCCCTTCCCGACGCCGCTGCGCTACTTTGTCCACGTTGCGCTGTTCTTTATGGTGGTGATGCACGGCCTGCAGTTGGTGCTGCTGCGTGCCACGCAGCCGAAGGAAGCGCCAAAGCTGAGCCGCGCCACGCAGGCGAAAATCTTCTTCTTTGGCGTATTTGAACTGCTGGCGTGGCAGAAAAAGCACTATCCGTCGTAACTCAAGACAGCGCGCGCGGCTTCAGCCCCGTGCGCTTTAGTGCCTATTGCGCCGGGGTAAAGCTGACAAAGCGCGTGCCCTGCATTTTCAGCTCGCCCTTCACGCCTTTGTCCATCTGGTGATAATCGCTGGCGCTGACGTTGACCTTAAAATCACCGGCGCCGTTCAGCGGATGGAACCAGGCTTCATACTTCATCTCTTCCGCCACAATCTCTTCGCGCTGACGCGAACGGCGATTGGGGGCCGGAAACTCTCGCTTGGTTTTCACTTCCACACTCATTGAGCGCACCGGTGAAGCGTCGTTGACCGCGGCTTCGCGGCGCTGCTTGATAAACTGACGGGTTGCCAGGATGGCAATTACAGCCAGGACGATAAAAAAGATTAGCGGTGGTTTGCTCATGTTTTCTCTCGCACTTTACGTCGGGGGTTAACAGATAAAAGACGCCAAAGCATACAACCAGAGTTGCCCGATTGTCACATTTGCCGCCAGTAACTTAAACTGAGATCGCGATTTTGGGAAAATTCATCAATGTGGGCGACACGTTCACAAAAGGGAGAAAAAATGCTTTGGTCTTTCCTTGCAGTCCTTTTTTCCGGTTGGCTGTATGTCGATGCCTCCTACCGCGGCCCGCAGTGGCAGCGCTGGCTGTTCAAACCCGTTACGCTGCTGTTGCTGGTTGCCTGGGCGTGGCAGGCTCCCACGCTTAACACCACCGACTACCTGATTCTGGCTGGCCTGGTCGCCACGCTGGTGGGCGATGCGTTAACCCTGCTGCCGCGTCAGCAGATGCTGTATGCGCTCGGCGCCTTTTTCCTTTCGCATCTGCTGTACACCATCAGCTTTGCCGCGCACATGACCATGAGCTTCTTCTGGCCGATTCCGCTCACCTTCCTGGTGATTGGTATCATCGTGATCGCCATTATCTGGTCAAAACTGGATACGCTGCGCTGGCCGATCTGTACGCTGATTGGTATGACGCTGGTGATGAACTGGATGGCGGCGGAAAATTACTTCTTCCGTCCGACCGATTACAGTTTCTCGCTGCTGGTGGGTGCCGTGCTGCTGTTGCTGGCTAACATCGTGTGGTTTATCTCGCACTATCGCCGTCGCTTCAGCGCTGACAGCGCCATCGTTGCCGCCTGCTACTTCGCCGGTCACTTCATGATTGTGCGTTCACTTTGGCTGTACTGAAAAAATTGACCTCACCGCTTGACTCTGGAGTCCACTCCAGAGTGTAGCATGCAGACTGCGGGCATCGGCCCGCTTCTGCAACCGGAGGTCACATGCATCAACATGCCCACTCTTGCCGCTGTGGCAAATCACACCGTCAGCCAAAACCGCTGTGCGCGGTACGCAGCGTTCAGCCTGCATCCCTGAAGATTTCCGCCGCGCAGCCGGTGGCCGCGTCCAGTGATTGTGGCTGCTGCACCAGCGATGACGACAGTCCCGGCGGCGGCGACGCCGACAGCGACAGGCGCGCATCCGCGTCCTATCAGTTCCGCTGGCAGATTGCCGGCATGGACTGCCCGAGCTGCGCCCGCAAAATCGAAACCGCCGTGCAAAAGCTGCCGCAGGTCGCCAGCGCGCGAGTGATATTCGCCAGTGAAAATCTGCTGGTGGAGGCGCACAGCGATATTCGTCCTGCTGTCGAACAGGCCGTTAACCACGCCGGCTTTAGCCTGAAATCCACTGAGAGCCCCGCACCGGCGGCGCGCCGCTGGCGCGATAATGCCTCGCTCATGCTGCTCACGCTGTTGATGATTGCCAGCTGGCTGCTGAGCCAGCTCACGCCGCTGTGGGGCGATCGCCTGTTTGTGCTTACCACGCTGGTCGGTCTGGTGCCGGTAGCCCGCAGCGCTTGGCAGGCCATACGCAGCGGCTCGCCGTTCAGCATTGAAACCCTGATGACTCTCGCCGCCGCAGGCGCGCTGGTGATTGGCGCCCATGCCGAAGCTGCCATGGTACTGCTGCTGTTCCAGCTGGGAGAACGGCTGGAAGCCTATGCCGCCGCGCGGGCGCGCCGTGGCGTCACCGCGCTGATGGCGCTGCGTCCGGACACCGCCACGCGCGTCAATGGCACACAGCGTGAGCAGGTGGCACTGGCGGCGCTCCAGCCCGGCGATGTGATTGAAGTGGCGGCAGGCGGTCGTCTGCCCGCCGATGCCGAGCTGCTGCACGCCAGCGCCAGCTTTGATGAAAGCGCGCTGACCGGCGAATCGCTACCGGTGGCCCATCAGCCGGGCGATGCCGTGATGGCAGGCGCAACCAGCGTGGATCGGCTGGTGACGCTGCGCGTGACCTCACAGCCGGGCCACAGCGCTATCGACCGCATTCTGCAGCTGATAGAAGAAGCTGAAAGTCACCGCGCGCCGGTGGAGCGTTTTATCGATCGCTTCAGCCGCCTCTACACGCCGGCCATCATGCTGCTGGCACTGCTGGTGATGGTGCTGCCGCCGCTGCTCGGATTCGGCGCCTGGCTGCCGTGGATCTACAAAGGGCTGACGCTGCTGCTTATTGGCTGTCCGTGCGCGCTGGTGATCTCCACGCCTGCCGCTATCACTTCCGGCCTGGCGGCGGCGGCTCGCCAGGGCGCGCTGATTAAAGGCGGCGCGGCGCTCGAACGCCTCAGCCGGGTGCAGGCGCTGGCGTTTGATAAAACCGGCACCCTGACCGCCGGTAAACCGCAGGTTACCAACGTGCAGCCGTTTGGCACGGATACACAGCAACAGCTGCTCAGCCTCGCGGCCGCTATCGAGCAGGGCTCCGGCCATCCGCTGGCGCGGGCGATAGTCGCGGAAGCGCAGCGCCAGCAGCAGGTGATTCCACCGGCGCAGCATCAGCAAACGCTGGCCGGCAGCGGCATTCGCGCACAAATCGACGGCGTGATGCATCAACTGCTGGCACCGCGTGATGCGGCGGCGCTGAGTGACACGCAGCAGCAGCAGATTGCGCAGCTGGAGGCACAGGGCAAAACCGTGGTGGTGCTGTTGCGCGAAGCACAGCCGCTCGGGCTGCTGGCGCTGCAGGATTTGCTGCGCGAGGAGGCGCGCAGTGCGCTGGCGGCGCTGCAGGCGCTGGGAATTCGCAGCGTGATGCTGACCGGCGATAATCCGCGCGCCGCCGCCGCGATAGCCGCCGAACTCGGCATCAGCTATCGCGCCGGTCTGTTGCCTGCGGATAAGGTAGCCGCCGTGCGTGAACTGGGCGAACAACAGCCGCTGGCGATGGTCGGCGATGGCATCAACGATGCGCCAGCCATGAAGGCCGCGACGCTGGGGATTGCCATGGGCAGCGGCACCGATGTGGCGCTGGAAGCGGCCGATGCGGCTCTGACGCAGAATAACCTGGCGATTCTGCCGCGCACCGTGCAGCTGGCACGCCGCACGCGCGCCATTATCCGTCAGAATATTGCGCTGGCGCTGGGGCTGAAGGCGATTTTCCTCGTCACCACGCTGCTCGGCTTTACCGGCCTGTGGCTGGCGGTGCTGGCCGATTCCGGTGCCACCGCGCTGGTCACCGCCAACGCGCTGCGCCTGCTGCGTCAGCGCTGAGGCGGGCGGATGCCGCGATCAGGCATCCGCGCCTTTCTGGATCAGATACTGGTACGGCAGGCTCTCGGTCTGCTGTGCCAGCAGCTGATGCTCCATAAAGCGGCAGAAGCCGGGAATATCACGCGTGGTCGCCGGATCGTCGGCGATGATCAGCAACGTTTCGCCCGCCTGCATGGTACGCACGGTTTTGCGCACCATCATCACCGGCTCCGGGCAGCGCAGCCCAAGCGCATCAAGCGTATGGTCCGCAGCGGAAAAAGGATCGCTCATGATTCTCTGTCTTTATTCAGGGTGGGCGCTCATTCTAACGCGCTACAGCGCGCGCGCAAGGCGAGAACGATTGCGCTAAAATTAACCATTGCATTTGTTGCGCAACACGCTAAGATGCCGTCCGATTTTTTATTAAGCAATACCAGACATCCCCAAGATCGTTGGCTTTTCTGCAAGGCGGCAAGTGCGCGTATCCCCGGGAGCTTACTGAAGTAAGTGACCGGGGTACGCAAGCGCGGCCAACGCAGCAAAAATGCCAACGATGAAGGGGATTGGGTTCCCTCACCCCATTTTTAAAAAAAGGCCTTTATGATCAACTTCTCTGCTCGTCAGCGCATGCATGCGCTATTCTGGCTATCGCTGTTTCACCTGCTGGTGATTACCTCCAGTAACTATCTGGTGCAGCTGCCGGTCGCGATTTTCGGTTTCCACACCACCTGGGGTGCGTTTAGCTTCCCGTTTATTTTTCTCGCCACCGATCTCACCGTGCGTATTTTTGGCGCACCGCTGGCACGGCGCATTATCCTTGCGGTGATGATTCCGGCGCTGTTTATCTCCTACATCGTGTCATGCGTGTTTTATCAGGGCGCGTGGCAGGGCTGGGCCTCGCTGCAGGAGGTCAATCTGTTCGTGGCGCGTATCGCCTGCGCCAGCTTTATGGCCTATGCGCTGGGGCAGATTCTTGATGTGCACGTGTTCAACCGCCTGCGTAAACTGCCGCAGTGGTGGATTGCGCCTGCCTGTGCCATGTTCCTCGGCAATATCAGCGATACGCTGGCCTTCTTCTTTATCGCCTTTTATAAGAGTCCGGACCCGTTCATGGCCAGCCACTGGGTGGAGATCGCACTGGTGGATTACAGCTTCAAAGTGCTGATCTGCATGGTTTTCTTCCTGCCTGCTTATGGTGTTCTGCTCAATGCGGCACTTAAGCGTCTGGCGGAACGTTCGGCTCAGCGCCAGATGAATTTCGGCTAATTGAACGTAGACGAAACGCCACGGCACGCTAAGATTTCCTGACAAAGCGCTGATTGCTTTTAAGCACCGATTCCGTTTTGATAACGGCTGATGGAAACCTTACGAAGGGATAAGAATGCGTAACTTAGTGAAATATGCGGGCATCGGCCTGCTGGTGTTAGGCCTGGCGGCGTGTGATCAGAAGAAAGACGACACGGCGGCAAACAGCAACGGCGCCAGCGCCAGTCAGTCAGCACAGACAGTAAACCTGATGGACGGTAAGCTGAGTTTCAGCCTGCCAGCAGGCATGTCAGATAAGAGCGGCAAGCTGGGTTCGGAATCCACCAATATGCACGTGTATGCCGATGAAACCGGCCAGCGCGCAATTATCGTGATTGCGGGCGATCCGACCAGTGAAGGACTGGATGCGCTGGCTCAGCGTCTGGAGCAGCAGCAGCGCAACCGCGATCCGCAGCTGCAGGTGGTGTCGAACAAAGCGGTGACGCTGAAAGACCAGCCGGCACAGCAACTGGATACGGTGATTTCCGCCAATAACCAGACCTCCTGGTCCTCGGTTATTCTGGCGAAGGTGGACGGTAAACTGCTGACGCTGCAGATCACCCTGCCCGCCGACAATCAGCAGCAGGCGCAGAGCGATGCCGATGCGATTGTGAAGAGTATTACCCTGAAGTAAGTTTGCACCAACGGTAGCGGCGCGATTTATCGCGCGTTGTTAAAAACCGCGCAATGAATTGCGCCGCTACAGAATGTGCCTCGTTTATAACCTCACCGGCGAAATATGCCAGATCTCATCCGCGTACTCCTGAATGGTACGGTCGGCGGAGAAATAGCCCATATTGGCGATGTTCAGCGCCGCACGCCGCTGCCACTCTTCCGGCTGACGATAAAGCTTATCCACCTTATCCTGGGTATCCACGTAACTGCGGTAATCCGCCAGCAGCTGATAATGATCGCCAAAGTTGACCAGCGCGTCGAACAGGTTACGGTAGCGCCCTGGCTCCTGCGGGCTGAAGACGCCGCTGGCGATTTGCGTCAGCGCCTGGTGCAGTTCCGCATCCTCTTCATAGTATTTACGCGGGTTATAGCCCTCAGTGCGCAGCTTCTCCACCTGCGGCGTGGTGTTGCCGAAGATAAAGATATTCTCTGCGCCGACGTGCTCGCGCATCTCCACGTTGGCCCCGTCCAGCGTACCGATGGTCAGCGCGCCGTTTAGCGCAAACTTCATGTTACTGGTGCCGGAGGCTTCGGTGCCGGCGGTAGAGATCTGCTCGGAGAGATCCGCCGCCGGAATGATGATCTGCGCCAGGCTGACGCCGTAGTTAGGGATAAACACCACCTTCAGCTTGTTCTTCACCTGTGGATCGTTGTTGATCACATTGGCAACATCGTTGATCAGGTGAATGATGTGCTTGGCGACGTAATAGGCCGACGCCGCTTTCCCGGCGAAGATATTGACGCGCGGCACCCACTCCGCGGTCGGATCGGCTTTGATACGGTTGTAACGCGTGATCACGTGCAGCACGTTCAGCAGCTGACGTTTGTATTCGTGAATACGCTTGATCTGCACGTCGAACAGCGCCTGCGGATCCAGCACGATATCCATATTCTTCGCCACCCACTCCGCGAGGCGCTTCTTGTTGGCGAACTTGGCATCGGCGATCTGTTCAATAAACGCCGGATAGTCAATGTGCGGCACCAGCTCGCTCAGCTGAGCCAGATCGGTACGCCAGGTGCGGCCAATGGCGTCATCCAGCACCTCTGACAAGGCCGGGTTGGCCAGCGCCAGCCAGCGGCGCGGCGTCACGCCGTTGGTTTTATTGCAGAAGCGCCCCGGGAACAGACGGGCAAAATCGGCGAACAGCGACTGCACCATCAGATTAGAGTGCAGCTCCGACACGCCGTTAACTTTGTGGCTAACCACCACCGCCAGCCACGCCATGCGGATGCGGCGACCATCGTTTTCGTCGATGATCGAGATGCGCGCCATCAGATCCCAGTCGTCCGGATAGTAGTCCTGAATGGTCTTCAGGAAGTAGTCATTGATTTCGAAAATGATGCTGAGGTGACGCGGCAGGATCTTGCCGATCATGTCCACCGGCCAGGTCTCCAGCGCTTCGCTCATCAGCGTATGGTTGGTGTACGAGAACACCTGGCAGGTGACTTCAAAGGCGTCGTCCCAGGTAAACTTGTGCTCATCAATCAGCAGACGCATCAGCTCGGGAATCGCCAGCACCGGATGGGTATCGTTGAGGTGGATGGCAATTTTGTCGGCCAGGTTGTCCCAGGTTTCATGCATCTGCCAGTGGCGATTGAGGATATCCTGCACCGTGGCGGAGACGAGAAAATACTCCTGGCGCAGACGCAGCTCGCGCCCGGAGTAGGTCGAGTCGTCGGGATAGAGCACGCGCGACACGTTCTCCGAGTGGTTTTTATCTTCCACCGCCGCGAAGTAGTCGCCCTGATTGAACTTGCCGAGGTTGATTTCGTTACTGGCCTGCGCGCCCCACAGCCGCAGCGTGTTGGTGGCATCGGTGTCGAAGCCAGGGATGATCTGATCGTAAGCCATCGCCACGATCTCTTCGGTCTCAACCCAGCGTACCCGGCTGCCTTCATGCTGCAACCGCCCGCCAAAACGCACTTTGTAGCGGGTATTAAAGCGCTGGAACTCCCACGGGTTGCCGTACTCCAGCCAGTAATCCGGCGATTCACGCTGCTGGCCGTCAACGATGTTCTGTTTGAACATGCCGTAATCGTAGCGAATGCCGTAGCCGCGTCCGGGCAGGCCCAGCGTGGCCAGCGAGTCGAGGAAGCAGGCCGCCAGCCGGCCAAGACCGCCGTTGCCGAGCCCGGGATCGTTCTCTTCTTCCATCAGCTCGCTGAGGTCGAGTCCCATCTCATCCAGCGCCTGGTTGAGATCGTCATAGATACCCATCGCCAGCAAGGCATTGCCCAGCGTGCGCCCCATCAGGAACTCCATCGACAGGTAATAAACCTGGCGCACATCCTGCGACAGTTGCGCACGGCTGGAGCGCAGCCAGCGCTCCACCATGCGATCGCGTACCGCCAGCAGCGCGGCGTTCAGCCACTCATGCTTGTTGGCGATCGACGGATCTTTACCAATGGTAAACATCAGCTTATAGGCGATTGAGTGCTTGAGGGCGTCAACCGTCAGCGTGGGTGAGGCATAGGTGAAAGGTGCGTTCATATGCGGTATCCCAATCTCTCATTACAGCAAGCGTTGATAAAGATCGCGGTAGGCTTGTGCTGCCACCTGCCAACTAAAATCCATCCCCATCGCCTGGCGCTGAACATAACGCCAGAGTGAAGGACGGGACCATAAAACAAAAGCACGACGAATCGCGCGCAGCAGTGACCAGGCATTGCTGTCTTCGAAGCTGAAGCCGCTGGCTACGCCGTCGGCGAGGTTTTCCAGCGAGCTGTCCTGTACGGTATCCGCCAGTCCACCGGTGCGCCTGACCAGCGGCAGCGTGCCATATTTCAGGCCGTACAACTGCGTCAGACCGCACGGTTCGAAACGGCTGGGCACCATAATGACGTCCGCACCACCGACAATGCGGTGCGAGAACGCTTCGTGATAACCAATTTGCACGCCGACGCTACCCGGATGCTCAGCGGCTGCGGCGAGGAAGCCCTGCTGCAGTTCCGCATCGCCCTGGCCCAGCAGCACCAGTTGCCCGCCCTGTGCCAGCAGTCCCGGCAGCGCTTCCAGCACCAGATCCAGCCCTTTCTGTTTGGTTAAACGGCTGATAACGCAGAACACCGGCACTTTGTCATCAACCTTCAGCCCCATGGCAATCTGCAGCTGACGTTTATTCTCCGCTTTGCTCTCCAGCGTGTCGCGGTCGTAGCGGGCGGTCAGCAACAGGTCGTGTGCCGGATCCCAGATGCCGGGATCGACGCCGTTGAGAATCCCGCTCAGCCGTCCTTCGCGCAGCCGCTGCTCCAGCAGCGCTTCCATGCCGTAGCCGAACTCCGGCCGGGTGATCTCCAGCGCATAGGTCGGGCTGACGGCAGTTATATGATCGGCATAAAACAGGCCGGCCTTTAGGTAAGAAATCTGGCCGTAGAATTCCAGCCCGTGCATTTCAAAATAGGCGCGCGGGATCTGGATTTCGTCCAGATGCCGCGCGGAAAACAGCCCCTGATACGCCAGGTTATGCACGGTAAACACCGTTTTCGCCGGACGTCCGCGTGCGGCGATATAGGCCGGAGCCAGACCGGCGTGCCAGTCGTGCGCGTGCACGATGTCCGGCTGCCAGTAAGTATCCAGCCCGCTGGCCAGCTCGGCCGCCATCCAGCCGAGCAGCGCAAAGCGCAGGTAGTTATCGACATAGGCAAACTGCGACGTATCGTGGTACGGACTGCCGGGACGATCGTACAGTCCCGGCGCATCAATCAAATATATCCCCACGCCGTTAAAGGGCCCAAACAGCAAGCGGACCGGCCCGGCAAAGGTTTGCAGCTCCGCCACCACTTCGGTATCAGGAATCCCTTTACGCAGATCCGGAAACGCCGGAATCAGCACCCGCGTGTCCATACCTTCGGCAATTTGTGCCTGAGGCAATGCGCCGACGACATCAGCCAGTCCGCCGGTTTTTAGCAGCGGGAAAAGCTCTGAACAGACATGTAAAACCTGCATCCTGAACCCCTATTGTGTTATCGCCCGCGTTCCACGCGGCAATGTTCTTTGCCTTTCGTCACTTACTGACCCGCAGCGGCCAATTTGGCCAGCATGGCGCGCGTCACCAGTACGATGCCCTCTTCTGAACGGTAAAAACGGCGACTATCCTCATCCGGATTTTCGCCAATCACCATGCCTTCCGGAATGACGCAGGCACGGTCTATGACGCAGCGACGCAAACGGCACGATCGCCCGATAACCACATCGGGCAGCAGCACCGCCGAATCAATATTGCAAAACGAGTTAACGCGCACGCGCGGGAACAGCACCGAATTCACCACCACCGAGCCGGAGATAATGCAGCCGCCGGAGACCAGCGAGTTCATGGTCATGCCGTGACTGCCGGATCGATCCTGGACAAATTTGGCCGGCGGCAGCGGTTCCATGTGAGTACGAATCGGCCATTCGTGGTCATACATATCGAGTTCGGGCGTCACCGAGGCCAGATCGAGGTTGGCGCGCCAGTAAGCTTCCAGCGTACCGACGTCGCGCCAGTAAGGTTCCGCGTTTTCGTCGTTCTGTACGCACGACAGCGTAAAGGAGTGCGCATAGGCTTCGCCGCTGGCGACGATCTTCGGCAGCAGATCTTTACCGAAATCATGGCTCGAGTCGGCGATCTGCAAATCCTCCTCCAGCAGTTCATAGAGGTAATCGGCGTTAAACACGTAAATGCCCATGCTCGCCAGCGCTTTGCTGTCGTCGCCCGGCATGGACGGCGGCTGCGCCGGTTTCTCAACGAAATCGATTACATTGTTGTCCGCATCGACTGCCATCACGCCAAATGCGGTGGCCTCATGCAGCGGTACGGGCAGACAGGCGATGGTGCACTTAGCGCCACGATCGGCGTGGTCGAGCAGCATGCGCGAGTAATCCATTTTGTAGATGTGATCCCCGGCGAGAATCACGATGTACTGCGCGTTATAGCGGCGAATGATGTCGAGATTCTGCGTGACCGCATCGGCGGTACCGCGATACCAGTGTTCGGTCGAGGCGCGCTGCTGCGCCGGCAGCAGATCGACAAACTCATTCATCTCTTCGTTGAACAAGGACCAGCCGCGCTGAATGTGCTGCGTCAGCGTATGTGACTGATATTGGGTGATGACGCCGATGCGCCGAATCCCGGAGTTGATACAGTTGGAGAGCGCAAAGTCGATGATGCGGAACTTGCCGCCGAAGTGCACGGCAGGCTTGGCGCGTTTGGCGGTAAGATCTTTCAGGCGCGTACCGCGCCCGCCAGCAAGGATCAGGGCAACCGTCTGTGTAGGGAGCTGGCGCGCCAGCATCAGGGGGTCGTTTCTATCTAATTTCACCATGTCTGACTCCTTATGATTGCTTTAGGAACACACACACGCCGTGTGCGGGCCCGTGCCAGACAGTTGTCAGGATGGGGTTATCTTCCCCGGCGAAAGGAGGAATGGCTCGCCATTCTCCGTCTGGTAAGGCAAGGTCACTCACCGAATCCGTGGCGTTTATCGTTAGTAACCAGCGGCCGGAGAGCAGGATCTGCAGTCTGTGCATCCCCTGTTCCCACTCATCCCTTTCCAGTGGTTTGCCGCTGGCATTCAACCACTGCACGTTGCCATCGCCCTCCTGCCACCAGCTGTCCTGCGTCAGCGCGGGAATATGCTGACGCAGCCGGATTAACGCGGCAGTGAAGTCGACCAGTCCAAAATCATCCTGTTGCCAGTTCAGCCAGGTGAGCGGATTATCCTGACAGTACGCATTATTGTTGCCGTGCTGGCTGTGACCGCGTTCGTCACCGGCCTGCAGCATCGGCGTGCCCTGCGCCAGCAGCAGCGTGGTCAGCAATGCGTGCACGCTGCGCCGCCGCCGCTCGACCACATCGAAGTTGCCCTGCAGCCCTTCAAAACCATGGTTATGGCTGAAATTACTGCTGCTGCCGTCGCGATTGTCCTCGCCGTTGGCCTGATTATGCTTCTGGTTATAACTCACCACGTCACGCAGCGTGAAGCCGTCGTGCGCGGTGATCAGATTAATGCTGGCGTGCGGCAGACGCGCCGCGCGCTGAAATACATCGCTGGAGCCGGCAAAGCGGCGGGCAAAATCACCGTTACTCAACTCACCGTGCAGCCAGTAGCGGCGCGCCGTATCGCGAAAGTGGTCGTTCCATTCGGCGAAGCCGGGCGGAAAGTTGCCCACCTGATAGCCGCCGGGGCCGATATCCCAGGGTTCAGCGATCAGTTTCACCTGCGACAGCACCGGGCAGGCCTGCATGGCCACAAACAACGGCGCATCCTGGCGATAATCCGGCGTGCGCCCGAGCACGCTGGCCAGATCGAAACGAAAGCCGTCAACGTGGCAGGTTTGCACCCAGTAACGCAGCGCGCCCAGCGCCCAGTCAAGCACCTGCGGATCGCTGAGGTTCAGCGTATTACCGCAGCCGGTCCAGTTGTGATATTCACCGTTATCGCCCAGCCAGTAATAGCTGGCGTTGTCGACGCCGCGCAGCGACAGTGTCGGGCCAATCTCTTCCAGCTCGGCGCTGTGGTTGAACACCACGTCCAGAATCACTTCAATGCCCGCGGCGTGCAGCGCTTTTACCGCCTGCTGAAACTCCTGCAGCGGCGTCTGGCCCGCTTCACCCGCCGTGTAATGCGGATGCAGCGCCCACAGCGCAAACGGGTTGTAGCCCCAGTAGTTGCTCAGGCCGAGCCGTTGCAGGCGCGGCTCGCTGGCAAATGCGGCTATCGGCAGCAGCTCCAGCGCGGTGATACCCAGCCGGCGCAGATAGCTCACCATAGCAGGATGCCCCAGCGCCGCATATGTCCCGCGTAGCCTTTCCGGAATTTCCGGATGCTGCTGCGTCAGGCCGCGAACGTGCGCCTCGTAAATCACCGTCCTGCCCCACGGCGTGCGGGGCGCACAATCGTCCTGCCAGTCAAAATCGTCGGCGATCACCAGCGATTTGGGCGCAACGCCAGCGCTATCGGCATCATCCTGCCGCCACTCTCCACCCAGCAGGCGCGCGTCGTCTGGTACCGCGCCGCATACCGCTTTGGCACAGGGATCGACCAGCAGTTTGGCCGGATTGAAACGATGACCGCGCTCTGGCTGCCACGGCCCATGCACGCGGTAGCCATAGCGCTGGCCCGGCTTTAGCGCCGGAACATAGCCATGCCAGATGTCACCGCTGCGCGCCGGCAGAGGAAAACGCTGCTCACTCCCCTGTTCATCAAACAGGCACAGCTCCACCCGCTCCGCGTGGCGCGAGAACAGCGTAAAGTTGACGCCGCGCCCGTCATAATGGGCACCCGGCGGTACCGGCTGGCCCGGCTGGAGCATCAATCGCCCTCCCGCACCAGCCACAGCGTGGCGAGCGGCGGCAGCGTCAGGCTTAGCGACTGCGCGCGCCCGTGGCTGGCGATGTCATCGGTATGGACGATACCGTGATTACGCAGATCGCTGCCGTGATAATCATGCTGATCGGTGTTCAGCACTTCGCGCCAGCCGCCGCGCTGATTCACGCCGAAGCGATAGTTGTGGCGCGGCACCGGCGTGAAGTTACTGGCTACGATCAGTTCGTTGCCCTCGCGGTCGCGGCGCACAAACACAAAGACCGAGTTTTCGTGATCGTCGACCACCAGCCATTCGAAGCCATTAGCATCGAAATCGAGCTGATAAAGCGGCGAAAAGTGGCGATAGCTGTGGTTGAGGTCGCGCACCAGACGCTGCACGCCGTGGTGCCAGTTATCCAGCCCCTCCAGCAGATGCCAGTCGAGGCTGGTGTCGTGGTTCCACTCGCGTCCCTGAGCGAATTCATTGCCCATGAACTGCAGTTTTTTGCCGGGAAAGCCCCACATCCAGCCGTAATAGGCGCGCAGGTTGGCGAATTTCTGCCAGGGATCGCCAGGCATGCGGTCGAGGATCGACTTTTTGCCGTGGACCACTTCGTCGTGCGACAGCGGCAGCACGAAGTTTTCCGTGTAGTTGTACAGCATGCCGAAGGTCATCAGCTGATGATGGTAGCGGCGATGCACCGGATCGAGCTTCATGTAGTCGAGGGTGTCGTGCATCCAGCCGAGGTTCCATTTGAACCAGAAGCCCAGGCCGCCATCTTCGGATGGCCGCGTCACGCCGGGATAATCGGTAGACTCTTCCGCCACGCTGATGCTGCCGGGTGCGGCGCGGCCCAGCGTGCGGTTGGTGTGGCGCAGGAAGGCGATGGCTTCGAGGTTTTCACGGCCGCCAAACTGGTTAGGTACCCACTCACCCTCTTTGCGGCTGTAGTCGCGATAGATCATTGACGCCACCGCATCGACGCGCAGGCCATCAATGCCGAAGCGCTCCATCCAGTACAGCGCATTGCCGGAGAGATAGTTGCTGACCTCGCGCCGGCCAAAGTTGTAGATCAGCGTATTCCAGTCCTGATGGTAGCCTTCGCGCGGATCGCTGTGCTCGTACAGCTCGGTACCGTCGAATTTGGCGAGGCCAAAATCGTCACTGGGGAAGTGGCCCGGCACCCAGTCGAGCAGCACGTTGAGGCCCGCTTCGTGCGCGGCGGCGATGAAATGCCGAAACTCATCGCGCGTGCCGAAGCGGCGCGTAGGCGCGTACATGCCGAGTGGCTGATAGCCCCAGCTGCCGTCGAACGGATGCTCGTTGATCGGTAACAGTTCGATATGGGTAAACCCCATCTCTTTGACATAGGGCACCAGCTGTTCGGCCAGCTCTTTGTAACTCAGCCAGAAATTGTTGTCGGTGTGGCGACGCCACGAACCGAGATGCACCTCGTAAATGGAGATCGGCTGGTCAAAGCCGTTGGCGATTTTGCGCTGTGGCTGCATCTCCAGCTTCGGCGGCAGGCCGCAGATCATCGAGGCGGTCTGCGGGCGCATTTGCGCCTCGAAGGCGAACGGATCGGCTTTGATGCGCATCTGACCGTGCGCATCAATGATCTCGAATTTATACAGCTGGCCGTTAACCGCGCCGGGGACAAACAGCTCCCAGATGCCGAGTTCGCGGCGGAAACGCATCGGATGGCGGCGACCATCCCAGAAGTTAAACTCGCCCACCACCGAAACGCGCTGCGCGTTCGGGGCCCAGACGGCGAAGCGCGTGCCGGCGACGCCATCAATGGTGGTGCCGTGCGCGCCGAGCGTTTCATACGGCCGCAGGTGCGTGCCTTCGGCCAGCAGCCAGGCATCCATCTCCGCCAGCAGCGGGCCAAAGCGGTAGGCATCGTCGATCAGGTTTTGCTGGCCGTGCCAGTTGACTGCCAGCTGGTAGCGAAACAGGTTTTTACGGCGCGGGATCACGCCGCTGAAGAAGCCGCGCGAATCAAGACATTTAAGCTGGGCGCATTTGCGGCCGGTGTTGGTTTCAATCACCCAGACTTCGGATGCATCCGGTAACAGCGCACGCACTTCAAGACCTTGTGTGGTCTGGTGCATCCCCAGTACTGAGAAGGGGTCGGCATAATTCCCGGCGAAAAGGGCATTGATCGCATGGCGATCGGGAAGCTCTGACATGACTTTCTTCCTATGATTTTTTACGCAGGCGACCGGAGAGACAGGATTGTCGCTATAGGTGCGCTGCTTTTCATGAGCCATACATACAGCAGCAAGGAAGGACACCCTCCGTGGGAAAGATCCTGGCCGTGTACAACAACTATTCCATTCGCAAAGTAAAAACAGTTAACAACCGGCACATCACTGTTAAATCATAGCTTGGGGTTGGCAGAAGCCAGGGTGGAACGCAAAAAATTGTTATCGGGCGAGCAAAAAGGGGAAGCTGATCACTTGTCGGGCGCAATTTGGGTTAAGTTTTGCACTCCCGTGGAAAGAAAAAAGGCCGGGAAACCCCGGCCTGTCTGGATTCGCGCTGCGCTTAGTCGATCAGCAAACGCAGCATGCGACGCAGCGGTTCGGCAGCGCCCCACAGTAACTGATCGCCGACGGTGAAGGCCGACAGATACTCCGGTCCCATGTTCAGCTTACGCAGACGGCCCACCGGCGTGGTCAGCGTACCGGTCACCGCAGCAGGCGTCAGTTCACGCATGGTGATGTCGCGATCGTTCGGCACCACTTTCACCCACTCGTTGTGCGCGGCCAGCAGCTGTTCGATTTCGTTCAGCGGCACATCTTTCTTCAGCTTCAACGTGAACGCCTGGCTGTGGCAGCGCAACGCGCCGACGCGCACGCACAGGCCATCGACCGGAATGGTGTGACGGGTCGAGAGAATTTTGTTGGTCTCCGCCTGGCCTTTCCACTCTTCGCGGCTCTGGCCGTTGTCCAGCTGCTTGTCGATCCACGGGATCAGGCTGCCGGCCAGCGGTACGCCGAAGTTGTCGGTCGGCAGCGTGCCGGAACGGGTAAAGTCAGTCACGCTGCGCTCAATGTCGAGAATGGCGGAGGCCGGATTTTGCAGCGAAGTCGCAACGTGGTCGTGCAGCATGCCCATCTGGGTCAGCAGTTCGCGCATATGGCGCGCGCCGCCGCCGGAGGCCGCCTGATACGTCGCGACGGAGGCCCACTCGACCAGGTCGTTAGCGAACAGTCCGCCCAGCGACATCAGCATCAGGCTGACGGTGCAGTTACCGCCGACAAAGGTTTTGATGCCGCTGTCGAGGCCCTGACGAATCACCTGATGGTTGACCGGATCAAGAATAATGATGGCGTCATCTTTCATGCGCAGCGTGGAGGCCGCATCAATCCAGTAGCCCTGCCAGCCGCTCTCGCGCAGCTTCGGGTAGACTTCACTGGTATAATCGCCGCCCTGGCAGGTAATGATGATATCCAGCGCCTTCAGCGCCTCAATATCAAACGCATCCTGCAGCGCACCGGTCGACTTACCGCCAAACGTCGGCGCAGCCTGACCCAGTTGCGAAGTGGAGAAGAAGACCGGATTGATCACATCGAAATCGCGTTCTTCGCTCATACGTGACATCAGCACAGAGCCGACCATGCCACGCCAACCAATAAAACCTACATTCTTCATTTTCTGTCCGTCTCAGGAACTCGGGCCGGGGCCTGGGTGGTGCGAAAAAAGACCAGCGCCAGCAATGCGCCAGTCTGCGTAATAATCAGGTTTACCTATGACCCACAACTCTACAAAATGCAGCACTTCTGGCAAGTGAATTAATTCGATTGCGCTAACTTTTTCAGCAGTACAACTTATAACGGCTGTGGCCGACCTGAAGGGATGGTTTACCTCTGATGACTGAAATGATATCCGCGACCATATTGTTGCTGTTGATTATGGACCCGCTGGGCAACCTGCCGATTTTCATGTCGGTGCTGAAGCACCTGGAGCCGAAGCGCCGCCGCGTAGTGCTGATGCGCGAGATGCTGATCGCCTTGATTCTGATGCTGCTGTTCCTGTTCGCCGGTGAACGCATCCTGGCGTTTCTTAATCTGCGCACCGAAACGGTATCGATTTCCGGCGGCATCATTCTGTTTCTGATCGCCATTCGCATGATTTTTCCGTCCGGCGAGACCAGCACCAGCGGCCTGCCCGCCGGCGAAGAGCCGTTCCTGGTGCCGCTGGCGATCCCACTGGTCGCCGGGCCCTCGCTGCTCGCCACCCTGATGCTGCTGTCACACCAGTATCCCAATCAGATGACGCACCTGGTCGGCGCCCTGCTGATTGCCTGGGGCGTCACGGTGGTGATTCTGCTGATGTCCGGCCTGTTCCTGCGCCTGCTGGGGGATAAAGGCGTCAACGCGCTGGAGCGATTAATGGGTTTGATCCTGATTATGCTGGCGACGCAGATGTTCCTGGACGGGATTCGGGTTTACCTGAAGTTATAGCGTTTCGCATGCTGGCGGCGCTAATTAATAATACCAGGAATAGCATGAGTCAACGCATGTTATTGCCTGGTATTCTATAGACAACATTCAGGTTCACAACACGCGTTATCCGTTTTATCGTAAAATCGCTATTTTACGTGTTTTTCGACAGTGAACAGCTTGCGGTCTCTCATCTTTTTTGTGGTGGTTAGAATAAAATGGCGCGGACTCTCTTACTAACATCCATAAAGAATGGATTGATTAAGACGTTTGATTATAATGGCAAAGATAGCCGCTTATGCTACATCATTTTTATGATGTTCCAGATTATCTGGTTTTGTTGTTATCTCAGTGTGTTCGCTTCATCCACGAATGAAATAGCATGGATTCCTTTACTGCTTTTCGTTCTGCCATCGCTGGCTTGTGGCAGCAGAAGAATAAACGATGCGGGATATTCACGGGGAGTATTTATTCTTTTGATCGTTGCGCCTTATTTACTGTTTCCATTTCTGGCTTTTCCTGCATCAGTAAAAAAAGAATAAATCGGGCTGGCCCGTGTAGGGGTTCCTGGTGCTTGCATATTTATATGAGGTTAGGATTAGTGCGCCAGTAGAATATTTTTGAATGACTATTTATGACGCCATGATGTCCGTTGAGTGTTTGCGGTCGCCATGAATGGCGACCCTACAAGATTATTGCGCGTTTTGCAGAGGGCGGATTTATTGCGCCCCTGAAAGATCATTGCGCGTTTTGGTAGGGTGCGCATTTAGGTACGACCGGGCACATGGGTAACAGATCAGACCGGGCACACAGGTAACACTTTTTGTGGTCAGTCGATCCGGATAATACGCTTTTCTGCCCGGTCATAATACGCAAGGATGAGCCTGTCGAAGAGGATGACGTCAATGCCGTCGTCCACTTCCAGGAACCGCACGTACTCGCCCCGTAACGCTGCGCTCAGGAAGGTCCGCCCGTTCAGCCTCAGGTCGCCTTTTTCACCGACTTTGTACAGCTTCGCCCCCTCCGGATAACCCACCTCCGGCACTTTTCCGTTCCATTTCCGCGGTGAAGGCGTCCATATTTTTGCGGGCGGCTGCTGCCCGTGTGCCTCATGCGGCTTTTCCTGATTGAACTCGTTCCGCCATCCGCTGCACCACGCCTGCTGCTCTGGCAGCGAGCCAAAGACGTCGTGATGGCTCATGGCGACCTTCAGCGACCGGTGCATCCGCTCGTGGCGGGCGTTCTGCCCCGGACAGCCCGGTGCGGTTCTTTCCGGCTGTATCCCCAGTTTTATCAGCCACACGCTCAGCTGCGTCAGCGCGAGGATGCCCGGCGCAACGAAGGGCGAGCCGTTGTCGGTGCGGATAACGTCGGGCAGCCCGCCTTCCAGGAAGGCCTTTTCCATGCAGCCGCGCACGAACACCGTGGTCTCCGACGTGCCCGGCTCGCAGGACAGCAGGTAGCGGCTGTGGTTATCGGTGAGCGTGAAGGGGCGGCACCAGCTGCCGTCTTTCAGGCGGAAGCGCCCTTTAAAATCAGCGCTCCAGACGTGGTTATTCCTCACGGGTGTCGTGAGACTGCGCAGGTTGCCCGGCGTTCGCTTACGCGGCGTCCGCGGCTGCACCATTCCCGCCGCCTTCAGCAGGTCGCCGATGGTGCTGGCGGCGGGCACGATGAAGTCAGCGCCGTTGCTGAGGAACCAGTGGCGGATTTTTTTTGGCCCCCAGTCGGGGTGCTGCTGGCGGAACTGAACAAGGCGCGCGGCGATGTCGGGGGCGATTTTATCGGGCTGGAGATGGCGGGCGCGGGAGAGATTTTCAAGCGAGGAGAGCTCGCCGGGGTTAAAGCGGCTGAGCCACTTGTAGCCGGTTTTGCGGCTGATGCCGTGGCGGTGACACAGCTGCGTCATGGATTCCCCGCCTGCCTGGCAGGCGAGGATGAATTCAAGGCGTTGCATGGTAACAGTCTCAGTCCAGGGCATAGTGAGTCTCCTCTGCTATGCCGTTTATAACTGTTACCCATGTGCCCGGTCTAAAGTGTTACCCATGTGGCCGGTTTGTACCTTTATGCGCACCGGCATCAACAGGACGATGGTGCGTAACCGATCGTCATTGATGACCACCGGTACGCATGCCCCGTTATTTCTGCTTCTTCTCAATCGTTTTACCCGACCAGTAACCCGCCAGTAGCGAACCGGAGAGGTTGTGCCACACCGAGAACAGTGCGCCGGGCAGTGCGGCCAGCGGTGAGAAGTACAGTTTGCCTAGCGTGGCCGCCAGTCCGGAGTTCTGCATACCGACTTCCAGCGCCAGCGTGCGGCAGGTGGATTCGTCAAAGCCAAACAGCTTGCCACCCCAGTAGCCGCCGAGCAGCCCAATGGCGTTGTGCAGGATTACCGCCGCGATCACCATCAGCCCTACCGAGCCGATAAAGCCCTGGCTACCGGCGACCACCGCGCTAATGATCAGCAGAATACACACCATCGAAAACGCCGGCAGATACGGCTCAACGCGGCGCACCACGCTGTTCATGGAGTGGTGAATAATCAGGCCAAGCCCAATCGGGATCACCACGATTTTGACGATGCTGAGCAGCATGCCCACCACATCAACCTGAATGTGGGTATCTACGTAGAAGCGCGTCAGCAGCGGCGTCGCGAACACACCCACCAGCGCCGAAACCGAGGAGATGGTCACCGACAGCGCCACATCGCCCTTCGCCAGATAAATCATCACGTTCGAGGCTGTCCCGCTGGCCACGCTGCCGACCAGGATCATCCCGGCGGCCAGATCCGGCGGCATCTGGAACAGTTTCGCCAGCGCCCAGGCCGCCAGCGGCATCACCAGATAGTGCAGGAACGTGCCGGCAACCACCGGTGCCGGACGCACCAGCACGCGTTTGAAATCGTCAATGTTGAGCGTCACGCCCATGCCGAACATGATCAGCATCAGCAGGTAGGTTACCCACGGCCCGATGCCGAGGAAGGTGGACGGCGAATAATAGGCTGCAACGGACAGCAGTACGGCCCAGAGCGGAAACAGGCGGGTGAGTTTGGCGAGCATGAAGAAATGTCCTTAGCGTTTTACTTAATTGGTTTTTTGCCACAGATGAAAAGACGCGCGGGGAACGACCGCAGCGACCTGCGCCGGATCATAACATTTCATTATCATAAGCGTGGCCGACGACAGAAAATGCCTATCGGCTGCTAAAGATCGCCGGGCAGGCACGAGCATTCCGCTGGCATTTGTCCGAAATAGCGTCAGGCTGAACGGCAGAGATAAAAAAAGCCGGACATTGTCCGGCTTCGGGTGACTTACGCGCCAATTAAGATTCGAACAGATTCTTATGCAGCGCGCGCACCACTTCTTCCGCATCCGGCGTTGGCACCAGGAAGCACAGGTTGTAGCTGCTTGCGCCGTAGCAAATCATGCGCAGGTTAAACGGCTCCAGCGCGCCGAACACCTCTTTGCCGACGCCGCAGGCTTTCGACAGGTTGTTGCCGATGATCGCCACCAGCGCCAGATTCTCTTCCACTTCTACCCGGCACAGGGAAGAGAGCTCGGTCAGCAGCGCCTGGGTCAGCAGACTGTCGGCGGTGCTGGTTGAACCGGTGGTATCCAGCGTCAGCGCCACGCTCACTTCCGAGGTGGTAACCAGATCAACCGAAATACTGTGGCGCGCCAGGATAGCAAACACTTCGGCCAGGAAGCCGTGCGCGTGCAGCATGTTCAGACTGTGCAGCGTCAGCAGCGTCTGTTTGCGCCGCAGCGCCAGCGCGCGGAACAGCGGCGGATTTTTAGTCTCGTTGCAGACGCGCGTGCCGCCCGCCGCCGGATCTTTACTGGAGCCGACAAACACCGGAATATCACTGCGCACCGCTGGCAGCAGCGTCGCCGGATGCAGCACTTTCGCGCCGAAGATTGCCATCTCCGCCGCTTCTTCAAAGGTGATCTCTTCGATGCGTTTCGCCTGTGGCACCACACGCGGGTCGGTGGTGTAGATGCCCGCCACGTCGGTCCAGATATCCACGCGCGTCGCCTGCAGCGCTTCGCCGAGCAGCGCAGCGGTGTAATCGCTGCCGCCACGGCCCAGCGTGGTGGTGCGGCCTTTGCCTTCGCTGCCAATGAAGCCCTGCGTGATCACCAGCGCTTCTGCGGTGCGCGGCTGCAGCTGAGCCGCTGCCAGCGTTTTCAGCTCGGCCACATCCGGCTCGGCGCGGCCGAAACGGTCGCTGGTGCGCATCACTTTGCGTACGTCAAACCACTCGGCATTCACCTGGCGCTCGCGCAGAATCTCCACAAACAGCAGGCTCGACATCAGTTCGCCGTGGCTCACCAGCTCATCGGTCAGCGCGGTCGAACGGGCTAAGGCCGCCGCTTCCGCCAGCATGATGATGTTCTCCAGCATGCGATCAATCTCCTGACGGATGACGTCCGGCGACTGCAGGCGATCGATGATGGCGTATTGAATGGTGCGGATTTGATCCAGCAGATAAGCGCGCTGCTCGAGTTCCTGGCCTTCAGCCAGCGAAACCAGCAGGTTAGTCACGCCCGCCGAGGCAGAGAGCACCACCAGACGGGTATTGGCATCAGACAGCACGACGTCCGCGCTGCGGTTCATGGCATCGAAATCGGCAACGCTGGTGCCGCCAAATTTTGCCACGATCAACGATTGAGACATGTAACAAAACCTCGTGTCAGGTTATCTCCTCCCATTCGCGGAAGAGAAGATCGGGTAACAGCCTTGGCACAAGAGAAGAGCAGAATTGGACAGACAAGATCAGGAGATGAGTCACCAAAAGCACTTCACCTTGCGAAACGTCCGACTGCGGACGCTTCTGGTGACAACCCAGAGGATTCAGCCCCTGCAGCCGACAGCACAACACTCCGCATGTTGCACCACCTCGGCGTCGCACCCCCTGATGTGTTCTCGCCGGATACGGATCCTCAAACACACTGCCTGGGCGACGCGCCTCTTCTGGCTTGCACCCGGAGGTGCAAGTCGCGCGCACAAAATACTGATTAATTGTTCCGCTGTCCAGCCTTGCGGCGCCGGGAAAATTCATTTTTACACTTATGCAGCGCATTGCTAAACAAACCCGGCAGCCGCCAGCCGCCTAAAGTAGTCAGCGGTGCGAAAAAACCGGTGTTTTGCTGATGCCGCGCAGAGTAATGCGCGGCGAACCGGCCGACAATCGCCGCCGGATTTACCTGAAACGCTGCGGCTGGCGTCACAAATTTTTTCCTTTCAGTTGCAACTGTGGTCATACTGAAACGCGTGCAAGCCGTAACAAATGCTCAGCATGCCGGGCCAGACAGGATGCGCCCGGATGGAATGACGGTTCTTATATCAACAAGAGTGTTGCCATGAAAAATATCAATCCGACACAAACCGCAGCCTGGAAAGCGCTGCAGCAGCATTTTGATCAGATGAAATCGGTAGAGATTGCCGACCTGTTTGCGCAGGATGCCGATCGTTTTGCGAAATTCTCTGCCACCTTTGATGATCAGATGCTGGTGGATTTCTCAAAAAACCGCATCACCCAGGAAACCCTCGACAAACTCCAGGCGCTGGCGAAAGAGACCGATCTGGCGGGCGCCATCAAATCCATGTTCTCCGGTGAGAAGATTAACCGCACCGAAGATCGCGCCGTGCTGCACGTGGCCCTGCGCAACCGCAGCAATACGCCGATCCTCGTGGATGGCAAAGATGTAATGCCGGAAGTGAACGCGGTGCTGGCGAAGATGAAAGCCTTCTCAGAGCGCATCATCAGCGGCGAGTGGAAAGGCTACACCGGCAAGCCGATTACTGACGTGGTGAACATCGGTATCGGCGGTTCAGACCTCGGCCCATTCATGGTGACCGAAGCGCTGCGTCCGTATAAAAACCACCTCAACATGCACTTTGTTTCCAACGTTGATGGCACGCACATTGCCGAAACGCTGAAACCGCTTAGCCCGGAAACCACGCTGTTCCTCGTGGCGTCAAAAACCTTTACCACGCAGGAAACCATGACCAACGCCCACAGCGCGCGCGACTGGTTCCTGAACACCGCCGGCGATCAGCAGCACGTGGCGAAGCACTTTGCCGCGCTCTCGACCAATGCGAAAGCGGTCGGCGAATTTGGTATCGACACCGCCAACATGTTCGAGTTCTGGGACTGGGTCGGCGGCCGCTACTCACTGTGGTCCGCAATTGGCCTGTCGATCATCCTGTCCATCGGCTTCGAAAACTTCGAACAGCTGCTGAGCGGCGCGCACGCCATGGACCAGCACTTCGCGAACACGCCAGCGGAGCAAAACCTGCCGGTGCTGCTGGCGCTGATCGGTATCTGGTACAACAACTTCTTCGGTGCCGAAACCGAAGCGATTCTGCCGTACGACCAGTACATGCACCGTTTTGCCGCTTACTTCCAGCAGGGCAACATGGAGTCCAACGGTAAGTACGTCGACCGCGACGGCAACCCGGTGGATTACCAGACCGGTCCGATCATCTGGGGTGAACCCGGCACCAACGGGCAGCACGCGTTTTATCAGCTGATCCATCAGGGCACCAAGCTGATTCCATGCGACTTCATTGCGCCGGCGCAGACCCACAACGCGCTGGCCGATCACCACCAGAAGCTGCTGTCCAACTTCTTTGCTCAGACCGAAGCGCTGGCGTTTGGTAAAGCCCGCGAGGTGGTAGAGAAAGAGTTTACCGATGCCGGTAAATCGGCGGAGTCCGTCGCGCATATCGTGCCGTTCAAGGTGTTTGAAGGTAACCGCCCGACCAACTCGATTCTGCTGCGTGAAATTACTCCGTTCAGCCTCGGCGCGCTGATTGCGCTGTACGAGCACAAGATCTTCACTCAGGGCGCGATTCTCAACATCTTTACCTTCGATCAGTGGGGCGTTGAGCTGGGCAAACAGCTGGCTAACCGCATTTTGCCGGAGCTGGAAAACGATGCGCAGATTAACAGCCACGATAGCTCCACCAATGGCTTAATTAATCGCTATAAATCCTGGCGTTAATTTCACCCCCAGGCTCATCAGGCGGCAGCACATGCCGCCTTTTTTTGTTCCGATCAACTGCCCCGCAGCAAATAAGCGGATTTTGCTGCCACGCTGCGGTTAGATAATTCTTAAAATGCCCTAAGGAAAATCGGAAGATGCCATCATACGTGGTGGGCTTATCTGGTAAAAAATGGATCTGATTTGTCCACCTCACCCACCTAAGCAACTGATTAAATTTACCTTTCTATTTTAACCCTTTCAGGAAAATCTGATTATTCCTATTCCGTGCCATTTTTTAATGCAAAAGTGAAAAATGCTGCTGTGCTATAACGTCCTGCGCAAATATTCCAGCCAGCGAAAAAAGCGCAATTAAAAAAAGCAGCTAACGCCAATTCGCCTTATTTATCACCAGAAATGTCCTGCTTAATCCCCCTCTTTTTCTGGCGCTGAACTCTGGTAATTTGTTGCCCTATACTGAACGCGCCTTCAAGGCTGCCCTGAATACTTCCCCGCTGTCGCCCGGCGGCCCGGGAAACATTATTGCGCGCTGACCACGGTTAGCCAGCTGCATGCGGCCCAGCGGCCATCGGACGGCAGCGTACGGTATGACGGGTAATATCCTTCATTCACGTTTTATCAAGATGCAGGAAACGTTGTTATGAAAAAACTGATGGTTGCCGGTGCAGCCTTACTTTACGTTGCCGTTTCTTCCGCTGCGATTGCCGCACCGGAAGAAGCCGGTGCTGCAGCAGGCGCGCAGGCGGGAGCAATCTCGACCGGTGCGACCACCGCTGTGGGTATCGGCGCACTCGGTGCGTTAGTGGGTCTCGGCGTTGCCGCTGCTGGCGGTGGCGACGGTGCAAATACCGGTACAACAACCACTACCACAACGAGCACCACTCGTTGATGTAGCACCTTTAAACATAACCACACAGTCGTGTGGTTATTTTTTGTTTTTTGCCTCTATTGAGACAGGGATACACAGTGCGCCGACTCTCTTTGCTGCTTCTTTGCCTGTTGCTGCAGGCTTGCACACAAACGCAAAAAGGCCTCGAACAGACCGTGATGCTCGCCATCAGCGGTCCGGACGATGTCACCGTCAGCGATGAACAAATCGCTACTCTGCCCTATGCCAGCCTGTATGCGCGCGTCGATAACGGTCCGCGCATCTTTGTGGTGCTGGGCTACCTGGAAAACGGCCAGCAGAAATGGGTAACCCAGGATAAAGCCATGCTGGTGATGCAGCACGGCCGCCTGGTGAAAACCCTCGGCCTGCGCGACAACCTGCAGGCCGTCAGTAACCTGGCGCAGGATCCGCTGGCCGATGGGCTGCGGCTGCAAAATGGCGCGCAGTGGACGCGCGTCGTGCAGTGGCGCGAGCAGGACAACGTGCGCGCCGCCACCGCCCACTCCACCTTTCAGCGCGGCGACGATGAAGTGCTGAACCTCGCCGGCGAGCGGGTGCCCTGCCGCGTCTGGCACGAAACGGTAGAGATGGAGAGCCCCGGCGTCAGCTGGCAGAACACCTTCTGGATCGATAACCGCGACGGTACGGTGCTGCAGGCGCAGCAGATGCTGGCGGCTGACCAGTTCCCGATTGCAACCACTCTTCTGAAGCCGGCGAAATCATGAAAAAAATCAATTCTTTGCTGGCGGCACTCGCCCTCACGGCGGCCAGCCACGCGCTGGCGGATAGCCAGGTGACGGTACACCCTGCGCACGATCAGCGCAGTTTTCAGATCGATCATGCCAGCACCCTGAGTGAACTGGTAACGAACCCGGCGCTGCACAGCTGGTGGCCGGGCACGGTGATTGCCGAACGCGGTGCGACCGCCGTGGCGCAGCAGCAGCACGCTCAGCTGCTGGCGGATCTGCGCGCCTGGCAGGCCGACAGCGGTACTTCACTGGCCGCAACCATCGGCAGCGTAATTCAGCAGCTCAGCGCCCTGCAGGTTACCGGGCGCCAGTTTACTTCGCTCGATCCCGACTGGGTGCGGCTGCGTCCGGAAGCCAACCGTAAACTGCAGGGCAGCTACGACCTGTACATCGTGGCAGCGCCGACGCAGGTACGGGTGATGGGCGCACTCAGCCATCCCGGCAGTGAGAGCTGGCAGCCAGGACGCACGGTGCGTGACTACCTCGCGCCGCATGCGCGTTTATCGGGTGCCGAGCGCAGCGTGGCCACGGTGATTGCGCCGTCAGGTGAGACGCAGCAGGTGCCGATCGCTTACTGGAATCAGCGGCATGTTGAAGTTGAGCCTGGCAGCACCATCTGGCTGGGCTTTTCCACATGGAGCCTGCCCTGGGGCCAGCCTGATTTGAATGCGCGCATGCTTTCCGTTCTGACTCACCGGATGCCAGACTGATGAAAAAACAATTACTCCTCAGCCTGTTGGCTGCTTCTGTCGCCGCCGCATGCCAGGTGCAGGCGGAAACCTGGCCGGAACCGGTCGGTCCTTCACAATCTGATTTTGGCGGCGTGGGCCTGATGCAAACGCCGACTGCGCGCATGGCAAAAGAGGGCGAATTTAGCCTGAACTTCCGCGATAATGATCAATATCGCTACTATTCTGCGTCATTGCAGCTGTTCCCATGGCTGGAAACCACGGTGCGCTATACCGACGTACGCACCCGCCGCTACAGTGCGGTGGAAGGCTTCAGCGGTAACCAGAGCTATAAAGACAAAGCCTTCGACCTGAAACTGCGCCTGTGGCAGGAGAGCTTCTGGCTGCCGGAAGTGGCGGTCGGTTCGCGCGATTTGGGCGGTACCGGCCTGTTCGACAGTGAATATCTGGTGGCGAGTAAAGCCTGGGGACCGTTTGATTTCAGTCTCGGGCTGGGCTGGGGCTATCTCGGCAACAGCGGCACCATCAAAAACCCGTTCTGCTCCTACAGCGATAGCTTCTGCAGCCGCACCGGCGGCGGTTCGGCGGGTTCCATTAACGGCTCGCAGATGTTCCACGGCCCGGCGGCACTGTTTGGTGGCATCGAATACCAGACGCCGTGGCAGCCGCTGCGTCTCAAGCTGGAGTATGAAGGCAACGATTATCAGGACGATTTTGCCGGCCGGCTGGAGCAGCGCAGTAAGGTCAACGTTGGCGCAATCTATCGCCTTACCGACTGGGCGGATATCAACGCCAGCTACGAGCGCGGCAATACTTTTATGTTTGGCGTGACCGTGCGCACCAACTTTAATTCGTTACACCAGTCGCACCTTGATAGCGCAAAACCGGCTTATCAGCCACAGCCGCAGGGCGATCTGCTGCAGCCGACGGTGGTCGCTAATCAGCTTACCGATCTGAAATACAATGCCGGACTGGATGGTCCGCGCATCCAGACCAAAGGCCGCACGCTATACGTTTCCGGTGAGCAGACTAAATATCGCGACACGCGCGAAGGCGTTGACCGCGCTAACCGCATTATCATGAACAATCTGCCGGCTGGCATTGATACGATTGAAGTCACCGAGTCGCGCTTTAACATGCCGCAGGTCACCACGCGCACCGATGTGGTCAGCCTGAATAACGAACTGCGCGGCTATCCGCTCGGCCACGAGCAGCCGCTGCAGCAGACGCGTGAAGAACCGATCGATCCGGGCACCACCGAACAGGGCTATTTCATCCGTAAGGATCGCCTCAACTACAGCCTGTCGCCGGTGCTGAACCAGTCGGTCGGCGGTCCGGAAAGCTTCTACATGTATCAGCTCGGCGTAATGGGCAATGTCGATTACTGGCTGACCGATCACTGGCTGATTGGCGGCAGCCTGTTTGGCAACATCGCCAACAACTATGACAAGTTCAACTACAACGGCGCGCCAGCCGACTCGACGCTGCCGCGCGTGCGCACCCACATTCGCGACTACGTGGAGAACAACGTTTACGTGAATGATCTGCAGGCCAACTACATGCGCTATCTCGGCAATGGCTTCTACGGCCAGGTGTACGGTGGCTATCTGGAAACCATGTATGGCGGCGTGGGCGGCGAGCTGTTGTATCGCCCGGTGGACAGCAACTGGGCTTTCGGTCTCGATGCGAACTACGTGAAGCAGCGTGACTGGGACAACATGATGCAGTTCACCGACTATAAGGCGCCGACCGGGCACCTTACCGCTTACTGGCGTCCGTGGTTCATGCAGGATGTGCTGGTGAAAGCCAGCGTCGGTGAATATCTGGCGAAGGACAAAGGGGTCACGCTGGATGTGTCGAAGCGCTTTGACAGCGGCGTGATGGTCGGCTTCTACGCCACCAAAACCAACGTGTCAGCCGAAGCGTATGGCGAAGGGGATTTCACCAAAGGTTTCTATATTTCGATTCCGATGGATCTGTTTACCGTCACGCCAACCCGTGGCCGTGCGCAGGTGAACTGGGTGCCGCTGACGCGTGACGGTGGTCAGATGCTGGGCCGCAAATACCAGCTGTACGATCTGACCGCCGATCGCGATGCGCGTTTTAATTAAATCGTAGCGCGGGGTTCAACCCGCGCCATTTAACGGTGCGCATTAATGCGCACCCTACGTGAACCATGTAGGGTCGCCATTGATGGCGACCGCCTGCCAGCATTTCATTGCGCGCGCTCTGCGCCGGCAATTCATCAATCCGCGTCGTAGCCTAAATTCGGTGCCAGCCAGCGTTCCACGTCGCTGACGCTCATGCCTTTACGCGCCGCGTAATCTTCCACCTGGTCGCGCTGAATCTGCGCCACGGCGAAATATTTACTCTCCGGATGACTAAAATACCAGCCGGACACCGCGGCACCGGGCCACATGGCAAAAGATTCGGTCAGTTTCATGCCGGTGTGATGCTCCACATCCAGCAGCTGCCAGATTTGTGCCTTCTCGGTGTGTTCCGGACAGGCCGGATAGCCCGGCGCCGGACGAATGCCCTGGTAATTTTCGCGAATCAGCTCGTCGTTGCTGAGATTTTCATGGGCGGCATAGCCCCAGATCACCTTACGCACGCGCTCATGCAGGTATTCGGCAAACGCCTCCGCCAGGCGATCCGCCACCGCTTTCACCATGATTTTGTTGTAATCATCGTGCTGCTGGTCGAACGCCGCCGCCAGCGCATCCTCCTCCAGCCCGCCGGTGACGGCAAACGCGCCGAGATAATCCGCTTTACCACTGGATTTCGGCGCCACGAAGTCCGCCAGACAGTAGTTGGCGAAGTCGGTTTTTTCCGTTTGCTGGCGCAGATGATGGCTGACGCACAGCACCTCGCGCCGGGTCTCGTCACGGTAGATTTCAATGTCGTCGCCGACGCGGTTAGCCGGGAAAATGCCGACCACGCCGCGCGGCCTGAGCGTGCCCTGCGCGCTGAGGTTATCCAGCATCGCATTGGCATCGGCAAACAGCCGTGTGGCTTCTTCGCCCACCACCTCATCTTCCAGGATACGCGGATATTTGCCGGCCAGCGACCAGGTCATAAAAAACGGCGTCCAGTCGATGTAGTTGCGCAGCGTATCGATACTGGCCTCCACTGCGCTGACGCCGGTGCGATGCGCCACCGGTGGCGTGTAGCGTTGCCAGTCAATGACGTAATGATTATCGCGCGCGGCCTGTAGCGTGACCGGCGGCGTGCGCGGCTTTTTACGCGCGTGCTGAATCCGCACGGTTTCGTACTCTTTACGCGTGCGCGCCACAAACGCCTCTTTCAGCGTGGGCGACAGCAGCGATGAGACCACGCCGACGGTGCGCGAGGCGTTCTGCACATAGACCGTCGGGCCGCTGTAATTCTGCTCAATCTTCACCGCCGTGTGCGCTTTCGAGGTGGTGGCCCCGCCAATCAGCAGCGGCAGCGTAAAGCCCTGGCGCTCCATCTCTTTCGCCACGTTCACCATCTCGTCGAGCGACGGGGTAATCAGGCCGGAAAGTCCGATGATGTCGGCGTTTTCCTCACGCGCGGTTTTCAGGATTTTGTCGCCCGGCACCATCACGCCCAGGTCGATGATTTCGTAGTTGTTACACTGCAGCACCACGCCAACAATATTTTTGCCGATGTCGTGCACGTCGCCTTTTACCGTCGCCAGCACGATTTTACCGTTGCTGCGGCCGGCCTCTTTGCTCGCCTGGATAAAGGGTTCGAGGTAGGCCACCGCCTGCTTCATCACGCGCGCCGATTTCACCACCTGCGGCAGAAACATTTTGCCCTCGCCAAACAGATCGCCGACCACATTCATGCCGGACATCAACGGCCCTTCAATGACTTCAATCGGCCGTGCCGCGGCCTGGCGCGCCTCTTCGGTGTCCTGCTCGATAAACTCGGTGATGCCTTTCACCAGCGAATATTCCAGCCGCTTCACCACGTCCCAGCTGCGCCATTCGGCCTGCTGCTTGTCCTGCTCACCCTCGCCTTTGTTGCCGCGATACTTCTCCGCCAGCGCCAGCAGTCGCTCGGTGCCATCGTCGCGCCGGTTGAGGATCACGTCCTCAACCGCATCGCGCAGCTCCGCCGGCAGATCGTCATAAATTGCAAGCTGACCGGCGTTGACGATGCCCATGTCCATGCCGTTGCGGATGGCGTAGTAGAGGAACACCGCGTGAATCGCCTCGCGCACCGGTTCGTTACCGCGGAACGAGAACGACACGTTGGAGACGCCGCCGGAGATCATCGCGTGCGGCAGTTCGCGTTTGATGTCTTCACAGGCACCGATGAAATCCATCGCGTAGTTGTTGTGCTCTTCGATGCCGGTGGCGACGGCAAAGATATTGGGGTCGAAAATGATGTCTTCCGGCGGGAAACCGACTTCTTCGGTGAGGATGTGGTAGGCGCGGCGGCAGATCTCAATTTTGCGCGCGCGGGTATCCGCCTGGCCCACTTCGTCGAACGCCATCACCACCACCGCCGCGCCGTAGCGCCGCACTTTGCGCGCGTGCGCAATAAACGGCTCGATGCCCTCTTTCATCGAGATGGAGTTGACGATGCCTTTGCCCTGAATGCACTGCAGGCCTTTCTCAATCACCTCCCATTTCGAGGAGTCGATCATGATCGGCACACGCGCAATATCGGGCTCACCGGCAATCAGATTGAGAAAGCGCACCATGGCCGCTTCCGCATCCAGCATGCCTTCATCCATATTGATATCGATAATCTGCGCGCCGTTTTCTACCTGCTGGCGCGCCACGTCCAGCGCTTCGTTGTACTTCTCTTCTTTAATCAGGCGCTTAAATTTGGCCGAGCCGGTCACGTTAGTGCGCTCACCCACGTTGACGAACAGTGAATCGGCCTGAATATTGAGCGGTTCGAGGCCAGACAAACGGCAGGCGACGGCTATTTCCGGTAGCGGCCGCGGTGGCACGCCCTCGACCGCTGCCGCCATCGCCGCAATGTGCTGCGGCGTGGTGCCACAGCAGCCACCGATAATGTTGAGGAAACCGGCGCGCGCCCACTCGCCAATCTGCGCCGCCATCGTCGCCGCATCAAGGTCATATTCGCCGAAGGCATTCGGCAGACCGGCGTTGGGGTGGGCGCTGACATAGCCTTCGGCAATGCGCGACAGCTCCTGCACATACTGGCGCAGTTCGTCCGGGCCAAGCGCGCAGTTGAGGCCGAACGACAGCGGCTCCGCGTGGCGCAGTGAGTTGTAGAATCCTTCCGTGGTCTGGCCGGAGAGCGTACGGCCTGACGCATCGGTAATTGTACCGGAGATCATCAGCGGCAGCGTCACGCCCATCGCTTCCATCTCACTCTGTACCGCATAGATCGCCGCTTTGGCATTCAGGGTATCGAACACCGTTTCGATCATGATGATGTCAGCACCGCCGCTAATCAGCGCATGGGTCGATTCGCGGTAGGCGTCCACCAGCTGATTGAAGGTGATGTTACGAAACGCGGGATCGTTGACGTCAGGCGAGATCGAGCAGGTGCGGTTGGTCGGGCCGAGCACGCCAGCAACGTAGCGCGGGCGATCGGGCGTTTTTGCCGTCCACGCGTCGGCGCAGGCGCGCGCCAGTTTCGCCGCTTCGAAGTTAATCTCCGCCGACAGCGCGGCCATTTCATAGTCGGCCATGGCAATCGGGGTGGCGTTGAAGGTGTTGGTTTCGAGAATATCCGCGCCAGCCGCCAGGTAAGCATCGTGGATTTCGCGAATGACGTCCGGCTTACTCAGCACCAGCAGGTCATTATTGCCCTTCACATCGCACGGCCAGTCAGCGAAGCGGCTGCCGCGAAAATCCTGCTCATCCAGTTTGTAACTCTGGATCATGGTGCCCATACCACCGTCCAGAATCATGATGCGTTGTGCCAGCTGCTGCTGTAGCGTTGCGGTTTTATTGCTCACTCTTGCCCCATCCACGTCATTACGCTGGCTAAATGCCAGCCAGTCATACTGGCACAACTTTCAAATGAGCAAAAGTCACCCGTTTGCGGCCACCGGCGGCAAAGTGACCAGCAGATCCGACCAGTCAGCCAGCGTTTGCATTCATACCATTAAAAACGAAAATGGTTTCCATACCTGCAATGACTGTGGAGATGTTATGGCAACCCCTGCGCCCGCGAAACGCGGCAAAAAACCCCGTACGGCTCCGGTGGCCAGTGCCCCTGCCGGCGGCCAGGTACAATCTCTGACGCGCGGGCTGCGTTTGCTGGAGCTGATTGCCGAATCACACGGTAGCGTGGCGCTGACCGAGCTGGCGCAACAGGCCGGGCTTCCCAACTCCACCACTCATCGCCTGCTGACCACCATGCAGCAGCAGGGATTTGTGCATCAGGTGGGCGACCTCGGTTTATGGACCATTGGCGCTCATGCCTTTGTGGTCGGCAGCAGTTTTCTGCAGAGCCGCAATCTGCTGGCGATTGTGCACCCGATTCTGCGCCGGCTGATGGAAGAAGCCGGCGAAACCGTGAATCTGGCGGTGCTGGATCTCAGTGATTATCAGGCGGTGATTATTGACCAGGTACAGTGCACCCAGCTGATGCGCATGTCAGCGCCGATTGGCGGCAAGTTGCCGATGCATGCGTCCGGTGCCGGCAAAGCGTTTCTCGCTCACCTTAGCGATGATCAGGTCACCGCCCTGCTGCATCAGAAGGGATTACATCACTACACGCCGAAAACCCTGATGTCGCCGCATAGCCTGAAGGAGAATCTGGCGCTGATCCGTAAGATGGGTTTTTCGCACGACGACGAAGAGCACGCGCTCGGCCTGCGCTGTGTGGCGGCACCGATTTATGATGAACACGGCGAACCGTTTGCCGCCATCTCCATCTCCGGCCCGCTGGCGCGTATGACCGACGACCGCATTACCGAACTCGGGGCGCTGGTGATCCGCGCGGCGAAGCAGGTGACGCTGAGCTATGCCGGCCGCTAGGCGGCCACTGACGCGTAGCGCGCGCTGAAACGCTGTCCGGCGCGCCACGCCATCACCTCTTCAATATGCCCGGCACGGATCCGCGCCTGCAGGGCGCGCCACCAGCCAGGATCGAACAACTGCGGATGCAGCGCCTGCAGCAGTTTTCCGGTCGCCGGTTCGCTGCACAGCGCGTAGCGGAAGGTTTCCGGAAACACATCATCCGGCCCGACGCTGTACCACGGCTCGGCCTGCAGCTCATCCTCTTCGTAACGCGCCGCCGGAACATCGCGGAACACCAGCTCGGTCATCGGGCGGATTTCATCATAGTCGTAAAACACCACGCGGCCATGGCGCGTCATGCCGAAGTTTTTAAACAGCATATCGCCGGGGAAGATATTGGCCGCCGCCAGCTGACAAATCGCATCGCCGTACTCCTCAATGGCGTGCTGGCGCTGTTCCGGCGTCGCCTGCATCAGCCACAGGTTAAGCGGCTGCATACGACGCTCCAGCCATAAGTGGCGGATGATCAGTACGTCATCGCGCAGCTCGATTTTTTCCGGAATCTCGCGCTCAAATTCCGCCATCAGCGCCGCCGGAATGCGCGCGCGCGGGATGGCGAAATGCTCAAACTCCTGGGTGTCAGCCATGCGCCCGACGCGGTCATGCTCTTTGACCAGCCGGTAACAGGCGCGCACCTGCGCATCCGTCACCTCTTTTTGCGGCGCGAAGCGATCTTTAATCACCTTAAATACCCGATCAAAACCGGGCAGCGTAAATACCAGCATCACCATACCGCGCACGCCGGGTGCGATGGTGAATGCTTCCTGACTGTGCGCCAGGTAATCTAAATATTCGCGATAGCATTCGGTTTTACCGTGTTTCTGGCAGCCAATCGCCATATAGCGCTCGGCGAGGGTTTTGCCCGGCAAAATCGGCTGCAGCCAGGCCACCAGCGCGGCCGGCACCGGCGCATACACCATGAAATAGGCGCGGGCAAAGCCAAACACGATGCTGGCGTCATTGCTGTCGGTGAGACAGGTATCAATCCACAACCGGCCGGCATCGTCGCGCTGGATCGGCAGCAGGCACGGCACAATCTCGCCCGCGCTCAGCTGCAGCCGCGCCACAATCCAGGCGGTTTTGTTGCGATAAAACAGCTCGCTGGCGACGTCCAGCGTGGCATTGGCCAGCTGTGCCGCGCTGAACTGCTCGTGCAAATGACGCACAATCCAGCCGATGTCGCGCGTCTGATCCTGCCACGTCAGCCGCAACGGAATGTCATTCAATACCTGACGCAGCGTCTCATGCCAGCTGTGCTGCGGCCGGTACAGGCGCGACAGCGGTCGCTGCGCCGGCGGCGCGGGCGCGTACGGCTGTGACGGCAGGATAAACAGCCGCTCAGGCAGTAAGTGGCTGTGCCCCAGCAAGCGACAATAGACAGAATTAAAAAAGCTTTCGGCAATTTCATGACGCGGATAGCCCGGCAGCAGCGTGGCATAGTGGCTTTTCACCCGCAGCCAGAAGGCGTCATCCCAGTCGGCCATCTCGTTGAGGATGCGCAACTGATTGGCGACCAGCCCGACGTGATGATCGTACAAATGGATACGCGCTTTCATCGCCTGCTGCACCGCCTGCCAGTCCGCCTGTTCAAAGCGCTGCTGCGCGCCTGCGGTAATGTCGAGAAAGCGACCGTACTGCGCATCAAAACCCTGCAGAATCGTGTGGGCGATAAGGGATTCTCTCGGTGACATCGGCAATCTCCGGCAAGCGTGAGCCAGTGAAACGGTGCGCCATGCTGCGCACCGCGAGTACGCTGATCAGAACTGTGCGGCTTCGGTGGAGCCGGTCAGCGCGGTGACCGACGAGCTGCCGCCCTGAATCACCGTGGTGATGCGATCAAAATATCCGGTGCCCACTTCCTGCTGATGCGCAGAGAAGGTGTAGCCGCGTTCGCGTGCGGCAAATTCCGGCTGCTGCACCTTTTCCACGTAGTGGCGCATGCCTTCGCCCTGCGCATAAGCGTGCGCGAGGTCGAACATGTTGAACCACATGCTGTGAATGCCGGCCAGAGTGATGAACTGAAAGCGGTAGCCCATCTCGCTCAGCGCCTGCTGGAAGCGGGCAATGGTGCGATCGTCGAGATTCGTCTTCCAGTTAAACGAAGGCGAACAATTGTAAGCCAGCAGCTTGCCAGGATACTGCGCGTGAATCGCCTCGGCGAAGCGCTGCGCCAGCGCCAGATCCGGCGTGGAAGTTTCGCACCACAGCACATCGGCATACGGCGCATACGCCAGGCCACGGGCTATCGCCTGTTCGATACCGGCATGGGTGCGAAAGAAGCCTTCAGCGGTCCGTTCCCCGGTGATAAACGGCGCATCGCGCTCGTCGCAATCGGAGGTAATCAGATCGGCAGCGTCGGCATCGGTGCGCGCAATCAGTACCGTGGGCACATCCATCACATCGGCCGCCAGCCGCGCCGCCACCAGTTTCTGAATCGCTTCCTGTGTCGGCACCAGAACTTTGCCGCCCATGTGTCCGCACTTCTTCACCGCCGCCAGCTGATCTTCAAAGTGCACCGCGCCGGCGCCGGCCTGAATCATCGCTTTCATCAGCTCAAAAGCATTGAGCACCCCGCCAAATCCGGCTTCCGCATCGGCGACAATTGGCAGGTAGTAATCGATAAAGCCGTCATCGTCCGGCGACAGTCCGCTCGCCCACTGGATTTGATCGGCGCGCTGAAAGCTTTGGTTGATGCGTTCCACCACGTTCGGCACCGAATTGACCGGATACAGCGACTGGTCCGGATACATCTGCCCGGCCAGGTTTGCATCGGCCGCCACCTGCCAGCCGGAGAGATAAATCGCCTCAATACCGGCTTTCGCCTGCTGCACCGCCTGCCCGCCGGTCAGGGCGCCGAGACTATTGATATAGCCTTTGCGCGCGTCACCGTTGAGCAGTGCCCACAGCTTTCTCGCGCCGCGATCCGCCAGCGTGCAGGCGGGATTGACGGAGCCGCGCAGGTTAATGACCTCTTCGGCACTGTAAGGACGGGTAATGCCCTGCCAGCGTGATGCCAGCCAGCTGTTTTCCAGTTGAGCGATCTGTTGGGTACGATTTGACATAGCAGTATCTCCAGAGTCAGGGCAGCAGGCGGTAGCCCGGCAGGGTGAGGAAAGGAACCAGTTGTTCGTCGGTGGTGATTTGCGCCATCAGCGCAGCCGCATCTTCATAGCGACCGGCGTCAAAGCGCGTGTCACCCAGGCTGTGGCGCAGGGCCGCCAGCTCTTCATCAAGAAACTGTTCGAACAGCGCGGCGGTCACCAGCTGACCATCGCTGAGGATTTGCTTGTGGTGAATCCACTGCCAGATGGAGGTGCGGGCAATCTCCGCGGTAGCGGCATCCTCCATCAGCCCATCAATAGGCACGCAGCCATTGCCGCTGATCCACGCTTCCAGATATTGCAGCGCAACGCGGATGTTGGCGCGCATCCCGGCTTCGGTGCGCTGACCACGGCACGGGCGCAGCAGGCGCTCGGCGGTGATCGGCGTATCCTGTTCACGACTGACGTGCAGCTGATTGGGGCGATCGCCCAGCTGACGGTCAAACTCCGCCATGGCGATATCCGCCAGGCCGGGATGGGCGACCCAGGTACCGTCATGGCCGTTGCCCGCTTCCCGTGCTTTGTCCTCCTGCACTTTCTGCATCACCCAGGCGTTGCGTTCAGCGTCTTTGGCCGGGATGAGCGCCGACATGCCGCCCATCGCCAGCGCACCGCGCCGGTGGCAGGTTTTGATCAGCAGGCGCGAATAAGCCTCGAGGAACGGCTGGTCCATGCTGATCTGCTGACGATCCGGCAGAATGCGGTCACCATGCTGGCCCAGCGTTTTGATGTAGCTGAAGATGTAATCCCAGCGACCACAGTTGAGGCCAACCACGTGATCGCGCAGTTCCCACAGGATCTCATCCATCTGGAATACCGCGGGCAGCGTCTCGATCAGTACCGTGGCTTTGATAGTGCCGCGCGGCAGATCGAAACGATCTTCACTGAAACGGAAGATTTCCCGCCACCATGCCACTTCCGCCGCATGCTCGGTTTTCGGCAGATAGAACCACGGAGCGTGGCCCTTCTCCAGCAGCGCGGTGACGTTGTGAAACAGATAGAGCGCAAAGTCGAATAACCCGCCGGGAATGGCCCGATCGCGCCACTCAACATGCTTCTCATCCAGATGTAAGCCGCGAACCCGGCACATCAGCAGCGCCGGATCGGATCGTAACTGGTAGATCTTGCCGTTTTCGCTGGTGAAGCTCAGCGTGCCGTTAACCGCATCGCGCAGCGCCAGCTGGCCATCAAGCAGTTTTTGCCAGGTCGGTGCCAGCGAATCCTCAAAATCGGCCATGAACACTTTGACGTTAGCGTTCAGCGCGTTGATCACCATTTTGCGATCTGGCGGACCGGTGATTTCGACGCGGCGATCGCGCAGTAGCTGAGGAATGGGCCTCACCTGCCAGTCACTTTGCCGAATGGAAGCGGTTTCCGAATCGAAATCTGGCAACGCCCCCTGATCGTAGCGCTGCTGGCGCTGCTGACGCGCTTTCAGCAGACGCTCGCGCTCGGGTGCAAAGCGCACTACCAGCGAGTGCAGGAAATCAATGGCTTCGGGCGTGAGCAGCTGCTTCTCCGCGTGGGTAAAGGGCTGGCTAAAGGTCAGTGTCGGGCTGATAACCGTGTCTGTCATGCGGGCTGCCTCCTGGTTTGATCCTTTTTCTAACGACAGGATCGGGCTGTAGGGTGTTTTTTAACCGGCAAGATCAGAGCATAATCATTTTTATTTTAATTTCAAAAACTATTTCCATTTTAGTGTTTATTTGATTTTATTTATCTGATTTAAATGTAATTTAATCTCACGAAATAAAGGCAATACGTTCCATCATAGAAAAAGGCAAAAAAAAGCCGCGACAACACGCGGCTGTCACGGCAGGTTTAAACGCGCTTTTAGCAGGCGTTTTACTCGAGCGTTGGATTCATGTGACGCAGATCGAATGGCGTAATCTGGTAGACGTAGTAGTTGAGCCAGTTGGAGAACAGCAGGTTGCCGTGGCTACGCCAGGTGGCGCGCGGCGGCAATTCGGGGTTGTCCTGCGGGAAGTAGTTGAACGGCACCTCAGGGTGCAGGCCGGCCTCGTAGTCCCGATGGTACTCACCCGACAGCGTAAGAGCGTCATATTCCGGATGGCCGGTAACAAAGGCCAGGCGCTTGTCTTTACTCGCCATCAGATAGGCACCGGTGCTTTCTGATTCGGCAAACAGCTCGAGATCGGTATAGTCACGAATCAGCTGGCTGGGAAAATCAGCATAGCGTGAATGCGGTGCCAGGAAGTTGTCATCAAAACCGCGCGTCAGTAGCGCGTGCGGATGAAGGATCTGATGCTCATAGACGCCAGACAGCTTGTTCTGTCGCGTCTGTTTAGGAATGCCATACAGGATGTTAAGCGCCGCCTGCACCGCCCAGCAAACGAACAGGGTAGAAGTGACGTGCTCTTTCGCCCAGTGCAGCACGCGCTGAATCTGTGGCCAGTAGGCAACATCATTGAAATCAACCAGCCCCAGCGGCGCACCGGTGACAATCAGGCCGTCAAAGTTATCGTTGGCGATATCGTCGAAGTTGCAGTAGAAGTTGTTCAGATGCTCGCTTGGCGTGTTGCGCGACTCGCGGCTGTCGATGCGTAATAGCTGAACATCGATCTGCAGCGGCGAGTTAGAGAGCAGGCGCAGAAACTGGTTTTCGGTTTCAATTTTTTTAGGCATCAGGTTAAGGATCAACACTTTAAGCGGACGAATCTCCTGAACACTGGCGCGCGATGAGGTCATGACAAAGACATTCTCATTACGCAAAAAATTCACTGCCGGTAATTCGTCGGGGATCCTGATTGGCATAACCTGCTGACCTCTTGCTGATAACCATATAAACGTTTAGACATCCAGATGCCCGAGATTAGCCTGGCTGCCGCTGGATGTCGAGTCTTCATGCGGTTTATGAAATTGTTTCAGCATTGAACGGCAATAGCCGCGAGCGCCGCGCGGTGAGCAGCAGCAATAAGGTCGGAATAAGAGCGCGTTAGAATTTTTTCAGGATTAAATAAGTCGTTATGGAGAGGGTTTTTGGCGGGAAATTTGCTGAAGTACGGACGTAAAAAAGCCCCGGACTCTCGTCCGGGGCTTTTTTACTTATTTGATGCCTGGCAGTTCCCTACTCTCGCATGGGGAGGCCCCACACTACCATCGGCGCTACGGCGTTTCACTTCTGAGTTCGGCATGGGGTCAGGTGGGACCACCGCGCTGTTGCCGCCAGGCAAATTCTGGTGCGCGAAACGAATCTTTTTCACTGATGCCGCGTTGGCCGCCCTCGTAAAGTCAGTCACATACTCGTGTATGCTCCTTCCTTTCCTTCGGCCTGCCGCCTTGCCTCAGCGCAAAATCTTTCGTTTCCGCTAATTTTTCCGTCACAAGCTGAAAATTCTTTCGGTCTCTCAGACCAAAACGCCTCTGGCGTTGTAAGGTTAAGCCTCACGGGTCATTAGTACCGGTTAGCTCAACGCATCGCTGCGCTTACACACCCGGCCTATCAACGTCGTCGTCTTCAACGTCCCTTCAGGACCCTCAAGGGGTCAGGGAGAACTCATCTCGGGGCAAGTTTCGTGCTTAGATGCTTTCAGCACTTATCTCTTCCGCACTTAGCTACCGGGCAGTGCCATTGGCATGACAACCCGAACACCAGCGGTGCGTTCACTCCGGTCCTCTCGTACTAGGAGCAACCCCCCTCAATTCTCCAGCGCCCACGGCAGATAGGGACCGAACTGTCTCACGACGTTCTAAACCCAGCTCGCGTACCACTTTAAACGGCGAACAGCCGTACCCTTGGGACCTACTTCAGCCCCAGGATGTGATGAGCCGACATCGAGGTGCCAAACACCGCCGTCGATATGAACTCTTGGGCGGTATCAGCCTGTTATCCCCGGAGTACCTTTTATCCGTTGAGCGATGGCCCTTCCATTCAGAACCACCGGATCACTATGACCTGCTTTCGCACCTGCTCGAGCCGTCACTCTCGCAGTCAAGCTGGCTTATGCCATTGCACTAACCTCCTGATGTCCGACCAGGATTAGCCAACCTTCGTGCTCCTCCGTTACGCTTTGGGAGGAGACCGCCCCAGTCAAACTACCCACCAGACACTGTCCGCAGCCCGGATTACGGGCCTACGTTAGAACATCAAACATTAAAGGGTGGTATTTCAAGGTTGGCTCCACGCAGACTGGCGTCCACGCTTCAAAGCCTCCCACCTATCCTACACATCAAGGCTCAATGTTCAGTGTCAAGCTATAGTAAAGGTTCACGGGGTCTTTCCGTCTTGCCGCGGGTACACTGCATCTTCACAGCGATTTCAATTTCACTGAGTCTCGGGTGGAGACAGCCTGGCCATCATTACGCCATTCGTGCAGGTCGGAACTTACCCGACAAGGAATTTCGCTACCTTAGGACCGTTATAGTTACGGCCGCCGTTTACCGGGGCTTCGATCAAGAGCTTCTCCTTGCGGATAACCCCATCAATTAACCTTCCGGCACCGGGCAGGCGTCACACCGTATACGTCCACTTTCGTGTTTGCACAGTGCTGTGTTTTTAATAAACAGTTGCAGCCAGCTGGTATCTTCGACTGGCCTCGGCTCCGGGAGCAAGTCCCTTCACCTACGCGCCAGCGTGCCTTCTCCCGAAGTTACGGCACCATTTTGCCTAGTTCCTTCACCCGAGTTCTCTCAAGCGCCTTGGTATTCTCTACCTGACCACCTGTGTCGGTTTGGGGTACGATTTCGTGTTACCTGGAGCTTAGAGGCTTTTCCTGGAAGCAGGGCATCAGTTACTTCACCGCCGTAGCGGCTCGTCGTCACGCCTCAGTGTTAAAGAAGACCGGATTTGCCTGGTCTTCACACCTGCACGCTTAAACCGGGACAACCGTCGCCCGGATAACCTAGCCTTCTCCGTCCCCCCTTCGCAGTAACACCAAGTACAGGAATATTAACCTGTTTCCCATCGACTACGCTTTTCAGCCTCGCCTTAGGGGTCGACTCACCCTGCCCCGATTAACGTTGGACAGGAACCCTTGGTCTTCCGGCGAGCGGGCTTTTCACCCGCTTTATCGTTACTTATGTCAGCATTCGCACTTCTGATACCTCCAGCGTGCCTCACAGCACACCTTCAGCGGCTTACAGAACGCTCCCCTACCCAACAACGCCTAAGCGTCGCTGCCGCAGCTTCGGTGCATGGTTTAGCCCCGTTACATCTTCCGCGCAGGCCGACTCGACCAGTGAGCTATTACGCTTTCTTTAAATGATGGCTGCTTCTAAGCCAACATCCTGGCTGTCTGTGCCTTCCCACATCGTTTCCCACTTAACCATGACTTTGGGACCTTAGCTGGCGGTCTGGGTTGTTTCCCTCTTCACGACGGACGTTAGCACCCGCCGTGTGTCTCCCGTGATAACATTCTCCGGTATTCGCAGTTTGCATCGGGTTGGTAAGCCGGGATGGCCCCCTAGCCGAAACAGTGCTCTACCCCCGGAGATGAGTTCACGAGGCGCTACCTAAATAGCTTTCGGGGAGAACCAGCTATCTCCCGGTTTGATTGGCCTTTCACCCCCAGCCACAAGTCATCCGCTAATTTTTCAACATTAGTCGGTTCGGTCCTCCAGTTAGTGTTACCCAACCTTCAACCTGCCCATGGCTAGATCACCGGGTTTCGGGTCTATACCCTGCAACTTAACGCCCAATTAAGACTCGGTTTCCCTTCGGCTCCCCTATGCGGTTAACCTTGCTACAGAATATAAGTCGCTGACCCATTATACAAAAGGTACGCAGTCACACCCGAAGGTGCTCCCACTGCTTGTACGTACACGGTTTCAGGTTCTGTTTCACTCCCCTCGCCGGGGTTCTTTTCGCCTTTCCCTCACGGTACTGGTTCACTATCGGTCAGTCAGGAGTATTTAGCCTTGGAGGATGGTCCCCCCATGTTCAGACAGGATACCACGTGTCCCGCCCTACTCGTCGGACTCACAACTTATGCATCTTCGTGTACGGGGCTGTCACCCGGTATCGCGCGACTTTCCAGACGCTTCCACTGATGCACAAGCTGATTCAGGTCCTGGGCTGCTCCCCGTTCGCTCGCCGCTACTGGGGGAATCTCGGTTGATTTCTTTTCCTCGGGGTACTTAGATGTTTCAGTTCCCCCGGTTCGCCTCGTTAACCTATGTATTCAGTTAACGATAATGCACAAGTGCATTGGGTTTCCCCATTCGGACATCGACGGCTGTAGCGGTTCATATCACCTTACCGTCGCTTTTCGCAGATTAGCACGTCCTTCATCGCCTCTGACTGCCAGGGCATCCACCGTGTACGCTTAGTCGCTTAACCTCACAACCCACAGGCGTTTTGCAACGCTGCGGACTGCAAGCATTTGAGAGACTCGAACGCATCGTTGCTTCATTCTTATTACGGAGAATGAATACGACGCGTCGTTTCAAATTTTCAGCTTGTTCCGGATTGTTAAAGAGCAAATACTTCGCAGCATGCTTAATCAGCACACTCTGAAGTATTATCGGTAACGCCTTTCACTCATTACCAGCAAGTGGCGTCCCCTAGGGGATTCGAACCCCTGTTACCGCCGTGAAAGGGCGGTGTCCTAGGCCTCTAGACGAAGGGGACACTGAAGTCTCTTTCGTAAGACGCTTTGCTCATTACTTTTCTATCAGACAATCTGTGTGAGCACTTCGCGGGAAGGTATCTTCAGGTAAGGAGGTGATCCAACCGCAGGTTCCCCTACGGTTACCTTGTTACGACTTCACCCCAGTCATGAATCACAAAGTGGTAAGCGCCCTCCCGAAGGTTAAGCTACCTACTTCTTTTGCAACCCACTCCCATGGTGTGACGGGCGGTGTGTACAAGGCCCGGGAACGTATTCACCGTAGCATTCTGATCTACGATTACTAGCGATTCCGACTTCATGGAGTCGAGTTGCAGACTCCAATCCGGACTACGACGCACTTTATGAGGTCCGCTTGCTCTCGCGAGGTCGCTTCTCTTTGTATGCGCCATTGTAGCACGTGTGTAGCCCTGGCCGTAAGGGCCATGATGACTTGACGTCATCCCCACCTTCCTCCGGTTTATCACCGGCAGTCTCCTTTGAGTTCCCGGCCGAGCCGCTGGCAACAAAGGATAAGGGTTGCGCTCGTTGCGGGACTTAACCCAACATTTCACAACACGAGCTGACGACAGCCATGCAGCACCTGTCTCAGAGTTCCCGAAGGCACCAAAGCATCTCTGCTAAGTTCTCTGGATGTCAAGGCCAGGTAAGGTTCTTCGCGTTGCATCGAATTAAACCACATGCTCCACCGCTTGTGCGGGCCCCCGTCAATTCATTTGAGTTTTAACCTTGCGGCCGTACTCCCCAGGCGGTCGACTTAACGCGTTAGCTCCGGAAGCCACGCCTCAAGGGCACAACCTCCAAGTCGACATCGTTTACGGCGTGGACTACCAGGGTATCTAATCCTGTTTGCTCCCCACGCTTTCGCACCTGAGCGTCAGTCTTCGTCCAGGGGGCCGCCTTCGCCACCGGTATTCCTCCAGATCTCTACGCATTTCACCGCTACACCTGGAATTCTACCCCCCTCTACGAGACTCAAGCCTGCCAGTTTCAAATGCAGTTCCCAGGTTAAGCCCGGGGATTTCACATCTGACTTAACAGACCGCCTGCGTGCGCTTTACGCCCAGTAATTCCGATTAACGCTTGCACCCTCCGTATTACCGCGGCTGCTGGCACGGAGTTAGCCGGTGCTTCTTCTGCGGGTAACGTCAATCGGCGAGGTTATTAACCTCACCGCCTTCCTCCCCGCTGAAAGTACTTTACAACCCGAAGGCCTTCTTCATACACGCGGCATGGCTGCATCAGGCTTGCGCCCATTGTGCAATATTCCCCACTGCTGCCTCCCGTAGGAGTCTGGACCGTGTCTCAGTTCCAGTGTGGCTGGTCATCCTCTCAGACCAGCTAGGGATCGTCGCCTAGGTGAGCCATTACCCCACCTACTAGCTAATCCCATCTGGGCACATCCGATGGTGTGAGGCCCGAAGGTCCCCCACTTTGGTCTTGCGACATTATGCGGTATTAGCTACCGTTTCCAGTAGTTATCCCCCTCCATCGGGCAGTTTCCCAGACATTACTCACCCGTCCGCCACTCGCCACCCAAAGAGCAAGCTCTTCTGTGCTGCCGTTCGACTTGCATGTGTTAGGCCTGCCGCCAGCGTTCAATCTGAGCCATGATCAAACTCTTCAATTTAAGTTTGATTTGCTGCAACGAGTGCAGCGATGCTCTGTGAATTAAACTTCGTAATGAATTACGTGTTCACTCAGCAAAGACTTGATATTTTTTAAAGCCCGTAGGCTTGTGATATCAATCCTGCGAGTGCCCACACAGATTGTCTGATAAATTGTTAAAGAGCGGTGCGACGCGGCGTTCGGCCTGCTGTCGCGAGGTGGCGTATATTACGCTTTCCTCCTTCAGAGTCAAACACTTTTTTCAGCGTTTTTCCCCGGCGGAAGTTCTTAACGAAGCTTCCTGTCTACACCGCATTCCGTAAGTCGTTGTGCCGTGTCGATGGAGGCGCATTATAGGGAGTTGTTCGGCACGCGCAACCGCTAAATTCAATAAAAACAATCGTTCGCTGCATTCCACAGCAAAACCCCGCCTTATACCCGGTTACACACAAAGTTATCCACATCTGCAGCCGGTAATAAATTTAGGCGAGCATCGCGCAAACGTTTTCGCTACAATGCCCCGCGACGTCAAGGATGCCCCTTTTGGGGCGTTACCTGAGGTAAATGTTCTCTTCTATATATAGAGAGAGAAAGTTAAGCCTGATGTAACGCTCTTATTTACGCGAAACAAAGCCAAGGGATAAAACCACCATGCAACAACGTCGTCCTGTACGCCGCGCTCTGCTCAGTGTCTCTGACAAAGCCGGTATCCTCGAATTTGCTCAGGCCCTCTCCCATCGTGGTGTTGAGCTGCTCTCCACAGGTGGCACCGCACGCCTGCTGGCAGATGCCGGCCTGCCCGTCACGGAAGTTTCTGACTACACCGGTTTCCCGGAAATGATGGATGGACGCGTCAAAACGCTGCACCCCAAAGTGCACGGTGGCATTCTGGGCCGTCGCGGCACCGATGATGCCATCATGGCCGAGCACGCCATCAATCCTATCGACATGGTGGTGGTGAACCTCTATCCCTTTGCCCAGACCGTGGCGAAAGCCGACTGCAGCCTGGAAGATGCCGTTGAGAACATTGATATCGGCGGCCCCACCATGGTGCGCTCGGCAGCCAAGAACCACAAAGACGTGGCGATCGTGGTAAAGAGCAGTGACTACGACGCGATCATCGCGGAGCTCGATGCCAACGAAAACTCCCTGACGCTGGAAACCCGTTTCGATCTGGCCATCAAAGCCTTTGAACACACCGCCGCTTACGACAGCATGATTGCCAACTACTTTGGCAGCCTGGTACCGGCCTATCACGGCGAGAGCACCGCGCCGGCCGGCCGCTTCCCGCGCACCCTGAACCTCAACTTTATTAAAAAGCAGGATATGCGTTACGGCGAGAACAGCCATCAGGACGCTGCTTTCTATATTGAAGAGCAAGTCAGCGAAGCGTCGGTCGCCACCGCACAGCAGCTGCAGGGCAAAGCGCTGTCCTACAACAATATTGCCGATACCGATGCGGCACTGGAGTGCGTCAAGGAGTTCAGCGAGCCAGCCTGCGTTATCGTCAAGCACGCTAACCCATGCGGCGTCGCCGCAGGCGATTCAATTCTTGCCGCCTACGAGCGCGCTTATAAAACCGATCCGACCTCGGCGTTCGGCGGCATCATCGCCTTTAACCGTGAGCTGGATGAAGCGACCGCGCAGGCGATCATCAGCCGTCAGTTCGTGGAAGTCATTATTGCGCCATCGGCCAGTGAAGCGGCACTGCGCGTGACCGCAGCCAAACAGAACGTCCGCGTTCTGGTGTGCGGTCAGTGGCAGAGCCGTGTGGCCGGTCTCGACTTCAAACGCGTCAACGGTGGCCTGCTGGTTCAGGATCGCGATCTTGGTATGGTCGATGCCAGCCAGCTGCGCGTTGTCAGCCAACGTCAGCCAACCGAACAGGAACTGCGTGACGCGCTGTTCTGCTGGAAAGTGGCGAAATTCGTTAAATCCAACGCCATTGTGTATGCACGCGACAACATGACGATCGGTATTGGCGCGGGCCAGATGAGCCGCGTTTACTCTGCCAAAATTGCCGGCATCAAAGCCGCTGACGAAGGACTGGAGGTGAAGGGTTCCGCCATGGCTTCCGACGCCTTCTTCCCGTTCCGCGATGGCATTGATGCCGCAGCAGCAGTGGGCATCACCTGTGTGATCCAGCCGGGCGGTTCCATTCGCGATGATGAAGTTATTGCTGCCGCCGACGAGCACGGCATCGCGATGATCTTCACTGACATGCGTCATTTCCGCCATTAATAGCCTGGAGCCGTAACGATGAAAATTTTAGTGATTGGTAATGGTGGACGTGAACACGCGCTTGCGTGGAAAGCAGCACAGTCGCCGCTGGCAGAAACCGTATTTGTTGCGCCAGGCAACGCCGGTACCGCGCTGGAGCCGGCCCTGCAGAACGTGGCCATCAGCGCCACCGATATTCCGGCCCTGCTGGCGTTTGCGCAGCAGGAAAACATCGACCTGACCATCGTCGGACCGGAAGCGCCGCTGGTGATTGGCGTAGTCGATGCGTTTCGCGCTGCCGGCCTGAAAATCTTTGGCCCGACGCAGGCGGCCGCGCAGCTGGAGGGCTCAAAAGCCTTCACCAAAGATTTCCTTGCCCGCCAGCAGATCCCGACGGCGGAATACCAGAACTTCACCGAGGTGGAACCCGCGCTGGCTTACCTGCGTGAGAAAGGTGCGCCGATCGTCATCAAAGCGGACGGTCTGGCCGCGGGTAAAGGCGTCATTGTCGCCATGACGCTGGCCGAAGCGGAAGCGGCAGTACAGGACATGCTGGCCGGCAATGCATTTGGCGACGCAGGTCACCGCATCGTCATCGAAGAATTCCTTGATGGTGAAGAAGCCAGCTTCATCGTGATGGTGGACGGCGATAATGTCCTGCCAATGGCCACCAGCCAGGATCACAAACGTGTTGGCGACGGCGACACCGGGCCGAACACCGGTGGCATGGGCGCTTACTCACCGGCACTGGTAGTGACCGATGAGATCCACCAGCGCGTGATGGATCAGATCATCTGGCCAACCGTCAACGGCATGAAAGCGGAAGGTAACACCTACACCGGTTTCCTGTATGCCGGTCTGATGATCGACAAAGCCGGTCAGCCGAAGGTGATCGAATTCAACTGCCGCTTCGGCGATCCGGAAACGCAGCCGATCATGCTGCGCCTGCAGTCGGATCTGGTCGCGCTGTGCCTCGCCGCCGTCGACGGCAAGCTCAATGAGCAGCAGTCACAGTGGGATCCGCGCCCGTCGCTCGGCGTGGTGCTGGCCGCAGGCGGTTATCCGGGCGACTACAACACGGGCGATCAGATCCACGGTCTGCCGCTGGAAGACGTACCGGACGGGAAGGTATTCCATGCCGGCACCACCCTGAAAGATGACCTGGTGGTGACCAGCGGCGGTCGCGTACTGTGCGTGACTGCGCTGGGTGAAGATGTGGCGGCAGCGCAGAAGAATGCCTACGCGCTGGCACAGCACATCTCATGGAACGGCAGCTTCTGCCGTAATGATATCGGTTACCGCGCGATTAACCGCAAGTAAGCCCCCGGCGGCGGCCAGCTGGTCGCCGCTAAAAATCAGCCTCTTTCGGCTGCCAGCGGCACTCATCTTCCGGCGTGGCACGCAGCAGTTGAATCCCCTCTGGCGCTTCCAGCCACGACAGGGTAATCGGCTGTTGCTGCCCCTGCTGTTGTCGATACAGCGTCGCCAGCGTGTCGCGATCGAACGCCACATTCACCTGCTGCCCCTCACAGTCACGGACCTGCGTACCGCCCTGCCAGTGCCCCTGCCGCAACAGTACCCGGCCACTCAGCAGTGCATTGCTCTGCGCCAGCATGCGCTGCGCGTCAAACCGGTACAGCTCGACGCTGTCGGCGCTGACGGCTTCACGCCGGCCAGCCAGCTGTCGCTGCATAAAATTGAGGTTGCCCTGATGGTCGAAACGCAGGGTTACGTCGTCCGGCTGCTGGCCAGTGACGTGCCGTTCCACGCTCAGCAGTTTATCCGCCTGCCAGATATAGTCGGTGGTTTCCCGGCTATCGCCATTGAAAGGGGTGTAGACAGTACGCAGATGGACGGCTTCGTGGTCGCCGTTTTTACGCCAGATTCGCACCGTGCCACGGTCAGACAGATAGCCGCTGGCGGTGAAAGCCGGAAGATCGGGAGTGGCACTGCAGCCGGTGAGTAATACCCCGAGGAGGATGGCGCAGAGGCGCTGAGGAGAGATGTTCAGCATAGCAGGCCCCGGTAACAAAAAGGGGCGAAATCGCCCCTCTTTTAAAGCTAAACCGCGATGCGGAAAACTTACTTAACAGCGTCTTTCAGTGCTTTACCAGAGACGAACGCTGGCACGTTAGCTGCAGCGATTTTGATCTCTTTGCCAGTCTGCGGGTTGCGACCGGTACGCTCAGCGCGGTGGTTCACTTTAAAAGTACCAAAACCAACCAGTTGTACAGCATCACCTTCTTTCAGAGACTCAGTGATCGCAGCCAGGGTAGATTCCAGCGCAGCTTTAGCCTGGGTTTTAGACAGGTCCGCTTTCTCTGCGATCACATCAATCAGTTGAGTCTTGTTCATAAGTTATCCTTAAAGTGTATTTATCGCTTGCTAAGCAACGAGTGCGAGGGAAAAGCCATATTCTGGCACTCTTCAGCCTGCACGCACCGATAGCCACAATTTTCAGCCCCCCAAATGTAGACCAGACAGGGGGCTGATGTGAAGCCTCCAGGCGCGGTAATTCGGGCCTGAAGTCACGTTTTCTCGCCTTATTGCTGAAAATTTATACCGATGTTACTGATTCCGGCTTCACGCAGGTCTGCACGTAGTCCTTTGATTAGCTCCAGGTCCCGTTCTTCGCACTCTGCCAGCAGGCGAAAAATCTCCCACTGCAGGTCCCATTCGTCAATTACCGCCTGGTTGTCACGCAGCTCTTCGTCGCTCATTTCGCGACCGGCCTGGGTCATTTCAAGGATGGCCACGGTGGTGATCGACGTGCGGCTGACTTCGATGGCGTGCTCCAGCGTTTCACCGCTCAGCTGCGCGTGCAGGAGTTCACTCAGCGCCACGCAGGCGTCAATCGCCGGGTGCACGCCGTAAACGTCAAAGTCGTCACCGTTTGGGATCGCCGCTTCCAGTTTCTCCAGCTGGCTGTCGAAATTGATTTTGGCATCCTTCACCGTCAGGCTTTCCCACACCAGGTCGAGAATGCGGCGATAGAGCTGCGGATCGGCAAACTCGGTCTGCTGACAGAAGGCCCAGTAATTGGGGAACATCCGCTCGCACAGACAGGCCATAAAGGTCATGTGCTGCCAGCTTTCCAGCTTCGCCAGACGCAAATGGACGGGGTTCTGTAACATCAAACTTACTCTCGGTAGATTAGCTGGCGGCAGTGTACCGCAAAAGCCGCGCACAAACAGCGTTAGCGCGCATTTTGCCACTTCACAAAAGCGGGACGGCCAGATGCCACGGCATCGGCCCAGCGCGTTGGCTCCGGCAAGCGGTAGCCAGCCATGCAGGCCTCAACCCAGTGCAGTGCGCTATCGAGGCTGACGCGGTGGCCGGTTGAGACAAACAGCGGGTTGCAGCGCGTCTTGCTGCGCCACACCCAGGCAATCTGCTCGCCTTTATCCATCAGCGGCTGACGACTGCCCGGTGCCGCATCCAGCTCAGCGAAACGGCCGCACAGGCGCTTTTTCGCTACGCCGATGGTTGGCACATCCAGCAGCGAGCCGAAATGCGCAGCAACGCCCAGCCGGCGCGGATGAGAGATGCCATGGCCGTCGACGAACAGCAGATCGGGCCGCTGCGACAATTGCTGCCACGCCGCCTGCAGGGCTGGAATTTCGCGAAACGAGAGAAAACCGGGGATGTAAGGCATGGTGGTCGCGACACGCGCGATGCGATGCTCCACCAGCGTTAATGAAGGGTATTCGAGGATCACCAGGGCGGCGCGCGTTACCTCGCCGCCCTGTTCAAAACCAACATCGGCGCCGCCAATGAAGCGCGGCGGCAGTACGTCAAAATCATCCTGCCGCACCACGCTGGCGGCGAGCTGTACCTGTTGCTGTCGTAGTGCGGCTAAATCCATGCTTATCCCTGATGATATGGTCGTGATAACCGATGCACCGCCTCCACAAACACGCCAGCGTGCTCTGGCGGAACATCCTGATGAATCCCGTGACCGAGGTTGAAGACGTGGCCTTCGCCTGCGCCAAAGCCTTCCAGAATCCCCGCCACTTCCTGCTCAATTCGTGCAGGGGGTGCATACAGCATAGACGGATCCATGTTGCCCTGCAGCGCGACTTTATCGCCCACGCGGCGCCGCGCTTCGCCAATATCAGTGGTCCAGTCAAGGCCCAGCGCATCACAGCCGGTGGCCGCCATCTCTTCCAGCCACTGGCCGCCGCCCTTGGTAAACAGGGTGATGGGCACGCGTCGTCCTTCGTTCTCATGCAGCACGCTGTCGACGATTTTGTGCATGTAATAGAGCGAGAATTCGCGATAGTCGCGCCCGGTCAGCACGCCGCCCCAGGTATCAAACACCATCACCGACTGCGCACCCGCTTTAATCTGCGCGTTGAGGTAAAGGATCACGCTCTCTGCCAGCTTATCCAGCAGCGCGTGCAGCGTCTGCGGCTCGGCATACATCATCTTCTTGATTTTGGTGAAAGCCTTGCTGCTGCCGCCTTCTACCATGTAGGTTGCCAGCGTCCACGGGCTGCCGGAGAAACCGATCAGCGGCACTTCGCCTTTGAGGTTGTGACGGATGGTGCGCACCGCATTCATCACGTAACCCAGCTCCTGCTCCGGATCCGGCACCGGTAGTTTATCCACATCGGCACGGCAGGCGATGGGGTGAGAGAAACGCGGGCCTTCGCCGGTCTCAAAGTAGAGCCCCAGGCCCATCGCATCCGGAATGGTCAGGATATCGCTGAAGAGGATCGCGGCATCCAGCGCATAGCGGCGCAGCGGCTGCAGGGTAACTTCGCACGCCAGCTCCGCGTTCTTACACAGCGACATAAAATCACCGGCCTCAGCGCGCGTGGCTTTGTATTCCGGCAGGTAACGCCCGGCTTGTCGCATCATCCATACCGGGGTGATATCCACCGGCTGGCGTAACAGGGCGCGCAGATAACGATCGTTCTTCAGTTCACTCATAATGGGCTCTCTCATGCTAAGGCCGGCAGTGTAGCATTTTCACGCCGCGCTGGCGCGACACAGCGCAACCGTATCTTCAATCAGCCGGCGCGCCACAGTGCCCGGCGGCGGCAACAGGGGCAGATCGTCGTAGCGATACCAGCCAGCATCCAGCAGCTCTTTACCATCGTGCTGCAGCTCGCCGCCATCGTACTCCGCCATGAACGCCATCATCAGCGAGTGCGGGAACGGCCACGGCTGCGAGGTCACGTAACGCACATTTTTTACCCGCACGTTGCTCTCTTCCATCACCTCGCGGGCCACCGCCTGCTCCAGCGTTTCACCGACTTCGACAAAACCGGCCAGCACGGTGTAGATGCTGTTGCGATGGCGTGCATGGTTTGCCAGCAGGATCTCCTCACCGCGACGAATCGCCACAATGATGCAGGGGGCGATTTGCGGATAGTAGCGCTCGCGGCAGTGGCTGCACAGGCAGGCAAATTCGCGCTTGCTGTGCTGCATTTCATGGCCGCAATAGCCGCACCAGCGATGCGAACGGTAGAACTCAGCCAGCTGCACGCCGCGCCCGGCGAGCTGAAACAGACCGACATCTTCGTCAATCAGCTGGCGCACCGAGGCCATATTGTCCGGACGCGCTTCGCATACCAGCCAGACGTTTTCGCCCTGCCACTCGCCAATCACTCTGCCGCTGCTGCCGGTCAGGCCAAACTCGCCGGATAAGCCATGCGGCAACTCGCCTTGCGGCAACCAAAGTTTCTGCGCGGAGCTGACAATCCACCAGCCAGCGTCTACGCTTGAGATCTCACGTTGCATCTTAATCGTTGTCCTTAGCGTCAAATGGCACGCTGAAATCCTGATGTTAAGTGTGTAATAAACAACTATAACTCACCTGGAGCCCCGTATGCTTACCCAGTTAGATAACCTGACCGAGCGTGTAGGTGGCGGTAATGAATTAGTCGACTCATGGTTGCGCGCCCGTCGACAGCTGCTCGTCACCTATTACGAGTTAATTGGCATGAAGCCGAACAAAGAAGCGCTGACCGCGCTGGATGAACAGGCGCTGGATGCGTTTTGCCATCGTCTGGTGGACTATCTCTCTACCGGCCACTTCAGCGTTTACGAGCGCATCATCAGCGAGATGTCCGGCGACAGCCCGATGATTGCGGCGGCGCAGATCTATCCGGCGCTGGAAGGCAATACTGAACGGCTGATGCAACTGTATGACAGCCATCTGCAGCAGGCCATTAATGACGACAACTGCGTGGATTTCCAGCAGGCGCTGTCAGAAGTGGGCGAAGCGCTGGAGTCACGCTTTACGCTGGAAGACAAACTGATTCAGCTCGCCTGGGATAACCAGCTGGCGCGCCCGCCGGTGGCCAACGACAGCACCATTGCTCGTCCGGCCTGAACCGCTGCAGTTGTAAAAGACTTGTTATTCTGGAAAAGCCCTTTTATGCTGAATGGGCTTTTTTATTGTCTTTTTAACGACAATCCACAATCAAACTTTGCGATATAAGCGCAGCGTGCAGCAGTCAGTAAAGTCGCTTATCGCGTAAAACGTAAACTTGTCGGAGTGCCCTTAGGGGCTGAGACCGTTAATTCGGGATCCGCGGAACCTGATCAGGTTAGTACCTGCGAAGGGAACAAGAGTAGATGTGATCAGCACGGTGCAGTCAGGCGCCCGGCACCGTTTCTGTTACTCCTTCCGGACTCCGGACAAGCAGCTTCCCCTTGTTTTCAGGAAACTTGCTATGTCTGATGCTAAAACCTCACGTCGTGAACAACGCGCGCAGGCGCAAAAATTTATCGATTCGCTCCAGGGAACCGCCTTCCCTAACTCCAAACGGATCTGGATCAGCGGCAGCCGCGCGGATATCCGCGTCCCGATGCGCGAAATTCAGCTCAGCCCGACGCACACCGGCGGCAGCAAAGATCATCCGCAATACGCAGAAAATGAACCGGTGCCGGTGTATGACACTGCCGGTGCCTATGGCGATCCCCACGCGACCATCAACGTGCATCAGGGTCTGGCAAAATTGCGCGCCGGCTGGATCGCCGAACGCAACGACAGCGAAACCATCAGCGCACTCAGCTCAAGCTACAGTCAGCAGCGGCTGGCGGATGACGGGCTGGATCATCTGCGTTTTGAACACCTGCCGCTGCCGCGCCGGGCCAAAGCGGGTCGCCGCGTCACGCAGCTGCACTATGCGCGTCAGGGCATTATCACGCCGGAGATGGAGTTCATCGCGCTGCGCGAAAACATGGGACGTGAGCGTATCCGCAGTGCAACGCTATTACAGCAGCACGCCGGTCACGGCTTTGGTGCGCAGCTGCCGGAGAATATCAGCGCCGAATTCGTGCGCGCTGAAGTGGCCAGCGGCCGCGCCATCATTCCTGCCAACATCAATCACCCGGAATCGGAGCCGATGATCATCGGCCGCAATTTTCTGGTGAAAGTCAACGCCAACATCGGCAACTCGGCGGTAAGTTCGTCGATTGAAGAGGAAGTGGAAAAACTGGTGTGGGCCACGCGCTGGGGGGCAGATACCGTGATGGATCTGTCGACCGGCCGCTATATCCATGAAACGCGCGAGTGGATTTTGCGCAACAGTCCGGTGCCGATCGGCACGGTGCCAATCTATCAGGCGCTGGAAAAGGTCAACGGCATCGCAGAAGATCTTAACTGGGACATTTTCCGCGATACCCTGCTGGAACAGGCTGAGCAGGGCGTTGATTACTTCACCATTCACGCGGGCGTGCTGCTGCGCTATGTGCCGATGACCGCACAACGGCTGACCGGCATCGTGTCGCGCGGCGGCTCAATCATGGCGAAGTGGTGCCTGTCACATCATCAGGAAAACTTCCTCTACCAGCATTTCCGCGAAATCTGTGAAATCTGCGCCGCCTATGATGTCGCGCTATCGCTCGGTGATGGTTTACGTCCCGGCTCGATTCAGGACGCCAACGACGAAGCCCAGTTTGCCGAACTGCGTACCTTAGGCGAGCTGACGCAAATCGCCTGGCAATATGATGTGCAGGTCATGATTGAAGGCCCCGGTCACGTGCCGATGCAGATGATCCGCCGCAATATGACCGAGCAGCTGGAACACTGCCATGAAGCGCCGTTTTATACGCTGGGCCCGCTGACGACCGATATCGCGCCGGGCTACGATCATTTTACCTCCGGGATTGGCGCCGCCATGATCGGCTGGTTTGGCTGTGCGATGCTGTGCTACGTCACGCCGAAAGAGCACCTTGGCCTGCCGAATAAAGAGGATGTTAAGCAGGGGCTGATTACCTACAAGATCGCCGCGCACGCAGCCGATCTGGCTAAAGGCCATCCCGGCGCGCAGATCCGCGACAACGCCATGTCGAAAGCTCGCTTCGAGTTCCGCTGGGAAGATCAGTTTAATCTGGCACTCGATCCGCATACCGCGCGGGCCTATCACGACGAAACCCTGCCGCAGGAATCCGGCAAAGTGGCCCACTTCTGTTCCATGTGCGGCCCCAAATTCTGTTCAATGAAAATCACCCAGGAAGTGCGCGAATTTGCCGCCCGCCAGCAGGCTGAAGCCCAGCCGATAGCGCTGGGCATGGCGCAAATGTCCGATGCCTTCCGTAGCCGTGGCGGCGAGCTGTATCACGCCGCCGATGCCCTGAAAGAGGAAAAATGATGACTGAAGCCTTCCCTGCCACCGCGCCAAAACTGGGGCTCTATCCGGTTGTCGACAGCGTGTTGTGGATTGAACGCCTGCTGGCAGCCGGCGTGCGCACCCTCCAGCTGCGCATCAAAGATGGCGATGATCGCCAGATTGAAGCCGCAGTACGCGATGCCATCGCCCTGGGCAAACAGTACGGCGCGCGGCTGTTTATCAACGATTACTGGCGCTTAGCGATTAAGTACAACGCTTATGGTGTGCATCTTGGTCAGGAGGATCTGGATGTGGCCGACCTGGACGCTATCCGCCACGCCGGCTTACGCCTGGGTCTGTCGACACACGATGACGCCGAGCTGGATCGCGCGCTGGCGCTGCGTCCGTCCTATATTGCGCTCGGCCACATCTTTCCGACACAAACCAAAGAGATGCCCTCTGCGCCGCAGGGCATAGCCGAGCTGAAGCGCCATCTGGCGCGGCTGCAGCACATTCCCACCGTAGCGATTGGCGGCATTTCGCTGGCACGCGTGCCGGAGGTGCTGGCGACCGGCGTCGGCAGCATTGCCGTGGTCAGCGCGATTATCCAGGCGGAAGACTGGCAGGCGGCGACCCGCCAGCTGCTGGCGCTGGTAGAATCCCCAGAGCATGTCGCAAAAGCGTTGTAACTGACTGCAACGGCGCTAAAAATCCGCGAATACGGCGCGCAAACGGCAGCAGTCAGGGCTGGCGCGACCGGGGACAATCGCTAAAGTGAGCCTGCCCGCTGTCGCTTGCAGCGGGCCAGGGCTGGCTTCCCCGACTCTCTGTCCGGCCCTGCCTTTCCACCGTTATTCTGTCAGGGAGGTAGTATGGCGCGTTTCCGCACTGCAGGCCTACATGGCACGCTCCACGGCTGCGCCGAGGCTGGCAATCGCCTGCTCGGTTTGCTCATTCATTGGCAGACCATAATTGAGGCGCAGGCAGTTGCGATATTTACCCGCCGCCGAAAACAACGAACCGACCGCCACCTGGATTTTCAGCTCCCGCAGTTCCGCATTCAGCCGCACCGCATCGAAGGCTTCCGGCAGCTCAATCCACATCAGGAAACTGCCCTGCGGCCGCGAGACGCAAATACCGCAGGGAAAATAGTGGCGCACCCAGCAGCTAAACGTCTCATAGTTACGCTGATACACATGGCGCATGCGGCGCAAATGCGGCAGGTAATGGCCCTGACGAATAAACTCTGCGACCGCATACTGCGGCTGCGTTGCCGTCGAACCGGTGCCAATATATTTCATGTGCAGTACGCGATCGCGATAGCGTCCCGGCGCGACCCAGCCCACGCGCAAGCCGGGCGCCAGGGTTTTGGAAAACGAGCTGCACAGCAGCACGCGGCCATCCATATCCAGCGATTTGATGGTGATCGGACGCGGATACTCCCACGCCAGCTCGCCGTAAACATCATCTTCAATGATCGCCGCGTCAAAGCGCTGCGCCAGCGTCAGCAGCGCGCGCTTACGCGCTTCCGGCATGATAAATCCAAGCGGATTATTACAGTTGGGTACCACCACCACCGCTTTGATTGGCCACTGCTCAAACGCCAGCTCCAGCGCCTCAAGACTGATCCCGCTGACCGCATCGGTAGGGATTTCAATGGCGCGGATGCCCAGACCGCGCAGTGTCTGCATGGTGCCGTGAAACGCTGGCGACTCGACGGCAATGATATCGCCTGGCTCGCACACGGCGCGAATCGACACCGACAGCGCTTCATGGCAACCGGTAGTGATGACAATATCTTCCGCCGTCAGCTGACAGCCGCTGTCAATTGTCAGCCGCGCAATCTGCTCGCGCAGCGCTGCCACGCCGAGCAGGCTGTCGTAGTTGAGCTGATCAATGTCCTGCTTCTGCGCCATGCGGCCCATGATTTTCCACAGCGGCTTGAGCGTCGGCTGGGTCAGGTCCGGCATGCCGCTGCCCAGCTGCAGCACGTCGCCATTAATGCGGCTGCTCAGCAGCTCCAGCACCGATTCCCACTGGGTGATCTCAACCGGACGCTGTACGGGTCGGGTCATCGCGGGCACCGGCGGCGTGGCTTTACGGGTAGCGACAAAATAGCCGGAACGCGGCTGCGGCACGATAAGCTGCTTCTCTTCCAGCAGATGATAAGCCTGCTGCACGGTGCTGATGCTGACACCGTGCTCAATGCTGAGCGTACGCACCGAGGGCAAGCGTTCGCCGCTGCGATACAGCCCCTGCTCAATACGGTCTGAAAGCAGACAGGCCAGATGTTGATAGCGCGTCATTGTGTGCCTCGCTGCGTTAACGGTGATCAAAAATCAGTACAGATGACGCCTATTTCTACCATTCAGATCGGTACGGGCGCAATCTGTATGTTAAAGATAAGTGATTTTTGAATCTGTATTGCATTCGCCATCAGAGGGAAAATGTTGTTCAGACATCATACTGAGGGCTGGGATTATGGAATTCGATCAGAACCGGGCGGCAAAACCGTTCAGCGTGACCTTACTCGATATCTTCCGTGGCGGCGTGCGCGCAATCAAACGCTGGCAGGCCAGGCGGGAAACGCGGGAGATTCTTTCGCACCTGAGTGATGCGCAGCTACGTGACATCGGGCTGACGCGTCAGGATATCAATCAGAAATAACGCGGTTTTCAGACGAAAAAAAACCCTGCCGAGGCAGGGTTTTTTCATGGTCAGCAGAGCAGACGATTATTCGTCGTCGCTACCGCCCAGACCGGCGTTCAGCAGCTCAGCGAGGCTGGCAGAGGCTTCATCCGCAGTCACCTGCGGTGCAACCGGTGCTTCACCCGCCTGACGGCGACGCATACGATCCTGGTGGTAAGCATAACCGGTACCGGCCGGGATCAGACGACCCACGATAACGTTCTCTTTCAGGCCGCGCAGTTCGTCGCGCTTGCCGGCTACCGCTGCTTCGGTCAGGACACGGGTGGTCTCCTGGAACGATGCCGCAGAGATGAACGATTCGGTTGCCAGCGAGGCTTTGGTGATACCCAGCAGGTCACGCATGTACGTCGCGCCGATTTTGCCGTTCGCTTCCAGATCGCGGTTGGAGATCTTGATACGAGAGACTTCCGCCTGCTCGCCTTCCAGGAACTCCGAGCTACCCGCGTTCAGGATGGTTGCTTTACGCAGCATCTGACGCACGATGACTTCGATGTGCTTATCGTTAATCTTAACGCCCTGCAGGCGGTAAACTTCCTGCACTTCGTTAGTGATGTAACGGGTCACAGCATGGACGCCACGCAGACGCAGGATGTCGTGCGGAGACTCTGGGCCGTCGGATACGACGTCACCACGTTCTACACGTTCACCTTCGAATACGTTGAGCTGACGCCATTTCGGAATCATCTCTTCATACGGATCGCTACCGTCAACCGGGGTGATCACCAGACGACGCTTGCCTTTGGTCTCTTTACCGAAGGAGATGATACCGCTGATCTCCGCCAGGATAGCTGGCTCTTTCGGACGACGCGCTTCGAACAGGTCGGCAACGCGCGGCAGACCACCGGTGATGTCCTTGGTACCGCCAGATTCCTGCGGAACACGCGCCAGGGTATCACCCGAGCTGATCTTCACGCCATCTTCCAGCTGCACAATCGCTTTACCTGGCAGGAAGTACTGTGCCGGCATGTCGGTGCCCGGGATCAGTACATCGTTGCCGTTGGCATCAACGATTTTCAGTGCCGGACGCAGGTCTTTACCGCCCGCAGTTCGCTCTGCAGAATCCAGTACCACCAGCGATGACAGACCGGTGAGGTCGTCAGTCTGACGGGTAATGGTCTGACCGTCGATCATGTCGGTGAAGCGGATGAAACCGCCCACTTCGGTGATAACCGGCATGGTGTGTGGATCCCAGTTTGCAACGGTTTCGCCCGCGGCAACCTGCTCGCCATCACCTTTCGCCATGACCGCACCGTAAGGCACTTTATAGCTCTCTTTGGTACGACCGAACTCGTCGATCATCTTCAGCTCAACGTTACGCGAGACGATAACCAGTTTCCCGGAGGAGTTGGTTACTGACTTGGCGTTGGTCAGCTTGATAGTACCTTTATTCTTCACCTGAATGCTGGATTCAGCTGCCGCACGCGATGCCGCACCACCGATGTGGAAGGTACGCATGGTCAGCTGGGTACCCGGCTCACCGATGGACTGTGCTGCGATAACGCCGATGGCCTCACCTTTGTTGATGATGTGACCACGTGCCAGATCGCGACCGTAGCAGTGTGCACACACACCGAAGTCGGTTTCACAGCTCACCACGGAACGCACTTTAATCGCGTCCACGGAGTTCAGTTCAACCACGTCACACCAGTGCTCATCGATCAGGGTGTTACGCGGGATCAGGATGTCCGCAGTGCCCGGCTTCAGCACGTCTTCTGCCGTCACACGACCCAGTACACGCTCACGCAGCGGCTCTTTAACGTCGCCACCTTCAATGACCGGGGTCATCATGATGCCTTCGAATGTGCCACAGTCGTCTTCGGTGACCACCAGGTCCTGCGCCACGTCAACCAGACGACGGGTCAGGTAACCGGAGTTCGCCGTTTTCAGTGCGGTATCGGCCAGACCTTTACGCGCACCGTGGGTCGAGATGAAGTACTGGAGTACGTTCAGACCTTCACGGAAGTTCGCGGTGATCGGCGTCTCGATGATGGAGCCATCTGGCTTCGCCATCAGACCACGCATACCTGCCAGCTGACGAATCTGTGCCGCAGAACCACGCGCACCGGAGTCGGCCATCATGTAGATGCTGTTGAACGAAACCTGCTGCTCTTCTTCGCCGTGACGGTTGATCACGGTTTCGGTCTGCAGGTTATCCATCATCGCTTTGGATACGCGTTCGTTAGCCGCAGCCCAGATATCGATGACTTTGTTGTAACGTTCGCCCGCGGTAACCAGACCAGACTGGAACTGCTCCTGGATCTCGGCCACTTCCGCTTCGGCTTCTGCAATGATTTCTGCTTTCTTGGCAGGAATCACCATGTCGTCGATACCGACTGAGGCACCTGAACGGGCTGCATAGGCAAAGCCGGTGTACATGGTCTGGTCAGCAAAGATAACGGTCGGCTTCAGGCCCAGGATGCGGTAACAGGTGTTCAGCATCTTAGAAATCGCTTTCTTACCCAGCGCCTGGTTGACGATGGAGTAAGGCAGACCTTTCGGTACGATCATCCACAGGATCGCACGACCAATGGTGGTGTCGATCAGGCTGGTTTTCGCAACGAGTTCTTCCTGCTCATTTTTGCTGTATTCAGTGATACGCACTTTAACGCGTGCATGCAGCTCGGCCTGGCCAGCGCGGTAAACACGCTCAGCTTCTTTCGGGCCGGTCAGTACCATGCCTTCGCCTTTGGCGTTCACTTTGTCACGGGTCATGTAGTACAGACCCAGAACAACGTCCTGTGAAGGAACGATGATTGGCTCGCCGTTCGCTGGAGACAGAATGTTGTTGGTAGACATCATCAGCGCACGCGCTTCCAGCTGGGCTTCCAGCGTCAGCGGTACGTGAACAGCCATCTGGTCACCATCGAAGTCGGCGTTATACGCCGCACACACCAGCGGGTGCAGCTGGATCGCTTTACCTTCGATCAGAACCGGTTCAAACGCCTGGATACCCAGACGGTGCAGGGTTGGTGCACGGTTCAGCAGTACCGGGTGTTCGCGAATCACTTCATCCAGGATATCCCAGACCACCGCTTCTTCGCGCTCAACCATTTTCTTGGCCGCTTTAATGGTGGTCGCGAGGCCACGCAGTTCCAGCTTGCCGTAGATGAACGGTTTGAACAGTTCCAGTGCCATTTTCTTCGGCAGACCGCACTGATGCAGACGCAGGTATGGACCGACGGTGATAACCGAACGACCGGAGTAGTCAACACGTTTACCCAGCAGGTTCTGACGGAAACGACCCTGCTTACCTTTGATCATGTCGGCCAAAGATTTCAGAGGACGTTTGTTAGAGCCGGTGATGGCACGACCGCGACGGCCGTTATCCAGCAGGGCATCTACCGCTTCCTGCAGCATACGTTTTTCGTTACGTACGATGATATCTGGCGCAGCCAGATCCAGCAGACGCTTCAGACGGTTGTTACGGTTGATCACGCGACGATACAGATCGTTCAGATCCGACGTAGCGAAACGACCGCCGTCCAGCGGTACCAGCGGACGCAGATCTGGCGGCAGCACCGGCAGAACGGTCAGGATCATCCACTCTGGCTTGTTGCCAGACTGCACGAACGCTTCCAGCAGCTTGATACGCTTGGTCAGCTTTTTACGTTTGGTCTCAGAGTTGGTTTCGTTCAGCTCTTCACGCAGCTGCTCGCACTCCTGCTCCAGATCCATATTTTTCAGCAGCGCCTGGATAGCTTCCGCACCCATCTTCGCGTCGAATTCGTCACCGAACTCTTCCAGCGCGTCAAGGTACTGCTCTTCAGTCAGAATCTGACGTTTTTCCAGGTTGGTCATGCCGCCTTCGACCACAACATAAGATTCGAAGTACAGCACGCGCTCGATATCACGCAGCGGCATATCCAGCAGCAAACCGATGCGGGATGGCAGTGATTTCAGGAACCAGATGTGCGCGGTCGGCGAAGCCAGCTCGATGTGGCCCATACGCTCACGACGCACTTTGGTCTGCGTGACTTCAACGCCACACTTCTCACAGATCACGCCACGGTGTTTCAGACGCTTGTACTTACCGCACAGGCATTCGTAATCTTTTACCGGTCCGAAAATACGGGCACAGAAAAGACCGTCACGCTCCGGCTTGAAGGTACGGTAGTTAATGGTTTCCGGCTTTTTAACTTCACCGAAAGACCAGGAACGGATCATGTCTGGCGAGGCCAGCGCAATTTTGATCGCATCAAACTCTTCGGTTTTAGTTTGCGCTTTCAGAAACTTAAGTAAGTCTTTCACGGATTAGCTCCCGTCGGAGTGGAACTCTCAGGGACGCGCCAGGCGCGTCCCATAACCAGTACTTGCGAGTGCTTACTCGTCTTCCAGCTCGATGTTGATACCCAGCGAGCGAATCTCTTTCAACAGTACGTTGAAGGATTCCGGCATGCCCGGTTCCATCTGATGGTTGCCGTCAACGATGTTTTTATACATCTTGGTACGGCCGTTGACGTCATCAGACTTAACGGTAAGCATTTCCTGCAGGGTATACGCGGCACCGTATGCTTCCAGTGCCCACACTTCCATCTCACCGAAGCGCTGACCACCGAACTGCGCCTTACCACCCAGCGGCTGCTGCGTAACCAGGCTGTAAGAGCCGGTAGAACGGGCGTGCATCTTGTCGTCGACCAGGTGGTTCAGTTTCAGCATGTACATGTAACCTACGGTTACCTGACGCTCAAACTGCTCACCGGTACGGCCGTCGAACAGGGTGATCTGACCGGAAGAAGGCAGACCGCCGAGCTGCAGCAGCTCTTTGATTTCGCTCTCTTTCGCACCGTCGAACACTGGCGTCGCGATTGGCATACCTTTTTTCAGGTTCTCTGCCAGACGCAGCACTTCATCGTCCGAGAAGGTGTTCAGGTCAACTTTCTGACGCACATCGGTGCCCAGATCGTAAGCACGCTGGATAAACTCACGCAGTTTGGCGACTTCTTCCTGCTTCTTCAGCATCGCATTGATCTTCTCACCAATGCCTTTCGCCGCCATACCCAGGTGGGTTTCCAGAATCTGACCGATGTTCATACGCGATGGTACGCCCAGCGGGTTCAGTACGATGTCGACCGGCGTACCGTTCTCATCGTATGGCATGTCTTCGATTGGGTTGATCTTGGAGATAACACCTTTGTTACCGTGACGACCCGCCATTTTGTCACCAGGCTGAATCTGACGCTTAACGGCCAGATACACCTTGACGATTTTCAGCACGCCCGGTGCCAGATCGTCGCCCTGGGTGATCTTGCGACGCTTCGCTTCGAGTTTCTTCTCAAACTCGTGCTTCAGCTCGTCATACTGCTCAGCCAGCTGCTCCAGCGCGTTCTGCTTCTCTTCGTCGGTCAGACCGAGTTCCAGCCAGCGCTCACGTGGCAGCTTGTCCAGTTTCTCCGCTTCCACGCCACCTGAAATCAGGACGGCCTGGATACGGCTGAACAGGCCCGCTTCGAGGATCTGCAGTTCTTCAGACAGGTCTTTTTTCGCCTGCTTCAGCTGCATCTCTTCGATTTCCAGCGCGCGCTTGTCTTTTTCCACGCCATCGCGGGTGAAGACCTGTACGTCGATAACCGTACCGGAAACGCCGTTCGGCACGCGCAGTGACGAGTCTTTCACGTCAGAGGCTTTTTCACCGAAGATTGCACGCAGCAGTTTCTCTTCTGGCGTCAGCTGGGTTTCACCTTTCGGCGTCACCTTGCCTACCAGAATGTCGCCACCGGTCACTTCCGCACCGATATACACGATGCCGGATTCATCCAGTTTGGAGAGCGCAGCTTCACCCACGTTCGGGATGTCAGCGGTGATCTCTTCCGGCCCCAGTTTGGTGTCACGCGACACGCAAGCCAGTTCCTGAATGTGGATGGTGGTGAAACGGTCTTCCTGTACGACACGCTCAGAAACGAGGATGGAGTCTTCGAAGTTGTAACCGTTCCATGGCATGAACGCCACGCGCATGTTCTGACCCAGCGCCAGCTCACCGAGGTCGGTAGACGGGCCGTCAGCCAGCACGTCGCCACGCTCGATAGGTTCACCCAGAGAAACACACGGCATCTGGTTGATGCAGGTGTTCTGGTTAGAACGGGTGTACTTGGTCAGGTTGTAGATGTCGATACCTGCTTCGCCCGGATACATCTCGTCTTCGTTAACTTTGATAACGATACGTGACGCATCGACGTACTGCACGGTACCACCACGTTTCGCGACGGCAGTTACACCGGAGTCGACCGCAACAGCACGTTCCATACCGGTACCAACCAGCGGCTTGTCAGCACGCAGGGTAGGTACAGCCTGACGTTGCATGTTCGCACCCATCAGGGCGCGGTTAGCATCATCGTGCTCCAGGAATGGAATCAGGGACGCACCGACAGAAACCACCTGCTGAGTGGAAACGTCCATGTAGTCAACCTGATCGCGGCTGAACAGGCTCGATTCACCTTTGCTACGGCAGGTGACGAGATCGTCAACAAAGCTGCCGTCATCGGCGAGGTTGGTGTTCGCCTGAGCGATAACGTAGTTACCCTCTTCGATTGCAGAGAGGTAATGAATTTCATCACTCACTTTACCGTCAACCACGCGGCGGTACGGCGTTTCGAGGAAGCCGTATTCGTTCGTCTGCGCGTAAACAGAGAGTGAGTTGATCAGACCGATGTTCGGACCTTCCGGGGTTTCGATTGGACATACGCGACCGTAGTGAGTCGGGTGTACGTCACGCACTTCGAAGCCGGCGCGTTCACGGGTCAGACCGCCTGGGCCCAGAGCAGAGATACGACGTTTGTGCGTAATCTCAGACAGCGGGTTGTTCTGGTCCATAAACTGGGACAGCTGACTGGAACCAAAGAACTCTTTCACCGCGGCCGAAATTGGCTTGGCGTTGATCATGTCCTGTGGCATCAGCGTGTCGAGGTCGCCCAGAGACAGACGCTCTTTCACAGCACGCTCTACGCGCACCAGGCCAACGCGGAACTGGTTTTCCGCCATTTCGCCGACCGAACGGATACGACGGTTGCCGAGGTGGTCGATATCATCCACTTCGCCAATACCGTTACGGATACCGATGAGCTTCTTCATCACTTCGATGATGTCGTCTTTGCTCAGGATACCGGAACCTTCGATCTCGTCACGCAGCAGAGAACGGTTGAACTTCATGCGGCCAACGGCCGACAGATCGTAACGATCTTCAGAGAAGAACAGGTTCTCGAACAGGTTTTCTGCGGCTTCACGCGTTGGCGGCTCGCCAGGACGCATCATGCGGTAGATCTCAACCAGCGCGCTCAGGCGATCGTTGGTTGGGTCAACGCGCAGCGTCTCAGAAATGTACGGGCCGTGATCCAGGTCGTTGGTGAACAGGGTTTCGATGCGTTTGTGACCGGACTGGCTCAGTTTCGCCAGCAGATCCAGTGACAGCTCCATGTTCGCCGGCACGATCAGCTCACCGGTGTTCAGATCGATGTAATCTTTCGCGACCACTTTGCCCGCGATGTACTCGACCGGCACTTCGATGTGCTGAATGTTGTCTTTTTCCAGCTGACGGATGTGGCGCGCAGTAATGCGACGACCTTTCTCAACGTAGACCGTGCCGTTGGCTTCGATATCGAAGGAGGCGGTTTCACCACGCAGGCGCTCAGGCACCAGTTCCATCTGCAGCTTGTTATCGCGGATTTCAAACACCACTTTTTCGAAGAACAGATCGAGAATCTGCTCAGTGGTGTAATCCAGCGCGCGCAGGATGATACTGGCCGGCAGCTTACGACGACGGTCAATACGGACGAACAGATTGTCTTTCGGGTCAAACTCGAAGTCGAGCCATGAACCGCGGTAAGGGATGATACGTGCGTTATACAGCACTTTACCGGAAGAGTGCGTTTTACCCTTATCGCTGTCAAAGAATACGCCAGGACTACGATGCAGCTGAGAAACGATAACACGCTCAGTACCGTTGATGACAAAGGTACCGTTGTCGGTCATGAGCGGAATTTCGCCCATGTACACTTCTTGTTCTTTGATGTCTTTTACGGTGCCTTCCGGCGCTTCGCGCTCGTAGATCACCAGACGCAGTTTAACGCGCAGCGGTGCGGAGTACGTCACGCCACGGATCTGACATTCTGTCACGTCAAACACCGGCTCACCCAGACGGTAGCTGACATACTGCAACTCAGAGTTGCCGCTGTAGCTCGCGATTGGGAACACGGAACGGAAGGCTGCTTCCAGACCGTACTGGCCTTCTGGATCTTGCTCGATAAACTTCTGGAACGAGTCAAGCTGGATAGAAAGGAGATAAGGCACATCCAGTACTTGTGGACGTTTACCAAAATCCTTACGAATACGTTTTTTCTCGGTATAGGAGTAAACCATAGGGTTCCTCAGCTAGCTGACAAGTCGACCCACGCTGTCCGTCCTGAAGGGACAGTTCATGCAACACTATTTTGTTTTTCATGCGATGCGCGGCACCCCATGCAATACATCTTTCTATCACTCTTAAATCATTTCATCGCCGTTGCGCAGGCAGGGAACCCTCACAGGAAAGCGGTATATTAAGTCGTCGATAGAAAAAGATATTGAAGAGGAACAATGGACAAACAGTGCGAAACGCCATCGTTCCCCTGTAGCGCAAAAAGGCTGGTGACCAAAAAGTCACCAGCCATCAGTCTGTTTACGCAGACTGCAACCCGAGGGTTGTCTTACTTAACTTCAACTTCAGCGCCAGCTTCTTTCAGAGCAGCTTCAAGTGCAGCTGCGTCGTCCTTGCTGATGCCTTCTTTGATTGCAGCTGGAGCAGCTTCAACCAAGTCTTTAGCTTCTTTCAGGCCCAGACCAGTTGCGCCACGAACGGCTTTGATTACAGCAACTTTGTTCGCGCCAGCAGCTTTCAGGATAACGTCGAATTCAGTTTTCTCTTCAACAGCTTCAGCCGGGCCAGCAGCAACAGCGACAGCAGCAGCAGCAGAAACGCCGAATTTTTCTTCCATAGCAGAAACCAGCTCAACTACTTCCATTACGGACATAGCTGCAACGGCTTCCAGGATTTGATCTTTAGTGATAGACATGACAATTGTTCCTAAGAATCAGTAAAAGTTTATACGTTAGCAAGTACGAAGAAAAAGAATCTGGCCTTAAGCCGCTTCTTTCGCGTCGCGAACAGCAGCCAGAGTGCGGACCAGCTTGCCAGCAGCAGCTTCTTTCATGGTCGACATCAGACGTGCCAGTGCTTCTTCGTAAGTCGGCAGCGTTGCCAGACGGTCAATTTGTGCCGCCGGGATCAGCTCACCTTCAAAGGCTGCAGCTTTGACCTCAAAGTTTGCATTCGCTTTCGCGAACTCTTTGAACAGACGAGCAGCAGCGCCCGGGTGTTCCATAGAGTATGCAATCAGGGTCGGACCAACAAACGTGTCTTTCAGGCACTCGAATGGAGTACCTTCAACGACGCGGCGCAGCAGGGTGTTACGAACAACACGCATGTAGACGCCAGCTTCACGACCTGCTTTACGCAGTTCAGTCATTTTATCAACGGTAACGCCACGGGAATCCGCAACAACCGCTGAAAGCGCGCCTTTGGCTACTTCGCTAACTTCAGCAACAATTGCTTGTTTGCCTTGAAGATTTAATGCCATTAGCTTTGCTCCTGGATTTGACCGGGAAAATTTCCCGGAACTCACTTCACTTACACACCCGAAGGCCGTAAGCGCGTTACACGGTGAGCAGAATCCAGTGAAGAAAAAATTCTTTTTGGTTCTGTCACCGTCTACGCAGGATATTAAGCATCACTTCCGAAGAGGTTCTGCTCCTGCGGTCTTGGACGGAGGCCAGGATCAGGCCTGGCTCCAACCTTAGTCGCTGAATGACAAGGTGTTTAGACCTGTGCACTCCGCGACTATGAATTTGGGTTCTGAATTGACGGATCAACCAGAACAACGGGCGTAAGATTCTAGATGAATTTTTCGCCCGTTACAAGCAGCAATTAGTTTGCTGCTGCGTTCAGACCAGCCTGGTCAACGGCAACGCCGGCGCCCATGGTGGTAGAGATGCTGACTTTCTTGATGTACACGCCTTTCGCCTGAGCAGGTTTAGCTTTTTTCAGCGCAACCAGCAGAGATTCCAGGTTTTCTTTCAGTTTGTCAGCATCGAAGTCCACTTTACCAATGGTGGTGTGGATGATGCCGTTTTTGTCGTTACGGTAACGAACCTGACCCGCTTTAGCGTTTTTCACAGCTTCAGCAACGTTAGGAGTTACGGTACCAACTTTCGGGTTTGGCATCAGACCACGTGGGCCCAGAACCTGGCCCAGCTGGCCAACAACGCGCATTGCATCCGGAGAAGCAATAACAACGTCAAAGTTCATTTCGCCTTTCTTGATCTGATCAGCCAGGTCTTCCATACCTACCAGCTCAGCGCCAGCTGCTTTAGCAGCTTCAGCGTTTGCGCCCTGGGTAAAGACGGCAACACGTACTGAACGACCAGTACCGTGTGGCAGAACGGTCGCACCGCGTACGTTCTGGTCAGATTTACGTGCATCGATGCCGAGGTTAACAGCAACGTCCACGCTCTCTACGAATTTAGCGGTAGCCAGTTCTTTCAGCAGAGCAACAGCTTCGTTGATGTCATACTGTTTAGTCGCATCAACTTTGTCACGGATCACGCGCATGCGCTTGGTCAGCTTAGCCATTTCTTAGTCCTCCACTACCAGGCCCATGGAACGAGCAGTACCTTCGATAGAGCGAGTCATCGCTTCTACGTCAGCACCAGTCATGTCCGCAGCTTTGGTTTCTGCGATTTCACGTACCTGAGCACGAGTTACTTTACCGACTTTATCTTTGTTCGGCTTACCAGAACCAGACTTGATGCCTGCTGCTTTTTTCAGCAGAACGGCAGCCGGAGGCGTTTTGGTAACGAAGGTGAAAGAACGGTCGCTGTATACGGTGATAACTACTGGAGTCGGCAGACCTTTTTCCAGTGATTCTGTTTTGGCGTTGAACGCTTTACAGAATTCCATGATGTTAACACCCTGCTGACCCAGAGCCGGACCAACTGGTGGGCTCGGGTTAGCCATACCAGCTGCAACCTGCAGCTTGACGTAGGCTTGTACTTTCTTGGCCATGATATTTCCTCTATTGGGTATAGCGCCTGGCGAACAGGCTCCCCGTGATAACGATTTACACGCTGTTGCCAGCGCATAAAAACAAAAGGCGCGAAATTATAGGTAAATTTCGCGCCTTCCGCAAGAGCTAAAAAGTGAACAAAAGGCTTAGCCTTTCTCCACCTGAGCAAAGTCGAGTTCTACCGGCGTTGCACGGCCGAAGATAGAAACAGAAACCTTCAGGCGGCTCTTCTCGTAATCCACTTCTTCGACCACACCATTGAAGTCGGCAAACGGGCCGTCGTTGACACGCACCATCTCGCCTGGCTCGAACAGCGTTTTCGGACGCGGCTTATCACCCACCTGCTGCAGGCGGTTCATGATCGCATCCACTTCTTTATCACTGATCGGTGCCGGACGGTCAGAGGTACCACCAATGAAGCCCATTACACGCGGTACACTGCGCACTAAGTGCCAGCTGGCGTCATTCATCACCATCTGGACCAGTACGTAACCAGGGAAGAATTTGCGTTCGCTTTTGCGACGCTGGCCGCCACGGATTTCCACGACTTCTTCAGTCGGCACCATGACTTCGCCAAACAGTTCTTCCATGTTGTGCAGTTTGATATGCTCTTGCAGCGACTTGGCTACGCGGGCTTCAAAACCGGAAAACGCCTGAACGACGTACCAGCGTTTTTTTGGAGCTTCAGACATCTCAGAACCTCAGGCCAGTGATAAACGATACCAGACGGACCAGAATACCATCCAGCCCCCACAAAATCAGTGACATCACGGCAGTGACCGCGGCAACGATTAACGTGGTGTGCAATGTTTCCTGGCGAGTTGGCCAGATGACCTTACGCATTTCGGTTCTTGCTTCACGTGCAAAAGCCACGGTTGCTTTGCCTTTGGTGGTCAGCAACGCAATGCCGCCCGCCGCAGCGATCAACACCACGACAGCCAGCGCGCGTAAAGGCAGTGTCACATCGCGATACAGGTAGTTACCGACGATTGCTACCAGCAGCAATGCGATCACAACTACCCACTTTACCGCTTCCAGGCCGCGCCCGCTCCCTTGAGCTTCGGTATTCGCACTCATAAACCAACCTGCCACAATAATTCAGAAACTATTCTGCCCCGCAGAGCGAGGCATCCAAACCGAATGCGCTTTTGGGCATAACTCGGTATCCAGCGCCGTAATACAGAGCCTGTCTCAGCAATGATTATGATCGAAAATCACTGATGAGCCAGGTTCTGGTTAACAGCGTACAAAAAGGGCATCAAATGATGCCCTTTCCGTGTGCATTGCGTCAAATATTATCGCTATTACGCGATAACTTTAGCAACAACGCCCGCGCCAACGGTACGGCCGCCTTCGCGGATTGCGAAGCGCAGACCTTCGTCCATTGCGATTGGATGGATCAGGGTAACAACCATTTTGATGTTGTCGCCTGGCATTACCATCTCAACGCCTTCTGGCAGCTCTACTGAACCGGTTACGTCAGTGGTACGGAAGTAGAACTGTGGACGGTAGCCTTTGAAGAACGGAGTATGACGGCCGCCTTCGTCTTTAGACAGAACGTAAACTTCTGACTCGAACTGGGTGTGTGGCTTGATGGTACCTGGCTTAGCCAGAACCTGACCACGCTGGATCTCTTCACGCTTGATACCGCGCAGCAGAACACCACAGTTCTCGCCTGCCTGACCCTGGTCCAGCAGTTTGCGGAACATTTCAACACCGGTACAGGTAGATTTAGCAGTCGCTTTGATACCCACGATTTCTACTTCGTCGCCCACTTTCACGATGCCGCGCTCAACACGACCGGTAACAACGGTACCACGGCCAGAGATTGAGAATACGTCTTCGATTGGCAGCAGGAACGGCAGGTCGATAGCACGGACTGGATCCGGGATGTAGTTATCCAGGTGCTCAGCCAGCTCAACGATTTTCGCTTCCCACTCAGCGTCGCCTTCCAGCGCTTTCAGCGCAGAACCGCGTACGATTGGGGTATCGTCGCCAGGGAAGTCGTAAGCAGACAGCAGGTCACGCACTTCCATCTCAACCAGTTCCAGCAGCTCTTCGTCATCAACCATGTCGCACTTGTTCAGGAACACGATGATGTAAGGAACGCCAACCTGACGACCCAGCAGGATGTGCTCACGGGTCTGAGGCATTGGGCCATCAGTCGCAGCAACAACCAGGATCGCGCCGTCCATCTGCGCAGCACCGGTGATCATGTTTTTCACATAGTCGGCGTGGCCTGGGCAGTCAACGTGTGCGTAGTGACGGGTCGGGGTTTCATATTCAACGTGAGAGGTGTTGATGGTGATACCACGAGCCTTCTCTTCTGGCGCGTTATCGATCTGATCGAATGCACGCGCCTGGCCGCCGTAGGTTTTAGCCAGAACGGTGGTGATTGCCGCAGTCAGAGTGGTTTTACCGTGGTCGACGTGACCGATGGTGCCCACGTTTACGTGCAGTTTGTTACGTTGAAATTGCTCTTTAGCCATCGCTTGTCCCTCTAAGACACGGATATATCAAAGATATCGTCACATTAACCAGGCAAAACCTGATGTTAGTTTTACAGAGAGAGAATCAGGAGAGAGATAAAGGAAGTGGTGCTGATACCCAGAGTCGAACTGGGGACCTCACCCTTACCAAGGGTGCGCTCTACCAACTGAGCCATATCAGCACATCTGGAGCGGGCAGCGGGAATCGAACCCGCATCATCAGCTTGGAAGGCTGAGGTAATAGCCATTATACGATGCCCGCATCCTGGAACTCGGCTACCTGTTCTTTCTGTAGCTTATGAATAATAAAAGAAGACCTTCTATTATTCGAGCCAGTCAGAGTTTCCGACTGACGGTGATCACGCTACTGCGCAATCTGAATTCGAAGGTGAGAGAGTTGAACTCACCCATCAGATAAGCCTTTATCTGACGCTCAACCGAGAGGTTGAGATGGTGGTGGGAGAAGGATTCGAACCTTCGAAGTCTGTGACGGCAGATTTACAGTCTGCTCCCTTTGGCCGCTCGGGAATCCCACCTACTTGATGGTGCCGGCTACCGGAATCGAACTGGTGACCTACTGATTACAAGTCAGTTGCTCTACCAACTGAGCTAAGCCGGCATCAAGTGACGCGCATTCTAGGAAGACCGGGTTCAGGATGCAACAAAAAAATTGCTAAATTTGCACCACCGCTTACTATTTGTGCAAATCCTCGCAAAATGCCCTGCCAGCGCAGCAAAAAGCAGCAAACATGGTGTGTTTTTCCGCCAGCCCACAGCCTGATTATTCTTTGATACCGCGTTAGCCTCATACTGTGATCATAAAAATGCGGGCCTGCTTACGAAAGCGTGCTCAGGTTTATCATTTTACTTCTTTTTAAAGTCACACTGGTGTTACCCTCCTGCCCATTGTTCTCGTTAAATTACCCCTGTGACGTGCAACTGAGTTCGACACATCGCTGTATGCCTGTTGCTGCAAGGTGTTGATGAGCCAGAATTTGCGGTCAGATGCATGCTTATGAGTAAAAAAACGACGCCACTGACGACGCCCTACCTGCAGTTTGATCGCCAGCAATGGGCTGCGCTGAGAGATTCCGTACCGATGACGCTGGCCGCCAGTGAAATTGAACGGCTGCGCGGTATCAATGAAGATCTTTCGCTGGAAGAAGTTGCCGAGATCTATCTGCCGCTATCACGTCTGCTGAACTTCTATATCAGTTCAAATCTGCGCCGTCAGGCGGTGCTGGAGCAGTTCCTTGGCACCAATGGCCAGAAGATCCCTTACATTATCAGTATTGCCGGCAGTGTCGCCGTCGGTAAAAGCACCACCGCGCGCGTGTTACAGGCGCTGCTTAGCCGCTGGCCCGAGCACCGCAAGGTGGAACTCATCACCACCGATGGCTTTTTGCACCCTAATGCGGTGCTGAAAGAGCGCGGCCTGATGAAAAAGAAAGGCTTCCCGCAGTCGTATGATATGCATCGACTGGTGAAGTTCGTATCCGATTTGAAATCGGGTGCCAGTCAGGTCACCGCACCGGTGTATTCACACCTGATTTACGATGTCATCCCGGATGGCGATAAGGTGGTGCAGCAGCCGGACATCCTGATTCTGGAAGGGCTGAACGTCCTGCAGAGCGGTATGGATTATCCGCACGATCCGCATCATGTATTTGTCTCAGATTTCGTCGACTTTTCAATATATGTCGATGCGCCAGAAAACTTATTAGAGCGCTGGTACGTTAATCGCTTTCTTAAATTCCGCGAAGGTGCCTTCAGCGATCCGGACTCTTATTTCCACCACTATTCTCAGCTGCCTGAAGAGGAAGCAGAGAGTATTGCACGTGGGTTATGGAAAGAAATTAACTGGCTGAATTTAAAAGAAAACATCTTACCTACGCGAGAGCGGGCCAGCCTGATCATGACCAAGTCTGCGGATCATGCCGTGCAAAGCGTGCGGTTACGAAAATAGTATTAAAAACGCCCTGCTTTATCAGGGCGTTTAATGCGTCACTGTTTACTGTGTTAATTAGCGGGACGTAATGAGATCTCGCCACCGACCCAGGATTTAATCTCACCATCCTGTTCCAGCAATAAACCGCCCTGCTTATCAATTCCGCGCGCAATGCCATGCACTTCACGATCGCCAATCAGCAGTTTCACCGGACGATGGATAAAGTTATCCAGCGCTTCCCAGCGGCCGACAAACGGCGCCAGCCCATCCCGTTCAAATAGAGGTAAAGCTTCACGCAGACGGTTTATCAACCTGGCGGCGAGTTCGTTACGATTGATCTCGATGCCCGCTTCCTGCAGATTGATCCAACCCTGATTGATTTCCGCCGTGCCTTCGCCCCGCATCACCAGGTTGATCCCCGCGCCCATCACAATTTGCGCCGCATCGCCGGTTTTACCGGTGAGCTCAACCAGAATACCCGCCAGTTTACGATCCTGCAAATAGAGGTCATTTGGCCACTTAACGCGAACGTCTGCCGCGCCCAGCGACTGGATAACCTCTGCCATCACGATACCAATCACCAGACTCAGGCCCATTGCCGCAGCTGGCCCCTGCTCCAGTCGCCAGTACATGGACATGTAGAGATTGGCGCCAAACGGCGAGAACCATTTCCGTCCGCGCCGGCCGCGCCCGGCCTGTTGATATTCCGCGATGCACGCATAACCGGAGTTCAGCTGGTCCATGCGATCGAGTAAATACTGATTCGTTGAGTCAATAACCGGAATCACCGCCAGATCCGGCTGATGCAGATGCGCCAGTATCGCCTCTTCATTCAGCAGCTGAATCGGCGCTGGCAGGCTGTAGCCTTTCCCTGTCACGGTGTAGACATCCAGACCCCAGCTTTTCAGCGTCTGAATATGTTTATTCACGGCAGCGCGGCTCATACCGAGCGCTTCACCCAGCTGTTCACCAGAGTGAAATTCGCCATCGGCCAGCAGGGCGACCAGTTTTAATGGAACGCTATGATCTTTCATGAAATCACCTCGACGGCGTTACGCTCGCCCTGCGCGCCAATGAAACGTACTTCTGGCTCCAGCCACACGGCAAATTTTTTCCCCACCTCCTGACGCACATGATGTGCCAGGGCGACAATATCCTGCGGTGTGGCATTGTCTTCATTGATCAGTACCAGTGCCTGCTGACGATGCACCGCAGCACCGCCAAGACGATAGCCTTTCAACGCACACTGATCGATCAGCCAGCCTGCGGCCAGCTTGACCTCACCACTGTGCTGGGGATAGTGCGGCATAGCAGGATAGTGCGTGAGCAATACCTCTGCCTGCTGAGCGGAAATCAAAGGATTTTTAAAGAAACTGCCTACATTGCCTGTTATGCGCGGATCGGGCAGCTTACTTTGTCGCATATGGCACACCGCATTGAATACGTCCCACGCGCATACGGTGGCGGGATTGAGCTTCGCCAGATCGCCATAGCTCAGTACCGGTTTCCACTGCTTGGCCAGACGCAGCCCGACGGCCACAATCACATAGTCATGCTTCATCGCGTGTTTGAAGATGCTGTCGCGATAACCAAACTGGCACTCATCACGGTGCAGACGCGTGACTGTGCTATCCGGCAGGTGTAACACCTCGACGTACTGGCAAATATCTTTAAATTCAACACCGTAAGCGCCAATGTTCTGGATGGGTGCCGATCCCGTCACGCCTGGAATCAGCGCCAGATTTTCCAGCCCGGTGAGGCCTTTCTTTAAAGTGTGCTCAACCAACTGATGCCAGTTTTCGCCTGCACCAACGTGCAGATGCCAGGCTTCGTCGTGCTCTTCCAGGGTAATGCCTTTAATCGCGTTGATCACCACGCAGCCGGCAAAATCTTCGAGGAACAGGACGTTACTGCCCTCGCCAAGCACCATAAACGGCTGATTATTTTGCTGGCTGGCGTGCCAGGCAGAGGAAATGGCTTCTGCGCTATCCGCAACAACAAGCTTTTCAGCCGCGATTGCAAGACCCAGTGTGTTGAACGCTTTCAGGGAAGTCTGAGGGCTGGACATGTTACGGCCTTTACTGATTAATCTGGCCGTAGTTTACCCGATTGCACGGTTTTACAGTGGGGAGTTTTCGCGTTTTTAGCGGTAAATTTGCCGGAGTACGGACGTAAAAAAGCCCCGGACTCTCGTCCGGGGCTTCTTCACTGGTTTGATGCCTGGCAGTTCCCTACTCTCGCATGGGGAGGCCCCACACTACCATCGGCGCTACGGCGTTTCACTTCTGAGTTCGGCATGGGGTCAGGTGGGACCACCGCGCTGTTGCCGCCAGGCAAATTCTGTTTTCGTCCGCGTCTTTCGCGCTCTGACTGCGTTGCCCCGCTCGCGCCGCTCAGTCACATACTCGTGTATGCTCCTTCACGTCGTCTCGCGTGCCGCCTTGTCACAGCACAAAATCCACTGGACGTAATCCGGTGAACAAAGCTGAAAATTCTTTCGGTCTCTCGGACCAAAACGCCTCTGGCGTTGTAAGGTTAAGCCTCACGGGTCATTAGTACCGGTTAGCTCAACGCATCGCTGCGCTTACACACCCGGCCTATCAACGTCGTCGTCTTCAACGTCCCTTCAGGACCCTCAAGGGGTCAGGGAGAACTCATCTCGGGGCAAGTTTCGTGCTTAGATGCTTTCAGCACTTATCTCTTCCGCACTTAGCTACCGGGCAGTGCCATTGGCATGACAACCCGAACACCAGCGGTGCGTTCACTCCGGTCCTCTCGTACTAGGAGCAACCCCCCTCAATTCTCCAGCGCCCACGGCAGATAGGGACCGAACTGTCTCACGACGTTCTAAACCCAGCTCGCGTACCACTTTAAACGGCGAACAGCCGTACCCTTGGGACCTACTTCAGCCCCAGGATGTGATGAGCCGACATCGAGGTGCCAAACACCGCCGTCGATATGAACTCTTGGGCGGTATCAGCCTGTTATCCCCGGAGTACCTTTTATCCGTTGAGCGATGGCCCTTCCATTCAGAACCACCGGATCACTATGACCTGCTTTCGCACCTGCTCGAGCCGTCACTCTCGCAGTCAAGCTGGCTTATGCCATTGCACTAACCTCCTGATGTCCGACCAGGATTAGCCAACCTTCGTGCTCCTCCGTTACGCTTTGGGAGGAGACCGCCCCAGTCAAACTACCCACCAGACACTGTCCGCAGCCCGGATTACGGGCCTACGTTAGAACATCAAACATTAAAGGGTGGTATTTCAAGGTTGGCTCCACGCAGACTGGCGTCCACGCTTCAAAGCCTCCCACCTATCCTACACATCAAGGCTCAATGTTCAGTGTCAAGCTATAGTAAAGGTTCACGGGGTCTTTCCGTCTTGCCGCGGGTACACTGCATCTTCACAGCGATTTCAATTTCACTGAGTCTCGGGTGGAGACAGCCTGGCCATCATTACGCCATTCGTGCAGGTCGGAACTTACCCGACAAGGAATTTCGCTACCTTAGGACCGTTATAGTTACGGCCGCCGTTTACCGGGGCTTCGATCAAGAGCTTCTCCTTGCGGATAACCCCATCAATTAACCTTCCGGCACCGGGCAGGCGTCACACCGTATACGTCCACTTTCGTGTTTGCACAGTGCTGTGTTTTTAATAAACAGTTGCAGCCAGCTGGTATCTTCGACTGGCCTCGGCTCCGGGAGCAAGTCCCTTCACCTACGCGCCAGCGTGCCTTCTCCCGAAGTTACGGCACCATTTTGCCTAGTTCCTTCACCCGAGTTCTCTCAAGCGCCTTGGTATTCTCTACCTGACCACCTGTGTCGGTTTGGGGTACGATTTCGTGTTACCTGGAGCTTAGAGGCTTTTCCTGGAAGCAGGGCATCAGTTACTTCACCGCCGTGGCGGCTCGTCGTCACGCCTCAGTGTTAAAGAAGACCGGATTTGCCTGGTCTTCACACCTGCACGCTTAAACCGGGACAACCGTCGCCCGGATAACCTAGCCTTCTCCGTCCCCCCTTCGCAGTAACACCAAGTACAGGAATATTAACCTGTTTCCCATCGACTACGCTTTTCAGCCTCGCCTTAGGGGTCGACTCACCCTGCCCCGATTAACGTTGGACAGGAACCCTTGGTCTTCCGGCGAGCGGGCTTTTCACCCGCTTTATCGTTACTTATGTCAGCATTCGCACTTCTGATACCTCCAGCATGCCTCACAGCACACCTTCAGCGGCTTACAGAACGCTCCCCTACCCAACAACACATAGTGTCGCTGCCGCAGCTTCGGTGCATGGTTTAGCCCCGTTACATCTTCCGCGCAGGCCGACTCGACCAGTGAGCTATTACGCTTTCTTTAAATGATGGCTGCTTCTAAGCCAACATCCTGGCTGTCTGTGCCTTCCCACATCGTTTCCCACTTAACCATGACTTTGGGACCTTAGCTGGCGGTCTGGGTTGTTTCCCTCTTCACGACGGACGTTAGCACCCGCCGTGTGTCTCCCGTGATAACATTCTCCGGTATTCGCAGTTTGCATCGGGTTGGTAAGCCGGGATGGCCCCCTAGCCGAAACAGTGCTCTACCCCCGGAGATGAGTTCACGAGGCGCTACCTAAATAGCTTTCGGGGAGAACCAGCTATCTCCCGGTTTGATTGGCCTTTCACCCCCAGCCACAAGTCATCCGCTAATTTTTCAACATTAGTCGGTTCGGTCCTCCAGTTAGTGTTACCCAACCTTCAACCTGCCCATGGCTAGATCACCGGGTTTCGGGTCTATACCCTGCAACTTAACGCCCAATTAAGACTCGGTTTCCCTTCGGCTCCCCTATGCGGTTAACCTTGCTACAGAATATAAGTCGCTGACCCATTATACAAAAGGTACGCAGTCACACCCTGAAGGTGCTCCCACTGCTTGTACGTACACGGTTTCAGGTTCTGTTTCACTCCCCTCGCCGGGGTTCTTTTCGCCTTTCCCTCACGGTACTGGTTCACTATCGGTCAGTCAGGAGTATTTAGCCTTGGAGGATGGTCCCCCCATGTTCAGACAGGATACCACGTGTCCCGCCCTACTCGTCGGACTCACAACTCATGCATCTTCGTGTACGGGGCTGTCACCCGGTATCGCGCGACTTTCCAGACGCTTCCACTGATGCACAAGCTGATTCAGGTCCTGGGCTGCTCCCCGTTCGCTCGCCGCTACTGGGGGAATCTCGGTTGATTTCTTTTCCTCGGGGTACTTAGATGTTTCAGTTCCCCCGGTTCGCCTCGTTAACCTATGTATTCAGTTAACGATGATGCACAGAGTGCACCGGGTTTCCCCATTCGGACATCGACGGCTGTAGCGGTTCATATCACCTCACCGTCGCTTTTCGCAGATTAGCACGTCCTTCATCGCCTCTGACTGCCAGGGCATCCACCGTGTACGCTTAGTCGCTTAACCTCACAACCCACAGGCGTTTTGCAACGCTGCGGACTGCAAGCATTTGAGAGACTCGAACGCATCGCCATTTCATTCTTATTACGGAGAATGAACACGACGCATCGTTTCAAATTTTCAGCTTGTTCCGGATTGTTAAAGAGCAATATCTCAAACACGACGTTACCGTCAGTTTTGAGATATTCTGTGGAGACACCTTTCACCTGTCACCAAGCAGTGGCGTCCCCTAGGGGATTCGAACCCCTGTTGCCGCCGTGAAAGGGCGGAGTCCTAACCGCTAGACGAAGGGGACACAAAGTGTCACGACTTCGCAGCCGTCCTGCTCGTTACTTTTCTATCAGACAATCTGTGTGAGCACTTCGCGGGAAGGTATCTTCAGGTAAGGAGGTGATCCAACCGCAGGTTCCCCTACGGTTACCTTGTTACGACTTCACCCCAGTCATGAATCACAAAGTGGTAAGCGCCCTCCCGAAGGTTAAGCTACCTACTTCTTTTGCAACCCACTCCCATGGTGTGACGGGCGGTGTGTACAAGGCCCGGGAACGTATTCACCGTAGCATTCTGATCTACGATTACTAGCGATTCCGACTTCATGGAGTCGAGTTGCAGACTCCAATCCGGACTACGACGCACTTTATGAGGTCCGCTTGCTCTCGCGAGGTCGCTTCTCTTTGTATGCGCCATTGTAGCACGTGTGTAGCCCTGGCCGTAAGGGCCATGATGACTTGACGTCATCCCCACCTTCCTCCGGTTTATCACCGGCAGTCTCCTTTGAGTTCCCGACCGAATCGCTGGCAACAAAGGATAAGGGTTGCGCTCGTTGCGGGACTTAACCCAACATTTCACAACACGAGCTGACGACAGCCATGCAGCACCTGTCTCAGAGTTCCCGAAGGCACCAAAGCATCTCTGCTAAGTTCTCTGGATGTCAAGGCCAGGTAAGGTTCTTCGCGTTGCATCGAATTAAACCACATGCTCCACCGCTTGTGCGGGCCCCCGTCAATTCATTTGAGTTTTAACCTTGCGGCCGTACTCCCCAGGCGGTCGACTTAACGCGTTAGCTCCGGAAGCCACGCCTCAAGGGCACAACCTCCAAGTCGACATCGTTTACGGCGTGGACTACCAGGGTATCTAATCCTGTTTGCTCCCCACGCTTTCGCACCTGAGCGTCAGTCTTCGTCCAGGGGGCCGCCTTCGCCACCGGTATTCCTCCAGATCTCTACGCATTTCACCGCTACACCTGGAATTCTACCCCCCTCTACGAGACTCAAGCCTGCCAGTTTCAAATGCAGTTCCCAGGTTAAGCCCGGGGATTTCACATCTGACTTAACAGACCGCCTGCGTGCGCTTTACGCCCAGTAATTCCGATTAACGCTTGCACCCTCCGTATTACCGCGGCTGCTGGCACGGAGTTAGCCGGTGCTTCTTCTGCGGGTAACGTCAATCGGCAAGGTTATTAACCTCACCGCCTTCCTCCCCGCTGAAAGTACTTTACAACCCGAAGGCCTTCTTCATACACGCGGCATGGCTGCATCAGGCTTGCGCCCATTGTGCAATATTCCCCACTGCTGCCTCCCGTAGGAGTCTGGACCGTGTCTCAGTTCCAGTGTGGCTGGTCATCCTCTCAGACCAGCTAGGGATCGTCGCCTAGGTGAGCCATTACCCCACCTACTAGCTAATCCCATCTGGGCACATCCGATGGTGTGAGGCCCGAAGGTCCCCCACTTTGGTCTTGCGACGTTATGCGGTATTAGCTACCGTTTCCAGTAGTTATCCCCCTCCATCGGGCAGTTTCCCAGACATTACTCACCCGTCCGCCACTCGCCACCCAAAGAGCAAGCTCTTCTGTGCTGCCGTTCGACTTGCATGTGTTAGGCCTGCCGCCAGCGTTCAATCTGAGCCATGATCAAACTCTTCAATTTAAGTTTGATTTGCTGCAACGAGTGCAGCGATGCTCTGTGAATTAAACTTCGTAATGAATTACGTGTTCACTCAGCAAAGACTTGATATTTTTTTACGTCCGGAGACGCTGATATCAATCCTGCGAGTGCCCACACAGATTGTCTGATAAATTGTTAAAGAGCGGTGCGACGCGGCGTTCGGCCTGCTGTCGCGAGGTGGCGTATATTACGCTTTCCTCCTTCAGAGTCAAACACTTTTTTCAGCGTTTCTCTCCGGCGGGGTGAATCACTTCACGCCCTGCTGAGCCGCCTGCGTTGCCGCTTTGCCGTCTCAGTGGTGGCGCATTATAGGGCGTTAATTCTGGCTGACAAGGGTTTATTGCAAAAAAATGATCGTTCGGCCTAAATTTCACCACTACGCGTTATTTTGCGGCAATTTGCCTGGTAACTGTGCGAAATCCTGGGCAAAACGCGTGACTTTCTCCCAGTCGGTGTATTCAACTTCCTTCGATGTATCCGTTTCGCCGCCGGTCATACGCATAATGAACTGAATCATGATGCGATCGAACCAGCGATAGCGTGGATAGCGCAGCGCACCGGCAAACACCGCACAGCGATCCGGTTGCCACGGTGACTGCGCCAGGAACTTACGCGTATAGGCATTGGTTTCCGGCGTGCACTTATCAGCTTTGCGCGCAGTAAGATTGACGCTGAAAAAGCCGCTGACGCGCTGCTGCAGTGCCGCCTTATGTTGCGTGACGAATTTCATCAGCTCGGGCTGGAAGTGACCATAGCGAATCGAGGCGCCAATCAGCACGCGATCATACTGTGCCCACTCCACCTGCGGTGCCTGCGCCAGATCCAGCACATCACACAACTGCTGCGGTGTCAGCGTGCGGGCAATACGCGCCGCGATTTCACGGGTTTGCCCGTCACGGCTGGAATAAAGAATTAACGCTTTCATCACTCATTCCTGTTTTATTATTCGCGCCAGAAGGTGGGCGTGAACAGCACCAGCAGCGTGAACACTTCAAGGCGTCCAAACAGCATGGTGGAGATTAAAATCCACTTGGCGACATCATTCATCGACGTGAAGTTATCTGCCACCACACCCAGACCCGGGCCAAGGTTATTCAGCGTCGCCGCCACCGCGGCGAAGGCCGAGAAGTCATCCACGCCGGTGGCGATAATCGCCAGCATGCTGACCAGAAATACCAGCGCGTAAGCCGAGAAAAAGCCCCACACCGCTTCGAGAATACGTTCCGGCAGCGCACGGTTCCCCAATTTAATGGTATAGACCGCATTGGGATGCACCAGGCGTTTCAGTTCGCGCGACCCCTGCTTGCACAGCAGCAGAATACGAATCACCTTCAGGCCACCGCCGGTCGAACCCGCCATACCGCCAATAAAGGCTGAACACAGCAGCAGCACCGGCAGGAACAGCGGCCAGCGCGCAATACTGTCGGTGGTAAAGCCCGCCGTCGTCGCCATCGATACCACCTGGAAAAACGCCTGATTGAGGGTTTGCCAGCCGCTGGAATAGACATTATGGAACCACAGCACCAGGGTACAAATCAGCACCAGCGTCAGCTGCACGCCAATGAACATGCGGAATTCCGGATCGCGCCAGTAGACTTTCAGGTTTCGCCCGCTGAGCAACGAGAAGTGCAGGCCGTAGTTACAGCCGGAGATCAGCAGGAAAATCGCCACGATGGTATTAATGGTCGGGCTATTGAAGTAGCCGATGCTGGCATCATGGGTAGAAAAACCGCCGATGGCGATGGTCGAGAAGCTGTGGCCGATAGCATCAAACATCGGCATGCCCGCCAGCCACAGCGCCAGCGCACAGGCCACCGTCAGCAGCACGTAAATCAACCACAGGGTTTTCGCCGTTTCGGCAATGCGCGGGCGCATTTTGTTATCTTTCAGCGGTCCCGGCATCTCGGCGCGGTACAGCTGCATGCCGCCGACGCCGAGAATCGGCAGAATGGCCACCGCCAGCACGATGATCCCCATGCCGCCAAGCCACTGCAGCATCTGGCGATAGAACAGAATGGCTTTGGGCAGCGAGTCGAGCCCTACTAACGTAGTGGCACCGGTGGTGGTTAAGCCCGAGAAGGATTCGAAGAAGGCGTCGGTCACCGACAGGTGTGGCTGCTCGGCGAAGATAAACGGCATTGCCCCCACGCTGCCCAGCACGGTCCAGAACAGCACCACAATCAGAAAGCCTTCACGCGGTTTCAGCTCACTTTTTTGTTTGCGGTTGGGCCACCACAGCAGCGAACCGATGACGATCGCCATCATAAACGTCTGACTGAACGCGCGCCCGGCACCGTCGCGATAAATCAGGGCCACTAAGCCGGGCAGGATCATAGTTACCGAGAACAGAATCACCAGCAGGCCCACGATGCGGGTAATGGCGCGAAAATGCATTCAGCCGTTTCCTTTAAACAGATGCGGTTAGTTGTCCAGCGGGATCAGCGCCAAAGCGCCCCGGCTGTAATCAGAAAGGTTTTGCCTGAAGCCATCAATCTGCGGATGGGGCAACGCCAGACGTAGCGTAATGCGATCCTGATAATGGCTCTGTTCAAGGCTGCCGTCAAAACGCTGCAGCAGACGCTCTATATCGCTCAGCTGCGCATAGTCACACTGCAGGGTAAAACGTTGCATCGGCACTTTGCGCTGGCGCGTCAGCAGCTTCAGCCCCTGCTGCACGCCGCCACCGTAGGCTTTCACCAGCCCGCCGGTGCCCAGCATGATACCGCCATAATAGCGCACCACCACGGCGGTGATCTCGCCCACGCCGCTGCCCATCAGCTGCGCCAGCATCGGCTTACCGGCCGTGCCGGAGGGTTCGCCATCGTCAGAAAACCCCAGCTGTTGTGAATCATCGGGCGCGCCCGCCACCCAGGCCCAGCAGTGATGCCGCGCGGTCGGGTGTTCGTGCTTCACCTGCTGCACAAAGGCGCGCGCAGCGGCCACCCCATCGGTATGCGCCAGCAGGGTAATAAAGCGGCTCTTTTTGATGGTCTCCTCGCTGAGACTGACGGCCTCAGCGGGAATGTCGTAAGCGTCCATCAGGCCAGATGCAAGTCACGCGTCATGTTTTCGATGCGGCTGGCGTGAATCACCACATTATCCTCAATACGAATGCCTCCGTACGGCTTCAGAGCATCAATCGCCTGCCAGTCAAAGTGCTGACTGAACTTACCGCTGCGCAGCGGCGCCAGCAGTGAATCGATAATATAGAAGCCCGGTTCAATGGTCAGCACCATGCCCGGCTGCAGTACCCGCGTACAGCGCAGATAAGGATATTGCGATGGCGCCGCCAGATGCGTGCCGCTGTCGTCCTGCATAAACCCGGCAACGTCGTGCACCTGCAGGCCCAGCGGATGGCCGAGACCGTGCGGCATGAAGGGGCCGGTGAGGTTTTCCGCCACCAGCGTCTCTTCGCTCAGCCCCTGCACCAGTTCAAACTTCAGCAGCAGACGCGCGATACGCTGATGCATTTGCAGATGGTAATCGGTATAGCGCACGCCAGCTTTCAGCGTGGCGATCAGCGCTAGCTCTTCTTTATTCATCGCAGCAACCATTTCCGCGTAGCGCGTTTTGCTCTGCGCCGCGTAGCTGCGCGTCAGGTCTGCCGCATAGCCAAGATACTCTGCGCCGGCATCTATCAGGAAGCTGTGACGTTTCGCCGGCGGCTGGTGATCAAGCCGGGTGTAGTGCAGTACCGCAGCATGCTCATTCAGCGCGATGATATTGCCATACGGTACATCAATGTCACGGTGGCCGGTGGCGGTCAGATAGGCAAGATTGATATCAAACTCGCTCATGCCGGAGAAGAACGCCTCTTTCGCTGCGCGATGGCCTGCCACCGCCAGCTTCTGCGCTTCGCGCATACAGGCCAGCTCGTAATCGGTTTTGATGCTGCGATGATAATGCAGGAAGTCGATGACGCCCTGAGGATTGATCCCCTCGCTGCGGATGCCCAGCTGGGTGGCGCGGGACGGTACCGGCCCGATATAGGCCACCTTGTCGCGCTGTGCCGGCAACAGCTGAGCGATATCGTCAGCGTTTTTCAGGCCGATGACCTCGACATCCTGGGTCCAGAAGCTGTCCGGCAGTGGCTCGACGTTGTGCCAGTAATCGACCGGCGAGTAGAACCACAGTTTGGGTTTATTCACGCCATCGATCCACAGCCAGCAGTTGGGCACCTGGGTCACTGGCACCCAGGCTTTAAACTGCGGATTCACCTTAAACGGATAGTCATGATCGTCAAGAAATACGGTCAGCAACTCGCCTGAATGAATCAGCATGGCGTCCAGCTTGAAGCGCGCCAGCACCTGTTGCGCACGCTGCTGCAGCGTTGAGATATGCGCGTGATACAGGGTTTTCAGTGAATCCATGGACTTGTCTCCGATGTCGCGAAAGTGGCGGCAGTGTAGCACAGCCGCGCGGGGGATGCCGTGCTGCGCGCGCTGTGATCGCCGTATCAAATAAGCAAACTCTCGTTTGCAAAAAATTAACATGACACCCACACTCCTGATCATCTGGTATGACCAGATCACCTTTCGCGTTTCAGGAGACGGACATGCTCTACCAAGGCGATACCCTTTCAGTGCACTGGCTTGACGATGGCATCGCCGAGCTGGTTTTTGATGCGCCCGGTTCGGTGAACAAACTTGATACCAAAACCGTCGCCGCCTTAGGCGAGGCGCTGAGCGTACTGGAGCAGCAAAGCACGCTGCGCGGCCTGCTGCTCTCTTCCGCCAAACCGGCGTTTATTGTCGGGGCGGATATCACAGAATTCCTGTCGCTGTTTGATGCGCCCGCTGAGCAGCTCAGCCAGTGGCTGACATTCGCCAACAGCATCTTTAATCGTCTGGAAGATTTGCCGGTGCCGACGATCGCCGCCATTGACGGCTATGCACTGGGCGGGGGCTGCGAGTGTGTGCTGGCAACCGACTTCCGCGTGGCCACGCCCACCGCGCGCATTGGCCTGCCAGAAACCAAACTCGGCATTATGCCGGGCTTCGGCGGCAGCGTGCGTCTGCCGCGCCTGCTCGGTGCCGACAGCGCGCTGGAGATCATCGCCGCCGGCAAAGATATTGATGGCCTGGGCGCGCTGAAGCTCGGTCTGGTGGATGCGGTGGTCAGCAGCGAGAAGCTGCGCAGCGCGGCGCTGACCATGCTGCAGGACGCCATAGCCCAGGGCAGCTGGCAGGCGCGTCGTGCGCCGAAGCTGGCACCGCTTAAGCTCAGTCCGATTGAAGCCGCGATGAGTTTTACCCTCGCCAAAAGCATGGTGCAGCAAACCGCCGGTAAACACTATCCGGCACCGATCGCCGCGGTGCGAACCATCGAAGCGGCAGCGGGCTTAGGTCGTGATGATGCGCTGAAGCTGGAAACTGCTGCCTTTGTGCCGCTGGCGCAGAGCGATGTGGCACGCGCGCTGGTGGGCATCTTCCTCAATGACCAGTACGTAAAAGGCCTGGCGAAGAAACACAGCAGCGCGGCCGGCACGCCAGAGCAGGCGGCGGTACTGGGCGCAGGCATCATGGGCGGCGGGATCGCCTGGCAGTCGGCCTGGAAAGGCGTGCCGGTGAAGATGAAAGATATTAATCCGCAGGCGCTGACGCTGGGCATGAATGAAGCCAGCAAGCTGCTTAATAAGCAGCTGGAGCGCGGCAAAATCGACGGTACCAGGCTGGCGAGCGTGCTGGCGAGCATTCAGCCGACGCTGGATTACAGCGGCTTTGATCGCGCCGATGTGGTGGTCGAAGCGGTGGTCGAGAACCCGCAAATCAAAGCCAAAGTGCTGGCTGAAACCGAGCAGCAGCTGCGGGATGATGCCGTGCTGGCCTCGAATACCTCCACCATTCCAATCAGCCAGCTGGCGCAGGCGCTGCAGCGTCCGCAAAATTTCTGCGGCATGCACTTCTTCAATCCGGTGCCGCGTATGCCGCTGGTCGAAGTGATTCGCGGTGCGCAAACTTCTGAAGCCACCATCAGTAAAGTGGTGGCGTGGGCCAGCAAGATGGGCAAAACGCCGATTGTGGTGAATGACTGCCCCGGCTTCTTTGTGAACCGCGTACTGTTCCCCTACTTTGCCGCCTTCAGCCTGCTACTGCGCGACGGCGCGGACTTCCGCCAGATCGATAAAGTGATGGAGAAGCATTTTGGCTGGCCAATGGGGCCGGCGTGGCTGCTGGACGTGGTGGGCATTGATACCGCGCATCATGCACAACAGGTGATGGCGCAGGGCTTCCCGTCGCGGATGCAGAAAGATTACCGCGATGCCATTGATGTGCTGTTCGAAACCAAACGCTACGGCCAGAAAAATGGCCAGGGCTTTTACCGCTGGGAACAGGATAAAAAAGGCAAAGCGCAGAAGCGCGCCGATGCAGATGTCGATGCGCTGCTGGAGCCGGTATGTGAACCGAAGCGGGTATTCAGCGATGAAGAGATCGCCAACCGCATGATGCTGCCGATGCTCAACGAAGTGGTGCGCTGCCTCGAAGAAAACATCATCGCTTCCCCTGCCGAGGCGGATATGGCGCTGGTGTATGGCTTAGGTTTCCCACCGTTCCGCGGTGGCGCGTTCCGCTATATGGACACGCTGGGCATCAGCAATGTCGTCGATCAGGCTAAACGCTACCTCGCGCTCGGCCCGCTGTACGCACTGCCTGAGTTGCTGGTTCAGAAAGCCCACCAGCATCAGAGCTGGTATCCCGTCGCTCAACCGATTGACGCAGCGGCGCTGCAAACTGCCTGAGGTAATGAACATGGAAAACGTAGTGATTGTTGATGCCGTGCGCACGCCGATGGGCCGTTCCAAAGGCGGCGCCTTTCGCCAGGTGCGCGCCGAGGATCTCTCCGCCCATCTGATGCGCGAACTCCTCAGCCGCAATCCGGCCGTCGATGCCGCCGCGCTGGATGACATTATCTGGGGCTGCGTGCAGCAGACGCTGGAACAGGGCTTTAATATCGCCCGCAACGCCGCGCTGCTGGCGGAGATCCCGCATCGCGTGCCGGCCAGCACCGTCAATCGCCTGTGCGGCTCGTCCATGCAGGCGCTGCACGATGCGGCGCGCGCGATTATGGTCGGCGATGCCCACAGCTGTATTATTGGCGGCGTGGAACATATGGGCCACGTACCGATGAACCACGGCGTGGATTTTCATCCCGGCCTGGGGCGCACCGTGGCGAAAGCGGCGGGCATGATGGGGCTGACCGCCGAGATGCTGGCGCGCACGCACCACATCAGCCGTGAACAGCAGGATGCCTTCGCGCTGCGTTCACACCAGCGCGCTGCGGCCGCCACTCAGCGCGGTGATTTCAAACGCGAAATCGTCCCGACCTATGGCCACGATGCCGATGGCGTGCTGAAACGCTATGACAGTGATGAAGTGATTCGCGAGGACACCAGTCTTGAAGGCTTAGCCGCGCTGCGTCCGGCGTTCGATCCGGTCAACGGCACGGTTACCGCCGGCAGTTCGTCGGCGCTGTCCGACGGCGCGGCCGCCATGCTGATCATGAGCGAAAGCCGGGCGCGCGAACTGGGGCTGTCGCCGCGCGCACGCATCCGCAGCATGGCGGTGGTTGGCTGCGATCCGTCGATCATGGGTTACGGTCCGGTACCGGCCAGTAAGCTGGCGCTGAAGCGCGCCGGGCTGAGCGTGCAGGATATCGATCTGTTCGAACTCAATGAAGCCTTCGCCGCGCAGACGCTGCCGTGCCTGAAAGATTTAGGGCTGCTGGAGCAGCTGGATGAGAAAGTGAACCTTAACGGCGGCGCAATCGCACTCGGGCATCCGCTGGGATGTTCCGGCGCTCGTATCAGCACCACGTTGCTGAATCTGATGGAGCGTCGCGATGCACAGTTTGGTCTGGCAACCATGTGCATTGGCTTAGGCCAGGGCATCGCGACGGTATTCGAACGGGTTTAATACGTTGACCACTACACTTGCACGTGTTCCCGCCCAACCGGGCGGGCTTTTTTTTGCAGCGGCACGTGCATGCGCACCGCGTCACACATCAGATAAAGGCAAACGCATCGCCATACATCTGCGCTTCTAACGCACCACGTTCGGCACAGAAGCGCTCGCGGGCAATTTTTGCCATCTCAAACCGGCCGGCAATGTAGATATCGTGTCCACTCAGGCTGGCATAATCCTGCATTACCGCGGTCAGCACCGTGCCGCTGCGCCCCTGCCAGTCCTCCGCCGGCTGCTCCACCACCGGAATCACTTTCAGGTTCGGATGCTTCACCGCCAGCGCATTGAGTTCATCCAGATCGTACAGATGTCTCAGCTCGCGGCCGCCCCAGTAGATAGCGATATCGCGATCCGGCTGCTGCGCCAGCGCGGTCAGCAGAATCGAACGCGCATAGGAGAAGCCGGTGCCGCCGGCAATCAGCACAATCGGCCGCGCGCTGTCTTCACGCAGCCAGGCGTCGCCGTGCGGCATATCCACGGTGATCTGCCGATCATTTTTGATGCGATCCATCACCGCCATGGCGTACAGGTTCAGCTCTGAGGCACCAATGTGCAGCTCAATGATGTCCTTTTCCATTGGCGTCGATGCAAGCGAAAACGGGCGCTTGTCGCGCTCATCCATCACCACCATCAGATACTGGCCGGCGCGGAAGCTAAAATCCGCCGCCGGAATTAACCGCACGCGGTAAACCGTGTCCGTAATTGCTTCAACCGAAGTCACTTTGCAGCTTAACGTCGTCATAGGTGCCCTTTTTTATGGTTCTCAGCCGCCATCAGCGCTGCGGCGGCTCGGCAAAGATCGCTAACTCATCCCAGATTGCATCAATACGCGCCGTAACCGCAGGATCTTTCACAATCGGCGTCCCCCATTCACGCTGGGTTTCACCCGGCCACTTGTTGGTGGCATCCAGTCCCATCTTCGAGCCAAGTCCGGAAACCGGCGAAGCGAAGTCGAGATAGTCAATTGGCGTGTTTTCTACCAGTACCGTATCGCGCGCCGGATCCATTCGCGTGGTGATGGCCCAAATCACGTCGTTCCAGTCACGCGCGTTGACGTCATCGTCACACACAATCACAAACTTGGTGTACATAAACTGGCGCAGGAACGACCACACGCCGAACATCACGCGCTTGGCGTGACCGGCATACTGTTTTTTAATCGTCACTACCGCGAGGCGATAAGAGCAGCCTTCCGGCGGCAGATAGAAATCCACAATCTCCGGGAACTGTTTGATCAGAATCGGCACCAGCACTTCGTTCAGCGCTACGCCCAGTACCGCGGGCTCATCCGGCGGACGGCCGGTGTAGGTGGAGTGATAAATCGGGGTGCGCCGCTGGGTTACGTGCGTCACGGTAAACACCGGGAAGCTGTCTACTTCATTGTAGTAGCCGGTGTGATCGCCGTACGGCCCTTCCGGCGCCATGTCGCCCGGTTCGATGTAGCCTTCCAGCACGATTTCGGCGCTGGCCGGCACTTCCAGATCGTTCGAGACGCACTTCACCACCTCGGTTTTGTTGCCGCGCAGCAGACCGGCAAACGCATATTCCGATAGCGTATCCGGCACCGGCGTCACCGCGCCAAGAATGGTGGCCGGATCGGCGCCCAGCGCTACCGCCACCGGGAAGCGTTCACCGGGATGCGCTTTGCACCACTCCTGGAAATCCAGCGCGCCACCGCGATGCGACAGCCAGCGCATGATCACCCGATTTTTACCAATCACCTGCTGACGATAAATGCCGAGGTTCTGCCGCTCTTTATGCGGTCCGCGCGAGACGGTTAATCCCCAGGTAATCAGCGGCGCCGCATCGCCCGGCCAGCATTTCATGACCGGGATGCGCGCCAGATCGACCTCGTCACCGCTGAAAATCTCTTCCTGACACGGCGCATTACGCAGCCGTTTGGTCGGCATGTTCAGCACCTGTTTGAACTGCGGCATCTTATCGAACAGATCGCGGAACCCCTTCGGCGGCTCCGGCTCTTTCAGAAACGCCAGCAGCTTACCCACTTCGCGCAGCGCGCTGACCTCTTCCTGGCCCATACCCATTGCCACGCGCTTCGGCGTGCCAAACAGGTTGCACAGCACCGGCATGCTGTAGCCCTTCGGGTTTTCGAACAGCAGCGCCGGGCCACCGGCCCGCAGCGTGCGGTCGGCGATTTCGGTCATCTCGAGGACAGGATCGATCTCCTGAGTGATGCGCTTTAACTCGCCGCGCTGTTCCAGCAGCGCGAGAAAGTCTCGTAAATCCTGATATTTCATGCGGCGTTAGTCTTCCGGCCAGAGTGAAGCGTCATTATAAGTTTGTTCACGCCAGCGTGTTTGAGTTTCTGCGTCAGGCGGGCTGACAGGAAAACGGCACCAGCGACTGCAGGGCCAGCACATCGTGATAAGCGGCAATCGCTTCACCGTGACGGAACACTTTGAAATCTTCACCGCGCGCGCTGTAGTAGCGCAGACGGTTCTCACTGACGTGCAGGAAGCTGGCTTCCCGCAGCGCAATCACCGACTCCTGCGGATTCACTGCGCAGAACTCGGCCAGACGCTCATCACGGGTTTCGCCCATGTGGCCGCTGACGTGCGCATCAAGATAGTGAGGATTGATTTGCACCGGGAACAGCCCCAGCGCAGGCAGCACCACGCTGCTGCGTACCGGCATATCATTGGTGGTACGAATCGACGGTGTCGCCACGTTGCAGCCCGCGCTCCAGCCAACGTAAGGGACGTCGCGCTCGCGCACTGCGCGCTGAATCGCCACGATCAGCCCCTGCTCGTGCAGCATCTGGTTCAGCAACCAGGTATTGCCGCCACTTACCAGAATCAGCTCCGCCTGCTCAATGGCCGCAACCGGTGTCTCGAACTCGTGTACCGTGCGCACCGGAATGCCCAGTGACTGAGACAACGCCTGCGCACGCTGGGCGTGATCGTCACGAATAATGGCGTAGGGCACCAGCACCGCCGAAGTGATACCGCGCTGGGCAATCATCGCGTGCAGCTGCGGATGCGCATAGCTCAGCAGCGGCGCATCGTCGGCCACTTTGCCATTGCTCAGTAAAAACAGTTCCATCAGCCCGTCCTTTTTCTTCGTCTAATGGGTTGGCAGTCTGATACAGATGATCGCCAGACGTCAATTTTCTTGCTGAAAAGCGTTAGTTCGCCGCACCAATCGGAAAATTCGTAGAGATTTTTCTTGTGTGACCGGGTTTCCGGCCGCCGATGCGCTATAACTCTGACAACAGGTTTGTTATTCTTAGCGTCCATTATTTGGGAGCAGTTATGGAATCCTGGTACTTACTCTATTGCAAACGTGGTCAGCTGTTGCGCGCGAAGGAGCATCTTGAGCGGCAGGAGGTGAATTGCCTCAGCCCGATGATCGCTCTGGAGAAGATTGTGCGCGGCAAACGCACCACCGTGAGTGAGCCGCTGTTTCCCAACTATCTGTTTATCGAATTCGATCCGGAAGCGATTCACACCACCACCATCAGCAGCACGCGCGGCGTCAGCCACTTTGTGCGCTTTGGCGCCATGCCCGCGACGGTGCCGTATGAAGTGATCGAAGCGCTGCAAACCGATGCGCCGCAGATCCTGCTGGATCCGGAAACGCCGCAGGTCGGTGATGAAGTGCTGATCACCGACGGCACCTTTGAAGGGCTGCGCGCTATCTTTGCCGAGCCCGATGGTGAAACCCGCTCAATCCTGCTGCTTAACCTGCTGAATAAACAGGTGATGCGCAGCGTGGACAACAAGCAGTTCCGTAAGGTTTAAGCCAGTCTGAATAGCTGACGCGCATTGTGGTCGACGCGTGCCGCCAGTGCGTCTGGCTGTTCACCACGCCAGTGCGCCACCTGCTGAACGATATGCGGCAGAAAGCAGGGTTCGTTACGGCGCGAGGTCGGACGCGGACGCATATCGCGCGGCAGCAGATAGGGCGCGTCCGTCTCCAGCAGCAGACGATCTGCCGGAATCAGCGGCAGCATGTCACGCAGCGCCATTCCGCGCCGTTCATCGCACACCCAGCCGGTAATGCCCACCGATAACCCCAGCGCCAGGCAGGCTTCCAGCTCGTCACGCGTGCCGGTAAAACAGTGCACCACCGCGCCCACCAGTTTCGGCAGCCACGGCTGCAGCACCGCCAGAAAACGTTCATGTGCCTCACGACAGTGTAAAAACACCGGCAGCTGCAGTTCCGCCGCCAGCTGGAGCTGCGCATCAAACGCGTACTCCTGCTGCTCGTGCGCGGAAAGGTTCCGGTTGAAGTCGAGCCCGCATTCACCAATCGCGACCACCTGCTCGCTGTCAGCCAGGCGGCGCAGCGTACTGGCGGTTTCCGCCGACCACTCGCTGGCATGATGCGGGTGCACGCCGGCGGTCGACCAGCAGTAGCCCGCGTGCCGGGTCGCCAGCTGACGCGCCTGCTGGCTCTCCAGGGCATTGGTGCCGGTGATTAACAGGCCGGTGACGCCTGCTTCGCGCGCGCGTTTTACCACCTGATCGCGATCTTTTGCGAATTGCGTGCTGGTCAGGTTTACACCGATATCAAACATGTTTGCTCCCCATTCCGTCTTAAAGCGACGGATAGAAAAACCGCCCGGCAGGCGGGCGGTTAAGATTCATCATCACCCCATCAGCGGGATGCCCTGCATAAAAGACATCAGGCGTCGGGGTTCTGTTCCTCATCGTCTGCCGCCTGACGTCCTTTACCCACATAGTAGCGGGAGAAGAATACGCCGACTTCAAACAGGCAGTACATCGGAATAGCGAGCAAAGTTTGCGAGAAAACGTCCGGCGGTGTGAGCAACATCCCAACCACGAACGCGCCGACCAGAATATAGGGCCGTTTCTTTTTCAGATCGTCCGGGCTGGTAATGCCGGTCCAGCACAGCAGCACGATGGCAATCGGCACCTCAAACGCCACGCCAAACGCCATGAACAGCGTCATGACAAAGTCGAGGTAGTTAGTGATGTCCGTGGCGATGGTGACGCCCTGCGGCGCGGTTTTGGCAAAGAAGCCAAATGCCAGCGGGAACACAATGAAGTAGGCAAATGCCACGCCGACATAAAACAGCAGCGTACTGGAGAACAGCAGCGGCATCACCAGGCGGCGCTCATGGCGATACAGCGCGGGGGCGACAAACGCCCAGACCTGATAAAGAATCACCGGCACCGCAAGAAACACTGACACAATGATGGTCAGTTTGATCGGCGTAAAGAACGGTGAGGCCACGTCGGTGGCGATCATGCTGGCGCCGGCGGGCATCTGGCTAATCAGCGGCGCTGCCACCGCGTGATAGATGTCGTTGGCGAAGTAAACCAGACACAGGAAGATAACAAACACCGCGATGATGCAGTTCAGCAGACGCTTGCGCAGCTCAATCAGGTGGCTGATGAGCGGTTGGGTATCTTCAACGGCCATGTTTATCGTTCATCTTTTACGGGAGGAGTGGTCGCAGGCGCGACGGAATCGGTGTGGCTGGTGGCTGGTGCAGGCTGCGGCGCCTGCGCCGGGGCGCTGGCCTGATGTGCCGCGCTGGCCGGCGTCACGACGCTGTGCGGCTCTGCGGGCTGTGGCGCGGCAGCGGGCGGCTGATGAATGGTGTTGGCTTCATCTTCCGCTTTTTCGATATCGATGCTCTGCTGCACCGAGCGCTTCATGGAGTCCGCGGTTTTACGCAGCTCTTCCATGGATTGCTTCAGCTCCGGCGACAGCGTGCCGCGTCCTGCCTCTTCGACCTTTTTCAGGCTGTCCTGCAGCTCCTGCAGTTTCAGCTCCTGGGCCAGTTCGTTCTGCACATTAGCAGCCAGCGAGCGAATGGCCCGGATCCAGCCAACAACGGTTTTCACCGCAACCGGTAAGCGCTGCGGGCCCAGTACAATCAGCCCGATCACGAACACCAATACCAGTTCACTAAAACCAATATCGAACACAGTTTTACCTTACTTGTCCCGGGCGTCGTCTTTGCTCGCCGGGGTGTGCTGTTTGTCTGCCAGTTTGGCGTTGAAGTCAGCGTCCTGCTCTTTCGGTTGATCCTTTTTCTCGTCTTCATCGCTCATGGCTTTTTTGAAGCCGCGAATGGAAGAGCCTAAATCCGAACCCAGGTTACGAAGCTTATTGGTACCGAACAGAAGTACAACAATGACGGCAATGATTAACAATTGCCAAATACTGATACCGCCCATGAGATATGCCTCTAATATTCTGTGAAAAACGGTTAACTGTAACGCACAGAAAGTCCGTTTTTACCCGGACTTAAGCCTGCGACATTACGCGATTTGCACCAGGCAGACAATCAGTTTGTCTTGCGCCAGCCGATGAGCCAGGTGACGATGCCGGCGGCCATTAACAGCGCCGGGAAGAAGTCCCAGTCAGGCCGGCTCAACAGCACGGCGGTGCCACTTAATAACAGTGTAGCCCCGACGCCAAACAGATAACGTGCCTGATGATGACGGGTGCGCTGCGCGTTCAAATCGGTGACGAGTTTATCGACACTGTGCTGCAATAACTTGTGCTGGCGCATACTGTCGTAAAAAAGCTCCGGCAGCTCCGGCAGTTTCTCCGCCCAGAACGGCGCCTTCTCTTTCACCGCCCGCAGGATGGCCGGAATGCCAATCTGATCCTTAATCCAGTCCTCCAGGAACGGCTTGGCGGTTTTCCACAGATCGAGCTGCGGATAGAGCTGACGGCCGATGCCCTCGATGTACAGCAGGGTTTTCTGCAGCAGCACCAGCTGCGGCTGCACTTCCATATTGAAACGGCGCGCGGTGTTGAACAGATTGAGCAGCACGTGACCAAAGGAGATTTCCGCCAGCGGCTTTTCGAAAATCGGCTCGCACACGGTACGGATCGCGAACTCAAAATCTTCCACATTGGTATCCGGCGGTACCCAGCCCGAGTCGACGTGCAGCTCGGCCACTTTGCGGTAGTCGCGGTTGAAGAAGGCGATGAAGTTTTCCGCCAGGTAGCGCTTATCTTCTTTGTTCAGCGAGCCAACGATGCCGCAGTCAATGCCGATGTACTGCGGATCTTCCGGATGCTCGTAGCTGACGAAGATGTTGCCGGGATGCATATCGGCGTGGAAGAAGCTGTCGCGGAACACCTGGGTGAAGAACACCTGCACGCCGCGTTCGGCCAGCAGCTTCATGTTGACGCCGTGCTGCTCCAGCGTGGCAACGTCGGAGATAGGAATGCCGTAAATGCGCTCCATTACCAGCATGGTTTCGCTGCAGTAGTCGGAGAACACTTCCGGCACGTACAGCATGCGGCTCTGGTCGAAGTTGCGGCGCAGCTGAATCGCATTGGCAGCTTCACGCAGCAGATTGAGTTCATCAATCAGCGTTTTTTCGTAGTCGCGCACCACTTCCATCGGACGCAGACGGCGACCGTCCGGCAGCAGACGTGGCACCCAGCGCGCCAGGCGGTAAATCAGCTTCATGTCAGCTTTGATCACCGGCAGGATATCCGGGCGAATCACTTTGATCACCACTTCGCGGCCGTTGGATTTCAGCGTCGCGGTATGCACCTGGGCGATCGAAGCCGATGCCAGCGGTTTGATATCGAAGTCGTCGAACCAGGTTTCCACCGGGCCGCCAATCGAACGCTCAATCTGCGCTTTGGCTTTCACGCCGTCGAACGGCGCCACACGGTCCTGCAGAATCGCCAGCTCATCGGCAATTTTCGGCGGGAACAGGTCGCGGCGCGTCGAGAGCATCTGACCGAACTTGATCCAAACCGGACCGAGCTGCTCCATGGCCAGACGCAGACGGATGCCCATCTCAGCTTCTTTGTGCCGGTTGGGGATCCAGAAAACACAGCGTCGCCACAGCCGCAGCGGCAGCGTAATGCGCATATGCGGAATAAGTTCATCCAGCCCGTAGGTCAGAAAAACTTTGATAATGAAGTATAAGCGCCGAATTTCTCCCAGCGTCATTTCGCCTCCAGCTGTGCCAAACGCGCCTCAAACGCATTAAGCGCACGTTCCATCGCTTCTACCTCCTCACAAAACCACGCCTGCTCCAGCGCCCCCGGTGCCACGCGCCACTCTTCGGTCAGCACCTGCCCCAGATAATCCTGACGGCGGGTGACCTGCTGTCTGAGCTGGGCCAGCGCACGCTGAGCGGCCTGGCTGATGCCCTGTGCCGCGATGTCGCCCACCCACGGCGCGAGATATTCCGCCGGGTCGAGTTCAGCCAGATCCATCAGCGCGGAGAATTGCTGTACCACCTGCAGATCGCCTTCCACGTCCAGCTCACCGCTGCGAATCAGGCTGGTCAGCTGCTGACGATCGCGCAGCTTAGGCAGCGTGCTGAAACGCAGGCTGACGCTGCAGTCGCTGCGGTCCTGCCAGTCACTCAGCACATCCAGCTGGTTTTCACTGAACACCAGCACCAGCGGAAAATCCAGCTCCTGCAGGCGCAGCAGCAGGACTTTGCCGGCCAGACGCTGGCGTGCGGTTTTCAGGCTGCGATCGTGGTACAACACACGGTTCAGGGCGGTCTCAAGACCGCCGGTGATGAGAGGGGTAAAAGTCATGATTAATCAGAACTTAAAGCCACGATGCAGCGCCACAATGCCGCCGGTCATGTTGTAGTAGCTGGTATTTTCAAAGCCAGCGTCGTTCATCATCGCCTTCAGGGTTTCCTGATCCGGATGCATACGAATCGACTCCGCCAGGTAGCGATAGCTCTCCGCGTCTTTTGCCACCAGCTGGCCGATGCGCGGCAGAATGTGGAAAGAGTAAGTGTCGTAGGCTTTGCTCAGCGGATCGAAAACCGGTTTAGAGAACTCCAGCACCAGCAGACGGCCGCCCGGCTTGAGCACGCGGAACATCGACGCCAGCGCCTTCTCTTTTTCGGTCACGTTACGCAGGCCGAAGGAGATGGTGATGCAGTCGAAATAGTTATCCGGGAACGGCAGCGCTTCTGCGTTAGCCTGCACGTAGCTGACGTTGCCGGTTACGCCGAGATTGCGCAGCTTTTCGCGTCCCATCTTCAGCATTGAGCTGTTGATGTCCGCCAGCACCACCTGACCGGTTTCACCGACCAGGCGCGAGAATTTTGCCGTCAGATCGCCGGTACCGCCGGCCAGATCCAGGACGCGCTGACCGCGGCGCACGCCGCTGCTGTCGATGGTAAAACGCTTCCAGACGCGATGGATGCCGAACGACATCAGATCGTTCATCAGGTCATATTTCGCCGCGACGGAGTGAAACACGTCCGCGACTTTATCGGCCTTTTCACTTTTGGCGACGGTCTGAAAGCCAAAATGGGTAGTTTCCTGCTGTGATTCATCTGCCATCGGTTTTACCTGTTCCACAAACAATACTTCCCGAAGTGTATCAGAGTCGGGCGATCCGAGCACGCCACCGGCGTGTTATTCGTTAATGCGGCGCAGGGAAGCGGCGGAAGAATCTGCCGCATTTTCAGCGGGCTCGCTATCATCGGCCCATGTATCATCCGCCGCGTCGGGCTGCGCCTGCTCTGCCAGTTGCGGGTTGATGGGCCGTTTGATCTCCACGCCAAGCGCACGAAACGACTCGCTCTGGGCGATCAGATTGCCGCGCCCCTGTGCCAGCTTTTTCATCGCTAGCTGATAACTCTGCTGCGCTTTGTCGAGGCTATGCCCGATGCCGCTCATATCATCGACAAACAGCCGCATCTTATCGTACAAGCGCGCAGCGCGGTCGGCGATGCGCTGGGCATTACGGCTCTGATGCTCATAGCGCCACAGGTTATTAATGGTGCGCAGCGCCACCAGCAGCGTGGTCGGGCTGACCAGCATAATGTTTTGCTGCAGCGCTTCGCTGATCAGCTCCGGCTGACGATCGATCGCCAGCAGAAACGCCGGTTCGACCGGAATAAACATCAGCACATAATCCAGCGAGCGTAAACCGGGCAATTGTTGATAATCTTTACGCCCCAGCAGCCGGATATGCCCGCGCACCGCGTTGATGTGCTCCTGAATCGCCTGTTCGCGCGTCAGCTCATCGTCGGCGTTGAAGTAGCGCTCATAGGCAATCAGCGTCATTTTGGCGTCAATTACCACATCTTTACCCTGCGGCAGACGCACAATCACATCCGGTTGCATACGGCCCTGCTGCTCCAGCTGCACGCTGACCTGAGTCTGGTACTCGTAGCCTTCGCGCAGACCTGAGGCCTCCAGCACCCGGCTGAGCACCACTTCGCCCCAGTTGCCCTGAATTTTATTGTCGCCCTTCAGCGCTTTGGTGAGGTTGATCGCTTCCTGCGCCATCTGCGCGTTGAGCTGCTGCAGCTGACGAATCTCATGCGCCAGCGTGTGGCGTTCACGCGCTTCCTGGCCGAAGCTGTCGTTGACCTGGCGGCGGAAGCCGTCCAGCTGTTCGCGCAGCGGGCCGATCAGGCTGTTGAGGCTCTGCCGGTTCTGCTCGTCGACGCGTTTTCCGCTGTTTTCGAAGATTCGGTTGGCGAGGTTTTCAAACTGCGCACTCAGGCGCTGTTCGCTGTTGGTCAGCAGACGCTGCTTCTCCTCAGCGGCGAAACGCGTCTCTTCTAATCGAATGGTGACTTCCCGCAGTTCGGCTTCCTGCGCGCTGTTAACTTCCAGCTGATTACGCAACTCGCGGCTGAGCTGTTCACTCTCGGCCCGCCAGTAATCCAGCTGCTGCAGGCGCTCCTGCGCGCCGCTTAGCGTGCCGTGTAGCTGGCGCAGCTCCTGTTCGCGCTGCTGCAGTTGCTGTTGCAGCTGTTCCAGCTGCTGCTGCTGACGCTGCTGCGCCTGTTCCAGCAGGCGGCGTTCGGTGGTGAAGCTGGCGTGCTGATGGCCGGCGCGCAGCTGGGCAATAATCCAGCCAATGCCCAAACCGGCCAGCGCCAGCGCGCCGCTGATGATAAGTTGCTGATCCATAATCCCCCCGCGGATCGTCTCGCTGAGGAGAAGGTAGAGCGCCACTGTATGAATGTCCAGAACATTCATGGCAACCCGCGGATTTTATCGCGGGCGCGATAGGCTCCGTCCGGGCAACTACAGGGCGCGTACGGTCAGGTCGCCGGCTTTCCAGGCATCAATCAGGAAAAACGGCATCGGCAGCACCCATTCGCTGTCGCTTTTCACCTTCGCCGGATAGCACCAGCTGTTGCCGCCGTAGGTCAGCTCCACCTGCTGCTGGCCATTTTCAGCGTTAGCCACTTTGCCGGCCATGCTGGCGAAACCGGCGTTGCTGCCGACGTGGAAGCTGTCGGTCTGCCAGCGAATCGGCGCATGCGCCGGCCACGGCTGCGCGTGGTGGAAGTGAAAGATATCGTCGTGATTGAGGATGCTGTCGCGTACCGTCGGCCACAGCGCTACCTTGAGGAAGTACTGGTCGGTAAAGCGCTCGCTGCCGTCATACTGCGCGATAAAGTCGCGCATCTGCTGCTCCACGTTGTGAAACACGCCGTGACAGCCGCCCCACATGCCGGCCAGTAACAGCTCGGTGTGCGAATAATAATCGCGCATGTGGTGGAACCAGAATGGCGAAGCCAGCCAGGCGTCGACGGCCGCGACTTCGCGCTCTGACAGCAGCGAATCCGCATCCCGCACGATGTAGCGTTTTACGCTGACATCGTCCATCACCAGAAAGCGCCACAGCGTAGGGAAAATGGTTTTCTCCTGCGACATATCCACCAGTTGGGTGTTTGGCTGGGTCAGGCGCTGCCACACGTGCTGCGGCACGCTATCGTCGAGATAGATGCGGCACATCCAGTCCGGATAGAGCTCACGCGCCACCTCAACGTTTTTGATCAGGGTTTCGCAATAGCGCGGCTGACCGCCATACAGACTGAAGGAGATGATATTTTCTGCCGGATTGCTGCGGTTAATCGGCGCAGGCGCCGGTGCGGGAAAAGTCGCTTTCGCGCCCTGACTGAAACGCATGTCGGATTGGGTGAGCGATTCCAGGCCATAACGCGCCACTTCATCTGTCTTATCCAGCCAGCCACACACTTCCGTCAGGCCATCCAGCCAGGTTTCCGACGCCTGCGCGCGCTGCGCCGCCGGTGCCTGATAGATTTTCTGGTAAATCTTGTAGGATTTTTTATGTTCGCCGACGCGCATCAGCGTCAGCGCGTAGTCGCTGAGCACCTGCATCTGGTTAGGCATGACGCGCAGCACTTCTTCGCAGCACTGGCGCGCCAGAGGATAATCTGACGCGGCCATTGCCTGACGAAACCGCGCGGCGGCACTCTCAACGCGGGCCTGCATTGCAGCAGGGCGGCTGGTAAAACCCGGACGTGGGACAGAGATCGTTTTGCGCATAGGAAATTTCTCAGAATCGGCTGAAATTGCGCGCATTCTAATCAGGCAATTGCTGAGCTCCCTATAAGCCTGGTCTCGAAATCATTCCCTGACTGGCGCGCTAAAGTAAGCGACGCGCGGCATCCACCACAATTTTCACCGCATCGCTTTCTGTCTGCTTCATAGTGGCCGCATCCGGGATCTCTTTTTGCGTGCGATTCACGATGACGCCAGCCACCATGCCGGCACGCAGTCCCTGACTGGCGCACATGGTTAACAGTGTAGCGGATTCCATTTCATAGTTAAGTACGCCCATTTGCTGCCACTCTTTCATCGAGCCCTGGAAGCGGCTCACTACGCGTCCGGAGAAGGTGTCGTAGCGCTCCTGGCCAGGATAGAAGGTGTCTGACGAGGCAGTGACACCAATATGCGTGGTCGCACCGCAGGCTTCTGCCGCGGCCACCAGCGCGGTGGTGCAGGCGAAATCAGCCACCGCTGGGAATTCCATCGGCGCAAAGTGCAGGCTGGCACCGTCCAGACGGACCGAGGCGGTGGTCACCAGCACATCACCCACGTTGATGTGTGGCTGAATCGCGCCGGTGGTACCCACACGCAGGAAGGTACGCACGCCCAGCTGCGCCAGCTCTTCAACGGCGATAGAAGTGGACGGACCGCCAATACCGGTGGAACAGACGACCACCGGTTTGCCGTCGATCTCCGCCAGCCAGGTGGTGAATTCACGGTGCGACGCGAGGTGCTGTGGATTCTCCATCAGCGCCGCGATTTTCTTCACGCGCTCCGGATCGCCAGGAACAATCGCCAGCGTGGCTCCTTTCAAATCGGCTTTGGTGATGCCAAGGTGGAAAACGTCAGACTGGGCCATATCAGACTCCTGGAAGATAAGGGGAATAAGCGCGCCACTTTACGTCAGCGGCCCGGATAAATATGTGACTGAATTCACTATCAATAATGAAAGTTACATTGAACTAAAAATATTGTGTGACTCTAATCACATATTAGCGGTCTGCTGCGCTGAATTGCTACAAGCGGTGCTGTGTAACCGTAAAAGGCAGTGTTAATAGAGAAGCAGACCAGGTTAACCATCCCCCGTACCCTACGCCAGCCTTGCCGTAAGGCCAGGCTATAGTTACGTGATTGCGCACTTGCTAGCACGGAGAGAACCATGAAAACCGAAGACAATATGGCACAAAAATCCGCCACCGACGGCTTTGCGCCAGCGGTGCAGCCCACCGCAGCCAGCACCATCATTACCGCCAGCGATGCCATTCACGCGGGCGAGACGTCCGTGCCGAGCCAGGGTGAGAACCTGCCGGCTTATTATGCTCGTCCGCAACAGTTTAGAGGCACGCTGCCGGTCGTGCTGGTGGTGCAGGAAATTTTCGGCGTGCACGAGCACATCCGCGATCTGTGCCGCCGTCTGGCACTGGAAGGCTATCTCGCCGTGGCGCCGGAGCTCTATTTCCGCGAAGGCGATCCCAACGATTACAACGATATCCCCACCCTGTTCAAAGAGCTGGTGAGCAAAGTATCGGATTCGCAGGTACTGTCGGATCTCGACCACGTGGCCAACTGGGCGGCGCGCCACGGCGGCGATATCCGTCGTCTGGCGATCACCGGTTTCTGCTGGGGCGGTCGCATCAGCTGGCTGTTTGCCGCCCATAATCCGCAGGTGCGCGCCGCCGCCGCCTGGTACGGTCGCCTGGAGGGCGAGAAAACGCTGAAGCAGCAGAAACATCCTATTGATATTGCAGTGGATTTGAATGCACCGGTGCTGGGCCTGTATGGCGGCCAGGATGAAAGCATTCCACTGGAGAGTATCGATAAGATGCGCCAGGCCCTGCACGCGGCCAATGCCAAAGCCGAGATTGTGGTGTATCCGGAAGCTGGCCACGCCTTCAACGCCGACTATCGTCCGAGCTACCACGCCGATTCCGCACAGGATGGCTGGCAGCGCATGCTGGCGTGGTTTAAGCAGTATGGCGTCGCGCCAAACGCGGAATAAAAAAAGGGGCGCCAGCGCGCCCCAACTCAACAACACAACGTATTATCCTGCCATCAAACGGTTTCGGCGCGCAGCTTCTGCGCCGCTTTCACCATGTTGGCCAGCGCCTGACGCGTTTCACTCCAGCCGCGCGTTTTCAGGCCACAGTCCGGGTTCACCCACAGGCGCTGCTGCGGAATACTCTGCGCCGCTTTGCGCAGCAGATCTTCCATCCACTCCACGCTCGGTACGTTGGGTGAGTGGATGTCATACACGCCCGGCCCGATTTCATTGGGATATTCAAACGCTTTAAACGCATCCAGCAGATCCATATCAGAACGTGAGGTTTCGATAGTGATCACGTCGGCGTCCAGCGCGGCAATCGAATCCATGATGTCGTTGAACTCGCAATAACACATGTGGGTGTGAATCTGCGTCTCGTCCTGCGCCACCGCGGCGTTAAGGCGGAACGCGTCCACCGCCCAGCGCAGATAGGCTGCCCAGTCAGACTGATGCAGCGGCAAGCCTTCACGCAGCGCCGGTTCGTCAATCTGAATGATGCCGATACCGGCTTTTTCCAGGTCCTGCACTTCGTCGCGCAGCGCCAGCGCAATCTGTTTAGCGATGGTTTCGCGGGTCACGTCTTCCCGCGGGAACGACCAGCACAGGATGGTGACCGGTCCGGTCAGCATGCCCTTCACCGGTTTGTCGGTCAGCGACTGCGCATACTTTGCCCACTCGACGGTAATCGGCTGCGGGCGGCTGACGTCCCCGATGATCACCGGCGGCTTAACACAGCGCGAGCCGTAGCTCTGAACCCAGCCGTTCTGGGTGAAAACAAAGCCGTCGAGGTTTTCGCCGAAGTACTCCACCATGTCGTTACGCTCGGCTTCGCCATGCACCAGCACGTCGAGCCCCAGACGCTCCTGCTCCGCAATCGCCTGTCGGATGTGTTCCGCGATACCGGTGCGGTAGTGGCCGCCGTCAATGTTGCCTTTTTTGAAGTCGAGGCGCAGGCCGCGAATCTCGGTGGTCTGCGGGAAAGAACCGATGGTGGTGGTGGGCCACGCCGGCAGGTTAAAGCGCTGACGCTGCGCCTGAGCACGCACGGTGTAGCTGCTGTTGCGCTCAGTGTCTCTGGCCTGGACTTGCGCCAGACGCTGCGCCACGGCGGGATTATGCACGCGAGCAGAATTTGCCCGGGCACGAATCGGCGCGCTCCAGGCGTGCAGCGCAGCGGCATCGTGCTGGTTCAGCGCCTGACTCAGCAGCGACAGCTCCGTGCACTTCTGTAACGCAAAGGCGAACCAGCTTTTTATCTCGTCGTCGAGGCGGGTTTCCACGCTCAGGTCAATGGGGCTGTGCAGCAGTGAGCAGGAGGAACCGATCCACAGCTGTTGACGCTGGCCGGTCAGCGGCTGCAGGCGCTCAAACCAGCGGGTGAGATCGGCGCGCCAGACGTTACGGCCATTGATCACCCCCAGCGACAGCAGCCAGTCCGCCGGGATCTGCTGGTTGAGTTGCTCAAGGTCGTCTTTGCCGTGCACCAGGTCCACGTGCAGGCCCTGCACCGGCAGCGTTTTGATGACATCAAGATTCTGACCAATGCTGTCAAAGTAGGTGGTCAGCAGCAGTTTCACTTCGCCCTGTAGCGCGTCGTACGCCGGTTTAAACGCCTCGCGCCACGCCTGCGGCAGTTCCAGCGCCAGCGCCGGCTCATCAATCTGCACCCATTCGATGCCGCGCTGACGCAGTTCAGCCAGCACCTGACGGTACACCGGCAGAATGGCCTGCAGCAGCGACAGGCGGTCAAAGGCGTCACCTTTCACCTTACCCAGCCACAAATAGGTCACCGGCCCCAGCAGCACCGGTTTGATGGTGTGGCCGAGCGCCAGCGCTTCATCCACCTCGTCCAGCAGTTGCGTCCAGCTGAGACGGAACTGCTGACCCTGGGTAAATTCCGGCACGATATAGTGATAGTTGGTGTTAAACCATTTGGTCATCTCTGCCGCCGCCGCAGGCTCGCCGCTGGGCGCCCGACCGCGGCCGATGCGGAACAGGGTGTCGAGGTCAATCGAGCCGTCTTTATTCTGGTGCCGTGCCGGTACGTTACCGAGCAGCAGGCTGGTGGTCAGTACGTGATCGTACCAGGCAAAATCGCCGACCGGCAGCAGATCAACACCGGCGTCTTTCTGCTGCTGCCAGTGACGGGCGCGCAGTTCACGACCCACCGCCAGCAGTTCGTCCTGTGAGCTGTTCCCGGCCCAGTAGCTTTCCTGCGCTTTTTTCAGTTCGCGGCGCAGTCCGACGCGAGGGAAACCGAGAGTATGGTTCAGAATGGTCATGTGAGATTCTCCAGAAGTTGTTCGCTGTGCGACAGTCGCAGCAACCGATTTACGTTCATCCAGCGGGCAATCCTGCCGTGCGCTGAGCGTATTAGCTGGACAAAGGTAAAGTGGCCGTCGCGTCTGACTGAGATGTTTAGCCGTCCAGATGTTTACACCGCTATAATCTGCGGGTACTGTATGTGTCTCAAGCGCAATTTGTTCAATCTCGATGTGAAGGACTCTCATGATCGAACTCAAACACCTGCGGACGCTGCAGGCGTTACGGCACACCGGCTCGCTGGCTGCCGCCGCCGCTCAGCTTCATCAGACGCAATCGGCGTTGTCTCACCAGTTCAGCGACCTGGAACAGCGGCTGGGCTTCCGGCTGTTCGTGCGTAAGAGCCAGCCGCTCCGTTTTACGCCGCAGGGAGAGATTCTGTTGCAGCTGGCGGAGCAGATTCTGCCGCAGATTCAGCAGGCGCTGCAGGCCTGTCATGAGCCGCATCAGACCACGTTGCGCATCGCTATCGAATGCCACAGCTGCATCCAGTGGCTGACGCCGGCCCTGAACAATTTCCGTCAGAGCTGGCCGCAGGTAGTGATGGACTTCAAATCCGGCGTGACCTTTGATCCGCAGCCGGCGCTGCAGCAGGGTGAACTGGACGTGGTGCTGACGTCCGATATTCTGCCGCGCAGCGGTTTGTTCTATGCGCCGATGTTTGATTTTGAGGTGCGGCTGGTGCTGGCGCCGGATCACCGCCTGGCGCAGCTGGCTCACATCACGCCGGAAGATTTGGCCGATGAGGTGCTGATGATCTATCCGGTACAGCGTCAGCGGCTGGACGTGTGGCGTAACTTCTTACAGCCAGCCGGCGTCAGCCCGGCGCTGAAGAGCGTGGATAATACACTGTTGCTGATCCAGATGGTGTCAGCCGGCATGGGCATTGCCGCGCTGCCGCACTGGGTGGTAGAGAGCTTTGAGCACCAGGGGCTGGTGGTGACGCGCACGCTGGGCGACGGGTTGTGGAGCCGTTTATACGCGGCGATGCGCGATGGCGAGCAGCGGCAGCCGGTGCTGGAGGCCTTTGTGCGCTTTGCCCGTCAGCACGCCTGCGAACACCTGCCTTATGTGCGCGATGCCTCGCGCCCCGGTTCCCTGCAGCCGGTCTCGTCCTGATGCCGCGGGCGGCCAATGTCGCCCGTGCTGTTATCCCTGCCCTGCCTGCTCTATAATGCGCCGCCTTAACCGCTACCGGAGAGTTTCACCATGACCAATAACGATGTGCTGCGCAGCGTGCGCTATATGCTGGATTTGAGCGACAGCAAAGTGGTGGAGATTTTTGCGCTGGCGGGCAGTGAAGTACCGCGTGAAGATGTGCAGGCGTGGCTGAAGAAAGATGACGATGAGGCGTTTCGTAAACTGCCGGATGTGCTGATGGGCTACTTCCTCAACGGTCTGATTTTCTACCGTCGCGGCAAAAGCGAAGACGCGCCGGCCCCGTCGGTTGAGCGCCGCATGAACAATAATATCTTTCTCAAGAAGTTACGCATCGCCTTCGCGCTGAAAACCACCGATATCCCGGATATCTTATTGAAGGCTAACTTCAAGGTGTCACAGGCTGAAATCGGCGCGATTTTCCGCAACCCGGATCATAAAAATTATCGCGAGTGCGGTGACCAGATTCTGCGTAACTTCCTGAAAGGTTTAACGCTGATTCAGCGGCCATCTACACCCGCGAAAAAAAGCTAAGCGCCTGAACTGCTGCTTTTGGCCGTGTGTCCCAGTACCCAGCGTTTATGCACGTACAGGGACGCAAAAATCACTATCGCCCCGGCGATAAAGCTCGGCCAGTGCGGCTTCTCCTGCCAGATCGCCAAATTCACCAGTAATCCTGCCGGCACGTGCATGTTGTTCATAATGCCCAGCGTCCCGGCATCGACCTGGGTCGCGCCGTAGTTCCACATGAAGTAACCCAGCCCGGACGCGACCACGCCCAGCCACACCAGCACGCCCCACTGCAGCGTGGTGGTCGGCAGCTTGTGCGGATTGCCCCAGATGCACCAGGCGATCACCGCGATCAGCACTGCGCCGAGATAGAACCACGAGAACGCGGTGTGCTGCGGCATCGGGCGGACTTCCTGCAGGCGCTTATAGCCCACCATGCCAATCGCAAAGCAGATGTTAGCCGCCTGCACCAGCAGCAGTCCGAACCAGAAATCATCGCTGACTTTGTCGTAGCGGATAATGGCCGCACCGAGCACCGCCAGCAGCGCGCTGAAAGCATAGCCAATGCGCAGCGGGCGCTTGCTGAGCAGGTCATAAATCAGCGTGACATATAGCGGCGTCATCACCGTAAACAGCAGGAATTCCGGCACGCTGAGATAGAGATAAGCCTCGAAACTGATCAGATACATGATGCCTAATTGCAGCATGCCCACCAGCATATAGAGCAGTAACGTTGAGGCGCGGTAACCGCGCCAGCGCAGAAACGGCAGAAAGACCAGCGCCGCCAGGCCTAAACGCATCAGCACCGAGAACCAGGTATCCACCTGCCCCGCCAGATACTCCCCGATTAAACTAAAAGAAAAAGCCCACAGAATGGTGGTAACGATCAGCAACAGCACGGTTATGTATCCTAAAGTTCAACACTGGCGCTAGTGTAAACAAACTACAGCGCGCTGGCGGGATAATCTGGTTGACATGTGATGAAATTAAACACGATCGCATCTTCCCTGCCCGGTCAGCAGGCACGCGTCCGCATGGCGGGTTGACCGACGGGCGGCGATTTTTATGAGGCAGCGCGCCGTTTTCTCTGACAGAAATGCGCGAAATCCAACATTTACTGGTTTATATCGCTCTTTATTGTCATAAAACTGTAACATATGTGTCACACGTCACAGTAACTGCGCGTAACCATCACTATTCTGTGCGCGAAATGGAAAGGTTGCTTTCTGTTCGCTGTCGTACTTTTTTTGCCCCAACCTGCTGGGAATCGATAACTATATTGCGCCCTTGGAGGGCCATTCTGATGTTGAGTATTTTTAAACCTGCACCACACCAGCCCCAGGTGGCGGATGATCGCGTCGATCCGCTCTATCGTCGTCTGCGCTGGCAGATCTTCTTCGGCATTTTCTTTGGCTACGCCGCCTATTATCTGGTGCGCAAAAACTTTGCGCTGGCGATGCCTTACCTGGTCGAACAAGGCTTTTCCCGCGGCGACCTTGGCTTTGCCCTCTCCGGCATCTCCATCGCCTACGGTTTTTCCAAATTCATCATGGGATCGGTCTCGGATCGCTCCAACCCGCGGGTCTTTTTACCCGCCGGCCTGATTCTCGCCGCCGCCGTGATGCTGGTGATGGGCTTCGTGCCGTGGGCAACCTCGAGCATCATGGTGATGTTCGTGCTGCTGTTTCTGTGTGGCTGGTTCCAGGGCATGGGCTGGCCACCGTGCGGACGCACCATGGTGCACTGGTGGTCGCAGAAAGAGCGCGGCGGCATTGTGTCGGTATGGAACTGCGCGCACAACGTGGGTGGCGGTATTCCTCCGCTGCTGTTCCTGCTCGGCATGGCGTGGTTTAACGACTGGAAAGCCGCGCTCTATATGCCGGCGTTTGGTGCCATCCTCGTCGCCATCATCGCTTTTGCGCTGATGCGCGATACGCCGCAGTCGTGCGGGCTACCGCCGATTGAGGCATGGAAGAATGACTATCCGCCGGATTACAGCGAGAACCACGAACAGGAGCTGACGGCGAAGCAGATTTTCATGCAGTACGTGCTGCCGAATAAGCTGCTGTGGTACATCGCACTGGCCAACGTGTTCGTATATCTGCTGCGCTACGGCATTCTCGACTGGTCACCGACCTATCTGAAAGAGGTGAAGCACTTCACGCTGGATAAATCCTCGTGGGCCTATTTCCTGTACGAATACGCCGGGATTCCGGGCACGCTGCTGTGCGGCTGGATGTCGGACAAGGTATTCCGCGGCAATCGCGGTGCCACCGGGGTGTTTTTCATGACGCTGGTGACCATCGCCACCATCATTTACTGGCTGAACCCACCGGGTAATCCGGGCGTGGATATGATCTGCATGATCGTCATTGGCTTCCTGATCTACGGTCCGGTGATGCTGATTGGTCTGCACGCGCTGGAGCTGGCACCGAAAAAAGCGGCCGGTACTGCGGCAGGCTTTACCGGTCTGTTCGGCTATCTCGGCGGATCGGTGGCAGCCAGTGCGATTGTCGGTTACACCGTGGATTTCTTCGGCTGGGACGGCGGTTTCTTAGTGATGATTGTCGGATCGGTGCTGGCGGTGGTGTTACTGCTGCTGACCATGGTCAGCGAGCATCGCCACAAGCAGCAGCAGGCATAATCTGAGCGGGCCGGTGCATACCGGCCCGTTTTATTCAGGCCAGGAACAACTTACGCAGCGTCTGCGGCACCGCGTCGTCGGCGTTGCTGCCAATCACTTCCAGCGTCGGCAGGGTATCTTTCAGGCGCTGATGAGCGTTACGCATGATGCAGCCTTTGCCCGCCATACTCAGCATCTCGACATCATTCATGCCGTCGCCAAACGCGATGCACTCTTTCAGCGAATAGCCAAGCTGTTTCGCCACGGCTTCCAGCGCGTGCCCTTTCGAGACGCCGCCAGCCATTACTTCCAGACAGGTGGGCAGCGAGAAACTGACATTAACCCGGTCACCCCAGCGCGCTTCAATCGCCTGTTCCAGCGGAACCAGATGCTCCGGATCGTCGCAGGTGAAGAACACTTTGCTGATGCCGTCGGTGGCCAGCATGCCGGGCTGATACACCTGATAGGTGAACACCGATTCCTGGAAAAACTCCGCTTCCTGCGGATTATGGCGGCTGATGTGCCACTCATCGTCGCGGTAAACGTGCGTCAGGATTTTCTCATCGTGATACTTCAGGCCATACAGCTCGCTGGCGATATCGCTGTCCAGATTATGGCTGAACACCAGTTCGCCGTCGGCGTTATGCACGCGCGCGCCGTTTGAGGTGATCATATACGCCGGAATGCCGAGCTTATCGCGCATCTGACCGACGTCGATGTAGTGGCGTCCGGTGGCAAAGATAAAATGCACATCGCGCGCCACCAGTTCCTGCAGCGTGGTGCGGGCAAACGGCGTCAGACGATGTTGCGGAGAAAGCAGCGTGCCATCCAGGTCGGATGCAACGATGTGGTACATGTAGGCCTCTGGTATTGATGTCTAAGAATACATTAGTCACGGTGGCGCTGATAAAAGTCGACCACCGCATTGAGCGCTTCGGCGCGCATGGCGTCTGTTTCAAACAGGATCTCGTGACGCGCGCCCTGAATGATGTAAGGCGTGGTGCCTTCCACCGCATGTCCCGCTGCCGCCATGGCCTCACAGAACAGATCCTGCGCGCGGTTATCCACCACGTCGTCTTCACTGGCCTGCAGCAGCAGAATCGGTGTCGTAATCTGCGCCACCTGATTAAGGATATGGCGTCCGGCCTGAATCCCTTCCCGCACCCAGTGATAGGTCGGGCCGCCGACGCGAATCGCCGGATCGTCGGCGTAAAAGCGCAGATTGCGACGATAACGTTCGCGACTGTGCGTCAGCCGGTTAATGCCAAACGGGCTGGCGCGCCAGCGTCCGGTGCCCAGCGCGTAGCCGTCGCGCAGCGCGGGCAGCTTTTCCGCCCAGTCGAGAATACGGTGCGCCAGAAACGGCGGCAGCGGCAGCACGATACCAAACATCGGCGCACAAAACACCGCCGCGTGGAAGGCCTGCGGCTGACGCGCCAGGAACAGCGCCACAATTGCGCCGCCCATCGAGTGCGCCAGCACGTAGCGCTGCTGATAGTGATGGCTGACGATCTCTTTCAGATACAGCGTTTCCAGATCGTCGACATAATCGCTGAACTCCACCACGTGACCGCGATGCGAATCGGCCAGCAGCCGGTCTGAACGCCCCTGACCGCGATGGTCGATAATCACCACATCGTAGCCGCAGTGGAACAGGTCATAGGCCAGCTCGGGGTATTTGATGTAGCTTTCAATGCGTCCGGGCACAATCAGGATGACACGCCGGTGTTGCGGTGAGGTGAAGCGCACATAGCGAATGGTCAGATTGCCCACGCCGCTGAATTCACACTCTTCACGCTGACGCCAGAAGTCGAGCAGCGGACCGGTAGCAAAGGCTGAAAAAGCGTGCTCACGTCCGAGCCAACTCTGTTTATGCTGCTGCATCCGTCCCCCTGAAAAAACGTCAAACGCGGCCCTGCACTTAATAGCGCAGCGCGATTTTCTGGCGTATTGTGTCACACTTCACTCTCTTCAGGGAATGTCACCCATGACCATTGAATGGTGGTTAACCTACCTGTTAACCACGACCATCCTCAGCCTCTCGCCCGGTTCCGGCGCGATCAACACCATGAGCACCGGCATCAGCCACGGCTATCGCGGTGCGGCAGCCTCAATTACCGGATTACAGCTGGGTCTCGCCGTGCATATTGTGCTGGTGGGCGCCGGTCTGGGCGCGCTGTTTTCGCAGTCGGTGCTGGCGTTTGAGGTACTGAAATGGGCGGGCGCGGCCTATCTGGTGTGGCTTGGCATTCAACAGTGGCGCTCAGCGGGCGGAATCGATCTCAATGCGGTGGCCAAAGCGATGCCGCGTCGTCGTCTGTTTCAGCGAGCGCTGCTGGTGAATCTCACCAATCCAAAGAGCATTGTGTTTCTCGCCGCGCTGTTTCCGCAGTTTATCGTGCCGCACCAGCCGCAGCTGATGCAGTATCTGGTGCTCGGCGTGACCACCATCGTGGTCGACATCATTGTGATGATTGGTTACGCCACGCTGGCGACGCGCATTGCCGGCTGGATCAAAGGTCCGAAGCAGATGAAGCTGCTGAACCGGGTGTTTGGTGGCTTGTTTATGGCGGTCGGCGCACTGCTGGCCAGCGCACGTAAAATGGCGTAACGATTGGCACTGATCGTAGCGGCACGCTTTATCGCGCCCAGTTGAAACGCGCAAAAAATTGCGCCGCTACGGTTCGGGATCTTATCGGGAGATGATGAGGTGAATACCAAACCCGGCAAACAGCACGCCCGCCATACCATCCACCCACTTCGCCATCCGCTGATACTTATCGCGCATCCACGGCAGGGCAAAAATCGCCGCCACCAGGGTAAACCAGGCAAAGGTTTCACCGACGATCAGCAGGAACAGGCCCCAGCGCTCAATCGCGCCCACATCGTTACCCACGAACAGTGAAAACACACTGCCGAAGTAGATGATGGCTTTCGGGTTAGACAGGTTGGTGAGAAACCCTTTGAGGAAGCTCATGCCACGCTTTGGCAGCTCAACCACCGGCGCTTCCGTATGAGGTTGCTTGTGACGCTGACGCGCCGAGCGCAGCAGCTGCCAGCCCATCCACAGCAGATACAGCCCGCCACCGACCATGATGATTTCATGCAGCCACGCCATTTTCTCCAGGATCAGATGCAGGCCCATCAGCGCGACACCGGCCCAAATCACAATCCCCAGCGTAATGCCGAGCACGCCCATCATCGCTTCTTTGCGCGAGCGGCTGGCGGCGGTCTGTGAGACAAAAAAGAAGTCCGGTCCCGGACTCATCAGCGCAACCAGATGCACCAGCGCGACGGTGGCAAATAACATCAGCATGGTTTATTTCCCTTATTCTTCATCAAGATGTTCTTTGATCATCAGCAGGAACGGCTTACCGAAGCGCTCCAGTTTGCGATGACCGACCCCGTTCACGCTCAGCATCTCTGAAGCGCTGACCGGCATTTGTTCTGCCATTTCAATCAGCGTGGCGTCGTTAAACACCACGTAAGGCGGAATATTCTCTTCGTCGGCGATGGCTTTACGCAGCTTACGCAGCTTGGCGAACAGCTTGCGATCGTAATTGCCGCCGTAGACTTTTGGCGCGCTGCTGCGGCTTTTCACCGTCACGGTACGCGGTACCGCCAGCATCAGCGGCACTTCAGCGCGCAGCACCGGGCGCGCGGCCTCGGTGAGCTGCAGCGCCGAGTGCATGGCGATGTTTTGCGTCACCATGCCCAGATGGATCAGCTGGCGCAGCACGCTGACCCAGTGCTCCTGACTCTGCTCGCGCCCGAGGCCGTACACCGGCAGTTTGTCGTGGCCGTTATCGCGGATGCGCTGGTTGGTTGAGCCGCGCAAAACTTCAACAATATAGCTCATCCCAAAACGCTGCCCGGTACGATAAATGCCCGACAGCGCTTTTTGCGCTTCGACCAGGCCGTCATAGCGACGCGGCGGATCGAGGCAGATATCGCAGTTGCCGCACGGCTGCTGGCGACCTTCACCAAAGTAGTTAAGCAGCACCAGACGACGGCAGGTTTGCGCCTCGGCAAACGCGCCCATGGCGTTGAGTTTGTGGCGTTCAATATCCTGCAGCGGCCCTGGCGCTTTCTCTTCCAGACACTTACGCAGCCACGCCATGTCGGCCGGGTCGTACAGCATCATCGCTTCCGCCGGCAGGCCATCACGCCCGGCGCGGCCGGTCTCCTGATAGTAGGATTCGATATTACGCGGAATATCGAAGTGCACCACAAAACGCACGTTGGGCTTGTTGATGCCCATGCCGAACGCCACGGTCGCGACCACGATTTGCAAATCGTCACGCTGAAAGGCTTCCTGCACGCGTGCGCGCTGCTCGCTGTCGATGCCGGCATGATAAGCGCCAACGCTGATGCCGCGACTCTGCAGACGCGCAGCGGTGTCTTCCACTTTGGCGCGGCTGTTACAGTAGATGATGCCGCTTTTGCCGCGCTGATCCTGCACATAGCGCAGCAGCTGCTCGGTAGGCTTGAACTTCTCCACCAGCGTGTAGCGAATGTTGGGACGGTCAAAACTGCTGATCTGAATCAGCGGATCGTGCATCTGCAGCAGATGCACGATGTCGTTACGCGTGGCTTCATCGGCGGTGGCGGTCAGCGCCATCACCGGCAGCTGCGGAATGCGCTGGCGCAGCTGACCGAGCGCGCCATATTCCGGACGGAAATCGTGGCCCCACTGCGAAATACAGTGCGCTTCATCGACGGCCAGCATCACCGGATTCCAGTGCTGCAGGGTGTCGAGGAAGTTATCCATCATCAGACGTTCCGGCGCGATGTACAGCAGCCGCAGTTTGCCGCTGCGGCAGTCCGCAAACACCTGCTGCTGCTGCTCACGCGTCTGCGTCGAGTTAAGGCACGCCGCCGCCACGCCGTTTGCCAGCAGCTGATCGACCTGATCTTTCATCAGTGAAATCAGCGGCGAAACCACCAGCGTCAGCCCTTCGCGCACCAGCGCCGGGATTTGATAGCACAGCGATTTGCCGCCGCCGGTCGGCATCACCACCAGGCAGTCGCGCCCTGACAGCGCGGTTTCGATGATGGTTTGCTGACCCGGACGGAACTGCTGATAGCCGAAGGTATCCTGTAATACCTGCTGCGCCAGCATTTCCTGATTAAGCACTGCCGATGTTACCACGGTAATCCTGTTTTGACTGGTTAGAACAGATCGTTAAGCGTTACGCCGACGCCAAGACGCGTCTGGCGATGGTTATAGTCAATAAGGGATTCACCATAACCGCTGAACAGCTGCGTGTAAAAGCGCACGTGTTCAGAAATCGGATAGCTCCACGCGAAGGTTGCACCGCCGTAGCCGCTATTCCAGTTGTAGTTGCCTTCCACGCTGAAAATGCTGTCGCCGAGCATATAGCCCAGCTTCGCGCGGTAGTAGCCCATGTACTTGGTGATGTCCGGGTTATCGTCGTTGCTGGCACTTTCCGGCAGGCGATACCAGGGTTTGATTTCCGCCAGGAAGTTGCCGTTCTCCGCCATCAGACGGGCGTAAGCGCGGTTCCAGCTGCGTGACGTGGGATCGCTGCGGCCGTTTGACTGATGATTCAGACCCAGCTCGACGTCGCGTAATGTCCAGCCGCCCAGCGAATAGTCGGTAGCCCAGCCGAGAAAAATCTGCGGCTCATAGTTGGTTTCACGAAACGGTGATGAAGCCCCCCGGTTCGACAACTGCCACCAGGAGCGCTGAGTATACGACGCGGCCAGCACCGAGTTGTCACCCAAAATGCCGCGCCACAGCGGAAACGCCAGGCTGAGCTGGAATTTTACTTCATCCTTTTTCGCTTTGTCTGCCCAGTTGTAAGAGGAAATCGCCTCTTTATTCATGTCGCTGGTGTAGGTGTAAAGCAGATAGTTATTTTCATAGGGATAAAGCACGAATGGGTTATCGTGTTTTTCCAGCAGGTTAGCGATAATACTGCCCTTCACTGCTGGTGCGTCATGAACCTCTTTCACGGTGGCTTCATCGGCCTGCGCCAGCGCAGGGACCATAAATGCCGCGGCCAGCAAGGCGTACTGCTTACGCATAGAATTCTCCAGAGCGCTGCAAAAGTTATCGTCGGGCGACGGTTCAAAAAGCACGCCATTCTACACGCAAACCCGGTGGTTGATTAGCGCGGATTTCTGAAACTGGAAAGCGGCGCGAACGCGGCATAATATACACAATTCTTTAACATCTTAAGGCAGGAAAAATGTCATCCCCGATGCTGACACAGCAGGAAGCGCGCCGGCTGATTGGCGAAATTTTTGTCTATCACATGCCGTTTAATCAGGCACTGGGCCTTGAGCTGGATCGCCTTGAAGCCGATTACGCCGAACTCGGCTTTGCCAATAAAACCATGCTGGTGGGTAATGCCGCGCAGCAGATTCTGCACGGTGGCGTGATTGCCTCAGTGCTGGATGTTGCCGCCGGGCTGGTGTGCGTCAGCCATGCGCTGTCGCGCCAGCAGAGCATCAGCGAAGAGGAGCTGCGTCAGCGCCTGTCACGCATGGGCACCATTGATATGCGCGTCGACTACCTGCGCCCGGGCCGCGGCGAGCGCTTTGTCGCCACCAGCAGCCTGCTGCGCGCCGGGAATAAAGTCGCGGTTGCGCGCGTCGAATTGCACAATCAGCAGGGCGATTACATCGCCACTGCGACTGCGACCTATCTTATTGGTTAACTTCGTGCGGCCTGCCACTCTCGCCGCTTTTCTGGAATAGATGATGGATACGCAACAAACGCGTCAGGGCATTTTTTATGCGCTGGGCGCTTACTTTATCTGGGGCATCGCACCGGCCTATTTCAAGCTGGTCAAAGAAGTGCCACCGACGGAAATTATGACCCACCGTGTGATTTGGTCGGCCCTGTTTATGCTGGGGCTGATTACCCTGAGCCGCAGCTGGCGTCAGGTACGCAGCGTGCTGGCGCAGCCGAAAAAAGTGCTGCTGCTGGCGCTGACCGCACTGACTATCGGCGGCAACTGGCTGCTGTTTATCTGGGCGGTGAATAATCAGCATATGCTGGAGGCCAGCCTCGGCTACTTTATCAACCCACTGATTAACGTGGTGTTTGGCATGCTGTTTCTGCGTGAGCGCTTCCGCCGTCTGCAGTGGCTGGCGGTGCTGCTGGCGGCCACCGGCGTGCTGGTGCAGTTGTGGCAGTTCGGTTCGCTGCCGATCATCGGCCTCGGCCTGGCGCTGAGCTTCGCGCTGTACGGGCTGGTGCGCAAGAAGATTCAGGTTGATGCACAGAGCGGTATGCTGATTGAAACCGCGTGGCTGTTCCCGCTGGCGGCCATCTATCTGTTTGGCTTTGCTGACAGCGCCACCAGCCACCTCAGCGCTAATCCGCTCAGCCTGAACCTCAAGCTGATCGCCGCCGGCATCATTACCACCATTCCGCTGATGCTGTTTGCCGCCGCCTGCGCGCGCCTGCGCCTGTCGACGGTCGGTTTCTTTCAGTATCTGGGGCCGACGCTGATGTTCCTGCTGGCGGTGCTGTTTTACGGTGAGAGCCTGACGCCGGATAAAATGGTGACCTTCGGCTTCATCTGGCTGGCGCTGGCGATCTTCATTCTGGACGCGCTGCTGTTTTCAGCCCGCACGCGCGTGCGCATAGCGTGAGATAAAACGGGCCATCGCCGGGCCGGTAAGCAGAATGGTAAACAGACGCAGCGTCTGCAGCGCCATAACAAACGCAATATCGACCCGGCTGCCAGCAGCAATAATCGCCACCGTATCCAGCCCGCCCGGGCTGGTTGCCAGATAAGCGGTCATCAGATCGACGTGCAGCACGCGCGTCAGCATCCACGCCAGCCCCCCGCACAACAGCATCAAGCCGATAATCGAGGCGATCATTTGCGGTAGCGTGCGCAGCGCCAGCAAAAAGATCGGCCGGGTAAAGCGCAGGCCAACGCTCCAGCCGATCAGCGCATAGGCCAGTGCCAGCAGCCACTCCGGCACCTGCAGCGTCGCGACACCTGTTCCGTGCAGCGTGGCACCCATCAGCGCCGGCAGCAGCAGCGCGCCGGACGGAATACGCAGTTTCTGCCCCAGCCACGCGCCCACCACCATCACCAGCAGCGTCAGCGCGAAGCCACTGTGCAGCGGCGGCAGCCAGACAATGTGGGCGGCGGCACCGCTGTTGCCGAGGCCGATGCGGGCCACCACGGCCGCCGCGGTGGCGACAAACAGTACGCGCAGATATTGCATAAACGCCACCAGCCGCACGTCGGCACCGAAATCGCCCGCCATTGCCACCATTGCGGACGCGCCGCCCGGCGACGATCCCCACGCGCCGGTTGGTCCCGGCAGCGAGCTAAAGCGCACCAGCAGAAAACCGGACAGCCCGCTGGCCGCCAGCGTCAGCAGCAGCACCGCCAGCACCACCGGCCAGTCATCGAGTAACGGCGCGAGGATCGCCGGTGACAGGCTCTGGCCGATCATGCAGCCCAGCACCGCCTGCGCCAGCACGAACAGCCGTTTGTCGATGCGCACGGTTGCGCCGCTCAGACCCATGAGGGTGCCAACCATCATCGGACCGAGCAGCAGTGCAGCCGGCAGGTGCAATAGCTGCAGCAGGCAGCCCAGCACCAGCGAAGCCGTCAGCAGCAGCGCCCACTGCTGCCGCAAAGAGAAACGCGCCATAGGGTGGAAATCAGAAAGTGAATTGAGGCAACAGGTTAGCAGATTAGCGCTGGCGCGTCAGGGGTAAGGCGCCAGCAAAAGACCGCACGCTGTTGTAGCGGCGCAATTTATTGCGCTCAGGTTTGCGTATTAATAACGCGAATGCCACGACGCAATATGCTGAGCATCCGTTAGACAAAGCGCGATGAATCGCGCCGCTACGGTTCTGTGCGATGATGCAATGCTGTGCGATTACAGCCAGTTCTTCCGTTTGAAATAGAGATACGGCGCCAGCCCGGCGAGAATCATCAGGCCAATCGCGCCGGGATAACCAAAGCTCCACTTCAGCTCCGGCATAAACTCAAAGTTCATACCGTAGCTGGAGGCCACCAGCGTCGGCGGCAGGAACACCACGGACACCACCGAGAAGATTTTGATGATGCGGTTCTGCTCGATGTTAATAAAGCCCATCGCCGCCTGCATCAGGAAGTTAACCTTCTGGAACAGTGATTCGTTGTGCGGCAGCAGCGATTCGATGTCGCGCAGGATCTCGCGCGCCTGCTCCAGCTGATTGCCCGGCAGCCGCGCTTTACGCACCAGGAAGTTCAGCGCACGCTGGGTATCCATCAGACACAGGCGTACTTTCCAGCCGATATCCTCCAGCTCCGCCAGGCGCGACAGCGCGTCGTCGTACTCTTCGCCCTGCTGCCCTTCCATGATCACGCGGCTGAGTTTTTCCAGCGCGCTATAGATGTTCTCGATCTCATCCGCCAGCTGCTCGATTTTGGTTTCGAACAGATCGAGCAGCAGCTCGTAGGCGTTGCCGTCGGTCAGTTGCTGATTGCGCGCGCGCATGCGGTACAGGCGGAACGCCGGCAGCTCACGCTCGCGCAGCGTGTACAGGCGATCTTCGCGGATGGTAAACGCCACGGTGGAGTTGCCGGCGTGATCTTCAGCATCTTCAAAAAAGAAAAAGGAGTGGATGTGCAGGCCGTCTTCGTCTTCGAAGAAACGCGCCGAGGCCTCAATGTCCTCCAGCTCGGGGCGCGTTGCCAGGCTCTGCCCCAGTTCTGACTGCACGCGCTCACGCTCGCTGTCGTCCGGCTCGATCAGATCGACCCACACCGAGGTGTTGAGTTTGTCGTTGTTGTCTTCCAGCTCGATGCGCGTCAGGCGATCGCGCTCCAGTTTAAATGCGCTCAGCATAGCAATACTCCCCATTGCAGACGACATGGGACAAGGCGGTGAACCGCAGTGCTGCTGGCACCACGGGCACGGCAAAGCCTGAACGCGGAAACTTTCGCTTCAAGGGTAAATCAGTGCTGACTCGTGCGACGGGATCAAAAAGGGAGGTCGCTGATAACCGCTAAGGCTACCCGCGTTAAAGAGGTAGCCTTAGAAATTGTCCCTGTTAACCAGGGTATAGAGCCAGCATCGACTGGGCGCGTCCAAGGCATTGTCCTCTCATGATAATAGTGCGCGCATGTTACGCTGAGACGAAAAAGTCGTCAAGGTAGCGCAACCGCGCTACACGGTTTCCAGCCGGGCGTAAGCCGCCACCAGCCACTTGATGCCCTGGCCCTGGAAGGCCACCTGCAGACGGCTGTGCTCGCCGCTGCCTTCCAGATTGATAATGGTGCCTTCGCCGAACTTAGCGTGGCGCACGCGCTGCCCGAGCGCGAAGCCGCTGTCGCTCTTCGCCACCGGTGTGCCCATGCGCTGATGGCTCACCGGCCGGCTCACGCTGGCGCGCAGCCGCACCTCTTCCACGCACTCTTCCGGCAGTTCACCAATGAAACGCGATGGCCGGTGATACACTTCCTTACCATAAAGGCGACGGGTTTCGGCGTAGGTGAGCGTCAGCTTCTCCATCGCGCGCGTCACGCCGACATACGCCAGGCGACGCTCCTCCTCCAGCCGGCCGCCTTCGTCCAGCGACATCTGGCTCGGGAACATGCCCTCTTCCATGCCGACGATAAACACCTGGCTGAACTCCAGCCCTTTCGCCGAGTGCAGCGTCATCAGCTGCACCGCATCCTGCCACTTGTCCGCCTGGCCTTCGCCAGCTTCCAGCGCCGCGTGCGACAGAAACGCCTGCAGCGGCATCAGATCTTCGTCTTCGTCCTGATAGCTGAACTGGCGCGTGGCGGTAACAAGTTCCTCTAAGTTTTCGATACGCGCCTGGCCTTTTTCGCCCTTTTCCTGCTCGTACATCAGCCACAGGCCGGAGTCTTTAATCACCCGATCGGTCTGTACGTGCAGTGGCAGCTCAGCGGTTTCCGTTGCCAGCGCATCCACCAGCTCGCAGAAGCGCTGCAGCGCCGAGGCGGCACGGCCGGCCAGCGCTTTGGATTGCAGCAGTGCGCGCGTGGCCTGCCACAGCGTCAGCTGCTGCTCACGTGCGGTCTGGCGCACCACGTCGAGCGTGCGATCGCCAACGCCACGCACCGGCGTGTTGACCACGCGCTCGAATGCCGCATCGTCATTGCGGTTGGCCAGCAGCCGCAGATAGGCCAGCGCATCTTTGATCTCCTGGCGCTCGAAGAAGCGCATGCCGCCGTAAATGCGGTACGGCATGCTGCCCTGCAGCAGCGCCTCTTCCAGTACGCGCGACTGGGCGTTGCTGCGGTAGAGAATGGCGCAATCCTGCAGCGCGTTGCCGTTTTCATGCCAGGTTTTGATGCGATTAACGACAAAGCGCGCTTCATCCAGTTCGTTGAACGCGCAATACAGCGAAATCTTTTCGCCGTCGCTGCCATCGGTCCACAGCTCTTTCCCAAGACGGCCATTGTTGTTGGCAATCAGGGCGTTGGCTGCTTTCAGAATGTTATTGGTGGAGCGATAGTTCTGCTCAAGACGGATGGTTTCCGCGCCTGGGAAATCCTGCAGGAAACGCTGGATGTTCTCCACCTGCGCGCCGCGCCAGCCGTAAATGGACTGATCGTCATCGCCAACGATGATGACCCGGCCGCTGTCGCCAGCCAGCATGCGAATCCACGCGTACTGAATGTTGTTGGTGTCCTGGAATTCGTCCACCAGAATATTGCTGAAGCGCTCGCGGTAGTGATTGAGAATCTGCGGCTTGTTGAGCCACAGCTCATGCGCCCGCAGCAGCAGTTCGGCGAAGTCGACCAGCCCGGCGCGATCGCAGGCTTCCTGGTACGCCTGATAGATACGTAGCCACGTCTGCTCCACCGGATTGCCGTAGCTTTCGATGTGCTTAGGCCGCAGCCCTTCGTCCTTTTTGCCGTTGATGTACCACATGCCCTGACGCGCCGGCCACTGTTTCTCGTCGAGGTTCATGGCTTTGATCAGGCGCTTGAGCAGACGCAGCTGATCTTCGCTGTCGAGGATCTGAAAATCCTGCGGCAGCCCGGCATCCAGGTGGTGCGCGCGCAGTAAACGGTGCGCCAGGCCGTGGAAAGTACCAATCCACATGCCGCCCTGGCTGGTACCGATCAGCTGGTCGATACGGTGGCGCATCTCCGCCGCCGCCTTGTTGGTGAAGGTCACCGCCATGATTGAGTAAGGCGAGCAGTTCTCTACCGACAACAGCCAGGCGATGCGATGCACCAGCACGCGGGTTTTACCGCTGCCTGCTCCGGCCAGCACCAGCAGATTGCTGCGCGGCGCGGCGACCGCTTCGCGCTGTTTGTCATTCAAGCCGTTAAGCAGATCGGAAACGTCCATAAGCACCGTTTTAAGCAAGTAGGATGCGTATCCTGCACCGTTCGCGTTGCCGCCAGGCGGCAAGGGCAGACATCTGCGAGGGCGTAATCAGCTAAGCGATCAGGCTGGTGACACACAGCCTGCACGGCCGCGCGTTGCAGAATACAGAATACGACTGGATAAATTTACAGCCATTATAGCAGCGAGGTCAGCGATGCCAACTGATGAATTTCCACGTGTGGCAGCAGGCGCGCGTCATCAATCTTCATCAGATTGCCGTCACGCAGGTTGATCCAGCACGCCTGCAGACCGGCGCGCAGCGCACCGGCGACGTCAGTGGTCAGGTCATCGCCGACATGCAGAATATGCTGCGGCGCAATGCCCAACCGTTCGGCGGTCAGATGGTACATATCCTGCCACGGCTTGGCGCGCCCGTGCGGACCGGCGCGCAGCGCGAACTGGAAGTAGTGATCAATACCGAGCTTTTGCGGGTCGGCGTTGCCATTGGTGATCGCCACCAGCGGCACGCGCTCGCCGAGCCAGGCCAGCGTCTGATGCGTCTCTTCTGGCATCTCCACCGCACTGCGCCACTGGTGAAACACGCTCATCACGTCGCGGGCACCTGCGCTGGCTTGCGCGGCCGGCAGTCCGGCGTTGAGCAGCGCCAGCTCTACCGAGCGGCGACGCCACTCAGAGACATCGTGATAAATTTCCGGCTCACGCAGCAGCAGTTCATCGCGCAGCGCCTGATAATCTTCCGGCGTAAACTCGCGCAGCGCCGGGTGATACGCCTGAAGCGCAGCGTGCGATTCCGCCGTGGTTTTGCGGATCACCGGATAGTTGTCATACAGCGTATCGTCAAGATCGAAGGTGATGGCTTTGATCGGGCCCAGCGGGCGATAAAACTTCATTCAGACTTTCCTCGTTTGGCACGCGGGTGTGCCGCATCGTATACCGACGCCAGATGCTGGAAATCCAGGTGGGTATAGATTTGCGTGGTCGAGAGGTTGGCGTGGCCGAGCAACTCCTGCACCGCGCGCAGATCGCCGCTCGATTCCAGCAGATGGGTAGCAAACGAGTGGCGCAGCTTATGCGGGTGGATATGGCTGGCGACGCCCTGCTTAATGCCCCATTCGGCGAAGCGTTTCTGCACATTGCGCGCCGAAATACGGCTGCCGCGCGTCGACACAAAAACCGCATCATCCTGCGGCGCGAAGCTGTTGCGTAACGGCAGCCAGTGCTGCAGCCAGGTGACGGCGGTGCCGCCAATCGGCACGCGGCGCTCTTTGCTGCCTTTACCGCGCACCCAGACCTCACCGCTCTCCAGGTCCAGATGACGACAGTCGATGCCCACCAGCTCAGCGAGACGTAAACCACCGCCGTACATGGTTTCCAGCATGGCGCGGTCGCGCACCGCCAGCGGATCGTCGAGGTCGATCTCCAGCAGCTGGCTGACTTCGTCGACATCCATATTTTTTGGCAGATGCCGTGCGTTGCGCGGCGTGGCGATGCCTTTCGCCGGATTGGCGCTCAGCATGCCCTGGCTGACCTGCCAGTCGAGAAAGCTGCGCAGCGCCGACATGCGCAGGGCCAGGCTACTGGCACCGAGACCGCCGCGCCGGCTGCGCGCCGCCAGACTGCGCACCTGTGCCGGTTCCAGCTGCGACCACGCGGTAATGTGCATGTCATCCGCCATGGCGATAAGCGCCTGCAGCTGGCGCTGGTAATTCTTTTGCGTCAGCGGGCTGAGCTGGCGTTCGACTTTCAGATAGCGCAGAAAGCCCTCAACGGCCGGCAACAGCGGGCTGGCGCTGCTCATGCGCGCTCCACCCAGCGAGACAGCAGGTCGGGCAGCATTTGTGCCAGGTGCTGCAGCAGCAGCGTGCCCATGCCTGCCTGATAGTGCTGGTTGTCGCGGCTGCTGAAGATCAGTACGCCGAGATCGCCCTGCTCGCCCATCAGCGACATCGCCACCGACCCGACGGCTTTTGCCTGCGGCAGCAGCAGCAGCAGCTCCGGTCCGTTCAGGCTGCCAAGGTAGTGATGCTGCTGACCAAAGCGCTGGATGCGCAGCGGCTCAAACGCCTGGCGTGACAGACCAAGCTGGGTGAAATCGGAGGGTGCGCCGATGCGCCAGCGGTCGCTGAACAGCCGCACATTGGCGCCCGCCAGGCCAAGCTCGCGCGCCCAGCGATGCAGGCGCGTCAGCATCTCCTGCAGGCTATCGGCCGCCGCGAGATGGCTCTGCAACGCCAGCAGGCGATCGAACAGCTGATGATTGGCGGTTGCCTGCTCCATCAGCAGCGTGATCTCCTCTTCCAGCTGCTGGATGTGGTTGCGCTGACGCGCCATATGCCACTCCACCAGCGATACGCTGCCGCGCACCGGATGCGGCACCATCATTTGCTCAACCTGGCGCGCATTGCGAATAAAGAAATCGGGGTTGTGACGCAGCCAGGCGCTCACCGCCTGATCGTCCAGCAAAACCGCGCTGTCGGTCTGCTCTTCGATATTTTTCATAGATGAATAAACCCATCATAGACGTGTGTGGCTGGCCCGGTCATAAACAGCGGCTGACCGGCCCCTTTCCAGGCGATATGCAGCGTGCCGCCGGGCAGATCGACGCGCACTTTCTCCGCCAGAATGCCCTGCTGAATGCCGCAGGCCACTGCGGCGCAGGCGCCGCTGCCGCACGCCTGGGTTTCGCCCGCGCCGCGTTCATACACGCGCAGACGGATGTGTTCCGGATTGACCACTTCCATAAAGCCGACGTTCACGCGCTCGGGAAAGCGCTCATGGCTCTCCAGTGCCGGACCGAGCGTCTCCACCGCGGCGGTTTTCACGCTTTCAACCTGAATCACGCAGTGTGGATTGCCCATTGATACCGCGCCAAACATCACGGTCTGCTCGGCCACGCGCTGCAGATAGAGGTTTTCCGCCTTGTTAGCGCGCAGCGGCACCTGCTGCGGGTCAAAGTTGGGCTCGCCCATGTTAACGCGTACCAGCTCATCGCTGGTGACGCTCAGTACCATGCGGCCGGTCTGGGTGCTGACGCGAATGTCGCTTTTATTGGTCAGGCCTTTGAGACGAACAAAGCGGGCAAAACAGCGCGCGCCGTTGCCGCACTGCGCCACTTCGCTGCCGTCAGCGTTGAAGATGCGGTAGTGGAAATCGAGATCCGGATCGTAAGGTGGCTCGACGATCAGCAACTGATCGAAGCCGATCCCCAGATGCCGATCCGCCAGGCGGCGAATCAGTTCCGGCGAAAAAAAGACGTTTTGCGTCACGGCATCGACGACCATAAAGTCGTTACCGAGACCGTGCATTTTCGAGAACTGCATTTTCTGCTCCGCCGGATGACTCATCGGGTTTAATTCGCCTGCACGCCAGCCGGTTTGCTGGTGACCAGGCCGCTGGTATCCGCATCCTGTGCTGCTTTCTGCTGCTGCTCAGTCACCGGCTGATTTTTCTGTTGCGGCCGATCGTTGGGCGGGAAATACAGCGGTCCTTTCAGGCCACAGCCTACCAGGCTGACCAGTGCCAGCGCCATACCCAGCTGGCTCATCACTCGTATCATTCTGTCTGCTCTTTTTATCCAAATCCCAGCTGCTTATCATCGCAGTTGACGTTGTAAAAGCAACAGGAAATATCCGGCAGAAGGTTCAGAAACGGGGGCAGGCCACTGCGTGCAGCGCAGCGGCTTTAGTGCATCTGGTAGCGCGGCTGGAAGTCGCCGTTGTCGTTGTCCGGCTGGGTGGCGCACAGCTGCGTCAGCGTCTGGCTGCGGAACGGAATCACCTGGAAGCGATCGCCGGCGTGCACAATCTGATAGAACTGCGGCAGGTTGAAATTGATAAAGCTCGAGCCGTAGGTAAAGCGATCGTGCGACGACGAATAGAAGCGGCTGACGTCACGTACCAGCTCCTCTTTGCTGCCTTCGCAATGGTGATACACCTCAACCCGGTTGCTTTCATCGAGGATATAGATGTTGAAGCCGCGATCGTCACTGGTGTCTTCAAAGAAGAACTGAATGATGCCTTCGCTGGCGTAGCCGTTGACCACCGGTGGCAGCGGCGTCTGGTTCGATTCAACTTTGATCGACAAACCGTGCAGCTTGTTGTTGGAAATCGCGCCGTAAAATTCGACTGCGTTTTCCAGCTTCTGCACCGAGACGCTCATGCGCTCGAAAAACAGCCCCCAGGTCTGACCGGCCATGCGCAGCGCTTTAAAGCGGCCCGGCTCCTGACGCGTGCTCGACAGGCGCAGCTCAATGCATTCCGACACCAGCTGCTGCACGCGGGTACGAATCAGACCGCGCAGATGCTGGCTGTAGCAGAATACTTCTACAGTGTCCGGCGGTGCGGCGTCCTGATGCATTTTGCCCAGAATGGTTTTCAGCGCTTCAATCATCGCCTGCTCGCCGCTGAAGTGCAGCGTACGCACTTCGTTCCACGAGTTGCGGTACAGCAGATCGATGCTACCGATCAGGCACTGCTGCTGCTGACCAAAGCTAAACACATCCAGCTTACGGAAGTCGAAGTGCACTACCTGATTGCGGAACGCCGAGGTCGGATCGTGTTCGAGGTTAACGATGATCGCCAGATGCCGGATTTCGCACGGGCTGTAGAGCGCTTTCGGCGTCGGTGCCGGCAGGCGCAGCGGGAAGTGGCTGGAGACATCGTTGACCAGCTCCTGCAGGCGCGGCAGATCGCAGAACTCGTTGCCCTTAATGTGCAGACGGGTTTTGCGCGTCAGCAGTCCGTTGAACCACGCCCATGCCACTAACTTGTTGAGATAGCGGTTATATTCCAGCGGCTGATGGCTGATGATTGAGCTCATGTCTGGCGACTGGTTATACAGATACCAGCCGGCACGGTTGGCGCGCCCGGCCGGCACATGAATAAAGGTCAGATTCTCTTCCGACAGATCGGGCGAGATTTGCGGGTTCACCAGCGTGACTTTGCCCGGCAGCGCTTCAAACGCGGCGTACAATTTACGCGTCAGCACGCCGATGTCCTGCGGGCTGGCGCTGACGCTTAAATTGTTGCGACGGGCAAAACGGATCAGGTTGCGATAGCTCTGCATCATCGCATCCAGCAGCTCGTTGTGCGCCTCGCGCACCCGTTCGATTTTCCACTGCGCGCGATTATCCAGCACCGCCAGCTTCTCATCGTCCCAGCCCCACTCTTTCACCAGCTGCGACAGAATTTCACGCCGCCAGCCCGCGCGCGGATGCTGCTCCTCGCTGGAGAGTTTTTCGCACACTTTGAGGTAAAAACAGCGGCGCACCAGGTCGAGGCGCGCGGTGTCATCGACGCTGGTCAGATAGCGCGTCACGCGCTCCAGCATCATGCAGTAGGGATCGAGACCGAAGCAGACAATTTCGCCGTCGTGCAGCCGCTGTTTGATATCCATCGCCAGCAGCTGCGTGTTCGGGTATTCCCAGCTGTAAGCTTCCAGCAGCAGGGTTTTCAGCACCGCTTTGTACGGCGAATCGATACTTTTATACAGCTGCCACAGGCTGGCACCGAAATACTCTTCCGCCGACAGCGTGCCGAGACCGCCGAGATCCAGCCACTCATTCGGCGTCAGCACGCCCTGTGAATAGAGCGACATCACGTAATCGTCGTAGTGATGTTCTTCTTCGCCAGGCACCATGTTCCACAGAATGCGTTTGCCCGCCATGCGCACGGCGGTACGGTAGAACTCATCCAGCAGTAAAATATGTTGGGTAGAACCGCAGTCCTCACCGCCGAGGCTGCCGCTCTCATTGTGGCGGAAGCGGTTTTCGTCGATCAGGAAGAAGCTGACTTCCACACCCAGCGACACACACCATTTTTGCAGGAGCGTACACTTGCGCTGCAGATTGAGACGCTCTTCGTTATCCAGCCATGACTGATGGCATACCCAGATGTCGAGATCGGAGACGCTGTTCTGGCCGACGGACGAGGTGCTGCCCATTGAGTAGATGCCGGTGATAGGCAGTTCGCCCTTCACCGCGCTGCTGAGGTCGAGCGGATGGTCGCCCGCTAACTGTTGCAACAGCTGCTGTTGGTTTTCATCAGGCGCAAAGAAGCTGACGCCATGGGGAACGCTACCTTCAAGGTAACCCGGCATCAGCGGATGATGATAATGCAGTAATGTTGGCAGCAGACTGTAGACGTGCTGGAAAGCAGGTCCCATGGCAGCCAGTGCGCGATCTACACGCAGCTGGTTAATCGCATCCAGTCTCTGTTTCAGTGTCTCAATGTAGAGGTACAAGACGTTTCGCCTGATTGTCCCAGTGTTAAGCACCCTGTTTCCAAAATCTGCCGCTTAATAATAAAGATGTCGGGCAAATTATTGCTGGAAACGTGATCAATCTAACACCTGGAAGATTGACCGTAAAGAAAGTTGCGCTACCTGACAGTTTAGCACGTTCCAAACGTAGCCCTGCATTTTCGGACTCCAGCCTCAGAATCTGACGCCATAAAAAGCGGGCTCCGGTCTGAGATTGCAGCCTGGTCAATCCGTTGAAACTGACAGCATTCCCCTATCAATGATAGGATAATCGATGAACGATCAAAATGGTTAACAGTATGTTAAACAAAATTTTCAGAATTGCTACCAGGCAAAGCCCGCTTGCCTTGTGGCAGGCACAATATGTCCAACAGCGCCTGATGGCTGCGCATCCCGGCTTGCAGGTTGAGCTGGTGCCGATGGTCACCAAAGGTGATGTCATCCTTGATACGCCGCTGGCGAAAGTGGGTGGCAAGGGACTGTTTGTCAAAGAGCTTGAGCTGGCGATGCTGGAAAACCGTGCCGATATGGCGGTGCACTCCATGAAAGATGTGCCGGTCGATTTTCCCGACGGTCTGGGACTGGTGACCATCTGCGAGCGCGAAGATCCGCGCGACGCGTTCGTCTCGAATCATTATTCCTCGATCGACGCGCTGCCGCAGGGCGCGGTGGTCGGCACGTCCAGCCTGCGTCGCCAGTGCCAGATTAGCGCACGGCGCCCGGACCTGGTGATTCGCTCGCTGCGCGGTAACGTCGGTACGCGTCTCAGCAAACTGGACGCTGGCGAGTATGACGCCATCATTCTTGCTGCCGCCGGGCTGAAACGCCTTGGACTGGAAGATCGCATTCGCCAGGCGCTGCCGGCGGAGTTTTCCCTGCCGGCGGTGGGCCAGGGCGCGGTCGGCATTGAGTGCCGTCTTGACGATCAGCCGTTAATTACGCTGCTGCAGGCGCTGAACCACAGCGACACAGCCGTCTGCGTGCGCGCTGAGCGAGCCATGAATACCCGTCTCGAAGGCGGCTGTCAGGTGCCGATCGGCAGTTTTGCCGTGCTGGAAGACGATCAGCTGTGGCTGCGCGGCCTGGTCGGTGCGCCGGATGGCAGCCAGATGGTGGTGGGCGAACGCCGCGGCCCGCGTGAACACGCCGAACAGATGGGGATTTCACTGGCCGAAGAGCTGCTGGACGGCGGCGCGCGTGACATTCTGCGTGAAGTTTATCAGGGACAGCCGCCCGCATGACTATCCTCGTGACCCGTCCGGAACCCGCCGCCAGCGAACTGGTTGCGCGCCTGCGCAGCCAGGGCAAACTGGCGTGGTCGTTTCCGCTGATTGAATTCACGCCGGGTCGCGATCTCCCCCAACTGCCGCTGAAGCTGGCCGCCCTGCAGCCCGGTGACCTGGTATTTCTGCTGTCGCAGCAGGTGGTGCACTTTGCCCAGCCCGCTTTACAGCAGCAGCGCAGCGCGTGGCCGGCATTTCTCGACTATTATGCCATTGGTCGCAGCACCGCGCTGGCGCTGCACACCGTCAGTAATCTGAAAGTTGACTATCCGCATGCGCGGGAAACCAGCGAAGAGCTGGTGCGGCTGAATCGCCTGCAGCAGGTCAGCGGCAAGCGTGCGCTGATTCTGCGCGGCAGTCCGGGCCGTGAACTGCTGGCGGAGACGCTGATCGCCCGCGGCGCGGACGTGCAATACTGTGAGTGCTATCAGCGCTGTGAAAAGCAGTACGACGGCGCGATTGAAGGCCGTCGCTGGCGCGATCGCGGTATTACCACGCTGGTGGTGACCAGCGGTGAAATGTTACAACAACTGTTTGCGCTGTTTCCGCCAATCGATCGGCGGGAATGGCTGCTGCACTGTCGACTGCTGGTCGTCAGTGAACGTTTGGCTACCCAGGCCGCCGAATTAGGCTGGCAGGAGATTGAGGTAGCCGATGGTGCGGATAACGACGCGCTGCTGCGTGCGTTACGCTGAACTTAACATTGGGATGAGCCACAATGACGGAACAAAAAGACTCCTCCGCCATGGTTGAAGAAACCACCCCTGCGGACACTTCCCCGACGCCAGCCAGCCAGCCGCCTCGCGCGAAAAAGAGCGACGGCAAGGTGCTGAGCGCGGTGGCAATTGTCATTGCACTGGCGATTGGCGCGGGACTTTACCTGAATGGGAAACACCAGGCCGACTTACAGGCTCAGACTAACCAGAACCTGAGCGAGCAGCTGAGCGCCCTGCAGCAGCAACTGGGCAGCGATAAACAACAGCTCTCGCAGCAGCTGGCGGACGCCAATACCGCGCTGCAGGAAGCGCGCAGCCAGCAGGATAACAGCGCCAAAGAGCTGGAGACGCTGCGTGAAAAAGTGGCCACTATTTCCGGCAACGATACCCGCACCTGGCTGCTGGCGCAGGCCGACTACCTCGTCAAACTGGCGGGTCGCAAACTGTGGAGCGATCAGGACGTCACCACCGCGGCAGCGCTGCTGAAAAGCGCGGACACCAGCCTGGCGGAGATGAACGATCCCAGCATCATGAACGTGCGCCGCGCGCTGACCCAGGACATCAGTTCACTGGCGGCGGTCAGCCAGGTGGACTACGACGGCATCATCCTCAAGCTGAATCAGTTGTCGAACGGCGTGGATAATCTGCGTCTGGCCGATAACGACAGCGATGAATCGCCAATGGATGCCGACAGCGGTGAGCTCTCCAGCTCGCTGCACGAGTGGCGTCAGAATCTGGTGAAGAGCTGGCACAACTTCATGGATGATTTCATCACCATCCGCCGCCGCGATAACACCGCGCAGCCGCTGCTGGCACCGAATCAGGATGTTTATCTGCGCGAAAACATCCGTTCACGTCTGCTGATTGCCGCGCAGGCGGTGCCGCGCCATCAGGATGAGATCTACAAACAGTCCATCGATGCGGTATCCACCTGGGTGCGTGCCTGGTACGACACTAACGATGCGGCAACCAAAGCCTTCCTCGCCCAGCTCGACGAGCTGAGTCAGCAAAGTATTTCGATGGACGTGCCGGACACGCTGGAGAGCCAGGCGCTGCTGGAAAAACTGATGCAAACGCGCGTGCGCAATCTGCTGGCGCAGCCATCGGCTGCGGCTGATCAACAGGGAGGCTAACCATGCTGAAAGTATTGGTGCTTTTCCTGCTGCTGATTGCCGGCATTGTGCTGGGACCGATGGTTGCCGGCCATCAGGGCTACGTGCTGATCCAGACCGATAACTGGAACATTGAGACCAGCGTCACCGGTCTGGCCATCATCCTGATTCTCAGCCTGCTGGTGATTCTGCTGGTCGAGTGGATTCTGCGTCGCCTGTTCCGCACCGGCGCCCGCACCCGCGGCTGGTTCACCGGGCGTAAACGTCGCAGCGCCCAGCGTCACACGCAGAGCGCGCTGATGAAGCTGGCGGAAGGCGATTACCGTCAGGTGGAGAAGCTGCTGTCGAAGAATGCCGATCACGCCGATCAGCCGGTGGCGAACTATCTGCTGGCGGCGGAAGCAGCGCAGCAGCGCGGCGACGAAATCCGTGCTAACCAGCATCTGGAGCGCGCCTCTGAGCTCTCCGAGAACGATACCATTCCGGTTGAGATCACCCGCGTGCGCCTGCAGCTGGCGCGTAACGAAGATCACGCCGCACGTCACGGTATCGATCGCCTGCTGGAAGTGGCGCCGCGCCATCCGGAAGTGCTGCGTCTGGCCGAGCAGGCTTATATCCGCACCGGCGCCTGGGGCGCATTGCTGGATATCCTGCCCTCCATGCAGAAGGCGCAGATTAACGATGAGAACCAGCGTAACGCGCTGCAGCAGCAGGCGTGGCTGGGTCTGATGAATCAGGCCATGGCCGATCAGGGCAGCGAAGGCCTGAAAAAATGGTGGCAGAACCAGAGTCGCAAAACCCGCCAGGAGACCGCGCTGCAGGTGGCGATGGCTGAGCATTTGATTGAGTGCGACGATCCGGACACCGCGCAAAGCATCGTGCTGGAAGGGCTGAAGCGTCAGTATGACGATCGGCTGGTGCTGCTGATGCCGCGCATCAAAAGCGGTGACCCGCAGGCCCTGGAGAAAGCGCTGCGTCAGCAGATTAAGCAGCACGGTGCCACGCCGCTGTTGCACAGCACGCTCGGCCAGCTGCTGATGCGCCACGGTGAATGGCAGCAGGCCGCAGAAGCCTTCCAGCAGGCGCTGGCACAGCGTCCGGATGGCTTTGACTACGCCTGGCTGGCGGACGTTTACGATCGCCTGCATCGCCCGGAAGACGCGGCTAAAATGCGTCGCGAAGGTCTGTTACTGACGCTGAAGAACAATCCTGGCGCCTGATTTTACAGTTGTTATTTTTGTGCACGCCGGGCCAGTCCCGGCTTTTTTTTGCCTGAAAGAAAGTGCAGTGAATGCGGCATCAATCCGTGAACGGCAGATAAAAAAACACCTGCCAGAAGCAGGTGTAAGATCAGGTCGGTAAGACAACTGATGGTATCCGACTCAACGTAATGTCCTTCTTACTGCAGTAGCGCGTGCACGTTACTGCCAGCTGGACAACGGATACCGTAAGGGGCTCTGCATCATTCCCAGGTTTATGTTGCATCCGCAAACATAAGAGGTGGAATGAGCATCTACGCAGGAATTATTGCACAAAGCGTGCCAGAATGGCACGAATCACGGGAAGTTATTTTATATCAGTCAGTTAGATAATCCCTGCCTGCTAACAGCGGTTACGATGTCGCGAAAACGCGACAGACCGGTTTAAAGCTGTCTCCGCTGAGCGACAGGCTGTGCAAGGAAAGGTAATGCTGTTGAGAATCAGCAGGTTATATGTCGCGTAATAGCGACAACTACCCCGACTGCTTTTCCTTCGCTGCGCCCGGCGCAAACCTCCTGCGGAGGTTCTCATCCTCTTTTGCTACAGACGAAAAAAAACCTGCTTTTTTCAAAGCAGGTTTCTTGAATGATGGTCGGCGAGAGAGGATTACGCTTTTCTGCGAGAAGCGCCCTGCGGGCCGTTGCTGACGCAACGTTGTCTCGCTGCGCTCGGCTCAAACCTCCTTCGGAGGTTCTCATCCTCTTTTGCTACGAACGAAAAAAGCCCGCTTTTTGCAAAGCGGGCTTTTCGAATATGGTCGGCGAGAGAGGATTACGCTTCTCTGCGAGAAGCGCCCTGCGGGCCGTTGCTGACGCAACGTTGTCTCGCTGCGCTCGGCTCAAACCTCCTTCGGAGGTTCTCATCCTCTTTTGCTACGAACGAAAAAAGCCCGCTTTTTGCAAAGCGGGCTTTTCGAATATGGTCGGCGAGAGAGGATTCGAACCTCCGACCCACTGGTCCCAAACCAGTTGCGCTACCAAGCTGCGCTACTCGCCGATTTTGTACTGCCTGTCACTGCTTACTTGTTTTGCCTGGTGCGAAGAGAGGGACTTGAACCCTCACGTCCGTAAGAACACTAACACCTGAAGCTAGCGCGTCTACCAATTCCGCCACCTTCGCATGTCCCAGCAAAATCTGGGGTGGCTAATGGGACTCGAACCCACGACAACTGGAATCACAATCCAGGGCTCTACCAACTGAGCTATAGCCACCATAATTCTGGTGCGTAAGCGTAACCGCTTACTCAATGCACTGCATAACGCGGTTAAACCAACCACCGAAGCTCTTGCGCACAAACTAAATGGCGCGCCCGACAGGATTCGAACCTGAGACCTCTGCCTCCGGAGGGCAGCGCTCTATCCAGCTGAGCTACGGGCGCGTAGCGCCGTTGCGGATGGGCATACTACGTATTTGACTCCAGGCTGTCCAGTGCTTTTTCATAAAAAAATCGCGTTTGCTTACGCTTTGTGCATTCCGTCGATAAATAACGCAATTTGCCTGCTTAACCTGCCGGAATTACAGCACTATTCCTGCCGCGTTACAGATCGCCGCGCCAGTGATAGCGTAAATATTTCAGCAGTTTTAACTGACGGCGCCAGCGTGATGGCTGGCGTATCAGGCGATACAGCCACTCCAGCCCTAATTGCTGCCAGATGCGCGGCGCACGCGTGACGTGGCCGGTAAAGACGTCATAGGTGCCGCCGACGCCCATATACAGCGCGTGCGGCCAGTGTTCGCGGCAGTCGCGCATCAGCAGCTCCTGGCGCGGCGATCCCTGCGCCACGGTCACAATCTGCGCCCCGCTGGCGGCAATGCGCGCAAATAGCGCCTCGCGTTCGGCTGGAGCGAAGTAGCCGTTCTGGCTGCCCACGATGTTGACATTCCACTGACGGCGTAATTTATCGCAGGTTTCCTGCAGCACCTGCTCACGCCCGCCGATTAAAAACACCGGAATACCGCTGCGGCCCGCCTGTTCCATCAGCGCTTCCCACAGATCGGCGCCGGCGATGCGGTTCACCGTCAGCTGCGGGTATTTTTTTCGCAGCGAACGCACAATGCTGATGCCGTCCGGGTATTTGATCTCCGCGGCGGCGATCAGCGCGCGCAGCTGGGCATCCTCTTCCAGCGTCAGCATCTTTTCGGCGTTGATCGCCACCAGCGTGCCGCTGCGCGGCTTGCCGTCCGGCAGCAGAAAGTGAAGAAAGCTCGCCATATCGGCGAAAGCGTGTAAATCGATGCCGCGCAGGGTATAACGCGGATGATCGGTTTCCATGGTCGGTATTTCCCGTCAGGCCCGGAGGTTAAGCAGAGCGCGATAAAACTGGCTCCGCGCGCGGGCGAATCAGCCCGGCACGCGCTAACAGCCAGAAAAGTAACTTCGCCAGCCCAACACAGGCGGCGAAAATCAGGCAAAAGAACACCACGCGCGAGCCGAAGGCATCCAGCCCTTCGCGCGCCAGCACGATCATATTGAACACCGCGCCAAAGCAGAAGCTTTGCAAAATGGCACCGCTGTAGCGGTTGCCGGCTTCGCGCCCCTGCTGGTAGAGAGAATCAAACCCTTTCATCAACAGCCCGACCGCTATCGCCCCAAGGGGAATAAAACCTGCGCCACCCATGATCAGCAGCGAACCGAGCAACGTAGGTGAAATCGCCAGCCCGGAGTGATTATTCAGCACTTCCCAGGTGAAATAGTTGGCGCTGTTGAGCACCATCGATGGCCGATCCGGCCACAGCCAGCCCGGGATAAACACGTAGAAATCACGCCAGATCGGGGCCAGCCCCTGAAAATCGATTTTGTCGTAATTCTGCAGCAGCAGCGCAAGGTTTTCCCACGGCGAAAAGGTGTCGCGCGTCAGATAGAGAAACGTGTAAAACGCTTCATCGCCCACCACATCCAGATTGTAACGACGCAGCGCCAGCCAGAACATGCCGCCAATCGCCATCACGCCGGCCCCGACCAGCATCCACAGCGTAATCCAGCCGCGCGTAATGCCGATGAACAGGAACAGCGCAAAGGCGATGATGATATTGGCGCGCGTCCCGCCCACCAGCGCATAGGTCAGCAGACCAAACGCCACCGTGATCAGCAAAAACAGCAGCCACTGGCGCTGGGTAGGATTAAGGAAATAGCGGATCAGCATCGCCGGAATGAAGAAGTAGAAGAAACGCTTGAGCGCCACGCCGGACACTTCGCTGGAGAAGATCTGGTTATAGGCCGACAGCCGGAACAGCAGCAGGCCGTTATGCATAAAGAACACCGTGACGGTTCCCACCGCCACCAGCGCCAGCAGCAGGCAGGTCAGATGGGTTTCCACCCGGTTCATCGTCAGCCAAGGTTTGCGCGGCTCCGCCTGCGCAGGCCGCAGCCGCACTTTGTAGCTGACGTAATAGATGGCGTAGAAACTGGTGGCGGCCAGCAGCGCCTGCAGCAGATAGTCTGCCGGCACCACGCTGACGTTAAAGCGGAATACCAGCACGCTGGTCAGCGGGAAACCAAAGTAAAAGGTCAGCAAAAACAGCAGGGTAAAGAACAGGTGGAAATTAAAACGCACCCGTTTAAATTCGCGCCAGGTCAGCGTCAGAATGAAGCCCAGCGAAAACAGATACACCACCAGCAGACCACTAAACTGCAGCAGGCTCATGTAGACTCCCTTTCACTCTCCGCCAGCGCGTGGCGCCATCCCGCCAGATAGCCCGGGGCAAAAAAGGCGATAGCGGAACGATCGCACTGCGCCAGCTGACGCTGCGCCTCCGCCACGCGCGTGCGATCCAGCGCATCAGCGCTAAATAACACCGGCAGCCCCTGCTCGCTCAGATCACGCCAGAACGGATTCTTGCGGTTAACCACAAACGGAATGCCGGCCTGAATCAGCAGGCACAGCGTACCAATGCCCTGCTGACGCTCGAACATAAAATAACCGAGCTGACAGCGACTCAGCAATTGCAGATAGGCAGTGAAGTCGATTTTGTCGCGCAGCAGCGTCACCTGGCCGCGCGGAAACAGGCGCTGCGCGGCAGCATCAATCTCATCGATGTACTCATAGTTGCTGGCCGGATAACCGAGCGGGATCACCACGTTAACCTGCTCACCAAACTGGCGGCGAATCGCCTGCAATCCTTCAATGTGCCGGTTGCTGCGATCGCCCGAGTTGCCGAGCAGAATGGTAAAGCTGTCGCTGGCGGCAGGGGCGGGTATCGCGGCCTCCGGCATACGCGTTGGAAAATAGAGCAGCGAAGTGGGCACGCGCGGATGGCGCTGCTGGAAAAAGTGCAGATCGCCGCGCGTGGCAAACACCTGCGCCATGCGCCCCTGGGCGATACGCCGCAGCAGATAAAACAGGCGGTACTTTAGCCCGGCGCCCTCTTCATAGAGGTCGGCGCCCCAGACGTGCCAGAACGCCTGCTGTCGCCGCAGCTTGCCGCTGAGCAGCGCCAGCCACAGGCGCGGATTGAACTGGCCGTGAAAGAAGAAGCGCTGACGGCGATCGGCGGCGCGTGCGATCACCGCCTGCGCCAGCGCGCGCTTGCTGGGATACACGTCGATCTGCAGCTGAGGATAGGCCAGCAGGGTATCCGGCGCGGCCGACACCACCATAAACTGACGCGGCGCGTCGGCTGGCGATTCAACGCTCATGACGTCGTTAAAGAAGCGCAGCAGCGTGTGATTGTGATGCGGGATATCGGAGCCCAGCACGTGAAATAGCGTCATTTTTTCCGGCAATAAATCAAGAAAGCGCCACAGCAAAGGGCAAAGTAGAGCACGTAGGTCGCCATATAAGCCTGCGCCGCGCCCGCCGTTCCGTGCAGTGGGATCAACCAGTGCGCAAAGGCGGTCAGCAGCACAAACTGGCTGATTTCCGTGAGAATATAAAAGCGCAGTGAGGCTTTGGCGATCACCAGGTATCCGAGAACATAGGCGCCTACTTTAAAGACGTCACCGCACAACTGCCAGACAAAAAGATCGCGCATAGCGCTGAACTGCGGGGAAAACAGCAGCCAGATGGCGACATCGCGCAGCAGCCAGACGCAAAAGCTGGCCGCCGCCACCGCCGGCAGCACAAAGCGCAGCGCACGGCCAATTTCGCGCGCGATGTCAGCTTTATGCTCCAGCCGTGCCAGCGTTGGCAGCAGCCAGACGCTGAACGTGGCGGTGATAAATTGCAGATACGCATCGGAGATGCTGGTGACGCCCTGCCACAGCCCGACCTGCGCCCAGCCCTGCTGCTGCGCCAGCAGATTACGCATCATCACCCAGGCTACCGGCAGGGTCACGGCCGTCATCAGCGCCATCAGGGTAAATTTGGCCAGATTACGCGCCAGCGCCGGCTGCCACTGCGGCATCAGCCAGCGCAGCGGCAGTTCCTCGCGATGGCGTCGCAGCATCCACAGCGCCGGCCCGACCAGCAGCGCCGGCACCAGCGCCAGCCCGACCAGCGCACCGGCATAGCCACCCAGCCACCAGCACAGCACATAACCCACCACACCGATCAGGCTGCCGGCGATCAGCGCCAGCGCGTTACCGCGCGCATCGCGAAAACCTTTCAGCAGCGCCAGCGTCAGGTTGGCCCAGGCAATACCCAGCTGCAAAAAAGCGACGATGCGCACCACGTTTTGCCAGGCGGCGTGGCCAAACAGCGCCCGGCTGATGGGCTCCGCCGCCAGCAGGAACAGCAGCGCCAGCAGTGTGGAAAACCCCAGCACCATTGCCGACGCGGTGCCGGTCACGGCACGCAGCTGCGCCGGCTGCTGGCGGAACTGCGCGACATAGGTGGTTACGCCGTTAAAGATACCCGCGCCGGCCAGCACGCCGAGCACGGTAATCAGCTGGCGAAAGTTACCCGTCTGGCCGACGCCCTCGGGGCCGAAGCTCACCGCCAGCAGTTTCACCACCAGCAGGCCAGCGACAATTTTTACCAGCGTGGACGAGGCGGTCCACACTGAGGCTCTGGCTAACGACATCAGGCAAAGAAGCTCAGCAGCGAACTGATTACCGTACGCTGGTTGTTGTCCGACAGGTTGTAGAACAGCGGCAGCCGCAACAGGCGCTCGCTCTCGCGCGTAGTGAACGCATCCGTACCGTGGAAGCGGCCAAAACGCGTGCCGGCCGGTGAGGAGTGCAGCGGGATATAGTGGAACACGGTGAGGATCTCCGCTTCCTTCATCCAGTTAATCAGCGCCTGGCGATCCTCGCTGTCGCGCAATTTGAGATAGAACATGTGGGCGTTGTGACGGCAACTGGCCGGCACCGCCGGTAACGCAATGCGTCCGCTGGCCGCCAGCGGCTGCAGCGCGTCGTAATAGTTTTGCCACAGGCGCAGACGCTGCTGGTTGATGCGTTCCGCCGCTTCCAGCTGTGCCCACAGATAAGCCGCCTGCAAATCCGCCATCAGGTAGCTGGAACCAATATCGCGCCAGGTATATTTATCCACCTGTCCGCGGAAGAACTGGCTGCGGTTGGTGCCTTTTTCGCGGATGATCTCCGCACGCTCGATCAGTTTCGCCTCGTTGATCAGCGTAGCGCCGCCTTCACCGCCAGCGGTGTAGTTTTTCGTCTCATGAAAGCTAAAGCAGCCGATATGGCCGATAGTGCCCAGCGCGCGCCCTTTGTACTGCGACATCACGCCCTGCGCCGCATCTTCAATCACATACAGCTGGTGCTTCGCCGCTAGCGCCATGATGGTATCCATCTCGCACGCCACGCCCGCGTAATGTACCGGCACGATGGCGCGCGTTTTCGGCGTGATTGCTGCTTCAATCTGCGTTTCGTCGATATTCAGCGTATCCGGGCGCACGTCGACAAACACAATGGTGGCACCGCGCAGCACGAAGGCGTTGGCGGTGGAGACAAAGGTGTAGCTCGGCATGATCACTTCATCGCCGGGCTGGATATCGATCAGCAGCGCGGCCATCTCCAGCGAAGCGGTGCACGAGGGCGTCAGCAGCACTTTTTTGCTGCCAAAATGCTGCTCCATCCACTGCTGACAGCGCCGGGTAAAGCCGCCGTCGCCGCACAGCTTGCCGCTGGCCATCGCCGACTGCATATAGTCAACTTCAGTGCCCACAACCGGGGGCGCGTTAAATGGGATCATCAGGCTTTCCTGTAAAACCAGTAGGCGGTGCTTTCCAGCCGGGCACCGCTGCGTAAATAGAGGCGCATCGCCGTAAGATTGCTGAGCTGGGTCGCGACCCGCAGACGCTCGAGCTGGCGCACCCGGCCCCAGTCGGCAGCTGCCAGCAGCAAACGCTGACCGACGCCGTTGCCCTGCGCCGCCGGCAGCACCGCCAGCAGACCGATACGCGCATCACCGGCGACTTCGCGCATGGAGACGAAACCCTGCAGCGCGCCCTGCTCGTCGCAGGCGATCAGACACTGGTGATCAAAAGTGCCGCGCACCGCGTTCTCAATCCACTGTGCGTAGAAGCGGCCGCTGTCTTCAGCGTCAAACCAGGGGGCACGAAAACGGCTCTGGCTAAACGCCTGGGCCGCTGCCGCGCGCAGCTGCGGGATCTGCGCTTCGCGCGCGATGCGCACGCCGGTCTGCCGTTCGGTGCGTTTGATATTGATCGCCAGATCCGCTTCGCCTTCCACCAGCTGAAAACCGTGCTGGCTCAGCGCATCTATCGCCGCGCTGTCCTGCGCCGGCACCTTAACCTGCCACAGCGTGTAAGGCTGCTGCAGCGCCTCGGCCAGCGGCACATCGCCGTCCAGCGTCAGCCGCGCCGTGGCGCAGCGGAAGAAGTCGCTCTCCCACGCAAGGGGATCAATACTGACGCGGACGGGCATGAAGAATATCCAGCAGATACTGGCCGTAGCCGGTTTTGGTCAACGCCTGTGCCGCTGCCAGCAGCTGCTCATCGCTCAGCCAGCCGTTGCGCCAGGCAATCTCTTCGAGGCAGGCAATTTTAAAGCCCTGGCGTTTCTCAACCGTTTGCACGAACACGCTAGCCTCAATCAGGCTGTCGTGGGTGCCGGTGTCCAGCCAGGCAAAGCCGCGCCCCAGCAGCTCCACCGCCAGTTCGCCCTGCTCCAGATACATCTGGTTGATGGCGGTAATTTCCAGCTCGCCGCGTGCCGAAGGCTGCACCTGCTTCGCAAAATCCACCACGCGGTTGTCGTAAAAGTAGAGGCCGGTGACTGCCCAGCGCGATTTCGGCTGCTGCGGCTTCTCTTCAATCGACAGCGCGTTGAAGTCGTCATCAAACTCCACCACGCCAAAACGTTCCGGATCCATGACCTGATAGGCAAAGACCGTGGCACCGTGGCTGCGCGCGGCCACCTTTTTCAGTTTCGGACTGAAGCCCTGGCCGAAGTAGAGATTGTCGCCCAGCACCAGACAACAGCTGTCGTCGCCAATGAAGGATTCACCGATGATAAAGGCCTGCGCCAGGCCATCCGGACTCGGCTGCTCGGCATACTGCAGCTGCAGGCCAAATTCACTGCCATCCCCCAGCAGCCGCTCAAAATGGGCGCGATCGTCCGGCGTGGTAATAATAAGAATGTCGCGAATCCCCGCCAGCATCAGCACCGACAGCGGATAGTAGATCATCGGTTTGTCGTACACCGGCAGCAGCTGCTTGGATATCGCCCGGGTTATCGGGTGCAGGCGCGTGCCCGAGCCACCGGCTAAGATGATACCTTTCATCGTTGCTCCTCCTGCATGCGCGCTTAACGCGGGGTGGCTAAGCCCAGACGCTCGCCGCGATAACTACCGTTGAGAATCGCCTGCCACCACTGCGGATTGGCCAGATACCACTGCACGGTTTTGCGGATGCCGCTGTCGAATGTTTCCTGCGGCGTCCAGCCCAGTTCACGGGCAATTTTACTGGCATCAATGGCATAGCGCAGGTCGTGGCCGGGACGATCGTGAACAAAGGTGATCAGTTCCCGGTAGCTGCTCAGCCCGGCAGCGCGCTGTTGCGGTGCCAGCTCATCCAGCAAATCACACAGCGTCTCGACCACCTCAATATTGCGCCGCTCGTTGTGGCCGCCAATGTTGTAGGTCTCGCCCACTTTGCCGCTGCTGACCACGGTGTACAGCGCGCGGGCGTGATCTTCCACATACAGCCAGTCACGAATCTGGCTGCCGTTGCCGTACACCGGCAGCGGCTTACCGGCCAGCGCATTGATAATGGTGAGGGGAATCAGTTTTTCCGGGAAATGATAAGGCCCGTAGTTGTTGGAACAGTTGGTGACCACCACAGGCAGTCCGTAGGTGCGCAGCCACGCGCGCACCAGATGGTCGCTGCTGGCTTTGGTCGCCGAATAAGGGCTGCTCGGGGCGTACGGCGTGGTTTCGGTAAAGAAATCTTCCGTGCCGTGCAGATCGCCAAACACCTCGTCAGTGGAGATATGGTGCAGGATGAAGCCTTTCTTGCGCTCATCCGTCATGCCGTTCCAGTACTGGCGCGTCGCCTCCAGCAGCTGGTAGGTGCCGACAATGTTGGTTTCGACAAAGGCGATTGGCCCGTCAATCGAGCGGTCCACGTGACTCTCTGCCGCCAGATGCATGATGCAGTCCGGCTGGTACTGCGCCAGCACGCGATCCAGCGCGGCGCGGTCGCAGATATCGACCTGCTCAAAAGCAAAGCGTGCATCCTGCTCAACCGGTGCCAGCGACGCCAGATTGCCGGCATAGCTCAGCTTATCCACCACCACCACCCGGTGGTCGGTATTGGCAATCAGGAAGCGCACCAGCGCGGAGCCAATAAAACCGGCGCCGCCGGTGACTAAAAACTGTTTCATCGCCAGACTCCTTTGGTATCCACAATCCACGGCTGCGTCACCTGTTCAGGGGTGACGGCGCAGAACTGCGCATGATCGACCAGCATCACCAGGATGTCGGCGTGTTGCAGGGCATCAGCCAGCGACACCAGCGTAGCGCGTTCGGCGAGCTGCGGCGGAATATCCGCCACATGCGGCTCGACCACCCAGGTGCGGCCGCTGTGCCAGCCCGCAATACGCTGCGCCACCGACATCGCCGGGCTTTCACGCAGGTCATCGATATTAGGTTTGAATGCCAGACCGAAGCAGGCGATGGTCACGTCCGTGGCACGCTTGCCGCTGGCCGTCAGGCACTCGGCCAGCGCCTGTTTAACCTGATCCAGCACCCAGCCCGGCTTGGCATCGTTAACCTCACGCGCGGTTCGAATCAGCCGTGCCTGCTGCGGGTTTTGCGCCACGATAAACCACGGGTCGACCGCAATGCAGTGGCCGCCAACGCCCGGTCCCGGCTGCAGGATATTGACGCGCGGATGGCGGTTCGCCAGCGCAATCAGTTCCCACACGTTGATCCCCTGTTCGGCGCAGATCAGCGACAGTTCGTTGGCAAACGCGATGTTCACATCGCGGAAACTGTTTTCCGTCAGCTTGCACATCTCTGCGGTGCGCGCGTTAGTTTCCACGCACTCGCCGCGCAGAAAAATACGATACAGCTCGCTGGCGCGCGCCGAACAGGCCGGCGTCATGCCGCCAATTACGCGGTCATTTTCCAGCAGCTCGACCATTACTTTCCCCGGCAGCACGCGCTCGGGGCAGTAAGCGATAAACACGTCAGGCTGCTCGCCATGCTGCGGGAAGCGCAGATCCGGGCGCGCCGCCGCCAGCCATTGCGCCATCTGTTCAGTAGCGCCCACCGGCGAGGTTGATTCGAGGATCACCAGATCGCCGGCTTTCAGCACCGGCGCAATCGACAGCGCAGCCGCCTGCACGTAGCTGAGATCCGGCTGATGATCGCCGACAAACGGCGTCGGCACGGCAATCAGAAAGGCGTCGGCAGCTTCAGGCTGGGTGGTGGCGCGCAGGTTGCCGTTGTGCACCGCTGCACGTACTACGTCGCCCAGTTCAGGCTCGACGATATGAATTTCGCCGCGATTAATGGTTTCCACCGCGCGCGCATTGATATCCACGCCGATGACCTGTTTCCCGTGCGACGCAAAAACGGCTGCCGTCGGCAGCCCAATGTAGCCCAGTCCGATAACGGAAATGGTTGAAAAACGCATAGTTAAACTCTGTGTTGTTTAAGTGCCTGCAGGATGCGCGCGCAGGCATGGCCGTCGCCATACGGATTGTGCGCGCGGCTCATCGCCTGCCACGCCTCGTCGTCCTGCAATAGCAGGCTGACTTCAGCAACAATTTTATTCACGTCGGTGCCGACCAGCTTCACCGTACCGGCCGCGACCGCTTCCGGCCGCTCGGTGGTTTCGCGCATCACCAGCACCGGTTTGCCCAGCGACGGCGCCTCTTCCTGGATGCCACCGGAATCGGTAAGAATCAGCCAGGCGCGATTCATCAGCCAGACAAACGGCAGGTACTCCTGCGGCTCAATCAGAATGATGTTGTTGATACCGCTCAGAATACGGTTCACCGGCTCGCTGACGTTAGGGTTGAGGTGCACCGGATAGACAATTTGCAGCTGCGGATGCTGACGCGCCAGCTGCGCCAGCGCGCTGCAGATGCGTTCAAAGCCTTCGCCAAAGCTTTCGCGCCGATGGCCGGTAACCAGAATCAGCTTTTTGTCGGCCTCAAGGAACGGGTAACGCGCCGCCAGGCGGGCATTGAGATCGGCATCATCCAGCACGCGATCGCGTACCCACAGCAGCGCGTCGATCACCGTATTGCCGGTTACGAAAATGCGCGCATCGGGCAGATTTTCGCGCAGCAGGTTTTGCCGGGAATTTTCTGTCGGCGTGAAGTGATAGCTGGCGAGATGGCCGGTCAGGGTGCGGTTGGCCTCCTCCGGCCACGGTGACATCAGGTTACCGGTCCGCAGACCCGCCTCAACGTGGCCCACCGGAATCTGATGGTAAAACGCGGCCAGGCTGGCGGCAAAGGTGGTGGTGGTATCGCCGTGCACCAGCACGACGTCTGGCTGGAAGTCCGCCAGCACGGTTTTCATGCCCTGCAAAATGCGGCTGGTGATCTCGGTCAGCCCCTGTTCGGGCCGCATAATATTGAGGTCATAGTCGGGCTGCAGCCGGAACAGGCGCAGTACCTGGTCAAGCATTTCACGATGCTGTGCCGTCACGCACAGGCGCGATTCGAAGGCAGCATCCTGCGCCAGTGCCTGCACCAGCGGAGCCATTTTGATCGCTTCAGGGCGCGTGCCAAATACAGTCAGAACTTTCACGCGGATTCTCTTAGTGACGGTTGGCGAAGGTTGCACGCGGACGACGCACCAGCGCTACGCAGGCACCCACCAGCGCACCGATCGCGCCCCACATCACCATCATAAACAGACGACGTGGGCTATCGCGGCTGACCGGCTCTTCCGGCGTGCGCAGGTAACGGTAGGTCTGGAACGGTTTATCCAGGCGCGGTCCGGCCTGCAGTGTGTTGAGCATCGCCCTGTTTTGATCATAGCTTAAATCGTAAGCAGGTCCGCTGGCTTGCAGGGTATCCAGCTGCGCCTGCAGCATCTGCTGCCCCAGCAGGAAGCGATCGCTGTCCGGCAGCGCTTCTCCGCTGACCGGCGCGCGGTTCTCTTTAATGCCCTGCTGGCTGGCCACTTTCAGCGCCTGCTCAATGCGCTGGCGACGGCGATCAAACACCGCCTGCGCCACTTCCTGCTGACGACTGACCTGCGCCTGCAGCTGCACGCTGCGCGCCTGCCACGCACCTTTGAGCTCATCGTTGAGATGGCGCGCGGCGCGTTCGCTGGCATAGGCAATGTACTGCCGCAGCAGATTGTTGGCGTCGCCGGCGGTCTCCGCGATCAGCTTAATGTTATCCAGCGTATTGTGGGTGGCATCGGCCGGGGTGAACTGAATGTTGGTGATCAGATCGTCGAGCAGCGCGGCATCATTGTGCGCATTACCGCTTTTGCGGCTCTTATAGTAATCAGTCTGCAGCCAGAAATCACGACGCGTATCCCACGACGCCAGCTGCATGGTGAACTCCTGATAGACCTCATCCATCACCGTCGGCGCAGGCGTATTCAGGCTGACGGTCTCGTTGCGCACATCCAGATTATTGAGGAACTGCTGCTGCACAAAGAATGCGCCCAGCATATTCACCGTCGGCCGATCGGTCACCGCCGTGGCGCTCCAGGATTGCTTCATTAACATGGAAGCCAGCCACGCCAGCAGCGCAAACAGCAGCGCCAGGCCAATAATCCAGCCTTTGCCACGCCACAGCGTGCAGCCGAGGCCGCGTACATCCAGTTCGTTCTCCACAACGACAGAGGTCATAACAAAAGTGTCCTTATCCGGGTACTTATCTGGGTAATTATTTTTTCTCTTCGCCGCTGCTTTGCCAGCGACGTTTGATACGACGGATTTTGCGCGCGACGCGCCATGCATGTTTCAGGCAATAACCGTAAAGGAGGAAAGCAGCGAGGAACAGCGCCAGCATGACCCACTCGGGAATAAATGCCAGATATTCGCCCAGCACGCCAATCCCGGCCAGCAGCGCGGCGGCCACGGTAATCAATAAAAATGCCTGCCGGGAGGTAAAACCGGCCCGCATGATCAGGTGATGGATATGCTGACGATCGGCCGAGAACGGGCTCATGCCCTTGCGCAGACGACGATACATGATCGCCACCATGTCCATCAGCGGAATAGCAATCAGCCACAGGGCGGTAACTGGCGTGATGGGATGGCTGAGGCCCTGCGTCGTTTCCAGCAGAATCCAGATGATGGTGAAGCCGATCATGGTACTGCCGGCATCACCCATAAAGACTTTATAACGGCGGCCTAAAAAGCCGAGATTAAGCAGAATGTAGGGAATGGTGGCGGCGATCATCGCGAAGCACCACATCGCCAGGCTGGTCTGTCCGTCAAAGTAGAGGATGATGCCCATCGCAGCGAAGGTGACGCAGGATAAGCCACCCAGCAGACCATCAATACCGTCCACCATATTGAAAGCATTGATCGCTGCCCATACCGCGAACAGCGTCAGCACATAGCCGAAAGGCCCGACGATCAGCTCGACCGGACCAATGATAAACCCCAGGCTCAGTAAATAGAGTTTTGCCCCGACCATCATCACGATGGCAATCGCCGCCTGAACCACGGCACGGATTTTGACGCTGATATCAAAGCGGTCATCGAGCGCGCCGACCAGCACCAGTACCCCGGCGCAGAAAAGGTACAGTACGGCGTGCGGCAGATAATAATTTGAGATGGCAAAGGCGAAGCAAATCCCCGCATACACGGAGATACCGCCGACTAACGGAATGGCGCCATGGTGTCGTTTTCTGGAATTCGGCGTGTCCACAAGCCCAATTTTTTTAGCCGCTTTACGAGCAAAAAACAGGAACGCTAAAGAAAAAAGAAAAACTAAACCAAGCTCAGTACTCATAGTGAGTAAATTCACGTTAACGCTCTCAGCTAAAATCATGGACAACAATAAGCAATTTTCCCGCCATTGCTGTATATCCCTGGTCTGAATTCTGTCGCAGCGCGTGCGTTTGCTGAAAAAACCGCCGCTTTGCTGCCTCAGTCAATATGTCTGCTTCCTGACAGGCATAATCCTAATGCCCACAAATGAAAAACGCCACGTTAAGACGTGGCGTTAGTCATAAATCCTGGCATTTTGTGCCGTTAGCCGGCTGGCTCAGGCCGTTACCGGCGGCAACAGATTACGAGCGTTTCATCATATCGAAGAATTCGTCGTTGGTTTTGGTCATTGCCAGTTTATTGATGAGGAACTCCATTGCATCAATTTCACCCATCGGATGGATGATTTTGCGCAGGATCCACATCTTCTGCAGCTCTTCCTGAGAGGTGAGCAGCTCTTCTTTACGCGTACCGGAACGGTTGTAATCGATAGCCGGGAACACGCGCTTCTCAGCGATTTTACGTGACAGGTGCAGTTCCATGTTACCTGTACCTTTAAACTCTTCGTAAATCACTTCGTCCATCTTCGAACCGGTATCAACCAGCGCGGTGGCGATGATGGTCAGGCTGCCGCCCTCTTCCACGTTACGTGCCGCACCGAAGAAACGCTTCGGACGATGCAGGGCGTTGGCGTCAACACCACCGGTCAGGACTTTACCCGACGCCGGCACTACGGTGTTGTAGGCGCGCGCCAGACGGGTGATGGAGTCCAGCAGGATGATAACGTCTTTTTTGTGCTCGACCAGGCGCTTAGCCTTCTCGATCACCATCTCTGCAACCTGCACGTGACGCGAGGCCGGTTCGTCAAAGGTAGACGCGATAACTTCGCCTTTCACCAGACGCTGCATTTCGGTTACTTCTTCCGGACGCTCGTCAATCAGCAGCACCATCAGCACGCAGTCAGGATAGTTGTACGCGATGCTCTGCGCGATGTTCTGCAGCAGCATGGTTTTACCGGCTTTCGGCGGTGCGACGATCAGACCACGCTGACCACGACCGATTGGCGATGCCAGATCCAGCACGCGCGCCGTCAGGTCTTCGGTCGAACCGTTACCACGCTCCATGCGCAGACGGTTGTTCGCGTGCAGCGGCGTCAGGTTTTCAAACAGAATCTTGCTACGGGCGTTTTCTGGCTTGTCGTAGTTAACTTCGTTAACTTTCAGCAGCGCAAAATAGCGTTCACCTTCTTTCGGTGGGCGGATTTTGCCAGAAATGGTGTCACCAGTGCGGAGGTTGAAGCGGCGGATTTGGCTGGGAGAAACGTAGATATCATCGGGACCGGCGAGGTAGGAGCTGTCTCCGGAGCGGAGGAAACCAAATCCATCCTGCAGTATCTCCAGCACACCATCACCGAAGATGTCTTCGCCGCTCTTCGCGTGTTGTTTCAGGATGGCGAAAATAATGTCCTGTTTGCGCATACGCGCCAGGTTTTCCAGCCCCATATTTTCGCCGAGAGTAATCAGCTCAGAAACCGGCGTATTCTTTAATTCGGTAAGATTCATAGTGATGGGTTCTTAAACTCGGGGTAATTCTCGAAATGTTTGTCGTGAATGGTATGGCAAAAATTCCATGCCTGTTAATGGCTCTTTTTCAACGCTGCTCGACGGTTATCGTCAGATGTGGCGATAGGAAGCGAGGAGACGGTCGAAAGGTGATGCCGAATGTGCTAGCCGTCAGATTGCCAAACCACGAAAACGTTCAATGCGAGCTGGGTCTGACAAGGGAAAACTTTAGATGCAAACTACAAGGTAAGTGCGTAATGCAGTGAGGTCAACTTAACACGCCTGAAGGGAGACGTCCAGCAGTGGCGAAAAAATTCACCACTGCCGAACAAACACCGCGCCGGGCTTAGGCCAGGTTAGCGTTCAGGAACTCTTTCAGCTGACCTTTAGACAGCGCACCCACTTTGGTCGCCGCCACTTCGCCGTTCTTGAACAGCAGCAGGGTCGGGATACCGCGAATACCGTATTTTGGCGCAGTACCTGGGTTTTCATCAATGTTCAGCTTGGCGATGGTAAGCTTACCGTCGTACTCTTCTGCGACTTCGTCGAGAATCGGGGCGATCATTTTGCAAGGACCACACCATTCAGCCCAGAAATCTACCAGCGTCACACCGTCGGCTTTCAGCACGTCAGTGTCGAAACTGTCATCGGTCAGGTGAACGATTTTATCGCTGCTCATGTTTAACTCCAAAGATTATGCCTGGCGAATTGGCGTAAAATATACCAACGTAGGTTGACTTTATTTCATCGGATACGCTTTCGTAAAGCGATAGTAAGCTGATATTCTACCACACTATGAGCAAAACACACTTAACAGAACAGAAGTTTTCCGACTTCGCCCTGCACCCACAGGTAGTGGAAGCCCTTGATAAAAAAGGCTTTCATAACTGCACGCCGATTCAGGCGCTCGCGTTGCCTTTTGCGCTTTCAGGGCGTGATGTCGCGGGTCAGGCGCAAACCGGTACCGGCAAAACGATGGCGTTCCTGACGTCAACGTTTCATTATCTTCTTTCTCATCCTGCTGCTGAAGGCCGTCAGGTTAATCAGCCACGCGCGCTGATCATGGCACCGACGCGTGAGCTTGCGGTGCAGATTCATGCCGATGCCGAGCCGCTGGCGCAGGCCACCGGTCTGAAGCTGGGCCTGGCCTATGGTGGCGACGGCTATGACAAGCAACTGAAAGTGCTGGCAGACGGCGTCGATATTCTGGTGGGCACCACCGGACGCCTGATTGACTACGCCAAACAAAATCACATCAACCTCGGCGCCATTCAGGTCGTGGTACTGGATGAAGCGGATCGCATGTTCGATCTCGGCTTCATTAAAGACATTCGCTGGCTGTTCCGCCGCATGCCGCCGGCCACCCAGCGCCTGAGTATGCTGTTCTCGGCCACGCTTTCTTATCGCGTACGTGAACTGGCGTTCGAGCACATGAACAACGCCGAATACGTTGAAGTTGAGCCCGAGCAGAAAACCGGCCACCGCATTAAAGAAGAGCTGTTCTATCCTTCGAACGAAGAGAAGATGCGTCTGCTGCAGACCCTGCTGGAAGAAGAGTGGCCGGATCGCGCCATCGTCTTCGCCAACACCAAGCACCGCTGTGAAGATATCTGGGGCCACCTGGCTGCCGATGGTCACCGCGTAGGCCTGCTGACCGGCGACGTGGCGCAGAAAAAACGCCTGCGCATTCTGGACGACTTCACCAAAGGTGATGTGGATATCCTCGTTGCCACCGACGTCGCCGCGCGCGGCCTGCACATCCCGGCAGTTACGCACGTCTTCAACTACGACCTGCCGGACGATCGCGAAGATTACGTGCACCGCATTGGCCGTACCGGTCGTGCTGGCGCCAGCGGTCACTCCATCAGCCTGGCCTGTGAAGAGTACGCGCTCAACCTGCCGGCGATTGAAGAGTACATCGGTCACGGTATTCCGGTGAGCAAGTACAACAGCGACGCCCTGCTGAGCGACCTGCCGCCACCGAAACGCCTGCAGCGTAACCGCTCTGGCAACGGTCCACGTCGCGGTGGCAACAACAGCAACCGTCGCGGCGGTGCCCCGCGCAACAACAACCGTAAACGTTCGGGTTAAGCACACATGCTAAGCGCATCGTCACTTTATGCTGCGATTGATTTAGGTTCTAACAGCTTTCATATGTTGGTGGTGCGCGAAGTGTCCGGCAGTATTCAGACCGTCGCGCGAATTAAACGCAAGGTGCGTCTGGCGGCAGGTCTTGATGCGGCCAACCATCTCTCGGCTGAGGCGATGCAGCGCGGCTGGCAGTGCCTGCGTCTGTTCTCCGAGCAGTTGCAGGACATTCCCCCGGAACAAATCCGCGTGGTGGCAACCGCCACGCTGCGCATTGCCAGCAACGCGCAGGATTTCCTGACTCAGGCGGAACAAATTCTCGGCTGCGCGGTGAACGTCATCAGCGGTGAGGAAGAAGCGCGCCTGATCTATCAGGGTGTTGCGCATACCACCGGCGGCTCTGACCAGAGGCTGGTAGTCGATATCGGCGGCGGCAGCACCGAGCTGGTGACCGGCGAAGGTGCGCATGCCACGACGCTGTTTAGCCTGTCGATGGGCTGTGTGACCTGGCTGGAGCGCTTCTTCAGCGATCGTCATCTCGCCAAAGAGAACTTTGCCCAGGCCGAACAGGCCGCACGTGAAATGATCCGTCCGATTGCGCCGGCACTGCGAGAGAAAGGCTGGCAGATTTGCGTGGGCGCGTCCGGCACCGTCCAGGCGCTGCAGGAGATCATGGTGGCGCAGGGCATGGATGAGCGCATCACTCTGAGCAAACTGCAGCAGCTTAAGCAGCGTGCCATCCAGTGCGGCAAGCTGGAGGAGCTGGAGATTGAAGGCCTGACGCTGGAGCGTGCGCTGGTGTTTCCCAGCGGCCTGTCGATTCTGATCGCCATTTTCCACGAGCTGAGCATTGAGAGCATGACGCTGGCCGGCGGCGCACTGCGCGAAGGGCTGGTGTACGGCATGCTTCATCTGCCGATTGACCGCGATATTCGCAGCCGCACGCTGCAGAACGTTCAGCGTCGTTTCGCCATTGATGTTGAGCAGGCGGGCCGCGTGCGCCAGCTGGCAGAGAGCTTTTTCCGTCAGGTGAGCAGCAGCTGGAAGCTGGATCAGCGATGTCGCGATTTACTCCTCAGCGCCTGTTCAATCCACGAAATTGGCCTGAGCGTCGATTTCCGCCAGGCACCGCAGCACGCCGCGTATCTGATTCGCCATCTCGATCTTCCTGGTTTCACCCCCGCACAGAAAAAAATGCTGGCCTGCCTGCTGCAGAACCAGAGCGGCAGCATTGATCTGGCGCTGCTGACGCAGCAAAACGCCGTGCCACCGCGCATGGCAGAGCGGCTGAGCCGTCTGCTGCGGCTGGCAATCATCTTCTCCAGCCGGCGGCGCGACGACACGCTGCCGGCGGTGCGTCTGCAGGCGGATGATGATGCGCTGCATCTGACGCTGCCGGCAGGCTGGCTGGCTGCGCATCCGCTGCGCGCCGAGCTGCTGGAGCAGGAGAGCCATTACCAGTCGTATGTGCACTGGCTGCTGACGATTTCCTGATCGAACCTGCTGATGCTGCGTTGAAAAACGCCCGGCAACTGCGCCTTTACGCGAGTGAAGTTTGCTTTGCCGGGCGCTTTGCCTCTGCGGCGCGCGCAACAGATTTCGCCAGAGGCCAGTCTTGCGGCTGTGACGAAACCATTACCCCTTCTTCGCGTTCTCCAGCATCGCACGTAAGCCGGCGACACGCGTTTGCCCGGTTTTCACCCGCTCTTCGGCGCTGATCACCTTTTTCTCACGCTCCCACGCCACATCATCCTGCGGCAATTCCAGCAGGAAGCGGCTTGGTTCCGGACGCACCAGCTCGCCGTACTGACGGCGCTCGCGGCACAGGGTAAAAGTCAGCTCTTTCTGCGCGCGAGTGATGCCCACGTAGGCCAGGCGACGCTCCTCTTCGATATTGTTCTCATCGATACTGCTCTGATGCGGCAGCAGCCCCTCTTCCATGCCCACCAGATAGACATAGGGGAACTCCAGCCCTTTCGAGGCGTGCAGCGTCATCAACTGGACCTGATCGAGCTCTTCATCGCTCTCGCCGCGCTCCATCATGTCGCGCAGGGTAAAACGCGTCACCACCTGCGCCAGCGTCATCGGCTCGTTAAGTTCGTCGCCCTCCAGCATTTCGGTCATCCACTGAAACAGCGTATTGACGTTCTTCATGCGCATTTCCGCCGCTTTCGGGCTGGGGGAGGTTTCGAACAGCCAGCTTTCGTAGTCGATGCCGCGAATCAGGTCGCGCACCGCATTCACCGGTTCACGCTCGGTGAGCTGAACGATTTCATTCAGCCAGTGGGTAAAGCGCTGCAGATGCTCCAGCCCGCGCCCGGAAAGCGTCTGTTCCAGCCCCATATCAAAGCTGGCGTTAAACAGGCTTTTGTTGCGCAGATTGGCCCACTCACCCAGCTTCTGCAGCGTCGCGGGGCCGATCTCACGACGCGGCGTGTTCACGATGCGCAGAAACGCGCTGTCATCTTCCGGATTGGTCAGCACGCGCAGATAGGCCAGCAAGTCCTTGATTTCCGGCCGCGAGAAGAACGACGTGCCGCCGGAGATGCGATAAGGAATACGGTTTTGCATCAGCAGCTTTTCAAACACGCGCGACTGATGGTTACCGCGATAAAGAATGGCGTAATCTTTGTACTGGGTTTTATTAATAAAGTGATGGGCAATCAGCTCGCCCGCTACGCGCTCGGCTTCGTGATCTTCGTTGTTGGCACTCAGCACTTTCAGCTCGCTGCCCTCGCCCAGCTCAGAGAACAGCCGCTTTTCAAACACGTGCGGATTGTTGGCGATGAGGATATTGGCGCATTTAAGAATACGCTGCGTCGAGCGGTAGTTCTGCTCCAGCTTCACCACTTCCAGCGCCGGGAAATCCTCTTTCAGCAGCACCAGGTTCTGCGGCCGCGCGCCGCGCCACGAGTAGATAGACTGATCGTCATCACCGACCACGGTAAAGCGCGCCCGGGCACCGACCAGCAACTTCACCAGCTCATACTGGCTGGTGTTGGTGTCCTGATACTCATCCACCAGCAGATAGCGGATGCGCTGTTGCCAGCGTTCGCGCACTTCCTGATTCCGCTGCAGCAGCAGGGTCGGCAGCAGAATCAGATCGTCGAAATCCAGCACGTTGCAGGCTTTCAGATGCTGATCGTACAGCGCGTAGCAGTGGGCAAAAATCTGGTCGCGCTGCGATTTGGCGAGGCCGGCCGCGCCTTGCGGATCGACGAGGTCGTTTTTCCAGTTGGAGATGGTGGAAATCAGCTGCTGCAACAGGGTCTTATCTTCTTCCAGCCACTGTTTGGTCAGGTCCTTAAGCAGCGCCAGCTGATCCTGATCGTCGAACAGCGAGAAGGTCGATTTCATGCCGAGCGCCTTGTATTCGCGCTTGATGATCTCCAGGCCCAGCGTGTGGAAGGTTGAGATCATCAGGCCGCGCGCCTCTTTGCGTCCCAGCGTTTGCGCCACGCGTTCTTTCATCTCACGCGACGCCTTGTTGGTAAAGGTCACCGCCGCGATATGGCGCGCCTGATAGCCGCATTCACGGATCAGATGGGCGATTTTATTGGTGATCACGCGGGTTTTACCGGAACCCGCACCGGCCAGCACCAGACAGGGACCGGTGACAAATTCGACAGCACGTTGTTGGCCGGGATTAAGACGCATAGAAAAACATCACTCAATTTAATCAGACAGGAAGATTTACATCGCGCCGTAGGGTGCGCATTGATGCGCACCTGAGCGCAAAGGTCGCCATCAATGGCGACCCTACAACTGACGCGCACTACGCTATAATGCGTCGAATATTATACATACATAACGGGAACACCATCATGGCGAAAACCGCGGCGGCTTTACATATCCTGGTGAAACAGGAAGCTCAGGCGAAAGCGCTGCTGGCGCAGCTGGAAAAAGGCGCGAATTTTCAGCAACTGGCAAAAAAACACTCGACCTGCCCGTCCGGGCGTAACGGGGGCGATCTGGGAGAGTTTCGCAAAGGGCAGATGGTGCCGGCGTTTGATAAAGCGGTGTTCACCTGCCCGCTGCTGCAACCTTACGGACCGGTGAAAACCGCTTTTGGCTACCACATCATCAAAGTGCTGTGGCGTAACTGATCACTTTTTGCTTTTCATCTGCTGGAGCACGTTGCTGCACTGATTATCATCGGTGTCGCTTGGTGAAATCAGCGCCAGCAGTGCGGCCGCCGGCGCGACCACGGTCCCCAGCGCGACGGCTGCGGCACCGCGCGCCAGCAGCGGACCGGCTTTAACTCCGGCATCCGGGTTTTTGAAGGTGCCGCGCACATACAGCGGCGAACGCAGCGTAATGATACGAATGCCCTTGCTCTCCGGATTGATCGACAGATCCAGTCGCTCATTAGCAAAGTTAGCGTTGCCGGTAACGTTAATCACCGCGTTCTCGGTATCGAACACGAACAGCCGCGGCGTCGCCAGTCCCTGTCTAATATTCAGGTCGGTCGCGGCACAGTTGATGCGCACCTCATCGTCGCCAAACAGTTTACCCACCACATAGTTACCGACGTTCAGCCCGGCAATCTCCATCAGGCTGCGGCTGATCAGGCCATCGTTCATCAACAGTTTCAGCTCGCCATTGCTGGTGCCCAGCAGGTCGGCCACCGAATTGCCGGTGCCGGTCAGGCTGGCATCCCCGTTGAGCTGGCCGAGACTACGCTGCATGGCGGTGACATCCGGGAACAGCTGACGCAGCTGCAGCTTGCGTGCATGCAGGTCGGCGCGGCCGCGCATCGGTGAGCGATCGCCCTCCAGATGGATGGTCGAATTAATGCTGCCGCCGGCCATGCCGAAGCGCAGCGGATCCAGCAGCAGGTCGCCATTTTTCAGCTGCAGATGGGTATAGAGATCGCTGAGCGGCAGCTTGCTGCTGTGCTCGATACGCTTGCCGCTGAACTTCACGTCAGCGTCCATCACATCCCAGTTTTTGGTATCGAACTTGTCATGTGGCAACACGCGATCCGCCGGCTGAGTGCTGGCCTCACCGCGCTGCGCTTTGGCCTGCGCCGTTTTTTCACTGCCCTTGCCGGAGTTAACCCCAATCAGCGGCCCAAGGTCCGCCATACGCAGCTGGTTCGATGTCAGCTCGCCGCTCAGCGTCGGACGCGGTTTGCCCTGACGGTAGCTGAGCGAACCGTGAATATCGCTGTCACCAATATGACCGTTGAATTTTTCGTAGCGGAACAGCGGCCCTTTCTCTTCGTTGAAACGCGCAATCAGATGGCCGTCAGTTTCATACGGTGGCGTGTCCGGCAGCAGCACGCCGGTTAAGCCGTACAGATTTGCCAGCGTGTCGCCGGAGAAACGCAGCCGCACATCCAGCCCGCCGAGATTGAGCGGATCCTGCAGGGTGCCATCCACGCGCACACGTGTGGTGCCGTTGCGTACGTCGAGCTGTAACGGGAACGGCGTGGTTTTGCTGCGCAGCGACAACATACCGCCAATCTTACCGTCGCCGTCGAGTTTCTGGTTGTTGTAGGTCCCGCTTGCCTGCCAGCCAAACACAAAATCGCCGGCCCCTTTTTGCTGGTCGTTACCGCCCGCGACCTGCGCGTACGGCACCGGTTTGCCCAGCGGATTGATCTTTACCGTGACATCGGCTTTGTTGATGGCGTCGCGATAGCGCAGCTGTCCCTGATCGAACAGGATATTATCAAGGCGGAATGACCATGCCGAAGGCGGCGCGTTGGGGTCGCTGTTTTCGCTGCTGGCGAGGTTGAAGGTCCAGTTATTTCTCTTATCGGCGGTCTGCACCAGTCGCGCATCCGGCTGCTGCATCTTAATCCACGGCAGGTAAATCTCTTTGTGCAGCAGCGCCAGCGGCGCCAGCGTGGCTTCCACCCGCTGCAAATGCACCATCGTCACTTCCGGCACGCTGGGCGGATTACCGAGCATGACATCGTCAGCGTGCACCTGCGGCCACGGCACCCAGCTGCGCCAGCCTGGCTCTTCGCGATTGCGCACCCAGGCCACGCCAAGATCGCCGCGAATAGCGAACGGCCGGTTCAGTTCTGCCGAGACTTTCTGGTTGATGGTTGGCTTCAGGCGGTTCCAGTCAAAGGTGGCGATAATCACCACGACCACCACAACCAGCAACAATAAAATCCCGACCACCCAGCTAATTATTTTTCCTGTACGCGACATTTTGCCTCCTCCTTGCCCTTCCACGTCTCCTTAAAGATAGTCGAGACGCGGCAGAACGGAATCACGGAAGCTCAAGTACCAGGTTTTCCAGCTGGTTAAACGGCAGCGGACGTGAAAAATAATAGCCCTGTGCGGCCATGGCGGGCGAGTTGCGTACCTGCTGCCACTCCTCCTCGTTTTCCACCCCTTCGACGATCACACCGTTACAGTAACGGTTGATCAGCGCCAGCAGCATGGAGAACAGCGAGCGCCCTTCATCACTGGCGCGCAGCAGCATAAACAGCTCGCGCGAAAGCTTGATGTAGTCGTAGCGCAGTTCGGTCAGCGCGGAGAAGTTGGCCATGCCGGACCCAAAGTCATCCAGCCACAGCGGGCCCAGCTCCGGCATCTGCGCCACCATCTCTTCCTGCGGCAGCGCGTGGTGCTCGGTCAGTTCGAAGCGCACCCACGGCAGCTGGACGATCAGCGCGCGCACGGGCGCATGCTGCTGAATGGCCAGTAACGTGGGCCCATCAATATTGACGGAGGCCACCAGCTGGCGCTGGCTGAAGAAGGAAGCCCACTGTAATAACAGTTCAAGCTGCTCCTGGACGATGTCGAGACGCTGGGCAATGGTCAGCGCCTCGAAATAGTCTTCGGGTGACACGTTTTGCTCAGGTGCGGCGGGATGCACCACGGCGGTAAGCAGTTCAATAGCCAGTAAGCGGCCAGAAACCTGGTAAATCGGCTGGAAAGTGTAGCACCGTTGGCACTGCTGCCAGTAGAGACGGATTTCCTGTTGTTGCTCAAGTTCGGGAGAAAAAGGCAGCCGATGACTCAAATTCTTCATCACCATGGTGTTTTCCTGGTTGGTATTGAGTGCCTGCAAATAGCATCTCAGTGGCAAGTATCGGCTCTCCCCTGGATAACTTTATTGGCCTGCGCAGCCACACGAGCTGTTGAGTCTAGCAGCGTGTCTGCGGCTTAATCGGCAAAACAACCCCCGGTTTGGCCGCTAAATCGGTGCAGAAGCGCGGTTTTACGCCTTAAGGCAAATTAAAACAGCGTTTTAAAAAGCATTGACGACTGCCATACCAGACGCGAGACTAGAGCGCAGCATTCACTACAGGCCAAACACCATGACGCAGAAAACCATCGCCATTATTGGCGAATGCATGATTGAGCTGTCCGAAAAAGGTGAGAACATCAAACGCGGCTTTGGCGGCGATACGCTGAATACCGCAGTCTATCTGGCACGGCAGAGCGATCCCAGCCAGCTGCGTGTGGAGTATGTCACCGCGCTTGGCACCGACAGCTTCAGCGACCAGATGATCGCGGCCTGGCAGCAGGAGCAGGTGCACACGCAGCTGGTGCAGCGCCTGCCGGACAAAATGCCCGGGCTTTACTTCATCGAAACCGATGCCCACGGCGAGCGCACCTTTTGGTACTGGCGCAGCGATGCAGCCGCGCGCTTCTGGCTGGATAGCCCGCAGGCCGGGGCCATCTGTCAGCAGCTGGCGCATTACGACTATCTCTACCTGAGCGGCATCAGCCTGGCGATCCTGCCTCAGGCCAGCCGCGAAAAGCTGATGGCGCTGCTCAGTGCCTGCCGGCAAAACGGTGGCACCGTGATTTTTGACAACAACTACCGGCCGCGTCTGTGGGCGGATAGCGCCAGTGCGCAGCAGGCTTATGCGGCGATGCTACGCCACACCGATATCGCCTTTCTGACGCTGGATGATGAACACCTGCTGTGGGGCGAACAGCCGCTGGCGGACGTGATTGCGCGCACGCGCGCCGCCGGCGTGCAGGAGATTGTGATCAAACGTGGTGCTGACTCCTGCCTGGTGGCGCGCGGCGACGAGCCGCTGCGGGACATTGCGGCCATCAAACTGGCTCCGGCGCAGATTGTCGATACCACCGCCGCAGGTGACTCCTTCAGCGCTGGTTATCTGGCGGTGCGCCTCGCGGGTGGCAGCGTGGAGCAGGCCGCAGCGCGCGGCCATCTCACCGCCAGTACGGTGATCCAGCATCGCGGCGCGATTATTCCGCACAGCGCGATGCCAAAAACCGTTTAATACCGCACACGAGTGTCGCGCCGCGCTGCCTGCTACGCGTCGCGACAATTTCCCCTCTGCCCTGACGGCAAATTGATTATTACGCTGAAAAATATCACCGCGAAAATTTGGCTTAATGACGCAGATTCACCGGGCAATTTTTACTAATGACGCACGCCATCCAGCCGCCTCTCTGCCTGACGCTCACCACTTAAATGCCGCTAATCAGACTGATTTAAATTCAATGCATTACGACGATAAACCCGACCGCCAGGCATAGTCCGAAACTGGCGACGCCGGCGGTTTTCGGCTGGACGATCGCGCGAAAAAAGACCATGTTTTAATCAACCACAGCAGGAAGCTATCAGGTCGACCGCGAACACAATAACGACAACATGACTCGCTCAGGACAGATTTATGCACACAGAAATTATCAATATCTGGCCGCACGGCGACGCGCCAGGCGCGAGTGACTCGCGCGCTCAGCCGCAGATCGTCGATTTGGCCAGAGAGTTCGAACCTTACGACCGCGCCGCCACCGGTGTGCGCTGCCCGGAGATGGCGATCTGGCATCCGGAAACCTCAAACGGTATCACCCTGCTGGTGGCACCGGGCGGCGGGTATCAGCGCGTACTGATCGACCGCGAAGGCAGCGCCCTCGCCACCTTTTTCACCTCGATGGGCTACACGCTGGCGGTAATGACCTATCGCCTGCCGTACGACGGCCATCATGAAGGGCCGGATGCGCCGCTGGCCGATGCCCAGCGTGCGGTGCGCGTGCTGCGCGAGCGCTCACAGCGCGGCCTGAACGGAAAGTACATCGTGATGATGGGCTTTTCCGCCGGCGGGCACGTGGCCGCCAGCCTCGGCACCCGCTTTGGCGAAAAAATCTATCCGCTGCAGGATCAGGCCGACAGCCTGTCACCGCGGCCTGATGCGATGGTACTGCTCTATCCGGTCATCAGCATGCGCGACGGTCTGGCGCATGAAAGTTCACGCACCCGCCTGCTGGGCGCGTGGCCGGATCAGAAAAGCATTGAGGCTTATTCGCTGGAGACGCGCGTGCACGGCCAGACGCCGCCGACGCTGCTGATCCACGCCGCTGACGATGAGACGGTTTCCGTTAATAACAGCATGGTGTTTTTTAGTGCCCTGCGGGAGCACAAGGTGCCGGCGGAAATTCACTTTTATCAGAAAGGCGGCCACGGCTTTGGGATTCGTGGCGTGGCGGATCTGCCGCTGGCCAGCTGGCCGATGCTGGTGACCGAATGGCTGCGCGCAAAGACCTGATGCCCCTGCTACGTTGAACCGCAGCGGCGCTGGCGGCGCGCGTTCATCCCGGTCGCTTACGTAAGCTCCTGAGGATGAACAGCCGTGCCGCCTTGCTGCAGCGCACCTTATTGCGGGGATTCATGTGCCCTTTGTCATGACGAGGGTTGAGCCGCATCGGTCGCGCTCGCGCTGCCATTATTTTCGGGTTTAGCCTCGTCCGGGGTAGCGGCGGCGGCAGGCGCATCCGGAACCTTCATCACCTTGTCCCAGCTGTCCTGCAGCATCCTGACGTTGGTTTCGGGCTCACCCTGCGGCTGAATCAGCACCATGGTGAGCTCCTGCGTTAACTGCTGACGCAACTCCTGGTTGAGCTGGTCGCGCGTTAACTCGCTGAGAAACGCCTGACGCAGTTTCTGGTACTGCTCCGGCGCGATATCCACCACGGAATTCTGCTGCGAGCGCAGACGTTGCCCCATCAGAATATCGGTGTCGGTGCGCGCGTAGGTGGCAAACAGTTTGTTCAGTTCCAGCAGCTTTTGCGCCATCAGCGCATCAAACTCCTCCTGCGGCAGACCTTTGTCACGCACGGTGGCCAGCTCACGCGCCACCTGGTTCAGGTTCTGCGCCAGCGACGCGTTAGGCGAATCCATGTTAATGGCGCACTGCGCACGCTGATACAGCACGCGACAGTCGAAGCCAACCTGCACGCTTTGCGCTTTGCTGTCGGCCAGCGCGCGCTGGACGTGCCAGAACAGCGCTTCGCGCGCCAGATCGCTCTGCCAGTAGCGCTGCAGATTCTGCGAGTCGCGGATCGGCTGCCATGGCGTATCCCACACCAGCGACAGGCGATCCTGCATCATGCCGCCGTTAACCAGGTTGATTGGCTGATGCGGCAGCGGCGACAGCGTGGGCAGCGCCGCGGGCGCCACCCGTTTGCCTTGCAGTGGCGAGAACGCTTTGTTGATCTGCTCCGCCATGCTGCGGCTATCCACGTTGCCCACCACGTACAGCGTCATGCCGTCCGGCGTGTACCACTGCTGGTAAAAGGCATTAAGCTGCGCGATATCCACCGGCGCGCGCGGCTGTTCGCCCGGATCATGCGCCAGCATGGTCGACCCTTTCAGACGATAGCGCCACCACACATCCTGCGTATTGGGCGGCCAGGTCGCGATGGGATCGGTGGCGGTCAGCGCGGTCGACACCACCTGCTCATTGATGGTCATTTTACCGGCGGTGGCCGCCAGCCAGCTGAGCGCCTCTTTCAGCAGCTCCGGCCGGTTGTTCGGCAGGCTGAGATTGTATTGGGTGAAATCATAAGACGAGATGGCCGGCGGCAGCGGTCGCTGTGGATCCATCGCCTGTTGCCACAGTGCGCGCTGCTGATTGGTATCCAGCGCGGTGTTATGTACCATCGCCAGACGCGGTAAAAGATGGCTGAACCCGGTTTGCTGGGCGCTTTCCACCAGCGAACCGGTATTAACTATCAGGCGCAGCTCGATGCGATCGCTCGGACGTTGTGGTGTGGTCAGCAGCTGCCAGCTGAAACCATTGTCCAGTTTGCCTTCCTGCCAGGCGGGATCAGGCTGAAGTGTTTCGGCGTGGACGCCGAAGCCAGATGCCGCAAGCAGCCATCCGCCAACCAAAAGCCGAATTCTGGTGCCCTGCATGTGAACCCCTACTCAAACAGATAAACGCTCGTGCGCGCCATAGGCGGCCGCTTTTCAGCGAACCACGGCGGCAGGCTGCCGCCACGTTTATTCAACGACAGACTCTTTGACCACAGGAAGGCCAGGATGTCGCGCGACGAGGAAAAAAATCGGGAAAAAAATCAATGGGGTTATTATGCAAATGCCCGCTGTCAGGGCAAGCGACAGCGGGCATTTCACGGCAAATTAACGCAAATAGAGGATTACGCGCTGGTCTGTGAAGCGTTATTGACCTTTTTCGCTGAAGAAAGCGTCGCTTTCATCTGCGCTTCATCCAACTGGCCGACCCACTTCGCCACCACCACAGTCGCCACACCGTTACCCACCAGGTTGGTGAGCGCACGGGCTTCCGACATGAAGCGGTCAATGCCGAGAATCAGCGCCAGACCGGCCACCGGCAGATGTCCCACCGCCGACAGCGTAGCCGCCAGCACGATAAAGCCACTGCCGGTCACCCCTGCCGCGCCTTTGGAGGAGAGCAGCAGCACCACTAACAGCGTGATCTGGTGGAAGACATCCATGTGGGCGTTGGTCGCCTGAGCGATAAACACCGCCGCCATGGTCAGGTAAATCGACGTGCCATCGAGGTTGAACGAGTAGCCAGTTGGAATCACCAGCCCGACCACCGATTTCTTACAGCCCAGCTTCTCCATCTTATCCAGCATGCGCGGCAGCGCCGACTCGGAAGAAGATGTACCCAGTACAATCAGCAGCTCTTCTTTGATGTAGGCAACAAACTTAAAGATGTTGAAGCCGGCCCAGCGGGCAATAATCCCCAGCACAATCACCACGAACAGTACGCAGGTGATGTAGAAGCAGATAATCAGCTGACCGAGCTGCACCAGCGATCCGACGCCATATTTACCGATGGTGAACGCCATGGCGCCGAACGCACCAATCGGCGCCAGACGCATGATCATGTTGATCACGCCAAAAATCACCTTCGAGAAGCTCTCGATGACGTTGAACATCACGGTGCCGGCGTTACCGAGGCGATGCAGCGCAAAGCCAAACAGGATAGCGAACAGCAGCACCTGCAGGATGTTACCGCTGGCGAAGGCACCGACCACGCTGTTCGGGATCACGTCCAGCAGGAAGGCAATCACGCCCTGCTGCTCAGCCTGCTGCGCGTAGACCGCAACCGCTTTGGCATCCAGCGTCGCCGGATCGACGTTCATCCCCGCGCCCGGCTGGATCACGTTGACCACCACCAGACCGATAATCAGCGCGATGGTGCTGACAATTTCGAAATAGAGCAGCGCTACTGCGCCGGTCCGTCCAACTGCTTTCATGCTCTCCATGCCGGCAATACCGGTCACCACCGTACAGAAAATCACGGGGGCGATGATCATCTTGATCAGCTTAACGAAGCCATCGCCAAGCGGCTTCATTTGCGCGCCTAACTCAGGGTAGTAGTGGCCTAACAGGACGCCGATGCCGATGGCAACCAGCACCTGAAAGTAGAGGCTTTTGAACAGTTTCATAACAGGTGTCCAGGTATAGACGGCATTCACCGCCATTGTTATGGAGAAACGCATGCGGCAAGCCGCCTGGAAGCGTATGACCTTACCGATGGCGAGGAAAATAACACTCTGTTAACAGGATTAGTATACCCTTACATTCCTTACAAAAGTTACAAAACTCTAACTATGAACTGAAACGCTTCAGCACCCCATAACGGTGCAATTCTGCAAGGAAAATCAATAAATAAGGTGATTATTCAGACGGTGACGAGCTGGCCAGCCAGCGCTGGTTAAACACCGATAACGGCAGGGCTTCAGCATATAAATAGCCCTGTCCTATAGTAATTCCGCGCGCCAGCAGCCAGTCGCGCTGCTCGGCGGTTTCGACGCCTTCGGCAATCACGTCGAGGTGAATGATATCGGCAATTGCCGCCACGATGCGCACCATGGTGTCATCATCCGGCAGCGCGGCGACAAAACTGCGATCCATTTTCAGCTTATTGACCGGCAGCGCTTTGAACTGATGCAGGTAGTTGAGGTTGGAGTAGCCCATGCCGAAATCATCCAGCGCGACCGCCACCCCGGTTTGCTGCAGCGAGCGCAGCAGCGCCATCGCCTGTTCAGCATCGCCAATCTGCGCGGTTTCGGTGATCTCCAGCACGAAGTTACCCGGCGCAATGCGGTGGCGCTCCAGCAGCCCCTGCAGATGGCTCACCACGCTGGCATCGCGCAGCTGTACTGCGGAGATATTCACGCTGAGCGGCAGATTGATGCCGTGGCGCTGCCAGCCAGCGATAATGCGGCACGCCTCTTCAAATACCCAGCGGCCGAGCGCGGAGATGACGCCAATCTCTTCGGCGCTGGCGATGAACTCTTCGGATAAACCATAGCTGCCGTCCGGCATTCGCATGCGCAGCAGCGCTTCTGCGCCGGCCAGCTCGCCGGTGGCCATATTGATTTGCGGCTGCAGATAGAGCGCAAACTGGCCATCCTGCAGACCCTGCAGGATGTCGTGCTCTTGGGTTAAGCGCTTCTGCGCCCGCTCGGTCAGCGCCGGGTCAAAGAACAGAATCTGGTTTTTACCCTGATGGCGCGCCGACATCATCGCCGACGTGGCACGCGCCAGCTGTTCGCCAGCGGACACGGTGTTGTCATCATGCAGCGCCAGGCCAATGCTGGCGTTGGGGCGCAGCTGCAGCTGATACAGGTTCACCGGCTGATTGATGCGTAGCATCAGGTTGCGCGCCAGCCGCATGGCGCGAAACGGGTTGTGCGCACGCTTCATCAATAGCGCAAAGTCGCTCGGTCCGGTCTGTGCCAGCAGCGTATGGTCATCAATGGTGCTGCGGATTTTTTCCACCAGCGTCAGCATCAGCGTATCGCGCTGCTCATCGCTCAGGACGCCATTGGCTTCCTGCAGGGTTTCGATACGGATCACCATCAGCCCCCACGGCTGCTGGCTGTGGCGATGACGGATGTGCTGATCAAGCAGCGCCAGAAACAGCGCGCGGTTGGGCAAATCGGTCACCGCGAAATGGGTGGTCAGCCGGCTCATCTCATCGTGAATCGACTCCAGCACCTGCTGGTTGCGGTTGTAGCTGCGAATCAGCATGCCGATCTCATCGTCGCGATGATTGTGCGGCAGCGCCAGCTTATGAGTGAGAATGGCGGGCGGCGGCAGCTCCTGCAGCTCACGCGAAATATTACGCAGCGGATGCACGATCAGCCGGTTGATACACCAGCTGATCGCCACGGACAGAATCAGCGCCAGCAGCAGATAGGTAGTGATCATGGTGGACAGCGTGCTGAGCAGGAACTGATAAACGCGCGACGAATCAGCCTGCAGCACCAGATAGGCAATCGGCTTCGGCAGCCCGCTGCGCTCGACCGAATAGAGCGGCAGCGTAATCTGCACCGGCAGTTCGAACAGCCGGGCGACAAAGCGCGGCACCGGTTTCTCCGGCGCGAAGTCGGCGTGCAGCGCCTGGAAGGCGTTCGGCAGCACCACATCGGCGCGCGACAGAATGCCCGCCGGCTTAAGGGTATTCAGAATGCGTTCGGCCTGCGGGATATCGGCTTTGAGCACCGCTTCGGACAGCGGCTGGCGCACGGTATGCGCGACGTTCTCCATCTGCTGGGCGTAATCCACCCTGCGCTGCTGCACAAAATGGAATAACTGGATGACGATAAAAATACAGATGGTGACCAGCGCCACGGCGGACACGGTGGCCATCTGCTTTATCGTTAACGAACGACTGACGCGCAACAAAACCTCTCCTGGCCGCCGGGGGCCGTGACAGTTGCCGGAATGCGCAGCAAGTATATCCCAGGTCAGCATTTTTTTGCGCCGGGATAAAGGCGAAAATCACGCAACTGCCCCGCTTTGCGCGCTGTTTCAGCATTTTGTCAGCCATTAGCGGCGCAGAGACAAAACGGTGCGCGCCAGCCCGCACCGTTTGCCGCTCAGGTTTTACTGCGGATAGGCTACCCAGTCGCCGCCGTTAAGGCGAATCCACGGTTTGCCCTGATACATCATCACGACGGCGTTATCATTTTCCGACACCACTGGCGTCTGCGGCAGGTTATCCGCCAGCACCGACATGTTGACATTCGGTGCGTTAAACACCTGACCGTCCACCACCCGCGACACCAGCTCGGAAATCGCCAGCAGGCTGACAGGCGTATCGATGGTCAGCGGCTGGCCCTGATGCGGCGCTTTCATGCCCACAAATTTAATGCCAACCGGCACGTGGGTGATGCCCGGGCTCGGAATGTCGCGCAGCCCGGACATCTGCATTTTATCCCCCTGCAGTGCCGCACCGTGCTCCGGCACCACCAGTACCATCACCCGGCGTCCCGACTTCTCCAGATTGGTCAGGAAGCTATCGAGCTGGTCGAACAGCACCCGTGCGCGCGGCTGCCACTCGGCGGTGCGGGTGCTGCCCAGCTCGCGCGTACCGTCGTGCAGCGGAATCAGGTTGTAGAAGGTGGCGCTGCGCGCATCGCTGCTTTTGCTGCGGTCATCAAGCCAGCGCTGCATCAGCTGTCCGTCGTTGTACACCGGCGAACCATCAAAAGACGTCAGCTCTGGCGCAATCCCGGCCTGCGACATCAGCGGCGCCTGCATGTTGCCGTCCTCGCGCAGCTCTTTCAGGTAGTTACCGAACACGCCGGTATGGTCCATCATCAGCTGCTGCTTAAAGCCAAGCTTCGCCAGATTATCAAACAGATAGCAGCGCTGGTCGGTGGCTTTATACAGGTTACTGTGTGAGGTCTGGCCGCAGCTGGCGCGCAGCAGGCGAATACCGGCCGGGCCGCTGTAGCCGGTGGCGGAGTTATAGTTGTTCAGCACGATATCAAAGTGCTTCCACAGAGGATGGTCACGCAGCTGCGCCACATCAATGTCCGACCACGCCAGCGAACAGATGTTGATCACCAGAATATCGAACGGCTGCGAATCGGCGGGCAGCGCATCCGGGAAGTGCGTGACGCGCTGGCGTTCGCTGTCGTAAAAGCGATTCAGCCACGCGGTGAGGTTGGCGCTGGTGGGCGGCGCGCTTTGATCGAGTCCCGCCGCGGCCGGGCTGGCGGCCGGTTTGTCATTCAGCGCCACCGGCGGTGCGGCGGCTTTGCTGGGCAGCAGGCTGACCGCCGGGCCGGCGAGCGTCAGCACGTTCAGCCAGATCAGCGCCAGTGACACCAGCACGGTGACGCGAATCCACTGCGCCACGAACAGGTAAATCACCAGCAGCACAAAGGCCGCGCCGATCATCTCCCAGTTAATAAAGCGCTGCAGCAAATCCAGCAGATAGGCCGGCGAGAATCCCGCCACCTGGCTGCCCTGGCTGAGCAGCGAGTTCAGACCCGGTAGCCAGGTATCGTGCCAGAACAGCGCGAAGCCAATCGGCAGCGAAACCCACTGGCGCAGACGATGCAGCCGCGCTGATGGCAGCGGAAACAGCAGCCACGCCAGAAACACCAGATTACTCAGTGCATGGAAGTTGAGATAGCCGTACCACAACAGACCAAATTTGATCAGAAAGTAAAAGTTCCAGCCGCCGAGGCCGCGCCAGCGCGCCGCGTGCAGCGTCGAAGGTGTGTTATCCATGTTTATCCGTTTTGGTCGATTGGCGTTGCCACTGCCCTTCCGATTTGAGGGCGCGGGCAGGTAACAGGCGCATCAGCAGGCTGGTGCTGCGCTGCGGCAGCCAGCGTCGCCACAGCGATTTCAGGAACAGCAAAATCAGTAACAGCAGGATCGCCACCTGCACACCATCCATCAGCGTCATACGTGCGGTTCCCCGAGGTCGATGATGATCGGCTGCGGCGTCTGAGGGCCGCGCGGCGCGGCCGCTGCCGGCGCGGCAGGTTGCGCAGCGGCCGGTACCGTGAGCGGTTCGAACTGCGACACCGGCGTCAGCTGCCGCACTTTATTCACCTCCGACAAAATCTGATTGTCGGCAAACCACACCATGCGGTTGCTGAACAGCTCGTCGTGCGGCAGGGAAAATATCGATTTCAGGGCAATGTCCAGGTCGTTAAAGCGGCAGGAAGAAAGGAATAAATAGAGCCGATCGTCGACCAGCGTCACCAGGTCGCCAAAACGACGCGGTTTACACAGCGTCAGCACCTGCGGCGGCGACAACTGCGGCACCGGGCGCAGCGCCACCATCAGCCCTTTGTCGTTTTCCGGCAGCAGCGTATTGTTCATCAACTGCTGTACCGCCGCACAGAAACGCTCCAGCGGCAAATAGCCTTTCTGCTGCAGCGGCTGTAGCGCCTGCACCAGCGCCGGCAGATCGGCCGGCACGTGGCGGGTAAACTGCTGGCCCTGCACGCCTTCCAGTGCAGTCAGCAAGCGCGACAGCGGCGCCGCCGTCGGGACAATGCTGTTAACGCCGCACGCCAGCAGCAAACGTTCATCGCTGTAGCGCAGGCTGGTACCAAGTTCCCGCACCACGATTTTCAGCGCGTTGCCGCGCGATCGCCGCAAACCATGGACCATGCTCGCCAGAGTCGGTACATCCTGATTATGGGCCAGGCTAAAGATGACCGTGGCGGCGTTAGCCTGCTGCGCGCGCGCATACACGCTCTCGTTATCGCTGAACAGTTGCCACTGCGCGGAAAGCGGCGGCGCCCCTTCCAGCACATCCTGCTGGGCCAGAAACTGGTTTTCATCATTGAGGCTCAGCGGCTGCGACGCGGCAGCTTCAGCCTGCGCAATAAACTGATTATCAATACAGTTCAGGCGGATAGCGCGGTCGGCCAGCAATTTATCGGCGGAATACCACCAGTTAATTCGATATTGCCAGCTATCCTGCTGAAATTCTAAATGAGCGACACCATCAAGCTGACGAAAATAACGCTGCAGATGATTTCGCAGGGGAATAATTGCGGTTCCGCAGGTGATCATTAGCAGCGTCATTTGTTTTTTTAACAGAACCCGGCGCAAGCCTTTTATCCACACGGTTAGTTCATTCGGGGATAATTTGTTCCACAGCGCCGCCTGACTATAAAACATGACCAGACCGCTACGTTTATTCATTACGCGCGCCATATCGCTGGCCAGATGTTGCAGGCTGGCTTTATTGGCAGGCAGCGAAAATAAGGGAATACGCGCCGGACCGCCGGGCGGATCGGGCGTTAACAGCGCCTGCGGGGGTTCATCCGCGCTCACCAGCGTGGCCGCCTTTTGCTGGCTAACCACCTGACGTAACAGCGTTCGTGCGTCTTCGGGCCGCTGGCAGGTTATCCAGTAAAATCCCGGCGACTGCAGGGCGATTAATTCCTGTTGTACCTGCTGCAGGCCAAGCGTATAAAGATTTTTCATATTAGCGTCGCGATCTGTACAATCCAGGCTAGTTTAATATAGACGGCAACGATTGGAACTGCTGAAATAAAAAAAGCTGCGCACGCGCCAGACTGTTTGAACTTTGCCGGGCCAGAAATCGCTGGCTGCGGTTTTATACGCGACAAGAAAAATATCACCCCTCTTTATCCGTTGTCGTTTCTTTGGTGGCAAAAAAGTAATGAAAACTGAAAATGCTTTTTCACTGATCGCTGTCGGCAGCGAAGATCAGGATGATATTAACGCCCTGAGTGACGCCTTTTCACTGAAGGCGTTTCGCTATATTGATATTGCCCGTGAAGCGCGTCTGCAACAATTGCTGTCGCGCTGGCCGTTGTTGCAGGAATGCACGCAGGGACCGGAGTCACCACGCTAATGCCGGTTCTCGCCTTACAGGGGCTGCGCGGCGGGTGCGGCGCGACGGCACTCAGTGCCGCGCTAGGCTGGGCGCTAAACGCGCTGCAGCAGTCGGTGCTGCTTATCGACCTTTCGCCAGCCAACCAACTGGCGGCCCACTTTAATCTGCCGCTCGACACGCCGCACGGCTGGCTGCGTGCGCAGCTGGATAACCAGCCGTGGCAGCACAGCGCGCTGCGCTATCAGCCGGGGCTGGATTTCCTGCCGTCTGGCACGCTCACGCATCAGCAGACCTTATCCTTAAACGCAGCGACAGCGGAAATTGCACAACCGCTGCTTAAGGCTTTGCCGGCCCTGAAACAGCGCTATCAGTGGATTATTTTCGACCTTCCGGCGGATCTGCTGCCGTGGCAGCAGGCGTTCATTCCGGCCGCCGATCGGCTGCTTCAGCTGTTAACGCTGGATGCCAACTGCCAGCTGCGCCTGCACCGCGCGCACTTTTCGCCGCAGACGCTGTTTCTGATTAACCAGTTCAACGCCAACAGCCAGCTGCAGCAGGATCTGCATCAGTTGTGGCTGCGCTCGCTTAAGAACCTGATTCCACAGGTGATTCATCGCGATGAAGCGCTGGCGGAAGCGCTGATGATGAAACAGCCGGTGGGCGCCTGGCGTCCGCATGCGCTGGCCAGCGAAGAGATCAATACCCTGGCCAACTGGCTGCTGCTGCATGTCGCCGGAGGTGGCGCATGAATGCGCTGCGCTGGCTGCTGGTGCCGCAGGCCTCGCAGGCATTGCAGCAGCGCGCGCACCAGGCGCGTCAGCACGGCGCCGGGCAGTTAACGGTCGCGCTGCATCTGCTGTGGTGCGTGCTCGCCTGGTCATTGCTGCGGCTGGAAACGCCGGCGTGGCGGCGCGTGCTGCAGCAGCGTCAGCGCTACTTCCCGCATATCTCTCCGCTGCGCCCGCGTCCGCTCGATATTGTGCGCTATGCACTTCAGAGCCTGTGGCTGCTTATCATGCTGCCGCTGGACGGCAGCGCGCGCAGCGAGCGTAAACGTTTTAACGCCTTTGGCTCGCTGTTCCGCTGGCGCCAGCAGCTGTATCAATGGCTGGCGCAGCTGCCGGCGCGGCTGGAGCACAGCGGCATGCCGCAGCGCAGCGAACGCTGGCTGCAGCGCCTGCCACGGCGCGTGCGTCAGCTGCTGTTCATCGTGGTGGCGATCGCCGCCAGCCTGCTGGCGCTGCTGTGCATCTCGCAGCCGTTTGATATTACTACGCAGTTTGTATTTGTGCTGCTGCTGTGGGCGCTGGCCATGCTGGTGCGCCGTATGCCGGGCCGGCTGGTGACCATCATGCTGATTGTGCTGTCGCTCACCATCTCCTGCCGCTATCTGTGGTGGCGCTATACGGAAACCCTTAACTGGGACGATCCGCTCAGCCTGACGTTTGGCCTGCTGCTGATTGGCGCGGAAACCTATGCGTGGACAGTACTGGTGCTGGGCTATTTCCAGACGCTGTGGCCGCTCAACCGCCAGCCGGTCTCCATGCCGCCGGAGATCGCCAGCTGGCCCAGCGTCGATATTCTGGTGCCGACCTACAACGAGCCGCTCAGCGTGGTCAAACCCACCATCTATGCTGCGCTAGGCATCGACTGGCCGCAGGATAAACTCAACATCTATATCCTTGATGACGGCACGCGCGAGGAGTTCCGCGAGTTTGCCGCCAGCGTGGGCGTCAATTACGTGGTGCGGCCCAGCCACGAACACGCCAAGGCCGGCAACATCAACCATGCGCTGAAAACCACCTGCCGCAGCGAATACGTGGCGATTTTTGACTGCGACCACGTGCCGACGCGCTCGTTCCTGCAGCTCACCATGGGCTGGTTCCTGAAAGATCACCGGCTGGGCATGCTGCAGACGCCGCACCACTTCTTCTCGCCAGACCCGTTTGAGCGCAACCTCGGCCGTTTCCGCCAGACGCCGAATGAAGGCTCGCTGTTTTACGGTCTGGTGCAGGATGGTAACGACACCTGGGATGCCGCCTTTTTCTGCGGCTCCTGCGCAGTGCTGCGCCGCAGCGCGCTGGATGAGATTGGCGGCATCGCGGTAGAGACCGTTACCGAAGATGCGCACACCTCGCTGCGACTGCACCGCCGCGGATACACCTCAGCCTACATCCGCATTCCACAGGCCGCCGGGCTGGCGACCGAAAGTCTGTCAGCGCATATTGGCCAGCGCATCCGCTGGGCGCGCGGTATGGTGCAGATCTTCCGTCTCGATAATCCGCTGTTTGGCAAAGGGCTGAAGCTGGTACAGCGGCTGTGTTACGCCAATGCCATGCTGCACTTTCTTGCCGGTATCCCCCGGCTGATCTTTCTGCTGGCGCCGCTGGCGTTCCTGCTGTGCCATGCCTACATCATCTATGCGCCCGCGCTGGCCATCGCCATCTACGTGCTGCCGCACATGGTGCATACCAGCCTGACCAACTCGCGCATCCAGGGGCGCTGGCGCCACTCGTTCTGGAGCGAGGTGTATGAAACCGTGCTCGCCTGGTACATCGCCCGCCCCACCACCGTCGCGCTGTTTAATCCGCACAAAGGCAAATTCAACGTGACCGCCAAAGGGGGCCTGGTAGAAGAGCGCCATCTCGACTGGGTGATCACCAAACCCTATATGCTGCTGGTGCTGCTGAACATTGCCGGTATCGGCATGGGCTTCTGGCGCATGGCGCACGGCCCGGCCAATGAGCTGCTCACCATCTGGGTCAGTCTGGTGTGGGTGGTTTACAACATGATTATTCTCGGCGGCGCGGTGGCGGTGTCGGTGGAAGCGCGTCAAATCCGTGAAGCGCACCGCGTGGAGATCGCCATGCCGGCGGCGCTGGCACGCGCCGATGGTCATATGCTGCCGTGCACGCTGCGCGACTACTCTGACGGCGGCGTGGGCGTCGAACTGCGCGAGCCGGATGCACTGCGCGAGAACGAAAGCGTCTCGCTGCTGCTGCGGCGCGGACAGCAGGAGTTCAGCTTCCCGTGCCAGGTGCAGCGCGTATTTGGCCGCCGCGCGGGTATCCGCCTGCACCAGCTCTCCACCCGCCAGCACATCGAATTTATTCAGTGCACCTTTGCGCGCGCCGATACCTGGGCGCTGTGGCAGGACGGTTTTCCGGAGGATAAACCGGTACAGAGCCTGGCGGACATTATGCTGCTCGGCTTCAAAGGCTATTTGCGGCTGGCGGAGTATGGTCCGGCACCGCTGCGCCGCCTGTTCCGTGGCCTGACCGCCGGACTGCACTGGCTGGCAACGCTGTTGCCGCACAACGTCCGTCCGCGACCGGCAACGCTCAACACTGATTTTACCTAAGCTGATGATATGACCATGACGAGAAAACTGAGTTGGTTCACCGCCCTGCTGCTGGGCACGGCGTCTCTGGCGCAGGCGGCACTTCCGGCGGCGCTTCCTGATGCACCGCCTGCGGCAACCTCTGCGCCGCTGTCCGACGTGAACCAACCGCTCGATGCCAGCGCACCGCTGCGCGATAGCCAGCTGCTGTTTACCCAGGTGGCACCGCCGCCGGGTAGCATGACGCTGCGCGGCACCGTCCCTACCAGCCAGATTGAGTTCGGCGTGCGCAGCGACGAAGTGGTCACGCGCGCGCTGCTGACGCTCAACTACCGACCTTCGCCGGCGCTGCTGCCGACGCAGTCGCAGCTCAAGGTGTATCTCAACGATGAACTGGTGGGACTGATCACCGTCACCGCCGATCAGCTCGGCAAAGAGAACCAGACGCAGCTGGCGATCGACCCGCGCTACATTAGCGACTTTAACCGCATCCGCCTGGAACTGGTCGGCCACTACGCCAACGTGTGTGAAAATCCGGCCAACAGCACCATCTGGCTGGATATCGGTAAAGCGAGCAAACTGGACCTGACGCTGCAGAAGCTGCCGCTGAAAAACGATCTCTCTCATTTCCCGGAGCCATTCTTTGACGCGCGCGACAACCGGCCGCTGCAGCTGCCGATGGTCTTCAGCGGCCAGCCGGATGTGCAGCAACAGCGTGCGGCAGGCCTGCTGGCCTCGTGGTTCGGTAGCCAGGCGCAGTGGCGCGGCCAGTCCTTCCCGGTGCTGTATAACCAGCTGCCGGAAGGGCAGCATGCGGTGGTGTTCGCCACCAACGATCGCCGGCCTGACTTCCTGCAAACGCTGCCGCCGGTGGACAAACCCACCGTGGAAATGGTCAGCCAGCCGGACAATCCCTATCAGAAGATGCTGCTGATTCTCGGCCGCGACGATAACGATCTGATCACTGCAGTAGAGGGCATTGCGCAGGGTGAACTGCTGCTGCGCGGCGAGCGCGCCACCATCGACAGCGTAAAACTGCTGGCCCCGCGCCAGCCGTACGATGCGCCAAACTGGGTACGCACCGATCGCCGCACCACCTTTGGTGAACTGACGCAGTATCAGAACCAGCTGCAGGCCGATGGCCTGCAACCCAACCCGATTAGCCTGACGCTCAACCTGCCGCCGGATCTGTTCCTGGTGCGCGCACGCGGCATTGATATGGACCTGATCTATCGCTACACCTCACCGGTGCAGCAGGACGGCTCACGGCTGGCGGTGCATCTCAATAACCAGTTCATGCAGGATTATCCGCTGACCAGTAAAGATGGCGCGGGTCAGCAGCTGATGCGCATTCCGCTGATGCAGGGCCTGCAGGACAACAGCCGTCAGCTGACCATTCCGGCACTGCGTCTCGGTGTGGTGAACCAGCTGCGCTTTGATTTTGACTACGCCAATACCTTTATCGGCGGCACTGCCGATGGCCGCTGTGAAACCGTCACCCCCGTCGCGCATCATGCGGTGATCGACGATCGCTCCAGCATCGATTTCTCCGGCTATCGTCACTACATCGAAATGCCCTCGCTCGGCGCGTTTGCCAGCGCTGGCTTCCCGTTCAGCCGCTACGCCGATCTGGCGCAAACCCTGGTGCTGGTGCCGGCAAAACCGGAGAGCGGCGAAGTCAGTACGCTGCTTGACGCGCTGGGGGCGATCGGCGCCCAGACCGGCTATCCGGCACTGCGCGTGCAGATGAGCGATGACTGGCGCAACGCCAAAGACCACGATGCCGATCTGCTGCTGATCGGCAGCATTCCGCCGGATCTGCAGGCGGACACGGCGATCAATCTGCTGGTGGATCGCACGCGCAGCACCCTCAACATGCCATCGCGCCCGGGCAGCGCGCCCAACGTGCCACTGTCAGCCAGCGAGCGCACTGCCGAAAGCCAGACCGGCATCAGTTCGCGCGGTCCGATCGGCGCCCTGGTTGGCTTCCAGTCGCCGTTCCACGATCAGCGCAGCGTGGTGGCGCTGCTGGCTGACAGCCCGCGCGGCTGGGATTTGCTGAATGCAGCGCTGCGCGACAGCGGCAAACGCGCGGCGATGTTCGGTTCCGTCAGCATCGTCCGGGAGTCCGGCGTCAACAGCGTGCGCGTGGGCGATACCTACTTTGTAGGGCATCTGCCGTGGTGGGAGCGGCTGTGGAATCTGCTGGCCACCCATCCGGTATGGCTGGCCGTGTGTGCCGTGCTGGTGGTGATCCTGTTCGCCCTGATGGCCTGGCGCCTGATGCGCATGGTGAGCCGTCGTCGCCTGGCTGAGCTGGATGACGATGAATAAGTTACCGCTTGCGCTGCTGATCGCCAGTGCGCTGGCCGGCAGCGTGGCGGCCGCGCCCGGTCCGCAGGTGGCGCCGGTAGCGTGGCTGCTGATGCAGATTCGTACCGGCGAATCCACCAACAAATACGATTTGGTGCAGCAGTCGCTGTACCGGCTGGAAAAAATCGATCCGGATAACCCGCAGGTGCTGGCGGCACGCATTCGTATGGCGCTGCGTCAGGGCGATCAGGCCAAAGCGCAGCAGCTGTTCGATGCACTGCAAAAGGCTGCACCGGATGACGCCGCCACACGCGAATCTGCGGCAGGTTTGCGCCTGATGAGCCCCGAAGGACGTCAGCAGTTGCAGCAGGCGCGGCTGCTGGCCACCGCCGGACGGCTGCCGGAGGCCAAAGCAGCGTGGGATGCGCTGTTTCACGGCGTCTTTCCCGATGTAAACACCGAACTGGAGTACTGGCGGCTGGTGGCGCGCCTGCCGGGCCAGCAGCCGCTCGCCTGGCGTCAGTTGCAGGCGCTGGAGCAGCGTTATCCGGGCAATATCGGCGTCGAGCTACAGCTGGCGCGCATGGCATTTGATAATAATCAGCCGGATCAGGCGGTGACCCAGCTGCGTCAGCTGGCCAACCGCGACGGCGGCCGCGATGCCGCGTCCGAATTGTGGCTGCAGCAGATCCAGAACCAGCCGGTGAGCGAGCGCAGCGTTGCCAGCCTGCAGCAGTATCTGCAGGTGTTCACCAGCGGCGATGCGCAACAGCGCGGAGCGGATGAGCTGGCGCGTCAGCAAAAAATGCTGGCCGATCCGGCCTTCCGCCAGCGCATGCGCGGCCTGGCGCTGGTCGAAGCTGGCGGCGGCGCGGCGGCAATCGGCGCATTACAGGCGGCGCTGAAGGCCAATCCGGACGACGCCGAACTGCTCGGTGCCATGGGCCAGGCACAGGCGCGTGCCGGTCACCGCGCCGCCGCCATCAGCTGGCTACAGAAAGCGATTCAGGCGGGCCAGGCCAGCACGCAAATCGGCAAGTGGCAGTCCCTGTTACAGACCAATCGTTACTGGCTGGCCATCGACAGCGGCGACGCGGCGCTGAAGCAGGGGGATTTGTCCGGCGCTGAGCAGCAGTACCGCAGCGCGCAGGCCATCGACAGTAATGACAGCTGGGCGCTCATCGGCCTCGGTGATGTGGCGCAGGCGCGTAAAAACAGCGCGTTAGCCCGGCAGTACTGGCAGCAGGCGCTGCGCCTTGACCGCAGCAACGGCACGGCGCAGCAGCGCCTGAGCAATTTACGTATTGAGAGCCTGCTGGCCGACGCAGACACACTGGCGCAGCAGCAGCAATGGCCGCAGGCGGTAGCGAAATACCGTGAGGCGGCTCAGGCGCGACCGGATGATGTCTGGCTGGCCTGGCGGCTGGCCAGTGCGCTACGCAGCAGCGGTGACAACCAGGCAGGCGCGGCGGTAATGGCCGCGATGGTGCGCCAGCAGCCGCAGCAGCCAGCCGCGCTGTATGCCACGGCACTGTGGCAGTCATCCGGCGACGACGATGCCGCTGCGCTGGCCACGCTGCATCGTTTACCCACCGCCCGCTGGGACGGCAACATGCATGAACTGGCGGATCGCCTGGCGCAAAACCAGGCGTTCGGGCGTGCCGGGGAGCTACGCGCCCGCGGTGATGAAGTCGCCGCCATCCGCTTGCTGCAACAGCAGCCGGCCTCGCCGCGCCGCGACATTACGCTGGCCGACTGGGCGCTGGAGCGGGGCGATGCCACAACAGCGCTGGCCGGTTATCAGCAGGTGCTGCAGCAGGACGCCAGCAACAACGATGCCGCGCTCGGCCGCATCGAGGCGCTGCTGGCGCTGCAGCGCACCACCGAAGCGCGCGCAGCGCTGCACAGCCTGCCGGACAGCGTGGCGCAGCAGAGCCTGAACAGCGGCCGGCGCGTGGCACTCGCCTGGCAAAACAGCGGCGATCTCCTCAAAGCGCAGCAGCTGTTCAGCGCGCTGAAAACCCGCGCCGCTGCTGTCGCGCCGTCACAGGAAAAAGCGCTGGTGCTGCGTGATGCCGCGCGGCTGGAGAGACAGCAGCGCCAGCCCGCGCTGGCACAGCAGGATTACCGCGCGGCGATGGTCGCCAGCGGCATCACGCCTGCGCTGCCAGACGATAACGCCCGCTATACCCGGCTGACGCGCACGCAGGCCCAGGACGACTGGCTGAAGCGCAGCATTCGCAGCGACGCCGCTGACTTGTATCGCCAGCAGGACACCACCGTGACGCTGGAACAGGACTACTCGCGCGATAAGGGCAACGGTGGCACCTCTGACTTTACCGCCCATACCACCATGCTGCAGGCGGAAACCCCGCTGGCCGATGGCCGCAGCTTTGTGCGCGTTGATCACGTACAGGTGTCTGCCGGAACATTTTCCACCACGGATGGCAGCCACAGTGAACAGTTCGGCAGCTGTAACGACGCCAACGCCGGGGGCTGCCGGCGCGATTTCACCCAGCGGGACGAAGGCACCGCGCTGGGCGTCGGCTGGCACAACGATCGCTGGTCAGCCGATATCGGCACCACGCCGCTCGGTTTTACCGTCACTAACTGGGTCGGCGGCGTAAGCTGGAAAACTGACATCGACGATCTCGGGGTGACCTTTACCGCTTCACGTCGCCCGATCTCCAGTTCGCTGCTGGCTTACGCCGGCGCGCGCGATCCGGCCACCAACGGCGGCAGAAACTGGGGCGGCGTCGTCGCGACCGGCGGCGGCATCGGCCTGAGTTACGATCGGGGCGGCGCGCACGGGGTGTGGGCCGATCTCAGCGCCCATCAAATCAGCGGTGAAAACGTGGCGGATAACAGCCGCGAACGGCTGATGGCAGGCTACTACTACAAGCTGATCAATAGCGACAACCAGCGCACCACCATCGGCCTGAACAGTATGCTGTGGCACTATCAGAAAGATTTGAGCGACTACACCTTTGGCCAGGGCGGCTATTACAGCCCGCAGCGCTACTTCTCGCTGGCGGTGCCGCTGACCTGGCGTCAGCGAACGGAAAACTGGTCGTATGAACTCGGCGGCTCGGTGTCGTGGTCACAGTCAACCACCGACGCTCAGGCGCGCTACCCGGTGAATCCAGGCTTTACGCTGGCCAGCAATCCGTCATCGGACAGCAGTTCCGGACGCGGTTTCGGCTATACCGTGCAGGCGTTGATAGAACGGCGCATCACGCCGCACTGGTCGCTGGGTTTGGCCATGGACATTCAGCAGGCGAAAGATTACACCCCAAGCCACGGGCTGCTGTATGTGCGCTATTCAATGGCCGGCTGGAACGGCGACATGGATATGCCACCACAGCCACTGGAACCGTATGCGGATTTTAAATAAGCACACTATTTACCCTGCAGTTCTCTTAGCATCGCAGCTCGCAGGATCGCGTTGAGGCGCGTCTGGTAACCTTTGCCAGGCGCCTTTAACCACTCAAGAATATCCGCATCGATTCTGATCGAAGCCTGGGTTTTTACCGGGCGGTAAAAACGCCCACGTTCGGCAGCCTGCCAGAAACTGTCGTCTAACGGCGCAATATCATCACACTGGATGTCGCTGTCCTGTTTCCGGCTCAAAGCATCCAGCTCCGCCTGTTGCTTATCGGTGAGCGGCGGTAATTCACTGCGTTTAAACCTGACTTTGCTCATAGCGCCTCCTCTCATTGCGCGTTGCATGGCGTGCGCTGATAATCCTTATTCGCGCGATTTATTTTGATCGGGCGCAATAGCTGCACGTTCAGTACAGGAATGAAATGAAATACAGACAGGTCTGGAATCGAGTGAAACGCTGGAACAGCGGTTGAAACCAGGCGGGCGGGCCTGATGGTGATCGGCCGGACGGAAGGTTAATTCCGTCCGGCACAGAGAGGCTATCGCTTCTCCTGATAAGCCAGCCAGGTCAGCAGTTGCAGGCTGGCGGAGAAATAGTTTTGCTCCGGCGCTAAGCGGTCGCTGAGGTAGCCGGTTTGGTTGAGCGTCAGGTCGCGCACCGCGGTCAGGCCACCTTCCATATTGTAAGGTGCCGGGGTATTGGCCAGCACATCAAACCACGCTGGCGTGGTGTCGCGCGCGTAGCCCTGCCAGACGCGCTGGAAGGGCACCAGCCGCAGGCTTTGCGGATCGTACCACCAGATATTCAGCGGAATACGAATCGCGTCATAGCTGAAGCGGTTGGAATAGCCGACCGCCGGCGCGACGGAGCCATCGGCGTTCAGCGCCACCCAGTCCAGCGGCAGGCCGGTTTTGCCAAACTGCATGTCGCCCAGCAGCGCAAGGCCATCATCAATCAGCGTGTTCCACACGCGCAGATGGCTGTGCTGCGCAAACTCCTGCCATGCGGCGAACAGGAAATAGGAAGGGTTAAGCACCACATAGCTGGTTTTATTGAAGCCCTGCGCACCCGGCAGCATGACCTTGCGGCCGGCGTAGTCGATCACCGTTAGCTTGATGACCGCGCGCTGAATGCGATCCGACGCCTGCTGATAATCACCGCCCCACTTCTGTGCCGCGCGCTGCAGCGCCCAGGCGATCAGCACATCCCCGTCCGAGGCATCATTCTTATCGGCGATGGGATCGGCTGCGCCCGGCGTATAGCGCCAGTAGAACAGGTCATTCTGCGGATTGCGCAGATGGGTACGCGTCCACTGCCACAGCAAATCAAAGGTGGCGCGGTCGTTATACGCCACCGCCAGCAGCATGCCGTAGCCCTGACCTTCGGTGTGGCTGACGTTATTGTTGGCCGTATCGCTGATGCGGCCGTCGCTGCTCATAAAGCGGCTTTTGTAACTGCTCCAGCCATCGGCGGCCGCCTGAGCACTGAAAAATATCACCATGAAACACAGCATCCACTGACGCCAGAACCGCATCACTCTCATCACAGCTTCCTATTGGTATCGATAATGCAGCGTGCCGCCGTCGATTTTTTCCAGCGTCAGCGGTACCGCCGCGCTACCACCCTGCGCACGTAGCCACTGCGCGTACACGCCGGCCAGCACTGCGCTCAGCGCCAGCTGCCAGCGTTCTGCATCAAGCTGGCTGTCGCCCTGCGGCAGAGCATGGTGCTCAAGCATAATCGCGTTCTGCTGCGGCTGCAGCTGGACAAAGCCCCAGTTAAAGCGCGCCAGCTGGAGATTAATTTCGCGCTCCAGATCCTGCACGGTGCGCGCCTCCGGCAAAGGATAGCGCGTTGCCAGCAATTCGCCCACGCCGTTGAGGAAGGCTTCCGCCTCCGCGCCAGCGTTGTCCAGCATGCTCTCAATCATCACGCTGACCAGATCAAACCAGCCCGGCTGATACGGATGGCTGATGCGTGCGCCCGGTTGCTCACTCATTAGTTGTCTCCAAACAGATAACGGAAGTACAGATTGGCTGTGCTTTCGTTGTAATCGCCAAAGGTGTCATAGCCGAGCTGGCCGCCGATGGTGACATCTTTATTAATCTTATAATCGGCACCGGCGTGCAGGTTATAGCCGATGCCGTTTTTGCTCTCACCGCTGTAGTAGGCGCTTTTGACAAAGCCCTGATCGGCGAGGCTTTGCAGCTGGGACTGCAGCGACGGATCGTTGGGGAAATACGCGCTCTTGTCCTGGCTGTACGACTGATAGCCGACCGAACCGCCAACGTTGACTTTCAGGTCATCAAACTTGCGGCTGAAGTCGACAGGGAACGACACCGCGGCATAATTCTGCGGACTGAAATAGCCGCCCTGACCGTAGCTGAAGTAACTCAGGTTTTTGGAGAAATCCATCCACGACAGGCTCATGCCGACCTTCAGCTCGCGGTCGTCGTAGTGGTAAGGCCGCACGTAAGCGCCCGCCGTGGCCTGCACGCTGTTGTTGCTCGCCACGTTCTCGCCCAGATAGCTGTAAGCGCCGCCGCCGACGTAGAAACCCGCGTCGCCGTTATCGAAGCTCAGCATGGCGTTGCCGCCATTTTTGGTGACGCGCCCCCAGCGCTTGCCGCTGGTCTTGTCCTCCACGCCAACGTACGACAGCAGGCTGTCAGTCATGGCGCGGCGTTCACCGGTGAGGATCAGCGTCAGGAAATCGGTCAGCTTCGGCGACCACTGCACGCCGCCCACCAGCGTACTGAGATCCTGGCCGAGCGGCGTGCTGCCGAGGTCGATTTTGTAGCTGTCGCCCTTCAGCGCCATATTCAGCTCCACGCCGGTGGCCTTTTGCGAATCGGTCGACGAAGACGGCGTGTCGTCTATTTTGGCCGCGCCGGATGCCACCACATTGCCCTGCACCAGCGCGTTGCTGCCGAAGCGACGCCAAGCATCACCGGCCGCACTGCCAGCGGTGAGCGACACCGGCGTCATAGTAAAGTCGAAGCGCGACTCGCCGAACGGCACGGTCGAGAAGGTTAGCGGCGCTTTGGCTTCGGTCAGCTTGCTGAGCCCCGATTCGCCGTCGCGTCCGCGCACCTGCATCTGTCCCTGTACCCAGGTGCCGGTTTTCTCCTGCAGATTGTCCATCATTTCGTCAATCTGGCGCAGCGTCTGGCTCTGCCGGACCTCCGGCGTGGTGCTCGCCAGCGTGACGTCCTGCGCGCTGCTGCTGGTGGCCGGGGCCGTTTGCCACGGCATTACCGTGCCATAGCTGGAAGGCGAACCGGACACCGGCGAGGTGCTGCGGTTGATAAACGGATTGTCCGCCAGCGCCAGACCGCCAACGGTCGGCACGCTGCCGCTCTGTGCGCCCTGCAGACCAATCAGCTGGCCGCGCGCGCTGCGCAGGTAGCTCATCGCCTGGCTGTGCTCGCCGTTGGCTTCCGCCACGCGCGCCAGCAGTAACAGGCGATCCGGCGTCTGCTCATTGCGCAGGCCGCGGGTTAAGGTGTTCGCTTTGTCGACGTCGTTTTGCGCCAGCGCCACATCAATAGCACCGGTGCGCGCATCCTGAGTGGGCGTATCCTGCGTCAGCAGATAGTCATACACCACGCCCGCTTCTTTGTTCATCTTGCCGGACTGATACAGACGCGCCATGGCAAACATCAGATCGCGGTTCTGCGGATCGTGCTGCAGCGCGCCCACCAGCTTGTCATAGGCGGCGGCGTACTGCTTCTGCTCGCGCAGGCGATCGACTTCATTGATGAGATAACCATTGCGGATGCCGGCCAGCTGCGTGGGCGTACTGCGCGCCTGCAGCTCCGGACTGCTGAGGAAGCTCTGTGCTTCGGTCGTCAGTCCCGCCTGATTCAGTACCGCCACCTGCGCGGCGTAATCACCGGCGTTGCCCTGCACGCCGCGCTGCATGTTGCCGCGCACCACCGTCACCGCCGTGGTGAGATCGCCGGCTTTGGCCAGTTTCTGCGCCAGATTACCGGCATCGACAGGATTGGCTGGCGGCGTGGCGGCCAGCGCGCGCAGCGTATTGGCCGCCGCCGCGTCAGAGCCCTGTGCCAGATAGCGATCGGCGGTGGCCATTTGCAGATTGAAATTCACGCGCTGCGCCAGTTCGCGCATCTCGCTGTTCTTGCTGCCGTTGGGAATGCGCGCCAGCAACTGGCTGGCCTGCTGCCAGGCACCGCTCTCGCTGGCGTTGAGCGCACCGGCGTACAGCTCGCTGGTGCTGGCACCGCTGCGCAGGGTCGGCTGCATGACGTTGGCAGCCAGTAAACTATCGCCCTGCGCGCGGTAGATGCGCGCCAGATCGAGTCGCAGCCAGCCGTCGCTGGGATAGCGCTGAATGGCGCTGTTCAGCGTGGCGATGGCCGCACTGCGGTTGCCTGCCGCCAGCTCGCGTTTTGCCTGCGCACGCAGCGGATCGCTGCTGTTACCGCGCGGTGCCACGCTCTGGCGCACGCTGTCGGGCAATGATGCCAGCAGGGTATTGGCTTCGGCGCTGCGGTTTTGCTGGCGCAGCACGTAAAACAGCCCTTCTTTGGCGCTGCGGTTATCGGCATCGCTCTGCAGAATGGCCCGGTAGGTTTGCTCCGCCTGCTGCAGCTGATTGCTGCGGCGCAGCACATCAGCGTGGAACAGCTTCGCCGATATGCCTTTTTCGCCCTCAGCCTGCGTCAGCGGCTCACTCAGCGCCAGCGCCTGCGCGCTGTCACCGTTTTTCAGCGCCTGCTGGGCATTCGCCAGCTGCGCATAAAAGCGGGCGTCGGCCGCCTGCTGCTGACGCTGCTGGCTCTGATCGCCGCCCAACTGTGCGGCGCGCGTCAGATAATCGGCGGCTTCGGCGTAGCGTCCGGCGCGCTGCGCCACGTAGCCCATACCGGCCAGCGCATCGGCGTCCTGCGGGTTGGCCTGCAGCACTTTTTCAAAGTTGTTCTGCGCACCGCTGACGTCGCCGCTGTTCAGCGCGCTAAAGCCCGCGCCCTTCTCCGCGCCGCCGACATTTTTGCGGTAGTAATCCACCACTGCACTGTCCTGCGGATGGCGCTGCTGCCAGGTCTGATACAGCGCGGCGTCCGACGCCTGCGGCGCCAGCCACAGCAGCGCCTGACGCAGCGAGCGATCGGCCTCTTTATTACCGTCCGCCATGCTGGCCAGCACATCAATGCCCTGGCGGCGCGTCGCTTCCTGATAGGTCAGCGCTTTGCCCAGCGCCAGCTGAGCGCCGGTATCCTGCGGATGATCAGCGGCAAACTGCCGCAGCGCCTCCACCGCCTGGGGCAGCAGCGTGCGGTCGCCGGCCATGGTCAGATAATATTCTGCCGCCACGCTCGGTGGCGGCTCGTTGCCGCTGAAGGTGTTGCGCCAGGTTTGCAGCGCGGCGGCGATGTTACCGCTGCGCGCCTGCTGACGCGCCAGCGACAGCTGCGCCTGCGGTATGCTCTGCAGCTGCCGCGCGTTGTCCAGCTCCGTCAGATGCGGATCGTTGGGCGATACCGCACTCAGGCGGGCGCGCCACTGTGCCGCATCAGCCGCGCTGCCGCTTTGCTGTGAATAGAGCGCCAGCAGATACAGCGCCTGGGTATTGTTCGGCTCCACCATCAGGATTTTTTGCAGCGAGGCTTTCGCCAGATCGTCATGCGCTTTCTGATGCCAGTAGGCCGCCTGGTCGAACAGTGCCTGTAACGCCGGATTGGTGCTCTCCGCCGCCAGCAGCGGCTGTGAGAAGGCCAGCGCGCCGCCCAGCAGCAACGCCTGACGAATACCGGCACTTATCAGCTGTTTTTTCATTATTTTTATCCTTACTTCCGGCCGGAGTGGCTATCGTCTTTCGGGTGGAGACGGCGCCACGCGTGGCGCTTCAGCATCACCCAGGCCGCACTGCCGATCAGCGCCGACAGCAGCAGCGCCGCCAGCGCCATCAGTACCGAGTGCTGGTTGGCATACCACACCACCATCATGTACCACGGCATTTCACCGCTCGGGAACTGCGGCCCGACGCGGAAGCTGCGGATGCCGTTCTCATCGGTGATGATGGCGGTATCACCGCGGATGCCGGCGTTGATGCGCGCCGAATTCAAATCATCGTGCAAACGCAGCAGTTGCTGATCGCTGGTGGCAACCGTCATCACCACCAGACGATCGGCGCTCCACGGTGAGCGATAGCTGACAAAGCCGCGCCACGCTTCATTTGAGGAGAAGTAGCGATCGGCATCCAGCTGCTGGCGAGACCAGTCACCGGTCAGCCAGCCGCGCAGCTTATCGACGGTGGTCGGCTCTTTAACGCCCAGCGTGTTGCCGCTGGTCTGGTAAGCGGTGCCGGCCAGCATCTGCTGCGTGAAGGCGCTGTGCTGCATGGTGCTCACTGCCAGCACATCGCTGTGCTGCAGGCGCGTCAGATTGGTGCCGCCGTTCGGCAGACCAAACAACACCTGGTTCTGCACCAGCGGCACGCCGGTGGCGTTACCGGCGCGCGCGGCCATGTCCAGCAGTGTCGCGATCTCGGCATCACCCGGCGCCTCCGGCAGCAGCAGCGTGGTCTGCGAAAAATCCGCCAGCCGCGAGAACGGGAACGAAGCACCGACGAAGTACGACAGGTTCGGCAGCATGGTGAAGTGGCGCGTGTGGCTCAGATCGATCCACGAATCCTCTTCGATACGGCTCTTGATGTTGTTGTTGAGCAGCACGCCGCACGGCGCATCCGCCTTTGGCTTGATGTTGAAGTAGAGCGCCAGCTGGTTGTCGCCGTAAATCAGGTATGGCTCCAGCTTAAGCGTGTACTGCTCCTGGCGTGCATCCCCGCCCAGCCGGTGCCAGGCACTCTCCAGCAGCCCGACTTTGTTCACCGTCAGGTTGCGCAGGAAAGTGCCGTTCAGCGTGACGTTGAGGAACGAATTGTTTTCATCGATCCAGCTTTCCGACGGGAAACGGTAGTGCAGATTGACCGGAATCGCGTCGCCGTCCCACAGGAACAGATCCGGCGCCGCGCGGAAGTTAACCCGCAGCGCATCGTGCCAGATACCGGTGGTAGTCAGGCTCTGATCTTTACGCAGCAGCTCGCTGAGACGCACCGGGCGGCTGGTGTTGATCCAGCGCGGTGCGTCGTACGGTTTGCGCGTGCCAAGCGGCTGCGGCGGTACGTTCAGACTGCTGGCATCGGTGGCCAGCGGCTGCGTGGTCAGGCGGTTGGCCGCCTGACGCAGCTGGGCATCATCCGCACCGACCACCAGCAACAGTTTGTACACCGGATTGTTGGGGTTATCGATCACCTGCAGCAGCGGACCACGGGCTGCGGGCAGCGTCACGCTGCCGATTTTGTCACCCGGATGGCCGATCAGGATACCGTTGTGCTCGGGCAGATCGCCGCGCACCACCGGGAAACGGATGCCACGGTAATCCGACTGAATGCCGAGCCAGGAAGCCACCAGCGCGGCGGCGCTGACGCTATCCGGCGAAACGTTAGCGGCAAAACCAAAGGTCACGCTGGCGGGCGTCATGCGCTGCACATCAATAAACGGACGCGGGAAGTTGCGCAGGCTGGTGCCGATGTTGAGCTGCTGGCCTTCAAGGCTCAGCGTGGTTTTCGGCAGAATGGTGACCTGATACTGCTGCGCGCTCTCTTTTTCGCACAGCAGCTTGTCAGCATCGTTGATTTTAAAGCTGAGGTTATTACTGGAAACCACCATCGCCGCCGGAATATCCAGCTGATAGTCGCTGACATCGCTGTCGCTGGCACCCAGCGGCAGCGTGCCGAGCGGCTGGCCGTTGAGCATCAGCTGCAGCGACGTGTTGCGCGCCGCCAGCGCGGCAGAGACGCGCAGCGACAGGTTGAGCCGCGCATTAGTGATCACCTCATCACCCGGCAGGGTAAACAGAATACCGGACTGCAGCTGGCCGCCGGTCAGGGTGATGCCGCGCGGCTGTCCCATCTGCGCCACCGAAATGGTGCTACTCACCGGCTGGTTTAACAGCGCGCCAGCAGGCTCAGCGGCAGCCGGTGCCTCTGCAGCCACCTGCGGTATGACGATGTCAGGCGCCGCCGATGCTGCTGGCGGTGCTGACTCTGCCGGCTGTGCTGACTCTGCTGGCTGTGCGGGTGCTGTATTTTCCTGCACCGGCGCTGCATCGCCCGGCGTGTACGGCGCGTCGCCCGCGGCCTGCTTCAGCTGCGGATCGGCACTGCCATCCAGCCCCTGCGGCGGCGGTACGTCAGAGAGCGCGGCGCTGTCCTGGGTTACCGCCGGCGTCTCTGCCCAGGCAGGGGCGAGCAGCAGCGTGGTGGTCAGCGCGCTGGCCAGCAGCGTGTACGTCAATGTTTTCATGCTGCGCTGTCCTCTTTGGCCGTTGCCTGGCCATCACGCTTGCGCGCCTCACGGCGATCTTTCCAGCTCAGCCAGAACAGCTCAAAGACGGTACGGATGATGGTGCCGAGCGACACCAGCGGATTGTCCTGCTTATATTCCGGCTGGATCCACGCATCGGCCCGCGCCAGCACCACGCGCACCAGTTCACGGCGGCGCGCCAGCGGCATCGCGCCAAAGCGCAGGCGAATGGTCTCCTCATCACCGGAGATCTTGCTCACCGGAATGGTGATGGCACCCGATTTCAGCAGCAGATCGATCTCTTCGATTTCATCGTGCTCATGCCGGTTGTCCGGCGCATCCAGCTGCGCGCCGCCCATCGACAGATCGCTGGTTTGCGTGCGCGAAGAGATGCCGCTGGCATAGTGAATCACCGCCGGGATCTGCACCTCGATACGAATGGTTTTACGCACCTGTTTGGTTTCACGCGCCACGGCAATCGCCGCCATCAGGATGATCAGGCTGAACACCGCCCAGCCGACGTTGAGCGCAATCACATACGGGTCCACCCCGAAGTAATCATGCGCCACGGCGCGCACCACGCCGGCCAAGATGCCAATCGACAGCAGCGCGGCAACGATGACGTGAGGCCGCACGATGTGGAAGTCAAAGAAGCCCTGGTCCAGCAGGCCGCCTTTATCCGTCACGTTGAATTTGCCGTGCTTTGGCGACAGCAGAGTCAGCAGCGTCGGAATCACCAGGTGGAAGCACATCACGGTTTCGTAGATTTCACCCCAGAAGGTGTAGCGGAATTTGCCGTTCATGCGCGAGTTAACGTACAGCGACATCACCAGATGCGGCAGTACGTAAGCGAAGATGAGTGACGCCGACGAGTGGATAATATTCAGGTTAAACAGCAGGTAAGCCAGCGGCGCGGTGAGGAACGCCACGCGCGGCAGGCCAAACTGGAAGTGCAGCATGGCGTTGAGGTAGCACAGACGCTGCTGCCACCTGAGCCCACGGCCCAGCAGCGGATTGTCGACGCGGAAAATCTGCGTCATGCCGCGCGCCCAGCGGGTACGCTGAATCACGTGCAGGCCCAGACGTTCGGTCGCCAGACCCGCCGCCAGCGGAATTGCCAGGAACGCCGAACCCCAGCCGAGACGCTGCATTTTCAGCGCGGTATGTGCGTCCTCGGTGACGGTTTCCACCGCGAAGCCGCCAATCTGTTCCAGCGCGCTGCGGCGGATCACCGCACAGGAGCCGCAGAAGAACGTGGCGTTCCAGTTGTCGTTGCCCTGCTGCACCGGGCCGTAAAACAGAGAGCCCTCATTCGGGATGCTGCGCGCGGCGCGCAGGTTACGTTCGAACGGATCCGGCGAGTAAAAGTAGTGCGGCGTCTGCAGCAGCGCCAGCTTCGGATCTTTCAGGAACGGACCGACGGTGGCCTGCAGGAACGTGCGCGTCGCCACGTGGTCGCAGTCAAACACGCAAATCAGCTCGCCTTTGGTGATTTTCATGGCGTGATTGAGGTTGCCGGCTTTGGCGTGGCGGTTATCGTCGCGGGTGATATAGCCGACGCCAACATCGGCGGCAAATACCGCGAACTCGCTGCGTTTGCCATCATCCAGCAGGTAAACTTTGATCTTATCGCGCGGGTAGTCGATACACTGCGCCGCCAGCACGGTATCCCGCACTACGTCGAGGCTTTCGTTATAGGTCGGCACGTAGACATCGACCGTCGGCCACAAGCGGGTATCATCCGGCAGCGGTTCGATGGTGCGTTTTAATGGCCAGCTGGTTTGCAGGAAGCCGAGAATTAAGATCAGCCACACGTACAGCTCGGCCAGATATAAGCCGATACCGAGAATCGCTTCAATTTCGGAATTAAATTGCAGCGTTTCCGTGGTGCGCCACCAGATATATCGGGTCGACATCAGCGCGGAAAGAAAAACCATCACAATGGTTATTTTACGGCTTTTACTGAAGCCCAGTAAAAACATCATGCCAATACTGATCAAACCAAAAATATACTGTTTCTGGCTGTCCATAGGCGTGATGACGATTACCGCAGCGACCGGTGCAAGCACCAGCAGCAGCAGGTAAAACCCGAGTTTACTCATGATTCACCCTGAAGAAGCTGTGTTGTTATTATTTGAACCAGGCCGCTGGCGGCCGGGCTTGTTAATAATGACTGCGGATCGGTGCCTGAACTTCGCCGTTGCCTACGTTGATATTCAGGATATTCGCCACCCGTTTTGCCACCAGTTCAATATCAAACGCCGCTGCTGAAGCCGGGCTGAAATCATAGATTGACTGCTGCGAGGCATTGGCCTCAGCCACGCTTTCATCGCGGTGCACCACGCCGAGTAAATTATCGCCCAGCCGCTGCTGCATAAATGCGGTCACTTCACGGCTGATATTCCGGCGATTATCACTTTGGTTGAGCACGAAATAATGACCGTGCTGATTATTTAGTGGCTGGCCAATCATGCGATGGTTTTCAATTTGCGGCAGCAGCGCCACCGAGGCGGTATCCGCCAGCATCACCACTAAATGCATATCGGCCAGCGCCTGCATGGCTTTCAGCGCCGGACCGGGTCCCGGCGGAAAATCTGCAATAATTACCAGACCCGGATAATTCAGGACGGTATCCAGGCCACGTTTTAAGAAATGGGCATCGTGCGCCAGGTTGTGTTCGAAGCGCTCACGCTGCGCTTCAGTCACCTCACCGTAAGGCATGACAAAGATGTTGCTGCCGGTGGTGAGGATCGACTGACTCCAGTCAGCCTGCTCTTCCGAGCGCGCCACAAAGCCGCGGCTGTCGTGCAGCGGTACGCCAAAATGCAGGCGCAGCGCATTTTGTACGTCAAAATCGATCGCCAGCACTTTGCTGCCGGCACGCGCCAGACTCCAGGCCAGGTTGGCCGCCATGGTGGTTTTTCCTACTCCCCCTTTTGGCGAGCACACACAAACTAATGGCATAGCGCGATCTTCTCCAGTAACGGTTTGAGCAGTGTTTCTTTAGATAAATGAACCGGTTCCGCCGCACGCGAGCGGAACAGTGCGCCAAAGCGCGAGGGCGTAGCAGGCTCCGGCTGCACCACGGCGGGCGCAGTGGCCGGTGCTGCGGCAGCAGGGGCGACCGCCTGTTCAGCGACCGGCGCGCTGACCGGAGGCGGTGGGAACAGTGAAGTGGCCGCCTGACGCGCTACGTGCGTGGCTGCCGGTGCCAGCGACGACACGGACGCGGCAGTGGGCGCGCTGCTTGCTGGCGGGAATAACGCGCTGCGCGGTGTTTCTGTGTCGGGTGCCGGCGCGCTGGCGGCGAGGCTCTGCAGCAGCGATGCCTTTTCACTGCGGGCGACGGGCGCCGGATTGAGAGCCTGCGGCGGCGCGAAAAACTCATCGCCGCGAATCGGCTGCGGCTGCGGCAGATCGACGCGCTGGCCGCTACCCAGCTCCGGCTCATCATCCGCTGCCAGCTGACGGATGATCGCCCACTGGCTGTGATCGGCTTCCAGCGATTGCCCGGACATATCCTTAAAAGCAATGTCCAGCGTTTGCGTTTTTTCCTGGAAACGCTGCAGATCGTCGTAGTTCTTCATGATCAGAGCCTGTTAAAGCGGAGGGGTAATTTCCGCGAATATAACACACACGTTAAGACACGGTGAGAGAATTCTGATTATTAAAACCGCAGATTCGACAAAAGAGTTTTATCTGAAAGATTGAAAATATGCAGATGCAAAAAGCATGCACTGATTAATTGAGCAGGATTAATAAAAATCGATTAACGGAAATAGCAGCCGGAAGATAATTAAAGTAATGCACTGATAATAAACAACATATCATTGAAATACGCAGTTATCTCTGGCCGTGACGGCGCTCACACAATGCGGCACGGATTCAGAATTTGCCTTAACCTTTTCGCTGTGGTTCAGGACCAGCGATTTAAAGATTCAGTCGCGTAATACATTTCTGCCATCGCAGGGGATTAAGACACGTCAGGTTAATTTTACTCATGTATCAGGCCACCAATAACAAAGGCTCCCGCAGGAGCCTTTCGCACTGACTGGCCGTAATTACGGTGTCGCCACCGGCTGATTCTCATCCTGGTCGACGGCGAAGCAGGCGATTTGCTGCTCACCATACTGCTTCAGTTTCGGCTGCAGTTGCACGCAGGTACCGAAACGACGGCGGCAGCGTGCGTTGAACGCGCAGCCCGGCGGCGGATTGAGCGGGCTCGGCAGCTCACCGGTCAGTTTGATGCGCTCGCGGCGTTCGTCCGGATTGAGGCGTGGCGTGGCTGACAGCAGCGCCTGAGTATACGGATGGCGCGGGTTGCTGAAGATCGCCTCTTTGCTGCCCTTTTCCACACAGCGTCCGAGGTACATCACCATGACTTCGTCGGCGATGTGCTCCACCACCGACAGGTCATGCGAGATGAACACATAGGACAGGCCGAGATCCTGCTGTAAATCCATCATCAGGTTGAGCACCTGAGCGCGCACCGAGACGTCGAGCGCCGAGACCGGCTCATCGGCAATCAGCACGTCGGGATCGAGCATCAGGCCGCGCGCAATAGCGATACGCTGGCGCTGACCGCCGGAGAACATGTGCGGGTAGCGATCGTAGTGCTCGGTTTTCAGGCCCACTTTGGCCATCATCTCCAGCGTTTTTTCCCGCCGTTCCGCTTTGCTCAGCGCGGTGTTGATCACCAGCGGCTCTTCCAGAATCTGGCTGATTTTCTTACGCGGATTGAGCGAGCCATACGGGTTCTGGAACACAATCTGGATTTTCTGCCGGCGCAGCTTTTGCGCCTGCGGATCGTGTTTCAGCAGATCCTGCCCGTGCCAGTACAACTCGCCGGCGGTCGGCGTTTCAATCATTGTCAGCAGGCGACCCAGCGTGGATTTACCGCAGCCGGATTCGCCCACCACCGCCAGCGTTTTGCCACGCTCGAGGTTAAAGGAGACGCCGTCCAGCGCCTTCACCAGGCGCTCCTGGCCGAACAGACCCTTTTTCACCGGATAGTGTTTTTTCAGGTCAATCGCCTGCAGCAGGTAATCCTGCTTCGTGTTATCAAGACTCATAAGTCGGTCTCCCGGCATCATCCAGTGGGAAGTGACATTTGGACTGGCGGCCCGGAATATCGCGCAGCTCAGGTTCTTCAGTACGGCAGCGGTCGGTCACGTACGGGCAGCGCGGATTGAGCAGACAGCCGTTAGGGCGGTCATACTTGCCCGGCACCACGCCCGGCAGCGACGCCAGCCGCGCTTTGTCGGCGGCAAACTCCGGCAGCGCACGCAGCAGCGCCTGCGTATACGGGTGACGCGGCGCTTTGAAGATATCCACCGCTTTGCCGCTTTCCACCACCTGACCGGCGTACATCACGATGATGTGCTGCGCCGCTTCGGCCACCAGCGCCAGATCGTGCGTGATCAGGATCAGCGCCATGTTCTCCTGCTTCTGTAACTCCAGCAGCAGTTCGATGATTTGCGCCTGAATAGTTACGTCGAGCGCCGTAGTTGGCTCATCGGCAATCAGCAGCTTCGGCTTACAGGCAATGGCCATGGCGATCATCACGCGTTGGCTCATACCGCCGGACAGCTGATGCGGATAGACATCGAGCCGCGACGCCGGATCGGGAATGCCCACCTGCTCCAGCAGGTCGATGGCACGCTGACGCCGCGTGCGCTTGCTGCCGCCCTGATGCACTTTCAGCGCTTCCATGATCTGGTAGCCCACGGTGTAACACGGGTTGAGGCTGGTCATCGGGTCCTGGAAGATCATCGCCACTTCTGCGCCCACCAGCTGGCGGCGCTCTTTTTCGGAGATGCGCTGCAGGTCGCGCTGATTGAACTCCAGCTTCTCTGCTTTCACGCGGCCGGGATAGTCAATCAGCCCCATGATCGCCAGCGAGCTGACCGATTTACCGGAGCCGGACTCGCCGACAATCCCGACGACCTGGCCCTGTTCTACCTGGTAGCTGATGCGGTCAACCGCACGGAACGGTGCCTTTTCGTCGCCGAAATGCACCGACAGTTTTTCTACATTTAATAACGCCATCTCGGTGCCTCTTTACTGCTTGAGTTTCGGGTCGAGTGCATCACGCAAACCATCGCCCATGAGGTTAAAGGCCAGAACCGTCAGCAGGATGACCACTCCGGGGAAGGTCACGACCCACCAGGCACTCTGCGCATACTGCAACACGTCGGAGAGCATGGTGCCCCACTCCGGCGTCGGCGGCTGCGCCCCCATACCGAGAAAGCCCAACGCGGCCATATCCAGGATGGCGTTGGAGAAACCTAACGACGCCTGCACGATCAGCGGTGCCAGGCAGTTAGGCAGAATATTGATGAACATCTGGCGCAGCGTACCGGCACCGGCCACGCTGGAGGCGGTTACGTAGTCGCGATTGACTTCCACCAGCACCGCCGCGCGCGTCAGGCGAATGTAGTGCGGCAGCGCAACGAAGGTGATCGCCAGTGAGGCGTTGACAATCGACGGGCCAAAGATGGCCACCAGCACCAGCGCCAGCAGCAGGCTTGGCAGCGCCAGCATGATATCGACGAGGCGCATGATCACTGCATCCACCACGCCGCCGAGATAACCGGCCATCAGACCGAAAATCACCCCCAGAATCAGCGACAGCACCACCACCATGCAGCCCACCAGCAGCGACAGGCGCGCACCAAACATCAGGCGCGACAGGATGTCACGGCCGACGTCATCGGTGCCGAGAATAAATTTCCAGCTGCCGCCTTCCTGCCACACCGGCGGGTGCAACAGCGCATCGCGGAACTGCTCAGCCGGGGCATGCGGTGCCAGCACATCGGCGAAGATGGCGATCAGCAGCATCAGAATGATGTAAACCAGGCCGATAACCGCGCCTTTGTTACGTTTAAAATAGTGCCAGAATTCCTGAATCGGGGTCATCGGCTTCGGTGCAGCGGTGACGCTTGCGGGATCAACAGCAGACATGATTCCCCCTTATTTCTTATGACGGATGCGCGGATTCACCACGCCGTACAACAGATCAACCAGCAGGTTGACCAGAATGATCAGGATTGCCACCAGCAGCACGCCGCCCTGCACCACCGGATAATCACGGCGCTGCAGTGCTTCGATCAGCCAGCGGCCGAGTCCCGGCCAGGAGAAGATGGTTTCGGTGAGGATGGCGCCCGCCAGCAGCGTGCCCACCTGCAGACCGATCACCGTGACCACCGGCAGCATGGCGTTACGCAGCGCATGCACCACGATCACGCGCATGCGCGTCAGGCCTTTGGCGCGCGCGGTGCGGATGTAATCTTCACCCAGCACTTCCAGCATCGAAGAGCGCGTCATACGCACAATCACCGCCAGCGGAATGGTGCCCAGCACGATGGCCGGCAGGATCATGTGCATCACCGCATCTTTGAAGTCGCCCTCTTCGCCCCACAGCAGCGTATCAATCAGCATAAAGCCGGTGAGCGGATGGCTGTCGTCAAGGAAGATGGTGTCGCTGACGCGGCCAGAGACCGGCGTCAGGTTGAGCTGCACCGACACCAGCATGATCAGCATGATGCCCCACCAGAAGATCGGCATTGAGTAGCCGGTCAGCGAGATGCCCACGGCGGTGTGATCGAAAATTGAGCCGCGTTTCACCGCCGCCAGCACGCCGACCGGAATACCCACGGCAACGGCGAAGATCATGGCGCAAATGCCCAGCTCAAGCGTGGCTTTAAAGCGCGGCACGAACTCATCCCACACCGGGATGCGGCTTTTCAGCGAGATGCCGAGGTCGCCATGCAGCACGCCGTTGATGTAAGTGATGTACTGTTTCCACATCGGCTGATCGAGACCAAACTGGGCCATCAGCTGCGCATGACGTTCGGGGGAGATGCCGCGTTCACCGGCCATGATCAGCACCGGGTCGCCGGGGATCAGGTGAACGAAGGCAAAGGTCAATAATGTAATACCGATGAACGTCGGGATGACAAGGCCCAGACGTCGGAGTATGAATTGCAGCATAAGCCGGATTCTCAGTCATTTTCCGTGGCGCTAACGCCATGGACTACATTGCTCACAATCCGCAGCCGGCATAGCCGGACGCGACGCAAGAAGCGCTTCAAAATCCCCGTCATACTTCACGCTGCATCAGCGCAAGGTATTGAGGGTTTATAAGAAATTAGCCGGAAATAAAGTGCGGAGTACGGGCGGCGAAGGTGCCGCCCGAGGGCCAGCCATGCTGGCCCTGACCGCGATAATCCGAAAGGTTATTCCTGGATGTCGACGTTTTCGAAGTGATGTTTACCTAATGGATCAACCACATAGCCACTCACTTTCTTGCTCACTGGCTCGTACACGGTTGAGTGCGCGATGATCAGTGCTGGCGCCTGGTCGTGCATCACCACCTGCGCCTGCTTATAGAGCTCAATACGTTTGTTGTGATCGGCTTCAGCACGCGCTGGCTGAATCAGATCTTCAAACGGCTTGTAGCACCAGCGTGAGTAGTTGGAACCGTCTTTCGCTGCCGCGCAGCTGAACAGGGTGGCGAAGAAGTTATCCGGATCCCCGTTATCACCGGTCCAGCCCATCATCACGGTCTGGTGTTCACCGGCTTTAGCACGCTTCAGGTACTCGCCCCACTCGAAGGTAACGATTTTGGCTTTCACGCCGATTTTCGCCCAGTCAGCCTGAACCATTTCCGCCATGCGACGGGCGTTCGGGTTGTACGGACGCTGTACCGGCATCGCCCACAGGTCAATGCTGAAGCCATCCGGCATGCCCGCTTCTTTCAGCAGCTCTTTGGCTTTGGCCGGATCGTAAGCGTAGTCTTTGACGTCATTGTTGTAGCCCCACATGGTTGGTGGGATCAGGTTTTTCGCTGCCTGACCGGCGCCCTGATAGACCGCATCAATGATCGCTTGTTTGTTCACCGCCATGGTCAGTGCCTGACGCACTTTGACGTTATCCAGCGGTTTTTTCTCGGTGTTGAAAGACAGGTAACCGACGTTCAGCCCTGGCTGTTCCATCAGGTTGATTTTGGTGTCTTTCTTCATGCTGGCGATATCAGCCGGGTTGGGATACGGCATCACCTGACACTCGCCTTTCTGCAGTTTGGCGTAGCGCACCGAAGCATCTGGCGTGATGGAGAATACCAGACGATCGATTTTTGGCTTGGTGCCCCAGAAGTCCGGGTTGGCTTTGTACAGAATACGTGAGTCTTTCTGGTACTGCTGCAGCACGAACGGACCGGTACCCACCGGGTTGAGGTCCAGTTTTTCTGGCGTGCCGGCTTTCAGCATGTTGTCGGCGTACTCTTTCGACAGGATTGACGCGAAGTCCATGCCAAGGTCGGCGAGGAATGGCGCTTCCGGACGGGTCAGCGTGAAGCGTACGGTGTAGTCATCCACTTTTTCGATTTTGGCGATCAGCTTCGGCATGTCCATGCCTTCGAAGTATTCGTAGCTGCCGCCGGAGACACCGTGGTACTTGTTGTTTTTATCGAGCTGGCGCTCGAAGGAGAACACGACGTCATCAGCGTTGAAGGTGCGGGTCGGCTTGAAGTCTTTGGTGGTTTGCCACTTCACGCCCTGACGCAGATGGAAGGTATAGGTTTTACCATCTTCGCTGACGTCCCATTTTTCTGCCAGGCCCGGCTGCAGCTCGGTGGTACCGGTTTTGAACTCAACCAGACGGTTGTAGATCGGTACTGAGCTGGCATCGTAAGTGGTGCCGGATGTGAACAGCTGCGGGTTGAAGCCTTCCGGCGAACCTTCTGAACAGTAAACGAGGGTTTTCGCCTGAACGCCCGCGGCCACGGTCATAGCAATCAGGCTAAGACCGACCTTCAGCATCCTGGATTTGGCCAGGGAGTTGATCATGTTTTGCTCCATTGTGATGTGATGTTGTGTGCGTCGCCCGACCTCTGATTTTTTTATGCGGTTCGGGCAGGTCAGTTATGTAATGACCAAAATGCGAGCGGTTATTGTTGTAGCGCTGACGCCGTGGAACCTGCCAGCGCTGGCCGTCTCTGCATCTTATTGACGCATCAATTTGTCAACAGTTGCAATGAACGTCAATACAACGTGGGGTTATTTACACAGAGTGTGAGTAAGTGCAAGCAACGATAAAAAACAGTGTTTGCACGCTAAGCCAAAATTTAAAAAGGTGATAAAGCGCGCAATGCCGTGTGATTCTCTGGCAATAGCGCCTGATGACAGTGATTATCACCGTTAAAAAACGTCTTAAAGTTGTCGGTAAATGTTGAATATCTGAACGATTCCCCGTGCGTTATGACGTTCAGGCAGCGAAATATGCTGGCGTAATGGCATAAGAAATCAGCAAAAAGCAAAAGCCGGTCATAAGCAGAATGTGTCGCGAATTAAGAGAGGTGCTTTGATGCAGCAAGGGATGAAGAGCGGTGTTGAAGGATAATACGGTTTATCCCGGTGATGATTAATGGAACGCGTAAATTGATGACTTTGCTTGATCGCTGCCGGGATGTGAGTCTGGTTCAGGGAAGGTCATCCGGTCGCCATGAATGGCGCCCCTACAGGATTATGCACTTTTGTAGGGTGCGTATTCATACGCACCAGGAAGATGTGCACGGCAGCCAGTAAACCTTCAGTCATCACCGAAGCCGGATAAAGGGTGGAATGCGGGGCCGTGGAGTAAAGCGTCACACGCCATGGATGGCGTGTGCCGAGCGATCAGGGACGAGACAGCGTCTTTACGGAGCGGTCCCGTATTTCACCCTGAAACTGCAAAAACGACAGACGAAAAAAAACCTGCTTTTTGCAAAGCAGGTTTCTTAAATGATGGTCGGCGAGAGAGGATTCGAACCTCCGACCCACTGGTCCCAAACCAGTTGCGCTACCAAGCTGCGCTACTCGCCGATGGGGGCGAATATTACTGCCGTGACTTTAGAGCGTCAATCCCTTTTCCCGAAAATCCGCCTGATTGCCTGGAAAGCAAGCAGTGCCTTAAACACCTGCCTGCTCAATAAGATCCAGGCACGAATTACAGCGCTTTCGCACTGCTGGCAGTGGCAGGTGCCTGGCACCAGTTATTCGCTGCTTTAATACCGCCATCCGGCGAGGTATAACCCAGACACCCTAAAATGGTGTCGAACAACTCAACGTGACGATGGGTTTTGCCGACGCGCTGCTGCGCCTGTAACCGCTCAAAGTTGCTGCGGTTAGTCGGGTCCTGCAAATACTTATCAGACGCCCACACAATCATCGGCACGCGGAACTGCTCCGGCGGCGCCATCTCGCGCGGCGTACCGTGCAGGTGCATATTTTCGCTGATCGACTCGCCGTGGTCGGCGGCATAGAACACAATCGCCTTCTTATCACGCAGCTGATCCAGCACGCTGTCCAGCATGGTATCGACATACAGAATCGAGTTGTCGTAGGCATTGATCAGCTGGGCTTTGCTGCACTTATCGTCCACGCCAATACATTCAGGCTGATAACGGGCAAACTCGCGCGGATAACGCTGTGAATAAAGATAGTGCGAACCTTTCGTGTGCAACACCACCAGATGCTTACCTTTCGGGAAGCGCTGCAGCGAAGCCTGCAGCTCCGGCACCAGCAGCATATCGTCCACCGCTTTGCCCTGATTGCGCTTCTCAGAACCAATCTGCTCGCGGAACGAGAAGTTATTCACATCAGCGTTGTCGTAGAACCATACTTCGCTCTGCATGGCGAACAGCTCGGAGGTGAAGCCCAGCTCTTTCATCACCGCAAAAATGTTCTGCTCTTTCAGCGTACGGCCAGGGTTATCCATGGTGCCGCCCTCGCGCACAAACATGCAGCGCAGCGACAGCTTGGTGGCGGTATCACAGGATTCACCGCGGAATGCCACCAGATTCTTCTCTTTCGACAGCTTCGGCGTGGTATCGCGGTTGTAGCCCAGCATGCCCATGTGATCCCAGCGCGTGGTCTCGCCAATCACAAACACTACATAGGTATCGTCAATGCCAGGCGGCGCCACATAGGTAAACTTCTTAGCCGGATCGAGCAACTCCTGGCTGTCCAGCTTCTCGTCCACCTTAGTCCAGGCGAACAGGCCCAGCGCCGCGATCCAGTTCGAAGGCAGATAAGAGTGCGCCACTACGCCGCCATAGCTTGGCAGATCGATATTGGTGAGCTCTTCATTGGCTTTTTGCAGCTTGTCGAAGTAGCGAATCGGCAGCCATACCAGCGCCACGCTCAGCAGCAGGATCACTGTAGGTTTCAGGCGCTGACCGGGGGTTTTCAGCTGTTCAATCAGCGTCAGGCTCAGGTTATTGCGCCAGATCAGCAGCAGCGGCAGTGCGCTCACCAGCACCATCCACAGCACAAAGTGCAGCCCGATAACCTCTTTAGAGAGATCGACATCGGTGGTCATGACCGACGCCACGATGCCGTAACCGATCACCACGTTAAAGAACGCCATGTAATAGGCGGCGGCCACCGAAATCACCACCAGCAGGCTGGCGATCACGCGATAAAACCATTTGCCACCCAGCGACAGCAGTCGCATCAGGAAGAAGGTCAGCAGTACGGCCGCGGTCACTTCCGCCGCGGCGGATAACCAGTTGGTGACGGTGGATTTCGTTAAGAAGCCGTCAAAACGGCGATAAAAGATTGGCAAATTCAATAAGATGCCAAGATAGAGCGCCAGCAAAAGCGACAACTTTTGCTGCGTTAAACTTTTAATATAATTCATATAAATTTCTGTTCCCGACCTGGTGTCGATGCTTCAACCGTAAATGTGACTGTGCAAAGAGCGTAAGGTTCGCTTGCGTAGCAGAAAAGCGTGACCTGGCGAGTAGGATCGGGACGAATCTGAACCCAAATAATTACGATGATGCACGGAGCGCAGCAGTAGAACATTTAACCAATGGTAAGACCAGAAAATTCTTTAGTTCGATGGGATGCGGGATGGTGTTCGTGATAAAAAAGGCTCCCGCAGGAGCCTTTTATGCATGCATCAACTTAGTTGATGATATTCAGCGTCACGTCGATGTTGCCGCGCGTCGCGTTTGAGTACGGACAAACAATGTGTGCCGCATCAACCAGCTTCTGCGCTTCCGCCGCGTCCATCTCTGGCAGATGGATATTCAGTTTTGCTTCAATGCCAAAACCGGTGGGGATAGGGCCAATCCCTACTTCGCCCTCAATCCACGCGTCTTTTGGCATGGCGATTTTGTCGCGGCCGGCGACAAATTTCATCGCGCCGAGGAAGCAGGCAGAGTAGCCGGCAGCAAACAGCTGCTCCGGGTTTGTCACCTCGCCGCCCGCGCCGCCCATCTCTTTTGGCACGCCCAGCTTCACGTCCAGCACGTTATCAGACGAGGTGGCGCGGCCATCGCGGCCACCGGTTGCTTTGGCTTTGGCGGTGTAAATCACTTTTTCTAAAGACATCATAACCTCACTATTCGCTATATAATCGCGTGCTATTTATAAGGCACAGGGGAAAACTTCACTCTCAGGATGCCGCCGCAGCGACATCCCTGATGCTCAGGTGGCGCGATTCAGGTTGCCGCGCAGATCGTCCAGCTGCTGTTTCAGCGCCGCCATGGTGTCGGTATCGCAGGCGGTCGCGCACTGTACCGCTTCCGGAATGCTGGCGGCTTTTTCCTGCAGCGCGCGTCCCTGGTCGGTCAGCGTGACCACGACCTGGCGCTCATCCTGACGCGAACGCTGGCGGCGCAGCAAACCAGCGCTCTCCAGTCGTTTCAGCAGTGGCGTCAGGGTGGCCGAATCGAGAAACAGCTTTTCACCAATCTCCGATACCGTCAGATCATCCTGATGCCACAGCACCAGCATCACCAGATATTGCGGATAGGTGATCTCCAGCGCCGCCAGCAGCTGGCGATAGACTTTATGCATCGCCAGGTTCGCCGAATAGAGCGCGAAACACAGATGCTGATCAAGCTGGAGTGGCGCAGGCTTCACTTTTTTGTCATCTTGATTACTGTTCATGCGACTCAATATAGATAGCGCGCTAGATAATTGCAAGCAACTTTTTCCTGGAGTGTGAAGATGCGTGATTCACTGGAAGAGCAGGCGCGCCGTTATGCCACGCAGGCACATGCCGATGCGGGCCAGCGTCGCAAATACACCGACGAACCCTATATTGTGCATCCGGCTGCCGTCGCGGAGCTGGTACGCAGCGTCAGCGATGACGAAGCGATGATCGCTGCCGCCTGGCTGCACGACACGGTGGAGGACACCGCCAGTACTTTACAGGATATTGAAGAACACTTTGGTGCGCGCGTTGCCCACCTGGTGGACATGCTTACCGACAGCGCCCAGCCGCAGGCGAAAAATCGTACCGCCCGTAAGCTGGCACACTTTCGCCACACTGCCGAAGCCTCGCCCGAGGCGCAAACCATCAAGCTGGCCGATATCATCGATAACACCCGTGCCATCGTGCAGTTCGATCCCAACTTTGCCCGGGTTTACCTGGTCGAGAAACAGATTCAGATTCAGCTGTTACAGCAGGGCGATCGGCGTTTGTGGCAGCAGGCGAATCACATCATTGAACAGGGCATCGCGCAGCTGGCAAAACCGCCGTACAGCGTGCCGGAGAGCTGGTTTGTCAAACAGGCGGCAAAATACGGTGGCTTAAGCTGAAAAAAACCCGCCGTGCAGGCGGGTCACAGAGAACCGATAGTCGGCGTTATTCCAGCAGCTGTCGGCCCAGATACGGATTGGCCTGCAGCAGTTTCATCAGTTTGCGAGCCGTGGCGGATGGGCGCGTACGTTGCGCTTCCCAGCTTTTTACTGACGAGACGCTCACCCCCATCACGCGGGCGAATTCATCCACCTGCATGCCGGTCATCTCGCGTAAACGCTGCGGTTCGGGAACGGAAACGGTATTGAGTGCAATTTCTGATACGGGAGTCTGTGCATCACGTGTCAAAACAATTTGCTCAAGACTGCTGAGTAATTCGACCATTGGATCTTTTATTTCCATAGAGAACTCCTTAAAACTCACTATGAAGCACGTGAAAGTAGAGAGGTAAGCGCCACCAGGCGCTGAAACCGGCCTTATCAGGCTGTATCCCGAAACAGTTTTCCCTTATCAGGGCGAAAATAGTGTTTTAATGAAACCGTTACGGGACACAGCCTGTTGCACACTGCGAAAAGATGTCAGGGCAATGCAACATTGAACCGGGTCTCTAAGTATGGGTCAGATCCCCGGCTTTGCTGCCTGTTTCCTGATTATTTTTTCTTCTTTCTTATACTGCAAACGGATCGATCACCATAAGTAACTGACCCGCCTGCACTTGCTGCCCGGCCTGGCGTTGCAGGCTGTGGATTTTGCCACTGACCGGCGCCACGATCGGGATTTCCATCTTCATGGATTCGAGAATGCCTACCGTGGCACCCGCGGTTACGTCACTACCTTCCTCCACCAGCCATTGCCACACGCTGCCCGCTACCTGGCTCTCCACGCTGTGGCAGCCCGCCGGCACCACCACTTCCTCGCTGCTCTGCGCCTGCAGCTGGCTGTCGAAGGTGAACTGGCCATCGGCGCGCCAGCGTGCCAGCTCGGCGTCAAACGCCTGCTGACGCTGCTGCTGGAACGCGTCGATCTCCCTCGCCTGGGCAGTCAGCAGCGCCTGATACTCGGCGAGCCGGAACTCACCGGCTTCCACGCGCAGCGGATAATCGCCCCACGGGAAACGTTCGCGGATTTGCAGCAGTTCGTCGGCACTGACCGGATAAAAACGGATTTGGTCGAAGAAGCGCAGCAGCCACGGCTGGGTAAAGGCGCTGGTGCGGCGATCGCGATTCCACATCTGCAGCGTACGTCCGACGAACTGATAGCCACCCGGCCCTTCCATGCCATACACGCACAGATACGCGCCGCCGATGCCCACCGAGTTTTCCGCCGTCCAGGTGCGCGCCGGATTGTATTTGGTGGTCACCAGGCGGTGACGCGGATCGAGTGGCGTTGCCACCGGCGCGCCGAGATAGACATCGCCCAGCCCCATCACCAGATACGAGGCGCTGAACACAATCTGTTTCACCGCCTCCACGCTATCGAGCCCGTTGATGCGCCGGATAAACTCAATGTTGCTCGGGCACCAGGGCGCATTCGGACGCACCGACTGGCTATAGCGTGTTACGGCTTCACGGCAGGCGGCATCATCCCAGCTGAGCGGCAGCCACACGGTGCGCGACGGCACAGCCGCGTCGGCAAGGTCGCCCAGCAGATTATCAGCGTGCAAAATTTGCGCCAACAGCTCACTTCTTGCGCACTGCTGCGCATCATAATGCACCTGTAACGAGCGGATGCCGGGCGTCAGCTCCAGCTGACCCGCCAGCGGATGCGCCTCCAGCCACTGCATCAGGGCGTGAACGCGGAAACGTAGCGCAATGTCCAGCGTCAGCGCGCCATACTCCACCAGCAGAAAACGGTCACCCGCGGCGCGCACGCACAGTGCAGGCCGCCCGGCGGTTGCTGCATGCTGGTGCAAGATCGGATCAATCAGCGGCAGTGCTGGCGCCACGCGCACCGCTTCCGCTTGCAGATGCGCGATCTCGCTGCGCTGCGCCTGCGCCAGACGATCGGCATCAGCAAGAGCGATCGGCACAAAGCGCAGTCGATCGCCCGCTTTGAGCTGACCCAGCTTCCACAGATCGGCGTCGATCACCGTCGCCGGACAGACAAAGCCGCCCAGCGAAGGGCCGTCCGGACCAAGAATCACCGGCATATCACCGGTAAAATCCACCGTGCCAAAGGCATAGGCGTTGTCGTGAATATTGGACGGATGCATGCCCGCCTCGCCGCCGTCGCTGCGCGCCCAGTCAGGTTTCGGGCCGATCAGCCGAATCCCGGTGCGGCTGGAGTTGTAGTGCACCTGCCACTCGGCAGCGAAAAATTCGCTTATATCGTCATCGGTAAAAAAGGCGGGCGCGCCGTGCGGACCATAAATAACGCGCAGCTGCCATTCACCGTTAAGCGGCGGCAGCAGCGTCTCAGGCAGGCGCGCCGCCGCAGCCTGACGCGGCGCGGCCAGCTGCAGCACGTCGCCGGCGCGCAGCGCCCGCCCGGCGTGACCGCCAAACTTACCCAGCGTAAAGGTACTGCGGCTGCCCAGATAGCGCGGCGTATCCAGCCCGCCCGCCAGCAGCAGATAGCTGCGGCAGCCGTCGCGCACGTCGCCCAGCGTCAGGGTTTGCCCGGCCTGCGCATGCAGCACCTGATGCATCGCCAGCGGCTGGCTGTCGAGGGTGGCCGCCAGCGGCGCGCCGCTCAGCACAAAGCTGCATGCCTGATTAAAGCGCAGCGTCGGGCCGCGCAACGTGATTTCCAGCCCGGCCGCCTGGGCCTCGTTACCCAGCAGGCGATTGCCGAGCTGGAAGGCGCGGCTGTCGAACGGCCCGGAAGGCGGTACGCCGACGTGCCAGTAGCCGACGCGGCCCGGCGCATCCTGCACCGTGGTGAGAGTGCCGCCGCTGAGGATATCCAGCGTCGGCGGCTGCCACGCCACGCTGCCGAGCGTGGCGGTAATGATGCGTCCCTGCTGCACGTCCGGCAGCGTACAGAGCTGACGCAGCCAGCGCAGGTTGGTCTCGATGCCATACAGCTCACTCTGCGCCAGCGCCGCGATCATGCCATCAAGCGCGCGCTGGCGATCGGCCGCATGCACGAGGATCTTCGCCAGCATCGGATCGTAAAACGGTGAAACCTCCATGCCGCTCTCAACGCTACTATCGATGCGCAGCGTAGCGTGATCGAGCGCCGTCGGGAACTGCACGTGGCTGAGCAGTCCGGCGCTCGGCTGAAACTGCTTCGCCGGATCCTCAGCGTACAGCCGCACCTGAATGGCATGGCCCTGCGCCACCGGTTGCAGCGTCGCCAGCGGCGGCAAACGCTGCTGCGCCAGTTCGACCATCCAGCGCACCAAGTCTACGCCGTACACCAGTTCAGTGACGCCATGCTCGACCTGCAGGCGGGTATTCACCTCCAGGAACCAGAATTGCTGGCTGACCTCATCATAGACATACTCCACCGTGCCAGCGCTGCGATAGTTAACCGCGCGCGCCAGCCGTACGGCGGTGGCCTGCAACTGCGCGCGCACCGCATCGCTGAGCCGCGGCGCGGGCGTCTCCTCCAGCACCTTCTGATTACGGCGCTGCGCCGAGCAGTCGCGTTCGCCCAGCGCAATCACGTTGCCGTGGCCATCGCCAAAAATCTGTACTTCGATATGGCGCGCCCGGGCGATAAATTTCTCTAAAAACACGCCATCGTCGGCGAAGTTGTTACCTGCCAGACGCTTCACGCGGATAAAGGCTTCCTCCAGCTCGTCCGCGCTGTTGCAGCGCTGCATCCCGATACCGCCACCGCCGGCGGTGCTTTTCAGCATCACCGGATAGCCAATCTGTTGCGCGGCGGCCTGTGCCTGCTGCAGGGAGGTCAGCAGGCCGCTGCCCGGCAGCAGTGGCACCGCGTTCTGCTGCGCCAGCTCACGCGCGCGATGTTTCAGGCCAAACGCCCGCATCTGCGCCGCATCCGGCCCGAGAAAATGCAGGCCCGCCGCTTCGCAGCGCGTGACGAACTCCGGTTTTTCACTGAGAAAGCCATAGCCCGGATGCAGCGCCTGCGCGCCGCTCTGCGCGGCAATCGCCAGCAGTTTGTCCTGGTTGAGATAGGTGTCGCGCACCTGGCCCTCGCCCAGCGACCAGGCTTCATCGGCCAGCCGCACGTGGCGCGCATGGCGATCGGCTTCGGCATAGACGGCAATCGCCCGGATATTCATGGCCTGCAGGGTACGGATGATGCGCACGGCAATCGCGCCACGGTTGGCAATCAATACGCGATCAATCATGACTGAATACTCTTATTGCGGCAGGTCGTCCTGCACCAGCTGTGACGGCGTAAAACGGGTCGTCCCGTTGCGTCAGAGAATCACCACACGCTGACGGCAATCGGCGTCGGGTTGTAACCGTTACAGGGATTGTTGAGCTGCGGACAGTTGGAGATCAGCACCAGAATGTTCATCTGCGCCACCATCTCAACATACTTACCCGGCGCGGAGATGCCATCGGCAAATGTCAGGCCGCCGTCGTGGGTCACCGGCACATTCATAAAGAAGTTAATGTTGTGCGTGATATCGCGGCGCGTCAGGCCAGACTCCGGATGCGCGGCGACCGCCAGCATCCAGCTGTCACGACAGGAGTGCATGTGGCGCTTTTCGAGGTCATAACGCACCGTATTACTCTCGCACGAGCAGGCGCCGCCGAGCGTATCGTGACGGCCACAGGTATCGGCGGTGATGGTCAGCATCGGCCGATCAAGATTAGAACGCAGCACGCTGCCGGCCGTGAGAAACACGTTGTGCTGGCCGCGCAGCGTCTCGCTCATGCTGTAGCGCTCGGCGGTATCGTCGGCGTTGAAAAACAGCGTATCCGCCGCCTGATTGCCTTCCAGATCGGTAATGCGCAGCGTTTCTCCAGCGGCAATGCGCTGCAGCCAGTAATCACCGGCGTCGATCTGCTGCTGCAGACGCGCCTGCGCCGGGTTTCGTTCACTCTCTTTAATCATCACACTTCTCCCTGCAGTTGATAGAGGGCGTTATTGCGCAGGCCGCGCTGGTTTTCCGTGCGCTGCAGACAGATTTCCGGCAGCGGCGCGCGCTGCGCATCCAGCATCAGCTGCAGCGGCTGGCGCGCATAATCGCTCGCCGGGCTGAGCGGGTGCGGACAGGTGTGCAGCAGCACCAGCGTGTCCATGGCGAAACGCAGCCGAACCTGCGCGCCGGCTTCGCCCTGCCGCTCCAGCGTTAAGCGCCCGCTGTCATCGGCGCGTACCTGCGCAAACAGATTGAGGCAGGCCGCCATGTCGCGCTGGCCAAGGCCATATTTCGCCAGCTCGACGAGGAAGCTGTCGTAGCCGTTTTGATGGTGCAGGTTGCGCGCCTGCTGATAGTCGCTGACCCCATAGCGCGCAGCCGTTTGTACCGCGTTCAGCGTGCCGCACACGCTCTCGTGCCAGCCGAAACTGTCGTATTCAATGCCGCAGAAAATGCGCCCCATGTCCGAGTAGAGACAGTGGCCGGCGGTGAGCCGGAAAGTGTGCTGGCACTTGAGCGTATCCGGCGCGTTATAGCGCTCCAGCAGGTTTTCCGGGTTATAAAACAGCAGGCTGGCGCTGGCGCCGCCCTCCACATCGGTCAGCGTCAGCGCGCTGCCGCTGCGCATGACAAAAGACCAGTGCGCCCCGGCGGGCAGCAGGGTTTGGTATGGCTGCATCGTGCTCTCCTTTAAGCCACCTGCGTTGCGGACAGCACTTCAGCGGCGGGCTGAGTGCGATCCAGCGGCAGGTCGTATGTGATAGTGGCGCCCCAGGCTTGCGGCGCGTGCGGATCGTGGCGCAGTTTGTCGAACACCAGCAGGCGTGACGCGAGGCTGAAGCCCTCTTTCAGATCGTGGGTGATCATGAAAATGGTCAGCTGATGCTGCTGCCACAGCTGGGTGATCAGCTGATGCATCTCGCTGCGAATACCGGGATCGAGCGCGCCAAAAGGTTCATCCAGCAGCAGAATGCGCGGCTGTTTCATCAGCGCCTGCGCCAGGGCCAGACGTTGCTGCATGCCGCCCGACAGCTGATGCGGATATTTGCTCTGCGCCTGTTCCAATCCGACCTGCGCCAGCATTGCCTGCGCGCGCTGGCGAATCGCCTGACGTTTGCGTCCCCAGACGCGTCCCAGCCAGCGTGCGCTGCTGAACTCGTCAGCCAGCATCACGTTGCCGAGCACCGTCAGATGCGGAAACACCGAGTAGCGCTGAAACACCACGCCGCGATGGGCATCCGGCTCGTCGGGAATCGGTGCGCCATCCAGCAGCAGCTCGCCTTTGGTCGGCGCTTCGGTGCCGAGCAGCATATTCAGAAACGTGGTTTTGCCGCAGCCGGAGGCGCCGACAATCGCCACGAATTCGCCGCGCTCGACCTGCATATTCAGCCGCTCCAGCACCACCTGATCGCCGTAGTGTTTTTCCAGATTTTTCAGTTGCAGTAAGGGCATCGCGCGCTCCTTATTTGGCGTGATACCACGGCCAGCAGCGTCGGCTGACGAGCCGCAGCAGCAGGTCGAGGGCAAAGGCCAGCAGGGTGATCCACGCCACGTACGGCAGAATCACATCCATGGCCAGATAGCGGCGCATCAGGAAGATGCGGTAACCGAGGCCTTCCGTGGCCGCAATCGCTTCGGCAGCAATCAGGAACAGCCACGCCGAACAGAGCGACAGCCGCACCGCATCGCACAGGCGCGGCATCAGCTGCGGCAGAATCACCCGCCACAGAATCTGCGCGCTATGCGCACCCAGCGTCTGCGCTTTGACCAGCTGCTCCTGCGGGATTTTCTGCACCTGCAGTTGCAGATCGCGGGCGATCAGCGGCGTGATGCCGATAACGATCAACACCACTTTGGAGACTTCGCCAAGGCCAAAGCAGATAAACAGAATCGGCAGAATCGCCAGCGGTGGCACCAGCGCAAACAGCGTCACCAGCGGCGCCAGCACCGCGCGCACCACCGGCAGCGCGCCGGTAAACAGGCCGATTGCCAGCGCCAGCAGCGCGCTGATAGCGACGCCACTCAGCAAACGCAGCAGGCTGGCGGCGGTATCGCTCCACAGCAGATACTCGCCGGTGCGCGGGCTGGGCTGAAACGCCATCCGGCTGATGGCCTCGCCCATGGCGTTGAATCCCGGCAGCAGTTTGTCTGCCGCGTTCAGGCTGAGGCGCGCATCCGACGCGAACAGATACACCAGCAGCACCGCCAGCAGCGGCAGAATGCCAAGCAGCAGGCGGCCGAGCGGCAGCGGTTGGTAGTTGATCAATTTACGCATCGGCAGCGCCTCGCTTACAGCTGACCGGCGGCGGCCAGTTTGGTGAAGGTGTCGGTAAAGCGCAGTTTGATGTTGCCGGCATCGCCCCAGTTACCGGCCGGGGTAGCGACCCCTACCGCATCGGCTCCCGGCGCGCCTTCGCCCAGCAGGCCGTGTTTAAAGGAGAATTCGGCCACCAGCTGCATCGTGGCTTTCAGCTGCGGGCTGTCGACAAAATCCAGCGTGGTTTTGGCATCGCTGAACAGGTGTGTTGCGGCAAGCTGCTGATCAAAACCGGCCAGATCGGTACCGGATGCCTGCGCCATCTGCGTGCGCGCCGCTTTGGCACTGTCGCTTTGTCCGGCCATGCTGTGCAGCGTCTCGTACCAGGCACCGGTCAGCGCTTTGCCGAGCTGAGGATATTTGTTGAGCGTGGCGGTGTTAACTACCAGCAGGTCAAGGATTTCGCCCGGGATCTGCGCCGAGGAGAACACCAGATGGCTGTCCGGCTGCTTCTCTGCTTCCGCCAGCAGCGGATTCCACGTGACGATGGCGTTAACGTCAGCAGTACCAAATGCCGCCACCAGATCGGCATCGGCGGTATTAACCACCCTGACGTCTTTCTCGCTCATGCCGGATTTCTCCAGCGCGCGCGCCAGCAGATAGTGTGAGACCGAGAGTTCGACGAGGTTGATGGGTTTGCCTTTCAGCGCGCTGACGCTGTCCGCGCCTTTAAGCAGAATGCCGTCGTTACCGTTGGAGTAGTCGCCGACAATCAGCGCGGTGCTGTCGACGCCGCCAGTGGCCGGAATGGTCAGCGCATCCATGTTGGTCATGGTGCAGCCGTCAAAGCCACCTGCGGTGTACTGATTGACCGACTCGATATAGTCGTTAACCTGCACAAACTGAATATCGATGCCGTACTTATCGGCCCACTTTTTCACGATGCCGCTTTGCTGGGCGTAATCCCACGGCATCCAGCCAGCGTAGATGGACCAGCAAAGCTTAAAGGATGGTTTAGCGGCGGCCAGCGACGGAACGCTGAACAGGGCGACGCTGCAAATCAGCAGCAGGCGCAGACAGGCTTTAATCATGATGATTCCTCTGGCGTTAACGGACGAAAATCAGGCAGGAGGCGGCGAGCAACGTTCTCGCTTTCCTCCCGGGCTTTTTTCCCGCCGTGTAACCGTCAGAGGACGGTCGGTCACTCTCGGACCAGCATCTCGCGATCGGAACCCTAGTGACCCATTGCAAATTGTGTGGCGACGTCGGTTGCCCGCGATCGCTCCTGCATCTGCCAGAAAGCAGGCAATATCAATGCCAGGTTGCTATCAGCCTGAATTACATGTGTTATTGCACAGCGCTGCGCTCGCAGGCAGGCTGCGCTGCACAGTTGTGCAGCAGGCACGCACCAGCGTGAAGCACTGCAGACCAGCCGTTGTACAGCCGGGGCCATTGCACTATTCTTTAGGACCTTTCCCAGCGAATCGAATTTAGCCATCGTCACAACAGGAGTTGAATTATGGCGTCAGGAATTTCCCGCATCTGGATGCGTAGCGGCATGCTGCTGACCGGCGTGCTACTTGTGCTGCAGCTTACCGCCTGCGGCGATAAAGAGGGCGATCAGCGCAAAGCCTTTACTGATTTTCTGCAAAACACCGTGATGCGCAGCGGTGAACATCTGCCCAGCCTGAGCGAAAACCAGAAGCAAACCTTCGGTAATTACGCCAGTGATTACGCCATCCTGTATGGCTTCTCGCAGCAGGTGAATCAGGCGGTGGATCAGGGCATGCGCCCGGTGGTTGATGAGCTGGCGGCTATTCGCGTGCCGCAGGATTACCTGACACGCCGCGACAGCCTGCGCCAGGCGAGCGGCAATCTGAGCGTGCTGACGCAGCAGATTCAGAGCGCCAAAATGCAGGCCGACAGCAGCAAAGCCACGCTGAAGCAGCCGGACGATCTGAAGAAAGTGTACGACAGCGTGTACGCCAAAGTGGTGACGCAGCCAGCCAGCACGCTGATTCCGCTGCTGCCGCAGCTGCAGGCGCTGAGCCAGTCGGCAGTTCAGGCCGGCGATTATCTGCAGTCGCAGGGCGCGCGCGTCAGCTTCAATGACGGCGGCGTTCAGTTCCCGACGCAGGAGCAGGCCACGCAGTACAACACGCTGATGAGCAATCTCGCCAGCAACACGCAGGCGCTGACCCAGGCACAAAATGCCGTACAGGGTGGTTTGCAGTAAGCCGCTCAGCGGGCAGTTCTCCACTGCCCGCTTTTTCAGATTTTCGTCACTTCCTTACATCGCCTTTTTCTGTCAGCACAGAGTGTGATCTGGCGCATTTTCAACCAAAAATAGTTTGTGATCTCAATCACATTTGTGAAACAAACCGGCCCAGGTGAAAGGTGATTTTTGTCACATTTCTACCGCTGTTGCGCGCATTTTTTCGCCGGCGTTGCTTTCTTACAGGGTATTTTTGTGATCAAAGTCACCTTTAATCCCCCTGCCCACCCCAACTTAGCGTGATATGTATCACACTTTTTCCTGACGCTACGCAGTGTAATCAACTAGTGCTAGAGTCCGCGTGCATACAGTAATGCCACGGCCCCCGCCGTAACGTCTTAACAAAAACAAACGCGCTCTCTTATTGCAGCGCGTCTCAATAAGGGGTGGGTTTATGTCCTCATCAGTCAAGGTCAAGGTTCAGAGCTTTGGTCGCTTTCTGAGTAATATGGTGATGCCAAACATCGGTGCGTTTATCGCCTGGGGTATCATCACAGCACTGTTCATTCCAACCGGATGGATTCCTAACGAAACGCTGGCCAAACTGGTCGGCCCGATGATTACCTACCTGCTGCCGTTGCTCATCGGCTTCACCGGTGGTCGTCTGGTGGGTGGCGATCGCGGCGGCGTGGTCGGTGCCATCACCACCATGGGCGTGATCGTCGGTGCCGATATGCCGATGTTCCTTGGCTCGATGATTGCCGGTCCGCTGGGCGGCTGGGCGATCAAGTCGTTTGACCGCGCGGTTGACGGCAAAATCAAAAGCGGCTTCGAGATGCTGGTCAACAACTTCTCGGCCGGTATTATCGGTATGCTGCTGGCGCTGCTGGCCTTCCTCGCTATCGGTCCGCTGGTAGAAGGTCTGTCGCACATTCTCGCCGCCGGCGTAAACCTGATGGTGCAGAACAACCTGCTGCCGCTGACCTCAATCTTTGTTGAACCGGCGAAAATCCTGTTCCTCAATAACGCCATCAACCACGGTATCTTCTCGCCGCTGGGTATCCAGCAGGCCAGCGAAGCGGGCAAATCGATCTTCTTCCTGATTGAAGCGAACCCGGGTCCGGGTATGGGCGTGCTGGTTGCTTATATGATCTTCGGCCGCGGCAGCGCCAAGCAGTCGGCGGGCGGTGCAGCGATCATCCACTTCCTTGGCGGTATCCACGAAATCTACTTCCCGTACGTGCTGATGGCGCCGCGCCTGCTGCTGGCAGTGATCCTCGGCGGTATGACCGGCGTGTTCACCCTGACGCTGCTGAACGGCGGTCTGGTATCACCGGCCTCACCAGGTTCGATTCTGGCCGTGCTGGCGATGACGCCAAAAGGCGCTTACTTCGCTAACATCGCGGCTATCGTTGCGGCTTTCGCCGTCTCCTTCGTGGTCTCCTCGATTCTGCTGAAAACCAGCAAAGTAAAAGAAGAAGACGATATCGAAGCGGCGACCCAGCGCATGAAAGACATGAAAGCGCAGTCAAAAGGCCAGGCCGTTGCCGGTTCACCGGTGGTTGCCGATGCCAGCAGCGTTGACGTCAGCCACGTGCGCAAAATCATCGTCGCCTGTGATGCCGGTATGGGCTCCAGCGCGATGGGTGCAGGCGTGCTGCGCAAGAAGGTGCAGGATGCGGGCCTGAGCAATATCTCTGTGACCAACAGCGCGATTAACTCGCTGCCGGGCGATGTCGATCTGGTGATTACTCACCGCGATCTGACCGAACGTGCGATGCGTCAGGCGCCACAGGCGCAGCACATCTCGCTGAACAACTTCCTCGACAGCGCGCTGTACACCAACCTTACCGAGCGTCTGGTGGCGGCGAACCGCAGCGAAGCCCACCGTGAAACGGTACAGACCGCGCTGGCAGACAGCTATGACGACGGCAGCGCGCACCTGTTCAAACTGGGCGCTGACAACGTGTTCCTCGGCCTGAGCGCCAGCAATAAAGAGCAGGCGATTCGCTTCGCCGGCGAGCAGCTGGTGAAAGGCGGCTACGTGCAGCCGGAATATGTTGAAGCGATGCTGGCGCGCGAGCAGCTGACGCCAACCTACCTCGGTGAATCCATCGCCGTGCCGCACGGCACCGTCGAAGCCAAAGACCGCGTGCTGAAAACCGGCGTGGTATTCTGCCAGTATCCGGCCGGCGTGCAGTTTGGCGATGAGCCGGACGAAGTCGCGCGACTGGTGATTGGTATTGCCGCACGCAATAACGAACACATTCAGGTGATCACCAGCCTGACCAATGCGCTCGACGACGACAGCGTAATCGAGAAGCTGGCGAACACCACCAGCGTGCAGGATGTGCTGGATCTGCTGTCTGGCAGCACTGCCAACGCGTAATTCGCGGTTTTAACTTCCCTGGGGCGGGCAAGCCCGTCCCCACTTTCCGGGGCGGACATGCTCGCCCCTTCGTCATTTGATATGGGTCAAATTTATGAAAGCGTTACATTTTGGAGCAGGTAACATCGGCCGTGGATTTATCGGTAAGCTGCTGGCGGATGCCGGTATCGAACTGGTGTTTGCTGATGTGAATCAGGTGGTGCTTGATGCCCTTAACGCCCGTCATGAGTATCCGGTTCACGTGGTGGGCGAGCAGGCGCAGGTTGAAATCGTTACCGGCGTCAGCGCGGTGAACAGCACCAGCGACGACATCGTCACGCTGATCGCTGAGGTTGATATCGTTACCACGGCGGTTGGTCCGCAGATCCTTGAGCGCATCGCGGGCAGCGTGGCGCAGGGTCTGGCCAAACGCAGTGACAACGGTAATGTCCGTCCGCTGAATATCATCGCCTGTGAAAACATGGTGCGCGGCACCAGCCAGCTGAAGCAGCACGTACTGAAGGCGCTGCCGCAGCAGTATCATGCGTGGGTTGAAGAGCATGTTGGCTTTGTTGATTCGGCAGTTGACCGCATCGTGCCGCCATCTGAAGCCGGCAGCACCGATCCGCTGGAAGTCACGGTAGAAACCTTCAGCGAGTGGATCGTCGACAAAACCCAGTTCAAAGGCGCATTGCCGGACATTCCTGGCATGGAGCTGACCGATAACCTGATGGCGTTCGTCGAGCGCAAGCTGTTTACCCTCAACACCGGCCACGCCATTACCGCTTATCTCGGTAAGCTCGCCGGTCACGCCACCATTCGCGAAGCCATTCTCGACCAGAAAGTACGTGCCGTGGTGCAGGGCGCGATGCAGGAGAGCGGCGCGGTGCTGATCAAGCGTTATGGTTTCGATGCGGAGAAACATGCCGCGTATATCCAGAAAATCCTCACGCGTTTCGAAAATCCATACCTGAAAGATGACGTCGAGCGCGTGGGCCGTCAGCCGCTGCGCAAGCTGAGCGCCGGCGATCGCCTGATCAAGCCGACGCTGGGCACGCTGGAGTATCAGCTGCCGCACGCCAGCCTGGTGCAGGGTATTGCTGCCGCGATGCACTATCGCAGCGAAGCCGATCCGCAGGCGCAGGAGCTGGCGTCACTGATCGCGCAGAAAGGCCCACAGGCGGCGCTGGCGGAGATTTCTGGCCTCGATGCCAATAGCGAAGTGGTGAGCTCAGTGGTGAGCGCTTACCACGCTATGGCATAATGCGCGCCCTTTAGTGGTCAATTCGGGCACGGCAGCCGCGTGCCCGTCGACGGTAGCTGAATGATGCAGGCAATAATGGAAGAGAAGCAGGCTTTTGAAAACCGGGTGCTTGAGCGGCTGAACGCCGGTCGTTCGGTGAGAAGCTTCCTGATCGCCGCTGTCGAACTGTTGGCGGAAGCAGTCAATCTGCTGGTGCTGCAGGTCTTTCGCAAAGACGACTACGCGGTGAAATATGCGGTGGAACCGCTGCTGCTGGGCGACGGCCCGCTGGGCGAGCTGTCGGTACGCCTGAAGCTCATCTACGGCCTGGGGGTGATCAATCGCCACGAATACGAAGACTGCGAGCTGCTGCTGGCGCTGCGTGAGGAGCTGAATCACGACACCAGCGACTACCGCTTTACCGACGATGAAATACTCGGCCCGTTCGGCGAACTGCACTGCGTGCTGGCCTGGCCGCCGCAACCCGATTTCACCCGCGACGACGCCGCGCTGCGCGCCATGCAGCAGCAGCGCTACCTGCAGATGGTGCGATCCACCATGGTGCTGTCGCTGACCGAGCTGATTTCCCGTATCTCGCACAAACAGGCCTTCAAGAAGCCCGCCGTGTAACGCTTCCCCTGCGGCGCTGTTGCCACGCGCCGCTGTTCTCTCCGCCGCAGACAAAATATTACGCAGGATATTGATGCAGCGCTTTTTTTGGCGGTTGATGATTTTGCCAACAATCGTCAGATAGCGATATACTTACCGCTCCTGTGGCAAACAGACGACATCCCTATGAAATACGATACATCTGAACTCTGCGACATCTACCATGAAGAAGTGAACGTTGTTGAACCGCTTTTTTCGAACTTTGGTGGGCGCACCTCATTCGGTGGTCAAATTACCACAGTGAAATGTTTCGAAGACAACGGCCTGCTGTATGACCTGCTCGAAGAGAACGGTCGCGGTCGCGTGCTGCTGGTCGATGGCGGCGGCTCAGTGCGGCGCGCGCTGGTTGACGCTCAGTTAGCAAGACTGGCGGCGCAAAACGAGTGGGAAGGCATCGTGGTGTACGGCTCGGTTCGCCAGGTCGATGAACTGGAAGAGCTGGAGATCGGCATTCAGGCGATTGCGGCCATTCCGGCTGGCGCCGCAGGCGAAGGCATCGGCGAGAGCGACGTGCGGGTTAACTTCGGCGGCGTCACCTTCTTCTCCGGCGATCATCTCTACGCCGACAACACCGGCATGATCCTGTCTGAAGACGCACTCGACATCGAGTAAGCGACAAACAAAAACGGGTGCCGCGGCACCCGTTGGTTTAAGCGCTGAGGCTTAAACTTCTTCCATTTTTCCCAGCAGTGCACGCAGGCGCTCCTGCCATACATGCTGCTCTTCTTTCAGGTGCTGATTTTCACGCGCCAGCGCTTCGTGATTGCCGGATGCCTGGCTCATTTCATTTTTCAGGTTATTGTTCTGCTCTTTCAGCTCTTCAATTTCCATCTGCAGCAGGGTGATGGTATCAATCGCCTGCTGTACTTTCGCTTCCAGTTTCTCGAATACTTCAAATGACATCTTTCTGACCTCTCCTAAATCGTGCAAGGCGTTGATAGACCGGGCGTGCCTTAAAATAGTGCGTCCAGCCACGATGTCCCGATTGTATGTAGCCACACCCGGCAAGTCCAGCAGCACAAGGCCTGCGAGGGAAGTCTGTAACACTTTTCAGTTTATACCTGGAAAACGCGCAACTTCGCGCATTTTGCGCGCGGTCACACGCGCGGGGTGCAGCGCAGCGGGGGTTTTTGGCCCTAAACACAGGCAAAAGACGCGAAAACGCGCATTTTTATGACACGGCACACAAAATTCGATTTCGCTATTTCTCGTTTATGCTCGTTAACGATAAATTCACATCAACCCTACATTAGAGCTGGGCGACTCAAGGATTGAGAACAAAAACTGATAAAATTTAACCTCGCTTCAGGAATTCCATTATGAGTCAGACAACGAACACACTCAAAGGTCAGTGCATCGCCGAGTTTCTCGGTACCGGTTTGATCATCTTTTTTGGTGCCGGCTGTGTGGCGGCGCTGAAGCTGGCCGGTGCCGCATTCGGCCAGTGGGAAATTTGTATCATCTGGGGTCTTGCTGTCTCCATGGCGGTTTATCTGAGCGCAGGCGTATCCGGCGCTCACCTCAATCCGGCAGTCACGGTTGCCCTGTGCCTGTTCGCCAACTTCGAAGGCCGCAAAGTTTTACCTTATATTGTGTCGCAAATCGCTGGCGCGTTCTGTGCGGCGGCGCTGGTCTACGGTCTTTACTACAATCTGTTCTTTGATTACGAAGCCAGCCACCAGATGGTACGCGGCAGCGTGCAAAGCCTCGATCTGGCCGGTATCTTCTCCACCTATCCGAACCCGCACATCACCGTGGCGCAGGCGTTCCTGGTAGAAATGGTGATTACTGCCGTGCTGATGGCGGTGATCATGGCGCTGACCGACGATGGCAACGGCGTACCGCGTGGCCCGCTGGCGCCGCTGCTGATTGGTCTGCTGGTGGCGGTGATTGGCGGTTCCATGGGTCCGCTGACCGGCTTCGCCCTGAACCCGGCGCGTGACTTCGGTCCGAAGCTGTTCGCCTTCTTCGCGGGCTGGGGTAACGTGGCGTTCACCGGTGGTAAAGATATTCCTTACTTCCTGGTGCCAATTTTTGGCCCGCTGGTCGGTGCCTGCCTCGGAGCCTTCGGTTACCGTGCGCTGATTGGCCGTCACCTGCCGGGCAACCTTGCAGAAACCAGTAAAACAGAAAAACCGGTCGCGCGCGCTGAGCAGCGTAAAGCGTAAGTTTCATCGTTAATCATCAGGAAACCATAATGACTACGACTGATAAAAAATATATTGTCGCGCTCGATCAGGGCACAACCAGCTCACGTGCCGTGGTGCTCGATCATGACGCCAACATCGTCGCCGTCTCACAGCGCGAATTCACCCAGATCTACCCGAAAGCCGGCTGGGTTGAACACGATCCGATGGACATCTGGGCCTCACAGAGCTCCACGCTGGTGGAAGTGCTGGCGCACGCTGATATCCGTTCTGACCAGATCGCCGCCATCGGTATCACCAACCAGCGTGAAACCGCGATTGTCTGGGACAAAGAGACCGGCAAACCGATTTACAACGCCATCGTCTGGCAGGATCCGCGTACCGCCGACTACTGTAACAAGCTGAAGAAAGAGGGTCTGGAAGAGTACATCCAGCACACCACCGGTCTGGTGATTAACCCGTACTTCTCCGGCACCAAGGTGAAATGGATTCTCGACCACGTGGAAGGCGCACGTGAGCGGGCGAAACGCGGCGAGCTGCTGTTTGGCACCGTTGACACCTGGCTGGTGTGGAAAATGACTCAGGGCCGCGTGCACATCACCGATCACACCAACGCATCGCGTACCATGATGTACAACATCCACAAGCTGGAGTGGGATGCGCGCATGCTGGAGATTCTGGATATTCCGCGTGAAATGCTGCCGGAAGTGAAAGGATCGTCCGAAATCTACGGCCAGACCAACATTGGTGGTAAGGGCGGCACGCGTATTCCTATCGCCGGTATCGCCGGTGACCAGCAGGCTGCGCTGTATGGCCAGCTGTGTGTGCAGCCTGGTATGGCGAAAAACACCTACGGCACCGGCTGCTTTATGCTGATGAACACCGGTACCGAAGCGGTTACTTCTACTCACGGTCTGCTGACCACCATCGCCTGCGGTCCACGCGGCGAGGTGAACTACGCGCTGGAAGGTGCCGTGTTCATCGGTGGTGCGTCAATTCAGTGGCTGCGCGATGAGATGAAGCTGATCAGCGATGCGGGCGACTCCGAATACTTCGCGATGAAAGTCAAAGACACCAACGGCGTGTACATGGTGCCGGCCTTTACCGGTCTTGGCGCACCGTACTGGGACCCGTATGCGCGCGGCGCAATCTTCGGTCTGACCCGTGGTGCCAACGCCAACCACATCATTCGCGCCACGCTGGAGTCCATCGCTTACCAGACGCGTGACGTGCTGGAAGCAATGCAGAACGATGCCGATACCCGCCTGCAGTCGCTGCGCGTGGATGGCGGTGCGGTGGCCAACAACTTCCTGATGCAGTTCCAGTCCGATATTCTCGGCACGCGTGTGGAGCGTCCGGAAGTGCGCGAAGTGACTGCGCTGGGTGCGGCTTACCTCGCCGGTCTGGCGGTCGGCTTCTGGAACGATCTGGAAGAAGTTCGTGCTAAAGCTGTAGTGGAACGCGAGTTCCGTCCAAGCATTGAAACCACCGAACGCAACGTGCGCTATGCCGGCTGGAAAAAAGCCGTGGCGCGCGCCCAGGCGTGGGAAGAAGAAGAGTAACACTGTGCTGACCCGCGGCGCCCTGCCGCGGGTTTTTCCCGTCCCCCTGCCCCGCTGTGCTACACTGCCCGCCTGTTTTTTGTCAGGTGCAGACCATGAAACGAGAACTCGCGATTGAATTTTCCCGTGTGACCGAAGCCGCTGCGTTAGCGGGCTATCACTGGTTAGGACGCGGCGACAAGAATGCCGCCGACGGCGCCGCCGTCAACGCCATGCGCATTATGCTCAACACCATCAATATCGACGGCCAGATCGTGATTGGCGAAGGCGAAATCGACGAAGCACCGATGCTCTACATTGGTGAAAAAGTCGGTACCGGCCACGGCGATGCGGTGGACATTGCAGTTGATCCTATCGAAGGCACGCGTATGACTGCGATGGGCCAGGCCAACGCGCTGGCGGTGCTGGCGGTGGGCGATAAAGGCAGCTTCCTGCACGCACCTGATATGTATATGGAAAAGCTGATTGTCGGTCCGGGCGCGCGCGGCGCTATCGATCTCAACCAGCCGCTCGCCACCAATCTGCAGGCGATTGCGCAGGCACTCAATAAACCGCTCAGCCAGCTGACGGTGTCGATTCTCGCCAAACCGCGTCACGATGCGGTCATCGCGCAGCTGCAGCAGCTGGGCGTGCGCGTGTTTGCTTTTCCGGACGGCGATGTCGCGGCCTCGATTCTTACCTGCATGCCGGACAGCGAAGTGGACGTGCTGTATGGCATCGGCGGCGCGCCGGAAGGCGTGGTGTCAGCGGCGGTGATCCGCGCCATGGATGGCGACATGCAGGCGCGCCTGCTGGCTCGTCATCAGGTCAAAGGGGATTCGGCCGAAAACCGCCGTCTGGGTGAGCAGGAGCTGGCGCGCTGTGCCGAAATGGGCATCAACGCCGGGGAAGTGCTGACGCTGCAACAGATGGCGCGTAACGATAACGTGATTTTTGCGGCGACCGGCATCACCACGGGCGATCTGCTAAAGGGCATCACGCGCCAGGGCAATATCGCCACCAGCGAAACGCTGCTGGTGCGCGGTAAATCGCGCACCATTCGCCGCATTCAGTCAATCCACTATCTGGACCGCAAAGACGCGGCGCTGCACCCTTTTATCCTGTAACCGTCTGTTTGCCGCTCTCCGGATGACGCGAGAGCGGCCACCAGCACAGCAGCATCACCAGCGACGTCACAAACATCAGCATGCCGAGGCTCGACTGATCGTGCTGCGGCAGCAGCGCTGAGAGCCACGCCACCACGCCGGAACCGAGATTCTGCAGACCGCCAATCAGCGCACCGGCACTGCCGGCCAGCCACGCGTAGGGCTCCATCGCGCCAGAAGTTGCCAGCGGAAACAGCATGCCCGCGCCGAAGAAGAACAGCGCGGCCGGCACCAGCAGCGTCCAGATAGTCATCACGCCAAACCACGCCGGCAGCCACATCAGCAGGCCCGCCAGCAGGCAGCTGTTCACGCCGTACCACATCAGCGTATGCCAGGATTTCTGCTCGCGGCCGGCAAACCAGGCGCCGAAAAAGGCCGCCGGAATCGGCAGGATGAACAAAATACTCACTGTCAGTCCGTCCAGCCCCAGCACGCCCGCCATCAGTACGCCACAGCTGGCCTCAAATACCGCAATGCCCGCCAGCGCGCCGATCAGCAGTAGCAGATAACGCACAAAGTTGCCGTCGCTGAGCAGCGTGATGTAGCGGCGCAGAAACGGTGTCGCGGGCGCATCCACCGGACGGGTCTCCGGGAGCCAGCGGGCCATCGCCGCCGTTACGCCAACACACAGCAGCAGCAGGAAAGCAAAGCAGGCGTGCCAGCCAAACAGATGGGTCAGCAGCGCGCCGATTACCGGTGCCAGCAGCGGGCTGACCAGAATGCCCATGTTGAGCAGGCTGTTGGCCTGGCGCAGCGCAATGCCGGAGTAAAGATCGCGCGGCATGGTGCGCGCCATCACGCCGGCCACGCCGGTACCCAGTCCCTGTACCGCACTGCCCAGCACCAGCACACTCAGCGACGGCGCAAACAGGGCGATCAGCGCGCCCGCCGCGAAGATCGTCATGCCCGCGAGGATCACCGGACGCCGGCCAATGCTGTCCGACAGCGGGCCGTAGATCAGCTGCGATCCGCCGTAGGTCATCAGATAGGCCGCCATCACCTGCTGCATGGCGCCGCTGCGTACGTTAAGCGCCTCTGCCATATTCGCCATCGCGGGCACATAAATGGTCTGCGCCATCTGCCCGACCGCCACCAGCACAATCAGCATGAACAGCAGGAAGCGGTTTTGCGTATTACTCATCATCATGGAACAAAATGTCTGCCTGAGAAACAAAGTAATGACAGCACTAAACAGGGCTGCCGGAGAGTTATGGCGGCAAAAATATCAGGAATTGCGCACAAAGCGAGAGGCGGGCGTAAAGCGATAGCTCAGGCACCGTCAAGCTTCTGTACCAGGCTGTAACGTGGCCGCTACAGTTGCTGATGTGTGCGGACGATTTGTCGCAGAGAGCCCTTTACCGGCTGCGGGGCTGGAAATCTGGTGCCGGGCTGACGAAGATAGAAAGAGACCAATTATCAATCATCAGGAGCGAACATGGCAGAGTGGGTCAATGCAGAAGTAAAAGAAGTGAAAAACTGGACCGACGCACTGTTCAGCCTGCGCGTCACGGCGCCCATCGACCCTTTTACCGCCGGCCAGTTTGCCAAGCTGGCGCTGGAAGTCGACGGCGAGCGCGTGCAGCGCGCCTACTCCTACGTTAACGCGCCGCAGGATCCGCTGCTGGAGTTCTATCTGGTAACGGTGCCGGAAGGGAAGCTCAGCCCGCGTTTGCAGGCGCTGCAGCCTGGCGATCAGGTGATGGTAACCAAAGAGGCGGCCGGTTTCTTTGTGCTGGATGAGATCCCCGACTGCCAGACGCTGTGGATGCTGGCGACCGGCACGGCGATCGGCCCGTATCTGTCGATTTTGCAACAGGGCGAAGGGCTGGAACGCTTCGACAACATTGTGCTGGTGCACGCTGCGCGCTATGCCGCCGACCTGAGTTTTCTGCCGCTGATGCAGCAGCTACAGCAGCGTTATCAGGGTAAACTGCACATTCAGACAGTGGTCAGCCGCGAGCAGATGCCCGGTTCACTGCATGGCCGCGTACCGCAGCTGATCGAGAGCAGAGAACTGGAAAACGCCGTGGGCCTGCCGATGCTCGCCGATACCAGCCACGTGATGCTGTGCGGTAACCCGCAGATGGTGCGCGATACCCAGCAATTGCTGAAAGAGACCCGCGATATGCGCAAGCATTTCAAACGTAAACCGGGCCACATGACCAGCGAGCATTACTGGTAATCGCGCCGGCAGCAAAATGTCAGATTTTTACCGGCGCGGGTTTTGACTTTCAGCGGTAAAAACCGTTCTAATCGTGGGCTAAGTGAATGATTTAGGGCCGAAGCAATGAAGAATCTGCCAGTCGCGCTGCTGCTCAGCGTCGCACTGACATTTCCCGCCTGGGCGGAGGACGCGCCCGCGCAGGATCGCAACGATCACCTGCCTGCGGCGCCGTATCTGCTGGCGGGTGCGCCCACCTTTGATATGACCATCGCGCAGTTCCGCGAAAAGTACAACGCTGCCAATCCTGACCTGCCGCTGCAGGAGTATCGCGCCATCGACAACCGCGATGACAAGAGCCACCTGACTCGTGCCGCCAGCAAAATCAGCGAAACGCTGTATGCCTCTACCGCGCTGGAACAGGGCACCGGCAAGATTAAAACGCTGCAGATTACCTGGCTGCCGGTGCCGGGCCCGGATATGAAAGCGGCACAGACGCGCGCCATGGATTACATGACTGCGCTACTGCGCTTTTTTGTGCCCGGTTTGTCAGCGGAAGAGGGACACAAGAAGCTCGACGGCCTGCTCAGCGCCGGCAAGGGTGCACGCTATTTCTCCCGCACCGAAGGTGCACTGCGCTTCGTGGTCGCAGACAACGGCGACAAAGGGCTGACCTTCGCCGTTGAGCCCATCAAACTGGCGCTCGCTAGCCCCTGATCTCCCCGGCAAAAATGACGAAAAGCAAAGCCAGCGCCCCATTTGATCTCTATACTGTCTGGCAGACATCGCTGCCCCGATGGCAGCGCTATTTCATGAATCGCGTTATGCGGAGGAAAGAATGCGACATCCACTGGTTATGGGTAACTGGAAACTGAATGGCAGCAAGCACATGGCGGGCGAGCTGATTGAAGGCCTGCGCAAAGAGCTGTCCGGTGTGGAAGGCTGCGGTGTGGCGATTGCTCCGCCGGCGATCTATCTGGATCAGGCCAAACACGCCATTTCCGGCAGCCACATTGCGCTGGGTGCGCAGAACGTTGACGTGAACCTGTCTGGCGCTTTCACCGGTGAAACCTCTGCCGAGATGCTGAAAGACATCGGCGCGAAATACATCATCATCGGCCACTCTGAGCGCCGCACCTACCATAAAGAGAGCGACGAGTTCATCGCGAAGAAATTCGCCGTGCTGAAGGCCGCAGGCCTGGTACCAGTGCTGTGCATCGGTGAGACCGAAGCCGAGAACGAAGCCGGCAAAACTGAAGAAGTGTGCGCACGTCAGATCGACGCCGTGCTGGAAACTCAGGGCGCAGCGGCCTTCGAAGGCGCGGTTATCGCCTATGAGCCAGTCTGGGCCATCGGTACCGGCAAATCAGCGACCCCAGCGCAGGCGCAGGCAGTACACAAATTCATTCGCGACCACATCGCGAAGAAAGATGCCGCTATCGCTGAGCAGGTAATCATTCAGTACGGCGGTTCGGTTAACGACAAAAACGCCGCAGAACTGTTCACTCAGCCGGACATCGATGGCGCGCTGGTGGGCGGTGCATCTCTGAAAGCCGACGCTTTCGCGGTGATCGTCAAAGCCGCTGCAGCAGCGAAAAACGCGTAAGTTTCTCACGCAGAGAAAGGCGGCTGATGAGCCGCCTTTTTTATTGCCTGATCGGTCGCGACGCGACTTACTCCAGCAAACGGCACTGGTGATCCTGCAGTTCTTCCGCCGAACCGCGATTCAGCTTGAGCCAGTTGCGCTCCAGCGCCAGCAGCGCCAGACGTCCATCCGGCAGCTGGGCCAGCGCCAGCCCGTATTTGCCCATCTCACCGCGTGCATGCGGCACCTCCTCAGCCAGCCGGATAAACACGCTCTGCTGCGCCAGTTCGGCGGTGCTCAGCGTGCGAATCAGCCAGGTATGCCGCAGCAGCGTTACCGTCTGCCACTGCGCATTCAGCTTCGGCGCCAGCGTATCCAGCTGCTGACGCACATCCGGTCGCAGGCAGGAGATATGAATATGCAGCTGATTCTGCGTACGACCATACTGCGCGTTGATGGCCAGCGACAGCACGCGGTCGTCGACAGGCGCACCGCGCTTCTGTGCCAGCAGGCGGCGCTGCTGCCAGGCGGCAGCAAACAGATTCGGCGTGGTGGGTTCGAGGAGGATTGGGCTCTCCATGCCGGTGATTTTTGCTATCGGCATCAGCAGATATTGCAGCGGGCCATTCAGATCTTTGAGCGTGACGTAACCCTGCGCCAGATTGACCTGCTGACAGGGGGCAGGATTACCGCGTTGCGTCATGTCCGGTACGCACTTTTCGCTGACAATCTGCCACAGCGCGTCGGCGTTTTTATGTAAATGCACCGCACCGGCGATCAGCCCGGCAATCAGAAGGATGAACGCGATAATCAGCAACGTAAGACTACGGCGGCGCGCCTGCATGGCCAGATCCTCAGTGATGAGCTGTCAGCATCCTCACCTGTCGCCAGCGGAAAGTCACGGCTTTTTCCGCGCCGCAAAGCAAAACGGCCAGCGCAGGGCTGACCGTTTCGTCATGATGAAAACGCGGTTACGGTTTCATGACCTGATCGTAGCTGCCGCCGTCGGCAAAGTGTGCTTTCTGCGCTTTGCTCCAGCCGCCAAACTTGTCATCGATGGTGAACAGCTTAACCGGCGCGAAGCTGCTGGCAAACTTCTTCGCCACCTCAGGATCGCGCGGGCGATAGAAGTTTTGCGCCGCGATGGTCTGGCCTTCCGGTGAGTAGAGATATTTCAGATACTCTTCCGCCACCTTACGCGTGCCCTGCTCATCCACCACTTTATCGACCACGGAGACCGTCGGTTCGGCGAGGATCGATTCGCTCGGCGTAACGATTTCAAACTTGTCTTTGCCCAGCTTATCGACGGCCAGATAGGCTTCGTTTTCCCATGCAATCAGCACATCACCGATACCGCGCTCAACGAAGGTATTGGTCGCGCCACGTGCACCGGAATCCTGCACTTCAACGTTTTTGAACAGCGCCCGGACGTAAGCCAGCGCTTTTGCCTGGTCACCGTGGTTCTGGTCCAGCGCCCAGCCCCAGGCCGCCAGATAGTTCCAGCGTGCGCCGCCGGAGGTTTTCGGGTTTGGCGTGATTACGGAAACGCCTGGCTTAATCAGATCCGGCCAGTCATGAATGCCTTTAGGATTGCCTTTGCGTACCAGGAACACGATGGTGGAAGTATAAGGTGCCGAGTTATCCGGCAGACGCTTGATCCAGTTTTTATCGATACGACCACGGTCAGCAATAGCATCCACGTCGGACTGCAGCGCCAGCGTCACCACATCTGCGCGGATGCCATTGATCACGGACGTCGCCTGCTTACCCGAACCGCCGTGCGACTGGCGGATCACCACGTTATCGCCGGTTTCCTGCTTGTAGTGCGCGCTAAACGCTTTGTTGTACTGCTCGTACAGCTCACGGGTTGGATCGTAAGAGACGTTTAACAGCTGAATATCCTTTGCCAGAACACTGGTTGAAGCCAGTAACAGGGTGACACCAATACTCCACTTGTTCATTGCTTGCTCTCCCGAGGTCGTTATAGAACAAGACTGACACAAAGCAATCCATGGATTAAAGAATTAAAAATAAGCTGTTATAACTATGGAGAATATAGCAAGGCATAAAAAAGGGCGCGAAAGCGATCGCGCCCGATTTATCGTTGATTAGTAGAGTTTTTTCGCGGTATCCAGCCAGTCGCGCTTGAACGGACGCTTCATGTTTTCGATAGCGTCGATGATGTCATGATGCACCATCTTCTCGTTCTGAATCCCCACGCAGCGACCGCCGTAGCCCTGCAGCAGCAGCTCAATTGAATAAGCGCCCATGCGTGATGCCAGAATGCGGTCGTAAGCGCATGGCGCACCGCCGCGCTGGATGTGACCGAGCACGGTGGCACGGGTTTCACGCTTGGTTTCCGCTTCAATAAAGTGCGCCAGATCGTCGATGTCACAGATGTGTTCGGTGATCGCCACGATGGCGTGTTTTTTACCTTTCGCAATGCCAGCCTGGATTTCTGCCACCAGTTCTTCGCGCGTGTAAGGGATTTCAGGCAGCACGATGAACTCACAACCACCGGCGATGGCCGCCGCTAGGGTCAGGTCACCGCAGTAGCGGCCCATCACTTCTACGATGGAGATACGCTGATGCGAAGAAGAGGTGTCGCGCAGACGGTCAATCGCTTCAACTACGGTTTCCAGCGCGGTGAAATAACCGATGGTGTAATCGGTACCGGCGACGTCGTTATCGATGGTGCCCGGCAGGCCAATGCACGGGAAACCCATTTCGGTCAGGCGTTTGGCACCCATGTAAGAACCGTCACCGCCAATCACCACCAGCGCATCAATGCCGCGTTTTTTCATGTTTTCGATCGCGACCTGACGCACTTCTTCGTTGCGGAACTCCGGGAAACGCGCCGAGCCGAGGAAGGTGCCGCCGCGGTTAATCATGTCCGACACGCTGTAGCGGTCGAGGTTGATCATGCGGTCTTCGTACAAACCCAGATAGCCGTCATAAATACCAAAAACTTCAAGGCCTTCACTCAGCGCGGAACGGACAACTCCGCGAATGGCTGCGTTCATGCCTGGGGCGTCGCCGCCGCTGGTCAGTACTCCGATTTTTTTGATCATGACAACCTCTGGATTGTTCAAAACTAAGGATTATTCCTGCCTGTCGACCGGTGTGGACCAGCTCGCGATCGCACGGCTTAATAGTTGCAGATAGTATATCAAAGGCTTGATGCTGAATTGATTCAGGTCAGACAAGTTTTCGCTAATTTTTTACAGAGTTGTTAGCGTTACGTCATTTTTTTTACGCAATACTATGTTTTATAACGGCTAAAACTGAAAAAAACCCTGCTGATTTTGCGGCACAACAGAACAGGGGTCCTGATGAATGATCACATCTGAGCCGGGAAATTTTTGCCGTAATGCCTGCTCAATTTGATCCGCCACCTGATGCGCCTGCACCAGCGGGAGATGATCGTCCATCTCCAGATGAAGCTGAATAAACCGCGTAGGACCGGACTGCCGCGTACGTAATGCATGGGCACCGCGCACGCCGGGCCAGTGGCTTACCAGCGCGATAATCGCCTGTTTTTCCTGCTCCGGCAGCGCACGATCGAGCAGCGACTGCACCGCTTCATAGCCCATGCGCAGCGCGTTATAGAGGATATATACGCCAATGCCGAGCGCAAACAGCGCATCCGCACGCTTAAAACCATAACTGCTTAAGCCCAGCGCCACCAGAATCGCGCCGTTCATCACCACATCCGACTGATAATGCAGCATGTCCGCGCGAATCGCCTGGCTGCGGGTACGCCGCACCACCCAGCGCTGAAAAGCGACCAGAACCAGCGTGGAGCTGAGGGCGATCAGCGTCACGACTATACCTACCAGCGGCGCGCGCAGCGTTTCCGGCGTGGCCAGATGCTGTAACCCGGTAAGAAACAGAAACAGCGCCGATCCGGAGATAAACATGCTTTGCGCCAGTGCCGCCAGCGATTCCGCTTTACCGTGACCAAAGGTGTGATCGTCATCGGCAGGCTGCAATGAATAGCGCACCACCAGCAGATTGGTCAGTGACGCGGCGATATCGACCAGCGAATCCACCAGCGCCGCCAGCACGCTGACCGAACCGGTGTACCACCAGGCGAAAATTTTCACGATCAGCAACAGCGTTGCCAGCGTGGTTGCCGCCAGCGCCGCGCGGTTTACCAGTTTTGCGTAGGAAGGTTCCATGCCTTGCCTCGTCAGGCGCTGCAGCACGCCATGCAGTGGAAAATGGCTCAAGTTTATCACCGTCCCGTGCAGACTGCGTGACAGGATAGCGAAACGGATGCAGTTTGCCCGCGAATTCAGGGCAAAAAAAACCCCGCCATCATGGCGGGGAAGACAGGGATGGTGTCTATGGCAAGGAAAACAGGGATACTATGTTACTGGTTACTGCTGGTACTACTCACTGCTTGCAGCGGTGATGATGGCTGCAATCCGGAGAGCCGACGCGCTTCATTCAGGCGCCGCTCAAAATTCTTCTGCAATGTCGCTTGCTGTGCAGGCGTTAGCAGGTGATACATCTGATTACGAACCCGGGCCATCTCGATTTGCAGTTCTACCTGCTCGCGGGCCTGTTTCTCTGCCTGCTGGCGGATAGCCGATTCGTTAAATTTGTCTGCAATGACAAGGTCATGCATAGTTTCTATGTCCTGAACGCTTAACACCGGGCGTTCATGGCGCGCTTGCTGCATCAGGTCGCGCATCTGTTGCCGCTGTTGTTCAGTCAGCTCAATGCCATCGAACATGTGGCTTTGCGGATTTTGCGTCATACTGCCTGTCGTCAATCCGCCGTTATGATGCATCTCGTCAATCGTCGTCGTGTCTGCTGCTTCTGCGCTGGCGTGACTGAGAACCATCGCTGAGGCAAAGACGACGGCGGTTAAGTAGCGCATCGTTTACTCCCGGTTCGTTCCGTTTTGCGATTCAACGAGAGCTAGTGTACGGCGACAGCTGCAAACATCCGTCAGGGGGTGTAAAACTACGTAAAGCGTTGGATTGCCACTATAGGAACACGGTATTTTGCCTGCGGAGGGCAACAAAAAATGAATAAAATCCTGTTGGTTGATGACGACCGCGAATTGACTTCGCTGCTTAAAGAACTGCTTGAAATGGAAGGTTTTGAGGTGATTGTCGCCAGCGATGGCGAGCAGGCGCTCAATCTGCTGGACAACACCGTCGACCTGCTTTTGCTCGATGTAATGATGCCGAAGAAGAACGGTATCGACACGTTAAAAGAGCTACGCCAGCAACATCAAACCCCTGTCATCATGCTGACCGCCCGCGGTAGCGAGCTGGACCGCGTTCTGGGCCTGGAACTGGGCGCGGATGACTATCTGCCAAAGCCATTCAACGATCGCGAACTGGTGGCGCGTATCCGTGCGATTCTGCGCCGTTCCAACTGGAGCGAACAGCAGCAACAGCACGATAACAGCTCACCGACGCTGGAAGTGGATTGCCTGCGCCTGAATCCGGGCCGTCAGGAAGCCAGCTTCGACAGCGAAACGCTGGATCTCACCGGCACCGAGTTCACCCTGCTCTACTTACTGGCGCAGCATCTTGGCCAGGTGGTGTCACGCGAGCATCTCAGCCAGGAAGTGCTGGGCAAGCGCCTGACGCCGTTTGACCGCGCCATCGATATGCACATCTCTAACCTGCGTCGTAAGCTGCCGGAACGTCGTGATGGTCATCCGTGGTTCAAAACTCTGCGCGGACGCGGCTATCTGATGGTTTCGGCATCATGATTGGAAGTTTGACCACCCGCATCTTCGCCATCTTCTGGCTCACCCTGGCGCTGGTGTTGATGCTGGTACTGATGGTGCCCAAACTCGATTCGCGCCAGATGACCTCGCTGATGGAGAGCGAACAGCGCCAGGGCACCATGATTGAGCAACACGTTGAGGCGGAGCTGTCACAGGATCCGCCCAACGACCTGATGTGGTGGCGCCGGCTGTTTCGCGCCATCGACAAATGGGCACCGCCCGGTCAGCGCCTGCTGCTGGTGACCAGCGAAGGACGGGTGATCGGTGCGCAGCACAATGAAATGCAGGTGATCCGCAACTTTATCGGCCAGTCCGATAATGCCGATCATCCGCAGAAGAAAAAGTATGGCCGCGTCGAGATGGTCGGCCCCTTCGCGGTGCGCGACGGCGAAGACAATTACCAGCTGTATCTGATCCGTCCCGCCACCAGTTCTCAGCTTGATTTCGTCAACCTGCTGTTTGACCGCCCCCTGCTGCTGCTCATCGTCACCATGTTAATCAGCTCACCGCTGCTGCTATGGCTGGCGTGGAGCCTGGCGCGTCCGGCACGCAAACTAAAGCATGCCGCGGATGAAGTGGCGAGCGGAAATCTGCGTCAGCATCCGGAACTGGAATCGGGCCCGCAGGAATTTCTCGCTGCCGGCTCCAGTTTCAACCAGATGGTGAGCGCGCTCGAACGCATGATGACGGCACAGCAGCGTCTGCTGTCGGATATCAGCCATGAATTACGCACGCCGCTGACGCGTCTGCAGCTGGCGACGGCGCTACTGCGCAGGCGTCATGGCGAAGGCAAAGAGCTGGAGCGTATTGAGACCGAAGCGCAGCGTCTGGACGGCATGATCAACGACTTACTGGTACTGTCGCGCACCCAGCACAAGAACGCGCTGGTGAGCGAAGCGATGAAGGCCAACCAGCTGTGGAACGGCGTGCTGGAAGATGCCAAATTCGAAGCGGAGCAGATGGGTAAAACCATGGACGTGCCGTATCCGCCCGGTCCGTGGCCGCTGTACGGTAACCCGCATGCGCTGGAAAGCGCGCTGGAGAACATTGTGCGTAACGCGCTGCGCTATTCGCACACGCACATCAGCGTTAGCTTTGCGGTGGATATTCAGGGCATCACCGTGCACGTCGACGACGACGGTCCCGGCGTCAGCCCGGAAGATCGCGAGCAGATTTTCCGTCCGTTCTACCGCACCGATGAAGCGCGTGACCGTGAATCTGGCGGCACCGGGCTCGGGCTGGCGATTGTCGAAACCGCCGTGCAACAGCACCGCGGCTGGGTGAAAGCCGATGATAGCCCGTTAGGCGGTCTGCGCCTGACGCTGTGGCTGCCGCTGTACTCCGCCCGGCAATAATTTGCTATGCTGCGGCCCTCGTTTCCGGGGGCCTTATGCTAAACATCGTCTTATTTGAACCTGAAATCCCGCCAAATACCGGCAACATCATCCGCCTGTGCGCCAATACCGGCTTTCAGCTGCACCTGATTGAGCCGTTAGGCTTCGCCTGGGATGATAAACGCCTGCGCCGCGCCGGACTGGATTACCATGAATATACCGCGCTGAAAAAGCACGCCAGCTACGCTGCTTTTCTGGCGGCGGAAGCGCCACAGCGCTTATTCGCGCTGACCACCAAAGGCACACCGGCGCACAGCGCCGTCAGCTATCAGCCGGGCGACTATCTGCTGTTTGGCCCGGAGAGCCGTGGCTTACCGCCAGAAATTCTTAATGCGTTGCCGGCAGAACAGAAGATCCGCATTCCGATGCGCGCGGAAAGCCGCAGCATGAACCTGTCGAATGCGGTTTCAGTGGTGGTGTATGAGGCGTGGCGCCAGCTGGATTATGCGGGCGCGCTGATCAAAGGCTAGATGCCGTCGCCGTACTCAAACCCGGCGCCGGTGAAGTGCTGATCCATATCCATCGACGGTTTGTCACTGGCTGGTTTGCCGACAATGCGCGCCGGCACGCCGGCCGCCGTGGTATGGGGCGGCACCGGCTGCAAGACCACCGAACCGGCACCGATTTTGGCACCGCGCCCGACTTCAATATTGCCAAGGATTTTGGCCCCCGCGCCAATCATCACCCCTTCACGGATCTTCGGATGGCGATCGCCGCTGGTTTTACCGGTACCGCCCAGCGTGACCGACTGCAGAATGGAGACGTCATTTTCCACCACAGCCGTTTCACCAATTACGATGCCGGTGGCGTGATCCAGCATGATGCCACGCCCGATGCGCGCCGCCGGATGAATATCCACGGCGAATGAGACCGAGATTTCGTTTTGCAGATACACCGCCAGCGCGCGCCGTCCCTCTTTCCACAGCCAGTGGCCAATACGGTACGCCTGCAGCGCGTGGAAGCCCTTCAGATAGAGTAACGGCGTGGAATATTTGTCGACCGCCGGATCGCGCTGACGCACTGCCTGAATATCGTACGCGGCCGAGACAATCATCTCAGGATCCTGACGATAGGCTTCTTCAACAATTTCGCGTATGGCAATAGCGGGCATGATCGGGTTAGCGAGCTTGTTAGCCAGCATGTAGCTGAGCGCGCTGCCGAGATTTTCGTGCTTGAGCAAGGTCGCATGGTAAAAACTGGCCAGCATCGGTTCACAATCGGCCAGCGCTCTGGCTTCGGCTTTGATATGGTTCCAGACCAGTTCTAACTCTTCAGACGACATTGCTGTTTGCTCCCGATAAAAAAGCGCCCGATTAGGCGCTACAGGTGATAATGCTTAAGCGTCCTGCTTTAGCTTTGGCTGTTCTCGTCCTTCCTTGTACGACCAAGCAGGCTCAATGCTGCCTCTCGCGCCGATTTTTCGCAATATAATACCTGATAAATTTGCTCGGTTATTGGCATTTCCACGCCCACACTAGCAGCTAACGCCTTGACTTCTTTCGTGTTTCTGTAGCCTTCTACAACTTGTCCGATAATGCGTTGCGCCTCATCCACGCTTTCGCCCTGCCCCAGCATCATGCCGAAACGGCGGTTTCGCGACTGATTATCGGTACAGGTCAGCACCAGATCGCCAAGACCCGCCATGCCCATAAATGTCGTTGGATCGGCACCCAGCGCAGCACCAAGACGGCTCATCTCCGCCAGACCGCGGGTGATGAGTGCCGTACGCGCGTTGGCGCCAAAGCCAATGCCGTCGGAGATCCCGGCACCAATCGCAATGACGTTTTTCACTGCGCCGCCCAGCTGCACGCCGATGAAGTCCGGATTGTTGTAAACGCGGAAGCTTTTGCCGCAGTGCAGCTTTTGCTGCAGATCGTCGGCAAACTGCGCGTCAGTAGCCGCCAGCGCAATCGCCGTCGGCAAACCGGCCGCCAGCTCTTTGGCAAAGGTCGGGCCGGAAATCACCGCCAGCGGAATGCTGTCGCCGAGGATTTCGCGCGCCACATCCTGCAGCAGCCGTCCGGTCTCTTTTTCCAGTCCTTTGGTCGCCCAGACAATGCGTGAGTGGGCACGCAGCAGCGGTTTGAGCTGCATCAGCACGTCGCCGAACACATGGCTTGGCACTACCACCAGCAGATCGCGGCTGGCGCTGACGACGCGGGCCAGATCGGCTTCAGGAACGAGATTATCGGGGAAAGGAACATCGGGCAGGAAAGCGGTATTGCATCGGTCAGCCTGCAGCTGCGCCACGCTTTGCGGATTGTGGCCCCACAGCAGCACCGGATGGCCATTACGGGCCAGCGTAATGGCCAGTGCGGTGCCGTACGAGCCGGCACCGATGACGCTAATCGAAGCGTTGAGTGTAGTCATCAGGCATCCTGACGTGGCGCTTCGCCTTCACCCTGCTGCTGCAGATAATTCATGAACAGCGCATCAAAGTTGACCGGCGCCAGATTGAGCTGAGGGAAGGTACCGCGTGACACCAGGCTGGTGACACATTCACGCGCATACGGGAACAGAATGTTCGGGCAGTAAGCGCCGAGGCAATGTGCCATCTGCGTGCCTTCGATACCGCTGATGGTGAAGATACCGGCCTGCTGTACTTCGCACAGGAACGCGGTGTCTTCGCCCACGGTGGCGGTGACAGTAACGCGCAGCACGACTTCATACACTTCATCCGCCAGCTGAGAAGAGGCGGTGTCCAGATCCAGCTTCACTTCCGGTTCCCACTCTTTCTGGAAAACCTGAGGTGCGTTTGGCGCTTCAAATGAGACGTCTTTGGTGTAAACGCGTTGAATCTGGAACTGCATTTCGTTGCTGCTATGCTCTGACATGTTACTGAATCCTTTAAGTGAAAATTGTCGGTCGAAAATATTATGCGCGGAGTAAGGGATCGAGTCCCTGACGCCCGTCCAGCGCGTAGAGATCGTCACAGCCGCCAATGTGCTGCGCGTCAATAAAGATCTGTGGCACCGTGGTGCGGCCGCTGCGTTTGATCATCTCTTCGCGCTTTACCGCGTCCCCATCAATGGGAATCTCCTGGTATGACACGCCTTTTTGATCCAGCAACGCCTTCGCCCGGTGGCAGTAAGGACACGTCACTTTGGTGTAAATCTCAACATTAGCCATGCGGTGATACCTCAGGAAGTTATTTACCGCGAACCAGCGGCAGGTTTTCGCCACTCCAGCCGCTCACACCATCTTTCAGCACGGTCACTTTGTCAAAACCCGCTGCGCTGAGGGTGGCTGCCGGTTCTGCGGCGCTCTGGCCGGTGGCACATACCACAATTATGGGCTGCGACTTGTGCTTTTCCAGCTCGCCGAAGCTGCCTTTTTTGATATCGGCTGCGGCGATGTTAATAGCCCCTGAAATGTGTCCTTTGCGATAGTCGTCGCGTGAACGAACGTCTACCACCACCGCGTCCTCTTTGTTGATCAGGTGGGTTGCTTCACCACGGCTGATGGTTTTTACCTTAGAGAACATACCTTTAACGGTGGTTACAATCACTAGAATAAGTAAAGCGACCCATGCCAGACTAAGGATGGGGTGATTGCTTGCAAACTGCATAATTTCTTGCATGAGGGGTAACGACTCCAGACCGGGGCTAATAAGCTAAAACAAGGGTTCTGAGTATACCTGCGCCACTTCGCATGTACAGTCGCGAAGCGGGCAGAGTTACGATTTGTGCGTCATTTTCCAAAAAAAGTGTTCTAATCGCAAAATTGAGACAATCTTTATCCCGGTAAGCTGTGGCCGACATCTTTCGTAAAGCAAAACCCGGCCGGGATAACTGGTAAGCGGCTGTTCATCGTGGAATAATTATCGACTATGAAGGGAAAAGCGACCGTTACACACACAAGGACCCGTTACAACGACCCGGCATCTCCGTTGTCATTTCGCTGGTCCGATATCTCCCTCAGCCTGCTTTGTGCGGGTGCGTTGCTGTTGCCCGTCGCCGCGCATAGCGCCGATGACAGCAAAACGCAGCTAAAGTCCATTCAGCAGGACATCGCCGAAAAAGAGAAAAGCGTTAAAGCGCAGAAGCTGCAGCGCAGTAAGCTGCTGGATCAGCTGCAGAGTCAGGAAAAAGTGATTGCCCAGGCCAGTCGCCAGCTGCGTGAAACCCGCAACAGCCTGAGCGCGCTGAACGGCGAAATCGCTCAAACCACCGCCGCGATTGCCCGGCTGGAAAAGCAGCAGGCGCAGCAGGAAAAACTGCTGGCGCAGCAGCTGGATGCCGCGTTTCGTCAGGGCCAGCACAACGGCGTACAGCTGCTGCTCGGCGGTGAAGAAGCACAGCGCAGCGAACGCATTCTGGCCTATTTTGGCTATCTCAATGCCGCCCGGCAGAAAAACATCGATGAGCTTAAGCAGACTCAGCAGGAACTGGCGCAGCAGCGTCAGGCGCTGCAGGGAAAGCAGGAGCAGCAAAAGTCGCTGTTAGCCCAGCAGCAGACGCAACAGAACAAGCTGGAAACCGCCAGCGCCGCACGCAAGAAAACGCTGTCCGCGCTGGAGAGCGCGCTGGAGAAAGACCAAGCCGATCTGGTCGAGATGCGCCAGAACGAAAGCCGCCTGCAGGACAAAATTGCCAAAGCCGAACGTGAGGCGCGCGAACGGGCGCAACGCGAAGCGCGCGAGGCGGAAAAAGTGCGCCAGCGTCAGGCCCAGGCAAAAGCCAAAGGCTCCAGCTATTCCCCTACGCAAAGCGAGCGCGAGCTGATGGCGCGCACCGGCGGCCTTGGCCGGCCGGGCGGACAGGCTATCTGGCCAGTGCGCGGTCGCATTGAACATCGCTTTGGTGAAGCAATGCAGGGCGAACTGCGCTGGAAAGGTCTGGTGATTGATGCGCCGGAAGGCACTGAAGTCAAAGCCATTGCTGATGGTCGCGTGCTGATGGCCGACTGGCTGCAAGGCTACGGCCTGGTTGTGGTCGTCGAACACGGTAAAGGCGATATGAGCCTTTATGGCTACAATCAGAGCGCCTTGGTGAGCGTCGGTGCGCAGGTGAAGGCAGGACAGCCTATCGCCCTCGTGGGCACCAGCGGCGGCCGCGGTACGCCCTCGCTCTACTTTGAAATTCGTCGTCAGGGACAGGCCGTCAACCCACTGCCGTGGTTAGGAAGATAAGTGTTGTTTCAGTCCCAAAAGCTTAGCGCCGCCCTGTGCGGGCTGTTTTTCACCTTTGCCGCCCATGCGGGAAAACTGGCTATCGTCATTGACGACTTCGGCTACCGCCCGGCTGAAGAGAATAAAGTGCTGCAGATGCCCGCCGCGATTTCTGTGGCGGTGCTACCCAACGCGCCTCATGCGCGTGATATGGCAACCAAAGCGCATCAGGGCGGTCATGAAGTGCTGATTCACCTGCCGATGGCGCCGCTGAGCAAACAGCCGCTGGAGAAGGACACGCTAACGCCGGAGATGAGCAGCGAAGAGATCGCGCGCATCGTGCGTGAAGCCAGCAACAAAGTGCCGTATGCGGTTGGCCTGAACAACCATATGGGCAGCAAAATGACCTCCAGCCTGCCCGGCATGCAGAAAGTGATGCAGGTGCTTAATCACTACAACTACTACTTCCTCGATAGCATGACCATTGGCAACAGCCAGTCGGTCCCGGCCGCGCAGGGCACGCAGGTCAAAGTCCTGAAGCGGCGCGTATTCCTCGACGACAGCCAGAATGAAGCGGCGATTCGCACCCAGTTCACCCGCGCAGTGAAGCTGGCACAGCGTGATGGCTACGCTATCGCCATTGGCCATCCGCATCCCACCACGGTACGGGTGTTGCAGCAGATGTTGCCGACGCTACCGGGCGATATCACCCTCATCCGCCCCAGCCAGTTGCTCAACGAACCGCTGCGCCAGGGTACTACGCCGCCGGCCAGCACGCCGGTGAAACCGCGCACCCCGGTATTCCGTGCGCCGGGCGTGTGTAAGCCTGCACAGCCGCTGCCTGCCGTACCGCAGAGTCGTGCGGTGGAGATGGTGACAGAGAGCATTACCGGCAGTCCACTCGTGCAGTCGCTTAAACAGCTATTCTGATTATCAGGCGCAGCATGCTGCGCCTTATTTAACGCCACACCTTTTCCGCGCAAGGATATCGGAACAGATGACGTCAACCAGAAAGAAAATTCTGCTGCTGGATACCGGGCGCGAATGGGGCGGCGGTACCAACAGCATGCTGGAATTACTCAAGCGCATTGATCGCCAGCGTTTCGCTATCACCTGCTGTTTTTATCAGAATTATGCGCGTGGCAATCAGGAGACGATTGCCTCGGTATTAGACGCGATCGGCATCCCGGTGACATTTATTGCGCAGCGTCGCCAGCCGCTCTGGGCAAAAATCACCAAAGAGTTGCTGCGCACCCTGCTGTTTTTTAACCGCGCGGTGAAAAAAAACGCCATCGACCGCATCGATCGCCAGTGGCGCATGCAGCCTAACGCCCGCCAAATCGCGACGATTTTACGCGACGGTGGCTATGATGCGCTGTACATGAATAATCAGCCCAGCACCAACGTTGAAGGCTATCTCGCCGCTGAACAGACTCACGTGGCGTTAATTCAGCACTGCCGCATTGATCCATTACTCAATAATGCGCTGGTCAACATGATTAATCGGCATTGTGATGCGGTGATTGCCGTGTCACAGGGCGTACACCGCACCCTGAGCGAAAGCGGTGTTGATGCGCAGCGCTGCTTTACCGTATCCAACGCTATCGATATTCATCAGCCGCTGCCGGTGCGTGAGGCGGTGCGTCAGCGCTTTGATTATCCCGCCGATACCTTTATTTTCGGCTCCATCGGTTCCCTGATTGCGCGTAAATCCAATCATCATATTTTGCAGGCGTTAGGTGAATTCAGCCGCGCGCATCCTGCCGCTAAATGGAAAATGGTGATCGTCGGTGCCGGCCCGGAGCAGCAGCACTTACAGCAGCTGGCGCAAAAAGAGGGGATTGCCGCGCAGGTTATTTTTACCGGCTTTCAAAATAATGCACTGGATTATCTGGCGGCATTCGATACGTTTATTCTCGCCTCAGCCAGTGAAGGGCTGCCGCGCGTGGTGCTGGAAGCGATGCTGGTGAATACGGCGGTGATAGGTTCGAATGTCGTCGGTACGTCGGAATTAATTCAACACGGCGAGACCGGTTTACTGTTTGACTATGGCAATACGCAACAGCTTAGCCAGCATCTTAGCGCGCTGTGGCAGGATACTGCATTGCGCCAGCGTTTAATCGCCGCCGCCGCCGCCCGGGTGCGCGAGCGCTACAGCATTGAACATTACGTGTCGGGCGTGGAAAACATTCTGGAAAACGTCATGGAGAGAGAAAAGCATGTTTGATTTTTTAAATAAACACCGTCGCTATATTCTCTCGCGCCACAACATTCCCGCCACGCAGGCGGATGCGCAGGGCACAATTGCCGTCAGTTCCGTCGTCATCCCCTGTACCGGCGCTGATTACATTGAAGAAGCGGTGCTCAGCGCTTATTTTGCCAGCCGCTGCGCCGACACCATCAGCGAAATTGTCATCGTCAGCGATCAGCCTTCCAGCGCTTTTCCGCCGCTGCCGGCACGAGTGCGTGTGGTGACGCTGGAGGTGCCGTTTCGTGAAGAAAACTACCGCTATAAACAGATCTACCGCAGCCGCCTGATTAAACTTCAGGCCCCCTTGCAGGCGACCGGTGAAGGTATATTGATGATCGATTCCGATCTCAATTTATTAAAAACGCCGGATATTGCGATGCGTGAGCATCATCTGTACAGCAGCTTCCGTCAGGGCAAGATGATCGCCAAACTGGCCGGCGCGCCAGAAGAACATATTCCGGCCTATTACCACCACACCGTTCGCCCTTATTTGCAGGATCACGTGAATGGCGCCTATCTGGCGGCCTCCCGTCGCACATGGCAGCGTATTTGTCCGCTGTGGCTGACGTTATTTAATGATACCTGGGAATTGATGAACGACGACCAGCCGCCAACCGATCAGCTACCGCTCGCTGCCCTGCTCGACCTGCTGGATCTCCGCACGGTCAATCTGGGCGAATGGGCTAACTGGCCGGTGTCGAAACGCATTGGTGGTCAGTCGGCCGTGATTCCACCGCAGGTGATTGGCGCGCATGGCGGCTTTCCCTTAAGTGAATGGCAAAAATATTTGCAGGATCCGCACCAGCCGCTGAGCTTTAAGGGCCAGGATTACACGCGTAAGGTGCGTTACCTGACCGATGCGGAAAAACAGCAATCCTGAGCGTCACCGGCCCGCAGGCCGGTGTGTCGTTTAATCCCAGCTCAGCACCACTTTGCCTGAACGCCCGGAACGCATCTCGTCGAAGCCCTGCTGGAAGTCGTCGATGTGATAGCGATGCGTGATGATCGGCGTCAGATCGAGGCCGGACTGAATCAGCGCGGCCATTTTGTACCAGGTTTCAAACATCTCACGGCCGTAAATCCCCTTGATAAACAGCCCCTTAAAGATAACCTGATTCCAGTCAATCGACATCTCACCCGGCGGAATGCCCAGCAGTGCAATGCGTCCGCCGTGATTCATGGTCTCCAGCATGGTACGAAACGCCGGCGGCGCGCCGGACATCTCCAGTCCGACATCAAAGCCTTCGGTCATCCCCAGTTCCGTCATCACCTCGCGCAGATTCTGCTGCGCCACGTTGACCGCACGCGTCACGCCCATTTCACGCGCCAGCCCGAGGCGGTACTCATTGATGTCAGTGATCACCACATTCCGCGCGCCGACGTGTTTACACACCGCTGCCGCCATAATGCCAATCGGTCCGGCACCGGAGATCAGCACGTCTTCACCTACCAGATCAAACGAGAGCGCGGTATGCACCGCGTTACCGAACGGATCGAAAATCGCCGCCAGCTCGTCGGAAATATTGTTGGGAATTTTGAACGCGTTAAACGCCGGGATCACCAGATATTCAGCGAAGCAGCCCTGACGATTAACCCCGACACCCACGGTATTACGGCATAAATGGGTACGGCCGGCGCGACAGTTGCGGCAGTGGCCACAGGTGATGTGACCTTCACCCGATACGCGATCGCCAATGGCGAAACCCTTCACTTCCTGACCGATACCGACCACTTCGCCCACGTATTCGTGGCCGGTGATCATTGGCACCGGAATGGTTTTGCGTGACCAGTCGTCCCAGTTATAGATATGCACATCGGTGCCGCAAATGGCGGTTTTGCGGATTTTAATCAGCAGATCGTTATGACCGGGCTCCGGCACCGGCGCGTCGTGCACCATCCAGATCCCCTCTTCCGCTTTCAGTTTAGCCAGTGCTTTCATCCGTTGGCTCCTGCAGTGATAACCCCTAACTGTTGTCCGATGCGCGTGAAGGCCGCCACCGCGTGCTCCAGCTGCGCCTGAGTGTGGCCGGCAGAAATCTGCGTGCGAATGCGCGCCTGGCCCTGTGGCACCACCGGATAGAAGAAGCCGGTAACGTAGATGCCCTCCTGCTGGAGCAGGCTGGCAAACTGCTGCGCCACTTTGGCATCGCCCAGCATCACCGGAATGATGGCGTGATCGGCACCGGCCAGCGTAAAGCCCGCGGCGGTCATTTTTTCCCGGAAGAAGCGGGCGTTTTCCCACAGCCGCTGCCGCAGCCCATCGCCTTCGTTCAGCAGATCCAGCACGCGCAGCGACGCGGCAACAATCGCCGGTGCCAGCGAGTTAGAGAACAGATAAGGGCGCGAGCGCTGACGCAGCCATTCAACCACCTCGCGTTTTGCCGCCACGTAACCGCCGGACGCACCACCCAGCGCTTTACCCAGCGTGCCGGTCAGGATATCCACGCGATCCATCACGCCGCAGTATTCATGCGTGCCGCGTCCGCTTGCGCCGACAAAGCCCACCGCGTGCGAGTCATCCACCATCACCAGCGCATTAAACTCATCGGCCAGGTCGCAAATGCCCTGCAGGTTAGCGATCACGCCATCCATGGAGAACACGCCGTCGGTGGCAATCAGCAGGTGGCGCGCGCCCTTGTCGCGGGCCTCCTGCAGGCGCGCGCGCAGCTCAGCCATATCATTGTTGGCGTAACGATAGCGCTGAGCTTTGCACAGGCGGATGCCGTCGATGATCGACGCATGGTTGAGCGCATCCGAGATAATCGCGTCTTCCGCGCCCAGCAGGGTCTCAAACAGCCCGCCGTTGGCGTCGAAGCATGAGGAGAACAGGATAGCTTCTTCCATGCCGAGGAACTCCGCCAGCCGGCGCTCCAGCAGCTGATGGCTGTCCTGCGTGCCGCAGATAAAACGCACCGACGCCATGCCGAAACCATGCGTATCCATACCGTCTTTGGCGGCCTGAATCAGCGCCGGATGGTTCGCAAGGCCGAGATAGTTATTGGCGCAGAAGTTGATCACCGGCGGGCTATTGGCGACGTTGATTTCCGCCTGCTGCGCCGAGGTCAGGGTGCGCTCCTGTTTGAACAATCCGTCCTGCCGCGTTGTCTCAAGCTGTTGCCGGATTTGTGAATAGAACTGATCGGACATGATTCTGCTCCTCAGATAGCAAAATTTTGGCACATATTACTGATCGAAAAGCGAATGGACGACAATTCAGCCAGGGAAATCTCCGTTTTGCAGCATAGTTCACGCGGCGCGCAGGATTTGTGCAGCGCGATCGGCGTCATCTGGCTGTCCGCATCGGGCTGAAATGTTATGATGTTAGGTATTCGTGCGTGAAACCTCCTGTTTCACCCCAACTGTTTAAAGGCAAAGCATATGATTATCGTAACCGGCGGCGCGGGCATGATTGGCAGCAACATTGTGAAAGCGCTCAACGATCGCGGTCACACCGACATCCTGGTGGTGGATAATCTGAAAGATGGCACCAAGTTCGTGAACCTCGCGGATCTGGACATCGCGGATTATATGGATAAAGAGGAGTTCCTCACCTACATCATGTCGGGTGAAGATCTGGGTCCGATTGAAGCGGTGTTCCATGAAGGTGCCTGTTCAGCCACCACCGAGTGGGACGGTAAGTACATGATGGACAACAACTATCAGTACTCAAAAGATCTGCTGCACTTCTGCCTCGAACGTGAAATTCCGTTCCTGTATGCCTCATCGGCCGCCACCTACGGCGGGCGTAACGAGAACTTCATTGAAGAGCGCCAGTACGAGCAGCCGCTCAACGTGTACGGCTACTCAAAAATGCTGTTCGACCACTATGTCCGCCAGATTCTGCCGGAAGCGGATTCACCAGTGTGCGGCTTCCGCTATTTCAACGTGTACGGGCCGCGTGAAGGCCATAAAGGCAGCATGGCGAGCGTCGCGTTCCACCTCAATACGCAAATCAGCAACGGTGAAAATCCTAAGCTGTTCGAGGGCAGCGACAGCTTCCGTCGTGACTTCATCCACGTCGATGATGTGGTGGCGGTCAATCTGTGGTGCTGGGAAAACGGCGTATCCGGCATCTATAACTGTGGTACCGGCCGCGCCGAATCTTTCCAGGAAGTGGCGGATGCGGTGCTGAAGTTCCACCAGCAAGGCCAGATCGAATACATCCCGTTCCCGGACAAACTGAAAGGGCGCTACCAGGCCTTTACGCAGGCGGATCTCAGCAAACTGCGCGCCGCGGGCTATGACAAACCGTTTAAAACCGTTGCGCAGGGCGTGGGCGAATACATGGCCTGGCTGAACCGTCACGCATAAGGAAACCGGCACCGGCGATGAAAATTCTGGTTATTGGCCCCTCCTGGGTCGGCGATATGATGATGTCGCAAAGTCTCTATCGCACGCTGAAACAGGCGCACCCTGAGGCGGTAATTGATGTGATGGCGCCGGCCTGGTGCCGGCCGCTGCTGTCACGCATGCCGGAAGTGAATCAGGCGCTGGCGATGCCGCTTGGCCACGGTGCGCTGGCGCTGGGTGAGCGGCGTCGCCTGGGCAAAGCGCTGCGGGCCAGCGGTTACGATCGCGCCTATGTGCTGCCAAACTCGTTTAAATCGGCGCTGGTGCCGTTTTTTGCCGGCATCAAACGCCGCATCGGCTGGCGCGGTGAAATGCGCTATGGCGTGCTGAATGACGTGCGGGTGCTGGACAAAGCCGCGTTTCCCTTAATGGTGGAGCGCTATGTGGCGCTGGGCTATGACCAGCCGGTTACGTCGGCAGCACAGTTGCCGCAGCCGCTGCTGTGGCCGCAGCTGCGCGTCGACGACGATGAAAAACGCATGACCGCAGCGCAGTTTGCGCTGTCGGCCGATCGCCCGGCCATCGGCTTCTGCCCCGGCGCTGAGTTTGGTCCCGCGAAGCGCTGGCCACACTATCACTACGCCGCGCTGGCGGAACAGCTGATTGCTGAAGGCTATCAGGTGCTGCTGTTCGGCTCGGCTAAAGATCGGGAAACCGGCGAGGCGATCCTGCAGGCGCTGCCGGACACGGCACGCGCGCACTGCCGCAATCTGGCGGGCGAAACGCAGCTGGAGCAGGCGGTGATTCTGATCGCCCACTGTGCTGCGGTCGTCAGCAATGATTCCGGACTGATGCACATTGCCGCCGCGCTCAACCGGCCGCTGGTGGCGCTGTATGGCCCGAGCAGCCCGGACTTCACGCCGCCGCTGTCCCATCAGGCGCGCATCATTCGCCTGATTACCGGCTACCACAAAGTGCGCAAAGGCGATGCCGCAGAGGGCTATCACCAGAGCCTGATTGATATTCAACCGGCACGCGTGCATCAGGAACTCAACGAGTTACTGCATCCGGTGCAGGAGTAACCATGCACGTTTTGATTGTTAAAACCTCGTCGATGGGTGATGTGCTGCACACGTTGCCGGCGCTGACCGACGCGATGCAGGCGATTCCCGGCATTCGCTTCGACTGGGTGGTGGAAGAGAATTTTGCGCAGATCCCCGGCTGGCATCCGGCCGTTGACAAAGTCCTGCCGGTGGCGATTCGTCGCTGGCGCAAACACTGGTTTGGCAGCCAGCAGCGCGAAGAGCGCGTGCAATTCAAACGCGAGCTGCAGTCACGTCAGTACGACGTGGTGATTGATGCCCAGGGGCTGATTAAAAGCGCCGCGCTGGTGACGCGCCTCGCCAAAGGCATCAAACATGGTCAGGACAGCCGCAGCGCACGCGAACCGTTCGCCAGCTGGTGGTATGACAAGCGTCATGAGATTGGCAAGCAGCAGCACGCCGTGGAACGCACGCGCGAACTGTTCGCGAAAAGTCTGGGCTATGAAAAACCGGCCACGCAGGGCGACTATGCCATTGCCGGTCATTTTCTCGCGGCACAACCGCAGGATGGCCAACCGTACCTGGTGTTTCTGCACGCCACAACGCGCGACAACAAACACTGGCCGGAAGATCACTGGCGTCAGCTCATCGCGCGGGTTCAGCCCACTGGCCTGCGCGTCAGGCTGCCGTGGGGCGCCGAACACGAGCATCAGCGCGCGCAGCGGCTGGCAGCAGGGTTTGATCACGCAGAGGTGTTGCCGAAGCTAACGCTGGAGCAGGTGGCGCAGCAGCTGGCGGGCGCCCGTGCGGTGGTCTCGGTGGATACCGGTTTGAGCCATCTGACCGCCGCGCTGGATCGCCCCAACATCACCCTGTTCGGCCCGACTGACCCGGGTCTGATTGGTGGCTACGGCAGGAATCAGCATGCGTTACGGCCCGCTCAGGGCAGCAGCATGGCAGACATTCAGCCTGACGACGTGATGGCCATGCTGGCTGAGATCGCGCTATAACGCGATTGGGCGGCTTAGCGCTGCTGTTGCTTCAGCAGGGCAAACTCCGTGAGCGTCATGCCCTGCGTCCGGGTCGCCAGCCAGCTGAACAGACCTTCCAGATCGTCATACAGGCGTTCAATATCAGCCTCCGTTTTAAACGTGGGGCTGCCATCTGGCATAAACTCGGATGAATGCAGCATGAACTCCACATAGTCGTTGCCCTGTGCGAGCGTCTGTTCTGCCACCTGTTTCATCTGGGCCAGATTTCCCCCCACCGGACGCAGCCAGTTCACCGAAGGTCCCCGCTGTCTGCCGCGGATGCCATTCCACACTTGTTTGAGCTGATTGGTGAACGCGCCATAGCGATACTGAATGCTCATTGGCAGTTCCAGCAGCGGGCTGTCTCCCGGCCTGGAAATATCCTGTTCATCAAGGAAATAAGCGCGATCGGGGAAATGGCTGTAATCTGTTCCGCCCTGTCCCTGCGGTGCACCCTGCGCATTACGCCAGCTCACGCGCGGCGTAACCGAGCAGTCAACCAGATAGCCCTGATCGATCAGGGCGCGGGCGTACACTTCATTAAATGCCCAGCGGCCGGCGCGGTGGCTGGTCATTTTACGCTGAAAAGCGTTCTCCAGCAGCTCGGTCATAAAGGCGACTTTATCGCGCAGGACGTTTTCCGGATATTCGATCAGATAAGGTTGGTAACGCCACTCATCGTCGGTCAGCGCATATTCAGGTGGACTGTACCAGGCATGTAAATGCATACCGATTTCGCCCTGACCGCGCGCCAGCAGATCGCGCCCGAACTCGACATAAGCCGGGTCACTGGCCATCTCATAGTTAGTCAGCCAGGTCGGTTTAAAACCGTATTTCTCACACAGCGCCTGGAAGCGCGGTAAAAACCGGACGTTATGGGTAGTGACCTTGCCGCTGCGATTGCGCCACAGGTTATCCCCTTCGGTATCAAGGGTAATTAAAAAGGCAGGTTTTTCCATAACTTATCCGGTGAATTACAGTGTTATAATCGCTATGGTACGCAACGCTCCTGACGGGCGCAAACTTTTCCCATGCTCGTTCAGGGGGAAGTCGATAGCGGTATAAGATTAGTTAAACTAGAATAATTTAAACTCTTCACTGGCCTGAATTTTAGCAATTAACCGAGCGCACGTTCGTGTAAAATTACCTGGCCATAAAAATAATTAATTGAATTTTCTTATATTAAGTCCTGATAGCACCGGGAATGATAGCAGCTAAGTCTTTACAGCAGACTGGCATGTAGGGGTAAAAAATTTTGTCGAAACGCATTTTAATGGTGATTGATGGCCTGCCGGGCGGCGGCGCCGAAAAAGTCGTACTGACTCTGGCGGGGGGCTTCCTCAGTCAGGGACACCAGGTTTCGATCTTCTCATTGCGGAAGGTATGTGATTACCCTATTCCGGCTGGCGTGGATTACCAGGTGATTCTTGATCGCTGTAACCACCCGTGGCGCAAGCTGACAGAAACATGGCGCCGCGCGCGCCTGCTGGATCGTGCGGTGCGCGACAGTGAAGCGCGGCACGGCAAATTTGATCTGATCCTCTCTCATCTGCATAAAACTGACCGCATTGTCAGGCAAACGCCTGCTCTCGATGGAGACAGGACCTGGTTTTGTCTGCACGGCGTGTTTTCTGCTTCGTATCTGGCACGTAAAACCGGCTTCTCGCTGTGGCTGAAGCGGCTGAAAATCCGTCATGTTTATCAGGATCGCCAAATCGTCGGGGTTTCGCAGTACGTCATCGACGATATGGTGCAAAACATTGGCGTACAGCCTCGCCAGGCCAAAGTGATCGCCAATCCTTTCGATTTTGACAGCCTCGCCCGGCTGGCCGCTGAACCCTGCCCGTTAGCCGGCACCGATTTCCTGGTGCACGTGGGACGCTTCCATGAAACCAAACGCCATGACCGCCTGCTCGAAGCCTATGCCCTGAGTGGCATCACCGCGCCGCTGGTTTTGCTGGGACAGGGAAGCGAAAAAATAACGCAAAAATTGCGTGAGCAGGCGCAGAATTCTGGCATTGCGGAGCGCGTACGCTTCGAGGGTTTTCAGCGCAATCCTTATCCCTGGATACGGCACGCGCGCCTGCTGGTGGTCAGCTCCGACAGTGAAGGTTTTGGTAATGTGCTGGTCGAAGCCCTGAGCTGCGGCACCCCGGTGGTCAGTACGCGCTGTCCGGGCGGTCCTGTTTCGATCCTCACCGGCGAACTGTCACGCGGTCTGGCAGAGATGAATGCAACATCGCTGGCAGAAAAAATGCGAGAAATTTATACAACTCCCCCCAGGTTGCAACATCTGGACTTAAGCATTTATAGTTTGAGCGTTGTTTGCCAGCAATACCTGCAGCTTATTCAGGTGGCGGAGACGTCATTTTCAACCACGCAGCACGTTTCAGGTTAACAGGTCCCCCATGACGGTGTGACCGAATCATGGGGATGACTACTTGACGTACGTACTACTGTTTATTCTTTTTTCGCCGGTCAAATGGGTGATGAAGTTTGTTCATGGCCGCACCGGTAAAAATCTGGTGATACAGACCGCTAAAATTGGCGACTATATTAATATCACGCCGTTATTATCCCACCTGGGAAAAAGCGATGCCCTGCTGAGCTATAGTGTCGCCCCGCTGGCTGAACGTGACGCCACGCTGGAGCACATCTGGTATATCGAAGATCACCGCTCCGGTTTGATGAAAAAAATAAAACTGGTGTGGCAGCTGCTCAATCGCTACGACAATATTTATTTGCTGCATCCCACCAATCTCAATTTATTTATTGCCGCCTGCTGCAATGCCAGCAACAAACAATTTCTTTCCAGCTATCGGCGCAAAGGCTATCAGGGCCTGTTTTATTTAACGGCCAGCGGCGTGGTTTATCACGAGAAAAATACCTTAACGCTGGAAAATTACCTGAAACTGGCCGATTGCTCTTTTACCAAAGAGAGTTATCCCAAACATGCCACCCTGCCACTGTGGCAACCGGAAACCCTGCCAGCGGAAATTACTCAGGCGCCGGGCATCCGTATTGGTATTAGCGTAACGGCAGGGAATCAGGCCAAAACCATTCCGCCGTTAATCTGGTGTCGGCTTTTCGACCACCTGAGCGATCTCCCCTGCACTTTTTTTGCTTTCGGCGCACCGAATGAACAATCACGCGTTCAGGAGTTGTTTAAAGTTGCCGGTCAGCGAAACAATCTGGTGAGTCTGGTAGGTAAAATTCCGCTCGAGGCGCTGCCTGCCGCCATTAACGAGATGGATTTCTATATCGCCTCGGATTCCGGCAATGTGTATATTGCCGACGCGCAACAGGTACCGGTGATTTTAATTTATGGTCCCTGCTGCGTAGAGGAGCAAAGGCCGCTGGGTGACGTGCTCTTAATTGGCCCGAACCACATCGCGCCCTCTTCGTTTGTGTTCGCTGCGCAATACAAATTTGCCCATCCGGTTGAACAGCTGTTCGAGCTGGATGAACGCAAGCTAAATGATATCCATGATTTTATCCGCACCCGGCAGCAGCAGCGCCTGGCGCGACGGAACAACGAAGAACATGACAGCGCAGCCCGATAGCTCATCCCCGCTACTCAGTCTCATTATCCCGATGTTTAACGCTGGTGCTGACTTTACCGGCTGTATCAATGCATTGCTGGCGCAAACCCTGACGTCGCTGGAGATCATCATTGTTGACGATGGCTCCACCGACGGCTCCGGCGAGCGCGCCGACGCGCTGGCGCAGCAGTACCCACATATCCAGGTGATTCATCAGCCGAACGGTGGCGTGTCGCGTGCGCGCAATGCCGGGCTGGCCGTGGCGCGGGGTAAATACGTCAGCTTTCCCGACGCTGACGACACCATGGACCCGGCGATGTACCAGACGCTGGTCGACATGGCGGAGCGCGATCGGCTGGACGCTGCGCAGTGCAACGCCGAGTGGTTTTTCAAGGCCAGCCAGACAACTAAGCCGATGATTCCGCGGGATCGCCTCACCAGCACTGGCGTATTAAGCGGGCCGGAGTGGCTCAACAAGGCGCTGAAAACCCGGCGTTACCTGCACGTCGTGTGGCTCGGTATTTACCGTCGTGAGTTGATCGAACAGCTTAATCTGCAGTTTGAACCCGGTCTGCATCATCAGGACATCCCGTGGACCACTGAGTTCATGCTCAACGTTAAACGCGTGCGCTACACCGATCGGGTGCTGTATCGCTACTACATGCACGATGCGTCGATCAGCAACCGCAAGCGCACCGGCCAGCACAATGTCGACTATCAGCGTCACTACCTGAAAATCGCGCGCATGCTGGAAGAGATCAACACGCGCTATCGTCACAAGGTGAAGATTTACCCGAGCTTCCACGCGCAGATTACCCGCGAAGCGCTCAGCGTGTGCCACGCTATCCGGCGCGAACCGGACGCCGCAGCGCGCCAGGCGATGATCGCCGATCTGTTTAGCAGCCAGACGCACAAACGCATGCTGCGCAATGCGCGCGGCGCGCGTCAGTGGTATCAGCTGCTGCTGTGGCTGAGCCGCATTTATCGCTGGCGCAATAAATAAGCGCCCGCCGCGGCTTTAACCCCTCCAGGGTTTGCCCTACAATCAGCTCACTGAATTTTGAGATGATTTGAGTATGGCAAGCCCGATTCCAGCCCACTTTGCACCGCAAAATATTTTGCTGATAAAGCTGCGTCATCATGGCGATATGCTGCTGACCACGCCTGCCATCAATGCGCTGCGCCAGCGCTATCCGCAGGCCAACATTGATGTGCTGCTGTATAAAGAGACGCGCCCGATGCTGGAAGCGCATCCGGCGATCCGTCAGCTGCATATCATCGATCGCAACTGGAAAAAGGAAGGCGGCTGGCAGAAGTTTCGCCATGAGGTCGCGCTGGTGCGGGCGGCGCGCGCCTGCCATTACGATGTGGTGATTAATCTGGCCGACCAGTGGCGCAGCGCCATTATTACCGGCCTGTCCGGTGCGCCGGTTCGCATTGGCTTTGCCTACCGCAAGCGCGACAACGCGTTCTGGCGCTGGTGCCATAACCAGCTGGTTTCCACCGACCGTCACCATCAGCTGCACACCGTGGAACAAAACATGACGGCGCTGCAGCCGCTCGGCATTCCCACCGCCGGGGCGACAGCCTCCATGCATTTCAGCGCCGCCGACCAGCAAAAAGTGCAGGATGTCCTCGCTCAGCAGTCGATTACCGGCCCGTTTGTGGTGCTGCAGCCCACCTCGCGCTGGGTTTTTAAGTGCTGGGAAGATGAAAAGGTGGCGCAGCTGATTGATGCGCTGGCCGCTGATGGTCGCAGCGTGGTGCTGACCGCCGCGCCCGATCAGAAAGAGCTGGCGATGATCGCCCATATCCAGTCGCTGTGCCGCACGCCGAACGTGGTGTCGCTGGCGGGCCAGCTCTCGCTGCCGCAGCTGGCGGCGCTGATCGACGCGGCACAGCTGTTTATTGGCGTTGATTCCGCACCGATGCACATGGCCGCGGCGCTGCAGACGCCGTGCCTGGCGCTGTTCGGCCCGACCAAGCTGCAGCACTGGCGCCCGTGGGGCGACAATAACCGCGTTATCTGGGCGGGCGACTATGCGCCGCTGCCGTCACCGGATTCGATCAATACCAATACCGAGCAGCGCTATCTGTCTGCCATCCCGGTTGAGGATGTGCTTGACGCCGCCAGGAGCCTTTTGCATGACTAAGTTACGGCTGGCGATTGTCCGGCAGAAATACCGGCCGGACGGCGGTGCCGAGCGCTTTATCTCACGCGCGCTGGAAGCGCTGGACGGCGAGCAGCTCGATCTCAACATCATTACCCGCAGCTGGCAGGGCACGCCGAACCCGGCCTGGCACCTGCACATTTGCAATCCGGCAAAGTTCGGCCGCATCTCGCGTGAACGCGGCTTTGCCCGCGCGGCGCGCGCCTGCTGGGAGCGGGAAAAATTCGATATCGTACAGAGCCACGAGCGCATCGCCGGCTGCGATATTTTCCGCGCCGGCGACGGTGTGCATCGCGTATGGCTGGAGCAGCGCGCGCGCATTGTTTCGCCGTGGCAGCGGCTGAGCGCCAGCCTGAGCCCGTACCATCGCTATGTGCTGCAGGCGGAAGCGGAGATGTTCAACGCGCCCTCGCTGAAAGCGGTGATCTGTAATTCGCACATGGTGAAGCAGGATATTTTGCGCCACTTCGCGCTGGATGCCAGCAAAATCCACGTGATTCACAACGCCATTGATAGCCAGCGTTTTCAGCCTGCCAGCGATACGCTGCGTCACGCCGCGCGTCAGCGACTCAACCTGCCGCAGGACGCCACGGTGATGATCTACGTCGGCTCCGGCTTCGAACGCAAAGGGCTAAAGGCCGCTATCGAAGCGGTCGCTAATAGCGATCGCTACCTGGTGGTGGTCGGCCAGGACAAACAGCTGGCGCGCTATCAGCAGCTGGCGAACCAGCTTAACTGTCTTGACCGCCTGCGCTTTGCGGGCGTGCAGCAGGACGTTCAGCCGTTTTATCACGCCGCCGATGCGCTGCTGTTGCCAACCCTGTACGATCCGTTCCCCAATGTGGTGCTGGAGGCGATGGCCTGCGGGCTGGCAATCATTACCAGCACCGGCTGCGGCGGCGCAGAATTTATCACCAACGGTGAACAGGGTTTTGTCTGCGATGCGTTGGATATCAAAGCGTTAAACGAAGCGGTAATCGCAACGCCCGCACTTTCGCTCAATCCGGCGCTGGGCGAAGCCGCACGTCGCAAAATTGAACCTTATGGTCCACAGAGACTGGCGCAGGCACTGACTTCGCTTTATCAGCACGTCCTGCAAACCCGTTGACGAAGTGGTATGAGCAGGCGGTCAGTTTCTGTTAACATGCCGCCTTTCCTGTGTTTTTTGACGCGAACTGGTCGTAACCTTAACTATGACGACTCTCTATACAGCCCTGCTTTATCTGATTCAGCCACTGATCTGGCTGCGCCTGTGGCTGCGCGGTCGAAAAGCACCGGCCTATCGCAAACGCTGGGCGGAGCGCTACGGCTACTGCAGCGGTAAAGTGGCGCCGCACGGCATTGTGCTGCACTCGGTTTCGGTCGGTGAAACGCTCGCCGCCGTACCGCTGGTGCGCGCGTTGCGTCATCGCTATCCGACGCTGCCCATTACCGTGACCACCATGACGCCCACCGGCTCCGAGCGCGCCCAGTCGGCGTTTGGCAAAGACGTGCACCACGTCTATCTGCCGTACGATTTGCCCGGTTCAATCAACCGTTTCCTCGATACCGTCGACCCGCGGCTGGTGATTATCATGGAAACCGAGCTGTGGCCGAACATCATTCGCATTCTGCATCAGCGCCAGATTCCGCTGGTGATTGCCAATGCGCGCCTGTCTGAACGCTCCGCCAGAGGTTATAAAAAGCTCGGCGGTTTCATGCGTGACCTGCTGCAGCGCATTACGCTGATCGCCGCGCAGAACGTTGAGGACGGCGATCGTTTCCTCAGCCTTGGCCTGAAGCGCTCGCACCTGGCCGTGACCGGCAGTCTTAAGTTTGATATCTCCGTTACGCCGGAGCTGGCGGCACGCGCGGTGACACTGCGCCGCCAGTGGGCATCGCGCCGGCCGGTGTGGATCGCCACCAGCACGCACGAAGGCGAAGAGGCCATCGTGCTCGACGCCCATCGCCGCCTGCTGCAACAGTTCCCGGATCTGCTGCTGATTCTGGTGCCGCGCCATCCGGAACGCTTTAAAGATGCCTGCAACCTGACGCAAAAACGCGGCTTCAGCTTTACCCTGCGCAGCAGCGGCGAGATTCCCTCCAGCGCCACGCAGGTGGTGATTGGCGATACCATGGGCGAACTGATGCTGCTGTACGGCATCGCCGATCTGGCCTTTGTTGGCGGCAGCCTGGTGGAGCGCGGCGGCCATAATCCGCTCGAGCCCGCTGCGCACGCCATTCCGGTGCTGATGGGCCCGCACATCTGGAACTTCAAAGATATCTGCGCCCGTCTGCAACAGGCGGAAGGGCTGATTACCGTTACTGATGTGGTGTCGTTGGAAAAAGAAGTGGCGAACCTGCTGCAGGATGACGATTATCGCCGCTACTATGGCCGCCACGCGGTAGACGTGCTGCACCAGAATCAGGGCGCACTGCAGCGTCTGCTACAGTTACTCGAACCGCATCTGCCTCCACGAGCTCATTAACGCATGTCGCAACGCCAACGTCTCTCCGTGGTGATGATCGCCAAAAACGAAGCTGAACTTCTTCCGGAGGCGCTGGCTTCCGTCAGCTGGGCAGATGAAATCATTCTGCTGGATTCGGGCAGCAGCGATGCGACCATCGAGGTGGCACGCGCGCACGGTGCGCAGGTCTATCAGGCAGACGGCTGGGCCGGCTTTGGTAAGCAGCGTCAGCGCGCCCAGGCCTTTGCCAGCGGCGATATGATTCTGATGCTGGATGCCGATGAACGGGTTACGCCAGAGCTGCGCCGCGCCATTGAGCAGATGCTGACACAGCCGCCCAGCGATAAGGTTTATAGCCTCGGGCGCAGTAATCTGTTTCTCGGCCGCTTTATGCGCCACAGCGGCTGGTATCCCGACCGCGTGCTGCGCCTCTATCCGCGCCATCTGCGCTATAACGACAATCTGGTGCACGAATCGCTGGAGACGCAGGGCACGCCGGTGGTGGCGCTGCCGGGTGATTTGCAACACCTGACCTGCCGCGACCTGATCGCCTTCCAGCGCAAGCAGATGAACTATGCCGAAGCCTGGGCGCAGGAGCGCTTTCAGCGCGGCAAGCGCTGCAGTATTCTCTCTGTTTTCAGCCACACCGCAGGCGCGTTTATTAAGACACTGCTGCTGCGCGCCGGTTTTCTCGATGGTAAACAGGGCTGGATTCTGGCGGTGGTCAACGCACAATACACCTTTAATAAATACTCGGCGCTCTGGGCGCTGCATCACACCTCAACACAGGGCCGCGTATGAGCACTAAAGCGATTTATCCCGGCACGTTTGACCCGATGACGCTGGGCCATCTGGATATCGTCACGCGCGCCGCGCAGATGTTTGATCGCATCGTGCTGGCGATTGCCGCCAGCCCGAGTAAAAAGCCGCTGTTTAGCCTTGATGAACGTGTCGATCTGGCGCGCCAGGTTACGGCCCATCTGCCCAATGTTGAGGTGGTTGGCTTTAGCGATTTGATGGCGAATTTTGCCCAGGCGCAGAACGCGAACGTGCTGGTGCGCGGTCTGCGTGCGGTATCGGACTTTGAGTATGAGCTGCAGCTGGCGCACATGAACCGTCATCTGCTGCCCACTCTGGAGAGCGTGTTTCTGATGCCGTCCGAAGGCTTCTCATTTGTCTCATCGTCGCTGGTCAAGGAAGTAGCGCGCCATCAGGGTGACGTGCAGGCATTTCTGTCTGCCGTGGTGCATCAGGCGCTGCTGGCGAAGCTGGCGCAGCCGTAATCAGTGCTGGCAGCGTGGACACCAGAAGGTGCTGCGCTGACCGTGTTTACCGCTGAGGATCGGCGTACCGCAGGCGCGACAGGGCTCGCCGGCGCGGCCATACACCTGCAGCTGCTGCGCAAAATAGCCCGGCTTACCGTCGGTCTGCAGGAAATCACGCAGCGTGGTGCCGCCCTGCTCAATCGAACGCAGCAGCACGGCTTTGATGGTATTCGCCAGCAGCTCCGCTTCCGCTTCACTCAGGGTCATTGCCGGACGATCGGGTAAGATCCCAGCGGTAAACAGCGATTCGCTGGCATAGATGTTACCCACGCCCACCACCACTTTGTTATCCATCAGCCACTGCTTAATCACCGTGCGTTTGCCGCGCGACTTTTCATACAGATACCCGCCGCTGAAGGCATCGCTCAGCGGTTCCGGACCGAGGTGCGCCAGCACGCTGCTGCCTTCCGGATCGGTAGTCCACAGCCAGGCGCCAAAACGCCGCGGATCGGTATAGCGCAGCACTTTGCCATTGCTCATCACCAAATCAACGTGGTCGTGCTTCGCAGCCGGCAGTTCGCCGGGCAGGACGCGCAGGCTGCCGGACATGCCAAGATGAATGATAATCCAGCCGTGCGGCAGCTCCAGCAGCAAATACTTGGCGCGGCGCTGTACGCTGAGCACCGGCTGGTCGCTCAGCGCGTGGATTTCATGGGAAACCGGCCAGCGCAGACGCGGATTGCGCACAATGGCATGCAGAATGGTTTCTCCCACCAGGTGAGGTTCTATACCGCGTCGGCTGGTTTCTACCTCAGGTAATTCAGGCATCTCATCTCCTCAACGTAGCGCAGAAACAAAAAACCCGGCCGGAGCCGGGTTTTTCGCAAGAACACCAAAATTACTTAATTTTGGCTTCTTTGTAGATCACGTGCTGACGTACAACCGGATCGAACTTTTTCAGTTCCAGTTTCTCAGGTTTAGTACGTTTGTTCTTCGTGGTGGTATAGAAGTGACCTGTACCAGCAGAGGAAACCAGCTTGATCTTCTCACGAATACCTTTAGCCATGATTCAGTTCCTTAGTACTTCTCACCACGGGCGCGGATTTCGGCCAGAACCGTATCGATGCCCTTTTTATCAATAACACGCATACCTTTAGCAGATACACGCAGAGTAACGAAGCGCTTCTCGCTCTCAACCCAGAAACGGTGAGAGTGCAGGTTCGGCAGGAAACGGCGTTTCGTCGCGTTCATTGCGTGGGAACGGTTGTTACCGGTCACCGGACGCTTTCCAGTTACCTGGCAGACTCGTGACATTTCTATTCTCCAAAAATCAAATCAGCTCGAGCTTTAAAAACTAGGTTTTGGCCGCCTCGTCAGGCCTTAGCCCGCCCAGGCGAGTTCCATGTGAACCCGCTAAGCTGGCCCAAACGCCAAACCCGAGATTCTCAAAGGTGGCGTAGTATACGCCGCTAAGCCGAAGTGCTCAAGTCCCGAACAGATAAAGATCCCTCCGGATCGCGCAAAAACGCCGGATTTCTGCCCAGTTGACGCCGCGAATTACAGCCAGCCGCGCTCAGCGAAAGAGGTAAACTCGCCGTGACCAATCACCAGATGATCTAATAAGCGGATATTCAGCAGCGCGCAGGCCTGCGCCACCTTGCTGGTAATCTCGCGATCGGCACGGCTCGGTTCCGCCATGCCGGACGGATGATTGTGCGCCAGTATCACCGCCGCCGCGTTGAGCTTTAGCGCCTCACGCACGATTTCACGCGGATGCACTTCCACGCTGGCAATGGAGCCAGAAAACATCTTCTGCGCCTGCAAAACGCGGTGCTGGTTATCCAGAAACAGCGCCATAAAGATTTCACGCTCCTGATGTGCCAGCACGCTTTGCAGGTAGTGGCGCGTGACCTGCGGATTCTCCATCACATTTTCGCGCGCCAGCTGGCTGGCAAAAAAGCGCCGCCCCAGTTCCGCAATGGCATGCAGTTGCGTCATTTTGGCGCTGCCGACGCCCTTTATCTGCCCCAGCTCCTCTTTACTGGCGGTCATGATGCGATACAGCGAACCGAATTCATTCAGCATCAGCCGCGCCAGCCCCATCACGCTGTTGCCGCGCGTGCCGGTACGTAAAAAGATCGCCAGCAGTTCGGCATCGCTTAGCGCCTCGGCGCCCAGCAGCGTCAGTTTTTCCCGTGGTGCCAGTTCCGTCATCGTTCCGCCCTCCCTGCAATGCCGCCATTCTGCGCCGGTGCATTGCAGGCCACCAGCGGCGCGTGACAAATTCCAGAGCCGGCTCGCAAAGGGCGCAGGCAGTGAAAAGGCGGGTCGCCGATTTTGTGATAAAGTTGCCTGCATCTGTCGCGCCAGGCGCGGCACTCTGCGTTGAAGTGAGGCAAACAACATGATGGGATTAGCCGGAAAAAAAATTCTGCTGGGCGTCAGTGGCGGCATCGCGGCCTATAAAGCACCGGAACTGGTGCGCCGTCTGCGCGATCGCGGCGCGGATGTCCGCGTGATGATGACCGATGCGGCCAAAGCCTTTATTACGCCGCTCAGCCTGCAGGCGGTTTCCGGCTATCCGGTGTTTGATGACCTGCTCGACCCGGCGGCCGAAGCGGCAATGGGCCATATCGAACTGGCAAAATGGGCCGATTTGATTGTGCTTGCGCCCGCAACCGCCGATTTGATTGCACGTATTACCGCTGGCATGGCAAACGACCTGGTCACCACCGCCTGCCTGGCCAGCGCGGCACCGGTCGCCATCGTGCCAGCCATGAACCAGCAGATGTACCGCGCGGCAGTCACGCAGGAGAATCTGCAGCGTCTGGCGCAGCGCGGCGTGCTGGTCTGGGGACCGGACAGCGGTAGCCAGGCGTGCGGTGATATCGGCCCGGGCCGTATGCTGGACCCGCTGGCCATCGTTGCGCATGCGCTGGAGTGGGCCGCGCCCGTCAACGATCTGCAACATCTCAACATTATGATCACCGCCGGTCCGACGCGTGAAGCGCTGGATCCGGTGCGCTATATCAGTAATCACAGCTCCGGCAAGATGGGCTATGCGGTTGCGGCGGCGGCGGCAAAGCGCGGCGCAAACGTGACGCTGATTTCCGGTCCGGTGAACTTAGCCACGCCCGCCGGCGTGACGCGCATTGATGTCAACAGCGCACTGGAGATGGAAGCGGCGGTGATGGCGCAAATCAGCCAACAAGATATTTTCATTGCCAGCGCAGCCGTGGCAGACTACCGGGCGGCAAACATTGCCGCAGAGAAAATTAAAAAACAGGGTGGCGATGATAACGTCACGCTGCAGCTGGTGAAGAACCCGGATATTGTCGCAGGCGTCGCGGCGCTCAAAGTGCAGCGCCCTTTCGTGGTGGGATTTGCTGCCGAAACCCAGAATGTGGAAGAATACGCGCGGCAAAAACGGGTGCGGAAAAACCTGGACCTGATTTGCGCCAATGATGTGGCGCAGGCCGGGCAGGGCTTCAATAGCGACACCAATGCTCTTCACCTTTTTTGGCAGGAGGGAGAGAAAGTCTTACCGCTCAGTGATAAGACGCTCCTTGGCCAACAATTAATAGACGAGATTGTCAGCCGTTATGATGAAAAAAATCGACGTAAAAATACTTGATGCGCGCGTAGGCAAGGAATTTCCACTACCCACCTATGCGACCTCTGGCTCCGCGGGTCTCGATCTGCGCGCCTGCCTTGATGACGCACTGGAAATCGCACCGGGCATGACCACGCTGGTGCCGACCGGCCTGGCGATTCACATTGCCGATCCGTCACTGGCCGCCGTCATCCTGCCGCGCTCCGGTCTCGGTCACAAACACGGCATCGTACTGGGTAACCTGGTGGGGCTGATTGACTCCGACTATCAGGGCCAGCTGATGGTTTCAGTGTGGAACCGTGGCCAGGATAGCTTCACGCTGCAGCCTGGCGATCGCCTGGCTCAGCTGGTGTTTGTACCGGTGGTGCAGGCCGAATTTAACCTGGTGGAAGATTTTGACGCCAGCGATCGCGGCGCAGGCGGTTTCGGTCACTCTGGCCGTCAGTAATACGCTCACTTTTCGCATAGCCATCTTTTTATTTCTTGTCGCCACAGGCCGCTTTATCTGTGGCAGATAAGGCAGTATTGCCTGTTTTTGGTGAATTTCAGGGGTGTTGAAGGTCATGGCAGAAAAAAAAGTCGCGAAACGGAATCGTCGCGAAGAGATTTTGCAGGCGCTGGCGCAAATGCTGGAGTCGGGCGATGGCAGTCAGCGTATCACCACCGCCAAGCTGGCCGCCAATGTCGGCGTTTCGGAAGCGGCGTTATATCGCCACTTTCCCAGCAAAACGCGCATGTTTGATAGCCTGATTGAGTTTATTGAAGACAGTCTGATTACCCGCATCAATCTGATCCTGAAAGATGAAAAAGAGACGATGGCGCGCCTGCGCCTGATCGTGCAATTGCTGCTGGGATTTGGTGAGCGTAATCCAGGGCTGACGCGCATCCTGACCGGCCACGCGCTGATGTTTGAACAGGATCGTCTGCAGGGGCGCATTAATCAGCTGTTTGAGCGTATCGAAGTTCAGCTGCGCCAGGTGATGAAAGAGAAGAAGATGCGCGACGGCGAAGGTTTCCAGACCGATGAGACGCTGCTCGCCAGCCAGCTGCTGGCGTTCTGCGAAGGTTTGCTGTCACGCTATGTGCGCTCGGAGTTCCGTTATCGTCCGACCGCCGATTTCGACAGCCGCTGGCCGCTGATTGCCGCACAGCTGGTTTAATACGCACAGCGGATTTGTAGCGGCGCGATCCATCGCGCAATAAATTGCGCCGCTACGCTATCGTGCGGCGCTGAATATCGCGCTAAACCTTAAATACCGTACTCTTTGCAATCGCCCCGACCTTCGCCACCAGGTGCGCATCAATGCGCACCCTGTGACCTGGCATCCTGCTACTGTAGGGGCGCCATTCATGGCGACCGCAGCAAACCTTAAATACCGTACTTTTTACGATACGCCTTCACCTTTGCCACCAGGTGCGCATCAATGCGCACCCTACGCTCAAACATCCTGCTACTGTAGGGGCGCCATTCATGGCGACCGCAGCAAACCTTAAATACCGTACTTTTTACGATACGCCTTCACCTTTGCCACCAAGTGCGCATCAATGCGCACCCTACGCTCAAACATCCTGCTACTGTAGGGTCGCCATTCATGGCGACCGCGGCAAACCTTAGATGCCGTACTCTTTGCGATACGCCTTCACCTTCGCCAGATGGTCGGCCATCTCTGGCTTCTCCGCCAGGTAATCAATCAGCTCGCTCAGCGTAATGATCGCCGTGACCTTGCACTGATAATCGCGCTCCACTTCCTGAATCGCGGAAATCTCGCCACGGCCACGCTCCTGGCGGTCGAGTGAAATCAGCACGCCGGCCAGCGTGGCGTTGTGGGCGTTGATGATGTCCATCGATTCACGAATTGCCGTGCCGGCGGTGATCACATCATCGACCAGCATCACTTTGCCCTGCAGCGGGCTGCCCACCAGTAAACCGCCTTCGCCGTGATCTTTGGCCTCTTTACGGTTAAAACAGTACGGCACATCGCGGTCATGATGATCGGCCAGCGCCACGGCGGTAGTGGTCGCAATGGGAATGCCTTTGTAGGCCGGGCCAAACAGCAGGTCGAAATCGACGCCGCCATCCACCAGCGCCTGCGCATAGAAACGGCCCAGCAGCGCTAAATCGCGCCCGGTATTGAACAGACCGGCATTAAAGAAATAGGGACTTTTACGGCCAGACTTCAGGGTAAACTCACCAAACTTCAGCACCCCTTTGTTCAGGGCGAACTCAATAAACTGACGCTGCCAGGCTTTCATTTCTCACTCCTCAAATAAAGAAAAGGCGACTCTGTGGTCGCCTGTTACATCAATCAATTAACGCCGCTTTCTGCGCCTGAATCAGCTGCTCAATGCCGCCGCGCGCCAGCGCCAGCAGCTGCAACAATTCATCATGGCTGAACGGCTCGCCTTCTGCGGTGCCCTGCACCTCAATCATGCGGCCATCTTCGGTCATCACCACATTCATATCCGTTTCAGCGGCGGAGTCTTCGACATACTCTAAATCGCACACCGCTTCACCGGCCACGATGCCGACCGAGATCGCCGCCACCATGCCTTTCAGCGGGCTGGCTTTCAGTTTACCGGCTGCCACCAGCGCGTTCAGCGCATCCGCCAGCGCCACGCAGGCACCGGTGATTGCCGCGGTGCGCGTGCCGCCGTCGGCCTGAATTACGTCGCAGTCCAGCGTGATGGTGAATTCACCCAGCGCCTGCAGATCAACCGCCGCACGCAGCGAGCGGGCGATAAGGCGCTGAATTTCCAGCGTACGTCCACCCTGCTTGCCTTTGGCGGCTTCACGCGCCATACGGCTGTGCGTCGAACGCGGCAGCATGCCATATTCTGCGGTTACCCAGCCCTGACCTTTGCCTTTGAGAAAACGCGGCACGCCCTCTTCAACGGTCGCGGTGCACAGGACTTTGGTTTCGCCGAACTCGACAAGAACCGAGCCTTCCGCATGTTTGGTAAAGTGACGAGTGAGGGTGACGGGACGCACTTCAGAAGTGCTACGGCCTGCTGGACGCATGGTTTCTCTCCGGCTTGCTTGGGTTTGGCTGCGCATTATACGGACTTCACAGGCGGCTGTCCTGCCCGCGTGCAGGCAGCGCGTGTTACAGCGCCGCGCACACCAGCGAGTCGATACGCGTCACCGGTTGTGTCGCAAAACGATGTTTAAACTTGTCGCGCAGCGCGTTAATGCTTTCGGAGCTGGCCCGATCCGCCGGATGAAGCAATACCAGTACCTTGCGATTGCCCTGCGGGCCGCGGGCATCGTAAGTCGTCAGCGGCGAGGGAAAGTGCGGCGTGATGTCGCGTTCAGTAAACTGCGACCAGCCCGCTGCTCTGCTAGCGGAGGACGGCAGGTCAAACCACAGCGTGGTTTGCATCATCATCTCGCCGGCCCCGCACACGGCCACGGGCGCGGTGTGCGGCGGAATAACCTGCGGGGTGGGCGGAGAAGTCTGACATCCGCTTAATATCATGGCGAAGCCCAGCGGCCTCATCCATTTATTCAACATCTTAGCCTCAGAAGTTGCCTGTCTCATCTGTCACAGCATAGGCCGCCGATGACCATTCCGTCATCATTTTTGCTTTCAGCTGCAGCAGGCTTTCATCTGTTGGATAGAGAGTCAGCGCCTGACGCAGCAGCCTGCGCGAGCGTTGATAGTGCCGCAGATGCCACTCAATCATTACCGCATTCCGGAACACGTTGAGATCGTTATGGCGCTCCAGCCACAGCGACGACTGCTGCACAAAGCGCGCCAGCAGGCGCTCATCCCGCGTCTGGTTGTAGCGCATCAGGCAATGCACCATTTCACCGAACTCATAGCGCTCGCCCTGAATCCACGGATTCCACAGCTGATCGCGTGAAGGATACGAGAGGAACTGACCGCGCTCCGCCTGGGTGAGCAGCGCGTTGGTCTGCAGGCCGCTGAAGAAAAACAGCATCAGCGCAATCGCGCCGCCGGCCATGTTCAGGCGCAGCATACGCGACGGCAGACCCGGCGTCGCAGGTTCAATCATTGACCGATCTTCGGGCTGACGTAACGCCAGATGGGTAAGTAGCATCAGCAGCCACAGATGCGGCAGCGATTGATAGAGCGGAAATTCGACCATGGTGTGCAGCATGACGGGCAGCGTCAGACTCCACAGCATCAGGCGCTGCGGCTGGCTGCGCCAGCGCCACAGCGGGGTCAGCCAGGCCAGCAACACGGCGGTGAAGCCTACCATCGGCAAAACACCGCCCTCCACCCAGCTATACAGCCACTCGTTATGGGGATGGGTGGCATTGAAATCTTTCAGGTGAATCGCGTCCACCATGCGTATCCGCGAAAAATGATACTCAAACTGACCAAAGCCCCAGCCGCTGAACGGTTTTTCCATTATCATGCGCAGCGTGTACTCAAGCAGTTGCTGGCGTGCCAGATCCGATCCGGCGAATTCACGTATACCGGGAGCTAACTCGCTGCGTAGCAACAGGGCGCACAGCACAGCAAGCGCCATAACGATAATAATCCTGATGATTACCGCACGCTGGCGGCGATCGCACACCAGCAGCATCACCAGCAGAGCCAGCGCAAACCCAAAGGCGCCAGTACGCGACTGCGTCAGTAACAGTGCCAGACTGTTAATGAGGACCGCAGACAGGAGTAAGAATCGGTGTTTATTATCGGATTGCAGGCTGAGCCACACCGTTGCCGCCAGGCCGGTCGCCAGAAAGCTGGCCAGCAAATTGAACTGCTGAAAAATACCGTAAGGGCGAATCTGGCCAGCGTGATAGCGAAACTCCATCAGCGTTTGCAGCTGGGCAGGAAAACAGGTTTGCGCAATCGCCAGCAGCGCCTGCAAGGTGCTGAGCAATACGATGCCGGCAATGATTTGCTGACGCTGCTGCCAGAGCTGCGGCATCAGGCCCAGCAGCAGCCACAGTATGAGTATGGCACTGAGCCCCAGTAGTCGGATAACGCCGGTCAGCAGTCCGTTATCGTTCTCCTGCAGGATCACCGCCAGCGCAAAGCAAAACAGCATCAGCAGCAGCGCATGCGTCATGACGTTGTCATCAATTAAATCGCGCGGCTGGCGCCAGTTCTTCAACAGCAGCGTGGCCGCCAGCAGCGCGAGGCAGCCTGCAGTGAGCAAATTCAGCGGCAGATCAAAGCCGTTGCCACCACTGTTGGGCAGATAAATCAGCGTGGGGAGGAAACAGATAAGACAGGCCAGCGAAGCGAAAGGGAAAGAGGCGACTTTCTCACCGCACTGTCCCCGACGCCGCCGCTGCAGAAATTGCTGCATCAGCAAAGGTGGCGTGACGCGCGGGTCTCGTCCGGACAGATACCACGACATAAAACAGAGAAAGAGCATAGCAAACCCAATTGCCGAAACAGGCCAAAAACTGTCTCGTTGAATAATGGTTGATAGACTTTGGCTACAGAAAATGTACGGCCAAAAAGCTGTGAATGGTGTGAAAACCCCCGTGAATCATGGTGATTCACACAGCTGTGATGATGAAAAATATTTTCAAACACCGTTAATCTGTATCGCTGCAGGTTAAGCCGATCTCCCTCTGATAAGTGTTTAACTTTAACCATCATAAAAAGATTAATTAACATTAATATCAATAACGCGGATTAAAGCATCATCAAGGCATGCTGATCAGCAATGTTGCTGAAGCATTGAATTCACCACCGCTCAGCGGTTGTCCTTTCTTTTTCACCGGGAACACGGTGATGACCTCTGAAGCCATGCCGTTGATTAACCGGACAGTAGAAGTGCCCATCGGTTTGAGCAATTGTCCTTTATGTTTAACCGCAATCCCCAGATCAGGATAGTTGGTGGCGATGAGTTCATCCGAGAAAGAGGTGGTTCCGGCGACTAAGCGTAAATTGACGTCCTGATTTAATGCAGAACTGCATTTGACTTCTAACGGCACATCTTTGTAGTTGGCGGTATTGGATACTGACTCAGAAACGGAGCTTACCGCGATGCGGTCAAATTCAACGTTAATATCCCTGCCGTTATTGATATCGCAGACAATGGGTACCGGGATGATAATGCCGTGAGGTCCGATAACGATTTTTAGCAAGGGTTTTTCGGGTCTCGGAGGATAAGGCGGGCTCATATAACCAATCGTATAAATGGTCACCATCTCTACATCAGGCGGGACAAAAATCGCTCCACCGATAATATCTTTTGTTATAATAAAATCAGTTAAAAGAAATGAAGAAGCCGAAAAAACATCATGAATCATTCCCAGCCCAGGCTTTATTGTCCCACGACCAGGATTTTTATATCTACGGTCCTCGAAAGTCATTGGATAAGGATACCAGCTTGGAGCATAGCCTTGCACCTTCACATCAACCTCATCAGTGAGTTTATAATAACCGATATTTGTAGATGAAGGGATAAAATGTGCACCCAGATCAGCCTCAATAAGTAAGTTATACCATTCATATTTACCGGGATTATTACATATGCCAGAAAACCCCCCTAATGATTCATCAAAGAATAACCTGCCGTGTACTCCTTTTACAGGAGATATGCTGTGGCTAGCCAAACGGCCTGATGTCAATACCATTACTGCTAAAGGGTCGGTCCAGCAGGCATAATCAAGACCAGCATGAGCCTGATGAGAAAAAATGCTCATAAAAAAAGCCTTAGCAATAAATAATATATATATCCTTCGCAACAAAATAATCATCATAGTCTATTCACGCACAAATAATTTAAAATAATCAAATTAGACCGTTGTTATTTTGCAAAGAATCGCAAAAGATGCCTGCCTCCTGAGAAATCAGAATCGAGCCCGACTCAGAATGTGCAATACAACAACTATCATGCTTTATTTAAACAGAGCTCAGTCTGGCGTCACAATCAAGATCGCAGAAGCAGTAAATTCACCTGATTCTAACTTGGACATTTTATTTTTTACAGGAAATATACTAAAGGCAGCATGACCTAACCCATCATATATATCCATTGGAAAAGAGTCGTACGGCTTTATTATTACCCCATTATGAAGCATGGCAAGACCTAAACTTTGATTACTTGTTGCCACCAGATTACTCGAAAATGGAGAGAACTCTGAAACCAGCTTTATTCCAACCTTTTTTGTGATACTCTCACTACACGACACGTCAATAGGAATGTCTTTGATGAAGGACGGATTTGATTCAGAATCAGAAACAGCTGCAATACTTAAATTACCAAACTCTACCTGAATTAGATTATCCTGATTAATTTTACAGACAACAGGAACTGGGATTATAACTCCTCCGCCCATAATAACACCTTGAAGAAGTGGATCTTCAGGTTTAGGTGGGTATGGAGATATAGTTAAAACTCTATACATATCGTAGAGCTTTACACCAGCCGGTATAATTATAGCCCCACCAATGATATCCCGCCTAAGTACTAAATCTATAAAACCCTCACCTGCGGCTGAAAAATTATTAACGTATATTCTTTCACCCACACCATTTGGCGTGACACCTCCGCTTACAGAATTCGGAGGAATCATAGGAAACTTATAACTTTTATAAATTGTCCCAAGAGATATTCTGATATCAACATCTTCACTTAATTTATAGTACCCTTGATTTAACTCAGAAAGAGAAAATAATGGATTCATATCCCCATAATAATGCATGCCATTCGGTGTTCCCGCAAAACTTTTATTACAATAACCAGGAAATGTTGTTGGCTCCGTCTTAAAGAAAATTCTTTTTTCTGTCCCTTTTCTATTAGAAGGGAAAGAGCCAATTGAAGTTGCTGAAATTGCCGTGATATTTACGGGTTCTCCCCAGCATGCGTTTTCATTCCTTGCATAAGCGACTACCGAATTAATCATCGTGAAATAAATGAAGATAATAATTAATTTTCCCATTTGTAGCGCCCTTAATTTTAAAGCTTAAAAATAATGTTATTTCTTACAAATCACCGACGGATTCGCATTATTGCCAATCACATAGCGCACATTCTGCAGACGATAAATCCAGCCGTAATTGACATGGCCGGGCGCCAGGCCGGCGGAGATATAGCGTTCAATATTTTGTGGTGAGGCGCGATTGGCAAGATTGTAGGAAATGGCAGTGGTTTCGCTGCGCAGCGCGGCGCCGGAGAAGCTGTGGCGCAGTTCAAAAGAGACATCAACCGGTTCGCGGCGCTGCAGTTGCTGTTGTGGCGAGTAATAACTGATCATGCCGCTGTAATTGCCGGTGGCCTGAAACAGACTGTTTTGCACTTTCCACTGCCCATGCGACACCACCAGCTGTCCCGCCTCTCTGGAAATCAGAATCGAATCCGCTTCACAATGAGGGATACGGCGCGACAGCTGATAAATCAGGATAGCCGCCAGTACCAGCGCCAGCATCAGTAATCCCCCCTGCAACACCCAGGTTACTCGGCGACGAAATATATGGCTGACCGACATAACGCATCCTTCTGCTCGATAGGGTTTTGACAGATAAACCAGCTGTAACGGTCAGCCAGCTTGGTGCGGTTGATATAGATGTGGCGTTCCTCTTCGGCCAGCTGGATAAAGCGCGCCATGCTGTCACTCACCAGCTGCAGGTTTTGATCGATCTCTTCACGCTCGGTGGCGCTGAAGTCGTCCTGGATATACCACTGCCGGCCCTGCACGTGGCGATAGGGTGCATAGGTCACAGTCACCACGTCGCGAATCTCCAGTACCTTAATACCGAGTAAGGCCAGCACCAGTAACAACACTGCGCTGATTAACATGCCGATTAACACCAGTCCGGAACGGCTGCGTGGCGCCGCAGCGGGTATTTCCTCCGCCACAGTGGCGGTGATCGGCGGCGCTATCACCGGCAGCGGCGCCGTGTGCACATGGGTGGTCACCAGCGGCTGAATACGTGCTTCCGACGTAATGCGCGCTTCCTCCACGGCTTCGACCAGCGGTAAACAGGCTTCCACCCGCACCGACTCATGCAGCCGGTAGCCCTGACGATGAACGGTGACAAAGGTTTCTCCTTCAACCCGCAGTTGCAGAAACTGTTTGCGCAGCATCGATAGCATCTGGCGCAGCGAGTTTTCCGTCACGTGCACCCCCTGGCTACGCCAGCCCTCATCCAGCAGCGTTTCGTGGCTAATGACCTCACCCGGCTTTTGCAGAAACAGCGCCAGGCAGCGTGCGCTGCTCTGGTTGAGCAGCAGCTCGTTATCATGCCGATCGCGCAACAGGCGCCGATCCGGGTCAAACGTGATATGTTGATTTATCAACCACATAACAGGCACTCAGGGATAGTTCAGATAAAAAGTAGCAATCGCCGATACGTTGCCAGGCTCAATGGTGCGCTCGGCAATCGCGCTCGCCGAAGCCTGCAACCAGGCACTGAACTGCAGCTGGTTGTCGCCCTGCTGCAGCGGAAAATGCATCACGCCGCGGTTAATGGGCACCAGCTTTCCGTCCGCATCACTCAGGCCAATGGCCACGCCTTTGGCACCGGCATCACCGGCCAGCGCCAGCAGATCGGGCTGCTCGGCATCGGCAATGCCGTTGAACACCAGCTCGACATCTTTACCCAGTTCGGTATCACAACCGCTCAGACGCATCACCAGCGGACGCGCCGGCGTGCGCGGATTCTGATACAGCGATTTCGCGACGATATCGCCAAAGTTGAGTTCCAGCTGCTGCTGATCCGGTTCCAGCGAACAGGGTTCCGCCACCAGCGTGCCGTGCAGCTGCATCTCTATCGCCTGTGCCTGTGACACCAGCAGCCATCCCAGTACCAGCATTACGCCCGCTCTCATCGCCTCTCCTTACTGATATTCCAGCAGCAGCGCCGCGCTGGCGGTGAACTCCCCACCCTCCAGCGTCACGCCCGGCTGCTGTACCGGCACCGCGCCGAGATCGAGTGTGCCGGGGAAAACAATCGGCAACGTGCTGTTGACCGCCAGCGGCTTGCTGGCCAGATAAAAGCGAATACCCAGCGCACTCACACTGCTGAGCAGCGCGCTGCTGTCGAAACCGGAAGCGGTACCGGTCAGACGCACCTGCAATGCCGCACCCGGATCCTCGGTGCACTTGACCGGTATCGCCTTACGCTGCAGATAGTTGACGCCATCGATCTTTTTCACGCTCAGCGCATCGCCAAACTCAATCATCAGGCTCTGGTTGTCATTCAGCGTGCAGGGCGGATTCTCAATCAGCGTACCGTGCAGGCGCAGCTCCACCGCATGCAGCGGCCAGCAGATGCACAGCAGCAGGCTACCGATCAGCAGCCTGCTGTAATACTTCATCAACGGAACAAGTCGATGCTTAGTCATAGTTCACCTGTAACTGACCGCTGGCTGACCAGGCACCCGGCTGCAGCGGCAGCGCGGTGCGTTCCTCAACCGTCAGCCAGCTCAGCACATTGCTGCCAGCGCTGAGCGGCACGCGCAGATTGCGGAAGGTGGGCGGCAGCGGCTGATGGTTCTCATCAAACAATTGCAGGCCCACGCCGTCAGAGCCCTGGACGCGAATCAGCTGCGGGTCGGCCAGACTTTGCGGGGCAAAAAAGTCGATGCTGATGGACGGCACATGTTGCAGCCATAGCGGATCGGCGACATTGCGGATACTGTACGGACAGTCCTGCAAATGCAGCGTTAACGCCTGCTTCATCACCTGCTCGCCGACCTGTTGCAGCGCGGCGGTCGGCGTGGTATCGAGGCCAGCCGCCTGATCATTGTTACCGACGTCAAGCCAGCATGGACTCTCCTGCAGCGCGCCATACACATGCACCACGCCGTTGGTTGCCGCCTGCAGAGTCAGGCTCAACAGCGTCAGCACCAGCAACAGCACACGCATCGCTTACTGCTCCACCTTGTTACTGACGACGCTGCAGCTGTCGCCAGCACACTTCAGCGCCAGCGTTGGACGGCCGCCGTAGTCGTTGATGTAGGTTAATAGCGGCGCGCTGCCCAGTTCTGCTGCGTTCACGCCCAGATCGATACTGGTTTTTGGCGCGACCATCACCGGTTCAAAGCTCTTCTTCAGCGACTGGCCTTTCGCTGGCTGTGCATCCACCAGCGTGATGAAGTAAGGCGTGGGATTATTCAGCTGGTAGCGTGCACCCTTGCGCGTCAGCGTCAGTTTTTCCTGCCATGGCGTCACCACTGACGGATTGCTCACCACGATCGCTTCCGGGCGATAGAACAGCTTGATACGCGTCTGCAACGCGATTTGCAGCACGTTGCTCTTCTCGCTGCGCGGCGGGATTTCACGCATGCTGAAATAGAACACCGATTCACGATCCTGTGGCAGCGCCTTGATGGCTGGCAGCGCCTGCACTTTCACCACGCTGCGTTCGCCCGGTTCGACGCGCTGCACCGGCGGCAGCAGCACCAGCGGTGACGTAATTTTTTTACCGCTGCTGTCTTCAATCCAGCCCTGCGCCAGATAAGGCAGCTGCTTGTTTTCATTGCTGATATTCAGTGAGACGTTTTTTTCGTTACCGTTAAAAATGACCCGGGTGCGATCAAGCGCAATCGCCGCGTGAGCCTGCAGCGATAGCGTCAGCGTGGAGAGCAGCAAGGCGCTGCTCAGCGTTTTTACCAGCATGATTAACTCTTTCCTTACGTTGAAGAAGCAGGCGCGGCGCGGCGCGTGCAAAGTAATAACAAGTTCTGTCCTTCGTCGAGCAACTGCTGCGGCAGAGGATCGGGTAATGCCAGCTGACACTGGGTTTCGCCGTTCCAGCGCACATCCATGCTGGCACCGGCCTCAATGCCGCTCAGCCATACCAGGCCGTCATCATCCAGAATGCCCACTTCGCGTCCGTTACTCTGGACGCTGGCACCAAAGGGCGGCCAGCTACCATCTTCCAGCCGGATGGCGGCCATGGCTTTGATACCTTTAATCACACCAAAACGCCGGTAACCGATGGCACCTTCGGTCAGGGTGATCTGGGTTACCGGGCGCGACGCTTCCACGTTGTCGGCCAGTCCGGTGACATCGATACTGGCGGTGTTGCGGTAGTAGCTGTTCACATCCGAAATCACCGCTTTGCCAAAGAAATTGGTATACGTGTTACTGCCACCACCGTTGACCGGTACGCCGGACACGCCATCGGTATCGACCATCAGACGCGTGCTGCCGGGCATGCCCAGCCGGTGCAGCGCCGCGCCCTGCGGCGTGAGCGTTAAACCGCCCTGCAGTGACAGGCTGGCGCTGCGGTACTGTCCCTGCTGCGCGCTGGCGCTGGCCGTCATGCTGGTCAGACTGCCCTGATGACTGTAAAACCCGCTGAACGACTGACGGCGATCGTTATTGAGGCCGGCGCTCAGGCTGTAACTGTTGTTACTGTCCAGCCGGTCATAAAAACTGGCCGAGTGGGTGGTTTGCTTACCGCTGGTTTGCTGGCTGTAGCTCAGGCTACTGTCACCGCCAATCGGCATACTGAAGTTGAGGTAAACGCTGTCATCGTTTTTGCCGTTATATTGCGTCCGGTTGAGCGACAGACTTAAACTCAGATTCTTAAACCGGCCGACATCAAAGTAGCGCGAAGTGGAAAAGCTCCAGCGATCCAGCGGGGCACGATCCCAATAGGTCTGATGGCTGTAGCTGAGGTAACTACTCAGGTTCAGGCTGCGAAAGTGCTTGTTGAGCGTAATGGTGTAGAGCTCTTTACTGTTAGAAACCTGCTGGTTGCGATAACGCGCGTCGAGATACTGCGGCAGACTCATAAAATTGCGCTGCGAAAAGCGGTAGCCGGCAAACGTCACCTGACCATCAAGTTCCTCGAAGCGTTTGGAATAGCTCAGGCGATAAGAGCCGCCGCTTTTGTTGCCCTGCTGCGGCAAGCCAGCCTTAGACTGGGTGGCATCAAACGAAATGGCGCCCAGCAACAGCAGATCGCGTCCCAGACCCATCGATAACGCTTTGTAATTGCCTGCGGCCAGCCCGCCGCCGTACATCGACCAGCCGTTACTGATCCCCCAGGAGAATTCGCCGGTGGCAAATGTGGGGCCCTGCGTTTTATGCTCTTCGCTGCCCGGTTTGCCGCTGGCGAATTTGTAACGCACGCGGCCCGGACGGGTCAGATACGGGATAGTGGCGGTATCGACGCTAAAGGTCTGCACGCTGCCATCCTGCTCCTCGACGCGCACGTCAAGCTGGCCGGAGACGGCATCATTGAGATCCTGAATACGAAATGGACCGGCAGCCACCTGCGATTCATAAATCACCCGTCCCTGCTGGCTAATGGTGACTTTGGCGTTGGTTTTGGCGATACCGGTTACTTCCGGCGCATAGCCACGCAGGTTGGGCGGCAGCATGTTGTCATCGCTGGTGATCGCCGCACCAAGATAGCGAAAGCTGTCAAACATGCCGGAATCGAGATAGTTCTCGCCCAGCGTGGCTTTCGCCTGGAGAGAAGGCAGCGGCCGATAGGCGTAAAAGCGTGTCCAGGTGAATTCCTGGCGATGGCTGCCCGTGCCACGATTTTGCTGCATCTGCCAGTCCGCACGCAGGCGCCAGGCACCGGCGTTAACGCCACCGGTGCCGTTGCCGCTCACACTCTGGCTTTTAGCGCCGTATTGCGCACGCGTAGTGGAGGCAAACAGGTTGTAATCCATTAACAGGCCCGGGACGCCGTTATCCCAGCGAGACGGCGGTTCCCAGTTGGCGGCGCTGTACTCCAGCCATGCTTGTGGAATGGTGATGTTGAGGCGAGATTCACCCAGATTGCCGCGCACCTGCATACCGGAGATGGAATCCACCGCCAGACACTGGCCATCCTGCAGCCACGACGCGTTTTTCAGCACTTCCGGTTTCAGCGCCAGTTTATCCACCATTTCAGGTGTCAGGCAGGGCAGACTTTCATTCGGCGCATTTTCGGGCGCGTAGTAGCGCACCAGCATTTCCGGAATCTGTGTCTGGTTGACGCGCAGCTCCATCATGTATTCGCCCGGCATGATGTAGCCGGCCTGAGCAAACTGCGACAGATCGATGTTTTGCCGATCGTTGAGATCAAGGATATCGGTGTTGAATGAGACCGCACCGGCAGCGAAGAGCGGAGCACTGTAGCCGAGGGCTAACATTAACGCCACGCTGAGCGGCGTCAGCCTGATACGCTGCCTGCGCGCACATGAGGCTGGCGCAGTTAATGAAGCCTTTTTCATGGCAAGCGGTGTCCGTAAACCGTGAAAGATCAGTTGTAATTAATGTGAAAACGAATCGCGGCGGCGTAACTCCCGCTGTGCAGTTGCTGCTGGTTGCTGACCAGCGTGAGCCGATAACGCAGGTCGTGCTGCTGCGTCAGATGCTGATCGATCGGCTGCGCCTCACCGGGAGCAATGGTGTTGCCCTGCGTATCCGTAATCATCAGCTCTACCCCTTTGGCATCGCCATACACAGCAAAACGCTGCTGACCCGGCGGGCCATCGTGGTCAAAGGTGATAGAAAAGGTGCGTGCCACGCCTCCCGACGCGCTGTACTCCACCGGACAATTCACCAGTTGGATAGAGAAGGGAAAACCCGGCCCTTTACCGTCACGTTGCAGGCGCGCCAGCGGCAGCACCCCCATCGCGATGGTTTGTTCAGCATCATCGACCTTAATGGCGCAGGCACCCTGATGAATGGCGCCGCGTAACGCAACGCGGCCGCGGTCGATCAACTGTTCGGCGCGGCAGTCATTGATGAAAAGCACCGATGCCGAAACTATCGCCGCAGGCATAAAACGACTCATCGCCGCAGTTCCTTAAGCGAAAAGATAGAGTGGCGGGCAAGGAAGCCCGCCAGTCTCTGACCATTACTGATAGTTCAGTGCGAAGTCAGCCACGCTCTGGAATTCGCCCGGGACGATAGTCTCAGAAGCGCCGCCACCCTGCAGGAAGGCTGCGAAGGAGAGCTGGTTGTTGCCGTCCATCAGTTTTTGCGCTGGTGTTGCGGTACCCAGTTCAATTTCGGTATCGCCGAAGTTGATGCCGATCGCCGCGCCTGATGCAGTACCGGTGATAGCCAGTTTGCCCGGGATAACCTGAGAGCCAGTACCGGCAAAGGTCACGGTCACTTCTTTCTTCGTTGCGGTGTCGCAGTTTTCCAGTTTGATCTGGAATGGACGCGGTGTAGAACGGCCACCGTCTTTCAGCGCCAGGTTGGAAATCTGACCCAGCTCAACCGTCTGATCGACTGAACCTGGTTCGATGGAGCATGGCGCATCAACAATCGCACCTTTAAACGTCACAGTACCGTTACCTTCACCTGCTGCCATCGCAGAACCCGCCACCAGAGACATAGACAGACCTAAAGCCACAACGATTTTGTTCATGTTCATTTGCTGATTTCCATTTAGGTGAATAAAACAAGGAGCGCGTTCTGCGTCGGTCTTATTCAATTTGCTGTGTATAGAAAAATTTAATTACTTATATTTTTCCTGATGGCCGTCCACATCATTTTTGTGGTTGTCGTCCTCAAGTGGTGCCAACGATAGAGATCAATTTTGCCCTGCGCAACGGTATTTTCGTTATATATGATCAAAAACAACACTCACAAATCCATTATGTTTTAACGGTTATTAAAGCCATTTAAATCAATGGATTGACACAATTCACAGCTTTGCATCAGTGTTTTAATGATTTTAATCAAGGGAAAAACCCTGCCCGTTCACAAGCTGGCGATAATTAACGCAGAACAATTCACGCAGTAGCTATTTTTTCGCCAGATTAAAACGTTATTTATCGCTGCATTCACAACCTTGATATTTTTATTGTCTGAAAACATCGGTCAATAACAATAAACGCGATTGTTAAAGGCCTGGCACCCTGCTGTGCGTTTACGCCTATCATGCCGGGAGCACCCTCGCTATAATTCGAAGAACATTTCCTGAATGAGTAGAAGCTTATGATCCGCAGTATGACCGCATACGCCCGCCGTGAAGCCAAAGGCAGCTGGGGCAGCGCCGCCTGGGAACTGCGTTCCGTCAACCAGCGTTACCTCGAAACCTATATCCGCCTGCCGGAGCAGTTTCGCAGCCTGGAGCCGGTGATTCGCGAACGCATCCGCAACCGCCTGACGCGCGGCAAAATCGAGTGCAACCTGCGCTTCGACGCTGATGCCAGCGCCCAGGGTGAGCTGCAGCTGAATGAGTCGCTGGCTAAACAGCTGGTGCAGGCGGCGAACTGGGTGAAGATGCAGAGTGATGAAGGCGCAATTAACCCGCTGGATATTCTGCGCTGGCCGGGCGTGATGACCGCGCAGGAGCAGGATCTGGATGCCATCAACGCGGAACTGCTGGCAGCGCTGGATGGCGCGCTGGACGATTTCATCATTGCGCGTGAAAGTGAAGGCAACGCGCTGAAAGCGCTGATCGAACAGCGACTGCAGGGCGTGACCGAGCAGGTCAGTAAAGTGCGTGCACAGATGCCAGAAGTGCTGAAATGGCAGCGCGAGCGTCTGGTGAGCAAGCTGGAAGAAGCTGAGGTTCAGCTGGAGAACAATCGCCTTGAGCAGGAACTGGTGATGATGGCCCAGCGTATTGATGTAGCCGAAGAGCTGGATCGCCTCGATGCGCACGTAAAAGAGACTTACAACATTCTGAAGAAGAAAGAAGCCGTCGGCCGTCGCCTCGACTTTATGATGCAGGAGTTCAACCGCGAGTCGAACACGCTGGCGTCGAAATCGATCAATGCGGACATCACCGCCTCGGCAATTGAGCTCAAGGTGCTGATCGAGCAGATGCGCGAGCAGATTCAGAACATCGAGTAACGCTTATCTCTGTAAAGCCCTGCTCAGGGCTTTATCTTTCCTTGCTAACAGCAGCCATTACGCCGGTTTGTATAGCGCCTGGTTGCTGGATCGCACGGTTTTACGGCCTGCCGCAGGTATGCGGTGAGATTTTGCTGCACACCGTAGCCATAGGGTAAGCCTGATTGAGCTATAACGCTTCCATATAGACACAATAGTGTCTGAGCATGGCTTTTTTAGCGTCAAATGGACATTACTGTGTCTGGAACTGGCTTGCAGAAGCTACCAGTTGCAGTGGTAGACCAATATTTAATTTTCGCAATGTAAGGTTTATTGCCTGAATGATGAACAACTGTGTCTGTTACTGACCGAAAATGACATATAAATCTAGCCAGCCAATCCACCAACCTATTGTTTTTAAGCAGTTTAAACCCAATCCGATTTCATTCTCACGCCAGTTAGTGCACGATCCATCAATCATCTGAATCCTGAAGATTGCAGAGTTTACATATCTTATACGGCACTATTTGCTAAAGTGCCGGTCGTAATAACTACAGTTGTACCGCACCGGGAACCATGGACCGACTTCTTCGCGCGTTACATTCACTCCTGACATGAAGGCGCTATGAAGAAAACCGGGCAGTTCTGTTCCAAACTTTTGCATCCCCGCTACTGGTTTACCTGGTTCGGGCTGGCAGTGCTCTGGCTGCTGGTGCAGCTCCCCTATCCTTTATTAATCCGGCTGGGTGCGACAGCGGGCCGGCTATCACGCCACTTCCTGAAGCGGCGCGAACGCATCACGCGGCGTAACATCGAACTCTGCTTCCCGCACATTAATGAAGACGAGAAAGAGATGATGATTGCCGGCAATTTTGAGTCGCTGGGCATGGCGCTGGCGGAAACCGGCATCGCCTGGTTCTGGTCCGATGCGCGCGTGCGGCAGCTGTTTCAGGTGCACGGCATCGCCAATCTTCAGCATGCGCAGAGCCAGCAGCGCGGCGTGATGGTGATTGGCGTGCACTTTATGTCGCTGGAGCTGGGCGGCCGTATTACCGGACTGTGCCAGCCAATGATGGCCATGTATCGCCCGCACAATAATCAGGCGATGGAGTGGGCGCAAACCAAAGGGCGCATGCGATCCAATAAAGCAATGATTGATCGACGCGATCTGCGCGGCATGGTACAGGCGCTGAAACAGGGTGAAGCCGTCTGGTTCGCGCCGGATCAGGACTACGGCCCGAAAGGCAGCGTGTTTGCTCCACTGTTTGCGGTCGAGAAAGCGGCCACCACCAATGGCACCTTTGTGCTGTCGCGGCTGGCGAAACCGGCGATGCTGACCATCGTGCTGATTCGTAATGCGCGCAAAGACGGCTATCAGCTGATCATTCAGCCGCAGCTGGAAAATTACCCGCATGATGATGAAGCGGCCGCCGCGGCGTACATGAATCGGGTGATTGAGAAAGAAATTCTGCGCGCGCCTGAGCAATATCTGTGGCTGCATCGCCGCTTTAAAACCCGTCCGCCAGGCGAAGCTTCACTTTACGTCTAACCAGCGCTCGTGAATGATAGTCCGCACCAAGACATAACCTGCGGACTATTATAATGGAACATTCTGAGACAGCAGGCTGGCTGCGACCGCTGCACGCCGACCGGCTTACGCCCTACCTGGAAGTTGATGCTGCGCGCCTGCAGCGTAACCTGCAACTGATGCAACAGAAAGCCGATGCCGCCGGCGTCGCGCTGCGTCCCCACATCAAAACTCATAAAAGCGTCTGGATCGCTGAACAGCAGCACCAGCTGGGTGCGCGCGGCATTACCGTGTCGAAACCGAGCGAAGGCGTGGCTTTTGTGCTCGGCGGGGCACGCGATGTGCTGCTGGCCTATCCCGTGGTGCACGCCGCCGCGCTGACCGAACTGCTGCAGCTGGCGGCACAGCATCAGGCACGCATTACCTGCATCGCAGATTGCGCGGCGGGCGTGAGCGCCATTGCCGCCGCCCATCAGCAGCAGCCGGACTGCGCGCTGGCGATCGCCATTAAAGTGGATGTGGGTCTGCATCGCGTTGGCGTCGATCCGCATAGCGATAGCGCGCTGACGCTGGCGCAGCAGATTGTCGCCAGCGGATTGCCCTTCGCCGGGCTGATCTCGCATGCGGGTCATGCGTACGCTGCGGGTCATGCCACGGCGATAGCTGAGGTGGCGCAGCAGGAGATCGCGCTGATGCGTGACCTGCAACGGCGGCTGCTGGATGCCGGCTTTGTTCCTTGTCCCATCTCGGTTGGCTCCACGCCCACGGCGCTGGCGGCACCGGTAGCCGCTGGCAGCGATGAAATTCGTCCCGGCAATTATGCCCTGCTGGATCTCACTGCCTGGCGTCTGGGCTTGTGTGAGGCGGATGCGCTGGCGTTAACGGTCGTGACGCGCGTGGTGGCCGTTAATCCTTATTACGCCATCATTGATGCCGGCTCCAAAATGCTGAGCTCGGACAAAGGCCCGCACGGCACCAATGCCAGCGGTTTCGGCATCGCGGTGGACGAGCATGGCCATCAGTATGAAGTGCAGAAGTTGTCGGAAGAGCACGGCTTTTTAACCTATGGCGAACATGCGCCTGCGGTTGGCGCCCTGTTGCGCATCTTCCCTAACCACAGCTGCGCGGTGGTGGCGCAATCCGATCGCTTCGTGCTGCGTCAGCCCGACGGCAGCGCCGGACTGCATGACATTCAGGGCCGCGGTCGTTTTATCTGACAGAAAACGCTGTTGCAGCACACTTCCGTCACCGGGCCATTTGCAGTCCGGTGACCTTCAGTTAAGGTGACAGGCGATGTTTCAGGTTTAATTTGTCGTTTACCTGCCCCGCGGAGGCTCCATGCTGCCATCTCAGACAGTGACGCTCACCATTCCCCGTAACTGGTTAGATCTGTACGAAACCATCTGGAAACCCGAATGTTTTGCGAAGTGGGCCAGCGGCCTGAGCAGCAGAACGCTGACGCAGGAAGGCCAGTACTGGAAAGCGAAAGGCCCGGAAGGCACAGTGAAGATTCGTTTCACTCCCTATAACCCGTTTGGCGTGATGGATCACTGGATCGACACCGGCAGCGGTAAAGAGATTTATATGCCGATGCGGGTCATTGCCAACGAGCAGGGGGCCGAAGTCGTCATGGTGGTTTATCGCCAGCCGCTGATGTCTGATGAGAAGTTCGCCGGGGATGTTGCCTGGGTAAAACGCGATCTCGAGCGTCTCCTGCATCTGTTAACCCATTAGAATCAATGCATTATCCCACCAGCCGCCCTTTATACTGCGCTGGACGCAATCGCGAAAAAGCGGCATTTTTTTCGCGCAGCGGTGTTTAACTGTTTCACCGCGCGCAAAGCGCATTTTCGCACCATTCACCAGTCTGGCTAAAGCGTCGTAACCGGGAAAATTCCTGGTCGTGCCGGACTGGCGAGAGCTGAGTGCTTCTGATTTATCTCTGTTTTTTCCTGTGCGCTGACTTGTTCAACTTTGCAGCACCATAAAAGGTGGAAAAGGACTAATAAATTGTAAAGACCAGAACTTATATATTCACATCCATATTCTGAAACCATTTATTCCTGCAGTCGATTTATAGGAGTTTTCTTATGGTGTTAATTTAAATAAAACACGGTATAACTCCTTCACACACAGCAGTACTTAATAATAAAAACAGCAGGGACATAACATGGATCGCTCAACCTATCCTTTGTTATCTGAAAAAGAATTTGTTGAGATCGCCAGACGGATATTGGCCGGGAAATATAATAATGCAAAAGGATTTTATAACGATCTCGCGGATTTCCTCCTGACCGGAGGAGATACCGCGCAGACGCCACAACAATTACGCGCCAGGGGCATCATTTTATTATCAGAGCATCACTTAATTAACAGCATCGCGACGTGGCCGGCCCTGAAAGGTATCTCAGGACTGCGACAGGAAGCGCTGCATTGATGTGATCTGTACTCTGGGCCGCCGCCCGGGTGAACCCTTAATTGCACTGGTACATGTACCATAATGAGCAGAGTATGGCGATACGCGAAAGAAATCTGGCCAGCGCCAAATGGTCAGTGTTGTCATCCATAAAAATCGTTGGCATTGGGGTATTACAGCTTTCACTGCTGGCGCAAATCCTGCAGGCAAATGAGCTCAATTTGCTCGCGATTGCCGTAGTGATATTATTAGTGATTGATACACTAGCCGATCGCGGCTTTGGTAACGCACTTATTCGCTATCAAAGTTTAAATAACAGCGAACTCTCGACGCTTTACTGGGGTAATGTATTAAGCGGTTTATTTATTTTTGCCGCGCTATTTATCGGTAGTGACATTTACAGCCGAGTAATGGGACAGCCGGAACTGGCAATTATGCTGGAGATGATTTCCGTCATCTTTATTATTATTCCGCAGGGGCAGCACTATCGCGCCATCCTGCAACGGGAAAAACAATTTACGCGCATTGCCTTTACGGAAACGTCTTCCGTGCTGGCAGGGCTGGCGGTCACGCTGTTTACCGTGTGGCTGACGCCGTCAGTGCTGTGCGCCATCTGGGGTTACCTGGCGATGGTTTCCATCAGAATGCTGATCTACTGCTACTACGGACGTCCCTGGTTCCAGCCGGAGTACCGTTTTAGCCTGAAAGCTTTCGCCGCAGTGCGAGCAAGAAACGGATAATAACAACAAGTCTGTATGGTGGGCTCTGGGCATCTGCAAGATGCGTTCGCGTGCTGGTTACCAGCACGCTTTTTTCTTTTTATGCTTCCAGTAACTCTTCCAGCGAATGATAAGCCAGCTCGCTCAGCTTGCCATTGCGGTGCAGGCGCAGCCATCCCACCAGCATGCGCAGCTCGTCAATCACCATAAACAGATCGGCCATGTCGTTTTTGCTTTTCACCTGCAGGCGGGTAAGCGCATTTAGCTTGTGTGCATTCACCGTTTTATGGCTGATACCGAGCCGGTTACCAATCTGCTCCGTGTTGTAGCCCCACGCCATCATCAGCAGCACCCGTAGCTGCCGGTCCGGTAGCAGAATGTCAGCCCCCTCCTGCAACTGCGGTATCCCGCCGGCGATACAGGCCAGCAGGCAACGACGCAGCGCGGTGTGTGAGGACTTTAAATCGAGGACGCTGAGTCCGGGCAGATAACGACTGAGGGCGTGCATCATCGGCAACAGACGTCGGGTCAGCACCAGCATCTGCATGGCCGGAAACTGCTGCTGCAGCGCATACAGCACTTTGAAGGTGCCAGCCAGCGGCATATTCTCGTGAAAAATAAACACCAGTAACCGCGGCCGCACTCTTTCACACTGCGAGATGACGGTACTGAGCGACCAGAGTTCATGCACCCGGCAGCCCACCGGTAACGCTGATAGCAGGCTTTCCAGCCCGAGTGCCGCCAGCTTATCGGAGGAGTAGTAGAGGATGTCTTCGCTGTGTTTTTTCATGCCTGTCCAGAGTTGCTGCACGTCGCGCCCGTAAATGATGAGCCTGAATGAGCAGGCATTAATCAGGTACGACACATCATCGGCGAAACTTAAATCAGGGTCGTTCCGCCGTCTCGCATCATTTTTATTGATGCGAAAACACCGGCTGATAACCGCAGTTCCTCTGTAACAAGCCCATCAGCAGGCTCACCATCAGGATGGCTAATCCGAAAACATTTTTTTAGAAAATCTCAGTGGTCTACACTCTGGGAAATCTTTAGCCTTGCCGCCAGTTTACTGGAGTGCTCTATGTTATTAACCGTCCTGTACATCATTGGTATTACCGCCGAAGCAATGACCGGTGCGCTGGCGGCAGGCCGACGCAAAATGGACCTGTTCGGCGTCATTATTATTGCGTCAGTCACGGCGATTGGCGGCGGCTCGGTGCGCGATATTCTGCTGGGCCACTATCCGCTCGGCTGGGTGAAACACCCGGAATACATCATGATCGTCGCGGCGGCGGCCGTGGTCACCACCTTTGTCGCGCCGCTGATGAATCATCTGCGTAAAGTGTTTCTGGTGCTGGATGCGCTGGGTCTGGTGGTGTTCTCGATTATCGGCGCACAGGTTGCGCTGGATTCCGGCCATGCAGCGATCATCGCCGCCATCGCCGCAGTCATCACCGGCGTTTTTGGCGGCGTGCTGCGCGATATGTTCTGCAACCGCATTCCGCTGGTATTCCAGAAAGAGTTGTATGCCGGTATCGCTTTTGCCTCCGGCTGGATGTATATCCTGCTGCTGAAAACACCGCTGGCGCATGAAGTGGTGGTGATCATCACGCTACTGTTCGGCTTCTTCGCCCGCCTGCTGGCGCTGCGCTTCCGCCTCGGTCTGCCGATTTTCAACTACCCCCACCCCGAGCACTGACGGCTGCGCCGGGATATTCTGCTGCTGCAGAAAGTGAATCAGCGACTGCAGGCGCGCATCCTGCAGCATCGTCACCAGCCGCTGTGCCAGGACGTTGCCGATACCCGGCAGCTGCTGCCAGCTGTCGGCTGAACGCGCCAGCAGCTGCGACCACTGCGTATCGGGCAACGCCTGGAGTGCCGTGCGCGGCAGCGGTAAGCCCAGCGCGCTGATCCAGCGGCGCAGCGGCTGCTGGCGCGTCAGGTTAAAGCGATGCCAGATCTGCCGGGCGCGTACGGTGGAGATGCCCTGCGCCTGCGCAATCTGCTCTGGCGTGAGCGTCAGCCAGGAGAACAGGTGGCTGATGCTGCCGCCGTCCAGCAGACGCTGCCAGCTACTGCGCTGCATGCCAGCAATATCCAGCACTGACTTGTGACTCAGCCAGCTGAGGCGCGCCAGAAACTGCGCGCGACACCCTGCGCTGAAGTGCAGGCAGCTCAGCGGATTGAATGCGTCGTCCTGTGGCGGCAGCGGATAGTCGCGCTGCGCCACGCGCCAGATCACCCGTTCCAGCCGCGGAATACCCAGCCCGGCCAGCGACAGCGTGACCTGATCGCCGGCGATCACATCCCACTGCTTCCAGCGACGCAGCGAGCCCAGATTGACCCGCCGGACTGTTTTATCCTCCAGCTGCACCGGCTGCAGGTTCAGCACCACGGCAATTTTGCCGGTGCGTCCGACGTTGAAATCCACCGACAGCACTTCGCTGCTGACTTCGGCAGGCTGATATTTCCACGCGGCCGACCAGCTGCCCTGTCCGGGCTGCCAGTCGCGCCCGACGCGCTGCGGTGACTGGTGAATCACCACACCATCGGTGACAAAAGGCAGCGGCTGGCGATACCAGCGCTCACGCCAGGCTGCGACCTCCTCTTCATTGCTGACCTGGCGACTCCACTGCTGCGTCAGGGCGAAGCCCCACTGCGTAAGCTGCGCCAGCCGCGCCTGCATCATCGGCGGCCCATCCGGCCATGCCCAGATAAACACGCCAATGCGCGACAGCAGCGAGCTGGCTTCGCGCCGCATCATGGCGCCCGCCACCTGGGCGCGCGCATTCTGACCGCCGTCGCGCGCCTGCTGGTGATCGGTCATCGTCAGAAACAGTTCGCCCTGTAACACCACTTCCGCACGGTCGGTCGCGATATGCCGCGGGATCGCCGCAATGTGCGGTGCTTTCGCCAGCCACTGTTCACCGCGCAGTCCGTCGCCCCGGCTGATCAGGCCAGCCAGTTCGCCGTGGCGATACACCAGCGTCACCGCCACGCCATCGACTTTCGGCTGCACCCACAGTGCCTGTTTATCCTGCATCCAGTAGGCCACCGCCAGCTTGTCACGCAGCTTGCGCACGCCGGTATGCGCCACCGGGTGCAGCGTGCTGCCGTCGGTGCTGAGCTGTGCCGCATAGCCGGGCAACGCCGGCGTGAAGCAGCGCTGCCACTGCTGTAAGCGCTGCTGCAGGCTGTCGTAGTCGGCATCGCTTACCGGGCTTTGCCCCTGACGGTAGTAGGCATCATCCCAGTGGCGCAGCTGGTTGTGCAGCACGCCCATTTCCTGTTCAGCGCGCACCGGTGACCAGTTGGGACAAACCGCCATCCCATTCGCACATCCCGCCAGCAACATCGCACACAGCCATCTCCATCCTTTCATCGTCGCCTCCTTTTTTGCTGATTGCAGCGTGCCGCGGTGAGTGACACCAGCGTTAAAAAGCCGATTGTGGAGCGAGGCTGACGGATTTTTGTGCGAATTGCAGAAAGTTGCGCTGCCGCTGGAGGGCGCGCACAGAAAAAGAATTGCCGCGTGCGGGCGGCAAACGCTGCGTGCTGCGCTTAAGCCGTGTATACTGTGCAGGAAATCGACTCCGCTCTTTACTCAATTCAAGATAACCATGGCTCAAGGCACGCTCTATATTGTTTCCGCCCCCAGCGGCGCAGGTAAATCCAGCCTGATTCAGGCGCTGTTAAAGACACAACCGCTGTACGATACGCAGGTGTCTGTTTCTCATACCACCCGCGGCGTGCGCCCCGGCGAAGCGCATGGTGAACACTACTTTTTCGTCTCAAAGCCTGAATTCGAACGCATGATCGCCGAGGATGCTTTCCTTGAGCATGCGGAAGTGTTTGGCAATTATTACGGCACCTCACGCGCGGCGATTGAGCAGGTGCTGGCGACCGGCGTTGACGTGTTTCTCGACATTGACTGGCAGGGCGCGCAGCAGATTCGCCAGAGAATGCCGGCCGCCCGCAGCATCTTTGTTCTGCCGCCGTCCACCGAAGAGCTGGATCGCCGCCTGCGCGGCCGCGGTCAGGACAGCGAAGAGGTGATCGCCCGCCGCATGGCGCAGGCAGTGGCAGAAATGAGCCACTATGCCGAATACGATTATTTGATTGTTAATGATGATTTCGATCTGGCGCTGTCGGATCTGAAAACCATTATTCGCGCAGAACGTCTGCGTATGGGTCGCCAGAAAGCGCGACATGATGCTTTAATCAGCAAACTATTGGCAGTCTGAAGTCACTTTCAGTATTATGCCCAGTCATTTCTTCATCATCTGTGGAGTAGCACACCTATGGCACGCGTAACCGTTCAGGACGCAGTAGAGAAAGTTGGTAACCGTTTTGACCTGGTGTTGGTCGCTGCACGTCGTGCACGTCAGATGCAGGTAGGCGGCAAAGATCCGCTGGTTCCGGAAGAGAACGATAAAGCCACCGTTATCGCCCTGCGCGAAATCGAAGAAGGCCTGATCACCAACCAGATTCTGGATGTCCGTGATCGTCAGGAACAGCAAGAGCAGGAAGCCGCTGAGTTACAAGCCGTTACCGCTATCGCTGAAGGTCGTCGTTAACAGCACTCTGCAGGTCAACCTTGTATCTGTTTGAAAGCCTCAATCAGCTGATTGAAAAATACTTGCCTGAGGAGCAAATCAAGCGCCTCAAGCAAGCTTACCTTGTCGCACGTGATGCCCACGAGGGCCAGACACGCTCCAGCGGCGAACCCTATATCACCCATCCCGTTGCGGTTGCCTGCATTCTGGCCGAGATGAAGCTCGACCACGAAACGCTGATGGCGGCGCTGCTGCATGATGTGATCGAGGATACGCCCGCCACCTATCAGGACATGGAACAGCTGTTCGGAAAAAGCGTGGCCGAGCTGGTGGAAGGCGTTTCCAAGCTCGATAAGCTGAAATTCCGCGATAAGAAAGAAGCGCAGGCTGAAAACTTCCGCAAAATGATCATGGCGATGGTGCAGGACATTCGTGTCATCCTGATCAAACTGGCTGACCGCACGCACAACATGCGCACGCTGGGCGCGCTGCGTCCGGATAAAAAACGGCGCATCGCGCTGGAAACGCTGGAGATTTACAGTCCCCTGGCGCACCGCCTCGGTATTCATCACCTGAAAACGGAACTGGAAGAGCTCGGCTTTGAAGCACTCTATCCAAACCGTTTCCGCGTGATCAAAGAGGTGGTGAAAGCGGCGCGCGGTAACCGTAAAGAGATGATTCAGAAGATCCTGTCGGAAATCGACGGGCGTCTGCAGGAAGCCGGCATTCCGTGCCGCGTTAGCGGACGTGAAAAACATCTCTATTCGATCTACCGCAAAATGCACCTGAAAGAGCAGCGATTTCACTCGATCATGGATATTTATGCCTTTCGCGTCATCGTGAAGGACCTCGATACCTGTTATCGCGTGCTCGGTCAGATGCACAGCCTGTACAAACCGCGTCCCGGACGCGTGAAAGATTACATCGCCATTCCCAAAGCCAACGGCTATCAGTCACTGCACACCTCGATGATCGGCCCGCACGGCGTGCCGGTTGAGGTGCAAATCCGTACCGAAGATATGGATCAGATGGCGGAGATGGGGGTGGCGGCCCACTGGGCTTATAAAGAAGCTGGCGAAAGCGGTACCACCGCGCAAATTCGCGCCCAGCGCTGGCTGCAAAGCCTGCTGGAGCTGCAGCAGAGCGCCGGCAGCTCGTTTGAATTCATCGAGAGCGTAAAATCCGATCTGTTCCCGGATGAGATCTACGTGTTTACGCCGGAAGGCCGTATCGTCGAACTGCCCGCTGGCGCCACGCCGGTGGATTTCGCCTATGCGGTGCACACCGATATCGGTCACGCCTGCGTCGGTGCGCGCGTCGATCGCCAGCCGTATCCGCTGTCGCAGGCGCTGACCAGCGGCCAGACGATTGAAATCATTACCGCACCTGGCGCCCGGCCAAATGCCGCGTGGCTCAACTTTGTGGTGAGCTCAAAAGCGCGTGCCAAAATTCGCCAGCTGCTGAAAAACCTCAAGCGCGAAGATTCCGTTAACCTCGGTCGTCGTCTGCTGAGCCACGCGCTCGGCGGCAGCAAAAAGCTGGCCGAAATTCCGGCGGAGAATATTCAGCAGGAGCTGGAGCGTATGAAGCTCTCCAGCATCGACGATCTGCTGGCGGAGATTGGCCTCGGCAATGCCATGAGCGTGGTGGTGGCGAAGAACCTGCTGCAATCCGGTAGCGAACCGTCATCTGGCAGCAGTAAGCGCAGCAAAAAGCTGCCGATCAAGGGCGCTGATGGCGTACTGATCACCTTCGCCAAGTGCTGCCGTCCGATCCCTGGCGACCCGATTGTCGCGCACGTCAGCCCCGGTAAAGGTCTGGTGGTGCATCACGAATCCTGCCGCAACATTCGTGGCTACCAGAAAGAACCGGAAAAATTCATGCCGGTTGAATGGGATAAAGTGACCGATCAGGAGTTTGTCGCCGAGATTAAGGTGGATATGTTTAACCACCAGGGCGCGCTGGCCAACCTGACCGCGGCAATCAATACCGCAGGTTCGAATATTCAAAGCCTCAATACCGAAGAGCGTGACGGCCGCGTTTACAGCGCCTTCATCCGCCTCACTGCGAACGATCGCGTCCATCTGGCCAATATCATGCGTAAAATCCGCGTGATGCCGGACGTGATTAAAGTTCACCGTAACCGTAATTAGTGCATGAACGCTCAACGTTTTGCTCGTATCCAGGAGATGCTGGCCATGCGCCAGCACGATCTCACCGTCTGCATGGAGCAGGTGCATAAGCCGCACAATGTCTCTGCGGTGATCCGCACCGCCGACGCCGTCGGCATCCACGAAGTGCACGCCGTATGGCCCAGCGTGCGTATGCGCACCATGGTGTCCGCGTCGGCGGGCAGTAACAGTTGGGTGAAGGTGAAAACCCATCGCCACATTGCTGATGCGGTGCGCCATCTGAAAGATCGCGGCATGCAGGTGCTGGCGACCCATCTGTCAGATAAAGCGGTCGATTTCCGCGAGATCGATTACACCAAACCGACCTGTATTCTGATGGGTCAGGAAAAAACCGGCATCACCGCTGAAGCGCTGGCGCTGGCCGACCGCGATATCATCATTCCGATGGTCGGTATGGTGCAGTCGCTGAATGTCTCCGTGGCCTCCGCGCTGATTCTGTATGAAGCCCAGCGCCAGCGGCAAAACGCCGGTATGTATCGCCGCCAGCACAGCCTGCTGGACGAGGATGAGCAGCAGCGCCTGCTGTTTGAGGGCGGTTATCCGGTGCTGGCGCGCGTAGCGAAGCAGAAAGGCCTGCCCTATCCGCACATCAACGCGCAGGGCGAAGTCGAAGCCGATGCCGCCTGGTGGTCCACCATGCAAGCGACGGGTAAAAAATGAAAGGCCGTCTGCTGGATGCCATTCCGCTCAGTACCCTGACCGGCGTCGGCGCCAGCCAGGCGGGTAAGCTGGCGAAACTCGGCCTGTTTACCATTCAGGATCTGCTGCTGCACCTGCCGCTGCGCTACGAAGACCGCACCCAGCTGTACAAAATTAACGATCTGCTGCCCGGCATCTGGGCGACGGTGGAAGGTGAAGTGCTGCACAGCGAAATCACCTTTGGCCGCCGCCGCATGCTGGTATGCCAGATCAGCGACGGCAGCGGCGTGCTGACGATGCGCTTCTTCAACTTCAACGCCGGCATGAAAAACAGCCTGGCACCGGGCCGTCGCGTTACCGCTTATGGCGAGATCAAACGCGGCCAGCGCGGCGCTGAAATCATTCATCCGGAGTATCGCGTCCAGGGCGAGCTGGGTGGCGTTGAGCTGCAGGAAACCCTGACGCCGGTTTATCCCACCACCGAAGGTATTCGCCAGGCCACGCTGCGCAATCTCACCGATCAGGCACTGACGCTGCTGGAGAGCTGCCCGATTGCCGAGCTGCTGCCGCCGGAATTGAGCGGCGGTTTGATCAGCCTGCCGGAGGCGCTGCGCACCCTGCACCGGCCGCCGCCGGACCTGCGCCTGAGCGAGCTGGAAACCGGCCGTCATCCGGCGCAGAAGCGTCTGATTCTCGAAGAGCTGCTGGCGCACAATCTCAGCATGCTGGCGGTACGCGCCGGCGCGCAGCGCCATCACGCCCTGCCCATGCCGGCACGCCACGAACTGGTGGACAAACTGCTGGCCGCACTGCCATTCTCGCCCACCGCGGCGCAGCGGCGCGTGGTCGCAGAGATTGAGCGCGATCTGGCGCACGACTTCCCAATGATGCGCCTGGTGCAGGGTGATGTCGGCTCCGGTAAAACGCTGGTGGCTGCGCTGGCGGCGCTGAATGTGATCGCCCACGGCAAACAGGTGGCGCTGATGGCGCCGACCGAACTGCTGGCTGAACAGCACGCCAGTAATTTCCGCCAGTGGTTTGCGCCGCTTGGCGTAGAGGTTGGCTGGCTGGCCGGAAAGCAGAAAGGCAAAGCGCGCGAAGCGCAGCAGGAGGCGATTGCCAGCGGTCAGGTGGCGATGGTGGTGGGCACGCACGCGCTGTTCCAGGAACAGGTGAAGTTCAACGGCATGGCGCTGGTGATCATTGATGAGCAGCACCGTTTCGGCGTGCATCAGCGGCTGGCGCTGTGGGAAAAAGGCGAAGAGCAGGGTTTCCATCCGCATCAGCTGATCATGACCGCCACCCCGATTCCGCGCACCCTGGCGATGACGGCCTACGCCGATCTCGATACCTCAACCATTGACGAGCTGCCGCCGGGCCGTACGCCGGTGACCACGGTGGCAATTCCCGATACCCGCCGCAGCGACATCATCAGCCGGGTGCAAAGCGCCTGCCACGAGGGCCGTCAGGCCTATTGGGTGTGTACGCTGATCGATGAATCCGACGTGCTGGAAGCGCAGGCGGCGGAAGCCACCTGGCAGGAGCTGAAAGTGGCGCTGCCGGACCTGCAGGTTGGTCTGGTACACGGGCGCATGAAGCCCGCGGAGAAGCAGGCGGTGATGGCGGCGTTCAAGGCCAACGAAATCCAGCTGCTGGTGGCCACCACGGTGATTGAGGTTGGCGTGGATGTGCCCAACGCCAGCCTGATGATCATCGAAAACCCGGAACGGCTTGGTCTGGCGCAGCTGCATCAGCTGCGCGGACGCGTTGGCCGCGGTGCCGTCGCCTCACACTGCGTGCTGCTGTATAAAGCGCCGCTGAGTAAAACCGCGCAGAAACGCCTGCAGGTGCTGCGCGACAGCAACGACGGTTTTGTCATCGCCCAGCACGATCTGGAAATTCGCGGTCCGGGTGAACTGCTCGGCACGCGCCAGACCGGCAACGCCGAGTTTAAAGTCGCCGATTTACTGCGCGATCAAAGCATGATTCCGGAAGTTCAGCGCGTGGCGCGCCATATCCACCAGCATTATCCCGAACAGGCTCAGGCGCTGATCGAGCGCTGGCTGCCGGAAACCGAGCGCTACAGCCACGCTTAATCCAGCTGCGGCTGTCGATCCACTGCCATAAAATCCCCGACGAAGCGCTGTAACAGGCGCGTTAACTCAGCGCGCTCTTCAGCTGGCCAGCCAGCGAACAGCTGCTGATAGATCTGGGTGCGCGCCACGTCGACTTTATCCGTCATCGCTTTTCCCGCCGCCGTGATCACCGCCTCATTGATCCGCTTGTCTCTGGCATTTTTCTGCCGCTGCGCCAGCCCCAGCTCTTCCAGCTTCGCCACCTGGCGGCTGACAGTGGTGTAATCGCGCCCGGCGCGATCGGCCAGCTCGACCACGCCGAGGGGACCAAAGCGGCCAATCTGGATCAATAGCGGAAACAGGGCACGATCCAGCTGGATACCGGACTCTTTTATTAATAATTCATCGCGTTGCGGACGATTAAAGGTGCCGACGATCATCAGCAGCGCGTTGTGCAAATCATCGAAGCCGGCATTATTATGTGTATTTTGCACGCTTTTCATTGACGTCATCCCAGAGCAGGCCTAATGTGTGCATATTACACATATTATCCGATGAACTGAAGGTGAAACATGAAAGCAGCTATTGTCAGTGCCGCAGGTGAGAAACCGGTATGGGGCGATTTCCCGGCACCGCAGGCCGATGAACAGCATGTGGTGGTAACGGTGAAGGCCGCCGCCATCAGCCAGCTGGCGAAAGCGCGAGCTGCCGGTGCCCATTACAGCGCCGGTAGCCACTATCCGTTTATCGCCGGTATTGATGGCACCGGCACGCTGAGCAACGGCGATCCGGTCTATTTTCTCGCCTTTAGCGCACCGTGGGGCAGTATGGCGCAGCAGACCCGGGTGCCGGCTGCGGCGGTGGTTGCGCTGCCGCCGACGCTTGATCCGCTGCTGGCTGCGGCAATCGCCAATCCCGGCATGTCCTCGTGGGCCGCACTGACGCGTCGCGCGCAGTTTCAGGCGGGTGAAACCGTGCTGATCAACGGTGCAACCGGCACCTCCGGCGGGCTGGCGGTGCGCATTGCGCGTCACCTCGGTGCCGGGAAAATCATCGCCACCGGCCGTAACCGCGCGGTGCTGGAGCAGCTGCGCACGCAGGGTGCGGATATCATCCTGACGCTGGATGAACTGCCCGGCGCGCTGCCAGCGCTGATGCAGCAGGGCATTGATGTGGTGCTGGATTATCTGTGGGGCCAGAGTGCGCTCGACATCATGCACGCGGCGGTGGCCGGCGGTGAGAAAACGGTGCGCTTCGTGCAGATTGGCTCGCTCAGCGGGCAGGAGATCGCGCTGCACAGTAAACTGCTGCGCTCATCCGGGCTGACGCTGATGGGCAGCGGACTGGGCAGCGTCTCTGACAGCGAACTGATCGCCTGCATTGGTGAGATGCTGAACGCCGCCGCTGAAAGTGACTTCTCCATCGCTTTTCAGCAGCGTCCGCTGAGTGAGGTAGAGCAGGCGTGGCAGCAGGATGACAGCCGCTGCCGCACGGTGTTTACGCTCTAGATCAATCGCAACTAAAAGGGGCATTGCAAACGATTGCTTTCACAACGCAACCGTTTAAAATCGCCCCTTTGTTGTTATTGAGAAGCCACCATGTCCGTCAATACTGCTGAATCCCGCCAGCCTGCCACTGCGCCAGGCGAGAGCAAAAGTGAACTGATTTACCGTCTTGAAGATCGTCCGCCGCTGCCGCAAACGCTGTTTGCCGCCTGCCAGCATCTGCTGGCGATGTTTGTGGCGGTGATTACCCCGGCACTGCTGATCTGCCAGGCGCTCGGCTTACCGGCGCAGGACACGCAGCACATCATCAGCATGTCGCTGTTTGCTTCGGGCGTGGCGTCCATTCTGCAAATCAAAACCTGGGGACCGGTGGGCTCTGGCCTGCTGTCGATTCAGGGCACCAGCTTTAACTTTGTCACACCGCTGATCATGGGTGGTATGGCGCTGAAAAACGGCGGTGCCGATGTGCCGACCATGATGGCAGCGCTGTTTGGTACCCTGATGGTGGCTTCCTGTACTGAGATGTTGCTATCACGCGTGCTGCACCTCGCGCGCCGCATCATCACGCCGCTGGTGTCCGGCATTGTGGTGATGATTATCGGTCTGTCGCTAATTCAGGTCGGCCTGACCTCGATTGGCGGTGGCTTCGCCGCCATGAACGATCACAGCTTTGGGGCGCCGAAAAATCTGCTGCTGGCCGGTGCCGTGCTGGTGGTTATCATCCTGCTCAACCGCCAGCGCAACGCTTATCTGCGCGTCGCGTCGCTGGTGATCGCCATGGCGGTGGGTTATGCGCTGGCCTGGGCGCTGGATATGCTGCCCGCTACCTCTGCACCAACCAACCAGGCGCTGCTGGCCGTGCCATCGCCGCTCTATTACGGCCTGGGTTTTGACTGGAATCTGCTGATCCCGCTGATGCTGGTGTTTATGGTGACCTCGCTGGAAACCATCGGCGATATTACCGCCACCTCCGATGTCTCCGAACAGCCGGTCAGCGGTCCGCTGTATATGAAGCGTCTGAAAGGCGGCGTGCTGGCCAATGGTCTCAACTCGTTTGTGTCGGCGCTGTTCAACACCTTCCCTAACTCCTGCTTTGGTCAGAACAACGGGGTGATTCAGCTGACCGGCGTGGCCAGCCGCTACGTGGGCTTTGTGGTGGCGCTGATGCTGATCGTACTCGGCCTGTTCCCGGCGGTGAGCGGCTTTGTGCAGCATATTCCGGAACCGGTACTGGGCGGTGCCACCATCGTGATGTTTGGTACCATTGCCGCTTCTGGCGTGCGTATCGTGTCGCGCGAGCCGCTCAATCGCCGCGCCATTATGATCATCGCGCTGTCGCTGGCGGTGGGCCTCGGCGTATCGCAACAGCCGCTGATTCTGCAATTTGCCCCGGACTGGCTGAAAACCCTGCTGTCATCCGGCATCGCCGCCGGGGGTATCACCGCTATCGTGCTTAACCTCGTCTTTCCGCAGGAAAAGTAATGCTGCTGGCAGGCTACGGCCTGCCTGTTATTTATCCGCTTTTTCATCCAGGCTGTTGAGCTGTAACGGTAATTCAGGCATAACAACCACTCACCGGATAAATATCGGGATGGATGGATGCGATGAAATTTTTAGGCAAGTTTTTCCTTACCTTGTTACTGCTGATTCTGCTGGCGCTGGTGGTTCTCTATGTGCTGCTGCAAACCCAGTGGGGCGCAGGCTGGTTTAGCCGTTGGGTAAGCGATAAAACCGCCTGGCATTTGTCGCTGAGTAAGATTGAGCACAACTTCTCCTCGCCTTCCCACATCATCCTGGATGACTTCAGCTTCGGCCACGACGGCCAGCCGGCGGTACTGGTGACGAAGCGCGTCGATCTCGGACTGGCACTGGTGCAGTTCAGCGATCCGCTGCATTTCGACAGCATTGAAGTGCGCGACGGCGACATCAACCTCGCTAACCAGTCACCACAAACCACGCTGCCGATTCAGGCCAACCGGCTGCAGCTCAATAACGTGCAGATCGAAAGCCCGCACAGCGCCCTGCCGCTGGCGGCGCAGCGGGTCAACGGCGGCATTGTGCCGTGGAAGCCCACGCCTGACGATATGCTGGGCAGCGATGCGCAGTTCCAGATGAGCGCAGGTGCCATGACGCTGGACGGCGTCGCCGGTAACAACGTGCTGCTGCAGGGCAATATCGCCAAACGCCGGCTGGTGCTGAGCAATATCGGCGCCGATCTGGCGCGCGGCTCAATGACCGGACGGGCCGAGCGCGACGCGCAGGGTAACTGGCAAATCAACCAGCTGCGTCTTAACGATATTCGTCTGCAAACCCAACAGAGCCTGAGCGAGTTCCTCAGTCCGCTGCGTGACGTGCCTTCGGTGAGCATCAACCGGCTGGATATGACCGATGCGCGCCTGCAGGGCCCGGACTGGGCGGTGACCGATCTCGATCTGACCCTGAAGAACATTACGCTGCGCGGCGATGACTGGCAGAGCGACGACGGTTCGCTGGCCATGAACGCCGGCAACTTTATTAACGGCAGCTTTGAACTCAACGATCCGATCGTCAACGCCGAATTCTCACCGCAGGGCATTCAGCTGACGCAGTTCAGCTCCCGCTGGGTCAACGGCGTGATTCGCGCCAGCGGCAGCTGGACGCGCAGCGATAAGCGCCTGACGCTTGACGATTTAGCCATTGCCGGCCTGGAATACACGCTGCCGCAAAACTGGCGCGATCGCTGGCAGCAGACGCTGCCGGGCTGGCTGGATAGCGTGCTGGTGAAGCGCGCGACGGCTAACCGTAACCTGGTGATTGATATCAATCCGGCCTTCCCGTTCCAGATGACCGCGCTCGACGGTAATGCAGAGAATCTGCTGCTGGCGCGCCAGCATCAATGGGGCATCTGGGCGGGCAAAGCCAGCTTTAACGCGGCGGAAGCCACCTTTAACCGCACCGATTTGCGCCATCCGTCGATTAGCCTGAACGCCAGCGATCGGCAGATTGAGGTCAGCGAGATGAGCGCCTTTAACGGCAGCGGATTACTGGAAGGCACGGCAACCGCAGGACAGGAAGCACAGCGTCCGTTTACGCTGAACCTGAAAGGCCAGGCGGTGTCGGCAAACGTGCTGCAAAACTGGGGCTGGCCTGCGCTGCCGCTGAGCGGTAGCAGTAATTTGCAGCTGCAGCTGAAGGGTTCGCTCAGCGCGGACGCCCCGCTGCGTACCAGCGCAGAAGGCAGTTTGTCGGTGACGACGGATACGCAGTCGCTGCAGCAGACGATGCGTGGCGGGCAGGTGCAGTGATAATTGCATGACCGATCGCGCTGAAAAGCGCGATGCGGGCGCGTCAGGCCATCGCCAATCGCACAATTCTTGTAGCGGCGCGATTTATCGCGCAATAAATTGCGCCGCTACCAAAAATGCAACTGTTGTTGCATGCATTTGAATCTTAGCTGGCAAGCATTACGCCATGCAGAGTGACCCTGTGGTTTTGTTGCGCGCTGCGTGGTTAATTAATGCGCGCGCCTGAACCGCCCTCTTCCAGCGGCCCGTCGGGATCGGCGGGTAACACGATGTAGACACCTTCAAACACCGCGCCCAGCTCATCATCCCCAAACAGCTCCACCTCCATCTGTACGCGTGCTTTTCGTCCGCGCGCCAGCCGGTCGAGATCGCCGCTCAGCGAGCCGAGATCGGCGATGGCGCCGGGCCGTCCGCTGATGGGTTTGCTGTAGCGAATATGCGCATCGGCCAGAATGATGGTGCCACCGAGATGGCGTTCGCGCAGCAGCAGCCAGATCAACCCCCAGCCGGTAAGCGTGGCGAGTGAAAACAGGCTGCCGGCAAACAGCGTGTGGTGCGGGTTCTGGTTGCCGGCTTCCGGCATGGTGGTAACAAACTTCTGCCCGGTATACTGCAGAATGCGCACGCCCATCTTTTCGCTCAGCGGGATGTGTTCGTACCACGCCTGCTGCAGCTGTCCACACCAGTCGGCGCGATGCAGAATATCATCCAGCGTCACCACCGGTTTAATCATCAGGAAGTGACGCACCGGCGTGGTTTGCGGTGCGGTAATTTCGCCCTGATTAACAAAGCCGAGCTTGGCAAAGAACTCCACCGCATCCTCGCGCGCGCTACAGGTGACGCGTTTGGCCCCTTCCTGGCGCGCCACCGACTCCAGCGTCATCGCCACCAGCGTACCCAGCCCTTTGCCCTGCACCGACGGATGCACCGCCAGAAAGCGGATCGCCGCTTCATTTTCCGCATTGATATACAGCCGGCCTACCGCTACCGGTTTGCCGTGCTCATCCACCACCATCTGGTGATGCGCCAGCGCATCCCAGGCATCACGTTCTGAGCCCTGCGGCTGGCGCAGCGGCTTCCGTAACATTTCCCAGCGGAACTGGTAATACATATCCAGCTCTTCCGCCGTTTGCGGTACGCGAAGATGATACATAAAGTGATTCTCTCGTTCGGAGCTTGCGTGGCTGATCCCTTGCCGCTCGGCTAAAAATCTCACACCTGTAACCAGAAGGTCACCGGACCATCGTTAATTAGTGAAACCTGCATATTGGCGGCGAAGCGCCCGTTGGCGGTGGTGACGCCCAGCGCCCGGCAGCGATCGCTGAAGTCGTGATAGAGGCGCTCCGCTTCCGCCGGATGCGCGCCGCCAGAGAAAGAGGGACGCATGCCTTTTTGCGTGTCGGCCGCCAGGGTGAATTGCGAGACCACCAGCACGCTACCGCCTGTCTGCTGTACGCTGAGGTTCATTTTGTCGTTCTCATCGCCAAAGATACGGTAGCCCAGCACTTTCTCCGCCAGGCGCTGTGATTTCTGCTCGTCATCGCCCTTTTCCACCCCCAGCAGCACCAGCAGACCGGCGCCAATTTCGCCCACCGTGGCGTTATCCACGCTGACGCTGGCGCGCGTCACACGCTGAATCAAAGCAATCATGTTTCCTCTCGTTCTTTATCGCGTTCCTGCTGTTTTAACTGGCGATAGTCATCCAGCGTGACGGTCACTTCCGCGCCTAACAACACAATACACCAGGTCCAGTAAACCCACAGAAACAGGATGGGGATCACCGCCAGCACGCCGTAAATTAACTGATACGAAGGAAACATCGTAACATAGAGCGCGAAGCCTTTTTTGCCCAGCTCGAACAGCAGACCCGCGACCACCGCACCTATCAACGCATCACGTCCCGGCACGCGCCGCGTCGGCACAATGCTGTACAGCAGCCAGAAGGCGAGAATCGACAAAACCAGCGGGAAGATGCGTAACGCCTGATCGATCAGGCTGGTGACGCCGGTCACGTTCACCCAGCGCAACGACAGCAGATATGAGCTGATGGCCAGACTGGCACCGGCCAGCAGCGGTCCCAGCGTCAGGATCATCCAGTAGACCGCAAAGGAGTAGACCATCGGGCGCGGCTTGTCGCTGCGCCAGATGGCATTGAGTGCGCTGTCGACCGAGTGCATCAGCAGCAGCGCAGTGACTATCAGCCCGACCGCCCCCACTGCCGTCATTTTGTTGACGTTGGCGACAAACTGATCGAGATAGCGCTGAATCACATCCCCGGCGGCCGGCATGAAGTTAGTGAAGATGAAGTTCTTCAGCTGCACGCTGATGTCGGAGAACACCGGGAAGGCGGCAAACAGCGCGAATACCACGGCAATCAACGGCACCAGCGCCAGCAGCGACACGTAGGCCAGATTACCGGCCTGCGTGGTCATGTTGTCTTCATCGATGCGGCGCCACAGCAGTTTGATCCACAGGAAAAATGCATGCGCCGAGTGGCGCAGATGAGTTCGCATGGTCACTCAGCGACGGCTCGCAAACCAGTCAGGCACGGTTTTCGCATCTTCGACCAGCACGCTCTCAATGCCCAGCGCGCGCGCCGCATCAACATTGGCCTGGTTGTCATCAAAGAATACCGCCTGATCGGCGGTGAAGCCTTCATGCTCCAGTACGTAGTGCCAGATGCGCGCTTCTGGTTTGCGCATGCCGATATCCTGCGACATATAGATGTGGTCGGCAGCCTGCTGCACTTCCGGATACTGCGTTGGCCAGAACTCGAAATGCAGCTGGTTGGTGTTAGACAGAATCACCACGCGCTCGCCGCTGGCGCGCAGCTGGTTCATGATCGCCAGCGTTTCCGGACGCACGCCGACAAATACCGCCTGCCAGCCAGCGGTGAACTGCGGATAGCTCAGGGCAATATCGAGCTGGTCACACAGCCGCGCGGCAAACTCCGGGTCGCTGATTTCGCCCCGCTCGTGCTGCTCGAAGGTCTCGTCCATGCGAAAACGGCTCTGCAGCGTGGCAAGCGGCACGCGTCCCAGATCGCTCCAGACGCCGAGTACCCGATTGAAATCGATATCAACAATCACATTGCCTAAATCAAAGATGTACAGCATGACACCTCTCCTCTACGTTCCCTGGATCATTCACTCTAGCGGTAAAAGGCAAGCCTGAACAGGTACGCTTAGGGGAAATCCGCATTCCGCAAGCGGGGTCTGATTTCGTGCGGGTCGCGCTGCCTCAGACGGCAGGCAAAAAAAAGCCCCGCGGGTGCGGGGCTCATTATCAGACGATTTCGCTTACTCTTTGCTGCCGCGAGACGCGCGTTTGCGATCGTTCTCGGTCAGGTGGCGTTTACGAATACGTACTGACTGCGGCGTCACTTCTACCAGTTCGTCGTCATCGATGAACTCGATAGCCTGCTCCAGCGTCATTTTCTGCGGTGGTACCAGGGTGGTAGCTTCGTCAGTACCTGACGCACGCATGTTGGTCAGTTTCTTACCGGTCAGGCAGTTTACGGTCAGGTCGTTAGAACGGCTGTGAATACCGATGATCTGGCCTTCATACACTTCCGCACCGTGACCGAGGAACAGCTTACCGCGATCCTGCAGGCCGAACAGGGCGAAGGCAACCGCTTTACCCTGACCGTTGGAGATCAGCACGCCGTTCTGACGCTGGCCCACTTCGCCCGGACGCACGTCGTCGTAGTGGCTGAAGGTGGAGTACAGCAGACCGGTACCGGAAGTCATAGTCATGAATTCGTTACGGAAGCCGATCAGACCACGGCTTGGGATCACGTAGTCGAGACGTACGCGGCCTTTACCATCCGGATCCATGTTTTTCAGGTCGCCTTTACGCTCACCCATCGCCTGCATCACTGAACCCTGGTGGGTTTCTTCGATGTCGAGGGTAACGTTTTCGAATGGCTCCTGCTTGCGGCCTTCGAATTCACGGTAGATAACTTTCGGACGGGATACCGCCAGCTCGTAGCCTTCACGACGCATATTCTCGATCAGAACTGACAGGTGCAGCTCACCACGACCGGATACGCGGAATGCATCAGCATCTTCAGTTTCTTCTACGCGCAGCGCTACGTTGTGCACCAGCTCTTTGTTCAGACGCTCAAGGATCTGACGCGACGTCACAAACTTACCTTCTTTACCACAGAACGGTGAGGTGTTGACGTTGAAGAACATGGTTACGGTTGGCTCATCCACGCTCAGCGCTGGCAGCGCTTCCACATTCTGCGTGTCGCAGATGGTGTCGGAGATGTTCAGCTCGCCCAGACCGGTGATAGCGATGATGTCGCCCGCTTCAGCCAGATCGGATTCAATACGCTCCAGACCCAGATGGCCCAGCACTTTACCGACTTTCGCGTTACGGGTTTTCCCTTCGCTGTCGATTACAGTAACCTGCTGGTTTGGCTTCACTTTACCGCGCTTGATGCGGCCGATACCGATTACGCCGAGGTAGTTGTTGTAGTCCAGCTGCGAGATCTGCATCTGCAGTGGGGCTTCAACTTCAACCTGCGGTGGAGAAACGTGGTCGACGATGGCCTGATACAGCGGGGTCATGTCGTCAGCCATGTCGGTGTGATCCAGACCGGCGATACCATTCAGCGCAGACGCATAAATGATCGGGAAATCGAGCTGCTCGTCAGTCGCGTCGAGGTTGACGAACAGGTCAAATACCTGGTCCACAACCCAGTCCGGACGCGCGCCAGGACGGTCAACTTTGTTGATGACTACAATCGGCTTCAAACCGTGGGCAAAGGCTTTCTTGGTTACGAAGCGGGTTTGCGGCATAGGGCCATCCATCGCGTCTACAACCAGCAGCACCGAATCCACCATGGACATGACGCGCTCAACTTCACCACCGAAGTCGGCGTGTCCCGGGGTATCAACGATGTTGATACGGTAGTCGTTCCATTTGATGGCGGTGTTTTTCGCGAGGATGGTAATCCCACGCTCTTTCTCCAAATCGTTGGAGTCCATTACGCGCTCAGTCGCTTCGGTACGGGCATCAAAAGTACCGGACTGTTGCAGCAGTTTGTCAACCAGGGTGGTCTTACCATGGTCAACGTGCGCGATGATGGCGATGTTACGCAAATTTTCGATCACAGCTTTGCCTCAGGCATTATAGAAATAACGCGGTATTGTACACGGATTAAGCGAAAGACTGAACATGATCACAGTTTTCGCCGAAAGATTCTCGCAGTGCGCGTTTTTAGCACCAATAACGGTGCATTAAGCTGCACTTTGATGGCGCTTTGCACCATTTAAGTGCTTACCCCTAAACTGACGGCACTATTTTGGTGCATTCCATCCACGCTGGTGCAGCCGTCGTCTCACCGCAGGGCGCATCACAGCGCCATTTTCACCATTGTAATAAAGTTGGCACAGAATTCGCTTTATATCTTTTAAGCGAAAACGACAGTTGCACAACGGTTGAAGAGCTTGCCGAGATCTTGGTCAGGGGTGGTCAGTAGTCGTGACACATTCCCGGCAACAGAAGTTCTCTCACCACGACGACAAAATGACCATTTCCAGGAGAGTTGAGTATGTCCGCTGAACACGTTCTCTCGATGATGAACGAGCACGAAGTTAAGTTTGTTGACCTGCGTTTTACCGATACCAAAGGTAAAGAACAGCACGTTACTATCCCTGCTCACCAGGTTAACGCTGACTTCTTCGAAGAAGGCAAAATGTTCGATGGCTCTTCCATCGGCGGCTGGAAAGGCATTAACGAATCAGACATGGTGCTGATGCCGGATGCAACAACTGCCGTGATGGATCCGTTCTTCGAAGATCCAACGCTCATCATCCGCTGTGACATTCTCGAGCCAGGCACGCTGCAGGGCTACGATCGCGATCCACGCTCCATTGCCAAGCGCGCAGAAGAGTTCCTGCGTTCTTCCGGCATCGCCGACACCGTACTGTTCGGACCTGAGCCAGAGTTCTTCCTGTTTGACGACATCCGTTTCGGCTCTTCAACTTCCGGCTCACACGTGGCTATCGACGACATCGAAGCAGCCTGGAACACCGGTAAAGAGTACGAAGGCGGTAACAAAGGTCACCGTCCAGGTCTGAAAGGCGGCTACTTCCCGGTGCCACCGGTTGATTCATCACAGGACATCCGTTCTGCCATGTGTCTGACCATGGAGCAGATGGGTCTGGTGGTAGAAGCGCATCACCACGAAGTGGCTACAGCTGGTCAGAACGAAGTGGCTACCCGCTTCAACACCATGACCAAGAAAGCTGACGAAATTCAGATCTACAAATATGTTGTGCACAACGTCGCGCACGCCTACGGCAAAACGGCTACCTTTATGCCGAAGCCAATGTTTGGCGACAACGGTTCCGGTATGCACTGCCACATGTCACTGTCTAAAGGCGGCGTAAACCTGTTCTCTGGCGACAAATACGGCGGCCTGTCTGAAACTGCCCTGTTCTACATCGGCGGTATCATCAAGCACGCAAAAGCCATCAACGCCCTGGCTAACCCGACCACCAACTCATACAAGCGTCTGGTCCCAGGCTACGAAGCACCGGTCATGCTGGCTTACTCAGCGCGTAACCGTTCTGCCTCTATCCGTATCCCGGTGGTGGCCAGCCCGAAAGCACGTCGTATCGAAGCGCGCTTCCCGGATCCAGCGGCTAACCCATACCTGGCGTTCACCGCACTGCTGATGGCCGGCCTCGACGGCGTGATCAACAAGATCCACCCTGGCGATGCGATGGACAAAAATCTGTACGACCTGCCGCCGGAAGAAGAAGCTGAGATTCCAAAAGTGGCCGGTTCACTGGAAGAAGCGCTGAATGCACTGAACGAAGACCGCGAGTTCCTGACCCGTGGCGGCGTGTTCACCGACGACGCTATCGATGCTTACATCGAACTGCGTAAAGCTGACAACGACCGCGTACGCATGACGCCGCACCCGGTTGAGTTCGAACTGTACTACAGCGTTTAATCCTTAAAAGATTCGCGCAGATGCATCGTAGCCGCCAACGCCGCGACGGTGCTAATCCTGGCGCTGAAGATTTTTTGTTGCCGTGGAAACTTTAGCCCATCTCCGGATGGGCTTTTTTCACCGCGAATTCATCGTTCGACGGATAGATTTGCGTCCCCAAAGGCTATAATGCACTAATTTAGTGCAGAGGAACGCTGTATGGCAACTGGCACGCTGCCCGACGCGGGGCAGATTCTCAACTCCCTGATCAACAGTATTTTGCTGGTCGATAACGATCTGGTTATCCACTACGCCAACCCGGCGGCCCAGCAATTACTGGCGCAAAGCTCACGAAAATTGTTCGGCACGCCCTTACCGGAACTTACCGGCTATTTTTCGCTGAACATTGAGGTAATGAGCGAGAGTTTAGGGGCAGGCCAGGGCTTTACCGATAGCGAAGTCACGTTAGTGGTGGATGGCCGCGCGCACATTATGTCGCTCACGGCACAGCGTCTACCCGACGGATTTATTCTGCTGGAAATGGCGCCGATGGATAATCAGCGCCGTCTCAGCCAGGAGCAGATTCAGCACGCTCAGCAGGTTGCCGCGCGCGATCTGGTACGCGGCCTGGCGCACGAAATTAAAAACCCGCTCGGCGGATTGCGCGGCGCGGCGCAGCTGTTATCGCGCGCCCTGCCCGATCCGGCGCTGAATGAATATACCAAAGTGATTATTGAACAGGCCGACCGGCTGCGTAACCTGGTCGACCGCCTGCTGGGTCCGCAGCAGCCCGGACTGCACGTGACCCAGAGCATTCATCAGGTGGCTGAACGTGTGGTTAACCTGGTGTCGATGGAGCTGCCGGAAAACGTCTCGCTGGTGCGTGATTATGACCCCAGCCTGCCGGAGCTGCCGCACGACCCGGACCAGATTGAGCAGGTGCTGCTCAACGTGGTGCGTAACGCGCTGCAGGCGCTGGGCGAAGCGGGCGGCACCATTGTCATCCGCACCCGTACCGCGTTTCAGCTGACGTTACACGGCACGCGTTACCGGCTGGTGGCGCGTATCGACATTGAAGATGATGGCCCGGGCATTCCGGCCCAGCTGCAGGATACGCTGTTCTATCCGATGGTCAGCGGACGCGAAGGCGGCACCGGTTTAGGTCTCTCTATCGCCCGCAGCCTGATTGATCAGCATTCGGGAAAAATTGAATTTAACAGTTGGCCAGGCCACACCGAATTCTCGGTTTACCTGCCTATTCGCCAGTGAGGTTTCTATGCAACGAGGGATAGTCTGGATCGTCGATGACGATAGCTCCATCCGCTGGGTGCTTGAACGTGCGCTCACTGGAGCCGGTTTAAGCTGCGCGACCTTTGACAGCGGCAACGAGGTGCTGGATGCGCTCTCGACCAAAACCCCGGACGTATTATTGTCGGATATTCGTATGCCAGGCATGGATGGTCTGGCGCTGCTGAAGCAGATCAAACAGCGTCATCCGATGCTGCCGGTCATCATTATGACCGCGCATTCGGACCTCGACGCGGCGGTCAGCGCTTACCAGCAGGGCGCGTTTGATTACCTGCCAAAGCCGTTTGATATTGATGAAGCGGTCGCGCTGGTAGAGCGCGCCATCAGTCACTATCAGGAGCAGCAGCAGCCGCGCAATCAGCCGGTAAGCGGCCCGACCACCGACATTATCGGCGAAGCGCCGGCGATGCAGGATGTCTTCCGCATCATCGGCCGTCTGTCGCGTTCGTCGATCAGCGTGCTGATCAACGGCGAGTCCGGTACCGGTAAAGAGCTGGTAGCGCATGCGCTGCATCGCCACAGCCCGCGCGCCAAATCCCCGTTTATCGCGCTGAATATGGCGGCGATCCCGAAGGATTTGATCGAATCAGAGCTGTTTGGTCACGAGAAAGGCGCGTTTACCGGCGCGAACCAGATTCGTCAGGGCCGCTTTGAGCAGGCCGATGGCGGCACGCTGTTTCTCGACGAAATCGGCGATATGCCGCTTGATGTACAGACGCGCCTGCTGCGCGTGCTGGCCGATGGCCAGTTCTATCGTGTTGGCGGCTATGCGCCGGTCAAAGTGGATGTGCGCATCATCGCCGCTACCCACCAGAATCTGGAGCTGCGCGTGCAGGAGGGCAAATTCCGTGAGGACCTGTTCCATCGCCTCAACGTGATTCGCGTGCATCTGCCGCCGCTGCGTGAACGTCGCGAGGATATCCCGCGTCTGGCGCGGTACTTCCTGCAGGTCGCAGCGCGTGAGCTGGGCGTAGAAGCGAAAATTCTGCATCCGGAGACTGAAGCCGCGCTGACGCGACTGCACTGGTCGGGTAACGTGCGCCAGCTGGAGAACACCTGCCGCTGGCTGACGGTGATGGCCGCGGGCCAGGAAGTGCTGATTCAGGATCTGCCGCCGGAGCTGTTTGAGTCGAGTACGCCGGAAAATCCGGTGCAGTCGCTGCCGGACAGCTGGGCAACGCTGCTGGCGCAGTGGGCAGACCGCGCGCTGCGTTCCGGTCATCAAAACCTGCTGTCAGAAGCACAGCCGGAGATGGAGCGTACGCTGCTGACCACTGCGCTGCGTCATACGCAGGGCCACAAGCAGGAAGCGGCACGTTTACTGGGCTGGGGCCGCAATACGCTCACGCGTAAACTGAAAGAACTGGGCATGGAATAACGCGGAAAAGTGTAAAAGGGTTATTTATTGCACATTTTCTGCGCGTAACATCTGTACAGACCGGTGCCGTTCAGTATCATACGGGCGGCAATCGGGAGAGGCTAACATGTTGCAATCTGTCATCCAGCTGATCGCGCATAACGTGGCGGCAATCGGTAATGCTGTGACTCACTCACCGCAAACCGCGCTGGCCGCCGTGGTCTGCGCCATCAGCGTCAGTCTGTTCAGTTAACATAAAGGGAGCGCTGGCTCCCTTTATGCTTAAATTACCCGCGAAAATTGCTGCATCCGTGCTTTCTGCCGCAGATAGCGGTCAAAGCACATGCAGATGTTGCGAATCAGCAGACGGCCAATGCCGGTAACCTGCAGCCGGCGCTCACCGATCTCAAGCAAGCCGTCCGCCACCAGCGGCGCCAGCAGCGCTAAGTCCTCAGCAAAATAGCGTTCAAACACCACCGGCCACCGGGCTTCGATGTCGGCAAAATCCAGCGCAAAGTTACAGATCAGCGCTTTAATCACATCCCGCCGCAGACAATCATCCTCGCTCAGGTTTAAACCGCGCCATAGCGCATGGCCCTGCTGCTCAACACTGGCATACCAGGCTTTTAACTCTTTCTGATTCTGCGCATAGCTGTCGCCCAGCATGCTGATGGCCGAAACGCCCAGCCCGAGCAGTTCGGTTTCGCCCTGCGTGGTATAACCCTGGAAATTGCGATGCAGTACGCCGGCGCGCTGCGCCACCGCCAGTTCATCATCCGGTTTGGCAAAATGGTCCATGCCAATAAACTGGTAACCCGCACCGGTCAGCGTCGCGATGGTTTGCTGCAGGATTTGCAGCTTCTGCGCCGCCGTCGGCAGCTCCTCATCTTTGATTTTGCGCTGAGCGGCAAACAGCGCAGGCATGTGCGCATAGTTGAAGACGCTGAGGCGATCCGGATTGAGCGCAATCACCCGCTGCAGCGTAAAGGCAAAGCTCTCTGGCGTCTGTAGCGGCAGGCCGTAGATTAAATCCAGACTGACTGAGCGGAATCCCTGCGCGCGGGCACGCTGCACCAGGGCGAAAATGGTCTCTTCATCCTGAACGCGGTTGACCCGCTCCTGCACCGCCTTGTTGAAATCCTGCACGCCCATGCTCAGACGATTGAAGCCCTCTGCGCGCAGATGATCGATCATCTCCAGCTCAATTTCACGCGGATCGACTTCGATCGACATCTCAACATCGTCAGCGATGTCGAAATGGCTGCGCAGCAGCGCCACCAGCCGGCTGACCTGCTGCTGATTAAGGAAGGTAGGCGTGCCGCCGCCCCAGTGCAGCTGCGTAACGCGACGGCCGGCAAACAGAGGAGCGCGCTGACGAATCTCCTGCGCCAGAACCTCCAGATAGCGATCGGCCTTGTGCAGCTGGCGCGTCACGATTTTATTGCAGCCGCAGAAGTAACACAGACGATGGCAGAACGGGATATGCACATACAGCGACAGCGCGCGCTCGGGATAGCGCTCAACCGCGCGCTGAAAATCGCTCGCGCCAAAGCTTTCACTGAATTCCAGCGCGGTGGGATAGGAGGTGTAACGCGGACCGGCGTAATTGTATTTTTCGATGAGCCGCTGATCCCACTCAATCTGCTGCGATGACATGCTCACTCCTTACGGTGACGTCGTCTGAGGGCGGGTCGCGTGGCAGAAGAGGAGACGAAGCGCTGGGCGGAACGCCGCCGTAAGCGCGATTTCAGCCGCGACAGGCGGCGTAGTTTAAACAATAACCACAGCAGATAACACGTCAGCAGCAGCGCTAAAATTGATCCAGGCCAAAACATAGGTGAATACCTGTTTAGCGCGGCATGCGCAAAGCCGCATGCCGATCAAAAATGGCGGTTAGTGGCCCTTAAGCAGGCGCATCATATCCTCTTCTGCCTGCTCATCTTCGGCGTCGTCGTCCAGCGCAATGCCCAGCGTTTCCATCAGCTCGTCGATGCGATCCAGCGTCTCATCCAGCCACGCCTGATCTTCTGCGCTCAGGGTTTCGCCGCTCTCAAGGCGATCGAGCAGCGTGTCGAGACGCTCATCGTTCTCCAGCTTCGCCAGCTCTTCCTGCGGCGTCAGGCGCACTTTTTCGGCTTTGGGCTTTGGCTTCGCCACTTTCTTTTCAGGCAGAGTTTTGCCGTCCGCCACCAGCGCGACTGGCTTTTTGCTGCCCACGCGCGGATCGGCGCTCTTTTGGCTGTGCCCTTTACCGGCGCTCTGCGTTTCCGGGTTGGCGCGGCTGCCGGATTTGTGGCCGCTGTGCTTTTTATCGCGCTTGCGATCGCGGGCTTCCTGGTTCAGTTCTTCACGCGATTTGCGTTTCGCTTTAGCAGCAGGTTTGCCACGCTGGGCTGGTGCAGGTTGCTTCATGTGTTCGGTCTCGGCGATGCCTGGTGAGTTCAGTATAGAATTGCGGCGAAATCTAGCAGAAAGATGACAAAGAAAAAAGGCGATAGCCTGTGCTATCGCCTTATTTCGCACCTTCATACGAAGGAAACACGCGTCAAATCCTTTACGGCTCACAACGTCCCGGTTGCTCCATCGCCACATCGCTCCTGCGAGTAATCCCTGTCCCTGTCCGATTCCTGCCTGAATCGCTCTCCTGCCATGCTCGCGGTCATCCCCGACGCTCCTGAGCTCATCATCCTGATGGGTGCTGCCGTGCACTGACAACAAATGTAGACCAAACAGTAAATTGAACAAGTGAGACTTGTCTCTAATTTAGAGCGGTCTTTTTCATGTTTAACGTAAGCAAATGAAAATAAACAGTATTATAGAGAATGAACGTTGCATGAATCCGTCATCACTGGTAGCAGTTAGCGGCGATCTCTTACAAAATGGCGCGTTAAGACGCCTGTCGGGCACTTTTGCGCCATAACAGGTATAATCAGCGCCATTGCCCGATCATTCTGCTGGAGTTTTACATTGTCTGCTTTGAACTATCACGTCACCCATTTCATGCTCAGCGCGCCGGATATTCGTCATCTACCGGCGGATACGGGCATTGAAGTTGCCTTTGCCGGGCGCTCAAATGCAGGCAAATCCAGCGCGCTGAATACCCTGACCAACCAGAAAAGCCTGGCGCGTACCAGTAAAACACCAGGCCGCACGCAGCTGATTAACCTGTTTGAAGTGGTTGAAGGCAAACGCCTGGTGGATTTACCGGGTTACGGTTATGCGGAAGTCCCGGAAGAGATGAAGCGTAAATGGCAGCGCGCGCTGGGTGAATATTTGCAGAAACGTCAGGCCCTGAAAGGACTGGTGGTACTGATGGATATCCGCCATCCGCTTAAAGATCTCGATCAGCAAATGGTTGAGTGGGCGGTGCAGAGCGGTATCCCGGTTATGATTCTGCTGACTAAAGCCGACAAGCTGGCTTCCGGTGCCCGTAAAGCGCAGCTGAACATGGTGCGTGAGGCATCGCTGGCATTTATGGGCGATGTCCAGGTCGAGATGTTCTCATCGCTGAAAAAACTGGGCGTCGATAAGCTGCGTCAGAAACTTGATACCTGGTTTAGCGAGCTGACTCCGGCGCAGGAAGGCGACGGTGAAGCGCTGTCAGAGTAGCGCCAGAGCGGGCCTTTGCGTCCGCTTTTTTTTCAGAAAAAGCCCAATAAAAAACGCCCCAGTCATAAATGACTGGGGCGGCTAATATTCAGCCAAATCCGATTACGTGAAGTAAAAGGTCTGAAAGATAGAACATCTTACCTCTGTACCCTACGCGATGAACTTTACCCGATTTTTTCTGACCAACAAAGGGTTTTTTGTTGTTAAGTTTCAGAATTCGACATCTTTTTTACCAGCTTCGTCACATTTTCGCGCATGGCATGTAGTTTAATTACCAAAAAAATGCTTAGCCGATAAGCAGTTACTTAACCTGTATTTTACCGGCAGTTTTGATGACCGGCTGAACCGATTAAGTAAACTTTTTTCTTATGACGCTGCCCGCCACCAGTATCTGTGGCGGGCAACAGGCCCTTAGTGCGCCTGATCCCAGTTATCGCCGGTTCCCACTTCAACCTGCAGCGGTACATCCAGCTTCATGCTGTTCTCCATCAGTTCGCGGATCGTCTGGCTGGCACCTGCGACGGCATCTTTGTGGATCTCAAATACCAGTTCATCGTGTACCTGCATGATCATTTTCACCTCGTCACTGTTCTGCTGCAGCAGCCAGCCGTCAACAGCGATCATGGCACGTTTGATGATGTCCGCCGCGGTGCCCTGCATCGGTGCGTTGATCGCCGCACGCTCGGCAGCTTTACGGCGAATGGCATTGCTGGAGTTGATGTCCGGCAGCCACAGACGACGCCCATCCAGCGTCTCGACATATCCCTTATCCGCGGCTTGCGCGCGCGTCGCTTCCATATAACGCAGCACGCCCGGATAGCGCTCAAAGTAGAGATCCATGTACTTCTTCGCTTCGCCGGCACCAATGTTCAGCTGACGCGACAAACCAAATGCGCTCATGCCATAAATCAGTCCGAAGTTGATTGCTTTCGCACTGCGGCGCTGCTCACCGGAAACCTTGCTCAGCGCCACACCAAACACTTCGGACGCCGTGGCGCGGTGGATATCCTCACCCTGCGCGAACGCATCCAGCAGGCCTTTGTCCTGCGACAGGTGCGCCATAATTCGCAGCTCAATCTGCGAATAGTCGGCGGCCACGATGCGCTTATCCGCGCCCGCAATAAACGCCTGACGAATGCGCCGCCCCTCTTCGTTGCGCACCGGAATGTTTTGCAGGTTCGGGTCGGTCGAGGAGAGTCGTCCGGTGGCCGTCACCGCCTGGTGATAAGAGGTGTGTACCCGGCCGGTGATCGGATTGATCATCTGCGGCAGCTTATCGGTGTAAGTGGATTTCAGCTTCGACAGGCCGCGATGCTCAAGAATCACTTTCGGCAGCGGATAGTCGAGCGCCAGCTCAGCCAGCACTTCTTCACTGGTCGATGGCGCGCCGCCCGGCGTTTTCTTCGTCGGCTTAATCCCCTGCTTCTCAAACAGAATGGTTTGCAGCTGTTTGGTGGAGGAGAGGTTGAAAGGCTCGCCGGCCAGCTCATGCGCCTTCTGCTCCAGCTCGGCCAGACGCGTGGTCAGCTCCTGCGAATGTTTCGCGAGGATATTCTGATCGATCAGCACACCGTTGCGCTCTACGCGGGAAATGACCGTCACCAGCGGCATCTCAATCGCCTCGAATACCTGCTTCGGACCGGCTTCCTGCTCCAGCTTCGGCCACATCTGCAGGTGCAGCTGCAGCGTGACGTCAGCGTCTTCTGCCGCATAGTGCGCCGCCTGCTCAAGCGCGATCTGATTGAAGGTGAGCTGATTTTTACCTTTACCGGCGATTTCTTCGAAAGTGACGGTTTTGTGGTTAAGCCAGCGGGCCGCCAGGCTGTCCATGTCATGCTTGCCGCCGACGCTGTTCAGGCAGTAAGACTCCAGCATGGTGTCGAATTTGATGCCGTTCAGCTCAATATCGTAATTTTTCAGTACGCCACGATCGTACTTCAGATTCTGCCCGACCTTCGCTGCTTTACTGTCCTCCAGCAGCGGTTTCAGCTGCTTCAGCACCGCGGCGCGATCCAGCTGCGGTGGCGCGTCAAGATAGTCATGCGCCACCGGCAGGTAAGCGGCCTCGCCCGGTGCCACGGCGAAGGCAATGCCGACAATATTGGCGCTCAGGGTATCCAGCGAATCGGTTTCCAGGTCAAAAGCAAACACGTCGGCGCTTTGCAGTTTTTTCAGCCAGTCGGCAAAGGTCGCCTCGTCGAGGATGGTGACATAGCCGTCGGATGACAGCACGCTGACCGTTTCCGCTGCGGCCACGACGGGTTCATCCGGCAGCGATTTCTGCGCCTGGCTATTACTCTTTTTACCCTGCAGCCATTTTCCTTCCTGCAGATCGGCTAGCCAGCGTTTGAATTCATAGCGGCTAAACAGCGTCTGCAATGCTTCAACGTCAGGCTCGTTAACCGTCAGCTGCTCGCAGGCCAGTTCCAGTTCCACATCGGTTTTGATGGTCGCCAGCTGGTAGGAGAGAAACGCCACATCGCGATTCTGCTCCAGCTTCGCCGCCATGGTTTTTGCTCCACGGAAGGAGAGGCCGGCCACTTTATCAAGGTTGTCGTAGATGGAATGCATGCCGCCCAGCCCCTGCAGCAGCGCCTGTGCGGTTTTCTCGCCCACGCCCGGAACGCCCGGGATGTTATCCGAGCTGTCGCCCATCATGGCGAGGAAATCGATAATCAGCGAAGGCGGTACTCCGTATTTCTGCTCGACTTCTTCCGGACCGAGCACGGTGTTGGTCATGGTGTTAATCAGGGTAATGCCCGGCGTCACCAGCTGCGCCATGTCTTTATCGCCGGTACTGATCAGCACCGCACGCCCCTGCTTTTCCGCTTCCAGCGCCAGCGTGCCGATTACGTCATCGGCTTCCACGCCGGACACCGCCAGCAGCGGCAGCCCCATGGCTTTTACCATCTCGTGCAGCGGCGCGATTTGCGCGCGTAAATCGTCCGGCATCGGTGGACGATGCGATTTGTAATTTTCAAACAGCTCATCGCGGAACGTTTTGCCTTTGGCATCGAAGACCACAGCCACATGGCTGGGTTGATACTGCATCAGCAGGCTTTTCAGCATGTTGAGCACACCATACATGGCGCCGGTTGGCTCACCCGCACTGTTGGTCAGCGGCGGAAAGGCATGATATGCACGGTAGAGGTAGGAAGAGCCATCTACCAGAATCAGGGGATTTTCTGCAATTTGCGCCATAGGTTTGTATTTTCTTCGTTGCGATAATCAGGGTTATAAGGATGCCACAACCAGCGAACAATGTTGAAGTAACAGCAGAAAGTGAGGATCTTTTTCGCGGTTACGCGGCGCGGATCGCAAGGATCATCTTGTGGATAACTTTGTGCGTAAAATTCATAACGTATTGTTATTTACGTTAATTGCAATCATTTTACGATTAAAATGTTTTTACAATCAGTCAGTTATAATCTTGCCGTGATACGTAACACCTTTTTAAAAAGGCGATCGTCTATGTGGATATTAAGCGAAAGGGTAATCAAAAACGCTGGCGGTGAGGGATGAATGGCTCAGTGAATTAAGGATGTGGTGTGGGTTGGTTTCACTGGAGCGGCGGGTGATAACCGCGCCGCTACAGCATAAGCCATCGCGTTTTCAGCGCTTAATTACTTTTTCTCAACCAGGAATTTCACGACGTTGGCATAATCCGCCACGAAGTTATCCATTGAGCTGGTGTCCAGGCCACCGTTGTTAACCATGTATTTGCCGTTAACGAAAATCGCCGGTACGCCCTGCAGATTAACATCCGAGGCCGCTTTCTGCTGCTGTGCAACCAGCGCCTTCACGGCGAAGCTGTTCCACGCTGCATCGTAATCTTCAGAGGTGATACCCGCTGCTTTAATGAAGGTTTCTTTCAGGCTGGCTGCGTCGGTAATGGTCTGGGTCTTCTGGATGCCGTCGAAAATCGGTGCGGTCACTTTATCTTCCACACCCAGCGCCATTGCCACTGCCCACGCATGCGTGACCACCGGACCGAAGTCGCCGCCGAGGAAATCAACGTGATATTTGGTCACTTTGGTATCCGCTGGCAGATTCTTTCTCACCGCATCGCTGACGTGGTAAATGCGTTCAAACTGGTAGCAGTGCGGGCAGAAGAAGGAGAAGAATTCCATAACCTGCGGCTCACCGGCGACCGGTTTTGGCAGCGTAACGTACTGTTTACCGTCGTTGAACTGTGCCGCTGAGGCGCTAAATGCCAGCATCAAACCTACCAGCGCAAACCAAATCTTTTTCATCGTGAGAACATCTCCTGAGTACTTCATTAAAATTGCGGGCTAAGCTGTAACGGCGGTTCGTGTAACAGCCTTTCCTGCTCGATAAATAGTGCAATCTGCCGGCGCCAGAAGTCCTCATCGGTCATCCAGGGGAAGGCGCGCGGAAAAGCGGGATCCTGCCAGCGGCGTACCACCCAGGCCAGATAATAAACCATGCGCATGGCGCGTAAAGACTCAATCAGTGTCAATTCGTGTAAATCGAAATCACCAAATTCGTTATACGCTTCCAGCAAAATATCCCACTGGATCAATTGCTCCTGACGGCTGCCGTTCACCAGCATCCACAAATCCTGCACAGCCGGACCGGTGCGCGCGTCATCGAGATCGACAAACATCGGCCCATCGCACCACAGAATATTGCCGGGATGGCAGTCACCGTGCAGCCGGAGCGGTTGCCACTGGCTGTGCCAGCTCTGCTGCAGCGTGGCGCTGAGTTTATCTAACGCATTCAGTAGCGCATCCTTCAGCGAGGCGGGCACCAGCGCGCTCTGTTCCAGCTGCAGACGTGGCTCAACCACATACTCCTGCAGGCCCAGAGTGGGCCGCTGGCGGAACGGGCTGTGGCGTCCGGTTTGATGGATACGGCCAAGGAAACGTCCCACCCATTCCATCTGCTCTTCATTGTCAGTTTCATACTGCCGGCCACCGAGGCTGGGAAACACCGCGAACATAAAGCCAGCGTGCTGATTGAGCGTATTGCCCTGCAGCGCCAGCGGCGCGGCAACCGGCACTTCATCGTCCAGCAGATCCTGAGCAAAGCGATGCTCTTCAGCGATCTGCGCGGCGCTCCAGCGTTGCGGACGATAGAACTTAGCGACATAGCGTCGCTTATCCTCATCGCTGAACTGATAGACGCGGTTTTCGTAGCTGTTCAGGGCGGTTAAGCCGGACTCGACCCGCAGACCGGCATCCCAGAGCGCATCGAGGATGACGTCGGGATTCAGCGTCTGAAAATTAAAAGCGGCTTCGCTCATCATTGTGCCTGTGTGTTACCTGTGCGTTGAACGCGCAAGGATAACACTACTCATCATCCTTGATCACACCGCGCGCACGTAATAGCGCGCTTTTGAAGTCCACTTCATAATCTTTCTTCAGACCCGGAATCACAGCCTGACTACCGGCATCACGCATTTTGAGATGGTAAATCAATACGTCATCGCTTAATTCACTTAATGGGCCACTGAAACCTGATTCCTGCGCCAGTTTTTGTAAAAATGCCAGCAGGTTGAGATCGGGTTCTTGCTGCCAGGCAGGCTGCAGCAGTTCGAGCAGTTCATTGAGTCGGTGATATTTCATCATTGATTCCTTTGCGCAGGTGGTTCGCTACCGCGAGTTAAGTATCGTCCAGAATAAACAGGGAGACGAAGATGACCGCATTTACCGGTGTGATCCTCGCAGGCGGGCAAGGCAGCCGTATGGGAGGTCAGGATAAGGGCTTGCTGCCATTACAGGGCAAACCGCTTTATCAGCACGTTCTGCAGCGTTTACAGCCGCAGGTCAATATTGTGTTGATTAGCGCCAACCGTAACATTGATCGTTATCAGGCAAGTGGCTGTCAGGTGATTCGTGATTCGCTGCCTGATTATCCCGGTCCGCTGGCAGGCATGCTCAGCGGCCTGCGGCACAGCCAGACCGAATGGGTGGCGTTTTGCGCCTGCGATACGCCGTGGCTACCGCAGGATTTTGTTGCACGGCTGTGGCAGCAGCGTGGTGCAGCCGCCGCCGTGTGGGTGACATCGGGTCAGCGTGATCATCCGGCGCTGGCCCTGGTGCATCGTGCGCTGGCCGATGATCTGGAAGCGTGGCTGCTGCGCGGAGAACGTCGTCTGATGCAGTTCATGCGAGAACATGGCGGACACGGCGTACTGTTTGATGATGATGAAGCCGCCTTCCGCAATATCAATACGCCTGACGATTTGGTTAATGAGGAAAGTGCGTGATGAGTGTGCCGTTACTGGCGGTGGTGGGCTGGAGTGGCACCGGCAAAACCACCCTGTTACAACAGGTGATTCCGCTACTGAGAGCGCAGGGCATTCGCCCCGGGCTGATCAAGCATACCCATCATCAGATGGACATCGATACGCCGGGAAAAGACAGTTATCTGCTGCGCAAAGCGGGAGCCGATCAGGTGATCGTCGCCAGCGAACAACGCTGGGCGTTAATGTGCGAAACGCCGCAGCAGCCGCTTAGTTTAGCGCAGCTGGCAGGCCGTATGGACGTTGCATCGCTGGACCTGGTGCTGGTCGAAGGGTTTAAACAGGAACCTGTACCCAGGATGGTGTTGTGGCGGCGCGGCGTTAAGGGGGAAATTGATGAATTGCTGGACGACTGGGTGATTGCCGTAGCGACGGATGAAGCGTTAGCGCTTCAGGTACCGGTGCTGGATATTAATCAGCCTGATCAGGTTGCAGAGTATATTGTTCAATGGCTAAAAAACCGCTAATCACACGGTTTTTGGCGGGAAATTTGCCGGAGTACGGACGTAAAAAAGCCCCGGACTCTCGTCCGGGGCTTCTTCACTGGTTTGATGCCTGGCAGTTCCCTACTCTCGCATGGGGAGGCCCCACACTACCATCGGCGCTACGGCGTTTCACTTCTGAGTTCGGCATGGGGTCAGGTGGGACCACCGCGCTGTTGCCGCCAGGCAAATTCTTTGTGCACGAAACGAATCTTTTTCACTGATGCCGCGTTGGCCGCCCTCGTAAAGTCAGTCACATACTCGTGTATGCTCCTTCCTTCCCTTCGGCCTGCCGCCTCGCCTCAGCGCAAAATCTTTCGTTTCCGCTAATTTTTCCGTCACAAGCTGAAAATTTCCGGTCTCTCAGACCAAAACGCCTCTGGCGTTGTAAGGTTAAGCCTCACGGGTCATTAGTACCGGTTAGCTCAACGCATCGCTGCGCTTACACACCCGGCCTATCAACGTCGTCGTCTTCAACGTCCCTTCAGGACCCTCAAGGGGTCAGGGAGAACTCATCTCGGGGCAAGTTTCGTGCTTAGATGCTTTCAGCACTTATCTCTTCCGCACTTAGCTACCGGGCAGTGCCATTGGCATGACAACCCGAACACCAGCGGTGCGTTCACTCCGGTCCTCTCGTACTAGGAGCAACCCCCCTCAATTCTCCAGCGCCCACGGCAGATAGGGACCGAACTGTCTCACGACGTTCTAAACCCAGCTCGCGTACCACTTTAAACGGCGAACAGCCGTACCCTTGGGACCTACTTCAGCCCCAGGATGTGATGAGCCGACATCGAGGTGCCAAACACCGCCGTCGATATGAACTCTTGGGCGGTATCAGCCTGTTATCCCCGGAGTACCTTTTATCCGTTGAGCGATGGCCCTTCCATTCAGAACCACCGGATCACTATGACCTGCTTTCGCACCTGCTCGAGCCGTCACTCTCGCAGTCAAGCTGGCTTATGCCATTGCACTAACCTCCTGATGTCCGACCAGGATTAGCCAACCTTCGTGCTCCTCCGTTACGCTTTGGGAGGAGACCGCCCCAGTCAAACTACCCACCAGACACTGTCCGCAGCCCGGATTACGGGCCTACGTTAGAACATCAAACATTAAAGGGTGGTATTTCAAGGTTGGCTCCACGCAGACTGGCGTCCACGCTTCAAAGCCTCCCACCTATCCTACACATCAAGGCTCAATGTTCAGTGTCAAGCTATAGTAAAGGTTCACGGGGTCTTTCCGTCTTGCCGCGGGTACACTGCATCTTCACAGCGATTTCAATTTCACTGAGTCTCGGGTGGAGACAGCCTGGCCATCATTACGCCATTCGTGCAGGTCGGAACTTACCCGACAAGGAATTTCGCTACCTTAGGACCGTTATAGTTACGGCCGCCGTTTACCGGGGCTTCGATCAAGAGCTTCTCCTTGCGGATAACCCCATCAATTAACCTTCCGGCACCGGGCAGGCGTCACACCGTATACGTCCACTTTCGTGTTTGCACAGTGCTGTGTTTTTAATAAACAGTTGCAGCCAGCTGGTATCTTCGACTGGCCTCGGCTCCGGGAGCAAGTCCCTTCACCTACGCGCCAGCGTGCCTTCTCCCGAAGTTACGGCACCATTTTGCCTAGTTCCTTCACCCGAGTTCTCTCAAGCGCCTTGGTATTCTCTACCTGACCACCTGTGTCGGTTTGGGGTACGATTTCGTGTTACCTGGAGCTTAGAGGCTTTTCCTGGAAGCAGGGCATCAGTTACTTCACCGCCGTAGCGGCTCGTCGTCACGCCTCAGTGTTAAAGAAGACCGGATTTGCCTGGTCTTCACACCTGCACGCTTAAACCGGGACAACCGTCGCCCGGATAACCTAGCCTTCTCCGTCCCCCCTTCGCAGTAACACCAAGTACAGGAATATTAACCTGTTTCCCATCGACTACGCTTTTCAGCCTCGCCTTAGGGGTCGACTCACCCTGCCCCGATTAACGTTGGACAGGAACCCTTGGTCTTCCGGCGAGCGGGCTTTTCACCCGCTTTATCGTTACTTATGTCAGCATTCGCACTTCTGATACCTCCAGCGTGCCTCACAGCACACCTTCAGCGGCTTACAGAACGCTCCCCTACCCAACAACGCCTAAGCGTCGCTGCCGCAGCTTCGGTGCATGGTTTAGCCCCGTTACATCTTCCGCGCAGGCCGACTCGACCAGTGAGCTATTACGCTTTCTTTAAATGATGGCTGCTTCTAAGCCAACATCCTGGCTGTCTGTGCCTTCCCACATCGTTTCCCACTTAACCATGACTTTGGGACCTTAGCTGGCGGTCTGGGTTGTTTCCCTCTTCACGACGGACGTTAGCACCCGCCGTGTGTCTCCCGTGATAACATTCTCCGGTATTCGCAGTTTGCATCGGGTTGGTAAGCCGGGATGGCCCCCTAGCCGAAACAGTGCTCTACCCCCGGAGATGAGTTCACGAGGCGCTACCTAAATAGCTTTCGGGGAGAACCAGCTATCTCCCGGTTTGATTGGCCTTTCACCCCCAGCCACAAGTCATCCGCTAATTTTTCAACATTAGTCGGTTCGGTCCTCCAGTTAGTGTTACCCAACCTTCAACCTGCCCATGGCTAGATCACCGGGTTTCGGGTCTATACCCTGCAACTTAACGCCCAATTAAGACTCGGTTTCCCTTCGGCTCCCCTATGCGGTTAACCTTGCTACAGAATATAAGTCGCTGACCCATTATACAAAAGGTACGCAGTCACACCCGAAGGTGCTCCCACTGCTTGTACGTACACGGTTTCAGGTTCTGTTTCACTCCCCTCGCCGGGGTTCTTTTCGCCTTTCCCTCACGGTACTGGTTCACTATCGGTCAGTCAGGAGTATTTAGCCTTGGAGGATGGTCCCCCCATGTTCAGACAGGATACCACGTGTCCCGCCCTACTCGTCGGACTCACAACTTATGCATCTTCGTGTACGGGGCTGTCACCCGGTATCGCGCGACTTTCCAGACGCTTCCACTGATGCACAAGCTGATTCAGGTCCTGGGCTGCTCCCCGTTCGCTCGCCGCTACTGGGGGAATCTCGGTTGATTTCTTTTCCTCGGGGTACTTAGATGTTTCAGTTCCCCCGGTTCGCCTCGTTTGACTATGTATTCATCAAACGATAATGCACAAGTGCATTGGGTTTCCCCATTCGGACATCGACGGCTGTAGCGGTTCATATCACCTTACCGTCGCTTTTCGCAGATTAGCACGTCCTTCATCGCCTCTGACTGCCAGGGCATCCACCGTGTACGCTTAGTCGCTTAACCTCACAACCCACAGGCGTTTTGCAACGCTGCAGACTGCAAGCATTTGAGAGACCCGAACGCATCGTAAATTTCATTCTTATTACGGAGAATGAACACGACGCGTCGTTTCAAATTTTCAGCTTGTTCCGGATTGTTAAAGAGCAATATCTCAAACACGACGTTACCGTCAGTTTTGAGATATTCTGTGGAGACACCTTTCACCTGTCACCAAGCAGTGGCGTCCCCTAGGGGATTCGAACCCCTGTTGCCGCCGTGAAAGGGCGGAGTCCTAACCGCTAGACGAAGGGGACACAAAGTGTCACGACTTCGCAGCCGTCCTGCTCGTTACTTTTCTATCAGACAATCTGTGTGAGCACTTCGCGGGAAGGTATCTTCAGGTAAGGAGGTGATCCAACCGCAGGTTCCCCTACGGTTACCTTGTTACGACTTCACCCCAGTCATGAATCACAAAGTGGTAAGCGCCCTCCCGAAGGTTAAGCTACCTACTTCTTTTGCAACCCACTCCCATGGTGTGACGGGCGGTGTGTACAAGGCCCGGGAACGTATTCACCGTAGCATTCTGATCTACGATTACTAGCGATTCCGACTTCATGGAGTCGAGTTGCAGACTCCAATCCGGACTACGACGCACTTTATGAGGTCCGCTTGCTCTCGCGAGGTCGCTTCTCTTTGTATGCGCCATTGTAGCACGTGTGTAGCCCTGGCCGTAAGGGCCATGATGACTTGACGTCATCCCCACCTTCCTCCGGTTTATCACCGGCAGTCTCCTTTGAGTTCCCGGCCGAGCCGCTGGCAACAAAGGATAAGGGTTGCGCTCGTTGCGGGACTTAACCCAACATTTCACAACACGAGCTGACGACAGCCATGCAGCACCTGTCTCAGAGTTCCCGAAGGCACCAAAGCATCTCTGCTAAGTTCTCTGGATGTCAAGGCCAGGTAAGGTTCTTCGCGTTGCATCGAATTAAACCACATGCTCCACCGCTTGTGCGGGCCCCCGTCAATTCATTTGAGTTTTAACCTTGCGGCCGTACTCCCCAGGCGGTCGACTTAACGCGTTAGCTCCGGAAGCCACGCCTCAAGGGCACAACCTCCAAGTCGACATCGTTTACGGCGTGGACTACCAGGGTATCTAATCCTGTTTGCTCCCCACGCTTTCGCACCTGAGCGTCAGTCTTCGTCCAGGGGGCCGCCTTCGCCACCGGTATTCCTCCAGATCTCTACGCATTTCACCGCTACACCTGGAATTCTACCCCCCTCTACGAGACTCAAGCCTGCCAGTTTCAAATGCAGTTCCCAGGTTAAGCCCGGGGATTTCACATCTGACTTAACAGACCGCCTGCGTGCGCTTTACGCCCAGTAATTCCGATTAACGCTTGCACCCTCCGTATTACCGCGGCTGCTGGCACGGAGTTAGCCGGTGCTTCTTCTGCGGGTAACGTCAATCGGCGAGGTTATTAACCTCACCGCCTTCCTCCCCGCTGAAAGTACTTTACAACCCGAAGGCCTTCTTCATACACGCGGCATGGCTGCATCAGGCTTGCGCCCATTGTGCAATATTCCCCACTGCTGCCTCCCGTAGGAGTCTGGACCGTGTCTCAGTTCCAGTGTGGCTGGTCATCCTCTCAGACCAGCTAGGGATCGTCGCCTAGGTGAGCCATTACCCCACCTACTAGCTAATCCCATCTGGGCACATCCGATGGTGTGAGGCCCGAAGGTCCCCCACTTTGGTCTCGCGACGTTATGCGGTATTAGCTACCGTTTCCAGTAGTTATCCCCCTCCATCGGGCAGTTTCCCAGACATTACTCACCCGTCCGCCACTCGCCACCCAAAGAGCAAGCTCTTCTGTGCTGCCGTTCGACTTGCATGTGTTAGGCCTGCCGCCAGCGTTCAATCTGAGCCATGATCAAACTCTTCAATTTAAAGTTTGATTTGCTGCAACGAGTGCAGCGATGCTCTGTGAATTAAACTTCGTAATGAATTACGTGTTCACTCAGCAAAGACTTGATATTTTTTAAAGCCCGTAGGCTTGTGATATCAATCCTGCGAGTGCCCACACAGATTGTCTGATAAATTGTTAAAGAGCGGTGCGACGCGGCGTTCGGCCTGCTGTCGCGAGGTGGCGTATATTACGCTTTCCTCCTTCAGAGTCAAACACTTTTTTCAGCGTTTTTTCTCCGGCGGGGTGAATCGCTTCACGCCCTGCTGAGCCGCCTGCGTTGCCGCTTTGCCGTCTCAGTGGTGGCGCATTATAGGGAGTTAATCTGAAGTGACAAGCATTTCCTGAAAAAAATTGACTGAAAGCTACTTTTTTATACGAACGCGGTAAAAACAGACATTTCCCGACTAATAATCAGGCAAATCAGCTCTCACAGCGGCACAAATCAGCGCCATCGTCGCAGCGACCGATGCTATCCTGTTTAACTTACGCTCTTTGCTGACCGATTTTCTTCAAGAAGGATTTTCAATGATTCGCTCCGCGCGCAGTATGGCCGGCCTGCCCTGGATCGCCGCCATGGCGTTTTTTATGCAGGCTCTCGACGCCACCATCCTGAATACCGCGCTTCCCGCCATTGCCACCAGCCTTGAACGTTCCCCACTCGCCATGCAGTCCGCCGTCATCAGTTATACGCTCACGGTCGCGATGTTGATTCCGGTCAGCGGCTGGCTGGCCGATCGCTTTGGCACGCGTAAGGTGTTTATCGTGGCGGTTTCCCTGTTCACGCTTGGGTCGCTGGCCTGTGCGCTGTCCGGATCGCTGAGCATGCTGGTGGTTTCGCGCGTGGTGCAAGGCGTTGGCGGAGCAATGATGATGCCGGTAGCGCGTCTGGCGCTGCTGCGCGCCTATCCGCGCAGCGAACTGCTGCCGGTACTCAACTTCGTCACCATGCCCGGCCTGGTCGGACCGATTCTTGGCCCTATGCTCGGTGGTTTGCTGGTCACCTACGCCAGCTGGCACTGGATCTTCCTGATTAATATTCCTATCGGCATCGCCGGCATCTTCTATGCGCGCAAATATATGCCGGACTTCACCACGCCAAAACGCCGCTTCGATTTCGGCGGCTTTATGCTGTTTGGTTTTGGTCTGGTGCTGATCTCCATCGGCATCGAGCTGTTTGGCGAGCGTATCGTATCGCCGTGGCAGGCGGTGCTGGTGCTGGTCAGCGGCGTGGTATTGCTGCTGCTCTATATTATGCATGCGCGCCGCCATCCGGCTCCGCTGATTAGTCTGCCGATGTTTAAGACACGCACGTTCTCCGTCGGGATTATCGGTAATATTGCCGCGCGTCTCGGTACTGGCTGTATTCCGTTCCTGATGCCGCTGATGTTACAGGTAGGATTTGGCTATCCGGCGATCATCGCCGGCTGCATGATGGGCCCCACGGCGATTGGCTCGCTGCTGGCTAAATCCACCGTCACCCAGGTGCTGCGCCGCTTTGGCTATCGTAAAACGCTGGTGGGCATTACGGTTATCATCGGCGTGCTGGTCGCCAGCTTCGCGCTGCAGTCGCCGGACGGAAGCATCATCATGCTGCTGGTGGCGCTGTTTGTACTGGGCATGGCGATGTCCACCCAGTTTACCGCCATGAATACCATCACGCTGGCGGATTTGAATGATGAGAACGCCAGCGGCGGCAATAGCGTGCTGGCGGTAACGCAGCAGGTGTCGATCAGTTTTGGCGTGGCGGTCAGCGCCGCCGTGCTGCGCTTTTACCAGGATTTTGAGAGCACCACGGTGCAGCAATTCCACGCCACCTTCTTTACCATGGGCGTGATTACCGTGCTGTCGGCGCTGGCGTTTCTGATGTTACGGCCGGGGGATGGCCGTAACCTGATCGCCAACCGCGAGAAAACGCGTAAAAGCAGTTAAACCGAACCGCGCTCCACCAGCTCCGGCGTCAGCACCAGCGTTTGCTGGCTGGCGTCGGGATCGCTCATACGATGAATCAGCGTATCAATGGCCAGCTCGCCCAGTTCATCTTTCGGCTGATGAATGGTACTAAGCGGTGGCGTCAGATAGCGCGCCAGCTCAATGTTGTCATAGCCCATCACCGCCATATCCTGCGGCACGCGCAGTCCCGCCTGATACAGGGCGTGATAGACGCCTACCGCCATCGCATCGTTGCTGGTAAACACCGCCTGCGGTGGCGGATCGAGCGCCAGCAGCTGATTCATGGCGTTAAAACCGCCCTGAAACTCGAAATCGCCGTCCACCACATAGCCCGGCGGCACCGCCAGCCCACTGGCAGCCATCGCCTGATGAAAACCGTCCAGACGCAGGCGCGCCGGGGTTTTATCCAGCGGCCCGGCAATACAGGCGATGCGGGTGTAACCGCGATCAATCAGATACTGCGTAGCCAGTTCGCCGCCCAGCAGCGCGTTATCCTGAATAATATCGCCGCGCCCTTCAAACGGCGCCCAGTCCATCATCACCATCGGCACCGAAGGATAGCGATTAAGGATGTCGGCGGAGGGCAGATGGGTTTCCGTGCACATCATCAGCAGGCCATCCACGCGCTTCTGCATCAGCGTTTCAAGGCTGCGATTCATGCGCTCTTCATCGCCTTCGGTATTGCACAGAATCAGGCTGTAGCCGCGTTCATAGCAGCTGTTCTCTACACCGCGCACCACCTCCGAGTAGAACGGGTTGCTGCTGGCGGTCAGTAACATGCCAATGGTGCGCGTTTGCTTGATCTTCAGGCTGCGCGCCAGCGCCGACGGCGCGTAGTTTAATTCGCGAATCGCCTGTTCCACTCTGTCGCGCACCTGTTCGCTAACAAAACGGTTGTTGTTGATAACGTGCGAAACGGTGGAGGTGGAGACGCCCGCCAGACGGGCGACATCTTTCATGGTAGCCAAGCGCTTAACCCTGTTGCTGCAGGAATGCGTCAATCTCAGTGCGCCATGGCACTGAGGGCTGTGCGCCCGGGCGCGTCACGGCAATGGCTGCCGCCGCATGGGCAAAGCGAACCGCATCCTGCATCGCCACGCCTTCCAGCCGCGCGGTAATGAAGGCCCCGTTGAAGGTATCACCGGCAGCGATGGTATCCACCGCCTGCACGCTGAAGCCGGGAATACGCTGTCCCTGGCCCTGCTCGCTGAGCCATACGCCGCGCCGGCCCAGCGTAATCAGTACGGTATCGATGCCTTTGGCGTGCAGCGCCTGGGCTGCCCGCGCCGCGTCGTCGTCGTCGTTGACGGCGATGCCGGTGAGGATTTCCGCTTCGGTTTCATTCGGCGTAATAATGTCGATCAGCGCCAGCAGCTCATCAGAGAGCTGGGTCGCCGGCGCCGGATTGAGGATCACCTGAGTGTGACTGGCGCGCGCGATGCGGGCCGCGGCCAGCACGCTGTCCAGCGGCGACTCCAGCTGCATCAGCAGCGCATCGGCCGAACGAATTACCTGCTGGTGGCGCTCCACACAGGCTGGCGTCAGCGCCGCGTTCGCGCCTGAGTAGATGCCAATGTTATTTTCGCCTTCGCCATTCACGAAGATCATCGCCACGCCGGTGGCTTCCTGCGCCACGGTTTCCACCGGAGCGGTATCAATCTGGTCCTGCTGCAGCTGCTGGCGAATACGTTCGCCGATGTCATCTGCACCCACGCAGGCAATAAAAGCAATGTCAGCGCCGGCACGGCCAGCCGCGACGGCCTGGTTGGCCCCTTTACCGCCAAAGGCAACCTGATACTGTTTCCCGATCACCGTTTCACCCGGACGGGGAAAATGGGCGAGGTTGAGGATGTGGTCGGCGTTGATGCTGCCGAGTACCGCCAGTTTTGCGCTTTTGCTCATAGGGAGTTATCCAGGAAGTTGCGCCACCGCGAGGGTGGCGCGTTGCCATGCTTTTCTTTGGGTTTTATTTAGTAACCAGTTTCAGGTCAACCGGGTTGATCGCCTGCACTTTTTCGCCCTTCAGAACTTTATCTGCGGTATCGACGCCAATCATACCAATCTTGTCTGGCATCTGTGCAACGGTCGCGCTGAGTTTACCGGATTCTACCGCCTTCACGCCGTCCGCGGTGCCGTCAAAGCCCACCACCAGCACGTCGGTTTTGCCTGCGGTCTGCAGCGCACGCAGCGCGCCCAGCGCCATTTCGTCGTTCTGGGCAAAAACTGCCTGCACGTCCGGATGCGCCTGCAGCAGGTTCTGCATCACGTTCAGACCTTTAGTACGGTCGAAGTCGGCCGGCTGGCTGGCCAGCACGTTGAATTTGTGTGCATCAGCGGCCTGCTTAAAGCCTTCACCACGCTCGCGGGCAGCGGAGGTGCCGGCAATGCCCTGCAGCTCGATGATTTTCGCACCGTCGCCCAGTTTCTTCGCGATGAAATCGCCGGCCATTTTGCCGCCGAAGCGGTTATCAGACGCCACGTGGCTGACAACTTTACCCTGCGCCGCCATACGGTCCAGCGTAATCACCGGGATGTTCGCCTGGTTAGCCATTTTCACGGCGTTACCGACCGCATCAGAATCCGTTGGGTTGATCAGCAGCAGTTTGGTGCCGCGCACGGTGAGATCCTGCACGTTTGCCAGCTCTTTTGCCGGGTTGTTCTGCGAGTCGAGCACCACCAGGTTATAGCCCAGCTTATCGGCTTCTTTCTGTGCGCCATCTTTCAGCGACACAAAGAACGGGTTATTCAGGGTTGAGACCACCAGCGCAATCGTATCCTTAGCCATCGCGCCAGCACTGAGGGTGGCGCCAAGGATGACGGCCAATGCAGTTAACTTTTTCATTTCTTTAATCCTGTGTGAAGGTCAGAGTTACTTACTGCTTTTGTTATCCACCAGCACCGCCAGCAGAATGACGACGGCTTTGACAATCATCTGGTAGTAAGACGATACGCCCATCAGGTTGAGGCCGTTATTGAGGAAGCCGAGAATTAGCGCACCGATCAGCGTGCCCATAATGCGCCCTTTACCGCCCGCGAGGCTGGTCCCGCCCAGCACTACTGCGGCAATCGCATCCAGTTCATAACCGGTGCCCGCCGTCGGCTGCGCGGAAGAGAGACGCGCCACTTCGATGGTGCCCGCCAGTGCCGCCAGCAGGCCGCACAGCGAATAGACGATGACTTTAACGCGGTTAACGTTGATGCCGGACAGGCGCGTGGCCGCTTCGTTACCGCCCAGCGCATAGATATAGCGGCCGAGGCGGGTGTGATGCAGCATGTACCACGCCAGCGCGAACACCACCGCCATCAGCCATACCGGCGTCGGAATGCCCAGCGGACGGCCAATGCCGAACCAGCCAAACAGATCGGCGTTATCGCTGAAGCCGGTGTTGATCGGACTGCCGTTGGTGTAAACCATGGTGACGCCGCGCAGCAGCAGCATCATCACCAGCGTAGCGATAAACGCCTGCACCTTGCCGCGCGCCACAATCACACCGGTAATGGCACCAATAAAGGCACCGAGCGCCAGCGATGCCGCCACGGCCACCAGCGCATTAACTTCCAGCCCGACAATCGATGCCGCTACCGCGCCGGTCAGCGCCAGCAGCGAGCCGACCGAAAGGTCGATACCTGAGGTCAGAATCACCAGCGTCATGCCCACCGCCATGATGGCGTTGACCGACGTCTGCTGCAGGATGTTGAACATGTTGGGCAGCGTGAAGAAGTTCGGGCTCTGGCTGGCAACCACCGCGATCAGCACAATCAGCGCGATCAGCGATTTCTGCTCCAGCAGCCAGGCTTTGCTGAACCAGCGACGGCTGGCAGGTAAGGTTTGGGTACTCATACAACTAACTCCTCGCTGTGTTGCTTACCGACCGCCGCTGCCATCAGGGATTCCTGGGTAGCCTGCTCACGGGAAAATTCGCCACTCAGATGGCCTTCATGCATCACCAGAATGCGGTCGCTCATGCCCAGCACTTCCGGCATTTCCGACGACACCAGGATGATGCTCAGCCCTTCGGCTTTAAACTGGTTAATTAACTGATAGATCTCTTTTTTCGCCCCGACATCGACGCCGCGCGTCGGCTCGTCGAGGATCAGCACATCCGGGCGCGTCATCAGGCCACGCGCAATCGCCACTTTTTGCTGATTACCGCCGGACAGCAGACCGATCGGCTGCATCATTGACGGCGTTTTCACATTGAACAGGCGAATAAAATCGCCCACCGCCAGCTGCTCTTCGGCGTGCTTCAGGCCGCCATCGGCGCGGCTGAAGTAGCGCAGCGCGGTCAGCGACATGTTCTCTTTGACCGACATCCCGAGCACCAGCCCGTCACGCTTACGGTCTTCCGAGATATAGACGATGCCGTTGGCCAGGCCGTCCTGCGGCGAGCGGGTGACAATCTCGCGGCCGTTAAGCGTCACTTTGCCGTGCGTACGCGGCAGCGCGCCGTACAGCACCTTCATTAATTCGGTGCGGCCCGCGCCCATCAGACCGGAAATGCCCAGAATCTCGCTCTTACGCAGGGTAAAGCTGACATCTTCTACGCCCGGTCCGCTAACGTGCTCGACCCGCAGCCGCACCTCGCCCGGTGTCTGATCGAGATGCGGATACTGATCCTCAAGCTTGCGGCCAACCATCATTTCGATCAGGCCCTCTTCGCTCAGATCGTTTACCGCGCGCTCGGCAATAAACTGGCCGTCGCGGAACACGGTGACGTCATCGCAAATCTCAAAGATCTCTTTCATGCGGTGGGAGATATAAACAATGCCGCAGCCCTGCGCTTTCAGCTCATTGATGACGCGGAACAGCGACAGGGTTTCGGTATCGGTCAGCGCATCGGTCGGTTCATCCATAATGATGACCTGCGACTCGAAGCTGAGTACTTTGGCAATCTCTACCATTTGCTGGTCGCCAATCGACAGATCGCCCACCAGCTTGTGGCTGCTGAAGCGCAGATTGAGGCGCTTTAACAGCGCATCCGCCGCGGCATACATCTGTTTCCAGTCGATGCGGCCAAAGCGGTTAACGAATTCACGGCCGAGGAAAATATTCTCCGCGACGGTCAGCTGCGGGATCAGGTTCAGCTCCTGATGGATGATGCCGATGCCGGCTTCCTGAGACGCTTTCGGCCCGGAGAACGTCACTTCTTTGCCCAGCCAGTGCAGCGAACCGGCGTCCATACTGTAGATGCCGGTCAGCACCTTCATCATGGTGGATTTGCCCGCGCCGTTCTCTCCCACTAACGCCATCACGCGCCCGGGATAAACCGCCAGCGACGCGCCGTTGAGCGCCTTCACGCCGGGAAATGATTTTTCAATTCCCCTGAGTTGCAATAACGGTTGCATAGCGGCCTCAGAAAGTGACGCCCGCGCTCAGGATGACATTCGCATACGGAGAGCACTCTCCGCTGCGAATGACCGCCTGACTGCGCTGAGTGTGTTGTTTGAACTGTTCATGGCTGGTGTAACGAACGCTAATGACATTCCCCTGGTGCTGTTGCAAGGCTTCGAGCACGGCGATCAGCTGGCTGTGGAGTTGCGGATTGTGTTGTTGGATCTCTTCCGCTATCAGGGCGCTCTCAACCTGCATCTCCTGCGTGATGACCTCCACCACCTGTAAAAAATCGGGCGTACCGGGCGTAAGCGCCAGATCGATGCGCTGTGGACCGGCCGGGATCGGCAAGCCCGCATCGGCAATCGTCAGCGTATCGGTATGCCCGAGGCGGGCAATCACATGAGAGACTTCAGCGTTTAACAGGCGACCTTTTTTCATTTATTCCACTCCACAGCGAAACGTTTCGCTGTCTGGCAGTGTATTAAATGTACATGGCAACTCAATGACGGCATCACGGAAATGTGATCGCCATCGAAACGTTTCGCCTGGGCCGGGGAAAATTTGAGTTTGGCGGGATGGCGGAGCCCAGGACGTGGCTCCGCAGGGGAGGTTAGGGCAGTTTACGCACCTGTTTAACGTCCAGTTCAATCGAATTGAAATCCTTATCGAGTTCGCCGGTCAGCTCGACCTGATCCTTCGGCGTAATGGTCTGGCCGTTCCAGCGTTTGTGGTCGATCTCCACTTTCATGCTGCCGCTGCTGTCGCGGAACAGATAATCTTCATCGCCGATCTGCTTATCAAGCTGGCCGCGCACGGTGATCCAGCTGTCATCCTTCATCTCTTCGGCCTGTTTTACCGTCACCACACTGCTGTTATCGGCCTTAAAACCGCCGGCTTTAGCCTGAGCGGCTGGCGCGTTAGGGTCGACAAAGCCACCCTGCTGGGCGGCTAACACCGGGGTTGCCGCCAGGGCGATAATGGCGAACAGCGCTGCACTCTTTTTCATTTTTCACCTCATTTCCATGTCTGTGCGGATTACGGGAGCTATTTCACCACAGGGTTCTTAACAGGATCTTAAGGGAAAAAAAGAGGGAAAAAATAAGCTAAAACGGGCGAATGACGCTGTACAAGCACGCATCTGCTTCGTATAAACCCCCAGGTAACCGGGAGAAACGCATGCGCATTTTATTAATTGAAGACGATACGCTGATTGGCGATGGCCTGAAGGTCGGCCTGACCAAACTGGGTTTCAGCGTCGACTGGTTTGTCAGCGGCGAAGCCGGATTTCAGGCGCTCAACGCGGCGCCATGGGATGCCGTGGTGCTGGATCTGTCGCTGCCGCAACGTGACGGGCTGGACATCCTGCGCCAGTGGCGTGAGCAGGGCGCGGATGTCCCGGTGCTGATCCTCACCGCACGCGATGCGCTGGACCAGCGCGTGCAGGGCCTGCAGCTCGGTGCCGATGACTATCTGTGTAAGCCCTTTGCGCTGACGGAGGTGGCCGCGCGTCTGCAGGCGCTGATTCGTCGCCGTCACGGTCAGCTGCAGCCGGAGCTGCGTCACGGCAGGCTGGTGATGGCTCCCGGCAGCCACAGCGTGATGTTGGATGGCGAACCGCTCAGCCTGAAAAGCCGTGAGCTGGCGCTGCTGGAGCTGTTCCTGCGCAATCCCGGTCGCGTGCTGACGCGCGCGCAGCTGGAGGAGAAACTGTACAGCTGGGACGACGACGTCTCCAGTAACGCGGTCGAAGTGCACATCCACCATCTGCGTAAAAAGCTCGGCAGTCAGTTCATCCGCACCGTGCACGGTATTGGATACACGCTGGGAGCGGCAGAATGAGTCTGTTCCTGCGGCTGGCCATCGGCTTTCTGCTGTTAATTATTCTGTGTGGTGCCAGTGCCACCTTTAGCGCATGGCAGCAGACGCGCGACACCGTTAATGAGCTGTTTGATACCCAGCAGATGCTGTTCGCCAAACGCCTGCTGGCGCTGGATGCCAGTCGCCTGCAGGCCGCCTCGCTGCCAAAAACCAAAGCGATTTTGCGCCACCATCGCGGCGATCAGGATGACGACGCGCTGGCCTTTGCGCTGTTCAGCGCCGACGGCAAACCGCTGCTGAACGACGGCGAAAACGGCCGCGATTTGCAGTTTACAGCGGATCGTGACGGCTTCCACGATGGTCGCCTGCGTGGCGATGACGATCGCTGGCGGCTGCTGTGGCTGACGTCAGCCGATAAGCAGTGGCGCGTGGTGGTTGGACAGGAGTGGGAATATCGTGATGACATGACGCGCGATCTGGCACTGAGCAGCCTGCTGCCGTGGCTGGTGGCCATGCCGCTGATGCTGCTGTTGCTGCTGGCGCTGGTGTGGTTTGAGCTGCGTCCGCTGAAACGCCTGACTGCATCGCTGCAGCAGCGCGCGCCGGATGATGCCACCCCGCTGACGCCGCAACGCCTGCCGCTGGAGGTGAAGCCGCTGGTGGCGGCGCTGAATGGCCTGTTTGCCCGTATGGCACAGCTGGTCCAGCGCGAGCGGCGGTTTACCTCCGATGCGGCGCACGAGCTGCGCAGCCCGCTGGCAGCGCTGCGCGTGCAGAGCGAGGTGATCCAGCTGGCCGGCGATGACGAGGCGATGCGTAACCATGCGCTGCAGCAGCTCGACAGCGGCATCCTGCGCGCCACGCGGCTGGTCGATCAGCTACTGACGCTGTCGCGCGTCGAAGCGGACGATCTGCGCAGCGAATTTCAGCCGGTCCCCCTCGCACCGTTGCTGCACCAGCTGGTGACCGAACACCAGGCACAGGCGGCAACGCAGCACACCAGGCTGACGCTGACGGCTGACGCGGAACCGGTGATGAACGGTCATCCACTGCTGCTGGGTTTACTGCTGCGCAATCTGCTGGATAACGCGCTGCGCTACACACCGTCCGGCAGTGAGATTCAGCTGCGGCTCAGCGCGCGCAGGCTGGAGGTGGTGGATAACGGACCGGGCGTTAGCGCAGAGCAGCTGGCGCGGCTGGGCGAACGCTTCTGGCGACCGCCGGGGCAGGCGCAAACCGGCAGCGGGCTTGGCTTGTCGATTGTGAAAAATGTGGCTCAGCTGCACGGCATCCGGCTGACCTTCAGCGCGGTGCAGCCGCAGGGGCTGCGCGTCACCCTCAGCTGGTGACGCGCGATGCGTCAGATTTCGACCTGAGTACCGAGCTCGATTACCCGGTTAGGCGGAATTTCAAACTGATCCGGCGCGCGCAGGGCGTTGCGCTGCAGCGCAAGGAACAGCTTGCCGCGCAGACGCAGATACCACGGGCGTTTGCCGATGATCAGCGACTCGTGTGACATAAAGAACGAGGTTTCCATCATGCGGCAGTTGAGCCCTTCGAGGCCGCAGCGGTGGAAAATCTCCTCGACATTCGGCGTTTCGCGCCAGCCGTAGCTTGCCACCACGCGCCAGAAGGTGGGCGACAGCTGCTCAATGGTCACGCGACGCACGTTGTGCACATAAGGCGCATCTTCGGTACGCAGCGTCAGCAGCACCACGCGCTCGTGCAGCACCTTGTTGTGCTTCAGGTTATGCAGCATGGCAAAGGGGATGACATTGAGCGCCCGTGACATGTAGACTGCCGTGCCCGGCACGCGCACCGGCGGCGATTTCTCCAGCGAGGCGATCATCGCCTCCAGCGAATTGCCATGCTCATGCATACGACGCAGCAGGCGGAAGCGCTCGCTCTTCCACGTGGTCATCACGATAAACATCATCAGCGCCAGCGTCAGCGGCAGCCAGCCGCCGGAGAACACTTTGACCAGGTTGGCAGAGAACAGCGAAACGTCGATGCACAGCATCGCGATGAGAATCAGCACCACCAGGTAGCGATTCCAGTGCCAGTTCTGAATCGCCACCGTTGAACACAGAATGGCGGTCAGCACCATGGTACCGGTCACCGCAATCCCGTAGGCGGCCGCCAGATTGCTGGAGTGCTCAAAGCCGACGATCACAATCACCACCGAGAAATAGAGCAGCCAGTTGATCACCGGAATATAAATCTGGCCGGATTCCTCTTCAGACGTGTGCACAATACGCATCGGCGGCAGATAGCCAAGACGCACCGCCTGGCGCGTCAGCGAAAATACGCCGGAGATCACCGCCTGCGAGGCGATCACCGTGGCCAGCGTCGCGAGAATCAGCATCGGAATCAGCGCCCAGTCCGGCGCCAGCAGGAAGAACGGGTTTTTGATGGCCTCCGGATGCTCCAGCAGCAGCGCGCCCTGGCCGAAATAGTTGAGCACCAGCGACGGCAGCACCACCACAAACCATGCCAGGCGAATCGGAAACTTACCAAAGTGGCCCATATCGGCATACAGCGCTTCAACGCCGGTGATCGCCAGCACCACCGCGCCCAGCGCGAAGAACGATACCGTTTTGTACTGAATAAAGAAGTGCAGCGCCCAGTATGGGTTCATGGCGTGCAGCACCTCGGGATTATTGATGATACTGCGCGCACCCAGCACCGCCAGAATGATGAACCACAGCAGCATCACCGGCGCAAACAGCTTACCGACAATGCCGGTGCCGTGTTTCTGAATCACAAACAGCAGCGTTAGTACCGCAATCGCCAGCGGCACAATGTAGCTATCAAGGCTCGGCGCGGCGATCTCCAGCCCTTCGATGGCCGAAAGCACGGATACCGCCGGCGTGATCACCACTTCCCCGTAGAAGAAGCTGCCGCCAATCAGCCCCATGATCACCAGAATCGCCGTGGCGCGTGCGCCGGTGTTGCGGCCCGCCAGTGACATCAGCGTCAGGATCCCGCCTTCACCGGCGTTGTCGGCGCGCATCACATAACTGATGTATTTAAGCGAAACCACCAGAATCAGCAGCCAGAAGATCAGCGACAGAAAGCCAAACACCGCCTCGCGTTCAACGCCAAAGCCGAACTGACCAGAGAGACACTCGCGCAGGGTATAGAGCGGGCTGGTACCGATATCGCCATACACCACGCCGATCGCCGCCAGAGTGACTGCGCCAAGGGACTGTTTCTTATCCGAGCTCATAAGTTGTCTTTTGTTGGAGCCGCGCAGGCCTCAGCCCGGCGCTCAGATCATCAAAAAGCGCACAGTATGCACATATTCCCGAAAAAACCTACTTTTACCGTCTGGCATTACGCCGTCTGTGCAGCGTTTTTTCGCCGAAAATCGGCGCGAAATGCGCTGAAAACCCGCGATTTGCCTCACCTCAACCTTCTGAAACAAAAAAGCTGACGGCTATCAACGCTTTCACGCATGATAAACAGTAGAGTATTGCGCTCGCCAGAATATGACGGCACCAGGATCAGAAGGACAATGATGTGATTATGGCTCAACCCCATCTTTTGGCAGAAAGAATTTCTCGCCTCAGCAATGCCCTGGAGAAAGGGCTGTATGAACGGCATCATGCCATTCGTCTCTGCCTGCTGGCAGCGCTGAGCGGCGAAAGCGTGTTTCTGCTTGGGCCACCGGGCATCGCCAAGAGCCTGATTGCCCGCCGCCTGAAATACGCCTTCCAGCACGCCCGTGCCTTTGAATACCTGATGACCCGTTTTTCCACGCCTGAAGAGGTGTTTGGCCCGCTGTCGATCCAGGCGCTGAAAGATGAAGGACGCTACCAGCGTCTGACCAAAGGCTATCTGCCGGATGCCGAAATTGTCTTTCTGGATGAGATCTGGAAAGCCGGTCCGGCGATTCTCAATACGCTGCTCACCGCCATTAACGAACGTCGCTTCCGCAACGGCGACAGCGAAGAGCCGATCCCGATGCGTCTGCTGGTCACCGCCTCCAACGAACTGCCGGAGGCCGACAGCGGTCTGGAAGCGCTGTACGACCGTATGCTGATCCGGCTGTGGCTCGACAACGTGCATGAAAAGCAGAACTTCCGCAGCATGCTGACCCACCAGCAGGATGAAAACGCCAACCCGGTGGCGGAATCGCTGTGCATCAGCGATGAAGAGTATCAGCAGTGGCAGAAAGGCATCAGCCAGGTCAGCCTGCCCGATCATGTGTTTGAACTGATCTATCAGCTGCGCCAGCAGCTGGAGAACCTGCCAGAGGCGCCGTATATCTCCGACCGCCGCTGGAAAAAAGCCATCCATCTGCTGCAGGCCAGCGCGTTTTACAGCGGCCGTGTGGCGATTGCCCCGCTTGATCTGATCCTGCTGAAAGATTGCCTGTGGCACGACGTGGCGTCGATGCAGCTGCTGGACCGTGAAATTGATGCGCTGATGACGCAGCACGCGTGGCAGCAGCAGGCGATGCTGCACACGCTGCAGCAGATCAAAGCGCGCCGGCTGGCGCTGCAACAGCAGCAGAGCGTGGCGCAGGCGCTGACGCTGGAGAAGCACAGCGGCATGTTCAGCCGCAAACCGCACTATGAATTACCGGCCTCGATCACGGACGAACAGCTGACCCTGATGCTGCAACAGCCGCTGACGCTGCACGACATGCAGGTCACGCACGTGGTGGTGGCACGCGATGCGCTCAATCAGTGGCTGCTGAAAGCGGGCGAGATCCGCGGCAAGCTCAACGGCATCGGCTTTGGCCAGACGCTCGACCTGCTGGTGGATGCGCACCACTGTCTGACGCTGCGCGACGTCAGCCTGCAGTCCACGCGCCTGACGCTGCCGGGTGCCGCCAGCAGCAGCGACGTGCCGCAGGAAATCATTGAAGAGTACGACGCGCTGGAGGCCCAGCTGCGCGCGCAGCGCACGCTGTTTAGCCAGCACCAGCGCTGCCTGTTTATCAGCGACGACTGGCTGGCACGCATCGAAACCAGCCTGCAGGATGTGGCGGAACAGCTGAAACAGGCGAGAAAATGATCTCGCTGGAGACGCTCAGCACGCTGCTGTCGATTGGCGAAACCGAGCTGATCGAAGAGCTGATTGTGGCACTGCTGGCCTCGCCACAGCTGGCGCTGTTCTTTGAAAAATTTCCGCGCCTGAAACAGGCGATGATGGGCGAGCTGCCGCGCTGGCGCGCCGAGATTGCCGCCCAGATGAAAACCACGCCGGTGCCGGACGCGCTGGCGCGCGAATTTCAGCTCTTCCAGCAGATGCAGCTGCTCAGCAGCCACGCCTTCAGTGAGCAACTGCCCGCCATCATGACGCAGCTGAAAGCGCTGCCGTCCCCGTTTATCGAAGAGGCCAGCAAACTGCTGCTGCATACCGACAGCCCCCAGCTGAGCAATGCGCAGCACACGCTGTTCCTGCAGCGCTGGCGCCTGAGCCTGACGCTGCAAACCCTGACGCTGAACGAAACCCTGCTGGAAGAGCAGCGGGAACGCCTGATGGCTGAGCTGCAGCAGCGCATGGCCATCAGCGGCCAGCTGGCGCCGATTCTGACCGATGACGACGAAGCCGCCGCCGGACGCCTGTGGGATCTGAGCAAGGCACCGCTGCAGCATGGCGACTATGAGTTGATTGTGCAGTACGGCGATTTCCTCGCCCAGCAGCCGGAACTGATGAAACTGGCGCAGCAGCTGGGACGCAGCCGCGAAGCGAAATCGGTACCGTCACAGGATGCGCCGCTGGAAGCGTTTCATCAGCTGGTGCGCGAGCCGGACAACGTGCCGGAAGAGGTCAGCGGCATCCATCAGAGCGACGATGTGCTGCGTCTGTTGCCGCCGGAACTGGCGGCGCTGAGCATCAGCGAACTGGAGCTGGAGTTTTATCGCCGGCTGGTGGAGAAACGCCTGCTGACCTACCGGTTACAGGGCGATGCCTGGCACGAGAAAGTGACGCTGCGCCCGGCCAGCCATCAGCAGCACGAAGCACAGCCGCGCGGCCCGTTCATCGTCTGCGTGGATACCTCTGGTTCGATGGGCGGTTTCAATGAACGCTGCGCCAAAGCGTTTTGTCTGGCGCTGCTGAAGGTGGCGCTGGCCGACAGGCGGCGCTGCTACATCATGCTGTTTGCTCACGAAGTGATTGGCTACGAGCTGACCGCGGATAACGGCATCGAGCAGGCAATCCGTTTTCTCAGCCAGCGTTTTCGCGGCGGCACCGATCTGGCCGCCTGCCTGTCTGCGGTGGTCACGCGTATGGAGGGCAGTCAGTGGCAGGAAGCCGATGCGGTGATCGTTTCCGATTTTATCGCCCAGCGTCTGCCGGACGACATCGTCAGCACTATTAAACAGCGCCAGCGTCACCACCAGCAACGCTTCCACGCCGTGGCGATGTCGGCGCACGGCAAACCCGGCATTCTGCGCATTTTCGATCACATCTGGCGCTTCGATACCGGCCTGAAAAGCCGCCTGCTGCGCCGCTGGAAACGCTAATTCATCAGGCAGAAATGCTAATTTGCTATAGTGAATTACCCGCTGTGTTTAATCAGCTTACGGAGTTCACTGTGACAACCGCTCATCTTCACGATCAATTGCCTGCGCCCACCCGCACCGTCCGGCTTTCCGGCAGCAGCAGCGACGCCAAACGCGCCGAACTGCTGGCCTATTTCACCCAGACCTGGGAGCTGTACGAAAGCCTGTTCGACTGCCTCGCCGATGAGCGCGCGTACTTTAATAAAGCCATCACCCTGCGCCATCCGCTGATCTTCTACTTTGGCCATACCGCCACTTTCTACATTAATAAGCTGATGGCGGGCGGTTATCTGCAGCAGCGCATTGACGATCGCATCGAGGCGATGATGGCGATCGGCGTGGATGAGATGAGCTGGGACGATCTCGACGACAGCCATTACAGCTGGCCGGACGTAGCCGAAGTGCGCGACTACCGCGGCAAAGTGAAAACCGTGGTAAGTGAATTTATCCGCACCATGCCGCTGGAGCTGCCGATTGACTGGGACAGCCCGGCGTGGGTGATTCTGATGGGTATTGAGCATGAGCGTATTCACCTCGAAACCTCCAGCGTGCTGATCCGCCAGTTGCCGCTTGAGTGGGTAAAACCGCAGCCGCACTGGCCGGCGTGTCCGCTGGCGCGCCACGATCGTGCCTCGGTACCGGCCAATACATTGGTGGCGATGCCAGGCGGACGCGTCACGCAGGGTAAAACCGATGATACCTACGGCTGGGACAACGAATACGGCAGCCTTTCAACGGAGCTGAAACCGTTCAAAGCCAGCAAAATGCTGGTGAGCAACGCCGAGTTCTTTCATTTTATTGCCGCCAACGGCTATAACGAACGCCGCTGGTGGGATGACGAAGGCTGGGGCTGGCGCGAGTTTGCCCAGGCGCAGATGCCGACTTTCTGGGTCGGCGACATCGCGCAACCTGACGATCTCCGGCTGCGTCTGATGACCGAAGAAGTGGCGATGCCGTGGGACTGGCCCGCCGAAGTGAATCAGCTGGAAGCGGCGGCGTTCTGCCGCTGGCTGGCAGAAGAGAGTGGCAAAGCGATCCAGCTGCCGTGTGAAGCCGAGTGGATGCAGCTGCGCGAGCAGGTTGCCGGCGATCAGCCGGACTGGATCGACGCGCCAGGCAACATCAATCTTGCCCGCTGGGCCTCTTCCTGCCCGGTAGACCATTTTGCCCAGGGTGACTTCTTCGACATCGTCGGCAACGTCTGGCAGTGGACCACCACGCCGACCAACGGCTTTGAAGGCTTCAGGGTACACCCGCTGTATGACGATTTCTCCACGCCCACCTTTGACGGCAAACATGCGCTGATCAAAGGCGGCAGCTGGATCTCCACCGGCAACGAAGCGCTGAAATCCTCACGCTACGCCTTCCGTCGTCACTTCTTCCAGCATGCCGGTTTCCGCTACGTGGTTTCCTCGCATCAGGAGAGCATGGCGCTGAATCCGTATGAAACCGACAGCATGGTGTCGCAGTACCTCGACTTCCAGTACGGCCCCGGCTATTACGGTGTGCCGAACTACGCGGCGGCGCTGGTCGATATCGTGCTGCCGCACTGCGCGCAGCGCGGACACGCGCTGGATATCGGCTGCGCCACCGGTCGTGCCAGCTTTGAACTGGCGCGCCATTTTGCTGCGGTCACCGGCATGGATTACTCGGCGCGCTTTATCGACGTGGCGCTGCAGCTGACCTCGGGCGAGGATTTCCGTTACGTGGTGCCGGAAGAGGGAGAGCTGGTGGAGTATCGCCAGGTGCGGCTGAAAGAGTTTGGTTTCGATGAGACCCTGGCGCAGTGCATTCAGTTTGTGCAGGGCGATGCCTGTAACCTGAAACCGCAGCCCGATGGCTACGATCTGGTACTGGCCTCTAACCTGATCGATCGCCTGCGCCAGCCGAAGCGCTTCCTGCAGGACATCACGCCGATGATCCGCTCCGGCGGTTTGCTGGCCATCTCCTCACCTTACACCTGGCTGGAAGAGTTCACACCGAAGGAGAACTGGCTGGGCGGTTTCCGTGAAAACGGTGAAGCGCTCACCACCTGGCAGGCGCTGCAACGGCTGCTGCGTGATACCTTTGAGGAAGTTGCGCCGCCGCAGGACGTGCCGTTTGTGATTCGCGAAACCGCGCGTAAATTCCAGCACACACAGGCCCAGCTGACGCTGTGGCGTAAGCGCTAAAAAGCGTGCAGACAGCGGCAGCTCCGCTGTCTGCGCCTTGCCTGTCCCGCTAATTTGCTGCACATTCTCCCTGTTCAGAGAAGAAGAACCTAATGAGGATGGATGATGGCGGAACACCTGCAACTGGATAATCTCGACCGCGGCATTTTAAATGCGCTGCTGCAAAACGCGCGCACCGCGTACGCCGAACTCGCCAAGCAGTTTAACGTCAGCCCCGGCACGATTCACGTGCGCGTCGAAAAGATGCGTCAGGCGGGGATTATTCTGGGTACGCGCGTGGAGATCGATCCACGGCAGCTCGGATTTGATGTCTGCTGTTTTATCGGCATCATTTTGAAAAGCGCGCGCGACTATCCGGCAGCGCTCAGCAAACTGGAAGCGCTGGACGAAGTGGTGGAAGCCTGGTACACCACCGGCCACTACAGCATCTTTATTAAAGTGATGTGCCGATCAATTGACGCGCTGCAGCAGGTGCTGATCAACAAGATCCAGACCATTGATGAAATCCAGTCCACCGAAACACTGATCTCCCTGCAAAATCCGATCATGCGTACCATCAAGCCGTGATCGGCTTCCCCGCTGTGCATAACCTTATCCCGGGCGGATCGCTTTTGTGATGCGCCTTGTCGCCTGATGCTATCGGTGATTAACCCTGTTTTCCACAGGTGGATCACCGCTTGATCACAGCGTACAATGCTCGCCTTTAGTGCGGGAGAGCATCATGGCCGATATTACCTTAATCAGTGGCAGTACCCTTGGCAGCGCCGAATATGTCGCTGAACATCTGGAAGAGAAACTGCAGGAAGCAGGCTTTTCAACCGAACTGCTGCACGGACCCGAGCTGGATGAGGTGCCGCAGGAGGGCGTCTGGCTGATTGTCAGCTCAACGCACGGTGCCGGCGAACTGCCGGACAACCTGCTGCCGTTTTATGAAGCGCTGCAGGAGAGCCAGCCGGATCTGTCAGGCGTACGCTTTGGCGCAGTGGGTATCGGTAATCATGAATACGATCTGTTCTGCGGTGCGATCAAACTGCTGGAGACGACGTTAACGCAGCTGGGCGCCAAACGTATTGGTGATCGGCTGGAGATCGACGTGCTGGAACATGAGATTCCGGAAGATCCGGCGGAAGTGTGGGTCGCCAGCTGGCACCCGCAGATTTAAGACGATCTTTGCTGGTCGGGGATCGGGTATTTGTGTCGATCCCCAGTTGATTCCGCTGTTTTATCGCCTTTTACCTGCGTCGCTCTGTGGATAAGATTCGTTATTTCATGCGTATAACCAGTAGTTATCCAAAGAACAACCGCTGATTCTTTTTTACGCTGTGTATAAGTAGCAAAGTTGATCTCAGCTTATACGGATCAGGATCACCGATCATTCACAGTAAACGATCCTCGCTAATCCCCTGTTGCCACAACGCTTTTCCGGGTTATCAACAGCCAGGGGCGATCCTAATAAGAGATCTAACAGAGAGATCATATAAAAGACTTAAGATCCTTTCTTTTAAACCGCAGGATCCCGCGACTTTCGCCCTGAACAGAATTTCAGTAGAATCCACCGCCCAGGGCAACGATCCCTGTCCGAACACTAACGAGGACCCACTTCATGTTTTATCCAGATCCTTTTGACGTCATCGTAATCGGTGGTGGTCATGCGGGCACAGAAGCCGCGATGGCCGCTGCCCGAATGGGTCAGCAAACCCTGTTACTCACCCATAATATTGATACGCTGGGACAAATGTCCTGTAACCCGGCGATCGGTGGCATCGGGAAAGGACACCTGGTTAAGGAAGTGGATGCCTTAGGCGGTTTGATGGCCAGCGCGATCGATCAGGCCGGTATTCAGTTTAGGATACTAAACGCCAGCAAAGGCCCGGCGGTGCGTGCCACGCGTGCACAGGCAGACCGGGTACTGTATCGCCAGGCGGTACGCACTGCGCTGGAAAACCAGCCGAACCTGATGATCTTCCAGCAGGCGGTTGACGATCTGATTGTGGAGAACGATCGCGTTGTCGGCGCCGTGACCCAGATGGGCCTGAAGTTCCGGGCGAAAACCGTCGTTCTGACGGTGGGCACCTTCCTGGACGGCAAAATCCACATCGGCCTCGATAACTACAGCGGTGGCCGTGCAGGCGATCCTCCGTCGATTCCGCTGGCTAAACGTCTGCGTGCGCTGCCGCTGCGCGTAAACCGCCTGAAAACCGGTACGCCACCGCGTATCGATGCCCGCACCATCGACTTTTCGGTGCTCACGCCGCAGCACGGGGATGACCCGATGCCGGTGTTCTCGTTTATGGGCCATGCCGGACAGCATCCGCAGCAGGTGCCATGCTGGATCACCCACACCAACGAGCAGACACATGAAGTGATCCGCAATAACCTCGATCGCAGCCCGATGTATGCCGGGATCATTGAGGGGATCGGACCACGCTACTGCCCGTCGATTGAAGACAAAGTAATGCGCTTTGCCGATCGTAACGCGCATCAGATTTTCCTTGAGCCGGAAGGGCTGACCAGCAACGAAATCTACCCGAACGGTATCTCCACCAGCCTGCCGTTTGATGTGCAGATGCAGATCGTGCGCTCGATGAAAGGTCTGGAGAACGCGAAGATCGTGCGTCCGGGCTACGCCATCGAGTACGACTTCTTCGATCCGCGCGATCTCAAGCCGACGCTGGAGAGTAAATTTATCCACGGCCTGTTCTTTGCCGGCCAGATCAACGGCACCACCGGTTATGAAGAAGCGGCGGCGCAGGGGCTGCTGGCCGGCCTTAACGCTGCGCGTCAGTCTGCGGACAAAGAGGGCTGGGCGCCGCGTCGCGATCAGGCCTATCTTGGCGTGCTAGTGGACGATCTGTGTACGCTGGGCACCAAAGAGCCGTATCGCATGTTTACCTCGCGCGCTGAGTATCGTCTGATGCTGCGCGAAGACAACGCCGATTTGCGCCTGACCGAAACCGGACGTGAACTCGGCCTGGTCGACGACGCGCGCTGGGCTCGCTATAACCAGAAGCTGGAAGCGATTGAGCAGGAGCGTCAGCGTCTGCGTGACCTGTGGGTGCATCCGAAGTCTGAAAACGTCAGCGAAGTGAACACGGTAATCAGCGCGCCGCTCACCAAAGAGGCCAGCGCGGAAGATCTGCTGCGTCGTCCGGAGATGACCTACGAACTGCTGATGTCGCTGCCAAGCTACGGTCCGGCGCTGGCGGATGAGCAGGCCGCAGAGCAGGTAGAGATTCAGGTGAAGTATGAAGGTTACATCGCGCGTCAGCAGGAGGAGATCGATCGCCAGCAGCGCAATGAAAACACCTTACTCCCGGCCGACCTCGACTATCGCCAGGTGAATGGGCTGTCGAATGAAGTGATCGCCAAACTCAACGACCACAAACCGACCTCCATTGGCCAGGCATCGCGTATTTCCGGCATCACGCCGGCGGCGATTTCAATTCTGCTGATTTACCTGAAAAAACAGGGCCTGCTGCGTAAAAGCGCCTGATCGACCCCCGGGGCGGGCACGCTCGCCCCTGTTAATGGAATTCTCGTCGTGATTAATAAACTCTCCCGGCTGCTGCAAGCGGCAAACATTTCCCTCTCCGATCAGCAAAAACAGCAGCTGGTGGGTTATGTCGAACTGCTGCACAAGTGGAATAAAGCCTACAACCTGACCTCGGTGCGCGATCCGCAGCAGATGCTGGTGCGCCACATTCTCGACAGCATCGTGGTAGAACCCCACCTGCAGGGTGAGCGCTTTATTGATGTCGGTACCGGACCGGGCCTGCCGGGGATCCCGCTGGCGATTGTCCGCCCGCAGGCGCACTTTACGCTGCTGGACAGCCTCGGGAAACGCGTGCGTTTCCTGCGTCAGGTGCAACATGAGTTAGGGCTTACTAACGTCACGCCGGTGCAGAGCCGGGTGGAAGAGTTCCCGGCTGAGCCGCCGTTTGACGGGGTGATCAGCCGCGCCTTCGCGTCGCTGGAGGACATGCTGAACTGGTGTCATCATCTGCCGGGCGCGACAGGCCACTTCTATGCACTGAAAGGCGTCAGGCCGGATGACGAAATTGCCGCGCTGCCTGCCGGCTTCGCCATCGAAAAAATTGAGCCACTGCGGGTGCCGGAACTGGAAGGTGAGCGTCATCTGGTGGTGATCAGGCGGCAATAGTCGCGCAAACGGTGTGGATTTATCGTGATTCATGCCGTTTGGCTTAGCGCAGCAGCCGGCTAAAAAAACAGCGGTTGAACGCGTCACGATAAACGCTTTTATTCAACAGGGCAGGGGAAGCAGGTTAACATCCGCCGCGGAAATTATCCGAAAACCTCTGTTACATTTAACGAATAATTCACATTTCATTATCAGTTACATCACTTTAACCGCTGTATTTACTGTGCCGAATAGTCACGGCGGAAAATATAACTCTGCAATAAATCGGCGGACGTAATATCAGTTTTACGTTTTTATTGCGGTGGGTGATGTCAATAGAGTGTTTTTATCGAAAATCTGGCGCTAATCCTGGAGAAATAATTCTATCTTACTGATAGAAAAGTAAATTGCGGGTTTCATTAATTGCGCGGCAGGGGTTAAAAAGCAAATTATCGCTGCCGGGGGTGCTTATAATGTGATCTGAAGCACGCTTTAAAAGCAAGTCTGCCGGGCAATTTCAAGCCTGTTTCGTCAGACAGGCCGAAGCGGATGTTTTGAAAAATAGCCCTCCAGAAAGAAATTTAAATAATTGTTCACCTTTTCGCTACTTACCGATTGAAATCGCAGGTGCGGCCCGTATAATTTGCACGGCTTTTGCTGCTTGACTCAAAAGAGTAAAGGCAGTCTTATACGACACGCGACATACCCCGTTCGGGGCAGGAGAGTTAAGCGTCATGTCAGTGTCTCTTTACAGTGTGAAATTAGCCCGAACCGTGCTGGTGATCCAGCTGGTGACCTTTGTCGTAATCGGTGCGCTGTTTGCCCTGAAAGATGTCACCTGGGGCGCCTCTGCCATCGCGGGTGGTGCGGCAGCCTGGCTGCCAAACGTACTGTTTATGTTTTTAGCCTGGCGCCTGCAGGATCAAACTCCGGCAAAAGGGCGTGTCGCCTGGAGCTTCGCCTTTGGTGAAGTGCTCAAGGTGTTTGCCACCGTTGTTTTTCTCGTTGTGGCGTTAGGTGGATTTGGAGCGGTCTTCTGGCCACTCGCAATCACCTGGTTATCGGTGCTGGTGGTACAAATCGTCGCGCCGGCTGTAATTAACAACAAAGGGTAAGAGGCATCATGGCCGCAGGAGAGATCTCAACGCCGCAGGAATACATAGGTCATCATCTGACACATCTTCAGATGGACCTGCGTACTTTCGAGCTGGTGAATGCACACGACGCGCCAGCAACGTTCTGGACGTTAAACCTGGACTCCATGTTTTTCTCTGTTGTACTGGGACTGGTGTTCCTGGTGCTGTTCCGTAAAGTGGCGAAAAGTGCCACCAGCGGTGTGCCAGGGAAAATGCAGGCGGCTATCGAGCTGGTCGTTGGCTTTGTTGATAGCAACGTCCGCGACATGTACCACGGTAAGAGTAAAGTTATCGCCCCGCTGGCTCTGACGATTTTCGTCTGGGTCTTCCTGATGAACTTCATGGATCTGCTGCCTATCGATTTGCTGCCGTTTATCGGCGAGCACTATCTGGGCCTGCCGGCGCTGCGCGTCGTGCCGTCTGCAGACGTGAACATCACGCTGTCTATGGCGCTGGGCGTATTTATTTTGATTCTGTTCTACAGCATCAAAATGAAAGGTGTAGGTGGCTTCGCCAAAGAGCTGACGCTGCAGCCTTTTAATCACCCGATCTTCATCCCCATCAACCTGATTCTTGAAGGTGTTAGCCTGCTGTCTAAACCGGTTTCGCTCGGTCTGCGACTGTTCGGCAACATGTATGCGGGTGAGCTGATCTTTATCCTGATTGCCGGTCTGCTGCCGTGGTGGTCGCAGTGGGTGCTGAATGTGCCATGGGCCATTTTCCACATCCTGATTATTTCGCTGCAGGCTTTCATTTTCATGGTCCTCACGATTGTCTATCTGTCGATGGCATCTGAAGAGCATTGATTTTTATCTCAACAACTTAGCTTTTAACTGAAACAAACTGGAGACTGTCATGGAAAACCTGAATATGGATCTGCTGTACATGGCTGCCGCTGTGATGATGGGTCTGGCGGCAATCGGTGCTGCGATCGGTATCGGCATCCTCGGAGGTAAATTCCTGGAAGGCGCAGCGCGTCAGCCGGATCTGATTCCTCTGCTGCGTACGCAGTTCTTTGTTGTAATGGGTCTGGTGGATGCAATCCCAATGATCGCTGTTGGTCTGGGTCTCTACGTGATGTTTGCTGTCGCCTAAAGCCTGTAGCCGTGGTTCACTCATGGCACGCAGTGTGATGAGGAACGGATTCTGCCGTTTATCGCTGATAGCGGCAGAGCAAGTTAACTTAATAAGAGGCATTGTGCTGTGAACATTAATGCAACAATCCTCGGCCAGGCCATCGCGTTCATCCTGTTTGTCGCGTTCTGCATGAAGTACGTATGGCCGCCGATTATGGCTGCCATCGAAAAGCGCCAGAAAGAAATTGCTGAAGGCCTTGCTTCTGCTGAACGCGCGAAGAAAGATTTGGATCTCGCGCAGGCCAATGCGACCGACCAGCTGAAAAAAGCCAAAGAAGAAGCTCAGGTCATTATCGAGCAGGCGAACAAACGCCGTGCCCAGATTCTGGACGAAGCCAAAACTGAAGCTGAGACTGAACGTAACCGCATCGTGTCTCAGGCGCAGGCAGAAATCGAAGCCGAGCGCTCACGTGCACGTGAAGAGCTGCGTAAGCAAGTCGCGCTGCTGGCCTTAGCTGGCGCCGAGAAGATCATCGAACGTTCCGTGGATGAAGCTGCTAACAGCGACATCGTTGATAAACTGGTCGCTGAACTGTAAGGAGGGAGGGGCTGATGTCTGATCTGATTACTGTAGCTCGCCCCTACGCCAAAGCAGCTTTTGACTTTGCTGTTGAGCATCAAAGTATCGACCGCTGGCAGACCATGCTGGCGTTTGCCGCAGAAGTGGCTCGCAACGAACAGATGGCAGAACTCCTTTCCGGTGCATTGGCACCGGAAGCCTTGTCTGCTTCTTTCAACGCAGTCTGTGGTGATCAACTTGATGAACACGCTCAGAACCTGATTAAGGTTATGGCGGAGAACGGACGTTTGACAGCGCTTCCAGCGGTACTGGAACAGTTCATTCAACTGCGTGACGCTTATGAAGCGACAGCCGAAGTTGATGTGATCTCCGCCAGTGCGCTGAGTGACAGCCAGCTGAGTAAAATCAGCGCCGCGATGGAAAAACGTCTGTCACGCAAAGTTAAGCTGAATTGCAAAATTGATAAGTCTGTAATGGCAGGTGTGGTTATCCGTGCGGGTGACCTGGTGATTGATGGCAGCGTGCGCGGCCGTCTTGACCGTCTGGCAGACGTCTTGCAGTCTTAAGGGGACTGGAGCATATGCAACTGAATTCCACCGAAATCAGCGAACTGATCAAGCAGCGCATTGCTCAGTTCAATGTCGTGAGCGAAGCTCACAACGAAGGTACTATTGTTTCTGTAAGTGACGGTATCATCCGCGTACACGGCCTGGCCGATGTAATGCAGGGTGAGATGATTGCTCTGCCGGGCAACCGTTACGCTATCGCACTGAACCTCGAGCGTGACTCTGTAGGTGCAGTAGTGATGGGTCCGTACGCTGACCTCGCCGAAGGCATGAAGGTGAAGTGTACTGGCCGTATCCTGGAAGTGCCGGTTGGCCGTGGCCTGCTGGGCCGCGTGGTTAACACCTTGGGTGCACCGATCGACGGTAAAGGCGCTATCGACAACGATGGCTTCTCACCAGTTGAAGTGATTGCACCAGGCGTTATCGACCGTCAGTCAGTCGACCAGCCTGTTCAGACCGGTTACAAATCTGTCGATGCGATGATTCCAATCGGCCGTGGCCAGCGTGAGCTGATCATCGGTGACCGTCAGACCGGTAAAACTGCGATGGCCATCGACGCCATCATCAACCAGCGCGATTCTGGCATCAAGTGTGTCTACGTCGCGATCGGTCAGAAAGCCTCTACCATCTCTAACGTGGTACGTAAGCTGGAAGAGCACGGTGCGCTGTCTAACACCATCGTGGTTGTCGCTTCCGCTTCTGAATCCGCTGCGCTGCAGTACCTGGCTCCGTATGCCGGTTGCGCGATGGGTGAATACTTCCGTGACCGCGGTGAAGATGCGCTGATCGTGTATGATGACCTGTCTAAGCAGGCTGTTGCTTACCGTCAGATTTCTCTGCTGCTGCGCCGTCCGCCGGGTCGTGAAGCATTCCCGGGCGACGTGTTCTACCTCCACTCTCGTCTGCTTGAGCGTGCATCACGCGTAAGCGCTGACTACGTTGAGCGTTTCACCAACGGTGAAGTGAAAGGCCAGACCGGTTCTCTGACCGCGCTGCCGATCATCGAAACCCAGGCGGGTGACGTTTCTGCGTTCGTTCCGACCAACGTAATCTCGATTACCGATGGTCAGATCTTCCTGGAATCGAACCTGTTCAACTCCGGTATCCGTCCAGCCGTTAACCCGGGTATTTCGGTATCCCGTGTTGGTGGTGCTGCACAGACCAAGATCATCAAGAAACTGTCCGGTGGTATCCGTACCGCGCTGGCACAGTATCGTGAACTGGCAGCGTTCTCTCAGTTCGCTTCCGATCTGGACGATGCAACGCGCAAACAGCTGAGCCACGGTCAGAAAGTGACCGAGCTGCTGAAGCAGAAACAGTATGCACCGATGTCTGTTGCACAACAGGGTCTGGTACTGTTCGCTGCCGAGCGCGGCTTCCTGAACGACGTTGAACTGGCGAAAATCGGCAGCTTCGAAGCCGCTCTGCTGGCGTTCGCCGATCGCGAACACGCGGAGCTGATGGCTGAAATCAACCAGGCGGGTAACTACAACAACGAAATCGAAGAGAAGCTGAAAGGCCTCCTCGAAACGTTTAAAGCAACCCAGTCCTGGTAATGTCTGGCGGCTTGTCTGAAAAGGCAGGCCGCAAGGCTTTGAGGAGAAGCTAATGGCCGGCGCAAAAGAAATACGTACCAAGATCGGAAGCGTGAAAAACACGCAGAAGATCACCAAAGCGATGGAAATGGTCGCCGCCTCCAAAATGCGTAAAACGCAGGAACGCATGGCGGCCAGCCGTCCGTATGCAGATACCATGCGCAAAGTGATTGGTCACCTTGCTCTGGGTAATCTGGAATACAAGCACCCTTACCTGGATGAGCGCGACGTTAAGCGCGTCGGCTACCTGGTCGTTTCGACTGACCGCGGGCTTTGTGGTGGTTTGAACGTTAACCTGTTCAAAAAATTGCTGGCAGAAATGAAAGGCTGGTCTGATAAAGGCGTGCAGAGCGATCTGGCGATTATCGGTTCCAAAGGCGTTTCTTTCTTCGGCTCTGTAGGTGGCAACGTCGTGGCTCAGGTTACCGGCATGGGCGATAAGCCTGCGCTGTCCGACCTGATCGGCCCGGTAAAAGTGATGTTGCAGGCTTATGATGAAGGCCGCATCGACAAGCTGTATATCGTCAGCAATAAGTTTAATAACACCATGTCTCAGACTCCGACCATTACCCAACTGCTGCCGTTACCGCCAGCGGAAGGTGAAGAAGAGATGAAGGCGAAGACCTGGGATTACCTGTACGAACCCGATCCGAAAGCGCTGCTGGATACCCTGCTGCGTCGTTATGTCGAATCGCAGGTTTATCAGGGTGTGGTGGAAAACCTGGCCAGTGAGCAGGCTGCACGTATGGTGGCTATGAAAGCGGCAACCGATAACGGCGGAAACCTGATCAAAGAGCTGCAGTTGGTGTACAACAAAGCTCGTCAGGCCAGCATCACTCAGGAACTTACCGAGATCGTCTCGGGAGCCTCCGCGGTTTAACCAGGCATATATCCCGTCGCGCGAGCGCGGCCGGATATTCTCGTATTAGGTAGAGGATTCAAGATGGCAGCTGGAAAGATTGTCCAGATTATCGGCGCCGTAGTTGACGTCGAATTCCCTCAGGACGCGGTACCGCAGGTATACAGCGCTCTCGAGGTAAAAAATGGTGATGCTCGTCTGGTGCTGGAAGTTCAGCAGCAGCTGGGCGGTGGCGTGGTGCGTACCATCGCCATGGGTTCTTCTGACGGCCTGAAGCGCGGTCTGGAAGTCACCGACCTGAAAAAACCTATCCAGGTTCCGGTTGGTAAAGCAACACTCGGCCGTATCATGAACGTGCTGGGTGAGCCAATCGACATGAAAGGCGACCTGAAAGAAGAAGACGGCAGCGCTGTAGAGGTTTCCTCTATTCACCGCGCAGCGCCTTCTTATGAAGATCAGTCAAACTCGCAGGAACTGCTGGAAACCGGCATCAAGGTTATCGACCTGATGTGTCCGTTCGCGAAGGGCGGTAAAGTCGGTCTGTTCGGTGGTGCGGGGGTGGGTAAAACCGTAAACATGATGGAGCTAATCCGTAACATCGCGGCTGAGCACTCAGGTTATTCGGTCTTTGCTGGCGTGGGTGAGCGTACTCGTGAGGGTAACGATTTCTACCACGAAATGACTGACTCCAACGTTATCGACAAAGTAGCGCTGGTGTATGGCCAGATGAACGAGCCGCCGGGTAACCGTCTGCGCGTAGCACTGACCGGTCTGACCATGGCGGAAAAATTCCGTGATGAAGGCCGTGACGTTCTGCTGTTCATCGACAACATCTACCGTTACACCCTGGCCGGTACAGAGGTTTCTGCACTGCTGGGTCGTATGCCATCGGCGGTAGGTTATCAGCCAACGCTGGCTGAAGAGATGGGTGTGCTGCAGGAGCGTATTACCTCCACCAAGACCGGTTCAATCACCTCCGTACAGGCCGTTTACGTTCCTGCGGATGACCTGACTGACCCGTCACCAGCAACCACCTTTGCTCACTTAGACTCAACCGTTACGCTGAGCCGTCAGATCGCGTCACTGGGTATCTACCCGGCCGTTGACCCGCTGGACTCTACCAGCCGTCAGCTGGATCCGCTGATCGTCGGTCAGGAGCACTACGACGTCGCGCGTGGCGTTCAGTCGCTGCTGCAGCGTTACCAGGAGCTGAAAGACATCATCGCCATCCTCGGCATGGACGAGCTGTCTGAAGAAGACAAACTGCTGGTGGCACGTGCGCGTAAGATTCAGCGCTTCCTGTCTCAGCCGTTCTTCGTAGCAGAAGTCTTCACCGGTTCTCCGGGTAAATACGTGACGCTGAAAGACACCATCCGTGGCTTCAAAGGCATCATGGAAGGCGAATTCGACCACCTGCCAGAGCAGGCGTTCTACATGGTCGGCGCGATCGAAGAAGCTGTCGAAAAAGCGAAGAAACTGTAATAACGGTTTCCCAGGAGGAGTGGTATGGCTATGACTTATCATCTGGACGTGGTCAGCGCGGAGCAGCAAATGTTCTCCGGTCTGGTGCAGCGTATCCAGGTGTCAGGTAGCGAAGGTGAGCTGGGTATTTACCCGGGCCACGCCCCGCTGCTGACTGCCATCAAGCCTGGTATGATTCGCATCGTTAAACAGCACGGCGAAGAGGAGTATATCTACCTCTCTGGCGGCGTGCTGGAAGTACAGCCGGGCAGCACGACCGTTCTGGCCGACACTGCAATTCGCGGTGAAGACCTCGACGAAGCGCGCGCGCTGGAAGCGAAACGTAAAGCAGAAGAGCACATGAACAGCAGCCACGGCGACGTGGACTATGCTCAGGCCTCTGCGGAGCTGGCGAAAGCTATCGCGAAACTGCGCGTCATCGAGCTGACCAAAAAAGCGATGTAATCAGGCTTTATGCGTCACGAAATGCCAGCCCCCGGGCTGGCATTTTTTTTGCCTGCTGCCGGTGCGCATAAATGCGCACGCTGTCCAAAACCGCACAATCACCCCGTAGGGGCGCCATTCATGGCGACCAAATGTCGGTACGCATAAATGCGCATGCTGTCCAAAACCGCACAATCACCCCGTAGGGGCGGCATTCATGGCGACCAAATGTCGGTGCGCATAAATGCGCATGCTGTTCAAAACCGCACAATCACCCCGTAGGGGCGCCATTTATGGCGACCGAAAATGGCGCAACGCCCTTACCTTATGCCCTCCCCGGCGACCCGTGCTGGCCACTCGCCGCCGCTCATCCTCTTCCGCTAATTTCGCACGGAGAAAAATGTAGTAATCTCAGGGGTAAACCTTACACTTTCGAAAGCTAAATTGAGTCAGGATAGTTATGTCGACAATCGCAATGAGCGTGGTGATCCTTGCCGCTGGCAAAGGCACCCGCATGTATTCCGATCTGCCGAAGGTGCTGCACAGCCTGGCAGGTAAACCAATGGTGCAACACGTTATTGATGCCGCTACCGGCCTCGGCGCACAGCAGGTGCATCTGGTCTACGGCCACGGCGGTGAATTGCTGCAGGAGAAACTGGCGCATAACCCGCTGAACTGGGTGTTGCAGGCGGAACAGCTCGGCACCGGCCATGCCATGCAGCAGGCGGCACCGTTCTTCGCCGATGACGAAGATATCCTGATGCTGTACGGCGATGTCCCGCTGATCGCCCAGGAAACCCTGCAGCGTCTGCGCGACGCCAAACCCGCTGGCGGCATCGGGCTGCTCACCGTGGTGCTGGATAACCCCACCGGCTACGGACGCATCGTGCGCGAAAACGGCACCATCACCGGCATCGTGGAGCAAAAAGATGCGTCAGCCGAACAGCTGAAGATTCAGGAGATCAACACCGGCATCCTGATCGCCAACGGTGCCGACCTGAAGCGCTGGCTGGCGCAGCTCAACAACCACAATGCGCAGGGCGAATTCTACATCACCGATATCATCGCCATGGCGCATCAGGAAGGCCGCGTGATCAACGCAGTGCACCCGGCGCGTATCAGCGAAACCGACGGCGTGAACAATCGTCTGCAGCTATCCACTCTGGAGCGCACTTATCAACGCGAGCAGGCAGAAAAGCTGCTGCTGGCTGGCGTCATGCTGCGCGATCCGGCGCGCTTCGATCTGCGCGGTACGCTGCAGCACGGTCGTGATGTCGATATTGATACCAACGTGATCATTGAAGGCAACGTCACGCTGGGCCATCGGGTGAAAATCGGCGCTGGCTGCATCATCAAAAACAGCGTGATTGCCGATGACTGCGAAATCAGCCCTTATTCGGTGATTGAAGATGCCACGCTGGCCGCCGCCTGCACCGTCGGGCCGTTTGCGCGCCTGCGTCCGGGCAGCGAACTGGCTGAACAGGCGCACGTCGGCAACTTTGTCGAGATGAAGAAAGCGACGCTGGGTAAAGGCTCTAAGGCCGGCCATCTGTCGTATCTCGGGGATGCGGAGATTGGCGCGGGCGTGAATATCGGTGCCGGCACCATCACCTGCAACTACGACGGTGCCAACAAGTTTAAAACCATTATCGGCGACAACGTGTTTGTCGGCTCGGACACCCAGCTGGTGGCTCCGGTCAGCGTGGCGGCGGGCGCCACCATCGCCGCCGGCACGACGGTGATGAAAGACGTTACCGCTGCCGATCTGGTCTATAACCGCAAAGAGCAAAATCAGAAGTCTGGCTGGCAGCGTCCGGTTAAGAAAAAATAAATGTCAGGGCCGGCAAAGATCGGCCCGGTATTAAAAACCCGACATATTCCGGTTTTCAGGCAGCTAACGCACCTGCAACCTGGAATAGGAAGGGATATCCCCCACTCTCTACAAGGCTCGGGGAACAATCAGGTCAGATGACAACGCAATGGCCGAAAGCCATGACGTCAGGAAATTACTATGTGTGGAATTGTTGGTGCAGTAGCGCAGCGTGATATCGCAGAAATTCTGCTGGAAGGGCTGCGTCGTCTTGAGTATCGCGGTTATGACTCTGCCGGTCTGGCGGTTGTCGATCGCCAGGGCCACATGACGCGGTTGCGTCGTCTGGGTAAAGTGGCCAATCTGGCAGAAGCGGCGGAGCAGCAGCCGCTGATTGGCGGAACCGGCATCGCGCACACCCGCTGGGCGACGCACGGTGAGCCGTCGGAAGCCAATGCGCACCCGCACGTCTCAGAGCACATTATTATTGTGCACAACGGCATCATTGAGAACCACGAACCGCTGCGTGAGCAGATGATCGCACGCGGTTACCGCTTTGCCTCCGAAACCGATACCGAAGTGGTGGCGCACCTGGTGCACTGGGAGCAGAAACAGGGCGGTACGCTGCGCGAAGTGGTACTGCGGGTGATCCCGCAACTGCGCGGGGCGTATGGCATGGTGATCATGGACAGCCGCGATCCGTCGGTGCTGGTGGCTGCGCGTTCCGGCAGCCCGCTGGTGATTGGCCGCGGCGTGGGCGAAAACTTTATCGCTTCCGATCAGCTGGCGCTGCTGCCGGTGACCCGCCGCTTTATCTACCTCGAAGAAGGGGATATTGCCGAAATTACCCGCCGCGAAGTGACGATTATTGATCGCCACGGTAACCAGGCACAGCGCGCGGAGATCGAATCCAATGCGCAGTACGATGCCGGCGATAAAGGCGTTTACCGCCATTACATGCAGAAAGAGATCTACGAACAGCCGAACGCCATCAAAAACACGCTGGCCGGCCGCTTCCATGACGGCATTGTTGATCTCAGCGAGCTGGGCGCTAATGCGGAAACGCTGCTGAGCCAGGTGGAACATATCCAGATCATCGCCTGCGGCACCTCTTACAACTCCGGCATGGTGTCGCGTTACTGGTTTGAGTCGCTGGCCAACATCCCGTGTGACGTGGAAATCGCCTCCGAATTCCGCTATCGCAAATCGGCGGTGCGTAAAAACAGCCTGCTGATCACCCTGTCGCAATCCGGTGAAACCGCCGATACGCTGGCAGCGCTGCGCCTGTCCAAAGAGCTGGGCTATCTCGGTTCGCTGGCCATCTGCAACGTGGCGGGTTCGTCACTGGTGCGTGAGTCAGATCTGGCGCTCATGACCAAAGCCGGCACCGAAATCGGCGTGGCCTCGACCAAAGCGTTCACCACCCAGCTGACGGTACTGCTGATGCTGGTGGCGAAGCTGGGGCGTCTGCACGGCATGCGCGCTGAAACAGAGCACGAGATTGTTCATGCACTGCAGGCGTTGCCGAGCCGCATTGAACAGATGCTGGCGCAGGATAAAGTGATCGAGAATCTTGCCGAAGGCTTCTCTGACAAGCATCACGCGCTGTTCCTCGGCCGTGGCGATCAGTATCCGATTGCCATGGAAGGGGCGCTGAAGCTGAAAGAGATCTCCTATATTCACGCCGAAGCCTATGCGGCGGGCGAGCTGAAGCACGGTCCGCTGGCGCTGATTGATGCCGATATGCCGGTGATTGTGGTGGCACCGAACAACGAACTGCTGGAGAAGCTGAAATCCAACATCGAAGAGGTGCGCGCGCGCGGCGGTCTGCTGTACGTGTTTGCCGACCAGGATGCCGGTTTCAGCGACAGCGAAGGCATGAAAATCATCCCGCTGCCGCACGTTGAAGAGGTGATTGCCCCAATCTTCTACACCGTGCCGCTGCAGTTGCTCTCCTACCACGTGGCGCTGATCAAAGGCACCGACGTCGACCAGCCGCGTAACCTGGCTAAGTCGGTTACGGTGGAATAAGCGTAGCCCGGTCTGGAAACAGGCCGGGTTTTTTTAACTCATTGTTGTTCCGATTAAATTAATCGTGAATTCTGTGAACGTTGTGAATTAATTTTTCCCTGATATGTGAAATCAACTTTCATAATTCGCTGGCTGTCCTTCACTTCTGTTTTGTTTAACTTTAATTTAACCTTTCAGTCATAAGCTTTCTGATGCATGTAGCAAGCCAAACTCGTTCTCTGCATGTAGGAATTTATGGCGCGTTATTTCATATTTACTTTTTTTTGTCTGGTGTTTTTATCCGATGCACTGGCATCGTCATTTAGTGTGAATATTTCCGGTAACGTGATGGTACCTTCCGACTGTAAAATAAATAATGGTATGCCGATCAGTGTTAATTTCGGCGATGTGCGCACCGATAAAATAGATGGGAAAGCGTATCAGCAACCTGTGTCATTTACGCTTTCCTGCACTAATCTTCCCTCTAATGCGCTTAAACTCCAGCTACAGGGGAATGCAGCCAGTTTTGATAGCGGTGCGTTACGCGCATCAGTTAGCGGGTTAGGTATTGCGTTTTTTAAGTCTAGCGCTGAAAGGTTAAATATTAATACCAGCTGGGTAAACTTTACTTATCCCGCGCTGCCGGTTATTACGGCCGTCCCGGTGAAAGATAACAGCAGCAGTTTAACGGGTGGAAGTTTTACTTCAGCGGCAACACTGGTAGTGGAACTGCAATAAATGAAACGTACGTGGTTAATGGCACTATTGCTGCCCGCTATGCTGAAGTATAGCGCAGTGGCTGCTTTCAGCGTGCAGGCTAACTTCAGTGGAAAACTCATCGAGCCGCCCTTATGTCAGATTAACGGCGAAAAGCCAATTATGGTGGAGTTTGGTTCAGTGGTTATTTCCCAAATCAATGGCGACAGCTACAGAAAACCTGTCTCCTGGACGTTAACCTGTAGCAATAATCCCGATAAGAGTATGCGTGTACAAATCAGTGGCACCGGAAGCGCATTTAATTCTGCTTTGCTGGCGACCAGCCAGCGTGATTTGGCGATTCAGATATTAAGCGGTAAAAATGGCGAAAACGCCCTGGCACTGAATAACTGGCTGCCGTTTACCTTTCCTGCGCTGCCCGTCATTCAGGTGGTACCGGTGAAAAAAAACGCCGCGGTGTTAACCAGTGGTGACTTTTCTGCTTTTGCTGCGCTGGTGGTTGAGTACCAGTAGATGATCGGCGTTGACGCAACCACAGGATTAGACCAATGCTAACAGGGCTTGTTTTCCGCTATCTGGCTTTTTTCGCTGGCCTGCTGCTGTTCTTTTCAGCGCAAGCGATGGAAGCCCCGCGCGTAGATGGCATTCGCTGGGTCAACGCAAGCCAGGTTGAAATTACCTGGTCAGTGGTGGATGTCGGTATGATATCCGGCTATGCCCGCTGTAACTCTTCAGAGAGAACCTGCGCAGCAGGCATCGGTGTCAGCGCCTGGTTTATCGGGCATGGCACCGTATTCAGCGCTGCGGGCGGGCCGCAAATTTACGTCGATCAGGGCGAGAGCCTGGCCTCGGTGGCTGAACGTTTTATCCGTTTTAATGGTCGGGGTGGCAAGTTTCTGCGTAACTCAGATACCCGTTATTACAGTTCATACTGCGGCAGCTTTGTGACAGCCTCCGCGACCGTAACTGACTATTCCGGAATGGTTGCGCCCTGGGCACCTTGCGTCAACATTCCGGTGGTGCCGGTATCCTGTTCGGTAAGCGGAGCCGTGCTGAATATTAATCATGGTACGCTGGCCCCGGCCGCCGTTAATGGCGCCAAAGCCAGCGTTAACTTCTCGCTTTTCTGCAACCGTGATGTGAATATCAGTTTTGCGCTTGCCGGTGGGATCAATATCCTCAAACTGAGCAACAACATCAGTACGCTGTTATCACTGGCTGACGGGAGCCTGAATAAACCGCAATTAGTGCGGGCTAACGTGACGACGCCGTTCACGCTGATTTCGACGCTCTCCTCAACAACCCCCAGTCCCGGTAACTTTACCGGCAGCACGGTGGTTTTCATTAATTACCTCTGATTTGCCAGCCGACCCGGTTGTCATATAACTGTCACAATTCGTACATTTCACTGTCATCAAACTGTCCTATTTTGCCTCCAGCAGCAATCACTGACTCTTACTAAAACGGCGTCAAGCCTGATTTTTAATCCCCTGGAGGGAACATGACACTGATGCGTAGCACCGTAGCCCGAATTCTCGCCGCCACCTTCGCAGTAAGCGCGGTTTCTGCTTTTGCAGCCACCGACCTGACAGGCGCAGGCGGGACGTTCCCGGCACCGGTTTATGCCAAGTGGGCAGCAGAGTATCAGCAAGCCACCGGTAGCAAAATCAACTATCAGGGTATTGGTTCCTCGGGTGGCGTGAAGCAAATCATTGCCAAAACCGTGGATTTCGGTGCGTCCGATGCGCCGATGAAAGAAGAAGATCTGCAGAAAAATGGCCTGTTCCAGTTCCCGACGGTGATCGGTGGCGTGGTGCTGGCGGTGAACATTCCCGGCGTTAAATCTGGTGAGCTGACGCTCGACGGTAAAACGGTCGGCGACATCTATCTCGGCACCATCAAAAAGTGGAACGATCCGGCGATCACCAAACTGAACCCGGGCGTGAAGCTGCCAGACACCAACATCAACGTGGTGCGCCGCGCGGATGGTTCCGGCACCTCTTTCGTCTTCACCAGCTACCTGTCTAAAGTGAATGAGACCTGGAACAGCAAAATCGGTAAAGGCAACACCGTCAACTGGCCAACCGGTCTGGGCGGTAAAGGTAATGACGGCGTGGCCGCGTTTGTACAGCGTCTGCCAGGCTCGATTGGCTACGTAGAGTACGCCTACGCCAAACAGAACAACCTGACTTACACCAAACTGGTTGATGCCGATGGCAAGCCTGTGGCACCGAGCGAAGCCAGCTTTGCAAACGCCGCCAAAGGCGCTGACTGGAGCAAATCCTTTGCCCAGGATCTGACCTTCCAGAAAGGCAACGACGCATGGCCGATCACCTCAACCACCTTCATCCTGATCTATAAAGAGCAGGCGAATGCGGAGAAGGGTAGTGAAGTGCTGAAGTTCTTTGACTGGGCGTACAAAGGCGGCAGCAAAACGGCTACGGCGCTGGATTACGCTGCGCTGCCAGAGAGCGTAGCGAATCAGATTCGTGCTGCCTGGAAAGCCAACATCAAAGACAGTTCCGGTAAAGCGCTGTACCAGTAAGTGTATGACCCGGCCAGCGTCCGCGCTGGCCAGCCTGATGGGCGGCCTTGTTGCCGCCCTGATTACCCTCTGAGATCGAGAATTCTATGGCTGCCACTAAGCCGACGTTTAAAGCACCGGGCAAGCAAGGCGACATGATATTCGGCGCGCTGGTGAAGCTCTCCGCGCTGATCGTATTACTGCTGCTGGGTGGCATTATCGTCTCCCTGATTTTCTCCTCCTGGCCGAGCATCCAGAAATTTGGCTTCTCCTTTCTGTGGACCAAAACCTGGGATGCGCCAAACGAAGAATTTGGTGCGCTGGTGCCGATTTACGGCACCCTCGTAACCTCACTGATTGCCTTAATCATCGCGGTGCCGGTGAGTTTCGGTATCGCCCTGTTTCTGACCGAACTGGCGCCAAACTGGCTGCGCCGTCCGCTGGGTACCGCGATTGAGCTGCTGGCGGCCATTCCCAGCATCGTGTACGGCATGTGGGGCCTGTTTATCTTTGCTCCGCTGTTCGCGGAGTATTTCCAGACGCCGGTTGGCGACGTGCTGGCAAATATCCCGATCGTCGGCGCGCTGTTCTCCGGTCCGGCCTTCGGCATCGGTATTCTGGCGGCGGGCGTGATCCTCGCCATCATGATTATCCCTTACATCGCCTCGGTGATGCGCGATGTGTTCGAACAGACGCCGGTGATGATGAAAGAGTCTGCCTACGGCATCGGCTGCACCACCTGGGAAGTGATCTGGCGCATCGTGCTGCCGTTCACCAAAAACGGCGTGATCGGCGGCGTGATGCTGGGTCTCGGCCGCGCGCTGGGCGAAACCATGGCGGTCACCTTTATCATCGGTAATACCTACCAGCTGGACAGCGCATCGCTGTTTATGCCCGGCAACAGTATCACCTCAGCGCTGGCGAACGAGTTCGCCGAAGCCGAATCCGGCGTGCACGTGGCGGCGCTGATGGAGCTTGGCCTGATTCTGTTCGTGATTACCTTTATCGTACTGGCGATCTCCAAACTGATGATCCTGCGTCTGGCGAAGAGTGAAGGAGCCCGTTCATGACAGCAATTGAAATGCAGGCGCGCGCCGAGCTGGAAGCCTCGCGCCGTAAAATGCAGGCGTGGCGCAGCACCAAAAACAAAATTGCCCTGACGCTCTCGCTGCTGACCATGGCGTTCGGCCTGTTCTGGCTGATCTGGATTTTGTTCACCACCGTCACGAAAGGGATCGATGGCCTGAGCTGGACGCTGTTTACCGAATCCACGCCGCCGCCCAACACCGCGGGCGGTGGTCTGGCGAACGCCCTGGCGGGCAGCGGCCTGCTGATCTTCTGGTCCACCTTCTTTGGCACGCCGCTGGGCATTCTGGCGGGTATCTACCTGGCAGAATATGGCCGCAAGCACTGGCTGGCGGAAGTGATTCGCTTCATTAACGACATCCTGCTGTCCGCGCCGTCGATTGTGGTCGGCCTGTTCGTGTACACCATCGTGGTGGCGCAGATGCAGCACTTCTCCGGCTGGGCCGGTGTGATAGCGCTGGCGCTGCTGCAGGTGCCCATCGTGATTCGTACCACCGAGAACATGCTGCGGCTGGTGCCGGACAGCATGCGTGAAGCGGCTTATGCGCTGGGCACGCCGAAGTGGAAGATGATCTCGGCTATTACGCTGAAAGCCTCGGTCTCCGGCATCATTACCGGTGTGCTGCTGGCGATTGCGCGCATTGCCGGTGAAACCGCACCGCTGCTGTTCACCGCGCTGTCGAACCAGTTCTGGAGCACCGACATGATGCAGCCGCTGGCCAACCTGCCGGTGACCATCTTCAAATTCGCCATGAGCCCGTTTGCCGAATGGCAGAGCCTGGCGTGGGCCGGTGTGCTGATTATTACGCTGTGCGTGCTGCTGCTGAACATCGTGGCGCGCGTGATTTTCGCCAAAGGCAAACACTAATTTTCCGGCGCGGCTTCGGCGGCGCTGCACATGAGAGATGAGCAATGAGTATGGCAACTCCTTCTGCCGGTAAAATTCAGGTGCGCAATCTGAACTTCCACTACGGTAAGTTCCACGCGCTGAAGAACATTAATCTGGATATCGCCAAAAACCAGGTGACGGCGTTTATCGGTCCGTCGGGCTGCGGCAAATCCACCCTGCTGCGCACCTTCAACAAAATGTACTCGCTCTATCCGGAGCAGCGTGCTGAGGGTGAAATTCTGCTGGATGGCGACAACATTCTGGCATCGCATCAGGATATCGCCCTGCTGCGCGCGCGCGTCGGCATGGTGTTCCAGAAGCCGACGCCGTTCCCGATGTCGATTTATGACAACATCGCCTTTGGCGTGCGGCTGTTTGAGAAGCTGTCGCGTGCCGATATGGATGAGCGCGTGCAGTGGGCGCTGAGCAAAGCCGCGCTGTGGAATGAAACCAAAGACAAGCTGCACCAGAGCGGTTACAGTCTCTCCGGCGGTCAGCAGCAGCGCCTGTGCATCGCGCGCGGCATCGCGATTCGCCCGGAAGTGCTGCTGCTGGATGAGCCATGTTCGGCGCTGGACCCGATCTCTACCGGACGCATCGAAGAGCTGATCACCGAGCTGAAGCAGGATTACACCGTGGTCATCGTGACCCACAACATGCAGCAGGCGGCGCGCTGTTCCGATCACACGGCGTTTATGTATCTGGGCGAGCTGATTGAGTTCAGCGACACCGACACGCTGTTTACCAAGCCAGCGCAGAAGCAGACAGAAGATTACATCACCGGTCGTTACGGCTGATTCAGGAGAGAAACATGGATAATTTAAATCTGAACAAACATATCTCCGGTCAGTTCAACGCGGAGCTGGAGCACATTCGTACTCAGGTGATGATCATGGGTGGCATGGTGGAGCAGCAGCTTACCGATGCCATCACCGCGATGCATAACCAGGATGGCGAACTGGCACGCCGGGTGATCGACGGTGACCAGAAGGTCAACATGATGGAAGTGGAGATTGATGAAGCCTGTGTGCGCATCATCGCCAAGCGTCAGCCTACCGCCAGCGACCTGCGTCTGGTGATGGCGATCATCAAAACCATTTCGGAGCTGGAACGCATCGGCGACGTGGCGGAGAAGATCAGCCGTACCGCGCTGGAGAAGTTCGGTCAGCAGCATCTGCCGCTGCTGGTGAGCCTTGAGTCGCTCGGGCATCACACCGTGCAGATGCTGCACGACGTGCTGGATGCCTTCGCGCGCATGGATCTCAACGAAGCCATTAAGATCTACCGCGAAGACAAAAAGGTGGATAAAGAGTACGAAGGCATTGTGCGCCAGCTGATGACCTACATGATGGAAGATCCGCGCACCATTCCCAGCGTGCTCACCGCGCTGTTCTGCGCGCGTGCCATCGAGCGTATCGGTGACCGCTGCCAGAACATCTGCGAAATTATCTTCTATTTCGTGAAAGGTCAGGATTTCCGTCACGTTGGCGGTGACAAGCTGGATGAACTGCTGTCGGGCGACGACGGCAGCAATAAACCCTCCTGATTGACGTGATGACTGCCTGTTAGCGCTGAGGCTGACAGGCAGTGCGCTTGATTTCTGCCTGTTCTCAACCTGCCGCTCTCTTTATACTTGGCGCACATTTTTCTGCCAGGTGCTGTTTTATGTCCTCTGCAAATAACAACAAAACCGCCGTTACGCCGGCGAAAGCGATGGTGGCTGCCGTCAGCGGCTATGCCATGGATGGATTTGATCTGCTGATTCTGGGCTTTATGCTGCCGGCGATCAGCGTGTCGCTGGCGCTGGATGCGTCGCAGGCCGGCTCGCTGGTAACCTGGACGCTGATCGGCGCGGTGGTCGGCGGCATTGTGTTTGGTCATCTGAGCGATCGCTATGGCCGCATCCGCATTCTGACCGTCACCATCCTGATGTTCTCGCTGTTCACCGGGCTGTGCGCTGTTGCGCAGGGCTACTGGGATCTGCTGGCGTATCGTACGCTGGCCGGCATGGGGCTGGGCGGTGAGTTTGGCATCGGCATGGCGCTGATTGCCGAAGCCTGGCCGAAGGAGAAGCGTAACCGCGCCTCGGCGTGGGTCGGTATCGGCTGGCAGCTCGGCGTATTGCTGGCGGCCTTTATCACGCCGCCGCTGCTGAGCGTGATTGGCTGGCGCGGTATGTTCCTGGTTGGCCTGCTGCCGGCGCTGGTGTCGTTTGTGATTCGCCGCAGCATGGGCGAGCCGGAAGCCTTCACCCGCCATGTGGAAAAAGCCCCGCATCTCTCCTTTTCCGCGCGCATTAAACTGCTGTTTGCCGATCGCGCCACCAGCAAAGCCAGCCTCGGCATTCTGATTCTTTGTTCGGTGCAGAATTTTGGCTATTACGGCCTGATGATCTGGATGCCAAGTTATCTCTCTTCCAGCTTCGGCTTCAGCCTGACCAAATCCGGCCTGTGGACGGCCGTTACGGTGGTGGGCATGACGTTCGGCATCTGGCTGTTCGGCGTGCTGGCGGACCGCTTTGCGCGCTGGAAGATTTTCCTGCTGTACCAGTTTGGTGCCGTGGCGATGGTGGTGGTTTACGCCCAGCTGCGCGACCCGACGGTGATGCTGTTTACCGGTGCCATCATGGGGATGTTTGTTAACGGCATGATTGGCGGCTACGGCGCGCTGATCTCGGACACTTTCCCACCGCAGGCGCGCGCCACCGCGCAGAATGTGTTGTTCAACCTCGGCCGCGGCGTCGGCGGTTTCGGTCCGCTGGTGATCGGCATGCTGGCCACGCATATTTCTTTCACCGCTGCGATTACGCTGCTGGCGCTGATTTACCTGCTGGATATTGTCGCTACGCTGTTCCTGCTGCCAAAAAGCCAGGGCAATGAGGATTCGCTGGGCGCGATTGGGTGATTTTTTCCCCTCACCCTAACCCTCTCCCGCAAACGGGAGAGGGAACCGTTCAGTGCGGTTTTACAAACCTGTGCTTCACCTTAACACCCGCTCGATCGGCCCCTTCTCCCGCTGGCGGGAGAAGGCTGGGATGAGGGGGCTGCGCGCACTTACCTGACCACATCCCAGCCACGTGCACGCCACAGCGCTGGCAGCTGCGCCATATCGTCAAAACGCGTCACCAGCGGGTGATCAATCACCGGATTGTGTGCATCGGCACAGTAGTAAAACACCGGTATGCCAGCGGCGATGCCAGCCCGCGCGCCAGCCTCTGAATCATCCACCAGAATGCACTTTTCAATCGGCACCTGCATCTGTTCCGCCGCGTGGTACATCAGCTCCGGATCCGGCTTCCAGTGATTAATGTCATAGCCGCTGTACAGGCGTCCGCTCAGATACGGCAGCATGCCGGTCAGCCCCAGCGAATGCTCCATTTTCTTCACCGTACCGTTCGACACCACGCACATCGGCACCTTCACGCGCTCCACCAGCGCTCTGGCGCCGGCAATCGGCTGCAGATCAAGATCAAACAGGCGCGCCACTTCCGCGCGGTAGGCACTCTCCACCTCAGCTAGCGGCAGTGTCACCTGATGCTGTGCCGTCACATCGCGGATGATGTCGTAAAGCTTCACCCCTTTGTACTGCTCAAACATCTGCTGCAGCGAGAGTTCGATACCGTAACGGGCAAAGGTGTTGACGTAGGACTGCGTGCAGATCACTTCGCTGTCGACCAGCGTGCCATCGCAATCAAAAAAGATACATTCAACTGACATCGCACCTCATCCTTTTAGTAAACAATAAGCTGTCACTCTAGCGCACTCAGCGCAGAAAGCGACCCCAGGCAACCGGTTGCGAAAAATCAGTGTTTTGCGGCGCTAAAGTCTATAGGATACGCGGCGATAAATTTTTCATCGGAACAGCGAAATGAACGAGCAGGGCCTTTTGCAGCGTATTTTCAGGCTGCAGGAACACGGAACCACCGCGCGCACTGAAGTGATTGCCGGTTTCACCACTTTCCTGACGATGGTGTATATCGTCTTCGTTAACCCGCAGATTCTTGGTGCCGCAGGCATGGACACCCAGGCGGTGTTTGTCACCACCTGCGTGATTGCTGCGTTCGGCAGCATCCTGATGGGGCTGGTGGCCAATCTGCCGGTGGCGCTGGCACCGGCCATGGGCCTCAACGCCTTCTTTGCCTTTGTGGTGGTGGGTGCGATGGGCTACTCGTGGCAGGTTGGCATGGGCGCAATCTTCTGGGGCGCGCTGGGGCTGCTGATCCTGACGCTGCTGCGCGTACGCTACTGGATGATCGCCAATATTCCGCTCAGCCTGCGCGTGGGCATCACCGCCGGTATCGGTCTGTTCATCGCCATGATGGGGCTGAAAAACGCCGGTATTATTGTGCCCAACGCGGACACCATCGTGACCGTCGGCAACCTGGCCTCGCACAACGTGCTGCTCGGCGCGCTCGGCTTCTTTATCATTGCGATTCTGGCGTCGCGCAACATCCACGCGGCGGTGCTGGTCTCTATCGTAGTGACCACCGCGATCGGTCTGCTGCTGGGCGACGTGAAGTTTACCGGGCTGTTCGCCGCGCCGCCGGCCATCACTTCGGTGGTCGGCCAGGTCGATATCAAAGGCGCGTTCAACGTGAGCATGGCGGGCGTGATCTTCGCCTTCATGCTGGTCAATCTGTTTGACTCGTCCGGTACGCTGATTGGCGTAACTGATAAAGCGGGCCTGACCGATGAGAAAGGTACTTTTCCGCGCATGAAACAGGCGCTGTACGTGGATAGCATCAGCTCCGTCACCGGTTCGCTGATCGGCACCTCTTCGGTGACGGCGTACATCGAAAGCTCATCCGGCGTGGCGATTGGTGGCCGTACCGGCCTGATGGCGGTAGTGACCGGCATCCTGTTCCTGCTGGTGATGTTCCTGTCGCCGCTGGCTGCTATGGTGCCCGCCTATGCGGCGGCCGGCGCGCTGATTTATGTCGGCGTACTGATGACGGCTTCGCTGGCGCGCGTGCGCTGGGACGATCTCACCGAAGCGGTGCCGGCGTTTGTCACGGCGGCGATGATGCCGTTCAGCTTCTCGATCACCGAAGGTATTGCGCTCGGTTTTATCTCTTACTGCGTGATGAAACTCGGTACCGGACGCTGGCGTGAAATCAGCCCGTGCGTGGTGGTGGTGGCGCTGCTATTTGTGCTGAAAATCGCTTTTATCGACGCGCACTAAACGCAACAGGCCGCGGGTGCGGCCTGATTATCCGGGATGCCTGACTTCCGGCTGACTGGCGACACGCTCGCCGGGCAGGCTGGTGAGGCGCAGGGTGCGCGGACCGATGTTGGGTTTGCTCATCTCCACATCGCGCAGCGACTGCCACTGCTGCTGCGCATCAATCTCCCACAGCCGTAAACGCTCAGTGCCGGGCGACAGCGCGCAGGACCACACCAGCGTCGGCTCGGCATCACACACCGCCTGAATATCGGGATAGACGCTGGATCGCAGCCGGCCGGCCGCCGGATGCAGCCGCAGCGCATCAATACCGCTATCTGCTTCGCCGGTCAGTTTGAGGATGCTCTGGCGTAGCGTCCAGATCTGCGTCACCGCTTCCATAAAATCCTGCTGTGCGTTAATCCACGCCTTTTCACCCGATGACAGCCCCTGCGTCAGGGCATCCTGTGCCTGACGGCTATGCGCCCGAACGATTTCCATATCCAGGCCAGCGCGCCCGCCTTCTTCTGCCAGCAGCACGCCGACCATATTACCGGCATAGGAGATACTGAAGTCAGGCAAATTAGGATCGGCAAAGCAGGGACGACCGCTGCTGCTGGCGATCAACGGTGGCAGGTCACGAATACCATAGACGCGCAGCATCAGCTGGGCCAGCAGCGCGCGTGCGGCAAGAAAGCGGCCGCGGCGCTTATCAGGCAGGTGCCCGGCGCTGGTCATCACATCCTGTGGAACCCGCATGGTCTCTGGGGTGAGGGGCGGGTTAACCACCCAACGAACAAAATGACTAGCCATCTGTCGCTCCGTGAAAATGGTCGGATAATCATCAGGGCTATTGTAAGAATTTTCTCATGGGTTTGCATCCGGCTTACGCTGGATAGCCAGTAAATTCAGATAAGGACGAGGCGAATCTCATTGCCATGAGCTGAAATTGAATATGAGGCTTTTGCACATTGGTATCGGATGGGGTGCCGAAGCGGCGGATGTGGTGTAGGATTTGGACAGGAAAGAGCTGCACAATGAAGTGCTTAAATTATTCACCTATCTGCCAATCGTGCGCATCGCAAACCATGCACGTCGGAGTTGTTATGTCTGTTACCTCTCTTGCTCGCCAGGAATCGATCTCGCTGGATGAATTTCGTCACGGCATGCGCCGTCTCACTGCCGGTGTCTCGCTGGTGACCACCTCATCCAGCGGAGAAAAGTTCGGGCTGATCGCCACCTCGGTCAGCTCGCTGGCAGCGGAACCGCCCAGCCTGCTGGTCTGCGTCAACCGCAGCGCATCAAGCCACGATGCCATTCTGCAGGCGGGCTACTTTGCCGTGAACGTTCTGCGCGAGCAGCACGATGACCTGTGCGCGCAGTTCAGCTCGCCGACGCGCCGTGCTGAGCGTTTCCAGAGCGGTGAATGGCAAACCCTTAATACGGGCGCGCCCGTGCTGGCTGATGCCCTGGTGAGCTTCGATTGTCAGCTGGAAAAAACGGTGGAGTGGAACACCCACAGCGTGCTGCTGGCGCGTATCGTGGGTATTGCGCTGCCGGGCGAAGCGACAGCGCCGATGGTCTACTTCAACAGCGGTTTTCACTCGCTGGGCTAAGTCATGGCGCAGCGCGTCGTGCGGCTGCGCTGCTTAACGTATCAGGCAAATTTGCTGGCTTCGTCAAAGCTCAGACGCGGCAGGCGCGGATGCAGTTTGCTGGCTTCGCCATAGCCGAGGTTGATCAATAAGTTGACCTGCCAGTTATTTTCGCTGAAGAACGCGGCGTTAACTTTAGCCGGATCAAAACCGGACATCGGGCCGGCATCCAGTCCCAGCGAGCGGGCCGCCAGAATCAGATAGCCCGCCTGCAGGCTGCTGTTGCGAAACGCGGTCTCTTTGGCCAAATCCGGGCTGCTGGTAAACCAGCTGCGAGCATCGCCATGCGGGAACAGTTTTGGCAGTGCTTCATAAAAGGTCGGATCCCACGCCACAATCACCGTCACCGGTGCCGCCATGGTCTTATCCACATTGCCTGAGGAGAGCGCCGGTTTCAGCTTCTCTTTACCTTCCTGAGACGTCACGAACACAAAGCGGCCCGGCGAGCAGTTGGCTGAGGTCGGTCCCAGCGCCGTCAGCGCATAGAGCTGCTTCAGCACCTCCTGCGAAATCGGTTTATCCTGCCAGTAGCTATGGGTGCGGGCTTCAGTAAACAGCGCGTTCAGCGCCACGCTGTCGAGCGGTGTACTCATGTTTCTCTCCTGTTCAGGCAACAACCTGCGCCTAATTTTTAGCATGAATAATGGATGTGGCCGCTGCGTTTACGCGGCGACCCTCAACCGTTATACGACAAAGGCGAGGGCGCGCCAAATAACAAAGATGTATGTTGGTAGCGATCCCGGTGCGCCTGAATGCGCACCCTGCAGCATCGCATGAATCCCCTGTAGGGGCGCCATTTATGGCGACCTGTGACGGCGACTATTTACCAATACAAAAGCTGGAGAAAATCCGGCCCAGCAGGTCGTCGGAGGTAAACTCGCCGGTGATTTCGCTCAGCGCCTGCTGCGCCAGCCGTAGCTCTTCGGCCAGCAGTTCGCCCGCCCAGGCTCCCAGCAGCTGATCTTTGCCCTGCTGTAAGTGAGTGGCTGCTAACTCCAGCGCCTGCAGATGGCGGCGACGCGCGAGGAAGCCGCCTTCCATATTGCCGGCGAAGCCCATGCTCTGTTTCAGGTGCTCGCGCAGCGTATCGACGCCAGCGCCAGTGCGCGCCGACAGGCGAATAAGTGAGTGGCCATTTACTTCTGTCAGGCCCAGCGTTTCACCGGTCATGTCCGCTTTATTACGTACCACGGTAATCGGCAACGCAGCCGGTAAGCGCGCCACAAAATCAGGCCAGATGGCGGCGGCTTCAGTGGCGTCAGTGGTGGTGCCATCCACCATGAACAGGACGCGATCCGCCTGCTCAATCTCCTGCCAGGCGCGTTCAATGCCGATACGTTCCACTTCGTCGCTGGCTTCACGCAAACCGGCGGTATCGATGATGTGCAGCGGCATGCCGTCGATGTGGATGTGCTCGCGCAGCACGTCACGCGTGGTGCCGGCGATATCCGTCACAATCGCCGCTTCGCGTCCGGCCAGTGCGTTGAGCAGGCTCGATTTTCCGGCGTTGGGACGACCGGCAATCACCACCTTCATCCCTTCACGCAGCAGGCTGCCCTGACGCGCTTCGGCGCGCACGCCATTGAGATCGCCGATCACCGCATTCAGCTGCGCTTCGATTTTGCCGTCGGAAAGGAAGTCGATCTCCTCATCCGGAAAATCAATCGCCGCTTCCACATAGATGCGCAGGTGAGTAAGTGCTTCCACTAACGCATTAACGCGCAGTGAAAAAGCACCCTGCAGCGAGTTGACGGCGGAGCGGGCGGCCTGCTCGGAGCTGGCATCAATCAGATCGGCAATCGCTTCTGCCTGCGCCAGGTCGAGTTTGTCATTCAGAAAGGCGCGTTCCGAGAACTCGCCCGGCTGCGCAATACGCACACCTGGCAGCGCCACAATGCGCTTCAGCAGCAGATCGAGAATCACCGGACCGCCGTGGCCCTGCAGCTCCAGCACATCTTCACCAGTAAAGGAGTTCGGACCCGGGAACCACAGCGCGATACCCTGATCCAGCACGCTGCCATCAGCATCGTTAAAGGGCAGATAGTCGGCGTAGCGTGGCTTCGGCAGCTTGCCCAGCACGGCCTGCGCCACCTCAGCGGCTTTGGCACCGGAAATACGCAGAATACCGACGCCACCACGGCCGGGAGGCGTCGCCTGGGCAACAATAGTGTCACTGTGGCTCATAAGTACCTTCTTCCAAAAAAAACAGGGCGGCATAAATGCCGCCCCTGGAGATGTTGCGTCCTGCTCAGCGTTGCCGGGCGTTACGCTTTCTTCTTGTCGCGGCTGTGTAAACCACGCTTTTCCAGCCCGCGATAAATCAGCTGCTGCTGGAGAATGGTTACCAGGTTGCTGACGATGTAGTACAGCACCAGACCTGACGGGAACCACAGGAAGAACACGGTAAAGATAACCGGCATGTAAGTCATGATCTTCTGCTGCATCGGATCGGTCACGGTGGTCGGTGACATCTTCTGAATGAAGAACATGGTGATACCCATGATGACCGGCAGAATGTAGTACGGGTCCTGCGCAGACAGGTCATGGATCCACAGTACAAACGGAGCATGACGCAGTTCAACGGAACCGGACAGCATGTAGTACAGCGCCAGGAAGATTGGCATCTGGATAACCAGTGGCAGACAGCCGCCCAGCGGGTTCACTTTCTCCGCCTTATACAGCGCCATCATCTCCTGGCTCTGCTTCTGCTTATCATCACCCAGACGCTCACGCATGGCCTGAATCTTCGGCTGCAGCATACGCATCTTGGCCATCGAGGTGTACTGCGCTTTGGTCAGCGGGTACATGATGCCACGCACGATGAAGGTGATAACGATAATGGAGAAGCCCCAGTTACCGATAAAGCTGTGCAGGAATTTCAGCAGCTTAAACAGCGGCTGAGAGATGAACCACAGCCAGCCGTAATCGACGGTCAGATCGAGGTGCGGCGCGATAGCGGCCATCTTGTCCTGGATTTCCGGACCCACCCACAGAGTGGCACCGAGATCCTGCTGTGCGCCGGCGGCGATGGTCACAGGCGCCGACTTATAGCCGATTGCCGCCACACCGTTGCCGAGATTGCTGGTGTACAGCGTATTGTTACCCTGAGTGCGCGGCACCCATGCGGTCGCAAAGTACTGCTGCAGCATCGCCACCCAGCCGTTGCTGGTGGTGGTGTTCAGGTTCTCGTTATCAGCGATGGTATCGAATTTGTATTTTTCATACTTCGCATCGCTGGTCGAGTAAGCGGCACCACGGAAAGTGTGCAGCGCAAAGTTATTGCTGCCGGTATCGCGATGCTTCGGCAGATCAATCGTCTGCTTCAGCTGACCAAACATCGCCACTTCCAGCGGCTGCTGCGAGGCGTTATTGATGTTGTAGTCGACGTTAACCGCGAATTCGCCACGTTTGAACACGAAGGTTTTGGTGTAAACCACGCCGTTCTCACCGGTCCAGCTCAGCGGCACGCGCAGCTCGGTCTGGCCATCGGCCATCTCGAAGTGATCCTGGGAAGCGGTATACAGCGGACGTGCGCCGTTGTTCGGGTTATCCGGACCGTTACGGCCGGTTAAGCCGCTCTGCGCCTGATAAACGAAGGCCGGAGTGGTTTCCAGCAGCTGGAACGGTGCGTCTGAACCCAGTTTGTCCGGGTAAGTCAGCAGCTGTGCCTGCTCGATATCACCGCCGCGGGTATTAATGTTGAGTGACAGGACATCAGTCTTAACGGTGATCGTTTTGCCCTGGCCGCTAGCCGGCACGCCGGAAGAGGCGGCATCACCCGCTGCGCTGCTTGTGTTCTGCGTGGTCTGGGTCTGCTGTGGCTGCGGAGCGTGGTCCGTCTGCCAGGCTTGCCAGATCATAAAAGACACGAACAGAAAAGCGATGAGAAAGAGATTGCGTTGCGAATCCATCGTTAATGTTCTCTGGTATCAAAGGTTTTTGGCGGCACCGGATCGTCGCCACCCGGGTTCAAAGGGTGGCATTTTAATACGCGTTTAATCGTCAACCAACTGCCTTTTAACATGCCGAAGCGGCGTACAGCTTCCACCCCATACTGCGAGCAGGTGGGATGGAACCGGCAATGAGGTCCCAGCAGTGGGCTGATGGCGCGTTGATAAACGCGTATCAGGGCGATCAGGAGCCGCGCGCCAGGCGACAGTGACGACGCCATAATTTCTCCAACGCTTCCGTCAGTGCACGGTTATCGAGGTCAGCAATCCCTTTTTTCGCCACGATGACAAAATCCATCGGCGGCAGCTCGTGTTGACGCAAACGAAAGCTTTCGCGGGTCAATCGCTTGATCCGGTTGCGTTCATGGGCGCGTTTCACGTGCTTCTTGGCGACGGTAAGACCGATGCGGGGATGCCCCAGCGAATTAAGGCGGCCGAGGATGGTGATTTGCGGCGTGCCAGCCCGAAGAGGTTGCTGGAAGACGAAAGTGAAATGAGCGGGAGTTAACAAACGTAACTCCCTGGGAAATGCGAGCTTAACCACGAGGGTTAGCTTTTATTACTTAGAAACGGTCAGACGAGCACGGCCTTTAGCACGACGACGTGCCAGAACCTGACGACCATTTTTAGTAGCCATACGAGCACGGAAGCCGTGAGAACGGTTGCGCTTCAGTACGGACGGTTGAAAAGTGCGTTTCATGGCGATTTCTACCTAAACTTGAAAAATTTCACTGGGTGACGCGTTTTCGGGCCAGTAAAACGACCGACGCCTCAATGTGTCTTTAATAAAGAGGCGGGATTGTAATAATTGTACAGTCCGGAGTCAATTTACTTCGCTGGGCGCGAGACCTGAAAACTCTGATACAGCCCGCTAATTCCGGGCATCAAAGCTTCACGCGCCAATGCCGGGTGGGGAATTATACGGGCTATAAAGGAAAGCGCAAGGATCGTCCAGGATCTTCTTGCGATCGCCGCGCCGATCGTGACGGCAAAAATGCGAGCGCGGTGGAAAATTTCTCGCTTTCAGCCTGATCCCCGCTCGCTTTTTCCGCAGACGGCGTAAACTGATGCATGCCTGGACACCCTGTGGATAAAATGGATCAAAACTGTGTAGAAAGGGAAGATCTCTGAGGCGCTTTGCGCTATGATCCGCCCTTCCGCTGACGATCCTCCTTGCGATCGCCGGGGATGACTACCGCGGATAGCGGTCGCAGGCGCTTTCTGACCGCCTGTGTCAAAAAAGACAGTTTCTATTATTAGCGCCTGAAATTCTTATCGATTTTGTACGAGTGGAGTCCGCCGTGTCACTTACGCTTTGGCAACAGTGTCTTGCCCGTTTGCAGGATGAGCTTCCTGCCACCGAATTCAGCATGTGGATTCGTCCGCTGCAGGCTGAATTGAACGACAATACGCTGGCCTTGTATGCACCAAATCGGTTTGTACTCGACTGGGTTCGGGATAAATATCTCAATAGTATCAATGGGCTGCTGAATGAATTCTGCGGTGCGAATGTGCCGCTGCTGCGTTTTGAGGTCGGCACGCGCCCGGTTGCGCCGGTTGCTGCTACGCAACCCGCTATGGCCAGTAGCGTCAGCGCGCCCGCACCGGCTGAGAATCGTCCGGCACCGGCACAGCCGCTGCGCCCGAGCTGGGATTCGGTTCCGGCACCGGCTGATGTGACCTACCGCTCGAACGTGAATAACCGCCACAACTTCGACAACTTCGTTGAGGGTAAATCCAACCAGCTGGCGCGCGCGGCGGCACGTCAGGTGGCGGATAATCCTGGCGGCGCTTACAACCCGCTGTTCCTGTATGGCGGCACCGGCCTCGGCAAAACGCACCTGCTGCACGCGGTGGGCAACGGCATCATCGCGCGCAAGCCGAATGCCAAAGTGGTTTATATGCACTCTGAACGCTTCGTGCAGGATATGGTGAAAGCGCTGCAGAACAACGCCATCGAGGAGTTTAAGCGCTACTACCGTTCGGTGGACGCGCTGCTGATCGATGATATTCAGTTCTTTGCCAATAAAGAGCGCTCGCAGGAAGAGTTTTTCCACACCTTCAACGCGCTGCTGGAAGGTAATCAGCAGATCATCCTGACCTCGGATCGTTACCCGAAAGAGATCAACGGGGTGGAAGATCGTCTGAAATCACGCTTTGGCTGGGGATTAACCGTGGCGATCGAGCCGCCTGAGCTGGAGACGCGAGTCGCGATCCTGATGAAAAAGGCGGACGAAAACGACATCCGTCTGCCGGGCGAAGTGGCCTTCTTTATTGCCAAGCGTCTGCGCTCTAACGTGCGTGAGCTGGAAGGGGCACTGAATCGCGTGATTGCCAATGCCAACTTTACCGGGCGGGCCATCACCATCGATTTTGTGCGCGAAGCGCTGCGCGACCTGCTGGCGCTGCAGGAAAAGCTGGTGACCATCGACAACATTCAGAAGACGGTGGCCGAGTACTACAAAATTAAAGTGGCGGATTTGCTGTCGAAGCGCCGTTCGCGCTCGGTGGCGCGTCCGCGTCAAATGGCGATGGCGATGGCCAAAGAGCTCACCAACCACAGCCTGCCGGAAATTGGCGATGCGTTTGGTGGCCGTGACCATACCACCGTGCTTCATGCCTGCCGTAAAATCGAGCAGCTGCGTGAAGAGAGCCACGACATCAAAGAAGATTTCTCTAACCTCATTCGAACATTATCTTCCTGACGCATATGAAATTTATTGTTGAACGTGAGCAGTTGCTGAAGCCACTGCAACAGGTGAGTGGCCCGCTTGGCGGACGCCCGACGCTGCCGATCCTCGGAAATTTACTGCTGCAGGTGAATGAAGGCACGCTGCTGCTGACCGGTACCGATCTTGAGATGGAGATGGTGGCGCGCGTGGCGCTGACCCAGCCGCACGAACCGGGCGCGACGACCGTGCCGGCGCGTAAGTTTCTTGATATCTGCCGTGGTCTGCCTGAAGGCGCAGAGATCAGTCTGACGCTGGAAGGTGACCGCATGCTGGTGCGCTCCGGCCGCAGCCGCTTTTCGCTGTCGACGCTGCCAGCCAGCGACTTCCCGAATCTCGACGACTGGCAGAGCGAAGTGGAATTCACGTTGCCGCAGGCCACGCTTAAACGCCTGATTGAAGCCACGCAGTTCTCAATGGCGCATCAGGATGTGCGTTACTATCTCAACGGCATGCTGTTTGAGACCGAAGGCGAAGAGCTGCGCACCGTTGCCACTGACGGCCATCGCCTGGCGGTCTGTTCGATGCCTGTCGGACAGGCGCTGCCGAACCATTCGGTGATCGTACCGCGTAAAGGTGTGATTGAGCTGGTCCGTCTGCTGGACGGCGGTGAAACGCCGCTGCAGGTGCAGATTGGCAGTAGCAACATTCGCGCGCATGTCGGCGACTTTATCTTTACGTCGAAGCTGGTTGATGGCCGTTTCCCGGATTATCGCCGCGTGTTGCCGAAGAATCCAGACAAAGCACTGGAAGCGGGCTGTGATCTGCTGAAACAGGCTTTTGCCCGCGCGGCAATCCTGTCGAACGAGAAGTTCCGCGGCGTTCGCATCTATATCACCGAAAATCAGCTGCGCATCACCGCCAATAACCCGGAGCAGGAAGAAGCAGAAGAGATGCTGGACGTGTCGTACAGCGGCACCGAGCTGGAGATTGGTTTTAACGTCAGCTACGTGCTGGATGTGCTGAACGCGCTGAAGTGCGAAAACGTGCGTCTGCTGCTGACCGATTCGGTTTCCAGCGTGCAGATTGAAGATGTAGCCAGTCCGGCTGCGGCCTACGTCGTTATGCCCATGCGCCTGTGATCGTCTGGCGGGCTAACTTACTCGCTATTTTGCACCCGGGCAGTGCTCGCCGCTGGTCACATACTTCAGTATGCTCCCAGGGTCTGTGCGCTGGCCGTGCGCAAACTAGCTTCGCCGTTAACGCCCTCGATTGCAGGGTTAGGTGAACACCACTTCTTAATGCGCAGCTGGATTCGTTCATGGCTTTAACCCGCCTCCTGATTAAAGATTTTCGTAATATCGAGCAGGCCGATCTCACGCTGGCGCCGGGCTTTAATTTTCTTGTGGGCGCCAACGGCAGCGGTAAAACCAGCGTGCTGGAGGCGATTTATACGCTGGGCCACGGCCGTGCATTCCGCAGTTTGCAGGCCGGACGCGTAATTCGTCACGATCAGGACGCGTTTGTGTTGCACGGGCGGATTGAAGGCAGCGAGCGCGAGCTGGCGGTCGGCCTGAGTAAAAACCGCGCCGGCGACAGCAAAGTTCGCATCGACGGCAGCGACGGCCACAAAGTCGCCGAGCTGGCGCAGCTGCTGCCGATGCAGCTGATTACGCCAGAGGGGTTTACTTTGCTCAACGGCGGCCCCAAATACCGTAGAGCCTACATCGACTGGGGCTGCTTTCATGCTTATCCCGGTTTCTTTCTGGCCTGGAGCAATTTGCGTCGCCTGCTGAAACAGCGCAACGCGGCGCTGCGCCAGGTCGCGCGCTACAGCCAGATCCGGCCATGGGATCAGGAGCTGGTGCCGCTGGCAGAACAGATCAGCGCCTGGCGCGCGGAATACAGCGCAGCCATTGCCAGCGAAATCACTGCCACCTGCAGCCAGTTTTTACCGGAGTTTGCACTGAGCTTCTCCTTCCAGCGCGGCTGGGACAAAGAGAGCGACTTCGGCGAGCTGCTGGAGCGCAACTTCGAGCGCGATCGTGCGCTCACCTACACCGCCAGCGGTCCGCACAAAGCCGATTTTCGGATTCGTGCTGAAGGCACGCCGGTGGAAGATTTACTCTCACGCGGTCAGTTAAAGCTGCTGATGTGTGCGTTGCGGTTAGCGCAGGGCGAGTACCTGACGCGCAGCAGCGGACGTCGCTGTTTATACCTGATTGACGACTTCGCCTCCGAGCTGGATGACACCCGTCGTCGCCTGCTGGCGGAACGCCTGAAAGCCACGCAGGCTCAGGTGTTTGTCAGCGCCATTGGTGTCGAGCATGTAATCGATATGAGTGACGAAAAGGGCAAGATGTTCCGCGTGGAACAGGGTAAAATAGCGGTTCAACCTGAAGATTAAATGAGCGAGAAACGTTGATGTCGAATTCTTATGACTCCTCAAGTATCAAAGTCCTGAAAGGGCTTGATGCGGTACGCAAACGCCCGGGTATGTACATCGGCGATACGGATGACGGCACCGGTCTGCATCACATGGTATTCGAGGTCGTGGATAACGCCATCGACGAAGCGCTCGCCGGCCACTGTAGTGATATCGTGGTCACCATCCATGCCGACAACTCTGTCTCCGTACAGGATGACGGCCGTGGTATTCCGACCGGTATCCACCCGGAAGAGGGCGTCTCTGCTGCCGAAGTGATCATGACCGTACTGCATGCCGGCGGTAAGTTTGATGACAACTCTTATAAAGTTTCCGGTGGTCTGCACGGCGTCGGCGTATCGGTGGTGAACGCCCTGTCGCAGAAGCTGGAACTGACCATTCGTCGCGACGGCAAAGTGCATCAGCAAACCTACGTGCACGGTGTGCCGCAGGCGCCGCTGGCGGTGACCGGCGATACCGACGCTACCGGTACGCGCGTGCGTTTCTGGCCGAGCCACGATACGTTCACTAACGTCACCGATTTTGAATATGAAATCCTGGCGAAGCGTCTGCGCGAGCTGTCATTCCTTAACTCCGGCGTGTCGATTCGCCTGGAAGACAAGCGCGACGATAAAAACGATCACTACCACTATGAAGGTGGTATCAAAGCGTTCGTTGAATATCTCAACCGCAACAAGAACCCGATTCACCCGAATGTGTTCTACTTCTCCACCGAAAAAGACGGTATCGGCGTTGAAGTTGCACTGCAGTGGAACGACGGTTTCCAGGAAAACATCTACTGCTTCACCAACAATATTCCGCAGCGCGACGGCGGAACGCACCTTGCCGGTTTCCGCGCGGCGATGACGCGTACGCTCAACGCCTACATGGATAAAGAAGGTTACAGCAAAAAAGCCAAAGTCAGCGCTACCGGTGACGACGCGCGTGAAGGGCTGGTGGCAGTGGTTTCGGTCAAGGTGCCGGATCCGAAATTCTCCTCTCAGACCAAAGACAAGCTGGTCTCTTCCGAGGTGAAATCGGCGGTGGAACAGCAGATGAACGAACTGCTGAGCGAATACCTGCTGGAAAATCCGTCTGACGCCAAAATCGTGGTCGGCAAAATTATCGATGCCGCGCGTGCGCGTGAAGCCGCACGTCGTGCACGTGAAATGACCCGCCGTAAAGGCGCGCTGGACCTGGCGGGCCTGCCGGGCAAGCTGGCGGACTGTCAGGAGCGCGATCCGGCGCTGTCTGAAATCTACCTGGTGGAGGGTGACTCTGCAGGCGGTTCTGCCAAGCAGGGACGTAACCGTAAGAACCAGGCGATTCTGCCGCTGAAAGGTAAAATCCTTAACGTGGAGAAAGCGCGTTTCGACAAAATGCTCTCTTCACAGGAAGTTGCCACGCTGATCACCGCACTGGGCTGCGGTATCGGCCGCGATGAGTACAACCCGGACAAGTTGCGCTATCACAGCATCATCATCATGACCGATGCGGACGTCGATGGTTCGCACATCCGTACGCTGCTGCTGACCTTCTTCTATCGCCAGATGCCGGAAATCATCGAGCGTGGCCACGTCTACATCGCGCAGCCACCGCTGTACAAGGTGAAGAAGGGCAAGCAGGAGCAGTACATTAAAGATGACGACGCGATGGATCAGTATCAGATTGCCATCGCGCTGGACGGTGCAACGCTGCACACCAACGCCAGCGCACCGGCGCTGGGCGGCGAGCCGCTGGAAAGCCTGGTGGCGGAATACAACAGCACCCAGAAGATGATCAAGCGTATGGAGCGCCGCTTCCCGTCTGCGCTGCTGCGCGCGCTGGTTTATCATCCGACCCTGAGCGATCTCAGCGATCAGACGGCAGTGACCGCATGGCTGGAGAGCCTGGTGGCTTACCTGAACGAGCGCGAAGCGCATGGCAGCAGCTATGTGGCACAGGTGCGGGAAAACCGCGAACAGCAGCGCTTTGAGCCGGTGCTGCGCGTGCGTACTCACGGTGTTGATACCGATTATCCGCTGGACAGCGAGTTCATTGACGGCGCGGAATACCGCAAAATCTGTGCACTCGGCGCGCACCTGCGTGGTCTGATTGAAGAGGATGCCTACATTGAGCGTGGCGAGCGCCGTCAGCCGGTTGCCAGCTTCGAGCAGGCGATTGACTGGCTGGTGAAAGAGTCGCGCCGCGGTCTGTCAGTGCAGCGCTATAAAGGTCTGGGCGAGATGAACCCGGATCAGCTGTGGGAAACCACCATGGATCCGGACAGCCGCCGCATGCTGCGCGTCACCATCAAAGACGCCATCGCCGCCGACCAGCTGTTCACCACGCTGATGGGCGATGCGGTTGAACCGCGCCGCGCCTTCATCGAAGAGAACGCGCTGAAAGCCGCCAACATCGATATCTGATATCGCAAAACCCTTCCCAAACGGGAAGGGTTTTTTGTTTTAATCACCGTTATTAATTCCCTCCTGAGCACCAACCTCTTTGTTCGCAACGCATCTTCCGCTGCCGATTAACTGGTCAATGTGAGCTGAATCGCGCTAGCATTAAAGCCAGACCCTGAATTAACCGAGGACGTTATGGCGATAAAACTGATTGCGATCGATATGGACGGCACGCTGCTGAATCCGCAGCACGAAATCACGGCGGGCGTCAAAGCGGCGATTGGCCGGGCGCGGGATAAAGGTGTGTCGATCGTGCTGGCCACCGGACGTCCGTTTGTTGGTGTGGAGCGCTACCTGATGGAGCTGGATCTGCGTCAGCCGGGGCAGTATTGCATCAGCAACAACGGCGCACTGGCGCACAGCGCGGACAGCGGTGAGGTGGTGGCCGAGAAGACGCTTGGCTTTGATGACTATCTCTACCTGGAACAGCTGGCGCGCGACCTTGGGGTACATTTTCAGGCGTTCGACAAATCCTTCCTCTACACGCCAAATAAAGACATCAGCGAATACACCATCCATGAAGCCAGCCTGACCGGCATTCCGGTGCGCTATCGCGCCGTAGAAGAGATGGACCCGGCGACGCGCTTCCCGAAACTGATGATGATCGACAAACCGGAGCTGCTGGATAAAGCCATCACCGCCTTACCAGCGCGCGCCCGCGACAGTTATACCATTCTGAAAAGTGCACCTTACTATCTCGAAATCCTTAATCCGCTGGTCAACAAAGGCTACGGCGTAAAAATGCTGGCGGAGAAACTCGGCCTGCAGCCGTCAGAAGTGATGGCGATTGGCGATCAGGAAAACGATCTGGCGATGATTGAATACGCCGGCACCGGCGTGGCGATGGGCAATGCGATTGATTCCGTGAAGCAGATTGCGCAGTTCGTGACGAAGACCAATATGGAAGATGGTGTCGCGCACGCCATAGAAGAGCTAGTGCTGTAACCCTCCTCTGATGCGGGCGGCGTTCTGCTGCCCGTCACTTCTCTGCTGAATTTTTTACTGTCAGTGTGCCGATGGGTTGTCTGTTTTGTGATCCATATTGTAGTACAAACAGTGTATATGGTACTACAATCGCCGCTACAGGATGCGTCAGGGATTGGGCTTTGCACTACGAAAGCAGTAATCTGATTTCTCACGCCTTTCATGGAATCGAACACTATGACGCAGGAACCACTGAGTAAAACAGAGCGCATCATCCAGACGCTGGGTGAAGAGATTGTTGCCGGAAAATATGTGCCGGGCGCTGCGCTGCCGGCGGAAGCGGAGCTGTGCGAGCGATTTTCAACCTCGCGCAACATTATCCGCGAAGTGTATCGCTCCCTGATGGCTAAACGCCTGATGGAGATGAAGCGCTACCGCGGCGCGTTTGTCACTTCACGTAACCAGTGGAACTATCTCGACAGCGATGTACTGCAGTGGGCGCTGGCGCACGATCACGATCCGCGTCTGATCGCGGCCATGAACGAGGTGCGCGTGCTGGTGGAACCGCAGATTGCGCGCTGGTCGGCCGAGCGGGCAACGTCGACCGATCTGGCGGCGATTGAGCTGGCCTACAACGAGATGGTGGCCAACCACCTCAACCGTGATGCCTTTAACGACGCAGATATCCGCTATCACGAAGCGGTGATGGCCTCGGTGCATAACCCGGTGCTGCAGCAGCTCAATGTGGCGATCAGCCAGCTGCAAAAAGCGGTGTTTGCGCAAACCTACATGGCGGACTCCGGCAACATGCCGCGCACGTTAGCCGAACATAAAGCGCTGTTCGATGCCATTCGCCACCAGGATGGCGATGCGGCGGAACAGGCGGCGAAGGCGATGATTGCCAGCTCAACCGCCCGACTCAAGGAGATTTTGTGACCCGTTATATCGCCATTGACTGGGGCTCCACCAACCTGCGCGCCTGGTATTACCGCGCCGGTGAATGCGTCGATGAGCGCCGTTCGGAAGCGGGCGTGACGCGCCTCGGCGACCGCACGCCTGCTCAGGTGTTTGCCACCATTACCGACGGCTGGCCGGTGGCCGAAGTCCCGGTGATCATGGCCGGTATGGTGGGCAGCAACGCCGGCTGGCTGGCAGTGCCTTATCTCGCCTGTCCGGTGGCGCTCAATGCATTAAGCGATCGCCTGACCTGCGTGGAAGGAAAAGCGTGGATTGTGCCGGGACTTAGCGTAGAACGTGACGACAACTACAACGTAATGCGCGGTGAAGAAACCCAGCTGCTCGGCGCGGTCACGCTGCAGCCCGCGCCGCTGTATGTCATGCCGGGCACGCACGCCAAGTGGGTGCAGATGGAACAGGATCGCGTCATTGATTTTCGCACTGTGATGACCGGCGAGCTGCACCATTTATTGCTGAAGCAGTCGCTGATTGGTGCCGGTTTACCCGTGCAGGAAGCCAGTCCGGACGCGTTCCGGGACGGTTTGCAGATTGGCAGCCACGACCGCTCAATTCTGGCGCGCCTGTTTGAAGTGCGTGCCGCCCACGTGCTCGGCGCGCGCGATCGGCGCCATATCAGTGATTTTCTCTCTGGCCTGTTAATCGGCCATGAAGTGGCGCAGATCACGCAGCAGTTAACGCATAGCCGCCAGCCGATTGTCATTATCGCCGGCAGCGCGCTGGCACAGCGTTATCAGCAGGCGCTGGCCTTTATCGGAACAGATTCAGTCACGCTGGAGGGCGATCGCGCTTTCCAGCACGGAATAAGGAGTATTGCGCATGTCCTGGCCCACTAAACTTCCGCTGATCGCCATTCTGCGTGGCATCACGCCGGATGAAGCTGAAGCGCACGTCGCGGCGTTAATCGACGCCGGTTTCGATGCGATTGAAATTCCGCTCAACTCGCCAGAGTGGGCGAATAGTATCGGCGCGATGGTGCAAACCTTCGGCGATAAAGCGCTGATCGGTGCCGGCACCGTGCTGCAGGCGACGCAGGTCGATCAGCTGGCGGCGCTCAACAGCAAGCTGGTGGTGACTCCCAATACCGATGCTGCGGTGATTCGCCAGGCCGTGGCGCACGGCATGCTGGTTGCCGCAGGTTGTGCCACCGCCAGCGAAGCCTTCACCGCGCTGCAGGCTGGGGCGCAGGCGCTGAAAATTTTCCCGTCGTCGGCTTTTGGTCCGGGCTACATCAAAGCGCTGAAAGCGGTGCTGCCGCCGGAGGTGCCGGTCTTTGCCGTGGGCGGCGTCACGCCGGAAAACCTGCATGAATTTATCGCCGCCGGTTGCGTCGGGGCTGGCCTGGGCAGCGATCTCTATCGCGCCGGTCAGCCGCTGTCGCGCACCGTGGAGAAGGCCCGCGCATTTATTGCTGCCTATAAGGACGCTGTACGATGAAAATTACGAAACTGACCACTTATCGCCTGCCGCCGCGCTGGATGTTCCTGAAAATCGAAACCGACGAAGGCATCATCGGCTGGGGCGAGCCGGTGATTGAAGGGCGCGCACGCAGCGTCGAAGCGGCGGTGCATGAGCTGTCGGAGTATCTGATTGGGCAGGATCCGGCGCGGATTAACGATCTGTGGCAGGTGATGTATCGCGGCGGTTTTTATCGCGGCGGCCCGATTTTAATGAGCGCCATTGCCGGTATCGATCAGGCGCTGTGGGATATTAAAGGCAAAGCGCTGGGCGTGCCGGTGTATCAGCTGCTGGGCGGTCTGGTGCGTGACAGCATCAAAGCCTATAGCTGGGTAGGCGGCGATCGTCCGGCTGAAGTGATTGATGGCATTAAGAAATTACGTGGTATCGGCTTTGACACCTTCAAACTCAACGGCTGTGAAGAGATGGGCATCATCGACAATTCTCGTCAGGTCGATACCGCTGTTAACACCGTAGCGCAGATCCGCGAAGCCTTTGGCAATGACATTGAGTTTGGCCTCGATTTCCACGGTCGCGTCAGCGCGCCGATGGCCAAAGTGCTGATCAAAGAGCTGGAGCCGTATCGTCCGCTGTTTATTGAAGAACCGGTGCTGGCCGAGCAGGCAGAATACTATCCGCGCCTGGCGGCGCAGACGCATCTGCCGATTGCCGCAGGCGAACGCATGTTCTCCCGCTTCGAGTTCAAGCGCGTGCTGGAAGCCGGTGGGCTGGCGATTCTGCAGCCGGATCTGTCGCACGCCGGCGGTATCACCGAATGCTACAAAATCGCGGCGATGGCCGAGTCCTATGACGTGGCGCTGGCTCCGCACTGTCCGCTGGGGCCAATTGCGCTGGCTGCCTGTCTGCATGTCGATTTCGTGTCGCGTAATGCGGTGTTCCAGGAGCAGAGCATGGGCATTCACTATAATCAGGGCGCTGAACTGCTCGATTACGTGATCAATAAAGATGATTTTAAAATGGATGACGGCCATTTCTATCCATTAAATAAACCCGGCCTCGGTGTGGAAATTAATGAAGAGCTGGTGATTGCGCGCAGTAAAAATGCGCCAGACTGGCGTAACCCATTATGGCGCTTCCCGGATGGTTCGGTAGCAGAGTGGTAATAACCGTGGTATTGCGCCCGGTCGCTGCGTTTACCGATTTATAACAGCGCCGATTATCAGGCGATTAAACATCTGACTATTTAAACCATGTGCTGAATATATAAGGCACAGGGCAGCGCTCAACCTGTTTTCACCGCGCTGCCAGTTTACCGCTGCTGCGGCTTTTATCTTCGATAACCTTACCCTACGTTGGCTGCGGCGTGTTTCGGCACGTCCGTCAGCTGACATCTGACGGAGAAACACCATGGATCTCTCTGCTGTTCAGGCGAAACCTACGCGTCGCCGTTATATTACGCTGCTGATGATTTTTATTACGGTGGTCATTTGTTATGTCGATCGCGCTAATTTAGCCGTGGCCTCGGCGCATATTCAGCAGGAATTTGGCATCAGCAAAGCGGAAATGGGCTATGTCTTTTCGGCGTTTGCCTGGTTATATACGCTGTGTCAGATTCCCGGCGGCTGGTTTCTCGATCGCGTAGGTTCACGCCTGACCTATTTTATCGCTATTCTCGGCTGGTCGGTGGCGACATTATTGCAGGGATTCGCCAGCGGCTTATTATCGCTGATAGGTCTGCGCGCCATTACCGGTATTTTTGAAGCGCCGGCTTTCCCGACCAATAACCGCCTGGTTACCAGCTGGTTCCCGGAACAGGAGCGCGCTTCGGCCGTCGGTTTTTACACCTCCGGTCAGTTTGTCGGCCTGGCGTTTCTCACGCCGCTGCTGATCTGGATTCAGGAACTGCTGAGCTGGCACTGGGTGTTTATCATCACCGGCGGGATTGGCATTGTCTGGTCGCTGGTGTGGATGAAGGTTTATCAGGCGCCGAGCCAGAGCAAAGGCATCAATCAGGCCGAGCTGGATTACATTCGTGCCGGTGGCGCGATGGTCGACGGCGATGCACCCGGCGAGAAAAAAGCACGCGTTAAACTCACCGCGGCCGACTGGAAACTGGTGTTTCATCGCAAGCTGTGCGGCGTGTATCTCGGCCAGTTTGCAGTGACCTCAACGCTGTGGTTTTTCCTTACCTGGTTCCCCAACTACCTGACGCAGGAGAAACATATTGCCGCGCTGACGGCCGGCTTTATGACAACCGTGCCGTTTCTCGCCGCCTTTGTTGGCGTGATCCTCTCCGGGATGGTGGCCGATCGTCTGGTGCGCAGTGGTCGCTCGCTCGGTTTTGCCCGCAAGACGCCGATCATCTGCGGCCTGCTGATCTCCACCTGCATTATGGGCGCAAACTACACCAACGATCCGCTGTGGATTATGGTGCTGATGGCGCTGGCCTTTTTCGGTAACGGGTTCGCGTCCATCACCTGGTCGCTGGTCTCGTCGCTGGCGCCGGTACGCCTGATCGGCCTGACCGGCGGCATGTTTAACTTTATCGGCGGCCTCGGTGGCATCACGGTACCGCTGGTGGTGGGGTATCTGGCGCAGGATTACCGCTTTGCGCCCGCGCTGGTGTACATCTCCGTCGTTGCGCTGATTGGCGCGCTCTCTTACATCCTGCTGGTGGGGGATGTGCAGCGCGTGGGCTAAGCTTCCGGGTGCGCATGCCTGCGCACCCGCATTAGCTGCTCAGCTTTTGCTTAACTGAACGGCATCACGTAATTTGTCCGGCAACGGTTACATCTGAGGTTGCCCCATGTCAGAAAAACAACTCACCTTTACTCAGCGCCATCATCAGCTGACCAATATCAACGTCTGGACCGCCGACAGCCAGTGGCTGGCATTTGATGTGCGGCCGTCCGGCGCCTCGTTTACCAGCCTGACCATTGAGCGCGTCAACGTGCACAGCGGCGCGGTCGAGGTGCTGTATCAGGCGCGCGATGGCGCGCACGTCGGCGTGGTGACCGTGAGTCCGGATCTGCCGCCGCGCTATGTCTGTATTCATGGGCCGGAGCATCCCGATGCGCACTGGCATTATGACTTTCATCACCGGCGCGGCGTGATTGTTCAGCAGGGCATCGCAGAGAACCTCGACGCCTGCGATATCACCGCGCCCTATACGCCGGGTGCGCTGCGTGGTGGCTCGCACGTGCATGTGTTCAGTCCGGATGGCTCGCGGCTGAGCTTTACCTATAACGATCACGTGATGCATGAGCGCGATGTGCGTGAAGACCTGCGCAACGTCGGCGTGGCGGTGCCGCTGCATCCGGTGTGCCCGCCGAAGCAGCATCCGCGCGAATATGACGGCAGCCACTACTGTGTGCTGGTGAGCCACACCCGGCGCGATCCACAACCGGGCAGCGATCAGATTGACCGCGCCTATGAAGAGTGCTGGATTGGCGCGCGCGGCTATCAGAAAGCGGACGGCAGCTGGCAGCGCTGGGCCATCGCCTTTATCGGCGATACGCGCAATGCCAGTGGTGAAAAAGTGCCGGAAGTGTTTGTGGTCGATCTGCCTGAGGCGCTGGCGGACTATGCCAGAGCCGGCAATGCGCCGCTGCAGGGCACGGCAGAGCAACTGCCGGCACCGCCGGCTGGCGTGCAGCAGCGGCGCATCACGTACAGTAAAGGGCTGGCGCTGCAGCCGCGCCACTGGTTGCGCGCTGCGCCGGATGGCAGCGCGATCGCCTTTTTGCAGGCTGACGAGCAGGGCATTGTGCAGCTGTGGACGGTCTCACCCAACGGTGGCGCGGCGCGTCAGATCACCTCACTGCGCAGCAGCATTCAGTCTGCTTTCAGCTGGCAGCCGGACGGTACGGCCATCGCCTTTATCTGTGATAACAGCGTGATGCGGTGTGAGATAGCCAGCGGACAGTGTACGCGCCTTACCGCGCGCAGCGCGCAACCGCCGGGCGGCGACGCGGTGGTGTGGTCGCCGGACGGGAAGCAGATCGCCTACATGCGCGAGGTTGACGGCTGGCGACAGCTGTTCTGCGTCAGTGCGATTCCGCCGGCATAGCCGCCGCGGTGGCCAGGCTGGCCTGGGTGCCAGCCATCTTCTCGCTCTGCAGCACGCGTTCGCGCGGCGAATCTTTGGTTTTATCGTCGTCGGCGCGGAAGTAATCCCACGGCAGCAGCAGCGTATCCATCACCGCCGAGAAGGGCAGATCGATCAGCGCCAGCGGTTTAATCGCCCAGCTGGTATTGTCATCGGTCAGCATCTCTGCGCTGGCGCGCGTGCCGGGGTAGTAACCCTGGCTGGCACCGGTATGCGACATCACGCTGGAGCAGCCTGATGTGGCACAGGCGCAGCAGACCAGCAGGCCGGTGAGTGGAAAGCGTTTCATCATTTTCATCATCATCATCCCTACAGTCATGGCATGGCCCTGGCTGGAGTGTGTCACCTGACATCCGCATAACTCTGTGGTTATGTCCTTCCCGTCAGGCGAGGCGTCCCCTGAGTGTATGCCATATCGTCAGAATTGCTGCAAAAAAAAGCGCATTGACCCTTGAAAGCGACCTGAGCGCACCCATCTTTAAGCTACGGTCACGACGCGGTCGCCGACAGGGACACCGACGGGCCGGACAACCTGTCCATGGTGGAAGGTTGCCAAAACTTGCTGATTATCAGGAGTCTTATTATGCGTAACTTTGATCTCTCTCCGCTTTATCGTTCTGCTATTGGTTTCGACCGTCTGTTTAACCTGCTTGAGTCCAACCAAAACCAGGCTAACGGCGGCTACCCTCCGTACAACGTCGAGCTGGTAGACGAAAACCACTATCGCATCACCATTGCCGTCGCTGGCTTTGCGCAGAGCGAACTGGATATCACCGCTCATGACAACATGCTGGTGGTACGCGGCGCCCACCCTGAAGAGCAGCAGGAACGTAAATACCTGTACCAGGGCATCGCAGAACGTAACTTCGAACGCAAATTCCAGCTGGCCGATCACATCGTGGTGCGCGATGCGCGTCTCGAACTGGGCCTGCTGAGTATCGATCTGGAACGCATCGTCCCGGAAGAGGCGAAACCACGCCGGATTGAAATCCTGAAATAAGGCTAACGAAGTAAAGAAAAACGCCGCTGCAACGCGGCGTTTTTTTATGGCTGCATCATCAGGTACGTACCAGCAGGCGCTGGCTCACCATACCGCCGAACACATTCACCAGCAGCCCGAGAATGATCACCGACGCGCCGAGAATCTCCTGCGCCGACAGAGTTTCACCGAGGATCAGCGCGGCGCTGAGAATACCGACCACCGGCACCAGCAGCGACAGCGGCGCCACGCGCCAGGTTTCGTAGCGGCTGAGCAGATTGCCCCAGATGGCGTAGCCAATGATGGTGGCGAAAAACGCCAGATAGAGCAGTGCCAGCACCGTCTGCAGCGAAATATCCAGCAGGCTGGTGACAATGGCGGATTCGCCCTCGAACCACCACGAACAGGCAAAGAACGGCGCAATCGGCACCAGCGCGCTCCACACCACCAGCGACATCACCGGCACCTTGCGGTTGCGCAGGATAATCTTGTTAGTGATATTGCCCAGCCCCCACGACAGCGCCGCCGCCAGCGTCAGCATCATGGTGGTCAGCGTGATGCCCGCGGTTGTCTGGCCCTCCATACCGGCGGTTGCCAGCATAAACATGCCGAGCGTGGCGACCAGAATGCCGGCGATGTGGTTCCAGCGCAGCTTCTCGGCCAGCAGCAGCGCGCCGAGCAGCAGGGTGAAAAATGCCTGCGCCTGCAGCACCAGCGAAGCCAGCCCGGCTGGCATGCCAAGCTTGATGGCGAGGAACAGAAACGCGAACTGACCAAAGCTGATGGTCATGCCATACACCACCAGCCAGCGCAGCGGAATTGCCGGACGACGCACGAAAAAGATCGCCGGAAACGCCACCAGCGTAAACCGCAGTCCCGCCAGCAAAAAGGGCGGCATGCCCTGCAAACCCAGCTTAATCACCACAAAATTTACGCCCCACGCCACCACGACGCACAGGGCTAACAACATATCTTTCACTGACATACGCATTCCTCAGCGCGGCAATCAGGCGGTTGCCGTCACCGGTGTGGCGATCTCTGCACCGCAGTCGTCGCCGATCAGTCGAAAATAATCATCCACATCCAAAGCAACCGAGCGGTCCAGCGCACCGGCGTTAAACCACAGCGTCCCGACATCACGCAGTCGCGCATCCACGCGCAGCGCCAGTCGGTCATCAAAACTAAACGGCGGCACCGCGCCCATCACACACTGCGTCAGCGCTTGTGCCTGCTCAGGGGTGGCAAACGTCGACTTCTTACCGCCAATGGCACGCGCGGCGTGCTTGAAGTTGATTTTGCAGTCGCCGGGTACGATCGCCAGCAGATAGCGCGGCGCGGCGCCGTCCGGCATGGTGACTTCCAGCACCATGGCTTTGGCCGCCTGCTGGAGATCGTTTCCGCGGATAGCGCTGATCACCTCGGTCTGGCCGATGGCCTCATGCTCCACCACGCGGTAGCGGGCCTGCTGCACATCCAGCAGCGCAATCACTTTGTCATAGGTTGTCATACTGTCTTCCTCGTCTAAGGCCGGGATTAACTCCAGGCAATGGCGTGCTTCATTTTTTTGTCGGTCAGGCCAAAGAAAAAGCCCATGGTGATGCGCGTGTCGCCTTCAACGCGATCGATTTCATGATAAAACGCGGGATTAAACAGATAGATATCGCCACTGCGCGGCGCGAACTCACAGGTCTCGCTGCCGGCGATGACGCCGCTCTGGTAGCCCAGTTCGCCGGGCGTTTTAAAGCGCTCGTCTTCCGGCTGCCATTTCTTATTGAAGATGCGCAGCGCGCCACCGGCGTTGCACTCCTGCAGGCACACCACGCAGCTCAGCTGATGCAGAATGTGCGTCACCGCCAGACCGCTGCCAGCGGCATCGCGCACGATGTTGTCGTTATGCAGCGGATTAGCGACGCCGTCAGCGTGGAAACGCACAATCGAGCCGGCGTAATCACCCAGTGCCGGTTCGGTGGCGGTTTGCAGACTCTCAAGGCGCAGCGCATGCTGCACCCAGTGGTAAATCTGCGCGCGCAGGTCGTGCAGCGAGGCCGGCAGCGCCGGCTGGATGTCGCGCAGTTCGGTGAAATAGTTTTCCGGCGCGGCGGTGTGCTTCGCCAGATACGGGCCGAGCGTGGTCAGCGCGCCATTTGGATAGTGAGAAACCCGTACCTGCTCGCGGCACTGCTGCAGATCAGCCACCACCGCGTTGCGCACCTCTGGCGTGAGGAAATTGCGCAGCACCAGCAGCGGCACGCGCGCGGTGACGATGTCATCCAGCCAGGTGCTTTCGACGAACATGTTGGGGTTAATGACGCGAATCTGATTGAAAATGGCCATGGGTTCACTCTCCAAAAGGAATTTCATGAAGTTCATGGTTGCTCATACGGTGCCATGCTGACGCCGTGCCCAGTGTTGAAACAGGTTCAGAGGAGATAAAGGTGCTGTTGTTCTGCTGACAACGATGCAGGGTGAAATAGTCGGGGTAAGGCGTGTCATCAGGATGCCATTGCCATGCCCAGGCCTTCTCGCGGGTGACGAAAATGGCGTTCGCCGCGCTGCCACCTGGCGCCACCCGGGCCATTTTTTCGCGCAGATAGTCGCGGGTGAAATCGGCGGGCGTCACACGGTCGACGATATATTCCAGATATTCAGCGGAATCAAAGCGCGACTGCGCCATGCCGAGCTGCGCATAGACGGTCGGCAAAAAGCCGTTGTGCATCATGTACCACTGGGTGGTGCCGCTGGTGCGCCGCAGCGGATGGGAGAACGCAATGCCCTGGTTTTTGCTGAGCGTGGCGTGACGCACGTGCACCGCCAGAAAGCGGCTGTGCTGCATGCGCGTGACGTCAATGCCTGGCAGTGCTTCGGCAAAGGTGCCGGTGCCATGCAGCGTACGGATCTGACCGTGCTCCAGCCACAGACAGCCCCAGCCGTTGGGATGTTGTTTAATCGGGCCATCGTGCGCGGCGGTTTCACCGCAGCTCATGGCGCGTGCGGCGTCCAGTACCGCAGCGGCGTCAAACTGGCCGTGTGCCAGAATCATTCTGCACATAGTAAATCTCTCCGTGAGGTCAAAGCGGGAACAGCAAGAAGGGCGTGAAACACCGCCAGAATTTCGTCGCGGCTGGCGGCAGGCAGACGCAGCGTGGCGAGAATCCCGGCGTGGCGCGTCAGATCGGCGTACAGCGATGAGCGCGGCGAGACCTCCAGCGCCGGTAAGTTGAGCGGCGGCAGCAGCTGGCCGCGCTGGTGCTCGGCAATCCAGCGCCCGGCGGCGTCATACTGCAGCCGCTGGCGCAACCGCAGCCGGCCGACGGCCTGTGACGTTGAAGCGAAGTGCAGTTCAGGCAGGCCGCGTCCGGCTTCAACCTGAAAGGCCACCTCGGCCCAGTTGATGCCGGTGACCTCTTCCACCAGGTTCACCACGCCCATGCCGGACAGGCGAAAGCCCATTTCGAGAAAGTGCGGCTCGCCGTTCACCATAATGAAATCAATGTGGAAAGCGCCGCGCCGGTAGCCGAAGGTTTCACAGCAGAAACTCATCAGGCTGGTGAAGGCGGCGGGCAGCTGCTGCGCCGCCATCGCCACATGGCCGGATTCGTAAAAGCTGATACAGCCGTCGGCCTCGGTATGCTGCTCAATCACCTTCTGGCAGCAGGTCAGCGCCACCGCGTGTCCATTCTCCACCACGCCCTGCAGCGAATATTCGTCACCGGCCAGCCAGCTTTCGACGATAAAGCCGGTAAAGCCGCGTCCGCCATAGTTCATGGTGTCGAGCAGCCGGGCAATCACCGCATCCAGCTGGCTGGCCTCTTCCACCAGCCAGATGCCCAGCCCGCCGCCGCCGTCGACCGGTTTGATCACGCAGGGGTAGAGCAGCGCATCCCGCGCGTCGCCAATGCTGAGCGGTGAGGCAAAGAAGCGAAACTCCGGCTGCGGAAAACGCGGCCAGGCTTTGCGCAGCGCCATGCGCTGTGCGTATTTATCCGGCGGGATGAAGCCCGGACCGGCATCCGGGCCGGCCAGCAGTTCACGCACCCGGCCAGCGCTGGCGTTGTAGGCCTCAAAACCGGCCAGCACCACCTGTGGATGCTCCAGCAGACCAGCGTGCAGACAGGCATTGAGGACATCCCACGGATTTTCCGGGCGATCGAGACGCACAATCAGATCGAACGGCAGGGCGATGCTGAGCGATTGATAGTCGACAAAATCCCCCATTTCGGCCAGTACGGTAAAATAGCCTTCGCGTTTTGCCACCGCGCAGTAGGGATTTTGCCCGTCGCGCGTGGCACCAATCTGCAGAAAAATCTTTCTCATCGCGTCGCCTTACCGGGTTAACGCCCGGAAATCACTTCAGTAACGATGTCCTGTAACGCACCGTTGTTAACCTGAATCACCGCTTTGTGCGGGTCGAAACGCAACACGCGCGACAGCGCATCGCCGCGCGCGCCGTCCAGCAGCGAACTCACCGCCGCGCTGCGCCAGCAGTGCCGCATCTGCGCCACGCTGAGGCCCGACAGCTGCGTGAGCTGCTGCGCCAGCGCCACATCCTCGCTCTCTCCGCTCAGCAAGGCGCGCACCGCGGCTTCTTCCGGAGCGGCCGGCAGCTGCAGCAGCCAGGCTTTCAGCTGCTGGCCGGCGGCGATAAACGGTGAATAGATCATGCATACCAGCTGGGTTTCACTAAGGCCGAAAGCGTCGAGTGCGAACTGCGCGGCGCGCTGGCGTGCACGGGCAATCGCGGCATCATCCTGATAGCGCGCGGCCATCTCATCGATCAGCTGCGGCGGAAAGTCCTTCTGCACCATCAGGCCGAGCGCAAAGCGCACATATTCGCGAATGCCTTCGGCGTAGCTGCGCTGTAACAGCGTCTCCGCACGCAGACCGCGAATATGTGCCATTAACGTCGGGTTGCCGCAGTCCGATTCGGAGAAGCTGAACATCAGCTCATCGAAGCGGAAATGCATGAATTCGGTCAGCAGCGCCCAGTGCGCGCCAGCCTCATAAGCGGTGTCCTGATAGATGTTGAAGAACAGCGGGTCGCGCGCCAGCTGCCAGGTAATGCGATGTGCCGGCGTGACCTGGTCAGCGCCGTAAATGTCGGCGAAGTAGCGCGCCGCCACGCCGTCCAGCGTGTGCAGAAAGCCGCTGAAGCCGCGCGACTTATCGGCCATCGGCGCATCAAACAGTTTTGACAGGTGGCGCGCCCACGCAAGGTAAGCGGTCTGTTCCTGCGGCGAATCGCCGGTGATGATCACATCGACGCCGCCATCGTAATGCGCCGCCAGGCCAAACGAATTCACCATGCTCAGGTTGCAGGCGTTGCAGAAGGTGGAGCGCGCGTCGGCACGGAAGCGGTGACCATTCATCAGCACATCGTCGCGGTTCTGCTGACGCACGCTCTGTGGCATCGGCAAATGGCGATCGAAGGGACGAATCTGCAGCCCGTCGGTCACCAGGCACTCGGTGAACGCGTCGTCATGGATACGCAGCGCACGATAGACGCGGTCGATGTTTTCCATCACGCTGTCGTTCATGGCGGCATGGCGGTTAGTGCTGATGCGCAGCTGAAACGTGCTGTTGCGCTGTTGCCAGATTAACCCCTGAATGTAACGTACGTAGGCCACCATATAGCTGCTGTCTTTGCCGCCGCCATAGGCCAGCAGCACGCGGTTACGTTCGGGATGGTCGGGATCGGGCAGGGCGGCGAGCAGTCGCTGAGCACAGTGCTGGGCGGAATCGAGAATCGCGGGCGTCAGGTATTCTTCAATTTCACTCATCATCGCGGACAGATTATTCATTTTTCACTTCATCCTTTGGCTAATAAAATCGCCGCTGCCGTGCGGGCGACAACGGGCTGGAAAACGGGCCACGAAGGTGCTGCGTGAAGCTGAATTAACAGATGCAGCCTAAAGTACTTTGAATGTAATCTGATGAATACGCACAGATCAGCACGATATGGGGTGGAACAGATGGCGGGTGAAACGCAGGAACAGGAGAGTCAGAGCAGTCGTTACCGTCAGATCGCTGAGCAGATAAAACAGGCCATTCACAGCGGATCGCTGCCGCCCGACAGCCGTTTGCCGTCGGTGCGCACGCTGGCGACGCAGTATCGCGTCAGCATGACCACTGCGCTGAAAACATTACGCACGCTGGAGGATGAGCACTACGCGGTGGCACGGCCGAAGTCCGGCTTTTTTGTCGCACCGCGTCCCTCAGAGAAAAAAGTGCCGGCGGTATTCAGCGAGCAGCCGCGCGAAGTAGCGCCGCTGGATGAGCAAACCGAACTGCACCTGGCGATGCTGGGATCGGACTGCCGCGTGCGGCTCGATCTGGCCAACGGCGACATCTCACTCTATCCGGTGAAAAAAATTGGTTTGCTGATGCGGCAGATGGGTTACAGCAAACCGGCGCTGCTCGGTAATACGGTGAAAGGCACCGGCTATGCGCCGCTCAAGGCGGAAATTGCCCGGCGCGCGGTGGATTATGGCTGCAATATCAGCGCTGATGACATCCTGGTCACCAACGGCTGCATTGAGGCGATTTCGCTGGCGCTGCGCGCCACCACGCGGCCGGGCGATATCGTGGCGGTGGAGTCGCCGTGCTACTTCGTGCTGCTACAGATGCTGCACAACCTCAACCTGCGCGTCATTGAAGTGGAAGCCGGGCCGGAGGGTTACGTCAACGTCGCGAAACTCACCGGGCTGTTCCGGCGTAAAGCGGTGCAGGCCTATCTCACCATCAACAACATCAATAATCCGCTGGGCAAAAGTATTCCCAACGAGCACAAGGCGTATATCGCGCGCCAGGCCGATGAGAATGATGTGGTGATCATTGAGGACGATATCTTTGGCGATACGGCTTTCGGCGAGCGCCGGCCGTTTCCGATGCGCGCCTTCAGCCCCAATGCCATCCTGTGCAGCGGCTTTTCCAAAACCGTGGCGCCCGGCATCCGTATTGGCTGGGTGCACAGCACCAAGTACATGCGCAAAATCGCCTCGCTGAAGTACACCACCAGCATGGGCACGTCGGTGCTGTCGCAGGCGGCGATTGCCGAACTGCTGCGCAGTGGCGGTTACGATGCGCACCTGCGCAAGCTGCGGCGCGAGCTGAAAAATCAGATTCACCATATGCGCCAGGCGGTGCTGCGCTACTTCCCGGCGGGCACGCGTGTGTCGGATCCGGAGGGCGGTTACGTGCTGTGGGTGGAGATGCCGCAACAGGCGCTGAACGTGCGCGCGCTGTTTCTCAAGGCGCGCAACGCGGGCATCGGCATCGCGCCTGGGCACATCTTCGCCACCGATCACCGCTACGATCACTGCTTCCGGCTCAACGCCGGTTTTGGCTGGAATGCCGAAGTCGAACAGGCAATTCAGCAGCTGGCGCAGTGGTGCCAGCTGTCGTTAAGCGCGGATTAAGCATTCCAGGCGTTATCCAGCTCTTCCGCCAGAATCTGTACCGCACGCTCAATCTTGTCGCTGTCCGGTACGTAATTCATGCGCATGCACTGATGGGTGTGCGGCCAGGCCTGTTCCAGCCCCGGGAAGAAGAAGTGGCCCGGCACCATCAGCACGCCGCGCGCTTTCAGGCGCTGATACAGCGCTTCGGTGCTGATCGGCAGGTCGCGGAACCACAACCACAGGAAGATAGCGCCTTCCGGTTTGTGGATCAGGCAGCGATCTTCGCTGATATAGCGGCGAATAATCGCGATAGTTTCGCTAACCTTGACCTGATAGAACGGTTTAATCACTTCCTGCGACAGGCGCAGCAGATCGCCACGCACAATCATCTCGGTGGCAATCGCCGGACCGATGCTGCCTGGCGCCAGGCTGATAATACCGTTCATGTTACCAATGGCACCGATCGTGCTCTCATCGGCAACGATAATCCCGCAACGTGCGCCCGGCAGGCCCAGCTTCGACAGACTCATGCACAGAATGGTGTTGGGGTTCCACAGCGGACGTGCCTCACTGAAGATGATGCCGGGGAACGGCACGCCGTAGGCGTTATCGATCAGCAGCGGGACGCCGTGCTGCTGTGCCAGCGCATCCAGCTGCAGCAGTTCGTCATCGGTGATGACGTTGCCGGTTGGATTGGTCGGACGCGACACGCAAATCAGGCCAGTCTCATCATTCAGCGGCAGATGGTCGAAATCGACGTGGTATTTGAACTGGCCTTCCGGCAGCAGTTCAATATTGGGTTTGGCGGAGATGAACAGATCCTCCTCCAGCCCGGCATCGGCATAGCCGAGGTATTCCGGCGCCAGCGGGAACAGCACGCGCTTTTTGCTGCCGTCGGCGCGGCGGCCGGCGAACAGATTAAACAGGTAAAAGAACGCGCTCTGGCTGCCGTTGGTGAGCGCGATATTTTGTGGCGTTACCGGCCAGCCGAGCTCCTCGCGCAGCAGCGTGGCCAGCGCCTCCAGCAGCAGCGCTTTGCCGCGCGGGCCGTCGTAGTTGCACAGCGCTTCGTTCAGCTTGCCGTCCTGATGCATCTGCAGTAGCAGCTGACTGAAATAATCATTGATGGCCGGAATCTGCGCCGGATTACCGCCGCCCAGCATGATCGTGCCAGGCGTGCGCAGCCCTTCGCCCATATCTTCCATCAGACGAGAGATGCCGGAATGTTGCGTAAATTTGTCGCCGAACTGAGAAAAAGCCATAGGAGGTAAAAACATTGTTATCAGGGGGAAGACCACCATAGCGCCCGCAACCGGCAGGCGCAATGGCTAAAGCCGTGCGATCAAGCCTGGACCTGCGGATTAACGCAGTTTTTCTCCACTTTACCGCTCAGTGCGGCGATCAGGTTGTCGACCGCATCGCGCGCCATGCCGTAGCGCGTTTCATGCGTGGCGGAGCCGATGTGCGGCAGTGCGACCACGTTCGGCAGCGTGAGGATTTCCGCATCGGCCGGCACCGGCTCGACTTCAAACACATCCAGTCCGGCGGCGTGAATAGTGCCGTCTTTCAGTGCGGCGGTCAGCGCCTGCTCATCGACCACCGGACCGCGTCCGGCGTTGATCAGAATCGCGCTCGGCTTCATCAGTTTCAGCTGTTCCGCACCGATCATATGGTGCGTCTGCTCGGTCAGCGGCAGGCTGATGCAGACAAAATCGCTCTCTTTCAGCAGCGTTTCCAGATCGCAGGCGCGCGCGCCAAAGCGGGTTTCCGCCTCTTCATGCTGGCGGCGGGCGTTATACAGAATGTTCATACCAAAGCCAAAGTGCGCGCGCTGCGCCAGTGCCAGACCAATACGGCCCATGCCGAGAATGCCCAGCGTCTTGTGGTGTACGTCAATACCGAAGTGTTCAGCGTCGATACTCTTTTTCCACTCACCGGCTTTGACCCACTTATCCAGCTCGGTGACGCGACGCGCGGTACTCAGCACCAGCGCCATCATGGTATCGGCCACGGTTTCGGTCAGTACGGTGGGCGTGTGCATCAGCAGAACGTTGCGCTGGTTGAGCGCATCAACGTCAAAGTTGTCATAGCCGACGGAGACGGTAGAACAGGCACGCAGTGCCGGCATACTGGCCAGCAGCTCATCATTCACTTTGCCGCCGGAGCCCAGCAGACCCTGCGCTGCGGCGAACTGCGCCGCATGCTGTTTCACCGTCTCCGGCGAGACATCTTTCACTTCCGTGACGCTGAAGTGCTGGTCCAGCTTGGCACGCAGGTCATCGGGCAGGCTCTTATACAGAATCACAGCAGGTTTCATTATTTGCTCCCTGTAGAACGTGTGACGGGCGACCTGAGTCGCCCGGAAAAGTCATCGCTTACGCTTTCAGGCGTGCTTCGCCCCGTGAATCGGCGGCGGCGTTTTGTTGGCCGCCGGTTTAACAATCAGCGTCAGCCACACCGACGCCAGTAGCGCAGCACCCATAAAGACATAGGAGGCGGCAGGACTGCCGGTCGCCCCATTAAGATAGCCTACGATCCATGAACCGATGAAGGAACCCAGTGCGCCCATACTGTTAATCAGCGCCATGGCACCGCCGGAAACATTGCGCGGCAGCATCTCCGGAATGATGGCGAAGAACGGGCCATACGGGGCGTACATGGCCCCGCCGGCAATCACCAGCAGCGCATACGACAGCCAGAAGTTGCTGGAGCCCACCATCCACGAGCCGAGGAACGCCAGTGCGCCAATCAGCAGCAGCGGCCAGACAAACAGCTTACGGTTTTGCGTCTTGTCCGACGCCCACGACACCACCAGCATGGCGATGGTCGCCACCAGATACGGTACCGCCGACAGCCAGCCCGCTTCGACCATGCCCATCTGCGTGCCGTTACGCAGAATCGACGGCAGCCACAGCACGAAACCGTACACGCCGATGCTCCAGGCAAAATATTGCAGGCACAGCAGGATAACGTTGCGGTTGCGGAAGGCTTCGCTGTAGTTGCGCACCGCTTTAATGTTCTCCTGCTCCTTCTGCAACTGCGCCTGCAGCGCCGCTTTCTCCTCGTCGCTCATCCATTTGGCCTGGGCCGGTTTATCCTGCACCATAAACCACCAGGCAATCGCCCAGATCACCGCCGGGAAGCCCTCGATGATGAACATCTCGCGCCAGCCAAAGGAGTTAATCAGGTAGCCGGACACCACTGACATCCACAGCACCGTCACCGGGTTGCCGAGGATCAGGAAGGTATTAGCGCGGGAGCGCTCGGATTTGGTAAACCAGTTGCTGATGTAGATCAGCATCGCCGGCATTACCGCCGCTTCCACCACGCCGAGGACAAAGCGGATGGCGGCCAGCATCGGAATATTGCTGACGATACCGGTCAGCGAGGCGCAGCCGCCCCACAGAATCAGACACCAGAAAATCAGTTTTTTTACGCTGCGGCGCTCGGCATAGACCGCGCCGGGGATCTGAAAGAAGAAGTAGCCAAGGAAGAACAGGGCACCGAGCAGCGATGACATGCCTTTGGTGATACCGAGATCCTCATTTATCCCTGCGGCAGAGGCGAAGCTAAAGTTCGCCCGGTCCAGATACGCCAGACTGTAGGTGATAAACACGATGGGCATGATATACCACCAGCGTTTTGGCGCGATTGTCTGCGATTTCATGGGTGACTCCTCTGGTTGAGGCGGGCGCATTCTGTGGATGCGTCTCGAAATTAGGGTGTAGAGACAGTTTTTTTCGGTGCGCATGAATGCGCACCCTACGTTGGGTCGCCATTGATGGCGACCTGGTTTTAATAATCGCCGAGCGCTGCGCGCGTCGGCAGACCTTCGCTGTCACCGGCAACCTGAATCGCCAGCGAACCAATTTTGTTACCGCGCAGAATCGCCTGCGGCAGCGATTTCCCTTCCAGCAGCGCGCTGATCAGCCCGACCGCAAAGCCATCGCCCGCGCCGACGGTATCCACCACATTATCCACGTGGATCGGCGCAATCTGGCCCTGTTCGCCCGCGGCGGTTTTATACCAGGCGCCGTCGCTGCCGGTTTTGATCACCACCGCCCGCACCCCTTTATCGAGGTAGAAATCCGCGATCGCTTCAGGCTGACGGTAGCCGGTCAGAATCAGCCCCTCTTTTTCACCTGGCAGCACCCAGTCGGCGTATTCTGCCAGCAAATTCAGCTGCTTACGCATCTCTTCTTCACTGCGCCACAGCACCGGACGCAGATTAGGATCAAAGGAGATGGTTTTGCCGCGGGCGCGCATCTCTTTCGCCGCGTGTTTAGCCAGCGCCAGCGAGCTATCGGAAAGCGCGGCGGCCACGCCGCTCAGATGCAGATGGCGCGCGCTGCCGAAGTAGCTTTCGTCGAAATCATCCGGTGACAGGTGGCTGGCGGCGGAGCCTTTACGGAAATACTCCACTTCCGGATCGGAGCCGTCGTCCACGCGCGCTTTGAGCTGAAAACCGGTGCGATAGCGGTTATCAATGGTCACGCAGCGGTGGTCAACGTGCTCTTTCGCCAGCTGCTGCAGGGTAAAACGGCCGAAGCTGTCGTCGCCGACGCGGCTGACCCAGCCCACCTGCAAACCGAGGCGCGCCAGACCAATCGCCACATTAAGTTCGGCACCGGCAATGCGCTTCGTGAACTGATCGGCTGCGGCGAGATCGCCGGTTTGCCCGGCGATAAACATCGCCATCGCTTCACCAATGGTGACGACATCCAGCTGAGAGGTGTGTGTCATGCTCAACTCCTTACACCGCGCGCAGCAGATCGACGTAGTGGCGGGTCACCGCCAGTAAATCTGCGCCGGCTAATGGGAACTCAATACCGCGCGGTGCATCGGCCGGCAGCGCCTGCAGCAGCGTGCGCCAGCTGTCGTCGGCGTCATCCAGCGCAATGGCGCGGAAGCTGTCACCGTGCGGCACCGCCGCCTTAACATGAATGTAGCTCACGTAGCGACTGAGCTGCGCCGCTGCCTGCAGGGCGTCTTCGCCGGTCCAGCGCCAGTTGCCCATGTCGAAAGTCATATCCAGCGGCAGCGCGGCATCGCAGACGTGATGGAAGAAGTGCAGCATCGGCGTCAGCTTACTGTCCGGCGTCTGATCGTTTTCGATTACCAGCGTGACGCGCGAGCCGGCCAGCACCTCGACCAGCTGGCGATCGGCCAGCGAGACATAGTGACCCAGTGCCAGCTTGAGGCGCTGAGCGCCCAGCAACTCAGCTTCCTGCAGGAACTGCGCCAGACGTGGATTGAGCGCACCGTCCGCCTGCCACAGCGCTTCCGGCACTGAATAGCTGACGCTGAGCTGATGCTGACGCAGCGCGTCGCTAAGCGTATGCAGCTGGCACAATTCGTCGTCGCTGAACAGCTCGCGGCGGATCTCGACGCCATCGGCACCGGCCGCTTTAATCAGCGGCAGCAGCGCTGCCTGGCCGCCCAGTTCTGCCACCTTGTGCGCGCCGTAGGCGGCCGTGACCACAATAATTTCCGCTTTCGACATCTTTCCTCCAGCCTGTCTCGCTGTACTGCCCGCCGCACCGTTATGCGCCGGACAGCACGTTAATGTGCTGTAAAAAGCTTAATGGAACCGGTTCCAAAGGAAAGTGGCAGAGTGCGGAATTATGATCCTGCTCACGAAGTGAGCCGTGAAAAGCGGGATTAGCGCAGCGGCTGGCTGGAGCCGCGCACAATCAGTTCGCCGGAGAAAACCTGCTCGCGAATCGGCTGTTCGCTGCCTTCGATACGCGCGATCACCTGCTCCAGCGCGGCATAGCCGATCTGCCAGGTGGGCTGCTTCAGCGTGGTGATGCCGACGCCGGCCAGCGCCGCCCACTCCAGTTCGTCGAAGCCCAGCAGGCCAATGCTCTCGCCCCAGCGCAGCGTCAGGCGCTGTAACGCCCGCGCCACCTGTAGCGTCAGCGCACCGTTGGCGGCCATCACCGCGCAGCGTTTGCCCGGATGGCGCTGATGAAACGCCTGCAGCACCTGTTCCAGCTGTGCCGGCTGATGCAACACCACTTCGGCATTCTCTGCCACCACCTGTGGCGCGCCGCTGATGGTATCAAAGAAGGCGGCGAGACGTTCGCGGCGGGTATTGACGCTGCCGAGCGGTTCACTGAGAAACAGCAGCGCTTCATAGCCGTTATCCAGCAGATGCCGGGTGGCGATGCGGGCGGCCTCCGGGTTGTTGAGCCCGACCACGTCGCAGGCGAAGTCGGGAATTTTGCGGTCAATCAGCACCATCGGCAGCATCGACTGCTGCAGACGGTTGAGCACCTCTTCGTGCATCCCAACCGCGTTGACCACGATGCCTTCCACCTGATAGCTGCTGAGCAGCTGCAGGTAGTGCTGTTCGAGATCCACTTCGTTGTTGGTGTTACACATCAGCAGCGTGAAGCCGCGCGCGCGGCAGGCGGCTTCAATGCCGCTCAGCACATCCACCGAGTAGGGATTGGTGATATCGGCAATGATCAGGCCTATCAGCCGGGTGCGGCCGCGTTTGAGTCCGCGCGCCATCTGGCTGGGGCGGTAGTTGAGGTCGGCAATCGCCTGTTCGATACGGGCTTTCAGATCCGGCGAAAGCAGATGTACTTCGCCATTCAGATAGCGGGAAACGCTGGTTTTACCGGTTTTTGCCGTGCGGGCAACGTCACTGATTGTGGCTCGTGGCGGCCTGGTTTTCATCACATACACCTGATTAATTGCATCAGGCGAAGACTATCACAGCGCGGCACCCGCGCAATCACTGTGCGTCAGAAGTGAGGCGCAGCATTGGCTGCCACAGCGTCTGTAACTGCGCGGGCGGCGCGCCCTCCAGCAGCTGCAGCACCATTTCGGCGACGCGTTCGCCAATCCGCTGCTGTGATGATTGCAGAATCGCGTTGACCGGTTGCGTGATAATGGAGTCGTGCGGCAAACCATCGTACACGTACAGGGGAATCGCCTGCGCGCCGCTCAGACGCCCGGCCTGCTGCAGGGCAATCGCTGCGCCTTCGCCGAGCGGGCTGCAGTCGGTAATGATGGCGTCAGGCTGGATAACGTGCGCCAGCCAGGCACGGGTTTGCTGATAGCCCGCGCGGCGCGAGGGCGGCAGCGCGGCCATCCAGCCAGCCTGCTGCGCGCAGGGCGTGGCGGGCAGCGCGTCGATAAACCCCTGCCGGCGGTCAAGAATGTAGGTGCTGGGCTCGTTACCACCGAGATAAGCGATGCGCGTATAGCCCTGCTGCTGGCAGTGCTGCGCCGCCAGTAGCGTTCCGGCATGGTTATCATAATCAAACCAGGCGTAAGGCTGCGGCAGCTGACTGCGCCCCAGCGTAAGAAAGCGAAAACCCTTCTGCTGCAGGCGCTGCAATCGCACATCCTGCGGCGTGGTATGGGTGACAATCAGCGCGTCCAGCACGCCGCTGCGCAGCATGCGCAGCAAATTGCGCTGCTGATCCTGCGGTTTGTCGGGGAGCAATAGCAGATCGATCTCGTGCAGAGCAAGGCGCTGATCGAGCGTCAGCAGCATTTCACTGTAGTAGCTGTCGTTGAGTGAGGCATTGCTGACTGGAAACACCAGCCCGACCGCATTGGCACGGCCGGTCTTCAGGCGACGCGCGGCGGCATTCGGGCGATAACCGCGCCGGTCGGCTTCCTCTTCGATGCGTTTGCGGGTAGCAGCGGCGACATCATCAAACCCATTCAGCGCGCGGCTCACGGTGGTCACAGAGAGGCCAAGGGCGGAGGCGATAGCTTTGAGTGACATGATGGCTTTCCACTGATCAAATTTTGATCACGCTAGCATAAAGTCATCGCTGGCTCTATCGTCCGGCGACGTTTACGCGTTATCTGCTGCTTTGCGCGTCAATAAGCGCGTAAAAACGCGTCAAAAGCCGGCCTGCAGCGGCAGACCGGCCTGTGCCTTAGCCCAGCGGACTCAGGGTAATTTCGACGCGACGGTTTTGTGCTTTACCGGCTTCGGTGCTGTTGCTGGCGACCGGGTTATCCGGGCCCATGCCCTGGGTGCGCAGGCGGTTCTGCGCCACGCCCTGCACGATCAGCGCGCTGGCAACGCTTTCTGCTCGCTGCTGCGAAAGGCGCATGTTCAGCGCGCGCGTGCCGGTGCTGTCGGTAAAGCCGACCACGTTGACGGCGGTTTTCGGATACTCTTTCAGCACCATCGCCACGCCGGTCAGCGTATTCGCGCCGGCCGGTTTCAGGTTGGCGCTGCTCGAGTCAAAGGTCACGTTGTTCGGCATGTTCAGCACGATGTTATCGCCCTGACGCGTTACGCTGACGCCGGTACCGCGCATCTTGTCGCGCAGTTTGGCTTCCTGCACATCCATGTAATAGCCGACGCCGCCGCCCAGTGCCGCACCGGACGCTGCGCCAATCAGCGCACCTTTACCGCGATCTTTCTTCGACGAAGAGAGCACGCCCACGCCAGCGCCCAGCACCGCGCCCAGACCCGCGCCGATGCCCGATTTCCCGGCCTGCGATTCGCCGGTATAAGGATTGGTGGTACAACCCGACAGCGCCACGCTGCCGCTCATTAACAAGGCCAGCGCCAGTACACGCTTTTTCATGAAAAAGTCCCTCATACGGAAACGGGGAAAACGCCCCAAAACGGCACTATTATGCCGTTCAATGATGGGGAAATTCGTGAGGCGCAGTCTTAATTTGTAAACTTTTGCCTTAAAGATTATCGGGATGGCAGAAACAGCTGGTTTGATGATCGTTGATCAGCCCGCAGGCCTGTAAAAAAGAGTGGCAGGTTGTAGGCCCGACGAATTTAAAACCACGCTTCTTAAGCGCTTTAGACAGCGCAATGGCCGGTTCGGAGGTGGTTGGCGCCAGTTTATAATCCGCGTAACGGTGCAAAATCGGCTGGTTATCGACAAATGACCAGATAAAGCGGGAAAAGTCTTCGCCGGTGGCCTCCAGCGCCAGCAGCGCTTTGGCATTATTGATGATGGCTTCAAGCTTGCCGCGATGGCGGATCAAACCGCTGTTCTGCAGCAGGCGCAGCAGATCGGCCTCATCCATCAGCGCCACCGCCTGCGGATCAAAATCATGAAACGCCTGGCGGTAGTTCTCGCGCTTTTTCAGCACGGTGATCCATGACAGGCCAGCCTGTTGCCCCTCCAGACACAGCATCTCAAATAAGGCGCGCTTATCGGTCTGCGGCACGCCCCATTCCGTGTCGTGGTACGCCAGATAAAGCGCATCCTGTGTTACCCAGCCACATCGCTGCATTGCATCACTCCCTAAGCATGAGGAAAAAGCGGTCAGTCGCTTGACGTTTGAAAGAATCGATTAATAGTTAATCAATGGGTGCCGATAATAACGTCATGGACGTTCGCGCTGCAACCGGGTGAACGCTTCAGGATCATCATCAATTTCAAGGCCAACCCGATCCCTTCCGGCTCGTCAGGAGTCTTTCATGTGGCAGAACAGTCAGCGGACCGGCCTGCGTCTCCTTGCGCTGGCCTTTAGCGGTGGGTGGCTACTGGTGGCGGCCCTGCCGGCGCACGCCTGGGATCAGGCCAGCGAGAGCAGCGCGCCGGATTACAATGCGATACTTGCCGAAAAAATTTCCAGTAATCATCTGATGTTGACAGAAAACCGCGAGAGCGATCTGCTTGATGCCGCGCTCAATCCGCCCGGCGGTGGCATGGCGCTGCACAGCGAAACGGCCAGCGTCGGTAACTCGCCGCTGGTGAACCGCTACTCGGCAGGCTGGAACCTGCCGATGAATGACCGCCTGCGCACCGGTCCGGTGGCGCAGTTTGCCGTCGATGATTCCACCCTGAGCTGCGCCGCCTGCGCGCCGGTCGATCGTAACAACGCCGAACACATCGCTTCACTGGGCTGGCGCGTGGATTCCAGTTTTGGCTGGATATCGCCGTGGGCACAGGTGAGTTACAGCCATCAGCTCAGCTTCGACGGCACGGCCGCGCCACGCGATCGGCCGGAAGAGATGAACCGGGAAACGAACTGGATGGATGTCAGCGTCGGTGCCCGTCTGCCGCTCGGCCAGAACATGGCGGCGTTCGCCTCCTTCGCCCAGACCGGTGCGGTCAGCAGTGGCGAACAGTTCATTTACAACCTCGGCGTCAGCGCCAGCTTCTGAAGCGGCATGAAATGAGAAGTGGTGCCAGCCAGCGGAAATATAATAAGCGCGCTAATTATTTTCTGATTTGGTATCACAATGCGCGAAAACATTATTCTTATTAGCCGCGAACTGGCGGCCTTTATCATCAGTGGATTGGTGCTGGTCTTCTGTATGGCGATGGTCTACATCGACGTCAACTGGATGAACGATGCACTGCACGAAACCTCTTTCACCGAAGCGACACAGGAGCTGATGCTGGCGGCCATTGCCGCACTGTTCTTCTTCGCCGCCTGGCAGCGACCGCAGCAGCGCAGCGCGCTGATTCTGGTCGGTGGCTTCTTCAGCTGCATGCTGATTCGTGAAATGGATTTTCTGTTCGACGTGGTGCAGCACGGCGCATGGCTATGGTTTGCGCTGGCAACTACCGCGGCCTCGCTGGCGATGGCGCTGCGTCAGCCGCGGCAAATCCTGCCGGGCCTCGCGGCACTGCTGCTGCATCGCAGCTGGCAAATGATGGCCGCCGGGCTGCTGGCGGTGCTGGTGTTCTCGCGGCTGTTTGGCATGCATGAGCTGTGGCAGCAACTGATGCTGGATGGCTATAATCGCGTGGTGAAGAACATGGCGGAAGAGGGCAGCGAGCTGTTTGGCTACAGCCTGTGTCTGGTGGCATCGCTGCGCTATCTGTGGCAAACCCGCCCGGCGCTGGCAACGGCCCACGCCAGCCGTCGCGTGGTCAGCATTGAGGCGGCTGAACCGCACTTCGCTTCGCGCTAAATCCGCGCGGTTTTATGGCGATCCCCGGTGCTAAAACAGGTACACTGACCGCTTAGTACCGGGTCGCCGGTGCACCGGGTGAGTCAACGTCAGGTTTCTTCATGTCAGTCAAAATCTTATCTTCAACGCTGGTGGGGCTGGACGGCTTTTGCCACGATCCCCTCACCACGCTGCAGCAGGCCGATAACGGCACGCTGGCGGTGCTGCACAACAATGTTCCGGCGTTTTACGCGATCACGCCGCAGCGCCTCGCGCACCTGCTGGCGCTGGAAGCGGCGGCGCAGCAGCCGAATGATGTCACGCTGGACGACAGCCTGTTTCACAGCGACGCCGCGCCGATCGCCGTGCCGGTGGGCAAGTTCGCCATGTATCCGGGCTGGCAGCCGGACAGCGACTTCCAGCGCCAGGCGGCGATCTGGGGCGTGGCACTGAGCGAGCCGGTGACCGCCGCAGAGCTGGCGGCTTTCGTCGCCTACTGGCAGGCAGAGGGCCGGCTGTTTCACCATGTACAGTGGCAGCAGAAACTGGCGCGCAGCGTGCAGATGAACCGCGCCGCCAACGGCGGTCAGCCTAAGCGCGATATCACCCAGATCAGCAATACTGATTATGATATTCCCGATGGATTCCGAGGTGAGTAATGAAAACGCCGAACGATCTTTTCAGTCGCCTGAAAAAAATTATGCCCGCGGATGTGCAGCCAAAGTTTAAAAACGGCGCCGAGCTGCTGGCGTGGAATCAGGAGCAGGGCCGGCTGCGCTCAGAAGCGATTGTGCGCGAAAACCGCGCCATGAAGATGCAGCGCATCATGGGCCGCTCCGGCATTCGTGAGTTGCACATGAACTGCTCGTTCGACAACTACCGCGTCGAAAATGACGGCCAGCGCAAGGCGCTCAGTCTGGCGCGTGAATACGCCGCCGGGTTTGAGAACAGCATCGCCAGCTTTGTCTTCTCCGGCCGTCCTGGCACCGGTAAAAACCATCTGGCGGCGGCGATTGGTAACGATCTGATTCTGCGCGGCAAAAGCGTGCTGATTGTCACGGTGGCCGATCTGATGTCGAGCATGAAAGGCACCTTCAGCGGCGGCAGCGACCTGACCGAAGAGCGGCTGCTGCAGGATCTCAGCCATGTCGATCTGCTGGTGATCGATGAGATCGGCATGCAGAGCGAATCGCGCTACGAGAAAGTGATCATCAATCAGATTGTTGATCGCCGTTCGTCGTCAAAGCGGCCGACCGGCATGCTCTCCAACCTCGATCCGGCCGGCATGAACACGCTGCTTGGCGAACGGGTGATGGATCGCATGCGCCTCGGTAATAGCCTGTGGGTGCGTTTTGACTGGGAAAGTTACCGCAGCCGCGTGCGCGGTGACGAGTACTGATACGCGGCAGAAGCGGTAAAAACCCGGTTTTACCGGCGATTAACCGCCGGTGCGGGCTGCTAAACTTACACCTATTACTCTTTGTCAGGTGAGGGTGCGATGAAAGCAGCCGGGAAAGGACCAGCGGTACTTCGACTGAACAACCTCAAGCGGGTGATGACGCAGCTGCGTACTACCCGCATCACTTCCCGCCAGGATCTGGCGCTGGCGCTCGACCTGAGCAAAAACACCGTTTCCCTGATTATCGATGACCTGCTGGCGCAGGGGCTGATTCACGAGCTTGGCCCGGTCAGCGTGGCTGCGGCCGGTCGGCCCAAAATTGAGATCGAACTGCGCGCGGGTCAGCTGAAAAGCGCGGGCATCATGGTGGAGCGCCAGGCGATTCACTGGCGCGTGTGCGACTACTTTTCGCGCGTGGTGGCCGAGCAAACCTGGCGCACCGAAACGGCCGATGCCGACGGGCTGCTGCACGAGCTGACGGAAGTGTGTCAGACGCTGCGCGCGGCGCATCCGGCGCTGCTGGGCGTGGCCATCGGTTTTCCCGGCATCATTGATTCTCAGCGCGGGCGGGTGCACTTTTCTGCGCCGCTCGGCTGGCAGGATGTCGATGTGCTGACGCCGCTGCGGCGCGGCGTTGAGCTGCCGCTGCGCATCATGAATAACGTCAAAGCGGCCGCGCTGCTGGCGGTGCAGCAGCTGGAGCTCAATAAAGCGCAAAGCCACTTCTATCTGCGCATCGCCGACGGCGTGGGCGGCGCGCTGGTGGAGCGCGGTGAGGTGTTCAGCGGCAGCAGCTGGACCGCTGGTGAGATTGGCCATCTGAGCGTGCAGCCCAACGGCGCGCGCTGCAGCTGCGGGCGACAGGGTTGTCTGGAGACGCTGGTCAGCCTGCCGGCGATCCAGCAGCAGCTGGCCCGGCGTAAGCCCGGCTTACGCTGGCAGTCCGGCGACAGCGAGCCAGAGATCGTGTATGAGCTGATGGCGCAGACCGGCCGCTATCTCGGCCATGCGCTGAGCCAGGTGATGCAGCTGGTCAATCCGGCCAGCATCATCATTGACGGCCCGTGGAATGCGCAACCGGCGTTTGTGCAGGCGGTACAGCAGGCGGCACAGGCCGGCACGCTGGCGTTTACCTTTGCCCATACCGCGCTGCACTTTCTGCCGCAGCGCATCGATCCGGCCAACGGTCTGGCGCTGGCGGTGATTGAGCACTATGAACGAGCGGTATGACCGGCGGAGCAGCGTTTCTTTTTTGACTCGCCAGCGGGCATAATACGTTGATTGACAGGCTCTCTTTGCGGACCGCGCAATGAAAACGCAGCGCATCACTCTGGACGATATTGCGACTCTCGCAGGGGTCACCAAGATGACGGTGAGCCGCTATCTGCGCACGCCGGAAAAGGTCAGGGCGGAAACGGCGGCGAAAATCGCCAGCGTCATGGCCGAAATCGGCTACGTCGCCGAACAGGAAAACACCGCGGCGTCGCGGCACCCACCGCCGCGCATCGGCGTACTCATCCCCTCATTCAATAATCAAATCTTTGCCGATCTGCTGGCCGGTATCGAATCGGTCACCAGCGCCCACGGCTATCAGACGCTGGTGGTCAACTACGACTACAATCCGCAGCGCGAAGAAGAGCAGATTGCCACGGTGCTGGCTTTTAACGTGCAGGGATTGATCCTGACCGAGTCGGTGCACACCGTGCGCGCGGAAAAGTATCTCAACGCGGCCACCATTCCGGTCGCCGAAGTGATGGGACTGAGCGAGACGCGCGGGCGCATTAACGTCGGCTTTGATAATTACCGTGCCGGCTACGACATGACCGCGATGCTGCTGGCCAGCGGTAAACAGCGGGTGATTTATTTTGGCTCGATGTCCGATCGCCGTGACCAGCAGCGCTATGCCGGCTATTGCGATGCCGTGGCGGCAGCCGGATTGCCGGCCGGACGCATCGTACCGAACAAAGTCTCTTCGGTGTCGATTGGCACCGGCATGATGACGCTGGCGCGCCAGCTCTATCCGCAGATGGATGCCATTCTCTGTACCAACGATGATCTGGCGGTCGGCGTGCTGCAGGAGTGTCAGGCGGCAGGCATTGCTGTGCCGCAGGCGCTGGCGATTGCCGGATTCCACGGACTGGAGATTGGTCAGGCGACAACGCCGCGGCTGGCCAGTGTGATTACACCGCGCTTCGAGATGGGCAAAGTGGCAACGGAAATTGTGCTGAAGAAAATTAACCAGCAGCCCACCATTGAACAGGTGGATTTGCATTATCAGCTGTCGATGGGCGCCACCATTTGAGCGGTGGCGCTTTGGTGCAGGCGCGACGTGCGCCTGCATGATTAACGCTTAGTCGCGTGCAGCGGTGGGCGGCACAATCGACGGCTGAGCGTGATGGGTGCGTTTCAGGAAACGGCTCTCCAGCAAATTCCACGAGGTGTAAGCCAGCGCCAGCGTCATCACAATTGTCAGCCCCAGGCCAGCAAACGCGTTGGCATCGAACACACCGAAATGCTGCAGCACCTGAATAATCGGCCAGTGATAGAGGTACATGCCGTAAGAGAGATCGCCGTACTGGCTGATTTTTATCTCTTTACACAGGCTGGTGCAGAACAGAATCACTACCGCCGAAAACGCCACCGGCTCAACGATAAACGCGTAATCCGTGCTCTTGAACAGCAGGAACACCACCAGCGACACAATGGTGATCTCTTTCAGACGGTCAAAGGTTGGCTGATGCACCGCCAGCAGGCTGCCAAAGAAGAAGTAGGACGACAGCGCAATAAACTGCTTGGCCAGCGTATCGGCTTTCGGCCCGCTGTACAGCGCGGTGAAGTAGAAGTACCAGGCGCAGGAGATAATAAAAATCACGCTCCACACTTTCAGCGGGCTTCGTTTCAGTAACGGCACGATAAAGGGCAGCAGCACGTAGAGTGTCAGCTCGGCTTTGATGGTCCACAGTGAACCATCCAGCGGCTGATTGGGGTTGTCGGTAAACACGCCCGGCAGCGACGGCTGAATAAAGTTAAGAAACGAGAAGTTGGCGACCAGATATTTAAGGGTTTCTTTATTTTTCAGGAAATCCATCAGCGGCAGGGTGGTAAGACACATGCCAATTACAAAACACATGATGATGGTGAAAATATAAGCCGGCAATATACGTTGCGCGCGCTTAATAAAATAGGACGTCAGCGATTTACTTCTTAAGTAACTTTTTGCAATAAGAAAACCACTTATTGCGAAAAATCCTTTGACGGCAAAATCACTATTGAGAAAATGCGCCAGGAAACGGATATCGGCGTTTCTCGTCACCTCAGCGGAATGCACCAGCATTACGATAAAGGCGAGGGAAAGTCGTACGATGTCAAAATTGTTTTTTTCGTTCATGTCAGCATTCTTTCATTGAGTGACGACGTGCCAGGAAAAGCCATGAAAGACTTTGCATGGTTGCTTCGGAATATTCTTATCACAGGTGTTCTGCGTGAGCAGATGCAATCTATTAGAATTTTAATCCACATAAAAAGCAAGCAATGTTCAGGACCAGTAAAATATTCGGATTTTCCCTGGATGACGATGAGAAAGGGCTTATTAATGAAAAAACGCTAACCAGTTGGCTAGCGTTATTTCTGGACCTAACGGAACAGCTGGAAGGTGCGTGACACCTCATAGCCGACAATCGACTGCTTGCTCGATACGGTGTTGTAGTAGAGATAGTACAGCACCATCAGAATGGTGACAGCCACGGCAAGCACCTTCTTCAGCTTCCGGGTTTCCCAGATACACAGCGAAATAAGCACCGGCTCAACCTGCAGCAAATAGTTCGCCAGACGACCACCAGAAGCGTAATCCTGTAGCGCCATCCTCAGGCCACTGCCGATGGCAAAAGTGATCACCAGAATGTAATAGGTATTAAACTTTTCCGGGTCGAAATTTTTAATTTTATCGCTCAGCAACATGTAGCTGAAGATAAAGACGAAGCCGATATTCTTCAGGTTCGACAGGGTCAGAATACCCTGTTCCTGGCGAGAATCGGCATCGGCATAGCCCATGGCCCTGTCGCCCAGCGCACCGAGGTGGCTGGAGAGCGCGGCGATCAGCGCCGAACTGCCGAGAAACGCCAGCGGCAGACTGGCGACCACGATGGCAATCGGGATGTATTTGTTTTTACGTACAATCATCGCCAGCGGAATCAGCAGCGCGACAATCGCGGTGGCGTGGCTGATAAACGACAGGATGAAGGTGGTGATCATGCCAGACTTGCTGCGCCGCGACATGTGCCAGACGAAGCCCATTAAAAACGCCGAACATAAACCGAAGCGAATCTGGTTCATGTCTTTGTTGATAAACAGGTGCGCAGAGTAGACGGCGAGGGCCACCAGCGGCAACGGTGTCAGCTTACGGAAGTAGTGCGCGTTGACACCAACAGCGATGACCGCGAAGACAAAGATGAAAATGTCCGGATTAGCGGTAAAGATGCGTGTCGCACCGGCAATGGCGTAAATGGCTGGTTCATAACGGAATTCCACGACCGCACGCCAGAAACCTTCGATAATAATTTTATCGATAAACTGGGCATAGAAGTCGCGATACTGGAAGTCATCAAGGCCGGTTCCCAGGCCACGAATACCGCCAAAAGTAAAAAGTACTACAACGACAACAAAATAAAGCCACGTCCTGATTTGCGCTGTGTTTTCATTTTTACTTAACATGATTTCGACAATAGCGACGAAAGTCAGGCTAAGACTTATGATCCAGTAAATTCCCATGGTCACAGATTCTTATAGTTTAAAATTCACTTATAACATACGGCCTTGTTAACGTAAACATGAGAAAAGTCTAATTTTTCCTGGTCCGATATTATATTGAATAGGTTTTGCCATATTTATTTGCTACCGTTTCCACAGACATTTTTCGATGAGTATGTTTTTTTCATTATCTCGCGGGGAGCCGGAGCGTCACTGAGCGATTTTATCCGTTCAGTTTGACTTTTGTTGCTGTTTTTATTCAGGATTTGGAGCCAGTGCGATGAGAGGGTTGCGGATATTTAGCCTGTTTTTTTTACTGTATCTTCCGGCCGCGTTTGCCAATAAGGAAATTCCGATCTGGCCAAATGAAGTGTCAGCAAATAATAAATTTATTAATTTTAGTAAAAACCCGGCCATTAATAACCGGGCTGTTACCCACGTCGATGCGCCACAAATGATTTATGTTCCGGCAACAGGAAAAAATAATCATGCGGCGGTGCTAATCATTCCCGGTGGGGGTTTTTCTTATATTATGAAAGATCTTGAAGGGCTGGATGTGGCCAATGTGCTCAGCCAGCAGGGCTATGCTTCATTTGTGTTAATTTATCGTCTGCCACACGACGGTTCAGCGCAGTATCGCCAGCAGGCTTTTGCCGATACCCAGCGAGCGCTGCGGCTGATTCGGGCCAATGCGCAGCAGTACCAGGTAGCGCCTGACCGCATTGGCGTGATGGGCTTTTCCGCCGGTGCCTTTCTCGCCGCTAATCTGAGCAACACTCCCGATGAAGCTAACTATCAGGCCGTCGATGCGCAGGATAAGGTGTCGGCGCGCCCGGATTTCAGCGCCCTCATCTATCCGGTGCTGTCGCTGAAACAGGGCGTGACCCACCCAGGCACGCGCGCTGCGCTGTACGGTAAAGATCTCAGTGCCCAACAAATGGCACAGCTTTCGCAGGAAGACCGCGTCAGCGCACACACGCCGCCGACTTTTCTGGTACAGGCGCTGAACGACGGTACCGCCTCACCGCAAAACGCGCTGGGCATGTTCAGCGCACTGCGGCAGAACAAGGTTAACGTGGAGCTGCACCTGTTCCAGCAGGGCGGTCATGGCTTTGGCACCGGCCAGAAGCAACATCTGCCAGTGCAAAACTGGCTCACCCTGTTCCACGCCTGGCAAAGCAGCCTGGTGAAGCGGTAAGCGCCGCGGTAACGCAGATGCCGCAGAGGAAACGGAATTCCTCCCTGGGCAGTTATACGGTGTCTGCCAGCTCACCGTCGGTTAGCCTGGCAAGGATTTGATGATAACTGCTGCACGGCAACTTACCGATCAACACACGGTTATGGTTACCGGCCTGAGCGAGAGGGTGAGCGCTACGTCAAACGGCTGTGTCTCGATAACTCTTTGCAGACGATTTATGAGGCTTCCATTTGATTGCGATGCACGAAAGCAAATAAATCACTCATGGTTTTGCAGTGCAGTTTATCCATTAACCGGCTTTTATAAGTGCTGACGGTTTTATTACTGACGCCCATCCGCGCTGCGATGCGCATATTATTCAGGCCCTTAATGATGTGATGAAAAACCTGAAACTCCTGTGGTGACAATGATTCAATCATTTTTTTCTCCGCCTGCGTGCTTTCCTGCTCCATTTGCTGCATAAAACCGCCCAGCGGGAAATAACCATAACCACGTTGTGTCGCCTGAATAGCACTGGCGATCTCTGGCATATCGGTTTTTTTACTGACAAAGCCATTGGCACCGCTGCGCAGGCTCTGCACAGCATACACGTTTTCATTTTTCCCGGAGATAACAATGATTTTTCCTGGAAAACTCTGATCGCGCAACGACTTAACCACTTCAATTCCGTCCAGCGACGGCAGGTCGATATCAATGATGACGATATCCGGCTGCTGCTGCTGAATCAGCGTTACCGCTTCCCGGCCATCGGCGCTTTCGGCCAGCACCGTATGTCCATTTTGTTCCAGCAAATAACGAACGGCCATCCGCGCGATCGGATGGTCATCAACCACAACGACCTGAGCCATAGTTAACCTTTTCCTGATGAGTGAATGACAGGTCAAACTTTAGCCGCTCGTTGAATTATATATATTGCGTATGATCAAGAACAATAAAATAATTGTTTGTAGTCTATGTCCTACAAGATTAAATTAATTATAAAAGGGAAATGGTTATTCCGCCTGGAGGAGTTATCTTTCCTGGTGGGAAATAAATATTCCCTTTCTTTCACTCAGTTCATTAATTAATTAACTGATGCCCAATCGCCTTTTCACCGTAATTTCTTTTACTGTGGCGGTCTGCCTTTTCCCATTTGGCAGCCTGATTAACGCGGATGCCTGGTCAGGGCGCCATCAACCCTCAGCCGGGATAAATTGTTGCCGCCAGCATGGTTTGCTACAGTAGCGGGAATTTCAGAGGAAACGTCCATGCCACGCGATAACCGCCTGTCCCGCTCGCTGCACGCGCTCATTCATCTTGATCGTCACGTTAAACGCGCTACTTCCGATGCCATGGCAAAAATGCTCGGCACCAACCCGGTGGTGGTGCGTCGCATGATGTCAGGGCTGCGTGAAAAGGGGTATCTGGTGTCGGAAAAGGGGCACGGCGGCGGCTGGGAGCTGCGCGCGGACCTGCGCGATATCACGCTGCTGGATGTGTACCAGGCCATCGGCTCACCGGCGCTGTTCAGCATTGGCCCGGCGGCCGATCCTTCGCCCTGCCTGGTGGAACATGCGGTAGACGCCCGGCTCGACCAGGCGCTGGGTGAAGCCGAAGCGTTACTGCTGCAGCGCTTTAGCCAGATTACCGTGGCGGACATCGCCGAAGATTACCTGCAAAAAATGGCCAGCCTCGGGCTGGATCCGCACACCTTTCCGCGCTGCAGCGACTAACCCGCGCGGCCGTTAATCCTGCTTCTGCAATTTGATCTGCGCGTCATGCTTCATCACATGCGTGGTGACGGCGGCCTGAAACACTTTAAACATCATACCGCTGACAAACGTGGTCAGCGTCAGCGTAATGAAGGCTGTCATGATCCAGTCGACCAGCGGCCAACCGCTGTTCAGCAGCGTTGGGTGATAAATCAGCATCGCGGCAAACACCACCCAATGGCTCAGGCAATAGAAACAGTGAAACAGATGACCGAGCAAGGCGTGTTTGCGTGCGGTCCAGGCGCGCAAACCGGCAAACAGTTCGGTCTGCGTCATGGTCATCGCGATGCTGGCTGAGGCCAGCGCAATCGCCAGGCACACACCCGTGTCAGAGAGTAAAAAGGCATGCATAGATTTTCTCCTTTGTGACGATCCGCGCAGCGGAAAGAACGGCTGCTTATTTATCATGTAACTTACAATATTACATGATGTGTACTGGCGCAACAGCGTGTTATCCCCGCCGGAGTAGTGACAAGTAAATTGGCGAGTTATCGCTATTTATTGGCTTTATACGCAAACACAGCCAGTCGTCCTGTTTTTACAATGTCGCAGATTGAGTCGCACCACGGCATCAGGAGGAGAGGATGGATATTCACGCAGCCTTTATGCATCAGCTGATGATGTGGATAGAGGCGAATATCGAACAAAAGCTCATGCTGGAGACGGTCGCACAGCGGGCCGGTTATTCGCAGTGGCATTTGCAGCGGCTGTTCCGCAGCTACACTGGCGTGGCGCTGGGAGCCTATATCCGTGAACGTAAGCTAACGGCTTCCGTCATCACCCTGCTCAGCAGTAATACGTCGCTGATGCAGATTGCGCTGCAGTTTGGCTTCGATTCACAGCAAACCTACTGCCGCACCTTTCGGCGCATGTTTGACCTGCCGCCGGGCGCGTTTCGCCGCAAATACCGGCACAGCCTGCCACCGATTGACGGTCCGGCTAGCCTGCTGATGCTGCATTCGCAGAGTCGGCTGGCGTCGTAAAGTATTTGCCTGGCGTTGAGCCGAAGGCGGCGCGAAACGCGCTGATATAGCTGCTGACGCTGTCGAAACCCACCTGCCAGGCAACCTGCTGCACGCTGTGGCCTGCCGCCAGCCCTTCCAGCGATTTCAGCAGGCGCGATACCTGACGATATTTACTCAGGCTCATGCCAACCGCGCTGGACCAGTGGCGACTCAGGCTGCGCGCGCTCAGACCAGCCCACTGCGCCAGCTCCGGTCCGGTGCGGGTATCTGTCGGATCGTCCATCAGCAGGCGTGCAATCTGCCGCAGTCGCGGCTCTTCCGGCAACGGCAGCGTGAGTTCCTGCGGCGTGGATTCGTACAGTTCATCAAGAAACACCTGACCCAACCGGGCATAGCGCGCGCTGCTCCACAGTTCAGGCTCCAGCACCGCCAGCCGTTCTGCCAGCGGTTCCAGCACGGTCGGACAGGAGAGCAAGACCGGACGATCCGGCAGCGGCGCGGCCAGCGCTTCGTCAATCAGTACCGTCCAGCCCAGCACGCGCCCCGGCCCGACAAGGGCATGGTCAAACCACGGCGGAATCCAGCCGACCAGCCGCGGCGGATTAGCAAAAATGCCCGACGAGGTTTTCACCGTCATCAATCCCTGGCGCAGACAAAACAGCTGACCGGCGGCATGACGATGCGTGCGTCGCTCGCGATCCAGCTCCTTCGACAGTGACACGGCAATGACTTTGGGCGCATCCGGTCGCATCAGCCGCTGGCGCAGCTCTTCCTTACGCGGATCGCCAGAGAACGGAAGGTTGTCGGATGGATGGATGAGCATGGCTGGGCCTGAGTGGTGAGTGGCGGAAGATCACAGGAGTCGAACCTGCCCGGGACCGCTGGCGGCCCCAACCGGATTTGAAATCCGGCCGCCTCACCGGAGACGACGATCTTCCTTTGAAGATGCCGCGCAGTATAGCGGCAATTGGCGGCAAAATCTTGATCGCAGCGGGGCGTTATTGCACCTTCTCGCCGTGATGCTGCCGATACTCCTTTGGCGTAGTGGCGTAGCTTTTTTTAAACACCGAATAGAAGTACTGCAGGGAAGGATAGCCGCACATCTGCGAAATTTCATTAATATTCAATGAAGAGCAGGCCAGCAGTTCACGCGCTTTTTCCAGCTTTTCGCGGTGAATCATGGCGTGAATGGTATCGCCGGTCTCATCGCGAAAACGCTTTTCCAGATTGGAGCGCGACATGCCAATCGCATCCAGCACCTGTTCGACCTTGATGCCTTTACAGGCGTTAAAGCGGATGTAATGCATCGCCTGAATCACCGCCGGATCGCGCAGCGAGCGAAAATCGGTAGAGCGGCGGGCAATGACTTTTACCGGCGGCACCAGAATGCGTTGCAGCGGCAGCGTTTGCCGATCGAGCAGGCGATGCAACAGCTTGGCGGCCTGATAACCCATCTGGCGCGTGCCCTGGGCTACCGAAGAGAGCGCCACGCGGGACAGATAGCGCGTCAGCTCTTCGTTATCGATACCGATTACGCTGAGCTTCTCCGGCACCGGAATTTTCAGGTGTTCACAGGCCTGCAGCAAATGACGCGCACGCGCGTCGGTCACCGCGATAATGCCGGTCTGCGGCGGTAGCGTTTGCAGCCAGTCGGCGAGGCGGTTTTGCGCGTGCTGCCAGTTTTCCGGCGCGGTTTCCATCCCCTGATACACCACGCCCTGATAGCGCTCGCGCATCACCAGCTGGCGAAACGCCTGCTCGCGCTCCTGCGCCCAGCGTTTGCCGCTGGCGGCGGGCAGGCCGTAAAACGCAAAGCGATGAATGCCTTTCTCTTTCAGGTGCAGAAAGGCACTCTCCACCAGCGCAGCGTTGTCGGTGGCGATGTAGTGCACCGGCGGATAATCCTGCTGCCGGTGATAAGAGCCACCAACGCCGACAATCGGCACCGGCACATTGCTGAGCAGGCTCTCGATTGAGCTGTCGTCGTAATCCGCAATGACGCCGTCGCCCAGCCATTCGCGGATATTGTCGATGCGGCAGCGGAAATCCTCTTCAATGAAGATATCCCAGTCGGTTTGCGAAGCCTGCAGATACTCGCCGACCCCTTCCACCACCTGGCGGTCATACACTTTGTTGGCGTTAAACAGCAGCGTAATACGGTAACGTTTTTCGTGCATCGTGGCGCGCTCCCTTAAACCTGTTGCGCATTGCATAGCACGGCGGAAAAGGCAGCAGAAATTGTTTGCGCCACATTGTGATCGCCCACGCGATTACACCCGGCGGCGCGTGGCCGTATCCATCCACACCGCCAGCAGTAAAATCGCCCCTTTAACGATGTACTGCCAGAAGGTCGGCACGTCCATCATGCTCATGCCGTTATCCAGAGACGCCATGATGAAGGCGCCCATCACCGCGCCGGCCACCGAACCGACGCCGCCCGCCAGGCTGGTGCCGCCAATCACGCAGGCAGCGATGGCGTCCAGTTCGGCAATATTGCCCGCCGAGGGCGAGCCAGCACCAAGACGTGAGCTGAGGATCAGGCCGGCGATAGCCACCATGACGCCGTTGATGGCGAACACCGCCAGCTTGGTGCGCGCCACGTTGATACCCGACAGGCGCGCCGCATCAATGTTACCGCCGATGGCGTAAATCCGTCGTCCGAAGGCGGTGCGCGTGGCCATAAACATGCCGCCGAGCAGCAGCAGTGCCAGCAGCAGGACCGGTGTCGGCACGCCGCGGTAATCGTTCAGTAACCAGATGGCACCCAGCACCAGAACAGCGGTAATCGCCTGGCGTGCCACCGTGCCGCTGGCAGCTGGTTGTGATAACCCCAGCTGCTGGCGACGCAGCCGCAGCCGCCATTGCCAGAGAATAAACAGTGCCAGACCGGCGAAGCCGAAGCCAAAGCCAACGCCGCCCGGCAAATAGCTTTGCCCGATCTGCGACATTGCTGGCGTCGTTGGCGCAACGGTGGTGCCATCGGTAATACCAACCAGAATGCCGCGAAACGCCAGCATGCCCGCCAGCGTGACGATGAACGAAGGCACTTTACGGTACGCGACCCACCAGCCATTCCAGGTGCCCAATAACAGGCCAAGCACCAGCGTTACCACGATGGTCAGCGGCAGCGGCCAGCCGAGCCAGACGTCAAAGATGGCCGCGGCACCGCCCAGCAGGCCCATCATCGAACCGACGGAAAGGTCGATCTCCGCCGAGATAATGACAAACACCATGCCCACCGCGAGGATGCCGGTGATGGCGGTCTGGCGCAGCAGGTTAGAGACGTTGCGTGGGCTAAGCCAGGCACCGTCGGTGGTCCAGGTGAAGAACAGAGCGATAAGCACAATCGCTCCCAGCATCACCAGCACCTGCAGATTGAAGCGCGGAAACTTGCCCGGCGCTGGCTTGCCCGGGGTACCGGGCAGGCTCTGGCTACTTTCAGTTTTAAGCATAATGTTCGCTCCGCAGGGCAGCTTCCATGACCTGCTCCTGAGTCAGGTTGTCGTTAATCAGATCGGCTTTGATTTGCCCTTCGTGCATCACCAATACGCGGTCACTCAGACCCAGCACTTCAGGCAGTTCGGAGGAGATAACAATCACCGCGATGCCCTGCTGCACCAGCGCGTTAATCAGCAGATAGATCTCCTGGCGAGCGCCGACGTCGATGCCGCGCGTCGGTTCGTCCAGAATCAAAATGCGCGGATTGAGCAGCAGGCATTTGGCGAGGATCGCTTTTTGCTGATTACCACCGCTGAGGCGGCCAATCGCCAGCTCGGGTGAGGAGGTTTTGACACGCAGACGGCGGATAGCATCATTGATCGCCTGCTGCTCCTGTGCTTCATCCAGCGTGGAGAAGCGATGGCTGTATTGATCCAGCGCGGCCAGCGTGATGTTTTTCCCCACGCCCATCAGTGGCACGATGCCATCTTTTTTCCGGTCCTCCGGCACCATGGCGATGCCGTGCGCAATCGCGGCCCGGCAATCGTCGATCTTCACCTGGTGGCCATCAATCCAGATTTCGCCCTGCCAGCGACCGGGCCAGACACCAAACAGGCACTGGACCGTTTCGGTGCGTCCTGCACCCACCAGCCCGGCAATACCGAGAATTTCGCCGCGCTTCAGGCTGAACGACACATTATTGACGCGGCGCACGTGGCGGTTGACCGGATGCCAGGCGGTGAGGTTTTCCACTTTCAGTACCGTTTCGCCGATCTCGTGTGGCTGGTGCGGATAGAGTGCGGTGAGTTCGCGGCCCACCATCATCGTGATGATGTCATCTTCACTCAGCCCGGCCGCTGGCCGTGTGGCGATGTGCTGGCCATCGCGAATCACACAGATGGTATCCGAAATTGCTTTGACCTCATTAAGCTTGTGGGAGATGTAGATGCAGGCAATACCGTGCTCGCGCAGGTTAGTGATAATCCCAAGCAGCACTTCGGTTTCCTGTTCGGTGAGCGACGAGGTCGGCTCATCAAGGATCAGCAATCGCACCTGCTTATTCAGCGCCCGCGCGATCTCTACCAGCTGCTGCTGGCCGAGGCCGAGCTCGCCAACTTTAGTGGCAGGCGAAACGTTAAGTTTGACCCGCTCCAGCAGCTGCTGGCAGCGCAGCGTCATGGTTTCATCATCGACCATACCGAAGCGACCGAGCTCGGCACCGAGGAATATGTTCTCCATGACCGTAAGCTGCCGCACCAGCGCCAGTTCCTGATGAATAATCACAATGCCTTTGCGCTCGGTGTCGCGGATGGTTTGTGCCTCGATGCGATCGCCGGCAAAGCGAATTTCGCCGTCAAATTCGCCGTGCGGGTAAAGCCCGCACAGCACTTTCATCAGCGTCGATTTGCCCGAGCCGTTCTCACCGCACAGCGACATGACTTCACCGGCTTCGAGCCGCAGGCTGACGGCATCCAGCGCTTTCACCGCGCCGAAGCGCTTGGTGATGTTGTTCATTTCCAGCAGCATCGATCTGCTCCTTCGCGTTTCAGGCGCTTAGAGTTCGCTCTGTTTGTGGAAGCCGTCTTTCACCACGGTGCTTTCAATGTTGTCTTTGTTGACCGGAATCGGCTTCAGCAGGCGCGACGGGACATCTTTCAGGCCATTATTCAGCTTGCTGTTGCTGGCGGGGGTTTTGCCATCGCCCAGTTCCACCGCAATTTTTGCCGCTTCGGTGGCAAGTTCGGTGATGGGTTTGTATACCGTCATGGTTTGCGTGCCGTTCATGATGCGTTTGATGGCGGCGAGATCGGCATCCTGACCGGAAATGGCGACTTTGCCCGCCAGTCCCTGCGCGCTTAGCGCCTGAATGGCCCCACCGGCGGTGGCATCGTTGGAGGCAACGACGGCATCAATGTGGTTGCTGTTAGCGGTCAGCGCGTTTTCCATGATTTTCAGCGCATTTTCTGGCAGCCAGGCATCAACCCACTGATCGCCCACCACTTTGATGCTGCCGTTATCGATGTAAGGTTTTAACACTTTCATCTGGCCGGCACGGAACAGACGCGCGTTATTATCCACCGGCGATCCGCCCATCAAAAAGTAGTTCCCTTTAGGTACCTGTTTAACCAGACTTTCAGCCTGCAGTTCGCCGACTTTTTCATTATCAAACGAGATATAAAAATCGATGTCGGCATTATTAATCATGCGGTCATAAGCGAGGACTTTTATGCCTTCGCGTTTCGCTTCAGCCACCACATTACTCAATACCTGACCGTTATAAGGAATGATGACCAGCACATCGACACCGCGGTTGATCATATTTTCAATCTGTGAGATTTGCGTCTCTTCATTGCCGTTGGCCGACTGGACAAATACTTTGGCCCCAGACTTTTCCGCCTGGCTGACAAAAATGTCCCGGTCTTTCTGCCAGCGTTCCAGACGTAAATCATCGATCGCCATACCGATTTTCACTTCTTTCGCCAGCCCGGCGTGGCTGAACAGGGCCAGTGCAGCGCTGAGGGCTAACAGCGTGTGTCTCATTTTCATCATGGTCATCCTGTAGGTTGAGGCTATTGTCGTTGTAAGGCTATGAACCAGGGCGGATGAATTGTTGCCCCGCGACGTGAACAACATCAATTACTGATTTTTATCCTGCTATTACGTTTTTTTGTTTATTTGTGATTCTTTGAGCGCGATCGAAATTTTACGCGGCCATCTGTTAAATCTTGCAGCGGCGCTGCGCGCCGGCACGCGATGTAATTAAATACATGGATTTGCGAGCTGCCGCACAAATAATAATTATCTTAAGTTCAGTGTGAAATATCGTAATTGAGCTGAACGGTTACGCCTCCGCAAAATAACGCTTCACTGCTGACCATTCGGGTCTGATGCTAAGGAGCACAACATGCACGCTTATTTCGACCAGCTTGAGCGCGTTGGTTATGAAGGGGCCAATACCACTAACGCACTGGCGTTTCGTCATTACAATCCGCAGGAAGTGATTCTGGGTAAAACCATGGCGGAACACCTGCGTTTTGCCGCCTGTTACTGGCACACGTTCTGCTGGAACGGGGCGGATATGTTCGGCGTGGGTGCCTTTGATCGCCCGTGGCAGAAAAATGGCGATGCGCTGCAGCTGGCGAAGCTCAAGGCAGATGTCGCGTTCGAGTTCTTTTACAAACTCAACGTGCCTTATTACTGCTTCCATGATGTCGATGTGTCACCGGAAGGTGATTCGCTGCGCAGCTACCAGGAAAACCTGGCGGTAATGACAGATAAGCTGCTGGAAAAACAGCAGGAAACCGGCGTCAGATTGCTGTGGGGCACCGCGAACTGCTTTACGCATCCCCGCTATGCGGCCGGCGCGGCGACCAGCCCGGATCCGGAAATTTTCGCCTGGGCAGCCAGCCAGGTGTGCAGCGCGATGCAGGCGACGCAGACGCTGGGCGGTGAAAACTATGTGCTGTGGGGCGGACGCGAAGGGTACGAAACGCTGCTGAATACCGATTTGCGGCAGGAGCGCGAGCAGATCGGGCGCTTCATGCAGATGGTGGTAGAGCACAAGCATAAAATCGGTTTCCAGGGGATGCTGCTGATTGAGCCGAAGCCGCAGGAGCCGACTAAACACCAGTACGACTTTGATGTCGCGACGGTCTACGGTTTCCTCCGGCAGTTTGGCCTGGAAAAAGAGATCAAAGTGAATGTGGAAGCCAACCATGCCACGCTGGCGGGTCACTCTTTCCATCATGAAATTGCGACGGCGATTGCACTGGGCATCTTCGGTTCGGTCGATGCCAACCGCGGTGACAGCCAGTGCGGCTGGGATACCGATCAGTTCCCGAACAGCGTCGAAGAAAACGCGCTGGTGATGTACGAAATCCTCAAAGCGGGCGGGTTCACCACCGGCGGCTTAAACTTTGATGCCAAAGTACGGCGCCAGAGCACCGACAAATACGATCTGTTTTATGGCCACATCGGCGCGATGGATACCATGGCGCTGGCGCTGAAAGTGGCGGCGCGTATGGTGAGCGATGGCGAGCTGGATAAGCGCGTGGCGCAGCGCTATAGCGGCTGGAATGGTGAGTTCGGCCAGCAAATTCTGAAAGGTGAGTTTTCTCTTGCCTCGCTGGCGGCGCATGCTCAGCAGCAGCAACTCAATCCGCAGCATCGCAGCGGACGCCAGGAGCAGCTGGAAAATCTGGTGAATCACTATCTGTATAATTTCTAATCCATCGGGAGCGAAGCATGGTTATCGGGATCGATTTAGGCACCTCCGGCGTTAAAGTGGCGCTGCTGGATGCGCACGGCCAGGTTCAGGCAACGGCCAGCGCGCCGCTGCAGGTGACGCGTCCGCAGCCGCTATGGAGCGAACAGGATCCCGAAAGCTGGTGGCAGGCCACCGATAGTGCCATGCAGGCGCTGGCGCAGCAGCACGATTTACGCCACGTCAGCGCCATCGGCTTTAGCGGCCAGATGCACGGCGCGACGCTGCTGGACGCCGCGCATCAGGTGCTGCGTCCGGCGATATTGTGGAACGACGGGCGCAGTAGCGCGCAGTGCCACGAGCTGGAGCAGCGCGTACCGTCGTCGCGTCAGATTACCGGCAACCTGATGATGCCGGGTTTTACCGCGCCCAAATTGTTGTGGGTGCAGCAGCATGAACCGGCGATATTTGCGCAGGTAGCAAAAGTGCTGCTGCCGAAAGATTATCTGCGCTGGCGGATGAGCGGCGATTTCGCCACCGATATGTCAGATGCGGCGGGAACGATGTGGCTGGATGTGGCACAGCGCGACTGGAGCGATGCAATGCTGGCGGCGTGCGGACTGAACCGCAGCCACATGCCGCAGCTGTTTGAAGGCAACCAGATTACCGGCACGCTGCTGCCGGAAATTGCGGCGCGCTGGGGGATGGAGCCGGTGCCGCTGGTGGCCGGCGGCGGCGACAATGCGGCTGGCGCTGTGGGCGTTGGCATGGTTGAGCCAGGACAGGGCATGCTGTCGCTCGGCACCTCCGGCGTCTATTTTCTGGTGAGCGAAGGCTATCTCAGCAATCCGCAACGCGCCGTGCACAGTTTCTGTCATGCGCTGCCGCAGCGCTGGCATCTGATGTCGGTGATGCTGAGTGCCGCCGCCTGTCTGGACTGGGCCGCTGCGCTGACCGGCTGCGATGATGTGCCGCACCTGCTGGCCGAAGCTGAACGCGCCAGCGCGCAGGCCACGCCGGTGTGGTTTTTGCCTTATCTTTCCGGCGAGCGCACGCCGCACAATAATCCGCAGGCACAGGGGGCTTTCTTTGGCCTGACGCACCAGCACGGCCGGCCGGAACTGGCGCGCGCGGTGCTGGAAGGTGTGGGCTTTGCGCTGGCGGAAGGCATGGATGCGGTGCATGAGTGTGGCGTACTGCCCAACGCGGTGATGCTGATTGGCGGCGGTGCGCGCAGCGCGTACTGGCGGCAGATGCTGGCGGACATCAGTGGACTGACGCTGGATTATTGTCACGGCGGCGAGGTGGGGCCGGCGCTCGGTGCCGCACGTCTGGCGCAGCTGGCGGTGGACCCGGCCAGCGAATGGCCGGCACCGGCGTTAGTGCAGCGCCATCAGCCGGACGCCGCGCAGCATCAGGCCTATCAGCCGCGCCGTGCGCGCTTTGCGCAGCTATATCAGCAGCTGTTACCACTGATGTCCTGATTTGGCTGACGCATGGCCGGATGAGGTCGCAAGGCGTGAACAGAGTCGGGTATGATGGGAAGAATCGATGAAGATACGTGGCCGGATTTGGCTGCGCATCTTCGCCCATCGTTACCCTTCATCGCCTGAGGAACCCACCATGCCGCAGCCCGTCTATTTTCTTGTCCTGCCGGGCGTCATGGCGCTCGACCTCACCGGGCCGGCAGAGACGCTGCAGCTGGCGGGCGGACATTTTGCGCTGCACTACATCGGCCCACAGGCGAGCGTCACCTGCTCGACCGGCATGACCATTGCTGATATTGCACCGCTGCCCGCCACGCTACCCGATAACAGTCTGCTGATTGTGCCCGGCGTGTTCGATTCCCGCATCTGGTTCGATACCGGGGCAGCCGGGCAGGCGCGTGACTGGCTGCGCCAGCAACACGGCGCGATTCATACGCGGCGCATTACCCTCGTGTGTATTTGCTCCGGCGCGCTGCTCTCCGCGCAGGCTGGTCTGCTGGATGGCGTACAGTGCACCACGCACCATGATGTGTTGCCGCGCCTGAAAGCTGCCGCGCCGGCTGCGCTGGTGAAAGACAACCGCGTGTTTGTGGAAGATGCCGGCATCTGGACCAGCGCGGGGATTACTGCCGGTATCGATCTGGCGCTGCACCTGATCAACCGTCTGTGCGGCGCGCGGCAGGCGCTAACGGTGGCGCGGGAGATGGTGGTGTGGTTCCGCCGCTCGGGTGACGATCCGCAACTGTCGCCGTGGCTGCGTTATCGTAATCATCTGCATCCGGCGATACATCGCGCGCAGGACGCGATGATTGCACATCCGGAACATGACTGGTCGCTGAGCGCGCTGGCCGAACGCGCCCACGTCAGCGAGCGCCATCTGACGCGCCTGTTTCGCCAGCATTTGGGTATCAGCGTGCGGGAATACCACGAGCAGCTGCGGCTGGTGATTGCGCGCCAGCGCCAGCAGCAGGGGGAAGCGGCGGAAAAAGCGGCGCTGGCCGCCGGCTTCTCCTCGGCACGCCAGCTGCGCCGCGCCCGGCAGCGCTGGGACGATCAGCTCACCAGATGATGCTTGTCCACGCGTTTCAGCAGCATCGCCAGCAGCAGGCTGCCCAGCAGGGTTACGCCAAAGACCCACGGCAGATCCAGCCACGGCCGCGACATATCGTCGTAATGATGGGTACGCAGATAGTGAATGAACAGCGCATGGAAACCATAAATCGGCAGCGAATAGCGTGAAATGGTTGCCAGCAGCGGCAGCGGCCGGTGGTTCAGCACATTTTTAAACAGCACCAGCAGGCTTATCGCCGCGATAAAAACCAGTGGGCCACAGTAAAGATACCAGGTGTCATTAAACGCGCCGTTAATCTTCAGCATTTGTCTGGTGCCAAGTGCGATACCGATGACGCAGGCGATAAAACTCAGCCCGGCCAGCCAGCTAATGCCGCGCCTGTCGGTATCCATCACGCCAATTGCCCGTCCAAGCAGCGCGTACAGCAGGTAGTAAATCGAGTCGCCGCTGACATACAGATTGACCGGCAGCCAGTGGAACGGCCCCAGCGACTGGCTGACGGTGTTCGGATTGGCGATTACCGCGAGGATCAGCACCAGCAGCGCCACATAGCGCGGCGGCACGTTTTTCACCTGAATCAGCGGAGACAGCAGGTAGATGCCGATAATGGCGAAGAAGAACCACAGATGGTAGAACACCGGCTTCTGCAACAGCTTCAGCAGCGATCGGCCTTCGCTGATCGGCGTCAGCCAGGTGATGTAGGCCAGCGCGACGGCGCTGTAGAACAGCAGGCACAGCACAATGCGCAGCAGATGGCGGCCCTGTGCGCTGCGTTCGCCAAAGAACAGATAACCGGAAATCATGAAGAACAGCGGCACGCAGACGCGCGAAGCCGAGTTAAGCAGATTGGCGACGTCCCAGCTGGGTCCGGTGACTGCCATCGGTCCGGTAATGTACCAGGTGGTGGTGTGAATGACGATCACCATCAGACAGGCGACCGCGCGTAAGTTATCAATCCAGCAGATTTTTTGCGACATGGCTTCCTCGTGCGTACTCCGTGCGAAGAAGGGTAGCCAGTGCACAGCGGGCCAACAACCCCCGCAGCCTGGATTTCGGAGCTCTCTGTTAACCGCCGCATAACCGCACCCGCCTGCGCCAGGATTTCCGGCTGCACAATGCGCGGTCAAAGGGTATACTGTCGCACTCTTTTTAAATCCACCCGTATCGCGTGCGAATTCAACATGCAAAAGTTTGATACCAAGACCTTTCAGGGCCTGATCCTGACCTTGCAGGATTACTGGGCGCGTCAGGGCTGCACCATCGTCCAGCCGCTGGACATGGAAGTGGGCGCTGGCACTTCTCACCCTATGACTTGCCTGCGTGCTCTCGGGCCAGAGCCGATGGCGAGCGCCTACGTGCAGCCATCGCGTCGTCCCACCGATGGCCGCTACGGTGAAAACCCGAACCGTTTACAGCACTACTACCAGTTCCAGGTGGTGATTAAGCCGAACCCGGACAACCTTCAGGAGCTGTACCTCGGATCGCTGAAAGAGCTCGGTATCGACCCTGGCGTGCATGACATTCGCTTCGTCGAAGATAACTGGGAAAACCCAACGCTGGGCGCCTGGGGACTCGGCTGGGAAGTGTGGCTGAACGGCATGGAAGTCACGCAGTTCACCTACTTCCAGCAGGTCGGCGGCCTGGAGTGTAAGCCGGTGACCGGCGAGATCACCTATGGTCTGGAGCGCCTGGCGATGTACATCCAGGGCGTGGACAGCGTGTACGATCTCACCTGGAGCGACGGCGCGTTCGGCAAAACCACCTACGGTGACGTGTTCCACCAGAACGAAGTGGAGCAGTCGACCTACAACTTTGAGTACGCCGACGTCGATTTCCTGTTCAGCTGCTTCGAGCAGTATGAAAAAGAGGCACAGCAGCTGCTGGCGCTGGAAAAACCGCTGCCGCTGCCGGCCTATGAGCGCATTCTCAAAGCCGCGCACAGCTTCAACCTGCTTGATGCGCGCAAAGCGATCTCGGTAACCGAGCGCCAGCGCTATATCCTGCGTATTCGCACCCTGACGAAAGCCGTGGCGGAAGCCTATTATGCCTCCCGCGAGGCGCTCGGCTTCCCTATGTGCAACCGTAATAAGTAAGAGGCAGCCATGACCGATAAAACTTTCCTGGTGGAAATTGGCACCGAAGAGTTGCCTCCGAAAGCCCTGCGCAGCCTGGCAGAAGCCTTTGCTGCGCACTTTACCGCTGAGCTCGACAGCGCCGGTCTGGCGCATGGCGACGTCAGCTGGTTTGCGGCACCGCGTCGTCTGGCGCTGAAGGTGGCACAGTTGGCGGCCGCGCAGCCCGATCGCGAAGTAGAAAAGCGCGGCCCGGCCGTCGCTGCGGCGTTTGATGCCGAAGGCAAGCCGACTAAAGCGGCAGAAGGCTGGGCACGTGGCAACGGCATTACCGTAGAGCAGGCTGAGCGTCTCAGCACTGACAAAGGCGAGTGGCTGGTGCATCGTGCTGCGGTAAAAGGCGAAAGCGCGCAGGCGCTGCTGCCGGCGATGGTCGCGACCGCGCTGAGCAAGCTGCCGATTCCAAAACTGATGCGCTGGGGTGCCAGCGACGTGCAGTTCGTGCGTCCGGTGCACACCGTGACGCTGCTGCTGGGTGATGAGCTGATTCCGGCCACCATCCTCGGTATTCAGTCCGATCGCGTTATTCGCGGCCACCGCTTCATGGGCGAGCCGGAGTTGACGCTGGACAACGCCGATCAGTATCCGCAGCTGCTGCAGGAGCGCGGTAAAGTGATCGCCGATTACGCCACGCGTAAAGCCAAAATCAAAGCCGATGCCGAAGCCGCCGCGCAGCAGCTGGGCGGTAAAGCCGACCTGAGCGACAGCCTGCTGGAAGAGGTGGCTTCGCTGGTGGAGTGGCCGGTGGTGCTGACGGCGAAGTTTGAAGAGAAGTTCCTCGCGGTACCGGCTGAAGCGCTGGTGTACACCATGAAAGGGGATCAGAAGTACTTCCCGGTTTACGCGGAAGATGGCCAGCTGCTGCCCAACTTCATCTTCGTCACCAACATTGAATCGCGCGATCCGCAGCAGATCATTGCCGGTAATGAAAAAGTGGTGCGTCCGCGTCTGGCCGATGCCGAGTTCTTCTTCAACACCGACCGTAAAAAGCGTCTGGAAGATAACCTGCCGCGTCTGGAAACCGTGCTGTTCCAGAAAGAGCTGGGTACGCTGCGTGACAAAACCGACCGTATTCAGGCGCTGGCCGGCTGGATTGCCGCGCAGATTGGAGCTGATGTCAATCACGCCACGCGCGCTGGTCTGCTGTCGAAGTGCGACCTGATGACCAATATGGTGTTCGAGTTCACCGACACCCAGGGTGTGATGGGCATGCACTACGCGCGCCACGATGGCGAAGCGGAAGATGTGGCGGTCGCACTTAACGAGCAGTACCAGCCGCGTTTCGCCGGTGACGATCTGCCGTCCAGCCCGGTGGCCTGTGCTGTGGCGATTGCCGACAAAATGGATACCCTGGCCGGTATCTTCGGCATCGGACAGCATCCGAAAGGCGATAAAGACCCGTTTGCGCTGCGTCGTGCCGCGCTGGGCGTGCTGCGTATCATCGTGGAGAAGAACCTGCCGCTCGATCTGCAAACCCTGACGGAAGAAGCGGTGCGCCTGTACGGCAGCAAGCTGAGCAACGCCAATGTGGTCGATGATGTCATCGACTTCATGCTGGGTCGTTTCCGCGCCTGGTATCAGGAAGAGGGCCACAGCGTTGACACCATTCAGGCGGTGCTGGCGCGTCGTCCAACCCGTCCGGCCGATTTCGATGCACGTATGAAGGCGGTTTCGCACTTCCGTACGCTGGAAGCGGCTTCGGCGCTGGCGGCGGCTAACAAGCGCGTGTCGAATATCCTGGCGAAAGCCACCGAAACCCTGAACGACAGCGTGCAGGCGTCCCTGCTGAAAGAGAACGCTGAAATTCAGCTGGCGACCTTTGTCACCGCGCTGGGCGACAAGCTGCAGCCGTACTTTGCGGAAGGCCGCTATCAGGATGCCCTGGTGGAGCTGGCACAGCTGCGCGAAGCGGTGGATAACTTCTTCGACAACGTCATGGTGAATGCCGATGACGAAGCGGTGCGTATCAATCGCCTGACGCTGCTGGCGCAACTGCGCGAGCTGTTCCTGCAGGTGGCGGACATTTCGCTGCTGCAGTAAGCGATGGGCAGAAGTGAACTGAAGGGACGAGCAATCGTCCCTTTTTTTGTTTCAGGCGGCAGAAGGGGTGAACAGGCGCGCGTCGCGCAGCAGGTGATCGTTACCGCGACGGCGGGTAAAGCCGCTGCGGTCAAAGAATTCCAGAATCTGCACCGCGACTTTGCGGCCGGTACCCAGCTGGTTGCGGAAGTCGGCGGCGCTGGTGCTGCCTCCGGCGGCTGCGCGCTGACGAATCAGATCGGCGAAGATCTGGATCTGCGCGCTGCGGTAGTAGCGATCGCGCACGATCGCCGTGATATGGCCGAGACGCGCCGCGGTGAGCAATAAACCGCGAATCTGCTCTTCATCCTGCTGCAGCGCATCGGCAATGTCGCGCACCCACAGCGGCTGGTCGCTGAACAGCGGCTCGACCTGCTGCCACAGCGTGGCTTCCTGCGGATTAAAGCGCGGCGCGAAGTCGGGCAGGTGCAGCCAGCCCTGTTTCTGCCGCAGCTCGCCTTGTGCCAGCATTTGGTCAATTAATCCCGGCACCAGCGGTGCCGGCGCATGCGGCAGCGCCACACGACGCAGGCGATCGTGGCCGATGCCCGGCAGCTCCGGGTGCTGCTGGTGAAAGGCGCTCAGCGCTTCCCGTAAACGCTGCTGCCAGGCGCTGGCCATGGTGTCGCTCATCAGGCTGGTCCCCAGCCGTACCGGATTCAGCGGCAGCAGCAGCGCGTCCAGCGCCGGCGCAGTAAGCTGGCGCGCCCAGCCGAGCTCGTCATACGCGGCCGGTTGATACGCCAGATGCGCCTGCAGGCTGGCGCTGTCATCGCGCGCCGCGGCCAGCTGCTGTAGCCACTGCAGATAGTCCGGCTGGCGTTTACCGCGCTTTTTGCTGTCGCACAGCAGTACGCGTCCGCCGCCCAGCGTGTGCTGCGCATTGCTGTCGCGGATAATTATCCGATCGTTTTCCGCCAGCCACAGCGGCTGGCTGAGCACCAGTTCAGCCACATCGTCCGTGAGCTGCGTTAAGCGGCCGGTGACGTGGCTGGCCGCGTGATGCAGATGCACCGGCTGTGAGGCCGTTTTCAGCGGTTGCAGCAGGCGCAGTGCAACGATCAGCCGCTGCGTGCCGGCGGGACGTGGCTGCGCCAGCAGCCAGTCGCCGCGCGTAATCTGTGCCTTCTCCACGTCACCGACGATATTCAGCGCGATGCGCTCGCCCGCCTGGGCGCGCGTCACTGGCTGGTTCTGCGCATGCAGCGCCCGCACGCGCAGCGGCAGGTTCAGGCTGCTGAGCCACAGCGTGTCGCCCACCCTGACTTCACCGCTCAGCGCGGTGCCGGTGACCACCAGCCCGGTGCCTTTCAGCGTGAAAGCGCGGTCGATGGCGAGCCGGAAACGGCGGCCAGGCTCAAACGCCGGTGCATACAGGCTGCTGAGGTGCTGGCGCAGCGTTTCAATGCCCTGCAGCGTATGGCTGCTGGTAACAAACTGCGCTGCCGCTGGCCAGCCGAGCTGCTGCGTGAGCTGTGCGACCTGCTGCTGCACCTCTGCGATGCGTGCGGCGTCAACGCGGTCGGCTTTGGTCAGCGCCACGCTCAGCGGCGGCTGTGCGGCGAGGCTCAGCAGCTGTAAATGCTCACGCGTCTGCGGCATCACGCCATCGTCACAGGCCACCACCAGCAGCGCATGATGGATGCCGCCGATGCCGGCCAGCATGTTGGCGAGAAATTTTTCATGGCCAGGCACATCAATGAAGCCCAGCGTGCGGCCATCGGGCTGCGGCCAGTAGGCATAACCGAGATCGATGGTCATGCCGCGCCGTTTCTCTTCCGGCAGGCGATCGGCATCAACACCGGTCAGGGCCTGCAACAGCGCAGTTTTACCGTGATCGACATGTCCGGCCGTGGCAATAATCATGGTACTAAGGTCCGTATCAGGGCGGCTTCGTCATCAAGGCAGCGTAAATCCAGCCACAGTTTGCCCTCCTGCAGGCGGCCAATCACCGGGCGTGCCAGCTGGCGCCAGCGCTGCGCCAGGGCGTTGAGCTGGCTGCCGTGACCGTCGCGTGGCGTGAAGGTGATAGCAAAGCTGGGCAGCCGTTCGACCGGCAGCGAACCGCTGCCAATTTGCGAGGAACAGGCGGCGATCGCCAGCGAAAAATCGGCGCTGAAGGCGTGCTCCAGCGCCGGCATCAGACGTTCGGCCTGTTGCAGAATATCGTGCGCGCTACGCGTCAGCAGGCGCAGTGTCGGCAGCGCCTCATGCAGGGTTTCCGGCTGACGGTAGAGCTGCAGTGTCGCTTCCAGCGCCGCCAGCGTCATTTTATCGACGCGCAGTGCGCGCTTCAGCGGATGCTGTTGCAGCTGGTCAATCAGCGCTTTTTTGCCGACGATAATCCCGGCCTGCGGGCCACCCAGTAGTTTGTCACCGGAGAAACTCACCAGGCTCACGCCGGCCGCAATCAGCTGCTGCGGCATCGGTTCAGGCGGCAATCCGTACGTCGTCATATCCACCAGCGAACCGCTGCCGAGATCGCTGATCACCGGCAGGCCGTGCGCGTCGCCTAACTGCACCAGCTCGGCTTCAGGCACGGCATGGGTAAAGCCCTGAATCTGGTAATTACTGGTATGTACCTTCATCAGCAGGCCGCTATCCCCGCCGATGGCGCCGCGATAATCCTTCAGATGGGTGCGATTGGTGGTGCCGACCTCCACCAATCGGCAGCCCGCCTGGCGCATCACGTCAGGGATACGGAATGCGCCGCCGATCTCCACCAGTTCGCCGCGAGACATAATCACGTCGCGGCCCGCTGCCAGGCTGGCCAGCATCAGCAGCACCGCAGCGGCGTTGTTATTGACGATACAGGCAGCTTCGGCGCCGGTTAGTTCGCACAGCAGTGCGCTGACTGCGCGATCGCGATGGCCGCGCGCCGCGTCGTCCAGCGCATACTCCAGCGTTACCGGCTGGCGCAAACAGGCGCTGACCGCCGCGATTGCGCGATCGCTGAGCTGCGCGCGCCCGAGATTGGTGTGCAGCACGGTGCCGGTCAGGTTAAACACCGGGCGCAGCGCGCTTTGCTGCTGCTGCTGCGCGCGGCGCAGCGCTTCATCCGGCCAGCTGGCGTGCCAGTGCGGTAACGATTGATGTTGCTGAATGTGGTCGCGCGCCTCCTGCTGCATGCCGCGAAGCTGGCGCGTGATAAAGGCGGTACCGGATTGTTCCAGCAGCGGCTGCAGCGCCGGATCGCGCAGCAGGCTGTCGATGGCAGGGAGCTGACTGTAGAGGGCTTTCATCACATCACTTAGTGGGTGGGCGGAACCGTACGGGCAAAGCTTTCCCGCTCGAACAGCGTTTCTGCCAGTTTAACCAGCGCCGGGCGATTGACGCACCAGTTGGGCAGCACGCGGCGAAAATTGAGATAGCCCAGGGTGCAGCCGGTGGCGATATCGGCGAGGTTGAGCGTGCCGCTGTTGAGCAACTCGCCCTGCGCGGCAGCGGTTTCCAGCGCGTCGAGGCCGCGCGCGATTTTCTCGCGATTACGCAGCAGCACCTCTTCCGATTGCCGATCGCCGGGACGCATCTGTTCGCGCACGATCATCACCGCCGCATCATTGATGCCGTCGGCCAGCTTCTCCAGCTGGCGGATCTGCAGGGCGCGCAGTGCGTCGTCGGGCAGCAGGGCAGGGGCATCGCCACGCAGTTCAATCACCTGAGCAATGATCGAGGAGTCAAACCAGGTCAGCTGCTGGTCATCAATGAAGGCCGGCACTTTACCCAGCGGATTGTACTGCGGGACGTGGCTGTCAGGCTCCCACGGAGAGTGGTTGACGAATTCAAACACCAGGCCCTTTTCCAGCAGGATCACTGAGATTTTGCGCACAAACGGGCTGGTATAGCTGCCAATCAGTTTCATCAGATGTCTCCGTTGCGATAAATGCCAGGCTCCACATTGTAGCGGCGCGATTTATCGCGCAGGGTTTGATGGTGCAAAACCGCGCGATAAATCGCGCCGCTACAAATCGCAGAATGAGTAAATTTACTGCATCAATCCCCGGGAAACATAAACGGATTCAGGCTGCTGCGCGCGAATCCTTCCTGCTCCATACGGGCATCCAGCACCAGCGAGGCGAGATCGTCGGCCACCGGTTCCAGCGCCGGATCTTTCTCCTGGTATAGCATCTTCAGATAGGTACCGCAGTCGCCGCAGCTTTCGGCTTTCACGGCAGCCTGCTCGCTGTCCAGCGACCAGTAATGCAGATCGCGCGTTTGCTCGCAGTTCGAGCACTTGCTGCGCACCACGTACCACTCGCTTTCGCACAGATTACAGTGCAGATAGCGCAGACCCTGCTGGCCAACGTCCATGTGCACCACGCTGGCGACCGGCACGCTGGCACACACCGGGCAGAACTGACGGTGCTCGCCATATTCGGCCCGCGCTTTGCCGGGGATCATCGCCGCCATCTGCGCCCAGTAAATTGACAGCGCCGCCCAGATGAACGGGGCTTTATCACTGCTGACCTGGGCGAATTCGCCTTCCAGCAGCGCGCTGGCAAGGGTTTCCAGCTCGGTGGACGAGGCCTTCTCCAGATTCTCCAGCACCGCCAGCGCCTGGCCGCTCATCTCTGGCTTCAGCTCGGCGATCAGCGAATGCAGCAGCCGCTGCCAGTGCACATCGCGCGGGTAAGTGTGGATATCCAGCGGCGGTTTGCCCTGCTGCGCGCTCTCGGCCAGCCGCTGATGCAGATCGATCTGCAGCGGATGGTCATACAGCACGATTTCCTGGGCCTGCGCGATCACCGCGGCAAAACGCAGGTAGTCGCCCAGCGGATTTTTCGCCGCCAGATCACGCAACCGCGCCGCACGGCGGCTGTAGAGATTTTTCAGCCGGGGGAAAAGTAACGGCGGAACTTGCTCCGCCGTGTTCTTTTCGCTCTTCTCCAGCTGCTCCTGCGGGATGATGCGAATACTCATCAGGGACGTTTTTCCTGTTGTGTTTGGCGTTGGCGCTGCTCGCGATACCAGCGTGGGTGATGTTTCTTCGCCCACGCGGCCGGTACCCAGCCCTCAACCATGGCGGTAATGGTGCCTTTCACCCACAGGGCGGCATAAATATGCACCATAATCGTCATGATCAGTGCCACAGCCGAGACCGAATGCACCACCAGCGCGGCGCGAATCAGCGGAATGGTGAAGTACCCGGCGAACCAGGGGCGCCAAATGACAATTCCGCTCGCCAGCAGCAAGACTAAGCTGATGATAGCAGCCCAGAACACACACTTCTGCCCGAAGTTGTATTTCCCGGTATCGCCCACCTCTTCATTACGCACGATTTTGCGGATATTTTTCGCCCATACCAGATCGTCGCGCTGGATAAGATTGTGCTTCCAGTAGCGTAAGAACATGATAATAAAGGCTGCAAACATCACCACGCCGACGAACGGGTGCAGAATACGCGCCAGCTGTGGCGTGCCGAGCACGTGCATCAGCCAGTTAAACGACGGGAAAAAGAAACCCATTCCGCTGAGCGCGGCAAACACAAAACAGAACGCGACAATCCAGTGATTGATGCGTTCCGGCGCGCTGTAGCGCACCAGACGATCGCGCTTTTTCATCATTCGCGCTCCTCTTTTTCATGCAGGTTTTCGTCGTCGTCCTCTTCCACCCGGTTCGGACCGACACCAACGTAGTGGAACACCGCGGCGGCGAAGGTGGCGGCAAAGCCGATAGCAGCCAGCGGTTTCCAGACGCCTTTCCAGAAGGTGACCGCCGGGCTGATGCTCGGGTTGGCCGGCAGGCCGTGATACAGCTGCGGTTTGTCGGCGTGGTGCAGCACGTACATGACGTGGGTGCCGCCGACGCCAGCCGGATCGTACAGCCCGGCGTTGGCATAGCCGCGCGTGTTCAGCTCAGCGACGCGATCGGCAGCCAGCTGCTGCATATCGCTTTTGCTGCCGAAGTGAATCGCCCCGGTCGGACAGGTTTTCACGCACGCCGGTTCCTGACCGACGTTAACGCGATCGACGCACAGCGTGCATTTATACACGCGGTTGTCGTCTTTATTCAGCCGCGGCACGTCAAACGGACAGCCGGCGATGCAGTAGCCGCAGCCAATGCACTGTTCCGACTGAAAATCGACGATCCCGTTCGCGTACTGAATAATCGCGCCTTCCGACGGGCAGGCTTTCAGACAGCCGGGGTCGGCGCAGTGCATACAGCCATCCTTGCGGATCAGCCACTCCAGCTTGCCGTTCTCCTCGACTTCCGAGAAACGCATCACCGTCCAGGATTTGGCGGTCAAATCCGCCGGGTTGTCATACACCCCGACGTTATGACCGACCTCGTCGCGGATGTCGTTCCACTCTGAACACGCGACCTGACACGCCTTACAGCCGATGCAGGTGGTGACGTCGATCAGTTTCGCCACTTCCTGCTGATGGTCACGCGCCTGCGGGGCAGGCGTGAAACCATTGGTGGCGGAGCGGCGGATAATGTCTTGCGATTGATAAGCCATCTTCGTTCTCCGTTACACCTTCTCGACGTTAACCAGGAACGCCTTAAACTCCGGCGTTTGCGTGTTGGCGTCACCGACAAACGGCGTCAGGGTATTGGCGATAAAGCCTTTTTTCGCCACGCCCTGATAGCCCCAGTGAATCGGGATGCCAATGGTATCGACAGTTTTGCCATCGACGTTGAGCGGACGCAGGCGCTTGGTGACCACCGCTTTGGCTTTGATATAGCCGCGGTTGGAACTCACCTTCACCGTATCGCCCTGGGCGATGCCGAGCTTGTTCGCCAGCTTCTCGCCAATCTCCACAAACTGTTCCGGCTGCGCGATGGCGTTGAGCAACGCGTGTTTGGTCCAGTAGTGGAAATGCTCGGTCAGACGATACGTGGTGCCGACATACGGGAACTGCTCCGCTTTGCCCATCGCCGCCAGATCGTCTTTGAACACGCGCGCGGCCGGGTTGGAGACCACGTCAGGATGCAGCGGATTGGTGCCGAGCGGCGTTTCAAACGGCTCGTAGTGCTCCGGGAACGGTCCTTCTGCCATTTTGTCGATGGCGAACAGGCGGCCCATGCCTTCCGGCTGCATGATAAACGGCCCGACGTTACTGCCCGGCGCGGCCGTGCTGTAGTCCGGAATATCCATACCGCCCCACTTGCTGCCATCCCATTTGAGGATCTGGCGTTTCGGATCCCACGGGTTGCCCTGCGGGTCGGCGGAGGCGCGGTTATACAGGATGCGGCGGTTCAGCGGCCACGCCCAGCTCCAGTTCAGCGTATTGCCCAGCCCGCTCGGATCGGTGTTATCGCGGCGTGCCATCTGGTTACCGTCGGGTGTCCAGCTACCGGCGAAAATCCAGCAGCCGCTGCTGGTGCTGCCGTCATCTTTCAGATGGGCAAAAGTGCTGAGCTGCTGGCCTTTTTTCACCAGCAGCGTGCCTTTGTCATCGTAGATATCCGCCAGCGCCTTGCCGTTGCTCTCCATCGCCACCTCTTCCGAGGCCGGATTGTCGGGCGTCAGGTAGTTCCAGGTCATGTTCAGCACCGGCTCTGGCTGTGCACCGCCTTCACGCGCATACATCTCACGCAGGCGCAGATAGATACCGGAGAGAATTTCACCGTCATTGAGCGCTTCGCCCGGCGCATCCTGACCTTTCCAGTGCCACTGCAGCCAGCGGCCGGAGTTGACGATTGAGCCGTTCTCCTCGGCAAAGCAGGTCGACGGCAGACGGAACACTTCGGTCTGAATCTGCGCCGGATCGACATCGTTAAACTCGCCGTGGTTTTGCCAGAAGGTCGAAGTTTCGGTGTTGAGCGGGTCGATGGTGACGAGGAACTTCAGCTTCGACAGCGAATCGATCACTTTGCGCTTGTTCGGGAACGACGCCACCGGGTTAAAGCCCTGGCACAGATAGCCGTTGACCTTGCCCTGCGACATCATCTCGAAGTACTGCAGCACGTCGTAGCCTTTGTCCCACTTCGGCAGCCAGTCAAAGCCCCAGCTGTTCTCCGCCTGCGCTTTATCGCCAAAGAAGGCTTTCATCATGCTGACGAAGAATTTCGGGTAGTTGCCCCAGTAATTCACCTGGCCCGGCAGCGTCGGCTTCGGCGTGTTCGCCGCCAGATAGCTGGTGAGATCGGTCTGTTTTTCCGACGGCAGCGTCATATAGCCCGGCAGGCTTTGCGACAGCAGGCCGAGATCGGTCAGACCCTGAATATTGGAGTGTCCGCGCAGCGCATTGACGCCGCCGCCGGCCATCCCCATATTGCCCAGCAGCAGCTGGATCATCGCCATGGTGCGGATGTTCTGCGCCCCGACGGAGTGCTGTGTCCAGCCTAGCGCATACAGGAACGAGGTGGTGCGGTCGCGCGCGCTGGTTTCGCCAATCAGCTCACAGACGTGCAGGAAATCCGCCTTTGGCGTGCCGCAGATGCGTTCGACCATTTCCGGCGTGTAGCGGCTGACGTGCTGCTTCAGCAGGTTCCACACGCAGCGCGGATGGCTCAGGCTGTCATCGCGTTTGGCAAAGCCGTCGTCGCCCAGCTCGTAGTTCCAGCTGGTTTTGTCATATTTGCGGTTGGCTTCGTCGTAGCCGCTGAACAGGCCGTCATCAAAATGATAATCCTCCCGCACGATCAGGCTGGCGTTAGTGTACGCCTGTACATATTCATGCTGGATTTTGTCATTCTGCAGCAGCCACAGCAGTACGCCCGACAGGAAGGCAATGTCGGTACCGGAGCGAATCGGCGTGTAAAAATCTGCCACCGATGCCGTGCGCGTGAAGCGCGGATCGATAACAATCAGTTTGGCTTTGTTGTGAATTTTGGCTTCCATCGCCCAGCGGAAACCGACCGGATGCGCCTCAGCAGCGTTTCCGCCCATCACCACAACCAGATTGGCATTACGGATGTCGACCCAGTGGTTGGTCATCGCACCGCGACCAAATGTTGGAGCAAGACTTGCTACCGTTGGTCCGTGTCAGACGCGTGCCTGGTTGTCGACCGCCAGCATACCGAGCGATCGGGTAAATTTTTGCGTTAAGTAGCCGGTTTCGTTGCTGGAGGCCGAAGCGCACAGCATGCCGGTGGAGAGCCAGCGGTTTACCGTCACGCCGGCGGCGTTCTGCGCGATAAAGTTGGCGTCGCGATCGGCTTTCATCAGCTGCGCGATGCGCGTAAAGGCGTCATCCCAGCTGATGCGCTGCCATTTGTCGGAGCCTGGCGCACGGTATTCCGGATATTTCAGACGGCTGTCGCTGTGGACAAAATCAAGCAGGCCCGCGCCTTTCGGACAGAGCGCGCCGCGGCTCACCGGATGGTCCGGATCCCCTTCGATGTGGAAAATGGTCTCTTTGGCGTTTTTCGCGCCATCGCCGAGGCTGTACATTAACAGGCCACAGCCGACTGAGCAGTAAGTGCAGGTATTACGGGTTTCGCGGGCACGCAGCAACTTATACTGCCGTGTTTCCGCCAGCGCGGCTTCCGGCGTAAAGCCGAGCAGGGCTGCCGTGGTTCCTGCCATACCGCCAGCGCAGATCTTGAAGAATTTTCTTCGGCTGACGTTCATGGGTAATCCTTGAGTCGACATTGCTGTAATAATTTTTTTGCGCTGGATGAAGCCGGGGTTCAGAATGGCTCCACGCAGGATTGCGTCAAAAGCGACCTGATATTACCACTACTTTAATGTGGTTGTTATGCGAGACGAGAGAAGTGAAAGCGAAACAGCAAAAAAGTAACCAGAATGTGAATGAGATCGCAGGACTGAGCCAGACTACCGTATGGCAGCGCCACGCGATTACTGAAGCGGAAAGCGACTGGCTGGCGCAGGAAGTGCCGGTGGCGCTGGTCTACAACGGCATTTCACACGTGGTGATGATGGCAACGCCGGATAATCTGCAGGCTTTTGCGCTCGGTTTTTCGCTCTCCGAAGGCATTATTGAGCAACCCGGCGAGATCTATGGCATGGATGTGGTGCCGGGCTGCAATGGGTTCGAAGTGCAGATCGAACTCTCCAGTAGGCGTTTTATGGCGCTGAAGGCGCAGCGTCGCGCCATGGCGGGCCGCACCGGTTGCGGCGTATGTGGGGTGGAGCAGCTGGATCAAATCGGCAAGCCGGTGCAGCCGCTGCCGTTTACGCAGACCTTCGATCTGGCCTGCCTCGATAACGGCCTGGCACAGCTGCGCGATTTCCAGCCCATCGGCAATCTGACCGGCTGTACGCACGCCGCCGCGTGGATGTCGCCGCAGGGCGAACTGCAGGGCGGCTGCGAAGACGTGGGTCGCCATGTGGCGCTGGATAAGCTGCTGGGTCAGCGCAGCCAGCAGCACTGGCAGCAGGGCGCGGTGCTGGTTTCCAGCCGCGCCAGCTATGAGATGGTGCAAAAATCTGCCATGTGCGGCGTAGAGATCCTGTTTGCCGTCTCGGCCGCCACCCAGCTGGCGGTTGAGGTGGCCGAGCGCTGTAACCTGACGCTGGTGGGTTTTTCTAAACCGGGACGCGCCACGGTGTACAGCCATCCGCAGCGTCTGATCAACGGTTGATGTGCGATATATGCCGGGAATCTCACCGTTCGCGGCATGCGGCGTACCGGGAGGTGTCAGGCAATCTTTTATTACGCTGCGCTTTTTCTGGTTAGCCTGCTAAATAATATGCATGCAATAGTTTTTAATGTGACATTCTTTTGATAGGAATGAAGAAGTTGATGCGCTATCATTAACGTCTCAATCAATAATAATATACTCATTATGGCTTTAATTAAAAAGCTGCGACAGCTGAATCGCAGGCGTAATTATTTAAAGAAAGAGATTAAATACTCTCTTGATCTTTATTTTGCAGCAAGGAAATGGAAAAAGTCTTCATGCCACAAACCGAATAGACAGGATATCAAATCCATTCTGCTGGTTCGCAATGAAGGTAAAATCGGCGATGCCATCGTTTCTACGTGTTTTCTCAGAGCGCTGTTTGAAGCCGGGTATCGTGTAGATATTCTGGCGGTAAAGGAGAATGAGAGCCTTTTCCGACATAATCCGTATATTCACAACATCTATCTCTCGGAGAGTTTCAGCGATTGTCATCAGCGCGATAAATATGACACCGCCATTGGGAGTGAGGTCGTTACCCTCCTGAGAGACAATGCTTACGATTTATTGATCGATACGGCTATCTGGCAAACCGCGCTGTATATGCCCAAAATGATTGCCGATATCAATCCTAAAATGACGCTGGGTTTCAACAAGCCTGGCTGGCTTAAACCCTACGATATTAACATTCAGTTCGATCACCTTAATAACCACGTTAAAAATATCTATCGTGCGGTTCTTGACTATCTTCAGGTTGAGACGGTTGATGGGCTGAATTATGAAATATTTTACCCTGAGCGCATTGATGCCGAAATTCACCAGTCCGGCATGTTTTCCGCTGATGAGCACAATATTTTAATCAATATTTATGCCAGTCATGCCGATCGTGACCTCTCTGAGCAGCAGCTGAATGAGCTAATCGGGGCGATTGTCAGGCACAATGCGGCCACCAATATCGTGGTGCTCGATCACAAAGGCGCGCTGGAACAGGCGTCGCTGCACCCCGCGAAGTTATACCGCGTTCCCTCGCTGTATCACGCTTTCGCTGCGGTTAAGCAAAGTGATTGCGTGATTACTCCCGATACCGCCGTGGTGCATATCTCGGCGGCTTATAACAAAGCCCTGGTTGGCATCTATCAGGACTCATTGAAAAATAATCAGCTGTGGTCGCCTGGCTACAGTAACGGCCATCAGATATTTTCCGATGAGTTTGTTTTTAAAAATGACGGACGGCTGGTTGAGAAAATAAGCCAAAAAATCCACACGCTGGTTCAGCCATAATCGATGAGGTCACTGTGCCGTCAGTACGGTGACCGTGCATCGGGCAGTTCCTTACACCACCTGCACCGCTAACGCCTGCTGCAGAGCGCTGAGCGCACCGGGCTTTGCCGCGCCGCCGTCGCAAATCAACAGATCGATATCGCCGACAGGGGCGTACTGGGTACGGCTGATCACGCCGAGTTTGCTGTGATCCGCCAGCAGCAGGGTGCGGCTGGCCTGCTGTACCATGGCGTGCGCGATGGCGGCTTCATGCGGATGGAAGCTGCTGGCGCCGTTTCGGGCATCGATGCCGACCGGTGACAGCAGCGCCACGTCGGCGCGATATCGATAAATTTCCCCCACCGTCATTTCTCCCCGCGTCTGCTGCGCGCCGGCCATCATCATGCCGCCCAGCAGCAGCACCTGGTTATTCAGGGTTTCATGCTCTTCGGCCGCGCTGAGCGCCAGTGCCGCCTGCAGACTGTTGGTGATGATGGTCAGGCCGGACATGGTGCGCAGCTCTTCAGCCAGCAGCGTGGTGGTGGTGCCGGCATCGAGGAACAGCGTCTGGCCGGGCTGCAGATGTTGTACCGCCGCGGCGGCAATCGCGCGTTTCTCTCTCGCCTGTGCGTTACGGCGCACCTGCAGCGGTGGCTCCGGCGGGCTCTCCAGCGCCACCAGACCGCCATGTACGCGGCGCGCCAGCCCCTGCGCCTCAAGCGAAATGATATCGCGCCGTGCCGTTTCCCGCGAAATGCCCAGCTCTTTGATGATGCGTTCAGTGCTGAGCTGATGTTGCGTGCTCAGCAGCGCGCGGATGCGATGTAAACGGGTTTCCTGCAGCATGACGTTTCCCTGTGGCAGAGCGAAGCTGGGCCTAAGCTTACCTGAGTGTCATCGTGGCGTCATGTGTATTTGGTTGTATTTGTGTATTTGGTTGCATTTTTCACTAAAGCAGGCATGATGTTCGCAGAGATCAGGCTGCAAACACCCCTTTCACCTTCGCAACGGGAGTTACCATGGTTACACGTTCCACCATCATGGATACCAACAGTTTTCGCGCCGAACACGCCGACGCGCTGGATCCGGCCACCCGCACTCTGACGGATAAGCGCAGCAAAATGCTGGGCGAATCGTATCGTCTGTTTTATCGCAAGCCGGTGCATCTGGTGCGCGGCGAAGGGCAGTATTTGTGGGATGCGGCGGGTAACAAATATCTGGATGTGTATAACAATGTGGCGAGTATCGGCCACTGCCATCCGGCGGTCATTGAGGCGGTGAATCAGCAGATGAAGATGCTGAACACGCACACGCGTTATCTGCACGAGCGCATTCTTGACTACAGCGAAGCGTTGCTGGCGACCACGCCGGAAGCCATCGACCGCGCCATGTATATGTGTACCGGCTCAGAAGCCAACGATTTGGCGATTCGCGTGGCGCGCGCCTGGAGCGGCGGCACCGGCATTATTGTCTCGCAGGAGGCGTACCACGGTACCAGTGATTTGACCTCTGGCGCGTCACCGGCGCTGGGTAGCGGTCAGCCGCTGGCCGCGACCACCCGCCTGGTGCCACCGCCAGATGCTTATCGTGTCGATGCGCCCGACCTTGGTGCATGGTTCGCCGATCAGATTCAGCAGCAGATTGATGACATGAAAGCGCACGGCATTAAATTCGCCGGTTTCCTCGCCGACTCGATCTTCTCCTCCGACGGCGTGCTGCCTAATCCGCGCGGATTCCTGCAGCAAGCGGTGGATGTGGTGCATGCTAACGGCGGCATTTTTATCGCTGATGAAGTGCAGCCCGGCTTTGCCCGCACCGGCGATGCCTTCTGGGGCTTTGCCCGTCACGGCGTGGTGCCGGATGTGGTCACCACCGGTAAGCCGATGGGCAACGGTATTCCGGTTTCCGGCCTGCTGGCGAAAAGCGACGTGCTGGCCGCGTTCAGCGACGAGATCCCTTATTTCAATACTTTCGGCGGCAATCCGGTGGCGATGGCCGCTGCGCAGGCGGTGCTGACGGTGATTCAGGAAGAGGGGCTGCAGGAGCATAGCCGCGTGGTCGGCGCACAGCTGCTGGCGGAGCTGCAGAAGCTGATGGATCGCCATGACTGCATTGGTGATGTGCGCGGTGCCGGGCTGTTTATTGGGTTTGAGCTGGTGCAGGATCGCAGCAGTAAGACGCCGGACAAAGCGCTGGCGCTGGATTTGATCGAGAAGCTGCGCGATCACCATGTGCTGACGTCGGTGGCCGGGCCGTACGGCAACGTGCTGAAACTGCGTCCGCCGCTGGCGTTCCAGAGCGGTGATATCGACTGGCTGGTGGGAGCGCTGGATAAGTCGCTGACCGAGCTGGGGCGTTAATTACTCAGATATCAGGTCGCCATGAATGGCAACCCGTCAGCATAATGTGCCAGATGCGCGTTGATGCGCATCTGGCAGGGCGCGAAAGGACATCACGCCGCGGCAGTTTCCTGCGCAAAAATCTGCTCCATCTTCTGCCACGCCTGTGCCACATCATCGTCGAGATTGAACAGGCCGGAGGTGCCGACAATAAACACGTCGACGCCCGAGGCGGCAATCTGCTTAAAGGTGCGCGCGTTGCACGACCCATCGATTTCGGTCAGATAGTGATAACCGTGCGTTTCCCGCATGGCGATCAGCTGGCGAATTTTGTTCAGCGTTTCCGGAATAAATTTCTGTCCGGCGAAACCGGGATCGACTGACATCACCGTCACTTTATCCAGCAGATGCGCATATTCACGAATGCTATCGGCTGGCGTAGCCGGATTCAGCACCACGCCGCAGCGACGGCCAGCCTCTTTAATTTGTGTCAGCAGACGAAAAATTTTGTTATTCGCCGTCTCCGGATGGAAACTGATAATATCCGCGCCGGCATCAATGCACATCGGAATAATATCTTCCGGGTGGTTCACCATTAAATGCACATCAATCGGCACATCGGTAATTTTACGCAGGTTCTCAATAAAGAACGGCGACAGCGTAATATTCTTAACATAGCTGCCATCCATAATATCGACATGATAGAACGAGGCGCTGGCGTTCATCGCTTCGATCTGCTCGCGGAAGCGGGTCAAATCCATGCACATCAGGGACGGTGAAAAGCGGGCGTTCATGCTGATTTCCTCATTACGCAAACAGCGCCCGCAGGCGCTGTCTGTGACATCAATGGAAGAACGAAATAATGTGGCCGAGCACAATGCCGACGATACCGAAGTCCGCATCACCAAAGGTGGTGGACGCGAAGCCAAGGTCACCCATCAGCGGCAGCAGAATGGCGGGCAGGAAGGAGATCAGCAGCCCCTGGACAAAGGAACCGATGATGGCACCGCGCCGTCCGCCGGTGATGTTGCCGTAGACGCCAGCGGTCGCGCCGCAGAAGAAGTGCGGCACCAGGCCCGGCACAATCACGCTCAGACCGAACAGCGGGCACAGGAACATGCTGATCAGACCGGCGGCGAAGCTGCACAGGAAGCCGATGATCACGGCGTTCGGCGCGAACGGGAAGACCGTCGGGCAATCCAGCGCTGGTTTTGCGTTCGGCACCAGTTTATCGGCGATGCCTTTGAACGCCGGGACGATCTCGGCAATCACCATGCGTACACCGGCAAGAATGATGTAAACACCCGCAGCAAAGGTGATTGACTGGATAATGGCAAAGACGATGAAGTTCTGGCCGCCGCTCACCTGGCTTTCGGTAAACTCTTTACCGGCGACCAGTACCAGCGCGATAAACAGAATCATCATGGTCAGCGAAATTGCCACGGACGAGTCGCGCAGGAAGTTGAGGGTTTTCGGTACTTTCAGCTCTTCAATTGACGGGCTGCCTTTGCCCACCGCTTTGCCAACCAGCGCTGACAACAGGTAGCCGGTGGAGCCAAAGTGGCCCAGCGCCAGGTCGTCCGAGTTGGTGATTTTGCGGGTGAACGGCTGCAGAATCGCCGGACATACCACCATCATGGTGCCGAGAATCAGCGAGCCGATCAGCACCAGCCAGAAGCCGTGCACGCCGCCCACTGACAGGATCACCGCCAGCATCGCCGACATATACAGCGTATGGTGCCCGGTCAGGAAGATGTATTTCAGCGGCGTGATGCGCGCCAGCACAATATTCACCAGCATACCGAACACCATGATCATCGCGGTTTCGGTACCGTAGTTTTTCTGTGCCAGCGCGGCCATTGCATCAGTATTCGGCACTACGCCCTGAATATTGAACGAGTGCTCGAATAGCTGGCTGAAGATGGTCAGGGTGGCCGCAATTAAGTTGGCCCCGGCGATAAGAATAACAAAACCCATGATGGTTTTTAGCGTACCGGAAATCACATCGGATACCGGTTTCTTTTGCAGTAATAAACCAATCAGGGAAAAAAGGCCGACAAGTATAGCGGGTGTTCCAAGAACATCCTTAATTATAAACTGCAGCATAAATTACTCCGTGTGAGTAAATTTCGTCGGGTCAATTACAGGTTGTCGGCGAGAATTTCTTTGATTCTGGCGTTATCCAGTAAATTGCTCAGGCCAAATACCTGTGCGCTGTGGCTCGACAGCTGGTCAGCGATATCTTTAGCGCTGATGATAATATCGGCCTGCTCAGATTTGGCAGAGGTTAAATCGGTATGACCCACTTCAGCCTCTTTACCCAGCTCCTTAATAATTTTCTTCACGTTCATTTCCACAATGAAGCTGCTGCCTAAACCGTTTCCACACACAATCAGTACTTTTTTCATTTTCAGGTTTCTCTGGTGATTAATCTTTAATGACAGCTTCAATCGCTGGCAGGGTCGATGCCGACAGCAACTGCTGCAGGCGGGATTCGTCGCTGAACACCTCAGCCAGCGCGGTGATCATCTGAATATGATCGTCGCCAGACAGGGCGCACAGCATAATAACGACAAATACCGGGTCGTTTTCATCGGCGGCAAAATTCACGCCTTGTTTTACATGCAGCAGCGACAGGCCGTTTTTGCGCGCACCCTGTTCCGGACGCGCATGCGGCATCGCCAGACCCGGCGCCAGCACATAATAGGGACCCAGCTCAGCATGCGAGGTAAAGATCGCATCCAGATAAGCCGGGGTAATTGCCCCCTCCGCCAGCAGCGGCTCGGCCGATAAACGCACCGCTTCCTGCCAGTCGCTAACGTCGTCTATTACCCGGATATGTTGCGGTGTCAGCCATTGAGTGAGCATCAGTAATTCCTGTTTATTCGTCGATGCGGTGCACTGTAGGTGATTTTATCGCCTGGGTTCTGTGATGTTGCTCGCAAAAGTTAGCGCTAACACGAATGATGTTAAAAAGTGTGTTAGCGATAACATTTTTGCGCGCGCGGTTTGTCACGCTGAGGCCGGGGTGACATGCTCAGGCCAGCGAAAATCACGCAGCCAATGAGACATGCCCGATTCTGTGGTTTTTAACATGGCACCAATTTGCTTTTGGTTTTAAGCTGCGTGCGGATAAATCGAGCGCTACCCGGAACCAGCAGGGTAGAGACAGGAGAACGCATGACAGAAAAACGACGGCGCAGTACCGGCAAAAGCACGCTGGCCGATGTTGCCCGTTTGGTCGGTGTCAGCGCCATGACGGCGTCGCGCGCTTTGCGTATGCCGGAGAAAGTGTCGCCCGAAATTCGCGCAAGGATCGACGCGGCCGTCGCGGAACTGGCCTATGTGCCCAACGTGCAGGCGCGTAACCTGGCGTCAGCCTCGTCGCGGCTGATCACCATGGTGGTACCTTCTTTTGCTACGCCGGGCAGCGCGATTGTGTCAGAGGCGCTGCAGGAGGTGCTGCGGCCGCAGGGCTATAACATGATGCTGGCCGAAGCCAATCATTCGGCGGCGGAGGAGAGCGAGCTGATCGAGATGCTGCTCTCTTACAACCCGGCCGCGATGGTGCACTTCAATTTCGACAATGCCGCCGAAGCGCAGCGCCTGCTGAGCAACTCCGGCCTGCCGGTGATGGACATCGGTGGCGTGCATCAGGATTCTGCCGGCATCAGCATCGGCGTGGACTATGCGAAAGCCATTCGTCAGCTGGTAAACAGCCTGGTAGAGCGCGGCTATCGCCATCCCGGCCTGCTGTGCACACAAACGCATAGCACTATTTTCCGTCAGCTGCTCAATGGCTGGCACAGCGGGATGCTGGCGCTGAATCTGGCACCGCACCGCGTAGTGACCTCACCAAAAATGCCCACCTTTGCCGCTGGCCACAGCCTGCTGGCAGAGATCCGTCTCACCTGGCCGGAACTGGACGTCCTGATCTGTACCAGCGATGAAGTGGCGTGCGGCGCCATCATGGCCTGTCACGCAGCCGGCGTCTCGGTGCCCAGCCAGCTGGCGATTGCCAGCATCGGCGGTGGCCCGCTGGCGGCGGTATGTTCGCCGCCGCTGACCAGCATTGTGCTGCCGTACGAGGAGATGGGACGCATGGCCGGTAAACGCCTGCTGGCGGCGCTCAACGGCGACGAGCCGCCTGCCATCAATGAGCTGCCAGTGCAGCTTAAGCTGCGCGCCAGTACGCACAAGGTGTAGCCGTGTGTGCGCACCTTTTGCCAGATTGATCAAATCCTTATCATTACTAAGGCATTGATAACCCTTTTCCGGATCATGATTTTAACTATAATGATCCGACTGCTTATGCGGCACACCAGCAAGGTTGTGCTGCCAAACACTAAATGGAGAGGAAGAACATGAGTTATTCACTGCCATCCCTGCCGTACGCCTACGACGCACTGGAACCGCACTTCGACAAGCAGACGATGGAAATCCATCACACTAAACATCACCAGACCTACGTTAACAACGCCAACGCGGCGCTGGAAGGTACCGAATTCGCAAACCTGCCGGTTGATGAACTGATCACCAAACTGGATCAGCTGCCAGCAGACAAAAAAGGCCCACTGCGTAACAACGCTGGCGGCCACGCTAACCACAGCCTGTTTTGGAAAGGCCTGAAAACCGGCACCACGCTGCAGGGCGACCTGAAAGCGGCAATCGAAAAAGATTTCGGTAGCGTTGAGAAATTCCAGGAAGAGTTCGAGAAAGCGGCTGCGACCCGTTTTGGCTCTGGCTGGGCGTGGCTGGTGAAAAAAGGCGATAAGCTGGCGGTCGTTTCAACCGCTAACCAGGACAACCCGCTGATGGGTGAAGCCATCGCCGGCGTGTCTGGTTTCCCAATCATCGGTCTGGATGTGTGGGAGCACGCTTACTATCTGAAGTATCAGAACAAGCGCCCTGACTACATCAAAGCGTTCTGGAACGTGGTGAACTGGGACGAAGCAGCGGCACGTTTCGCCTCGGCAAAATAAGTTCTGGCTTACGCTATGTGAATAACCGGTGCCTGCGTGCACCGGTTTTTTTATCACCATCCTAAACCGCAGCTCAACAAACTCCACGTCATGACCAGGCTAAAGTGGTTATTAACGCGCCGTTGATAATTTGGGGCATACAGTAGCCTTCAGTTATCTCGCGACGTAAAAATAATCATGTCTATTATTACACATTCTGAGCCGGACTCCGTTTCGTCGGCCGCGCTGTTTATACCTTTAGTCAGTGGAAAGCTGCGGCCAAATAAGCTGTGGAATAGCCAGCAATTTCGCCTGAAATTTGCCTTAAGGTCAGCGGTATTTCCACTGACCACTTTTAATTATCTCCATCAGCTGGCCAAACTCTCTTTTCTGCCGCAGCTGTTAAGCAGCCAGGGCTTACTGCCGGCTAAGCCGCATCGCCCGTATTTGCGCGCCGGTTTCAGCGTGGCGCAGCGTGCGCAGGCGATTCTCGATCATTATCAATTAATGGATCGGCTGGCGAATAATCAGCTGCGCCAGTTGCTGCTGAGCCCGAGCGGTAATCTCCTTGCCCGTTTCACCGGCAAAAACGAGGAGCAATTTGCGCTTTATTGCTGCTCCGGCCATTACGACCGGGAAGGGGAAATTACGCTGCTGCTTAATTATCAGGATATGACGCTGGCCTCGCTGTCATTCTCTATTATTCAGGAACAGCAGCAGCGCACGCTATTAATTGGGGGCTTGCAGGGGCCGCGGAAACATATTTCCAGTGACGTTATTCGCGATGCCACCAAAGCCGCGCACGGCGTATTTCCTAAGCGTCTGCTGATGGAAGCGGTATTTATTCTGGCGGCACAGTGCGGCGTACAGGCCATTACCGCCGTCGGTGATACCACCCATGTTTTCCGCAGCCTGCGCTACCGTCACAGCAAAGGTGATAAATTCTTTGCCAGCTATAGCGAGTTCTGGCTGTCACTGGGCGGGGAAATGCGGGGTGATGAGCTGTTTACGCTGCCGCTGAGCATGGCACGTAAAGATCTGGAAGAGATTGCCAGCAAGAAGCGCGCGGAGTATCGCCGCCGCTATGCCCTGCTGGATACGCTGGCGCAGCAGGTGCTGCAGGCTGCCGGTGCAGAACGCGACGTGGTCCACGCCGCGTAACGGCAATCAGAACGGCTGCTTTGCGTAGCCGGTCATCACCTTCAGCCCCATCTCGCGTCCCAGCGCGGTCATCGGGTGTACCACCACCAGGCCGCGCACGCTTTTCTTCAGCGCGCCCATGTTCGCCTGCTCTTTTTTGGTGATTTCACGGCTGAACGGCAGCTTTTTCAGCTGCTGGGCTTCTTTGCTCAGCTTCTCTTCGCGCACGTTGCGCAGACGCTCTATCTCCTGCACCAGCGTCTCTTTCTCTTTCAGCAGCGCGCCAAGCTTTTCGGCATCGCCCGCTTCCAGCAGCTGCGGTTCTTTGCGATTCAGCGCGTCCAGCTGGTCGCTGAGACGTTTAATCTCGGCTTTTTCTTGTTCTTTCATTGGGAAAACTCATTAAGGAAAACAGGCAAAGGATACATCAAATCCGCCCGCTTTTGCAGCGCAGCGACAACAGAGGCAACGGGATAATCGGGTACAGCGCGGCGGGCGGGCAAAAAAATACCCAGCGCAAGGCTGGGTATTGACTGGAATTACAGAATGAAGCGGCTGAGATCTTCGTCGGCCACCAGTTCATCCAGATGCTGACCAACGTATTCGGCATCGATGGTGATCGATTCGCCGTGGCGATCGCTGGCGTCGTAGGAGATATCTTCCATCAGGCGCTCCAGCACGGTGTGCAGACGACGTGCACCGATGTTCTCGGTGGTTTCGTTCACCTGCCACGCCGCTTCGGCGATGCGACGAATGCCGTCTTCGGTGAATTCAACGTTAACGCCTTCGGTGCCCATCAGCGCTTTGTACTGTACGGTCACGGACGCGTTCGGCTCGGTCAGGATGCGTTCGAAATCATTGACCGTCAGCGCCTGCAGCTCAACGCGAATCGGCAGACGACCCTGCAGCTCCGGAATCAGATCCGACGGGCTGGCCACCTGGAACGCGCCGGAGGCGATAAACAGGATATGGTCGGTTTTAACCATGCCGTGTTTAGTGGACACGGTGCAGCCTTCCACCAGCGGCAGCAGATCGCGCTGTACGCCTTCACGTGACACATCCGGGCCCGACGACTGGCCGCCGCGCTTACAGATTTTGTCGATTTCGTCGATGAACACGATACCGTGCTGTTCAACCGCGTCGATGGCGTCCTGCTTCAGCTCTTCCGGGTTCACCAGCTTGGCCGCTTCTTCTTCAATCAGCAGCTTCATCGCGTCTTTGATTTTCAGCTTACGCGGTTTCTGCTTCTGGCCGCCGAGGTTCTGGAACATCGACTGCAGCTGGCTGGTCATCTCTTCCATGCCCGGAGGCGCCATGATTTCAACGCCCATCGGCGCAGCAGCCAGATCGATCTCAATCTCTTTGTCATCGAGCTGGCCTTCGCGCAATTTTTTGCGGAACGACTGGCGCGCAGCGGACGGCTCAGCGCTCTGCTCCGGCTGGCCCCAGTTGTTTTTCGCTGGCGGGATCAGCACATCCAGAATGCGATCTTCTGCCATCTCTTCGGCGCGGTATTTGTTTTTCTCGATCGCCTGGCTGCGCACCATCTTGATGGCGGAGTCCGTCAGATCGCGAATAATCGAATCCACTTCTTTCCCGACATAGCCCACTTCGGTGAATTTAGTGGCTTCAACTTTGATGAACGGCGCATTGGCCAGCTTCGCCAGACGGCGGGCGATTTCGGTTTTACCGACGCCGGTCGGGCCGATCATCAGGATGTTTTTTGGGGTCACTTCATGGCGCAGCTCTTCGTCAAGCTGCATGCGGCGCCAGCGGTTACGCAGCGCAATGGCGACCGCTTTTTTGGCGCCGTCCTGGCCGATGATGAAGCGGTTAAGCTCGCTGACAATCTCGCGTGGAGTCATCTCAGACATGGTTTTGGTCCTTACGCCTTAGACGGTAATTCTTCGTAGTTAATGTTGTGGTTGGTGTAGATGCAGATATCACCGGCGATATTCAGCGCTTTGGCTACGATATCGTGCGCACCCATCTCCGTGTTCTCCAGCAGCGCGCGGGCGGCTGCCTGGGCGTAAGGCCCGCCGGAACCGATGGCAATCAGGTCATTTTCCGGCTGAATCACGTCACCGTTACCGCTGATGATCAGCGAGGAGTTCTCATCGGCAACCGCCAGCAGCGCTTCAAGGCGGCGCAGCATCCGGTCAGTACGCCAGTCTTTCGCCAGTTCGACCGCGGCTTTCACCAGATGGCCCTGATGCATCTCCAGTTTGCGTTCGAACAGTTCAAACAGGGTAAAGGCATCTGCGGTGCCGCCAGCAAAGCCCGCGATCACTTTGTCGTTGTAAAGACGACGCACCTTTTTAACATTGCCTTTCATTACGGTATTGCCGAGCGTCGCCTGGCCATCACCGCCGATCACGACCCGGCCGTTGCGTCGTACACTTACTATTGTTGTCACGGGCAGACCCCTTGTTGCAGTGGAAAAAAGACACCGCGCAGCGGGCGCGGCGTATCATGCAACCAGATATGGGGTAATCCTGTGGGGTTTCAACCCCCGGCAATATCTGATGCTGCAAATTGCCGGGGGCGAGCAGGGAGGGTTAAGGCAGGGCGAGCGGAATACAGCTGCTGTGGCCGGAGCTGTGCAGGCGCTTCACGGTGCTGTCTGCGCTGCTGCGGTCTTTAAACGGCCCAATCACCACGCGATTCCAGCCGCCGCCAGTCGTGATGCGGCTTTCGAAACCTTCAAACGCCAGACCGGCGCGTACCGATTCCGCCTGATCGGTACCTTTAAACGAGCCACACTGCACCATCCAGCGCTGGGTGCTCGCTTTCTCTTCCGTTTTGGCTTTGGCGCTCTCCTGCGGCTTCGCCGGCTCGCGAGTGATCGGCGCGGCCTGTTGCTGCTGCTGGCGTGCCGCCTGCTGCTGCAATTCCTGCTGACGCTGCTGCTGCAACTGTTGCTGGCGCTGCTGCTGCTGTAACTGCTGCTGCTGACGCTGCACCTGCTGTTGTTGCTGTTGTGCCTGCTGCTGACGCTGCAGCGTTTGCTGGCGCTGAGCCGGGGTTTGTTCGTTCCACGGCACTTCATTCAGCTGGGTTGGCTGCTGGCGCATATCGGCCTGCATCTGCTCCAGCAGCTGACGCTGTTCGTCGGTCAGCTGAGTTTGCGACTTGATTTCGCCCCCGGCAGACGGCTCGGTGGGCGACGGCACGGTCACCTGACGATTTTCCAGCTCTTTGATGTACTTCCAGCGCTCTTCCGGCTTCGGCGGCAGGCCATTACCGTTGGCTTTATGATTCGGAATCACCGGTGTTTCTTCTTTTTTGTGATGCGAGATGAACCATAAACCACCGGCAAAGGTCACCAGCACTGCCACGGCCAGTACTATCATCAGCTTTGAAGTGCCGGAGCCGCCTTTGCTTTTCTTGCTGCGGCCTGCGGGTTTTTTGCGACGCGTCCCTGTTGAACGCCCGCGGCCTACGTAATCTCTCTGTGCCACTTTCGTTCTGATACCCTTCAAAAAAATGCCACTGGGCGTGTAAATGGGGTGTTAATTTTGCCCGGCAAGGAATGCGTCATGTTACTCAAGGGCTGGAACTTTGACCAGCACAGTCTGCCTTCAGAATCTGCTGAAAATGCAGGGTTCCCGCATTCATTTTTCGCGTTTTGCTGCCGGTGCAGTACTGCCGCGGACGCGGAGTTCGGCGTCGAGCAGGCGTGAACCGTTGTTGACCCGTTTGCCCTGCAGCTCATCCAGCAGCAGCAGCATCGCTTCGCGGCCAATGGCAAAACGCGGCTGTGCCACGGTGGTCAGGGGCGGATCGTAGTATTGCGCCAGCTCGATATCATCGAAGCCGACCACCGACAGATCCTGCGGAATACGCATTCCCAGCTTGCGCGCCTGGTTCATCGCGCCAAGCGCCATCAGATCGCTATGGCAGAACAGGGCTTTCGGCGGCTGCGGCAGGCTCATCAGCTGCTTCAGCGCGCTGGCACCGGCTTCAAAGGTGAAGTCGCCGTGCACAATCAGCGTGGGATCAATGGCGATATTGCTGCGGCGCAGCGCCTGGATGTAGCCCTGCAGCCGATACTGGCTGAGCGGGATATGTTCCGGTCCGGTGATGCAGGCGATCTGCCGATGGCCCAGCTGTAACAGATGATTCACCGCTTCAAAGGCCGCGGTCAGGTTATCGATATGCACCGTGGGCAGCGCCATCTCCGGCGCGAACTCGTTTCCCATCACCATCGGCGGCAGATTGCGCTGATCTTCAATGCCGGCGTCAAACGGCAGCTGCGAACCCAGCAGTACCATGCCGTCAATCTGGCGCGTCAGCATCAGGTTAAGGAAGGTTTTCTCCTGCTGATCCTGATGGGCGCAGTCACCAATCAGCACCAGATAGCCTTCCTGCGCGGCGGTCACTTCCACGCCGCGGATAATCTCGCTGAAGAAAGGGTCACAGATGTCCGGCACAATCACCAGAATGGTTTGCGTGTCGCCGCGTTTGGCGTTGCGCGCCAGACCATGCGGCGCATAGCCGACGGCCTGCACCGCCTGTTCCACTTTCTGCCGGGTCGCGGCGGAGACTTTTTCCGGATTCATCAGCGCGCGCGAAACCGTGGCGGTGGAGACGCCAGCCTGCTCGGCCACATCTTTCATGGTGGCTGCCGATGAGGGTTGCTTCTGATCCAACGTTAACTCCTGACGCGGTACAGCGCATAGATATTCACACATAGCCGGCCCAGTGCCGGGACGGGCACTATTGTTAACCCAACGCCGTGTGAGGTTGTTACTTAATTTGCATAAAAATTGTGACTTGTGCGACTTTTTTCGATCTGGCTCGCAGATGTGGCGCGGCTTAACTCTCGGTGGGGTCGATATCCAGCGTCCATTTGACTTTGCGCGCGGCGGGCAGGGTGGTGACCAGCGGCAGTGAACTGCTCAGCAACTGCTGCAGCCGCTTGCGCGATGGATGCTGTAGCAGCAGTTGCCAGCGCCAGCGTCCGCTGCGCTTCGGTGCCAGCGCCGGCACCGGCCCCATCAGCCACATCGCCTCATCTTTGAGCGGGCTGGCTTCCAGCAGGTTACGTAGCTGCGTAAGGAACTCCGCCGCCTGCGCGTTATCCAGATCTTCAGCGCGAAACAGTGCGTGGCTGGTCCACGGTGGCAGCTGCACTGACTGACGCTCCAGCAGCGTCTGATCGGCAAACGCAAAATAGCCGCGATGCAGCAGCGTTTGCAGCAGTGGATGCTCCGGATGGTGCGTCTGCAGTAACACTTCGCCCTGCTTACCGGCGCGGCCGGCGCGGCCGGCGACCTGTGTGTAGAGCTGGGCAAAGCGCTCGGCGGCACGGAAATCCGCCGAAAACAGCGCGCCATCAACATCCAGCAGCGATACCAGCGTCACGTCCGGGAAGTGATGGCCTTTGGCCAGCATCTGCGTGCCGACCAGAATGCGCGCCCCGCCGCGATGCACATCGGCCAGATGCTGTTCCAGCGCGCCTTTGCGGCTGGTGGTATCGCGATCGATGCGCGACACCGGTACGCCAGGAAACAGCGTGCTGAGCTGCTGCTCCAGCTGTTCCGTGCCCACGCCGACCGGCAGCAGATGGGTGGAACCGCAGCCCGGACACTGATGCGGCAGCGGACGCTGGCTGTCGCAGTGGTGACAGCGCAGCTGACGATGCTGCTGATGCAGCGTGTAATAACTGTCGCAGCGCTGACACTCCGCCAGCCAGCCGCAGTCGTGGCACATCAGCGCCGGCGAAAAGCCGCGGCGATTGAGAAACAGCAGAACCTGATTATCCGCCTGCAGGTGCTGGCGCATCTTGCCCAGCAGCGCCGGCGCAAGACCGCCTTTCAGTTGCTGTCCCTTGAGATCGATTAGCTGCTGCAGCGCCGGTTTGGCGTTACCGGCACGTTTGGTCAGGTTGAGCTGGCGATATTTACCGACACGCACGTTGTGCAGCGTCTCCAGCGCCGGCGTCGCCGATCCCATCACAATCGGCACATCTTCTTCGTGAGCGCTGAATACCGCCAGATCGCGCGCCTGGTAGCGCCAGCCTTCCTGCTGTTTGTAGGAGCTGTCGTGTTCTTCATCGATGATGATCACGCCCGGCCGCGCCAGCGGTGTGAACAGCGCGGATCGTGTGCCGATAACAATGGCGGTCTCGCCGCTGCGCGCGCGCAGCCAGACCGCCAGACGCTCGCTGTCATTGAGCGCCGAGTGCAGCACATCAATCGGCGCATCGAAGCGTTCACGGAAACGGGCGATGGTTTGCGGCGTCAGGCCAATTTCCGGCACCAGCACCAGCGCCTGTTTGCCGCGCGCCAGCACATTCTCCAGCACGCTGAGATAGACCTCGGTTTTACCCGATCCGGTGATGCCTGCCAGCAGCCACGCGGCGTAATGCTCGTCCTCGCTGCGAATGGCGCCCACCGCCATCGCCTGATCGGTATTCAGCCGCAGCCGTTCACCTTTCACCGCAAAACTGGCGCGCCAGTCGTGCTGCTGTGGCGCATGTTCACGCAGGTCGCACAGCCCTTTGGCACGCAGTGCCTGCAGCGCGGCATCGGTAAAATCCTGCTCGCCGATCTGGTGACGATACAGCGGCCGCTGACGCAACGCCGCCAGCGCCTGCTGCTGTTTCGGCGCGCGCTTCAGGCTTTCCAGCGCCACTTCGCGCCCGGCTTCGTTCACCACCCACTGCCACAGCGGCGCTTCCTGGGCCGGCTTGCCCTGACGCAGCAGCACCGGCAGCGCATGGCTGAGCACTTCGCCGAGCGGAGAGTGATAGTAGCCGGCGGCCCAGTTGAGGATGCGCCACAGCGCCGGCGAAAACAGCGAGCGGTCATCGAGTAACGCATCAATCTGTTTCAGCTGGGCAAGGGGGAGATCGCTGGTGGCGCGCGTGCTAACCACGATGCCAGTCATTTTCCGGTTGCCGAACGGCACGCTGACGCGCGCGCCGGTTACCGGCTGCGGCGCATCGGCGGGCAGCAGGTAGTCAAACAGGCGAGGCAGCGGAACGGGCAGGGCAACCTGAACAACGGGCATGTCGATCTCTATCCGGTTCTGTAAAAAGGAGAAGTAGTGTACACGCTGGCGTCACCCCCGTCATACTTCAGCGCGCGGCGGCGCTGGCTGCAGGCGTTTCCCCGGCATGGCAGAGCGCGGCGCATTGCGCGGATTTGATCAATGCGCTCATTTTCTGTATACTATGCCGCCTTTGATGAGATGACTCGTCAAAGATACACCATTTATTAACCGCGTGTGGTGCTGTGCAGGTTCGCCTGGCACGGAGAGCGACACGGCCTTTTATGAGGTTCTCCCATGAAACAAGGTATTCACCCGAAATACGAAGCTGTGACCATCACCTGCTCTTGCGGCAACGTGATCAACACCCGTTCAACCATGACTGGTACCCTGAACCTGGACGTGTGCGGCAAATGCCACCCGTTCTACACCGGTAAGCAGCGTGTTGTTGACTCTGGTGGTCGTGTTGATCGCTTCAACAAGCGTTTCAGCATCCCAGGCAGCAAGAAATAAGATTATTTGCCGGCGAATCTTCACGATTCGGTTGCAAGAAAAAACCCAGCCTCGGCTGGGTTTTTTTATTTCTGGCCTCAGTATTCCCAGCTGTCGGGATCGATGCCCATCTCTCGCATAATCTGTTTTGCTTCTTCCGGAATCTCGTCGCTGCGCTCTTTACGCAGATCAACATCATTCGGCAGCGGTTGCCCGGTGAAGGCATGCAAAAAGGCTTCGCACAGCAGTTCGCTGTTGGTGGCGTGACGCAGATTGTTCACCTGACGGCGGGTACGCTCATCCGTTAAAATCTTCAGCACTTTCAGCGGGATAGAAACTGTAATCTTCTTAACCTGCTCGCTCTTCTTACCGTGTTCAGCGTAAGGGCTGATATATTCGCCGTTCCATTCAGCCATGGGTTACCTTAATCAATAAAAAGTTGAATATGGGGAAATCCGTTGATTATGCCCGATTTTTCGATGCCTGACCGCTTAAACTGCCGGTTTTATGCTTACACATCGCGTTTCACAGGAAAGCGCGCTGAACACCAGGCGATGACGCGTAATTTTAGCGGGTATTGCGGCTTTGCTCAATCTATACGCAAAGACATTTAGATGTCCAGATGTATTGACGTCCAGTCGCGGAATGTTATTCTGTTGCCACTTTTTTATTACACTTCAGGAACAGTAAGCACCATGACGCGTAAACAGGCAACCATCGCAGTACGCAGCGGTTTGAATGATGACGAGCAATATGGCTGCGTTGTCCCACCGATTCACCTCTCCAGCACCTATAACTTCCTCGATTTCAACGAGCCGCGCGCGCATGACTATTCACGCCGTGGTAACCCGACGCGCGATGTGGTCCAGCGCGCGCTGGCTGAGCTGGAAGGGGGCGCGGGCGCGGTGCTGACCAACACCGGGATGTCGGCGATTCATCTGGTGACGACGGTGTTCCTGAAGCCAGGCGATCTGCTGGTGGCGCCGCACGACTGCTACGGCGGCAGCTATCGTCTGTTTGACAGCCTGAGCAAGCGCGGCGCTTACCGCGTGAAGTTTGTCGATCAGGGCGATGAAGCGGCGCTGGCGGCGGCGCTGGCGGAAAAACCAAAGCTGGTGCTGGTCGAAAGCCCGAGCAATCCGCTGCTGCGCGTGGTGGATATTGCGGCCATCTGCGCCGCCGCGCGTGCTGCCGGTGCGGTGAGCGTAGTGGACAACACCTTCCTCAGCCCGGCGCTGCAGAACCCGCTGGCGCTGGGTGCCGACCTGGTGATCCACTCCTGCACCAAATACCTGAACGGTCACTCGGACGTGGTGGCCGGTGCGGTTATCGCTAAAGATCCGGCGCTGGTCACGGAACTCGCCTGGTGGGCGAATAACATTGGCGTCACCGGCGCGGCGTTTGACAGCTATCTGCTGCTGCGCGGCCTGCGCACCCTGGCACCGCGCATGGCGGCGGCGCAGCGTAACGCACTGGCGATTGTTGATTACCTGAAGCAACAACCGCTGGTGAAAAAGCTGTATCATCCGTCTCTGCCAGAGAATGCCGGACACCAGTTTGCCGCGCGTCAGCAGCGCGGTTTTGGCGCCATGCTCAGTTTTGAACTCGACGCCGATGAGGCGCGGCTGCGCCGCTTCCTGAAGGCGCTGCAGCTGTTTACGCTGGCGGAGTCGCTGGGCGGCGTGGAAAGTCTGATTTCGCACACCGCCACCATGACGCACGCCGGCATGTCGGCGGACGCGCGTGCCGCAGCGGGCATTTCCGACTCGCTGCTGCGTATTTCTGTCGGAATTGAAGATCACGAAGATTTAATCGCCGACCTGGATAATGCATTCAGGATCGCAGCCGAGGGGTAACCATGACGATTTCAGCAGGCGCGGGAACGCCGATCAAGCAGTTGCATAAATTTGGTGGCAGTAGCCTGGCCGACGCGCGCTGTTATCAGCGCGTCGCCGGTATCATGGCCGATTACAGCCAGCCGGGCGACTTAATGGTGGTCTCTGCCGCAGGCAGCACCACTAACCAGCTGATTAGCTGGCTCAAGCTGAGCCAGAGCGATCGCTTATCGGCCCATCAGGTGCAACAGGCGTTACGCCGTTTTCACAGCGAGCTGATCGCTGCACTGCTGCCTGCTGAATATGCAGAAACCCTGACCGCAGCCTTCATCCGCGATCTTGAACGCCTGGCGGCGCTGCTTGACGGCGCCATCACCGATGCGGTGTACGCCGAAGTGGTTGGCCACGGCGAAATCTGGTCGGCGCGCCTGATGGCGGCGGTGCTCAGCCAGCGCGATATCGAAGCGGCGTGGCTGGATGCGCGCGACTTCCTGCGTGCCGAACGTGCGGCGCAGCCGCAGGTAGATGAAGGCAAATCCTGGCCGCTGCTGCAGGCGCTGCTGGCGCAGCATCCGCATAAGCGTCTGGTGGTGACGGGTTTTATCAGCCGCAGCGAAGCGGGCGAAACCGTGCTGCTCGGCCGTAACGGCTCTGACTACTCGGCAACGCAGATTGGCGCGCTGGCGGGCGTAAACCGCGTCACCATCTGGAGCGACGTGGCTGGCGTTTACAGCGCGGACCCGCGCAAGGTCTCCGATGCCTGCCTGCTGCCGCTGCTGCGGCTGGATGAGGCCAGCGAGCTGGCGCGTCTGGCGGCGCCGGTGCTGCACACGCGTACGCTGCAGCCGGTCTCCAATAGCGACATCGATTTACAGCTGCGCTGCAGCTATCAGCCGGAGCAGGGCTCAACGCGCATTGAGCGCGTGCTGGCGTCCGGCACCGGCGCGCGCATTGTCACCAGCCACGACGATGTCTGCCTGGTTGAGATTCAGATTCCCGATAGCCACGATTTTGCTACCCAGCAGAAAGAGATCGATCTGCTGCTGAAGCGCGCGCAGCTGCGTCCGCTGGCGATGGGTATCCATCCGGATCGTCGCCTGCTGCAGCTGTGTTACACCTCGGAAGTGGTCAACAGCGCCTTTAACCTGCTGCAGGACGCGGCGCTGCCTGGTCATCTGCAGCTGCGTGACGGTCTGGCGCTGGTGGCGCTGGTCGGTGCTGGCGTGACGCGTAATCCGCTGCACAGCCATCGCTTCTGGCAGCAGATCAAAGACCAGCCGGTCGAATTCGTCTGGCAGTCAGAAGATCACATCAGCCTGGTAGCGGTGCTGCGCGTCGGCCCGACCCAGCATCTGATTCAGGGACTGCACCAGTCGTTGTTCCGCGCCGAGAAGCGCATCGGCCTGATTCTGTTCGGCAAAGGCAATATCGGCTCACGCTGGCTGGAGCTGTTCGCGCGCGAGCAGGAGACGCTGTCGGCGCGTACCGGGTTTGAATTTGTGCTGGCGGGCGTGGCGGACAGTAGCCGCAGCCTGCTGAGCTACGACGGTCTCGACGCCAGTCGGGCGCTGGCCTTCTTTGATGATGAAGCCGAAGCGCGCGACGAAGAGTCGCTGTTCCTGTGGATGCGCGCGCACCCGTTTGACGATCTGGTGGTGCTGGACGTCACCGCCAGTGATTCGCTGGCGCAGCAGTATCACGATTTTGCCAGCCACGGCTTCCACGTCATCAGCGCCAACAAAGTGGCCGGCGCTGCCAGCGGCCAGAGCTGGCGTCAGGTACGCGATGCCTTCGCCAAAACCGGTCGCCACTGGCTGTATAACGCGACCGTGGGTGCCGGACTGCCGGTCAATCATACGGTGCGCGATCTGCGCGAAAGCGGCGACAGCATTCTGGCGATCAGCGGTATCTTCTCCGGCACGCTGTCGTGGCTGTTCCTGCAGTTTGACGGCACGGTGCCATTCAGCGAGCTGGTCGATCAGGCGTGGCAGCAGGGCTTAACCGAGCCCGATCCGCGCGTTGATCTCTCCGGTCAGGACGTGATGCGCAAACTGGTGATTCTGGCGCGCGAAGCCGGTTACGACATCGAACCGGATCAGGTGCGGGTTGAATCGCTGGTGCCGTCACAGTGCGAAGGCGAATCCATCGACCACTTCTTTGAAAACGCCGACGAGCTGAACGAGCAGATGCTGCAGCGCTTCGAAGCCGCACAGGAGATGGGGCTGGTGCTGCGCTACGTGGCGCGTTTCGATGCCAACGGTAAAGCGCGCGTCGGCGTGGAAGCGGTGCGTCCGGAGCATCCGCTGGCGGCGCTGCTGCCGTGCGATAACGTGTTTGCTATCGAAAGCCGCTGGTATCGCGACAATCCGCTGGTGATCCGCGGGCCGGGCGCCGGCCGGGATGTCACCGCCGGTGCGCTCCAGTCTGATATCAATCGTCTCGCCCAACTGCTGTAAACCTGCTGCGCAGACGGCGTCCGCTGTCTGCGTTTTTCCCTCTGCTTCCCCGTCAGGTGAATCCCTTTCACTTTGGTTGAATATTTGTCACGCCCGGCAAGCAATTTTATGTTGACGCTAAGCTGAAGATCGTTCATTTTGTGCATCTGGACGTCTAAACGTATGGATGTTCGCGGTTCGCAAATTAATCGATATGTGATGATGAGGTAACAGGATGAGTTTCTTTCATGCCAATCAGCGCGAAGCGCTGAACCAGAGCCTGGCTGAGCTGAACGGGCAAATTAATGTCTCTTTTGAGTTTTTCCCGCCCCGTACCAGCGAAATGGAAGCAACCCTGTGGAACTCCATCGACCGCCTGAGCAGCCTGAAACCCAAATTCGTCTCGGTAACTTACGGAGCCAACTCCGGCGAGCGCGACCGCACTCACAGCATCATCAAAGGCATTAAAGAGCGCACCGGACTGGAAGCGGCACCGCATCTCACCTGTATTGATGCGACGCGCGATGAACTGCGCGCCATTGCGCGTGACTACTGGAATAACGGCATTCGCCATATCGTGGCGCTGCGCGGCGATTTACCACCGGGTGGCGGCAAACCGGACATGTACGGCAGCGATCTGGTGTCGCTGCTGAAAGAGGTCGGTGATTTCGACATCTCGGTAGCGGCCTATCCCGAAGTGCATCCGGAAGCGAAGAGTGCGCAGGCGGATTTGATCAACCTGAAGCGAAAAATTGATGCCGGCGCCAGTCGCGCGATTACCCAGTTTTTCTTCGATGTGGAGAGCTATCTGCGCTTTCGCGATCGCTGTGTGGCCACCGGTATCGACGTGGAGATCGTGCCGGGCATTCTGCCGGTCTCCAACTTTAAACAGCTGCAGCGTTTCGCCACCATGACCAACGTGCGCGTACCGGGCTGGATGAACGCCATGTTTGACGGGCTGGATGATGATGCGGAGACGCGCAAAATGGTCGGTGCCAACATCGCCATGGACATGGTGAAAATCCTGTCGCGCGAAGGGGTGAAGGACTTTCATTTCTACACGCTGAACCGCGCAGAGATGAGCTACGCCATCTGCCACACGCTGGGTGTTCGCCCGACGCTGGCGGCATAAGCGTGAAAGGATAAAAAAGAGAAGGGGGCCTCAGGGCCCCCTTTTTGCTGTGCGAGGCGTGATGCGCCGCCAGCCGTTAGCCGGTGTTACGCATGCCGGCCGCGACGCCAGCGATAGTGACCATCAGCGCCTGTTCTACGCGCGCATCAGGTTCATCGCCGCGCTCTTCCTGCGCACGCGCACGCTGCAGCAGTTCCGCCTGCAGCACGTTGAGCGGATCGGTGTAGACGTTACGCAGCGCGATGGATTCGGCGATCCACGGCTGGTCCGCCATCAGATGCGCATCATTCGCGATGGTCAGCACCGCTTTGATGTCGGCATCGAGCTGATCGCGCAGCTGTTTGCCGAGCGGCCACAGCGATTTATCCACCAGACGCTGATCGTAATACTCCGCCAGCCACAGGTCAGCCTTCGAGAACACCATCTCCAGCATGCCGAGGCGCGTGGCGAAGAACGGCCATTCGCTGCACATGGTTTCCAGCTGATCCTGATGGCCTTCGTCCATCGCTTTCTGCAGCGCCGCGCCGGCACCCAGCCACGCGGGCAGCATCAGGCGGTTCTGCGTCCAGGCGAAGATCCACGGAATGGCGCGCAGCGACTCAACGCCGCCGGTCGGACGCCGTTTCGCCGGGCGCGATCCGAGCGGCAGTTTGCCCAGCTCCTGCTCTGGCGTCGCCGAGCGGAAGTAGGGAACGAAATCCGGATTTTCACGCACGTAGCCGCGGTACATGGCGCACGAATAGGCTGACAGGCCGTTCATGATCTCCTGCCATTCGCGTTTTGGTTCTGGCGGTGGCAGCAGGTTGGCTTCCAGAATCGCCCCGGTGTAAAGCGACAGGCTGGCGATGGTGACTTCCGGCAGGCCATATTTGAAGCGGATCATTTCGCCCTGTTCGGTCACGCGCAGGCCGCCTTTCAGGCTGCCCGGCGGCTGTGACAGCAGGGCTGCATGCGCCGGTGCGCCACCGCGGCCAATCGAACCGCCGCGTCCGTGGAACAGCGTCAGGGTAATGCCGGCTTTATCGCAGGTTTTAATTAGCGCATCCTGGGCCTGATACTGCGCCCAGCTGGCTGCCATCACGCCGGCATCTTTTGCCGAGTCGGAATAGCCGATCATCACCATCTGCTTGCCGTTGATGAAGCCGCGATACCAGTCGATATTCAGCAGCTGGCTCATCACGTCATTGGCGTTGTTGAGGTCGTCGAGGGTTTCAAACAGCGGCGCCACCGGCATTGCGTAAGGGATGCCGGCCTCTTTCAGCAGCAGGTGCACCGCCAGCACGTCAGACGGCGTTTTGGCCATCGAAATCACATAGGCGGCAATCGAGCCCTGCGGCGCTTCTGCCGCCACTTTGCAGGTATCCAGCACTTCACGCGTGTTGTCGCTGGGCTCCCACTGCCGCGGCAGCAGCGGCCGCTTGGAATTCAGTTCACGGATCAGGAACGCCTGCTTGTCGGCTTCTGACCAGCTTTCGTAGTCGCCCAGTCCGAGATAGCGCGTCACTTCGGCAATCGCTTCGGTGTGGCGGGTGCTCTCCTGACGGATATCGATACGCACCAGCGGCACGCCGAAGCACTTCACGCGGCGCAGCGTATCAAGCAGCTGGCCGTTGGCGATGATGCCCATGCCGCACTGCTGCAGCGACTGGTAAATAGCAAACAGTGGCTGCCACAGCTGATCGTTAGAAACCAGCAGATCGGCCGGACGCGGCAGGCGCTCACCCTTCAGACGGCGCTCCAGATAGCTCTGGGTGCTCATCAGCTGGCTGCGGATACGTTTCAGAATTACACGATAGGGCTCCAGCGCCTCCGCATCGCCACACAGTTCGCGCACTTCGTCGCTGCACTCGGACATCGACAGCTCGGACACCAGCACGCCGATGTCGCGCAGGAACAGGTCGGCGGCTTTCCAGCGGCTTAGCTGCATCACGTGGCGGGTAATCGGTGCGGTGACGTTCGGGTTACCGTCACGGTCGCCGCCCATCCACGAGGTAAATTTGATTGGCACGAAATCCACCGGCAGCTGGATGCCGAAGCTCTCTTCCACCTGCTGGTTCAGCTCGCGCAGAAACGCCGGTACGCCTTCCCACAGGCTGTTCTCCACCACCGCGAAGCCCCATTTGGCTTCATCTACCGGCGTCGGGCGATATTTACGGATCTCATCGGTGTGCCACGCCTGCGCCACCAGCTGACGCAGACGGCGCATGACCTGGTTGCGTTCGTAGTCGGTGATGTCGCTGTGGTCGAGTTGTTGCAGACAGCTGTTCACTTCGCCCAGCTTGTGGATCAGCGTGCGGCGGGTAATTTCGGTCGGGTGAGCGGTGAGCACCAGCTCCAGCGACAGCTCCTCAATCGCCTGGCGGATGGCCGGCTCGCTGAGATCGCTCTGCTGTTTCAGGCGCTCGAAGGTCTTTTTCAGCAGCTCCGGATGGTTAGCACCGTCGCCGCTGCGCGAAATGGTTTGATACTGTTCTGCCACGTTGGTGAGGTTAAGGAACTGGCTGAACGCGCGTGCCACCGGCAGCAGCTCGTCGTTAGACAGGTTTTGCAGCGTGGAGAGCAGTTCCTTACGATGAGTGTCATTTCCTGCACGGGATGACTTAGAGAGCTTGCGGATGGTCTCCACCCGATCGAGGATGTTCTCTCCCAGTGCATCCTTTATCGTATCCCCGAGCAGTTTGCCGAGCATACTGACATTACTTCGCATTGCGGAATATTGTTCGTTCATGTGACCCTGACACCCTTATCGTCTTAAATATAAAACCTCATATACCCAACGGGCATAACATCGTCTTTTATCTAGCCACGGTTCTTCCTGTTCGTCAATTGACTTAAATTGCCGGTATCGTGCTGCTAACTATCGGAAATTCATCGAATTTAATTGACAGGAGGTGGGATAAGTTATTCTTATTATCAAATCCCGGATAATGACGGGGCAATTTGCTGATTTCGCAGTGAAATGCCCCATCTTTTAATCATCAATGGCAAAAATGCTGCACAACCTGAGTGATAAGCGCATGAGTCGGCTTAATAAATGCGGTATCAATAAACTCGTCCGGCTGATGCGCCTGATTGATGGATCCAGGCCCTAACACCAGCGTCGGGCACAACTGCTGGATAAACGGCGCTTCGGTGCAGTAATTCACCACTTCTGTCGGCACGCCCAGCAGCTTCTCCACCACTTTGACCAGTTCATGATCGGCCGGGCATTCGTAACCGGGAATCGGCGGATGCAGCTCACCCACAGTCAGACGGCCCGGCCAGCGCGCGCTCACCGGTGCCAGCGCTTCATTGAGTAAACCGTCGAGATCGCTCAGCGTCAGTCCCGGCAGCGGACGGATATCCATATGCAGCTCACAGCAGGCGCAGATGCGGTTCGCCGCGTCGCCGCCGTGGATATGGCCAAAGTTCATGGTCGGATAGGGAATGGCGAAGCCGTCATGGTGATAGCGCTCTTTCAGCGTATTACGCAGCTGCATCAGCTGAGTAATGGATTCATGCATCAGCTCGATAGCGTTCACGCCGCGCGCCGGATCGCTGGAATGACCGGACTGACCCTGAATGCGGATGGCGTGCGACAGATGGCCTTTGTGGGCGCGCACCGGTTTCAGCGACGTCGGTTCGCCGATGATGGCGCAGTCCGGCCGCAGCTGGGTCGATTCAGAGAAGTATTTCGCGCCGGCCATCGTGGTCTCTTCATCGGCGGTGGCGAGGATGTACAGCGGTTTGCTGAGCTTCGTCACGTCAACGTCACGCAGCGCATCGAGAATAAAGGCAAAGAAGCCTTTCATGTCGGCGGTGCCTAAGCCGTACAGCTTGTTGTCGTGTTCGGTCAGGGTGAAGGGATCGCGCGTCCAGCGGCCGTCGTCGTACGGCACGGTGTCGGTATGGCCCGCCAGCAGCAGGCCACCTGCGCCGCTGCCGCTGCGCGCCAGCAGGTTGAATTTGTGGCGTGTACCCGGCACCGGCTGGACTTCCACGCTGAAGCCGAGATCGCGGAACCAGCCCGCCAGCAAATTGATTAAAGTTTCATTGCTCTGATCCAGCGCGCTGTCGGTGGCGCTGATCGACGGTGTTGCAATCAGCTGGCGGTAGAGTTCGATAAAAGGTGGAATTTTTGTCTTCACTGTTGACGGTCCCTGGGTTAGGATGTATCAATATTAATGCATTAATAGTGAATAAAAATACATTAACGTCGTCTGCATGTGAACTGAAAAAAGCTGCAAACGGCATCGTGGGCAACGGGGCAATGCCGCGACCCGATACGTGTGACTGTAATAAGGTATACAGCCTGATGTTGAATACGCTGATCGTTGGTGCCAGTGGTTATGCTGGCGTAGAGCTTGCCACCTACCTGAATCGCCACCCGCATATGAACATAACCGCTTTGGCGGTTTCAGCGCAAAGCCCGGATGCCGGAAAGTTACTCTCCGATCTCCATCCGCAGCTGAAAGGCAGGGTCGATTTGCCATTGCAGCCGCTGGGTGATGCCGCAGAGTGGGCCGGCAAGGTCGATGTGGTGTTCCTCGCCACCGCACACGAAGTCAGCCACGATCTGGCCCCGGAATTCCTGAAAGCCGGCTGCGTGGTGTTCGACCTCTCAGGCGCGTTCCGCGTTAATGACGACGGCTTTTATCAACAGTATTACGGTTTCAGCCATCAGCACCAGGCGTGGCTCGACAAAGCCGTTTACGGCCTGGCCGAATGGAACCACGAGCAGATTAAAGACGCGCAGCTGGTGGCGGTACCGGGTTGCTATCCGACCGCCGCGCAGCTGGCGCTTAAGCCGCTGATTAAGGCTGGCCTGCTTAATCCGGCTCAGTGGCCGGTCATCAATGCCACCAGCGGCGTCAGCGGTGCCGGACGTAAAGCCAGCGTCACCACCAGCTTCTGTGAAGTCAGCCTGCAGCCGTACGGCCTTTTCAATCACCGTCACCATCCGGAGATTGTGGCCCATCTCGGCACGCCGGTGATCTTCACGCCGCATCTCGGTAATTTCCCGCGCGGCATTCTGGAAACCATCACCTGTCGTCTGAACGCCGGTGTGAGTCAGCAGGATGTGGCGGCGGCGTACCACAGCGCTTACCACGACAAACCGCTGGTGCGGCTGTACGACAAAGGCGTACCGGCGCTGAAAGCGGTGGTTGGCCTGCCGTTCTGCGATATCGGCTTTGCCGTGCAGGGCGAGCACCTGATTGTTGTCGCAGCGGAAGACAACCTGCTGAAAGGCGCCTCCTCACAGGCGGTGCAGTGTCTCAATATTCGTTTCGGCTTCCCCGAAACGCTGTCTCTGATTTAACGGACGGATAACCTGACCATGAGCAATCCTCTGATCATTAAGCTGGGCGGCGTACTGCTGGATAGCGAAGAAGCGCTGGCGCGTCTGTTTGATGCCCTGCTGGCGTACCGCACGCAGTATCAGCGTCCGCTGATCATCGTCCACGGCGGTGGCTGCCTGGTGGACGAGCTGATGAAGAAACTGGCGCTGCCGGTGAAAAAGAAGAACGGTTTGCGCGTGACGCCAGCCGATCAGATCGACATTATTACCGGTGCGCTGGCCGGCACCGCCAACAAAACGCTGCTGGCATGGGCGAAAAAGTACGGCATTGGCGCAGTGGGTTTATGCCTCGGCGATGCCGGGCTGGTGAACGTGGCACAGTTCGATGAGGAGCTGGGGCATGTCGGCAACGCCACGCCGGGCAATCCGCAGCTGCTCAATACGCTGCTGGATGCAGGCTATATGCCGGTGATCAGCTCGATTGGCATCACCGACGGCGGCGAACTGATGAACGTCAACGCCGACCAGGCCGCGACCGCGCTGGCGGCGACGATCGGTGCCGATCTGGTGCTGCTGTCGGACGTCAGCGGTATTCTCGACGGCAAAGGTCAGCGCATCGCCGAGATGACCGCAGCCAAAGCCGAGCAGCTGATTGCCCAGGGCATTATTACCGATGGCATGATTGTGAAAGTGCATGCGGCGCTCGACGCGGCGCGTACGCTGGGCCGCCCGGTGGATATCGCCAGCTGGCGTCATGCTGAACAGCTGCCAACCCTTTTCAACGGCGTGTCGATTGGCACCCGGATTCTCGCATAATCAAGGATTACGACATGAGCACGCAAAACATCAAAAAAATCGTTCTGGCTTACTCGGGCGGTCTGGATACCTCGGCCATCATTCCCTGGCTGAAAGAGAACTACGGTGGTTGTGAAGTGGTGGCGTTCGTGGCCAACATTGGTCAGGATCCGGCCGATCTGGAAGGCGTAGAGAAGAAAGCGCTGCAGTCGGGCGCGTCTGAGTGCCACGTGGTCGATCTGCGTGAAGAGTTTATCAGCGAATACGTTTACCCGGTGCTGCAGACCGGTGCGCTGTACGAAGGCACCTATCTGCTGGGCACCTCAATGGCGCGTCCTATCATCGCCAAAGCGCAGGTTGAACTGGCGCTGAAAGTGGGCGCAGACGCGCTGTGCCACGGCGCAACCGGTAAAGGCAACGATCAGGTGCGTTTCGAAACCACCTATACCGCGCTGGCACCGCAGCTTAAAGTGGTGGCGCCATGGCGTGAGTGGAACCTGCGTTCGCGTGAAGCGCTGCTGGATTACCTGAAAGAGCGCAATATCCCGACCACCGCGTCGCTGGAAAAAATCTACAGCCGTGATGAGAACGCCTGGCACATCTCGACCGAAGGTGGCGTGCTGGAGAGCCCGTGGAACGCGCCAAACAAAGATTGCTGGGTGTGGACCGTCGATCCGCTGGAAGCGCCGGATCAGCCCGAAAACGTCACCGTCAGCGTGGAGAAAGGCCAGGTTGTTGCGGTGAACGGTGAGAAACTGAGCCCGTTCCAGTGTCTGGAAAAACTCAATGCGCTGGGAGCGAAACACGGCGTGGGCCGGATTGATATCGTGGAAAACCGTCTGGTGGGCATCAAATCACGCGGCTGCTACGAAACCCCGGGCGGCACCATCATGGTCAACGCGCTGCGTGCGGTTGAGCAGCTGGTACTGGATCGCGACAGCTTCAAATGGCGTGAGCAGCTGGGTCAGGAGATGTCTTACGTGGTGTATGACGGCCGCTGGTTCGCACCGCTGCGTCAGTCAATCCAGGCCGCTGCCGCATCGCTGGCAGAGCTGGTGAACGGTGAAGTGGTACTGCAGCTGTACAAAGGCCAGGCCACGGCGATCCAGAAAAAATCGGCGAACAGCCTGTACTCAGAAGAGTTTGCCACCTTCGGCGAAGACGAAGTGTACGATCACCGTCACGCGGGCGGCTTTATCCGTCTGTTCTCGCTCTCTTCACGCATTCGCGCGCTGAACGAGCAGAAGAAGTAACACCGCGGCAGGCGACATATTTTGCAGGGGCGGCTTCGGGCCGCCCTTTGTTTAACAGATTCAGGAGCAAACAGATGGCACTTTGGGGCGGACGTTTTTCGCAGGCGGCAGATCAACGGTTTAAACAGTTCAACGACTCACTGCGGTTTGACTACCGCCTGGCGGAGCAGGACATCATCGGTTCGGTGGCCTGGTCAAAAGCGCTGGTAACGGTAAACGTGCTGAGCAGTGAAGAGCAGCAGCAGCTGGAAGCCGCGCTGAATGCGCTGCTGGAAGAGGTTCGCGCCAATCCGCAGCAGATTCTGCAGAGCGATGCCGAGGATATTCACAGCTGGGTGGAAGGCAAGCTGATCGACAAAGTCGGCGCGCTGGGTAAAAAGCTGCACACCGGGCGCAGCCGTAACGACCAGGTGGCGACCGATCTCAAACTGTGGTGTAAAACGCAGGTGGCACTGCTGCTGGAAGCCACGCGCGAGCTGCAGTCGGCGCTGGTGGCCACGGCTGAAGCCAATCAGGACGCCGTGATGCCGGGCTACACCCACCTGCAGCGGGCGCAGCCGGTGACGTTTGCCCACTGGTGTCTGGCCTACGTTGAGATGCTGGCGCGCGACGAGAGCCGTCTGCAGGATACGCTGAAGCGGCTGGACGTCAGCCCGCTGGGCTGCGGCGCGCTGGCCGGTACTGCTTATGAGATCGACCGTGAGCAGCTGGCCGGCTGGCTCGGCTTCGCCTCTGCCACGCGTAACAGCCTGGATACCGTGTCCGACCGCGATCACGTGCTGGAGCTGCTGTCTGATGCCTCGATTGGCATGGTGCACCTGTCGCGCTTCGCTGAAGACATGATCTTCTTCAACACCGGTGAAGCCGGCTTTATTGAGCTGTCCGATAAAGTGACGTCGGGCTCATCGCTGATGCCGCAGAAGAAAAATCCGGACGCGCTGGAGCTGATCCGCGGCAAGTGCGGTCGCGTGCAGGGCGCACTGACCGGCATGATGATGACGCTGAAAGGGCTGCCGCTGGCGTACAACAAAGATATGCAGGAAGACAAAGAAGGGCTGTTCGATGCGCTCGATACCTGGCTTGACTGCCTGCATATGTCAGCGCTGGTGCTGGATGGCATTCAGGTGAAGCGTCCGCGCTGTCAGGAAGCCGCCGAGCAGGGTTACGCTAACTCGACCGAACTGGCCGATTATCTGGTAGCCAAAGGCGTGCCGTTCCGCGAAGCGCACCATATCGTCGGCGAAACCGTGGTGGAAGCGATCAAACAAGGCGTCGCGCTGGAAGCATTAAGTCTGGCGCAGCTTAAGCAGTTTAGCGCGGCGATCGGGGAAGATGTTTATCCGGTGCTGTCGCTGCAGTCTTGTCTCGATAAGCGTAACGCGCGCGGCGGCGTGGCACCACAGCAGGTGGCGCTGGCGATCGGCGAAGCGAAGCAGCGCTTAAACCTGGCGTAATGCGCGCCAGGAAATTTCTTTCGCAAAAAAGAGACAATTCTTGATCGGCCTGGCGTGAAGAGTTCTTAAAGTGTGCTCGCAGTTAATTTGGAGAACATAAATGAGCACTTCACGCTTTGGCTACCCTTTCTTTCCTCTGGAGCCGGCCGTTGAAAACCAGGTTCCTGTCACCTTCGATTCCGCCTCGGTGAATGACGGCGGTTTTATTGTCGATGGCGAAATCACCCGCGATACGCGCCCTGCGCTGAACGGCTATGCCGGCCGTGGCGTCACGCTTGAGTGTTACCATAACGGCGAGTTAGTGGGCAGCACGCTCAGCGATGCTCAGACCGGCTACTTCAGTTTTACGCTGCCTGCCGCGCTGGCGGGCGGGAGTCATCAGTTCATGGCACAGGTGGCGGCAATGCCGCAGAGCGCCAGCGCGCCTTTCACGCTGATCGTCGAAGACGCCGGTTTTGTGCCGGTCACGCTAACCGCGATGCACAGCGGCGCGCAGTTTATCTGGCCGGAAGAGAGCACCACGCAAACCCAGCCGACCTTTTCCGGTAAAGGCCAGCCCGGCAGCCGGGTTGAGCTGTTTGATAACGATGAGCCGCTCGGCAGTGCGCTGGTCGATAGCGATCACAAATGGACCTTTACGCCGTCTCATGCGCTGGCCGCTGGCGAGCATCAGATCGTGGTGACATGCGGCGCAGGGAATGTCAGTGCGCCGGTCAGCCTGATCGTTGCGGATGATGTTACGGGAGATGTGGCCCGGCCGGAGGCACTCAGCGGCCTGCATCTGCATGATCTGCTGGCCAGCGTGCCGGTTAACCTGTTCCAGGACGCGGAGCTTAACCCGGCCACGCAGCAGTATGAGCTGGTGCTGAATAATGACGATCTGCAGCAGGAGCTGACGCAGTCCGGTATCGTCGGCCACTCCCTGATGCTGACGGAGCAGGATTTGCAGCAGTTGCTGGGTGATGTGCCACTGTGATGCAGAGGCAAAAAAAAGCGGGCTTTAAGTAGCCCGCCAACCTCTAGCTTCGGAATTACATATAGTTATAGGCACATCATCAAAGGGCTGGCACTCCCGGCCAACTCAGTGATTTCGTGAGCAGGTTGCAGGTGCTGCTCCAGATTGTTGTTGTTGCGTGTCTGCATTAGCCGCTTTAACAATCTGTGGTCTTAATCAGATGGCCGGTATTATTCCTGTTCACCGCTTGATAGGGCTAATCGTTCATTGCTATTCTATCTATCGCCACGGGCTATCGTGGTTTGGAGGCTATCAATGAACATTCGTGATCTGGAATATCTGGTTTCGCTGGCGGAACATCGCCACTTTCGTCGTGCCGCTGATGCCTGTCATGTCAGCCAGCCGACCCTGAGCGGGCAGATTCGCAAGCTGGAAGATGAACTGGGTGTGATGCTGCTGGAACGGACCAGCCGTAAAGTGCTGTTTACTCAGGCTGGACTGCTGCTGGTGGATCAGGCGCGAACCGTGCTGCGTGAAGTGAAGGTACTGAAGGAGATGGCCAGCCAGCAGGGCGAAACCATGTCCGGGCCGCTGCACATTGGTCTGATTCCGACCACCGGTCCCTATCTGCTGCCGCATATTATTCCGATGCTGCATCAGACCTTCCCGAAACTCGAGATGTATCTGCACGAGGCGCAAACGCAGCAGCTGCTGGCGCAGCTCGACAGCGGTAAGCTCGACTGCGCCATTCTGGCGCTGGTAAAAGAGAGCGAAGCTTTTATTGAAGTGCCGCTGTTTGATGAGCCGATGAAGCTGGCGATCTACCAGGATCACCCGTGGCACGATCGCGATCGTGTGCCGATGTCGGATCTGGCCGGTGAGAAATTGCTGATGCTGGAAGATGGTCACTGTCTGCGCGATCAGGCGATGGGCTTCTGTTTCGAAGCCGGCGCTGATGAAGATACCCATTTCCGCGCGACCAGCCTGGAAACGCTGCGCAACATGGTAGCAGCCGGCAGCGGTATCACTTTGCTGCCGTCGCTGGCGGTACCGAATGAGCGCGTACGTGATGGCGTGTGCTATCTGCCGTGTTACAAACCGGTGCCGCAGCGCACCATCGCGCTGGTGTATCGTCCGGGATCGCCTCTGCGCAGCCGCTATGAGCAGCTGGCAGAAGCAATTAAAACCCACATGCAGGGTTACCTGGACCGTTCGTTAAAACAGGCGGTTTAAGCCGTTTAACGCCGCCACGCGGTAGGCTTCGGCCATGGTGGGGTAGTTGAAGGTAGTGTTCACGAAATACTCAATCGTGTTACCGCCGTTCTTCTGCTCCATGATGGCCTGGCCGATGTGAATGATCTCCGCCGCACGCTCGCCAAAGCAGTGAATACCCAGAATCTCTTTGGTTTCGCGGTGGAACAGGATCTTCAGGCTGCCGACGTGCATGCCGACAATCTGCGCGCGCGCCAGATGCTTAAACTGTGCACGGCCCACTTCATACGGCACTTTCATCGCCGTCAGCTGCTGTTCGGTTTTGCCGACGGAGCTGATTTCCGGAATGGTGTAAATCCCGGTCGGGATATCTTCAATCAGGTGCGCGGTGGCTTCCCCTTTGATGATCGCCTGCGCGGCAATGCGGCCCTGATCGTAAGCGGCAGAGGCCAGGCTCGGGTAGCCAATCACGTCGCCCACCGCATAGATATGCGGCTGCGCGGTCTGATACATACTGTTCACTTTCAGCAGTCCACGGCCATCAGCTTCCAGCCCGACGTTTTCCAGCGCCAGTGAATCGGTATTACCGGTACGGCCGTTAGCGTACAGCAGGCAATCGGCTTTGACCTTTTTGCCGGACTTGAGGTGCATGATGACGCCATCGCTGACACCTTCAATCTTCTCAAACTCTTCGTTGTGACGAATCACCACGCCGCTGTTCCAAAAGTGATAAGAGAGCGAATCAGACATCTCCTGATCGAGGAACGCCAGCAGGCGATCGCGGGTGTTGATCAGGTCAACCTTGACGTTAAGGCCGCGGAAAATCGACGCATATTCACAGCCAATCACGCCCGCACCATAAATGATGACGTGGCCGGGTTCATGATGCAGGTTGAGAATGGAGTCGGAGTCGTAAATGCGCGGATGGGTAAAATCGACGTCCGCCGGGTGATACGGGCGGGAACCACAGGCGATGACAAACTTCTCTGCGGTTAAGCGCTCGCGCGTGCCGTCTGGCTGTTCCACTTCGATGGTGTTGGCATCAACAAAATGGGCGTCGCCCTGATAAAGCTCACAGCGGTTACGCTCGTAAAAGCCCTGACGCATGGCAGTCTGCTGGCTGATGACGTTCTCAGTATGATTCAGAATGTCGGCGAACGAGGAGCGCAGGAGTCGGGTGTGATCGCTATAGAGAGGGTTTTGATTGAACTCGATGATACGGCTGACAGCGTGACGCAGAGCTTTGGAAGGGATGGTTCCCCAGTGAGTACAACCGCCGCCGATGTTGTGGTAGCGTTCGATCACTGCAATGCGCGCTCCCTGCTTCACCAGCCCCATCGCCGCACCTTCGCCGCCCGGACCGGAGCCAATCACAATGGCATCGTAATCGTAAGACTTTTGCATACCAGTACGTCCTATGTTTCTATACATTTTTACAACGAGATTCTAACATCTCGCCGCGCACATCTGAATTCTAACAGCGTAAATTGGCAAAGTTTGACAATCAGTGAGGTTAACAGGCGGTCACAAACTTTGCGCCGCTGTACGCTGAAAAGTTTGTTATAGTGCCTGCCTGATTACTCACAAGGCCGGGAAAATGGGCGTTCGAGCGCAACAAAAAGAACGTACACGACGTTCACTGATTGAAGCGGCATTCAGTCAGTTAAGTGCAGAAAGGAGTTTTGCCAGCCTGAGTTTACGCGAAGTGGCACGCGAAGCCGGCATTGCACCGACCTCGTTTTACCGTCACTTTCGCGATGTGGATGAGCTCGGCCTGACGATGGTCGATGAAAGTGGCCTGATGCTGCGCCAGCTGATGCGCCAGGCGCGCCAGCGCATTGCCAAAGGCGGCAGCATCATTAAAACCTCGGTCGCCACGTTTATGGAGTTCATCGGGAACAATCCCAACGCTTTTCGTCTCTTACTACGCGAGCGCTCCGGCACCTCAGCGGCTTTTCGTGCGGCGGTCGCGCGGGAGATTCAGCACTTTATCGCTGAACTGGCCGACTACCTTGAGCTGGAAAACCGCATGCCGCGCAGCTTTACCGAAGCGCAGGCGGAAGCGATGGTGACGATTGTGTTCAGCGCCGGCGCGGAAGCGCTGGATGTGGATATCGAACAGCGGCGCAAACTGGAAGAGCGTCTGGTGCTGCAGCTGCGAATGATCGCCAAAGGCGCGTATTACTGGTATCGCCGGGAGCAAGAGCGCCTGGCGGTTACCCTGGAAACCCCCGAAGAGTAATGTGATAAGGATAATGAAATGATTGAGCAAAACCCTCGCGATAAAGGAACGCTGTTACTGGCTTTTATCACCGGTTTAGCTATCAACGGCTCCTTTTCGGTGCTGTTCAGCACCTTTGTTCCCTTTTCGATTTTCCCGCTGATCGCCCTTGGCCTTGCCGCGTGGTGTCTGCATCAGCGCTATCTCAACCGCAATATGCCGGACGGCATGCCTTCGCTGGCGGCGGCATTTTTTCTGCTGGGGATTCTGGTGTACAGCGCGCTGGTGCGTGCCGAATATCCGGATATCGGGTCTAACTTCATCCCGACCATTCTGATGGTGGCGCTGGTGTTCTGGATCGCCATGCGCTTCCGCCGCAGCAAGAACAAGCACTGAAAACAATCACGGGAACCGCAGGGTTCCCGTTTTTTTAGGCTTTGCGCGTCAGTAACACACCGCATTCCATATGGTGGGTGTAAGGGAACTGGTCAAACAGCGCCAGCCGCGTGACGGTATGCGTGGCACTCAGTACGCTGAGGTTGTCGCACAGCGTCTGCGGATTACAGGAAATATAGAGAATACGCGGATAGGCCTGCACCATCTTCACCGTCTCGTCATCCAGCCCGCTGCGCGGCGGATCGACAAAGATGGTCTCGCACTGATAGCTGTTGAGATCGATGCCTTCCAGACGGTTAAAGCTGCGCACGCCGTTCATCGCCTGGGTAAACTCTTCGGCTGCCATACGAATAATTTGCACGTTGTCGATGTGGTTGGCCGCGATGTTGTACTGCGCCGAAGCCACCGACGGTTTGGCGATTTCCGTCGCCAGTACGCGGCGGAAGTTACGCGCCAGCGCCAGCGAAAAATTGCCATTACCACAGTACAGCTCCAGCAGATCGCCGCGCGAATCTTGCGTCACGTCCAGCGCCCACTCCAGCATCTGAATATTCATCGCCGCATTCGGCTGAGTGAAGCTGTTCTCCACCTGACGATAGATCATCTCCTGACCGGCCACCGGCAGGCGCTCATCGACGTAATCGCGATCGAGGCAGATTTTGGTTTTCGTGGCACGGCCAATCAGCTGCACATCAAACCCTTCTGCACGCAGGCTATCGCGCAGCGCAGTCGCGGCTTCGGTCCAGTCGGCTTCCAGCTTGCGGTGATACAGCAGTGAAATCACGATCTGGTTGCTGAGGGTGGAGAGATAATCGATCTGGAACAGTTTGAAACGCAGCGCGCGATTATCGCGGATCGCGGCGATCAACTTTGGCATCAGCGTGTTGATCAACTGGCTGGCCGCCGGAAACTGATCGACGCGGATACGCTGTTTGGTCTCTTGATCGAAGATGATGTGATAAAGATCGTCACCGTCGTGCCAGATGCGGAATTCGGCGCGCATACGGTAGTGGCTGACCGGCGAGCGGAACACCTCCACGTCGGGCGCTGCGTAGGGGGCCATCATCGCCTGTAAGCGGCTGACTTTTTCCGCCAGTTGCGCGTCGTATTGTTCAATCGGGAGCTGTTCGGGTGTCATCTTCAATCCTGGTGTTAAGCCTGCCTGCCGGGCGATTGTAGGCATTCACCTGCTGATGTCCAGTCCCGGACAGTGCAGGAAGGCTGGCTGTCTGGATTTCCGGCCTTCTTAAACGTAGACTGCGGCTGCCGGCCTCCTTGAGTTAAAAGGGAATCCAGTGTGAATCTGGAGCTGACGCGCAGCGGTAAAAGAATGTCGTGGTGATCGCAATTGCAGACACTGTCCTCGCGGATGGGAAGTCTTCACCACTTATGATTCCCAGCCCGAAGACCTGCCGGTGTGACGTCGCAACTTCTGAGATCATCGCGTGCTATCGATCCCGGACCTGCGGCATCCTGCTTCGTCTTTTGGATGCTATAACAATGAAAACAACACACGCTTCGCTGTTTGCCTTTAGTGCAACGGCGTTGTCGCTCTGGGCGCAATCTGGCTACGCGCAGCAGAATGATGATACGCAAATCGTTACCGCCAACCGGTTTTTGCAGCCGGTTTCCTCCGTTCTCGCGCCGACGACAGTCGTGACCCGCGACGATATCGATCGCTGGCAGGCTAAAAGCCTGACGGACGTGATGCGTCGCCTGCCTGGCGTGGACATCGCGCAGAACGGTGGCCTCGGCCAGTTGAGCTCGCTGTTTGTGCGCGGCACCAACTCCAGCCACGTACTTATACTCATCGACGGTATCCGGCTAAACCAGGCGGGTGTGTCCGGATCGTCTGATTTAAGCCAGATTCCGCTTTCTCTGGTCCAGCGCATCGAATATGTGCGCGGTGCGCGCTCGGCGGTGTATGGTTCCGATGCGATTGGCGGCGTGGTGAACATCATCACCGGTCGTGATAAGCCGGGCACGACGCTGAGCGCGGGCGTGGGCTCGAAAGGCTATCAAAACTATGAAGGTTCTACCCAGCAGCAGCTGGGCGCAGCCACAACGCTGACCATGGCGGGCAACTACACCTATACGCGCGGCTATGATGTGGTGGCAAACCTGCCGGATGTGTATGGCGATCCGGCGCAGAAAGATCGCGATGGCTTCATGAACAAGACACTGTATGGCGCGCTGGAGCACCAGTTCAGTGACGGGCTGAGCGGCTTTGTTCGCGGCTACGGTTTTGACAACCGCACGGCCTACGACGGCACCTACAGCTACGATAACAGTTTCAACATCAACGGATTAAACGATACCCGTCAGCTCTACAGCCAGACCTGGGACAGCGGCCTGCGTTACAGCAACGACATTTATTCGACGCAGCTGATCGCCAGCTACAGCCGCAGCAAAGATTATAACTATGATCCGCGTACAGGCCGCTACGGCCCGTCGACCACGCTGGATGACAGCAAGCAGTACAATGTGCAGTGGGGCAATACGTTGCAGGTGGCGCAGGGCAGCGTAAGCGCGGGCGTGGACTGGCAGAAACAGACCACAGAACCCGGCACCGCTTACGTGGCTGACAGTACTGAGCTGCGTAACACCGGCATTTATGCCACCACCCAGCAGCAGCTGGGCAGCGTAACGCTGGAAGGCGCGGTACGCGGTGACGACAACAGCCAGTTTGGCTGGCACGGCACCTGGCAGGGCGGGGCGTCGTGGGCGTTTGTTGATGGCTATAGCGTGTTTGCCAATTACGCGACGGCGTATAAAGCGCCTCGTCTCGGCCAGTTGTATGGTTCTTATGGCAACAGCGACCTGAAGCCGGAAGAGAGTAAACAGTGGGAAGCGGGCTTCTCTGGCCTGACCGGGCCGGTAAACTGGCGCGTATCCGGTTATCGTAACGATATCGATAATCTGATTGATAGCGATCCCACCACCTATATCTATTACAACATCGATAAAGCGCGCATTAAGGGCGTAGAAGCCACGGCGTCGTTCGATACCGGTCCGCTTAGCCATCAGATTTCTTACGATTATGTTGATGCGCGCGATGCTGAAACCGATCAACCGCTGGTGCGCCGTGCGAAGCAGCAGGTGAAATACCAGCTCGACTGGACGATTTATGAGTTTGACTGGTCACTGACCTATCATTATCTCGGCGATCGCTATGATACGGATTACAACCACGCCTTTACCCCGCAACGCGTCAAACTGGGCGGTGTAAGTTTATGGGATCTGGCAGTTTCGTATCCGGTCACATCACAGCTCACCGTTCGTGGTAGAATTGCCAACCTGTTCGATAAAGACTACGAGACAGTGTATGGCTATCAAACTCCAGGAACGGAGTACTATCTCAGCGCCAGCTACAGCTTCTGATCTGCGCCCCACCGTGCTGGTGTTTGACTCCGGCGTCGGTGGGCTCTCCGTCTATGATGAGGTCCGGCAACTGCTGCCGGGCCTGCACTATCTCTATGCCTTCGATAATGCCGGTTTCCCTTACGGTGAAAAAAGCGAAGAGTACATTGTTGAGCGGGTCGTGGCGGTGGTGGAGGCTATCGTGCAGCGCGTGCCGCTGGCGTTAGTGGTCATCGCCTGTAACTCCGCCAGTACTGTATCCCTGCCAGCATTGCGTCAGCGCTTTGAATTCCCGGTCGTTGGCGTCGTGCCGGCGATTAAACCGGCGGCCCGTCTGACGCGTAACGGCGTGGTCGGCCTGCTGGCCACGCGCGGCACGGTGAAACGGCCTTACACCCATGAGCTGGTGGCGCAGTTTGCGCGCGAATGTAAAATCGAAATGCTGGGCTCGGCGGAACTGGTTGAACTGGCGGAAGCCAAACTGCACGGAGAAACGGTGTCGCTGGACGATGTACGTCGCGCAGTGCAACCGTGGCTACGCATGAAGGAGCCGCCGGATACCGTGGTGCTGGGTTGTACCCATTTCCCGCTGTTACGTGAAGAGCTGCAGCAGGTGTTGCCGGACGGCACCCGGCTGGTGGATTCGGGCGCAGCCATTGCACGGCGCACCGCCTGGTTGTTAGAGCACGAAGCGCCTCAGGCGCGTTCCAGCGGACAAAATGTGGCATTTTGTACGCGTATGGATGACGAAGTGGTGCAATTATCACCGGTTTTGCAGCGTTATGGCTTCCCGCTGCTGGAAAAACTGGCGATTTGACGGGCTTTCGCCGAAAAAAACAGCATTCGAAAATTAATTTGCATTTAGCCCTTGTCAGCCCGAAAGAACTCCCTATAATGCGCCTCCACTGACACGGCACAACGGCTTACGAAGCGCCCTGTTAGTAAGGTGGCCCTTAACGGCAACCTTCAGAAAAGCAAAAATAAATGCTTGACTGAGAAAGCGGAAAGCGTAATATACGCATCCCGCGCCGCTTGAGAAATAGCGGCACTGCTCTTTAACAATTTATCAGACAATCTGTGTGGGCACTCGCAGGATTGATATCAGCGTCTCCGGACGTAAAAAATATCAAGTCTTTGCTGAGTGAACACGTAATTCATTACGAAGTTTAATTCACAGAGCATCGCTGCACTCGTTGCAGCAAATCAAACTTAAATTGAAGAGTTTGATCATGGCTCAGATTGAACGCTGGCGGCAGGCCTAACACATGCAAGTCGAACGGCAGCACAGAAGAGCTTGCTCTTTGGGTGGCGAGTGGCGGACGGGTGAGTAATGTCTGGGAAACTGCCCGATGGAGGGGGATAACTACTGGAAACGGTAGCTAATACCGCATAACGTCGCGAGACCAAAGTGGGGGACCTTCGGGCCTCACACCATCGGATGTGCCCAGATGGGATTAGCTAGTAGGTGGGGTAATGGCTCACCTAGGCGACGATCCCTAGCTGGTCTGAGAGGATGACCAGCCACACTGGAACTGAGACACGGTCCAGACTCCTACGGGAGGCAGCAGTGGGGAATATTGCACAATGGGCGCAAGCCTGATGCAGCCATGCCGCGTGTATGAAGAAGGCCTTCGGGTTGTAAAGTACTTTCAGCGGGGAGGAAGGCGGTGAGGTTAATAACCTTGCCGATTGACGTTACCCGCAGAAGAAGCACCGGCTAACTCCGTGCCAGCAGCCGCGGTAATACGGAGGGTGCAAGCGTTAATCGGAATTACTGGGCGTAAAGCGCACGCAGGCGGTCTGTTAAGTCAGATGTGAAATCCCCGGGCTTAACCTGGGAACTGCATTTGAAACTGGCAGGCTTGAGTCTCGTAGAGGGGGGTAGAATTCCAGGTGTAGCGGTGAAATGCGTAGAGATCTGGAGGAATACCGGTGGCGAAGGCGGCCCCCTGGACGAAGACTGACGCTCAGGTGCGAAAGCGTGGGGAGCAAACAGGATTAGATACCCTGGTAGTCCACGCCGTAAACGATGTCGACTTGGAGGTTGTGCCCTTGAGGCGTGGCTTCCGGAGCTAACGCGTTAAGTCGACCGCCTGGGGAGTACGGCCGCAAGGTTAAAACTCAAATGAATTGACGGGGGCCCGCACAAGCGGTGGAGCATGTGGTTTAATTCGATGCAACGCGAAGAACCTTACCTGGCCTTGACATCCAGAGAACTTAGCAGAGATGCTTTGGTGCCTTCGGGAACTCTGAGACAGGTGCTGCATGGCTGTCGTCAGCTCGTGTTGTGAAATGTTGGGTTAAGTCCCGCAACGAGCGCAACCCTTATCCTTTGTTGCCAGCGGTTCGGCCGGGAACTCAAAGGAGACTGCCGGTGATAAACCGGAGGAAGGTGGGGATGACGTCAAGTCATCATGGCCCTTACGGCCAGGGCTACACACGTGCTACAATGGCGCATACAAAGAGAAGCGACCTCGCGAGAGCAAGCGGACCTCATAAAGTGCGTCGTAGTCCGGATTGGAGTCTGCAACTCGACTCCATGAAGTCGGAATCGCTAGTAATCGTAGATCAGAATGCTACGGTGAATACGTTCCCGGGCCTTGTACACACCGCCCGTCACACCATGGGAGTGGGTTGCAAAAGAAGTAGGTAGCTTAACCTTCGGGAGGGCGCTTACCACTTTGTGATTCATGACTGGGGTGAAGTCGTAACAAGGTAACCGTAGGGGAACCTGCGGTTGGATCACCTCCTTACCTGAAGATACCTTCCCGCGAAGTGCTCACACAGATTGTCTGATAGAAAAGTAACGAGCAGAAAAAACCTCTACAGGCTTGTAGCTCAGGTGGTTAGAGCGCACCCCTGATAAGGGTGAGGTCGGTGGTTCAAGTCCACTCAGGCCTACCAGATTTCTTCTCATGCCGCGTTATGTTTCCGGCTCGCATAGTTCACTATGCTTCGCGAAAACATGCCTTGCCTGAGACGAAATCACATTTCCCGTGTGAGAAACGTGACTCCTGGTGAGTGGATGTAGATGGTCTCTGCAGTGACTGTATGGGGCTATAGCTCAGCTGGGAGAGCGCCTGCCTTGCACGCAGGAGGTCAGCGGTTCGATCCCGCTTAGCTCCACCATTACAGTACTGAAACTTACTTCAGAGTATACCGGCGACGGTGTGCTGCGAAGTATTTGCTCTTTAACAATCCGGAACAAGCTGAAAATTTGAAACGACGCGTCGTATTCATTCTCCGTAATAAGAATGAAGCAACGATGCGTTCGAGTCTCTCAAATGCTTGCAGTCCGCAGCGTTGCAAAACGCCTGTGGGTTGTGAGGTTAAGCGACTAAGCGTACACGGTGGATGCCCTGGCAGTCAGAGGCGATGAAGGACGTGCTAATCTGCGAAAAGCGACGGTAAGGTGATATGAACCGCTACAGCCGTCGATGTCCGAATGGGGAAACCCAATGCACTTGTGCATTATCGTTAACTGAATACATAGGTTAACGAGGCGAACCGGGGGAACTGAAACATCTAAGTACCCCGAGGAAAAGAAATCAACCGAGATTCCCCCAGTAGCGGCGAGCGAACGGGGAGCAGCCCAGGACCTGAATCAGCTTGTGCATCAGTGGAAGCGTCTGGAAAGTCGCGCGATACCGGGTGACAGCCCCGTACACGAAGATGCATAAGTTGTGAGTCCGACGAGTAGGGCGGGACACGTGGTATCCTGTCTGAACATGGGGGGACCATCCTCCAAGGCTAAATACTCCTGACTGACCGATAGTGAACCAGTACCGTGAGGGAAAGGCGAAAAGAACCCCGGCGAGGGGAGTGAAACAGAACCTGAAACCGTGTACGTACAAGCAGTGGGAGCACCTTCGGGTGTGACTGCGTACCTTTTGTATAATGGGTCAGCGACTTATATTCTGTAGCAAGGTTAACCGCATAGGGGAGCCGAAGGGAAACCGAGTCTTAACCGGGCGTTAAGTTGCAGGGTATAGACCCGAAACCCGGTGATCTAGCCATGGGCAGGTTGAAGGTTGGGTAACACTAACTGGAGGACCGAACCGACTAATGTTGAAAAATTAGCGGATGACTTGTGGCTGGGGGTGAAAGGCCAATCAAACCGGGAGATAGCTGGTTCTCCCCGAAAGCTATTTAGGTAGCGCCTCGTGAACTCATCTCCGGGGGTAGAGCACTGTTTCGGCTAGGGGGCCATCCCGGCTTACCAACCCGATGCAAACTGCGAATACCGGAGAATGTTATCACGGGAGACACACGGCGGGTGCTAACGTCCGTCGTGAAGAGGGAAACAACCCAGACCGCCAGCTAAGGTCCCAAAGTCATGGTTAAGTGGGAAACGATGTGGGAAGGCACAGACAGCCAGGATGTTGGCTTAGAAGCAGCCATCATTTAAAGAAAGCGTAATAGCTCACTGGTCGAGTCGGCCTGCGCGGAAGATGTAACGGGGCTAAACCATGCACCGAAGCTGCGGCAGCGACACTATGTGTTGTTGGGTAGGGGAGCGTTCTGTAAGCCGCTGAAGGTGTGCTGTGAGGCATGCTGGAGGTATCAGAAGTGCGAATGCTGACATAAGTAACGATAAAGCGGGTGAAAAGCCCGCTCGCCGGAAGACCAAGGGTTCCTGTCCAACGTTAATCGGGGCAGGGTGAGTCGACCCCTAAGGCGAGGCTGAAAAGCGTAGTCGATGGGAAACAGGTTAATATTCCTGTACTTGGTGTTACTGCGAAGGGGGGACGGAGAAGGCTAGGTTATCCGGGCGACGGTTGTCCCGGTTTAAGCGTGCAGGTGTGAAGACCAGGCAAATCCGGTCTTCTTTAACACTGAGGCGTGACGACGAGCCGCCACGGCGGTGAAGTAACTGATGCCCTGCTTCCAGGAAAAGCCTCTAAGCTCCAGGTAACACGAAATCGTACCCCAAACCGACACAGGTGGTCAGGTAGAGAATACCAAGGCGCTTGAGAGAACTCGGGTGAAGGAACTAGGCAAAATGGTGCCGTAACTTCGGGAGAAGGCACGCTGGCGCGTAGGTGAAGGGACTTGCTCCCGGAGCCGAGGCCAGTCGAAGATACCAGCTGGCTGCAACTGTTTATTAAAAACACAGCACTGTGCAAACACGAAAGTGGACGTATACGGTGTGACGCCTGCCCGGTGCCGGAAGGTTAATTGATGGGGTTATCCGCAAGGAGAAGCTCTTGATCGAAGCCCCGGTAAACGGCGGCCGTAACTATAACGGTCCTAAGGTAGCGAAATTCCTTGTCGGGTAAGTTCCGACCTGCACGAATGGCGTAATGATGGCCAGGCTGTCTCCACCCGAGACTCAGTGAAATTGAAATCGCTGTGAAGATGCAGTGTACCCGCGGCAAGACGGAAAGACCCCGTGAACCTTTACTATAGCTTGACACTGAACATTGAGCCTTGATGTGTAGGATAGGTGGGAGGCTTTGAAGCGTGGACGCCAGTCTGCGTGGAGCCAACCTTGAAATACCACCCTTTAATGTTTGATGTTCTAACGTAGGCCCGTAATCCGGGCTGCGGACAGTGTCTGGTGGGTAGTTTGACTGGGGCGGTCTCCTCCCAAAGCGTAACGGAGGAGCACGAAGGTTGGCTAATCCTGGTCGGACATCAGGAGGTTAGTGCAATGGCATAAGCCAGCTTGACTGCGAGAGTGACGGCTCGAGCAGGTGCGAAAGCAGGTCATAGTGATCCGGTGGTTCTGAATGGAAGGGCCATCGCTCAACGGATAAAAGGTACTCCGGGGATAACAGGCTGATACCGCCCAAGAGTTCATATCGACGGCGGTGTTTGGCACCTCGATGTCGGCTCATCACATCCTGGGGCTGAAGTAGGTCCCAAGGGTACGGCTGTTCGCCGTTTAAAGTGGTACGCGAGCTGGGTTTAGAACGTCGTGAGACAGTTCGGTCCCTATCTGCCGTGGGCGCTGGAGAATTGAGGGGGGTTGCTCCTAGTACGAGAGGACCGGAGTGAACGCACCGCTGGTGTTCGGGTTGTCATGCCAATGGCACTGCCCGGTAGCTAAGTGCGGAAGAGATAAGTGCTGAAAGCATCTAAGCACGAAACTTGCCCCGAGATGAGTTCTCCCTGACCCCTTGAGGGTCCTGAAGGGACGTTGAAGACGACGACGTTGATAGGCCGGGTGTGTAAGCGCAGCGATGCGTTGAGCTAACCGGTACTAATGACCCGTGAGGCTTAACCTTACAACGCCAGAGGCGTTTTGGTCTGAGAGACCGGAGAATTTTCAGCTTTGTTCACCGGATTACGTCCAGTGGATTTTGTGCTGTGACAAGGCGGCACGCGAGACGACGTGAAGGAGCATACACGAGTATGTGACTGAGCGGCGCGAGCGGGGCAACGCAGTCAGAGCGCGAAAGACGCGGACGAAAACAGAATTTGCCTGGCGGCAACAGCGCGGTGGTCCCACCTGACCCCATGCCGAACTCAGAAGTGAAACGCCGTAGCGCCGATGGTAGTGTGGGGCCTCCCCATGCGAGAGTAGGGAACTGCCAGGCATCAATTTAAGACCCCTAATCGGGTCGTGACCTTCCCGGTGACGCGGAAAGGGCGAAACACCTGAAATCAGCGACGGTCTGATATCAGTACAGAATCGGTGGAGCGGTAGTTCAGTTGGTTAGAATACCTGCCTGTCACGCAGGGGGTCGCGGGTTCGAGCCCCGTCCGTTCCGCCACCCTAATTAGGGGCGTAGTTCAATTGGTAGAGCACCGGTCTCCAAAACCGGGTGTTGGGGGTTCGAGTCCCTCCGCCCCTGCCAGAAAATAATCCTTTGCTTCGGCAAAGGATTTTTTTTGCCTGAAATTCGGCACAGGCAAGAGCCTGAGTTTCATTTCTTCCACTCAAACTCCCTCAATTATTGCTTCAGTGAGTCAGGACCGGATATTTAAGCAGCTGCCGAATGTGTGCCTGTTGATCGCTATTCTGCAGCCATACCGCATATAACGGTCGCACTGCGACAGGTGTGTCTGGAATAACCATCAAATCGCTGTAAATGCCGTGCCAGAAATCAGGTAAAAAAGCGCAGGCTCCCGTGGTATGCAGCAATTCGCGGGTCACATGTGCTGAAGTGGTAGTTAATACCGGTACGTCATCACTGGAAAGATAACTTTCATGCTGATGGAAATCCGCGCCCCACTCGAGTTTGATGTAATCATATTTTTCACGCTTTTCAGTTTTGCGTGCGCGAAAGAGCGCGAGTGAAATATGACCGATCTGCTGACTGGTGAGTTCATCCATTTTTGGCGCTTCGGTGGTGATCAGCAAATCGAGCTGACGCTCATGTAACTGCTTGACCAGCAAATGGCGCTGAGCAATACGTGCTTCCAGATGCAGGCTCTCCCGGTTCTCGTATAGCGTCTGCAGCCAGGGCGTAAGATACGCTTCCCAGAGCGATGCACTGGCACCGATTGATAGCTCATGGTGCTGCTGGGTATGCGAAACCTCCTTTTTTGCCATCAGCCAGGTACTCATCAGGCTCTCAGCGTAGGGCAATAAGCGCTCGCCTGCTGAAGTCAGCCGGATATTATTGCGGTGACGGGTAAAAAGATTAACGCCCAGCTGATTTTCCAGCTGACGGATGCGAAAACTAACGGCAGATTGCGTGAGGTAAAGCGCTTCAGCAGCACGCCCGAAATGACGCGTTCTGCTCACTTCGAGGAAAGTTTTCAGTAATTCCGTATCCACAGCATTCTCCCAAAAAATGTTTGTCGTACTGATTTAAATGTTTTGTTTTACACTCTGTCAAGCCTATCTAATACTCCGCGCCATAAATAGCACGGCCATATGAGAATCAGGAGCGTGTAAGATGGCGGACAGCTTCGCAACAACTAATCGTTTCTTTGATAACAAACATTACCCTCGTGGTTTTTCGCGTCATGGTGACTTCACCATTAAAGAAGCTCAGCTTCTGGAACGCCACGGATACGCTTTCAACGAACTGGATCTCGCTAAGCGCGATCCGGAGACCGAAGAAGAGCGTCTGTTTATTGAAGTCTGTCGTGGTCTGCGTGAGCCGCAGACTGAGGCTGAACGTGTCTGGTCAAAATACACTGCACGTATCAAGCGTCCGAAACGTTTTCATACCTTGTCCGGCGGTAAACCGCAGATGGACACGGTGGAAGACTTCAGCGATAGCGACGATTAACATGACGGGGCTGATTTCAGCCCCGTTGTCATTCCAGGCTTTTATGCAGGTAAATCAGTAAACGATCGATACTGCGATATCCCACCGCCTCCTGCAGATGCTGACGCGTAATCTGCCGTTCACCCGCTAAATCTGCGATGGTTCTCGCCACCTTTAAGATGCGCTGCCATGCACGCACCGATAATCCCAGTGCATTCAGGATCTCCTCCAGCCATTCCGCGTCCTGCTGCTGTAACACACAATCACGGGCGATCTCCGGATTCGACAGCTGCGCATTCACTTTGCCCGCGCGTGCCATCTGTATCGCCCGGGCGGCCAGTACGCGGGCGCGCACCTGCGCGCTGGTTTCGCTGTGCTGCTGCTTCTGGCTAAGCGAGCCGCCCGGTAGCAGCGGAATCTCCAGCGACAGGTCGAAGCGATCCAGAAACGGGCCAGACAGCCGGCTGAGATAGCGCAGCACCTGCTGCGGCGTGCAGCGATTATGATTCCCCTGATAATGACCCGTCGGGCTGGGATTCATTGCACCAATCAGCTGAAAGCGCGCAGGGAAAGTGACTTTGGCGCGGGAACGGGAAATGGCGATTTCACCGGACTCAATCGGTTCGCGTAACGCATCCAGCGCTTTGCGCTCAAACTCGGGCAGTTCATCAAGAAACAGCACCCCATTGTGCGCCAGCGAAATTTCGCCCGGCCGCGGCAGGGATCCTCCGCCGACCAGCGCATACAGCGATGCGCTGTGATGAGGCGCTCTGAACGGCCGTCTACGCCACTGATGATGTAGCGTACCGCTGCTGACCAGGCTGGCAATTGCGGCGCACTCCAGCGCTTCCTGGTCATCCAGCGGCGGCATAATGCCGGGCAATCGGGTTGCCAGCATGGTCTTACCGGTGCCGGGCGGGCCCAGCAGCAACAGGTTATGGCCACCGGCGGCGGTAATTTCCAGCGCGCGCCGTCCCTGCTGCTGGCCAATAATATCGCTCAGGTCCTGTTGCTCGTGCGGCACCGTTTCAGGCTGGTAATGGGCGACCGTCAGCGCCGTCTGGTTATGCAGGAAAGCGCAGATCTCCACCAGATGCTTGCCCACCAGCGTTTCACCCTGTTGTATCAGGCCGACATCCTGTTGATTCTGCTCCGCTAAGACCATCTGACGTCCGGCCTGCAGCGCCGCCATGGCAGCAGGAATCGCGGCCTGAACGCCACACAGCGCGCCGTTTAGCGCCAGCTCACCCAGGAACTCATAATGGGCCAGCTTATCGCCTGGCAGCTGCTCTGAGGCCGCGAGAATGGCGATAGCGATCGGCAGGTCGTAGCGCCCACCCTCTTTAGGTAAATCAGCTGGTGCGAGATTAATGGTGACGCGCTTCGCCGGAAAGGTGAAACCGCTATTGATAATGGCGCTGCGCACGCGTTCGCGGGCTTCTTTGACGGTGGTTTCCGGCAGACCTACCAGTGTCAATGCTGGCAGACCGTTGCTGATATGCACTTCAATCGTCACCAGTGGAGCCTGCACTCCGAGCGCCGCGCGTGTTAATACTTTCGATAAAGACATAACCGCTCCTTGTTGCCTTTATCCTTGCTGAAAAAAATCCACACGGCGACCGCTGAAACTATCATCCTGAAGCGGTATTCAGGAAAATCGCTGTGCTTTTCATCCTGTTCATTAATTTTCGCAGCCAGATCGCAAAAGCAAAATAACGGTTGCGTCGCGGGCGTAATGAATAATTATCACAAATGCGAATAACCTTTTACTTACAAAGCGATAACGCACGTCAACTGCGCGCGTCATAAAATTTTCCGATGAAAATTATTGTAAATCCCCTGCTAACTATGGTAACTCTGTAGGTATTACTTCGAACTAACGAAAAAACAGACGACACATGAAAGCCCTTCTACAAGTGATTAGCCTAGTCGTGATTAGCGTGGTGGTGATTATTAACCCACCGTGCGGGGCTACGCTTGGAGAAAGAAAGGCTTAAAAATCAAGCCTGGAATTCGAAAAACCCCCGCACCGTAAGGTCCGGGGGTTTTTTTTCGACCAGACGAAATATCAGCGAATCAGCGAGGAACAGATTATGAGCAGTAGCATAAAATTCTGTTGTTCCAGCAGGAATACAGGAGAATAACCATGACAGGTGCACAGTGGGTAGTTCAGGCTTTACGCGCGCGGGGTGTCGACACAGTGTTTGGTTATCCTGGCGGAGCAATCATGCCAGTGTACGATGCGCTCTACGATGGCGGCGTGGAACATCTACTGTGTCGTCATGAACAAGGTGCGGTGATGGCAGCGATCGGTTATGCGCGTGCGACCGGCAAAACCGGGGTTTGCATCGCGACTTCCGGACCGGGCGCCACCAACCTGATCACCGGGCTGGCCGATGCGATGATGGATTCCGTTCCGGTTGTCGCCATCACCGGGCAGGTCTCTTCAGCGTTTATCGGTACCGACGCCTTTCAGGAGATCGACGTTCTTGGCCTGTCATTAGCCTGCACTAAACACAGCTTCCTCGTTGAATCGCTGGATGATTTACCCTCGGTGATGGCGGAAGCTTTCGCCATCGCGCAGTCCGGCCGTCCGGGACCGGTGCTGGTCGACATTCCCAAAGATATTCAGATTGCCAGCGGTGACCTGACGCCGCACCTGCTGCCGGTTGAAGAGGCACTGAGCCATTCACCGCAGCACATTGCCGAAGCGCGCGCGCTGATGGCGCAAGCGCAAAAACCGATGCTGTATATCGGCGGCGGTGTCGGCATGGCGCAGGCCGTCCCGGCGCTGCGGGCTATGGCGCAGGAGACCGGCATCCCGATGGTTTCTACCCTGAAAGGGCTGGGCAGCGCCGAAGCCAGCAGCGATCTCTATCTCGGTATGCTCGGCATGCACGGCACCAAAGCGGCCAACCTGGCGGTGCAATCCTGTGATTTGCTGATTGCCGTCGGCGCACGCTTCGACGACCGCGTCACTGGTAAGCTGGATACCTTCGCGCCGCACGCCAGCGTCATCCATATTGATATCGATCCGGCGGAATTGAACAAACTGCGTCGCGCTCACGTTTCGCTGCAGGGCGATCTCAACCAGGTGTTGCCGGCGCTGAGCATGCCGCTGCAGATCGACGGCTGGCGTACCGAAGTTAAAGCGATGAACGCGGAGTTCGCGTGGCGTTACGACCATCCCGGCGAGGCGATCTACGCGCCGCTGCTGCTGAAGCAGTTGTCAGATCGTAAACCTGACAGCGCGGTGGTAACCACCGACGTTGGCCAGCATCAGATGTGGGCGGCACAGCACATGCGCTTCAGCGCGCCGGAAAACTTCATCACCTCCAGCGGTCTGGGCACCATGGGCTTTGGGCTGCCGGCTGCGGTGGGCGCGCAGGTTGCCCGTCCGGATGACACCGTTATCTGCGTGTCCGGTGACGGCTCAATCATGATGAATATTCAGGAGCTGGGCACCATCAAGCGTAAGCAGCTGCCGGTAAAAATCCTGCTGCTGGATAACCAGCGTCTTGGCATGGTTCGCCAGTGGCAGCAGCTGTTCTTTGATGGCCGCTACAGCGAAACCATCCTCACCGATAACCCCGATTTCCTCACGCTGGCCAGCGCCTTTGATATTCCGGGCCAGCGCATTAGCCGTAAAGATCAGGTCGACGCCGCGATTGATGCTCTGCTGAACAGTGAAGGTCCTTACTTCCTGCATGTTGCGATTGATGAGCATGAAAACGTCTGGCCACTGGTACCGCCGGGTGCCAGCAACGCAAACATGATGGAGAAAACCGTATGAACCAGCATCAATTGTCTATCGAAGCCCGCTTTCGCCCTGAAATATTGGAGCGCATTTTGCGCGTCGTGCGTCACCGTGGCTTCCAGGTCTGCGCGATGAATATGGCGTCCGCCGTCAATGCGGAGAACATTAATATCGAAATGACCGTTGCCAGCCAGCGCTCAGTCGATTTACTGTCTTCGCAGTTAAGCAAACTTATGGATGTCGCCTGTGTCGAGATCCAGCAACAGACAACACAACAAATCCGCGCCTAGTCGCCAAAGGAAATAACAATGAGTACGAAGAAAGCAGACTTTATCTGGTTCAATGGAGAGATGGTTAAGTGGGAAGACGCTAAGGTTAGCGTTATGTCTCACGCACTGCATTACGGCACCTCTGTGTTCGAAGGCGTTCGCTGCTACGACTCACACAAAGGTCCGGTGGTGTTCCGTCACCGTGAACACATGCAGCGTCTGCACGACTCCGCCAAAATTTACCGTTTCCCGATCAAAGCCAGCGTGGATGAGTTGATGGAAGCGTGCCGCGAAGTCATCCGCGTCAATAAACTGAAGAGTGCCTACATTCGTCCGCTGGCCTTTGTCGGCGACGTGGGCCTCGGCGTTAACCCGCCAGACGGCTTCACCACCGATGTGATCATCGCTGCGTTCCCGTGGGGGGCTTACCTGGGCGCCGAAGCGCTGGAGCAGGGCATTAACGCCATGGTTTCTTCCTGGAATCGCGTGGCGCCAAATACCCTGCCAACCGCGGCGAAAGCAGGCGGTAACTATCTCTCTTCCCTGCTGGTTGGCAGCGAAGCGCGCCGCCACGGCTATCAGGAAGGTATCGCGCTGGATACCCAGGGTTATATCTCCGAAGGTGCTGGCGAAAACCTGTTTGAAGTGAAAGACGGCATCCTGTTCACCCCGCCGTTCACCTCTTCAGCGCTGCCGGGCATCACCCGCGACGCCATCATCAAGCTGGCGAAGGATCTCGGTATCGAAGTGCGCGAGCAGGTGCTGTCTCGCGAATCACTGTACCTGGCGGATGAAGTGTTCATGTCCGGTACTGCCGCAGAAATCACGCCGGTACGCAGCGTGGACGGCATCCAGGTGGGTGAGGGCAAACGTGGCCCGGTGACCACCAAAATCCAGCAGGCGTTCTTTGGCCTGTTCACCGGCGAAACCGAAGACAAGTACGGCTGGCTGGATCAGGTGAATCCATAACAAGACAGTAACGCGGGTGCAGCAGCGCCCGCGTCATTTTTCAGACTGGAGTAAATAGAGCATGCCTAAGTACCGTTCCGCCACCACCACCCATGGTCGTAACATGGCGGGTGCCCGTGCCCTGTGGCGCGCCACCGGAATGACCGACGACGATTTCGGTAAGCCGATTATCGCCGTGGTCAACTCCTTCACCCAATTCGTACCGGGCCACGTGCACCTGCGCGATCTTGGCAAACTGGTCGCTGAGCAAATCGAAGCCGCGGGTGGTGTAGCCAAAGAGTTCAACACCATCGCGGTGGATGACGGTATCGCCATGGGTCATGGCGGCATGCTGTATTCACTGCCTTCACGTGAGCTGATTGCCGACTCCGTGGAATATATGGTGAACGCCCACTGCGCCGACGCCATGGTGTGTATCTCCAACTGCGACAAAATCACCCCCGGCATGCTGATGGCCTCGCTGCGCCTCAACATTCCGGTGATCTTTGTCTCCGGCGGTCCGATGGAAGCCGGTAAAACCAAGCTGTCAGACAAAATCATCAAGCTGGATCTGGTGGACGCGATGATTCAGGGGGCGAACCCGAACGTCAGCGATGCCGACAGCGAGCAGATTGAGCGTTCCGCCTGCCCGACCTGCGGCTCGTGCTCCGGCATGTTCACCGCCAACTCCATGAACTGCCTGACCGAAGCGCTGGGCCTGTCGCAGCCGGGCAACGGCTCGCTGCTGGCAACCCACGCCGATCGTAAAGACCTGTTCATCAACGCCGGCAAGCGCATCGTTAACCTGACCAAACAGTACTACGAGCAGGATGATGCGCGCGTGCTGCCGCGTAACATCGCCAGCAAAGCCGCGTTCGAAAACGCCATGACGCTGGATATCGCCATGGGCGGTTCCACCAATACCGTGCTGCATCTGCTGGCCGCCGCGCAGGAAGGCGAGATCGATTTCAACATTTCCGACATCGATCGCCTGTCACGCAAAGTGCCGCACCTGTGCAAAGTGGCGCCGAGCACACAGAAATATCATATGGAAGATGTGCACCGCGCGGGCGGGGTAATCGGTATTCTTGGCGAGCTGGATCGTGCCGGCCTGCTGCACACCGACGTACGCAACGTGCTGGGCCTCAACCTGCGCGAAACCCTCGATCAGTACGACATCATGCTGACCAAAGACGAAGCGGTGAAGAAGATGTTCCGCGCCGGCCCGGCGGGCATCCGTACTACCCAGGCGTTCTCACAGGATTGCCGCTGGGATACGCTGGATGACGATCGTCAGGAAGGCTGTATCCGCACACGCGAACACGCGTTCTCTCAGGATGGCGGTCTGGCAGTGCTGTACGGCAACATGGCGGAAGATGGCTGCATCGTGAAAACTGCCGGCGTCGACAAAGAGATCCTCACCTTTAAAGGTCCGGCAAAAGTGTATGAAAGCCAGGACGATGCGGTAGAAGCGATTCTCGGCGGCAAAGTGGTCGCCGGTGATGTGGTGGTGATCCGCTACGAAGGGCCAAAAGGCGGTCCGGGCATGCAGGAAATGCTCTATCCGACCACTTATCTGAAATCGATGGGCCTTGGCAAAAGCTGTGCGCTGATCACTGACGGACGCTTCTCGGGCGGCACCTCGGGTCTCTCCATTGGCCACGCATCGCCGGAAGCGGCGAACGGCGGCACCATCGCGCTGGTTAAAGATGGCGACATCATTGAAATCGATATCCCGAATCGCGGCATTAAGCTGGCGGTACCGGATAACGAACTGCATGCCCGCCGTGAAGAAGAGGAAGCGCGTGGCGAAGCGGCTTATACGCCGCACGGTCGTGTGCGTCAGGTCTCCTTCGCACTGCGTGCTTATGCATCGCTCGCCACCAGCGCTGACAAGGGCGCGGTGCGCGATAAGTCTAAGCTGGGAGGCTAATCTCTGATGGCTGCGTCTCAACCGCTTTCCGCGTCGCCCAATGGCGCGGAGTATCTGCGCGCGGTGCTGCGTGCGCCTGTGTACGAAATTGCCCAGGTGACGCCGCTGCAAAAAATGGAAAAAATTTCGTCGCGTCTTGGCAACACCATTCTGGTGAAGCGCGAAGATCGCCAGCCGGTGCACAGCTTCAAGCTGCGCGGTGCCTACGCCATGATTGCCGGGCTGACGGAAGAGCAGAAAGCGCGCGGCGTGGTTACTGCTTCGGCGGGCAACCACGCGCAGGGCGTGGCGCTCTCGGCCAGCACGCTCGGCATCAGGTCACTGATTGTGATGCCAGTGGCAACGGCGGACATCAAGGTTGATGCAGTGCGCGCGTTTGGCGGTGAGGCTTACCTGTTCGGAGCCAACTTTGACGAGGCAAAAGCCAAAGCGATTGAGCTGGCGGAGCAGCAGGGTTACACCTTCGTGCCGCCGTTTGATCATCCGGCGGTGATTGCCGGTCAGGGCACGCTGGCGATGGAGCTGTTGCAGCAGGATGCGCATCTCGATCGCGTGTTTGTGCCGGTAGGCGGCGGCGGCTTAGCGGCGGGTGTGGCGGTACTGATTAAACAGCTGATGCCGCAAATCAAGGTTATCGCGGTCGAGTCGCAGGACTCTGCCTGCCTGAAGGCGGCGCTTGATGCCGGCGAGCCGGTGGATTTGCCGCGCGTCGGGCTGTTTGCCGAAGGCGTGGCGGTCAAGCGTATCGGCAGCGAAACCTTCCGCCTGTGCAAAGAATACCTCGACGACATTATCACCGTGGACAGCGATGCCATCTGCGCGGCGATGAAGGATCTGTTCGAGGATGTGCGTGCGGTGGCGGAGCCTTCCGGCGCGCTGGCGCTGGCGGGCATGAAGAAGTACATCCAGCAGCACGACATCAAAGGCGAGCGGCTGGCGCACGTGCTGTCGGGCGCCAACGTTAACTTCCACGGTCTGCGCTACGTCTCTGAGCGCTGTGAACTGGGTGAACAGCGTGAAGCACTGCTGGCGGTCACCATCCCTGAGCAGCAGGGCAGCTTCCTGCGTTTCTGCCAGACGCTGGGCGGCCGTGCGGTAACCGAGTTCAACTACCGTTATGCCGATGCCGACAACGCCTGCATCTTTGTTGGCGTGCGTTTAACGCGCGGCCTTGAGGAGCGCAGCGAGATCATCAGCCAGCTGGCTGAAGGCGGCTATCAGGTGGTGGATTTGTCGGATGATGAGATGGCGAAGCTGCACGTGCGCTACATGGTGGGCGGACGCCCGTCAAAACCGCTGCGTGAACGGCTGTTCAGCTTCGAATTCCCGGAAGCGCCGGGCGCGCTGCTGAAGTTTCTGCAGACGCTGGGTGCGCACTGGAATATTTCGCTGTTCCACTATCGTAGCCACGGCACCGATTTTGGTCGCGTGCTGGCGGCGTTCGAGATCAACGACAAAGAGCCGGATTTCGACACTCACCTCAACGCGCTCGGCTATGAGTGGCACGACGAGGCCAGCAATCCGGCGTTTCGCTTCTTCCTCGCCGGCTAAACTACAGCAGGTGCCAGAAAGCATTAATCAGCGGCTCCCCGAGCCGCTTTTTTTGTACGCATACGCCAAGCTCCAGCGGCGCCACCGACTCGACATTCTCCAGCGTCAGCACGCGATTGCGCACCGGTTCCGGACTGTTTTCCAGCACCACATCCGGCAGCAGCGCGATGCCGCAACCGAGCGCCACCATCGACACAATCGCCTCATGGCCTGACACCGTGGCGTAAATCTGCGGGTTGGCAATGCGGTGGCGGCGAAACCATAAATCAATACCGCGCCGCGCCGGCCCCTGATCCGGCAGGATAAAGGGAATCTGCGACCAGTCCGGCTGTTCCTGCGTCGCCTGGCTGCGCACCGGGCAGGGCAGCGCCGGGGCGATCAGCACCAGCGGGATCAAACCCAGCGGTGTAAAATCGATACTGGCGGGCAGCGACTCCGGCCGGCCGGCGATGGCCAGATCCGCTTCGCCGGACTGCACCATTTCAATGGCATCGGCGGCGTCGCCAGTGGTGAGTTTAATTTCCACCTGCGGATGCTCCGCGCGAAAGCGGTCGAGAATCGGCGGCAGATGGCTGTAGGCGGCGGTTACTGAGCAGAACAGGCGCAGCTCGCCGCTCAGCGACGGACCGTTGAGGTCCATGACATGGCGCAACTGCTGATACTGCAGCAGGGTCTGCTGAGCGAACTGACGCAGCCGCTCGCCGGCTTCGGTCAGCGTCACGGTGCGGTTGTCGCGCAGGAACAGCGCGTGTCCGACATCCTCTTCCAGCCGCTGAATCTGGCGTGATAATGTCGACGGGCTGACGTGCATGGCGCGCGCGGTGCGGCCAAAGTGGCAGCTTTCCGCCAGGTGAAGAAACAGTTTCAGGTCTCGTAAATCCATGCGCGTTTTGCCCTCAGCGTGATGTTGCAAATTCTGCAATGTGACGTTGTTAATATATCAATTTAAGCAACAGATTTCCTGTCATATGATGGGGTCATTCGCGGCGCTAAATCCGGCACCGTTACTGAACAAAAGCAAACACAACATCTGAGCGGAGTACCCATGGCTAACTACTTCAACACATTGAATCTGCGCAATCAGTTAGCGCAGTTAGGCAAATGTCGCTTCATGTCGCGCGATGAATTCGCGGATGGCGCTAGCTTCCTGAAAGGTAAGAAAGTGGTCATCGTCGGCTGCGGCGCGCAGGGCCTGAACCAGGGTCTGAACATGCGTGACTCTGGCCTCGATGTGTCTTACGCACTGCGCGCTGAAGCCATTGCTGAGAAGCGTGCGTCGTTCCGTAAAGCCACCGAAAACGGTTTTAAAGTGGGTACTTACGAAGAGCTGATCCCGCAGGCGGATCTGGTGGTTAACCTGACACCAGACAAGCAGCACTCTGCCGTTGTGCAGGCCGTTCAGCCGCTGATGAAAGACGGTGCCGCGCTGGGTTACTCTCACGGTTTCAACATCGTCGAAGTGGGCGAGACCATCCGTAAAGACATCACCGTGGTGATGGTGGCACCGAAGTGCCCGGGTACCGAAGTGCGTGAAGAGTACAAACGTGGCTTCGGCGTTCCAACGCTGATCGCTGTTCACCCGGAAAACGATCCAAAAGGCGAAGGCATGGCGATTGCCAAAGCCTGGGCTGCAGCCACCGGCGGCGACCGTGCAGGCGTGCTGGAATCGTCCTTCGTGGCAGAAGTCAAATCAGACCTGATGGGCGAGCAGACCATTCTGTGCGGTATGCTGCAGGCCGGTTCACTGCTGTGCTTCGACAAGCTGGTGGCTGAAGGTCACGACGCGGCGTACACCGAGAAACTGATTCAGTTCGGCTGGGAAACCATCACCGAATCGCTGAAGTTTGGCGGCATCACGCTGATGATGGATCGTCTGTCTAATCCGGCAAAAATCCGTGCTTACGCGCTGTCTGAGCAGCTGAAAACCATCATGGCACCGCTGTTCCAGAAGCACATGGATGACATCATCTCGGGTGAATTCTCTTCCGGTATGATGGCTGACTGGGCGAACGACGACAAAAACCTGCTGACCTGGCGTGAAGAGACCGGCAAAACCGCGTTCGAAAATGCCCCGCAGTTCGAAGGCAAAATCGACGAGCAGGAGTATTACGACAAAGGCGTGGTCATGGTCGCGATGGTGAAAGCGGGCGTTGAGCTGGCATTCGAAACCATGGTTGACGCGGGCATCATCGAAGAGTCGGCTTACTATGAATCGCTGCACGAGCTGCCGCTGATTGCCAACACCATCGCCCGTAAGCGTCTGTATGAAATGAACGTGGTAATTTCCGATACCGCAGAATACGGTAACTACCTGTTCTCCTTCGCGGCCGTTCCGCTGCTGAAAGAGTTCATGACCACGCTGCAGCCTGGCGATCTGGGCAAAGCGGTGGAAGGCACGCAGGTGGATAACGCGCAGCTGCGCGACGTGAACGAAGCGATCCGCCAGCATCCAATCGAAGCCGTTGGCCGCAAACTGCGTGGCTATATGACCGACATGAAACGCATCGCCGTCGCGGGCTAAGGCACGCGAGACACAGTTTTCAGCCCAATCAAACCCCGGCCTGCCGGGGTTTTTTTATGTCTTATGTCTGGGTGCAGAAGGGTTTTTCTCACCCTAGCCCTCGCCCTCGCCCTCGCCCTCACCCCGGCCCTCTCCCGTAAACGGGAGAGGGAGCGTCCGCGCGGTGTTGATGGATAAGTGCAGAAACATCAGCCCGCACCAAACGGTTCCCTCTCCCGCCAGCGGGAGAGGGCCAGGGTGAGGGACACACCGCACGATCCCCACACCGCCAATAAAAAACCCGGCCGGAGCCGGGTTCTGTCAACACGCAATCAATCACACCGCTTCATACAGCGTCTGGTGGCGCGTCTCTTTACAGGCGATCAGCGCGATCAGCGTCAGCACCGCCATGGAGGCCAGATAGAAGCCCACCGCCTGCAAGCCATAGTTCGCATTCAGCCAGGTCGCAATATAAGGCGCTACCGAGGCACCAAGAATCGACGACAGGTTGTAAGAGAACGACGCGCCGGTATAGCGTACTTCGGTCGGGAACAGTTCTGGCAGCAGCGCGCCCATCGGGCCGAATGTCAGACCCATAATACTCAGGCCGAGCAGCAGGAAGCCCATCACCAGAATCTGCGAGCCGGAGCCGAGCAGCAGCGGGAACATCAGCGCAAAGGCGATGATCATCAGCGTAATGGTGATCATCGTTTTGCGACGGCCAAAACGGTCCGCCAGCAGGCCGGCAATCGGCACCATCACGCCAAAACCGATGACCGCCACCATCAGCATCCACAGGAAGCTGTTACGCGAATAGCCGAGACCAACCGGCGCCGGCGCGGTGCCGTAGCTCATCGAATACACCGTCATAATGTAGAAAAGTGTATAGGTCGCCAGCATGATAAACGTGCCAAGAATGGTCGCGGTCATATGCTTGCTCAGCAGCGTACCGATGGGGATCCGCACCTGTTTCTTCTCTTTCTGCACTTTGGCAAACACCGGGCTCTCATGCAGCGATACGCGCACATACAGACCGATAATCACCAGCACCGCAGAAAGCACAAACGGCACGCGCCAGCCCCAGTTCATGAACTGCTCATCGGTCAGCAGCCACGAGAGCAGCAGGAACGTGCCATTGGCAAAGAAGAAGCCAATCGGTGCGCCCAGCTGCGGGAACGAGCCGTACAGCGCACGTTTCTTCGCCGGGGCGTTCTCGGTGGCCAGCAGCGCCGCGCCGCCCCATTCGCCGCCCAGTCCCAGGCCCTGACCAAAACGCGCCAGCGCCAGCAGCAGCGGTGCCGCCACGCCAATGGTCTGATAACCCGGCAGCAGGCCGATCAGTACGGTAGAAACGCCCATGGTCAGCAGCGAGGCAACCAGCGTCGCTTTACGGCCCACGCGGTCGCCAAAGTGACCAAACAGCGCGGAGCCAATAGGGCGCGCAACAAAGGCAATAGCGAAGGTCGCCAGCGATTGCAGTGTGGCAACCGTAGCATCACCCTGCGGGAAGAAGATATGCGGAAAAACGATTACCGCGGCGGTGGCATAGATATAGAAATCGAAGAATTCGATCGCAGTGCCGACCAGCGAGGCAACTACCACTTTACTGCGTGAGTTAACCGGTGTGCCGTCGTGTGGTTGGTCGGGTGTTTCGGAGATGGAGGCTTGCATAACTGTTTCTTAATTGTAAATGTAAACAAAGAATCTTACGCACCTGTTTTGCCGCATTCAATGACGAAAAACCGCGTCACACCGGGCTTTGGCGGCGAAAAAGAGGATAATTTCTGAGTTACGGCAATCGGCGGCGGATGGGAAGGGGAAGCGCGGCTTTTCTGGCGTGATTCTCTGCAAAAGGGCCAAATAAAAGTGACCCTCCAGCGTTTCCTGCTGGTTTTTGCTGCTTTAGTAGCCAGCAGGAAACATTTTTTGCTGTTGCGGCAAATGTAACTGAATTGTCGAGTTACGCCGGGTGATGCGGCTGCGACATCTCGGGATCATCCTTGTATTTTGCGGTGGCGATCCACGCGGCGCAGAACAGCGTCAGACGCGCGAAAAAGTAGAAGAAGGCCATCAGCCCCAGCACCGATCCAAAGGCGGCGCCGGAGGGCGACGTCGCCAGCTTCGGCAGCGTCAGCGTCATGACAAACTTGATCACTTCAAACCCAATCGCCGCCAGCAGCGTACCGCGCAGCAGCGCTTTTTTGCGTGGCTTGTGGCGCGGCAGGATCCAGAAAATCCACAGGAATAGCAGATAGTTGGCGAAGATGGAGATCGACAGCGCGATGATGGTCATCGCCGGCCGCAGCCACTCGATATCGCCCAGCCCCAGCGCATTCACGATCGCCGCCTGCGCTGCGCCGGCAATCGAGGTCAGCGACAGCGTAATCACCAGCGCCAGCATCAGACCCAGCAGCGAAACCAGGTCGCGCAGGTATTTCTTCCACCACTTCTCCTGGTCATCCGGCGTGCGTTCCCATACGTCACGCGACTGGGCGCGTACCGCTTCGCGCAGGTTACCCATCCAGTTGATGCCGGAGTAGAGTGCCAGCAGCAAACCGGTCAGGCCCACGGTCGCGCGCTGCTGAATCGCGGTATTGACGGTATTTTTCAGCGTGGTGGCCAGCGTCGGGTCGCTGATGCTGTTAACGATTTTGTTGATCAACTCAGAAAGCAGGTCCTGATTGGACGCCAGCACAAAGCCGACCGCCGCAAAGGAGACCATCAAAATCGGTATCAGCGAAAGAAATGAAAAATAGGTGATCGCCGCACCAAACTGACTGCCGAGGCGATCGTTAAAGCGCTCCAGCGCGCGCAAAAAGTGCGCCACTGCCGGGATCGCCTGAAACCAGGCGGCAAAGCGTGAGACGCGCCTGATCGAGCCATCCACCGTTTTGTTCCCGGTTTTGATATCAATCAGCGGCTTAGCTTCAGCCGCTGAGGCTTTTGTGGTTTTGTCCGTCATAGACCTTCTGCATCCTGTTCACAGCGAAAATAAAATTATAGCCTGCCCGTTCAGGTCACGTATTGCTGCAGCACCTGACTCAGCCACTCCATAAACACCCGCACGCGGCGCGCCACGTTGCGACGGTGAGGATAGAGCAGGGAAATCGGCATCGGTTTGGCCGGGAAATGGTGCAGCACTTCGACCAGCTGGCCGGATTCCAGCAGCGGCTGCACGCCAATCGCCGGTACCTGAATAATGCCCAGCCCGGCAATACAGGCGGCGCGATAGGTTTCGGTGCTGTTTACCGTCACCACGCCGCCGGTCTGCACGTAGTGGCACTGTTTGCCATCAAAGTACTCAAAGCCCGGCGAGGGCTGCCCCAGCTGTTGGGTATAGTGCACCATGGCGTGCTGGCCGAGATCGTCCAGCCGCACCGGCATGCCGAAGCGGGAAAGGTAGCCAGGGCTGGCGCAGTTGATCAAGGCGTGCGAGCCAATTTTTCGCGCAATCAGACCGGAATCTTTCAGTTCGCCAACGCGCAACACGCAGTCAAAGCCCTCGCGAATCACATCAACCTGGCGATCGCTGCTGCTCAGTTCAATCTCTACGCCCGGATAGTGCTGCAAAAACTCCGGCAGACGCGGCAGGATAAAACCGGTCGCCATCGCCACCGACATATCGACGCGCAGCTTGCCGCTCAGCGTGGCAGGATCGTGCTGGAACAGGCTGTCCATATCATCCAGCATCGACAGCAAATCCAGGCAGCGATCGTAATACACCAGCCCATCCTGGGTGAGATGCACACGGCGCGTGGTACGGTGCAGCAGGCGTGTGCCCATCTGGTTTTCCAGCGCCTGCAGCTGGCGGGACACGCTGCCCTTAGGTAAACCCAGACTCTCAGCCGCGCGGGTAAAACTGCCCATTTCTGCCACCCGCACAAACACCTGCATAGCGTGAATTTTATCCATGTTGTTCACCGATTGTTGTTGTTAGTGAAACAGTGCTGTGTATTCCCTTGCGTTTATAGATCAATTATTCGCGAATATCCTTAATCCGTGTTCAATTTTCCAACCGGAGCGAAACATGTCTCATAAAATTGCATTGATTACCGGCGGTAACCGCGGTCTGGGCAAGAATGGCGCGCTGAAACTGGCCGCTAAGGGCGTCGATATTCTGTTTACCTGGCGCGGTCATGCTGAAGAAGCGCAGGCGGTCGTGAAGGAGATTGAGGCGCTGGGCGCGCGTGCGGTGGCGCTGCAGCTGGATGTGGGCGACAGTAAGCAGTTCGATGACTTTGCGGCGCGGGTCAAAGCAACGCTGAACGAGACCTGGCAGCGCGATAGCTTTGATTATTTAGTGAACAACGCTGGCCACGGTCATTACAAGCTGCTGGCCGAAACCAGTGAAGAGGAGTTTGATGCGCTGGTGAATGTGCATTTTAAAGGGCCGTATTTCCTGACGCAGAAACTGCTGCCGCTGATCGCCGATGGTGGACGCATCCTGAACATTTCCAGCGGTCTGACGCGTATGACGCTGCCGGGTTCAGGTACTTATGCCGCGATGAAAGGGGCGATGGAAGTGCTGACGCGCTATCAGGCAAAAGAGCTGGGCGAGCGCCGCATTCGCGTCAACATTCTGGCACCGGGGGCGATTGAAACCGACTTTGGCGGCGGTCGCGTGCGCGACACCAAAGATCTGAACGCGCATATTGCTTCAGTGACCGCGCTGGGCCGCGTTGGTCTGCCGGATGACATCGGTGATGCCATCAGCGCGATCCTGAGCGACGAAACCGGCTGGATTACCGCCCAGCGCATCGAGGCCTCTGGCGGTCAGGCACTGTAAAAACATCGCGCTGCGACCGAATCGTGTTAACGAACGGAGCAGCGCCCGTTTTACACCTCAATCGTGCCATCAATCAGGGTGAGGGTTTGCCCGCCGATCCAGATTGTCTCATCGGCAAAACGCACCAAAATGCGACCGGCACGCTGGATGGCGCTGCCCTGACGCGCACAGTAATCCTGCCGCTGGCCCTGCGCCGCCAGATAGCGTGCCAGACAGGCGTTGGCGCTGCCGGTGATCGGATCTTCGACCAGGCTACCGTTCTCGACCAGCAGCGCGCGCAGCTCGTACTGCGCCTCTGCATCCTGGGGCAGCGGGCCAAACAGGGCGATGCCGTTCACACCCGCATGCTGCTGCAGCCGCAGTAAATCGTCCGCCTGGGTGACCACCTCCAGTACCGCCTGCGCGCTGCTCATCGGAATCAACAGCCAGCGAATCCCCATATCCGCCACGGCTGGCGTCTGGCTGAGATCGAACGCGTCACTGTGCAGTGCGCTGCTCATCAGCGCATCGCTGAACGGCGTCAGGCTGGCGTCCGGCGCGGCAAAGGCCAGCGTACCGTCAGCGCCAATCTGCACCTCCACCAGGCCCACGCCGCACTCCTGCACAATCTTACCCGCTGTTTTCAGGGGCCAGCCGGCTTCCAGCAAGGCATGCGCGGTGCCAAGCGTGGGGTGTCCGGCAAACGGCAGTTCGCCGCCAGGCGTAAAGATGCGCACACGATAGTCGGCTGTGGCATCCTGTGGTGGCAGCACGAAGGTGGTTTCCGACAGATTGGTCCAGCGCGCGATGGCCGCCAGCTGTGCGTCGCTCAGACCCCGGGCATCCATGATCACCGCCAGCGGATTGCCGCTGAACGCACCTGTGGAGAACACATCCACTTGTTTAAACGCCACCTGCATGTTCGCTCCTTTCCTCATTGAGGTTGTCTGAAATCCGGATTTACATCCTGCTGATTGCTTAAGGCGTCTAACAGGACTATGAATAGATTAACAATTCTGCCAGCGGAGTCCGCTATGTTAAAAATTCTGGGCCGTAACTCGTCAATCAACGTTCGTAAAGTGCTGTGGCTCTGTTCAGAGCTGGATATTGCCTGGGAGCACGAGCCGTGGGGCGAAGACCCGCAGTCGTTGCACTCACCGCAGTTTATGGCGCTCAATCCCAACGCCATGGTGCCGGTGATCATCGAAGATGACTTCGTGATGTGGGAGTCCAACGCGATTCTGCGCTACCTCGCCAACAGCAACGGCGGTGAGTGGCTCTACCCGGATAATCCGCGCGCGCGTGCGCCGGTCGATCAGTGGATGGACTGGCAGGCGACCGAACTCAACACCTCATGGCGCTATGCTTTTATGTCGCTGGTGCGCAATTCGCCGGCCCATCAGGATCCGCGCCTGCTGGCTGCCGCCATCAAAGGCTGGAGCCACACCATGGGTATTCTTAATCAGCAGCTGGAAAAAACCGGGCGCTACGTCGCGGGCCGTAATTTTACCCTGGCGGATATTCCGGTTGGCCTGGCGGTGAACCGCTGGTTTGAAACCCCGCTCGACCATCCGGACTTTCCTGCCGTGCAAACCTATTACGAGCGCCTGACCGAACGCGAGGGTTACACCACCTGGGGTCGCAACGGTAAGCCCTGATCCTGACCCGGCGCGATACCGGTGATTTCACAGGCCAGCGCGCCGGTGCGTTTCAGTGCCCAGGTGTAACGCTCATCAAACGGATAGCAGCAGGAGAGACGCAGCGCATGGCGATAGCGATCGCTCAGTGAATAGAGCGCGCCCGGCGTGACGCAAATCTGCTCCTGCAACAGGCGATGGAACATCTCCACCGTGTCAACCTTGCCCGGCAGCTCGACCCAAAACACAAAGCCGCCGCGCGGCAGGGTAGCGCGCGTGCCCTGCGGGAAATGACGGGCAATGATGCCGCGCGCCGCATCCAGATTGGCGGCATAGCGACGCCGCAGCGAACGCAGATGGTGATCATAACCGCCGCTGGCGAGAAATTCGGCCAGCGTTTCGCTCAGCAGTTTTGATTCGGTCATCGACGATACCGCTTTCAGCCGCGCAATCGCCGGATGGAAGCGGCCGGCAGCCGTCCAGCCCACGCGAAAATCGGGCGCGACGGTTTTGGTGAAGCTGGTGCAGTAAATCACCCAGCCGTCGCGGTCAAAGGCTTTGACCGGTGGCGACAGCGGCCAGTCAAACTGCAATTCGTCATACAGCCCATCTTCCAGCAGCGGAACGTGGTAAGTATTCACTAACTTCGCGAGACGCTTTTTATTCTCCAGCGGCATCACGTAGCCCAGCGGATTCTGCGCGCCCGGCATGGCGATCAGCGCCTGAATGCGCTGCTCCTGTAGCAGCATCTCCAGCGCATCCAGCGACAGGCCGTTTTGCGGATCGGTGGGGATTTCCAGCGCCTTCAGCCCGAGTGAGGCCAGCAGCGGGAACAAAAAGAAGTAGGTCGGCGATTCCAGCCCGACACAGTCGCCCGGCTTCGTCACCGCACGCAGCGCCAGCTGCAGCGCCTCCATGCAGCCGTGGGTCAGGGTGATGTCCGCGACAGTGAGATTCAGGCCGGTGTGCAGGCTACGGCGCGCAATCTCCTCCCGTAAGCGCTCACTACCCGGCGGAAGCGCATAACGACCAATGATGTCGTTATCGCGGCGAATAATGGAGGCGGTAATGCGTCCCAGTTTCGCCGCCGGAAACAGCTCGCTATCCTGCGGGCAGGCCAGCGAAATATTGGTGTAGTCGGGGTGATTCTGCGCGGCGAACACCTGCTCGATCAGTTCCAGTTTTTGCGTGCTGGGGTCATTAACGCTGGCGCTCATTGGCCTGAGCGGTCGCGTCACCGCGGGCAGCACGCCACGCACGTAGTAGCCCGACTGCGGACGGGCTTCTATCAGGCCGCGATCTTCAAGAATATGCCAGGCACTTAGCACGGTATTGATGCTGACCTGGTGCGACTGTGCCACGCGCCGGATGGCCGGCAGGCGCTTACCCGGCTTCAGCGTGCCCTGATGGATAGATTCGGCAAAGCTGTCAGCCAGCTGCTGGTACAGCGTCTGGCCGGATGAGAGAGGAAGGGACACAAAAGCCTCCGCGCGCGATAGGTACAATTTAAAATTGCCTTAACTGTATCCATCACAATAGTGATTTTGTGTCTCTGTTGCCATCGTAATTTGCGCATTAGCATGGTGCTTCGTTGATTCTCAGGGAAACGCACCATGCTCGATCCATCCTTCTTTAGCTACGTTACGGTGATGTCGATTACACCGGGTCCGAACAACTTGTTACTGGCCACCTCCGGCGTTAATTTTGGCTTCCGGCGCACGCTACCGATGCTGTTTGGCATCCTGCTCGGCTGTGCGTTACAGATGCTGCTGGCGAGCGTGGCGCTGGAGCTGCTGTTGCACTGGATGGCGTCTGTGCGGTTGCCGCTGACGGTGGTGGGATGCAGCTATCTGCTGTGGCTGTCGTGGAAAATCTTCCGCGCCGGTGCGCCGCAGTTGCGCGAACGTCCGCGTCCGATGACCCTGCTGGGCGGCGTGTGTTTCCAGGCGGTGAATCCCAAAGCCTGGCTGATGGTCACCAACGTGGCGCTGATGTACGCCAACAGCAACGGTGTGCTGGCGGTGCTGCTCGGCTTCGCCGCCCTCAACCTGCCGTGCATTTTAATCTGGGCAGCGCTGGGCGACCGGCTGCGCCATCACCTGCAGATTGCGTGGAAACGTCAGGCGTTCAATACGCTGATGGCGCTGTCGCTGGTGGCGACCACCGGCTGGATGCTGTATGACGCGCTGCTAATGAGCTGATGCGACGGCGTTTGATGGCGCGATAAGCATGAGCACAATATGTGGGGCTGGTCAGTTAACGAAGCCGTACGACGCACCCTGATGTAGCGGCGCGATTTATCGCGCAATGTGCAATGTATTGTGCCGCTAACAAACGCGCGCTTCCTGGTGAATAAATCCCTGGCTGAACCGTCAGGGATTGCGTCATCCAAAAGGCGACACCGTAATCAAAAAAAAAGAGGCCGCTATTGCGGCCTCAGGCAGGTCTGTATTTACCGGTGAAGGAACAGGCGTCGCCGCTTACTTGCCCACCACATGGGCGGTTTCACGGCCTTCGTCGTTGGCGGCTTCCGGCGTGATGACCGGTGCGTAATCCAGCTGCAGCACGCGACTGGTTTCGGCCAGCACCTTCTCGGTCAGCGCCACGTCGCCGTTCAGCTTGCGGCCCCACGACGGGATTACCGCGCGGATTTTTGTTTGCCACTCTGGCGAGCGCATTTGCTCCGGGAATACTTTCGCCATCAGCTCCAGCATAATTGGTGCTGCGGTGGAGGCACCCGGTGACGCGCCCAGCAGCGCAGAGATCGAGCCGTCGGCCGAGGTGACCACTTCGGTACCGAGACGCAGCACGCCGCCCTCTTTTTCATCATTTTTGATGATTTGTACGCGCTGACCGGCCGTGACCAGCTTCCAGTCTTCCTGTTTTGCCTGCGGCACATAAGCGCGCAGCGCTTCCATACGATCGTCATCGCTCTGCAGCACCTGATCGACCAGATATTTCACCAGATCGAAGCTTTTCAGCCCAACCTGCATCATCGGCAGCAGGTTACTGCTGTTCATCGCGCCGAACATATCCAGCAGCGAGCCCTGCTTGAGGAATTTGGTGGAGAAGGTCGCAAACGGGCCAAACAGCAGCACCTGCTTGCCATCCAGCACACGGGTATCAACGTGCGGTACCGACATCGGTGGTGCGCCCACGCTGGCTTTGCCGTACACCTTCGCCATGTGCTGCGCCACCACGTCCGGGTTTTCCGTGACGAGGAACGAGCCGCCCACCGGGAAACCGGCGTAGCCTTTTACTTCCGGGATGCCGGTTTTTTGCAGCAGCGGCAGCGCCGCACCGCCGGCACCGATAAACAGCTGGCGCGCGGTCAGCACCCGCGACTCACCGCTGGCGAGGTTGTGCAGGCTTACCTGCCAGCGCCCATCGCTCAGGCGCTTGATATCGCGCACTTCCTGACGCAGACGCAGGCGGAAATTCTCTTTCTTCTCCAGCGCGGCAATCAGCTGGCGCGTCACTTCACCGAAGTTAACGTCGGTGCCCATGTCGGTCCAGGTGGCCGCCACTTTCTGCTTGCGGTCACGCCCGTTCATCACCAGCGGAATCCACTCAGCGATCTGGTCACGATCTTCGGAATAGTTCATGCCGCGGAACAGGGTGCTTTTCTGCAGCGCCTGGAAGCGCTTGCGCAGGAAAGCGACGTTGGCCTCGCCCCAGACAAAACTCATGTGCGGCGTGCTGTGAATAAAGCTTTGTGGATTAGTCAGGTTGCCTTTCTGTACGTGATACGCCCAGAACTGGCGGGAAATCTGGAAGGATTCGTTAATCGCCACCGCTTTGGCAATGTCGATGCTGCCATCCGCTCTTTCGGGCGTATAGTTCAGCTCGGCCAGCGCCGCGTGGCCGGTGCCGGCATTGTTCCAGCCATTAGAGGATTCGACCGCGACATCATCCAGCCGCTCGACCATCTCAATCGACCAGTCTGGCTCGAGATCCTGCAGCCAGGTGCCTAAGGTAGCACTCATCACGCCTGCGCCGATCAGCAGGACATCTACGTCTTTTCGTTCCTGAAGGTGTGTGCTTTCCATGCCAGCGGCGGCTAGCGCCAGATTTACCGCAGTGTTGCTCATGAGGCGACATCTCCTCTCTGTTGCCCTGAAGCTCAACAGGTTCGCAGGCGAAACAGCCACGCTTTTTGCAAGCGCGTTGCGCTATTTCTCAAAGGTTAAGACTCAGGTTTAAGCCATAGGTGTGATAACGGTTAACTGCACGTTATGCATATGCATTCGAATATAACATTCTCGTATCGGAATTAAACGTTTGTTTATTTTTTAAATGCAGAAATGATTCAGCATAAGAATTAATCAGCCCGACGGCGCTGTCATAAGGGATTTTTATCCCCTAATCAGGCAGTTATAGTAACGTAGTTGTTGCGACAGTGTGAGGGAAATGGAGAGGGTTGATTTCACACGGTGAGCTGGATCACAAATTAACGCATTGAAAACGATAGGTTTTAGCGAAATTGATTTTTTATGCGGATTTTATGTTGCCTGATGTTTCGCCAGATCGTGTAAAAATAATGTTACATTTGTGTGACTTTTAATTTGGGCACCGTGTCAGGCGCCCGTCAGAAGAAAAATGCATCACGTGCACCATTCAGCGCAGCTGGAACCAGCGGCGCCAGACGAAGCGGATAATGAAAAACTCAACGGTACCCAGCAGCAAAAACCAGACGCAGAACACTATGGTGTACAGCTGATTCACATCCTGCAGATGCAGAGCCTGCTGCAGCTGTTTTGCCAGCGCCACGCCAAACGAAGGGGCGGGCAGCAGTAGCGCCGAAAGAAAGCCCAGCAGCAGAATGCCGCCCGGGATGATCAGCGTTTCAAATGGGTTTTTCATCGCATCATTCCAAATCAGTTAGCGCGGGCATTAGCGCATAAAACCGCGGCGCGGTGCAATCCCCGCAGCAGCGCGCTAAGAAATTTCTTCTATTCCATCCACTTAGCTGCAGAAATAGCGGCAGTTAAGAGTTATAGCCTTTGCTATACTTAAACCCATGATTTTGTTGTCTTTTTTTTGGCGGGTTAGCGTGCTAGACTGCGCGCACTTTTTCATTACTGAACCCGATATGCGGACAAAGTGCAGGCTTAATCGTCTTATTTCACCGCATTGACTGAAAACCATGACATTTATCGCAACCCTGATTCTGGCCTTTGGTATGTCGATGGACGCTTTCGCTGCAGCACTGGGCAAAGGCGCGTCGCTGTATCGTCCGGGCTTCAAAGAAGCATTACGCACAGGGCTGATTTTTGGCGTCATTGAAATGCTGACGCCGCTGGTGGGCTGGGCCATCGGGCTGGCCGCCAGCCACTACATTATGGCGTGGGATCACTGGGTGGCATTTGGTCTGCTGGGCATTCTTGGTGGCCGCATGATCATGGAAGGTTTCCGTCAGACGGCCGACGAGCCGTGTGAAGCGCCGCAGCGCCACGGCTTTATGGTACTGGCGCTGACGGCGGTAGCGACCAGCCTCGATGCGCTGGCGGTGGGGGTTGGCCTCGCGTTCCTGCAGGTTAACATTGTGCTCACCGCGCTCACCATCGGTGCGGCTACCACTATCATGGCGACCACCGGTGTGCTGGTCGGCCGCTTTATCGGTCCGGTAATGGGCAAATGGGCGGAAGTGCTGGGCGGCGTGGTACTGATCAGTATTGGCTGCACCATCCTGATTGAGCACTTAGGGCTGTTCCGTTAACGTCTGGCACCCTGAGGTGGGCGCGTTTTTGTGATCTGGTTCAAAAATAATTGCGTGAAAAATGCGCGGGCGTTATAATTTTCGCGTAATTCTTCAACAATTTTTGTATCAGGTGCACCATGAAACGTTTTTTCCGCTCCGTGTTTCGCTCTTATGTTGAGACCTTCAAACACGTACCGCCGGGCGCCTTAAACTAAGCGCTCCGCCAGAAACCCTCGATAATCGCGGTCAGGGATCGACCTGTGGTTATCACCCGGCGCCGACCCCCTCTGCGCATCTCTGTCACCAAAACTCACAAACATTAATTACTTTACCCTCAGGTCATACCGCTTTTCCGTCTGGCTTTTGATAACCTGCGCGCAAATTCTCTATAACATTGAGGCCATCATGCAGCTGTGCAGTTTTTCTCTTATTGACCAGGCAAGAAAAAGTTATGGCATCGTGCAACCCGACGGCGTGATCGATCTCGGTGCGCGGCTGGGCGACAGCTGTCCGGATTTGAAAACTCTGCTGCAGCGCGGTGGCCTGAGTGACCTGCAGGGATACCTGAGCGAGCCGGTGGACTATGCCTTCAGCGCGATTCGCTTCCTGCCGGTGGTGGAAAACCCAGGCAAAGTCTTCTGCGTTGGTATGAACTATGCCGACAAGCGCCAGGAGTTTGCCGCCACGCTCGACGCGCCGACGCTATTCGTGCGCTTTGCCGATTCGCTGGCTGGGCACGAGCAGGCCCTGCTTAAACCGGCGACCACGGCTGAATTTGATTACGAAGGCGAGCTGGCGGTGATCATCGGCAAAGCGGCTTATCAGGTAAAAGCCGCCGATGCGCTACAGCATGTGGCGGGCTACAGCTGCTTTATGGATGCCACGGTGCGCGACATGCAGTTCACCTGGTTTACCGCAGGCAAAAACTGGCAGCAAACCGGCGGCTTTGGCCCGTGGATGACCACCGCCGACGACATCCCGGACCCGCAGCAGCTGGCGATCAAAACCTGGCTGAATCAGCGTGAAGTGCAGAACGATACCACGGCCAGCATGGTGCATCCGGTGGCGAAGATCATTGAATACATCTCGGCGTTTAGTCCGCTGTCACCGGGCGATGTCATCATCACCGGCTCACCGGGCGGCGTGGGGAAAAAGCGTACGCCACCGCTGTTTATGTTCCCTGGCGATGAGATCGAAGTGGAAATTGAGAAGATTGGTCGTCTGCGCCACCGCATCGTCTGACGCATTGCTGCGCGGTGGCAAACGTTGCACAGCCACCGCGCTACCGTTTAAATAAATATTCAACAATACGAAATGTCCCGAATTTATATTTATATGGCGCAGATTTAGTTATCAGGTTAAATAATTATTGTTAAGTTAATTTTCCTGCAATGTATTACGTAAATATTTTTGTGATCGCCAACTAATTCCCTCGCTTTGCTATAGTTAAAATTAAAAGCAGCGGCGTATTATCGTCCACTGCCGATTCCGGCATGGAAATAAGGGATGATAATGAAAACCATCAGTCGCGAGATCATTAACGATCTCATTGACCGCGTGGGCGGTCGGGAAAATATTCTGTCACTTTCGCACTGTATTACCCGCCTGCGCTTTGTGCTGCAGGATGTCGACAAGGCCGATCCAGAGGCCATCCGCGCCACGCCCGGCGTTAAAGGATGCTTTAACTCTGCCGGACAGTTTCAGGTAATTATTGGAACCGAAGTTGACACTTATTATAAAGCGTTAGTAGAAGCACTAAATATTAGTGAGACCTCTAAAGAGCAGATTAAATCTGCGGCGCGCAGCCAGATGAAATGGCACGAGGCATTATTATCCCATTTTGCCGAGATATTTTTCCCGTTATTACCGGCGTTAATTAGCGGCGGTTTAATTCTCGGTTTCCGTAACGTGCTCGGCGATATTGCCGTGGCGGATGATAAAACCCTGGTGCAGCTCTATCCCGGTGTGAAAGGGCTGTACGATTTCCTCTGGCTGATTGGCGAAGCGATCTTCTTCTATTTGCCGGTGGGGATTTGCTGGTCGGTGGTGCGCAAGCTGGGCGGTACGCCAATCCTTGGGATTGTGCTGGGCATTACGCTGGTTTCACCACAGCTGATGAATGCGTATCTGATTGGCAGCCAGGTGCCGGAAGTGTGGAATTTCGGCTGGTTTAGCATTGATCGGGTCGGCTACCAGGCGCAGGTGATTCCGGCGCTGCTGGCCGGGCTGGCGCTGGCAAAAATCGAACTGGCGCTAAAACGTATCGTGCCCGCCTATCTGACGCTGGTGGTGGTGCCGGTGTGTGCGCTGCTGCTGTCGGTTTTCCTCGCCCACAGCCTGATTGGCCCATTTGGCCGTCTGATTGGCGACGGCATCGCCTTCGCGGTGCGTCATCTGATGACCGGCAGCTTCGCGCCGATTGGTGCCGCGCTGTTTGGCTTCCTGTATGCGCCGATGGTGATCACCGGCGTGCATCAGACCACGCTGGCGGTTGATCTGCAGATGATTCAGAGCATGGGCGGCACGCCGGTGTGGCCGCTGATTGCGCTGTCCAATATTGCACAGGGTGCAGCGGTGGTCGGCATCATTATCGCTAACAAAGATCGTGCTGAACGCGACCTCACCGTGCCGGCCGCCATTTCAGCGTGGCTCGGCGTAACGGAGCCGGCGATGTACGGCGTCAACCTCAAGTACCGCTACCCCATGCTGTGCGCCATGATTGGCTCTGCGCTGGCGGCGCTGCTGTGCGGCCTCAACGGCGTGATGGCCAACGGCATCGGCGTAGGCGGCTTGCCGGGCATCCTCTCGATTCAGCCACAGTACTGGACGGTTTACTCGCTGGCGATTCTGGTGGCGATTCTGGTTCCGCTGCTGCTGACCATCATCATCACCAAACGAAAAGCGGCAACCGCCATCATCAGCCAGGCAGAGGTGCAACATGAACAGGCACGCTGAATATCCCTGGTGGCGCCAGGCGGTGATCTACCAAATCTATCCTAAAAGTTTTCAGGACAGCGGGGCGCGCGGCACCGGCGATCTCAACGGTGTGATCCAGCGGCTGGATTATCTGCAGCAGCTGGGCGTCGATGCGCTGTGGCTGACGCCGATCTATGTGTCGCCGCAGATCGATAACGGTTACGATGTGGCGGATTACACCGCCATCGATCCCGCCTACGGCACCATGGCCGACTTTGACCACCTGCTGGCGGAGACGCACCGGCGCGGTATGCGCATGGTGCTGGATATGGTGTTCAACCACACCTCGACCGAGCACGCCTGGTTTAAGCGTGCCGAAGCCGGTGAGCAGCCGTACGTCGATTTCTATATCTGGCGCGACGGGGTGCCCGGCACGCCGCCCAATAACTGGCAGTCTAAGTTTGGCGGCAGCGCCTGGGCGTGGAACGAACGGCGTCAGCAATACTATCTGCACCTGTACGCGCCGGAGCAGGCCGATCTCAACTGGGAAAACCCGGCGGTGCGCGAGGCGTTAAAGCAGGTATGCCACTTCTGGGCGGATCGAGGCGTCGATGGATTGCGGCTTGATGTGATCAACCTGGTGTCGAAGCATCAGGATTTTAGCGACGATCTGCCCGGCCATGACGGGCGGCGGTTCTATACCGATGGCCCGCGCATCCATGACTACCTGCAGGAGTTCAACCGCGATGTGTTCACGCCGCGTAGGCTGATGACGGTGGGAGAAATGTCCTCGACCACGCTGGCCAACTGCCAGCGCTATGCTTCGCTGGCGCAAAACGAGCTGTCGATGACCTTTAACTTCCACCATCTCAAGGTGGATTATCCCCAGGGCGACAAATGGACGCTGGCGGCACCGGACTTCGTTCAGCTCAAGGCAATTTTTGGGGAGTGGCAGCGCGGGATGCATGACGTGGCGTGGAATGCGCTGTTCTGGTGTAACCACGATCAGCCGCGTATCGTCACGCGCTTTGGTGATGAAGGTGCGCTGCGCATCGCCTCGGCAAAATGCTTTGCGATGTTGCTGCACGGCATGCAGGGCACGCCCTATATCTATCAGGGCGAAGAGCTGGGGATGACCAACCCTCATTTTACCCGCATTGAGCAGTATCAGGACATTGAGAGCCACAACATCCACGCTGCGTGGCTGGCGCAGGGCAAGCCGGAGGCGGCAATCCTGGCGATTCTGGCCAGCAAATCGCGCGACAACAGCCGCTCGCCGATGCTGTGGGACAGCAGCGCCAATGCCGGCTTCACGCGGGGTGAGCCGTGGATAGGCGTGGCGGATAACTATACGCTGATCAACGCGGCTAACGCGCTGCTCGACAGCAACTCGGTGTTCTATGGCTACCAAACGCTGATTCGGCTGCGTAAGCGTTACGCTATCTTCACCGAGGGCGATTATCAGGATCTGGCACCGCAAGCGTCACACATCTGGTGTTATCGTCGCAATTCGCCGCGTGAAAGCCTGCTGGTGGTGGCGAACCTGAGTCACAGCGCGCAGCCCTTGCTGCTGCCGGAAGTTGAAGGCAACTGGCAGGTGCTGATGAGTAATTACAATGAGGCATCGCCGCCTGGGGCATTGACGTACCTGCGGCCTTTTGAAGCGGTGTATTATTACCAGTCGTAACGGAGAAAACCGGCGGCGCGTTTCAGCAATGAGCAGAACGCGCCGCCTGCACTCACTTCAGCGTGCCGCATTCCGCCACGGCGAGATAATCGGTATACAGCTGCGGCGAACCGGAAAAGGACGCCAGTTGCTTCCACTCTTCATACATCTGTTTGGTATCCCGGTGCGCGCGCGCAAAGTCAGCCGCGCTGGCGGTGGCGATATCAGGCTGCGGATAAAACACATTCAGCGCCGCTTCACTCTCAATCTCCATCATCACCACATAGCCGTCCAGCCGGTTGCCGCTGTGACCTTTCAGCAGATGAAACTTCCAGCCGGGATAATCAACGATATGCGCGGCATTCTGCGCGATGAATTGCTCAAATTCCTGCGGCTGCACGCCCGGTCGCAGCGCCAGATAGTGGGTACCGAGAATGCGCGCGGTGCCGCTGCGGGCATCAAATCGCGGGCCACCCGGCAGCGTACTGTGAGGATTCTCTGCCAGCAGATCGAAATGGGTGAAAATTGTCGGGCGTCGCGCGAAGGTCGCCAGCTGGCGCCACTCGCTGAGCAGCGCGTCCGCGTCGGGATGCAGATGCCAGAAGTGCTCTGCCTCGGCGGTAAGTTCCCCGTCATCCTGCATAAAGCGCGCGCGCTGTGCCGCATCTTTCATTTCAAACAGCATCAGGTATTGATCGACGCGCTCGCCGCGCAGACCGCGAAACAGCGTCCAGCGCCAGCCGGGATAGCAGGGCAGATGCACGCCTTTTTCGCGCACGAAGGTTTCAAACTGTTCAGCGGTGACGCCCGCTTCGGTGTCGATGGCGATATAAAAAAAGCTATAAACAGACTGGGACATAACAGGCTCCAGGCACGCCGTCGCGTGCCGTTGAGAGGTAAGGGCGGTTTAGTCGAACTGGGTATTGATGATGGCTTCTACCAGCACGCGGCCGGCGGGGGTGAGCGTGACGTAGCGGCCATCGCTGTGCACTAACTCGCGCTGCTGCAACTCACGCAGCGCACGGGCGATGGTCGGCTGGGCAAACAGGCTGACGCCAAACTTCTGCTGAAACAGCACATCGTCGAGCGGAATCAGCGTTGACAGCGCCATCTTGCAGCCGTTGATGGCCTGCTGATCCGGCGACATACCGCGCACCGAGGCGATCGGCAGCTCACCGTTATCCAGTGCGCGCTGATAATCGGCGTAGTCGGTCAGGTTAATCAGCTCCGCGCCGGCACATTTGGAGCTGCCGCCAAGGCCAATCGCCACTTCCGGCGCCTGCTGGTCGAGATCGGTAATGATCGCTTTCCACTTCTCCGGCGGTGCGCTGCGATGGTGGAAATACATGGTGGGATGTTCAAGGTAATCGCCATCCAGCCACTGCTCGGCCAGCGCGCGCATCTGATACTGCTGACCCAGACTGGGCATCGCCGCATTCTTACGCTGCCAGGCATTTTCTCCCTCCGCCGACACGCCGGTGCGGCTCTCGGCGAACGGCTTCATGTGCAGCTTGGTGAACACCAGATGCGACAGGTCAAGCGCGCGCGCCTGCTGCAGATCGTCACGCACGTCGTCCACCGTTTGTCCCAGCAGGCCATACATCAGGTCGACGCTGACCAGGGCGAAGCCCAGCTCGCGCGCATCACGAATCACCTTGTAGCAGGCATCCGCGCTGTGCAGGCGACCACAGCCTTTGATCAGGCGATCTGAGAATGACTGCGCGCCAAACGACAGTTTGCTGAAGCCCAGTTCGCGCAGCTGCGCGAGGAATTCGCGCGTCAGCGTGCCGGGCTCGCCTTCGAAGCGCAGCGTGGCTTCGCGGAAGTTGAAATGGTTGCGGTAAAAATCCATTAAGCGCCGCAGCTCATCCGGTGGCAGCAGCGAGGGCGTGCCGCCGAACAGGTTGAACTCACCCACCGGCACTTCACCCAGTGCCGGCAGCTGCGCCAGCCACAGTTTCGCCTCCTGAATGTTGCGATCGACGATATCGCGGAACAGCTCAGGTGCGCGCGGCGACTGCGGATTTACAATCACCGTAGGAAACTGGCAAAAGTGGCACTTGTAGCGGCAGGTAGGGATATACGCCCACAGATGAATTTGCGGCGCATGGCTCAGGCTGTGCTGCATGGCGCGGAAAAAATTCGGCAGCGGGAAATCGTCAATATCACCGGGAAATACATGGCAACCAAAAGGATCATGCACCACGTATTCCAGCAAATCGGCGTTTTCCGGCCGGCTAAGCACCTCGCATATGGCCGGGCGAGGATAGTGACGATCGATATCCTGCAGGGATTGCAGCCAGGCAGCACGCATCAGAACACCCCGCCGTTTGCAAAGTAGTTATGCGCCTCACCGGATTCGCGATCTTCGCAGTAATACCAGACAAAGCGGGCGAAATCATTTTCCGTTACCTGAGCAAAGCAGGCCGGCAGCGGCGGTGGCTCGCCAATCTCTGCGCCGACGGCACGACGCAGCGCGGCAAACAGCTCATGGCGGAATTCAAAATAGAGGCGAAACGCCGGGGTTTTGTAGCTGTGAATCGGCAGGAAATCGGTCACGCTCATCTCCAGCATTATGCTGTGAATGCGGTCGAACAGGCGTTCAGCCACCTCTGGCGTGAAGAAATCAATCACCGCGGCGTTGTCGCGCAGCAGCGACGGATTCAGCAGCACCGGCAGCACCAGATTTTTTGGCACGTAATCTTTAATCGAGTAGTGCCACGCCTGCTGCGCCTGCTCTGCGCTGACATCGGTGAACGGCGTCAGTGCGGTGAGCGTGGGTCGCACATCTTTCATGATGATGGTGCCGTTATGGCCGTAGGCCACGCCTTCAATTACTTCGTGCAGCAGATTATCCACCCGGCGGCTGTTGATCTGCACGCGGGAGTTGGGCGCATACACCGGTTTGCCGCCGGCGGCGATCACCTTGATGCCAAAATCCCAGTCGTCTGACAGATGCTCGACAAACTCACCGTTTTTCAGCTGGTAAAAAATCTCAATGCCGCCCACTTCATCGTACAGCTGCTTTTCGACGCCAAAGCCTTTGCCGTCCGGAAAGCCGCCAAACAGGGAGAAGGAAGCGTGGCGGCAGCGCAGCGTTTTATCAATCTCCGCATACAGCCGCGGGCGCTCGTGGAAATCCGCGGTTTCGTAGTAGTAGTTACAGGTGCCCAGATCGCCGTTTTGCGCAATCATGGTGCCGACCAGTTCGTCGATCCACAGTGCATCAACGGTGCAGTCCGCATCGGCAGAGAGAATGTAATGTTTGCGCTGAAAACCGCTGGCCTCGTCGCGCAGACCGGCGCGCTGTGAGGCGAAATCCATGCCTTTTTTCCGCGCCGAAGAGACGCCCTGCACCGTCTCCTGCAGCTGATGAATTGTCAGCTGCGGATGCTGCGCGGCAAAGGCTTCAATCAGCGCGACCGAGTTATCGGTGGAATTATTATCCACCATGATCACTTCCAGATTATCAAAATTAAACAATCCGCCGGGTGAACGCTGCTGCAATATTGATTCCAGCACCGCGTTAATACGTGCTGCCTCGTTATAAACCGGCAGCACGACAGAAATAAAACAACGGTTATCCATAGTCACTCCTTAACTACACATTAAATATCTGCCGGAAGATGTGATCCGACAGCAGGGATTTTCCTTTCTGATAATTGCGCGTGGCGATGGCGTCGCGGCGTGCGTCATCCTGTAATAAGGCACTGACGCGCTGAATAAAATCGGCATCCGGCAGGCCATCATGGCTGGCGGAAATCGCCATCAGTTCGCCTTCAAAACCGTACTGGCCATACACCTCGTGATAATATTCATAGCGGGTGGCGATATAACAGCGCTGATGGCTGATCGCCTCGCCAATCGGATTACCGTAGCTGTCGTAATCCCATGCGGTTAAAAACGACACCACATCGCAGGCGTGATAAAGATCCTGAATGGTGGTGGCCTGTGGATTACGCTCCATGAAGTCGTGATTTAACGCGCCAAAAAAGATGACGTAACGCTCCAGCTGGAACCGGCTAATTAACTGCTTTAATGCGTGATAATGCACGCTGTCTTCCAGCGGATCGCCGGCGACCATTAAATAAACGCGCTGTGGCTGATGCTGCGCGATAAGTTCACTGTTCAGCGCATGCAACAGGTGAATATCCCGATCGAGTCGCTTAGCCGGAATAATTCGCGTGGTGCGGGCAATCACCTTGTCCTGCGCCAGCAACCCAAACTGGCGGCGTAAATCTTTGCGCGGATGACTCGGGTCAAAAGGATAGGTATTACGCATCACCTCGATTTCGACCTGATTTTCGCACCAGGCCGCCAGTTGTGAGGCCAGTGCCTGGTTCAGCGTGACGTAGGTAATATGCGGCGAGGGCTGTGGCCTGACGGCATGTGGCCAGGGCGCATTGCCGTAGCGCGATGAGGTGGATTCGCTGTTCCACATCAGGTCATGGTCGCGCCACAACACAAACCGGCCGAGCTGTTTTGCGGCGCCGTATTGCGTAATCGCCAGATAGAGCGCGCGGGTAAAAATAATATTATCCGGCAGCGTCCCGTTCTCAATGATTAAATAATTGATATCCAGCGCCTGCCATTTTGCGCACAGCGCGTTTGCCACCGCCTGTGCCATCTTTTCCGTCTGCTGCACCAGGATTTTCTCTGCGGCGGCATCCAGCGTCTGGCTATGCTTAATCAGCACGTCATGAATATATTGCAGAAAGGCCGGGTTATAACCTTCCACCTGACGAATTTCATCGTGCCGGACTAAGGTAAAATGATGCTGCAGCGAATTGATTTCATTTTCGGAATAGGGGCGTCCGAAATTTCCCTTATCAATTTTTATGTCGTAGCCGATATCAAGAAAGGAGGTGATTCCCTGCTCGCGTAAACGAACGGCAATTTTAGTGGCTTCTACCGTAATACCCGATAATGCCACAGCATCAAAAGAGATAAAAAGGGCCTTGCGTTGTAAATCCATTTGGTCACCACGCTCATACCTGAACATTAATAGTGACTGAACGGTAAGTTAAATTATCCGGTCAAACTTTGATCTAATCCACAAAAGTTTACTGTGGCTAATTAATTCATCTTCGTTAATGCATTAATGGATAATAATACATTGAGGGTGGTGGTTTATAATATTCGTCTTTGAGTTTTGTCTTAAAATAATAACTATTACCGGCGTGTTTAGCGGTATATTTTCCTTATTTTGGGCTTAATGGTGCTGGATAGTAATTGCCATCATGCAGTTTAATTTATCTGATCAGATGCAGAATCAGGCGATAACGCGGCGGCTGGAATAGGTGTGGCGGGCGGATGAAGAAAGGGTGCGCATAACCTGCGCACCCGGAGAAGAGGATTAAGCAGAAACCCTGGTGTTACACCCCATCGGTGATCGGTTTTCTGACCAGCAGCAGGTAAGCCAGCGCGCCGACCACCGTGACGCCCGCACATATCATCAGCGCGAGGCTGAACGATTTGGTGGTATCCAGCACCCAGCCGGTAATTACTGGCGCAAAAGAGGCGAAAACGAAGCTGGCAAAGTTCTGGATACTGCCCACTGACGCCGTCATGCGCGCCGTGACGTTAGCGTGGATCAGGCCCCAGCATGAGGTACCGGCAAAGTGAATGCAGAATAGCGCCATCCCAATCAGCGTTACCGCGCTGGTGGTGTCGGTGGCGCGCGTCACAAAGGTGGTAAAGGCCGCGGAGAGCAGCATGCCGCTGACAATCGACACCTTGCGCACTTTCACCGCGTCAAAACCGCGACACACCAGTGAATCCACCACGTAACCGTTGAGCAGCATGCCCGCCGCGCCGAACAGGAAAGGAATGGCGGCCAGCAGGCCGGTGCTTTTCAGATCCAGATGATAGGTCGACTGCAGATAGCCCGGCAGCCAGGCGATGTACAGCCACGCGGTATAGTTGATGCCGCTGAAGCCAATCATCATGCCCCACATGGTGCGCTGCTTAAACAGCCCACGCCACTCGGCGAAACTCAGCGGCTCTTTGCGTGACGCCACGCTGCCCGCCTGCAGATAGTGAATCTCTTCACCGCTCAGCTTGTTGTTATCCCGGTCGCGATAGGTGAGATACCAGCCAATGGCGAGAAACATGCCCAGCACGCCGATGGTGACAAACATGCCGCGCCAGCCCATCACCAGCATCATCGCCGCCAGAATCGGCGGTGCCACCGACAGACCAATCATCGACGCCGCGTTAAACATCCCCATCGGCATACCGCGATCTTTGATGTTGAACCAGTCGTTAATCACCTTCACGCCGCACGGGTTCATCGGCGCTTCGCCAATGCCCAGCCCGATGCGCACCAGCACAAATTGTGTGAAGTTATGCACCAGCCCGGCCGCCGCCTGGAACAGTGACCAGAAGAACATGCCGATGGCCAGCATAATGCGCGGGCCTTTGCGATCGAGCAGCGCGCCGCACGGCAGCTGGGCTAAACCGTAGGCCAGCGAAAACGCCGACAGCAACACGCCAATCTCGGTGGCCGATAAGCCCAGTTCCTCGCGGATGGTCATGTTGGCTACCGACAGCGAGCTGCGGTCAAGGTAGTTGATGATGGCGGCGAACAGCAGCAGCAGCATGGCGGTGATTTGAATCTTACGGATGCGCGGAGAGCGCACCACATCGGCGCGCGCCGGCACATAATCCTGTCCGGCGTGCTCGGGTGCTGGCGCGGTGGTGCCGCCGCGCGTTGATGTATTTTCCATTGCAACCTCCCAGGTTCGGGTACTTATCGTTATCAGTCTTGGGGTTCCTGCGGCAGCGAAACGGGCTGCCCTAAGGGGCTGCCTTCGAGACTAGAAGTAAACCGCGGGAGATGTTGCAAACATGTTTCTGATTCGTGCGGGCGCTTATGCTTTGTGGTTTTTAATCGGTTTTTAATTGTACTGCCGGATAGAGCGGATCATTGAGTGTTTGGCGGTTCTGAGATGCGCATGCAGCGCGCACAGCGCGTCCACATCCTGGCGGCTGATGAGCGCGGTGAGAATCGCCATATGCTCCTCCAGCGCGACGATGTTGCGTTGTTTCAGGTCGCTTTCATCCCACTGATAATGCGAGTGAAAAATCACAGAGATAATTTCCAGTGACTGGTTGAAAAACGGATTGTTGGCGGCGGAGAGAATCAGCGTATGCATCTCTTTATCCAGCGCGGCAAACTGGCGGTAGTTGCTGGCGATGGTGTCGCGCAGCGCGCGATGACGATCCAGCAGATCGCGCGCCTGCACCCAGCGTTCATCACCGGCGGCGAGGTTAAGAAAGCGGGTCAGCGCGTGCGTTTCCAGCATTTCGCGCAGTTCAAACAGCTTTTCGGCGTACTCCTGATCGAATTTCTTCATTCGCCAGTGGCCGCGCTTAACCGGTTCCAGCAGGTTATAGCGCATAAAGCGCAGCAGGAACTCGCGCACCACCACCGGGCTGACCCGCACCTGCTGCGCCAGCTGCAGTTCGGTAAAACTGTCGCCTGGCATCAGCAAGCGCTGATTAATCAGGTTAAAAAACGCCTGCTCAAACTGCACCGCCTGTTGGTCGATCGGTGGGCTGAGTACGCTAAATCCATCCTCCTCGCAGGGATCGCGCACGATCACGTAGGTCTCAGCCACTTTTTCCAGCACGCCGCGCTGATGCAGATGCTGCAGCGTGTGCCGCACCGTGGTGCGGCTGATATTAAACATCTCGGCCAGCGCCGCCTGCGGGGGCAGCGGCGAGCGCACATGGCGGCGGGCAATGGCTTCCAGCATTTGATTGATGACGTTCTGGCGCAGATTCTGACTTCGGCTCATACGGCCCTCCGGTTTTTTATGCATTAAAAACCACACAAAGCCCAAAAAAATCGCGCTGACTCACACTTCGTACAGCGCAACCTCCCGCCGCGGTCGATTTTCGCCATAACTGCGTGAACAGCCAGGAGGAAACGATGACGAATATGAAAACGCTGGTGGTCGCCGAGCCGCGCAGCATGGTGTGGCAGCAGCGCAGCGTACCGACGCCTGCCGCGCACGAAGTTCTGATTAAACCGATTGCCGCCGGCATTTGCGGCACCGATATTCACGCCTGGGCTGGCAATCAGCCGTTTTTCTCCTATCCGCGCGTGCTCGGTCATGAGCTGTGCGGTGAAGTGGTGGCGCTGGGCGCGGCGGCGCAGGGTTTTCAGCCAGGGCAGCGCGTGGCGCTGATTCCTTACGTGGCCTGTCAGGGTTGCGACGCCTGCTTAAGCGGCAAAACCAACTGCTGTGAACAGATTTCAGTGATTGGCGTGCATCAGGACGGCGGTTTTTGCGAGTTTCTCAGCGTGCCGGACACTAATTTGCTGGCGGTTGATGATGTGGCGCCCGAAGCAGCGGCGCTGATTGAGCCCTTTGCCATCAGCGCCCATGCGGTACGACGCGCGGCGCTGGTCGCCGATGAGCAGGTGCTGGTGGTCGGGGCCGGACCGATTGGCCTGGGCGTCGCGGCGATTGCCGCCGCAGCCGGTGCGCAGGTGGTGGTGGCCGATACCAGCGCGCAGCGGCGCGCGCACGTTGCGCAGCAGCTGCAGCTGGCGACGATCGATCCGCTGGCGGCGGATTTTACGGCCGCGCTACGCGCAGAGTTTGGCGGACGGCTGGCCGGCAAAGTGATTGACGCCACCGGCAGCCCGGCGGCGATGAACAGCGCCGTGCAGCTGATTCGTCACGGCGGCACCATCGTGTTTGTTGGCCTGCACAAAGGCGATCTGGTGATCCCTGACACCGAGTTTCACAAAAAGGAGACCACGCTGCTGGGCAGCCGCAACGCCACGCGGGAAGACTTCGACAAGGTGCGCGCCCTGATGGCCAGCGGTCAGCTGCGGGCCGATATGATGCTCAACCGCCATTACGACTTCTCGACGCTGGCCGAGACTTTTGAGCCCGGGGTGATCAACAACCCTGAGCTGATCAAAGGCGTCATCCATTTCGCCCGCTAGAGAGTGTCAGGCGCGCAGTGTGGCAAAAAAATGTTGCCGTACCGCCTCGGCGTCGACGCCCAGACACAACCGCTGGGCGCGCAGGCCGGCGAATGGATCGTCGCGCGAGGCGAGGGTGCTCACGCGCTGCAGCGTCTGGCCGCGGCTGATGCCTTCGGTCACCACGCGCACCGGCGCTGTCGTCACGCTGAACGCCTGCGGCAGCGCCAGCCACGACAGCGTCAGGGTATCGTGCAGCGCCATGCCATCAAATCCTTCTTTTTGCAGGCTGTAAGCCAGATAAGGCCGGCAGATGGCACTCAACACCGGCTGATTCAGCTGGCGCACTTCCTCTCCGCTGATCAGCACCTTGTGCGTCACATCCAGCGGCAGCATCACCACCGGTAGCGCCGAGGCCAGCACCTGATCGGCGGCATGCGGATCTTTCCAGATATTGAACTCAGCGAACGGCGTCACGTTACCGGCGTGGCCGTCGGTGCCAAACGCGCCGCCCATGATCACCAGCTCTTTCACCAGCGGAATGATGTCTGGCGCCTGGTTGATGGCGCAGGCGATATTGGTCAGCGGCCCGATTGCCACCAGGGTAATCGCGTGCGGCTGCGCGCGTACGCTATCAATGATGAACTGCACCGCGCTGTCGGCGGCATCGCTATACGGGTTATCGAAGGCATCGCCGAGACCGTCTGCGCCGTGCAGGGTAGCCGGTGCGGAAGGGGCCAGCGCCAGCGGACGCGCACAGCCACGATACACCGGCGCGCTGATGTTCATCTTTGCACAGAACAGCCGGGCATTTTTTACCGCCTGGCCAACCGCGACATTGCCAAACACCGTGGTGATGCCCAGCAGCTGCTGCGTGCGCGCCGCATACGCCAGCGCAAAGGCGTCATCCACGCCGATATCAGTATCAAAAATCAGGGTACGCATCGGAATCTCCTCGCTGATGATGTCTGCCACGGTAAAACATAATTGTTCCCGACGATACGCTGACGGCAGGTGAATATTGTCACCTCCGCCGCGCCAGCGTATTATCGTGCCTCTGAGGTGATGGCGTGCCACCTTACCCAACCGCCCTCTGGTTACAGACGGCTGATGACGCCTGACAACTTGCTTATCCCTGCGCGGGAGACGGCGGTGTGTCAGGTGTAGTTTCTGTCCTGCCGCGGCCCTGCGCGTATCTCAATTCAGGAGCTCCAGACTATGCTGAAGTCGCTGTTCGCGGTCATGATCGGTGGTGCCATCGGTTGCACGCTGCGCTGGCTTATCTCTTTGCGTTTCAATACGTTATTCCCCAACCTGCCGCCAGGTACGCTGATCGTTAATCTGGTCGGTGGCTTTATTATTGGCGCGGCGATGGCGTGGTTTGTGCGCAATCCGCACATCGATCCCGTATGGAAACTGCTGATCGTCACCGGCCTGTGCGGCGGGCTGACGACGTTTTCGACCTTCTCGGCCGAGATCGTGGTGTTGCTACAATCAGGAAAATACCTGTGGGCAATGTCGAGCGTGATGGTGCATGTCATCGGTTCATTGCTGATGACCTTTGCCGGTTTCGCCGTGGTGAACCTGCTGGGCTAAACGACACGCTTGAAATCACCCTTAAGAGGGGGATACTGATCAGGATGCTGTGCGGGTGGCGCACAGCCTCTGTCACCGCTTTATCCGGACGATTAAGGAGCTGTTGATGTCTGCAAACCCGAAATTCCTTAACCTGGTGCTGTTAAACGGTGAATCGGCGCATAAGCTGCAGGCGGCGCGTGCCGCCGGGTTCGATCAGGTTGAAATATGGCGGGAAGAGGTTACTGAGCACACGGCGGCGCTGGCCGCGCAGCTAAACCTGGGCTTTACCAATCTGCAGGTGCTGCGTGACTTTACCGGCGCGCCGGACAGCGAACGGCTGCAAAAGCGCGCCGAACTGCGTGATTTCATTCGCGTCGCGCAATCGCTGGGCTGCGATACCATTCAGGCGCCGGCGACCACGCGCGAAGACTGCGTTGCGGAGCGCATTGATGAAGATCTGCGCTGGCTGGCCTCGGAAGCCGCGCGCTATAACATGCGCATCATGTATGAACCGATGGCGTGGTGCAGCGTCGACAATACGCTGCCGCTGGCGTGGCAGCGTTTGCAGCGGCTGGATCAGCCCAATATCGGGCTGGTGGTCGATCTGTTCCACATCTGCGCACGCGGTGGCGATGCCTCTCAGCTCGACGGCATTCCGGCCGACCGCATTTATGAAGTGCAGCTGTGCGATATGGCGCAGATGCCACCGCAGGAAAAGCAGGCGCTGAGCGACTATGCGCGCCATCAGCGCTTACTGCCCGGCGACGGCATCATTGAAGTGGAACGCTTTGTCGATAAGCTGAAAAGCGCAGGCTATCGCGGTCCGGTGGGCATCGAAGTGTTTAACGATCGCCTCAAAGCACAGCCGCCGGAAGCGGTCGCGCGTCAGGCGTGGCAGGCGCTGCAGCGCTACTGGCCTTAATCCTGCAGGCACTGGGCGATGTAGGCCGCTGCCTGCATCGCGCCGTGGCTGGAAATGGTGTGACCGGTGGTGGGTTCATACTGTGCGGTGACCGCGACGCCCGCGCTCTGCAGGCGCTGCGCGGCGGAGACGGTTTCGCTGAACGGGATGACCTCATCGGCTTTGCCGTGAATCAGCAGCGCGGAGGCATGCGGCGGCGGCGTGAGCGCCTCGTCAAAGGCCAGGCGACCGGAGAAGGCCACCACACCAGCCAGCGGATAGCGTCCGGAGGCCAGCGCATCCAGCGCCATGATCGAGCCCTGCGAGAATCCCACCAGAATCACCTTTTGCCATGCGCCGGCCATCGCGTGCTGCGCCATCAGCTGCTGCAGCGTGGCGTCAAAGGCGTCGCGCGCAGCCCGTACGCGTGCCGGACGGTTTTCCGGCGTGATGCCGGTCAGGCTGAACCACTGATAGCCCATAGCGTGCTCGAAGGGAAAGGGCGCATCGGGCGCGGCAAATGCCACGTCGGGCAGCAGCGCTGACCAGTGTTGCCCCAGCACCGCCAAATCCGCGCCATTACTGCCGACGCCATGTAAAAACACCACTAACGCTTTTGCCATTGCCCTGCTCCTTAAAAACCGTAGTCCGCCAAATCCGGTCCCGCCGGCACGATGCCGTTGGGATTCAGCGCTTTAATCGAATAATAGCCCTGTTTGATGTGATCGATGTTCACCGTTTGCCGCACGCCGGAGACCGCCAGCACACTCTTCAGATAACGATCGAGCAGCGGGTAATCGCGCAGGCGGCGCAGGTTGCATTTGAACAGGCCGTGATAGGCGACGTCAAAGCGTATCAGTGTCACGAACAGGCGGATATCGGCTTCGGTCAGTCGTTCACCCAGCAGAAAAGTGCGGCCATCTTTCAGCCGTTGCTCCAGCTCATCCAACTGCTCGAATACCTCATTAAACGCCTGCTGATAGCTCACCTGGGTAGTAGCGAAACCGGTGCGATAAACGCCGTTATTAAGTCGCGGATAGATCGTTGCGTTCAGCGCGTCGATCTCCGGGCGCAGATCCTCAGGGTAGAGATCGAGCCGGTTGTCAGCCAGATCGCCAAAGCCGCTGTTGAACATGCGCAGAATATCCGCCGACTCATTGTTAACAATGGTCTGGTTTTTTTTATCCCACAGCACCGGCACGGTGGCGCGCCCGGTGAAGTCGGCGTCGGCGCGGGTATACAGCTGGTGGAGATACTCAGCGTTGTTCAGCGGGTCGCGATCGGCACCGGGATAATCGCCGAAGCGCCAGCCCTGCGCGCCAAGCTGCGGCTCAACCACCGACACGCTGACAATCTGCTCCAGCCCTTTCAGGCTGCGCGCAATGAGCGTGCGCGAGGCCCATGGGCAGATCAGCGCGACATACAGATGATAGCGATCCGGCTCGGCGGCAAATTCGCTGCTGCCATCGGCGCTAATCCAGTGACGAAAGCTGGAAGTCTGGCGTACAAAGCCACCCTGTTTATCGGTGGCCTGAACCGGATGCCACTCTGCGCTCCACTTACCGTTTACCAACATCGCTCTGCTCCTCTGAAGTGATGTCAGCAGCTTACCGTGCTGCCGTTATGCTGATAATCCGGGCAAAACGGCTTTTATTGTTTCCAGAATGGAAGGAATCAGCCGGGCGGATGCAGGCGGAAGTGCTCGGCCAGAAAGTCGATCAGCAGGCGGGTTTTCTGCGCCAGATGGCGCGCGGGCGGATACAGAGCAAACAGGCCCATGGCTGGCGGCGCAAAGTCCTCCAGCAGCGTGACGATTTCGCCCCGCTGCAGCGCCGGTGCAGCGATAAAACCGGGCAGACGCGCAATGCCGAGGCCGGCCAGCGCCGCCTGCAGGCAGGCTTCGGTGTTGGAGAAGCACAGGCGGCCGCGAATCGGCATGCTGACGCTGTCGCCACACGGCGTAACGAACGGCCAGTGCCAGGGATCGCGAAAGTTGGTGTCGCTGATGCACTGATGCGTCGCCAGATCGCGCCAGTGCTGCGGCGTGCCGTGCTGCAGCAGATAGCCGGGCGCGGCGGCGAGGCGAATCGGCACCTCGCCCAGACGGCGCGCAATCAGGCTGCTGTCGTCCAGCTTGCCGATGCGGATCGCCATATCGAAGCCTTCATCGACGATATTCACGGCGCGGTCGGAGAAGTTGACGTCCAGCTCAATCAGCGGATAGTGACGCGCGAACGCCACCAGCACGCTGGCCAGCACCGCGGTGCCGAAGGTGCCGGGTGCGCTAATCTTCAGGCGGCCGGTGGGCGAGCGGGCATTCTCCTGCACCGTGGCATCCAGCGCGTCGAACGCCTCCAGCAGGGTTTTCACCCGCTCGTAATAGGCGCGGCCGATCTCGGTGGGCGACAGCGCCCGTGTGCTGCGCTTGAACAGCTGCACGCCAAGCTGCTGCTCCAGACGCGACACCAGCTTTGACGCCTGGCCGCTGCTGGTGCCGAGCCGGGCGGCGGCACCCGCAAAACTGCCGACTTCGAGTACGGCGACAAACATGCGATCACAATCAAGACGATCCATGGTATTTCCTGCAAGGGAAAAGGGTGAGTATACACAGGCGAAGTGAAAAATCGTGGCACGGGCCGCGACAGCAATGTGCGCAGCATGGCGCAACGACCCGCTTTACATTCAGTGCGCCGCACCTTTCGCACAGCGGCAAAACCTGCTGAACTAGGCGTTCGCCTTAAGCTGGCCGGGAGCCACCAATGCCTTTGCTTCACCTGTCATCGCTGGCGGAGATCACCGCTGCCGAATGGGATGCGCTGTTACCTGACAATCAACCTTTTTTGCGTCACGCCTTCCTGCTCGCGCTGGAAGAGAGTGGCAGCGTGCGCGCGGAAAACGGCTGGCAGCCGGATCATCTGCTGTGGCGCGAAGACGGCAGGCTGCGGGCGGCGCTGCCGGGCTACCGTAAACGCAATTCGTGGGGCGAATATGTGTTCGATCACGCATGGGCCGATGCCTGCCAGCGTGCCGGCATCGCCTATTACCCCAAATGGCTCGGCGCCATTCCGTTCAGCCCGGTGACCGGTGCGCGGCTGCTGGGCGACGAGACGGCCATCATCCCGATGCTGGAGGCGCTGCCCGATGCGTTGCAGCGGCACGGCTTAAGCGGGGCACATATCAACTTCACCACGCCGCACGCCAACGCGCTGCTGGCAACCCAGCCGGACTGGCTGGCGCGCCTCGGCGTGCAGTATCACTGGCACAATCGCGGCTACCGCGATTTTCACGACTTTCTCGACACGCTGATGTCGCGCAAACGCAAGCAGCTGCGCAAAGAGCGCGAACAGGTGGCCAGCAGCGGCTTTGCGTTTAACTGGTATCGTGGCGATGAGCTGCGTGAAGATCAGTGGGATTTTGTGTATACCTGCTACGCCAACACCTACGCGGTGCGCGGCCAGCGTCCCTATCTGACGCGCTCCTTCTTCAGCCTGCTGGCGGAGCGGATGCCGCAGGCGATTCGCGTGGTGATCGCCACGCTACAGCAGCAGCCCGCCGCCATGGCCTTCTGTCTGGTGGATGACGACACGCTGTATGGCCGCTACTGGGGCTGTCTGGCGGAGTTTGACCGGCTGCACTTCGAGACCTGTTTCTACCAGGGCATGGATTTCGCCATCGCCGAAGGGCTGCAGCGCTTTGATGCCGGTGCGCAGGGCGAGCACAAGCTGGTGCGCGGCTTTGAACCGCAACTCACCCACTCCTGGCACTATCTGTGCCATCCGGGGCTGCGTGATGCGGTCGGGGATTTTCTGCAGCAGGAGCGGGCAGGGGTACACGCCTGGGCACAGGAAGCGCGCGACGCCCTGCCTTACCGGCGCGGCGATTAATCGACGCCGACAAATCCGCCGGTCTGATGCTGCCACAGGCGCGCGTACAGCCCGCCGTGCGCCAGCAGTTCGCGATGGTTACCCATCTCAACAATACCGCCATTTTCCAGCACCACCAGCCGGTCCATTTTCGCGATGGTCGACAGGCGATGGGCGATGGCGATCACCGTTTTGCCCTGCATCAGCGTCTCCAGGCTCTCCTGAATCGCCGCTTCTACTTCCGAGTCGAGCGCCGACGTGGCTTCATCCATGATCAGAACCGGCGCATCTTTCAGCAGCACGCGGGCGATGGCAATGCGCTGGCGCTGGCCGCCAGAGAGTTTGACGCCGCGCTCGCCGACGTGCGCATCCAGCCCGGTACGGCCCTGCGGATCGGAGAGCAGCGGGATAAATTCGTCGGCGCGGGCGCGCACAATCGCCGCCTGCAGTTCGGCTTCGCTGGCATCCGGGCGACCGTACAGCAGGTTTTCGCGAATCGAGCGGTGCAGCAGCGACGTATCCTGGGTGATCATGCCAATCTGACTGCGCAGGCTCGCCTGTGTGACCTGCGCGATGTCCTGATCGTCAATCAGAATGCGCCCGCCGTTGATGTCATACAGCCGCAGCAGCAGGTTCACAAGGGTCGATTTACCGGCGCCGGACGGGCCAATCAGACCGATTTTCTCGCCAGGCTTGATATTGAGATTCAGGCGGTTAATCACCTGGCGGCCGCCGCCATAGTCAAAACGCACATCCTCAAAGCGGATCTGGCCGCGCGTCACCTGCAGCTTTTTCGCCTGCGGCGCATCCTGCACGCTGAGCGGTTGCGCAATGGTATTCAGGCCATCCTGCACCATGCCGATGTTTTCGAAGATGCCGTTCACCACCCACATGATCCAGCCGGACATGTTCACCAGGCGAATCACCAGGCCGGTGGCCAGCGCGATGGCGCCTACGCTGATCAGCGACTGGCTCCACAGCCACAGCGCGAGGCCGGAGGTGCTGACAATCAGCAGGCCATTGAGCGTCGACAGCGTGATATCCATGCTGGTCACCATGCGGCTGGCGTGCTGGGTTTTGTCGGTCTGCTCCTGAATGGCGTCGCGCGCATAGCGTTTTTCCAGATCGTTATGGGCAAACAGTTTCAGGGTGGCGATATTGGTGTAACCGTCAACGATGGTGCCCATCAGCTTCGAGCGCGCCTCGGATGACACCACCGAGCGCTGCTTAACGCGCGGCACAAAGAAGCGTAGCGACAGGCTGTACGCCACAATCCAGACGATTAGCGGAATCATCAGGCGCCAGTCGGCTTCCGCGAACAGCACCAGTGAGGTCACGGCGTAAATCACCACGTGCCAGATCGCATCCACCAGCTGAACCGCCGAGTCACGCAGCGAGTTACCGGTTTGCATGATGCGCTGGGCGATACGGCCGGCAAAATCGTTCTGGAAGAAATTGAGGCTCTGCCGCAGCACATAGTTGTGATGCTGCCAGCGGATCATGCTGGTCATGCTGGGGTTAATGCTTTGATGCACCAGCATATCGTGCAGTGCGATCACCACCGGCCGCAGCACCAGCGCCACCGCCGCCATCCACAGCAGAATCGGCCAGTTATCGCTGAACAGCGTTGCGGGCGTGGTGTGATTGACCAGATCGATAATACGGCTGAGATAGCTAAACAGCGCCACTTCGATCAGCGCCTGCGCCAGTCCGACAATCAGCAGCGCGACAAAACTTGGCCACACCTGACGCAGATAATAGAGGTAAAACGGCCACACGCTGGCGGGTGGGGAATCGGTGGGGGCATCCTGAAAAATATTGATAAAACGTTCAAAACGACGATACAACATAAGGCCACTCTTTCCGATCGGTGAGAGTTAACAGCTTAGTGCAACTGAACAGGGATTATCGACATGGATTTGCAGATTCGCGGACGCGAACCGGGCGATGCCGCCGCCTATCAACGTTTATACAGTCATCCCGAGGTGTATCGCTGGACCACGCAGCTGCCGTTTCCCAGCGTCGCCACCTGGCAGAAAAAATTCGAGCGTATGGACAGCGAAGGCTATATCGGTTTTGTGGCGGAAATCGACGGGCAGATGGTGGGCGAACTGACGCTGTTTACCGAACAGCGCCCGCGTACGCGTCACAGCATCAGTTTTGGTATTGGCGTCGATCCGGCGTTTAGCGGTCGTGGCATCGGCGAGCGGCTGATCCGCACCGGTATCGACTATGCCTTTAACTGGCTGGGCGTGATTCGCGTTGAGCTGGAAGTGTTTCACGACAACCAGCGCGCGCTGCGTCTGTATCAGCGCCTGGGCTTTGAGCAGGAAGGCGTGAAGCGCAAAGCCTGCCTGCGCGAGGGCGAGTACCACGACATCATCGTCATGGCGATACTGCGCGAGTGATGGTTGCGTCGGCCTGCACCAGGGCGCCCTGTAACCAGGTCGCCATAAATGGCGCCCCTACAGTGTTCACAGAATATCTGTAGGGTGCGCATTCATGCGCACCAGGCAATCCAGGTCGCCATAAATGACGCCCCTACAGTGTTCGCAGAATATCTGTAGGGTGCGCATTCATGCGCACCAGGAGCCAGGTCGCTATAAATGGCGCCCCTGCAATTTCACAGACTACCTGTAGGGTGCGCATTCATGCGCACCAGGCAACCCAGGTCGCTATAAATGGCGCCCCTACAATTTCACAGACTATCTGTAGGGTGCGCATTGATGCGCACCAGGCAACTCAGCTCGCCACAATCGCGCCCCCGCAGTGTCCGTCTGCTACTGGCTGCGCTCGACGTACTTTTGCATATTCTCTTTGGTCACCAGCTCGAACGGGATCCACACGTGTGAAGCCACTTTCTCGCCTTTAATCAGCTTCTGCGCCACGTCTACCGAGGTTTTGCCCTGACCGATGGCGTCCTGAAACACCGTCACCTGCATCTTATCCTGCGCCAGAGCCTTCAGGCCGTCCGGCGTGGCGTCGATGCCGCCCACCAGAATCTTTTTATTGCTCTTTGCCAGCGCCATTGCCGCGCCAATCGCCATCTCATCGTTATTGGCCGCGACGATATCGATCGCTTCACCGTTGCCAATCCAGTTGAGCATCAGGTCCATGCCTTCGTTGCGCGCATAATTTGCTGGCTGCTTCTGTACCACTTTCATGCCCGGGTATTTCGCCACCACCTGCTCGACATCTTTGGTGCGCTGCAGCGCGCCGGCATCGGTCAGGTTGCCGATCATGATCGCCACGTTACCTTTATAATTCGCCAGTTTAGCCAGCGCCTCCATTTGCAGCGTGCCGGATTCGCGTTCGTCCGAACCAACAAACACCACGCCGGGCGGCAGGGTTTTATCGCCTGGCGTGCGGTTGACGTACACCAGCGGAATTTTCGCCTGCTGCGCCAGTCTGGTCAGCTGTGGTGTGCTGGCAGAATCCACCGGATCGACGATGATGGCATCCACGCCGGCGCTGATAAAACTTTGCACCTGGTCGGTCTGGCGGCCGACGTCGCCGCGCGCATCTTCAAACTGGGCATCCAGTCCGCGCGCTTTGGCTTCTTTATCGATGGCATGACGAATAATGGTAAGGAAGTTCTGGTCAAAATAGGCCATCGACACGCCGATCTTCTCCGCCAGCGCGGAAGCAGAACTGGTCAGCAGGCCAAGTAACAGTATCGCCTTGAGGGTTTTCATCGCAGACTCCAGAGTAAGCTGTTTATTAGAATAAATTTTTCATTGGTGTTAAAAATGGCTCAATGAAATCATTTTCAGCCTACGAGCCGGCAGCAGAGCTGGCAATCTGCTGCGTGGTAATTTGCTGTGTAGCGCACAATTTGCCCGACGCGCATGGATGCTTTGCCTGCTCATAGTGATCGCGCAAACTCTTTTCTCAGCGCTGGCGCACATTCCGCGGCGAAAGCCAGCACGGATTGAAGATTTTGTGCGCTACCGCACCCGGCTTTGTGTCAGCGACCAAAACCCGCGCCGTTTCGCCGCGCGGATTCCTTCATTCGCACAATGACCAGAGCAACACTGGCTTCCTATAGTTGCTGAACAGGGAAATCTGCGCGGTATTCCTGACCATCATCGCTTCGGGGCAGGATGCTCCTCCATCAAGGAATTCAGCCTATGTTGCAACGCAAAAACCGCAGCCAGAACAGCCATGTGCGTATCTGGATCCTTTGCCTGATTCTGTTCCTGTCAGTGGTCGCTTATGCCGATCGCTCGATCCTGTCGATCTCCGGCTCAGCGATCAAACAGGAGTTTGGCCTGTCGGCGATCCAGCTCGGCCTGATCCTTTCGGCTTTCAGCTGGGCGTATGTCATCGGCCAGATCCCCGGCGGATTGATTCTCGATCGCTTCGGCACCAAAAAGGTTTACGGCGTGACGCTGGCGCTGTGGTCGGTTTCGACCCTGCTGATGGGATTTGTCGGTGAGTTTTCCAGTGGCATGACCATGGCGCTGACGCTGATGTTTGCGCTGCGCTTCGCGCTGGGCCTGATTGAGGCACCGAGCTTTCCCGCTAACGCCCGCGCAGTCATCATGTGGTTCCCGGGCGCAGAGCGCGGACGCGCATCGTCGCTGTTTGCCTCAGCACAATACTTTGCCGTGGCGATATTCTCACCGCTCTCCGGCTGGCTGGTGTCGCGTTATGGCTGGGAATGGCCATTCTTTGTGCTCGGCGGCATCGGCGTGCTGGCGGTGTTTGTCTGGGCGGGCTATATGCGCAGCCCGCGTCAGCATCCGCACGTTTCCGCCAGCGAGTTACATTACATTGAACAGGGCGGCGCGCTGGTGGATATCGACGCCGCGCAAACGCTGCGGGCGCGGCCACCGGTCAGCAAAGCGATGTTCAAAACATTGCTCACCAACCGCATGCTGTGGTGCGCCTACCTCGGCCAGTATTGCACCATCGCGCTTAGCTACTTCTTCATTACCTGGTTCCCGATCTATCTGGTGCAGGCGCGCGGCATGAACATTCTGGATGCCGGTTTCGCCACCATTGCACCGGCGCTGTTTGGCTTTCTGGGCGGCATCAGCGGTGGCTATATCTCAGATAAGCTGCTGGCGCGCGGCTGGAGCCTGTCGTGGGCGCGCAAAACGCCGTACATCGTTGGCATGCTGATGGCCGCCTCGCTGATTCTGGCTGCGGTGATCCCTTCCAACGCCGGCATTATCGCCATCATGTCGTTTGCCTTCTTCGGCAAAGGCGTGGCGGCGGGCGCGGGCACCTGGACCGTGGTCAGCGATACGGCGCCCAAAGAAGCTGTTGGCCTCGCCGGCGCGATCTTCAACGGCATCGGCAACATGGCGGGCTTTATCACGCCGCTGTTGTTTGGCGTGATCGTTGGCCTGACCGGCAGCTACAGCATTGGCCTGGTGTTCGTCGGCGCGCACTGTGTCGTCGCGGCACTGCTGTTCCTGCTGGTGATGGGCCCGATTGAACGCGTAGGCGATCGGTCTGAGGTTGCCGATCTGGAATCCCGATCGGAAATAAACTATGATGTTAAAAAGTGCACTTGAGCACTGTGCATGAGTGCACTATTTTACCTGCTGGTTCGTAAGACAGGCAGGGAAGCAGGATGGGTTCAATCAGGGCGTTTCGTCAGGCCTGGCTGGCACAATTTTATACCCATGGGACACCGCATGCGCAGATTCCGCGTGCGATTGAATCAGCGCTGGCGCGTAAGCTGGATATCATTCATGCCGCCACTTCGCATCAGGATTTGCGTTCGCCGCCGGGTAACCGTTTTGAAGCGTTAAAGCCGCCGCTGCTGGGTTATTATTCGATTCGGGTTAACGCGCAGTATCGGCTAATTTTCCAGTGGGCAAAAGGCGAAGCCTGGGATCTGTATCTGGATCCGCACCGCTACAAAAAATAGCGCTAACGATCCCTTCTGGCCCGCTACCCGTACCAAAGAGAGCACCTTATGAAACAAGCAATGCGCAAACCCACCAGCGTGGGGGACGTCCTGCAGTATGAATTTCTCGAACCGCTCAACCTCAAAGTGAATGATCTGGCGGAGATGCTGAATGTGCATCGCAACACCGTCAGCGCGCTGGTGAATAACAACCGTAAACTCAGCACTGAGATGGCCTACCGGCTGGCACGGGTTTTCGCCACCTCGATTGAATTCTGGCTTAACCTGCAGCGTCATCTCGATCAGTGGGAAGTGGAAAATGACGCCAGAACGCAGGAGGAGTTAAGCCGTGTCATGACGCTGAGTGCCTTTTTAGCCCAGCGCGGCACGCAGGTTGCCTGAACCTGTCCCGACCAGTCACGCCGCCCTGAAGATTTTTTGCTCAGCTGCCGATATCACTCCTTACCATCCACTGATATTAAGGAGCGATATCGTGATAAAGCTGATTACCGTTGACGAGCTGCGGCCAGGCATGTTTATCCACAAGCTTGAGGTCTGGTGGATCAAGGACAAACGCATTCGCAACCAGATGCTGATCACCGATAAGCGTCAGATCGCCCTGATCCGTAACGAGGGGATCCAGCAGGTATGGATCGATCCCGAGCGGTCGGTGCGCGCGCCTGCCACGCCGCAGCCGAAAAAAGACATTCCGCAGACGCCGTTTTTCCGCGAGATGGATCAGGCGCAGTGCATCTTCAATCAGGGCAAGCCGCAGGTGCTGGCGATGTTCAACGAGGCGCGCATGGGGCAGGGCCTCGATCTTGCCTTTACCCTTGAGCTGGTCGATGAAATTGCCGGATCGATTACCCGCGAGCCGACCGCACTGCTCAGCGTGGCGCGGCTGAAAAATCATGACGATTACACTTACCTGCACTCTATGGCGGTGTGCGGTCTGATGATTTCGCTGGGCAAGAAAATGGGGCTGGATGAGCAGCAGTTGCGTCGCGTGGGCATGGGCGGATTGCTGCATGACGTCGGTAAAGCCGCGGTGCCGCTGACCATCCTCAACAAGCCGGATAAGCTCACCGACGAAGAGTTTACGATTATGCGCCAGCATCCAATCGTCGGTGCGCAAATGCTGATGGAAGCCCATGCGGATGAAGATTTGCTGGATATTGCGCTGCATCACCATGAAAAATTCGATGGCAGCGGCTATCCGCATCGGCTGCAGGGCGAAGAGATCTCGCTCTACGCACGCATGGCGGCGGTGTGTGACGTCTACGACGCGGTGACCTCCGATCGCCCGTATCGCAAAGGCTGGACGCCGGCGGAGGCGATGCACAATATGCTGAGCTGGCGCGGCCACTTTGACAGTGCGCTGCTGCACGCGTTTGTGCGCACCATCGGTATTTATCCGGTGGGCTCGCTGGTACGGCTGGCCTCCGGGCGCGTGGCGCTGGTGGTGCAGGCCGGAGAAAAATCGCTGCTGAAGCCCAAAGTGCATGTGTTCTGGTCGCTGCATTCGCAGCGCGAGGTCAAACCGGAAGCGCTGGACCTCGGCGACAGCTTCTGCACCGATACCATCACCGGCGCTGAGGACAGCGGCTTGTGGCACAACGTTGACCTGAATCGCATCTGGGCGCTGGAAAGCGCCTGATCTGCCCGCGTTTTTATACTTTCTTTACGCCCGCTCTGCGCCTTTTTACCCCTTCTTTATGCCGCGCCGCGCATGCTTGCTGCACTACCAAATCCTCTGGAGGTTGCTGTGAGTGTGGGCGTGATAGCCGGCATCGTGCTGGTATTTTTATTACTGGGCTACCTGATTTATGCCCTGCTTAATGCGGAGGCATTCTGATGGCGGCGAATGCGTTTTTACTGATTGCGTGCTATCTGCTGGTGCTGATGGCGCTGGCGCAGCCGCTGGGCCGCTTGCTGGCGCTGATGGTGGCGGATAAACCCCTGCTGGCGCGCAGCGAACGCGTGCTGTGGCGTCTGGCCGGCGTTGACGGCGCGGCGATGCGCTGGCCGCACTATCTGCTGGCCATCCTGCTGTTTAACGCGCTCGGCTTTGTGCTGCTGCTGGCGATGCTGATGGGGCAGGGCGCGCTGCCGCTCAATCCTCAGCATCTGCCTGGCCTGAGCTGGGATCTGGCGCTCAATACGGCGATCAGTTTTGTCACCAACACCAACTGGCAGGCGTACGCGGGCGAGAGCACGCTGAGTTACTTCAGCCAGATGGCGGGCTTAACGGTGCAAAACTTCCTTTCGGCGGCAACCGGTATTGCGGTGGCGTTTGCGCTGATGCGCGGTTTTGCCAACCGTTCGCTGGAAACGCTCGGCAACGCGTGGCGCGACCTGACGCGCATCACCGTCTACGTGCTGCTGCCGATTAGCCTGCTGATGGCGCTGTTTTTTGTCAGCCAGGGCAGCATTCAGAACTTTGAACCCTATCATGCCTTCACCACGCTGGAAGGCGCGCAGCAAACGCTGCCGCTCGGGCCGGTGGCTTCGCAGGAAGCGATCAAAATGCTCGGCACCAACGGCGGCGGTTTCTTCAACGCCAACTCGGCGCATCCGTTTGAAAACCCGACGGCACTGACCAACTTTGTGCAGATGCTGAGCATCTTCCTGATCCCGACCGCGCTGTGTTTTGCCTTTGGTCAGCAGCTGGGCGATCGCCGTCAGGGCCATATGTTGCTGTGGGCCATGAGCATCATGTTTGTGCTGGCGGTGGTCGCGGTGATGTGGGCTGAGCTGCGCGGCAATCCGCACTTTCTGACCCTGGGTGCCGATAGCGCGATCAACATGGAAGGCAAGGAGACACGCTTCGGCATTCTCAACTCCAGCCTGTTTGCGGTGATCACCACTGCGGCGTCGTGCGGCGCGGTAAACGCCATGCATGACTCCTTCACTGCGCTGGGCGGCATGGTGCCGATGTGGCTGATGCAGCTGGGCGAAGTGGTGTTTGGCGGCGTCGGTGCCGGCTTGTACGGCATGCTGCTGTTCGTGCTGCTCGGGGTGTTTATCGCCGGTCTGATGATTGGCCGTACGCCGGAGTACATGGGCAAAAAGATCGACGTGTGGGAGATGAAAATGACCGCGCTGGCGATTCTGGTGACGCCGACGCTGGTGCTGCTGGGTACTGCGCTGGCGATGATGACCGAAGCCGGACGCGCCGGTATGGCCAACCCCGGCATTCACGGCTTCAGTGAGGTGCTGTATGCGGTATCGTCGGCGGCCAACAACAACGGCAGCGCCTTCGCCGGTCTCAGCGCCAACACCCCGTTCTGGAACCTGCTGCTGGGCTTCTGCATGCTGGTCGGCCGCTTCGGCATCATCGTTCCGGTGCTGGCCATTGCCGGTTCGCTGGCGGCGAAGAAAATTCAGCCGGTGGGCAACGGCACGCTGCCGACTCACGGCCCGCTGTTTATCGCACTGCTGGTGGGCACCGTGCTGCTGGTGGGTGCGCTGACCTTCGTTCCCGCGCTGGCGCTTGGCCCGGTGGCGGAACATCTGCAACTTATTCAGGGATAACGGAATCATGAGTCGTCAACAACTGGCGCTGTTTGATGCGGCGCTGACGCGCACCGCGATGCTGGATGCGGTGAAAAAACTCGATCCGCGCGTACAGTTTCGCAACCCGGTGATGTTTCTGGTGTGGATCGGCAGCGTGCTCACCTCGCTGCTGGCCATCGGTATGGCGGCGGGGCAGCTGAACGGCAGCGCCGGCTTTACCGCGGCGGTCGCCATCTGGCTGTGGTTTACCGTGCTGTTCGCTAACTTCGCCGAAGCGCTGGCGGAAGGGCGCAGCAAGGCGCAGGCCAACAGCCTGAAAGGGGTGAACAAGCACAGCGATGCGAAGAAACTGGCGGAACCGTTTCACGGTGCGCAGTGGCGGCCGGTGGCGGCCGATACGCTGCGCAAAGGCGATGTGGTGCTGGTGGAAGCCGGTGACATCATTCCGTGCGACGGTGAAGTGCTGGAGGGCGGCGCATCGGTGGATGAGAGCGCCATTACCGGCGAATCGGCACCGGTGATTCGTGAATCCGGCGGGGATTTTGCCTCGGTAACCGGCGGGACGCGCATCCTGTCGGACTGGCTGGTGATTCAGTGCAGCGTCAATCCGGGCGAAACCTTTCTCGACCGCATGATCGCCATGGTGGAAGGCGCCAAACGCCGCAAAACGCCCAACGAAATCGCCCTGACCATCCTGCTGGTGTCGCTGACCATTGTGTTCCTGCTGGCGACCGCTACGCTGTGGCCGTTTTCCGCCTGGGGCGGCACGCCGGTTAGCGTGACGGTGCTGGTGGCGCTGCTGGTGTGCCTGATTCCCACCACCATCGGCGGACTGCTGTCGGCGATTGGCGTGGCGGGCATGAGCCGCATGCTGGGAGCCAACGTGATTGCCACCAGCGGGCGCGCCGTGGAGGCCGCCGGTGACGTGGATGTGCTGATGCTGGACAAAACCGGCACCATCACGCTCGGCAACCGCCAGGCGACGCAGTTCCTGCCCGCGCCGGGCGTCAGCGAGCAGCAGCTGGCCGATGCGGCGCAGCTGGCATCGCTGGCCGATGAGACGCCGGAAGGGCGCAGCATTGTGGTGCTGGCGAAGCAGAAATTTAACCTGCGCGAACGCGATCTCAGCAGCATGGGCGCCAGCTTTATCCCGTTCTCCGCGCAGACGCGCATGAGCGGCGTCAACGTACAGGATCGCCTGATCCGTAAAGGCGCGGTCGACGCGGTACGCCGTCATATCGAAGCCAGTCACGGCAGCTTCCCGGCTGAGGTTAACGCCCGGGTGGAAGAGGTGGCGCGCGCCGGCGGTACGCCGCTGGTGGTGGCTGAAGGCGCGCAGGTGCTGGGCGTGGTGGCGTTAAAGGACATCGTTAAAGGCGGCATCAAGGAGCGTTTCGCCGAGCTGCGCAAGATGGGCATCAAAACGGTGATGATCACCGGTGATAACCCGTTAACCGCCGCGGCGATTGCGGCGGAAGCCGGTGTCGATGACTTCCTGTCGGAAGCGACGCCGGAAGCCAAGCTGGCGCTGATTCGCCAGTATCAGGCGGAAGGGCGCCTGGTGGCGATGACCGGCGATGGCACCAACGATGCGCCCGCGCTGGCGCAGGCTGACGTGGCGGTGGCGATGAACTCCGGTACCCAGGCGGCGAAAGAGGCTGGCAACATGGTCGATCTTGACTCCAACCCGACCAAACTGCTGGAAGTGGTGCACATCGGCAAACAGATGCTGATGACGCGCGGTTCGCTTACCACCTTCAGTATCGCCAACGATGTGGCGAAATACTTCGCCATCATCCCGGCGGCGTTTGCCGTGACCTATCCGCAGCTCAATATGCTGAACGTGATGGCGCTGCATTCACCGGCCTCGGCGATTCTGTCGGCGGTGATCTTCAACGCACTGGTGATTGTGTTTTTGATTCCGCTAGCGCTGAAAGGCGTGAGCTATCGGCCTATGAGCGCGGCAGCGCTGTTGCGGCGCAATCTGTGGATTTATGGCGTAGGCGGTTTAGTGGTGCCGTTTATTGGCATTAAAGCGATCGACCTGCTGCTGACGCTGTCGGGCCTGGTGTAAGGAGAAGAGAAATGAGTCAGTTACGTCCGGCTATAGTATTGTTAGTGCTGCTTACCCTGCTGACCGGTGCGGTTTATCCGCTGCTGACCACCGGCCTGGCGCAGTGGTGGTTTCCGTCGCAGGCCAACGGTTCGCTGATTGAGCGCGACGGCGCGGTGCGCGGCTCAGAGCAGATCGGTCAGGCGTTCAGCCAGCCGGGCCACTTCTGGGGCCGTCCATCGGCCACCAGCGACGTGCCGTACAACGCGCAGGCGTCAGGCGGCAGCAACCTTGCCGCCAGTAATCCGGCGCTGGATAAAGCGGTGGCGGAGCGGGTGGCTGCGCTGCGCGCTGCTAATCCGCAGGCGCCGGCAGCGGTGCCGGTGGAGCTGGTAACCGCTTCAGGCAGCGGCCTGGATCCGGACATCTCCCCTGAAGCCGCGCTGTGGCAGGCACCGCGCGTCGCGGCAGCGCGCAACATGACGCTGAAAGACGTCGAGGCGCTGATTGCGCGCAACACCGAGCGCCCGCTGCTGCCGTTTATCGGCGAAGAAACGGTGAACGTGCTGCGGCTGAATATGGCGCTGGATGATTTGCAGGGATGAGGTGAATTCGGTGCGCATGAATGCGCACCCTACAACGTAGGGTCGCCATTTATGGCGACCGTTTCGATATACGCACCACAGCGTAACGCCATTCATGGCGACCGTTTCGATGCATGCACCACAGCGTAACGCCATTTATGGCGACCGTTTCGATGCACGCACCACAGCGTAACGCCATTTATGGCGACCGTTTCATTGTTCGTACGGAACTCAATATTTGAACGACATACACGACGAATTACCGCGCCCCGATCCCGATGCCCTGCTGCTCAATCACAGCGACAGCCATCGCGGTAAACTGAAAATCTACTTCGGCGCCTGTGCGGGCGTAGGGAAAACCTACGCCATGCTGCAGGAGGCGCAGCGCCTGCGTGCGCAGGGGCTGGACGTGCTGGCTGGCGTGGTCGAAACCCACGGCCGTGAAGAGACCGCCGCGCTGCTGCAGGGACTGGCGGTGCTGGCGCGGCGCGCCACTGGTCGGTCGCGCCATGCGGAATTCGACCTCGACGCCGCGCTGGCGCGCCATCCGGCGGTGATCCTGATGGATGAACTGGCGCACACCAACGTACAGGGCTCGCGCCATCCCAAGCGCTGGCAGGACATTGAAGAACTGCTGGATGCCGGTATCGACGTGATTACCACCGTCAACGTGCAGCATCTGGAGAGCCTGAATGACGTGGTGGGCGGCGTCACCGGCATTCAGGTGCGCGAAACCGTACCTGATCCCTTTTTCGACAGCGCCGATGAAGTGGTGCTGGTGGATCTGCCGCCGGACGATCTGCGTCAGCGGCTGAAAGAGGGCAAAGTGTACGTCGGCGACCGCGCCGAGCGCGCCATCGAAAATTTCTTCCGCAAAGGCAACCTGTTCGCGCTGCGTGAACTGGCGCTGCGCCGCACGGCCGACCGGGTAGACGATCAGATGCGCGCCTGGCGCGATCAGCAGGGGCGCGACAAAGTGTGGCACACGCGCGACGCGATTCTGCTGTGCATCGGTGACGACACCGGCAGTGAAAAGCTGGTACGCACCGCCGCCCGTCTCGCTGCCCGGCTCGGCAGCGAGTGGCATGCGGTGTATGTGGAAACGCCGCGCCTCAACCGACTGCCGGAAGCGCAGAGGCGCGCCATTCTGCGCACGCTGCAGCTGGCGCAGGAGCTGGGCGCGGAGACCGCCACGCTGTCCGATCCGGACGAGGCGCGCGCGGTGCTGCGCTATGCGCGCGAGCACAATCTCGGCAAAATTGTTACCGGCCGGCAGCCGCAGCGGCGCTGGCGACGCGACAGCTTTGCCCAGCGTCTCGGCGAGCTGGGGCCGGAGCTTGACCTGCTGGTAGTGGCGCTCGATGAGCCGGTGCGCGATGTGCCAGCGGCCCTGAGCGGCCAGCGTGCCAGCGGCGAGAAATGGCGGCTGCACCTGCGCGGGTGTCTGATGGCGATCGCGCTCTGCGTGCTGGTGACGCTGATTGGCCGCTGGTGGCTGGTGGAGTTTGATACCGCCAACGCGGTGATGATCTATCTGCTGGCGGTGGTGCTGGTGGCGCTGCGCTTTGGCCGCTGGCCGTCGGTGTTCGCCACGGTAATCAATATTCTGGCCTTCGACCTGGTGTTTGTGGCTCCTACCGGCACGGTGGCGGTATCGGATCTGCAATATCTGGTGACCTTTGCGGTGATGCTGGCGGTCGGGGTGATTGTCGGCAATCTCACCGCCGGCGTGCGCTATCAGGCGCGGGTGGCGCGCTACCGTGAACAGCGCGCGCGTCATCTGTATGAGATGGCGAAATCGCTCGGCAGCGCGCTGACGCCGCAGGATATCGCTGCTACCAGCCAGCGCGTCATTGAGGTGACGCTGCAGGCGCGCAGCCAGCTGCTGCTGCCCGACGAACAGGGTGAGCTGCAGTCGGCGGGTGAAAGCACCATCGGGACGCCGCCCGACCTCGGCATCGCCAAATGGAGCTACAGCAAAGGGCAACCGGCTGGAGCCGGCACCGATACGTTACCGGCGGTGCCGTACCAGATTCTGCCGCTGAAAAGCGGGGCGCACTGCCGCGGCCTGCTGGTGGTTGAGCCGGACAACCTGCGCCAGCTGATGATTCCCGAACAGCAGCGGCTGGTGGAGACCTTTACGGTGCTGATTGCCAACGCGCTGGAACGCATGGCGCTGTCACACAGCGAAGCCGCGTCACGGCTGGCCGCCGAGCGTGAACAGCTGCGTAATGCGCTGCTGTCGGCGCTGTCGCACGACCTGCGCACGCCGCTGACGGTGCTGTTTGGCCAGGCCGAGATGCTGATGCTGGACCTCGCCAGCGAGCAGTCGAAATACGTCGGCCAGGCCAATCAGATCCGCGAACAGACGCTGAGCACCATCCGGCTGGTGAGTAACATGCTGGATATGGCGCGCATTCAGTCCGGCGGGCTGAATCTGCGCGAAGAGTGGGTGGCGCTGGATGAGGTGATTGGCGGCGCGCTAAGCAGCATGGGACCGTCGCTGAAAGGGCACGACTTCACGCTGGATTTGCCGCCGGAGCTGGTGCTGATCAAAGGCGACAGCGCGATGCTGGAGCGGGTGTTTACTAACCTGATCGAAAACAGCCTGAAGTATGCCGGCAATGCCGCGCAGCACGGCATTCGTGCCTGGCGCGATAAAACCCGGCTGGAGATTGCCGTATGGGATAACGGACCGGGCATTGCGCCGGAGAATCTGACGCGCATTTTTGACAAGTTTGCCCGCGGCGACAAGGAGTCGGCCGTGCCGGGCGTCGGGCTGGGGCTGGCCATCAGCAAAACCATTATTGAGTCGCATCGCGGACGCATCTGGGCGGAAAACCGGCCGCAGGGCGGGGCGGTGTTTCGCCTGTCGCTGCCGCTGCCGGCCGCGCCTGAAATTTCTGAAGAAGCACTGAAATAACTTCACATAAGTTCGGTTATACTCGATGGCTTGTCTGTTGATAAATGGGAACTTATGGAACGTTTTACCGAAAACCTGATGTATGCATCGCGCTGGCTGCTGGCACCGGTTTACATTGGACTTTCGCTGGGGCTGCTGGCGCTGACGGTTAAATTTTTTCAGGAAATTTTTCACCTGCTGCCCAACATTCTCAGCATCGCGGAAAACGATCTGATTCTGCTGCTGCTGTCGCTGGTGGATATGACGCTGGTCGGTGGCCTGCTGGTCATGGTGATGCTGTCCGGCTATGAGAACTTTGTCTCCAAGCTGGATATCGATGAAAGCAAAGAGAAGCTGAGCTGGCTCGGCAAGATGGATTCCGGCTCGCTGAAAAACAAAGTGGCAGCTTCGATTGTGGCGATCTCATCGATTCACCTGCTGCGTATTTTTATGGATGCGCGCAACGTCGCCAACGAAAAGCTGATGTGGTACGTGATCATCCACCTGACCTTCGTGCTGTCGGCCTTTGTGATGGGCTGGCTGGATAATATGTCGAAGGTTGAAAAGAAATCGTGACCTTTACGCACGATCTGACCGATTGCACCAGGTGCGCATCAATGCGCACCCTGTAAAAACCGCAGTGCCCCGTAGGGTCGCCATTCATGGCGACCTGGCCTCTTACCGCACCGGCTGCGTGCCGGTCAGCTGCGGCATCACGTCCCTGATCATCGCGAAAAAATGCTGCAGGCGGGCCGGATAATAACTGGCCCACGGGTAGGTCAGCCACACCGGCAGCGGCGGTGCCTGCCAGTCGGGCACCAGCTGCACCAGCGCGCCGCTGGCTAAATCCTCCTGCACCACCCATGACGACACAATCGCGGCGCCCATGCCCGCCAGCGCGGCTTTGCGCACCGCGTACAGGCTATCGCTGGCGAGGCGCGGGGCAATCGCCAGGTTGATCGGCTGGCCGTCGCTGAGACGCTGCAGCGCAATTTCATTACGATAAAAACTGGTCAGCGCCAGCCACGGCAGCTGCGTCAGCTGGGTAACCTCTTTCACCGGCGCATGAGCCGCCAGCAGCGCCGGTGCCGCAACGACAAAGCGCGGCACTTCCGCCAGCAGCACCGCCACCACCGACGGATCGGTGGGCGCGCCGACCTGAATGGCGCAGTCAACGTTTTCACTGACAAAGTCCGGCGTGCGGTCGTTGAGCATCCACTCCACTGCCAGGCGCGGATAGCGCTGCAGATAATCCATCAGCGGCGCAATCAACTGATCCTGACCAAATGCATGCGGCGCACGCACGCGCAGCGTGCCGATCGGGTCGTCATTCGCGCCGGTTAACTCATCTTCCAGCGCGTGCCAGGTCGCCACCAGCTGCCGCGCCTGGGCATAGCAGCGTTCCCCGTCGTCGGTGAGTTTCAGCGCATGGGTGGTGCGTAAAATCAGTTTCAGGCCGAGCCGCTGCTCCAGCGCCTGCAGACGGCGACTCACGGTGGGTTGGGTGGTGCCGAGCTGCGCCGCGGCCGCCGACAGCGAGCCGCTTTCAACAATGCGGATAAACGTCTGCATCAGTTCGATGCGGTCAACGCTGGTGAGTGTGCTCATACGTAGCCTGCATAACAGTTCTGTGTCGTAGCAGTCTACCGCGTATGGCCGCAACGCGCTTTAATAAGCGCATCATCACGGGGGAAAACCACTATGTCTGCCATGTCTCAATCTTCTGCCATGCCTGCTGAAACGCTGCCGGTGCCGCTGGTGTTTACGCTGGCGGCCGGTGCCGGTCTCAGCGTGGCATCGATTTACTACAGCCAGCCGATGCTGGATATCATCAGTAAACAGTTCAATGTGGGCATCGGCAGCGTCGGTATGGTGCCGATGCTCACCCAGGCCGGTTACGCGCTGGGGATTCTGCTGCTGGCCCCGCTCGGTGACCGCCACGATCGTCGCACCATCATTCTGGTTAAAGGCTTGCTGCTGGTCGCCGCGCTGCTGCTGTGCGGCTTTTCCGGCGGCATCAATGCGTTGCTGATCGCCAGCTTCGTCACCGGCTTAACCGCTACCGTGGCGCAGGACATTGTGCCGGCGTCGGCGGCGCTGGCTCCGGAGCGCAGCCGCGGCAAAACCGTCGGCACGGTGATGACCGGGCTGCTGGTCGGCATTCTGCTGTCGCGCGTGGTGAGCGGCGTGGTGGCGGAGTATCTGGGCTGGCGCACCATGTACATGATGGCGGCGGCGGCGGTGCTGCTTAGCAGCCTGGCGCTATGGCGCGCGCTGCCACGCTTTACGCCGGGCACCACGGTGAGCTATCCGCGTCTGCTGCTGTCGCTGGCGCATCTGTGGCAACATCACCAGACGCTGCGCCGTGCGGCGCTGGCGCAGGGCCTGCTGTCGGTAAGTTTTAGCGCCTTCTGGTCTACCCTGGCGCTGATGCTGAGCGATCGCTTCCATCTCGACAGCGCCGTGGCAGGGGCCTTCGGTCTGGCCGGTGCCGCCGGGGCGCTGGCCGCGCCGCTGGCGGGCAGTTTTGCCGACCGCATCGGCCCGGCGCGTGTCACCCAGTATGGCGCCACGCTGGTGATGGTGTCGTTTGCCCTGATGTTCCTGCTGCCGGTGCTGCCGGTGCCGGCGCAGCTTGGCCTGATTATCCTCAGCACCATCGGCTTTGACCTTGGCGTGCAGGCCACGCTGGTGGCGCATCAGACGCTGGTCTACAGCCTGGCGCCGGAAGCGCGCAGCCGCCTCAATGCGCTGATGTTCACCGTGGTGTTTATCGGTATGGCGACCGGCGCGGCGCTCGGCAGCCTGGCGCTGGCCCATTTCGGCTGGAATGGCGTGGTCAGCCTTGCGACGGCTGCCGCTGTGCTTGCGCTGCTGATTCGTCTCGCCAGTCGCCATCTGCAAAACTAATTCACGATCCTGTGCCAGGCTTAAAGGAGAATGTTATTTAAAAACGGAGCGTTATGAACTTCCTGGCCTGGACCGCCCTCACTGGCGGTCTGCTACTTTTGATGTCACTGGCTTCCGGCTGGATTCACCGGGGGCCGGTGACGTCGTTTGGTCTCTACCTGTTCGCGGGCATTCTGTGCGGCCCGTGGATGCTTAATCTGCTGCAAATCGACATTATCGGCCACGCCGAGCTCGCCGCCCATATCACCGAAATCACCATGGCCGCCTCGCTGTTTATCACCGGGCTCAAGCTGCGTCTGCCGATGAGCGCGCACGCGTGGCGCGTCGGGCTGCGGCTGGCATTCCCGGCGATGCTGCTGACCGTCGGCGGCATGGCCTGCCTGATTCACTGGATTACCGGTTTTGGCTGGCCGCTGTCGCTGGCGTTTGGTGCCATTGTTGCCCCGACCGACCCGGTGCTTGCCAGCCTGATCTCCGTTAACGATGCGCGCGATGACGATGCGCTGCGCGTGGCGCTCTCCAGCGAGGCCGGCATGAACGACGGTTCGGCGCTGCCGCTGCTGATGCTGGCGCTGCTGCTGATGCATCCGGGCGCCTTCAGTCTGGAGCTGCTGGGCGGCTGGGCGGCGCGCGATGTGGTGTGGGCGATTGGCGGCGGGCTGGCGATTGGTTACCTGCTCGGACGGCTGATCGGCCAGCTGGCGACCCATCTGCGCAGCGCGCATCACGACGTGGCGCCCAATGATTTTCTCGCGCTGGCACTGATTGCCCTGAGCTACGCGGCGGCGCAGTCGGTGGATGCGTCTGGCTTTCTTGCCACCTTTGCGGCAGGCGTCGGCTTACGCCGCGCCGAGCTGCGCGTGACTAAACGCTTTCCGCTGGAAGACCTGCCGGAAGAGAAGCGCTACCTGCCGGCAGAGGTGCTGGTCAATCCTAACCAGCGTCTGAAGCAGCAGGGCGGCAGCCCGGTAAAATCGGTCGGCCTGGTGGTCGGCGATGCGCTGTCGTTTGGTGATACTATCGAACGCCTGCTGGCGGCAGCGATGATGGTGGTGCTGGGCATCACGCTGGCGCATCACTGGAATCTCACCGGCATTGGTCTGGCGCTGCTGCTGTTTGTGGTGGTGCGGCCGCTGGCGGTATGGCTGACCACCTGGCGCTGCGAAATGCCGTTTATGCGGCGGATGCTGATTGGCTGGCTGGGGATTCGCGGCATCGGCAGTATCAATTATATTGCTTATGCCTGGGTGCACGGCCTGCAGGGCCCGCAGGCGGAACAGATGATGGACATGGCGCTGACGCTGGTGGTGTGCAGCATTGTGCTGCATGGCATCACGGTGACGCCGCTACTGAACTGGCGTGCTGCCCGGCAGGCGGCACGCACGCAGCAAGATGAAACGTGATTTTCTGGAAATAACGGGAGCTTATTATGAAAGCATTGCTTATCGCCCTGGTAGGGCTGTCGCTGTCTGCCAGCGCGCTGGCGGATGATACGGATGCCGACGCGCAGGAGAACATTTACGCCAGCCAGCTGTGCCACATTGTTAGCGGGGAGCAGAAAACCGGTGACATGCAGAGCTACACCGAGAAAATGAAGTCACAGCTGGCGGCCAGCCAGTCACCGTCGGCCATGAACAAGCCTTCCTTCAACGAGGAAACCGCGCAGGAAGTGGTCAACGGATGGCTGGAGCTGGGTGAAGAAGAGCGGGCGAAGCTGCGTCACGATCAGCAGCAGTGTGAGCAGACGGTGATGACTCAATTCCAGCAGCAGGATTAACTTTTCCCCTTCTCTTCGTGAATACGCGCCTTTTCTGGCGCGTTTTTTTATGGCTTTTTTGTACGAAATGCGTACATTATCGCCAGATTGAAACAGGACCTGCATCACATAATGAGACGCCGCCTCCGGGCTGGCGCATTTTCCATACCGGCTACTGGGCAAGATGATTACACGGCGTCGTTTTCTGTTGGCTAGCGGAGCAACCGTACTCTCCATGACGGCGGGCAAACTGTTTGCCCGGGATGACATTATTCCGCTCTGGCCGGACGACCCACCGGGCGGCGGCGGTCCGTCTGGCTTACTGAAAGTCAGCGCTAACGGTTCATGGACCAATATCGTTTCTCCCGCTATTCAGCGCTTTCGTCCGGAGAATCCCAACGGCGAAGCGGTGATCGTTGCGGCTGGTGGCGGCTACCGTTTTATCGGCATGGGGCGCGAAGCCTGGCCGGTCGCGCGCTGGCTTAATGCCAACGGGTATACTGCCTACGTGCTGAGCTACCGACTGCCGGGTGAAAAGTGGCAGGCCGGCAGACTGGCGCCGCTGCAGGATGCGCAGCGCGCGATTCGCATGGTGCGCGCGATGGAAAACAAGGTGCACCTGCTGGGCTTTTCGGCCGGCGGCCATCTGCTCGGCATGGCGGCAGCGCGGCCTGACTTCGTCACCTATTCACCGCAGGATTCGCTGGATGACATCCGGCCAACCGCAGACAGCGTCGGGCTGATTTACCCGGTTATCACCCTTGAAGCGCCGTATCAGCACACCCGTACTCACCAGATGATCGTGGGCAATGACGCCACGCCGACCCAGGAAGCCAACTGGTCAGTGCAAAATTACGTCACCCGCGCCTATCCGCCAACCTTTCTGGCGCAGGCGGAGGACGATCATACCTCCAACCCTCATAACACCGAGCTGATGCGCGACGCCTGCCGCCGGATGCGCGTGCCGGTTGAGCTGATCGAACTGAGCAGCGGTGGCCATGGCTTTGGCCTCGGTAAAGCCGGCACCCCCGCCGCGCTGTGGGACCAGGCGTATGTCCGCTGGCTGGATAAGCTGGGATAAGGTGTGATGGGCTGCGGTCGCCATGAATGGCGCCCCTACAGCAGTGTGGCGCGCTGTTTTGTAGGGTGCGCATTCATGCGCACCTGGATGCTCGCCAGGTCACCGTTTTTTTGGTCGCCATGAATGGCGTCCCTGCAGCAGTATGATGCGCTATTTTGTAGGGTACGCATTCATGCGCACCTGGATGCTCGCCAGGTCACCGTTGTTTGGGTCGCCATGAATGGCGCCCCTGCAGCAGCGTGACGCGCTGTTTTGTAGGGTGCGCATTCATGCGCACCTGGATGCTCGCCTGGTCACCGTTTTTTGGTCGCCATGAATGGCGCCCCTACAGCAGCGTGGTGTGCTGTTTTGTAGGGTGCGCATTCATGCGCACCTGGTTCACGTCAGATTAAAATACCGGTCCGGCTGGCTCGCTGCCGGCAGCGGGAAATCGTTGTTCATCGCTTTCAGATTGCGTTCGATATTCACGCACAGCGCATCCAGCGGCAGATGATTGGGCGCGGTGCCGAACGGATCTTCCAGCTCCTCCGCCAGCGACTCCAGCGACAAAAAGGTATACGAAATAAACACCGACACCAGCGGCGTCATCAGGTGCAAATCCGCCACCAGCGCGAACGGTAGCAGGGTGCAGAACAGATACACCGTGCGGTGCAGAATCAGGCTGTAGGCGAAGGGAATCGGTGTGCTGGCCAGCCGGTCGCAGCCACCCAGATACGCCGACAGATGGTTGAGGTTGTCATCAATACTCTGCCAGACGATATCCGTCACTAATCCCTCATCACGCCGCTGCGCCAGCCATTCGCCCATGCATAACATGATTTGAGAGGTCGGCATCGGATGGCCGAGCACCGCGGCGTGCCACGCGGGCGGCAGCAGCCGCTGCAGATCGGCCTGGGCATCGGTTTTACGCAGCCGGTGTTTCAGGCTCCAGCTAAACGCCAGCTGCAGCCCGATAAACTCCTGCACCTGTTCCGCACGCAGTCCGCGCAGCGTTTTCACCTGGCGCAGCAGCGAGCGCTGAGTGATGTGCATATTGCCCCACAGCGTGCGCGCCTCGATAAAGCGCGCGTAGCTGGCGTTATTGCGAAAGCCAAGAAAGATGGCGATCGACACGCCTATCAGGCTGAACGGTGCGGTGGTCAGGTGAATGCCGAGCGTGGAATACCAGGGATAACCCAGAATGGCGATCACTGACATCAGCAGGTTAAGCGACAGGCGGAACGCAATGCGAGACAGCACTGAGCCGTGCCAGTCAAACAACCGGAGAAACCAGTGTTGATGAGGACGTACGATCATTTTGCGATGGTGTTTTTTATGATTTTGTCGCCACAGATTACGCCCGTCGCAGGCGCAGAATCAACGCCGGTGAGCCGCTGTTTTACCAGCAAAAACGCTGCGCTTTGGCTAATTAATCTATTTAAATCAAGCTTCTAAAAACGCTTTGAACAAGTTGTAAAATTCTTTGCGTTATCTCTTTGTCCGCGCTTTCTCTAAAGTTTATTCCAGCAGCACAACACACAAATTTAAAACCACTTTAGAGGAAAATATCATGTCTAAACTCGACCTGCTTGACCCACAGAACTCAACCCTGATCTTCATCGACCACCAGCCACAGATGGCGTTTGGTGTCGCCAATATTGACCGCCAGCAGCTCAAAAATAACACCGTCGCCCTGGCGAAAGCGGGGAAAATTTTCGACGTGCCGGTGATTTACACCTCGGTAGAAACGGAAAGCTTCAGCGGCTACATCTGGCCGGAACTGCTGGCGGTACACCCGGAATCGAAGCCGATTGAGCGCACCTCCATGAACTCCTGGGAAGATGCGAAATTTGTCGAGGCGGTAGAGAAAACCGGCCGCAAAAAACTGATCATCTCGGCGCTGTGGACCGAAGTGTGCCTGACTTTCCCGGCCCTGATGGCGCTGAAAGCCGGTTACGAAGTGTATGTGGTGACCGATACCTCCGGCGGCACCAGTGTTGATGCGCACGAACGTTCCGTGCAGCGCATGGTGCAGGCGGGTGCGGTGCCGGTGACCTGGCAGCAGGTGCTGCTGGAGTACCAGCGCGACTGGTCACGCAAAGAGACCTACGATGCAGTGATGGATCTGGTGCGTGAGCACAGCGGTGCCTACGGCATGGGCGTCGACTACGCCTACACCATGGTGCACAAAGCGCCGCAGCGTCAGGGCTAATTTAGCGGTAGTGCGGCAGGCGGGTTTTCAATGCGTCGATAAATAGCCGCAGCGCCATCGACTGATGCCGGTTCGGCGGGAACCACAGCGCGATTCCCGCCGACTGAATGCGCCAGTCGGCCAGCAGCTCCACTAATTTCCCCTGCTGCAGTGCCTCGCTAACGTACAGCGAAGGCACGAACGCAATCCCTGAACCGTTGATGGCCGCGCGCGCCATCAGCGCGTTATTGTCTAACGTCAGCGTACCCGGCACGTCAATATCCAGACTTTCTTCCGCACTCTGATACTCCCAGCGATAGCGTTTGCCCCCGGGCAGGCGATGACGAATACACTGCTGCTGCAGTAAATCCTGCGGCTGACGCACCGGCGCGTGCACCGCCAGATAGTCGGGCGAGGCCACGGTAACGAAGGTCAGCGGGCCGCCGAGCGCAATAGCCACCATATCCTGCGGCACATCCTCAATCAGCCGGATGCCGGCATCAAACCCGGCGGCGGTAATATCCACCAGCGCGCCCTGGGCGGCGAAATCAAGCTGAATACCGGGATAGCGCGCGCTGAACTCGGGCACCACCTGATCCAGCAGCAGGCCAATCACCTCATCGCTGGCGCTGATGCGCAGCGTACCGTACTGCTGCTGGCGGCTCAGGCTGACGTCGTGCAGCACCTCATCCATCTGATTGAGCAGCGGCGCGAGGCGCTGTAATAGCTGCTCACCGGCGTCAGTCAGCGACACGCTGCGTGTGGTGCGCTGAAACAGCTGCACGCCGAGGTTGTGCTCCAGCGTTTTCACCAGGTGGCTGAGCGAAGAGCGCTTCAGGCCAAGCAGCTCGGCAGCGCGCCGGAAGCTGCGCTGCTCGCCCAGCGTTTTGATCGCCTGCAGTTCGTGCCAGGAAGGGCGTTTCATTGGTGGTATTTCCTCACCAGGTCATGTGCAATTGGGGAGATTATGACCACCAGTAAAGCGATCTATCATCAGGTTTTCAACATGAGGAGCGCAAAATGAAAACCTGGTTAATTACCGGTGCCAGCAGCGGACTGGGCCGACTGATGAGTGAACGTTTACTTGAGCGCGGCGATCGCGTGGTGGCAACGGTGCGCCGCGAGCAGGCGCTAGCCGATTTGCAGCAGCAATATGGCGATCGGCTGCTGGTGATGCGGCTGGATCTGGCCGAAACGGCCAGTATCGCACCGGCCATCGCCAGCGCCTTTGCCCGTGTCGGGCGTATTGATGTGGTGGTAAGCAACGCCGCTTACGGTCTGTTTGGCGCGGCGGAAGAGCTCAGCGACGCGCAGATTGCACGCCAGATCGCCACCAATCTCACCGGATCGATCCAGCTGATTCGCGCCGTCATCCCGCATTTGCGCCAGCAGGGCGGTGGCCGCATTGCGCAGATCTCGTCCGAGGGCGGCCAGGTGGCGTATCCCAATTTCAGCCTGTATCACGCCAGCAAATGGGGCATTGAAGGTTTTGTCGAAGCGGTGCGCCAGGAAGTCGCCAGCTTTGGCATCGAGCTGCTGCTGGTGGAGCCGGGCCCGACCGTCACCAACTTCGCCAGCGGGCTGGATATCGCCGCGCCGCTCGACGCCTATCGTGACAACGCATCCGGTCAGTTGCGTCGGGCGATTGAAGCGGGTGACTTTACTATATTGGGTGATGCCGGAAAATGCGTGGCGGCCACGCTGGCGACGCTGGATCAGGAAACGATGCCGCTGCGGCTGGCGCTGGGCAGCACGGCCTATCAGCACATCGAAGCCGCGCTCAAAGCCCGGCTGGCAGAACTGCGCGCGCAGAAAGCGCTGGCGTTTGGCGCGGATGCGTAACTTTGTCGTGTCACCTGGTTGCGCAGACCGTTATTAATGGCGGTCTGCGGCTGGTTAACACGGACTGGCTGACATCTTTGGCCCTTTTATTTACCTTAACCATAAAAACGATTTTTATTTTCGTTTTTAACGATATGCTTCAACAGATATTGGCATTTATCAACAACATTGCGGGCATCTTTAAACCCCTGTTCAAGCACCGCAATATTTAATGCATGGTCGTCATGGTTAAACTGCATTGGTTCGGTATCGCACATGTTCCAGGCACGCGTTGTCGCTTCTGTCCAGTGATGAACGCTTTCTCCGGACCAGGCAATATTCTCTTTAAGCATTCTCACTGGGTTCCCGCCCCAGCAGCTATTGGAGTGTATCGTTTTCCCCGCCACCAGACTCATGGCACCAATTACGCTGCCGGAGTGGATCGATGAACCTTTTAAAATCATCGCGTTTTGTCCGATCCACACGTGATCGCCGATATAAATGCTACGGGAATGATTGATGCGCTGATTATCCGCAATATTATATAGTAGATGAGGATCGGCGGTTCGCATCCAGATACCAAAGGAGAGACAACAATGATTGCCAATGATGATATTTTTTTCTTCTGAGAGAATCAGCGTTAACTTTTCATTGAAGTAATTATGTCTGCCAATGAAGCAGACCGAATTTGAGAATGCAATTATTTTAACGATATAGGGTATCGCACTTTGGCTCAAATAAATGATTGAATTATCCGCCCGAAAATCCACTACGGAATCCTGCAGGACTACGCCCTCCTCACATACCAGAATATTGTTCTTACCATGAAAATTAATCTGGCTATTGATGAGTGTCGGTTCTTTACCGAGAAATTTGTTACCTTCAATAAGCCTGAGCTGCTCTGGATGTAATATTGTCATTTTTCGCTACGTGAGTCGGGATGGCCGCTTTCAAAGCGGCCTGAATCACGTCAATATTAAGCGTTGGGCATCAGAACAGCAGGCTGTGCGCCGTGGCGCGCAGCGCAATGCCGAGCAAAATGCCTGGCACGGCGAAGCGGAACAGGCGCGGAAAACGGCTGGAGAGACCGAGGAAAATGCCGATGCCGGGCAGGTCGAAGGTCTGAATCAGCAGGCCTGCCGAGGCGTTGATGTTGTGCGCACTGTACTGCCCCTGTTCGACCAGACCGGCAACCACGCCGTAATAGGCGGTGCCGCCAGCCAGGCATTTGGTCAGCGCAGGCAGCACATACACCTCGGCGATATGCAGTTTGTGTAACAGCGGTGCCAGCAGCTGCGTCAGCAGCTCAATGGCGCCGGCACTCTTCAGGATGCCCACTACCGACAAGGAAAGGATCAGCATCGGCAGCGAACCGAGTGCAAGGCGAATGGCGTCGGCACCCGAGGTGTTGATGATGGCGATCAGCCCCGGCTTCGCGTCGCTGTTCTCCACGCCCTGATCTTCATCGCGCAGCGCGATGTCGGAAAGTTTACGGGCAAAAAAGTGATAGGTTGAGGCGGCCGCCAGCACGCCGCCGCTGATGGAGAACAGCAGCGCGGCGCTCCAGTTGAGCCCGTCAGGAATCAGCGGATAAAAGGCGTTGGCCTGGCCCATCGCAAACAGCATCGCCAGCGTGGCTGCCATGTGGCGGTCTGACGTGCCGCGCTTCTCCATGATCGCCAGCGCGGCGAGCGGTGCGGCAAAGCTGACAAAATTTAACTGGATGAGTGCGAACAGCGCCAGGCCGGTAATCCCCAGCGGCTTCAGTAACGGCGTGGCGTGGCGCACGACAAAATCCAGCACGCCTTTCACTTCGAGGTATTTCATGATGAATAGCATCACCACCATGATGGGAATCAGAGTGTAAAGCGCGACGTCGACCGCAGCTTTGCCCGACTCCATAATTATGCTGATGATATTCACGTGCTGACGTCGTCCCGTTACCGCAAAACGCTGGCCGCCGGGCCAGCAAAGCAAAAATCATAGCGGGTATGCGCGCTGTTGAGTAGTCAGCAAACAAAAAAGCCCCCAGGCGGGGGCTGCGATGATGGCGCGGAGGCGGTGTTAGCGCATGGTGACGAACTCTTCCGCCGCCGTCGGGTGAATCGCCACGGTGTTGTCGAAGTCTTTTTTGGTGGCACCCATTTTCAGCGCCACCGCAAAGCCCTGCAGCATCTCATCCATGCCGTTGCCGATACCGTGAATACCCACAATCTTCTCCTCCGGACCCACGCATACCAGCTTCATGCGGCACGGCTGGCGGTGCTGGGTCACGGCGGTATACATGGCGGTGAACGACGATTTGTACACTTTTACCTGATCGTCGCCATACTGCTCACGCGCCTGCGGCTCGGTCAGACCGACGGTGCCAATCGGTGGATGGCTGAACACCACGGTGGGAACGTTGCTGTAGTCGAGATGCTCGTCCGGCTTGTTATTAAACAGGCGTTCGGACAGGCGACGGCCTGCCGCCACGGCCACCGGCGTCAGCTCGACCGCACCGGTGTTATCACCCACCGCATAGATGCCTTTGACGTTGGTGTTCTGGAATTTGTCGACCTGAATGTAGCCTTTGTCATTCAGCGCCACACCGGTCACCGCCAGGTTGAGGTTATCGGTCGCGGGCTCGCGGCCAATCGCCCATACCAGGCAATCCACCGTCTGCTGCTGACCGTTTTCCAGCTGCAGCGTCAGGCTGCCGTCAGCGTTCCTGATCACCGCTTTCGGGATCGATTCGGTGTGCAGCGTCGGACCTTCCGCCTGCATCACTTCTACCAGCGTCTCAACAATCAGCGGGTCAAAGCTGCGCAGCGGCGCATGCTGGCGCACAAACAGGTGAGTTTCTGCGCCCAGCGCATTCACCACGCCGGCCAGCTCTACCGCAATGTAGCCTGCGCCTACCACCGCAACGCGTTTTGGCAGCGCCTCCAGCTCAAAGAAGCCGTCGGAATCGATGCCGTACTCTGCGCCCGGCACCTGCGGATGGCTGGGACGACCACCGGTGGCGATCAGGATATGGTCGGCAGTAATGGTCTCGCCGTTCACTTCCACCGTGTGGGCATCGACAAAGCGCGCGAACCCTTTGATCACTTCCACCTGGTTTTTACCCAGCACGTTGTCGTACGAGGTGTGGATACGGTCGATATAGGCGCTGCGGTTTTTCACCAGCGTTGACCAGTCAAAGCGATTAACGGTGGTATCAAAGCCGTAATCCGGACCGTACAGGTGAATTGCTTCGGCGATTTGCGCCGCATGCCACATCACTTTCTTCGGTACACAGCCGACGTTGACGCAGGTGCCGCCCAGCTCTTTCGCTTCGATCAGCGCGCACTTCTGGCCATACATCGCCGCACGGTTAATGGAGGCGATACCGCCGCTGCCGCCGCCAATGGCGAGGTAATCAAAATGTCTGGTCATCCGTTGTATCCATCTGTTGGAGGAAAACTGGCATAGAGTGTAACGCCGCTTCAGTTACCGGCGCAAAGTTTGCACCTATGTATGTAATAGGGTTGAATGCCGGCAAGGGGTTGGCTCAAAGGAACTTATCATGCACCTGACATTTCTTGGTACCGGCGCGGGCGCGCCCAGCCTGCAGCGCAACGTCACGGCCATTGCGCTAACGCTGTCGAAACGCGGCGAGACCTGGCTGTTCGACTGTGGCGAAGCGACGCAGCATCAGTTTATGCGATCGGCGCTTAAGCCCGGCAAGCTGGAAAAAATCTTTATTACCCATTTGCATGGCGATCACATCTTTGGCCTGCCGGGTCTGCTCACCAGCCGTTCGATGGCGGGCCTGACCGAGCCGATGACGCTGTACGGTCCGAAAGGATTGCGCCAGTTTGTCGAGACTGCGCTCAGCCTGAGTGGCTCTTATACCGGCTATCCGCTGGAGATTGTCGAGATCGAAGCCGGCGCGGTGCTGGATAACGGTGAGTTTCGCGTCACGGCTTACGCGCTGAACCACGTGGTTGAGTGCTACGGCTACCGCATCGAACAGCATGATAAGCCGGGCTTCCTTGACGCACCGCGCCTGAAGGCGGAAGGCGTGCCGCGCGGCCCGTGGTATCAGGATCTGAAACAGGGCAAACGCATCACGCTGGAAGATGGCCGCGAGATCAACGGCGCCGACTATCTTGGTCCGGCCACCAAAGGCAAAGTGCTGGCGATCTTCGGCGATACCGGCCCCACCGAGGTGGCGTTGCAGCTGGCGGCGAACGCCGATGTGATGGTGCATGAAACCACGCTGGAAGCGGCGATGGCGGAAAAAGCCAACGGGCGCGGCCACTCCACTACGGTGCAGGCGGCCAGCGTGTCACAGCGCGCTGGCGCAAAACGCATGATCGCTACGCACTTTAGCTCGCGCTATTTGTCGCAGGATCGGGAAAGGCTACTGGCAGAGTGCCAGTCGGTGTTTCCGGCCACCGAACTGGCGCATGATTTTGCGATATTTGAGGTGTAGCGCTTATTCCGGCACGATTTGCGTCACGCTGTAGTGACCGGTGCCAGCGGGCACCAGTTTCTGGTGCAGCCACGGCAGCAGCTCTTCCATCTGCGCTTTCAGCTTCCACGGCGGGTTGATGACAATCATCCCGGACGCGGTCATGCCGCGCTGATCGCTGTCCGGACGTACTGCCAGCTCGATCTGCAGAATATTGCGGATGCCGGTGGCTTCCAGATCCTTCAGCATGTGCTTGATCTGCTGGCGCAACACCACCGGATACCACAGTGCATAGACGCCGGTGGCGAAACGTTTGTGACCTTCCTGAATGCCTTTCACCACATCCTGATAATCGCTTTTCATTTCGTACGGCGGGTCGATAAGGATCAGGCCGCGACGGGTCGGTGGCGGCAGTTTGGCCTTCAGCTGCTGATAGCCATCCGCGCGTTCAACGCGGGCGCGCGCATCTTTACTGAACTCACTGCGCAGCAGCGGGTAATCGGTCGGATGCAGTTCAGTGAGCTGCAGCTTATCCTCGTCGCGCAGCAGATGGCGGGCGATCAGCGGCGAGCCAGGGTAATAGCGCAGCGTGCCGGTTGGGTTGAGGTTGCGAATCGCCGCCAGATAGGGCTTCAGCAGCGCCGGTGCGTCCGGCTGCTGCCAGATACGCGCAATGCCTTCCAGATATTCGCCGGTACGTTCGGCGTGCTCACCGCTCAGCTGGTAACGTCCGGCACCGGCGTGGGTGTCCAGATAGAGGAAAGGTTTCTCCTTCTCCATCAGGGCGGTGAGGATCAGGCTTTCAACGGTGTGTTTCAGCACGTCGGCGTGGTTGCCGGCATGAAAACTGTGGCGATAACTCAGCATAAAAAAGAGGGGTCCGCGGTTGGATCAATGAAGTCGAATAGATCGTGTGTGGCGCGATTATAGCCGCGCCGCATAAAAATTGCTGACGTTTTACCATCCGCTTAAGTTTTCAGCGCCCGGGTCGCTTTAGCGGAATGCGACCGGTCTGGTAGAGAACTAATTTCACTCAGGGATAATTCGACTCTCGAAATTTTACCGCAGATTAAGTAAGTTAGTAGCCGAAAACGAAGCGGTCGCGAGCGAAATGCCAGGAATGCGTCTCTGGCAAGGAAACTTTTCGGCCATGGCCGTATAATTTTTTGCTTCAAGCATCCTTAATAACTCCTGGTGACAATAATGAAAAAAATGACTGGTATCGCGGTGGCAAGCCTGCTGGCACTGGCCGGCTGCGCGAAACAACAGCCTGTTCATAGCCTGGTAACGCCGCCCGCCGCCGAAGCTCAGCCGATGGCTGAATCTGCTGCACGGCCTGACGGCCAGCCGTTTGTAACCGAAGCGCCAGCCCAGCCGGCCGCTGCCTCGTTCGCTGACGATCGCGCCAGCAATATTCAGCAGTGCCGTAAAGAGCTGGATGCGATGCGCCTCTACAGCCAGGCGTCTTACGACAGCTACCAGGCGGAATTCCAGAAAATTGGCGCGCAGACCAACAAATATCTGCAGATTAAAGATTCGATCGGCGCGGATATTAACGATTTAGTCATGCCGCGCTATCAGTTCCAGATCCGTGAACTGTGCTTCCGCATTAAAACCCGTCTGTCACAGCTGATAATTCGCCAGGCCGGTTAACAATAACGGCGTAAGCCGACCCCTTTTTTAACAGCGCGACAACCTCGCGCGGTGGATGGCTTCATCTCAATTAACATATTGAGATGAGGCCTTTTGTTTTCTTAGCGGCAAGGAGCCGCGACTGGAGGTTTTGATGACACAGCGTCATCTGCTGGCGGTGCTGATTAGCGCGGCCTTACTGCTACCCGGACAGGCCGCGTCAGCGGCTGATGATGACATGCTGCGCGCGTTCAGCGAAGCAGCGCGCACCCTGCCGCCGGCACCGGCAGCAAAACCACAGCCACCTGCAAAACCGGCCGCTAAACCGGCGGCGAAAACCGTCAGCAAGGCAGAGAAAAAAGCCGCAACAGCGCCCGATCACAGTGCGGAACTGACGCGTCTGCGCACCCGCGTGGCGGAGCTGGAAAAGCTGTCTGCGGCACCTGCGGTGAAAGCGGACGATGCGTTAAAGGCGCAGCTGGCCGCCAGCGACAAAAAGCTGGCAGCGCTCAGCGCGGAGAAGCAGCAGCAGGAGAAAAACATCGCCACGCTGCAGCAGGCGCTGAAAGAGGCACAGCAGCAAAGCGCCGGCAGCGCCCAGCTGACGAAACAGCTCAGCGACGCGCGCGCGGCGGCCACCCAGAGCGCCGACGCGCTGAAGGCGCTGAAAGCGGAAAACGAGAAAACGCTGGCGGCGCTGCAGGCAGAGAGCAAAAAGCAGCTCAGCGCCCAGCAGGCCGGGAACGACAAAAAACTGGCAGCGCTCAGCGCGGAGAAGCAGCAGCAGGAGAAAAACATCGCCACGCTGCAGCAGGCGCTGAAAGAGGCACAGCAGCAGCAAAGCGCCGGCAGCGCCCAGCTGACCAAACAGCTCAGCGAAGCGCGCGCGGCAGCGAGCCAAAGCGCCGACACACTGAAAGCGCTGAAAGCGGAAAATGACAAGGCGCTGGCGGCGCTGCAGGCAGAGAGCAAAAAGCAGCTCAGCGCCCAGCAGGCGGCAAGCGACAAAAAGCTGGCGGCCTTACAGGCAGAAAACGAGAAGGCGCTGGCGGCGCTGCAGGCTGAGAGTAAAAAGCAGCTCAGCGCCCAGCAGGCGGAAAGCGACAAAAAGCTGACGGCATTACAGGCTGAAAGCAAACAGCAGCTCAGCGCACAACAGGCTGAGAGCGCCCAAAAACTGGCCGCGCAGCAGACTGCAAGCGACAAACAGCTGAAAGCGTTACAGTCACAGCAGACGGAAAGCGAGAAGAAGCTCACCGCCCTGCAGACGCAGCAGGCCGAGCGTGAAAAACAACTCGCCGCGCTGGACAGTGACAAACAGCAGCAGGCACACAACCTGGCGCAGCTGACGCGGGAACTGGAGGCGGCGAAGCAGCAACCGGTCGCCGCGCCAAAACTTTCTGCCCCGAAAAGCGATGCCGAACGCGATGGCTACACGCTGGGTCAGTTCATCGCCAGCAATGCGGTGGTGCAGTTGCAGATGGTCAAAGACATCGGCCTCAGCATCAGTATGGATCAGCTGATTGCCGGCTTAACCACCCAGCTGCAAAGCGGTGATTCGCTGCTTGATGGCGAAGAGATGGCGCGCCGTTACGCCACCATGCAGGCTTCCATTGGCAAAGGACTGAACGCACTGATTGAAAAAGGTTACGCGCAGCTGGACAAGAAAGTGGCGAAGCGTAAAGCGCTGAAGAAAGATCTCGGCATGCAGTGGTTTGCGGTGAAAAGCGTGAAAGGCAAACTGCTGCCGGACCAGCAGGCGGCGGTCAGCGTCCGCGTCACCACTCTGAGCGGCAAGGTAATCAACGATTTTTCGCACGATCAGGTGCCGTTCAACGACAGCCTGCCGCCGCTGTTGCAGGAAGGCATGTCGCTGACCGGTAAAGGCGGCGCAGTGGAAGGCTGGGCGCTGGCGAAAGATATTTACGAGCGCGAGCCGCTGCCACCGTGGGTCGCGCCGTATGATGTGATCCATTATCAGCTGACCATCAAATAACCTCTGGCCCGCCGTCTGGCGGGCTTTTTTTTTCAACATTGCGCGCTAGATCGCGCCGCTACTGATACGTGCACTTATTGTAGCGGCGCGATTCATCGCGCGTTTTTCTCTCTGCCCTTGCGGGTGGCATTGATTTTCCCCTCGTCTGGCCGCATGTTAGTAAAATTGCGCCGCGCCCCTGCGCGCGGCCCCACTCCATGATGAAAGGACTGCGCTTATGACCAATCCGTTACTCACGCCTTTTACGCTACCGCCTTTTTCCGCCATCAAACCTGAGCACGTGGTTCCCGCTGTAACTCAAGCGCTGAACGACTGTCGCGCGGCGGTGGAGCGCGTAGTGGCGCAGGGCGCGCCTTACACCTGGGAAAATTTAGTCCAGCCGCTGGCGGAAGTAGACGATCGCCTGGGCCGCATCTTCTCGCCGGTCAGCCATCTCAACTCGGTAAAAAACAGCCCGGAACTGCGCGAAGCCTACGAGCAGACGCTGCCGCTGCTGTCCGAATACAGCACCTGGGTGGGCCAGCACGAAGGCCTGTATCAGGCGTATCGCAACCTGCGTGAGGGCGAGAGCTACGCACAGCTGGATACCGCGCAGAAGAAAGCGGTGGATAACAGCCTGCGCGACTTTGAGCTGTCCGGTATCGGCCTCGATAAACAGAAACAGAAACGCTATGGCGAGATCGCCGCGCGCCTCTCCGAGCTGGGATCGGCTTACAGCAACAACGTGCTGGACGCCACCATGGGCTGGAGCAAACTGATCACCGACGAAGCTGAACTGGCGGGCATGCCGGAGAGCGCACTGGCCGCGGCCAAAGCGCAGGCGGAAGCCAAACAGCAGGAAGGCTGGCTGCTGACGCTGGATATCCCGAGCTATCTGCCGGTGATGACCTATTGTGACAACGCCGCGCTGCGTGAAGAGATGTATCGCGCCTATTCCACCCGTGCCTCCGATCAGGGCCCGAACCCCGGTAAATGGGACAACGGCCCAATCATGGCGGAAGAGCTGGCGCTGCGCCACGAACTGGCCGAGCTGCTGGGCTTTGACTCGTTCGCCGACAAATCGCTGGCAACCAAAATGGCGGAAAGCCCGTCTCAGGTGATCGACTTCCTGAACGACCTCGCCAAACGCGCGCGCCCGCAGGGTGAAAAAGAGCTGGCGCAGCTGCGTGCCTTCGCCAAAAAAGAGTTTGGCGTGGATGACATGAATCCGTGGGATCTCACCTATTACGGCGAGAAGCAGAAACAGCATCTGTACACCATCAGCGACGAACAGCTGCGTCCGTACTTCCCGGAATCACGCGCGGTAAACGGCCTGTTTGAAGTGGTGAAGCGCATTTATGGCATCACCGCCAAAGAGCGTACCGACGTGGATGTTTATCATCCGGACGTGCGTTTCTTCGACCTGTACGACGAGAGCGGCGAGCTGCGTGGCAGCTTCTACCTCGACCTTTACGCGCGCGAGCACAAGCGCGGCGGCGCGTGGATGGATGACTGCGTCGGGCAGATGCGCAAAGCCGATGGCAGTCTGCAGAAGCCGGTGGCGTACCTGACCTGTAACTTCAATCGCCCGGTACAGGGCAAACCGGCGCTGTTCACTCACGATGAAGTGACCACACTGTTCCACGAGTTCGGCCACGGCCTGCACCACATGCTGACGCGCATCGAAGCGCCGGGCGTATCCGGCATCAACGGCGTGCCTTGGGATGCGGTCGAGCTGCCGAGCCAGTTTATGGAAAACTGGTGCTGGGAGCCGGAAGCGCTGGCGTTCATCTCCGGCCATTACGAAACCGGTGAGCCGCTGCCGAAAGCGCTGCTGGATAAAATGCTGGCGGCGAAGAACTATCAGGCGGCGCTGTTCATTCTGCGTCAGCTGGAGTTCGGCCTGTTCGATTTCCGTCTGCATACCGAATTTGATCCGGCGCAGGGCGCGCAAATCCTCGAAACCCTGCGTGAAGTGAAAAAACAGGTTGCCGTAGTGCCGAGTCCGGAGTGGGGCCGCTTCCCGCACGCCTTCAGCCACGTGTTTGCCGGTGGCTACGCGGCGGGTTACTACAGCTATCTGTGGGCCGATGTGCTGGCTGCCGATGCGTATTCGCGCTTCGAAGAAGAGGGCATCTTCAACCGTCAGACCGGTCAGTCGTTCCTCGACAACATCCTGACGCGCGGCGGTTCCGAAGAGCCGATGGAGCTGTTCAAGCGCTTCCGCGGCCGTGAACCGCAGCTGGATGCGATGCTGGAACACTACGGAATTCAGGGATAAACCTGCTTGTGAAGATCGGTTTAGTGGATGAAACAGGCGCCGGAGACGGCGCCTTATTACATTTGGCGCAGCGCTGGGGGCTGGAGCAGGACGACAGCGCCACGCTGGCGCTGGTGCTGACAGCTCAGCATCTGGAGCTGCGTAAAGTCGATGAGCCAAAGCTTGGCGGCATCTTTGTCGATTTCGTTTCCGGCGCGATGGCGCACCGGCGCAAATTTGGCGGCGGACGCGGCGAAGCGGTGGCGAAAGCGGTGGGCATCAAAGGGGATTATCTGCCCGACGTGGTGGATGCGACGGCAGGATTGGGGCGCGATGCCTTTGTGCTGGCCGCGCTGGGCTGTCGCGTGCGTATGCTGGAGCGTCATCCGGTGGTCGCGGCGCTGCTGGAAGATGGTTTGCGGCGTGGTTATGAAGATGCGGAGATCGGCGGCTGGCTGCGCGAGCGGCTGACGCTGCTGCATGTGGTCAGCCAGCAGGCGCTGAGTGATATCACGCCGGCACCGGACGTGGTGTATCTCGATCCGATGTATCCGCACCGGCAGAAAAGCGCGCTGGTGAAGAAGGAGATGCGGGTGTTTCAGTCGCTGGTGGGGCCGGACGAGGATGCCGATGCGCTGCTCGAACCGGCGCGCCGTCTGGCGAAGAAGCGCATCGTGGTGAAGCGCCCGGATTACGCACCGCCGCTGGCCGGCGTCGCCACCCAATCGGCGGTGGTGACCAAAAGCCACCGTTTCGATATTTATCCGCCGTTGTCGTAAGCAGTCACTATGGGCTTAGCGGCGTGAATCATCGCGTCGCTGCAAGCCATATAATTTCATATCATGACGATGCATAACGTGGATTGTGCATAGCCATAAGTTAACTGGTTAAAACTCATATCTTTACTGTCTTCCGCCCGGAAATTCACTCCTTCCAGACTTATGCTAACCCATCAAGTATATTTCCGTTATTTTTTTTTTGATATCAGTGTTGCTATTTTTATGTTTTTTGTTTTTAAGGGTGAAATTACTGATAAACATCCGGCTATATAAGATTTTTCCCCTAAGAGATTAATCTTAATATTTATTTAAGTCATTGATAAAATTAATTATCTGTATTTTTTATCTGGATTTGTTTTGCGACATGTCTCAATAAGAAAGTGCGGTCCTTGTTGATATTATTTCCGCGTTAAGGATGGGGCTTTCATTGTGCTCTCTCATCCGGGAAATTTCTCAACGCTAACCTGGTTGTTTAGCGTGACTATTAAAATACATGGACTAAATAAATTATGAACGCCATCCCCGTTAATGTCGCCGTTGTAGACAAAAAAACGGTTGTCGAAGCGCAGGTGCTTCGCAACGGTAAAAATGGAAAACCAGTAAAAATCAAAGCCATTGCCAATGGGAAATATATCCTTGCTGAAGGTGAGAAGGGTGTTGCACCTGAAAACATCACCGTCAAGCGCGTAGGCAAAAGTCTCTGGGTTATCCTGGAGGATGGCGATCTGGATAAACCCGACCTCATCATTGAGGATTTTTTTGTTTACCCTGGCCAGCTGGTTGGTAAAGCAGAAGATAACGCTTTCCATGAATACATCGCCTCTGATGCGCGTGATGATCACGAAGCTGCAGCGCTTGCTGATGGCGATTATTCAGCGCTGGTACTCGGGTCAGATTCCGTCCCGGGGCTGGATAATCTGCTGATTGCCGAAAATGGTCTGATTAATCCGATGTTGTTAGGCCTGGGTTTACTCAGCGCTATTGGTGCAGCGGCAGGCATCATTTATCACAATCACAAAAAAGATCACGGTAAGTCAGGTGAGGGTGAAGGCGGGAATCTGCCTGATCCGGTATTCACGCGAGGCGCAACCATTGATGCGGTGACGGATAACGTGGGCGCCATTCAGGGACCGCTGGCCAGCGGCGACTATACCGATGACGCGACGCCAACTCTGAGCGGCACCGGCACCAATCCTGGTAATACTGTTGAGATCTGGGATAACGGCACAAAAATTGGTGAAGCCATTGTCGATCAGGACGGTAACTGGACATTTACGCCAGGCACGGCGCTGGCTGAAGGCGACCATAGCTTTACGGTGATTGAACGCGACGGTAAGGGTAACACCAGCCAGCCTTCCGAACCGTTTGAGCTAATTATCGATCTCAAAGCGCCAGCACAGGCGACGCTGGACAGCGTATTCGACGATCACGGTTCGCTCACCGGGTTGATTGCCAACGGCGAGGCCACCGATGACAATACGCCGACCCTTTCCGGCAAAGCGGAACCGTACAGTACCGTATCGATCTACGACAACGGTGAAAAAATCGGTGAAGCACTGACTGATGCCAACGGCAACTGGACCTTCACCCCTGCAACGGCACTGGCTGATGGTGAGCACGCATTCACCGTGGTAGCTGCCGACCGTGCCGGTAATATCGGCCTGCCCTCTGCTCCTCACATCATCACTATTGATACGCAGGCACCGGTAAATCCGGGCATTGGTGAAGTCACTGACAACGTGGGTAGCATTGTCGGACCGGTAGACAACGGCGGCAGCACCGACGACAGGACTCCTACCATCGGCGGCGGCGGCACGCCTGGCGACGTGGTAACCATTATTGATGACGGCAAGCCGATTGGCAGCACTGTCGTGGGTGATGACGGCAAGTGGGAGTTTACGCCGGAACAACCCTTGGAAGATGGTGAGCACAACATCGGTATCATCATCACCGATCCGGTCGGCAACGAGTCTGCACCTTCAGATGATTACACCATTATTGTCGATACCCAGGCACCGGATAAGCCGCGCATTGTTGCGGTTATCGACAATCAGGGTGAACAGCAGGGTGAACTGCAGCCGGGCGATACGACCGATGATGCGCTCCCGACCATAAAAGGCGAGGCTGAAGCTGGCAGCATTGTTAACCTGTATGACAATGGCGTGCTGATTGGCTCCGCGCGTGCAGACGCCGCAGGCAACTGGGAATTTACTCCGAACAAACCGCTCAGCAATGGCGGACACTCTCTCACGGCAGAAGCAACTGACGCGGCGGGTAACGTCAGCGAAACGTCTGACAGCTTTGATTTCACCCTGATCACCGGTGGTGTGCCAAGCGCGCCGGCGATTATTGGTGTGCTGGACGATGTGGGTGATATTCAGGGCAACGTCGCGAAAAACGGTGTCACCGATGACACCCGCCCAACCGTGCATGGCACGGCGCAGCCAGGCTATACCGTTTCCGTTTATGACGGTGATGTGCTGCTGGGCACCACCACCGCTGATGAAAACGGCCGCTGGCGCTTTACACCGGAAGTGGACCTGGCTGAAGGTGAACATCAGCTGTCCGCTACTGCTACCGATGCGGCGGGCAACATTAGTCCGCAGACCGGCGTGTATCCGATCATCATTGACACTACCCCGCCAGAAAATAGCGGCGACAACACCCTGACTGATGATGTCGGCGCGATTCAGGGCCCGATTAACAGTGGCGATACCACTGATGACGCCACGCCAACCTTTGACGGTAAAACTGAGCCGGGCGCTGTGGTAATTATCCGTGATAACGGTGAAGAAATTGGCCGCGTTGTCGCGGACAAAGACGGTAACTGGACATTCACCCCGGAACAACCGCTAGCCGAAGGCGATCACAGCTTTACCGTACAACCGGTAGATAACGCCGGTAACAAAGGTGAAGAAAGCGCGCCAGTCGACTTCATCGTCGATACCTCTGGTGTTGAAGTGACGATTATCAACGTCTATGACGACGCAGGCGAAGCTGGCTACGTGCAAAAAGGTGGCGTGACTAACGATGCTACGCCGACCATCAATGGTTCAGCGACGCCAGGCGCGCTGATCCATATTTATGACAACGGTGAGCTGATTGGCTCCGCGCTGGCAAATTACAAGGGCGAATGGTCATTTACACCAGCGGAGCCGCTGAATGAAGGCGAACACAGCTTTACTGCCACGGCGACGACCGAAGCCAATGGCGTCAGCGCACCGACCGCACCGTTTGATCTGATCATTGATATCACTGACCCAGGCAACGACGGCATTGACGAGGTGCAGGATGACGTAGGTAGCGTTCAGGGACCCGTTGAAAGCGGCGAGGTGACTGATGACAGCACGCCAACGCTGGTTGGTGGCGGCACGCCGGGTGACGTGGTGACCATTATTGATAACGGCGAAACCATCGGTAGTACCGTCATCGGTGATGACGGCAAGTGGGAATTCACGCCAGAAACGCCCCTCAACGACGGTGAACACGAGTTTGAAACCATAATCACCGATCCGGCGGGTAACACCAGCGAACCGTCCGATCCTTACACTGTCATCGTGGATACCACCCCACCCGCGAAACCGGAAATCGGCGATATCATTGACGATGTCGGTAACGAAACCGGGCCGATCGAAAACGGAGAATCAACCGACGACACGCAGCCGACCATCGGCGGTGGCGGCACACCGGGTGACGTAGTAACTATCATCGACAACGGTAATCCAATCGGCAGCACCGTGATCGGTGACGATGGCAAGTGGGAATTTACCCCGGAAGAGCCGCTGGAAGACGGCGAACACAATATCGGCATCATCGTGACAGATCCGGCAGGTAATGAATCCTCACCGTCTGACGATTACACCATTATCGTGGATACGCAGGCGCCAGAAAAACCTGTAATTAAAGAAGTATATGATAATCAAGGTGATAAGCAGGGTGCACTCAATCCGGGTGAGGTGACGGATGACGCCCAGCCGACCGTGCGCGGCGAAGCGGAGCCGGGTAGTCTGGTCAATCTGTATGACAATGGCCAGCTGGTGGGTTCAGCTGTCACGAATGCTGAAGGCCAATGGGAATTCACGCCAACCCGACCGCTGCTGAACGGCGCGCATTCACTCACTGTGGAAGCGGTCGATGCGGCCGGTAACGTTAGCGAACCGTCCGACAACTTTGACTTCATGCTGGAGGCCGGCGGCGCGCCGACCGCACCGGCGATCACTGGCGTAGTGGACAACGTCGGAGATGTGCAGGGCGCAATCGAAAAAGGCGGCGTGACCGATGATGTCCGTCCTGGCATTAACGGTACCGCGCAGCCGGACAGCGTAGTCACCGTGTATGCCGATGGTAAAGTGCTGGGGACCGTCCTGACCGATGCCGCAGGCAAATGGTCATTCACGCCGGATAGTGACCTGGCCGAAGGCCTGCGCAATCTGAGTGCCACCGCGACCAACGCGGCCGGTAATATCAGTCCGTCAACTGGCCTCTATCCGATTGTGATTGACACCACCGCGCCAGATGCCAGCAGCGACAATCAGCTGACGGATGACGTTGGCGACATTCAGGGGCCGATTAATAGCGGCGATACTACGGATGACGCGCAACCAACCTTCAGCGGTGTGACCGAGCCGGGTGCGACCATTATTATCCGCGACAACGGCCAGCCGATTGGCAGCGCGGTCGCCGGTAAAGACGGCAACTGGCGCTTTACGCCGGACCAGCCGCTGGCGGATGGCGATCACAGCTTCACTGCGCAGCCAGTTGATAAAGCCGGTAATAAAGGTACGGAAAGCCAGCCAGTTGACTTCATTGTCGATACCTCTGCGGTGCTGGTGACCATCAATAGCGTCTATGACGATGCGGGTTCTGTCACGGGCAACCTGACCAGCGGTGCGGTCAGCGATGACACCACGCCAACCCTCAACGGTTCGGCGACGCCAGACGCACTGATTCATATCTATAACAACGGCACGCTCATCGGTTCCGCAAAAGCCAACTACAAAGGCGAGTGGAGCTTTACGCCAGATGTTGCGCTGGCGGAAGGTGAACATCACTTTACGGCTACGGCGACAAACGCCGCCGGAACCAGCGCCGAGTCGTCACCTTTTGACCTCACCATCGATCTGACCCCGCCAGTCGTGGGCGGTATTGATAGCGTACAGGATGACGTGGGCACGGTGCAGGGCCCGGTCGACAACGGTGGCATTACTGACGACACCACGCCTACGCTGGTAGGCGAAGGCGTGCCGGGCGATGTGGTGACCATTATCGATAACGGTGAAACCATCGGCAGCGCGGTAATTGGCGAGAACGGCAAGTGGACCTTCACGCCGGAAACGCCGCTCAACGACGGCGAGCACAAATTTGAAACCGTGATCACCGATCCGGCCGGCAACAGCAGCCAGCCGTCCGATCCGTACATTGTGACTGTTGATACGCAGGCGCCGAACAAGCCAGCGATTACCGAAGTGTTTGATGACCAGGGCGATCGCACCGGTGCGCTGAAATCCGGTGATACCACCGATGACAGCATTCCTACCGTGAAGGGCACTGCGGAAGCCAACAGCCTGGTGAAAATTTATGACAACGGTGAACTGATCGGTAGCGTGCGCGCTGACGGGCAGGGCAACTGGCGCTTCGAACCGGGCAAACCGCTGGTTAACGGCGCACACTCGCTGACCGTGGAAGCGATCGACGCGGCGGGCAACGCTAGCGAGCCATCAGAGAAGTTTGACTTCTCGCTGGCAGCCGGCGGTAAGCCAACGGCACCGGCTATCACTGGCGTGATGGACAACGTAGGTGACATCCAGGGTGCAATCCAGAAAGGCGGTCTGACCGACGACGCGCGTCCGACCATCAACGGTACCGCCCAGCCGGGCAGCATCGTTACGCTGCTGGTTGATGGCAAAGCTGTGGGCAGCACCCAGGCCGATGACGCCGGGAACTGGTCATTTACGCCGGACAGCGATTTGGCGGATGGTGTGCGCAACATCACTGCTACCGCCACTAACGCGGCCGGTAATATCAGTCCGGAAACCGGGGCGTATCCAATTGATATCGATACCTCCGCGCCAGAAGCCAGCAAAGGTAATCAGCTGATTGACGACGTTGGCCTGGTGCAGGGTCCGATTAACAGCGGCGACATCACCGATGACGCGACGCCAACCTTTAAAGGTAAAACCGAGCCGGACGCGACGGTAATCGTGCGCGATAACGGTAAAGAGCTGGGGCGCGCGGTAGCCGATAAAGACGGTAACTGGAGCTTCACGCCGGATCAGCCGCTGGCGGATGGCGACCACAGCTTTACCGTTCAGCCGGTGGATAAGGCCGGTAACAAAGGGCCGGAAACTGACGCCATTGACTTCACCGTAGACACCTCCAAAGTGGTGATTGCTATCACTCAGGTGTATGACGATGCGGGCAGCATTACCGGTAATCTCACGTCCGGTCAGGCGACGGATGACACCACGCCGACCCTGAAAGGCACCGCTACCGGCAACGCGCTGGTGAAAATTTACGATAACGGTCAGCTGATTGGCAGCACGGTGGCAGCCAAAGACGGCAGCTGGAGCTTTACGCCTGGCGTTGCGCTGAGCGAAGGGCCGCACAGCCTGACGGCGACCGCCACCACGCCAGCACACGGCGAGAGTGAGGCCACAGCCGCCTTCGATATCACTATTGATGTTACGGCACCGAACAACGCGGGCATTGAGGATGTCCGTGACGATGTGGGTACAGAGCAGGGCACCGTGGACAACGGCGGCGCGACTGACGATACCACCCCAACGCTGACTGGCGGCGGTAAGCCGGGCGACGTGGTAACCATTATCGATAATGGTGAAACCATCGGCAGCGCGGTAATTGGCGAAAATGGCAAGTGGACCTTCACGCCGGAAACTCCGCTCAACGACGGTGAGCACAAATTTGAAACCGTGATCACCGACCCGGCGGGCAACAGCAGTAAGCCGTCCGATCCGTACATTGTGACTGTTGATACGCAGGCGCCGAACAAGCCAGCGATCACTGAAGTGTATGACGATCAGGGCGATCGCCGTGGACCAATCGCTGCAGGCGACACCACTGATGATGCGACACCGACGGTACGCGGTACCGCTGAAGCCGATAGTCTGGTGAATATTTATGACAATGGCGTGCTGATAGGCTCAACCCGCACTGACGGCAAAGGCAACTGGAGCTTCGAGCCACCGTTACCGCTGGCCAACGGTGCCCATGCGCTGACAGCGGAAGCGGTAGATGCCGCTGGTAACGTAAGCGAGTCGTCAGACAAGTTTGAGTTTGGCCTGATCAGCGGCGGTGTGCCGAATGCGCCGGCGATTACCAGCGTAATGGATAACGTAGGAGACATTCAGGGCCTGGTGCAGAAGGGAAGCGTCACCGACGATGCACGACCAACCATTAACGGTACCGCACAGCCGAACAGCCTCGTTACGCTTTATGCAGACGGCATTAAGCTGGGCACGGTAACGGCAGACGCCAACGGTAACTGGAGCTATACGCCAGCCAGCGATCTGCGTGACGGCGTGCATAACATCAGCGCGACTTCCACCAATGCTGCCGGCAACGTCAGCCCGGAAACCGGCGTCTATCCGATTGAAGTGGATACCACGGCGCCAGGCAACATCATCAATCCGGTACTGACGGATGATGTCGGCCAGGTACAGGGGCCGATTCGCAGCGGCGAGACCACCGACGATGCCACGCCGACCTTTAGCGGTAAAACTGAGCCGGGCGCTACGGTAATTGTGCGCGACAACGGCAAAGAGCTGGGCAGAGCGGTCGCCGATGACAGCGGTAACTGGACGTTTACCCCGGGCACGCCGCTGACGGATGGCAAGCACAGCTTCACCGCGCAGCCGGTCGATCTCGCCGGTAACCAGGGCCCGATTGGCGGGGCGATTGACTTTACCGTCGATACTTCTGCGGTGGTGGTAGCGCTGACCCGCGTGGAAGACAACGCCGGCAGTGTCAAAGGCGATCTGAGTTCCGGCCAGGCCACCGATGACACCACGCCAACGCTGTACGGCACCGCGACGCCGAACGCGCTGGTCAAAATTTATGACAACGGCAAGCTGATTGGTCAGGTAAGCGCTAACGCGCAAGGCCAGTGGAACTTCACGCCAGGCACAGCGCTCAGCGAAGGTTCGCATGCCCTGACCGTGACGGCGACCACTGAAGCACACGGCGAAAGTGAGCCAACCAGTCAGTTCGATCTGCTGATTGACATCACCGCGCCGAATAAGGGCGTGATTGATTCCGTCAGCGACGACGTCGGCACGGTTCAGGGGCCAATTGACAAAGGCGGCTATACCGATGACACCACGCCAACCCTGTCCGGCCGCGGTACGCCAGGTGATAAGGTCACCATCATCGATAATGGTACGCCAATTGGTGAGGTCACCGTTGGCAACGACGGGCGCTGGAGCTTTACCCCGACTACGCCGCTTAACGATGGTACGCACAACTTCACCGTGGTGATGACCGATCCGGTGGGCAACAGTTCGGCACCGTCTGACGTCTGGCCGGTGATTGTCGATACCCAGGCGCCGAATCCGGTAGTGCTCACCAGCATTATGGATAACGTCGGCAGCGTGACCGGTGAGATTAAGCGCGACGGCGTGACTGATGATAAGCGGCCAACGCTTAATGGCACCGCCGAGCGTGACAGCCTGGTGACCATTTACATTGGTGAAGATGCAGTAGGCTCGGTGAAAGCTGATACCAGCGGCAACTGGAGCTTTACGCCGGGCAGCGATCTGGCTGACGGACGCTATGAGTTTACCGTCACCGCCACTGACGCGGCCGGTAACACCAGCTATCCAACCCAGCCGTGGGCGATAACCGTTGATACCGTGGCGCCAAACCTGCCAGCGATTGTCCGCGTCTACGATGACGCCGGCAGCATCACCGGTGATGTGCTTAATAACGGTATTACCGATGACAAGCGGCCGACTATCAGCGGCACCGCCGAGGTCAACAGTATCGTTACCGTATATATCGACGGCACGCCTGCCGGTACGGTACGCACCGATGGCAGCGGTAACTGGAGCTTTACCCCGGGCAGCGATCTGGCGGACGGCCTGCACCGCATCACCGCCACCGCCACCGATACCGCGGGCAACACCAGCGGCCAGACCGCGGCGTGGAACATTACCGTAGACACCGTGGCACCAAACGCACCGGTCATTGTCACCATTGAAGATGATGTCGGCAGCATTAAGGGCAACATCGACAAAAATGGCTTCACTGACGACAAGCGCCCGACCCTCAACGGCACCGCCGAGGCTAACAGTCTGGTGACGGTTTACATTGATGGCATCGCCATGGGCAGCGCCCGCGCCAATGGCAGCGGTAACTGGAGCTTTGTACCGGGCATTGATTTGGCGGATGGCCTGCATCACATCAGCGCCAAAGCCAGTGATAGCGCTGGCAACAGCAGCGGTGAGGCTGTGACCTGGGATATCACCGTTGATACGGTCATCAGCACCCCGACCATCGATACGGTGTATGACAACGCCGGCAGCAAAACCGGTAATGTGGCTAACGGCGGCAAAACCGACGATACCACGCCGACCCTGTCGGGCAAGGCGGAAGCAGGCAGTGTGGTAACGATTTATGATGGTTCAAAGATAATTGGCTCGATTACAGCTGGTATTAATGGTGAGTGGAGTTTCACGCCCTCTATAGCCCTGAACAATGGTAATCATTTATTTACCGTACAAGCCGCAGATAAAGCAGGTAACTCAGCTAGCTCTGCTGGTTGGTCAGTATCAATTAGTCCTGATATTACGTCTGGTTCTGATAACTGGGATAATGTCCCTGCACGCACCTTCTCAAATGGCGGGACATATAAAACGTCATCAGGACTTACATTAACATTCATTGATGTTGGGCGTACCTCAGGGGTTTCAGGTACTGACCATTTTAAAACGGGATTTTATCCTGATGGTGCATTATATTATGGTCAGTATGGCGCAGCATTATTGTTAAACGGCTATTCAAAAACACGGATTGATTTTGGAGGAACACAGAAGGTAAGTTACACAATAGGTCAGGTTCATGCCCCTGGAACATCGATTACATTTTATGATGAATATGGTAATTCATTAGGAAAACAAGATATAAGTAATGCTAGTCCTAATAAGCAGTACAAAAGTTTTACTGCTTCAGCTGATAAAATTATTGCTTATATGGAGGTGACTGTTGGAGGTGAGGTTCCTGGGACTGGTGCAGCAGCAGATTATGGTCTTTTTATAGATGATTTAGTATGGGGGCGTGAGAACAACTCCTTACTGGGAAGTAATGGATTTGTGGATATCGAGCAAGATGATTTTATAGTTGATGATCAATCAATAAAAATCAATGAAATATACTTGGATGACATCTTAATTGATGAGGTAAGTAAAAATGATTTTTCACTTTCTCAAAATTATTTTCATGTAAAAGATCCGATAAATAATGAAGTGAAACTCTCTGATTTGTTTAAGGATGGCACCGATTTAGGAGATTGGACTAAGATTGCAGGAACAATCACGCAGGGCGGAGAAATTTATGAAGTATATCGTCACAGCGGAGTGGAAGGGGAATTGCTGGTGCAGCAGGGGGTAAAAGTCGAACTGGATAATCATTAATCAGCCGTGGCTTTTTTAACCTGTTAACCATCAATACTAATCGGGTGCCCTGTTGGGCACCCGTGGAGGAGTTATGAAAACTTTCAGCCTTACCCTGCTGGCCGCACTGCTGGCCGGTTCCGCCACTTTTAGTCATACTGCACTGGCGGCGAAACCGTTCGGCGAACTGTATCAGTCGGTGAGCGGCGTGCCGGCATCGCAGACCCAGGTGGTGTACTACCGCACCCTCGCGCAAACCGGCAACGATGCGGCGCACGTGTATGTCGATGGCGAATTCCAGACCGCGCTGCTGCCGGGCGGTTTCAGCGTCTTCTGCCTCAAACCGGGCAGCCACTCGCTGGATAACTACATGAAAGACGCGCCGCGCTACAGCGGTAAGCGCGCCCAGGCGTGGCGCGACAACTTTGCCGGCGGCACCACCTACTTTGTGCGCCTCGGCAACGTCACCACTGGCCAGCCGCAGGTGGTCAGTCGCCAGCAGGCGGAGCGGGAACTCAACGGGGCGCAGCAGCAGATCCACGCGCTGTCACGTGCGTCAGCGGTGGTGAAGTGTGACAACCTCGCGCCGCGTAGCTACAAAGACTACGTGCTGGCCGGTGACGTGCTGTTTAACTTTGGCAAATCGTCCATTGGCGATATCTCCGCCGCTGGCCGCCGCGCGGTTGGCGCACTGATTGCCGAGCTGCAGCGCGATCGCGCCGAGCTGAAGAGCCTTGAAGTGATTGGTCACACCGACCCGATTGGTAACGCCAGCGCCAACCGCCAGCTCGGTCAGCAGCGCGCTGCGACGGTACGCCAGATGCTGATTGACGGCGGCCTGCCAGCCACGGTGATCCGCGCCAGCAGCGCGGGCAGCAGTGAACCGGTGGTGGAGTATTGTGAAGGATCGCGCGCCGCACAGATTGCCTGTAACGCGCCGAATCGCCGGGTCGTCGTACGGGTGGCGCTGAACCAACAGCCGTAAGCGTCAGGAATTTCCCTAAGCCATGTTGTAGTTGTTCTGTTATTGCAGTCTTTTGCCCCTCGGTCCGAGGGGCTTTTTTACTGGTTATTCCTCTTCCTCGTCGCGCAGCGGCACAATCAGCATATCGATATGCACGGTATTGATCAGCTGGCGCGCCGACGACATCAGCTTGCTCCAGAAATCCTGATGATGGCCGCACACCACCAAATCGACATCGTATTTTTTAATCGCGTCCACCAGCACCTGGCCGAGATCGCCACTGCCGCTCAGGGTTTCGCTAATCGGATAACCGGCGTTGGTGGAGAGCTCTCGCAGCGCGGTGTGTGTCTCTTCCGAAATACGCTTCTGCATGTCGCCGAGGTTGACGTCAATCAGCCCGGTGTAGAGATCTGAATAGTTCACATCAACGTGAATCAGCGAGATTTTTGCATCATAAGGACGGGCCAGTGATACCGCTTTATCAACCAGTAACTGGCTTTCCGGGGAAAGGTCTACTGCAATCAGGATGTGTTTATAAGCCATGATAAAACTCCTTTCTCAAGATTCTGGGGCAACCCGAATTTGTGCCGTTCGGCTGGCGTAATCCTTTGCGCGTAACGGCGATGAAGCGCCACCAACCACAATGTCAGCCACGCAGGCGAATAATTGTTATATCCCGAGTATAGCCAGAGTAGGTAGCAAATGCTGCAAACCGAAGCCCGGCTGTGAGTCAGATCATGGCTTATCGCTTTTTTCGCTCGCGCTGAACGAAAATCATCGCTGGAAAAAATTTAAACAGATCTCCTACACTGAAAATGAGGGCCACTCCCGTCCGGGTAGCGCGCTCAGGTCCGCATAACAACAATGCAATTCGATTCATCTGTGGCTGGCTTATTTCCCGTGGGGCGTCTGCAGCTTTTCCCCGCTGCACGTAACGTCATTGCGGCTCCAGCCGGGAGGGGAACATGATCAGCACTATCGCGCTTTTTTGGGCTCTGTGTGTGGTTTGTCTGGTGAATATGGCGCGTTACTTCTCATCGTTGCGCTCACTGCTGGCGGTGCTGCGCGGGTGCGATCCGTTGCTGTATCAGTATGTTGATGGTGCCGGTTTCTTTACGTCCCACGGTCAGCCGAGCAAGCAGGTGCGGCTGGTACGCTATATCTGGGAGAAACGCTATCGCGATCATCACGACGATGAATTTATTCGTCGCTGCGAGCGGGTGCGCGGTCAGTTTGTTCTGACCAGCGGGCTGTGTTTTCTGGTGGTGGTGAGCCTGATCGCCTTAGCGATTTGGCACTGAGAAGGGGAGCGGGTTCTGTCGCGGCGCGCTGTGTTGTATTCGCAACGCACCAAGACAGAACCCTGCAACGCTGAAGCGTTAAATCAGCTTCAGCGCAATCCAGTACAGCGAGCCAGACAGCAAAATACACACCGGCAGGGTGAATACCCAGGCCATCGCGATATTTTTGATGGTGCGGCTTTGCAGACCGCCGCCATCTACCAGCATGGTACCGGCAACCGACGATGACAGAATGTGCGTGGTCGAAACCGGCATCCCGGTGTAGCTGGCGATACCAATCGACACCGCCGCCGTTACCTGGGCCGACATGCCCTGCGCATACGTCATGCCTTTTTTACCAATCTTCTCGCCGATGGTGGTCGCCACGCGGCGCCAGCCAATCATGGTACCGATGCCGAGCGCCAGCGCGACCGCCACGATAATCCATACCGGCGCATACTCGATGGTGCCGAGCAGATCGCCTTTCAACTTATTGAGGAAGCGCTTATCGTCGGCGCTGGTCTCCGGCAGCTTAGCGGCTTTGTCCGCGGTGTCGGAGATGCACAGCAGCAGACGGCGCATCTGACCGCGCTGGTCAGGCGTGAGATCGCTGTAGCTCTGCAGATTACCCAGCAGACCCTGCGCACGGTTAATCGCATCAAGCGCACGGGAGCTGTCACAATGGAACTCCTGCGGGCCGCCGAGCGACTCTTCCGGCGTCGGCACCGCCGGTGGCGCCATCTGCACGATGTGCGTCAGCGACTGGCCGTGCTGCTGGTAATACTGCTCCAGATGGTTCACCGCGTCGCGCGTACGGGTGATGTCATAACCGGAGGCATTCATATTCACCACAAAGCCCGCCGGCGCGACGCCAATCAGAACCAGCATGATCAGGCCGATGCCTTTCTGACCGTCGTTGGCACCGTGCGAGTAGCTCACGCCAATGGCGGAGACAATCAGCGCGATACGCGTCCAGAACGGCGGCTTTTTCTTGCCGTCGATCTTCTCGCGGTCAGCAGGCGTCATGTGGATGCGAGCCCGTTTCTTGGTGCTGCTCCAGTAGCGACGCAGCAGGAAAATCAGGCCACCCGCAATGATCAGACCAACAATCGGCGACAGAATCAGGGAGAGGAAAATATTGATGACTTTCGGCAGGTTCAGCGCATCCACCACCGACGTGCCGGTCATCAGCGCATTGGTGAGACCAATACCGATGATGGCGCCGATCAGCGTGTGCGAACTGGACGCCGGTAAGCCGAGATACCAGGTACCGAGGTTCCAGATAATCGCCGCCAGCAGCATGGAGAACACCATGGCGAGCCCATGCGCCGAACCGACATTCAACAGCAAATCGGTTGGCAGCATATGCACGATGGCATAAGCCACGCTCAAACCGCCGAGCAGCACACCTAAGAAGTTGAACACACCGGCCATCACAACCGCCAGTTGCGCCCGCATCGCACGGGTGTAAATGACTGTAGCGACCGCGTTGGCAGTGTCGTGAAAGCCGTTGATTGCTTCGTAAAACAACACAAACAGCAGAGCAAGAACCAATAACAGGCCGGTGCTTAGGTCAAGACCAGCAAACAGATGTAGCATAAACGTTACGCCATTTTGGAGGACATGAACGCGGCGCATTATCTGCGACAACGTGCGCTATGGGAAAGAAAAATATAGCTCTTTTTTGTCTTAAATTTGTCATCCGGCAGGTAATTAAAGGCAAAAAGACCGCAAAATGAGCAAGTTACAATATGACACATTTACGGCAATTTTTTGTCGCTGGCGCGAAAAGCCGCAGATCTCTACAATCAGCGCCTTTCAATCAGGTGGGTTAAGGCAGTGGAAAAGTTTGACGTTATCATCATTGGTGCAGGCGCGGCCGGCATGTTCTGCGCGGCGCAGGCCGGGCAATTAGGCCGTCGCGTGCTGCTGCTGGATAACGGCAAGAAAGCGGGGCGCAAAATCCTGATGTCCGGCGGCGGCCGCTGCAACTTCACCAATCTCTACACCGAACCGGCGGCGTATCTGTCGCATAATCCGCACTTCTGCAAATCGGCGCTGGCGCGCTACACCCAGTGGGATTTCATCGATCTGGTTAATCGTCACGGCATCGCCTGGCACGAGAAAACTCTTGGCCAGCTGTTCTGCGATGATTCGGCGCAGCAGATTGTTGATCTGCTGCTGAAGGAGTGTGAAGCCGGCCAGGTGACGCTGCGGCTGCGCAGCGAAGTGCTGAACGTGGCGCGCGACGACGACGGTTATACGCTGCAGCTGAATGGCTCGGCGGTTCGCGCGGACAAGCTGGTGATCGCCAGCGGTGGTCTGTCGATGCCGGGACTGGGAGCAACGCCTTTCGGTTATAAGGTGGCGGAACAGTTTGGCCTGCGCGTTCATCCGACGCGCGCCGCGCTGGTGCCATTTACGCTGCATAAGCCGCTGCTGGAGCAGCTGAACACGCTTTCCGGCGTGGCGCTGCCGACCACCATCACCGCTCAGGACGGCACGCTGTTTAAAGAGGCGATGCTGTTTACCCACCGCGGCCTGTCCGGTCCGGCGGTGCTGCAGATCTCCAGCTACTGGCAGCCGGGCGAGTTTGTCACCGTCAATCTGTCGCCGGAGACCGCGCTGGACGATTTTATCGACGTGCAGCGCGCGGCGCATCCCAACCTCAGCCTGAAAAATAGCCTGGCGAAGATTCTGCCAAAGCGGCTGGTGGAAGTGCTGCAGGAGCTGCAGCAGATTCCGGACGTGACGCTGAAGCAGCTCAACAGCAAGCAGCAGAGCGAGCTGGTCACCACGCTGCACCAGTGGCGCGTGCAGCCAAACGGCACCGAAGGCTATCGCACCGCCGAAGTGACGCGGGGCGGCGTGGATACCACGCAGCTGTCGTCAAAGACCATGGAAGCGCGCGACGTGCCAGGGCTCTATTTCATCGGCGAAGTGGTGGACGTGACGGGCTGGCTCGGTGGCTACAATTTCCAGTGGGCGTGGAGCTCGGCGTGGGCGTGCGCGCAGGCGGTTTAATTTTTTAATAGTCGAGTGGTTTTTCCCTCACCCTAACCCTCTCCCGCTGTACAGTCCGGGGACATGGCAGACAGGTGTTCGGGGACATAGTGAACACTTTTTAACATCCTTTACCCATGGTGATCGACTTTTTCTTCAGGTCGATCACCCCCACTTTTGTGCTGTACCACCACACCTCGTAATAACCGTCTTCCCCCGTCTCCTTCAGCCCCACACGCTCTCCCCTGAACGCCTTTCCCGCCTTCAGGCTGAGTCCTTTTACGCTCAGCTTCCCGCTGATATCCACCTTCCTGACCATCACGCCCTCGTCGTATTCCGGTGGCGCTACGCGCCCGCTGTACTGCCGCGATGAGGGCTGATAGCGCGACGCCGGCACCGCCATCTCCAGCGCCTCATGCGGGCGCTCGAGATTGTAGACCGTCCGCCAGTGGTCGAAGGCGCGCTGCAGCTCACCGCTGTCCGCGAACCACTTCCCCTGCAGCACTTCCGCCTTCAGGCTGCGGTGAAAGCGCTCCAGCTTGCCCTGCGTCTGCGGATGATACGGCCGCGAGTGCCCCACCCGGATGCCGTGGCGCATCAGCCACAGCTCCACTGCCGTCCAGGTGCCGGTGGTGTCGCCCCACGGCGAGCCGTTGTCCATCGTCATCCGGTCCGGCAGGCCGTAGCGCTCAAAGACGCTGACCAGCTGCTCCTGTACCGTCTCACGCCGTTCGTCAGCGCAGTGCACCAGGCACAGCGAGAACCGGGAGTGGTCGTCCAGCAGGGTGAGCGGGTGGCAGCGGCCGCCGCCAAAGGGAAAGTGGCCCTTAAAATCCATCTGCCAGAGCCGGTTCGGGGCCGCATGCTCAAACCGGCCGGTGGCCGGGACGCCCGGCGCTGCGCCCGGCAGCAGGCCGTGGCGGGCCATCAGGTTGTGGACGGTGCTGAAGGCCGGCATGCCGTGCCCGCGGTCTTCAAGCCAGCGCTTAATCTTGCGGGCCCCCCAGTGCTGATGAAGCTCATGCGCCAGACGCAGCAGCTCAGTGATATCGTCAGATGAGCGGCTGGGTGAGTGACGGGGCGCGCGGGAGCGGTCCTGAAGGCCGGACGGTCCTTCCTCATCCCAGCGGCGAAGCCACTTGTAGCCGGTGGCGGGAGATATGCCGTAGCGGCGGCACAGCTCGCGGATGTTCGCCCCGTCTTGCGAGGCGAACAGAACAAACTCAGTACGTAATGACATGGTATCTCTCGCATCCCAGGGCATAAGCGACTCCATAAACGGGTTCTTATGCCTAAGTTGTAAGTGTCTACCATGTCCCCGAACAAGTGTTCACGATGTCCCCGGACTGTACACCCGCAAGCGGGAGAGGGAACTGGCCGGTGCATGCCTTTCACATTTCCACTCGCTGCGCCTTCCCGGTTAACAAATGTTACGTACTGCATTCCCCGCCCGCAGCGGACCGCTCCCTCTCCCGCTTGCGGGAGAGGGCCGGGGTGAGGGCAAACCCAAACCCAAACGACTAAGAATCTCCCCCATTTGTCAGACTGCACTGACCGGCGCGTAGGCCTGGTCTCATTAACCTTAAACCTGCCAGTCCTTAAAATAGCCTGAGGCCAGCCGGTCAGCACAGGGGAAGCGCAGGGATGAAAGACGCATACATGGATTGGTTCATTCACCACTTTATTCAGCCACCGCGCCAGGCGCGCGTGCGTTTGCTGGCTTACACCGGCGGGCCGGTGGCAGCGCATCAGCTGGCGAACAGCCTGCCGCGCTGGCTCACTAACGATGTGCAGCACCTGCGACGCGGCATGATGCGCGAGTACCGGGCGCAGATTAACGGCATGGCGCATTTTCCGGCGCTGGTGACGGATTTCAATGACGCGCGCACGCTGGCGCTGGGGGAGCTGCAGCCGCAAAGGTGTAAGCTAAGGCTGGTGATCAGCCCTGCAGCCGGGAAATTTTTCCTGTTCGACCAGACAGGCGATGTATGGATAGGTGGTATTTAACGTCTAATTTGTTTTGGACACGGCCATGGCAGGGGAAATTAAAGCCTGAAGGATACTGCTTCAACAAAATTGTGTCGCGCTGTTAAAGTTAGCATTTTGTTGTTATCGGATTATTCTCTCCGTGTTAAAAATCGAGCGCTGTTAACGCAAGAAAATTTTATTAACTGAAAGTGACATCATTGTGATGTCCTTGATGCGCACGCCAGCATGGCATTAAGCGATGAAAAACCGCTTCTTGCCAGGCAATTAATTTTGCTACGACTGATTTCACGTGGGTGCAGTCCCATCTCTCGGGCAATCAAAGACGGTTTCACTCCGCGTAATAAAGCGCAAATGACGCGTTTTTCACGTATGAGGGCGTTTTTCCCGATTAACTGTTCTTCAACCGATTCAGGTTTAGCTTGCAACAGATTATGTATTACCTGACGTAGTGTCGTTAAATTTTCTTTTTTCATTACTACATCACTGAAGTCTGCGTCCAGAAGCGTGCGACGCATCGCTGTAGTCTCTTCATCCAATAAAATCAACGTATTGCCTTTGAACCATTCAGGAATGAGAAGTAACTCTGCCAGACCTGCCGCATCACGAGGCAGGTCGGTAATCACTAAATCGGCATAACTAAACATGAGCTCATCTGATATCGCTTCTGGCGCACCCAGTATCGTTTGCACTTCACATCCCGGGAGTGAACGGCAAAGCTCTTGTAAACCGGTCTGCGCAAAATTGCAGCTTAGCGCAATAATGATTTTTTTGGGTTTATTATCGTCACCAGTGTTGAACAGAATATCCATTCCCATTTTTGTGCTCTTATTTTATGACGGTTTGTGAAATTGTTTACAGGGTGATTAATTGCGACATGAAGATCATACGATTAATGTTCTTACAAAGATATGGGATTGTTCATCGGTGTCGTGTAGGACATGGCCTACGTTTTGTTATTTGATTATTATTGATTATTTGTTGAATTTATTAGTCTAATAGTTGGATAGAGGAAGTTTATATTTGGCTACTGACAGGAAATGAATCATGGCGAACTTTATCGTCGTCGACGATCATCCCATGGCGCGTATGGCTGTAACTTTTTTACTTGAAAAAGAAGGGCATACCTTAATTGCCGAAACTGATGATGGTCGCGAAGCACTCGAGCTGGTTGATCAGCATTACCCGGAAATCGTCGTAATGGATATTGATATTCACTCGATAAATGGTATTGAAGTCGTAAAAACTCTGCGCGCCAGGAGTTTTCCGGGTATTATTATTATCGTCTCAGGTAAGAATCAGAGTTTCTATGCAATACAGAGTATTCGCTGTGGCGCAAATGGTTTTATCAGTAAAAAAGACAATTTGCCGGAAATCATCACCGCAATTCGGGCGGCACAAAATGGTTATGGCTACTTTCCGTTAGCCGGTATTAATGCACCACCGGAACAGAGCAGCACTCATCCCGATATCCGGCTGCTGGAATCGCTGTCACCGCAGGAATTTCAGGTGTTCACTTATCTGTTGAAGGGGCTGGATAACATGCGCATTGCTAACCGCATGAATCTCAGCAATAAAACCGTTTCAACTTACAAAGGCCGTTTGCTGGAGAAATTGCACTGCAAAAGCCTGCGCGATCTCTTTGCCTTCGCCAATCGTAATCATATGGAGTAGCGATGCTGCGCCTGGTCACTCTGCTTCTGCTGCTGTTGAGCCCGCTACTGGCCGCCCAGCCGCAGCCCGAAATATTTCAGTTGTTCAGCCGTGAAAAGCTGGCACCGATGCATATTGAGTTGAGCGGTGACGAGTGGCGCTGGCTGCGCATTAAACATGAGCTGCGCATCGCGGTGTGGGCACCGGAGCTGCCGCCTTATCTGATCTTTCAGGAGGCAGCGGGCAGCGGCAACAGCGTGGAAGGGATCTACGCCGATTATCTGCAACTGCTGGCGCGTAATCTTGGCGTGCAGGCGGTGATGGTGCGTTATCCCAGCCAGGCGGCGGCGCAGGCAGCGGTGAAAAGCGGCGCGGCGGACGCCTTGTTTAGCTCGCCGGGGCGCGAACTGCACGATGCGGCGGCCTTCAGGGCGACAGACAGTTTTCTCATCAATCGTCCGGTGGTGATCGCCGCGGAGAAGCAGGCCTCACAGCCGGTGCCCTACGATGCGCCGCTGCGCCTCGCCATGCGCGAAGGCTCTCTTACCGATGCTCAAATCAAACAGCGTTTTCCGCAGGCCAGTATAGTGCGTTATCCCTCCAGCCAGGCGGCGCTGGCGGCGGTGGCCAGTGGCGAAGCGGATTACGCGCTCGGCAGCCTGCTGGCGGCAGCGTTTCTGATTGAGCGCAGTTATGTCAATCAGCTGGCGCTGGCAGCGATTTTGCCGGAAGACGCGCTGTACGGCAGCCGTCTGGTGGTGAAAGCCGATAATCAGCCGCTGTTGAAAGCGCTGAATGCCGCCATCGCCGCCATTCCCGGCGAACAGCAGCGGCTGATTTCTCGGCAGTGGACGCAGCGGCCGGACGTCTGGCGTTTGCAGGATCCGCTCAGCCTGACGCCGCGCGAGCAGCAGTGGCTGCAGCAGCATGCGCAGGTGAAAGTGGCGTTCAATCCGTTCTCTGCACCGCTGGCGCTGCTGGACGAGCAGGGTGAATTTCAGGGCATTAGCGCCGATCTGCTGCATCTGATCCAGCTGCGCACCGGACTGTTTTTCAGCCCGGTGCCGGCGTATTCGTGGCGTGACGGCGTACAGCAGCTGGAGCAGCATCAGGTAGCGATGCTGGCGGCGGTGGCGCAGGATGGCGGCCATCAGGAGGCAGTGCGCTTTACCCGGCCTTACCTGAAGGTGTCGCTGGTGCTGCTGGTGCCAGACCAGCCCGATGCGCCGCAGGCGCTCTATCCCGGCATGAAGCTCAGTATCGTCAAAGGCAATCCGGCGCGTCAGGCGCTGCTGGATCGCTTCCCCACGCTGCAGCTGTCTGAAGTGGATAACGCCAGCCTGGCGCTGCAGCTATTGCAGGAGGGCAAGGTTGCCGGGCTGATCGATAATCAGCTGAGCGTGAACACGTTACTGGCGCGCTACGCGCAGCAGCCGCTGAAGATCGTGTCGCGCCTGGCGCTGCCGCCGGTGGAGCTGAGCTTTGCCGTCAGCCGCGATCAGCCGGAGTTGCTGAGCATTATTGATAAGGCGCTGGCCGACATTCAGCCGAGCGAAATCTCGCTGATTGCCAGCCGCTGGCAGGGCACACCGCAGACTACGCGCACCACCTGGCCGCTGTACCGCGCGCAGTTTTACGCCATCTCTCTGCTGACCGCGCTGCTGCTGATCGCCTGTCTGGCGTGGGTTTACTATCGCGGCAAAGAGGTGAAGCATCGCCGTCGCGCAGAAGCTGACCTGCAGGCTGAACTACGTTTTCGCGATGCGCTGCTGAATGGCCTGCCAACGCCGGTCTATGTGCTGGATCGCAACTGGAACGTGGTCAGTGCTAACGGCGCGTTTCAGCGCTTTTTTGCCGGCGTCGACGCGCAGCGCCTGAGCTTTTCGCTTTACGATCAGCGCCATCCGCTGTCGCCGCTTATCAGCAAACTCTATCCGCTGATGAGTCCGGAAGCGGTCAACGACCCGGAACTGGTGGCGCTGGCGCACAACAGCTTGTGGGGCGATACCGCGCAGGATCTGGAAATTGAGATCGAAAACGGCAGCGAAGCGCGCATGGTGCACCACTGGGCGCAGGAGCAGCGTGATGCGCAGGGCAATATTACCGGGCTGATCTGCGGCTGGCAGGATGTCACCGCCTACGAACTGCTGATGCTGGCGCTGCAGGCGGAGAAAAAGGTGGCGGATGAGGCCAACCGCGCCAAGAGTTCGTTCCTCGCCACCATGAGCCATGAGATCCGCACGCCGATCAGCGCCATCATCGGCCTGCTGGAGCTGGAAGGGCGCAAACAGCGCGACAACGAAGCCATTCAAATCGCCTACGAGTCGGCCAACACGCTACTGGGGCTGATTGGCGATATCCTCGACATGGCCAAGATTGAGAGCGGCCAGCTGGAGCTGATGCCGGAGTGGGTCAGCACCGAGCAACTGGTGCTGCCGGTGGTGCGGTTGTTTGACGGCATGGCCAGCGGCAAAAATCTGACGCTGCACTACCACAGCGACACGCCGCCGGGGCTGGAAGTGTTTATCGATGCCGCGCGCTTCCGCCAGGTGATCGCCAATTACATCAATAACGCCATCAAGTTTACCCACGAAGGCGGTGTTGAAGTGCGGGTGATCGGCCATGAGTGGGAAGACGGTTCGCTGGAGCTGGAAATTGAGATCGAAGACAGCGGCGTGGGCATCAGCGCTGCCGACCAGGCCAAACTGTTTCAGCCGTTTGCCCAGACCGAAGAGGGGCGCAAGCAGACCGGCACCGGTCTTGGTCTGGTGATTAGCGCCCAGCTGCTGGAGAAGATGCAGGGCACCATGAACCTCAATAGCCAGCCGGGACGTGGCACGCTGATTCAGCTTAATGTGATGATGCCGGCACGCCGGGCGCGCAAGCTGCTGGAGAAAACCCGCGTGGCGCGCAGCCGTGCGCTGCCGCAGCTGAATATTCTGGTGGTCGACGACCATCCGGCCAACCGCCTGCTGCTGCGAAGCCAGCTCAGCGAGCTGGGCCAGCAGATCAGCGAAGCCAGCAGCGGCGAAGAGGCGCTGGCGCTGCTGGCGCACCAGTCGTTTGATCTGATCATTACCGACTGCAATATGCCGGGCATGAGCGGCATCGAACTGACGCAGACCCTGCGCCGCAGCGGCAACGCGGTGAAAATTTTTGGCCTGACGGCGAATGCGCAGTCGGACGTGCGCGTGCGCTGCCTTGAAGCGGGCATGAACGCCTGCCTGTTTAAGCCGCTGAAAATTGACAAGCTGGCCGAGCTGCTGAGCAGCAACGAGCCAGCCGCCGAAGTGCCGGCGCTGGATTCGCTGCTGTCGCTCGAATCGCTGCGCGCCATGGTGTATCACGACGATGCGATGGTGGCGAAGATGCTGGCGAAGGTTGGCGAGGAGAGCCGCAACGATATGCAGCAGTGCTGGCGCCATTTTGATGCGCAGGACTGGCCGGCGCTGGCTTCATCGCTGCACCGGCTGGGCGGATCGGCGCAGATCATTTACGCTGTCGAGATCGATGATCTGTGCGGGCAGATCGAGCGCGCCTGCCAAAGCGCTGAAGATCAGGAGGTCATCCGCGAAGGGCTTCTCCTGCTGGAAGAGAAACTGGACACGCTGAACCAGTCGGTAATGCATTATTTGCAGGCGTCGTGATGGAGTAGTGCGGTAATTGAAATGCGCGATGAATCGCGCCGCTACGGTTTGTGCGACTGGATAATGCAGAAATCGCATCCGCAGATGGCGCGACGTATCGTGCAGATATCCCTTCCATGTGATGCCGCAGATAACCGCACGGATGGTAGCGGCGCAATTTATTGCGCATTCCGCCGCGGTGCGGTAATTGAAATGCGCGATGAATCGCGCCGCTACGGTTTGTGCGGCGGGATAATGCAGATATCTCATCCGCAATAAATCATGATGGCGCGACGTATCGTGCAGATATCCCTTCCATGTGATGCCGCAGATAACCGCACGGATGGTAGCGGCGTAATTTATTGCGCATTCCGCCGCGGTGCGGTAATTGAAATTGCGCGATAAATCGTGCCGCTACAACAATCTGCGTCCTTCTACTGGTTTAAAACGCCACTTTCACGCCGCTCAGCACATTCCAGTCGCTCACGCCGGGGCGATCCAGCCGCTGCTGCACCTGCAACTGCGTGCCGATCTCGACGTTTTCATGCAGCTGCCAGCTGACGTAACCGCCCAGCTGGGCGCTGTGGCGGGCGCGCTCAATCGGCAATCCGCGCATATCGCCGGCATCCAGCGTATTCTGCCTGCCGCTGTGCCAGACATAACGCGCCTCCAGCCCCAGCTTCACTGACGACAGCGGCTGATAATCATACTTAACACCGCCAGCCAGGCTGAACTGCGGCGCCAGCTGATAGTCTACCTGCGCATCCTGTTGCTCGGTAAAATCCGCAATATGCAACCACTGCACACCGGCTGCGGCCAGCGGCATCAGGCTATGCGCATCCTGCTGCCAGCGCCAGCCCGCTTCTGCACCGATATTGCCGCTAACGGCGCTGATCCGCGCCACTTCCCCCTGGGTTTCATGGCGTAAAGTGCCGCGATAATGCGTCAGCCCCAGCGGTATCTCCAGCTGCCAGCCCTCAGGCGGCTGAATGCCAATCAGCGCATTAATGCCCTGGGTTTGCATACGCAGCTGGCTGCGCCCCGCCGGCGTATCCGACAGCATAGTCATCACGCCTTTATGCACGCCCGCACTGAAGGCCAGCGGGCTCTGTTCCGCTTCCGGCGTCCAGCGCGCGCCCAGCATCCAGCCCTGATAGCGGCTGGTGGCATCGCTATCGCCCTGCGCACTGCGATAGCGCTCGCCACCGCTATAGCCATAGACAAACAGGTTGTGATGATCATCCAGGCTCATCTGCCGGGCAGCGAAGTGGAAGCGGGTTTGCATGGCGTCGTTGAGGGCATACAGCATGTTGGGCAGGGCGAGATAGGTCGGGATTTGTGGCGCGGGTGCTAATTGTGGCGGTTCCGGCTCAGGCGGCGGTGGCGGCGGCAATATGACAACTTCGCCACGACCGGGTGCTGGCGTCACGCCTTCCGGTGTATCAATTAACTGAGGAATACCATTGTCTGGCTCACCGGTCACAACCACGTTTTGTAATCGGTAATACCACAAATGATGGCTGTTATTGCCGGCCAGCACGCTGGATCGCACCAGGCCCGCGGTTGCCGGATTGATCTCATCAAACCACGAGCCGCGGGCGATCATTTTCCCAAGCTGTTTAATCCCTTCGCCGGTCTGGCGGCTGGCCTGCGCAAGCAGCGGCAGCTCAGGGATTTCCTGGGTTGATGGACCATGAAAGGATTCCGGTGGATGCGGAATATTCGCAGCGTTAACGTTATTATTTTGTAAGGGTGAAAATGCAGGGTAGCGCTCATCAGCGAATGCAGGAAGGCTATAACAGAACGTACTGATCACCAGCGTCAGCGGGGTAAGTTTCATATTCTCTTCCATGGATGAAAATAGCGAGAATCGCAAACCTAAAGCGACCGACTAACGTGGCAATTAAGTTTTGTCTGGTTTTTTTTCAGAAAAGCATAAAAAAGCCCGGTAAGACATGTCCCGGGCTGATGCGTGATGAGAGCCGCGATTAAAAACTGATTTTCACACCGGCCTGCAGATTCCAGTCGCTGATGCCTTCCTGCGTCAGGCGCTGCTGGCCCTGAAGCTGGGTGTTGAGCTCCAGATTGTCCAGTACCTGCCAGCCGGCGTAACCGCTGTACTGCAGGCTATTGCCGCCGCGTCCGGTGGCGAAGTGCGCCGCCTGCTGGCCGTCACCAATCGCCACCCGATCGCGCTGGCTGATGCGCTGCACGTAGCGCGTTTCCGCGCCCAGCTTCAGCTTCTCGTTGAGGCGGAAGTCGTATTTTACGCCGCCGGAGAGCTGCCATTGCAGCGGATTATCGTAGCTCACCTGTGCGCCGTCGCTGTCGGTGAAATCATTGATATCGAGCCACTGCGCATTCACACCGGCCACCGGCGTTAGCGCATGCGCGCCGGACTGCCAGCGCCAGCCGCTGTCGAGCCCGAGGTTCACGCCGCGCGCTTTCAGCTGCGTCACGTTACCGCGCAGGTCAGTGCTGACGCTGCCGCGGTACTGCATCACGCCAGCTGGCACGGCCAGCTGTAGGCCCTGATCGGGCTGCCAGCTCAGTAGCGCACTGGCGCCCAGCGTATCAATGCGGGCGTGACTATTGCCGTCTCGCGCTTCCGGTGTGATGCTCAGATTGCCTTTATTGACGCCGACACTCAGCGCCAGCGCGGACTGCAGCGGGAAGCGGCTGCCAATCATCCAGCCCTGATAGCGGCTGTGAAAATCGTAGCCGTAATCCATAAAGCCGCCCGCGCTGTGATAGCGGTCGTCGCCGGTGTAGCCGGACACAAACAGATCCGGACGGCCCTCTGCGCTCGCCTGCTGTGCGCTGCTGCTGAACAGCGCTTGCAGGTTATGCGTCACGCTGTGGAAGGCGGCAGGCAGCGAGATGTAGGCCGGCACCTGCGGAATCACCGCCGCGCGCACCTTACCTGGCTCCGGTTTTGGCTCTGGCTGCGGCACCTGCGGATTTTCCGGTTCCGGCTGCGGTTCAGGCTCGGGTTGCGGTTCAGGCTCGGGCTGCGGTTCAGGCTCCGGCTCCGGCAGGTAAGGTTCGCGGTTATCCCCTTCCGCCAGCAGAATGTTTTGCAGGCGGTAATCCCAGAACTGATCCCCTTCGCCCGCCATCAGACGCTCATCGCCACTGGCGCGGCCCGGTGCAAAGGCGTACAGACCGTAAGCCCAGGCGCCGCGCGCCACATAGCTGCCGGCCAGCTGGACGCTGTCGGCGTGCGCCTGGCCACCGACCTGCACCAGCGACACACCTTCATTGTTATCCGCTGCGCCGTTGTGGTTGCGATCGCTATCGATCCAGCTGGCCTGCGGTTTTACCGTCAGCCACAGCGGCGCATCGTCCGGCTGTTGCAGATCGCCATCGATCAGCAGGCGATCGCTGGCGTTATTGCGGAACGCGGAGTTCAGCACCAGCGCCGTGTCGCGCCCGTGGTGCAGATCGCCAAGGCGCATGGCTGACCAGCTGTCCGGCGCATTGTTCCAGCCCGGTGCCAGCGTGACGTTATCGGCGAGGCTGGCATGATTGATGACGCCGCCGCCGGAGAGCAGCGTGCCGGTGGCCATGTTCAGCGGCGTGTGCAGCCGGCCGCTCACTTCCAGCTCGCCCTGCTGCACTTCAATGCCCTGCTGGTTACTGACGTCACCGCTCAGCGTCAGCCGGCCGTCACCGCTTTTAATCACGCGGCCCTGGCCACTGATATTGGCGCTGATGGTGGAAGCCAGCTCGCCCAGCGTGCTGACGTACTGCGCGATATCGGCAATCAGGCTGGAAGCGGTGCCGCTCAGGTTGATGTCGCCGGCCAGCGTGGATCGGCCCAGCACGTTAAGCGTGGCCTTGTCGGCCAGCGTGATATCGCCGGTAACGTGAGCGTGCTCAGCGACGGTTAGCGCGGCGTCCTGCGCCACCTGCAGCTGGTTGATGTGATACGTTTTGTCCTGCCAGTCATTGGCAAAGAACACCTTCCCGGCATGCTCCACCTGTTCGCCGCTCAGCGTCAGTACACCGTCGGCCACCGCCAGCTGATTAAGCTGCGCGCCGCCGGCCAGCTGCCAGCGCTGATGGGTGGTCACGTTGAGGTTATCGCGTGAATCCGCTTCGCCCAGCTCGCCGAGGAACAGGCGGTTATCGCCGGTGAGATCGAGATGCGCCAGCGTCTGGCTGCGATTAACAATGCGCGCGCCGCTGTCGTTGTGCAGGATATCGTCGGAGGTCAAATCGTGGCCGTTAATGTCCAGCGTACCGCCGCGATAGCCGAAGCGGATGTTGTCAGTGCTTAACTGATCGGCGCTGTTGAGCACCACGGTCGGGCGGCCGCTGAACAGGGTGACGGTGGAGAACGCCTGTTTGCGTCCCTGCGCGTCTGCCTGCTGGTCAAGGATGACCGTGCCGTCGCCGACGTTAAGCGCGCCGGGATTAATACCGCTGGCGTTAACGTGCAGCGTACCGGCGCCGATTTTGTGCAACGCATCGTCCTGCAGGCCGTTAACCTGCCACAGCACAGTTTTGTCTTTGTCGACCTCAACGCCGCCGCCGACCCAGCTGAAGTTGCCGTCGCCTGCGGCGCGCAGGGTGTAGTCGTTCGAGAAACGCAGCAAGCCCGCGCCGAGGTTGACCGACTGCGCCAGCTCGATGATGCCACCGTCGCCGTTAAAGCGCAGATCTTTGGTGGCATTGAGCTGATCATTGCTGGCTTTGGCGGGTGCGGTTTCAGCCTGCGCCTGATCAAGCCCGTGCCATTGCCAGGTTTTGCCATCCTGTATAATGCTATCACCGCGCCATTCGAGGGTAGTGCCGCCGCTGTCTTCAACATCAGCATCCCTGACGGAATCCAGTATCTCCTGCACATGCTTTCCATTAATTAATTCACTGGCAAAGGAATAATTGTAGGTAGTCCCCCCATAGCCACCAGAATGGACAGCGAACTGTACCCAGCGTTTTTCTACACTGTCCCAGGCAAACACCGGGCTACCGCTATCACCTCCACGGGTACCAATACTTAACAGGGAAAATGAGGGGTGATCAGGTGAAAAAATTCTCCACTTAATGTAGTCCTTATAAAAATTCGTAATGGCGCCGGGTTTAAAGGTTCCACCGGTGTTATAGACGTAGGCGCCATCGATAGGTATCAATTTACCGCTTTCTGGATCGTCGATTTGCTGATAACCCGCACCCAGGCGGGCAAATACGGTATAGCGACTGCGATTCGCTAATAATTCTTCACCGCCGATGTAAGGCGAAGGCGCGCTTTCGACGACCACCTTATTAACCCGCGGTAAATGAAAGTCTCGCGTGGGATCATTATTGTAGTTAATGCCACGGTAAGTCGGCGAAAATTTGGCTTTTTTGCCTAAATTCAGCGACAGAACATATCGAACATGTTTGGCACCTGTGACAAAAGATGGCGCGATAAATGAGCTGAAACCCTCGTCGCTGACCATGCTAAAGTCCGGCATCGGCACGTCCAGTACATAGCCTTCAAAGCTGCCGTCTTTGCGATAGAGGGGAATATCGGTGGCACCGATAGCATATTTGCCCCGGTTTTCGGCAAAATCGCGGTATTCCTGCACGTCAATGTCATGACGCATAATCCCGGCATAGGGTGAACCGCTAAGGCACAAGGTACTAATCAGCAGCGCCAGCTGGCTTTTTTTCATGATGTTCATTCCCTGAATGACGAGGAAAATTGAGCGGGCTACTTTATAAGCACATCGGTGCATTCCCCGTTAAGCCTCGTCTCAATCTGCCGGAGAAAAGCCTGAAAATGGCGTGCGGCATGGCGCGGTGAATCTGTTAAGATTGCGGCGTTTTCTTTTTCAGCTGGCCAATAAATCCATGTTAAAAATCAAATTCCTGCTGCCGCTGCTGCTGATTATCAGTGCGCTGATCTGGTGGCTGATGCCGCATTACAGCGATGAGGACAAGGCTTACTACATCGCGACCTTTTGTACGCTGACCCATGACGGGCGCGATAACAGCGCACAGGCGATGCAGCAGATTATTGAAGGCGGTAATTCGGATTATGCGCTGCAGAAGATTCATTTCCAGTCCGGGCTGGCGGAGCATCTGCAAACGGTATGGCAGGATTTGTCGCCGCAACAGCAGCAGCAGGCGCGGCAGGATGCGTTTGTCTGCCGCCAGTTGATGTCAGATAAGCTGCTGCCGGGCCAGCCGGTGCGCTGAGAAATAAAAGGATTTCACCGGCCGGACAGGCACGGTGCGGCGGAACATCAGCGCGATGAATCGCGCCGCTACAATCTGTGCGGTTGATAAGCACCGAAATGACGTTTCGCACGTACCGTAGCGGCGCAATTTATTGCGCGATGCCTGAATGGACACGGCGCAACTCAGCATCAGCGCGATAAGTCGCGCCGCTACAATCTGTGCGGTCGACAGGCACCGAGATGATATTTCGCACGTACCGTAGCGGCGCAATTTATTGCGCGATGCCTGAGTGGACACGGTGCACCTGAACATCAGCGTAATAAATCGCGCCGCTTAAACCTGTGCGGTTATAAATATTTTCCCGAAATATCAGACGTGATTAACGTACCGCGCAGCTAATACGCGCTGGAAACTTCCCATTATTTTCGCTGACCGGATTAACAACCGGTTTTTCCTGCTCGCTGCGATTAAACCCGACCTTGCGACACAGCGCGCAGGGATCGTCACTGCTGCGCAACAGGGCTTCGGCAGCATCGCTCAGCTGGCGTTTACGGCAGAATAGCGGCGTGCAGCCCATCACCTGTTTAAACGAGCGGGTAAAGGATTGCTGACTTTCGAAATGGTATTTAACCGCCAGACTGATAATCGGCGTGCGGCTGAATTTCAGCTCGTTCACACAACAAATCAGTTTCTTTTTGCGAATATAACGCGCCAGCGTTTCGTTATGGTAACGGGCAAACAGTTTCTGTAAATACCATTTGGAATAGCCAGATTTCAGTGCAATATCATCAATGCTCAAACGTTGATCCAGGTTGGCCATAATCCATTCGGTCACCGAATCAATCACCCCTTGGTTGTATTTTTGCTGCATCATTATGGTCCTCCAATAACTCGACACAGTGTAATTAAATTAAAGTTTTTAAGCACTGTCGTAACGTAAAGTTTTATCAGGAAATGGCTTTTTTATTAATTGTCATCAAGACTGGTCTTGTTTATCGTGAAATTAATCGCCGACATGTTGTGATGATGTTGAATAGTTGCCGTAATTACGGCCGTTATTATTAACGCAAATGGATTATCGCTTTGCGCGGCTTAACAGTTAAAGGTGTGACGGGCGGCGGCACGGCGCATCAATATCCACCGGCGGTTTTCGTGCCAGACTGAGGGTTTTTCCCTGTACAAAAGAGGTCACATGACGTTTCGTTTTCGATTAAAACCGTTACTGAGCGTAGCGCTGGCGTCAGCGATGCTGTGCGGCACGCTCAGCGCGCAGGCCGCAGAGGCCGTGTATGGCGAGCAGCTGGAGGGGTTTCACTATCCGCATCCGCTGCAGCATTTTACCTTCTCCTCCCAGCAGCAGTCGCTTAGCATGGGCTATATGGACGTGAAGCCAGCGCAGCAGGCTAATGGTCAGACAGTGGTGCTGATGCACGGTAAAAACTTCTGCGCTGCCACCTGGGAAGACACCATCAACGCGCTGAGCCAGCAGGGCTATCGCGTGATCGCACCGGATCAGATTGGTTTCTGCACCTCCACCAAACCCGCCCGCTATCAGTACAGCTTCCAGCAGCTGGCGCAAAACACCCATCAGCTGTTAGCGCAGCTCGGCATTGAGAAAGCGGTGATCGTTGGCCACTCGACCGGCGGTATGCTGGCGACGCGTTACGCACTGATGTATCCGCAGCAGACGCAGAAGCTGGTGCTGGTCAATCCGATTGGCCTTGAGGACTGGAAGGCGAAGGGCGCGCCATGGCGCTCAGTGGATCAGTGGTATCAGCGCGAGCTGAAGCTTGATGCGGCGGGCATTAAGAAATATGAGCAGCACACCTATTACAGCGGCCAGTGGAAGCCGGAATATGACAAATGGGTGCAGATGCTGGCCGGGCTGAATAAAGGACCGGGGCATGAGAAAGTGGCGTGGAATTCGGCGCTGATCTACGACATGATTTTCACCCAGCCGGTCTATTACGAGTTTAAAGACCTGAAGGTGCCGACCACGCTGATGATCGGCACGGCCGATACCACGGCGATTGGCAGCGATATCGCTTCACCGGCGGTGAAAGCGCAGCTCGGCCATTACAACGTGCTGGGCAAACAGGTGGCACAGCTGATTCCTGGCGCGCGGCTGATTGAGTTCCCCGGCATGGGGCACGCGCCGCAGATGGAAGCGCCAGCGAAGTTTAATCAGACGCTGATTGACGACCTGGCGCATTAAGGAGCGGCTATCTGCGCGGCTGCCTTTTCTGATACTTGGCGGCGTACATACGTGCGTCGCTGCTTTCCAGCAGTTGCTCCAGCGATTGCGGCTGCTGCGGATCAAATTCCACGATGCCCGACGAAAACTGCAGCGTGTAACGCCGCTCCAGATCCTGCATCTGTTTATGCAGATAGTGGGCGAAGCGCGCCAGCGTCGCTTCCGCCTCGTCCTGACGAATGCCGTTCAGCAGCACCACAAACTCATCGCCGCCGAGCCGGGCAAAGATATCGGCATGGCGAAAACTCACCTTCATGGCATCGGCAAAGTCCATCAGCGCGCGATCGCCCTCGCGGTGGCCATGCCGGTCATTGATGGCCTTAAAACCGTCGAGATCGAGAAACGTCAGGCTGGCGGGCAGCTGTCTCAGCTGGCACTCATTCAGCGCCATCTGTCCCAGCGTCATAAAGCCGCGCCGGTTGGTGATTTGCGTCAGCTCATCGGACGTCGCGGTCTGAAACGCCACCAGCTCGGCTTCGGCCATGGCCGCCAGATCGCGCAGCGCGTGCAGATCCTCCGCGTTGAACTGGCGCGCATGATTATCGATGATACACAGCGTACCGACTTTGGCGCCGGAGGGCGTGCGCAGCGGATAGCCCGCGTAGAAACGCACCGGATTGTCTGCATCGGTAACCAGTGGATTATCGCTGAAGCGCGTGTCGGCCAGTGCGTCCTCGACCACCATCACCTCATCCTGCAGGATGGTATGACCGCAAAAAGAGATGTTACGCGCGGTGGTTGGCCGATCAAAACCGTCGCTGGATTTAAACCATTGATAGTCATTCTCCAGCAGACTGACCATCGCGACCGGAACGTCAAACAGACGTCGGGCGAGGCGGGTTAAACGGTCAAAACGCTCTTCTGTGGGTGTGTGCAGAATGTTGAGCGCACGTAACTGGGCCAGACGCTGTGATTCGTCCGCAGGCAGTGCAGGTGCTTTCATCGCGTAACTCTTGTTAATGATGGATGTGTTACAGCAAACCGGATGTCGTGCCCGCGCAGGGGCAGAGAGCACTAAACAACCGCGGCAATGCGCGATTGTTCAGCGTAACGAGAGGATCAGAGCACTTTTTGCTCGGCAAGATCAAGGGCGAAATAGCTGAAAATGAGATCTGCACCGGCACGCTTAATGGCACCTAAGCTCTCCAGCACCACGTTGCGTTCATCGATGGCGCCCGCCTGGGCGGCAAATTTGATCATCGCGTACTCACCGCTCACCTGGTAAGCCGCCAGCGGCAGCGTGGTGCGCTCGCGGATATCACGCAGGATATCGAGGTAAGCGCCTGCCGGTTTAACCATCAGCGAATCTGCACCTTCCGCTTCATCAATCAGCGACTCGCGAATCGCTTCACGGCGGTTCATCGGGTTCATCTGATAGGTTTTGCGGTCGCCTTTCAGCGCGGTGCCCGCCGCTTCACGGAACGGGCCGTAGAACGACGAGGCGAATTTGGTGGAGTAGGACATGATAGCGGTATCGGTGAAGCCGGCCGCGTCCAGCGCCTGGCGAATCGCTTTCACCTGGCCATCCATTGCTGCTGACGGCGCGATGAAGTCGGCACCGGCCTGCGCAGCAACCACCGCCTGTTTGCCGAGGTTAATCAGAGTCTGGTCGTTGTCGACGCCGTGATCGCACAGTACGCCGCAGTGGCCGTGACTGGTGTATTCACAGAAGCAGGTATCGGACATGACAATCATTTCCGGCACCGTGTCTTTGCAGATGCGCGACATGCGCGCCACGAGGCCGTTTTCGTTCCACGCATCGCTGCCGGTGGCATCGGTGTGGTGCGAGATACCGAAGGTCATGACCGAACGGATACCGGCTTTGGCGATGCGTTCGATTTCGTACGCCAGACGTTTTTCCGGAATGCGCATCACACCCGGCATGGCGTTGATTGGCACGTAATCATCCACGCCTTCTTCAACGAAGATCGGCAGGGCCAGATCGTTCAGGCTGAGGTGGGATTCCTGGAACAGTTCGCGCATCGACGCGCTTTTGCGCAGTCTTCTTGGGCGCTGAATGAGATTGAAATCAGACATGCTCGGTTAACTTATGCTGGTGAAAAAAGTGGCGACAGTTTACCCCTTTTCGTCGGGTAGCATGAAGGATTGTGTGCGGTGCGGGCCGGGCGTTGTTGCCGGTCGGCATGAATGCCGACCCTACAGCGCACCCGGCCACCGCAGAATCATCACCCGCAGGGCACGCATTGATGCACACCGGGAATCAGCAGAATCCCAACCCGCAACATACCCGTAGGGTGCGCATTCAGGTACGACCGGGCACATGGGTAACAGATCAGACCGGGCACACAGGTAACACTTTTTGTGGTCAGTCGATCCGGATAATACGCTTTTCTGCCCGGTCATAATACGCAAGGATGAGCCTGTCGAAGAGGATGACGTCAATGCCGTCGTCCACTTCCAGGAACCGCACGTACTCGCCCCGTAACGCTGCGCTCAGGAAGGTCCGCCCGTTCAGCCTCAGGTCGCCTTTTTCACCGACTTTGTACAGCTTCGCCCCCTCCGGATAACCCACCTCCGGCACTTTTCCGTTCCATTTCCGCGGTGAAGGCGTCCATATTTTTGCGGGCGGCTGCTGCCCGTGTGCCTCATGCGGCTTTTCCTGATTGAACTCGTTCCGCCATCCGCTGCACCACGCCTGCTGCTCTGGCAGCGAGCCAAAGACGTCGTGATGGCTCATGGCGACCTTCAGCGACCGGTGCATCCGCTCGTGGCGGGCGTTCTGCCCCGGACAGCCCGGTGCGGTTCTTTCCGGCTGTATCCCCAGTTTTATCAGCCACACGCTCAGCTGCGTCAGCGCGAGGATGCCCGGCGCAACGAAGGGCGAGCCGTTGTCGGTGCGGATAACGTCGGGCAGCCCGCCTTCCAGGAAGGCCTTTTCCATGCAGCCGCGCACGAACACCGTGGTCTCCGACGTGCCCGGCTCGCAGGACAGCAGGTAGCGGCTGTGGTTATCGGTGAGCGTGAAGGGGCGGCACCAGCTGCCGTCTTTCAGGCGGAAGCGCCCTTTAAAATCAGCGCTCCAGACGTGGTTATTCCTCACGGGTGTCGTGAGACTGCGCAGGTTGCCCGGCGTTCGCTTACGCGGCGTCCGCGGCTGCACCATTCCCGCCGCCTTCAGCAGGTCGCCGATGGTGCTGGCGGCGGGCACGATGAAGTCAGCGCCGTTGCTGAGGAACCAGTGGCGGATTTTTTTTGGCCCCCAGTCGGGGTGCTGCTGGCGGAACTGAACAAGGCGCGCGGCGATGTCGGGGGCGATTTTATCGGGCTGGAGATGGCGGGCGCGGGAGAGATTTTCAAGCGAGGAGAGCTCGCCGGGGTTAAAGCGGCTGAGCCACTTGTAGCCGGTTTTGCGGCTGATGCCGTGGCGGTGACACAGCTGCGTCATGGATTCCCCGCCTGCCTGGCAGGCGAGGATGAATTCAAGGCGTTGCATGGTAACAGTCTCAGTCCAGGGCATAGTGAGTCTCCTCTGCTATGCCGTTTATAACTGTTACCCATGTGCCCGGTCTAAAGTGTTACCCATGTGGCCGGTTTGTACCTTCATGCGCACCGGGAATCAGCAGAATCCCAACTCGCAACACACCCGTAGGGTGCGCATTCATGCGCACCGGGAATCAGCAGAATCCCAACCCGCAACACACCCGTAGGGTGCACATTCATGCGCACCTGGAAGCATCACCGCAGCACACACATTCTCACGCACCCGGCCACCGCAAAAACAAAACTCCCGCCGGGTGGCGGGAGTGAAAGGGCAGATTACTCGTTGATGTCCGGGTGCTGCTGCACCAGGTTTTTCCGCTTCGCCTCAAGGCGGGCGATCTCTTCATCAATATCTTCAATCTTCTGCTCGATATTGTCGTGATGCTCCTGCAGGATCTCACGCGCTTCTTCGAGGTCCGATGCCGCCGGTGTCGCGCCGCGCAGCGGTTTGTTGGCGGTCTCTTTCATGTACAGACCGGTCACCAGACCGACCACCGCCACCACCATCAGGTAGTAAGCCGGCATATACAGATTGTTGCTGGCTTCCACCGCCCAGGCGGTCACGGTTGGCGTCAGGCCGGCAATCAGAATCGAGATGTTGAAGGCGCTGGCCAGCGCACTATAACGAATGTGCGTCGGGAACATCGCCGGCAGCGACGAGGCCATCACGCCGGTGAAGGCGTTGAGGATCACCGCCAGCAGCAGCAGACCGGCAAAAATCAGCCCCAGTACGTTACTGTTGATCAGCATAAAGGCCGGAATCGCACAGAAGAACAGGGCGATACTGCCGACGATCACGAACGGACGACGGCCGAAGCGGTCGCTCAGCATGCCCATCACCGGTTGCACAAACAGCATCCCCATCATGATGGCGATGATAATCAGCACGCCGTGATCTTCCGAGTAGTGCAGGTTATGCGACAGATAGCTCGGCATGTAGGTCAGCAGCATGTAATAGGTCACGTTGGTGGCAAGCACCAGACCGATACAGGCCAGCAGGCTTTTCCAGTGTTTGCTGGCAATCTCTTTAAACGACACTTTTGGGCCGTCGCGCAGACCTTCGCGGTCGCCTTGCTCCAGCTTCTCAACATGCTGCTGGAACGCTGGCGTCTCTTCCAGTGCGTGACGCAGATACAGGCCGATAATGCCCAGCGGCAGCGCGAGGAAGAACGGAATACGCCAGCCCCAGTCGAGGAATTTCTGCTCGCCAATCACCGTTGAGATCAGCACCACCACGCCCGCGCCCAGTACGAAGCCGGCAATCGAACCGAAGTCCAGCCAGCTTCCCATGAAGCCGCGCTTACGGTCCGGCGAATATTCGGCGACGAAGATTGACGCACCGGTATATTCCCCGCCTACCGAGAAGCCCTGCGCCATTTTCGCCAGCAGCAGCAGTATCGGTGCCCAGATGCCAATCGAGGCGTAAGAAGGAATCAGGCCGATACAGAAGGTACTGATCGACATGATGACAATGGTGATCGACAGGATTTTCTGGCGACCGTATTTATCGCCCAGCATGCCGAAGAACAGGCCGCCCAGCGGACGGATCAGGAACGGTACCGAGAAGGTCCCGAGTGCGGCAATCATCTGCACGCCAGGCGAGGCGTCCGGGAAGAACACTTTACCCAGCGCGTAGGCCACAAAGCCATAAACACCGAAATCGAACCATTCCATCGCGTTACCGAGTGACGCGGCGGTAATGGCCTTACGTAAACGAGCGTCATCGATAATCGTGACGTCATCCAGCCCAATAGGTTTTACACGCTTCCTACGTAATTTCATGAGGTTACCCTGTATTGGAATTCAAAAAGTCCTCAACGCTGCGGACTCGGTGGAGCGTTCAGTCCGCGGCGTTGAGAAAATTAAAGCATAGCCGTGAAAGTGGTTTTTTCCCTGGCCTGCCAAAGCAATTATTACTCAGGTAATTATTGCATCCCGCGACAGAGTATACCGTTTAAATGTGATATTTGTCATGTTTCCGCCAATAACTGGCTATTTTTTGGCTAAAACTATGGCCGTTTTGGTCCGCAATCGCGGCAAAAAAAATTGTCTGAATCGCGACGCAGGCCGCAGCGTAGATGCGCGGGCGAGCGAAAATATCTATACTTGCGCCAGTTTCTCTGCCGGAGATCGGGCGACGCATGGCACGCTTTGTTTTATTTGCAAAAAGTCTCTGTTTTGACGTTGACCAGCAGGTCCTCTTCCCGGTGCAGTCGCCCGCGCACCGCGTGGCACTGACGCCGCTGCAAACCGCTATTCTGCGGCGCGTGATTGATGCGGATGGCAAACTGGTGCGCAACCAGACCCTGCATGCGCTGTTTCAGCGCGTCCCCAGCGACACACCGTTCGCCGAGCGCCTGACGGCCACCATTGCCGCCATCAATCAGCAGGCGCAGCTGGCACACGCGCCGGGACCGCTGGTGCATCAGGTGCCGCTGATTGGCTGCGTGCTGGCCGATCAGGTCGATGTGGCGCCGCTGAGCGATGAGCCGGTGGCTGCGCCAGCGGCAGCGGTGGTCAGTCCGCAACCTGCGCCCGCGTCGGCCAGCGTAAAGAAAAAGCGGCCTGTGCTGCGCTGGGTGATCGTTGCGCTGCTGCTGGTGAATGTCGCGCTGGCGCTGCTGGCACGCCAGATGTTCGCGCCGGTGCAGCACGATGCGCTGGATTTCCGGCCGCTGCTGCGCATCCAGAACAGCCAGGTGTTTATCCCCAGCCACCTGAAAGCCGATTCGTGGGTGGTGCAGGACGCGCTGCGCCGCTATCGGCAGTGGCAGCCGCGCCTGCCGGATGGCTCAGCGCCGCCGATGGTGTACATCAACCCGGTGCGCACCCGACTCTTTTCCAGCACCTTCCTGTGCGCCAAACCGATCGCGCAGAAGGACAACGAATGTATTTCATGGATGGTGTCCGCGCAGGAGATACCCGATGCGTAAAGCGATAATCACCACGGCGGTGGTGCTGGCCTTTGTGCTGCCGTGGGCGCTGGCGCTGCTGCTGCGGCCGGCAGAACCGGTGCCGGAGTGGTGTGAAGTACCGTATCGTATTGATCATGAAGGCGCGCCGGCTGGCGCGATTGATGCCACCATTCGCACGCGCTTTAAGGCGGACGGCAGCGGCAGCTCAACGCTGACCGGCACCGTCACGGTACGCGATCGCCACTATCGCCTGCATCGCGTATCCGATACCACCTGGCGCCGCCAGGGTGATTTCATGCTCAGCACCACGCGCAACGTACGTATCCTGGCAGACGACACCGTACCGCCCGCGCTGGCGGCGCAGATCGTGTTTTCGCCAGCGCGCGAGGGCAATAACGATTATTACCAGATGTACCAGCTGCCCAATGGCGACCAGATGATTAATTATGCCGGGCTGCCGCGCCTGTACTGCCACAGCTAACCCTGGTGCTGTCCACGCGCCGGGGGCTTAAAGCAGCGAGCGCAGCGGCGCGCCGTGCAGCCAGCCAGCAATATCTTCCACCGCCTCGCTGAAGTAGGTGCGGTAATTGGTATCGGCGACATAGCCCAGATGCGGCGTCGCCAGCACGTTCGGCAGCTGACGCAGCGGATGATCGGCCGGGAGCGGCTCCTGTTCAAAGACATCCAGCCCGGCGCCCGCCAGCTGGCCAGACTGCAGCGCGCTGATCATCGCCTGCTGATCGACAATCCCGGCGCGCGAGGTGTTAATCAGCAGCGAGCCCGGCTTCATGTGCGCCAGCGCCGCGCCGTCCAGCAGATGACGGGTGCGCTCACTCAGCACCAGATGAATCGATACCACATCGCTCGCCCTGAGCAGCGCCGGCAGTGAAGCCGTCTTCTCTGCGCCGCACGCCGCTGCGCGTGCTTCGCTCAGGTTCTGGCTCCAGGCGCACACGCGCATGCCAAAGGCGCGCGCCACGTTAGCCATCTCACCGCCAATCTTGCCCAGCCCAAGCAGGCCGAGGGTTTTGCCGTGCAGCGCCATGCCCAGCGTATGCTGCCACGCACCGTTACTGCGCAGCGCCTGGCTCTCCGCCGGAATATGGCGTGCCAGACCGAGCAGCAGCCCCCAGCTCAGCTCCAGCGGCGCCGCGCTGCTACTGGCGGTGCCGCACACCGCAATCAGCCGTTCGGCACAGGCGTGCAGATCGATTGAGGCATTGCGCATACCGGAGGTGACAATCAGCTTCAGATTGGGCAGGCGGCCTATCAGCCGGGCGCTGAGCGGGGTGCGTTCGCGCATCACCACCAGAATGTCGGCGTGCGCGATGTGAGCGACCAGTTCATCTTCGTCGGCGTAGTGGCGGTGCAGCGCGGTAGTTTGTACCTGCGGTTGCAGCGATGCCCAGTCGGCCAGCGACAGGGCAACATTTTGATAATCATCAAGAATGATGCAGTTCAGGCTCATGGTGGTCCTCAACGGGAAGCGGTTGGCGCCCCTGCTGATTAAGCCAGGCGCGAAGCTGGTTATTGTCCATCGGACGGGCGTAATAATAGCCCTGAATAAACACCACGCCACGCTGCTGCAGATACTGAAATTGCAACGCGGTTTCTACCCCTTCACCCAGTACCTCGAGCTGCAGCTTGTGGCACAGATTGATGATGGCATCCAGCACCGGAGTTTCGATCTCCAGTCCTTCAATGGCGTTGATAAAGCCGCGGTCAATCTTCAGGTAATCGAGCGGGAAGGTCATCAGATAGGAGAGCGCACAGTGGCCGGTGCCGAAGTCGTCAATCGCCACCTTCATGCCGTGCGACTGCAGATAGCGCAGCTTGCGCGACACTGCGTCGCCGTCCTCGATCAGGCTGCGCTCGGTAAGCTCCAGCGTGATCAGCATCTGTTTGTCACGGATGTTGCGGGCAAAACGCATCATGTCCTGTACAAAATCAGGGTGTTGCAGATGCTCAGCCGCGAGGTTAAAGCCAATATGGAAGCCCGGTTCAACCTGCCAGCTCTGGATATCTTCCGCCATCATCGCCAGCAAATGCTGGGTCAGCGGCACGATCATGCCTTCCGCTTCGGCATGGCTGATGAAGATGTCCGGGCGGATCATTTCGCCGTTGGGCCGCTGCCAGCGCATCAGCGCTTCCGCACCGGTGCAGCGCTGAATCCCGGTGCTGTACACCGGCTGATAGTGCACCGTGAACTCACGGTTGCGTATCGCCCGGCGAATTTCATCCGCCCATGAGAGGCGGCGGCGCAGCCAGTTGGCGGTCAGCACCATCAGCAAAATCGAAAAGATGGCGGCCATTGGCAGGAAAATAAGCAGCGCCTGACGCCAGGCTTTGATCAGCTCGGCGGCGGGTACCGTCACGCTGACGCTGATTGGATAGCGGCTGGACTCCGCCTGATAGTTGGCGCTGCTGAGGTACAGCAGCTCTGGCTGGTCGTCCGGACCGCTGGCGATGGGGCTGCCGCCGTTGAAGCGCAGGCTCATCTGATAACGGTTCGACTCGCCGATGGCGCGCATGAAATCCATCAGATACTGGCCATCAATCACCGCCCAGAAACCGCTGCTGTCCGGCAGGTGACGCACGAAAATCACCGCCGGGCGATCCGGTACGCCGGAGGTGCCGCGAATCGACAGGCTCCACCAGGCTTTGCCGGTCACCGGCGGCGACTGCATCATCATCCCGGCCAGCGTGTCGTGCTGCAGCCCGTAAGCCGACGAGCAGGTGATTTCGCTGCCCTGCAGGGTACCAATCGAGCGGAAGTAGGCGTTAAGGGTGCCGGCGCGCTGCAAATCTTCATCAATATCGGCGCAGCGACGATTCTGGTACTGACGCAGGCGGGTCACCATGTCCCAGGCGCTGTCGCTCATCTTTTCTGCCTGCGTCAGCAGGGCATTAGCGGTGGCAATTTGCTGCTGGCTGACCGTATGGCGCGCCTCAATGGCTGTGCAAAATATGCCCAGCACCAGCGGTAATAACCCGGCACAGACAATCAACAGCCAGCCAAAATCGCGTTGTCGTTTTTGCAGAGGCACCAGACTTTCCTCGGTCGGTTTAAGCAGCATTCAGGGAGCGCGTCACGGCGTCAGCAGCATAACACTTTCCCGCGGCCGTGCATGTTAGCGTTTTGATTTTCCACCAATCTGATACAAGTCAATTATGGTTCGCGCTTTGCGTTTATTGACAATGTTTTGCCGTTACTGGCATTTCCCGGCAGGAAAAAGCCTGTGGCACGGGATGAGTAAGAATGTTGCGCCAGAATCATCAGGCATGGCGATGCGCGCTGACGCCATACGGCGGTAGCGTCACTGCGCAGGGAAGCTGCCAGACGATCGGCAAATACGGATCGTCTGACATCGTGGCGTGGTCAGACGTTACGGGCGCGGCGCGGGCCGGTTAGCTTTGACGCGCAGGCGCGGTTTGGGGCGGCCATTACCCAGCATTATCGCCAGCCGGCTGCCGCCCGGCGTGGTTTCCATCAGGATTTTGGTGACGCTGGTCAGCGGCACCGACAGCAGCATCCCGACCGGACCGAGCAGCCAGCCCCAGAAAATCAGCGACAGAAACACCACCAGCGTTGACAGTCCCAGCCCGCGTCCCATCAGGCGCGGTTCCAGCATATTGCCAAACACCATGTGAATGGCACTGAACAGCGCCGCCACCAGCACGGCGTCATACACATCATTCAGCACCAGCGCCTGAATAAACGGCGGCACACCGGCGATAATCGGGCCGATATTGGGGATAAAATTGAGGATAAAGGCGACAACGCCCCAGAACAGCGCAAATTTGACGTCCAGCAGCATCAGCACCAGCCACACCGCCAGCCCGGTAATCAGGCTGACCAGCGTTTTCAGTGCCAGATAGTGCGTGACGCCCTTCAGCGCCTTGTGCAATCCGGCGATGCGGATCTGCGGATTCATCATCGCATTGCGCAATTTGTACGGCAGATGGTGCACCTCAAACAGCATGAACACCACGGTCAGAATCAACAGCACCACATTGGTCATGGCACCCGAGAACTGCGCCAGCAGCGTGGTGGCCATGTTCATAATCACATTGGGATCGAGCCGTGCCGCCAGTGCGCTGGTGGAGATATTGATATGAAACTGTGCGGCGAAATGCTGCAGCACCGTCAGCTTCTGTTCCAGCAGGCTGCGGATTTGCGGATAGGTATCGCTGAACTCGCTTACCGAACTGGCCAGCACCCCGACCAGCAGCAGCATCACAATGAAGATCACCGTGATAACCAGCGAGATCGCCACGCCGCGCCGCAGACCTCGGCGCATCAGCAGGGTCACCAGCGGATTAAGCACAATCGCCAGGAAGCTGGCGAGTAAGAAGGGCACCAGAATATCTGACGCGGCACGAATGCCCGCCAGAATAATCACTAACATCGCCAGCTTGACCAGGATGTTCTGGCCAATTTTCTCCTGTGGCTTTTCGTTCATTCCCTCTCCTGAATGGTGGTTCGCTGTGGAAAGTGTAGTTGAACGCCAGTAAGTAATTGTTTGTTTAGGAGTAAGCGAAGCGAACCCGATAAGCACCGCCGGAGATACCGCCATCAGCCCGCCGCGAATCGACGGTGCGCACGGCGAGAAAAGGCGTATAGTAAAGCTTCAGCTATAAAAATTCCGTCAAACACGAGCGCAATCACTCATGCCTGACCAGCCCGCCGCGGCCGAATACAGCCGTTTTCGTCTGAATTTACAGATTCTCTCCATCGTGAAGTTCAACTTCGCCACCTATCTCACCATTGGCCTGCCGCTGGCGGTGCTGCCGGGCTTTGTCCATGACGGCCTGGGCTACAGCGCTTTCTGGGCCGGCGTGGTGATCAGCCTGCAATATGTCGCCACGCTGCTGAGCCGTCCGCATGCCGGTCGCTATGCCGACAGCTGGGGACCCAAAAAAGTGGTGGTGCTTGGGCTGTTTGGCAGCCTGGTGAGCGGGCTGTGTATTTTGCTGTCGGCGCTGATAGAGGAGCAGGAGGTGCTCAGCCTCGCGCTGCTATGCCTCGGGCGCGTGCTGCTGGGCGTCGGGCAGAGTTTCTGCGGCACCGGCACCTCGCTGTGGGGCGTGGCGAAAGTCGGCTCGCTGCATATTGGTCGGGTGATCTCCTGGAACGGCATTGTCACCTATGGCGCAATGGCGATTGGCGCACCGCTTGGGGTGATGATCTTTCGCAGCGGCGGCCTGCTGCTGCTCTCCAGCGTGATTATCGCCATCAGCGTGCTGGCGATAGTGCTGGCGCTGCCCCGTGCGCCGGTGAAAGGCAGCAAGGCCAAACCGCTGCCGTTCCGCGCAGTGCTCGGTAAGGTGTACGGTTTTGGCCTGCTGCTGGCGATGGGCTCGGCGGGCTTTGGCGTGATCGCCACCTTTATCACCCTGTTTTATCAGGAGCGGGGCTGGGACGGTGCCGCCTTCGCGCTGACGCTGTTCAGCGCTGCGTTCGTTGGCATGCGCCTGCTGTTTCCCAACGCCATTAATAAGCTCGGCGGACTGCGCGTCGCCAGCCTGTGTTTTGCCGTCGAGGCGATTGGCCTGCTGCTGGTGGCGGGCGCGTTCGATCCGTGGATGGCGAAGTTCGGCGCTTTTCTCACTGGCGCCGGTTTCTCGCTGGTGTTCCCGGCGATTGGCGTGGTCGCAGTCAAAGTGGTGCCGCAGCAGAACCAGGGCAGCGCGCTGGCCACCTACACCGCGTTTATGGATCTGTCGCTCGGCATCACCGGTCCGATCGCGGGCTTTATCATGAGCTTCGCCGGCGTACAGCTGGTTTATCTGCTGACTGCGCTGCTGGTGGGATTTGCGCTGCTTTGCACCCTGCGGATGATCAAGCGTCAGGCTGGGATGCCAGCCGAGGATGCTGCGTCCAGGTCGCCATAAATGGCGCCCCTACAGCATGACAGAGCGCGCATTGATGCGCACCGGGTAATCACGCATGGGGTGGGAAACAGGTGAAAAAAAGGCCTCCGACCGAGGCCAACACTAACAAAAGCGTGTCGCTAAGACACAGATAAGGGTTCGTTTCACATCGCATTGTCTGCAGATGCTGCAAAGAAAACATTTATTCCGTTTTAATTGAATTATGAAATAACGGATATTGGATCTGCCTCGCAAAAATTTCATATTTCGTTTCATCCAGCCACGCTCCGGCGCTGACCCTCTCGCTGATTGATCGTCCAGCCGATATCCCTGCTGCTGATTACGGGCGCAGGCAGTATCGGCATTGTCATCAGGCCCGCACTTTACGCCAGTCCGCTAACGCTGGCGGAAAAATGCGATCCAGGCCGCTAAAAGTAAATTTTCCAAAAAGAACTATTTGAAAAATTTATTTCACTGTAATAGCTTCATAGCACGCTTTCCGTATTGCCTGATCGGGCGCGACCCAGACTGACCCGCGGCCTGCAGGGACCTTACACATCAAAGAGGCAACGACATGACTATCGTAGGAAACTTTATCGGCGGCAAAATCACGCACAGCGCCAGCAACGAAACCATTCCGGTCTACGATCCGGCGACCGGCAAAGTGATCCGCGAACTGACGCAAAGCACGGCGGCAGAAGTGGCGCAGGCCATTGAGGTCGCCCATGCGGCGTTTCCGGAATGGTCAAAAACGGCGCCGCTGCGTCGTGCCCGCGTCATGTTCAACTTCAAAGCGCTGATGGAAAAACATCGCGATGAACTGGCGGCGCTGATTGTTTCTGAGCACGGTAAAGTCTGGTCCGATGCGCTGGGTGAGCTGACGCGCGGCATCGAAGTGATCGAATTTGCCTGCGGCATTCCGCACCTGATCAAAGGGGAAAACTCACCGAACGTCGGTTCCGGCGTTGACAGCTATTCGCTTATGCAGCCGGTGGGTGTGGTTGCGGGCATTACGCCGTTCAACTTCCCGGCGATGGTGCCGCTGTGGATGTTCCCCATCGCGCTGGCGTGCGGTAATACCTTTGTGCTGAAGCCGCCGGCGCTCGATCCTTCTGCCTCGGTACGCATGGCTGAACTGCTGAAAGAAGCGGGGCTGCCGGATGGCGTGTTCAACGTGGTGCACTCCTCAAACGAAGACGCCGAGCAGCTGTATAAAGATCCGCGCATCGCGGCGGTCAGCTTCGTCGGCTCGTCCGGCGTGGCCGAGCACATCTACAAAACCGCCAGCGCGCATGGCAAACGCGTGCAGGCCTTCGGCGCCGCGAAAAACCACGCCATTGTGATGCCGGATGCCGATCTGGATGCCACCGTGAACGCCATCATGGGCGGTGCTTTCGGTTCTGCCGGGGAACGCTGCATGGCGCTGCCGGTGGTGGTGGCGGTTGGCGACGATACAGCCGACAAACTGATTTCGCGCCTGACGCCGCTGATCAAAGCGCTGCGCGTAGGTCCGGGCATGCAGCAGGGTGTCGAAGAGAATGAAATGGGGCCGGTGGTATCCGCTGCGCACCAGAAGAAAGTGCTGGGCTACATCGACAAAGGTGAGCAGGAAGGCGCGACGCTGGTGGTTGACGGACGCGGCGTGAAAGTCTCGGGCCATGAAGAGGGCTACTACGTTGGCGGTACGCTGTTCGATAACGTCACGCCGGAGATGGTGATTTGGCGCGAAGAGATTTTCGGACCGGTGCTGAGCATCATGCGCGCCAGCGACTTCGACAGCGCGCTGCAGCTGGTAAATAGCCACGAATTTGGTAATGGCAGCGCCATCTTCACCAGCAACGGCCACACCGCCCGTGAATTTGTGCACAACGTGGAAGCGGGCATGGTGGGTGTCAATGTGCCGGTGCCGGTGCCGATGGCGTTCCACAGCTTTGGCGGCTGGAAGCGTTCGGTGTTTGGTGCGCTCAACGTGCACGGTCCGGACGGGGTGCGTTTCTACACCCGCATGAAAACGGCAACCGTGCGCTGGCCGAGCGGTCAGCAGACCGTTTCTGAATTCAGCATGCCAACGCTGGGTTAATGTCGCGCAACTGGAGAAACAGGATGTCACTAATTTCAAAAGTGCAGCAGCCGGACAGCCACGGGCGTATCCAGCACGTGACGCCCGAGAGCGCCGGCTGGGAATATGTGGGCTTTGATGCTTATTTGCTGAAAAAGGGCCAGACGCTGCGGTTAAGAAGCGGCGAGAGAGAGCTGTGCCTGGTGCTGGTGGCCGGTCTGGCGTCGGTGAAAACCCGCGATGCAGAATTCCCTGGCATCGGTAAGCGCCTGTCGCCGTTTGAGCGCACGCCGCCTTACTCGGTTTACGTGCCGCATCATGATGAGGTTGAAGTCACTGCCGACAGCGATCTGGAGCTGGCGGTGTGCAGTGCGCCGGGCAGTGGCAATCTGCCGGCGCGGCTGATTGCACCGCAGGATGTTGGCGTGGAGCACCGTGGCAAAGGGCGCAACCAGCGCCTGGTGCATAACATTCTGCCGGATAATCAACCGGCCGACAGCCTGCTGGTGGTCGAGGTGTATACCGACGAAGGCGCGACCAGTTCGTACCCCAGCCACAAACACGATGAGAAGGACAGCCCGGACGAAACCTATCTGGAAGAGACCTATTATCACCGTTTCGACCCCGAGCCCGGTTTCGCCATGCAGCGCGTCTACACCGACGACCGTTCGCTCGACGAGTGTATGGCCCCGTATAACCGCGATGTGGTGACGGTACCGCGCGGGTATCATCCGGTGGCGACTCTGGCCGGTTACGATAACTATTATCTGAACGTGATGGCCGGGCCGGTACGGCTGTGGAAATTTACCTGGGAGAAGGATCACGCCTGGGTGAACAGCGAGCAATATCCGCGCCGTTAATCGGGTCTCCGCGCGGTCGCCGGAAATGCGCACCAGGTTAAACGGCACACGCAAGCATATAAACGTGCACAGCCGTAGGGTGCGCATTGATGCGCACCAGGTTAAACGGCACACGCATTCACTGATGCGCACAGATAAAAAAGGCAGCCAGATGGCTGCCTTTGTTCCATTCGGTACCCGGGGTTTATTCGCTGCTGCTGTTATTCAGCGCCAGCGACACCGCCAGGGTTTGCGCCAGGCACAGCGAGGCCACCTGCGAGCGGAAGCCATCCACCTGCGCTTCGCGCACCACAAAACAGACATCGCTGAACGCTGCCAGCGGGCTGACCTGGCTGTCGGTGATGGCGATCTGATGCGCGCCACGTTTAGCGCCCAGCTCCACCAGTTCCACCGCTTCGCGCGCATACGGCGAGTAGCTGATAGCGATGACCACGTCTTTCGGATTCACCATGCTGAGCTGTTCAGTGAACATGCCGCCCAGGCCATCAATCAGAAAAGCGCGACGCTCCAGATGGCGCAGCGCATACACCAGATACGAGGCCACGCTGAACGAGCGGCGCAGACCGATGATGTAGATGTTCTCCGCCTCGTTGAGCATTTTCACCGCTTTGTTCAGCTGGTCGGGATTCACCTGCATCGCCAGCTGCTGCAGCGCCTGGCTGTTGACCATGGTAAAGACGTTGAGGATCTCCACCGGGCTCTCCGGTGAGCTGGCGCTGTCGTCGGTGGCCGTCTGGCGGAACAGGCGCGCCCGTTCGGTATAGTTCACGGTCTCTTCCATCAGGTGCTGACGAAAGACCTGTTTCATTTCGTTGAAGCCGCTAAAGCCGAACGCGTTGGCGAAGCGGATCAGCGTGGAGGGCGGAACATCCGCCTGCTGGGCGATAGAGGCGACGGTATCAAACGCGATGCTGTTGCTGTTATCAAGGATATAACGAGCCACCTGCTTCAGGCGTTTACTCAGCGTCTCGTAGCGACGACGGATATCGTCCTGTAACAAGGTCAATTGCGTTGGGTTATTGGTCATTACTTCGGCCCGTCAGAAAAGGAAATATGGCTGGATAATGAGCGCTATAGTACCAGATGGATGGAAAATTTCATTTGTTTGACGCTATCGTGAAGGCTATTTCATCGGTTTATGAATTGCCTCACAAAACTCAGGGGTTGAGGGCTTGCCCTCACCCTAACCCTCTCCCGCACGCGGGAGAGGGGACAGTCCGGAGCGGTTTATCAGGCAGGTCGCAAGGTTTTGCTTCTTCATTCAGTGAGAGAGGGGACAGTCCGGAGCGGTCTGACAGGCCTGGCACAATGCTTAACGACCTGCCTGAACGGCTCCCTCTCCCGGTGGGAGAGGGCGGGGGTGAGGGCATCCGCGCGCAACACACTAAAAAGCGGCCCGTCAGGCCGCTTCTCAGTACATCCTCTTCAAATGCGTCAGCCGCGCGCGGCGCGCCAGTAGCCAATCAGGCGCAGATAATTGCCTTTCACGGTCTCAATCAGCGCTTTATCATCCAACTCACCGTTCAGCCACTGGCGTGACGGCTGGCCAAAAATGGTGCGACCCACGGCAAAACCTTTCACCCACGTGGCCTGCGCGGCGGCGGCGAAGCCGGCTTTCAGCTTCTCTTCCGGTGCATCAAGGCCGAGTAACAGAATGCCGCGACAGTGCGGATCCTGCTGCTCAATCAGCTCGCCGATCGCCTGCCAGCTCTCCGCCGTCAGCGGTGGTAGCTTCCACCAGTCCGGCTGCACGCCCAGGCTATAGAAGTGGCTTAGCATGTCGTGATAGTAGGACTCGTTACGGTCCGGGTTGCTTTCCGGCAGAATCACTTCCAGCAGCAGCTCGTGCCCGCTTTTGTTACAGCTGCGCCACACGTCAAGAACCAGCTCGTCCTGCTCTTTACGCAGTTCAGCACTGTCATGGGGATGATAAAACACCAGGCACTTGACGACGTGTTCGGCCGGCCAGTCCACCAGCTGAGAGCCAATATTGCCGTGCTCAAGACGCAGTGGCCGTGAGCTCGGCAGCTCGATGGGCCGCCCAATCCACCAGTGCTTGCCGGTGATGGCGTTGAGCGCTTTCTGGCCGTATGTGGTATCCGCCAGGATGCCACTCTTCTCATTGAGACCGGCTTCGTTAGCCGCCTCCTGTGCCGCCTGCAGCAGCAGCAGTTTCAGCTGCGGAATGCGCTCCTCGCTGACGCCCGCTTCGCGCGCCATATCGGCCAGCTGTTTACGGTGGTCAAAGGCGAACACATTCAGCTCCGGCCACTGCTGCTTACGCGTGGTAACGCGATGCAGATGATTGAGGCGCGCGTCCAGATCCGGGCGTTTCACCGCGTTATCGCGGCTGAGGAAATCGTCCAGCTCCTCTTTCGTTGGCATCGCCGGTGCACAGCCGTGACGGGATACCACCAGCGCGCCACAGGCGTTGGCGTAGCGGCACGCCTGTTCCCAGCTCTCATCGTTGAGCCAGCCGCGCAGCAGGCCCGACATAAACGCATCGCCGGCGCCCAGCACGTTGAGCACCTCAACGCGCACGCCGCTGTGCAGGCGCGTCTGTTCCCAGCTGTCAGGAATTTCGCCCTCAAACACCACACAACCCAGCGGCCCGCGTTTGCAGACCAGCGTGGCGCTGCTGGCCTTACGCACATTTTTCAGCGCGGTCAGCGTATCGGTACTGCCACCGGCGATATGGAATTCTTCTTCCGTTCCGACGATCAGATCGAAATAGTGCACCACTTCCTGCAGCTGCTGCGTCACCTGGCCGGATTCAATGAAACGTGTTTCACCGTCACCCAGTGAGGTCAGACCCCATAGCACCGGGCGATAATCGATATCCAGCGCGGTGCGCAGACCGTTGCGCCGGGCAATATCCAGCGCTTTCAGCACCGCCGCCCGCGTGTCCGGATGCGACAGGTGGGTGCCGGTTACCGCCACGGCGCGGGACGAGGTAATGAACTCTTCGCGAATGTCCTCGGGAACCAGCCCCATATCAGCACAGTTGTCGCGATAGAAAATCAGCGGAAAGGTCTCTTCGTCTTTGATGCCGAGAATCACCAGCCCGGTCAGGCGCTGCTTATCGGTAATCAGCCCGTCAGTATTGCAGCCCACGCGCTGCAGTTCTTCACGCAGGAAGCGGCCATTGTGTTCGTCACCGACGCGCGCCAGCATCGCCGACTTCAGCCCCTGAATCGCGGTGCCATAGGCTACGTTGCCGGAAGAGCCGCCGAGGTATTTGTTAAAGCTGGTCATATCTTCCAGGCGCGAGCCAATTTGCTGGCCGTAAAGATCGACGGCGATGCGTCCAATACAAATCACATCAAGCCGCTTCTGTTGTGTACTCATACTGATGGTTTCCTTCTGTGATAAGCAGACACGGCGGGCGCTGCCGCCCACTATCAAGCGCAATGCTTCCGGGGTCTCGGGGTGCCTGACTGGCTATGTGGGCAGTATGAGGAATAAAAATTCCAAACACAATATGAAATGAAACATCCATCGCGATTTTGTGAGCCAGGTAAAACTCTGGTGCCGCTGCCTTTCCCGCCCTTTACGGCTTGCCCGTTTCGCGGGTGCTCTGGCTTGTGAGCCAGCTCGCAGGAAATGATGATGGATGAGAGGAAGCTGCTGACGTGAAATGAAATTTCGTTATGATGGCTGAGGCACAGCAGGCTGTTTCACTTTGCTGTCATCCCGTCCCGTCACCGCCCGCGTTTCAGCGCCGAATTTGATCTTCATCGCAAAATGAAATGTTTCTTCTGTAATCAGGTTTAATGGAAAAAACATTTGTTTATAATCGCCACACGTTTCACTTAGCGTCGGGCGCGTTTTCACCGCCGACCCGAACCGCGTCGTACCCCCTGAGCGGGTACCACATGTAAAGGAAGAAGCATATGGGCACTATCAGACTGACTACCGCACAGGCGCTGGTGAAATTTCTGGATAACCAGTACCTGAACGTTGACGGCGTTGAAACCAAATTCGTGCACGGCATCTTTGCTATTTTCGGCCACGGCAATGTGCTCGGCCTCGGCCAGGCGCTGGAGCAGGACAGCGGCGATTTACAGGTGTATCAGGGCCGTAACGAGCAGGGTATGGCGCACGCTGCCATCGGTTTTGCCCGGCAGTCGCTGCGCCGTCAAATCATTGCCTGTACCTCTTCCGTCGGACCGGGTGCCGCCAACATGATTACCGCGGCAGCCACGGCAACAGCCAACCGGATTCCACTGCTGCTGCTGCCGGGCGATGTGTTCGCCACGCGCCAGCCGGACCCGGTGCTGCAGCAGATCGAGCAGAGTCACGATCTCAGCATCAGCACCAACGATGCCTTCCGCGCAGTGAGTAAATACTGGGACCGCGTGAGCCGTCCGGAGCAGCTGATGACCGCCTGTATCAATGCGCTGCGCGTACTGACCGATCCGGCGGAAACCGGGGCGGTAACGCTGGCGCTGCCGCAGGATGTGCAGGGCGAAGCCTGGGATTTCCCGGAATACTTCTTCCAGAAACGCGTGCATTTGCTTGACCGGCGTCTGCCGACGGCGGCCCAGCTGGACGCGGCGCTGGCATTGATTGCGCGTAAGCACAAGCCGCTGATTGTAGTGGGTGGCGGCGTGAAATACTCCGATGCCGGTCAGGCGCTGCTGAGCTTTGCCGAGCGTTTCAATATTCCGTTTGCCGAAACGCAGGCCGGCAAAGGCACCATCGTTTCCGACCATCCGCTGAACGTGGGCGGCGTGGGTGAAACCGGCTGTCTGGCGGCGAACCTGCTGGCCAAAGAGGCCGATCTGGTGATCGGTATTGGTACGCGCTATACCGATTTCACCACGGCTTCAAAATGGATTTTCCAGCATCCGGAAATCAGCTACCTCAACATTAACGTCAACAACTTCGACAGCTACAAGCTGGATGGCGTGCAGCTGCTGGCGGATGCACGCGAAGGGTTAACCGCGCTGGAAGCCGGACTGAACGGCTTTGAGAATCACTGGGGTGGTCAGATTGAACAGGCGCAGAGCAAGCTGCTGAAAGAGACGCAGCGCGTGTACGCCGCCACTTTCAACACCGACGACTTTATTCCGGAAATCGCTGACCACATCGATCGCACCGCGCTGTTCGCCGAGTTTGAGCGTTTGACAAAGTCGGTGCTGACGCAGAGCAGCGTGCTGGGCACCTTAAACGAACAACTGCCAAAGGATGCGGTGATTGTCGCCGCCGCCGGCAGTCTGCCGGGTGACCTGCAGCGCGTATGGCGCACCAAAGACTACAACGCGTATCACGTTGAGTACGGCTACTCGTGCATGGGTTACGAAGTGAATGCCGCGCTGGGCGTGAAGCTGGCTCAGCCGCAGCGCGAAGTCTACGCCATGGTGGGTGACGGCTCGTTCATGATGCTGCACTCCGAGCTGGTCACCTCGATTCAGGAGGGGGCGAAAATCAACGTCATCCTGCTGGATAACATGACCAATGGCTGCATCAACAACCTGCAGATGGAACACGGCATGGACAGTTTCAACACCGAGTTCCGCTTCCGTAATCCGCAGGGCGGCAAGCTGGATGGTGGCTTCGTGCCGGTTGATTTCGCGGCGATAGCCGCCGGCTACGGCTGTAAAACCTACCGTGTCACCACGCTGGAGCAGCTGAAAGCGGCGCTGGAAGATGCGCAGCAGCAGACGGTTTCGACCCTGATTGACATCAAAGTGCTGCCAAAAACCATGGTGCACAAATACTTCAGCTGGTGGCACGTCGGCGTGGCGCAGGCCTCCACCTCAGAGCGGACGCAGCAGGTGGCCGACAAGCTCAATCAGCATATTCAACAGGCGCGTAAGTACTAACCCTTTTCAGGCCGGCGCTGCCCGGCCCGTTTTACCCTACTTATCCGACTCTACAGGTGTAATTATGACGCTCAAACTCGGTGTAATCGGTACCGGCGCAATTGGTCAGGAACATATTCGTCGCTGCAACAACGTGCTGCAGGGCGCAAAAGTGGTGGCGGTTTCAGACATCAATGTGGAAGGTGCGCGCGCGGCGCTGCAGCGGCTGAATATTCAGGCCGAAGTGTATCAGGATGGTCATCAGGTAATTAACTCGCCGGAAGTGGATGCCGTGCTGGTGACCTCGTGGGACCCGACGCATGAAGAGTTCACGCTGGCCGCGATTGCCGCCGGGAAACCGGTGTTCTGCGAGAAGCCGCTGGCGCTGAGCGCAGAGGGCTGCCGTCGCATTGTCGACGCCGAGATTGCGCACGGCAAGCGTCTGGTGCAGGTGGGCTTTATGCGCCCGTATGATGCCGGCTATCGCGCGCTGAAAAAGGTGATCACCGACGGTGACATCGGCGAGCCGCTGATGCTGCACTGCGCGCACCGTAATCAGAGCGTCGGCGAGAATTACACCACCGATATGGCCATCACCAACACCCTGATTCACGAGCTGGATGTCCTGCGCTGGCTGACCGAGGATGATTACAAAAGCGTGCAGGTGGTGTTCCCGCGCACGACCTCAAAGTCACACGCGAAGCTGAAAGATCCGCAGATCGTACTGTTTGAAACGCAGAAGGGCATCCGCATCGATGTGGAGATCTTTGTGAACTGCGCGTACGGCTATGACATTCAGTGTGAAGTGGTGGGCGAAGAGGGCATCGCCAGACTGCCGGAGCCATCGGCGATTCAGATGCGCAAAGATGCCCGCCTTGGCAACGCGCTGCTGACCGACTGGAAAGATCGCTTTATCGACGCCTACGACGTTGAGCTGCAGGCGTTTATCAATGATGTGAAAGCGGGCCAGCTGAGCGGGCCTTCTGCCTGGGATGGCTTTGCCGCCTCGGTGGCTGCCGATGCCTGCCTGAAGGCGCAAACCAGCGGCGCGATTGAGCCCGTTGCCATGCCGCCGCGTCCGGCGTTTTACCAGAAATAATCAGGCGCGTGCGCTAAACCTATCCACGGCAGCGGATTACCGCTGCCTCTCTGTGTCAGGGAGCTGAAAATGAACCAAGAGAACGTCAAACTGGCGATTGCGCCGATTGGCTGGACCAACGACGACATGCCGGAACTCGGCAGCGAAAATACTTTCCAGCAAACGGTCAGCGAGATGGCGCTGGCGGGTTTCACCGGTAGCGAAGTGGGCAGCAAGTATCCGCGCGATCCGGCGGTGCTGAAGCCGATGCTGGATATCCGCGGTATGCAGATTTGTAACGCCTGGTTTAGTACCTTTTTTGCCAACGGTGACAAAGCGAAAACCATCGATCAGTTCATCAACCACATGAACTTCCTGCATGCCATGGGCGCGCGCGTGATTGGCTGCTCGGAACAGAGCAAAAGCATTCAGGGCACGTCGCTGCCGGTGCTGGAGCAGAAGCCGGTTTTCACTGACGAAGAGTGGCGCCTGACGGCAGAAGGTTACAACGAACTGGCGGCGATTGCGGCGCAGAAAGGGATGCGCGTAACGCTGCATCATCACATGGGCACCGGCATTCAGACGCCAGCCGAGATCGACCGTTTTATGGCAATGACCAACGATAACGTCGGTCTGCTGTACGACACCGGCCACATTTACTACTCCGAAGGATCACAGCAGGTGATGCTGGATGTGCTGACCCAACATCTGCCGCGTATTTTCCACGTGCATCTGAAGGATGTGCGTGACAGCGTGGTGGCAGAGGTGCGCGCAAACTCGCTGTCGTTCCTCGACGGAGTGAAGAAAGGCACCTTCACCGTACCAGGCGATGGCGTGATCGATTTCAAACCGGTATTCAAAATCCTCGATGATTACGGCTATAAAGGCTGGATGGTCGTCGAAGCGGAACAGGATCCGGCCATCGCTAACCCATTCGAATATGCAGTGAAAGCCCGTAAATATATTCGTGACAATGCCGGGCTGTAAGATTGACGGTCAGTTAGCGCAATGAATTGCGCCGCTACGGTAAATTCGACAGTGACTTTCGTCATTATCGACCGCACACACTGTAGCGGCGCGATTTATCGCGCTATGTATCAATTGCTCTTCTGCAATCGACTCATTTCATTGTCTTTATTCACTGTGTAATCTCCTGAATCCAGTGAGAATATCACGCCATCATCCTGCTTCCGCTGAATTTTCATCAGTAAATTTTTATCCAGACAATTAGCAGGGGGTTGCATTTGCTTAAAGCAAATGCGGTCCTTTTTTTCCAATGACTGATATCCCTCACCTAGTGCATAAAAATAATAGGTAATGGGGCCATTATCATTAAAGGCTTTAATATTGTATTTTGACGTTATTTGCGGCTGGTGAATCAACCACCACCTTATTTTTTTATCGTCAGAGTAAGGCAGGTGATCGACGATAATTGATGCAGAATAGTAATCCTGGTGAACGTCAATAACGTTAACTTCCCTGAAGTTCAGGTAGCAGTATATGCCACTGGCTAATGCAACAAGCAGAATTAATCCTGCCCATGTCTTCCTGTTCATTAACGGCCGCCTTCAATATCTATCACAGCATCCATGTTCGTCAGAAAAGGACGAAAGCCAAATTTATCATAACGTTGTAAGGTGAACCATATCTTAAAAAACTGAAATTGTCTGAATTTATGCTTGTGAATATCATGCGTATCCAGACCGAAATGATCCTGTCCGCTGAAGCGCATTTTTGCCCTCCAGCGCGCACCATTAACGTCAAGACTCAATATGTCAATTTTGGTAGCATAAACATCATGAACAGTAATGCCTAAACCATTTATTTTATCCATAATTAATGAATCGAACTTTGGCAGGATCGAGTTATTAATGGCAGAATTAATATCACCTATATTTTTCAATGGCAGGCCTTTGATACCATAATCAATATTAACATTGAGCGTATCAATTATGGCTTTGTGTGTACTGTTTATGCTTCTGTCGTTCATAATTTTGTCCCGATATGCCATATCCAGCGACAAATCCCGAAACGGCAGGCCGCTGGAGCGCATAAAATGCTCCAGCATCTTATTTATCAGGAAACGTTGCGGGCCAACAAGCGCGAAAGGTAATGACGTGGTTTGCATCTCAGCAAACAGCAGCCTGGCGCACTCCAGCGGTGAAAGCTTTTCGCCAGGTTTCGCATAAGCACCAGCAAAGCGCGACTGGGGATTATGGAAGGGATGCAGCCGCGTCATGCTCCACGGGTCGACCACATTGGAAATGTGGGTGAGGCCGAATTCGTTTTTCATCCGGCGTTCACAGATATCGCCGTAGCGCATATCGTCAGCGCCATAGTCATTAAACATGCGCTGTGTGGTGAAGATATTGAGCGGAAAAGTGGCTAAAGCCATGCGTGATACTCCCTGTCACTGACGAGTCCGTTAATCCGGTCGCGGATTATTTAGTCAGTAAGTGGAGCGGTGAGAATTGATCTGGTGCAGTGCCTTGTGTGAATAACCTCTCGCCGACACAAAAAGAGAAAAAACAAAAACCCCGCGCGGTGGCGGGGTTGAGGACAATGCTTAAGGCGATTACGAAGCCAGCGACAGCGCCGGTTTCTGGCCGTTTTCTGCCAGCCAGTCGCGGATGCGCGCCTGTTCGGCTTCGCTCAGCCACATACCCTGTTTGGTACGGCGCCAGATGGCATCGTCCAGCTCGCGCACCCACTCGTGTTTCACCAGGTAACGCAGTTCGGCTTCATAGAATTCGTGGCCAAAGTTTTCACCCAGATCCTCACGGCTCTTCGCGCCTTCCAGCAGCACTTCAGTACGGCTGCCGTAGGTGCGGGCGAAGTGACGCGCCATGCCTTCGCTGATGAACGGATAGCGACGGCGCAGGCTGGCAGCGTAATCTTCACGCGTACCGGAGAAATCACCGCCTGGCAGCACGGCGTTTTTGGTCCACGCCGGACCGGCATCGGGGTAGTATTTCGCCAGTTTCTCCAGCGCATGCTCCGCCAGCTTGCGATAGGTGGTCAGCTTGCCGCCGAACACGGACAGCAGCGGTGCCTGGCCATTGTCGTCGTGCACGTCCAGCGTGTAATCACGGGTGATCGCCTGCGGTGAATCGGATTCATCATCGCACAGCGGACGCACGCCGGAGTAGGTCCAGACGATATCGTCACTGGTCAGCTGCTTTTTAAAGTGCGCGTTATACACCTTCAGCAGGTAGCTGATTTCATTGTCATCGATTTTGACATTTTTCGGATCGCCTTTGTATTCGACGTCGGTGGTACCGATGATTGAAAACTCATCCATCCACGGAATCACAAACACGATGCGGTTATCTTCGTTCTGCAGAATGTAAGCCTGCTTTTCGGTGTGCACGCGCGGCACCACAATATGGCTGCCTTTGATCAGGCGAATACCGTACGGCGATTTCAGCTTCAGGCCATCGTCAAAGAACTGCTTCACCCAGGGGCCGGCGGCGTTAACCAGCCCTTTGGCGCGCCAGGTGTAGGTTTTGCCGGTATCGACGTCTTCCGCTTCCACCATCCACAGGCCGGCTTCACGCCAGGCGCGGGTTACGCGGGTGCGGGTGCGCACTTCGCCGCCCTGTTTCACCACTTCCTGCGCGTTAAGCACCACCATGCGCGCATCGTCCACCCAGCAGTCGGAATATTCGAAACCGCGCGTAATTTCAGGCTTCAGGGCCGATTCCGCGCCAAAACGCAGACCTTTACTGCCTGGCAGCGTAGTGCGCTTACCGAGGCGATCGTACATAAACAGGCCCATGCGGATCATCCACGCCGGACGCAGATGCGGGCGGTGTGGCAGACGGAAACGCATCGGGAAGGCGATGTGCGGCGCCATTTTCAGCAGCACTTCACGTTCGGCCAGCGCTTCGCCCACCAGACGGAATTCGTAATGTTCCAGATAGCGCAGGCCACCGTGAATCAGCTTGGAACTGGCAGAGGAGGTTGCACAGGCCAAATCCCGCGCCTCCAGCATCAGCACTGACAGGCCGCGTCCTGCAGCATCCACTGCAATGCCGGCACCGTTGATGCCGCCGCCGATCACGATCAGGTCTTTGGTTTCCACGTCATCTCCTCCGATGTTCGGAATAGTTCTAAAATGTTCGTTTTCGAGCGTAATAATAATCGGAAACCAACATTGACGCCAGCGCTTAACTCAATAAAAACATTCTTGCGTGATATAGCTAACATTTCGGCAGGAAAAAAATCACATATCCACAGGATTTGTCAGGTTATAGCGGCGGCTTATCAGGGTAAACTAACGCCAAATGATGACGAGGTAATGAGAGACCCATGGAAACCTTCGAGTGTATTAACGTCCTGCAGGCTAACGAGCATCTGGCACAGGGAGCGCAACTGGTAGACATCCGCGATCCGCAAAGCTTCGCCATGGGCCATGCCACCGGTGCGCAACATCTGACCAATGACAACCTGGCGACGTTCATTGCCGGCGCCCGGCACGACCAGCCGGTGCTGGTGATGTGCTATCACGGCAACAGCAGTAAAGGCGCGGCGCAGTTCCTGTTAAGCCAGGGCTTTAGCGACGTCTACAGCATCGACGGCGGTTTTGATGCCTGGCGCGCCGCGTTTCCGACGCAGGTGGCGACCGGCAGCCTCTGATCGACCGACAAAAGGAAGGAGAGCACCGCATGATGCGCATTACCCAGTTTAACCAGCCGCGCATGGCACAGGCGTTTGTCGATTACATGGCGACGCGCGGCGTCACGCTGCGCATTGAGCGCGAAAGTCACTGTGTCATTGTGCTGGATGACGACAGCAAGCTGGAGATGGTCGAAAACGAACTCGCGCAGTTCGTGCGCGATCCCAACCATCCACGCTATCAGGCGGCGAGCTGGCACAGCGGTACCACCGACAGCGGTCTGCGTTATGAGCGTGGCAATATCTGGGCAAACATTCGCGAACGCGCGGGCCCGCTCACGCTGACCATCATGATCGCCTGCGTGGCGGTGTTTATCCTGATGCAGATTGTCGGCGACGATGTGGTACTCAGCTGGCTGGCCTGGCCGGCGGATTCCTCCCAGTATTTTCAGGTGTGGCGCTGGTTCAGCCACGCGCTGCTGCACTTCTCGCTGTTGCACATTCTGTTCAACCTGATGTGGTGGTGGTATCTCGGCGGTGCGGTAGAGAAGCGCCTCGGCAGCGGCAAGCTGTTCGTTATCATGCTGATTTCAGCACTGCTGAGCGGCTGGATGCAGGCGAAATTCAGCGGTGTGCTGTTTGGCGGGCTGTCCGGCGTGGTCTATGCGCTGATGGGCTACTGCTGGCTGCGCGGCGAGCGCGATCCCGAAAGTGGCATTTATCTCGAGCGCGGCCTGATTGGCTTCGCTATTGTATGGCTGGTGATTGGCTGGTACGGCGCCTTTGGCCTGTCGATCGCGAACGCTGCGCACGTCACCGGTTTGCTGGTGGGGCTGGCAATGGCGTTCGTTGATACGCGCAAACGCGCACGTCGCTAGCAGCAGGATAAAAAGAACACGGCCTTGAGCCGAGGAGAGAGATGTGAAGCAGACGCAACGTCATGACGCCATTATCGATCTGGTCCGGCGTCAGGGGTATGTCAGTACGGAAGAGCTGGTGGATCACTTTGAGGTCAGCCCGCAGACTATCCGGCGCGATCTGAACGATCTGGCCGATCAAAACAAAATTCAGCGTCATCACGGCGGCGCAGCGCTGCCTTCCAGCTCGGAAAACACCGCGTGGCAGGATCGCAAAATGATGTGGTCGGCGGAAAAGGCACGCATCGCCGAGCGCGTGGCGAGCCAGATCCCGGACGGCGCAACGCTGTTTATTGATATCGGCACCACGCCGGAAGCGGTGGCGCATGCGCTGCTCAACCACAACAATCTGCGTATCGTCACCAACAACCTCAACGTGGCGATTTTGCTGATGGGCAAGCCGGATTTCCGCGTGATCATCGCTGGCGGTGAAGTGCGCACGCGCGACGGCGGTATCATGGGGGAAGCCACGCTCGATTTTATCTCTCAGTTCCGGCTCGATTACGGCATTCTCGGCATCAGCGGTATTGATATGGACGGTTCGCTGCTGGAGTTCGACTATCACGAAGTGCGCACCAAGCGCGCCATTATCGAGAACTCGCGCTGCGTGATGCTGGTGGTGGATCACTCGAAGTTTGGCCGTAACGCCATGGTTAACCTTGGCAACATGAGCCTGATTGATTACCTGTATACCGATCAAACCCCGCCGTTAAGCATACTGAAGGTGATTGAACAGCACGAAGTCCATCTGGAGCTGTGCTGATTTCCCAGGTGCGCATCAATGCGCACCTTGTGATGCAGCAGGCCATCGTTACCAAACCGCACCCTTAGCGCATTGTGCCGTATTGTAGGGTCGCCATTGATGGCGACCAGGCCGCAGCGGCACGCCTTTTTTCACTGCATCTTCATTTCCCTGTCGCTTTTTTCAGCGTCCCCGGCTTAACTTACTCTTTCAGATTTGCGCTTGCCCGTGTTTACCGTTTCGGATGCAAAGGGATGCACTATGTCGCCGCTAAAATTCAATAAAACCCGCTTTGACGCCGCGCTGACCCGCCAGTGGCAGCAGCTCGGACTGACTTCCGCCCGGCAGATGACGCCGCATCAGTGGTGGCAGGCGCTCAGCCGGGCGCTGATGGAACTGCTCGCCGCACAGCCGCCCGTGCCGCCGAAAAGCGCTCAGCGCCACGTTAATTATCTCTCGATGGAGTTTCTGCCCGGCCGGTTGACCGGTAACAACCTGCTCAATCTCGGCTGGTATAACGAGGTGGCTGCCGCGCTGGCAGAGCACGAGGTTGAGCTGAATGAACTGCTGGAGGAGGAGGTCGATCCGGCGCTGGGCAATGGCGGTCTGGGACGGCTCGCGGCCTGCTACATGGATGCGATGGCGACGGTCGGCCAGCCGGCGATGGGGCACGGCCTCAACTATCAGTACGGCCTGTTTCGTCAGTCGTTTGTGGCCGGACAGCAGCACGAAGCGCCGGATGACTGGCAGCGCGATCGCTATCCGTGGTTCCGCCATAACGCCGCGCTGGATGTGCCGGTGGGGCTGGGCGGTAAGGTCAAAAAGCGCGACGACGGCAGCGTCGAATGGCGTCCGGCACAGCAGCTGATCGGCCAGGCCTGGGATCTGCCGGTAATCGGCTATCGCAACGGCATCATGCTGCCGCTGCGCCTGTGGCAAGCCACCAGCGCGCAGCCGTTTGACCTGACGCTGTTTAACGCCGGGAAATTCCTGCAGGCGGAGCAGCCGGGCATTGAAGCCGACAAGCTGACCAAAGTGCTCTATCCCAATGACAACCATGCGCCAGGTAAACGTCTGCGGCTGATGCAGCAGTATTTCCAGTGCGCCTGCGCGGTGAGCGACATACTGCGTCGTCACCAGCTGGCGGGCCGTGCGCTGCATACGCTGCCGGATTTCGAAGTGATTCAGCTCAACGATACCCATCCCACTATCGCTATTCCGGAGCTGCTGCGCCTGCTGCTGGATGAGTATGGCCTGAGCTGGGACGACGCCTGGCACATTACCAGCCGCACCTTTGCGTATACCAACCATACGCTGATGCCGGAGGCGCTGGAGCGCTGGCCGGCGAGCCTGCTGCGCGAACTGCTGCCGCGCCATCTGCAGATCATCAAACAGATCAATCGCCAGCTGAAGCAGCAGGTTAAACAGCGCTGGCCGAACGACAGTGCCCTCTGGCACAAGCTGGCGGTGGTGAGCGACGGCGAAGTGCGCATGGCCAATTTGTGCGTGGTGAGCTGTTTCGCCGTCAACGGTGTGGCAGCGCTGCACTCGCAGCTGGTGGTTAACGATCTGTTCCCGGAATATCACCAGCTGTGGCCGCACAAGTTTCATAACGTCACCAACGGCATTACGCCGCGGCGCTGGCTGAAGCAGTGCAACCCCCTGCTGTCCGCGCTGATTGACGACAGCCTGCAGGTGGAGTGGGCCAACGATCTCGACGCGCTGGAATGGCTGGCGCCGCTGGCGAAGAAGAAAAGTTTTCGCCAGCAGTTCCGCACCATTAAGCAGCAAAACAAACTGCGGCTGACGGTGTACATCAAACGCGTGACCGGCATTGATATCAATCCTGACGCGCTGTTTGATGTGCAGATCAAGCGCCTGCATGAATACAAACGCCAGCATCTCAGTCTGCTGCACATCCTGCACTGCTATCGCCAGCTGCGCGATAACCCGGACAATCCCGACTTCGTGCCGCGCGTATTTTTGTTTGGCGCTAAGGCGGCGCCCGGCTATTTGCTGGCAAAAAACATCATCTGTGCCATCAATAAAGTCGCGGAGGTGATCAACAACGACCCGCTGGTGGGCGATCGCCTGAAGGTGGTGTTTGTGCCGGATTACCGGATTACCGCCGCCGAGCTGATGATTCCGGCGGCCGATCTCTCGGAGCAGATCTCCACGGCCGGTTACGAAGCCTCCGGTACCGGCAACATGAAGCTGGCGCTCAACGGCGCGCTGACGATTGGCACGCTGGACGGGGCTAACGTGGAGATTGCCGAGGCGGTCGGTGAGAAAAATATCTTTATCTTCGGCAACACGGTGGATGAGGTAAAAGCACTGAAGGCCGACGGTTACAGTCCGAAGAAGCTGCGTAAGCACGATCGCTATCTCGACGGTTTACTGAAGGAGCTGGAGAAGGGCAAATTCAGCGACGGCGACCGGCAGGCATTTGCGCCGCTGCTGGAGAGCCTGAGCAAACAGGGCGATCCGTGGCTGGTGCTGGCCGATTTCGCCGCCTACATCGCGGCGCAGCAGCGTGTCGAAGCGCTGTGGCGCGATCCGGAAGCGTGGACCAAAGCGGCGATTCTCAACACGGCGCATACCGGCCGCTTCAGTGCCGATCGTTCGATTCGCGATTATCAACAGCGTATCTGGCAGGCGGCGCGCTGAGCCGCCGGAAAATGACGCTGCATGCGTAATGTGCGCACGGCAACGAAGGAGACAACATGGCCATGAAGAAACTGGATCAGGCTGCACGGGATGCCGGTATCGCACTGAGTTTTATCAACAATAAAGGTGAGTCACAGACCATCAGCGACGACACCAAACGCGCGCTGCTGGCGCTGATGGACGCTCCGACGGGCAACGCGCCACCGCTGCCGCCGGTGCTGGTGTTCACGCCGCCCGGGCAGCCTGAACTGACGCCGCAGGGCAGCGACGACTACCGCTGGCAACTGGTGAGCGAGCAGGGGCAGCACTATGACGGCACGCTGAGCGCGGGAGAAAGCCTGGCGCTGCCGGCAGAACTGCCCGAGGGCTACCATCAGCTCACGCTGAGCACTTCACGCCAGCAGTGGCAGACGCGCATTATCATCGCACCGGCGCGCTGTTATCTGCCGCCAGCGCTGGCGCAGGGGGAGAAGCGCTGGGGCGCGCTGGTGCAGCTCTATACGCTGCGCTCGGCGCGTAACTGGGGCATCGGCGACTTTGGCGATCTGATGCAGATGCTGGAGCAGGTCGCCGCTCACGGCGGCGATTTCATCGGTCTCAACCCGCTGCATGCGCTCTATCCGGCGCAGCCGGATCACATCAGCCCGTACAGCCCGAGCTCGCGCCGCTGGCTCAACGTGCTGTACATCGACATCAATCAAATCGACGAATTCACCCAAAGTGACGCCGCCCAGCGCTGGTGGCACAGCGCGCCAACGCGCAAAGCGCTGCAACAGGCGCGCAGCGCAGCGTTTGTCGATTACCGCGCGGTGACGACGCTCAAGCTGACTGCGCTGCGTTTTGCCTGGCAGCACGCGCAGCCGCAGCTGACACAGCAGCCGGCGTTTCAGCAATTTCTTGCGGAAGGCGGCGATGCGCTGCGCTATCAGGCGGCATTTGACGCCATCGTGGCAGCGCGCAGCCAGCAGCATCCCGATGAGTGGGGCTGGGAAAAGTGGCCGTCAGGCTGGCAGCAGGCGCAGCAGCCGGAGGTGCAGCAATGGTGCGCGCAGCATGAGGACGACATTCTGTTCTGGAGCTGGCTGCAGTGGCTGGCGCAGCAGCAGTTCGCCGCCTGCTGGCAGCGTAGCCAGCAGCTGGGGATGGCGGTCGGGTTATATCGCGATTTGGCGGTTGGCGTGGCACAGCACAGCGCGGAAACCTGGCAGGATCCGCAGCTGTATAAGCTGGGCGCGTCGGTGGGCGCACCGCCGGATCCGCTTGGCCCGCTCGGGCAGAACTGGGCGCTGCCGCCGCTCGATCCACATGTACTGCGCGCGCGGGGCTATCAGCCGTTTATCGATCTGCTGCGCGCCAATATGCGCGATTGCGGGGCGCTGCGCATCGATCACGTTATGGCGCTACTGCGTTTGTGGTGGATTCCCTATGGCGAAAGTGCCGATAAAGGCGCGTATGTCGCCTATCCGGTGCACGACCTGCTGGCGATCCTTGCGCTGGAGAGTCAGCGTCAGCGCTGCATGGTGATCGGTGAAGATCTCGGCACCGTGCCGCAGGAAATCGTCAGCCTGCTGCGCGACCGCGGCATTTTTTCGTGGAAGGTGCTGATGTTCGAGTGCGGGGAGGACGGGCAGTTCCGGCCACCGGCAGCCTATCCGCGCCAGTCGATTGCCAGCGCCAGTACCCATGATTTGCCGACGCTGAGCGGATTCTGGCATGCCGCCGATCTGCAGTTGCGCGAGCAGCTGGGGCTGTTTACTAAACGCAGCATGCTGAAGGCGGCCATCGCCGAACGCGATGGGCAGAGAAAAGCGCTGCTGAAGGCGATGAGCGAGGCGCAAGCCATTGATGCGCGCAGCAAAAACCGCGCCGGCCAGCGTCTGACGCCTGCGCTGAATCAGGGCGTGCACCGCTTTCTGGCGTTTACCGACAGCGCCCTGCTGGGGCTGCAGCCGGAGGACTGGCTGGGAATGGAGACGCCGGTCAACGTGCCGGGCACGGTAGCCGAATACCCCAACTGGCGGCGCAAACTGCGCGTACCATTGGAGAAGTTGTTTAGTTACCGGAAAGTGCAGCAGCTGCTGGCAATCGTCAATGAAGGGCGTAAGAAGCCGTAAAACACGCGGCAGCCGGGGTGGCTGCCGCATCTTCTATCAGTAGTAGGAGTGCTCGCCACGCTGATGCTCGGTGAGATCGCGCACGCCTTTCAGTTCCGGGAAGGCGGCCAGCAGCTCTTTCTCGATGCCGTCTTTCAGCGTCACGTCAATCATCGAGCAACCGTTACAGCCACCGCCGAACTGCAGAATGGCGTAGCCCTCGTCGGTGATCTCCATCAGCGAGACGCGCCCGCCGTGGCTGGCCAGCTGCGGGTTGATCTGCGCCTGCAGCAGATACTCCACGCGCTCAACCATCGGTGCATCGTCCGACACTTTACGCATCTTGGCGTTCGGCGCTTTCAGCGTGAGCTGTGAGCCGAGGTTATCGGTCACGAAGTCGATCTCCGCATCTTCGAGGTACGGCGCGCTTAGCTCATCGACATACGCAGACAGCTTGTCGAACTTCAGTTCGGTATCGGTGGCTTCGACCGCATCCGGCGGGCAGTAGGAGACGCCGCACTCGGCGGTTGGCGTACCCGGGTTAATAACGAATACGCGAATCTGGGTGCCATCTTCCTGTTTTGACAGCAGTTTTGCGAAGTGCTCTTGCGCAGTATCAGTAATACGGATCATGGCGATTGCTCAATAGTTGACTAAAATACCTGGTTATAATACGCCCAACGCCGACGCTCTACAAGGTACGGCACAGGCATCCTATGTGTACGCTGGCCGCGCCCTGCGCCAGTAATAAGCGGCTGATTTCCCCCACCGTGCTGCCGGTGGTGACCACATCATCGATAAGCAGGATGTGGCGTCCGCGCACCGCCATTTCAAGGCGAAACGCGCCACGCAGATTGCTTTTCCGGGCGCGGGCGCTGAGCGCATGCTGCACCGCACCGTGCCGCACCCGGCGCAGACCTTCGCGGTACTCACAACCGAGCCAGCGCGCCAGCGGTTTAGCCAGCAGCGCAGCCTGATTATACCCGCGCTGCCAGGCGCGGCGGCGATGCAGCGGCACGCTCAGCACCAGATCGATACGCGGCAGCGGCTGCTGGCGGCGCTTTGTTAATAATTTTAACAAAAGCAGCCGTGCCAGCATCACCCTGAGTGCGGTTGCGCGCGAGAATTTGAGCCGCTGCACCCATTCGCTCAGCGGCGGCACATAATCACTCACGCAAGTGAGCGCCTGCCACGGCGGCGGCCGGCGCAGGCAGCGTCCGCACGCTTGATCGCCGCTGGCCGGCAGTCCGCAGCAGGGACAGAGCGCCGGCAGCGCCGGTAGCTGGCGCAGACATACGCTGCACAGGCCGTGCCGGGCGATACGCAGCGGCAGACGGCATAGCCAACACAGGGCCGGGATTGCTAGCATAGCGACCTCCTTTTCACTTTTCGGGAGTGTAACCGATGAGTTCGCTTTACTGGCACACCACAGGCACAGGCGATCGCGATCTTGTGCTGCTGCACGGCTGGGGACTGAACGCCGAAGTGTGGCAACACATTGTTCCGCGACTCAGCCCGCATTTTCGTCTGCACCTGGTGGACCTGCCGGGATTTGGCCGCAGCCAGGGATTTGGGCCGCTGAGCCTGGCGCAGATGGCGCAGCAGCTATTACCGCAGTTGCCAGCGCGCGCCGTGCTGCTCGGCTGGTCGCTGGGCGGCTTAGTGGCCAGCCAGCTGGCGCTGAGCCAGCCCGATCGCGTGGCGGCATTGATTAGCGTGGCGTCGTCGCCGTGCTTTACCGCCCGGGATGAATGGCCGGGCATCCAGCCTGAGACGCTGGCGACGTTCCAGCAGCAATTGAGCAGCGATTTCCAGCGCACGGTGGAGCGTTTTCTCGCGCTGCAAACCATGGGGACGGAAAATGCGCGTCAGGATGCGCGTCAGCTGAAAGAGGTAGTGCTGTCGCAGCCGATGCCGTCGGTAGCGGTACTGGAAGGGGGATTGAACATTCTGCGCCACGATGATTTGCGCAGCGCACTGGATGGGCTGACGCTGCCGTTCCTGCGTATCTATGGCGCGCTGGATGGCCTGGTGCCGCGCCGCATTGCGCCGCAGCTGGATGCGCGCTGGCCGCATTCGCAGTCGGTTGTCATCGCGAAGGCCGCGCACGCGCCGTTTATTTCGCACCCGGAGGCGTTCTGCCAGCAGGTGCAGCAGTTCATCCACGCAGCCACATAAACTGCCAGGCGGCCAGCACCAGCGGCTGGCTGCCATCCACGCGCTGCCCGCTGATCACATCCTGAAAAGGGCGCGCCTGCGGCAGCGTGGTGCTGATCTCGCGGCTGCTGAGATTGAACACGCACAGTAACCCTTCGTCGCTGTCCGCGGCGTGACGGCGCAGCAGCAGCACCGCGTTGTCGCTCTCCAGCAGCGTCATTGGATTGTCCGGATGGAACGCCGGCTGCCGGGTGCGCAGCTGAATCAGCGCGCTAAGCCGCTCAAACACCTGCTGACGCAGCGGGTTGCCGCCGCTGATTTGCTGTTCGATATCGCGCAGGCTGTACTTCTCACGGTTGATGGCGCGGTTGTGCCCGGCAGCGCGCACGCCCTCGTTGTCATTGCGCGAGCCGAGAATACTTTGAATATAGATGGCGGGCACGCCGGGAAAGGCCAGCAGAATCGCGTGCGCCAGCAGGAAGCGACGCAGGCGCGTGTCGTCATCGTCGGTCTGGTGATTGAGCGCATCCAGATACGTTACGTTGATTTCATACGGGCTGGTGCTGCCGTCCGGGTTGTTTTTATAAGAGACCAGCGCGCCCTCCAGCGCCAGTTCACGCACCAGCGCCACAATCTCGACTTCCGACAAAATGCCGCGTGCCGGATTGAGGCCAATGCCGTCGTGCGAGGCGAGAAAATTGAAGAAGGTGGTGCCGCCATCACCGGGCTCAAGCGTGCTGGCCCACTGGCGCAGCGCGCGCGCCGAGCCGGAGTGAATGGCGTGCAGCACCAGCGGTGGCAGCGAAAACTGGTAAACCATCTGCGCTTCGTCGTGGCCGTTGCCGAAATAGCTGATGTTATCCTGATGCGGCACGTTGGTTTCGGTCACGATCACCGTACCTGGCGCGACTTGGTTGGCGATGGCGCGAAACAGCTTTACCAGCTGATGGGTTTTGGTCAGATGGATACAGCGTGTGCCCGGCGTTTTCCACATGTAGCCCACCGCGTCCAGCCGCACGTAATCCGCGCCTTTGTTGAGATAATCCAGCAGCACGCCCACCATGCGGATCAGCACCTGCGGATTGGCGAAGTTGAGATCGATTTGGTCGGCGCTGAAGGTGGTCCAGATAAAGCGCGTGTCGCCGTTAGCGAGGGTAAACGGCGTCAGCAGCGGTGAGGTGCGCGGGCGCGTCACGGCACTGAGATCGGTGGCGGGCGGCATGCTGATAAAGAAGTCGTCCCAGCCGGCATCCTGCGCCAGAAAGTGGCGAAACCACGCGCTGTGCGCCGACATGTGGTTACAGACGAAATCGAACATCAGCCGGGTTTCGCTGTGCAGCGCCGTGATGTGCTGCCAGTCACCGCAAATCGGGTTCACTTTGTGGTAATCGATAACCGAGAAGCCATCGTCGGACGAGTAGGGGAAAAATGGCAGCAGATGCACCAGGCTGAAAGTGGACTGCAGATGCTGCTGATAAAAGCGCGTAAAGCTGGCGAGCGTGGGCTGCTCGGGTTCGCGGAACTGGTCGGCGTAACTGATCAGCACCACGTCTTTTTCATCCCAGTGCGCTTTACGCGGCAGCTTTACCGTGTCGCGCGCCGCGCGGATGTGCGAAAGCAGGCGCTCGCGCGCCGCGACGGGGAAGCTACCTTCATAAATCTCATCGAGCAGGAAGTTGATAATGTCCATCGGATCGCCGGGTTACGCGGAAGGTCATTTTTTCACACGGTTTTTTCAGCGTAGTCCGCCAGGACAATTTATCAACCTCCTGTACTCGCGCGCCGCTTAGCGTTTCTTCCCAAAGGCGGCCGCCAGCGCATCGCCCATCGCACTGTTACCGACGCTGGCGCTGGCAGGTTTGTCGCGGCCTTTGGCACCGGCCGCCGGCCGCGCGGCCTCTTTGCCTGCGCCACGGTTGCCGCCGCTGCGCGCGTTGCTTTCACCCGGCTGCTCATCCAGACGCATGGTCAGCGCGATACGCTTACGCTGCAGATCGACTTCCATCACCTTCACTTTGACGATATCGCCGGCTTTCACCACCTGATGCGGATCGTCTACGAATTTGTCCGACAGCGAAGAGATATGCACCAGGCCGTCCTGATGCACGCCGATATCGACGAACGCGCCGAAGTTGGTCACGTTGGTCACTGCACCTTCCAGCACCATGCCCGGCAGCAGGTCGTTGAGCGTCTCCACGCCTTCGGCAAACTGCGCGGTTTTGAACTCCGGACGCGGATCACGGCCCGGTTTCTCCAGCTCTTTGATGATATCGGTGACGGTCGGCAGCCCGAAACGCTCATCGGTGAAGTCGCGCGCATTCAGGTCGCGCAGGCTACCCGGATTGCCCATCAGTTCATTCAGCGCCTGTTCCGTGGCGGCGAGAATGCGCTCCACCAGCGGATAGGCTTCCGGATGCACCGTTGAGGCATCCAGCGGATTATCGCCGTGGTTGATGCGCAGGAAGCCGGCGCACTGTTCAAAGGCTTTCGGCCCAAGGCGGCTCACCTTCAGCAGCTGCTGGCGGTTCTGGAAACGGCCGTTTTCGTCACGCCAGCTGACAATGTTCTGCGCCATCATGCGCGTCAGACCGGCGACGCGCGTCAGCAGCGCCACCGAAGCGGTATTCAGATCGACGCCCACGGCGTTCACACAATCTTCCACCACCGCATCGAGTTTTTTCGCCAGCTGGCTCTGGCTGACATCGTGCTGATACTGGCCAACGCCAATCGATTTCGGGTCAATTTTGACCAGCTCTGCCAGCGGATCCTGCAGACGACGGGCGATAGACACCGCACCGCGCAGCGAAACGTCGAGATCGGGGAACTCCTGCGCCGCCAGTTCGGAAGCGGAATAGACCGATGCTCCGGCCTCACTGACAATCACTTTTTGCGCTTTGATTTGCGGGAACTGCTTCTGTACGTCGAGGAAGAAACGCTCGGTTTCACGTGAAGCGGTGCCGTTGCCGATCGCCACCAGTTCAACCTGATGTTTCGCGCACAGTGCCGCCACCGAGGTTGCGGCTTTGGCCGCCTGGCCGGTATGCGGATAGATGGTATCGGTCGCGACCAGCTTGCCGGTGGCATCGACCACCGCCACTTTGACCCCGGTGCGCAGGCCCGGATCGAGGCCCATGGTGGCGCGCATGCCGGCGGGAGCCGCCATCAGCAGATCGTGCAGATTACGGGCAAACACGTTGATCGCTTCGTCTTCCGCCCGTTCGCGGATGGTGCCCATCAGTTCGGTTTCGAGGTGCAGCAGGACCTTGATGCGCCAGGTCCAGCTGACCACGGCTTTGCGCCAGCTGTCGGCCGGTGCGTTGTTCAGGCGCAGGCCAAGGTGGTCGGCGATCAGCGTTTCACCGTAGCTTTCGCGCGGCGCTTCATCAAACTGCGGATCGGCGTTGAGCGACAGCTGTAAAACGCCTTCGTTACGGCCACGGAACATGGCCAGCGCGCGGTGCGACGGCACGCTGCTCAGCGCTTCGTGATGATCGAAGTAGTCGCGGAATTTAGCGCCTTCTTCCTCTTTGCCTTCCACCACGCGCGCAACCAGATGGGCGTTCTTCCACAGGTATTCACGTACTTTCGCCAGCAGCGTGGCGTCTTCGGCGAAGCGCTCCATCAGGATATAGCGTGCGCCATCCAGCGCGGCACGCACATCGGCAACGCCTTTGTCCGCGTCGACATAACGCGCTGCCAGCTGCTCGGGGTCCTGAGACGCATCGTTCCACAGCATCTCAGCCAGCGGTTCCAGCCCGGCTTCGATAGCGATCTGCCCGCGCGTGCGGCGCTTCTGCTTATAAGGCAGATAGAGATCTTCCAGCTCGGTTTTGTTCAGCGTGCCGTTGATGGCAGTGGCTAATTCCGGTGTCAGTTTGCCCTGGTCTTCAATGGATTTCAGAATCGACTGGCGGCGTTCCTCCAGCTCACGCAGATAGCCGAGACGGCTCTCCAGCGTACGCAGCTGGGTATCATCCAGCCCGCCGGTCACTTCCTTACGGTAACGTGCGATAAACGGCACGGTGTTCCCTTCATCCAGCAAGCGAATGGCGGCGTCAACCTGGTCGGCGCGTGCCTTCAGCTCACCTGCGATAATCTGGCTCAGCGAATCTTTCATCATCAGTAACGGTCTTGCTTACACAGGGTTAGAAATAGGGGACAGTTATACGGACTGAGGCCGCAAATTGCCAGCCGCTGACCGGTGAATCCGTCTTTTTCTGAATGCAGCGCGCAACTCAGAGAAACTTAGCCACCTATGTGTTAAACCCCAGCGCAATGGCGTGCGGGTTGCAGCCAGGCTCGCCCCGTCTCTGCCCTATAATCCGCGGCAAACCACGGAAGGAGGGTGAAGCAATGATCAAATTACTGCTGCTGCTGGCTGGACGCGAGCTGCTGGTGCGTTATCGTCTGCTGATTTATGGCCTGGCGCTGTGCGGCGTGCTGCTGGCCGGCATGATCGTGGCGGACGTGCTGGTCGATGGGCATATCAATCTGTCGCTACAGGTGCTGGCGCTCTTACTGTCGCTGTCGCTACTGTTTAACCTGCTGAGCGGCGAGGTGTCGCTGCAGCGCTGGCTCAATCTGCTGTTTTCCCTGATTTTTGTCGGCACGCTGCTGGCCGGCGCGCTGTGGCACGGTGACGAGAGGCAACTGAAGAAACTGCTGCTGACGGTGATGGAAATCTGCCTGTTGTTTAACGGCCTGTTTCGCTGCCTGAGCGCGGCGCTGATTCAGCGCCAGCGCTGGGTGCGGCATTTTATGCTGGGCTGCGGCGAGATGGTGCTGAGCGTGGTGCTGTTTTTCAATGACAATCTGCATACCTGCCTGTTGCTGGGCAGCTGGCTGGTGCTGTTGCTGCTCTCGTTCAGCCTGACGGTGTGGCGCGTCTGGCGCCAGTGGCAGCGCCTGCCGGCGGGTCAGTCCGTTACGCTGCTGCCGTGGTTTTGTCGCGGCCATCGTCATATCGCGCGGCTCCGGCCGTGGCAGCAGGCCCGCTTTCCGCCAGTCGCCGCAGCATTTCCTCTCTGTGTTCACGTCTGGCAGGCGCAGTCTGAAGCCAGTCAACAGCCGAAGCGCTATGTGATTGACCGTTACATCGGCGTGATTAACGGTGAAGGGCACTTTTGTACCGGCCACGCGGCACTGAGCTTTGGCGAGCGCGGCTACATCAGCCTTTATCCGCAGCAGGAGATCGATCCGCAGCCGCATGAGCTGCCGCGTCTGCTGCTGGCCGGACAGATTAATGATCGCCCCGGCCGTTTTCTCCCCTCGCTGGCGGCAGAGATTGCCGACTGGCGCAGCCCGGATTTAACCTACAGTTTTCAGCACTACAACGGGCAGGCGCTCGCCAGCTACTGGCAGGCCAACCGTGGTGACAGCCTGTATAATCTGACGGCAAAAAACTGTTCGACCACCGTGGTGGATGCGCTGGACGTGGCGTTTGAAGGCTATTACGGCCAGCGGCTGCAGCAGGTGTTTGCGCTGCTGCTGCAGCCGGCATTCTGGGGCGCCTGCGTGCTGCGCGAACGGGCAGAAATCATGACCTGGACGCCCGGCCTGGTCGCCGATTATGTGCGCCTGATGAAAAAGACGCTGGGTGCCTGTCCGGGCAGGTAAGGCTTTGTGATAGCCTCTGTGCAGTGAACAGGGCTGTAACCACGAGTGAAGCGATGAAAACCCAACTGATTACCCGCGAAGGCTATAACAAGCTGCGTGCTGAGCACGACCATCTGTGGAATGAGAAGCGGCCGGAAATCACCCGCATTGTCTCCTGGGCTGCCAGCCTGGGGGATCGCTCTGAAAACGCCGATTACACCTATAACAAGCGCCTGCTGCGCCAGATCGATCGCCGCGTGCGCTATCTGCGTAAATGCCTCGCCGAGCTGAAAATTGTTGATTATGCGCCGCAGCAGGAGGGCAAAGTGTTCTTCGGTGCCTGGGTGGAAGTGGAGAATGAGCAGGGCGACGTGAAGCGTTTTCGCATCGTCGGACCGGACGAGATCTATGGCGATACGGTGAAAGATTACATCTCCATCGACTCGCCGATGGCGCGCGCGCTGATCAAAAAAGAGGTGGATGACGAGGTGACGGTGAACACGCCGGAAGGACAGAAGGTGTGGTTTGTGAACCGCATTGAGTACGTCACGGAAAGTGAGGAAAAAAGAGGCGGAGAGTAATGGCCTGGTGAAACAAGCCGGGGCGCAACTTATTCTCCGCTGGCGAAAGGGCTGGCAGTATAAGAGGGGGAAGCGCCGCAGCCTTGCCGCGCCAGATAAGCGTTATTTGCCCGGCGTGGTCGCTGTGGTCGTTGAGGTGCTGCTGCCGCCGTGATCGCCGCCGCCCATGGTAGCCAGCGCGACGCCGAGCAGGGCACCCACCGCACCGATGCCGATAGCATCGGAATTACCTTTGGCCGTGGTCGACGCCTGTGCGCCGGCGGCTTCGCCCGCTGGCGTAGCGGCCTGAACCTGTGTGAGGCTGGTGAGTACCAGAGCGCTCAGCAGAACAACGGTTTTTTTCATCTTTCTTCTCCACATGAACTCAGTAAGCAGGTACCGATGCAGTGTCGGAGATCATTTGCGCAGAGGAAAGGGGAGTTTACTGACTGATTTAAATCACTTTATTTAACACTGGCCTTATTTTGCGCGCGCACTGGCACTGTTCCGAGCGCGGATACGCAGTCAGCGGCGAAAACGCGATATTTTATGCTGCTGAGCGCGGCCGCTGGCTTATCCTGCAGGCGAAACTTAAGCCAAATGGCGCGCCCCGCCTGACGGCGGAAGCGGGACGGCCCGGCTGGACCACTCACCGACAGAAAACGCCGCTGATTTTCAGACAAGCGCTAAACGGCGTCAAAATCAGTCAGAAAAGCGCGAGCGGAGCCGCAGTTCGCGGTTAAAATTAAAGATAAGCTGCTGTTTAATATGCTTTGTAACAATTTCGGCTAGAATATAAACCATTAATGACTGTCACAGACGGGCATCTTTTTTACACAATATCGGCTCAGGCAATGGCGCCTTTGGGAGTTGAACATGCAAGAGAACTACAAAATTCTGGTCGTCGATGATGATATGCGTCTGCGCGCACTGCTCGAACGCTATCTCACCGAACAGGGCTTTCAGGTGCGCAGCGTCGCCAACGCCGAGCAGATGGATCGTCTGCTGACCCGCGAATCATTCCATTTAATGGTGCTGGATTTAATGCTGCCGGGCGAAGATGGCCTGTCAATTTGCCGTCGTCTGCGTAGCCAGAGTAACCCGATGCCGATCATTATGGTCACCGCGAAAGGTGAAGAGGTCGATCGTATCGTGGGGCTGGAAATCGGCGCCGATGACTACATTCCAAAACCGTTCAACCCGCGTGAGCTGCTGGCGCGAATTCGTGCTGTGCTGCGTCGTCAGGCCAATGAGCTGCCGGGCGCGCCGTCGCAGGAAGAAGCCGTCATCGCCTTCGGTAAGTTCAAACTGAACCTCGGCACGCGTGAAATGTTCCGTGAAGATGAGCCGATGCCGCTGACCAGCGGAGAGTTTGCCGTGCTGAAAGCGCTGGTGAGCCATCCGCGTGAGCCGCTGTCGCGCGATAAGCTGATGAACCTGGCGCGCGGGCGTGAGTACAGTGCGATGGAGCGTTCTATCGACGTGCAGATCTCTCGTCTGCGCCGCATGGTCGAAGAAGATCCGGCGCATCCGCGCTACATCCAGACCGTCTGGGGCCTTGGCTACGTGTTCGTTCCGGACGGCAGTAAAGCATGAGGCGATTGCGCTTCTCACCCCGCAGTTCGTTTGCCCGCACCCTGTTGTTGATCGTTACCTTGCTGTTCGTCAGCCTGGTAACGACCTACCTGGTGGTGCTCAATTTCGCCATTCTTCCCAGCCTGCAGCAGTTCAACAAAGTCCTCGCCTACGAAGTGCGTATGCTGATGACCGATCGGCTGCAGCTGGAGGATGGTACGCAGCTGGAAGTGCCGCCGGCCTTCCGGCGCGAAATTTATCGTGAGCTGGGCATCTCGTTGTACACCAACGCGGCGGCGGAAGAGAGCGGACTGCGCTGGGCGCAGCATTATGAATTCCTCAGTGAACAGATGGCTCAGCAGCTGGGCGGGCCGACCGACGTGCGGGTTGAGGTTAACAAAAACTCGCCGGTGGTCTGGCTGAAAACCTGGCTGTCGCCGGATATCTGGGTGCGCGTACCGCTGACCGAAATCCATCAGGGCGACTTCTCGCCGCTGTTCCGCTATACCCTGGCGATTATGCTGCTGGCGATTGGCGGCGCCTGGCTGTTTATCCGTATACAAAACCGACCCTTAGTCGATCTTGAACACGCTGCGTTGCAGGTGGGGAAAGGCATTATTCCGCCACCGCTGCGCGAATACGGTGCTTCGGAAGTGCGTTCGGTGACGCGTGCTTTCAACCAGATGGCGGCGGGCGTGAAGCAGCTGGCCGATGACCGTACGCTGCTGATGGCCGGCGTCAGCCATGATTTACGCACGCCGCTGACGCGCATCCGTCTCGCCACCGAGATGATGGGCGAGGAAGATGGCTACCTGGCTGAGTCGATCAACAAAGACATCGAAGAGTGTAACGCCATCATCGAGCAGTTCATCGATTACCTGCGCACCGGGCAGGAGATGCAAACCGAGCGCGCCGATCTGAATAGCGTGCTGGGCGAAGTGGTGGCGGCGGAGAGCGGCTACGAGCGCGAGATTGAGAATGCGGTGATGGACGCGGAGCTGATGCTGGATATTAACCCGCTGTCGATTAAACGCGCGGTGGCGAATCTGGTGGTTAACGCGGCGCGCTACGGGAACGGCTGGATCAAAGTCAGCAGCGGTCAGGAATTGAATCGCGCGTGGTTCCAGGTGGAGGATGATGGTCCGGGCATTAAGCCGGATCAGTTACAGCATCTGTTCCAGCCGTTTGTACGCGGCGACAGCGCGCGCAGCACCAGCGGCACCGGTCTGGGCCTGGCGATTGTGCAGCGTATTATCGATGCGCATGACGGATCGCTGGAGATTGGCGACAGTGAACGCGGCGGATTACGTATCCGCGCGTGGTTACCGATTCCGGAAAACAGCGCCACGACGGCAGTAAGCAGTAACGTTAGTTAAATTTCCGCACCAACCGTAGCGGCGCAATCTATTGCGCATCCATCAGCGATATTACCGCTGCAGGCATGCGCGATAAATCGCGCCGCGACGAAATGTGCCATCGCTAAGCCGCCGTTGTGGCAGCTGGGCTACTTCACAGCTGCGGGCCGGCCTGCACCAGCGCCTTACCGGCATCGTTATCGGTGTACTTCTCGAAATTGGTGATAAAGCGCTGCGCCAGCGCTTCGGCAGCCTGCTGCCAGGCGGCGGCGTCAGGCCAGCTGCGGCGCGGATCGAGAATGGCATCGTCCACCTGTGCCAGCGTGGTGGGCACCTGCAGATTGAACACCGGCAGCGTCACGGTCTCCGCTTCATCCAGCTCACCGGCCAGAATCGCGTTGATGATAGCGCGCGTGTCTTTCAGCGAAATGCGCTTGCCGCTGCCGTTCCAGCCGGTATTCACCAGATAGGCCTGCGCGCCGGACGCCTGCATACGTTTCACCAGCACATCCGAGTACTGCGTTGGATGCAGCGTCAGGAACGCCGCGCCAAAACAGGCGGAGAAGGTTGGGGTGGGCTGCGTCACACCGCGCTCGGTGCCGGCCAGCTTGGCGGTAAAGCCGGACAGGAAGTGGTACTGGGTTTGCTCCGGCGTCAGACGAGAAACCGGTGGCAGTACGCCAAAGGCATCGGCGGTCAGGAAGATGACCTTCTTCGCGTGGCCGGCTTTCGATACCGGCTGCACGATGTTTTCGATGTGCTCGATCGGGTAAGACACGCGGGTGTTTTCCGTCTTGCTGGCGTCGGCGTAATCGACCGTGCCGTCGGCGCGCACCACCACGTTCTCCAGCAGCGCATCGCGGCGAATCGCGCGGTAAATCTCCGGCTCGGCCTGCTCTGACAGATTGATGGTTTTGGCGTAGCAGCCGCCTTCGAAGTTAAAGACGCCGTCGTCGTCCCAGCCGTGCTCATCGTCGCCGATCAGCTGACGATCCGGATCGGTAGAGAGGGTGGTTTTACCGGTACCGGACAGGCCAAAGAACACCGCCACGTCGCCCGCTTTGCCGACGTTGGCCGAGCAGTGCATCGAGGCGATACCCTTCAGCGGCAACAGATAGTTCATGATGGCGAACAGGCCTTTTTTCATCTCGCCGCCGTACCAGGTACCGCCGATCAGCTGCATGCGTTCGGTCAGGTTAAAGGCGACAAAATTCTCTGAATGCAGCCCCTGCACCTGCCAGTCCGGATTGGTGCACTGCGCTGCGTTCATCACCACGAAATCCGGCGTAAACTCAGCCAGTTCGGCTTCAGTCGGACGGATAAACATGTTTTTGACGAAATGCGCCTGCCACGCCACTTCCATCACGAAACGCACGCTGAGGCGGGTGTCCGGGTTGGCGCCGCAGAAGGCGTCAATCACAAACAGGCGCTTGCCGGAAAGCTGTTGCGTGCAGCGATCTTTCAGCGCCTGCCAGGTTTCCTGTGACAGCGGCTGGTTGTCGTTCTTGCCGTTGCCAACATCGTTCCACCACAGCGTGTCACGCGTGGTGTCATCCCGCACGATGTATTTATCTTTCGGCGAACGTCCGGTGAAGATGCCGGTATCCACGGCAATGGCACCGCTCTGCGTCAGGGTGCCGCGCGCGTAACCTTCCAGCTCCGGGCGGGTTTCTTCCTGAAATAACGTGGCGTAATCAGGGTTGTACACCACCTCGGTGGTGCCGCTAATTCCGAGCGTTTCGAGGTCTTGCGATGTCAGGCCGTTAACGCGCATGTGACTGCTCCTTAAATCGGTACTTCATGGCATTTTTTATGAGGGTTTCTGCGTCCTGCTGCGCATAGCCGCACAGGGCAGATCGCGCGCAGTGTACACGTCTGAGCGAGGTGGAAAAGTGAAGAGAGTTAAAAATGCGAGCTGGAACGTGACAAGTAGAGAAATCTGCCACTTATGAAACTAAAGTTAGCGTAAATTAGTTAATTTCCGTGAAAAATCATAGCGCTACGCCGGCGGAAAATACGGGCGGCGTCACCGCCCGTTTGCTGATTAATGCAGTTGATCGCTATTGCCGGAGGGAGCGTTACGAATAGCAGCAATATCCACGGCGTCGTACACATAGTGCGTGCCGCAGTAGTCGCAGTGCATATCAATTTTGCCGTCTTCGACCAGAATCTCATCCACTTCCTCTGGCGGCAGCGTTTTCAGCACTTCACCGCAGCGTTCGCGCGAGCAGGTGCATTTAAAGCTGACCGGCGCCGGGTCGTAAACCGTGGCTTCTTCCTGATGATAGAGACGCCACAGTACGTCAGTAGCGGGCAGCTCAATCAGCTCTTCGCTCTTCACGGTTTCGGTTAACGTGGCCAGATGGTTGAAGTCATCCAGGTTGGGCTCCTGCGCGGGCAGCACCTGCAGCAGAATACCGGCTGCGCCTTTCTCGCTGGTGCGAATGAACAGGCGGGTTGGCAGCTGCTCGGAACGCATGAAGTAATCTTCCAGACAGCCCGCCAGCGTATCGGCTTCCAGGCCGACCACGCCCTGATAGCGCTCGCCTTTCTCAGGCGAAATGGTGATCACCAGATAGCCGTTACCCACCATCTGCTTCAGGCTGCTGCCGGCGGCGATCTCCGCATCCTCTTTCAGCCGCGCCACGCCGCGCAGCTCCTGGCGGTTATTCCCGTTGATCACCGCCATGCTCAGCGGGCCATCGCCCTGCAGCTGCACGGTGATGTCGCCGTCAAATTTCAGCGTAGCGGTGAGCAGGCTGGTGGCAACCAGCAGTTCGCCCAGCAGCGTTTTGACCGGCTCGGCATAGTCGTGGTTCTGCACGATGTCGCGCCAGGTTTGAGATGCGTTGACCAGCTCGCCGCGCACGGCGACATTTTCAAACAGGTAACGATGCAGTTGATCTTGAACAGACATAAGGTTTCTCTCGTGGGGGCGCGAGTTATTCATCGCCCGACAATTTAAATTTCAGCAGATCGCGGCGCTCTTTTTTATCCGGGCGGCGATCGGGATGCGGCATGGTCAGGGCATTCATTTTGCGCGCCAGCGCGTTCTTTTCGCGCTTTTCGATGCTGGCGGCCGTCTCCGCGTACATCTGCTGCGCTTCGCTGGCCGGACGCCGCTGGTCGCCGATGGCGGTGATGATCACCGTGCGCTCATCGTTGCCCTGACGCAGCGTCAGCTCGGCCTGCAGTTCGACCACTTTGCCCGGTTTGCTGCGCTGGCCGTTGTAATGCACTTTGCCGCCTTCAATCATGTCGCGAGCCAGCGCGCGGGTTTTATAGAAGCGCGCGGCCCACAGCCATTTATCAAGGCGGACGCCTTCACTGGTTTTCTCTTTCATTGCGGCTCCTGCTGTTACGCTGCGTCGCGCCGTGTGGCGATCGGTCGCACACGGTCGCATGACGCCGAAAAGATGGATCGGGCCGGTGCCGGATACCCAAAGGTATGGGTACAACGTGATAAATCAAGGGCGAGGTGCCGTTGCGGGCTGCCGATCCATCGCCAATCCCTTAAGCGTAATCGGCATTTTGTTTTCCGCCCTGAAAAACAGGGCGACAGGGTAGCACAGAAGGCGGAGGGTCAGAACAGCGAGCGCACGCTCTGCATAGTGCTGAGGTTGTGGTTAAAGCACTTGTCGTAATACTGCTGAATCTGCGCCATACGCAGGCGGTTGCGGTGGATGCGGCGCAGCGCCAGCAGGCCGTTGCTGACGGCGCTGACAATCAGCACCAGCATCAGCAGCGCGGTGCCCAGATAGCGCCACTGCGCCATGGCGTCGGGCTCGTTGTGCAGGGCGATATGGCGCGTGCCGTTGGCATCGGTGGTAATGCTGGTAATGATACCGCTGGCGGCAAACGGTGTGTGCAGCAGCATGCCGGACAGGCGCTGCAGTTCGTGCCACTGTGAAGGGGCGTCGAGATCGAACAGCGCCACCGACGGCTGCGGCTGGTTCACCATCTGCCGGCCTTCATCGCTAATGATCAGGAATCCGCCCGGCGGCGGGCTGTTAAGGGTTTCCGCCGCGCGACGCGTCTCCCGCGAGAAGAAGGTCGAGGTGGCAGTGTTCACCAGATTCTCCAGCGCTTCGGCGCTAACCGGGCGCAGCAGCACGTTCATGCCGTTGAGCTTGCCGGAATCCGCACGGTGAATCAGCGTATCCCAGTCTTTGGCATTACCGAGGTTGACCAGCGCATTTTTCAGGCGCACGCAGTCCTGCTGCTGGCTGCACAGCTGCTGGGTTTTCAGCACCAGGTCGGAGAAATCATCCAGCAGGATCATGCCTGATTTCTGAATCGCCGATGCCAGCTGCGGGTTAAGTTTCGGGTCGGTGTTGGTTTCCGGATGCAGCTGCTGCGTGGTGGTCTCCAGCAGCGCGGCGGCCTTATCGATGATGTCGGACTGCGGCAGCGGCAGCGGCGCAGCGTTGTTCCAGTAAATCGCCGAGCAGTCGAACGGCATGTACGCGTAGCTGCGGTTGCTCTGGTAATTGCCCGGAACCGAGCACATGCCGGTGCCGCTCACTTTCAGGCTATCGCCAATGTGCAGCGGCAGGGCAGTGAGTTTATCGACGCTGTTCACTTCCACGCTCTCAGTCCCTTTTAACCAGGCGAGGCTGAGTTTGATCGGCATGCTGAGCGGAATCCAGCTCACCAGCATCACCAGCACCAGCAGCGAACCGCACGCCAGCACCAGGTTTTTACGCCAGCGCTGTACCGGGAAGTTGCGGACTTCATCCTGCAGCGACAGGAAGCGCCCCTGGCGTACCACCTGACGATTCAGGTAGATATCCACATCCGTCACCTGGCCCAGGTCGTGCGCCACATAAGGCTGCCAGTGTGCCGGATAGATTAAGTCGATGATGCCGAGCGAGATGTTGCTCTGCTCCTGATTGGATTCGCCAAACAGGCCCCAGCGCTTCGGTGCGCCGCGCAGACAGTGCACATCGCGCAGCCCTTTTTCACCTGGGAATCGGTACATAAACCACAGGCTGACAGCGACGATCGCGCCGGCGGGCAGCGCAATCCACAGCATCAGGCTGCCGGGCAGCACCAGGCTGAGGAAAAACAGCAGGAAGGCGCAGCAAATGGCGCTCGCTTCACGCGTGCCGTCGGCGCGCGACAGCTGATACTCTTCCGGCGACTCTTTGCGCACCTGCAGCAGCTCGACGTTTTCGCTCTCCTCTTTACGAATCGAAGCGTTGGTCGACATTGGCCGCACCAGCGGCGGCAGCGCCGGTTGTTCCACCGCATAGTTCACCAGCGAGTGGCCGTTGAGCGAGATCACCAACGGCAGGGTCTGGGTGCGGATCAGCTCGACGTAGTTTTCTTCAGCGATGTACTGCTCCCACAGCGGCGGCAGATGCACCTCGACTTCATCCAGGTAGTAGCGCCATTTGTGGGGATCGTCAGTGGAGAGGCCGTAACGGGTGATGGAGCGGGTAACGGGATAAACATTATTGCTCTGTGCGGTCAGCGCCAGCGCTTCGGGTTCCCGTGACGATCGGGTCGATCGCCCGCTGCTGTGCTGACGCGCTTTACCCAGCGACGCAATATACTTCTCAACGGCAGCGCGTTCTTCATCGGTGAGTTTACGGCAGGGCGGACTGATAAACGGCAGTGGTTTCGCCAACGGCGGACGATGCCGCATAGCGTACCAGTAGCCGATTCCGGCCACTAACGAACAGGCCAGCATGACAGCCAGAATGACGATAAGAGTGCTCATGCTTTGCTCAATCCAGCCAAAAAACTGCCGTCACGTTTACGATGTGCTCCCGGTAAAACCTGCAATACGAGTCAATTTTGGCGAGCAGAAGTCATTCTGACAAGAGGCAAATGAAACAAAATACCGCGCAAAATCATTGTATTATAAATTTGTTAGATTATTCCTTAACGGGATGGTACTCACAAGCCCCTCAATTAAACATCGGTATTATCCGAATTTGCTGCTACCCCGTTGACTTATTGTGAAAATCTTACTGTGCAGATAACAAGAAGTTGTTAGCGGCAGCGGGCAAATGTATGTCACCATGATTGACCCGCGCTGCGTGTCGCACAATGCCGCGGGCTTCGGTATGCTGACGTCATCGCGTTTCACAAGGCTGTGCTAAGTTTGAGGCTGATATGACCACTCCCCTGAAAAAACCTGACATCCTCAACGTGGAAGCGGTGGCCCGCTCCCGCCTGTTTACCATCGAAGCGGTTGATCTCGCCTTCAGCAACGGTGCGCGTCGCGTCTATGAGCGCATGAAGCCCTCCGATCGTGAAGCGGTGATGATTGTGCCGATCATTGGCGATGACGTGATCCTGATCCAGGAGTACGCCGTCGGACTGGAAACCTATGAGCTGGGCTTCCCGAAAGGTTTAATCGATCCTGGTGAAAGCGCTTTTGAAGCCGCCAACCGTGAGCTGAAAGAAGAAGTGGGCTTTGGCGCGCATCAGCTGGAAGCGCTGGGCAAACTCACCATGGCGCCGTCCTATTTCTCCAGCAAGATGAATATCGTGGTAGCTGAAGGGTTGTACGAAGAGAAGCTGGAAGGGGATGAGCCGGAGCCGCTGATTGTACGCCGCTGGCCGCTCAGCAATCTGCTGGCGCTGCTGGAAGAGCCGGATTTTCGCGAGGCGCGTAACGTCAGCGCGCTGTTCATGGTGCGTGAGTGGCTGGTGAAGCAGGGGCGGTTGAGTTATTGAGGACACCTGGCGGCGCAATAAAAGGCGCGGAAAGTCGCACGGGGTAAAAACAAAAAGCCGGGGATTTCCCCCGGCTTTTTTGATCAAAACAGTTCGTGGCTTTCACCGTTGTCCATGATGGTGGTGCCCACATCATGCACCGAATACTCGGTCGGCTGGGTGCCGTTAATGAAGTACTCCTGACGGGTGTTGCCGCCACCGTTGGCCAGCTTGCCGGTGCTGCGGTCAATGGTCACCGTCACCACGCCGTCCGGCGGTGTCAGCGGCTGCACCGGCACACCATCCAGCGCCACTTTCATGTAATCATCCCATGCCGGCTGCGCACTCTTCGCGCCGCCTTCGTAGCCGGAGATCTGATCCGGAATCGCACCCGATACCGTGGTGCGTCCCAGCGCGCGCGAATCATCGAAGCCAATCCACACCGACGTCACCACGCCCGGACCATAACCGGAGAACCAGGCGTCTTTGGAACTGTTGGTGGTACCGGTTTTGCCGCCGATATCGTTGCGCTTCAGATCGCGACCGGCACGCCAGCCGGTTCCCATCCAGCCCGGTTCACCGAAGATGTTGGAGTTCAGCGCGCTCTTAATCAGGAACGCCAGCGGCGTGTTGATTACGTGCGGCGCATACTGCTGATCGCCGGCCGGCTGCGGCTGCGCCGGTACCTGCTCCAGCTCGGGCTGCGGCACGGTCTGATTCTGCTGCTGATTCGAGGTGGCAACGTTTTCCACGCTCTCTTCATTCAGCGCCACCGACTTTTTGGTGTCGCCATAGATCACCGGCAGATTGCACTGCGGGCAGGCGATCTTCGGCTGCGCCTGGAAAATCACGCCGCCCTGTTCGTTCTCAATCTTCGCGATGAAGTAAGGATCGACCAGGAAGCCGCCGTTGGCCATCACCGCATAGCCGCGCGCCACCTGCATTGGCGTGAAGGATGCGGCGCCCAGTGCCAGCGACTCGGTATGGATAATGTTCTGCGCCGGGAAGCCAAAGCGCTGCAGATACTCAGCGGCGTAATCAACGCCCATAGCACGCATCGCGCGCACCATCACCACGTTTTTCGACTCACCCAGCCCCTGGCGTAAACGAATCGGACCCGCATAGGTCGGCGGCGAGTTCTTTGGTCGCCAGTCTGCGCCGGCACCGGCATCCCAGCGTGAAATCGGCACGTCGTTGAGGATGGAGGCCAGCGTCAGGCCGCGGTCCATGGCGGCGGTATACAGGAACGGCTTGATGTTCGAGCCGACCTGACGCAGCGCCTGGGTGGCGCGGTTGAACATACTCTGGTTGAAGTCAAAACCACCGACCAGCGCGCGTACCGCACCATCTTCCGGATTGAGCGACACCAGCGCCGAGTTCACCAGCGGCACCTGTCCCAGCCACCACGCGTCACCGACTTTACGTACCCAAATCTGCTGGCCAGCCTGCAGCACCTGAGTGACGCTGCGCGGCGTCGGGCCCTGCAGGGTGTCGGATTTATACGGACGCGCCCAGCGCACGCCGGCTAAAGTCAGCGAAACGCTGCTGCCATCTTTCAGCATGGCGGTGGCTTCGTCGGCGCTGGCGCTGGTGACCACGGCGGCATTCAGCGGACCGTAGACCGGCAGATTTTTCAGCGTATTGACGATGCGGGTGTGATCCCAGCTGGCTTCACCCACTTTCCACAGCACGTTGGTCGGACCGCGATAGCCGTGACGCATATCGTACGCCATCACGTTGTTACGCACCGCCTGCTGTGCGGCTTCCTGCAGATGGCGGGTCACGGTGGTATACACCTTGTAGCCATCGTCATAGGCGCTGTCGCCGTAGCGTTTCACCATCTCCTGACGCACTAACTCGGTGAGATACGGTGCAGAGAAGGCAATTTCCGGGCCGTGATAGCTGGCGGTCAGCGGCGTGTTGCGCGCGTCGTTATACTGCTGCTGCGTGATGTAGTTCTGATCCAGCATGCGAGCCAGCACCACATTACGGCGCGCCAGCGCACGGGCGTGTGAATAGAGCGGGTTAAAGGTCGACGGCGCTTTCGGCAGGCCGGCGATCATCGCCATCTCACTCAGCGACAGCTGATCGACCGGTTTACCGAAGTACACCTGCGCCGCCGCACCGACGCCGTAAGCGCGATAGCCGAGATAGATTTTATTCAGATACAGCTCAAGGATTTCATCCTTACTCAGCAACTGCTCGATGCGAATCGCCAGGAAGGCTTCCTTGATTTTACGCATCAGCGTGCGTTCAGGGCTGAGGAAGAAGTTACGCGCCAGCTGCTGCGTAATGGTACTGGCGCCCTGCGAGGCGTGGCCGGAGACCAGCGCGATGCTGGCGGCGCGGAAAATCCCCACCGGATCGACGCCGTGATGCTCATAAAAGCGGCTGTCTTCGGTGGCGATAAACGCTTTGATTAGCTCAGGCGGCATCTGTTGCAGGGTGAGCGGGATACGGCGCTTTTCACCGTACTGGGCGATCAGCTCGCCATCCGCGCTGTAAACCTGCATCGGGGTTTGCAGGCGCACATCTTTCAATGTGTTCACATCAGGCAGCTGCGGCTCTATGTATTTGTACAAACCATAAACCGTGCCGGCTCCCAGCAAAATGCAACACACTGCAAGGATCAATAAATACTTTACGAACTTCACCTGAGAATTCCCATCTGTTGGCGTTTGGGCAGTTTATAAACAATCGCGCGGTAGTATAAAGGCAAGCCTGACGCTTTGATATACCCGTCATTCTTCATGCAATGCGGGTAATCATCCTTTTTCCTGTAACGATAAGGAGATCGCGCGCATGGCTTTTCAGCGCTGGCAAATTGGACTGGACATCCAGAACGGGCAACTCTGCGCCCTTGGCATTGAACGACGCCGTCACGGATGGCAGCTGCGACACTGGTGGCAGCAGCCGCTGCCGCACGATACGTTACGCAACGGCGTGTTGCAAACCTCGCCAGTGTTACAGGAGATGTTGGTGCGCTGGCAACGTCATTTACCCAGGCGCTACTCACTGCGCGTTGGCCTGCCGCCGCAGCTGGTGCTGCAGCGTACGCTGCCGTTGCCGCAAACCTCACTGCGCGAGCCGGCGCTCAGCCGCTACGTTAACGCGTCCGCATCACGCCTGTTCCCGGTCGAAGCCGCCTCGCTGTCGCTGGATTACCGGCTGGGCGGCAGTGCCAGCCAGCTGCACGTCACCGCCGCGCGCCGCGACGTCATCGCCCAGTGGCTGGCGCCGCTGCAGCAGGCCGGACTGCGCCCCGACGTGTTTGAGCTGAGCAGTCTGGCACTGACGCAGATCGCCATGCGCGTTCCGCTGCGCCCGCATCAGTTGCTGATCCATCCGCTCAGCGACCACTGGCTGTGGACGCTGGCCGGCGAAAATAGCGCCTGCGGCGCAGCGACCGAACCCCTGACGCTCGCCCATCTGCGTGACACCTTTCCCCAGGCACAAGCGGTGTTCTGCACCTCACCGCAGGCGTTGCCGGAGGCGGAAGTGCAGCGCTGCAAGCCGCTGGCGCTGCTGCACTATCTGCAACCGCCGCTACCGGCAGAGGCGGGCGCGCTGGCGATTGCGCTTGGCCTGGCACTGCGTCCGGAGGATTACTGATGCTGGCGGTCAATTTGCTCCCGTGGCGGGCACAGCAGTTGCTGCTACGCCGCCAGCACAGTGTGGCGTTGCTGGTTGTCGTGCTGCTGGTAACGCTGTTACTCACGCTGCTGCTGTGGTGGCGCGCTGAACAGCGGCTCCAGCATACAGCCCGGCAGCAGGCCGATATGACCATGCAGCTCCAGCAGATACAGCAGCGGCTGGCGCAACAGCAAACGCTGATGGCGCAGCGGGATGATCTGTTACACAGGCAGCAGGCGCAGCAACAGCGGCTGCAGCAGCATCAACGCTGGCAGCAGTTCTGGCAGCAACTGCCCACGCTGATGCCGGAGACGCTGTGGCTGAGTCGCGTGGAGCGGCGACAGGGGCAACTGGTGCTGGACGGTCTGGCGCAAAGCCTGGCTGATGTCAGCGCGTTCCGCCAGCAACTGCAGACGCAGCCGCTGTTTGCGGCGGTGAAGCAGGGCAGCGTACAGCGTCAGGCGCAGGGAGATTACCGCTTCGCGCTGCGCGCCCGGCTGCAGGAGGCGACCGATGAATGAACTCATCCAGCGCTGGCTGCAGCTGGCACTGACGTGGCGAATAGCCAGCCTGCAACTGCTGGCGCTGCTGTTACTCGGGCTGGCGTGGCTACTGCTGCTGCGTCCGCAACAGCAGCAATTCAGCACGCTACAACAGCAGCTGTCACAACTGGCGCAGCAGCACCAGCAACGTCAGCAGCAGCTGGACGCGCGACCGGCCATCGGACAGCTTCAGGCGGAGATCGCAACGCTGCAGCCAGCGGCAACGGTAGCATCCGTATCGTTAGAGCAGCTGGTGGCAGCGCGCGGCAATCAGCTCAAGGCCTGGCATCCGGACAGTCAGCCACAGCAGCTGGCGCTGCGCCTGAGCTGGCCGCAGTTTCTGCCGCTGTTCAGCGGGCTGGCTGCGACGGCGTTAGCGGTGCCACAGCGTTTTCAGCTGCAAGCGGAGCAGGGCGTGTTACACAGCGAGTTCTGGCTGGAGAGTGACGATGCGGAGTAGCGCACTGGTGTTACTGCTGTGCAGCAGCTGGGCGCTGGCGCGCGATCCGTTCCAGCCGCTGGCTGCCAGCCAGTGTCAGGCGCCTGCTGCTGTGCCGCACGGCTGGCGCTTACAGGGCATCATTGGTCGCGCGCCGCACTTTGTGGCCTGGCTGGTTTCACCGCAGGGCAAACGTCAGCGGCTGAGCGCACCGGCTGCTTTTCCGGTGGCACCGTGGCAGGTAACCCAGCTCAGTGCACATACGCTGGTACTGAGCGCCACGCAAAGCTGTCCGCCGCAGCACATCACATGGGTAATAAAAGGAGGATTTTATGAAAAGGATGACTCTGCTGCTGTGGCTGGCGCTGAGCAATCCGCTGCACGCCGCTGATCAGCCCCTGAGCCTGGTATTTGATGATGCGCCGGTCGAGCGCATTTTGCAGGCGCTGGCTGACTATCAGCAAACCAACCTGCTGATCGCGCCGGGCGTGGAGGGGCGGCTGTCGCTGCGACTCGATAACGTCGGTTGGGAGCGCGCACTGGCGCTGGTCACGCGGCTGGCGAAACTCACGGTGATCCAGGAGGAGGGTGTGCTGCTGGTCTATCCGGAGAGCTGGCAGCAGCGACAGGCACAGCAGGCACAAGCGGAGCGTGAAGAGAAGCAGTTGCAGGCGCCGCTTGAGCAGCGCACCGTCACGCTGCACTACGCCAGCGCCAGCGATGTCTACCGCAGCCTGCAGGCGGAACGCTCGCTGATGACGCCGCGCGGCAGCGTGACGGTGGATAGCCGTACCAACAGCCTGTTGCTGCGGGACAGCGCGCAGGCGCTGCGCGATACCGAGCGCTGGCTGCAGGCGCTGGATCTGCCGCTGGAGCAGGTTGAGCTGTCAGCGCACATTGTCACCATCAATGAAGAGCATCTGCGCGAGCTCGGCGTCAGCTGGAGCACCGCACCCGGCGATGTCGTCACCGGGGCGCTGCGCAATCCGCAGCTGCTGGTGCCGCTGGCGGTGAGCAATCCGGCGATACGCGCCGGCGTCACGCTCGGACCGATGAACGGCGAACTGCTTAATCTGGAGCTGAGTGCGCTGGAGCAGGAGAACCAGATCGAAATCATCGCCAGCCCGCGACTGTTTACCTCACACCAGCAGACCGCCACCATCAAGCAGGGCACCGAAATCCCCTATGAGGTGAAATCCGGTAACAGCGGTGCGACGGCGATTGAGTTCAAAGAGGCGGTGCTGGGCATGGAGGTGACGCCAGTAGTATTGGGCAACGGGCGTATTCAGCTCACGCTGCGGCTGAGCCAGAACATGCCGGGTCGCAGCCTGACGATGGGGGAAAGTCAGGTGCTGAGCATCGATAAGCAGGAAATCGCCACTCAGGTGACGCTGCGCGACGGTGAAACGCTGGCGCTGGGCGGTATTTTCCAGCAGCAGCGCACCCAGGGCGAAAAGCGCGTGCCGTGGCTGGGCGAGGTGCCGCTGTTCGGCAGTCTGTTTCGTCAGCAGACCGACGAGCGCAAAAAACGTGAGCTGGTGATCTTCATCACGCCGCGACTGGTCAGGGAAGCAGCGCTTACCGCCGGATAAAGCGGAAAATTCGCTCCATATGACCAACTGCGTTGACGCAGGGCAGGAATTAGCATACAAGGTTTAGCGATTTTAAAACGGTGTAACGGAACGCGGCAGGATAACCTTCCGGCGGGTGTCAGTGACAAGCGATACTGACATCGAAAGAAATATGCCCGAATTTTGGGTGGTACAGGACTTCAGCAACGGCACCTATTCCACAGTTTACGCAGGTAAGCTGTCGGGAGCGACAGGCCCAGCCAGCGCACCTGTAGCGCGCACAAGGATGGCAAAAAAGGAAGAGCGTTACCGTCTCGCGAACCACAGACCGGTCCTGTTTGAAGGTCGCCGGGGGCAATTTATTCGGTTGCCAAACGGCCATGAGTGTTGAGATAATTTTCCGTCTGACTCTTGCTAACGCTCATGAGGTCTCAGTTCCTGTCCCGCCAGCAATGTGCTGAACGCGGGGTATCATCAACGAATTCTTAGTAATACCGACAAAATGGCAGAGAAACGCAATATCTTTCTGGTTGGGCCGATGGGTGCCGGCAAAAGCACTATTGGTCGTCAGTTAGCTCAGCAACTCAATATGGAATTTTTCGATTCCGATCAGGAAATTGAGCGACGTACCGGAGCGGATGTAGGCTGGGTATTTGATGTGGAAGGCGAAGCCGGTTTTCGCGATCGTGAAGAGAAAATCATCAACGAGCTGACCGAGAAACAGGGCATTGTCCTGGCGACCGGTGGCGGCTCCGTCAAATCCCGTGAAACCCGTAATCGTCTCTCCGCCCGCGGTGTGGTCGTCTACCTCGAAACCACCATCGAAAAGCAACTTGCCCGCACTCAGCGTGATAAAAAGCGTCCGTTGCTGCAGGTTGACGAACCGCCGCGCGAAGTACTGGAAGCGCTGGCTGGCGAACGTAATCCGCTTTATGAAGAGATCGCTGACGTCACCATTCGCACTGACGATCAAAGTGCAAAAGTTGTCGCCAATCAGATCATCAACATGCTGGAAAAAAATTAATCCAGCACCCTGAGGGCTCAGCAATAGGTATCGGTCATCATGGAGAAGATCACTGTCTCACTGGGGGATCGCAGTTACCCCATCACCATCGCTGCCGGACTGTTTAACGATCCGGCTTCTTTTTGGCCGCTGAAAGCCGGCGACAATGCCATGCTGGTGACGAATCAGACGCTGGCACCGATCTATCTGGACAAACTCGCGACGCTGCTGAGCAACGCCGGGGTGAAAGTGGATCAGGTGATTCTGCCCGACGGTGAGCAGTACAAAACGCTGGCGGTGATGGACGAGGTTTTCACCGCGCTACTGCAGAAGCCGCACGGCCGTGACACCACGCTGATTGCACTGGGCGGTGGCGTGATTGGCGATCTGACCGGTTTTGCGGCCGCCAGCTACCAGCGCGGCGTACGCTTTATTCAGGTGCCGACCACCTTGCTGTCGCAGGTTGACTCCTCGGTCGGGGGCAAGACTGCGGTGAACCATCCCCTCGGTAAAAACATGATCGGTGCTTTCTACCAGCCGGCTTCGGTGATCGTGGATACCGACTGCCTCACTACGCTGCCGCCGCGCGAGCTGGCCTCCGGTCTGGCGGAAGTGATCAAATACGGCATCATTCTCGACGGTGAATTTTTCCAGTGGCTGGAGCAGAATCTTGATGCGCTGCTGGCGCTGGATAACACTGCCATGGCTTACTGCATTCGCCGCTGCTGCGAGCTGAAAGCCGACGTGGTGGCGGCCGACGAGCGTGAAACCGGCCTGCGTGCGCTGCTCAATCTCGGTCATACTTTTGGTCATGCGATCGAAGCGCATATGGGTTACGGCAACTGGTTGCACGGTGAAGCGGTTGCGGCGGGCATGGTAATGGCGGCGCGCACTGCTGAGCGTCTGGGTCAGTTCAGCGCTGCCGATACTGACCGCATTATTGCGCTGCTGCAGCGTGCTGGCCTGCCGGTTAACGGCCCGGCCAGCATGACAGCAGAAGCCTATCTGCCGCACATGATGCGCGATAAAAAAGTGCTCGGCGGCGAGCTGCGTCTGGTGCTGCCTCTCGCTATTGGCCGCTCCGAAGTGCGTGGCGGCGTGGCGCATGATATGGTGCTGGCTGCGATTAACGATTGCAAAGTATCTTGATTATCCCCGGACTACGTCGGGCTGCTGTCCGGCGGGGGAACAGTGAGCAGTGATGCGGCACGTGGGAAGCGTGCCGTTTTACGGAGGAGGCTAAATGGATGAGTTCAAACCGGAAGACGAGTTAAAACCTGACGCCAGTGACCGCCGTCCCACGCGGCCTCGCAAATCGTCTTCTGCGCCGAAAGCGAAAGTACCGGTTTCCCGTCAGCATATGATGATGGGCATCGGCATTCTGGTGCTGCTGATTCTGGTGCTGGGCATTGGCTCCGCGCTGACCGGCCCGGACGAGAAGAAACCGGCCAGCACCGGTAGCGCGGCACCGGCTGGCGGCGGCAGTGAAAAGAATATCGACCTGTCAGGTTCGACCACTATGAGCGGCCAGCAGAATGCCACGCCGTCGGCTGAGGGCAGTGCGCCGCAGAATACCGCCGGTAATGCCGCACCCGCCGGCAGTGACGGCCAGTCAATCTCCATGCCGTCTGTCTCCTCCACGCCGACTCAGGCAGCACCGGTTGACACACCGGCCAACCAGCAGCGCGTAACGCTGCCGGGCGATCTCAATACCGCGCTGAATAATCAGCAGGGTTCCGTTGATGCCGCGGCGCAGGGCGCACAGGGCAACAGTTCGCTGCCTACCGCACCGGCAACGGTCAGCGGCAGCGCCGGCAAAGCGGTCACGCCGCCGGCGGTACGCGCTGAGACGCCACCGCGCAGCCTCGGTGCCAGCAGTAGCAGCCACAAAACCCCGGCTGCCAGCAAACCGGCCGCAGTGAAAGAGAACAAAACGCACACCACCACCGCGCACAACAGCGCACCGGCCAGCAGTGGCGGTGCCAGCAAGTCGCTGCCATCGGGCGGCAACTACACGCTGCAGCTGAGCGGTGCGTCGAAAGAAGCGAGCCTGAACGCCTGGGCGAAGAAACAGAATCTGAGCGGTTATCACGTGTATAAAACCACGCGTAACGGCCAGCCGTGGTACGTGCTGGTGAGCGGCGCTTATGCCACACCGGCCGAAGCCAAACGTGCAGTAGCTTCACTGCCGGCGGAAGTGCGTGCGGCGAACCCGTGGGTTAAACCGCTCAGCCAGGTGAAGAAAGAGAGCCAGTAAGTGATGTGGGGCCGCGCTGCTGCGGCCCCGTTCTAAGCGCAGATCTGCTGTCGGTTTCGCCACAGCCAATAATTAAGATGTAATAGCCACGACAGCATGAAGAAAAATCGCGCTTTCCTGAAATGGGCCGGAGGGAAATACCCGCTGCTTGACGATATCCGTCGTCATCTGCCACAAGGTGATTGTTTAATCGAACCTTTTGTCGGCGCCGGTTCCGTATTCCTCAACACCGATTATGACCGTTATCACCTGGCGGACATCAACGGTGATCTGATCAATCTCTACAATATCGTTAAAACGCGCACCGCCTCGTTTATTGAAGACGCGCGCCAGCTGTTCAGCGCCAGCGGCAATACGGCGGAAACCTATTACGCCCAGCGTACGGCGTTCAACGCCAGCACGGATACCTATCAGCGCGCCGTGCTGTTTCTTTATCTCAACCGCCACGGTTACAACGGCCTGTGCCGTTACAACCTGCGCGGTGAATTTAATGTGCCCTTTGGTCGCTATCGTAAGCCGTACTTCCCGGAAGCCGAACTGTTATGGTTCGCCGAGCGCGCGCAAAAAGCCACCTTTGTCTGTGAATCGTACGATGTTACTCTGGGCAACGCCCCTGCAGGCTCAGTGGTTTATTGCGATCCGCCGTACGCGCCGCTGTCGGCGACGGCTAATTTTACCGCTTACCACACCAATAGCTTTAGTCTGCGCGAGCAGCAGCATCTGGCGGAACTGGCCAGTAAGCTGGCGCAGGAGAGCCGCATCCCGGTACTGATTTCAAACCACGATACCCTGCTGACGCGCGAGTGGTATCAGCATGCGGATTTACACGTAGTTAAAGCCCGGCGTTCCATCAGCCGAAGCATAAGTGGTCGCACTCAGGTTGACGAACTGCTGGCGCTTTTCCGCTAGCCTGTTTCGTCCGCGACCAACGCATCACGCCAGCTCCGGCTGGCGCACAAAATTGGGAGATTCGGATGAAACAATTTTTACTGGCCCCATCAATCCTTGCCGCTGATTTTGCCCGCCTGGGCGAAGATACCGCTAAAGCGCTGGAAGCGGGTGGCGACGTGGTGCATTTCGATGTGATGGATAACCACTATGTTCCCAATCTGACCATGGGGCCAATGGTGCTGAAAGCGCTGCGCGATTACGGCATAACCGCGCCCATCGATGTGCATCTGATGGTCAAACCGGTCGATGCGCTGATCCCGGAATTCGCCAAAGCGGGTGCCAGCTTCATTACTTTCCATCCCGAAGCCAGCGAGCACGTTGACCGTACGCTGCAGCTAATCAAAGAGCACGGCTGTAAAGCCGGTCTGGTGTTCAATCCGGCAACGCCGCTCAGCTATCTCGATTACGTGATGGACAAGCTCGACATCATTCTGCTGATGTCAGTGAACCCCGGCTTCGGCGGCCAGTCCTTTATTCCGGGCACGCTGGATAAACTGCGCGAAGCGCGTCGTCGCATTGACCAGAGCGGTTACCAAATCCGTCTGGAAGTGGATGGCGGCGTGAAGATCGATAACATCGGTCAGATCGCGGCGGCCGGGGCTGATATGTTTGTTGCCGGCTCGGCGATCTTCGGTCATCCGGATTACAAGAAGGTGATCGATGAGATGCGCAGCGAACTGGAGAAAGTTAATGGCTCATTTCACTGATATCCGCGCGCTGGCGTTCGATCTCGATGGCACGCTGGTGCACAGCGCGCCAGGCCTGGCACAGGCGATCGATCTGGCGCTGGCCGATTTGCAGCTGCCGCCCGCAGGCGTTGAGCGCGTCTCAACCTGGATTGGCAACGGTGCGGACATCATGATGGCGCGGGCGCTCAGCTGGGCGCTGGGCCGTGAGCCGCAGGCTGACGAGCAGCGCGACGCGCGTGCGCTGTTCGACAAACATTACGCCGCAACGGTGGAAGCCGGCAGTACGCTGTTTCCACAGGTGCAGGAGACGCTGGCTGCGCTGCATGCCAGCGGTCTGCCGCTGGCCATCGTCACCAACAAACCCACACCGTTTGTTGCTCCGCTGCTGCAGTCGCTCGGCATTGCCGGCTACTTTTCTCTGATCATCGGCGGCGACGATGTGGTGGTGAAAAAACCACATCCGGCGGCGATTTTCCTCGTTCTCGGCCGTTTCGGCGTGCTTCCAGGACAATTGCTGTTTGTCGGTGATTCGCGCAATGATATTCTCGCTGCCCAGGCGGCGGGCGTGCCAAACGTTGCGATGACCTTCGGCTACAACTACGGTGAGCCGATTGCCACCAGCCAGCCCGATTTAAATCTCGATACTTTTAGCGAACTTTTGCCCGTTCTCGGGCTGTGATTATCAGGACATAACATGAGCAAACCCATCGTTTTCAGCGGCGCCCAGCCTTCCGGTGAACTGACCATTGGCAACTACATGGGTGCGCTGCGTCAGTGGGTGCAGATGCAGGATGATTTCCACTGCATTTACTGCATCGTCGATCTGCACGCCATCACCGTTCGTCAGGACCCGGCCGCGCTGCGCAAAGCCACGCTGGATACGCTGGCGCTGTACCTTGCCTGCGGTATCGATCCGGAAAAAAGCACCATCTTCGTGCAGTCGCACGTACCGGAGCACGCGCAGCTGAGCTGGGTGCTGAACTGCTACGCCTACTTCGGCGAGCTGAGCCGCATGACGCAGTTCAAGGACAAATCGGCACGTTACGAAGAGAACATCAACGCCGGTCTGTTCGATTATCCAGTGCTGATGGCGGCCGATATTCTGCTGTATCAGACTAACCAGGTACCGGTCGGCGAAGATCAGAAGCAGCACCTTGAGCTGAGCCGCGATATCGCCGCGCGCTTCAATGCGCTGTACGGCGACGTGTTTAAAATTCCTGAGCCGTTTATTCCGAAGTCCGGCGCGCGCGTGATGTCACTGCTGGAGCCGACGAAGAAGATGTCGAAATCCGATGACAACCGCAACAACGTGATTGGTCTGCTGGAAGACACCAAATCGGTGGTGAAGAAGATTAAGCGTGCAGTGACCGACTCGGAAGAGCCGCCGGTGGTGCGTTACGACATCAAAGAGAAAGCGGGCGTGTCTAACCTGCTGGATATCCTGTCAGGCGTGACCGGTAAGTCGATTGCGCAGCTGGAGCAGGAGTTTGAAGGCAAAATGTATGGTCACCTGAAAGGCGCGGTGGCAGATGCTGTGTCTGAGATGCTGACTGAGCTGCAGGAGCGTTATCATCGTTTCCGCAATGACGAAGCGTTCCTCAACCAAGTGATGCGCGATGGCGCATCGAAAGCCCGTGCGCATGCCCAGGAAACGCTGAAGAAAGTGTATGACGCCGTAGGCTTCGTGGCGCAGCCATAAGCCGGTTTGCCGGGGCGCAGCACAACGCGCCCCGCAGGCTTTACTTCACCCGATGCAGCGTCAGCTCTGCGCCATCCCAGAATAGCCGCGCATTGCCGTCGGCCAGCACGCTCAGTACCGCGCCCGGTGCCGGTCCCCACGCCTGATTGCCACAGTGCACGTTGAAGCCATAGCGAAAGCTGAAATCACGATCCTGTCCGGCCCCGCTGGCGGCACTCAGGCGCGGTTTGCCCTGGCAATTGTCGGTCGCCGGATTGATGCCGCGTTCGGCAGTACCGCGCGTCCAGCTAATCGCATTGGGTTTAAACGCCACGCGCGCGCCCATAAACTGCGGATCGTTTTTGATGTAAATCTGGCCGTTCTCCTTTTTCGGCGTCACGGCAACCACCTGCCATTCGCCCGTGACCGTTGACCACGTCACCGGGGCGGCACTCACCGCCACGCTCAGCGGCATCAGCAGCGCCGCGGCCAGAGAAATAATGCGCATGGAAACTCCTTGTGATTGATTTGGCTGCTCAGTCTGGCGGCAAAGCGCAGCGCTGTACAGTATTTTACCGCATCAGAACCAGCGCAGCTGCGTGCGCAGGCTGACCACGCGGCCCACAATGATCAGCGCCGGACTGGCAAACTGCTGTGCCAGCGTCGCCAGCTCCTGCAGCGTGGCGCAGGCGACGCGCTGCTGCGGCGTGGTGCCGTGCTGCACGATAGCCACCGGCATCGCTGCGTCCATCCCGTGCCGTAACAGCTGCTGCTGAATGTCGGCCGCCTGGCTGAGGCCCATATAAAACACCAGCGTCTGCTGTTCCGCCGCCAATTTGCCCCACTCCATTTCGCCGTGCTGCTGCAGATGGCCGGTGACGAAGCGCACGCTCTGGGCATGGTCGCGGTGGGTGAGGGGAATACCGCTGTAGGCGGCACAGCCGGAGGCGGCGGTGATGCCCGGCACCACGCTGAACGGGATGTTATGCTGCGCCAGCACCTCCAGCTCTTCGCCGCCGCGGCCAAAAATAAAGGGATCGCCGCCTTTGAGGCGCACCACACGCTTGCCGCGCTGCGCCTGCTCCAGCAGCAGCTGGTTGATCTGTTCCTGCGGCACGCAGTGATGGCCCGCCTGCTTACCCACGAAGAGGCGCTCGGCATCGCGCCGCACCAGGTTAAGAATCGGCTCCGACACCAGCCGGTCATACACCACCACATCAGCCTGCTGGATAGCCTGCAACCCTTTCAGCGTCAGCAGACCGGCATCGCCCGGCCCGGCGCCGACCAGCACCACTTCGCCCTGCTGCGTCAGCGGCGCCGCAAACAAGGCATCGACCTGTGCGGCAGCGCGTGCCCGATCGCCGTTGGCCAGCGTTTGGGCCAGCCGATCGCTGGTAAAGAAGCGCTCCCAGAAGGCGCGGCGTGGCGCCATGGCGCTAAAATGCTGCTTCACGCGCTCGCGCAGTGAGCCCGCCAGCGCAGCCAGTTCGCCGAGATGCTGGGGCAGCATCGCCTCCAGCTTCTCGCGCAGCAGACGCGCCAGCACCGGCGCGCGGCCACCGGAAGAGACGGCGATCATCAGCGGCGAGCGGTCGACGATCGACGGCATAATGGCGCTGGCCTGCTGCGGCGCATCCACCAGGTTACAGAAGAGGTGGCGCTGTTCGGCGGCGTCAGCCACCTGCTGATTGACGGCATTATCGCTGGTGGCCGCAATCGCCAGCCAGCATGCATCCAGCCAGTCATCGGTAAAGGCGCCGTGCAGTAACGTCACTTTTCCCTGTTGAGCCCACAGCTGAAACGCCGGGGAAAAATCCCGCGCGCCGACGTACAGCTCTGCGCCGGCCTCCAGCAGCAAACGCGCTTTGCGCTCAGCCACATCGCCTGCGCCAACCAGTAAACAACGCTTGCCTTGCAGCCGACAAAACAGCGGAAAGTAATCCATAGCGAATCCTGAAAAAAAGCCCGCACGGTGCGGGCTGTGGAAGGGATTATACCGATTTCAGCGGCGAAGCCTGGGCTTGCGTCTGCGGGCGCTGCGCCTGCGGCGTGGCATACCAGTAGCCGAGGCCCATCAGCACCATGCCGGAGAACATATTGCCGAGCGTTACCCACAGCAGGTTGTGGCCGATGCCGCTCAGCGTCAGGTCGGCGCTGTGCTGACCAAACCACGACAGCGCAAATACCGTCATGTTGGCGATGGAGTGCTCGTAACCGGAGGCGATAAACGCCAGCAGGCACCACCAGATAGCGATGAACTTCGCGGCCCCTTCGCTGCGCACCGCCATCCAGATCGCCAGACACACCAGCCAGTTGCACAGCGCGCCTTTAAAGAACAGCGCCATCGCCGTCTGCGTGGTTTTTGCCAGCGCCACGCTGTGGATCAGCGAACCGGCGTTCGGCAGCAGCGCACCAGCGGCGTAGTAGTAGAGCAGGGCGACAAACACCGAGCCGATCAGGTTACCCAGCCAGGTTTGCGGCAGCACACACCACATCTGACCGTGGCTGATGGTGCCGGCTTTAACGCCCACGGTGAGGAACATGGTGTGGCCGGTAAACAGCTCGGAACCGGCGATGATCACCAGCGTCAGAGCGATACCGAAGGTGGCGCCCATCAGCAGTGGACGATACGCCGGGTCCGCCAGGTTGCCGAGGGTGAAGATCAGGATGATCGCCAGGCCAACGTAAGCGCCGGCCATCGCCGATCCAATCCAGAAGGCCAGCGGGCTGTGCTGCGCGGTGTGTACAATGCGCGCCGCATTGGCGGCGCAGGTGTTCAGGGTGTCAGAAAACATAGTGACGTCTCATAAAGTGAAGGAATTCTGTCAGGCGCAGACTTCGACCTGGCCGTTGCTGACGCGCACCGCATAGCTCGCCACCGAGCGGCTTTCATCTTCCAGACAAACGCCATCGCTCAGGCGAAAACGCTGTTTTTTCAGTGGGCTGGCGACCCACAGCGTGTGCTGGTGTTCGGCGATCAGGCCGCGCGATAACACGCTGGCTTCAGCAAACGGGTCGATGTTGCTCAGAGCGTACAGCTGCGCATCGTCGCGCGGGCGAAAGATGGCGATCTGCTGGCCGTTAACCAGCGCGCACACGCCGGTAGCGGGCAGGATTTGTGTGAGTTCACACACGGTATACCACTGGCTCATGCGTCAGCCTCCTCGATCAGGGTGATAGCGATGCGCTCCGCCGGACGCGCCGGGCGATGCTGCTCGCGTTCACTGACGTGCTGCACCAGCGGGTCGCGCTGCGGGCTGTTAATAAACGTGGCGAAGTGCGCCTGCTGCTGCGGGTCGTTAACCGTGGCGGTCCATTCACAGCGGACGTCAGCGCGCAGACGCGTCAGCTCCTGCTCCAGCTGCGCGTTAAGGCCGAGCCGGTCGTCGATAATCACGCTGCGCAGATAGTCGATGCCGCCGTCCATGCTCTCCAGCCACAGCGAAGTGCGCTGCAGCCGGTCGCCGGTGCGGATGTAAAACATCATGAAGCGGTCGAGATACTGCAGCAGCGTGTCGCGGTCGAGGTCAGCCGCCAGCAGATCGGCGTGGCGCGGTTTCATGCCGCCGTTGCCGCACACGTACAGGTTCCAGCCTTTTTCGGTGGCGATGACGCCGACATCTTTGCCCTGCGCTTCGGCGCATTCACGGGTACAGCCAGAGACGCCAAACTTCATCTTGTGCGGCGTGCGGATGCCTTTGTAGCGGTTTTCCAGCTCAATGCCGAAGCCGAGGCTGTCGCCAACGCCATAGCGGCACCAGCTGCTGCCGACGCAGGTTTTCGCCATGCGCAGCGCTTTGGCGTAAGCCTGTCCGGTTTCAAAGCCGGCGGCAATCAGCTGTGACCAGATGGCCGGCAGGTCGTCGCGCTGCGCCCCAAACAGGCCGATGCGCTGTGAGCCGGTGATTTTGGTGTAAAGGTTGTACTGCCGCGCCACTTCGCCCAGCGTCATCAGCCCCTGCGGCGTGATTTCACCGCCGGCGGTGCGCGGAATCACCGAGTAGGTACCATCTTTCTGGATATTGCCGAGATAGAGATCGTTGCTGTCCTGCAGCGGCGTGTGCTGCGGCTTGAGGATGTATTCGTTCCAGCAGGAGGCCAGCAGCGATCCGACGGTCGGTTTACACACTTCACAGCCGTAACCCTGGCCATACTTCGCCAGCAGCGCGTCAAACGACTTGATCTCCTCCACGCGGATCAGGTGATACAGCTCCTGGCGCGAATAGGCGAAATGCTCGCACAGGTGATGATTGACTTCGATGCCCTGACGGCTCAGCTCAGCGTTTAGCACCTGCGTAATCAACGGGATACAGCCGCCGCAGCCGGTACCAGCGCGGGTTTCGGCTTTCAGCGCCGCCACGGTGTGGCAGCCCGCCTGCACCGCGTTAACGATATCGCCTTTGCTGACGTCAAAGCAGGAGCAGATTTGCGCGCTGTCCGGCAGCGAATCGACGCCCAGCGCCGGTTTTTCGCCGCTGCCCGCCGGCAGAATCAGCAGCGCCGGGTTTTCCGGTAAGGGGATGTGATTGAGTGCCAGCTGCAGCAGATTGCCGTAGTCGCTGGTGTCGCCCACCAGCACCGCGCCGAGCAGAGTTTTGTTGTCTTCGCTGACGATCAGGCGCTTATACACGTGCTGCTGTTCATCGAGCCAGATGTAACTGCGCGCGCCCGGCGTGCGGCCGTGCGCATCGCCAATGCCGCCGACGTCCACGCCCAGCAGCTTGAGTTTGGCGCTCATATCGGCACCGGTAAAGACGCTGTCACGCCCGACCAGCGCATCACTGGCGACCTGCGCCATTTTGTAGCCTGGCGCCACCAGACCGTAAATCCGATCCTGCCAGGCGGCACATTCCCCAATCGCGTAGATCGCCGCATCGCTGGTCTGGCAGCGATCGTTGATGGCAACGCCACCGCGCTGGCCGAGCGCCAGGCCGCACTGTTGCGCCAGCTTATCCTGCGGACGAATGCCGGTGGAGAACACGATGAAGTCGACGTCGAGCGCGCTGCCATCGGCGAACTCCAGCGTTTTACCGCCTTTAGCGTGATGCACAATCTGCCGGGTATTTTTGCCGGTATGGACCTGCACGCCCATCTGTTCGATCTTACGCCGCAGCTGTGCGCCGCCCTGTGTATCCAGCTGTTCCGCCATCAGCACCGGCGCAAACTCAATCACGTGCGTTTCAATGCCGAGATTTTTCAGCGCGCCCGCCGCTTCCAGTCCGAGCAGACCGCCGCCAATCACCGCACCGCGTTTGCTGCGGCGCGCGCAGGCTTCAATGGCGTTGAGATCTTCGATGGTGCGATAGACAAAGCAGTCGCTGCCCTCCGCGCCGGCGATCGGCGGGATCCACGGATAAGAACCGGTGGCCAGGATCAGCGTGTCGTAATGCACCGCACGACCGGTGTTGGAGTGAATCAGCTTTTCCTCACGGTTGAGGGTAATGGCGCGCTCGCCGAGCAGCAGATTGACCTGATGCTTTTCGTAGTAGCCTTCGCGCACCAGTGAGAGTTCTTCGGCGGTGTGGTGGGAAAAATAGGCGGAGAGATGGACGCGGTCATAGGCGACGCGGGGCTCTTCACAGAAAACGGTTATCGCGAACTGCTCAGGGGCGGCTTTGTCGATCAGTTCTTCGATAAAGCGGTGGCCAACCATGCCGTTGCCAATAATAACGACACTGTGCTTGCTCATGCTTGCCTCAAAATTTGCGGGATCTGCGCCTACCTTAGCGCGCTGTTTCTGGCGCTTATTGACGTACATCAACTGCGGCTTTATATACCCATTTAGAGGTATGTTTCTGATTTTACGCGTTTTTATCTAAGTCTTTTATTTGGTTGAAAATTACCCAATGGCGGCAGAAAAGTTGCCAGCGGCGCGGCCGTTTTTCGTGCTAGCTTAAGATGTTGCGTTTTCAGCGGAGAAGGATATGACCCAGCAAGCGTTTAAGTGGATAAACAACCTGCGCCTGGCAGGCCAACCGGGTTTATGGCAGATCGAAATTCGCCACGGCAACATCAGCGCCATTATTCCGCAGCCGCCGCACGCGGCCGCCCAGCCGGATGCGCTGGATGCCGCCGGTGGCCTGGCGAGCGCGCCGTTTATCGAGCCGCATATTCATCTCGACACCACGCAAACCGCTGGCGAACCGGCGTGGAATCAGTCCGGCACGCTGTTTGAAGGCATTGAGCGCTGGGCTGAACGCAAGGCACTGCTCAGCCATGAGGATGTGATGCAGCGCGCGCGGCAGACGCTGAAGTGGCAAATTGCCAACGGCATTCAGCACGTGCGTACCCACGTGGATGTGTCCGATCCCACGCTGACCGCCTTAACCGCGATGCTGGAGGTGAAAGCGGAGATGGCGCCGTGGATCGATATCCAGATCGTGGCTTTTCCGCAGGAGGGCATTCTCTCTTATCCCAACGGCGAAGCGCTGCTGGAAGAGGCGCTGCGCCTCGGTGCCGATGTGGTGGGCGCGATCCCGCATTATGAATTTACCCGCGAATATGGCGTCGAATCGCTGCACAAGGCGTTTGCGCTGGCGCAGCGCTATGACCGGCTGGTGGACGTGCACTGTGACGAGATTGATGATGAGCAGTCGCGCTTTGTCGAGACCGTGGCGGCGCTGGCGCACCGTGAAGGCATGGGCGCGCGCGTTACCGCCAGCCACACCACGGCGATGCATTCGTACAATAACGCCTATACCTCACGGCTGTTCCGCCTGCTGAAGCTGTCGCAGATTAACTTTGTCGCCAATCCGCTGGTGAATATTCATCTGCAGGGACGCTTTGACAGCTACCCGAAACGGCGCGGCGTGACGCGGGTGAAAGAGCTGCTGGAGGCGGGTATCAACGTCTGCTTCGGCCATGATGATGTGTTCGATCCCTGGTATCCGCTCGGCACCGCCAGCATGCTGCAGGTGCTGCACATGGGGCTGCACGTCTGTCAGCTGATGGGCTATGAGCAGATCGACAGCGGTCTGCAACTCATCACGCACAACAGTGCCAAAACCATGCAGCTGGTGGATTATGGCGTGCAGGTGGGCAACGCGGCCAGCCTGATTATTTTGCCTGCCGATAACGGGTTCGATGCGCTGCGCCGTCAGGTGCCGGTGCGCTATTCGCTGCGTAAGGGCGTGCTGGTGGCGGCCACACAGCCGGCAAGCAGTGAAATTTATCTCGGTGCTAGCGAAGCGGTGACGTTCCGGCGTTAAGGGAGCGGGAAGAGGAATAGCGGCGCGAGGCTTCGCGCCGCTCGGGGATCAGGCAGTCTGGTGAGCGTGCTGGCGATGTTTAGTGACAAAGCCGAGCAGCACACACATCACAAACACCACCGCGTACAGCGCGTTCGCGGTGGACAGCGCCGCGTGGGCACCGCCTTTGGCCACGATCGGGCCGGTGACCACGAAGGTCAGCATGGTGCCGACGGTGCCGCAGGTGAGGATAAAGTTCACCAGCTTCGGCGATGACGCTTTGGTCTGCAGCGAGCCCAGCGTGATGATGGTGGTATAAATGGCGCTGGAGAAGAAGCCAAGCGACATAATGATCCAGTGCAGCATGCTGGCATCGGTGGTTTTCACGAACCAGAACATCAGGCCGGTGGCCAGCAGCGCCAGCACCACCAGAATGCGTTGCAGGTCGAAGAAGCGCAGCAGGAAGCTGAACGCCCACATGCCGACCATATAGGCGGTCCAGAAGTTACCGACCAGCTGACCGGCGGCGGCGATATCCATGCCCATTGATTTGGTGGCGTATTCCGGTACCCAGGAGATGAAGCCGAGCTGGCCGAGGATGTAGCACAGTGCCGCGATAGACAGGAACAGCACGCCGATGCCCCACTTCTCTTTTTCACCGCCCTGCACCGCGGCTTCGCTCTTCAGCACCGGGAACTCGACCATCAGCGTCAGGATAAAGATCGCCACGTAGATCACGCCAATGCAGGCGTAAACCCAGTACCACGGCAGCGCGCGCGCCAGCAGAATGCCCGCGATAATCGGGAAGATGGTGCCTGCCATGCTAAAGAACGAGTCGGTAAACAGCAGACGGGAACCGCGCTGGCGACCATCGTACAGATGGGTAATCAGGAAGGTGCCGATCGACATGGTGATACCGCTGACCACGCCGAGCACGAACATGCACAGCGAGAACACCGTGAGGTTATGGCTGGTCATCAGCCCGGCCACGGCGAGGATCATCAGCACAAAGCCAAAGATCAGCTGGCGCTTGAGTGGCACAATCACCATCAGCCAGGCGTTCAGGAACACCGCCGCCAGAATACCGGCGTTAAGGAAAGTGAAGGTGTTGCTCATCTCGGAGATGGGCAGCTGGAAATACCGGGCAATATTATCCAGCACCATACCGGTAACGATCACCAGTGCGCCGGTGAGCGCATAGGAGAAAAAGCTGATCCAGGTAAGGCCAATGCGATTACGGTTTGTCATGTTCTGAACCTGTGATGCGCCGACGTGGCAAAAAGTGTCATGAATTGTAAATGGATCTGTGATCGTAATAAACAAGCAGTGAAACGTGCGAGAAATATTTCATTAATAGTGTGATTTTCGTCACGCAAATGATTGCGCGACGGGAAAAGTATGACGATAGCAACATCAGCGTAAATATAGGTAAAACGCTGGCTCTTGTATTACATGCTCTTTACAATCAATCTCGTTTTTGAGCTTGCTCTCCAAGGTAAGGAATCTTTCATGCTTAAACGTACTTTGACAGCGGCGGTTGCCCTGTTAGCGCTCTCTTCTGTATCTGCTTCGGCTCTGGCGGCGAAAGGGGATACGCACGTGCTGCTCACCACCTCTGCGGGCAATATCGAACTTGAACTGGATAATCAGAAAGCCCCGGTTTCAGTAAAAAACTTTGTGGATTACGTGAATAACGGCTTCTACAACAACACCATTTTCCATCGTGTGATCCCGGGTTTCATGATTCAGGGCGGCGGCTTCACGGCGGATATGCAGCAGAAGCAGACCAACGCGCCGATCAAAAACGAAGCGGATAACGGCCTGCGCAACCTGCGTGGCACCATTTCCATGGCGCGTACCGCTGAGAAAGACAGTGCCACCAGCCAGTTCTTCCTGAACGTGGCGGACAACGCTTTTCTTGACCATGGCCAGCGCGACTTCGGCTATGCGGTGTTTGGTAAAGTAGTGAAAGGCATGGATGTGATCGACAAGATCGCCCAGGTGCCGACCAAAGATGTCGGGCCATACCAGAATGTGCCGTCAAAACCGATTGTTATCACTTCCGCGAAAGTCCTGCCGTAATCCCTCTGCGCGCCACCCCTGGGTGGCGCCGTCTGCCGCGCTCCGGCAAAGCTGAAATTTGCTCTTATACTTAGGGCACATCCTGCTTGCCGGAGGCGCTATGAGCAGCAAACTCACCGAAAAACAGAAAATCACGTTGTGGCAGCAAACCCGTGCGGCCAATTATCAGGCCAGCTGCAAACTGGCCGGTTATACGCTGAATGAACCAGCCGTCGAGAGCGCCCAGGCGGACGATCGTCTGGCATCGCTGAGGAGGCAATATGGCGGATAACAGCCTGGCGGTGCGCGATCCCTATTTGTGGCACAACGATGACGTGCTGAAAAACCTGCTGGAAATTCACGACGTGGCGCAGCTGCGTAAAGCCGAGCTGGCATTCAGCGCGGCGCGGCTGGCCACGCTGGCGCTCGGACCGGCCACGCCTGGCCTGCCGCACCTGCGCCACATTCACCGCACGCTGTTTCAGGATATCTACAGCTGGGCCGGCGAACTGCGTACCATCGACATCTGGCGCGACGACACGCCCTATTGCCACTGCGAGTATATCGAGAACGAGGGCAATGCGCTGATGAGCGCACTGGAGGAGGAAGAGGGCCTGTGCGACCTCGACCCGCAGACCTTCGTGGCACGCATCGCGCATTACTACTGTGAAATCTATGTTCTGCATCCGTTCCGTGCCGGTAACGGGCGGGCACAGCGCATCTTTTTCGAACAGCTGGCGCTGCACGCGGGCTATCTGCTGAACTGGGATACGCTGGAGCCTGAAAGCTGGCACAAGGCCATCGTCGCTGGCGTTGGCGGCGATCTCGCGGCGCTCAATGCGCAGTTTGCGAAAGTGGTGAGCCCGGCGCGTTAAAATGCGTAGAATAGCGGCGGTTTTACTGGCCTGAGGGCATTATGCTGCTGCTAATTGATAACTACGACTCCTTTACCTGGAATCTCTACCAGTACTTCTGTGAACTGGGCGCGCAGGTGCGCGTGGTGCGCAACGATGCGATGACGCTGGAAGAGATGACAGCGCTGCCGCTGAGTCATCTGGTGATCTCGCCGGGCCCCTGTACGCCGGATCAGTCCGGCATTTCGCTCGAAGCCATTCGCCACTTTGCCGGACGGTTGCCGGTTCTCGGGGTATGCCTGGGCCATCAGGCCATCGCCCAGGCCTACGGTGCGCAGGTGGTGCGCGCGCGCCAGGTGATGCATGGCAAAACCTCTGCGGTGCAGCACACCGGCCAGGGCGTGTTCCGCAACCTGAATAATCCGCTGACCGTCACGCGCTATCACTCGCTGATTGTGGCGCGCGACACGCTGCCACCAGAGTTTGAAGTCACCGCCTGGAGTCTGCGCGATGGCGTTGCCGATGAGATCATGGGCTTCCGCCATCGTACGCTGCCACTGGAGGGCGTGCAGTTCCATCCGGAGAGCATTCTCAGCGAGCAGGGGCATCAGCTGCTGGCGAATTTCCTCAATATGTAACTTCCGTTTGCCATTGCATGATTTTTTATGCATATTTTGTGATTATAATTTCACATCAGCTCAACAAATAACCCGATGAGGTCATCAATGGCAGCGGAAAATCTAGCGGTAAGCCGGGAAACGTTCGATAACGTTATTTTGCCTGTTTATGCACCTGCGCAGTTTGTGCCGGTCAAAGGCAAAGGCAGCCGCGTGTGGGATCAACAGGGCAAAGAGTATATCGACTTCTCCGGTGGTATCGCGGTCACCGCGCTTGGCCATTGTCATCCGGCGCTGGTGGAAACGCTGAAAAGTCAGGGCGAAACCCTGTGGCACACCAGTAACGTGTTCACCAATGAGCCGGCACTGCGCCTCGCCAGTAAACTGATCGCGGCGACCTTCGCCGAGCGGGTATTCTTCGGTAACTCCGGTGCCGAAGCGAACGAAGCGGCGTTCAAACTGGCGCGCTACTACGCCTGCAAAAAGCACAGCCCGTTCAAAAGCAAAATTATCGCTTTCCACAACGCCTTCCACGGCCGCACGCTGTTCACCGTCTCGGTGGGCGGTCAGCCGAAATACTCCGATGGCTTTGGTCCGAAGCCGGCGGATATCGTCCATGTGCCGTTTAACGATCTGGCCGCGGTGAAAGCGGTGATTGACGACCACACCTGCGCGATTGTGGTGGAGCCGATTCAGGGGGAAGGCGGCGTGATGCCGGCAACGCCGGAATTCATGCAGGGATTGCGTGCGCTGTGCGATCAGCACAACGCGCTGCTGGTGCTGGATGAAGTGCAGAGCGGCATGGGCCGCAGCGGTAAGCTGTTTGCTTACGAACACTATGGTATCAAGCCAGATATCATCACCACCGCTAAAGCGCTGGGCGGCGGTTTCCCGGTGAGCGCGATGCTGACCACCCATGAAATCGCCTCGGTGATGGCGCCGGGCGTGCACGGCACCACCTACGGCGGCAACCCGCTGGCCTGTGCGATTGCCGAAACCGCGCTGGATATCATCAATACGCCCGAGGTACTGAATGGTGTCGACGCGCGTCGTGAGCAGTTTGTCTCGGCGCTGCAGAAGATCAATCAGCAGTTCGATATCTTCAGTGAAATTCGGGGCAAAGGGCTGCTGCTGGGTGCCGTACTCAACGCGCAGCACGCCAGCAAAGCGCGCGATATCCTCAACGCTTCCGCCGCTGAAGGTCTGATGGTACTGACCGCCGGCAGCGATGTGATTCGCTTTGTGCCGTCGCTGGTGATTGAGCCAACCGATATCGCAGAAGGCATGGCGCGCTTCGCCCGGGCGATCGCGAAAGTCCTGAACTAACCTTTCGGCTTCAGCACGCTGAGCCAGCGGCCGTGATGCGGGCGCTGGCTCCACGCCAGTGAAGAAATGGTGTGCATCACATTGAGGTGCTGCAGAATGCGCTTCACATGCTGTTCGACAATCGTCACCGGCCCCTCATTCAGATTCTCCGGCGCTTCCAGAATATTGCTGTCGTTGCCCGGCCCGTCGTAAGCCAGCCGCTGCTGACAGCGCTGCAGCGCGATTTCACAGGACTGCAAATAGCGCTCCGCCAGCTTTGGCGTCAGCATGGTGTGCTCGCGCGCCAGAATGGTCATGGCGTTGATGTGCTCGACGATAAACTGGCTGTGAGTCACCCACAGGCGCATATCTTTCAGATACTGGAAGTTAAAGCCCGGCTCGGTGGACGCCTGGTTGAGCGAGTTAAACAGCGCGTTGTGCGCCTGGTTAACCTTGACGCGCTGATACGCCAGCTTCTCCGGCGCCTGCTCCGGACCGAGCAGCAGGCGCAGCGCCTCCTGATAAGCCTCCAGCGCATCGTGCGCGTTATTGCGCAGCAGCCCGCTCTGCCATTGCGGCCATAGCCAGATCATACCGGCGAAGGCAATCAGACAGCCCATCAGCGTATCCATCATGCGTGGCAGCAGGAACTGCGCGCCATTCAGTGACAGCAGCTGCAGCGAATACACCGCCGTTACGGTAAAGCCAATCATCGACCAGCCATAATATTTACGCGTGATCAGATAGCTGGCGAGCGTGATGACCAGCATGGTCAGCAGGGCAATCGACTCCGGAACAGCAAAGCGCAGCGACGCTGCGGCGATCAGCAAGCCGGCGAAGGTGCCGAGCGCCCGGTGCTGAATGCGCACGCGCGTGGCGCTGTAGCCGTTCTGGCTGACAAACATGATGGTCATCAGAATCCAGTAGGGCTTGGGAATATTGAAGAACAGCGCCAGCGCGCTGCCGAACATCAGCATCACCGCGAAGCGCGCCGCCGTCCGCAGCGCGGCAGATTTCAGCGACAGGTAGCTGCGCAGCGCCGGCAACAGCGGCAGGCGACGCTGGCGATCGGCCATCAGGTCGCGGGTGTATAGCGGCTTCTGCGTGCGCAGCACGCGCGCGATGCGGCTGAAATGGTAGAGGCAGAAATTACCGACCGGATTATCCGGGTGCTGCCGGGCAATTTTCTCCAGCGCGCCGAGCGGCTTCTCCATGTGGAAGCGTTCCGGCAGCTGGTGATAGAGAATGGCATCGGCCAGCACGCGCAGCCGTGCCGAAATGATTTTCGCGTTCCAGCGGATCACCGCCTCGGCGTGGCTCTGCTCCACCAGCTTTTGCACCTCTTCCGGCTGATGCAGGCTGACCGAGATATGCTCCTGCAGATCGAGCGCAACCTGAAAGGCGCGCGTCAGGCGTTTGTGGCTGTTATCACGGCTGGCGGACAGCATATGCATCTGCTGATAACAGGTGGTGATCAGATCGACCGCTTTCTGCTGACGCGCCAGTAGCGGCGGCAGCGCTTTTTCCGGATCGGTCAGCTGCGTCAGCAGGGTGTATTTGGCGTCGCAGTAATCGGCCAGCTCGCGGTACAGCAGGCTGAGGGTCTCGCGCATCGGCTGCTCTTTCCACAGCCAGAACCAGAACCAGTTAAACAGCCCGTACCACAGCGTCCCGCCGATATACAGCAGCGGCGGGACCCACATCGGCATACGGCCGACGAGGCTTAAGGTAAAGATGGCGGCGATCAGCGTGCCGGGCAGCAAACGACCATGCAGCGGGCTGATTTCACCGGTCACGCCCACCAGCAGCGGTAACACCAGCAGAATCAGCGGCAGCGGCACAGCGTAAGCTGTGAGGTACTGAATCAGAAAACTGCCGCTGGCGAACAGTGCGCCGCCGACAATCAGCCGTTTGAAGAACCGCTTGTGTGGCGTATCCAGACCGGCGATGTTGCAGCAGGCCGGCACCAGGGAGAACAGCAGCCCTTTTTGCAGATCGCCAAACAGCCAGCCGAGCGCCACAGGCAGGCACAGCACCAGCGTTTGCCGCAGCGCATAGTTAACTTCCGGATGATAGATGATTCGACGCCACATCAGCTCATCGTAAACAGAAACGGCGCGATGTTGCCATCACGCCGTGGGTGAGAAGAAATCAGCGGGTGCCGTAAACGACGATGGTTTTGCCGTGTGCGGAGATCAGGTTCTGATCTTCCAGCATTTTCAGGATACGACCCACGGTTTCGCGTGAGCAGCCCACGATCTGACCAATCTCCTGACGGGTGATTTTAATCTGCATACCGTCCGGGTGGGTCATGGCATCAGGCTGTTTCGCCAGGTTGAGCAGCGTTTGCGCGATACGGCCGGTCACATCGAGGAAGGCAAGGTTGCCGACTTTTTCAGATGTAACCTGCAGGCGACGCGCCATCTGCGCCGACAGGCGCATTAAAATATCCGGATTGACCTGAATCAGCTGACGGAATTTTTTGTAGGAAATTTCAGCCACTTCGCAGGCGGTTTTCGCACGTACCCAGGCGCTACGCTCCTGGCCCTCTTCAAACAGGCCGAGCTCACCGATGAAATCCCCCTGATTGAGGTAGGAGAGAATCATCTCTTTGCCTTCTTCATCTTTAATCAGTACCGCGACGGAACCTTTCACGATGTAGTACAGCGTTTCCGCTTTCTCACCCTGATGGATGAGGGTGCTTTTGGATGGATATTTGTGAATATGGCAATGGGACAGGAACCATTCGAGTGTAGGGTCTGTTTGCGGTTTGCCGAGAACCATTCGCTATTATCCTCTGTTGTAATCGTGCCCAAAATACAGGGGGCAGTTTTCCCTGTCAGGCGGTGAAATCGTCCAGCGTTTCCCGTGAGGGACAGTTATTCGGGGGTGGATTCGTAAGCGATGCTTTTGATTCGTCCCGCTTTCGTCTTTCGTGACGAAAATATTTTCAGCACTGTTTGTAGCATAGCTTTTGCAACCTGTCTCCTGTTGTCTCGCTTCAGCAGGTGGGGGATGCGTCTGCATTGCTGTTTGTCAGGTGAAAGCGTACTCTGGCGGCAAAACCGCCGCTTCAGGAGAAAGAATAATGCAGGCACGAGTGAAATGGGTGGAAGGGCTGACCTTTCTCGGAGAATCCTCATCCGGTCATCAGGTATTAATGGACGGCAATTCCGGTGATAAAGCGCCCAGCCCGATGGAGATGGTATTGATGGCTGCGGGCGGCTGCAGCGCGATTGACGTGGTGTCGATTCTGCAAAAGGGGCGCAACGATGTCGCCGATTGTGAAGTCAAACTGACCTCGGAACGCCGCGAAGAAGCGCCACGCATTTTTACGCATATCAATCTGCATTTTATTGTCAGCGGCAAAGCGCTGAGCGATAAAGCGGTAGCGCGCGCGGTGGATCTGTCCGCGGAGAAGTACTGCTCGGTGGCGATCATGCTGGGCAAGGGCGTCGAGATAACGCACAGCTACGAAGTGGTGGAGCTATAATCCAGCCGGGAGCGCGGCCCTGCGCTCCCGATCTCAGCTCCTCCCGGCGAAACTGGCGCGTTAGCCTGCGCTATTCAATGCGTTTTCCTTCAATCAACCGCTGCACCAGCGGCGTCATGATCAACTCCATCGCCAGTCCCATCTTGCCGCCCGGCACCACCAGCGTATTCATGTGGGAAATAAACGAGCCCTGGATCATCGCCAGTAAATAAGGAAAAGCGATGCCCTCCAGGCCGCGAAAATGGATCACCACAAAGCTCTCATCCAGCGACGGGATTTCACGCGCGGCAAACGGGTTCGAGGTATCCACGGTCGGCACGCGCTGGAAGTTGAGGTGCGTGCGGGAAAACTGCGGCGTGATGTAGTTGATGTAGTCTTCCATCGAACGCACCACCGAATCCATCACCGCTTCGCGCGAATGGCCGCGCTCGCTGGTGTCGCGCACCAGTTTCTGAATCCACTCCAGATTAACAATCGGTACCACGCCAACCAGCAGATCGACATGTTCCGCCACGTTATGCTGCTGCGTCACCACGCCGCCGTGCAGGCCTTCATAGAACAGCACATCGGTGTTTTCCGGCAGCGGCTGCCATGGCGTAAAGGTGCCCGGCACCTGATTCCACGGCACCGCTTCATCGTAGGTGTGCAGATATTTGCGCGACTGGCCGAGTCCGCTCTGGCCGTAGTCGCGGAAAGTCTGCTCCAGCAGGCCGAAGTCGTTGGCTTCCGGGCCAAAATAGCTGATGTGACGCCCGAGATCGCGCGCCTTACGAATCGCCATGTCCATTTCCGGACGGGTGTAGCGATGGAAACTGTCGCCTTCCACTTCCGCTGCATGCAGATTCAACTGCTGGAAAATTTTACGGAAGGCGAGACTGGTGGTGGTGGTTCCGGCGCCGCTGGAACCGGTAACGGCTATGACTGGATGCCTGGCTGACATAACAGCGCTCCCTGTGAAGTCCGGCGATGAGCATTGTTACCACGAATTCCTGCGCGGCGCATCAGCCGCGAAATTCACGCCGCGGCATAATATTGACCGACTCGTGCAGTTCTGACCATACCAGTACCACCTCGCCCTGCTGCAGCTGGCGGCGCACGTCGGCCACTTTCTGCGTCAGGCTGCGCTCCTGCTCGCCATAATCGGTGCCTTCACGCAGCACAAAACTTTCTATCAGGTTTTCCAGCGTTGTCGGGTCGAGTTCTTGCCAGGGAATAATCACAATTACATATCCAGATAAGTTGAGAGCCAGTCCGGCACGCGCTGCTCCAGCCACATTTTGGGTCGCAGCAGGCTGCCGCCCACGAAGCCGACGTGACCACCTTGCTGCGTCAGCTGATACTCAATTGTGGCAGACAACTGCTGCGGCTGCGGGATCACCGCATCGGTCATGAAGGGATCGTCTTTAGCATGGATGATCAGCAGCGGCTTGCGCACGCCGGTCAGCAATGGCATGGCGCTGGCGCGCTGATAATAGTCGCGCGCATCAATAAAACCGTGGGCGCGGGCGGTAATCGCATCATCAAACTCACGCAGCCGGCGGAAGGCGCGCAGCTGCGTCAGATCGACCGGCAGCGTGCCCGGCCAGGCGCGCAGTTTGCGCGTGGCGTTTTTCTTCAGCTGGGTCAGCAGGTAGTGCTGATAAAAGCGTGAAAAGCCCACGTCCAGCTTCTGGCTGCACGGCTCCAGCGCCAGCGGCGCGGAAATGGCGACCGCGGCATCCAGCGGGGCCGACGTGCCCTGCAGCCCCAGCAGACAGGCCAGCATATTGCCGCCAAGCGAAACGCCGACCGCGGCAGTCGGCACCGTGCCCCATTCGCGCTGCAGCCAGTGCAGAAAATAGGTCGCATCTTCAGTTTCACCGGAGTGATAGATGCGCTGCAGACGGTTCGGCTCGCCGCTGCAGCCGCGGAAGTGCATGATCACCGCCAGCCAGCCGCGCGCCTGACACGCCTGCATCAGCCCATGGGCATACGGGCTGCGGAAACTGCCTTCCAGCCCGTGGAACAGCACCATGCGCGGCTTGTGACGTGCCTGTGCCGGATCTTCGCTCCACGCCAGATCGACGAAGTCGCCGTCCGGCAGATCGAGGCGCTGCCAGTGCGGGCGCAGCGTGACGCGCCGGCGCAGCAGGCGCGGCAGCAGCGTTTGCAGATGCGCATTGCCGAAGCCGCGCAGCGGGGTAAAGCGCTCGCCGCTCGGGCGATCAAAATAGCCTGGGATAGTACTTGTCTGATGCATAACTCGCTGATAGCTTCGATGGGTTGTTCGCTTTTCTGGGTGAGGAGCACCCGAATATACATGGAACTGAGTCTTTTTTTATCAATGCTGGGCTTTCTCTGGGTCGCGGCCATCACGCCAGGGCCCAATAATATGTTACTTACCGCCTCAGGTGCTAATTTTGGCTTCCTGCGCACCTTTCCACTGCTGATTGGTATCATGATTGGCATGCAGGTGATGTTGCTGATGATGGCGTTTGGCATCGGCAGCCTGATTCTGCTCTATCCCTCACTGCATCTGGTACTAAAAGTGGCCGGTAGCCTCTACCTGCTGTGGCTGGCGTGGAAAATTGCCACCGCCGAATACGAAACGCTGGAGACCGACGATGCCAGCGTGAAGCAGATGCCTTTCTGGCAGGGCGGGTTACTGCAACTGATCAACCCGAAAGCGTGGCTGATGGCGCTGGGTGCGGTCGCCAGCTTTAGCCTTGCCGGCAGCGCCTATCTGCATTCCGTAGTGGCGATCAGCCTCGGCATGGCGCTGGTGAACGTGGTTTCCGGCGTGATCTGGATGGGTTTCGGCTCGCTGATTGGCCGGCTGCTGCGCAGTCCGCGCGCGTGGAAAATCTTCAATCTCGCCATGGGTGCGCTAACCGCAGCCTGCGTGCTGTTGATCTGGCACTGAGTCAGCTGGAGGCGCGCTCAATGCGCGTCCACGGCAGTACTTCATGCACCACTGCCGCCTGACGCTGGCGGATGCGTGCCAGCAGCAGCTGCACGCTGCGGGCACCCATCTGGTTCATCGGCTGGGCAATGGTGGTCAGCGGCGGGTTGATGCTGCTGGTGAACGGAATGCCGTCAAAGCCGACCACCGCCAGATCCTCTGGCACGCGCAGTCCGGCCTCCAGAGCAGCGTGAATCACGCCAACCGCCAGCACGTCTGATACCGCAAACACCGCATCCGGCCGCTCTGGCTGCGTTAGCAGTTCGCGCAGCGCCGCGCTGCCCGCTTCGCAGGAGATGTCGCTGGCGTAAGCGACGCCGTGCCAGTCTAGCCCCAGTTGCGTGATGGCGTCGCGATAGCCGCTTTCGCGCTGGTGCGAATAGAGATAGCGCATATCGCAGTTGACCAGCGCAATGCGCTGACGCCCTTTGCCGGCCAGATAATGCACCGTGTCATAGGCCGCCTGACGGTTATCAATGGTGACGCTGGAGGCGTTCACCGAGGGATCGTACTCCGCACACTGCACCCACGGCGCATCACCAATCAACTCTTTCAGTCCCTGCAGACAGGCCGCGGCGTCCATGGTGATCACCCCATCTACCACTTTGCCGGCCAGCAGCGCCAGATAGGCGGTTTCGCGCCGCAGCTGTGAGGCGGAATTACATAACAGGATGTGATAGCCGTGCGCTTCGGCCTCCGCCTCGATGCCCTGCACCACCCGTGAACAGAACGGATTGGTGATATCGGAAATCAGCACCAGCAACATGTTGCTTTGCGCGGTACGCAGCTGGCGCGCCAGCAGGTTGGGCTGGTATTCGCACACATTAATTGCGGCCAGCACCCGTTTACGCGTATCTGGCCGGACGCCAGGATGCTGGTTTAACACCCGTGAAACCGTGGCTTTCGACACGCCCGCGAGGCGCGCAACTTTCTCAATCGACATGGAGGCCAGTACCGCTGTAAAAGGGGGAAAAAATCAAGACGAGATCAATACCACAGTCGGCATGTGAGCGCCTGACATATTTCTTGCGCACCAGCGGTTTTGTATTTGCACTTTTTGCATAGCGTTACCCGATGTTGATCTAAGAACCGATTTTTATTAGGGATAATTTTTAATTCCTTTATGAAATCATTGCTGCTGGCGACACTGCCGTCACGACTCAACATTGGGGTGCATGATGATGGCAGTAACCAAAACAATAAGCGCGGTAGCAGCCGCGTTAGCGCTGATGACCTTTCAGGCGCAGGCGGTCAATGTGACCGTGGCTTATCAGACGTCGGCGGAACCGGCCAAAGTGGCGCAGGCGGACAACACCTTTGCTAAAGAGAGCGGTGCCACGGTTGACTGGCGCAAATTCGACAGCGGCGCCAGCGTCCTGCGTGCGTTAGCCTCGGGCGATGTGCAAATTGGCAACATCGGTTCCAGCCCGCTGGCGGTGGCCGCCACGCAGCAGCTGCCGATTGAAGCTTTCCTGCTGGCTTCACAGCTGGGCAATTCTGAAGCGCTGGTGGTGAAAAAAGGCATCAGCTCACCCAAAGATTTGATCGGCAAACGCATTGCCGTTCCCTTCATCTCTACCACCCATTACAGCCTGCTGGCCGCGCTGAAACACTGGGGCATCAAACCGACCCAGGTGCAACTGGTTAATCTGCAGCCGCCGGCGATCATTGCTGCCTGGCAGCGCGGTGATATCGACGGCGCTTACGTCTGGGCACCCGCCGTCAATGAACTGGAGAAAGACGGCAAGGTGCTGACCGACTCGTCGCAGGTCGGGCAGTGGGGCTCACCGACGCTCGACGTCTGGGTGGTGCGCAAGGATTTTGCCCGGCAGCATCCTGAAGTGGTCACCGCTTTCGCCCGCAGCGCGATTGCCGCGCAGCAGGCTTATATCGCCAACCCGGAACAGTGGCTGCAGCAGCCGGATAATCTCAGCAAGCTGTCGCGCCTGAGCGGCGTGCCGGAAAGTGACGTCCCCGGGCTGGTGAAAGGCAATACCTACCTGACGGCGCAGCAGCAGGTGGAACAGCTGGGCAAACCGGTCAACAAGGCGATTGTCGATACCGCACAGTTTCTGAAAGAGCAGGGCAAAGTGCCGGATGCCGCCAGCGACTACAGCAGCTTTGTCACCACGCGCTTTGTTGCCCCCTTAGCCAAATAACGGAGGCCTTATGCTCAGCATCACCCATCTCAACGCACGTTACGCCGGGCAACCGGCGCTGCAGGATATCAATCTGCAGCTGGCCAGCCGCGAATTGCTGGTGGTGCTGGGGCCGTCCGGCTGTGGCAAAACCACGCTGCTGAACTTGATCGCCGGCTTTCTGCCGCTGGAGTCCGGCAGTATCACGCTGGATGGCAAGCCGGTACGCGGACCGGGCGCAGAGCGCGGCGTGGTCTTTCAGAACGAAGGGCTACTGCCGTGGCGTAACGTCATCGATAACGTGGCGTTCGGCCTGCAGCTGGCGGGCATGGCAAAAGCTGAACGGCACGCGATCGCCCGCCGTCTGATCCGTAAGGTCGGGCTCGAGGGCGCAGAAAAGCGTTTTATCTGGCAGCTCTCTGGGGGGCAGCGTCAGCGCGTGGGGATTGCCCGTGCGCTGGCCGCTGATCCGCAGCTGCTGCTGTTAGATGAGCCGTTCGGTGCGCTGGATGCCTTCACGCGCGAGCAGATGCAGACGCTGCTGCTGACGTTATGGCGCGATACCGGCAAGCAGATTCTGCTGATCACCCATGACATCGAAGAAGCCGTCTTTCTCGCCAGCGAACTGGTGCTGCTGTCGCCGGGTCCGGGTCGCGTGGTGGAACGCCTGAAGCTCGACTTTGGCCAGCGCTTCGCCGCGGGCGAGCCGTGCCGCAGCATCAAATCCGATCCGGCATTTATCGAACGACGTGAGTATGTCCTGAACCAGGTGTTCGCGCAGCGGGAGGCGTTTGTATGAGTGCCGTTATTGATGACAAGCGCCGGACGTCCCGCGTTCGTCGCCTGCGCTGGCCGTTTTCCCGCCAGCTGTCGCTGAGCCTGCTGAGCGTGGCCGTGCTGCTGCTGCTGTGGTGGGGGGTGACCGCGCTGGGGCTGATTGCGCCCTTGTTTCTGCCGCCGCCGCAGCAGGTGCTGCATAAGCTGCTGGTTATTGCTGGTCCGCAGGGTTTTATGGATGCCACGCTATGGCAGCATCTTGGTGCCAGCCTGACGCGCATGCTGGTGGCGCTGTTCTTTGCCGCACTGATCGGCATTCCGGTGGGCATTGCCATGGGGCTTAGCCCGGCGGTACGCGGGCTGCTCGATCCGCTGATTGAACTCTATCGACCGGTACCGCCGCTGGCCTACTTGCCGCTGATGGTGATTTGGTTTGGCATTGGCGAAACCTCAAAGATTTTACTGATTTATCTGGCAATTTTCGCGCCGGTGACTTTATCCACCCTGGCCGGCGTGAAGAATACGCAGCAGGTGCGGATCCGTGCCGCTCAGGCGCTGGGGGCGACGCGCGGGCAGCTGCTGCGTTTTGTCATTCTGCCCGGAGCGTTGCCGGAGATTCTCACCGGTCTGCGCATCGGCCTGGGCGTGGGCTGGTCCACGCTGGTGGCGGCCGAACTGATTGCCGCGACGCGCGGACTGGGCTTTATGGTGCAGTCGGCTGGGGAGTTTCTCGCCACCGATGTGGTGCTGGCGGGCATCGCGGTGATCGCCCTGATTGCCTTTAGTTTAGAACTGGGTTTACGTGCGCTACAGCGCCGACTGACGCCCTGGAATGGAGAACAGCAATGAACGAACGAGTGAATTTTACCGCGCTGGGTCCGTATATCGGGGCGCAGGTCAGCGATGTCGATCTCAGCCGTCCGCTGAGTGACGCGCAGTTTGAGCAGCTTTACCACGGTCTGCTGCGTCATCAGGTGCTGTTTCTGCGCGATCAGCGTATTACGCCGGAGCAGCAGCGCGCGCTGGCGATCCGCTTCGGCGATCTGCACATTCATCCGGTTTATCCGCATGCCGAAGGCGTGGAAGAGATTATCGTGCTGGATACGCATCAGGATAATCCGCCGGACAACGATAACTGGCATACCGACGTCACCTTTATTCAGACGCCGCCGGCGATCGCCATTCTGGCCTCAAAGCTGCTGCCGGAGAGCGGTGGCGATACGCTGTGGACCAGCGGGATTGCCGCTTACGAGGCGCTGTCAGAGCCGTTCAAACAGCTGCTGAGTGGCCTGCAGGCGGAGCACGACTTTAAGAAATCGTTCCAGGAGTATAAGTACCGTAAGACGGAAGAGGAGCATCAGCGCTGGCAGCAGGCCGTGGCGAAGCATCCGCCGGTGCAGCATCCGGTGATCCGCACCCATCCGGTGAGCGGACGCAAGGCGCTGTTTGTTAATGAAGGTTTTACCACCAGGCTGCTCGGCGTAAGCGAGAAGGAGAGCGAGGCGCTGCTGGGCTATCTGTTTGCGCACGCCACCAAGCCGGAGTTTCAGGTGCGCTGGCGCTGGCAGCCGAATGACGTGGCAATCTGGGATAACCGCGTGACGCAGCATTATGCCAACGCGGATTATTATCCGGCGCGGCGCGTGATGCATCGCGCGACGGTGTTAGGGGATGTGCCGGTGTGATTTCGGAGCGTTGATTGCCCTCACCCCAACCCTCTCCCGCCAGCGGGAGAGGGGGCCGACCGTGCGTAGCAGGTAAGGCGGATTAAGGTTTGTTCCCTCTCCTGTGGGAGGAGGCTGTTCCAGCGCGGGAGTAAGGTTTATTCCCTCTCCCTATGGGAGAGGGTCAGAGTGAGGGCATCATCGCGCACCCTCTATGACCTCATCGCGCACCTTTACCCTGCGAGCATCTGCTCCAGCTGCTCCTGCGCCTCCAGCCACGCCATTTCGACCTCTTCCAGCGCCGATTTGCTCTCCGCCTGGCGCTGCAGGGCGGCGGTTAAATCGGCCTTACGGTTTTGCTCGTAAATGGCGCTGTCGGCCAGCTGTGCTTCGGCTTCGCTGAGCTGCGTCTGCCATTTGGCCATCTGCTTCTCCAGCTTTTCGATCTCTTTGCGCAGCGGCTGCGTCTGCGCGCGCAGCTCGGCGTCGCGGCGCTTCTGATCTTTGCGGGACTGCGCGCTGTTGGCGTTGTCCTGCTTCGGCGCGGCATCCTGCTGCGTTTCCTGCTTCTGCAGGTCGCTCAGCCACTGCTGATAATCGTCCAGATCGCCCTCGAACACATCCACTTTGCGGTCGTGCACCAGGTAAAGATCGTCGGTGGTTGAACGCAGAAGATGACGATCGTGCGACACCACCACCAGTGCGCCTTCAAAGTCGATCAGCGCTTCGGTCAGCGCCTGGCGCATATCCAAATCGAGGTGGTTGGTCGGTTCGTCGAGCAGCAGCAGATTTGGCCGCTGCCAGACGATCAGCGCCAGCACCAGCCGCGCTTTCTCGCCGCCGGAGAAACGCTCGGTGGCTTCGCTGACTTTGTCGCCCTGAAAACCAAAGCCGCCCAGGTAGTCACGCAGCTGCTGCTCCAGCGTTTTCGGGGCGATGCGCGCCAGATGCTGCAGCGGCGACTCATCGGCGCGCAGATACTCAAGCTGATGCTGCGCGAAGTAACCCAGCTTGATCCCTTTCGCCAGACCCACCTTGCCCGCCAGCGGCTCCAGCTCGCCCGCCAGCAGTTTGATCAGCGTGGATTTACCGGCGCCGTTGCGCCCCAGCAGGCCGATGCGCGAACCCGGCACCAGGTTGAGTTTGATGGCATCCAGAATCACCCGCTCACCGTACCCCGCCGAAACCTGCTCCATTTTCAGGATTGGGTTAGGCAGACTCTCTGGCGCGCGGAAGCTGAAGCTGAACGGGTTATCGACGTGCGCCGGGGCAATCAGCTCCATGCGCTCCAGCATCTTGATGCGGCTCTGCGCCTGTTTGGCTTTAGTGGCCTGCGCGCGGAAGCGATCGATGTACTTTTGCAGGTGCGTTACTTTTTCCTGCTGGCTCTGGTACAGCGCCTGCTGCTGCGCCAGTTTGGCTACGCGCTGACGCTCGAACGAGCTGTAGTTGCCGGTGTATTCGAACATTGTCTGCTGTTCGATATGGATGATTTTGTCCACCACCGGGTCGAGGAAGTCGCGGTCGTGCGAGATCAGGATCAGCGTGCCGGTATAACTCTTCAGCCAGCGCTCCAGCCAGATCACCGCGTCGAGATCGAGGTGGTTGGTCGGTTCATCGAGCAGCAGCAGGTCGGAACGGCATACCAGCGCCTGAGCAAGGTTGAGACGCATACGCCAGCCGCCGGAGAAATCGCTCACCGGCCGCATTAATTGTTCCTGGCTGAAGCCCAATCCGTGCAGCAGACTGGCGGCGCGTGCGTGTATGCTCCACGCCTGAATAGCATCCAGCTTGCCGTGCAGCAGCGCAATGGCGTTGCCATCGTCGCGCGCATTGGCTGCCGCTAATTCGGATTCGAGTTGACGATATTCGCGGTCGCCGTCGATAACATATTCCAGCGCGGCTTTACTCAGCGCCGGGGTTTCCTGATTCACCCACGCCAGCGCCCAGTTGCCGGGAAAGGTGACGTTGCCGGCATCGCTGCTGATTTCACCCTTCAGCAGGGACAGCAGCGTGGATTTACCGCAGCCGTTTTTACCCACCAGGCCGACTTTTTGCCCCGGGTTAATGGTGGCCGTTGCGTTATCCAGCAGCACATTAGTGCCGCGACGGATTTGTAATGCGGAAAAGACAATCATAAGCGCCGTATCGTCAGAATATGTTAATTTATCGGCAACATAATTCGATAATGTTTGTTGCGTCGAGCATGGTAGCGGAATTCCGCCGCGGTGACGACGCTTTGGAGGGGAACGATGTCGCAGCCGCCCAAAATATTGCTGCTTTACGCCCATCCGGAATCACAGGATTCGATTGCCAATCGGGTTTTGCTGCAGTCGGCTATGGAACTGGACCACGTCACGGTGCACGATTTATACGCCCACTATCCGGATTTCTTTATTGATATTCATTACGAGCAGCAACTGCTGCGCGACCATCAAATCGTGGTGTTTCAGCATCCACTTTATACCTATAGCTGTCCGGCACTGCTGAAAGAGTGGCTGGATCGCGTACTGTCGCGCGGCTTTGCCAGCGGCCAGGACGGTAATGCGCTGGAAGGCAAATACTGGCGCAGCGTGGTGACCACCGGTGAGCCGGAGACGGCGTATCACCACAGCGGCCTCAATCGCTACCCGATGAGCGACATTATGCGACCGTTTGAGCTGACGGCGCAGATGTGTCGCATGCACTGGCTGACGCCGATGGTGATTTACTGGGCGCGTCGTCAGACACCCGAGGTGCTGCGCAATTTTGCGCGCGCCTATGGCGACTGGCTGGCGTCACCGCTGCCGAACGGAGGAGTGTGATGCAAGGCGAAACGTTACTCACCGCCGGCGTGATTTATCTGGTGGCGGCGGTGCTGGTGGTGCCGATTGCCGCCCGGCTCGGCATTGGTGCGGTGCTGGGCTACCTGCTGGCCGGTATCGCCATCGGCCCGTGGGGGCTGGGCTTCATCAGCGATGTGGACGAGATTCTGCACTTCTCGGAGCTTGGCGTGGTGTTCCTGATGTTCATCATCGGGCTGGAGCTGAACCCGGCCAAGCTGTGGGCGCTGCGGCGCTCTATTTTTGGCGTCGGTGCCGCGCAGGTGCTGGTATCGGCAGCGATTCTCGGCGTGCTGCTGTGGCTGACCGACTTCAGCTGGCAGGCCGCGGTGATTGGCGGTATCGGCCTGGCGATGTCCTCGACCGCCATGGCGCTGCAACTGATGCGCGACAAAGGCATGAACCGCAGCGAAGCGGGCCAGCTGGGCTTCTCGGTGCTGCTGTTCCAGGACCTGGCGGTGATTCCGGCGCTGGCGCTGGTGCCGCTGCTGGCTGGCAGCGACAGTGGCCATGTCGACTGGCTTAAGGTGGGCATGAAGGTGCTGGCATTCGCCGGTATGCTGGTGGGCGGACGCTATCTGCTGCGGCCGATTTTCCGTTTCATCGCCGCGTCCGGCGTGCGGGAAGTGTTTACCGCCGCCTCGCTGCTGCTGGTGCTCGGTTCGGCGCTGTTTATGGATGCGCTGGGCCTGTCGATGGCGCTGGGGACGTTTATCGCCGGTATTCTGCTGGCAGAGAGTGAGTATCGCCACGAACTGGAAGTGGCCATTGAACCGTTTAAAGGGCTGCTGCTCGGGCTGTTCTTTATTTCGGTGGGCATGGCGCTCAACCTCGGCGTGCTTTATACCCACATCCTCGAAATTCTGATTGGCGTGGTGCTGCTGGTGGCGGTGAAAACGCTGGTGCTCTATGTGCTGGCGCGCATTTATGGTCTGCGCAGTTCGGAGCGTCTGCAGTTTGCCGGCGTGCTGAGTCAGGGCGGTGAATTCGCCTTCGTGCTGTTTTCGGCGGCGTCGTCGGCAAAACTGTTCAGCGGCGATCAGCTGCCGCTGCTGCTGGTCACGGTGACGCTGTCGATGATGACCACGCCGCTGCTGATGCAGGGCGTGGATAAGATTCTGGCGCGCCGCTTCAATGAACCGGAAGAGGACGGCGAAAAGCCGTTTGTCGAGGACGATCAGCCCCAGGTGATTGTGGTGGGCTTTGGCCGTTTTGGTCAGGTGGTCGGGCGTTTGCTGATGGCCAACAACAAGCGCATCACCGTGCTGGAGCGCGATATCTCGGCGGTCAGCCTGATGCGCAAATATGGCTACAAGGTTTACTATGGCGATGCCACCGAGCTCGAGCTGCTGCGTGCCGCCGGGGCGGAGAATGCGCAGTCGATCGTCATCACCTGTAACGATCCGGAAGATTCGATGACCATCGTGCACTTGTGCCAGCAGCACTTCCCGCAGCTGGAGATTCTGGCGCGGGCGCGCGGTCGTGTCGAGGCGCATGAGCTGCTGCAGGCGGGCGTCACACTGTTCTCGCGTGAAACCTTCTCCAGTGCGCTGGAGTTAGGCCGCAAAGCGCTGATATCGCTGGGTATGCATCCGCATCAGGCGCAGCGCGCGCAGCAGCACTTCCGCCGGCTGGATATGCGCATGCTGCGTGAACTGGTGCCGAGCCACGACGACAGCGTGCAGGTTTCACGCGTGCGTGAGGCGCGACGCGAGCTGGAGGACATTTTCCAGCGTGAAATGCAGCATGAAAAACGGCAGTTTGACGGCTGGGATGATGAGTAAGGCTACACTTAACGTATCCGTTCTGATGACGGGCAGGAAACACTATGCGTAAACGTTTTATTGCCGGTGCGGTTTGTCCGCACTGTCAGGAGAAAGACACGCTGGCGATGTGGCGTGAAAACAATGTCGATGTGGTGGAGTGCGTGAAGTGCGGCCACCAGATGCGTGAGGCGGACAAGCAGGCGCGCGATCAGGTTCGCAGCACTGAGCAAGTGATTGGCATTTTTCATCCGGAGTAGCGCGATGGCGCAGCTTTTTTTAAGCTTAGCCTTACAGCGGTATTGAATTCCGCTACAATCGGCGCCATTAACGCTGAGCAGTATGGTCCAACAGCACTGTTGGCATCCTCAGTACTGAACCTTTCTGGTTGGTTATTGCACGCGAGAATAGACCAATGAGACGGGATTCTTTGTTCTCAACGGTTAGGAGATATCATGAAAGTAGCAAAAGACCTGGTGGTGAGCCTGGCGTATCAGGTTCGTACCGAAGACGGTGTGTTGGTTGACGAGTCACCGGTGAGTGCGCCGTTGGATTATCTGCACGGTCATGGTTCCCTGATTTCTGGTCTGGAAAAAGCGCTGGAAAATCACGCGGTCGGCGACAAGTTTGACGTGCATATCCCGGCAAACGACGCGTACGGCCAGTACGATGACAACCTGGTGCAGCGTGTACCGAAAGACGTGTTCATGGGCGTTGACGAGCTGCAGGTTGGCATGCGCTTCCTGGCAGAAACCGACCAGGGCCCGGTGCCGGTCGAGATCACCGAAGTGGAAGATGAGCACGTGGTGGTTGATGGTAACCACATGCTGGCGGGTCAGAACCTGAACTTCAATGTGGAAGTGGTTGCTATCCGTGAAGCCACGGAAGAAGAGATCGCTCACGGCCACGTTCATGGCGCTGACGGCCATCATCACGATCATGACCACGACCATGGTCACGATCATGAGCACGGTCACGGCGGCTGCGGCGGCCACGGTGGTTGCGGCTGCAACCACTAAGCGTAAAAAGGCCACCTGCGGGTGGCCTTTTTATTGGGCAGCAAAGCACGCGATATTAATAGTGCGGCGGCGGGGTCTCTTCCGCTTGCGAAGCGACCATGGACGGGGCGGCGGCCTTCACTTTATCCACCAGCAGACGCACCTGCTCACGCAGTTTACTCATTTCCAGCTCGTGCTGAACCACCGTCTGATTGAGCTGCTCAATGGTATGTTCCTGGAAAGCCAGCTTGCTCTCCAGCGTCTCAAGGCGTTGATCCCATTCTGGTTGTTGCATCATCACTCCTCCTGTCACGGTGCTGCGCGTTGATCTTGTCGGGCGTGATTCTACGGTCTTTCGTGTCAGAATCACCTGATATTTCACCTTCGGTCTGGCGTATGCATTGAATTCCCGCGTTGCGCCTATATCTCTGATGAAACTTCCTGAAGCAAAAAAGGTCGGAGGTTGACCGGGTAATTACACTGTGGGAGTGTTCGCCACTGCCACGTAAAGTTATAGTGTGGGCCACTGTCCGCAATGATTCCCGAGGTTTTGAAGCTTCGGTTTTGGAGAAAGGATGAAATCACTGTTTAAAGTCACATTGTTAGCTACCACCATGGCCGTCGCGCTGAATGCACCGCTGGCAATGGCAGCAGAAACCACTGCGGCACCGGCTGACGCAGCGCAGGCTGCGCCACAGGCGCCGAAAAATGCTGCCTTCAAAAACGAAGACCAGCAGTCAGCCTATGCGCTGGGCGCCTCCCTGGGTCGCTACATGGACAACTCTCTGAAGGAGCAGGAGAAACTGGGTATCAAACTGGACAAAGACCAGCTGATTGCCGGTGTTCAGGATGCGTTTGGCGGCAAGAGCAAGCTGTCTGACGAAGAGATTGAGCAGACGCTGCAGGCGTTTGAAGGCCGCGTGAAAGGGGCCGCTCAGGCGAAGATGGAAAAAGACGCGAAAGAGAATGCCGACAAAGGCACCGCTTACGCGGACAAGTTCGCCAAAGAGAAGGGCGTGAAGAAAACCGAATCTGGCCTGCTGTATCAGGTAGAGAAAGAGGGCAGCGGTGAAACCCCGAAAGACAGCGATACCGTGGTGGTTAACTACAAAGGTACGCTGATTGACGGCACTGAGTTCGACAACTCTTACACGCGCGGCGAGCCGCTGTCGTTCCGTCTGGACGGCGTAATCCCGGGCTGGACCGAAGGTCTGAAGCACGTGAAGAAAGGCGGTAAGATCAAGCTGGTGATCCCACCGAACCTGGCTTACGGCAAAAACGGCGTGCCGGGTATTCCGGCCAACTCCACGCTGGTGTTCGATGTTGAGCTGCTCGACATCAAGCCGGCGCCGAAAGCCGATGAGAAAGCGCAGGCTCCGGCCGCCGCTGACAAGAAAGCGCAGTAAGCTGACTTGCACCGCCGCCTTCGGGCGGCGGTTTTGTTTTCGCTCATCCTGAATTTGCGGCGCGATGAGTAAAGCTCTGGCTAAAAACGGCGACATTTGCCAGACTAGCGCCTGCACAATGATCATAAGATGAGTCTGCCCCAATGCTGTCGAGACAGGCTCCAGCCATTTAGGGTAATGTCTTCGATGTCTAATCCATTCAATCCCGGCGAACTGACTGACTTCGATTTACTGGAGCAGCGTCCGTTCGAACAAGCAGACTACGATATTCTTAAATCCTACGAAGCGGTGGTCGACGGTCTGGCGATGCTGATTGGCTCGCACTGCGAAATCGTGCTGCACTCTCTGGAAGATCTTAAATGCTCCGCCGTGCGTATCGCCAACGGCGAACATACCGGCCGCAAAGTGGGTTCCCCGATTACCGATCTGGCGCTGCGCATGCTGCATGATATGCACGGCGCGGAGAGCAATGTGTCGCGCGCCTACTTCACGCGAGCCAAAAGTGGCGTGCTGATGAAGTCGGTAACCATTGCGATTCGTAACCGGCAGCAGCGGGTGATTGGCCTGCTGTGCATCAATATGAACCTGGACGTACCGTTTTCGCAGATTATGTCGACTTTCATGCCGCCGGAGACGCAGCAGGTGGATTCCAACGTCAACTTTGCCAGCTCGGTAGAGGATCTGGTCACCCAGACGCTGGAGTTCACTATTGAAGAGGTGAGCGCCGATCGCAACGTGTCGAATAACGCCAAGAATCGCCAGATCGTCCTCAATCTGTACGAGAAGGGCATTTTCGATATTAAGGACGCCATTAACCAGGTGGCCGATCGCCTCAATATTTCTAAGCACACCGTGTATCTGTATATCCGCCAGTTTAAGAGTGGCGATCTGCAGGGGCAGGATCGCTAATGCGCTACACGCTGCTGGTGACCGGGCCGGCTTACGGCACACAGCACGCCAGTAGCGCGCTGCTGTTTGCCCGTGCGCTGCTGGCACAGGGACATCAGCTGGAAAGCGTGTTCTTTTACCGCGAAGGCGTGCTGAATGCTAACCAGCTCAGCGCGCCGGCCAGCGATGAAGTGGACATGGTGCGCGCCTGGCAGCAGTTGCGCGACGACAGTGGCGCGGCGCTGAATATCTGTGTGGCAGCCGCGTTGCGGCGCGGCGTGACCGATGCGCAGGAGGCGGCGCGCCTGCAGCTGGCGGGCAGCAATCTGCAGCCCGGATTTACCCTTAGCGGCTTGGGCGCGCTGGCGGAAGCCGCGCTGAGCTGCGATCGCCTGGTGCAGTTCTGATGAACCGCGTGGCGTTTCTGTTTACGCAGGCTCCGCACGGCAGCAGTGCTGGCCGGGAAGGGCTGGATGCCGTGCTGGCGACTGGCGCGCTGAGCGAGGATATCGGCCTGTTCTTTATTGGCGACGGCGTGCTGCAGCTCAACCGCGATCAGCAGCCGGCGCAGATTCTGGCGCGTGACTATATTGCGACCTTTGGCGTGCTGGCGCTATACGACATCGATCGCTGCTATATCTGTCAGGCGTCACTGCTGGCACGTGGCCTGAGCCTCACGGCAGCGCGCGTGCTGGATGCGCAGCTGCTGGAACCTGCCGCGCTGCGCCAGACGCTGGCAACTTATGACCGTATCCTCCGTTTCTGAGAACTGACCATGCTCTACACCCTGCTGCACTCTCCCTGGCAATGCGATTTCGATAGCCTGCTGCTGCTGTTACAGGAGGGCGATGACGTGCTGCTGTTACAGGATGGTGTGACGGCCGCGCTGGCAGGCAGTGAGAAGCTGCAGCAGCTGCTGGCGTCGCCCGCCACGCTGTGGGTATTAGAAGAAGACGTGATGGCGCGCGGGCTGACTGCGCAAATTTCGACCAATGTGTCGCGTCTGAACTATACTGGTTTCGTTACGCTGACGACGAAGCATCCACAACAAGTGGCCTGGTGAAGGGTAAAACCTGGTTATTTCTTGACACCCTATGGGCACAGCCCTAAAATTCTGCCTCCTCGTAGTAATACGAGGCGATTTATTACGTGTTTACGAAGCAAAAGCTAAATCCAGGAGCTATTTAATGGCAACAGTTAACCAGCTGGTTCGCAAACCACGCGTTCGTCAGGTTGCTAAAAGCAACGTGCCGGCGCTGGAAGCTTGCCCGCAAAAACGTGGTGTTTGTACTCGTGTTTACACCACTACCCCGAAAAAACCAAACTCCGCACTGCGTAAAGTCTGCCGTGTGCGTTTGACTAACGGTTTTGAAGTCACCTCCTACATCGGCGGTGAAGGTCATAACCTGCAGGAGCACTCCGTGATCCTGATCCGTGGCGGTCGTGTAAAAGACCTGCCAGGTGTGCGTTACCACACCGTTCGTGGCGCGCTGGACTGCTCAGGTGTTAAAGACCGTAAGCAGGCTCGCTCCAAGTACGGCGTGAAGAAGCCAAAGGCTTAATGGTTCTCCGTTAAGTAAGGCCAAACGTTTTAACTTTAATGTCAAAATAAACTCGTAGAGTTTTGGACAATCCTGAATTAACAACGGAGTATTTCCATGCCACGTCGTCGCGTCATTGGTCAGCGTAAAATTCTGCCGGATCCTAAGTTCGGATCAGAGCTGCTGGCTAAATTTGTAAATATCCTGATGGTAGATGGTAAAAAATCTACTGCTGAATCAATCGTCTATACCGCACTTGATACCCTGGCTCAACGTGCTGGTAAAGATGGTCTGGAAGCTTTCGAAGTTGCACTCGAAAACGTACGTCCGACTGTCGAAGTTAAGTCACGTCGCGTTGGTGGTTCAACCTACCAGGTTCCAGTTGAAGTCCGTCCGGTTCGTCGTAATGCCCTGGCAATGCGTTGGATCGTAGAAGCTGCTCGTAAACGCGGTGATAAATCGATGGCTCTCCGCCTGGCGAACGAACTTTCTGACGCTGCAGAAAACAAAGGTACTGCAGTGAAGAAACGTGAAGACGTTCACCGTATGGCTGAAGCCAACAAGGCGTTCGCACACTACCGCTGGTAATCGCCACGTAGTTGTTGTTAAACCAGCGGGCGCTCATTCAGCCAACCCGCTGGGGTCGACTTACATTGAACGTCCGAGAATCAGAGGAATCAAATGGCTCGTACAACACCCATTGCGCGCTACCGTAACATCGGTATCAGCGCACACATTGACGCCGGTAAAACCACTACCACCGAGCGTATCCTGTTCTACACCGGTGTTAACCACAAAATCGGTGAAGTGCACGATGGCGCTGCAACCATGGACTGGATGGCGCAGGAGCAGGAGCGTGGTATTACCATCACCTCTGCAGCGACCACTGCGTTCTGGTCAGGTATGGCGAAGCAGTTTGAGCCGCACCGCATCAACATCATCGACACCCCGGGTCACGTTGACTTCACCATCGAAGTAGAACGTTCTATGCGTGTGCTCGACGGCGCAGTAATGGTTTACTGTGCAGTAGGTGGCGTGCAGCCGCAGTCTGAAACCGTATGGCGTCAGGCAAACAAATATAAAGTTCCACGTATCGCGTTCGTTAACAAAATGGACCGTATGGGTGCGAACTTCCTGAAAGTTGTTGGTCAGATCGAATCACGTCTGGGCGCAACTCCGGTTCCACTGCAGCTGGCTATCGGCGCAGAAGAGAACTTCACCGGTGTTGTTGACCTGATCAAGATGAAAGAGATCAACTGGAACGACGCCGATCAGGGTACTACCTTCGTTTACGAAGATATCCGTGCTGAGTTGCAGGAACTGGCTGAAGAGTGGCGTGGCAAGCTGATTGAAGCAGCTGCTGAAGCTTCTGAAGAGCTGATGGAGAAATTCTTTAGCGGTGAAGAACTGTCTGAAGAAGAGATCAAATCTGCTCTGCGTAAGCGCGTACTGAACAACGAGATCATCCTCGTGACCTGTGGTTCTGCATTTAAGAACAAAGGTGTTCAGGCGATGCTGGATGCAGTCGTTGAATATCTGCCAGCACCAACTGACGTTCCGGCGATCAACGGTATCCTGGACGACGGTAAAGATACCCCGGCTGAGCGTCACGCAACTGACGACGAGCCGTTCTCTGCGCTGGCGTTCAAAATTGCCAACGACCCGTTCGTAGGTAACCTGACCTTCTTCCGCGTTTACTCGGGTGTGGTTAACTCGGGCGATACCGTACTGAACTCCGTGAAATCTGCACGTGAGCGTTTCGGTCGTATCGTTCAGATGCACGCCAACAAACGTGAAGAGATCAGCGAAGTTCGCGCAGGCGACATCGCTGCAGCAATCGGTCTGAAAGACGTGATCACCGGTGATACTCTGTGTGATCCCTCTAACCCGATCATTCTGGAGCGTATGGAATTCCCTGAGCCGGTAATTTCCATCGCCGTTGAGCCGAAAACCAAAGCTGACCAGGAAAAAATGGGTCTGGCTCTGGGTCGTCTGGCGAAAGAAGACCCGTCATTCCGCGTATGGACTGACGAAGAGTCTAACCAGACCATCATCGCTGGTATGGGTGAGCTGCACCTCGACATCATCGTTGACCGCATGAAGCGTGAATTCAACGTTGAAGCGAACGTCGGTAAACCTCAGGTTGCTTACCGCGAAGCGATTCGCTCTAAAGTTACCGATATCGAAGGTAAACACGCCAAGCAGTCTGGTGGTCGTGGTCAGTACGGTCATGTTGTTATCGACATGTACCCACTGGAGCCGGGTTCGAATCCGAAAGGCTACGAATTTGTCAACGATATCAAAGGTGGTGTGATTCCTGGTGAATACATCCCTGCGGTTGATAAAGGTATCCAGGAGCAGCTGAAGTCTGGTCCACTGGCCGGTTACCCGGTAGTTGATCTGGGCGTGCGCCTGCACTTCGGTTCTTACCATGACGTTGACTCCTCTGAGCTGGCGTTTAAACTGGCCGCTTCTATCGCCTTCAAAGATGGCTTTAAGAAAGCACAGCCGGTTCTGCTTGAGCCAATCATGAAGGTTGAAGTAGAAACCCCAGAAGAGAACACCGGTGACGTTATCGGTGACCTGAGCCGCCGTCGTGGTATGCTGAAAGGTCAGGAATCTAACGCGACTGGCGTTCAGATTCACGCTGAAGTTCCGCTGTCTGAAATGTTCGGATACGCGACTCAGTTGCGTTCTCTGACCAAAGGCCGTGCTTCTTACTCCATGGAGTTCCTGAAGTACGATGATGCGCCGAACAACGTCGCTCAGGCCGTTATTGAAGCTCGTAGCAAATAAGGCTACGGTTTAAAAATTGTGAACTGATGCCTTCATCATTGATGAAGGCATAACGTAAGGATTATCGCCATGGCGAAAGAGCAATTTCAACGTAACAAACTGCACGTAAACGTGGGCACCATCGGTCACGTTGACCACGGTAAAACCACCCTGACTGCAGCCATCACCACCGTTCTGGCTAAAACCTACGGCGGCCAGGCTCGTGCATTCGATCAGATCGATAACGCGCCAGAAGAGAAGGCTCGTGGTATCACCATCAACACCTCTCACGTTGAATATGAAACCCCGACCCGTCACTACGCACACGTTGACTGCCCAGGCCACGCCGACTATGTGAAAAACATGATCACCGGTGCTGCGCAGATGGACGGCGCGATCCTGGTTGTTGCTGCGACTGATGGCCCAATGCCTCAGACCCGTGAGCACATCCTGCTGGGCCGTCAGGTTGGCGTTCCTTACATCATCGTGTTCCTGAACAAGTGCGACATGGTTGATGACGAAGAGCTGCTGGAACTGGTTGAGATGGAAGTTCGCGATCTGCTGTCTCAGTACGACTTCCCAGGCGACGATACCCCAATCGTACGCGGTTCTGCGCTGAAAGCGCTGGAAGGCGACGCTGAGTGGGAAGCGAAAGTCGTTGAGCTGGCTGGTCACTTGGATACTTACATTCCAGATCCAGTACGTGCTATCGATCTGCCGTTCCTGCTGCCAATCGAAGACGTATTCTCAATCTCTGGCCGTGGTACCGTTGTTACCGGTCGTGTTGAGCGCGGCATCGTGAAAGTGGGCGACGAAGTAGAAATCGTTGGTATCAAAGCGACTGCTAAGTCTACCTGTACCGGTGTTGAAATGTTCCGCAAACTGCTGGACCAGGGTCAGGCAGGCGAGAACTGTGGTGTTCTGCTGCGCGGTATCAAGCGTGAAGAGATCCAGCGTGGTCAGGTTCTGGCTAAGCCAGGCACCATCAAGCCACACACCAAGTTCGTATCAGAAGTGTACGTACTGTCTAAAGACGAAGGCGGCCGTCATACTCCGTTCTTCAAAGGCTACCGTCCACAGTTCTACTTCCGTACTACTGATGTGACCGGCAACATCGAACTGCCAGAAGGCGTTGAGATGGTAATGCCAGGCGACAACATCAAAATGACCGTTGAGCTGATCCACCCAATCGCGATGGACCAGGGTCTGCGTTTCGCAATCCGCGAAGGCGGCCGTACCGTCGGCGCGGGCGTTGTTGCTGAAGTTCTCGCTTAATTGCGTTAATAACGGTGGCAGCTCCGGTTGCCACCGCAGCATGAAAAAGAGCACTTCGGTGCTCTTTTTTTTGCTTTGCATTGACCGGCACGCCTAATCCCACACAAAAGCTACGTTGAAATAAAAACCATTCTCATTTACACTTTGATCAGAAATTGTACTGGAGTGGGCTGTAAATGTACGTCTGTCTGTGTAATGCCGTAAGCGACCGAACCCTGCGTGAAGTTGTCCGCCGTTATCAACCCAAATCGATTCAGCAACTGCGCCAGCTGGTGCCTATCGGCAAGCAGTGCGGCAAGTGTATTCGCGTGGCGCGCGAGATTATGGATGATGAAATGCAAAACGTGCCGCTTTACAAAGAGATAGCATAACTGCACATCCGCTTCGCCTGAATAACCCCAAAAACTGTCGCGTTTTTTTGACTTCTTTTTATCCGCATCTACGCTCTATTTATCTGCAAGCGGAGGAAGCACAATGAAGGGCGACGGCAAAATCATTACTCACCTCAATAAATTGCTGGGAAATGAACTGGTTGCAATCAATCAGTACTTTCTACATGCGCGCATGTTCAAAAACTGGGGCCTGATACGCCTCAACGATGTCGAATACCATGAATCCATTGATGAAATGAAACATGCGGACAAGTACATCGAACGCATTTTGTTTCTCGAAGGCATTCCTAATCTGCAGGATCTCGGCCGGCTGCGCATTGGTGAAGACGTACCGGAAATGCTGCAATCGGATCTGACGCTCGAACTGGAAGGGGCGAAAGACTTACGCGAAGCGATTGCGTACGCCGATAAAGTTCATGATTACGTCAGCCGCGACATGATGATCGAGATTCTGGCGGATGAAGAGCACCATATCGACTGGCTGGAAACCGAGCTCGACCTGATTCAGAAATTGGGTCTGCAAAACTATCTGCAGGCCCAGCTGAAAGAAGAGGGCGATAAGTAGCGTTTGCCGTGCCGTTCCAACTGTTGATTGCAGCCCGCCCCGTGCGGGCTTTTTTACTGGCGCGCGCTTTTGCGGTTAAAAACGCAGCATGGGTTGCTTCCTGAACAGATTTGCGTATAATGCGCGGGCCTGCCGATATTGGTGTGGCGCGATTCGAGCAGAATCGCAGGCGATAGCGATTAGTGTATCGCCTGACAATACTCCCGATTGGGGAGTTATATGCTGAACGATTACACTCCCCCATCAATCGTAATGGGTGCGGGTAGTAATTTTTTTCGTTTATAAAATGTTTGGAGCCTTGGTCTCATGTCGAACCAAAGAATCCGTATCCGTCTTAAAGCGTTTGATCATCGCCTGATCGATCAATCAACCGCGGAAATCGTCGAGACTGCCAAGCGCACTGGTGCGCAGGTACGTGGTCCGATCCCGCTGCCGACTCGCAAAGAGCGCTTCACCGTTCTGATCTCTCCGCACGTTAACAAAGATGCGCGTGATCAGTACGAAATCCGCACTCACAAGCGTCTGGTAGACATCGTTGAGCCAACTGAAAAAACCGTTGATGCTCTGATGCGTCTGGATCTGGCTGCCGGTGTTGACGTGCAGATCAGCCTGGGTTAATCAGGTCATCGAGCGATTGAGAGGTTGATACAATGATTGGTTTAGTCGGTAAAAAAGTGGGCATGACGCGCATCTTCACTGAAGAAGGCGTTTCAATCCCAGTAACCGTAATCGAAGTTGAAGCAAACCGCGTTACCCAGGTCAAAGGTCTGGAAAACGATGGTTACCAGGCGATCCAGGTTACCACCGGTGCGAAAAAAGCAAACCGTGTTGGTAAGCCGGAAGCAGGTCATTTTGCTAAAGCTGGCGTTGAAGCTGGCCGTGGTCTGTGGGAATTCCGCACCGAAGGTGAAGAATACTCTGTTGGCCAGAGCATCAGTGTTGAAATTTTCGCTGACGTTAAAAAAGTAGACGTTACCGGTACCTCTAAAGGTAAAGGTTTCGCAGGTACCGTTAAGCGCTGGAACTTCCGTACCCAGGACGCTACACACGGTAACTCCTTGTCTCACCGCGTTCCGGGTTCTATCGGTCAGAACCAGACTCCGGGCAAAGTGTTCAAAGGCAAGAAAATGGCTGGTCAGCTGGGTAATGAGCGCGTAACCGTTCAGAGCCTGGAAGTAGTACGTGTTGACGCTGAGCGCAACCTGCTGCTGGTCAAAGGTGCTGTCCCGGGTGCAACCGGCAGCGACCTGATTGTTAAACCAGCTGTGAAGGCGTAAGGGGATAGCAATGGAATTAGTACTGAAAGACGCGCAGAGCGCGCTGACTGTTTCCGAAACTACCTTCGGTCGTGATTTCAACGAAGCGCTGGTTCACCAGGTTGTTGTTGCTTACGCTGCAGGTGCTCGTCAGGGTACTCGCGCGCAGAAAACTCGTGCTGAAGTAACTGGTTCAGGCAAAAAGCCATGGCGTCAGAAAGGCACCGGCCGTGCGCGTTCAGGTTCTATCAAGAGCCCGATCTGGCGTTCAGGTGGCGTGACCTTCGCTGCGCGTCCACAGGACCACAGTCAAAAAGTTAACAAAAAGATGTACCGCGGCGCGCTGAAAAGCATCCTGTCCGAGCTGGTACGTCAGGACCGTCTGATCGTTGTCGAGTCGTTCTCTGTTGAAGCGCCTAAAACTAAGCTGCTGGTACAGAAACTGAAAGACATGGCGCTGGAAGACGTGCTGATCATCACCGGTGAACTGGATGAGAATCTGTTCCTGGCTGCGCGTAACCTGTACAAGGTTGACGTGCGTGATGCAGCGGGTATCGACCCAGTTAGCCTGATCGCCTTCGACAAAGTCGTTATGACTGCAGAAGCAGTTAAGCAAGTTGAGGAGATGCTGGCATGATCCGTGAAGAACGTCTGCTGAAAGTACTGCGCGCGCCGCACGTATCTGAAAAAGCATCAACCGCGATGGAAAAAACCAATACCATCGTTCTCAAAGTTGCCAAAGACGCGACCAAAGCAGAGATCGTTGCTGCTGTTGAGAAACTGTTCGAAGTAGAAGTGAAAGACGTAAACACCCTGGTTGTTAAGGGTAAAGTTAAGCGTCACGGACAGCGTATCGGTCGTCGTAGCGACTGGAAAAAAGCTTACGTCACCCTGAAAGAAGGCCAGAACCTGGACTTCGTCGGCGGCGCTGAGTAAGTCGGAGGAGAAAGACAATGGCAGTTGTTAAATGTAAACCGACATCTCCGGGTCGTCGTCACGTTGTTAAAGTGGTGAACCCTGAGCTGCACAAAGGCAAGCCTTTTGCCGCGCTGGTTGAAAAAAACAGCAAATCCGGTGGTCGTAACAACAATGGTCGTATCACTACCCGTCATATCGGTGGTGGTCACAAGCAGGCTTACCGTATTGTTGACTTCAAACGCAACAAAGATGGTATCCCGGCAGTTGTTGAGCGTCTTGAGTACGATCCGAACCGTTCTGCGAACATCGCACTGGTTCTGTACAAAGATGGCGAGCGCCGTTACATCCTGGCCCCTAAAGGCCTGAAAGCTGGCGACCAGATTCAGTCTGGCGTTGATGCTGCGATCAAAGCAGGTAACACCCTGCCGATGCGTAACATCCCGGTTGGTTCAACCGTGCACAACGTAGAAATGAAACCAGGTAAAGGCGGTCAGATTGCCCGTTCTGCTGGTGCTTACGTGCAGATCGTTGCGCGTGAAGGTTCCTACGTTACCCTGCGTCTGCGTTCAGGCGAAATGCGTAAAGTCGAAGCTGACTGCCGCGCAACCCTGGGCGAAGTCGGTAACGCTGAGCACATGCTGCGCGTTCTGGGTAAAGCCGGTGCAACCCGTTGGCGTGGTGTTCGTCCTACCGTTCGCGGTACTGCGATGAACCCAGTCGATCACCCGCACGGTGGTGGTGAAGGTCGTAACTTTGGTAAGCACCCGGTAACTCCGTGGGGCGTTCAGACCAAAGGTAAGAAGACCCGTAGCAACAAGCGTACTGATAAATTTATCGTACGTCGCCGTAGCAAATAATTTTAGAGGATAAGCCATGCCACGTTCTCTCAAGAAAGGTCCTTTTATTGACCTGCACTTGCTGAAGAAGGTAGAGAAAGCGGTGGAAAGCGGTGACAAGAAGCCCCTGCGCACTTGGTCCCGTCGTTCAACGATCTTCCCTAACATGATCGGTTTGACCATCGCTGTCCATAATGGTCGTCAGCACGTTCCTGTCTTTGTTTCCGACGAAATGGTCGGCCACAAGCTGGGTGAATTTGCACCGACACGTACTTATCGCGGCCACGCTGCTGATAAGAAAGCCAAGAAGAAATAAGTAGGAGGAAGAGATGGAAACTATTGCTCAACATCGCCATGCTCGTTCTTCTGCTCAGAAGGTTCGCCTTGTTGCTGACCTGATTCGCGGTAAGAAAGTGTCGCAGGCTCTGGATATTCTGACTTACACCAACAAGAAAGCGGCTGTACTGGTTAAGAAAGTCCTGGAATCTGCCATTGCTAACGCCGAACACAACGATGGCGCTGATATCGACGATCTGAAAGTTGCGAAAATTTTCGTAGATGAAGGCCCTAGCATGAAGCGCATTATGCCGCGTGCTAAAGGTCGTGCAGATCGCATCCTGAAGCGCACCAGCCACATTACTGTGGTTGTGTCCGATCGCTGAGACTCTGGAGACTAGCAATGGGTCAGAAAGTACATCCTAATGGTATTCGCCTGGGTATTGTAAAACCATGGAACTCTACCTGGTTTGCGAACACCAAAGAATTCGCTGACAACCTGGACAGCGACTTTAAAGTACGTCAGTTCCTGAACAAAGAACTGGCAAAAGCGTCTGTATCTCGCATCGTTATCGAGCGTCCGGCTAAGAGCATCCGTGTGACCATTCACACCGCTCGCCCGGGTATCGTTATCGGTAAAAAAGGTGAAGACGTTGAAAAACTGCGCACGGTCGTAGCGAACATCGCTGGCGTTCCTGCACAGATCAATATCGCCGAAGTCCGTAAACCGGAACTGGACGCAAAACTGGTTGCTGACAGCATCACTTCACAGCTGGAGCGTCGTGTGATGTTCCGTCGTGCGATGAAGCGTGCTGTACAGAACGCAATGCGTCTGGGCGCTAAAGGTATCAAAGTTGAAGTTAGCGGCCGTCTGGGCGGTGCTGAGATCGCACGTACCGAATGGTACCGTGAAGGTCGTGTACCGCTGCACACTCTGCGTGCTGACATTGACTACAACACCTCTGAAGCGCACACCACTTATGGTGTAATCGGCGTTAAGGTATGGATCTTCAAAGGTGAGATCCTGGGTGGTATGGCTGCTGTTGAACAACCGGAACCGGCTGCTCAACCTAAAAAGCAGCAGCGTAAAGGCCGTAAGTAAGGAGAGTCGCTGATGTTACAACCAAAGCGTACGAAATTCCGTAAAGTGCACAAAGGCCGTAACCGCGGTCTGGCGCAGGGTACGGATGTTAGCTTCGGTACTTTCGGTCTGAAAGCTGTTGGCCGTGGTCGTCTGACTGCTCGTCAGATCGAAGCAGCACGTCGTGCTATGACCCGTGCAGTTAAGCGTCAAGGTAAGATTTGGATCCGTGTATTCCCGGACAAACCAATCACCGAGAAGCCGCTGGAAGTGCGTATGGGTAAAGGTAAGGGTAACGTGGAGTATTGGGTTGCCCTGATCCAGCCTGGTAAAGTCCTGTATGAAATGGACGGTGTACCGGAAGAGCTGGCCCGTGAAGCATTCAAGCTGGCAGCAGCAAAACTGCCTATCAAAACCACCTTTGTAACTAAGACGGTGATGTAATGAAAGCAACTGAGCTGCGTGAAAAAAGCGTTGAAGAGCTGAACACTGAGCTGCTTAACCTCCTGCGCGAGCAGTTTAACCTGCGCATGCAGGCAGCATCTGGCCAGCTGCAGCAGACCCATCTGCTGAAGCAAGTTCGCCGTGATGTTGCACGCGTTAAGACTTTACTGACTGAGAAGGCGGCGTAATGACCGATAAAATCCGTACTCTGCAGGGTCGTGTTGTTAGTGACAAAATGCAGAAATCTGCTGTTGTTGCTATCGAGCGTTTCGTGAAGCACCCGATCTACGGTAAATTCATTAAGCGTACGACTAAGCTGCACATCCATGACGAGAACAACGAGTGTGGTATTGGTGACGTGGTTGAAATCCGCGAAACCCGTCCACTGTCCAAGACTAAGTCCTGGACTCTGGTTCGCGTTGTAGAGAAAGCGATTCTGTAATAGAATCCGCTTCCTCTAAAAACAAAATGAACGGCTCTATGGAGCCGTTCATTTTTTCTACCCATCTGCGAGAACCGGTGTTATAATGCCGCGCCCTCAATTATGGGGCTTTTTAACGACCTGAGGTTTGGGTCCCGAAGTAGTAGTTGACATTAGCGGAGCACTAAAATGATCCAAGAACAGACTATGCTGAACGTCGCCGACAACTCCGGTGCACGTCGCGTAATGTGTATCAAGGTTCTGGGTGGCTCGCACCGTCGCTACGCAGGCGTCGGCGATATCATCAAAGTGACCATCAAGGAAGCAATTCCGCGTGGCAAGGTGAAAAAAGGTGATGTCCTGAAAGCGGTAGTGGTGCGCACCAGGAAGGGTGTTCGTCGCCCGGACGGTTCTGTCATTCGCTTCGATGGTAATGCATGCGTTATTCTGAACAATAACAGCGAGCAGCCTATCGGAACGCGTATTTTTGGGCCGGTAACTCGTGAACTTCGTACTGAAAAGTTCATGAAAATTATCTCTCTGGCACCAGAAGTACTCTAAGGAGCGAACAATGGCAGCGAAAATCCGTCGTAACGACGAAGTTATCGTGCTTACCGGTAAAGACAAAGGTAAACGCGGTAAAGTAAAGAATGTCCTGACTTCTGGTAAGGTCATCGTTGAAGGTATCAACCTGGTTAAGAAACACCAGAAGCCGGTTCCGGCTCTGAACCAACCAGGCGGCATCGTTGAAAAAGAAGCTGCTATTCAGGTTTCTAACGTTGCAATCTTCAATGCGGCAACCGGCAAGGCTGACCGTGTAGGCTTTAGATTCGAAGACGGTAAAAAAGTCCGTTTCTTCAAGTCTAACAGCGAAACTATCAAGTAATTTGGAGTAGTACGATGGCGAAACTGCATGATTACTACAAAGACGAAGTAGTCCAGAAACTCATGACAGAGTTTGGCTACAATTCTGTCATGCAAGTCCCTCGGGTCGAGAAGATCACCCTGAACATGGGTGTTGGTGAAGCGATCGCTGACAAGAAACTGCTGGATAACGCAGCAGCTGACCTGGCAGCAATCTCCGGTCAAAAACCGCTGATCACCAAAGCACGCAAATCAGTTGCAGGCTTCAAAATCCGTCAGGGCTATCCGATCGGCTGTAAAGTAACTCTGCGTGGCGAGCGCATGTGGGAGTTCTTTGAGCGTCTGATCACTATTGCTGTACCGCGTATCCGTGACTTCCGTGGTCTGTCCGCGAAGTCTTTCGACGGTCGTGGTAACTACAGCATGGGCGTTCGTGAGCAGATCATCTTCCCAGAAATCGACTACGACAAAGTCGATCGCGTTCGTGGTTTGGATATCACCATTACCACTACTGCGAAATCTGATGATGAAGGCCGTGCTCTGCTGGCTGCCTTTGACTTCCCGTTCCGCAAGTAAGGTAGGGTTACTTAATGGCTAAGCAATCTATGAAAGCACGCGAAGTTAAGCGTGTGAAATTAGCAGACAAGTTCTTCGCAAAACGCGCTGAACTGAAAGCGATCATTTCTGATGTGAACGCATCCGACGAAGACCGTTGGAACGCCGTTCTCAAGCTGCAGAGTCTGCCGCGTGATTCCAGCCCTTCACGTCAGCGTAACCGCTGCCGTCAGACAGGTCGTCCGCACGGTTTCCTGCGGAAGTTTGGGTTGAGCCGTATCAAGGTCCGTGAAGCCGCAATGCGCGGTGAAATCCCGGGTCTGAAAAAGGCTAGCTGGTAATTGTCACCATTTGAATCACGGGAGTAACACAGATGAGCATGCAAGATCCGATCGCGGATATGCTGACCCGTATCCGTAACGGTCAGGCCGCGAACAAAGTTGCGGTCTCTATGCCTTCCTCCAAGCTGAAAGTGGCAATTGCCAACGTGCTGAAGGAAGAAGGCTATATTCAAGATTTTAAAATCGAAGGCGACATCAAGCCGGAACTGGAACTGACTCTTAAGTACTTCCAGGGTAAAGCTGTTGTAGAAAGCATTCAGCGTGTTAGCCGTCCAGGTCTGCGCATCTATAAGAAAAAAGATGAGCTGCCAAAAGTTATGGCCGGTCTGGGCATTGCTGTAATTTCTACCTCTAAAGGTGTCATGACTGATCGTGCAGCGCGCCAGGCTGGTCTTGGTGGCGAAATTATCTGCTACGTAGCGTAATCGGAGGATAAAATGTCTCGTGTTGCAAAAGCACCTGTCGTTGTTCCTGCCGGCGTAGAGGTAAAACTCAACGGTCAGGAAGTTTCGATCAAAGGCAAAAACGGCGAGCTGACTCGTACTATCAACAGTGCTGTAGAAGTTAAGCATGCAGACAACGCCCTGACTTTCGCTCCACGCGAAGGTTATGCGGATGGTTGGGCACAGGCAGGTACTGCCCGTGCGCTGCTGAACGGCATGGTTATCGGTGTTACCGAAGGCTTCACCAAGAAGCTGCAACTGGTTGGTGTTGGTTATCGTGCAGCTGTTAAAGGCAACTCTGTGAGTCTGGCCCTGGGCTTCTCTCACCCGGTTGACCATGCACTGCCGGCCGGCATCACTGCTGAATGTCCAACTCAGACTGAGATCGTGCTGAAAGGCGCTGATAAACAGCTGATTGGTCAGGTTGCAGCTGATCTGCGCGCCTACCGTCGTCCTGAGCCTTACAAAGGCAAGGGTGTTCGTTACGCCGACGAAGTCGTGCGTACCAAAGAGGCTAAGAAGAAGTAAGGTAACACTATGGATAAGAAATCTGCTCGTATCCGTCGTGCGACCCGTGCACGTCGCAAGCTCAAAGAGCTGGGTGCTACTCGCCTGGTGGTACATCGTACCCCGCGTCACATTTACGCACAGGTAATCGCCCCGAACGGTTCCGAAGTTCTGGTTGCTGCTTCTACTGTAGAAAAAGCTATCGCTGAACAACTGAAGTATACCGGTAACAAAGACGCCGCTGCAGCTGTAGGTAAAGCTCTGGCTGAGCGCGCTATCGAAAAAGGCATCAAAGATGTTTCTTTCGACCGTTCCGGTTTCCAATATCATGGTCGCGTCCAGGCACTTGCAGATGCTGCTCGTGAAGCTGGCCTTCAGTTCTAAGGTAGAGGTCTAAGATGGCACACATCGAGAAACAAGCTGGCGACCTGCAGGAAAAACTGATCGCGGTAAACCGTGTCTCTAAAACTGTGAAAGGTGGTCGTATTTTCTCCTTCACCGCTCTGACTGTAGTGGGTGATGGTAACGGCCGCGTTGGTTTTGGTTACGGTAAAGCGCGTGAAGTTCCAGCAGCGATCCAGAAAGCGATGGAAAAAGCTCGTCGCAATATGGTTAATGTCGCGCTGACTCACGGCACCCTGCAGCACCCGGTTAAAGGTGCGCACACGGGTTCTCGTGTGTTCATGCAGCCGGCTTCTGAAGGTACCGGTATCATCGCCGGCGGTGCAATGCGCGCCGTTCTGGAAGTCGCTGGAGTTCATAACGTTCTGGCTAAAGCCTATGGTTCCACTAACCCGATCAACGTGGTTCGTGCAACTATCGACGGCCTGGGCAATATGAAGTCTCCGGATATGGTTGCTGCCAAGCGTGGTAAATCCGTTGAAGAAATTCTGGGGTAATCACGATGGCTAAGACAATCAAAATTACACAAACCCGTAGCTCAATCGGCCGCCTGCCTAAGCACAAAGCCACTCTGGTTGGTCTGGGTCTGCGTCGTATTGGTCACACCGTTGAGCGTGAAGACACGCCAGCTGTACGCGGTATGATCAACGCGATTTCTTACATGCTGAAAGTGGAGGAGTAAGAGATGCGTTTAAACACTCTGTCTCCGGCCGAAGGGTCTAAACACGCTTCCAAGCGTCTGGGCCGTGGTATCGGTTCTGGCCTCGGTAAAACCGGCGGTCGTGGTCACAAAGGTCAGAAGTCTCGTTCTGGCGGTGGCGTACGTCGTGGTTTCGAGGGTGGTCAGATGCCTCTGTACCGTCGTCTGCCGAAGTTCGGCTTCACCTCGCGCAAATCATTCGTGACTGCAGAAGTGCGTCTGTCTGATCTGGCGAAAGTGGAAGGCGGTATCGTCGACCTGAACACGCTGAAAGCAGCTAACATCATCGGTGTACAGATTGAGTTCGCGAAAGTGATCCTGTCTGGTGAAGTATCTGCACCTGTTACGATTCGTGGTCTGCGTGTCACCAAAGGTGCTCGTGCTGCAATCGAAGCTGCTGGCGGTAAAATCGAGGAATAAGTAGCAGATGGCAAAGCAACCGGGATTAGATTTTCAAAGTGCCAAAGGTGGCTTTGGTGAACTGAAGCGCAGACTGTTGTTTGTAATCGGTGCACTGATTGTCTTCCGTATTGGCTCTTTTATTCCAATCCCCGGTATCGATGCCACTGTACTTGCCAAACTGCTTGAGCAACAGCGTGGCACCATCATTGAAATGTTTAACATGTTCTCTGGTGGTGCTCTCAGTCGTGCCTCAATCTTCGCGCTGGGTATTATGCCGTATATTTCGGCCTCTATTATTATCCAGCTGCTGACGGTGGTTCATCCCGCGTTGGCCGAGATTAAGAAAGAGGGTGAAGCTGGTCGTCGTAAGATCAGCCAGTACACTCGCTACGGCACACTGGTTCTGGCTATATTCCAGTCGATCGGTATTGCTACCGGTCTGCCGAATATGCCTGGAATGCAGGGCCTGGTATTAAATCCAGGCTTTGCTTTCTACTTTACCGCTGTTGTAAGTCTGGTTACCGGAACTATGTTCCTGATGTGGCTGGGCGAACAGATTACTGAACGAGGTATCGGTAACGGTATTTCAATCATTATCTTCGCGGGTATTGTTGCGGGTTTACCGCCGGCCATTGGCCATACCATCGAGCAAGCGCGGCAAGGCGACCTGCACTTCCTTCTGTTGCTGTTGGTTGCAGTTCTTGTATTTGCAGTGACGTTCTTTGTTATTTTCGTTGAGCGTGGCCAGCGCCGCATTGTGGTCAACTACGCTAAACGTCAGCAAGGTCGTCGTGTATATGCTGCACAGAGCACACATTTACCGTTGAAAGTGAACATGGCGGGCGTAATCCCAGCCATCTTTGCTTCCAGCATTATCCTGTTCCCGGCGACGATAGCATCCTGGTTCGGGGGCGGTACCGGTTGGAACTGGCTGACAACAATTTCGCTGTATTTGCAGCCAGGACAGCCGCTTTATGTGCTACTCTATGCGACTGCAATCATCTTCTTCTGTTTCTTCTACACGGCGTTGGTTTTCAACCCGCGTGAAACAGCAGATAACCTGAAGAAGTCTGGTGCATTCGTACCGGGAATTCGTCCGGGAGAGCAAACGGCGAAGTACATCGATAAAGTAATGACACGTCTGACCTTAATCGGCGCACTGTATATTACTTTTATCTGCCTGATCCCGGAGTTCATGCGTGATGCCATGAAGGTTCCCTTCTACTTTGGCGGCACCTCGCTGCTGATTGTAGTGGTTGTCATCATGGACTTTATGGCTCAAGTGCAAACTCTGATGATGTCCAGTCAGTACGAGTCTGCATTGAAGAAAGCTAACCTGAAAGGCTATGGCCGTTAATTCAGTAGCTTGAGAAGTTACGGAGAGTAAAAATGAAAGTTCGTGCTTCCGTCAAGAAATTATGTCGTAACTGCAAAATCATTCGTCGCGACGGTGTCGTACGTGTGATCTGCAGCTCCGAGCCTAAGCATAAACAGCGCCAGGGCTGATTAAGTCACATATTTTTCTTGCAAAGTCGGGTTGAGCTGGCTAGATTAGCCAGCCAATCTTTTGTATGTCGATGCGTTTCCATTTGAGTATCCTGAAAACGGGCTTTTCAGCATGGTACGCATTTATTTAATTATAGGAGTGCATAGTGGCCCGTATAGCAGGCATTAACATTCCTGATCAAAAACATACCGTTATCGCATTAACTTCGATCTTCGGTATCGGCAAAACCCGTTCTAAAGCCATCTGTGCTGAAACGGGCATCGCTGAAAATGTTAAGATCAGTGAGCTGTCTGAAGAACAAATTGATCAGCTGCGTGAAGCAGTTGGTAAATTCGTTGTTGAAGGTGATCTGCGCCGTGAAATCACCCTGAGCATCAAGCGTCTGATGGACCTTGGTTGCTACCGTGGTTTACGCCATCGTCGTGGTCTGCCGGTGCGCGGTCAGCGTACTAAGACCAACGCACGTACCCGTAAGGGTCCGCGTAAACCGATCAAGAAATAATCGGGGTGAGTAAATAATGGCAAAGGCACCAGTTCGTGCACGTAAGCGTGTAAGAAAACAAGTCTCAGATGGCGTGGCTCATGTCCATGCGTCTTTTAACAACACCATCGTTACTATTACTGATCGTCAGGGTAACGCACTGGGTTGGGCAACCGCCGGTGGTTCCGGTTTCCGCGGTTCACGTAAATCTACTCCGTTTGCTGCTCAGGTCGCTGCAGAGCGCTGTGCAGAAGCCGTGAAAGATTACGGTATTAAGAACCTGGAAGTTATGGTTAAGGGTCCGGGTCCAGGCCGCGAATCTACTATTCGTGCTCTGAACGCCGCTGGTTTCCGCATCACTAATATTACTGATGTGACTCCGATCCCTCACAACGGTTGTCGTCCGCCGAAAAAACGTCGCGTTTAACGTTCCGTTTTTTAGGTTAGTTGGAGAAAGAAAATGGCAAGATATTTGGGTCCTAAGCTCAAGCTGAGCCGTCGTGAGGGCACTGACTTATTCCTTAAGTCTGGCGTTCGCGCGATTGATTCCAAGTGCAAAATTGAACAAGCCCCTGGTCAGCATGGTGCGCGTAAACCGCGTCTGTCTGATTACGGCGGCCAGTTACGTGAAAAGCAAAAAGTTCGTCGTATCTACGGCGTGCTGGAGCGTCAGTTCCGTAACTACTATAAAGAAGCAGCGCGTCTGAAAGGCAACACCGGTGAAAACCTGTTAGCTCTGCTGGAAGGTCGTCTGGATAACGTAGTTTACCGTATGGGCTTTGGTGCCACTCGTGCAGAAGCACGTCAGCTGGTTAGCCACAAATCTGTAATGGTAAACGGTCGCGTTGTTAACATCGCTTCTTATCAGGTATCTCCGAATGATGTCGTAAGCATCCGTGAGAAAGCCAAAAAGCAATCTCGCGTGAAGGCCGCTCTGGAGCTGGCTGAGCAGCGTGAAAAGCCAACCTGGCTGGAAGTTGATGCGACTAAGATGGAAGGTGTGTTCAAGCGTATTCCTGAGCGTACCGATCTGTCTGCGGACATTAACGAACACCTGATCGTCGAGCTTTACTCTAAGTAAAGCTTAGTACCAAAGAGAGGACACAATGCAGGGTTCTGTGACAGAGTTTCTAAAACCGCGCCTGGTAGATATCGAGCAAGTGAGTTCGACGCACGCCAAGGTGACCCTTGAGCCGTTAGAGCGTGGCTTTGGCCATACTCTTGGTAACGCACTGCGCCGTATTCTGCTTTCTTCCATGCCGGGTTGCGCGGTGACCGAGGTTGAGATTGATGGCGTGCTGCACGAGTACTCCACCAAAGAGGGCGTACAGGAAGATATCCTGGAAATCCTGCTCAATCTGAAAGGGCTGGCGGTAAGAGTTCAGGGTAAAGATGAAGTCATCCTCACTCTGAATAAATCTGGCATTGGCCCTGTGACTGCAGCCGACATTACCCACGACGGTGATGTCGAAATCGTCAAGCCGCAGCATGTGATCTGCCATCTGACCGATGAAAACGCGTCTATTAGCATGCGTATCAAAGTTCAGCGTGGTCGTGGTTATGTGCCGGCTTCTGCCCGAATTCATTCGGAAGAAGATGAGCGCCCAATCGGCCGTCTGTTGGTTGACGCTTGCTACAGCCCTGTAGACCGTATCGCCTACAATGTTGAAGCAGCGCGTGTAGAACAGCGCACCGACCTGGACAAGCTGGTCATCGAAATGGAAACCAACGGCACAATCGATCCTGAAGAGGCGATTCGTCGTGCGGCAACCATCCTGGCAGAACAACTGGAAGCTTTCGTTGACTTACGTGATGTACGTCAGCCGGAAGTCAAAGAAGAGAAACCAGAATTCGATCCGATCCTGCTGCGCCCTGTTGACGATCTGGAATTGACTGTCCGCTCTGCTAACTGCCTCAAGGCAGAAGCTATCCACTACATCGGTGATCTGGTACAGCGTACCGAGGTTGAGCTGCTTAAAACGCCTAACCTGGGTAAAAAATCTCTTACCGAGATTAAAGACGTGCTCGCATCACGTGGTCTGTCTCTGGGCATGCGCCTGGAAAACTGGCCACCGGCAAGCATTGCTGATGAATAACCGGATCGCAGGTTAAGGTTTCACTGAGAAGGATAAGGTCATGCGCCATCGTAAGAGTGGTCGTCAACTGAACCGCAACAGCAGCCATCGTCAGGCTATGTTCCGCAACATGGCTGGTTCTCTGGTTCGTCATGAGATCATTAAGACGACTCTGCCGAAAGCCAAAGAGCTGCGTCGCGTAGTTGAGCCGCTGATTACTCTTGCCAAGACCGACAGCGTAGCTAATCGTCGTCTGGCATTCGCCCGTACTCGTGATAACGAGATCGTGGCAAAACTGTTTAACGAGCTGGGCCCGCGTTTCGCGAGCCGTGCCGGTGGTTACACTCGCATTCTGAAGTGTGGCTTCCGTGCTGGTGACAACGCTCCGATGGCATACATCGAGCTGGTTGATCGTCCAGAAGCTCAAGCAGAAGCTGCTGCAGAGTAATTTGCAGTAACGTAAAAAACCCGCTTCGGCGGGTTTTTTATTGCCTGTCATTTCTTCCTATTTCCCCTCCATTCGCTATGCTGTTGGCAGACATGCCTGCAGGAGGTTTCTATGTGGCTTATCGATCAGCTGGCTGAGCAACACATCCGCGCCGCTCAGGAAAAGGGTGAGCTGAGCAATCTGCCTGGTGAGGGTGCGCCGCTCACGCTGGACGATGACAGTGGTGTGCCGGCGGAATTGCGCAGTGCCTGGCGACTGCTGAAAAACGCCGGTTATCTCCCACCGGAACTGGAGATGCGCCGCGACGCGCTGGCACTGAGCGATCTGCTTCGTGAACTTGATCCTGACGACAGCGAGGCGCACGAACTGGCCAAACGCCTGACACTGCTGGAGATGAAGCTGCAGCAGGCTGGCATGAGCACCGATTTTCTGCGTGGCGAATACCGCCCGGCGATCGGTCAGTGGCTACAGCAGGAGAAATAGTATGTATCGCATTGGCCAGCTGGCAAAACTGGCGGACGTGACGCCGGACACCATCCGCTTTTATGAAAAGCAGCAGATGATGGATCATGAGGTACGCACCGAGGGCGGCTTCCGCCTGTACAGCGATAACGATCTGCAGCGCCTGCGTTTTATCCGTTACGGCCGGCAGCTTGGTTTCAGCCTGGAATCGATCCGCGACCTGCTGTCGATCCGCATCGATCCAGAGCATCATACCTGTGAAGAGTCAAAAGCGATCGTGGCGAAACGGCTGGATGAGGTGAACGGTATGATTGGCGAACTGCAAACCATGCAGCGCTCACTGCAACGGCTGGCGGAAACCTGCTGTGGCGACCGGCACAGTAGCGCCTGCTGTTCGATCCTCGAGGCACTGGAAACCGGTGAAGATCCGCATCCTGAAATTTGTTGTAGCAAGGATTGAATTCTGGCGCGCAGGAACTATAGTTGCGCCATCACTAACCGGAGGACGATATGAGTCACTATCAGCATCGAAAAGGCAAAATTAACGATAACGCCCTGGAAGCTCTGTTACACGATCCGCTGTATCGCCAGCGTGTTGAGCGCAATCAGAAGGGGAAAGGCAGCTACCGGCGTAAAGATAAACACGCGAAGGGAGCGAATCAGGAGGCCAGCGGTAAGCAACAGTGTTTACCTCTGGCCTTCTGCTTTAGTGACAAAAAAGCCGCCTGAAACTGGCGGCTTTTATTTATCACACTTTATTATTTTGTTGCTTAAGCAGGTCGCGAATCTCGGTCAGCAGCACTTCTTCATTGGTCGGTTTAGGCGCTGGTTTTTCCACTTCTTTCTTTTTATACAGTTTATTCATTACTTTGATGGCAATGAAGATAGCAAACGCTACGATGATGAAGTCAAATACCGTCTGAATAAAGTTACCGTACTCCATCACCACCGCTGGGATATCGCCTTCTGCTGGCTTGAGTACCCATTTAAACTGCTTAAAGTCGACGCCGCCAATCAATAAACCGAGCGGTGGCATAATGATGTTCGCAACCAGTGACGATACGATCTTACCGAACGCAGCACCGATGATCACACCGACCGCCAGGTCCACCACGTTACCGCGCATCGCAAAATCACGAAACTCTTTGAATAAACTCATTGTTATCTCCTTGCCTTGGCCAATGGCTAAAGTCTAACAAACCTTCGTGTAATTGCCATTATAACAATGGATTAAACACCACTCTCACTGCAGCCCAATCACAACGCGTTACAGGAAGAACGGGCTCGGCTGGAACAGACGTTCAACGTCCGGCACAAACTTTTTGTCGGTGAGGAACATGATCACGTGGTCGCCTTGCTCAATACGCACATTATCATTGGCGATGATCACGTCATCACCACGCACCACCGCGCCGATAATGGTGCCCGGCGGCAGTTTAATATCTTCAATCAGGCGGCCTACCACGCGCGAAGTGGTTTCATCACCGTGGGCAATGGCCTCGATGGCTTCCGCAATACCGCGGCGCAGTGAAGAGACGCCGACAATATCGGCTTTGCGCACGTGGCCAAGCAGCGCAGAAATCGTGGCCTGCTGCGGTGAGATCGCAATATCGATCACGCTGCCCTGCACCAGATCGACATAGGCGCGACGCTGGATCAGCACCATCACCTTTTTCGCGCCCATCTTTTTGGCCAGCATCGCTGACATGATATTGGCTTCATCGTCGTTAGTGACGGCGATAAACAGATCGACCTGATCGACATGCTCTTCTGCCAGTAGTTCCTGATCCGAGGCATCGCCATAGAACACGATGGTATCCTGCAGATGTTCAGCCAGTTCAGCTGCGCGCTGCTGATTACGTTCAATCAGCTTAACGCTGTACTGCTTCTCCAGCCGCTGCGCCAGGCCAAAGCCGATATTACCGCCGCCGACCAGCATAATGCGTTTATAGGGCTTTTCGAGCCGCTGCATCTCGCTCATCACCGCACGAATATGCTGACTGGCGGCAATAAAAAACACTTCATCGCCAGCTTCGACGATCGTCGATCCCTGCGGGCGGATCGGACGATCCTGACGGAAAATCGCGGCTACGCGGGTATCGATATGCGGCATATGTTCACGCAGGATCGACAGCGGATTGCCCACCAGCGGTCCGCCGTAATAGGCTTTGACCACTGCCAGGCTGACTTTGCCCTCGGCAAAATTCACCACCTGCAACGCGCCAGGGTACTGAATCAGCCGATAGATATTGTCGATCACCAGCTGTTCAGGCGAGATCAAATGGTCGATGGGTACCGCTTCCGGCACGAACAGCTTTTCCGCATCGCGCAGATAATCGGCGGCGCGGATACGGGCAATGCGGTTTGGCGTGTTAAACAGCGAGTAAGCAATCTGACAGGCAATCATGTTGGTTTCGTCAGAACTGGTGACCGCCACCAGCATATCCGCATCTTCGGCGCCGGCTTCACGCAACACGCGCGGGTGCGAACCATGGCCCTGCACCACGCGCAGGTCAAACTTATCCTGCAGCACGCGTAAGCGTGAGGGATCGCTATCAACCACGGTGATGTCATTGTTTTCGCCCACCAGGTTTTCAGCGAGCGTGCCGCCCACCTGGCCGGCGCCGAGGATAATAATTTTCATGGATACGTTGCTCTTGTCACTGTGCGCTGCACTATTTTTTCATCAGCTTAGCGTAGAAGAAACCGTCGCCGCCATCGATGGCAGGGAAAACCTGCCAGCCGTTAAGTTGCCCCTGTGGCAGTGCCTGCGGCACCGCATCGTCATGCGTCGCGAGGAAAGCCTCGATCTGCTGCTGGTTCTCCTGCGGCAGCACTGAGCAGGTGGCATAAAGCAGCGTACCGCCCGATTTCAGGCGTGGCCAGATGGCCGCCAGAATCTCACGCTGTAGCGCGGCGAGTTCGTCGATATCGCGATCGCGGCGTAGCCATTTGATATCCGGATGGCGTCGAATAACGCCGGTGGCCGAGCAGGGCGCATCCAGCAGGATGCGGTCGAATTGCTGCTCGTCGCACCAGGCCGCTGGCGTGCGGCCATCGCCCTGACGCACGTCAGCCTGCATCCCCAGACGCTGCAGGTTTTCCGTCACGCGCGACAGGCGCTGCGCATCGATATCCACCGCCATCACGCGTGCCTGCGGCGCAATTTCGAGAATATGGGTGGTTTTGCCGCCGGGCGCAGCGCACAGGTCGAGAATGGTTTCGCCGTTTTCCGGCGCCAGCAGCAGGGCACAACGCTGAGCAGAGAGATCCTGCACCGTCACCCAGCCCTGCTCAAAGCCTGGCAGCTGACTGACCGGAGCCGGAGCTTCAAGACGCAGCGCATCCGGCGCGTCAGCACCAAACGCATTTTGATTCTGCTGGGTTAATAACGCCAGCCAGGCGTCACGGCTGTGATGCTGACGATTCACGCGCAGCCACATTGGCGGTCGCTGATTGTTTGCTTCTACAATCCGCTGCCACTGCTCTGGCCACGCGGTTTGCAGCCGTTTCAGTAGCCAGCCCGGATGCCAGTAGCGCTGCGGGCCCTGATTGACCTCTGCCAGCAGTGCGTCCTGCTGACGCTGGAACTGACGCAGCACGCCGTTAAGCAAGCCTTTCAGATTTGCCCGCTTCAGTGCTTCAGCCCCGGCCACGGTTTCGGCCAGCGCGGCGTGCGGCGGAACGCGGGTATACAGCAGCTGATACAGGCCTACCATGATCAGATAGTGCAGCACGCGCTGTTTGCCGGTTAACGGCCGCGCCATCAGCTTATTAATCAACGCTTCCAGCTGCGGCAGCGTGCGCGTCACGCCAAAACACAACTCCTGCAGCAGCGCGCCATCGTTGTTTGCCAGCGTTTTTTGCGCAGCGGGCAGAATCGCGCTCAGCGATTCCCCTTTATCCACCACGCGTTCAATCAGTTGCGCGGCAAGGCTGCGCAGGTTGGTCGCTTTTTTCATATTCATTCATCAAACAAAAAGCCCGGCGGAGACCGGGCTGGAGAATCAGGCCAGAACGGTGCCGGGTGTAAACCATTCACGACGCGAATTGAGCAGATCCTGCGCCGCCATGGCTTTTTTGCCGGCAGGCTGCAGTGAGAGCAGATTCAGCACGCCGTCAGCGGTAGCAATCTGGATGCCGTGTTTGTCCGCCTGCAGAATTTCTCCCGGCTGGGCGCTGCGGTGCGGTAATACGCTGGCCTGCCAGACTTTGACCGGCTGATCGTCGATGAGGAAATAACTCACCGGCCACGGATTAAAGGCGCGAATGCACCGTTCCAGCTGAACAGCAGAGAGCGACCAGTCAAGACGAGCCTCTTCTTTGCTGAGCTTTTCCGCGTAAGTTACCAGGGTCTCATCCTGCACTTCGGGCTGCGCGCTGCCGGCGGCCAGCAGGCTGAGCGTGGTCAGCATCCCCTGCGGGCCCAGCTGCGCCAGCTTGTCGTACAGCGATGCGCTGGTATCGTCGGCATTAATCGGGCAGGTTATTTTGTGCAGCATATCGCCGGTATCCAGACCCACGTCCATCTGCATGATGGTCACACCGGTTTCGTTATCGCCGGCCCACAGTGAGCGCTGAATCGGCGCCGCACCACGCCAGCGCGGCAGCAGCGAGCCGTGTACGTTGATGCAGCCAAGGCGCGGCATCGTCAGCACCGCCTGAGGCAGGATCAGACCATAAGCGACGACCACCATCACATCGGCCTGCAGTCCGGCAACCAGCTGCTGATTCTCTTCCGGCTTCAGGGACTTTGGCTGAAACACGGGAATATCATGCGCCTGAGCCAGCACTTTTACCGGGCCCGGCGTGAGTTTGTTGCCACGTCCGGCAGGGCGGTCGGGCTGAGTAAAGACGCCAACCACCTGATGCTCAGAAGCAAGCAGCGCGTCGAGATGACGCGCTGCGAAGTCAGGAGTACCGGCAAAGATGATTTTTAACGGTGCAGACACAGTTCAACCTTCTGTTCGCTCTCAGGATGCGCGCGCATTCTGGCGGGCCAGTTTTTCCAGTTTCTGTTTAATACGCTGACGCTTCAGCGGCGACAGATAATCAATAAACAGTTTACCGTCGAGATGGTCGATCTCATGCTGGATGCAGATCGCCAGCAGACCGTCGGTTTCCAGCTCGAAGCTGTTACCGTCGCGATTCAGCGCGCGCACTTTGACCCGCTCGGCACGCGGCACAAACGCCCGCTGTTCCGGGATCGACAGGCAACCCTCTTCGATACCGGTTTCGCCGCTTTTTTCCAGCAGCTCCGGGTTAATCAGCACCAGGCGCTCTTCGCGGCTTTCAGAAACATCAATCACGATGATGCGCTGGTGAATATCCACCTGCGTCGCCGCCAGACCAATGCCTTCTTCGGCGTACATGGTCTCAAACATATCGTCGACAATACGCTGAACGTCAGCATTCACAGCCGCAACGGGTGCAGCAATTTTGCGAAGGCGATCGTCAGGGAAATGTAATACCTGCAAAACTGACATAAATATCCAGATCTGTATGCGTTAAAGAAAAGATTACTGCCTCATATTGTAGACTTTTTGGGGCCTGATTGACAGCATTGTGCCGCATCAGAGCACGGCTGACAGGGAGCGCAGCATGGAACGCAGTGAAAGGATTATCAGGCTGACTTACGTCTGGGGTTTAAGCGGTGAGCGCGCCCGTCAGTTCATCATGGCGCTTCTGGCCGCCAGCCACGTTGACGACGCGTGGCTGCAGCAGCACGGTCTGGACGACACGCAGCGGCAACAGTTTCTCGCCCTCTGTCCACGGCAGCTGGAAACAACGCAGCGCTGGCTGCAACAGGCGCAACATCATCTGATCGCCTGCAGCGACGCACATTATCCCGCCCGGCTGCGGGAAATCAGCCGCTATCCGGCTGCCCTTTATATAGCGGGTGACCTCTCTGCACTCGCGACACCGCAACTGGCGGTGGTCGGCAGTCGTCACTGTTCGCCGTATGGCAGAGAATGGGGCAGCTGGTTTACCCAGCAGCTGGCGCTAAGCGGTTTGACCATCACCAGCGGGCTGGCGCGCGGTATTGATGGCGTGGCGCATCGTGCCGCGCTGGAAGTGCAGGGCAAAACTCTGGCCGTGCTGGGCAGCGGGCTGAATCATCTCTATCCGAAAAGCCATCAGCCGCTGGCACAAGAGATCATCGCCAGCGGCGGCGCGCTGGTTTCAGAACTGCCGCTGTCGATGGCGCCCCATGCGGTAAATTTCCCGCGGCGTAATCGTATTATCAGTGGCCTGAGTCATGGCGTGCTGGTGGTTGAAGCGTCACTGAAGAGTGGCTCGCTGGTGACGGCGCGGTATGCGCTGGAACAAAACCGTAACGTGTATGCGCTGCCTGGCGCGCTGGGTAATCCTGGCTGTGAAGGCACGCACTGGCTGATTCAGCAGGGTGCGCTGCTGGTGGCGCATCCCAACAATATCCTTGAGGATTTGCATTCTGCCCTGCAATGGTTGCCGGCCAGCATCTCAGAAACAATATATTCACAACTCAGTGATGATGTGCCATTGCCATTTCCCAGCGTGTTGGCTAACGTAGGTGATGAGGTTACACCTGTTGACGTCGTCGCTGAACGTGCCGGCCAACCTGTGCCAGTTATCGCAGCGCAATTGCTGGAGCTGGAGTTAGCAGGATGGATCGCAGCTGTACCCGGCGGCTATGTCCGATTGAGGAGGGCATGCCATGTTCGACGTACTTATGTACTTGTTTGAGACGTATATCCACAACGAGGCTGAAATGCGCGTTGACCAGGATAAATTGACCGATGACTTAACCGATGCCGGTTTTCATCGCGAAGATATCTACAATGCGTTGAATTGGCTTGAGCGGTTAGCGGATTATCAGGATGGTCTGGTCGCGCCAGTGTTGCTGGCTAACGATCCGCTCTCCATGCGAATCTACACGGAAGAAGAGAGCCAGCGTTTAGATGCCGAGTGTCGTGGTTTTATTCTGTTCCTGGAGCAAATCCAGGTGCTGAATATGGAAACGCGCGAAATGGTCATCGAACGGGTTATGGCGCTTGATACGCTGGAATTCGATCTGGAAGATCTCAAATGGGTGGTGCTGATGGTGCTGTTTAACATCCCCGGGTGTGAAAATGCCTATCAGCAGATGGAAGAACTGTTATTCGACGTCAATGAAGGTATGCTGCATTAATTTGCGATTAATGCATTCGGTAATATGAGTAAACCAGCACTATTTACCGTGCGTAAACACGATCCCTGCCCCGCCTGCGGGGCAGAATTAGTGATACGTGCCGGCAAACACGGGCCTTTTCTCGGCTGTGTGAATTATCCAACCTGCGACTATATTCGCCCGCTGAAAAGCCAGGGTGATGGCCATATTGTCAAAGTGCTGGAAGGCCATGCCTGCCCGCAGTGTGGTGCGGACAAAGTGCTGCGCCAGGGGCGATTCGGCATGTTTGTCGGCTGTAGCCACTATCCGGAGTGTGATTACACGGAAACCATCGATAAGCCGGACGAAACCGCAATTGCCTGCCCGCAGTGCGCCAGCGGCAAGCTGGTGCAGCGCCGTTCACGCTATGGCAAAACCTTCCATGCCTGCGACCGTTATCCCGACTGCCAGTTCGCGATCAACGCCACGCCGCTGGAAGGTGTCTGCCCCCATTGCCAGTTCCCGTTATTAATAGAAAAGAAAACCGCACAGGGCATGAAGCGCTTCTGCGCCAGCAAACGCTGCGGTAAGCCCATCGCCCAGGATGAAGAGTGATCATGAACCAGAGCCAGCATGCACCCGGAAGCCTCGACTTCTGCATCGAACAACTTCAGCAACAGCAAGTGATTGCTTACCCTACCGAAGCCGTATTCGGCCTTGGCTGCGATCCGGACAGCGAAAGCGCGGTGATGGCCCTGCTGGCACTGAAACAGCGCCCGGTAGAAAAGGGTCTGATTCTGATCGCCGCTGATTATACGCAGCTTGAGCCTTATATTGCCGATCGCGAACTCACCGTGCTGCAGCGCGAACGTATGTTTGCCAGCTGGCCGGGTCCGGTCACCTATGTGGTGCCTGCTTCGCCGCATACGCCGCGCTGGTTAACCGGCCGCTTTGATTCGCTGGCGATTCGCGTCAGCGATCATCCGCAGGTCCAGGCGCTGTGTCGCGGATTTGGCAAGCCGCTGGTCTCAACCAGCGCGAATTTAACCGGTCAGCCGCCGTGCCGCAGCGCCGCCGAAGTGGCAGAGCAGTTTGGCTCGCAGTTCCCGGTGTTGCAGGCGGCCACCGGCGGTCGCCTGAATCCTTCTGAAATCCGCGATGCTATTAGCGGTGAACTCATTCGTCAGGGCTGATTATGGAAAAGTTTGCCGTTTTTGGTCATCCCATCGCCCACAGCAAATCTCCGTTTATTCACGCCGCTTTTGCTGAGCAGACCGGTATTGAACATCCTTACGGACGCATCTGCGCACCGCTGGAAGGGTTCCCGCAGGCGATAGAGGCGTTTTTTGCGGCCGGTGGCAAAGGCGCCAATGTTACGCTGCCGTTTAAACAGCAGGCATGGGAATTCGCGGATGAGCTCAGCGAACGCGCGGCATTATCCGGCGCGGTAAATACCTTAAAGAAGAGAGCCGATGGTTCGATTCTGGGTGATAACACGGACGGCATCGGCCTGCTGAGCGATCTGCAACGGCTGCAGCTAATCCGGCCGGGCGATCGAATTCTGCTGGTGGGTGCGGGCGGCGCGGCGCGTGGGGTGATCCTGCCGCTGCTCTCGACGGGCTGCGCGCTGGTGGTGGTTAACCGCACGGCAGAACGCGCGCAACAGCTGGCTGAGCTTTTCCAGCACAGTGGGGCGATCCAGGCGATGAGTTTTGATCAACTGGCCGGCGATCGTTTTGATCTGATCATCAATGCCACCTCCAGCGGCGTAGCGGGCGACGTGCCGCCGCTGCCGGTTACGCTGATTGATGCGCAGGTGCGCTGTTACGACATGTTTTATCAGCAGGGGCTGACGCCATTTCTGGCGTGGTGCCAGCAGCACGGCACACAGCAGCTGGCGGATGGACTCGGCATGCTGGTGGGTCAGGCGGCGCATGCGTTTCAGCTGTGGCATGGCGTTATGCCGGAGATCGCGCCGGTCATCGATCAACTTAAACAGGCGATGCAGGCATGAATCAGGCTATCCAGTTTCCCGATCGGGAAAGCTGGGACGCAGTCAGGCAGGCGGTGCTGTTCCCGGTCTTAGTGAATGGTATGGGACTGACCTGCGCAATATCGCTGCCGGCGCTGCAGCAACGTTTTGGTGCCGGAGAGGCGATGGCGCTGTTTAGCGCGCATCGCTGGGATCTGGAGGAAGAGGCCGAGCAGCTGCTCCGGGCGGAGCAGGCCGACGATCAGGGCTGGCTGTGGCTGCCCTGAGTCAGATATTCATCTTTCCAGCCGACATAATTGTTAGCGGAGTAAAGCAGTCCGGCTATTTCCGCTTCGGTTAGTGGCCGGATCTGCTTCACCGGGCTGCCTAAATAGAGATAGCCGCTTTGCAGGCGTTTACCGGGTGGCACCAGGCTGCCGGCGCCAATCATCACCTCATCTTCGACGATCGCGCCATCCAGCAGGATCGAGCCCATACCCACCAGCACGCGGTTGCCAATGGTGCAGCCGTGCAGCATTGCTTTATGGCCCACCGTCACGTCTTCACCGATGATCAATGGAAAGCCATCGGGATTACTGCTGGATTTATGCGTAACGTGCAGCACGCTGCCATCCTGGATATTGCTGCGTTTACCAATCACCACTTTATTCACGTCACCGCGGATTGCTACCAGTGGCCAGATGCTGACATCATCAGCCAGCTCGACTTCGCCAACGACCACGCTGCTGCTATCCACCATCACACGTTCGCCGGTGTGGGGAATATGTTGCTTATAAGGACGCAGGGCTACAGACATTCTATTTCTCCTTTTCTGATGTTTCCCGCTAGCCTGCGGCTTCCGGTGCGGGTAAACAAGCTGATTTTTGCGCGGATCGCTCGCGATCGCAGCGAAAAGAGTGAAAACTCGCCAGTCGATAAAAAAGATCGAAAAAAGGGGTTGTGCAAAAAATCCGGATCCCTATAATGCGCCACCACTGAGACGGCAAAGCGGCAACGCAGGCGGCTCAGCAGGGCGTGAAGTGATTCACCCCGCCGGAGAAAAACGCTGAAAAAAGTGTTTGACTCTGAAGGAGGAAAGCGTAATATACGCCACCTCGCGACAGCAGGCCGAACGCCGCGTCGCACCGCTCTTTAACAATTTATCAGACAATCTGTGTGGGCACTCGCAGGATTGATATCAGCGTCTACGGACGTTAAAAATATCAAGTCTTTGCTGAGTGAACACGTAATTCATTACGAAGTTTAATTCACAGAGCATCGCTGCACTCGTTGCAGCAAATCAAACTTAAATTGAAGAGTTTGATCATGGCTCAGATTGAACGCTGGCGGCAGGCCTAACACATGCAAGTCGAACGGCAGCACAGAAGAGCTTGCTCTTTGGGTGGCGAGTGGCGGACGGGTGAGTAATGTCTGGGAAACTGCCCGATGGAGGGGGATAACTACTGGAAACGGTAGCTAATACCGCATAACGTCGCAAGACCAAAGTGGGGGACCTTCGGGCCTCACACCATCGGATGTGCCCAGATGGGATTAGCTAGTAGGTGGGGTAATGGCTCACCTAGGCGACGATCCCTAGCTGGTCTGAGAGGATGACCAGCCACACTGGAACTGAGACACGGTCCAGACTCCTACGGGAGGCAGCAGTGGGGAATATTGCACAATGGGCGCAAGCCTGATGCAGCCATGCCGCGTGTATGAAGAAGGCCTTCGGGTTGTAAAGTACTTTCAGCGGGGAGGAAGGCGGTGAGGTTAATAACCTCGCCGATTGACGTTACCCGCAGAAGAAGCACCGGCTAACTCCGTGCCAGCAGCCGCGGTAATACGGAGGGTGCAAGCGTTAATCGGAATTACTGGGCGTAAAGCGCACGCAGGCGGTCTGTTAAGTCAGATGTGAAATCCCCGGGCTTAACCTGGGAACTGCATTTGAAACTGGCAGGCTTGAGTCTCGTAGAGGGGGGTAGAATTCCAGGTGTAGCGGTGAAATGCGTAGAGATCTGGAGGAATACCGGTGGCGAAGGCGGCCCCCTGGACGAAGACTGACGCTCAGGTGCGAAAGCGTGGGGAGCAAACAGGATTAGATACCCTGGTAGTCCACGCCGTAAACGATGTCGACTTGGAGGTTGTGCCCTTGAGGCGTGGCTTCCGGAGCTAACGCGTTAAGTCGACCGCCTGGGGAGTACGGCCGCAAGGTTAAAACTCAAATGAATTGACGGGGGCCCGCACAAGCGGTGGAGCATGTGGTTTAATTCGATGCAACGCGAAGAACCTTACCTGGCCTTGACATCCAGAGAACTTAGCAGAGATGCTTTGGTGCCTTCGGGAACTCTGAGACAGGTGCTGCATGGCTGTCGTCAGCTCGTGTTGTGAAATGTTGGGTTAAGTCCCGCAACGAGCGCAACCCTTATCCTTTGTTGCCAGCGATTCGGTCGGGAACTCAAAGGAGACTGCCGGTGATAAACCGGAGGAAGGTGGGGATGACGTCAAGTCATCATGGCCCTTACGGCCAGGGCTACACACGTGCTACAATGGCGCATACAAAGAGAAGCGACCTCGCGAGAGCAAGCGGACCTCATAAAGTGCGTCGTAGTCCGGATTGGAGTCTGCAACTCGACTCCATGAAGTCGGAATCGCTAGTAATCGTAGATCAGAATGCTACGGTGAATACGTTCCCGGGCCTTGTACACACCGCCCGTCACACCATGGGAGTGGGTTGCAAAAGAAGTAGGTAGCTTAACCTTCGGGAGGGCGCTTACCACTTTGTGATTCATGACTGGGGTGAAGTCGTAACAAGGTAACCGTAGGGGAACCTGCGGTTGGATCACCTCCTTACCTGAAGATACCTTCCCGCGAAGTGCTCACACAGATTGTCTGATAGAAAAGTAACGAGCAGAAAAAACCTCTACAGGCTTGTAGCTCAGGTGGTTAGAGCGCACCCCTGATAAGGGTGAGGTCGGTGGTTCAAGTCCACTCAGGCCTACCAGATTTCTTCTCATGCCGCGTTATGTTTCCGGCTCGCATAGTTCACTATGCTTCGCGAAAACATGCCTTGCCTGAGACGAAATCACATTTCCCGTGTGAGAAACGTGACTCCTGGTGAGTGGATGTAGATGGTCTCTGCAGTGACTGTATGGGGCTATAGCTCAGCTGGGAGAGCGCCTGCCTTGCACGCAGGAGGTCAGCGGTTCGATCCCGCTTAGCTCCACCATTACAGTACTGAAACTTACTTCAGAGTATACCGGCGACGGTGTGCTGCGAAGTATTTGCTCTTTAACAATCCGGAACAAGCTGAAAATTTGAAACGACGCGTCGTATTCATTCTCCGTAATAAGAATGAAATTTACGATGCGTTCGGGTCTCTCAAATGCTTGCAGTCCGCAGCGTTGCAAAACGCCTGTGGGTTGTGAGGTTAAGCGACTAAGCGTACACGGTGGATGCCCTGGCAGTCAGAGGCGATGAAGGACGTGCTAATCTGCGAAAAGCGACGGTAAGGTGATATGAACCGCTACAGCCGTCGATGTCCGAATGGGGAAACCCAATGCACTTGTGCATTATCGTTAACTGAATACATAGGTTAACGAGGCGAACCGGGGGAACTGAAACATCTAAGTACCCCGAGGAAAAGAAATCAACCGAGATTCCCCCAGTAGCGGCGAGCGAACGGGGAGCAGCCCAGGACCTGAATCAGCTTGTGCATCAGTGGAAGCGTCTGGAAAGTCGCGCGATACCGGGTGACAGCCCCGTACACGAAGATGCATGAGTTGTGAGTCCGACGAGTAGGGCGGGACACGTGGTATCCTGTCTGAACATGGGGGGACCATCCTCCAAGGCTAAATACTCCTGACTGACCGATAGTGAACCAGTACCGTGAGGGAAAGGCGAAAAGAACCCCGGCGAGGGGAGTGAAACAGAACCTGAAACCGTGTACGTACAAGCAGTGGGAGCACCTTCGGGTGTGACTGCGTACCTTTTGTATAATGGGTCAGCGACTTATATTCTGTAGCAAGGTTAACCGCATAGGGGAGCCGAAGGGAAACCGAGTCTTAATTGGGCGTTAAGTTGCAGGGTATAGACCCGAAACCCGGTGATCTAGCCATGGGCAGGTTGAAGGTTGGGTAACACTAACTGGAGGACCGAACCGACTAATGTTGAAAAATTAGCGGATGACTTGTGGCTGGGGGTGAAAGGCCAATCAAACCGGGAGATAGCTGGTTCTCCCCGAAAGCTATTTAGGTAGCGCCTCGTGAACTCATCTCCGGGGGTAGAGCACTGTTTCGGCTAGGGGGCCATCCCGGCTTACCAACCCGATGCAAACTGCGAATACCGGAGAATGTTATCACGGGAGACACACGGCGGGTGCTAACGTCCGTCGTGAAGAGGGAAACAACCCAGACCGCCAGCTAAGGTCCCAAAGTCATGGTTAAGTGGGAAACGATGTGGGAAGGCACAGACAGCCAGGATGTTGGCTTAGAAGCAGCCATCATTTAAAGAAAGCGTAATAGCTCACTGGTCGAGTCGGCCTGCGCGGAAGATGTAACGGGGCTAAACCATGCACCGAAGCTGCGGCAGCGACACTATGTGTTGTTGGGTAGGGGAGCGTTCTGTAAGCCGCTGAAGGTGTGCTGTGAGGCATGCTGGAGGTATCAGAAGTGCGAATGCTGACATAAGTAACGATAAAGCGGGTGAAAAGCCCGCTCGCCGGAAGACCAAGGGTTCCTGTCCAACGTTAATCGGGGCAGGGTGAGTCGACCCCTAAGGCGAGGCTGAAAAGCGTAGTCGATGGGAAACAGGTTAATATTCCTGTACTTGGTGTTACTGCGAAGGGGGGACGGAGAAGGCTAGGTTATCCGGGCGACGGTTGTCCCGGTTTAAGCGTGCAGGTGTGAAGACCAGGCAAATCCGGTCTTCTTTAACACTGAGGCGTGACGACGAGCCGCCACGGCGGTGAAGTAACTGATGCCCTGCTTCCAGGAAAAGCCTCTAAGCTCCAGGTAACACGAAATCGTACCCCAAACCGACACAGGTGGTCAGGTAGAGAATACCAAGGCGCTTGAGAGAACTCGGGTGAAGGAACTAGGCAAAATGGTGCCGTAACTTCGGGAGAAGGCACGCTGGCGCGTAGGTGAAGGGACTTGCTCCCGGAGCCGAGGCCAGTCGAAGATACCAGCTGGCTGCAACTGTTTATTAAAAACACAGCACTGTGCAAACACGAAAGTGGACGTATACGGTGTGACGCCTGCCCGGTGCCGGAAGGTTAATTGATGGGGTTATCCGCAAGGAGAAGCTCTTGATCGAAGCCCCGGTAAACGGCGGCCGTAACTATAACGGTCCTAAGGTAGCGAAATTCCTTGTCGGGTAAGTTCCGACCTGCACGAATGGCGTAATGATGGCCAGGCTGTCTCCACCCGAGACTCAGTGAAATTGAAATCGCTGTGAAGATGCAGTGTACCCGCGGCAAGACGGAAAGACCCCGTGAACCTTTACTATAGCTTGACACTGAACATTGAGCCTTGATGTGTAGGATAGGTGGGAGGCTTTGAAGCGTGGACGCCAGTCTGCGTGGAGCCAACCTTGAAATACCACCCTTTAATGTTTGATGTTCTAACGTAGGCCCGTAATCCGGGCTGCGGACAGTGTCTGGTGGGTAGTTTGACTGGGGCGGTCTCCTCCCAAAGCGTAACGGAGGAGCACGAAGGTTGGCTAATCCTGGTCGGACATCAGGAGGTTAGTGCAATGGCATAAGCCAGCTTGACTGCGAGAGTGACGGCTCGAGCAGGTGCGAAAGCAGGTCATAGTGATCCGGTGGTTCTGAATGGAAGGGCCATCGCTCAACGGATAAAAGGTACTCCGGGGATAACAGGCTGATACCGCCCAAGAGTTCATATCGACGGCGGTGTTTGGCACCTCGATGTCGGCTCATCACATCCTGGGGCTGAAGTAGGTCCCAAGGGTACGGCTGTTCGCCGTTTAAAGTGGTACGCGAGCTGGGTTTAGAACGTCGTGAGACAGTTCGGTCCCTATCTGCCGTGGGCGCTGGAGAATTGAGGGGGGTTGCTCCTAGTACGAGAGGACCGGAGTGAACGCACCGCTGGTGTTCGGGTTGTCATGCCAATGGCACTGCCCGGTAGCTAAGTGCGGAAGAGATAAGTGCTGAAAGCATCTAAGCACGAAACTTGCCCCGAGATGAGTTCTCCCTGACCCCTTGAGGGTCCTGAAGGGACGTTGAAGACGACGACGTTGATAGGCCGGGTGTGTAAGCGCAGCGATGCGTTGAGCTAACCGGTACTAATGACCCGTGAGGCTTAACCTTACAACGCCAGAGGCGTTTTGGTCTGAGAGACCGGAGAATTTTCAGCTTGTGACGGAAAAATTAGCGGAAACGAAAGATTTTGCGCTGAGGCGAGGCGGCAGGCCGAAGGAAAGGAAGGAGCATACAGAAGTATGTGACTGACTTTGCGAGGGCGGCCAACGCGGCATCAGTGAAAAAGATTCGTTTCGTGCACCAGAATTTGCCTGGCGGCAACAGCGCGGTGGTCCCACCTGACCCCATGCCGAACTCAGAAGTGAAACGCCGTAGCGCCGATGGTAGTGTGGGGCCTCCCCATGCGAGAGTAGGGAACTGCCAGGCATCAAATTTAGTGTGCTGATATGGCTCAGTTGGTAGAGCGCACCCTTGGTAAGGGTGAGGTCCCCAGTTCGACTCTGGGTATCAGCACCAGTTATGGCATGAGTTCGGTTTAAAAGAATTTGCCTGGCGGCAACAGCGCGGTGGTCCCACCTGACCCCATGCCGAACTCAGAAGTGAAACGCCGTAGCGCCGATGGTAGTGTGGGGTCTCCCCATGCGAGAGTAGGGAACTGCCAGGCATCAAACACGAAAGCCCTGAACATTTGTTCAGGGCTTTTTTGTTTTCCGCGATGACCTTTATCTCAATAAAAACGCTCAATAAAATCCACAGGCATAAAAAAAGCCCCTGCCAGGCTGGCAAGGGCTGAATGATGCGGCTAATCGGGTTCGCTTAGTGGATAACCTGCGACAGAAACGCCCGGGTCCGCTCGGATTTCGGATTCGCAAAGAACTCTTCCGGCGGCGCCATCTCCACGATTTCACCGCGATCCATGAAGATCACCCGATCGGCAACCGTACGCGCAAAGCCCATCTCATGCGTCACACACAGCATCGTCATCCCGTCTTCCGCCAGACCGATCATGGTATCCAGCACCTCTTTAACCATCTCAGGATCGAGCGCGGAGGTGGGCTCATCGAATAACATAATCTTCGGCTTCATACACAGCGAACGGGCGATGGCCACACGCTGCTGCTGCCCGCCAGAGAGCTGCCCGGGAAACTTATGGGCATGCTCAGCAATGCGCACGCGCTGCAGATAGTGCATCGCCAGCTCTTCGGCCTCTTTCTTTGGCATCTTGCGTACCCATATTGGTGCCAGCGTGCAGTTCTGCAGGACGGTCAGATGCGGGAAAAGATTGAAGTGCTGAAATACCATGCCGACTTCAGTGCGCACGCGTTCAATATTGCGTACGTCATCATTCAGGTGAATACCATCCACGACAATCCGTCCCTGCTGATGCTCTTCCAGATGGTTGATGCAGCGAATGGTAGTGGATTTACCGGAACCGGAAGGGCCGCACAATACGATACGCTCGCGCGGTTTCACCTGCAGGTTGATATCTTTCAGTACGTGGAATTGCCCGTACCATTTATTCACGTTTTCGAGCGTAATCATCATGGCGTTGGCCGCCGTTGTCATAGTTTGTGTCATGTAAAACCTCAGTGCGATTTACGCCCGGTGTGAAAGCGCTTTTCCAGATACTGGCTATAGCGCGACATGCTAAAACAGAAAATCCAGTAGACCAGTGCAGCGAAAACATAGCCCTCGGTCGACATACCCAGCCACGTAGGGTCGACGGTTGCCTGCTGCACGCTACTGAACAGATCGAACAGGCCGATGATGATCACCAGGCTGGTATCTTTAAACAGCGCGATGATGGTATTCACCAGACCAGGAATGGTCAGCTTGAGCGCCTGCGGTAAAATCACCAGCGCCTGGGTTTTCCAGTAGCTAAGCGCCAGCGACTCGGCTGCTTCGTACTGGCCTTTCGGCAATGCCTGCAGCCCGCCGCGCACCACTTCCGCGACATACGCCGACTGGAACAGGATCACGCCAACCAGTGCTCGCACCAGTTTATCGATGGTGGTGCCCTCCGCCATAAACAGCGGCAGCATCACTGAAGACATGAACAGCACGGTAATCAGCGGTACGCCACGCCAGAACTCAATGAAAATCACCGACAGGGTACGCACCACCGGCATTTTAGAGCGACGACCCAGCGCCAGCAGAATGCCGAGCGGCAGCGCCCCGGCAATGCCGACAGATGCGATAATCAGCGTCAGCGTCAGGCCGCCCCACTGGCGCGTTTCCACGCGGTCCAGCCCGAAATAGCCGCCATACAGCAGCAGCCAGACGACGACCGGATAGATCACCGCCCAGCAGGCGATATAGCGGCCGCGGCGCGGCATGGATTTGATAAACATCGGCACAATCGACAGCAGGCCAATCACCAGCGCCAGATTGATGCGCCAGCGCAGCTCATGCGGATAGAGCCCGTACATGAACTGGCCAAAGCGTGCGTGGATAAAGACCCAGCAGGCGCCCGCTTTCGTACAGTCCGCACGGGTTTCGCCAATCCAGTTAGCCTGGAAGATCAACCAGTTCAGCGCCGGCGGGATAACGCTCCAGATAATCCACAGGCTGAGTAACGTGAGCAGCGTATTCAGCCAGCTGGAGAACAGGTTTTTACGCGCCCAGAGCCAGGCTTTACCCAGTGGATTGCCCGACACCGGCGGCGTTTCGTGTGTGGTCACAGACATAATGGTTCCGTTCTCTTAACGCTCAACCAGCGCAATTTTGCGGTTATAGAGGTTCATCAGCAGCGAAATGAGCAGACTGATAATCAGATAAACCGCCATGGTGATGGCAATGGTTTCAATTGCCTGGCCGGTCTGATTCAGTACGGTGCCGGCAAACAGCGACACCATATCCGGATAGCCGATCGCGGCCGCCAGCGAGGAGTTTTTTACGATGTTAAGGTACTGGCTGGTGAGCGGCGGGATAATCACGCGCATCGCCTGCGGAATGATCACCTGACGCAGCGTAACCGGGTTGGGCAGCCCGAGCGAACGTGCCGCTTCGCTCTGACCATGCGGTACTGACTGAATCCCGGCGCGAATCACCTCAGCAATAAAGGAAGAGGTGTAGATCGACAGTGCCAGCGTCAGCGCTGCCAGTTCCGGAATCATGGCAAAGCCACCGCGGAAGTTGAAACCGCGCAGCTCGGGCACATCCCAGTGCGTGGCGGCACCAAACAGCGTATGGGCGATCAGCGGCAGCAGCACAATTAAACCGGCCGCAGCGGGCCAGGTGCGGCGCAGCTGACCGGTTTTCAGCTGATGCTTGCGGTTAAAGCGGAACAGCGCGGCGCTGGCGGCGATGGCAATCGCCAGCGCGATCAGGAATGGCCAGGTGCCGGGTGCATACTCCGGCCACGGTATATACAAACCGCGGTTGCTGACAAAAGCCAGATCGAACGCGTTCAGCGCCTGACGCGGGCCCGGCAGATTGCGCAGCACGGCAAAGTACCAGAAGAAGATTTGCAGCAGCGGCGGGATATTACGGAACGTCTCGATATAAATGGTCGACAGCTTGCGCAGCAGCCAGTTATCCGACAGGCGCGCCAGACCGATGGCGAAGCCGAGGATGGAGGCGAAGACAATACAGAGCGCGGAGACCAGCAGGGTGTTGGTTAACCCGACCATAAACACGCGCGCGTAGGTATCGCCTTCGCTGTAATCGATCAGATGCTGGACGATGCCGAAACCGGCATTGCGCTCAAGAAAGCCAAAGCCGGAGGTGATACCGCGATTGGCAAGGTTGATCACCGTGTTGTGGATCAGATAACCCACCACAGCAAACACCGCCACAATCGCGACAATCTGGTAAAGCCAGGCGCGAACCGTAGGATTACCGAACGAAAAATCCCTTTTCACGGTTGGGCGTTGCGACATGTTAAAACCTCAGTGAAGAATACGCGTGGGCACCGCAGGATGCGGTGCCCGACTGGCAGGAGACAATTAACGCACTGGTGGAGCGTACTGGATGCCGCCCTGGTTCCAGAGCGCATTCTGGCCGCGTGCAATTTTCAGCGCGCTGTCTTTACCAACGTTACGATCGAACACTTCCTGATAGTTGCCAACCTGCTTGATGATGTTGTACGCCCACTTGTTGTCGAGCTTCAGGTCTTTACCGAAATCACCCTCTGCGCCCAGCAGGTGTGCCATATCTGGCGTGGTTGGCTTCGCCGCCATCTCATCAACGTTCTTCGAGCTGATGCCCATCTCTTCCGCATTCAGCATGGCGAACAGCGACCATTTCACGATGGTGAACCAGTCATCATCACCGCGACGCACGACCGGGCCCAGCGGCTCTTTCGAAATCACTTCTGGCAGTACGATAAAGTCATCCGGCTTGCCCAGCTTGATGCGCAGCGCATACAGCTGTGACTGGTCAGAAGAGAGGGTATCGCAGCGGCCGCTATCCAGCGCTTTAGCGGACTCATCAGAGCGGTCGAAGGTGACCGGCGTATACTGCATTTTGTTAGCTTTAAAGTAGTCGGCCACGTTCAGCTCGGTATCGGTACCGGCCTGGATACACACGGTGGCACCATCCAGCTCTTTGGCGCTTTTCAGACCGGCTTTCTTATGGGTCAGGAAGCCGATGCCGTCATAATAGTTTACGCCGGCGAACAGGAAGCCCATGCCGCCATCACGTGATGAGGTCCAGGTGGTGTTACGCGACAGGATATCCACCTCGCCTGACTGCAGCGCAGTGAAGCGCTCTTTGGCGGTCAGCGGGGTGTATTTTACTTTGCTGGCATCGCCGAAGACCGCAGCGGCAGCGGCGCGGCACACGTCAACATCGATACCGGTGAATTTGCCGCTGGCGTCAGCGTAGGAGAACCCTGGCAGACCATCGCTGATACCGCACTGTATAAACCCTTTCTTCTTAATGGCGTCCAGCGTGGTGCCTGCGTGCGCCTGCTGGGTCATGGCGAACAGCGAGGCGGCAGCAATCAGGGTGGAAAGCATCATCTTTTTCATAAAGCATCCTGTGTGGCGAGATCGTGTGTTGTTATGTTTGCGCGCACTTTACTGTGCGCTTATTTCTTTCTGTGGCGTTTAGCCATCCACGACACTGCAAAGCTGATGCCAGGTTTGCAGAATCCTGAATTCACTGGAAAGATCTTTTAATAAACGGACGTATCCGGAAAGTTGTCGCTACTATCGCGCACCAAAAGGCAGCATGACGAGTCGCCACGATCACAAATAGTGCAAAAAGTTTCACTATATGGAAGCAGTGTGAGCTAACGCTCATGAACAGGTGTACGGCAAAGTGGAATTACCGCTGAAGCGGTTCAGGATCACAAACAAAGCGGGCTGAGGGGCGAGCGGGAGGTTTTTTTCTGCGCAAAAACAGGGCAGGGCAGCGGCCCTGAGAGAGATGAGCTATCACGCCGGCGATTGCAACTATCGTTACCATTTTGACGATAATCGTTTCACGCGGTGTTAACGCACAAATAGCAGCAACAAAAACGCCAGCCCAAAGGCTGGCGTTATCGCAGCAAGGAACCAGAACGCTTAGTTCATGCCGTATTTTTTCAGCTTCTTACGCAGCGTACCGCGGTTGATGCCCATCATCAGGGCAGCGCGGGTCTGGTTGCCACGGGTATACTGCATCACCATGTCCAACAGAGGCTGCTCGACTTCAGCCAGTACCAGCTCATACAGGTCACTTACATCCTGACCGTTCAGTTGAGCAAAATAGTTCTTCAGTGCCTGTTTAACCGAATCACGCAGAGGCTTTTGCGTCACCTGATCCTGTGAGTTAACGGTAGAAACGGTCAGTACGTCAGAATTTACGCGTTGTTCGAACATAGTTCTTTCAGCTCTTTATTTCGTTTACGCAAGATTTTCGAAGTATGCCTCCAACGCCTCCAGCTGTTCGCTGGCATCCTCTATGGCGTTGAATGTGCGCCGAAACTGGTCGTCAGGGGCACTTTCCTGCAAATACCAGGAAACGTGTTTTCGGGCAATACGGTATCCCTTGCGCTGACCGTAAAAGTCGTGCAGCTCCCGTATGTGTCCAATCAGCATATGCTTCACTTCAGCCAGCGGCTTCGGTGCCAGCAGCTCCCCTGTGTCCAGATAATGCTGGATTTCCCGGAAGATCCACGGTCTTCCCTGAGCAGCGCGTCCCACCATCAGAGCATCGGCTCCGGTGTAGTCGAGCACTGCCCTGGCTTTGTGCGGGTCAGTAATGTCACCATTCGCGATAATCGGAATAGCGACGCTCTGCTTAACTGTCCGAATGCTGTCGTATTCAGCTTGCCCTTCAAACAAACAGGCGCGCGTGCGGCCATGAATGGTCAGGGCCTGAATACCACAGCGTTCAGCCAATTGGGCAATCTCTACACAATTACGATTTTCTTTGTCCCAGCCGGTGCGAATCTTCAGCGTAACCGGTACATCGACTGCGTTCACCACCGCACGGAGGATTGACTCCACCAGCTGCGGATGCTGCAGCAGCGCTGAACCTGCCATCTTACGATTCACTTTTTTAGCCGGGCAGCCCATGTTGATGTCGATAACCTGTGCACCGGACGCAACATTAATGCGCGCGGCGGCGGCCATCTCATCGGGATCGCAACCCGCAATTTGCACGGCGCGAATACCGGGCTCGTCACTATGCACCATACGCAAACGCGATTTGTCACTGGCCCAGACTTCCGGGTTCGATGACAGCATCTCGGAGACAGTCATACCGGCGCCGTTGTCATAACACAGGGTGCGAAATGGCTTGTCGGAAACTCCGGCCATAGGCGCAGCGATGAGTCGATTACGTAGCTGGTGATGTCCAATGCGCATGAAAAAGAAGTGACCCTAACTGTTCGCAAGGCGGCGTATATTACGCATTTTTTCCGGAAGATGAAAGGCCAAACTTTGAACAATTCGCCGTTTAAGATCAGGGAAATGGGGCTTAGCAGCGGGGTATTGATCATTACTTGTTTAAATTCAGTGTATTACAAAAATACGCTGAAATTGTGAGCAAAAGTTTTTCCAAAAATATGCGCTGAATCACAACATAAAAACCGCCACTTCCGCGAATCGGCAAGAGAAATGGCGGTGATTTGATTGAAAAGTGAACGGTTTATTTACGTTTAGTGAGTATTTCGTTACTCAACCACCAGCCGGCCATTGAGCGGCTGCACCGGGCGGCTGTTACCGTGTTCACCCAGCACCGCGCTAAACGCCTGCAGCTGCTGTGCGGAAGCCGTTACCGGTTGCTTCATCACCAGCCAGCGCACGCCTTCACTGCACGGTGGCGTGGTGAGTGAACCGCTGAAGCGGTAGTAACGGCGATCGGCGGGTAGCAGTGGCGTAATATCGACATCCTGCTGCAGCGTAGCCGGCTGATTGACCTGCGCCGGCAGCGTATCCAGCAGCGTCGTCAGCACCGGATTTGCCGCACCGGCTTCGAACATTACCCCGATTACCGCCAGCTGCTGTTGCTCGTCACTGAATACAAAGTGGCCCTCAAGCGGATAGCGTTTGCCGTCGATCAGGTTTTCGCTCGGGGTGTGGAAGTGAAACTGCTTCAGCGTGAAGGTCTCGCCGTCCAGCGTCAGCGTATCGCCCTGCTGCAGGTTGATCTGCACGGTGTGGCCGTTATTAACAATGGCGGCCTGGCGCGCCTGCAGTTCCAGCGTCAGCGCCGGCAGACTGGCATGCAGCGCCTGGCGAATATCAATCGGTGACTGATTCACGCCCTGCTTGCAGACGTGAAAATCAGGGGACAGGTCGCCCCACTGCTGTGGCTGTGCGTAATCCCAGGCGGCAGCCTGAACGTGAGCAAAAGGCGCTGCTGCCAGCAGCAGAGCGATCAGTGTGTGTTTGCTTTTCATCATCATTTATTCACTAAGCGATATATCAATGTTATGTGCCGCGCACGGCACGGTTAACAGGGATAGCGCTATCGCCTGGTGCAGCAGTCTACTGATTTCAATGTAAAGAAACGGCAGGAAAACGGGGCTGGCGGGGATTTGAGACAGGTCTCAGGCGGGGGAAATCGGGCCAGCAGTTGCTGGCCCATTCGTCGGTTAGCGGCGCACGCCAGTGATGCGACACCACTCCTCTTTTTCCGCCACGGCGTCCAGCGCAAAGCGCTCCGCATAGGCTTCACACACGCTTTCCGCCTGGCTGGCCAGCACGCCGGACAGACCGAGATGGCCGCCGGCTTTCGGCAGCACGCCAATCAGCGGCGCCAGTTCACGCAGCGGACCGGCGAGGATATTGGCGACCACCACATCCGCCTGCAGGTTTTCCGGCTGCTGGTGCGGCAGATACAGCGACAGGCGGTCGGCCACGCCGTTGCGCTCCGCGTTATCGCGGCTGGCCTGGATCGCCTGCGGATCGATATCAATGCCGATCGCCTGAGCTGCGCCGAGTTTCAGCGCGGCGATGGCCAGAATGCCGGAGCCACAGCCGAAATCGATCACCGTTTTGCCCTGCAGATCGAGACCATCCAGCCAGCTCAGACACAGCGACGTGGTGGGATGGGTGCCGGTACCAAAGGCCAGACCGGGATCAAGCATCACGTTAACCGCATCCGGATCCGGCACGTCGCGCCAGCTGGGGCAGATCCACAGGCGTTCACCGAAGCGCATCGGATGGAAGTTATCCATCCATTCGCGCTCCCAGTCTTTATCCTCGATTTGTTCGATCTTATGGCGGAAACCCGATCCCAGCAGCGGATGCTGGCTCAGTTCGGCCACTACGTCGTCCATGGCGGTTTCCGCGTCGAACAGGCCAGTCACATCGGTATCGCCCCACAGGCGGGTTTCACCGGGCAGCGGCTCATACACCGGGTTGTCGTGCGTGTCCTGAAAGGTGACCGACACCGCACCGGCGTCCATCAGCGCATCACTGAGGGTTTCGGCGTGCTCGCCGGTGCTGTTAATTTTGATTTGAATCCATGGCATAGCGTTTCTCTTTTATTCCAGGGCAGCATCGCGAGCATCAGGCGCGCTGCCGAACAGATTACCCACCAGGAAGGCCAGCAGGCTTAATGTCAACGATGGCACGATAGGGTGAAAGCCCCACAGTTCGATTTTCAGGCTGGCAAGCAGCGTATAGCATCCGGCCCCCACCACCATGCCACTGATGGCGCCCGCCGCATTGGCGCGCTCCCAGTACAGTCCCAGCACCAGCGGCCACAGAAAGACCGCTTCAAGGCCACCGAACGCCAGCAGGTTGAGCCAGATAATCATATCTGGCGGATTCCAGGCCGCCAGCAGCAGCAGCAGACCGAGCACAAAGGTGATGGTGCCGGAGAGCAGCCGCAGACGCGCCTCGTTCTCGCTGTGCTGCGGCGCGATACGCAGGTAAAGATCTTTGATCAGCGTAGCGGACGATTGCAGCAGCTGCGCATTAATCGTCGACATGATCGCCGCCATTGGCGCCGCGAGGAACACGCCAGCCGCCATCGGTGGCAGCACGGTGATCATCAGCGTCGGGATCACGCGATCCGGAATTGCCAGATTCGGCAGTACCGCGCGGCCGAGTGCGCCGGCCAGATGCATGCCGAGCATCAGGATCACCACCACGATGGTGCCAAGGATGATACCGCGGTGTAGCGCTTTGCTGTCTTTGTAGGAAATACAGCGCACGGCGGTATGCGGCAGCCCAATCACGCCAAAGCACACCAGCACGGCAAACGAGCTGAGGAAGGTCGGATTGATGACGTTGCCGACGCCTTCCGGTGACACCAGCTGCGGATCAATGCTGCGCAGTTTGGTGACCGCCGTTGCCAGTCCACCTGCCTGATGGATGACGGCAAACAGTAGCAGGAAGGTGCCAATCAGCATCACCAGCCCTTGCATGGCATCGTTGAGCACGCTGGCGCGAAAGCCGCCAAACGCGGTATACAGTGCGATGGTGCCGCCAAAAATCAGCAGCCCGGTGTCATAAGGAATACCGGCGGCCGTCTCCAGCAGGCGCGCGCCGCCGATGAACTGTACCGTCATGGCACCAATAAACGCCACCAGCAGGCTGATACTGGCCAGCCAGATGAGCAGCGGGCTGCGGTAGCGGCCATACAGCATGTCATTGAGCGTCACCGCGTTGTAGCGTCGTGCCAGAATCGCGAATTTTTTGCCCAGCACGCCGAGCGACAGCCAGACCGCCGGCACCTGGATCATCGCCAGCAGTACCCAGCCCAGGCCGTATTTATACGCCGCGCCCGGCCCGCCAATAAATGAGCTGGCGCTGATGTAAGTGGTGGTGATGGTCATCGCCAGCACAAAACCGCCCATCGAGCGACTGCCGAGGAAATACTCACTCAGGAAGTTGCCGTGGCGCTGTTTGCGCATGGCAAACACCGACAGCCCGGCAATCAGCACCAGATAGGCCAGCAGTGGCAGAATGATTTCAGTTTCCATCGTGGTCCTCCAGAGACATATCGCGGAACACCACGCGCACCATCAGCCAGCACAGGCCAATGAATAGCACGGGCGCGAACACGCAGGAGAACTCAAACCAGCGCGGTAAACCGGTGAAACCGCTTTGTGTGCCGCCGAGCCATGCGGACACGCCCCAGACGGCGAGGTACGCCAGCGTCAGGTACAGCGACCAGCGCGCCTCTTTGTTAGCTTGCAAAAAACGCCCATCCATCATGCAACCTCAAAGGCAACAAAAATGAAAAAGGCCGGTTTAACCGGCCTCTGCATTGCTCTGCGCTGCGCTTACTTCTCGTGCAGGCCGAGTTTTTTCTCCAGATAGTGGATGTTAGTACCACCCTGCTGGAAGTTTTCGTCGGTCATGATGCGCATCTGCAGATCGACGTTAGTCTTGATGCCGTCGATGATCAGTTCCGCCAGCGCATTTTTCATGCGCGCGATAGCCACGTCACGGTTTTCGCCGTAGGTGATCAGCTTACCAATCATTGAGTCGTAATACGGCGGCACGCTGTAGCCGGCATAGATGTGCGATTCCCAGCGCACGCCAAAACCGCCTGGCGCGTGGAAACGGGTGATCTTGCCCGGGCTCGGCAGGAAGGTGTTCGGGTCTTCGGCGTTGATACGGCACTCGACCGCATGACCGCGCACCACCACATCTTCCTGTTTGATTGACAGCGGCTGACCGGCAGCAATACGCAGCTGCTCTTTGATCAGGTCGACGCCGGTGATCATCTCGGTGACCGGATGTTCCACCTGAATACGGGTGTTCATCTCGATGAAGTAGAACTCACCGTTTTCATACAGGAACTCGAACGTACCGGCACCGCGATAGCCGATCTCCACGCAGGCGTTAGAGCAGCGCTCGCCGATGTAGCGACGCAGTTCTGGCGTGATGCCCGGTGCTGGCGCTTCTTCGACCACTTTCTGGTGGCGGCGCTGCATGGAGCAGTCACGTTCGGCCAGATAGATGGCGTTGCCCTGACCGTCGGCCAGAACCTGAATCTCGATGTGGCGTGGATTCTCGAGGAATTTCTCCATGTACACCATGTCGTTGTTGAAAGCCGCTTTGGCTTCCGCTTTCGTCATGTTGATGGACTGCTCAAGATCCTTGTCGCTGCGCACAACGCGCATACCGCGACCGCCGCCGCCGCCAGAGGCTTTGATGATCACCGGGTAGCCGATGCGCTTGGCGATGGCACGGTTTTTCTCCATGTCGTCGGTCAGCGAACCGTCGGAGCCTGGTACGGTCGGTACGCCGGCTTTTTTCATCGCGTTGATCGCTGACACTTTGTCGCCCATCAGGCGAATGGTGTCGGCTTTCGGACCGATGAAGATAAAGCCAGAGCGCTCAACCTGCTCGGCGAAATCGGCGTTCTCAGAGAGGAAGCCGTAGCCCGGGTGGATCGCAACCGCGCCGGTGATTTCGGCGGCGGAGATCAGCGCCGGGATATTAAGATAACTTTTGACCGACTGCGCCGGGCCGATGCAGACGGTTTCGTCCGCCAGCAGCACGTGCTTCAGGTCGCGGTCTGCCGTGGAGTGTACCGCCACAGTCTTGATGCCCAGTTCTTTACAGGCACGCAGAATGCGCAGCGCAATCTCACCACGGTTAGCAATGACAATTTTATCCAGCATGCTTCGCCTCGTTATTCGATGACGACCAGCGGCTCGTCGAATTCAACCGGCTGGCCGCTTTCCACCAGGATCGCCTTCACAACGCCGGATTTATCGGCTTCGATCTGGTTCATCATTTTCATCGCTTCAACGATGCACAGGGTGTCGCCAGCGTTCACTTTCTGACCCACTTCCACAAACGCTTTGGCGTCCGGGCTTGGGGTGCGATAGAAGGTACCGACCATCGGCGAACGCACGATGTGGCCGCTGACTTCAGGTTTAGCCGCTTCTGCAGCGACAGGCGCAGCAGCAGGTGCAACCGCAGCAGCCAGCGCAGGCTGTGGAGTCGGAACAGCATAAGCCTGCTGCATCATTGGGTAACCGACATTGGCAGGTGAACGGCTGATGCGAACCGACTCTTCGCCTTCAGAGATTTCCAGCTCAGCGATGCCGGACTCTTCAACCAGTTCGATCAGTTTCTTAATTTTACGAATATCCATGAGTGTGGTTCCGTACTCTGTTTAATTGGAATGTGACAGGCGTTTTACGGCCGTTTGTAAAGCCCACGAGTAGCCGTCGGCGCCCAGTCCGCAGATGACGCCGGCAGATACATCGGAAAGATAGGAGTGATGTCGGAACGGTTCGCGTGCATGCACATTAGAGAGATGCACCTCAATAAAAGGAATGCTAACCGCCAACAGCGCATCGCGCAGGGCAACGCTGGTGTGCGTAAACGCAGCCGGGTTGATGATGATGTAATCGACGTTGCCGCGGGCTTCGTGAATACGATCAATCAGCTGGTATTCCGCATTCGATTGCAAATGACTCAATTTCACATGGTGCTGGTCGGCCTGTTGCGTCAGATCGCTGACAATCTGCGCCAGCGTCGTGTGACCATACTTGTCAGGCTCGCGCGTTCCCAACAGGTTCAGGTTGGGTCCGTTTAACAGCAGTATGTGAAATTTATGCGCCATCTTGCGGCTATCTCCTGCAATCAGTGAGGCATCGCGTAAAATACCGCGACATCCTTCATTTGTCACTCTTCAGAGTGAAAAAGAAGACTTCGCTTGCAATAAAGCCGGGCATTATATCCGTTTCGAGGCAATTCGCAGCAAAATACTGGTCTTATCTGCGAAGTTGATCCGGCGAGGCCCGAAGGCCACACCTTTTAACAGATCTCGCAGCAGGAAAACAACCTTGCGGGAATTATCGGCGCAGAAGTTTACGCAACTTATTGTAACGCCAGCCTAACAGCGCCAGCGCCAGTAGCGCATAAATCCACGGCTGCGGTGACAGCACTTTCACTGACCAAAGATAGTGGACAGGCGCGAGGATCGCGACCAGATAGATGCCGTTGTGTAGCGTTTGCCAGCGGCGTCCCAGTTTGCGTTGGGCGCGCTGAAAAGAGGTGATGGCGAGAGCAAACAGAATAATCCAGCTGATCATGCCCAGTAACAAATAGGGGCGCGAGACAATCTCACTGCCGAGTAATCGCAGATGATCGTAACCCAGTTCCAGCAGATAGTAGCTGGTGAGATGCAGACAGGCCCAGGCAAAGCACCACAGGCCGAGCAGCCGGCGGGTACGAATCAGCAGCGGCTGCTTCAGATAACGCGTCAGCGGGCTCACCAGCAGCGTCGCCAGCAGCAGCTTCAGCGCCATGCGGCCGGTAAAATGCTGGATATCTTTCGCCGGATCGGCGCTCAGCCAGCCCTGATTTGCCGCCAGAAACAGGTACACCAGCGGCAGAAACGCCGCCAGATGCAGCACCACTTTCAGCAGCGTAACGTGGCGTAATGTCAGGCGCACTCAGTAGTTCTCCCGTAAATCGAGACCGCGATACAGCGAGGCCACCTCTTTAGCATAACCGTTGAACAGCAGCGTCGGCTGGCGTTCCACCTTGAGAATGCCGCCCGCACCGATAAAGCGCTCAGTCGCCTGCGACCAGCGCGGGTGGTTGACGTGCGGATTCACGTTAGCGTAGAAGCCATACTCATTAGCGGCGATCTGGCTCCAGGTGGTAGGCGGACGATCGTGCGTCAGGGTAATTTTGACGATCGACTTAATCCCTTTAAAGCCATATTTCCACGGCACCGTCAGGCGAATCGGCGCGCCGTTTTGCGGCGGCAGCGCTTTGCCGTAAACGCCGGTGCTGAGCAGCGTCAGCGGATGCATCGCTTCGTCCAGCCGCAAGCCTTCAACATAGGGATAATCCAGCCCGCCGCCGATAAAGCGGTCCTTTTGTCCCGGCATCTGATCGGGCGCGTATAGCGTCTGGAAGGCGACATAGCGGGCATTGCTGGTGGGTTCAGCCAGCTTCAGCAGCTTGTTGAGTTCAAAGCCTACCCAGGGAATCACCATCGACCAGGCTTCAACGCAGCGCATGCGATAGATACGCTGCTCCATGGCGAAGCGTTTGAAGATGTCGTCCATATCCAGCGTCATCGGCTTCGCCACTTCGCCCTCAATGCGCAATTGCCACGGGTCAGTTTTCAGCGTGCCGGCATTGGCGGCAGGATCGGCTTTGTCGAGACCAAATTCGTAGAAGTTGTTGTAGCCAGCGACTTTATCAAACGGTGTCAGCGGCAGGTCCGCCTGCCACTGGGCCGGTTTACTGAACTGCAGATCGCGTCCGGCAGGCGCCGGCGGCCTGTCATTGCCCTTAAACCAGCTCAGCACATCGGCCTGTGCGCCGCCGGGCAGACTGGCCGCGGCAGCGCCAAGCCCCAGCGCTTTCAGCACCTGGCGGCGGCGCAGATTAAAAATGCTTTCCGGCGTAACATCGGCTTCGGTAAGGATGTGCGTGCGCTTCATGGCGTTCTCCGGCAAATCGATTAACTGCAGCTAGCATGATCAAACGCTGCCCGGCGCGCCACTTTCGCTGGCTAAATGTGAAATTTCCTGGCCGGTGCGTTCTGTTGAGAATAGGACGAAAAAGCCGCCCCGGAAGCCAGCGCTTCACACTTTGACGTTATACTCGCGCCGCAGGATGGCGAAACCGGCGCCGGGCGGGCGCTGATTTGGATCGGTAATTGTGATAATTTGCTCAGGTTTGCACCAGCGCGGCTGGCGCGAACCGTGGGCTGGCGTTCATAAACCGCAGTGATACAGGCACAGGGATGCGATTAACAACCAAGTTTTCTGCGTTTATTACCTTATTAAGCTTACTGGCGATGTTACTGATGCTGGTAGGCTGCGCTTTTAGTTTTATCTGGCTGTCGCAGCAGCGCGTAGAGAACCGTGTGCAGACGCTGGCGACGGAAGTCGATAAAGCGCTGGCCAGCCAGTCACCGCAGGAACTGACGCAGTGGCTGACGCGCCTGATGCCCGTCATCAATGCCGAACAGCTGGAACTGCATCACGATGATACCGTGCTGTTCCGCCTCGCGCGTCATGAAAATCCGATGCTGGAAGACGAGCCCAACCGTTTCATTCAACTGGATGTGCCGCTGGTGCACGCGCCGGGCATGGCGCTGCGCGTGGTGGTGCTCGATCCCGCCAAAACCTGGTTCCGCTCGTTCACCGGTGCCTACACGCTGATTATCCTGCTGACGGTGGTGGCGATCATGTCGGCACTGCTGGTGATGACGCACCGCTGGCTTAACCGCCGCTGGCAGCATATGGAGCGGCTGGAGGCGCGCGCGGAGCGCATTCTGGCCGGCGAGCGCGCGCCACGCAGCGATACCATCGCCGAATGGCCGCCGAAAGCCAGCCGCGCTATCGATCTGCTGCTGGGGGATTTACAGGAAGCCGGCGAGCAGCGTCTGCGTATCGACACCTTAATCCGCACCTTTGCCGCGCAGGATTCGCGTACCGGCCTGAATAATCGCCTGTTTTTCGATAACCAGCTGGCCACGTTGCTGGAAGACCAGGAAGACGTTGGTACGCACGGTGTGGTGATGATGGTGCGGCTGCCGGACCTCGACACGCTACATGAAACCCTCGGACCGACGCTGGTCGATGAATACCTGTTCGACCTGGTGAACATGCTCTCCACCTTCGTGCTGCGCTATCCGGGGGCGCTGCTGGCGCGCTATTTCCGCAGCGACTTTGCCGTACTGCTGCCGCACCGCACTTTGAAAGAGGCCAACAGCATTGCCGACCAGCTGATCAACGCGGTGGATTCACTGCCGCCGATGCGCATGGTGGATCGTGATGACCTAATCCACATTGGCATCAGCGCCTGGCGCAGCGGCGAGTCGGTGTCGCAGGTGATGGAGAATGTCGAACTGGCCACGCGCCGGGCGGCGCTGCAGGGCGGCAACAACTGGTCGGTAGGCGAGGGCAATACGCTGGAGATGGGGCGCGGCAGCGTGCGCTGGCGCACCCTGCTGGAAAACACCGTAAACCGCGGCGGCCCGCGTCTGTACCAGAAACCGGCGGTGCTGCTGGACGGCAAAGTGCATCACCGTGAAATGCTGGCGCGCGTGTTCGACGGCGATAAAGAGGTGGTGTCGGCAGAGTTCATGCCGCTGGTGCTGCAGCTTGGCATGGCCGACAGCTGGGATCGTCAGCTGGTCATGCGTATTGCGGCGCTGTCGGAGGTCTGGCCGGATGAAACGCTGGCGCTGCCGGTGAATATCGATTCGCTGCTGCAACGGCCGTTCCAGCGCTGGCTGCAAAAATTGCTGCTGCAGTGCAGTAAATCGCAAAGAAAACGATTTTTATTTGAACTTGCTGAGGCGGATGTTTGTCAACACATCAATCGTTTAGTGCCGGTTTTCCGTATGCTGACCGCGTTTGGCTGTCGGATTGCGGTAGATCAGGCCGGATTAACGGTGGTGAGTAGCGCTTACATCAAGCAGTTCCCGATTGAGCTGATCAAGCTCGATCCGGGTCTGATTCGCAACATTGAGCGCCGTACAGAAAATCAGCTGTTCGTGCAAAGTTTGCTGGAAGTGTGTAAATCCACGCCCACCAAAGTCTTTGCCGCCGGTGTACGCACGCGCGCGGAGTGGCAAACGCTGGCCGGGCTGGGCGTCGCGGGCGGCCAGGGCGACTTTTTTGCTCCTTCGCTGCCGGTGAACAGTAACGTGAAGAAACACTCGCAACGTTACCGGATTTAGCGCGTCAGCCACAGATACGGCAGCAGGCGGCTATTTTTCGCCTTTATGCCGTGCGCAGCCGGCGCGATCGGCGGCGGGAAATGTTAGATTTTATGTCGGAATTCACCCGCGACCGGCGGGTGAATTTGCGTTTAGAGCGGCAGCTTAGCGCCGTTTAACGCCGGTGTCGGACGGCAGCACCGCCGCGAAAAATTATTCAGCCTGGTTTTTCACCGAAGCAGAACGTTTTTGCGCCTTGTAGCGGCTTCGCGTGGTTGGTAAAGTAGGCGGATTTTATTTTCCGCCCCCAGCTTGCAGGATTATCCCTTAGTATGTTTAAAAAATTTCGTGGCATGTTTTCCAATGACTTGTCCATTGACCTGGGTACCGCGAATACCCTGATTTACGTAAAAGGACAAGGCATCGTGCTGAACGAGCCTTCTGTGGTTGCCATTCGTCAGGATCGCGCCGGCTCCCCAAAGAGCGTAGCGGCTGTTGGTCATGATGCAAAGCAGATGCTTGGCCGTACGCCGGGTAACATCGCAGCTATCCGTCCGATGAAAGATGGCGTTATCGCCGACTTCTTCGTGACTGAAAAAATGCTCCAGCACTTCATCAAGCAAGTGCACAGCAACAGCTTTATGCGCCCCAGCCCACGCGTGCTGGTGTGCGTGCCGGTTGGTGCGACCCAGGTTGAGCGTCGTGCCATCCGCGAATCGGCGCAGGGCGCCGGTGCCCGTGAAGTGTTCCTGATTGAAGAACCCATGGCCGCGGCAATCGGCGCGGGTCTGCCAGTGTCAGAAGCGACCGGCTCGATGGTGGTGGATATCGGTGGCGGTACGACCGAAGTCGCGGTTATCTCCCTGAACGGCGTGGTTTACTCTTCTTCTGTGCGTATTGGTGGCGATCGCTTCGATGAAGCTATCATTAATTACGTGCGCCGTAATTACGGCTCGCTGATTGGTGAAGCCACCGCTGAGCGTATCAAGCATGAGATCGGTTCTGCTTATCCGGGTGACGAAGTGCGCGAGATCGAAGTGCGCGGCCGTAACCTGGCTGAGGGCGTGCCGCGTGGCTTTACGCTGAACTCCAATGAAATCCTTGAAGCGCTGCAGGAGCCACTGACCGGTATCGTCAGTGCCGTGATGGTCGCGCTGGAGCAGTGCCCGCCGGAGCTGGCGTCTGACATCTCCGAGCGCGGTATGGTGCTGACCGGTGGCGGCGCGCTGCTGCGTAACCTGGATCGTCTGCTGATGGAAGAGACCGGTATTCCGGTGGTGGTCGCAGAAGATCCGCTGACCTGCGTAGCGCGCGGCGGCGGTAAAGCACTGGAAATGATCGACATGCATGGCGGCGATTTGTTCAGCGAGGAGTAATTCCTCTCCGGCTGAGACCGTGGTCAAATTGCGCAGGGAATAGCGACGATACCCAAAATCAGCACAACGGCAGGACGATGGCCATCGCATGCCGCACGGCAGCCTCAGCAGCAGGCACCGGGCAGCAGCGGCACAACATCGTCACTGCGGTTTGCAGGATGCGGGGTAACTGGCGACGCTGCGCACGACGGCGTATAGCGTCCAGCCCTGGAGGCGTGAGTGCTGACACTCACGCTTCTTCCCTGATGTCGAGGAATTCGCAGAATTTATGAAGCCGATTTTTAGCAGGGGACCTTCCCTGCAGTTGCGCCTGTTTCTGGCCGTGATTGTGGCTATCGCGATTATTGTCGCCGATAGCCGGATCAGCACGTTCTCCCAGATCCGCAACTACCTGGACACGTCGGTCAGTCCATTTTACTTCCTGGCCAACGGGCCACGACAGCTTCTTGACGGCGTTTCCGAAACGCTGGCCTCGCGCCAGCAGCTGGAGCTGGAAAACAAAGCGCTGCGCCGTGAGCTCTTCCTGAAAAACAGTGACCTGCTGATGCTGGGGCAATACAAGCAGGAAAACGCGCGTCTGCGCGAGCTGCTCGGCTCGCCGCTGCGTCAGGATGAGCACAAAATGGTGACCCAGGTGATCTCCACCGGCACCGATCCTTACACCGATCAGGTGATCATCGATAAAGGCAGCGTCAACGGCGTATATGAAGGCCAGCCGGTGATCAGCGATAAAGGCGTGGTCGGCCAGGTGGTGGCGGTAGGGCAGATGACCAGCCGCGTGCTGCTGATCTGCGATGCCTCGCACGCCCTGCCGATTCAGGTGCTGCGTAACGATATTCGCGTCATCGCCGCCGGTAACGGCTGCAGCGAAGATCTGCAGCTGGAGCATCTGCCGGGCAATACGGATATTCGCGTCGGTGATGTGCTGGTGACGTCAGGCCTGGGCGGACGCTTCCCGGAAGGCTATCCGGTCGGCGTGGTGTCGTCAGTGAAAGTGGATACGCAGCGTGCCTATACCGTGATTCAGGCGCGTCCGACCGCCGGTCTGCAGCGTCTGCGCTACCTGCTGCTGCTGTGGGGTGCGGATAAGAACGGCGACATGCCGATGGCACCGGACGAAGTGCATCGCGTGGCCAACGAACGCCTGATGCAGATGATGCCGCAGGTACTGCCGCCCGCGGGCGAAATGGGGCCGCCGGCACCCGCCATGATGCAGCAAAATCAGCAGATGGGGCCGCCGCAGCCCGCCGCCAGCAGCCGTTCGCAGGGTAATCCGGCGAACTCGCGCGGAGGCCAGCCTTGAGTCGATATCGCAGCCAGGGGCGTTGGGTGATCTGGCTGTCCTTCCTTGTTGCGCTTATCCTGCAAATCATGCCGTGGCCGGATCAGATTTACATGTTCCGGCCATCGTGGCTGTTGCTGATCCTGATCTACTGGGTGCTGGCGCTGCCGCACCGGGTCAATGTGGGCACCGGCTTTTTCCTCGGCGCCATTATGGATCTGGTCGCCGGCTCAACGCTGGGCGTGCGTGCGCTGGCGTTCAGCATTATCGCCTATCTGGTGGCCTTTAAATTTCAGCTATTCCGTAATCTGGCGTTGTGGCAGCAGGCATTAATGGTTATGGTGCTGTCGCTGGCGGTTGATGTGATTGTTTTCTGGGCAGAATTTCTGGTCATCAACGTCTCCTTCCGCCCGGAAATCTTCTGGAGTAGCGTGGTCGACGGTATCCTGTGGCCCTGGCTATTCTTACTGATGAGAAAGATTCGCCGTCAGTTTGCTGTGCAATAAGGAATACAATGATAACCCTCTACCTGGCTTCCGGTTCACCGCGTCGGCGCGAGCTGTTAACGCAGCTTGGCCTGCAGTTTGAGCGCCTGATTACCGATGTTGAAGAGCAGCGTCAGCCGGGCGAAGCGGCGGAGTCTTATGTGCGGCGTCTGGCCAGCGATAAGGCGCGGGCCGGCGTGCGGATAGCACCGCAGGATCTGCCGGTGCTGGGCGCTGACACCATCGTGGTGCTGAATGGCGAAGTGCTGGAGAAACCGCGTGATGCGGCGCATGCCGCGCAGATGCTGGGTAAACTGGCCGGGCAAACCCATCAGGTCATAACGGCCGTGGCGCTGGCCGATGCGCAGGGCGAGCTGGATTGCCTGGTCACCACAGACGTGACATTCCGCACTATCACGGCAGAGGAAATTTCGCACTATATCGCCAGCGGCGAGCCGATGGATAAAGCCGGCGCGTACGGTATTCAGGGCCTGGGCGGCAACTTTGTGCGCCGCATCAATGGAAGTTATCACGCCGTAGTGGGATTGCCGCTGGTGGAAACCAGCGAACTGCTGAGCCATTTTCAGTCGCTGCGTGCGTTAAGGGGACAAGATGACGGCTGAACTGCTGGTAAATGTGACACCTTCTGAAACCCGTGTTGCCTATATTGACGGCGGCATTCTGCAGGAAATCCATATTGAGCGCGAAGCGCGGCGCGGTATTGTCGGCAATATCTACAAAGGGCGCGTCAGCCGGGTACTGCCGGGCATGCAGGCGGCATTTGTCGATATTGGGATGGACAAAGCGGCCTTTCTGCACGCCTCGGACATCATGCCGCACACCGAATGCGTGGCGGGTGATGAGAAGAAGAACTTTATCGTGCGCGATATCGCCGAGCTGGTGCGTCAGGGACAGGATTTAATGGTGCAGGTGGTGAAAGATCCGCTCGGCACCAAAGGCGCCCGTCTCACCACCGATATCACGCTGCCGTCGCGCTACCTGGTCTTTATGCCGGGGGCTTCACACGTGGGCGTCTCACAGCGCATTGAAAGCGAAGCCGAACGTGAGCGGCTGAAAGCGGTGGTTGCCGCTTACTGTGACGATCTCGGCGGCTTTATTATTCGTACCGCCGCAGAAGGCATTGGCGCAGAAGAGCTGGCGCAGGACGCGGCATTTTTAAAGCGCCTGTGGACCAAAGTCAGCGAGCGTAAGAAGCGCAACCAGACGCGCTGCCTGCTGTACGGCGAGCTGGCGCTGGCGCAGCGCGTGCTGCGCGATTTCGCCGGCGCAGCGCTGGATCGCATTCGTGTCGATTCGCGCCTGACCTGCGATCTGCTGGTGGAATTTACCAGCGAATATATTCCGGAGATGGCCAGCAAGCTGGAGCTGTACAACGGCAAGCAGCCGATTTTCGATCTCTATGATGTGGAGAACGAGATTCAGCGTTCGCTGGAGCGCAAGGTGGAACTGAAATCTGGCGGTTACCTGATTATCGACCAGACCGAAGCCATGACCACGGTGGACATTAACACCGGTGCGTTTGTCGGCCACCGCAACCTCGACGAAACCATTTTTAATACTAATATCGAAGCCACGCAGGCGATTGCGCGCCAGCTGCGGCTGCGTAATCTCGGCGGCATTATCATCATCGACTTTATCGACATGAATAATGACGATCATCGCCGGCGCGTGCTGCACTCGCTGGAGAGCGCGCTGAGCAAAGATCGCGTCAAAACCAGCATCAACGGCTTCTCCGCGCTGGGGCTGGTCGAGATGACGCGCAAACGCACGCGCGAAAGCATTGAGCATGTGCTGTGTGCCGATTGCCCGGTGTGCCAGGGACGCGGTTCGCTGAAGACGGTGGAGACCGTGTGCTATGAAATCATGCGTGAAATCGTCCGCGTCCATCACGCTTACGACTCCGACAGCTTCCTGGTGTACGTGTCACCCGCAGTGGGTGAAGCGCTGAAAAGCGATGAGTCGCACGCGCTGGCCGAAGTGGAAATTTTTGTCGGCAAGCAGGTCAAAGTACAGGTTGAACCGCTCTACACGCAGGAGCAGTTTGACGTTGTCATGATGTAAGTCGTGAGGTTGAACGCCGTAACCCAACGGAAAGCAAGGAGAGGTGTGTGAGGCGGTTGCCGGGGATTTTGTTACTGCTGCTCGCCGCAATCATCGTCATTGTGGCGCTGCTGGTCAGCGGGCTGCGCCTTGTGATGCCGCATCTCAACAGCTATCGCGGCGAGGTGCTGCACACCCTTTCGCGCGTCAGCGGCGTCACCATCGATGCCAGTGAAATTCAGGGAAAATGGGAGAATTTTGGCCCGACCCTGCAGGTGCGCGATCTGCGTATCGACATGGATAAAGATGGCGAGCTGCAGATTGGCCGCGTTACGCTGGCGCTCAATGTGTGGCAGTCGCTGCTGCACTGGCGCTGGCAGTTTCGCGATCTCACCTTCTGGCAGCTGCGGCTGGCAACCAACCGTCCGTTGCTCACCAGCGACGAGCAAAAAAACAGTTTCAAACCGGCCCAAATCAACGATCTGTTCTTACGCCAGTTTGACCATTTCGATCTGCGCGACAGCAGCATCCGTTTTCTCACGCCTTCCGGCCAGCATGCCGAACTGGCGATTCCCCGCCTTACCTGGCTGAACGAGGACAACCGCCATCGCGCCGAAGGCGAAGTGAGCCTGTCCAGCTTCACCGGCCAGCACGGCGTGGTGCAGGTACGACTCGATCTTAACGATACCAACGGCTTACTCAACGACGGCCGCATCTGGATGCAGGCCGATGATGTGGACGTGCGCCCGTGGATTGGCCGCTGGCTGCGTGATAATACCAGCCTGCAAAGCGCGCGTTTCAGCCTGGCCGCGTGGGTCAACCTGCGCGACGGCGAGGTGTACGCGGGCGATCTGCTGCTGAGCAAAGGCGGCGCACGCTGGCGCGGCGAGCAGGGTGATCATCAGCTGCAGGTGGATGGCCTGACCGCGCATCTGGCGCGCTACCAGAATGGCTGGAGCCTGACGGTGCCGCAAACCCGGCTGATGACTGACGGCGTGGCCTGGGATGCCGGCCATATCGCCCTGCTGTGGAAGCCGGAAGATAAACAGATGATCGGCGCGAACAGTGCAGCGGAAGTGCGGGTGCGCGCCACCCGGCTCGATCTGCAGCGTCTGGCACCGCTGGTGCCGCTGTTTGCGCCGCTCTCGCCTACGCTGCTGGACAACTGGCGGGCGCTGCAGCCGCGCGGCTATATCGACGCGCTGGCGCTGGATATTCCGCTGGCGCAGCCGGAGCAGACGCGTTTGCAGGCGCGCTGGCGCGATCTGGCGTGGCAGCACTGGCAGCTTTTGCCGGGCATCAGCAATCTGAGCGGCAGCGCCAGCGGCAGTCTGAACCACGGACAGCTGGATGTGCAGATGGGCCAGGCGGAAGTGCCGTACGGCGATATGTTCCAGGCGCCGTTACAGATTCAGCAGGTCACCGGCAGGATTAACTGGCTGCGCGATGGCAACGGCCTGACGCTGGATGGCCAGCAGCTGGACGTGCAGGCACGTTCGCTATGGGCGCGCGGCGATTTCCGCTATCAGCAAAATGTCGGTAAAGCGCCGCGCCTCGACATTCTTGCCGGGATTCGCGTCACCGACGCCGGTGATGCCTGGCGCTACTTCCCTGAGCCGCTGATGGGCCACGACCTGACGCAGTATCTCAGCGAAGCGGTCAAAGGCGGCCAGGTGGAGAATGCCACGCTGCTGTTTGCCGGCGATCCCCGTCTGTTCCCGTTTAAGCACCACGACGGCATGTTTGAAGTGGCCGTGCCGGTGCGTAATGCTACCTTCCAGTTCCAGCCAGGCTGGCCGGCGCTGCAAAACCTCGATATCGACCTCGATTTTATCAACGACGGTCTGTGGATGAAGGCGGCGCAAACCCGACTGGGCGCGGTGGACGCGCGCAACGTCAGTGCGGTAATTCCGGATTACCTGAAAGAGAAGCTGATCATTGACGGTGATTTGAGCGGCGAAGGTAAAGATATCGCCGACTATTTCGCCCGCACGCCGCTCAAATCCACGCTGGGTGCGGCGCTGGAGCAGCTGCAGATTGGCGGCAACGTGCGTGGTTCGCTCAACCTGGATATTCCGCTGGACGGGGAACTGGTGCACGCCAGCGGCAACGTGGTGCTGAATAACAACAGCCTGCACATTAAGCCGCTTAACACCACGCTGAAAAACCTGACCGGACGTTTCCGCTACAACAACGGAAACCTGGAGAGTGAAGAGCTGCAGGCCAACTGGTTCGGTCAGCCCACCGGCGTGCGTTTCAGCACCACGGAAAATCCCGATGATTTTGGCGTTAACGTCAAACTGCTGGGCGACTGGCAGCCGGCAAAACTGGCCATGCTGCCCGCCAGTATAAGCAGTAAGCTGGGCGGCAGTCTGGCGTGGCAGGGCAATGTCGACATCACGCTGCCGCATCAGGGTGGGGCGCGCTACAAGGTTGATATTAACGGTGACGGCAAGACAGTGAGCAGTCACTTACCTCCACCGCTGGATAAAGAAGCCGGTGAGGCACTGCCCATCGCCATTAATGCCAGCGGCGATTTGCACAGTTTTAACCTCAGCGGTAGCGTACGTGAGCACCATCGCTTTAACAGCCGCTGGCTGCTGGAGCCGCAGCTGCGCGTCGATCGCGGTATCTGGCTGAATGATGCCAAAAGCACGCCGGCGCTACCGGATCGGCGCGGGATGGTGCTTAATCTGCCGGCGCTGGACGGCGAAGCCTGGCTGGGGCTGATGACCGGCACGACGGGTTCACGCAATGCGCAGGGCGAGACGGACCTCGGCGGCGCACTGCTGCCGGGCGATGTGACGTTGCGCACTCCGGCCCTGACGCTCGGCGGCCAGCAGTGGCACGATGTTAATGCCACGGTGACCCAGGGCGCGGGCGGCAGTACGCAGCTGCAGCTGGAGAGCCGCGAAGCGCGCGGCAGCCTGCGAACCGCACAACACGCGCCGTGGCAAATCGACCTGAGCTATCTTTATTACAATCCGCAATGGAGTGACGGTGAAGCGGGCAAGGCCTCCTCGCCGTTCAGCGGGGACAGCGGCATTGATTTCCGCAGCTGGCCAGCGCTGCAGCTCAACTGCGCTGAGTGCTGGCTGCGCGGCCAGAAGTTCGGCCACATCCAGGCCAGGCTCCAGCCGCAGGGAGAGACGTTAGCACTCACTAACGGCAGCGTCGACACCGGCAGCTCGAAGCTCAATGTCGCGGGTGAATGGGTGAACAAAGCGGGCGAGCAGCGCACCTCGCTAAAAGGCAGCCTGAGCGGCAAAAATATCAATGATGCCACCAACTGGTTTGGCATGAACACGCCGCTGCGCGATGCGCCGTTCAAAATTGATTATGACCTGCACTGGCGCTCCGCACCGTGGCAGCCTTCAGAAAAGACGCTGAGCGGCACGCTGAAAACCCATTTCGGCAAAGGGCAGATTGCGGATGTGAACACCGGTCGTGCCGGACAGTTGTTGCGGCTGGTGAGCTTCGATGCCCTGCTGCGTAAGCTGCGCTTCGATTTTAGCGATACCTTTAATGAAGGTTTCTGGTTTGATTCGATCAACGGCACGGCGTGGATTGAAAACGGCGTGATGCGCACCGATAACCTGCTGGTGGATGGCCTCGAAGCGGATATCGCCATGCAGGGCAAAATAGATCTGGTGCAGCGGCAAATCGACATGGAAGCGGTGGTGGCACCGGAGATCGGTGCCTCGGTTGGCGTGGCCACCGCGTTTGTGATTAACCCGGTGGTCGGCGCGGCGGTTTTTGCCGCCAGCAAGGTGCTGGCTCCGTTGTGGAATAAGATTTCGCTGCTGCGCTATCACATCAGCGGACCGCTGGATAAGCCGGAAATCAATGAAGTGCTGCGCAAACCGCGCGAAGCCGATAAGAAGTGAATTTGACGCCGTCGGGGAATTGCCGCAGGCTATGACTATCCGAGCACATAATGAGTGAGAAACGATGACTCTGAATCTGGTAAGTGAGCAGTTACTAGCTGCGAACAGCATTAATCAGCAGGACCTTTTTTCCCTGTTAGGGCAGCTTTCAGAACGTCGTCTGGACTATGCCGATCTCTATTTTCAGTCCAGCTTCCATGAATCCTGGGTGCTGGAAGACAAAATCATTAAAGATGGCTCTTATCATATCGATCAGGGCGTGGGCGTCCGCGCGGTAAGCGGCGAGAAAACCGGTTTTGCCTATGCCGATCAAATCAGCCTCAACGCCCTGCGCCAGTCGTCCGAAGCGGCGCGCAGTATCGTGCGCGAGCAGGGCAACGGTAAAGCGCACGCGCTCTCCGCGGTGCTTAACCGTTCGCTGTACGCCCCGGTCAATCCGCTGGACAGCCTGACGCGCGAAGACAAAATCGCGCTGCTGCACCGGGTTGATAAAGTGGCACGCGCCGCCGATCCGCGCGTGCAGGAAGTGAATGCCAGCCTGAGCGGCGTCTACGAGCAGGTGCTGGTCGCCGCCACCGACGGTACGCTGGCGGCGGATATTCGCCCGCTGGTGCGCCTGTCCATTAGCGTTCAGGTGGAAGATCTGGGTAAACGCGAGCGCGGCGCCAGCGGCGGCGGTGCGCGTACCGGCTACGAATTTTTCCTCGCCGATGAGAGCGGTGATGTACGGGCTGATGTCTGGGCGCGCGAAGCGGTGCGCATGGCGCTGGTTAACCTGTCTGCCGTCGCGGCGCCAGCCGGTACGCTGCCGGTTGTGCTGGGTGCGGGCTGGCCAGGCGTGTTGCTGCACGAAGCGGTGGGCCACGGTCTGGAAGGGGATTTCAACCGCCGCGAGACTTCCGTCTTCAGCGGTAAGATGGGCCAGCTGGTGGCGTCCGAACTCTGCACCGTGGTTGACGACGGTACCCTGCAGGGGCTGCGTGGTTCGCTGGCGGTGGATGATGAAGGCGTGCCGGGACAGTACAACGTGCTGATCGAGAACGGCGTGCTGAAAGGCTATATGCAGGACAAGCTCAATGCGCGTCTGATGGGCGTGCCGCCTACTGGTAACGGTCGTCGTGAATCCTATGCGCACCTGCCGATGCCGCGCATGACCAACACCTATATGCTGGCGGGCAAATCGACGCCGCAGGAGATCATTGAGAGTGTGGAGTATGGTCTGTATGCCCCTAACTTTGGCGGCGGCCAGGTCGATATCACCTCCGGCAAGTTTGTGTTCTCGACCTCCGAGGCTTATCTGATCGAGAACGGCAAAGTCACCAAACCGGTGAAAGGCGCGACGCTGATCGGCTCCGGCATTGAGGCGATGCAGCAGATTTCCATGGTCGGTAACGATCTGGCGCTGGATAAGGGCGTCGGCGTGTGCGGTAAAGAGGGCCAGAGCGTGCCGGTCGGCGTAGGTCAGCCCACGCTGAAGCTGGATAAAATTACCGTGGGCGGAACGGCTTAAGGTTCATGCTGGTGCGCATCAGTGCGCACCCTGTCAAAACCGCGCCACTCTCCCTGCAGGGTCACCCTTCGTGGTGACCTGGCATGTATAACTGAACTGCACTTCCCCGTCTGCGTCCTCAAGGCCGGCAATACCCGCGCGCCACCCTGGCTAACTTTTGCGGTGCTGCTGATACTGCCTCGCCACCTGCCTGAAATACTCGGTCAGATAATTGATACACACCTGCACCTTGAGCGGCAGCTTATCCTTCTCGGTATAAACGGCATACACCGGGCGCGGCTCCGAGTGATACTGCGGAAACAAAATATCGATCTCACCGGCGTTGATCTCATCAATCACCCACATCAGCGGCACATAGGCGATACCGCAGCCCGCTTTCAGCCAGCGAATCAGCGTCTGAGAATCATTGGTGACAAAACGGCCCTGCGGCGTCAGGCGCGTTACCTGGCCTTCCGGCGCCACCAGCTCGAAGGTGTTATCCGGGCGCACGCTGTACTCCAGCCAGGAAAAGTTGTCGATTTCAGCCGGCTTTTCCGGCGTGCCGTGCTGGGCCAGGTAGCTTTTCGCCGCGCATACCACCATCGGCATGGCGCCCAGCCGGCGCGAGAACAGGTTGGAATCCTGCAGCTCACCGACGCGTATCACCACATCCAGCCCGTTAGCAATCAGGTCCGGCGCCGGTATGCCGGTCATCAGGTTGACGCTCAGTCCCGGGTATTCGTGCAGCATCTCGCTGGTCATGGCGGAGAGGACATTTTGCGCCATGGTGGTTGAGCAGCCGATGCGTAAAATCCCGATCGGCGTGTTGTTGAAGGCGTACAGCTGTTCGTGCACCTGCGAGGCCTCTGCCAGCATGCGGCGGCAACCCTGATAATAAATCTTACCGGCTTCGGTCAGGCCCAGACTGCGGGTGCTGCGGTTAAGCAGTTTCACCTGCAGCTCATCTTCCAGTCTGGCAACAATCTGGCTGATTGACGAGACGCTGAGCTGCAGCTGGCGTGCGGCGGCGGTAAATGAGCCCAATTCAACCACTTTGGCGAAAATGGACATGCCTTTGAGTCGTTCCATTGTTTACTCTGGCTAAAAAGTGATTTAGCTCACAATATGTAGAAAACGTATAGTCAAGCGCGTTACTATACGCACGCTGGGTCTCTTCACCGCACCTGAACACGGCAGTGTTTACCCGATGATACGCTATGATTAGCTCAACGCGGCCTGAATGTTGTCATCAGATTATCCGTCATCCCACTATCATCAACCCGACGTGCCAGAGGGCATGAGGGCAGGTATCGGTGCAATCCGGCAAGGTCGAACTAAGGAACCGAAATGAGTGTGCTTCCGGTATTTGTCGTATTCGGGCTGTCTTTTCCGCCCATCTTCATTGAACTACTGGTTTCGCTGGCGCTGTTCTGGCTGGTGAAACGCGTGCTGACGCCCAGCGGGATTTACGATCTGGTGTGGCACCCGGCACTTTTTAACACAGCGCTGTATTGCTGTGTGTTTTACCTTGTATCCCGTCTATTCGTCTGAGGTTTTAAGTGAAAGCGCTAATAAGAAAAATCGCGCGTTACGCCATTACGCTCCTGCTGGTTATCATCGCTGTTATTATCATCTTCCGCGCCTGGGTGTTCTACACCGAGTCGCCGTGGACGCGTGACGCCAAATTCTCCGCCGATGTGGTGGCGATCTCCCCGGACGTGACCGGACTGATCACTGACGTCCCGGTACACGACAACCAGCTGGTGAAAAAAGGCGATACGCTGTTTATCGTTGACCGTCCGCGCTACCAGAAAGCGCTGGATGAGGCGCAGGCGGATGTCGAATATTACCAGGCGCTGGTCAGCGAAAAACGCCGTGAAGCGGCGCGCCGTAACCAGCTCGGTACCAGCGCGATGTCGCGTGAAGCCATTGAGCAGTCGAACAGCGACCTGCAGACCAGCGAACATCAGCTGGCCAAAGCGGTGGCGACGCGCGATCTGGCGGTGATCGACCTCGATCGCACCACCATCAAAGCGCCGTCCGACGGCTGGGTCACCAACCTCAACGTCTATCAGGGTGAATTCATCACGCGCGGCTCGGTGGCCGTGGCGCTGGTGCAGCAGCACTCGTTCTACGTGCTGGCCTACATGGAAGAGACCAAGCTGGATGGCGTGCGTCCCGGCTTCCGCGCGGAAATTACTCCGCTGGGCAGCAACACGGTGCTGCGCGGCACGGTTGACAGCATCGCGGCTGGCGTGACCAACAGCAGCAGCAGCGTCGACAGCAAAGGCATGGCTACCGTGGACTCCAACCTTGAGTGGGTGCGTCTGGCGCAGCGCGTACCGGTGCGTATTCGCCTTGACGATCAACCCGGCAACCGCTTCCCGGCGGGGACTACCGCCACCGTGGTGATCACCGGTGACAAAGACCGCCAGACCAAAGTGTCGCCGATGGCGCAGCTGTTCAACCGCCTGCGTGAGTTTGGTTAAGCGGGGGCGATATGATTGAGTTTTTGCGTTTCCCGGTAAAGCTGACCTTCGCGCTGGTGGCGGCGCTGATGATTGGCTTTCACTTCAATCTGGAAACGCCGCGCTGGGCGGTGATGACCGCCGGCATCGTGGCTGGCGGCACCGCCTTTGCCGCGGGCGGCGATCCTTACTCTGGCGCGCTGCGCTACCGTGGCGTTCTGCGTATTATCGGCACCTTTATCGGCTGTATCGCGGCACTCACCATCATGATTGCGACGGTGCGCGCGCCGGTGGTGATGCTGCTGCTGTGCTGCCTGTGGGCCGGCATGTGCGTCTGGCTCTCATCGCTGATTAAAGTCGAAAACTCCTACGCGCTGGGCCTCGCCGGCTACACTGCGCTGATCATCGTGGTGACCGCGGATGCCAGCGGCGGCCTGACGCTGGCGCCACAGTTCGCCGTGGAGCGCTGCAGTGAAATTGTGCTCGGTATCCTTTGCGCCATTCTCGCCGACATGCTGTTTTCTCCGCGCTCGATCAAGAAAGTGATTGATGCGGAAGTGGATGCGCTGCTGGTGGCGCACTACCGCCTGCTGCAGCTGTGCGTGGCGCACGAGGATAAAGAGGAAGTCGACAAAGCCTGGAGCGCGCTGGTGCGCCGCACGACCGCGCTCAACGGCATGCGTAGCCAGCTGCTGATGGAGTCGTCGCGCTGGAGCAACACCAGCCGCCGGTTGCAAATGCTCAACACGTTATCGCTGACGCTGATTACTCAGGCCGCTGAGACCTTCCTGATTCAGAATTCGCGCCCGGATTACATCCCGCCGCAGTATCGCCTGCTGATTGAAAAAGAGGTAACCAGCGTCAGTGACGTACATAAGCGCATGAAGCTGATGCGCCGCGTTATTGGCGTCAGCAGTAAAAGCGTGCCGTTTACCCTGGCCAGCTGGGTCGGCGCAGCAACTGAATATCTGCTGCTGATCAATGGCGTCAAAAGTAACAGCCGTATCACCACGCTGGAGGAGAGCATTCTGCAGCGTGAGGTGGTGATCCAGGCGCGTTCAGCGGAGACGCATCATGCGATGATCAATGGCGTGCGCACCTTTGTCGCCACCGCGCTCGGTTCGCTGTTCTGGCTGTATACCGGCTGGACTTCCGGCAGCGGCTGCATGGTGATGCTGGCGGTGATTACCGCGCTGGCGATGCGTATGCCGAATCCGCTGATGATGGCGAAAGACTTCTTCTACGGCATGGCCTTTGCGGTGCCGCTGGGCATGCTCTACTTCATCTGGGTATTGCCGGGCACCCAGCAGAGTGCCTTGCTGTTGTGTATCGCGATTGGCGCACTCGGCTTTATCGGCGGCATCTTTGTACAGCGGCGGCAGATTGGTACGCTGGGCGCGCTGATCGGCACCATCAACGTGCTGGTGCTGGATAACCCGATGAAGTTTGAGTTCAACGTGTTTCTCGACAACGCGCTCGGCCAGTGGATTGGCAGCTTTGTGGCGATGATGGTGATTTTGCTGATTCGTGACAAATCCAAAGCCCGCACCGGACGCAAGCTGCTGAATCGCTTTATATATGCTGCGGTGGCCGCGCTGACCACCAATCAGGCGCGCCGGCGGGAAAACCATTTACCGGCGCTTTATCAGCAGCTGTTCCTGCTGCTTAACCTGTTCCCGGGCGATATCGACAAATACCGGATTGCGCTCACGCTGATTATTGGTCATCAGCGCCTGCGCAACGCGGAGGTGCCGGTCAATGCCGACCTGTCGGCGTATCACCGCCAGCTGCGCGCCACCGCCGACCGCATTATTGCGGCCAGCAGTGATGATAAACGGCGCTACTACTTTGAGCGCCTGCTGCAGGAGCTGGACGTTTATCAGCAGAAGCTGCAGCACTATGCCGCCCCGGCCAGTGTGACGGAACCGGTGAAACGGCTGTCGATGATGCTGGATAAGTACCAGAACACCCTCATCCAAATCTGAAACTGGCCGCTGCCTGGCGCAGCGGCTGGCCTGATGCCACGCTGACCCTCATTGCCCGATTATTGCCATCTATACTTTCCTGACAGGATGCTTACTGACAGGAGAATAACGATGTCCACTTCCCTGCAACAACACGAACTGTTCAACACTGGCTACTTCTCTGACGGCCAGTGGCACACCGCCAGCAGCACCTTTGATGTCACCAATCCGGCCACCGGCGAGGTACTGGCGCAGGTGGCGAAAGCCGGCAAGGCTGAAACCGAACAGGCGATTGCCGCCGCGCAGCGCGCCTTTCCGGCGTGGCGCGACAAAACCGCCAAACAGCGCAGCGAAATCCTTTATCGCTGGTACCAGCTGATCATTGAACACAAAAGCTGGCTGGGCCAGCTGATGACCGCCGAGCAGGGCAAACCGCTGCAGGAAGCCGAGGGTGAAGTAGAGTACGCCGCCAGCTTTATTCAATGGTTTGCCGAGCAGGCGAAGCGCGCCAACGGCGAAATTATCCCGCCGGCCAAAGCCGGTTCACGCATTCTGGCGACGCGCGAGCCGATTGGCGTCGTCGCTGCCATCACGCCGTGGAATTTCCCGATGGCGATGCTGACGCGCAAACTCGGCCCGGCGCTGGCGGCCGGCTGCACCGGCATCATCAAGCCGGCCAATAACACCCCGCTCAGCGCCTTTGCGCTGGTGGCGCTGGCACAAAAAGCGGGCGTGCCGGACGGCGTGCTGAACGCGGTAGCCGGCGACACGCACGCCATCAGCGACGCCATTATGGCTTCCCGCGCGGTGCGTAAAATCTCTTTTACCGGTTCCACCGCAGTGGGGAAAACGCTGATGCGGAACGCGGCCGAAACCATGAAGAAAGTCTCGATGGAGCTGGGCGGCAACGCGCCCTATATCGTATTTGACGATGCCAATATCGACGCGGCGGTGCAGGGGGCTATCGCCAATAAATTCCGCAACGCCGGCCAGGTGTGCGTCAGCGTTAACCGCTTCTATATCCACAACGCAATATACGACCGCTTTGTGCATCAGCTGGCTGAGGCGGTGGGCAAACTGAAAGTGGGCAACGGCGTGGAGCCGGGCGTGGTGGTCGGGCCGCTGATTGAGCCGTCTGCGGTGGAGAAAGTGGCGGAGCATGTCAAAGATGCGCTGAGCAAAGGCGGGAAACTGCTGGTGGGCGGCGAGCGCCATCCGCTGGGCGGCAACTTCTGGCAGCCGACGGTGATTGCCGATGCGCATGAAGAGATGCAGCTGGCGCAGGAAGAGACCTTCGGTCCGGTGGCCGCCTGCTTCCGCTTTGACGATGAAGCTGAGGTGATCGCGCGCGCCAACAACACCGAATACGGTCTGGCGGCTTACTTCTATACGCAGAATCTGCAGCGCGTGTTCCGCGTTTCGGCGGCGCTGGAAGCCGGCATGATTGGGATCAACGAGTGCGCGGTCTCGACCGAGCTGGCGCCGTTTGGCGGCGTGAAAGAGTCCGGACTGGGACGCGAAGGATCGGTGCTGGGCATGGAAGAGTATCTGGAAGTCAAAGCGCTGCACCTCGGCGGTCTGGCGTAGCGAGAGGATGTCACCATGAGAACCGAGCGTTTCGACTTCAATGAAATCGTCGATCAGGCTCATTTCTACCGTCAGTTTTGCGAACGTTTCGCACTGGCGGATCGCACCATTCACGATCTGGACGATCTGTGGGAAATGATCATCGGCGAGCAGATCCCGCTGCCGCTGGAAATTGCGTTCATCAATCTGGGGAAAGGGCAGAAACGCCGCTATGGTGCGCTGATATTGCTATTCGATGAGGCAGAAGAGGAGCTGGAAGGCCAGCTCCGCTTTAATGTTCAGTAGCACAACCAAAAAGGGCCCCGGCAGGCGGGGCCAAAGGGTTCGTCAGAATTGACGAGGAATTATTTGTACAGCTCTGCAGTCAGGTGATAGCTGTCACCGGTGCGCGCTTCAATCACTTTATACGCGCTGGCACCCTGCTCATCGGCTTTCTGAGAAAGCTGAGCGCGGTAATCCATAGGTGAGCCGCCTGTTCCGCTAACGGTAATAGTCTGGCCGGTAGATTGCAGATTCTGCGCGGATTCATCCGTTACCAGTTGGGCAGCTGAAGCGCCAAAAGCGAACAGAGAAAGCAGCGTAGCGGTTGCGATGGTTGTTTTGATTTTCATAATTCGTCTCCTCATTAGAATCAACAACCTGCGGCACTAAGAGGGTAAGCGGGTCGTCGATCTTCTCCCGGCGACTGCATAACGCCGGATCGATAGTTAAAGTTTATTTGTACAGTTCAGCCGTCACGTGGAAGGTGTTGTCCTGATTGTTCTCAATGATGCGGTAATGGCTGGCACCCTGAGCATCGGCTTTCTGGGACAGTTCCTGACGGATATTGGTCTGGTCGCCGTCGACGCCGCTCACGCTAATGGTCTGATTCAGCGGCTGCAGATTTTCAGCCTGGGTGTTGGTTACCAGGGTGGCAGCACTGGCGCCAAAAGACAGAACGGAAGCCAGACTCAGTACAGCAATAGATAATTTGGTTTTCATGATTCACTCTCCTGAAATGGGGTGGGCAACCTGAGAGGCAAACGCCTCTCAAATGGGTCGCCGTTCACACTGCATCTTGTTCCGGCAAACTTATTTATAAAGTTCCGCGGTTGCGTGGTAGCTGTTGTCGTTATAAGCCTCAACAACGCGATAGGCTTTAGCACCTTGCGCTTCAGCTTTGGCGTTCAGCTGCTGATGGATATCCATCGGTGAGCCGCCAATGCCGCTGACGCTGATGGTGCCGACCGGCTGCAGGTTCGCTGCCTGTTCGGCATTGATAGAATCTGCGGCGAAAGCACCAAATGACAGGGCAGATAGAACACTCAGGGTGGCGATAGTAGTTTTAACGTTCATGGTATTTTTCCTCGTCTTCTGTTTTTCTCTTTTTGATTTCGTGTGATTTGCATCACGAAAAGAAGTATAGATCTAATCACCCATGAAATTAATATCCCGCTAATAATGATTGGTTGTAATTCTTTATCCTTATGGCACATTTTTATAACGCAAAGTTATTAAAACCGCCTGGATCTTAACCAGGAGGGTGTATTTCCATGCAAAAACAATGATCTGCATCAAATTATCTTTTTGTGCGAAACAATGTGGTTGATCAAGCTGGCTGTGCGCTAAAAGCAAGAGATAACCGCTAAGCACTAATTGTAAAACAGCGTAAAATAGCGCAAAGGGTTAAGCAGGCGAAAAGGTCGTACCAATACCTTCGCGCATTGAGAACCCGGCGGAATATGGCTAAGCGGTTATTTTGTAAGGTGTTGGCGGTAAAACAGCGGGAGGAACGCGGGCGGGCAGGCAAGGTTACCGGCAGGTGAACCGCCGGTAACAGACAGGGTTTTATAGTTCCTGTTCGAATAACACCAGCACGGCGTCATGCAGCTGTTTCACCGTAAAGGCACGCGCTGGCGTAATAAAGATAGTGTCGTCACCGGCGATGGTGCCGAGAATGCCTTCGGCTTTGCCGAGGGAGTCGAGCAGGCGGGCGATCAGCTGGGCCGCGCCCGGGCTGGTATGAATCACTACCAGCGCATCGTTATAGTCGATATCCAGCACCAGATTCTTCAGCGGGCTGGTGGTGGTGGGCACGCCCAGTTCGGCAGGCAGGCAGTACACCATCTCCATTTTGGCGTTACGCGTGCGCACCGCGCCAAACTTGGTCAGCATACGAGAAACTTTTGACTGGTTGATGTTGCCGAAGCCGTCTTCCTGCAGCGCCTGGACAATTTCGCCCTGAGAGCTGAACTTTTCTTCTTTCAGTAAGGCTTTGAACGCCTTTATCAGATCGTCTTGTTTAGATGGGTTTCGCATAAGCTACCAATAAAAGAGGGTTGCAGCAGGCAACAGGCCCGTCGCAGATAAATTATTATGCATTTAGATGAATTTTTATGCAATAAGCGGATGCGTGAATTCACGGCATGCGCGTGTGGGGCGGGCATGATAACAGAGTTTTATCCTGCACCAAAATCGCGCGCTGGCGCGCAAAGCGAAGGTTGCAAAGTTGTTATATTATTGAAGTGGTAACAACAAAACGATGATCATTGCCGTCCATAGTCTTCTGGCTGCGACTGGATCATTCAGGCGACTTCTGAAGTGGAGATGTCTCGGGAGCCGATTGCGGCGTAATGTTATTGCGCGACAGGTGTGTCGCTATCGCCTGAGAAGTTGATTAAACTCGTAACCTGATGGATTTCCGGCATATCTCTGCCCCACCTTAATAAGGAGTTCAGGATGAAAGTTGCCGTTCTCGGTGCAGCTGGTGGTATTGGCCAGGCACTCGCTCTGCTGCTCAAGACCCAATTACCCGCAGGTTCAGCCCTCTCACTGTATGACATTGCCCCGGTGACGCCAGGCGTCGCGGTTGATCTCAGCCACATTCCTACCGCCGTGAAAGTCGAAGGGTTCAGTGGCGAAGATGCGACGCCGGCTCTGCACGGCGCCGATGTGGTGCTGATCTCGGCCGGTGTGGCACGCAAACCTGGCATGGACCGCGCCGATCTGTTTAACGTCAACGCCGGCATTGTGCGTAACCTGATTGAACAGGTGGCGACCACTGCGCCAAAAGCGCTGATTGGCGTCATCACCAACCCGGTAAATACCACGGTGGCGATTGCCGCCGAAGTGCTGAAAAAAGCCGGGGTGTACGATAAAAACCGGCTGTTTGGCGTCTCAACGCTGGATGTGATTCGCGCCAACACCTTTGTCGCTGCCCTGAAGGGCAAACAGCCTACGGAGATTGAAGTGCCGGTGGTCGGCGGGCATTCAGGCGTGACCATTCTGCCGCTGCTGTCGCAGGTTAAAGGCGTCAGCTTCAGCGAGCAGGAGATCGCCGACCTGACGAAACGTATTCAGAATGCCGGTACCGAAGTGGTGGAAGCCAAAGCCGGTGGCGGCTCGGCGACGCTGTCGATGGGCCAGGCGGCTGCGCGCTTTGGTCTGTCGCTGATTCGTGCACTGCAGGGCGAAGCCAATGTCGTTGAATGCGCCTATGTGGAAGGCGACGGCGAGTACGCGCGCTTCTTCTCGCAGCCGCTGCTGCTGGGCAAAAACGGTATCGCCGAACGCCGTCCGCTCGGGCCGCTCAGTGATTTCGAACAGCAGGCGCTTAACGGCATGCTGGAGACGCTGAAAAAAGATATCGCGCAGGGCGAAGAGTTTGTGAAGTAACTCGCGCGTAAAGAAAAAACGCCCGGCGCATGCCGGGCGTTTTGTTTTACAGGCCACCAGATTTGAAAGTCCGGCTGGCAGTCGAACCGTTGCTGGCCGGCGTTTTGCGCCCCAGCGTTTCCATGCGAACCTGGAACGGCGGGAACGGCATCTCAATGCCATGCTCTTCAAAGCCGCGCAGAATCAGCTGATGCAGCTCATGACGCAGCGGCATACGATGGCCCATCTCCGCCGCGTGCACGCGCAGCTCAAACAGCTGAATGCCCTGCTGCAGGTCCACCAGAAACACATCCGGCGCCGGCATATCCAGTACGTAGGTGCAGCGATCTGCCGCCTGCTTCAGGATGGTCGTCACCTCTTCGCTGTTAACGTGGGCCGGTGCCGGAATGGTCAGCACCACGCGCGTCACCGAATCCGACAGCGACCAGTTGACGAACTGCTCGGTGATAAAGGCCTTGTTCGGCACAATAATCTCTTTGCGGTCCCAGTCGGTAATGGTGGTGGCGCGCGTATTGATGCGGGTGATGCTGCCGGTCAAATCGCGAATTGTCACGGTATCGCCGATACGGATCGGTTTCTCAAACAGGATGATCAGGCCGGAGATAAAGTTGGCAAAGATCTCCTGCATCCCAAAGCCCAGTCCCAGACCCAGCGCCGCTACCAGCCACTGCAGTTTTGACCACTCCACGCCAATAATCGAAAAGCCAATCAGACCGCCGACCAGCATCAGCGCGTATTTGGTCAGGGTGGTAATGGCGTAACCGGTACCGGGCGACAGGCTGAGGTGTTGCAGCAGCGCCAGCTCCAGCAGCGCCGGCATATTGCGCACCAGCTGGGTGGTAATGATAAAGATCAGGATGGCGATCAGCACGGCACCCAGCGTAATGGGCTGTACGCTCTCGACGCCCTGCACCGTGGTGCTGGCATCCCACAGCGGAATGTTGTCGAGGAAGCTGAACGCGGAGTGAATCTCAGACCACAGCACAATCACCGACACCAGCGCAATCAGCGTCAGAATCGAGCGGACCAGCCGCAGCGACTGCGCGCTGATCGCATCCAGATCGATAATCGGCTCTTCGACTTCCACGGTATCGGTGCTGACGGCAGACTGCTGCTCTTTTTCCTCTTCGCTGCGCGCGCGGTTGGCCAGCATATCGGCACGACGCTGACGCGCGCGGTCAAAGGCGATGCGGCGGCGCTGAATCAGCATCCAGCGGCGAATGATGTGGTAAATCACCAGCAGGAAGAACCAGATGCCGACCGAGGTTTCCAGACGCGCCAGCAGCGCCTGCGCGGTGGCCAGATAGCCAATGCAGGAGGCCAGCGCCGCCACCAGCGGAATGGCGATCATCAGGTTCCACAGAATCCGGTTAACGAAGTTGTCGCCGTCGCCCTCTTTATCTAAATAGAGCGGGATACCGGCGCGTTTCAGGCTGACGGTGACAATGCTCAGCGCCCCGCAGATCAGAATAAAGCACAGGCGCCCCAGCGTGGCGGAGAACTGCGGATCGTCGAGATTGGCGAAAGCAATCAGCAGCATAATCAGCGGTACGATCAGGCCGACCGTCAGCGAGTAATAACGCATGGCGCGCGCGACCCGCGCCTGCGGCCAGCGGAAGTGCACGACAAACAGGCCGTCAGGACGAGCAAACGCCGCGCTGATCATGAACGCCCACAGCAGCGGCAGGGTGGCAGTGATGCCATCGCCAATCGCTACGGCAAACGGGTAAGGCCAGGCGTGCTGCAGGCCAAACCCGAGCGCGGCCCACAGCACCGGCAGCGGCACCGCGACCAGAATCGACCAGAAGACGGTGCGCAGCGTCAGGCTGAAGCGGTCCTGCGTCACTTTCCCCACGCGGCTGGCCGCGCGCGCCATAAAGGCGTTGTAGTGACGACGCGTGCTGATGCTAAAGCCCACCAGCAGAATGGCGCCAATAATTGGCAGCACCGTTTCGCGGTTAGTGAACATCATCGCCAGCGCTTTGCCCAGCTGGCCCAGCGTGTCCAGCGACAGCAGGCGCGTCAGATCGGTGGCCACGTCCAGCGGATATTTCAGGCCAACCGGGCTGACGTCGGCGGTCCAGAACAGATAGCGGTGCGTCGCCTCTTTGACTTCACTCAGCGCGTCCTGCAGCTGCGTATTGGAAACCTTCAGCTTGGTAATTTCCAGAATCAGCGTGTCGCAGCCGGAAATCAGTGAGTTCAGCAGTTCACGCTGGGTTTTCAGCTGGGCATCCAGAATGCGCGTCTGTTCACTGGTGAACGGCGTGCCGTCCGCCTGTTTCTCTTTGCGCAGCGCCTGCTGGCGCTCCAGCAGGTCTTCATAATGCAGCCGCTGCACGCGCAGCTGGCCCATTTCACTGTCGATCTGCTGGGATTTCGGCATCTCCGGCAGGCGCGCCACCTGCGCGCGCAGCGCTTCACCCAGCAGGTTCGACACGCCCAGCCACTGTGACTGCTCGCGCAGCGTGCTCAGCGCCTGGCGCACCTGCAATGTCTGATTGGTGGCGAGACGCTGCTGCGAGGCCACCAGATCCATACGCTGCGCCTGCTGATTCAGATCGGCGGAGAGCTCGCGGTTAACGCGGAACTGATCGCTGATGGAGGCCGGCAGATCGCCGCTGTTTTCCGCCAGCTGTTCGGTGCGCTCCAGCGCCAGTTCGGCTTCGCGCTGACGCTGGTTGTTGAGCTGATTGCGCAGCGCCTGCAGATAGTTATCCAGCTGGGTCGCTTTGCGCTGATGCACTTCCGCGCGCATGCGCGACAGCTCCTGACGGTTATTGGCCGACAGCTGCGCCAGCTCCAGTTCGTCAACCCGCGCTTTACTGGCAGCGCTCTCGGTCTGACGCGCATAAATCTGCGCCTGTGCCAGCGGGGTAGCGGCAGCCGCCACGCCCTGTGCGCGCCGTTCGCTTTCGGTCATGGCGCGCCGCGCATCGGTCTGCTGCTGCGGCAGCTGCGACAGAGAATCGCTGATTTCGCGGGCGCGATCCTGCTCCTGCTGCGCCTGGCGGCTCTCCTCCAGCAGCTGGCTGCTAACCTGCAGGATCTCCTGATCCAGCTCGGCATTGCTCATGTTGCTGCGCACTGGCTTGCTGCTGTCGGTCAGCGTGGCGATTTGCTGACGCAGCTCGCGCGCCAGCCGCGGGAAATCATCGATCACCTGCTGATACTGTTTCGCCCGTTCCAGCGAGTCGTCGCGTTCGGACAGGAAGTTAATTGCTGCTTCCAGCGCCTGCACCTGTTCGGCCTGGCTGGGCGAGCTTTTCGCGGATTTCGCCGTTTCCAGATCCTGTTTCAGCTGGCTGGCGGGTGGAACGGTGGCGGCAAAGACGGTGCTGCTGAGCACCAGGCTCAGCAGCAGAAAAAGAGAGGCGCGCACGGCGGTGTTTCCCGGAATTAGTCGATGAGCGGAGCGCTGTCGCCGGGCTGCGGCAGGGCGATAGCCAGCGGCTGACCCAGGCGGGTTTTGCTTTCGGCTTCAAGGCTTTCAGCCAGCTTAACGCGGTTCGGCGCGAACAGGTTGATCACCGTCGAGCCCAGCTTAAAGCGGCCCATCTCCTGACCTTTCAGCAGCACGACCGCGCCATCATGATCGGCCGATGGGTAGCGCCAGCGTTTGATCACCCCTTCGCGCGGCGGCGTCACGGTGCCGGCCCAGACGGTTTCGATGCTGCCGACAATGGTGGCGCCCACGAGGATCTGCACCATCGGGCCGTGATCGGTATCAAATACGCAGATCACGCGTTCGTTACGGGCAAACAGGTTCGGGATGTTGCGCGCGGTCAGCGGGTTAACCGAGTAGAGATCGCCCGGCACGTAGATCATTTCGCGCAGGATGCCGTTACACGGCATGTGCACGCGGTGGTAGTCGCGCGGCGCAAGGTAAGTGGTAACGAACTCACCGTCGACAAATTTTTCCGCCAGATCGTCATTGCCGGCCAGCAGCGCCTGCAGCGAGTAGGTGTGGCCTTTGGCCTGGAAGATCTGATCGCCAGCAATACGGCCCAGCTGGCTGATGGCGCCATCGGCTGGCAAGGCCAGCAGCGAAGCGTCCGGATCGATAGGGCGCGCACCCTCTTTTAACGGGCGTACAAAGAAGTCATTAAAGGTGCGGTAGCTGCCGGTGTGCGGCTTGCTGGCTTCCGCCATATCCACTTTGTAGAACCAGACAAAAATGTCGATGACCGCTTTGGTCAGCCAGCCAGCGCGGCGGCTGGCGCCCCAACCGGCGAGTTCGGTCAGCGCTTTTTTAGGCAGAATGTGATTCAGGCCGAGTTTAAAACGATCAAACACCGTTGCCTCCTGGCTTAATAACGTTTGGTTTACACAAAAGGGGGCGGATTGTAGCAGCGCCCCGGTCAGTTGGCGAATGTGCCGTTGTACCCGTTAATCTTCGCTGGCGGAAAAGTTTTTACGCGTTTTTACCTGCGCCATGCTCTCCAGAATACGGTGGTAGTTATCGAAGCGTGAAATGTCGATGATCCCGTTCTCCACCGCTTCGCGGATGGCGCAGCCAGGGTCGTTGTCGTGCTTGCAGTCACGGAACTTGCAACCGCCGAGAAATTCACGGAATTCGACAAATCCCTGGGTAATTTGTTCCGGCTCCAGATGCCACAAACCGAACTCGCGCACGCCAGGTGAATCGATGACATCGCCGCCGTGCGGGAAGTGATACAGCCGTGAGGCGGTGGTGGTGTGCTGGCCGAGGCCGGACACGTCCGACACATCATTAGTCAGGATCTCATCGCCTGCCAGGTCAAGGCCGAGCAGGTTGTTCAGCAGGCTGGATTTACCCACGCCCGACTGGCCGGCAAAAATGCTGACCCGGCCGGTGAGCGCCGCTTCCAGATCCTTCAGTCCATCTTTGGCGCGGCTCGACACCATCAGTACGCGATAGCCAATGTGGCGATAGATATCCATCTGCTCATCGACAAACGCCCGCGCGTCGTCATCCAGCAGATCGGTTTTATTCAGTACCAGCAGCGGTTCCACGCCGAGCGTTTCGCTGGCCACCAGATAGCGATCGATAATGTTCAGCGACAGCTCTGGCAGGATCGCCGACACAATAATGATCTGATCAATGTTAGCGGCGATCGGTTTCACGCCGTCATAGAAGTCCGGGCGCGTCAGCACCGTCTGGCGCGGGTGCACGGCTTCAACAATACCTTTGCCACCGTTTTCGCCGGCGGCGCGCCACACTACGCGGTCACCGGTGACCAGCGAGCGAATAGTGCGGCGAATATTACAGCGATGCACCTCGCCGGCGCTGTCTTCCACATCCGCGTGCATGCCAAAGCGGCTGATTACTACGCCCTCAGAGGCTTCACCAAACAGGCTGTCGTCCGGTTCCGGCTTTTCGTTCCGTTGCTGCAGACGACGCTGATGGTTGGCGCTGACGCGACGTTGTTGACCCTTCGACAATTTATTTTTGCTCACGCATCCTCTCACGCTTTCGCCAGGCTTCGCCCCGCTGGGCAAAACGTCTATGATACACCTTAATTCAGGCTAATGACGACTTTGGCAACAGGCGGGAAATGCATGACAGCGGGAAATGAAAACAATCTGATTTGGATCGACCTGGAAATGACCGGACTGGATCCGGAGCGCGATCGCATTATTGAGATCGCCACCATTGTAACGGACGCCAACCTCAACATTCTGGCCGAAGGGCCGGTGCTGGCGGTGCATCAGTCCGATGCGCAGCTGGCGCTGATGGATGACTGGAACGTGCGCACCCACACCAATAGCGGGCTGGTTGCGCGCGTAAAGGCCAGCCAGCATGACGATCGTGCGGCGGAGCAGGCGACAATTGCGTTTCTGCAGCAGTGGGTTCCGGCCAACACCTCACCGATTTGCGGCAACAGCATTGGCCAGGATCGCCGCTTCCTGTTTAAGTACATGCCGGAGCTGGAAGCCTATTTCCACTACCGCTATCTGGATGTCAGCACGCTGAAAGAGCTGGCGCGCCGCTGGAAGCCAGAGATTCTGCCAGGCTTTAAAAAAGCCGGTACGCATCAGGCGCTGGACGACATTCGTGAGTCCATTGCCGAGCTGGCCTACTACCGCGAGCACTTCCTGCAGCTGTAAATCAACGCGGGTGCGCAGGAAAGCAGCAGTTTGCCGATTAAAACAGCAAACGCGCGCAAAGCGCAAAATTTTGCTTTGCAACGCTTGCGGCGGGAAGGATTTCTCGTATAATGCGCACCCCGTACCGGTGAAGAATTTACAACAGGTACGGAGCAGTAAAAGTAACAAATGTTCTGAATCAGGTAGTTCAGTTGCGCTAAGGCGGTCAATGCCGCAGCAGATTGAAAGGCAATGATGCGGGAATAGCTCAGTTGGTAGAGCACGACCTTGCCAAGGTCGGGGTCGCGAGTTCGAGTCTCGTTTCCCGCTCCAGAACGTGCAGTAAAAAGTAATGCATCAGAATCAAGGATTTCAGCCGCGTCCAGGCCGTTAACGCCGCAGCGCAATGAAAGACGACGATTATGCGGGAATAGCTCAGTTGGTAGAGCACGACCTTGCCAAGGTCGGGGTCGCGAGTTCGAGTCTCGTTTCCCGCTCCAGTCTCTGTTGCAGTACGCCATCCAAATCACGGATTTAGTCTTTTTGCGGTTGTTGTGACTTAAGAATGCCGGTACATAATCGAGTATTTGAGTTTGCAACAAGGCGGCAACTGAGCGAATCCCTGGGAGCTTACACGAGTAAGTGACCTGGGTGAGCGAAGGCAGCCAACGCCGTGGCAGACTAAAATACGAAGATTATGCGGGAATAGCTCAGTTGGTAGAGCACGACCTTGCCAAGGTCGGGGTCGCGAGTTCGAGTCTCGTTTCCCGCTCCAGATTTTCATATTCACTAAAGTTATTTGCCCCCGGGCACAATCAGACATACAACTGCTGCAGTCGTTTTACCTGTGCGGTTCCGTTTGTTATCTGGAAATTTTGCACGCCGCGTGAGTGCCTGAGATGTCTGCGCCTGTTGCAGTAATCTTACAGGTTATCCACAATGCGCCCGCAACGTGCTGACGGCGTTTTACCCTATCTGCAAAACCGTTTTGAACAGAGTTATCCACAAGCTCTGGACAAGCCCCTGCGCGCAAAACCCGACGTAAATGTTTACAGTAATTATCTAACTCTATGTTTTTTATTGGGTAAATGATATTTCAGACTGTGAATGCCCCTTTTAGACGAAATAACGATCCACGTCACTATTCGGGGAAATAATTTTATTCACAGCATGTGGAAAAGCATAATATCCTGCGCGATTGCTCAATCATGCATCACGCGGTAACCCTTTCTCGACGGCGCGCACCAGCCGCTGCTGCTGTGCCGATTGCACCTCTATCGCCTGCGCCGCGCGCTTTTGCCGCTGCTGCGCTATCGCCCAGTCAATGTGCTCATCCAGCAGCGGATGTTCACCGCGCCGCTGTTCTAATGCCGTAAGATTCCCGGGTGCCCAGGGCGCATTACCCAGCGCCACAGCTACGTTACGCAGCCAGCGCAGATGACCGATGCGGCGAATGGCAGAGCCTTCCGTGACGCGCAGAAAACGGGCTTCATCCCAGCCGAACAGTTCGACCAGCTGCGGCGCGTGCAGCACCGCGCGCGGCGAAAAATCCTCTTCATCGGTCAGCTGACCATAGCGGTTCCACGGGCAGATCAGCTGGCAGTCGTCACAGCCGTAAATGCGGTTGCCGATCAGCGGGCGCAGCGCTTCGGGAATGGCGCCTTCCAGTTCAATGGTGAGATAGGAGATGCAGCGGCGCGCATCGACGACATAAGGTTCGACGATGGCGCCGGTCGGGCAGATGGTCATGCAGGCGACGCAGCGGCCGCACTGCTCTTGCTGCGGTTCGTCCACCGGCAGGGGGAGATCAATCAGCAGTTCGCCGAGGAAAAACCACGAACCGGCTTCGCGATTCAGCACCAGCGAATGTTTGCCGGTCCAGCCGAGTCCGGCTTTGACGGCAATCGGCCGCTCCAGAATTGGCGCGGAGTCGACAAACGGACGAAAATTGAGTTCGCCGCAGTGGGCCTGGATTTTTTCTCCGAGCTTTTTCAGTCGATTGCGCAATACTTTGTGGTAATCGCGGCCCAGCGCGTAGCGGCTGACATAACCCAGCTGTGGGTTTTTTAACGTGCTGGCAAACGCGGCTTTGGCCGGAAGATAGTTCATGCGCACGCTGATCACGCGCAGCGTGCCGGGCAGCAGTTCATGCGGACGGGCGCGCATCATGCCGTGACGCGCCATCCAGTCCATCTCGCCGTGATACTGTTTCTCCAGCCACTGCTGCAGTTTCGGCTCTTCGGCGCTCAGGTCGGTATCGCAAATACCCACCTGCTGAAAGCCGAGTTCGCGCCCCCACTGTTTAATCTGTTGAGCGAGCTGTTGAAGATCGAGAGGGTATGACATGAGAGACCAGGCAATTGAAGCAAACGCACGCAGTTTACCACACTCTGTCTGGCCTGCGCAGGCCATGCCGCAACTGGAGTGCGACGCCGCCGATAGCCTGGGCCTGACGCTGTATGAACTGATGCAACGCGCCGGGCAGGCCAGCTATGAACGGATTCGCCAGCAGTGGCCGCAGGCGCAGCACTGGCTGATTTTATGCGGCCACGGTAATAACGGCGGCGATGGCTACGTGGTGGCGCGGCTGGCGCAGGCCGCCGGGCTGAGCGTGACGCTGCTGGCCTGTGACAGCGAACGTCCGCTGCCGGAAGAAGCACAGCAGGCGCGCGACGGCTGGCTGGCGGCGGGCGGCGTGATTCATGCCGCCGACGCCGCCTGGCCGGAACACATCGACGTGATTGTTGATGCGCTGCTGGGCACCGGGCTGAATCGCGCGCCTGCCGCGCCTTATCAGTCGCTGATCGAACAGATCAACGCGCACGCCGCGCCGGTGTTTGCCGTCGATATTCCTTCCGGGCTGGTGGCCGCGACCGGCACCACGCCAGGGGCGGCGGTCGTGGCGGACTGCACGTTAAGTATGATTGCGCTGAAGCCCGGTCAGCTCACCGGCAAAGCGCGTGACCACGTCGGCGTGCTGCATTGCGCGACGCTTGGCCTGGACGCGTTTCTCGCTGGCGAGCCGGCGCCGATTCATCGCTACGCTGCAGCGGATTTACCGCGCTGGCTGAAGCCGCGCAAAGCCACCTCGCATAAGGGCGATCACGGCCGTTTGCTGGTGGTCGGCGGCGACAGCGGCACGGCCGGCGCAATCCGCATGACCGGCGAAGCGGCGCTGCGCAGCGGTGCCGGGCTTGTGCGGGTGTTAACGCATGAAGATAATATTGGTCCGATTCTCAGCGCACGGCCGGAGCTGATGGTGGATGCCCTGAGCGACGCGCGGCTGGACGACGCGCTGGCGTGGGCGGATGTCATCGCCATCGGCCCCGGTCTTGGCCAGCGGGAATGGGCTCAGAAGGCACTGAAAAAGGTGGCACTGAGTGAAAAGCCGATGCTTTGGGATGCTGATGCGCTTAACCTGCTGGCAATCAATGCAGATAACCGTCAGAATCGCATCATTACGCCGCATCCCGGCGAGGCAGCACGCCTGCTCGGGGTGAAAACCGCAGAGATTGAGAGTGACCGCTTACACGCCGCGCAGACCCTGGCAAACCGCTACGGCGGCGTGGTGGTGCTGAAAGGTGCCGGTACGGTAATTGCCAGCGCGACGGGCGACATGGCGATTGCGGATGTCGGCAATGCAGGCATGGCGTCCGGCGGTATGGGCGATGTGCTGAGCGGTATTATCGCCGCCCTGCTGGGCCAGCAGGCCACCCTGTTTGACGCCGCTTGTGCGGGCTGTGTCGCGCACGGTGCCGCGGCGGATGCGGTAGCGCGACAGCGCGGGACGCGCGGCATGTTAGCCACTGATTTGTTCGCACTGCTGTGGCAGTTTGTTAATCCAGAGATGATCCAACAATAAAGCATGAAGACCTGTGTTATTCCTTTGCCCGATGAGGCGGCAACCCTGAATCTGGGTGCGCAACTGGCCCGCGTTTGCAGCAGCGCGGTGGTGATCTATCTGTATGGCGATCTGGGTGCCGGTAAAACCACCTTCAGCCGCGGCTTTTTGCAGGCGCTTGGCCATCAGGGCAACGTCAAAAGTCCAACCTATACGCTGGTTGAGCCCTATCAGCTGGGCGACCGTAGCCTGTACCATTTCGATCTCTATCGCCTCGCCGACCCGGAAGAGCTGGAGTTTATGGGCATCCGTGACTACTTCAGCGGCGACGCGCTGTGCCTGGTTGAGTGGCCGCAGCAGGGCGCAGGTGTGCTGCCAGAGCCAGATCTGGCACTGACGCTAAGCTACGTCGCCAGCGCGCGCGCAGCGGAAATCAGCGCGCATTCGCCGCTCGGCAACACGCTGCTGCAGCAGTTTCAGCAGGGCAGGGAACCGGCATGATGTCACGCGTTACCGGGATGATGCTCGCCCTGCTGTGTCTGTTCTCCTCGTCGGCGCTGGCCGCGACACTATCGGATATCAAAGTCGATAACGGCGACAGCCAGGCGACGGTGACCCTGAGCTTCAACGGCCAGCCGGTGTATGGCTTCTTTCCGCTGCACAACCCGAACCGGGTGGTGCTGGATATTCGCCAGAGCGGCAATATTCAGGGGCTGCCGCTCAACTTTAGCGGCGAAAACATCGTTAAACGGATTCGTAATAGCCAGCCGAAGGATAAGCAGAGCATCCGGCTGGTGTTTGAGCTGACTCAGGCGGCAAAAACGCGCGCCAGTACGCAGCGCGACGGCAATCAGTACCGCGTGGTCTTCACCATCAGCGGCACCCAGCCGGCCAGACGCAGCACCGCGGCGGCACCGGTGACGCGTGCGCGCCAGAGCGACAGCGCTACGACCAGCCAGGGTAATCCGTTCAACGCCAATCCGGTGACGGCGGTGACCAGCAGCAACACCACGGTGCGTCCGGGCGGTGCTGTCAGCCGTAATGATGCGGTGATCGTGGCGATTGATGCCGGACACGGCGGTCAGGATCCTGGCGCGTCGGGCCAGCACGGCTTACATGAAAAGAATGTCACCATCGCCATCGCGCGGAAGCTCAAAGCGCTGATGGATCAGGACCCAATGTTTAAACCGGTGCTGACGCGTAACGGCGACTACTTTATTTCGGTGATGGGCCGTTCCGAGGTGGCGCGTAAAGAGAACGCTAACCTGCTGGTATCGATTCACGCCGACGCCGCACCGAATCACTCTGCCACCGGGGCTTCGGTTTGGGTGCTGTCCAACCGTCGCGCCAACAGCGAAATGGCTAACTGGCTGGAGCAGAAAGAGAAACAGTCTGAGCTGCTGGGTGGCGCGGGCGATCTGCTGGCGAACAGCCAGGCCGATCCCTACCTGAGCCAGGCGGTGCTGGATCTGCAGTTTGGCCACTCACAGCGCGTCGGCTATGACGTGGCGGTAAAAGTGCTGCAGCAACTGCGCGGCGTGACGCCGTTGCACAAGCGTCTGCCGGAACATGCCAGCCTCGGCGTGCTGCGTTCGCCGGACATTCCTTCTTTACTGGTTGAAACCGGCTTTATCAGTAACGCCGGGGAGGAGCGGCTGCTAGGCAGCAGCGCGTATCAGGAAAAGATTGCCCAGTCGATTTACAAAGGACTGCGTAACTATTTCCTCGCGCATCCGCTGCAATCGGTCCCAAAGGAGGAAAACCGGCCGCTGGATCGCGCACCAGCGGTTAGCGTCGCCAGCAACCCGGCGACCGGCACCGTGCAGTACACCGGTGCTACCCAGCGCCATACCGTAACGCGCGGCGAGACGCTGTCCGGCATCGCCGCGCGATACGGGGTCAGCATGGCGACGCTGCGCGAGCTGAATAACCTGAAGCGCGATGTGGTGTGGGTCGGCCAGCGGCTGAAAGTGCCGGCCGGTTCCGGCGTCAGCACCGCGGCCAGCCGTCCGGCGCGGCACAAAGTGGTGCGCGGTGATTCGCTGACGGCGATTGCCGCGAAGTACGGCGTCAGCCCGAAAGCCATCATGCAGGCGAATAACATGAAGTCGAGCAACGTAATGCTGGGGCAAAATTTAAAGATTCCACAATCCTGATGAGGGGCTGCGCGCAGCCCATACCTGATAAGGATCACCACCATGCCAATACAGATTTTACCGCCTCAGCTGGCGAACCAGATTGCCGCTGGCGAAGTGGTTGAGCGCCCGGCCTCGGTCGTAAAAGAGCTGGTGGAAAACAGCCTTGATGCCGGAGCGACGCGCATTGAGGTCGATATTGAGAAAGGCGGTGCAAAGCTGATCCGCATCCGCGACAACGGCTGCGGCATCGCCCGAGATGAACTGGCGATGGCGCTGGCCCGCCACGCCACCAGCAAGATCGCCTCGCTGGATGATCTGGAGGCGATTGTCAGCCTCGGCTTTCGCGGCGAAGCGCTGGCGAGTATCAGCTCGGTGTCGCGCCTGACGCTAACGTCGCGCACCGCCGATCAGCAGGAAGCCTGGCAGGCCTATGCCGAAGGGCGCGATATGGCGGTGACGGTCAAACCCGCCGCCCACCCGGTGGGAACCTCGCTGGAAGTGCTCGATCTGTTCTACAACACGCCTGCCCGCCGAAAATTCATGCGCACCGAAAAGACCGAGTTCACCCATATTGATGAGGTGATTCGCCGCATTGCGCTGGCGCGTTTCGACGTTGCCATTTCGCTGACGCACAACGGCAAGCTGGTGCGTCAGTATCGCGGCGTGACACAGGAGGCGCAGCGCGAGCGGCGTCTGGGTGCCATCTGCGGGACGCCTTTCATGCAGCACGCGCTGCGCATTGACTGGCAGCACGACGATCTGGCGCTGCGCGGCTGGGTGGCCGATCCGGCGGGGTCGCGTCAGGTTACCGACCTGCAGCACTGCTACGTTAACGGTCGCATGATGCGCGACAAGCTGATTAATCACGCCATCCGCCAGGCCTATCAAACCCAGCTCGGTGAAGATCAGCAGCCAGCCTACGTGCTGTATCTGGAGATTGACCCGCACCAGGTGGATGTCAACGTGCATCCCGCGAAGCATGAGGTGCGTTTTCATCAGTCGCGTCTGGTGCATGACTTTATCTGGCAGGGCGTGATGAGCGTGCTGCAGGCCAGTCGCAGCGCCGAATTGCCGCTGGCCCATGCCGAAGAGCCGCCGCCGCAGTGGCAGCCAGAGAACCGCCAGGCCGCCGGGGCGAATCACTTTGCCCAGCCGGCAACCGGTGCGCGCAGCGGTGGCAGCGCGGCATCCGGCGGCACGGGCGGCCAGTGGCAGCCGAAAGAGCCGGGCTATCGCGCGCGTGAAGGGGCGGTTTATCAGCAGCTGATAAAAACACCGGCGGCGGAGACGCCACGTACACCGGCTGCTGAACCCGCGCCCGCGCCACGCCCGGCATCCGCGCGTGAAGCGCCGCTGGCCGCCCACACGCAAAGTTTTGGCCGGGTGCTCAGCGTGGTGCGCGAGCGCTATGCGCTGCTGGAGCGCGGGGAGACGTTGCAGCTGCTGTCATTAAGCGTGGCGGCGCGCTGGCTCAAACAGGCCCAGTTGCAACCCGGCGATGAGGGGCTCAAACCGCAGCCGCTGCTGATCCCGGTACGGCTGAAAATCGCTCACGAAGAGTTAAGCGTGATTGACGCCCAGTCGGCGCTGTTAAGCCAGATGGGCATTGATTTACAACGGGAAGGACAGCATGTGACGCTGCGCGCTGTCCCTTTACCGTTACGAACACAAAATTTACAAATCTTGATTCCAGACCTGTTAGGCTATCTCGCCCGGCAGCAAGAGGTTTCTGCTTCCGCACTGGCCCAGTGGCTGGCGCGACGCGACGATGCGGCAGAACCTCACTGGAATCACTCGCAGGCGATCACGCTGCTGGCAGAGCTCGAACGGCTCTGCCCGCATCTGCTGAAATCGCCGCCTTCAGGTCTGTTACAGACCCTTGAGATTGAGAGCGCGCTAAACGCGTTGAAGCATGAGTGAACTGAACCAGGCTAGCCGGCCAAAGGCAATTTTTTTGATGGGGCCGACCGCCTCCGGTAAGACGGCATTAGCCATTGCGCTGCGTCAGCAACTTCCGGTGGAACTTATTAGCGTTGACTCTGCCTTAATCTATCGCGGGATGGATATTGGCACGGCGAAACCGTCGGCACAGGAGTTGGCGCAGGCACCCCATCGCTTGCTGGACATTCGCGACCCGGCGGAGAGCTATTCCGCTGCTGAGTTTCGTCGCGATGCGCTGGCAGAAATGGCGGAGATTACCCAAAAAGGTAAGATTCCGCTGCTTGTTGGTGGAACCATGCTTTACTTCAAAGCGTTGCTGGAAGGATTGTCGCCGCTGCCCTCGGCCGATCCGGAAGTGCGTCAGCGAATAGAGCAAATGGCGGCGGAAAAAGGCTGGGAAGCCCTGCACCGCCAGCTGTGTGAAATCGATCCGGTCGCCGGTAGTCGTATTCATCCGAATGATCCGCAGAGACTTTCGCGAGCACTGGAAGTTTTTTTTATTTCGGGTAAAACTTTAACGGAACTGACAAAAACGGCCGGTGAAGCGTTACCCTACGATGTGTACCAGTTTGCTATCGCTCCGGCGAGCCGCGAACTGTTACACCAGCGCATCGCGTTGCGTTACGACCAGATGTTAGCGTCAGGTTTTGAAGCGGAGGCTCGGGCACTGTTTGCACGAGGTGATTTGCATACGGACATGCCTTCCATTCGCTGTGTTGGTTACCGTCAGATGTGGTCTTATCTGTCTGGCGAAATCGATTACGACGAAATGGTTTATCGGGGAATTTGCGCCACCCGGCAGCTCGCTAAACGCCAGATGACCTGGTTACGTGGCTGGCCCGACGTCCACTGGTTAGACAGTGACGCGCCAGAATTAGCGCGTAATGCGGTGCTTCAGGTTGTTAGTGCGTAGCAGGGATGATTGTGTACAATTGGTCCGTTATCGTGCGCAAATTTTTACGCAGTTTTTCTGAACCACGGTTCACAAAGTAACAAACAACAAGCATATAAGGAAAAGATAGAATGGCTAAGGGGCAATCATTACAAGACCCGTTTTTGAACGCATTGCGTCGTGAACGTGTACCGGTTTCGATCTATTTGGTGAATGGTATTAAGCTGCAGGGACAAATTGAATCCTTTGATCAGTTCGTCATTCTGTTGAAAAACACGGTAAGCCAGATGGTGTATAAGCACGCCATCTCTACAGTGGTTCCTTCTCGTCCGGTTTCGCACCATAGCAACAACGCGGGCGGCAGCGGTGGCAGTAATTACCACCATGGCGGAAGCAACCAGGGCGCTCAGTCGCAGCCACAACAAGACGGCGATAACGCAGAGTAATTCTGCACGGCCGTAAAGCCAGGGCTGGGGAGCGAGTGCGTTTTCCCGTCCTGGTTATTTTATTTTAGCGAGGTTATAGCTTGTTTGACCGTTATGATGCCGGTGAGCAGGCCGTACTGGTACACATCTGGTTCTCCCAAGACAAAGAGCTGGAAGATTTGCAGGAGTTTGAAACTCTTGTCTCTTCTGCGGGCGTCGATGCGCTGCAAGTGATTACCGGCAGCCGTAAAGCGCCACATCCCAAATATTTTGTCGGTGAAGGAAAGGCAGTTGAAATTGCCGATGCGGTGAAAGCGAGTGGAGCATCGGTCGTTTTATTCGATCATGCCTTATCCCCTGCTCAGGAACGTAATCTTGAGCGGCTGTGCGAATGTCGCGTAATCGATCGCACCGGCTTAATTCTCGATATTTTTGCCCAGCGCGCCCGCACCCATGAAGGGAAATTGCAGGTCGAGCTGGCACAGTTACGCCATCTTGCCACCCGTCTGGTGCGCGGATGGACTCACCTTGAGCGGCAGAAAGGCGGTATCGGCCTGCGTGGACCGGGTGAAACCCAGCTGGAAACCGACCGTCGCTTACTGCGCGGCCGCATCAGCCAGATTCTGTCCCGCCTTGAACGCGTGGAAAAACAGCGTGAACAGGGACGTCAGGCGCGTGCGAAAGCCGATGTGCCGACCGTCTCCCTGGTGGGCTACACCAACGCCGGCAAATCCACCCTGTTCAACGCTATCACTTCAGCCAACGTGTATGCTGCCGACCAGCTGTTCGCCACGCTGGACCCGACGCTGCGCCGCCTCAACGTGGCCGATGTCGGCGAAGTGGTGCTGGCGGATACGGTAGGCTTTATCCGTCACCTGCCGCATGACTTAGTGGCGGCGTTTAAAGCCACCCTGCAGGAAACCCGTCAGGCGTCGCTGCTGCTGCACGTGATTGACGCCGCGGATTTGCGCGTCAATGACAACATCGACGCCGTAAACGAAGTGCTGGCAGAGATTGAAGCCGATGAGATTCCGGTGCTGCTGGTGATGAACAAGATCGATATGCTGGATGGCTTTGAGCCGCGTATCGATCGCGACGAAGAGAACCGGCCGACGCGCGTGTGGCTGTCGGCGCAGAGCGGTGCCGGTTTGCCGCTGCTGTGGCAGGCGCTGTCCGAGCGCTTAGCCGGTGAAGTGGCGCAGTATGATTTACGTCTGCCGCCGGAAGCGGGCCGCCTGCGCAGCCGCTTCTATCAGCTGCAGGCGATAGAAAAAGAGTGGAATGAAGAAGATGGCTGCGTAGGTTTGCAGGTGCGAATGCCGATTGTTGACTGGCGCCGCTTGTGCAAGCAGGAACCGCAGCTCGCCAGTTATATTGTTTGACCGTTGCCCAACTCATTTACCCCAAGACGTGCCCGGCACGTGGCAGGGTAAACTTATATACAATAAATGGAGTAGAGACATGGCGTGGAATCAGCCCGGAAATAACGGACAGGACCGCGACCCGTGGGGAAGCAGCAATAACCAAGGCGGCAACTCTGGGGGAAATAAAGGAGGTCGCGATCAGGGACCTCCTGATCTGGATGATATCTTCCGTAAGCTGAGTAAAAAACTCGGCGGACTGGGCGGTGGCAAACAGAGCGATAACGGCCAGCGCAGCGGCGGCAGCGGTGGCAAACTGGTTGGCATTGTCGCCGTGGCGGCAGTGGTCATCTGGGCAGCCAGTGGTTTCTACACCATTAAAGAAGCGGAACGCGGGGTCGTGACGCGTTTCGGCAAATTCAGCCATCTGGTTGAGCCTGGCCTCAACTGGAAACCGACCTTTATCGATCAGGTGCGGGCCGTCAACGTCGAAGCGGTGCGTGAGCTGGCGGCGTCTGGCGTGATGCTGACTTCGGACGAGAACGTGGTGCGCGTGGAGATGAACGTGCAGTACCGCGTGACCGATCCGGAGCGCTACCTGTATGCGGTGACCAGTGCCGATGACAGCCTGCGTCAGGCTACTGACAGCGCGCTGCGCGGCGTGATTGGCCGCTCGACCATGGACCGTATCCTCACCGAAGGCCGTACCGTCGTGCGTAGCGATACCCAGCGTGAAATCGACGAAACCATTCGTCCTTACAACATGGGTATTACGCTGCTTGACGTCAACTTCCAGGCGGCGCGTCCACCGGAAGAGGTCAAAGCCGCGTTTGACGATGCGATTGCCGCCCGCGAAAACCGCGAGCAGTACGTGCGTGAAGCTGAAGCGTACGCCAACGAAGTGCAGCCGCGTGCTAACGGCCAGGCGCAGCGTATTCTTGAAGAGGCGCGAGCCTACAAAGAGCGGACTGTGCTGGAAGCGCAGGGTGAAGTGGCGCGGTTCGCGCGTCTGCTGCCGGAGTACAAAGCCGCACCGCAGATCACCAAAGAACGTCTCTACATTGAAAGCATGGAGCGCGTGCTCAGCCATACCCGCAAAGTGCTGGTTAACGACCGTGGCAACAGCCTGATGGTGCTGCCGCTGGATCAGCTGATGCGTGGCGGCCAGGCAGGCGGCCAGAGCGGTCAGAACAATGCCAATCTGATGAAGTTACCGTCGTCACCGGGCAGCAATGCCGGCCGCGGCGACACTTCATCCTACAGTCCGGACAGCATCATGGATCAGCGTCGCGCCAATGCGCTGCGTAACGATACCCAGCGCGAAGGGAGGGAGTAATCGATGCGTAAGCCAATCATCGCCGTAATTATTGTTGTTCTGGTGGTGCTGTACGCCTCACTGTTCGTGGTGCAGGAAGGCCAGCGCGGTATCGTGCTGCGCTTTGGTAAAGTACTGCGTGATGATGAGAACAAGCCGCAGGTGTACGCACCGGGCCTGCACTTCAAAATTCCGTTTATTGAAACCGTGAAGTCGCTGGATGCGCGCATCCAGACCATGGATAACCAGGCCGATCGTTTCGTCACCAAAGAGAAGAAAGACCTGATTGTGGACTCTTACATCAAGTGGCGCATCAGCGATTTCAGCCGTTACTACCTTGCGACCGGCGGTGGCGACGTTTCTCAGGCGGAAGTGCTGCTGAAACGTAAGTTCAGCGACCGTCTGCGTTCAGAAATGGGCCGTCTTGATGTGAAAGACATCGTCACCGACTCGCGTGGCCGTCTGACCACCGACGTGCGCGATGCGCTGAACACCGGCAGTGCCGGCAATGACGACGAAGTGCAGACGCCAGCCGCTGACGATGCGATTGCCAGCGCGGCAGCCCGCGTTGAGCGTGAGACCAACAGCAATGAGCCGGCGCCAAACCCGAACAGTATGGCGGCGCTGGGTATTCAGGTGGTCGACGTGCGCATCAAGCAGATCAACCTGCCGACCGAAGTGTCGGACGCGATCTACAACCGTATGCGCGCCGAGCGTGAAGCGGTAGCACGTAGTCAGCGTTCACAGGGTCAGGAAGAGGCGGAAAAACTGCGCGCTCAGGCCGATTATCAGGTAACCCGTACGCTGGCAGAAGCGCAGCGTCAGGCGCTGATCAGCCGTGGTGAAGGGGATGGTGAAGCGGCCAAGCTGTTCGCTGACGCCTTCAGCCAGGATCCTGATTTCTATGCCTTTATCCGCAGCCTGCGTGCCTATGAGAACAGCTTCGCGGACAATCAGGACGTGATGGTGCTGAGCCCGGATAGCGATTTCTTCCGCTATATGAAGGCGCCAACTAACGTCTCGCGTTAATAACTGTTATAACCTTGAGGCCGACACTGATGTCGGCCTTTTTTTTGGGAAAACAGAATGAACACAACCGTCTGGATGGCGCTGGCTTTGGTGCTGGTGCTGGAGGGATTAGGACCGATGCTGCTGCCGCGTCTGTGGCGTCGCATGATTCTGGCGATGACGCAGTTACCGGACCGTATACTGCACCGTTTTGGCGGCGGGCTGGTGGTGGCGGGCGTGGTGATTTACGCCATGCTGAGCACGCACGCGAATGGCTGAGCAATAATCTGCGCGCTGCCGCACGGCTAAATTGTGTCTGCTGCAGAGCATTGCCCCCAACATGTTGTAGTGATCAAAACTCAGGCAAAAAACAGCGCAATCGTATGCTAAAAGTGCTGAAAGAGTGAAAATCCGATGGTAGAATCCATTTTTAAGCAATCGGTGATTTTAGAAAATGGGTAAGAACGTCGTCGTACTGGGCACCCAATGGGGTGATGAAGGTAAAGGTAAGATCGTAGACCTTCTGACTGAACGCGCGAAATATGTTGTGCGTTACCAGGGTGGCCACAATGCAGGCCATACACTTGTCATCAACGGTGAGAAAACCGTCCTCCACTTAATTCCCTCTGGCATCCTGCGTGAAAACGTCACCAGCATCATTGGTAATGGTGTTGTGCTGTCGCCTGAAGCCCTGATGAAAGAGATGAACGGTCTGGAAGCGCGCGGTGTGCCGGTACGTGAACGTCTGCTGATCTCTGAAGCTTGTCCGCTGATTCTGCAATACCATGTGGCGATGGACCTGGCGCGTGAAAAAGCGCGCGGTGCCAAAGCTATCGGTACCACCGGTCGTGGTATCGGCCCAGCCTACGAAGATAAAGTTGCCCGTCGCGGTCTGCGCGTCAGCGACCTGTTCAACAAAGAAACCTTCGCCGTGAAGCTGAAAGAGATCGTTGATTTCTACAACTTCCAGCTGGTGAACTACTACAAAGAAGATGCAGTAGACTACGATAAAGTGCTGAGCGATGTACTGGCGGTGGCCGACATCCTGACCGGCATGGTCGTTGACGTGTCTGAACTGCTGGACGGCGCGCGTAAGCGTGGCGACCTGATCATGTTCGAAGGCGCACAGGGTACGCTGCTGGATATCGACCACGGTACGTATCCGTACGTGACTTCGTCCAACACCACTGCTGGTGGCGTGGCGACCGGTTCAGGTATCGGTCCTCGCTACGTGGATTACGTGCTGGGCATCGTCAAAGCTTACTCGACCCGCGTCGGTGCCGGTCCATTCCCGACCGAACTGTTTGATGAAACCGGCGAGTTCCTGTGTAAGAAAGGTAACGAGTTCGGTGCCACCACCGGCCGTCGTCGTCGTACCGGCTGGCTGGATGCGGTAGCTGTGCGCCGCGCGGTGCAGATCAACTCCCTGTCCGGCTTCTGCATGACCAAACTGGACGTGCTGGATGGCCTGAAAGAGGTGAAAATCTGCGTCGGTTACCGTATGCCGGATGGCCGCGAGATGACCACCACGCCGCTGGCGGCAGAAGGCTGGGAAGGCATCGAGCCGATTTATGAAACTCTGCCGGGCTGGAGTGAAAACACCTTTGGTGTTAAAACACTGGAAGGGCTGCCGCAGGCAGCACGTGATTACATCAAACGTGTTGAAGAAGTGACTGGCGTGCCGATTGATATTATTTCAACCGGTCCTGACCGTAGTGAGACCATGATTCTGCGCGATCCGTTCGACGCTTAATCACGTTTTGCAGGCCGGACACTGTCCGGCCTTCGTTTATCTGCTCTTTGACTCCGCTCACTTCATTTTTTCCTGCTGGTTTCGGGAGTTGCAGGAAAAAAGCGCTCCGGGTTTTCCACACTGGTTTATCATCAATGTTAATCGAAGCGCTCACGGGCGTTATAACAACAATATCGATGATTCACTGAGGTACATGTGCAGCTAACAAGTTTTACCGATTTCGGTCTGCGCGCCCTGATTTACATGGCGACATTGCCGCAAGGTCAGCAGACCAACATTACCGAAGTCACCGATACCTACGGGGTATCGCGTAACCATATGGTTAAAATCATCAATCAACTGAGCCGGGCCGGCTTTGTTGCCGCGACACGCGGTAAAAACGGCGGAATTCGTTTAGGCATGGACCCGGAAAAAATCGTCATTGGCGATGTCGTGAGAAAAATGGAGCCTTTGCAGCTGGTAAACTGTAAAGAGTGTGCGATAAATCCCGCCTGTCGCCTGCGTAGCGCGCTGAATAATGCGGTCCAGCTATTCCTGCAGGAACTGGATAAATATACGCTCGCCGACCTGGTGCAAAACAACGATTCGCTTTACCACATCTTATTGTCCGAACCGCCGGTGGTAATTCCACATAAATGACATCGGAGGAACCGTAATGTCAAAAGATCCCTTTCAGGATAGAGAAGCTGAAAAGTACGAAAATCCTATTCCCAGTCGGGAATTTATCCTCGCGCTATTAGAAAAGCGTGAAAAGCCGGCGAGCCGCGAAGAGATCGCCGAAGAGTTAAACATCACCAGCGAAGATCAGCTTGAAGCGCTGCGTCGCCGCCTGCGCGCCATGGAGCGTGACGGCCAGCTGGTGTTCACCCGTCGCCAGTGCTACGCCCTGCCGGAGCGTCTGGATTTACTGCGCGGCAAAGTGATTGGCCATCGCGATGGCTACGGCTTCCTGCGCGTTGATGGTCAGAAAGATGACTTCTACCTCTCGGCGGAGCAGATGAAGTTCTGCCTGCACGGTGATGTCATCCTCGCCCAGCCGGGCGGCTCCGACCGCAAAGGGCGGCGTGAAGCGCGCGTGGTCCGCGTGCTGGAACCGCGCAACAGCCAGATTGTTGGCCGCTACTTCACCGATGCCGGCACCGGCTTTGTGGTACCGGACGACAGCCGTCTGAGCTTTGACATTCTGATCCCGGCGGAAGAGACGCTGAATGCGCGCATGGGATCGGTGGTTGTGGTGGAAATCGTGCAGCGCGCGACGCGCCGCAGCAAAGCTATCGGCAAAATTACAGAAATTCTCGGCGACAACATGGGCACCGGTCTGGCCGTGGATATGGCGCTGCGCACCCATGAAATTCCCCACTCATGGCCGGAAGAAGTTGAGAAAGAGATTTCCAGACTGAAAGAGCAGGTACCGGAATCGGCGAAAAAAGGCCGCGTCGACCTGCGTGAACTGCCGCTGGTGACCATCGACGGTGAAGACGCGCGTGACTTCGATGACGCCGTTTACTGCGAGAAAAAACGCGGCGGCGGCTGGCGCCTGTGGGTGGCGATTGCCGACGTCAGTTATTACGTGCGTCCCGGCACCGCGCTGGATAACGAAGCGCAGCAGCGCGGCACCTCGGTCTACTTCCCGTCGCAGGTGATACCGATGCTGCCGGAGATCCTCTCGAACGGCCTGTGCTCACTCAATCCGCAGGTGGATCGCCTGTGCATGGTGTGCGAGATGACCATCTCGGCCAGCGGTAAACTCACCGGCTTCAAACATTACGAAGCGGTGATGAACTCACATGCGCGTCTGACCTACAACAAAGTGTGGAGCATTCTGCAGGGCAACCCGGAGCTGCGTGAACAGTATGCGGCGCAGGTGAAGCACCTCGAAGAGCTGCACCGCATGTATGAGGTGCTGGAAACCGCCCGCGAACAGCGCGGTGGCATCTCGTTTGAAACCGACGAAGCCAAATTCATCTTCAACGCTGAGCGCCGCATTGAGCGCGTGGAGCGCACCGTACGTAACGATGCGCACAAGCTGATCGAAGAGTGCATGATCCTGGCCAACATCGCCTCCGCGCGTTTCGTTGAGAAACACCAGGAGCCGGCGCTGTTCCGCGATCACGATCGTCCGAGCGAAGACAGCATCACCAGCTTCCGTACCGTGCTGGGCGAGCTGGGCCTCAGCCTGCCGGGTGGGTCGAAACCGCAGCCGATCGATTATGCCGATCTGCTGACGCAGATTGCCGACCGTCCGGATGCTGAAATGCTGCAAACCATGCTGCTGCGTTCGATGAAGCAGGCGGTGTACGATCCGGAAAACCGCGGTCACTTTGGCCTGGCGCTGGCGTCGTATGCGCACTTTACCTCGCCGATCCGTCGCTATCCGGATCTGCTGCTGCACCGTGCTATCAAGTATCTGCTGGCCAAAGAGCAGGGCACGGTAAAAGGCAACACCACGCCAACCGGTGGTTATCACTACGATATGCAGCAGATGCTGCAGCTGGGTCAGCACTGTTCGATGACCGAACGCCGTGCCGATGAAGCGACGCGCGATGTGGCCGACTGGCTGAAGTGTGACTTTATGCAGGATCAGGTGGGTAACGTATTCAACGGCGTAATCTCCAGCGTGACCGGCTTTGGCTTCTTTGTTCGCCTCAACGATCTGTTCATTGATGGCCTGGTGCACGTCTCCACGCTGGACAATGATTACTACCGCTTCGATCCGGTGGGCCAGCGTCTGATTGGCGAATCCGGCGGTCGCACTTACCGTCTGGGTGATGCGGTGGAAGTGCGCGTTGACGCGGTGCACATGGATGAGCGCAAGATCGATTTCGCGCTGATCTCCAGCAAACGCGTACCGCGCGGTGAAGGGAAAACCGCGCGCGAGCGTGAGAAGCGTGGCGGCAAGCCACCGGCGAAGCGGCGCCGCGACGCGGGTCGCAAGGGCAACTTTGAGCCGGACGCCGCTTTCCGCGGTGAGAAGCAGCCGCCTGCGGCGAATAAAAGCGAGAAAAAAAGCAAAAAAGTCTCCGAAAAAACCCGTAAAATCGCCGCCGCAACCAAGGCGAAGCGCGCAGTGAAGAAGAAGGCCAGCGAAGCCTGATGGCCTCTTCACCCGCCAGCGGCCAGGTGCGTCAGCGCTGACGCACCTTGCTCAACCCTGTTTCGCAGGCTGCGCCCCAACGCGCAGCCTGATTAATGTTCTGTATTCAACGATATACATCCAACCTTGAGCAAAGTAATGAGTGAAATAATTTTTGGCATTCACGCCGTGCAGGCGCTGCTGGAGCGTGATCCCCAGCGTTTTCAGGAAGTCTTTATCCTTAAAGGCCGCGATGACCGCCGCCTGCAGCCGCTGATCGCCGCACTGGAAGCTCAGGGAATTGTGATTCAGCTGGCCAACCGCCAGTGGCTCGACGGCCAGGTCGAAGGCGGCGTGCACCAGGGTATCGTGGCGCGCGTTAAGCCGGGTAAAAACTATCAGGAAGGCGATCTGCCGGATTTGCTGGCTTCACTGGATCAGCCGTTCCTGCTGATTCTGGATGGCGTCACCGATCCGCATAACCTGGGTGCCTGCCTGCGCAGCGCCGATGCGGCGGGTGTGCATGCGGTGATCGTGCCGAAAGACCGTTCGGCACCGCTCAACGCCACGGCGAAAAAAGTCGCCAGCGGGGCGGCGGAAAACGTGCCGCTGATTCGCGTCACCAATCTGGCGCGCACCATGCGTCTGCTGCAGGAGTACAACGTCTGGATCGTCGGCACGGCCGGTGAAGCAGACCACACGCTGTATCAGAGCAAAATGACCGGCGCGATGGCGCTGGTGATGGGTGCGGAAGGAGAGGGCATGCGCCGCCTGACGCGCGAACACTGCGATGAGCTGATCAGCATCCCGATGGCCGGCAGCGTCTCTTCCCTCAACGTTTCGGTGGCCACCGGCGTTTGTCTGTTCGAAGCGGTGCGTCAGCGCCAGGCGTGATCGCCGCCGCAAAACCTCAGCTGTACCAGGCATAACTGCACATCCTCTCCATACTTATAGCCACATCAGTACGGGCAACAGGAGAGGAGAGTGCCATGGCCTGGACCACTCACAGCGTATTCAATCAACCATCTCCGCTCAGCAACAGCAATCTCTTCACCAGCGACAGCGCGCTGTGCGAGGCGGTGGTGCGTGAAGGGGCCGGCTGGGACCGCGAATGGCTGGCGTCCGTTGGCCTGCAGCTCGGCAGCGCGGAGTCACTGGAATTAGGTCGCCTGGCCAATGCGCAGCCGCCGGAGCTGCTGCGTTACGACGCGCGCGGTGAGCGACTCGACGAGGTGCGCTTTCATCCTGCCTGGCATCTGCTGATGCAGGGCGTGTGCGCCAGCCGGTTACATAACCTGAGCTGGCAGCCTGACGTGCAGGGCAGCGCCATGGTGGCACGCGCGGCGCGTTTCATTCTGCATGCGCAGGTGGAAGCCGGTTCGCTCTGCCCGGTAACCATGACTCACGCCGCGATCCCGCTGCTGCAAACCCATCTGCCCGCTCCCTACGCCGACTGGCACGATCGACTGCTGAGCGATCGGTATGATGCGCATCATCTGCCCGGCAGCCAGAAGCGCGGCCTGCTGATTGGCATGGGCATGACGGAGAAGCAGGGCGGCACCGATGTGCTGAGCAACACCACACGCGCCGAACCGCCTGGCGCGCGCGGGCCGGGCGAACCCTGGCGCATCACCGGCCACAAGTGGTTCTTCTCGGTGCCGCAAAGCGACGCGCACCTGATCCTGGCGCAGACCGCCGCCGGGCTGAGCTGCTTCTTTCTGCCGCGCCTGCTGCCGGACGGCACGCGCAACGCCATTCGTCTTGAACGTCTGAAAGACAAGCTGGGCAACCGCGCCAATGCCAGTGCCGAAGTGGAGTTTCAGGATGCTTTCGGCTGGTTGCTGGGTGAGGAGGGCGATGGCGTGCGGCTGATCCTGAAAATGGGCGGTATGACGCGCTTTGACTGTGCGCTCGGCAGCCACGGCCAGATGCGACGCGCGCTGGCGATAGCGCTGCATCACGCCGGTCAGCGCCAGGTGATGGGCAAAAGCCTTAGCGATCAGCCGCTGATGCGCGCGGTGCTGGCGCAGCAGGCACTGCAGCTGGAAGGACAAACCGCGCTGCTGCTGCGTCTGGCGCGCGCCTGGTCAACGCCGGCCAGCGCGCATGAACGGCTGTATGCACGCCTGTTCACCCCGGCGGCCAAGTTCGTGATCTGCAAAGCCGGTATGCCATTTGTGGCTGAAGCCATGGAGGTGCTGGGCGGCATTGGCTACTGCGAAGAGAGTGAACTGCCGCGCCTGTATCGCGAGATGCCGGTGAACAGCATCTGGGAGGGCTCGGGTAACGTGATGTGCCTGGATGTGCTGCGTGTACTGGGACGGCATGCAGAGGTGCTTAGCATGCTGCAGGATGAGTTTGATGCGGTGAAGGGCAGCAATCGCCACTTCGATCGCTGCTGGCGTCAGCTGCGGCTACAGCTCGGCAACCTGCGCGAAGAGCAGGCACGGCAGGTTAGCGACATGCTGATTCGGCTGGCGAGTGCCGCGGTGCTGCTGAAAGCGGCAGAACCGCCGCTGGCAGACAGCTGGTGCGCGCGTTATCTCTCATCGCGCCCGGCGCAGGCGCTGAGTGATGATCTGAACGCACGCTTACTGCAGCGTGCTACTGCCGCCTGAGGGCGCGCCGTACAGAATGGCGGTGGCATACCAGAAGCCAGGCATGGTGGTCTCATCGACCATCAGGATCTGATAGTAAACCGCACCGCTCTGATTGGCGCGTGCAGCGATCGCACGCTGCACATCATCCGGCGAGCCGCGTGAATGGGCGCTGACGGTGCCAAGCTTCGGCAGGCCATAGCTTTGCGCGCGGGTGATCTCCTGCGCCTGAGTGGTGGGCGCTGGCGGGGGTTGTGGCGTGGTGTGCAGTGCGGCACAGCCGCTCAGCAGCAGGCCCAGCAGCAGAATAAGCGTACGCATGGTGGCTCCGGAAAACAGGCAGATGACTCAAGTGTAAGCCATCTGCCCCGGCTCATCAGTCGTTGAGGCGGAAAATACTCACCAGCTGGGTCAGATGATGGCCTTTCTGACTCAGGTGCTGCGCCGTGTGTTCGGACTGGTTAATCATGTCGCTGCTCTGATGGGTCGCATGGCTGATGTGGTTCATCGCCAGATTGACCTGACCAATGCCCGCAGCCTGCTCCTGGGCGGCGATATTGATTTCCCCCATCAGGGTTTTCACCTGTTCGATATGGCTGACAATATGGCTCATGGCGTCACGCGTTTGTTCCGAGAGCGCATGGCCGGCGGCCACTTTGTCGATCGAACTGGCAATCAGCCCGTCAATCTCCTTCGCCGCATTGGCGCTGCGCTGCGCCAGCGCACGCACTTCCGCAGCGACGACCGCGAAGCCTTTGCCGTGCTCACCGGCGCGCGCCGCCTCAACCGCAGCGTTGAGCGCCAGAATATTGGTCTGGAAGGCAATCGACTCGATCACGTGGGTAATGTCGGCGATGCTCTGTGAGGCAATGCGAATCTCCGCCATGGTCTCTACCGAGCGCGCCACGGTGCTGCCGCCCTGGCTGACGGTGCTGGCGGCTTCACCGACCAGCGCCATCGCCTGACGCACGTTAGCGGCGGTTTGCGCCACGGTTGCGCCAAACTGCTCCATGCTGGCCGAGGTCTCTTCGACGCTGCTCGCCTGGCGGCCAATCTGCTCGCTGATGCTGGAACTGCTGGCCGCAATGGTGTCGGTGCCGTCGCTGATCTCACGCGCGGCGGCGCGTACCTGGCCTACCACTTTCTCCAGGCCGTCGCCAATGCCGTTAATCGCGCTCACCAGCTGGCCGATCTCGTCGCGGCGCGCTGAGTCGAGGTGCGCCTGCAGATTACCCGCCGCGTACTGCTCGGCCAGATGGATCACCTGCTGCAGCGGCCGGGTAATGGCGCGCCGGCTATACAGCACAAAGCCAATGGCAAAGGCGAGCACCAGCGCCAGGCCAATCAGCATGAACAGATTGCGGCTGTGGGTGATCGGTGCCAGCAGGCTGGCGCGGCTGACTTCACCGGCGATAATCCAGTTCCAGCCCGGCAGTTGCTGCCACGCCAGCAGGCGGGTTTCGCCCTGATGCGCGATCTCCAGCAGGCCGTGCGGCTGCGTCAGGATCTGCTGCTGTACGCTGCGATCCCAGTCCGGCAGCTTGCCTTCGGACTGACGGGCAAACAGATACTGGCCCTGTGCGCTGCCCGGCGTGCCGTTCAGCACGAAGAAGCTGCCGCTGTCGCCGAGACGTCGCGCCAGCACTTTCTCCCGCATCAGCGCGTACTGTTTATCAATCTGCACGCCAACAAACAGAATGGCGATGACTGCGCCGCTGTCGTCCTGCACCGGCTGGTATTGGGTGATATAGCGATGGCCGAACAGCGTCGCCAGGCCGCGATACACTTCGCCCTTATTCACGCTGCGCCACGCCGCGCTGCTGCGATCAAGCTGGGTGCCCACCGCGCGGCTGCCATCCTCTTTCTTCAGTGAGGTCGCGATGCGAATGTAATCCTCGCCGTCGCGCACAAAAATGGTGGAGACTGCACCGGTACGATCGAGAAAATCGTCCACGGCGATCTGATCGAGATTGAGGGTTTTCAGCCCGGCACGCAGCGTCGGCGTGCTGAACGATCCCACCTGAATGCGTGAGCTGTCGTCACGGCTAAATCGCTTAGGTAAAAAGCTCTGAAACAGCCGGGTATAGTTCGCCACTTCTTCCGATAAGGTCGCGTTAAACATCGTGGCCATTTCATTAATGCCGAGCACCTGGTTTTGCATATCGTCGACAGCCAGCTGCTCCAGCTGGCGCGCGGCGTTATGGCTGAGCGTTAACGTCAGGGCAAACAGCACGATTGCCACACTGAAAGACGTCAATACAGACAGCTTAATTCCGAGACTCATGGCGCTGAGAGAGAGACGCTTCATAAAGTACCTTTAATAAATAACTGGAGGGGTACAGGATCAACGGCAAAATGCGGCAAATGTTTAGGGCAGAAATTAATCGAAATAAATGTGATGTAGCTCGCGTTTTGGCCGGCAGCACGTACACTGAGACCAGTGATAATCATTCTCAACGGAGACGGTATGATTGAGTTGGCAACGGAGAACCTGGCGGGCATTGAGTGTATTCACGCGGCACCGGCCGGACAGCGGCTGGCGCGCTTACCCACCATCCTGTTTTATCACGGATTTACCTCGTCGAAAGAGGTGTACAGCTACTTTGCCGTGGCGCTGGCGCAGGCCGGTTTCCGCGTGGTGATGCCGGATGCAGAGATGCACGGCGCACGCTACAACGGCGATACCGACGCGCGCATGACGCACTTCTGGGAGATTTTGCGCCAGAACATCGATGAAGTGCCGCTGCTGGAAGCGGCGCTGCGCGACAACGATTGGGTGGCGGATGAGCGTTTCGCCATTGCCGGCGCCTCAATGGGCGGCATGACCGCGCTGGGCGCGATGGCGCGCTATCCACACCTGCACAGCGTTGCCTGTCTGATGGGCTCCGGCTACTTCATGCAGCTCAGTCAGACGCTGTTCCCGCCGCTGGTGGCGCACACGCCAGAGCAAAAAGCGGCGTTACAGGCGCGGCTGGCCCCGCTGGCGGCCTACGATCCCTGTCAGCAGCTGGCGCAGCTGGCTAACCGTCCGCTGCTGTTATGGCACGGTGAAGCGGATGAAGTCGTACCGTTTGCCGAAACGGTACGGCTGGAAAAGGCGTTGCGCGAGGCGCAGCTCGACAGCCGGCTCACCTTTCTGGCGGAAAAGCAGATCGGGCACAAAATCACGCCGCCAGCGCTCACCGCGCTGGTCAGTTTCTTTAAACATCATTTGTAAACGGAACGGGCTGGCGGCGCGAAGCACGCCAGCCCGGGATAACAGGCCGGACTACAGTTGTGACGACAAGCGGTCGGCGGCGCTGGTGTTCGCGCTGACCGGGTTACCGCCTGGCGCATCCAGCCGGTTAACGTAGACATAGCCTGAAGCCGCTTTGCTGCTGTTACTTCTCATCTGCAGCGCCTGGTCAGCGGAGCTGGCAAGAGCGGGGGTAGACAGGAAGAGACCCAGTAAAGTGGCGATAATGACAGCTTTCATAATCGACTCCTCACTCCAGGGATTTCACTCTCAGGCGCGCTGATTAAGCCAAACCGTTGCGCCTGTAGAGAGTTTAGTTCTTCACCAGTACGACGCCAGATCGTCGTGCTGAACGCCTCGTTCAGGGATTTTGAACAATCTCTGACTAACCTGCTGAATCTCAATCCTTAGCACAAAAGGTGTCCCCGCCTGGCACGACAGCGACAATTTGATGAATTGTGCGCTTGAGTTTCCCCGGCGAGGTCAGTATGATTACGCGTCAATTTTTCAGCTGCATTCAGAGGTGTGTTTCATCTTTTGGGTGATTCGCAACCTATAACGTTCCTTGCTTCCGTGGGCCGCAGCTGACCCTGACAGGAGGCTGAATAATCCGTAAGGAGCTATCGATGCGTCATTACGAAATCGTATTTATGGTCCATCCTGACCAGAGCGAGCAGGTTCCGGGCATGATCGAGCGTTACACTGGTGCTATCACTGGTGCACAGGGCACGATCCACCGTCTGGAAGACTGGGGTCGCCGTCAGCTGGCTTACCCGATCAACAAACTGCACAAAGCACACTACGTTCTGCTGAACGTAGAAGCACCGCAGGAAGTGATCGACGAGCTGGAAACTAACTTCCGCTTCAACGACGCCGTTATCCGCAGCATGGTTATGCGCGTTAAGCACGCGGTAACTGAAGCTTCTCCGATGGTTAAAGCGAAAGACGAGCGTCGTGAGCGCCGCGAAGACTTCGCTAACGAATCGGCAGAAGACTCAGATGCTGGGGATTCTGAAGAGTAATCCACGATGACGGCCAATCGGCTGCGCCTGTCTGGCACCGTGTGCAAGACGCCAGTTCGAAAAGTCAGTCCGTCAGGGATTCCTCACTGCCAGTTCGTGCTTGAGCATCGTTCTGTGCAGGAGGAAGCCGGGTTTCACCGGCAAGCCTGGTGTCAGATGCCGGTGATTATCAGCGGCAGCACCCATCAGGCGATTACTCAACATATAACGGTCGGCACGCAACTCACACTCGAAGGTTTTATTAGCTGCCATCAGGCACGCAATGGCCAGAGCAAACTTGTGTTACATGCCGAGCAGATTGAATTGATAGATTCTGGAGACTAGCCAAATGGCACGTTATTTCCGTCGTCGCAAGTTCTGCCGTTTCACCGCGGAAGGCGTTCAAGAGATCGATTATAAAGATATCGCAACGCTGAAAAACTACATCACTGAAAGCGGCAAGATTGTTCCAAGCCGTATCACCGGTACTCGTGCAAAATACCAGCGTCAGCTGGCTCGTGCTATCAAGCGCGCGCGTTACCTGTCTCTGCTGCCGTACACTGATCGTCATCAGTAATCGGCAACTGTCCATTAACGACTTTAAGAGGATAAGGTAATGCAAGTTATTCTGCTTGATAAAGTAGCAAACCTGGGCAGCCTGGGTGATCAGGTTAACGTTAAAGCGGGCTACGCTCGTAACTTCCTGGTTCCACAGGGTAAAGCTGTTCCTGCTACAAAGAAAAACGTTGAGTTCTTCGAAGCGCGTCGCGCTGAACTGGAAGCCAAACTGGCTGACGTTCTGGCTGCTGCTAACGCACGTGCAGAGAAAATCAATGCACTGGGCACCGTTACTCTCGCGTCTAAAGCAGGCGACGAAGGTAAACTGTTCGGTTCCATCGGTACCCGCGACATCGCTGATGCAGTTACTGCAGCTGGCGTTGAAGTGGCGAAGAGCGAAGTTCGCCTGCCAAACGGCGTTCTGCGCACCACCGGTGAGCACGAAGTTGACTTCCAGGTTCACAGCGAAGTATTCGCGAAACTGGTTGTGAATGTAGTAGCTGAGTAATTTTTTACTTAGTTTGAAAGCGCCGGCCTTGTGCCGGCGTTTTTGTTTCTGTTACTTACTGCGCGCGGATAAAGCTGCCGTCCGGCTGGCGGGTAAACAGCACCGGGCCGTTACTGCTCTCGACCGTTAAGCCGGTCACCACGCCCTGCGCGTTCTGACGAATCTTCACCTGCTGACCACTCTGCAGTGCGCTCAGCGGCTGCCCATCGCCTTCCACCCGCGCCATGGCAAACACATCATTGACCGGAAGATTGTTGTCACGGAACAGCTGTGCCAGCGTCTGGCCCGAGGCCACGGTATAGCTGTGCCATTCGCCCTGGGCATCACTCTTTGGCGTCGTATTCTGCGGCGGCTGCGCATTGTTATCGTAGATTTCCGCCTGCATCGGCACCTCTTTGCCGCTGCTCTCCGCCGGACGTTCCACCGGATACTGCGGTGTGCTGGCAGGCCAGAGAAACGCCAGCAGCATCACCAGCAGGGCAATAACGATACCGCGTCGGTGCAGCGGCGGCAGCGGATCCATCCAGCGTACGTTATCCAGCAGATGCCAGATGCGCTGCAGCACAGCGGGTATACGCGACGGGGTTTCAGAAGCCATTCTTTCCTCCTCCTCGCTGGCGGTCGTGACGCGCCTGTCAGGCAGCCAGCGTTGCAACCGGGAAAATAAGGTACGCGGTGCGCGCGTCCTGCGACGTCGTGGGGCGATTTGGCCCATGGATGCTCTCTTGTTCTATAGTATGGGCAAAGCGGGCGCGAAGTGCCTGCCAGCATTGAAAAATTTGACCTGCATATTGTTTCTCTTTCCCCGGGAAATGTCATCCGCGGCGCGCGAGATTTTACGCCAGCCGCCTGCGCTGTTATGCTGCCGGTTCTATTTTCTCCGGGATTAAGGAAACAAGATGACGACCCCTTCATTTGACAGCGTCGAATCACAAGCAAGTTACGGTATCGGTTTACAGGTTGGTCAGCAGCTGCAAGAGTCTGGACTGCAGGGTCTGCAGCCAGAAGCGCTGCTTGCGGGCCTGCGCGACGCGCTGGAAGGGAACTCACCGGCAGTTCCGGTTGACGTGGTACACCGTGCGCTGCGTGAAGTCCACGAGCGTGCCGAAGGCGTACGTCGTGAGCGCGTCGAAGCCATGGCGGCCGAAGGTCTGCAGTTCCTCGAGCAGAATGCACAGCGTGAAGGCGTGAGCAGCACCGAATCCGGCCTGCAGTTCAGCGTCATCACCCAGGGCGATGGTCCGATCCCATCACGTCAGGATCGCGTACGCGTGCACTACACCGGTAAGCTGATTGACGGCACCGTGTTTGATAGCTCCGTTGCCCGTGGCGAACCGGCTGAATTCCCGGTCAGCGGCGTGATTGCCGGCTGGATTGAAGCGCTGACCCTGATGCCGGTAGGCTCGAAGTGGGAGTTGGCCATTCCGCACAATCTCGCTTACGGCGAGCGCGGCGCGGGTGCCTCTATCCCACCATTCAGCACCCTGATTTTCGAAGTCGAGCTGCTGGAAATCCTGTAATAAACAGCGGGCGCCATATCTGGCGCCCGCGGTCACTACTTCTTCTCTGCCTGCTTCTGTAGATCTACCTGCCAGATTGCAAAGCCCGTTTCATCACTGCCGACGGCTTTCATCGGATAATCAGCATACTTCTCAATAAACTGCGTGGCTTTTGCGCCCGGCGCGGTCTCAAAGCGAATATCCAGCGGCGTTGCGCTGGCGATCGGTGCCAGCCGCCAGTTGTGATCGGCCTGTGGCTGCACCGCGCCGTGGGCGCGGGTTTCGCTGCTGATGTAGGCGGCCACCACCGAGCGGTTCTCATCCGGCGAAGCAAACGCGACATACTGCTCGCCGGTACCGGCAAATTTGCCGCCCCAGGCACGGTAATTATTGGTGGCAACGAGGAAGGTCGCTTTGGGATCGATCGGTTTGCCCTGCCAGCGCAGATCCTGGATGCGTGATGCCGCCGGGTTAATCAGCTGGCATTCGGCGTCGTAGCGCGCCGGTTGCGTCACATCGATCTGATACTGCACGCCGTCGATCACATCAAAATTGTAGGTGCGGAAATCCCAGTTGATCAGCGACTGCGGCTGACGACGATGCACGTCGATCTGATTAAACTGCGCTGCCGAGCACTCCAGCCACTCTTTCACCTGCGCACCGCTGACTTTCATCACCACCAGCGTATTCGGGTAGAGATAGAGATCGGCGGCATTACGGAAGGTAAGATCGCCTTTTTCCACTTCAACGTAGCTGGCCGGATCGTTCTTACGGCCGCCGGCCTTGAACGGGGCCGCTGCCGAGAGCACCGGTAAGCGGCCCAGATCGGGATCGCCCTGAATGAAGCGTTCGACGTAAGCACGCTGTGCATTATTGACGATCTGCACGGTGGGATCGTCCTGCACCAGCGACAGGTAGCTGTACATCACATCCGCCGACTTGCCGATCGGTTTTGCCACAAACTCACGCGTAGCGCGATGATCGTCGGCCAGCACTTTCACCAGATCGGCATCTTCCGCCGCCAGCGATTTTTTCGCTACCGCATCGTAAACTGGCCGTGCCTCGGCTTTACCCTGGGTCACCTGCCAGTTGCCGCCGTCATTTTTCAGCACCAGGTCAACCACGCCGAGATGATCGCCCCACATGCCGGGCATCACCGCCGGTACGCCGTTAAGCGTGCCCTGAGCGATATCCGCGCCTTTAATCGCCGCAAACTCTTTGCCGGGAAACACCGCGTGCGCATGGCCGAACATGATGGCATTGATACCTGGCACCTGACTGAGGTAATACACCGAGTTTTCCGCCATGGCATGGTACGGCTCACTGCTCAGACCGGAGTGCGGAATAGCGATGATTATTTCAGCACCTTTTGCGCGCATTTCCGGCACATAGCGCTTCGCTGTCTCGGTGATGTCATCAACGCGCACTTTGCCCTGCAGATTGTTGCGATCCCACACCATAATCTGCGGTGGTACGAAGCCGATATAGCCGATTTTCAGCGTGTGCGGCTTGCCGTCGCGGTCTTTTACCGTGGTTTCTTTAATTAAATAGGGGGTAAACAGCGGTTTGCCACTGGTTTCATCGATAACGTTGGCGTTGATGTAGGGAAAACGTGCCCCGGCAATCGCCTGCTGCAGATAGGGCAGGCCGTAGTTAAATTCGTGGTTGCCCAGATTGCCCACCGCGTAATCCAGCGTATTAAGGGCTTTATACACCGGATGGATTTCTCCCGGCTGCAGGCCTTTGGCCGCCATGTAATCACCCAGTGGGCTGCCCTGAATAATGTCGCCGTTATCCACCAGCACGCTGTTTGCTACTTCGCCGCGCGCCTGCTGGATGAGCGTGGCGGTGCGCACCAGACCAAACTTTTCGGTCGGCGTGTCTTTGTAGTAATCGAAATCCATCATGTTGCTGTGCAGATCGGTGGTTTCCAGAATGCGTAAATCCACCGTGGCAGCCTGCACCGTGGCGGCTGCAACGCACAGTGCCAGTAACGACATGCTCGCTTTGAACATGGCTTGCTCCTTGTTCGCTTTAATGGGCCTCTCAAAATAATGTAAAACCATGACGAATTATCATTTCAATTTGTGATGGGGCTCGGGATTTTGCCTCTTTTCTGCGCAAGCTGTCGGAGTGCCGGCCATTCAGCATTGCGCCATAGCCGCCACGAGCGAACTATGATATTGATAATCAAAGCGAATACGCTTAGCTGCGGCTGTCACAGCGCAACTGCTAAAATATCTGGAGACGGGCTGCCGGGGTTTCAGCGGCAGCATCAGCCGAAATGAGGTGAACAATGTTAGATAAAATTTGCCAGCTGGCGCGAAGCGCGGGCGATGCCATTATGCAGGTCTACGATGGCGCACAACCGCTGGACGTGACGCGTAAATCGGATGATTCACCGGTCACGGCGGCCGATCTGGCGGCACATCAGGTTATCGTGCAGGGCTTAGCGGCGCTGACGCCTGACGTGCCGGTGCTGTCGGAAGAGGATCCACCCGGCTGGGATGTGCGTCAGCACTGGCAGCAATACTGGCTGGTCGATCCGCTCGACGGCACCAAAGAATTCATTAAGCGTAACGGCGAGTTCACGGTCAATATTGCGCTGATTGAGCACGGCAAACCGGTGCTGGGCGTGGTGTACGCGCCGGCGCTGGGGGTGATGTATTCTGCGGCCGAAGGCAAAGCGTGGAAAGAAGAGGGCGGCCACACCACGCAGATCCACGTACGTGAAGCGCGACCGCTGCTGGTGGTGGTGAGCCGTTCGCACGCCGATAAAGACGAAGAGCTGAAAGAGTATCTGACCCAGCTGGGCGAGCACCAGACCACCGCTATTGGCTCCTCGCTCAAGTTCTGCCTGGTGGCAGAGGGCAAGGCGCAGCTCTATCCGCGCTTCGGGCCGACCAATATCTGGGATACCGGTGCCGGCCATGCGGTGGCGATTGCCGCTGGCGCACACGTGCATGACTGGCAGGGCAAAACCCTCGACTACGCCCCGCGCGAGTCGTTCCTGAATCCGGGCTTCCGCGTCTCGCTGTTCTGATACGCTATGCGCGCCACCCGCTGTGGCGCGATCACGCCTGCAGCAGCTGATGGATCAGTTTCATCGCCTGCTGCACTTCATCCTGCGTCAGCGGACCGTCTTTGGCGTAACGCACATGGCCGGTCTTATCCAGAATCACAATTGCCGAACCGCCTTTCTCCAGCTGCCACGCCTTGCGCGCGTTGCCGTTGCTGTCGACAATGAACTGCGACCACGGATACTGCTGTTTATTGCTCTCAATGCTGCTGCGCACAAACATCCCGGTGCCGGGAATGGCATCATCGGTATTAACCACCGTGGTGGTCTGATAGCGGTCGTGCGGCAGCTGGGCGGCTTTGATGGCTTCAATCAGCGCGGCGTTCTGTTCTTTGGCTGACGAGCGTCCGGCAATATGCAGGATGACCCGCACTTTGCCACTCAGCTGGGCGCTGTTCCAGGGCTGGTAGCGAAACTTCTCCTGCTGATACAGCAGTTCTCCTTTGTCGTTAACGCCGACTGCCGGTACGCGCTCGCCAACCTTAAACGCGTGGGCTGAGGCAAGGCTGGGCAGCAGCAGCGCCAGGGCTATCACGGAATGTGCCAAACGCATGGTAATGCTCCTTAGTGATCAGACCAGTTATTCATGTTTTTGCAATATTAGGCGTGGATGATGCGCCTGTCGCGATGAGATAGCAGCTTTGTAACCCATGCCACAATTCCTTAACCAATGAAGGTTTATACTGGATTTTGTGATCGTCATGACAGAGTTCTCTGTAATGATGTGTCAATTCAGTAAAAAATCCATTTTTTCGGAACATCGGCAAGGAATCATGTTCTATAGTTATGCCTCATTTGCGCTTCAAGGGCTCGTACCGAATTTGGCAACGGCGAAGCGTATTACATCTGTTCAGGAGTTAAACAGCATGAAGATCTTCCAGCGCTATAATCCGCTGCAAATTGCGAAATATGTAAAGACGCTATTTAAAGGAAGGTTGTACATCAAGGATGTTGGCGCGTTTGAGTTCGACAAAGGCAAAGTCATGTTGCCGCGCGTCAAGGATAAACAGCACCTTAGCGTGATGTCAGAAATCAACCGCCAGGTGCTGCGGCTGCAAGCCGAGTACAACTAAGCAAAAGAAAGGGCGCCGCTGGCGCCCTGAATCTTTCTGTAACCGCACGATCACTGCTATGCGGCAGGCCCTTCAGACTCATCCAGCGTACTCTTCGACACATTCAGCACCGGCGGGCGGTCATCAATGCGCGTCACCAGCAGCTGGTCGATGCGGTAGCTGTCGATATCCACCACCTCAAATTTGTAGCCGGAGAATTTGACGAAATCGGTGCGTTTGGGGATCTTACGCAGCATATACATCATAAAGCCGCCGATGGTCTCGTAGTTGCCGGACTGCGGGAACTCGTCGATATCCAGCACGCGCATCACGTCATCAATCGGCGTACCGCCTTCCACCAGCCAGGAATTCTCGTCACGCGCCACAATCTGCTCTTCCAGCCCCTGACCGACCAGATCGCCCATCAGCGTGGTCATCACGTCATTAAGCGTGATAATCCCGACCACCAGCGCATATTCGTTCATGATCACCGCGAAGTCTTCGCCGGCGGTTTTAAAACTCTCCAGCGCCTCTGACAGCGTCAGCGTATCCGGCACAATCAGCGCCGAACGAATCTGCACGCCGCTGTTGAGCGTCATGCTTTGGTTGCCCAGCACGCGCAGCAGCAGCTCTTTGGAATCAACGTAACCAACGATATGGTCGATATCGCCGTCGCACACCAGAAACTTCGAATGCGGGTGTTGCGCGATTTTGGTTTTCAGGCTGGTTTCGTCTTCGTGCAGATCGAACCACACGATATTTTCACGCGAGGTCATGGACGAAGGCACGGTGCGTGATTCCAGCTCAAACACGTTCTCGATCAGCTCGTGCTCCTGCTTGCGCAGCACGCCGGCCAGCGCGCCCGCTTCTACCACCGCGTAAATGTCATCCGAGGTGATGTCATCTTTACGCACCATCGGCAGCTTAAAGATGCGAAAGAACACGTTGGCCAGGCCATTGAACAGCCATACCAGCGGGCGAAAAACCAGCAGGCAGAAGCGCATCGGATTGATGATGCGCAGCGCGATGGCTTCCGGCGCGATCATGCCGACGCGTTTTGGCGTCAGGTCGGCAAACAGAATAAACAGGCTGGTGACGATGGTGAAGGAGCAGATAAAGCTGAGCTGATCCGCCAGTTCCGGCTCCATAAAGCGGTTGAACAGGCTGCTGAAGGCGGGCGAAAACGCCGCATCGCCGACGATACCGCCGAGAATCGCCACGGCGTTGAGGCCAATCTGTACCACGGTGAAGAACATGCCAGGCTGTTCCTGCATCTTCAGCACGCGCTGCGCGTTGATGTTGCCTTCATCGGCCAGCAGTTTCAGTTTGATCTTGCGGGCAGCCGCCAGCGAGATCTCCGACAGAGAAAAAAATGAACTGATTACGATCAGTAAAAGAATGACAAGCAGGCTATCAAGCATAAAAGATCCGTTGGGTTAATCACTTGTCATTTTTGGCCTGGGCAGCGCGAAGAGGCGTACATCCGGTACTTACCCGTCAAACAGGGCTATCCGTGCCAAAAATGTCTGCGCCAGTTCGACAAAGTCACGTTAACGTCGGGGCAGAAATGCGTGCAGGCGAGGCCTGCTGGTCGCTGATTATAGCAGCAGCGCTATTGCTGCCGCCAGCGGCGTGATTGGCCGGCTCGGATTAATCCGAGTGGCGGCTGGCGGTGCGCAGAAGCGCGGCTTCGTTGTTGTATCGGTCCGCACATTTACCGACAATAGCAGTCGATTTGGCTTAGCGGCCGTTTTTACGCAGCCGCTCGCAAAAAAGAGCGGCTATGCTGATGGGTATGCAAGGTGTGGTGATACCCTTTCCACCAGAGTTAACGCCCCTGCGGAATAGGGGCAGGCATTATTAACAGGAGTACGCGTGCCGCGATTTCATGCTTATTGCTTGGCCAGCCTGCTGCTTGCCGCACCTGCTGTTGAGGCAGCCAAAGTGCGACTGCAGCTGGAAGGCCTGACCGGGGAGTTACAGAAAAACGTCAGGGCGCGCTTGTCCACTATCGGCAGTGACGAGGTGTCGAACGACGGCCGTTTCCAGGCGCGCGTGGCTGCCGCGATCAAAGAAGGCCTACGCGCGCTGGGCTATTACGAGCCGCAGATCGACTTTGAATCACGCCCGGCACCGCCGCAGGGGGGCCGTCCGGTGCTGATTGCCCGCGTCACCGCCGGTGAGCCGGTGAAGATTGGCGGCAGCACCATTGTGGTGGAAGGCGCCGCAAAAGACGATCCTGATTATCAGGCGTGGGTGAAGCAGGGCCGGCCGAAAGTCGGCAGCCAGCTCAATCACGGCGACTACGATAAATTCAAAAACGGCTTCTCCAGCCTGGCGCTGCGTAATGGTTACTTCGACGGTGACTTTAAGCAGAGCCAGCTTGGTGTCTCGGTAGAACGGCGCTTAGCGTTCTGGGATATCGACTACGACAGCGGCCCGCGCTATCGCTTCGGCGATGTCAGCTTTGAAGGCTCGCAAATCAACGAAGCCTATCTGCGCAATCTGGTGCCGTTCAAAAAGGGCGATCCCTACAGCTCACGCGATTTGGCCGAACTCAATCGTCGCCTCTCCGCCACCGGCTGGTTTAATTCTGTCGTCGTGGCACCCGAGTTCGATAAAGGACGCCAGACCAAAGTGCTGCCGCTCAGCGCCGCCGTGTCGCCGCGCGTGGAGAACACCATCGAAGCCGGTGTCGGTTACTCGACGGACGTCGGACCGCGGCTGAAAGGCACGTGGAAAAAGCCGTGGATCAACGACAGCGGCCACAGCCTGACCTCCAGCGCCTATATCTCCGCGCCGGAGCAGCAGCTCGATCTCAGCTATAAAGTGCCGCTGCTGAAAAGTCCGCTGGAGCAGTACTACACCTTCTCCGGCGGCCTGAAACGCACCGATCTCAACGACACCAAATCGGACACCACCACGCTGGCGATGTCGCGTAACTGGGACAGCAGCTCCGGCTGGCAGCGCGCGGTTAACCTGCGCTGGAGTCTCGACCACTTTACTCAGGGCAGCGTCACCAACACCACCATGCTGCTCTATCCGGGCGTCAGCCTGAACCGCACCCGTTCGCGCGGCGGCCTGATGCCGACCTGGGGCGATTCACAGCGCTACTCGGTAGACGTGTCGGACACCACCTGGGGCTCGGACGTCGACTTCCTGATCCTGCAGGCGCAGAACGTGTGGATCCGCACGCTGGGCGAGAAGCATCGCTTTGTGGCGCGCGGTAACCTTGGCTGGATTGAAACCAACGACTTTGAAAAAGTGCCGCCCGATTTGCGCTTCTTCGCCGGCGGTGACCGCAGCATTCGCGGCTATAAATACAAAGATATCTCGCCGCGCGATGACGAAGGCAAACTCACCGGTGCCTCAAAACTGGCCACCGGCTCGCTCGAGTATCAGTACAACGTCTCCGGCAAATGGTGGGGCGCGGTATTCGTCGACTCCGGTGAAGCGGTCAACGACATCAAGCAGAGTAATGTTAAAACCGGTGCAGGCTTCGGCGTGCGCTGGTCTTCTCCGGTAGGGCCGATCAAGTTTGATATCGCGCGCCCGATTGGTGACGACAAGGAGCATGGATTGCAATTTTATGTAGGACTGGGGCCTGAACTATGAAGCTGTGGAAAAAGGTCCTGATCGGTATCGGTATTTTCCTGCTGGTGCTGTTGGCCAGCGTGGCGTTTCTGGTGGGCACCACGCCCGGATTGCATCTGTTGTTTAAAGGTGCCGATCGCTGGGTGCCGGGCCTGTCGATTAACAAGGTGGAAGGCGGCTGGCGCGATCTGACGCTGAGCGGCGTGAAGTATCAGATGCCGGGCGTCAGCGTGGATGCCGGGCGCTTCCATCTGGCGCTCAACCTCAACTGCCTGCTGCACTCCTCGGTGTGCGTGAACGATATCGCGCTGCAGGACGTCAGCGTGGTGGTCGACAGCAAAAAAATGACGCCCGCCAGTGCGCCGCCGCCGGAAGAGGAGAGCGGCAGCAGCAATCTCAGCACGCCATACCCGATTACCCTGAGCCGGGTCAGCCTGCATAACATCAACGTCAAAGTCGATGACACCGCCATTTCGCTGCTCGACTTCACCAGTGGCCTGCAGTGGCAGGATCGCGCGCTGACGCTCAATCCCACCCATATCCAGAGCCTGCTGATCGCGCTGCCGAAGGCGGCGAAAGTGGCGGACGAACAGGTGGTGCAGCCTAAAGTACAGCAGCCGCAGCCGGATGAAAAACCGCTGGGCGAAACGCTGCAGGCGATGTTTGCCGAGCCGCTGCTGCCAGCACTGCCGGATTTCCAGCTGCCGCTCGATATCAATGTGCAGCAGCTGTTGGGTGAGCAGTTGCGCATCACCGGCGATACGGATGTGGCGATTACGCGTCTGCTGCTGAAGGCCAAAACTACCGACCGGCATGTGCAGCTGGAGACCTTTGACGTCGACTCGCCGCAGGGACAGCTCAACGCCAGCGGCGATGCCCGGCTGGCGGATAACTGGCCGGTCAATTTTGTGCTCAACGGCTCGCTGAATCTCGATCCGATTAAAGGCGAGAAGATCAAACTGAACCTCGCCGGGGCAATGCGCGACGAGCTGAAGCTGGGCCTGAATCTCTCGGGGCCGGTGCGTGCCCAGCTGGACGCCGCCGCGCAGCCGGCGGTCTCCGGTCTGCCGCTGTCGCTCAAACTCACCAGCCCGCAGCTGCGCTGGCCGCTGACCGGTCCGGTGCAGTATCAGGCGGATAATCTCGACTACCAGTTCAGCGGCAAAGCCACCGACTACGTGATGTCGCTGCGCACCGCAGTGAAGGGCGAAGCGGTGCCGCCGGCCACCATTACACTGGACGGTAAAGGCAACGTGCAGCAGTTCAGCCTGGATAAACTGCGCGTGGCGGCGCTGCAGGGCAACATTGACCTCAGCGCGCTGGTGGACTGGAGCAAAGCCATCAGCTGGCGCAGCGAACTGACGCTGGCGGGCATCAATACCGCTAAACAGTATCCTGACTGGCCGGCAAAGCTCGACGGTAAAATCACCACGCGCGGCAGCCTGTACGGCGGTAGCTGGCAGCTTAGCGTGCCGCAGCTGGCGCTGAAGGGCAATGTGAAACAGAACGCGGTGAGCGCCGAAGGCTCGCTGACCGGCAACAGTTACAATCAGTGGAAAATCCCCGGCATTGACATCGCGCTGGGGCGCAACCATCTCGACGTGAAGGGCGAACTGGGCGACGCGCTAAATCTGGATGCCAGTGTCGATGCACCGCATCTGGATAACGCGCTGCCGGGCCTCGGCGGCGTAGCCAAAGGCACCATCAAAGCGCGCGGTACGCTGCAGGCGCCCCAGCTTCTGGCCGATCTTACCGCCAGCGGCCTGCGCTGGCAGCAGTTGCAGATCCGCCGTGTCACGCTGCAGAGCGATGTGAAATCCAGCGATCAGGTCGCCGGTAAACTGCAGCTGCGCGTGGAGCAGCTACAGCAGGACGCGCTTAAGATCGGCCTGCTGACGCTCAACGCCGACGGTAACGAGAAGCAGCATCAGCTGAAACTCAACGTGCAGGGCGAGCCGGTCTCCGGCCAGCTGGCGCTCAACGGCAGCTTTGACCGCCAGACGCAGCGCTGGCAGGGTAATCTCAACAATACGCGTTTTGACACGCCGGTGGGCGAATGGCGCCTGACGCGCGCGATGACGATTGACTACCTGAACAGCAAACAGAGCGCCACCATCGGGCCGCACTGCTGGCAAAACCCCAACGCGCAGCTGTGCGTGCCGGAGCCGATCGAGGCCGGTGCCAGCGGCCATGCGCACGTGGTGCTGAACCGCTTCGATCTGGCGATGATCAAGCCGTTCCTCACCGATGCCACCCAGCTGAACGGCGTATTCAGCGGTGATGCACGCGTGAACTGGACCGCCGACGGCGCGCTGCCGACCGGCACGGTATCGCTTAAAGGAAACGGCGTAAAAGTGGTGCAGGATGTGCAGGGGAATAACCTGCCGATCGCCTTCGACACGCTCAACCTGAATGCGGCGCTGCGTAATGGACGCGCGCAGCTCGACTGGCTGATTCACATCGTGAATAACGGTCAGCTGAGCGGCAACGTGCAGATCGCCGATCCGGAGAATCGCCGCCAGCTGTCAGGCAACATCGGCATCAGCAACATTTCGCTGGCGATGCTCAACCCGGCGCTGATGCAGGGCGAGAAGATCAAAGGCAACCTCAACAGCAATCTGCGTCTCGGCGGCACGTTGCAGCAGCCGCAGATCTTTGGTCAGCTGGGACTGAGCGATGTTGATGTGGACGGCAGCTTTATGCCAGTCGATCTCACCTCGGCCAATCTCAACCTGGTGTTTAACGGCATGAGTTCCACGCTCAACGGCCTGATCCAGACGCAGCAGGGTAACCTCAATCTGGGTGGCAACGCGGACTGGAGCCAGCTGGATAACTGGCGCGCGCGCGTTACTGCGCAGGGCAGCCGTATTCGCGTTACCGTTCCGCCGATGGTGCGGATGGACGTTTCGCCGGACCTGGCGTTTGAAGCCACACCGGCGGCGTTCAATCTTGACGGCAAGGTTGATATTCCGTGGGCGCGCATCACGGTGCAGGAAGTGCCGGAGAGCGCTACCGGCGTGTCGTCGGATGAGGTGATGCTGGATGAGAACCTCAAGCCGATTCAGCCGAAAACTGCCGCAATCCCGATCAACAGCAATCTGGTGATCCACGTCGGCAACGATGTGCGTCTCTCGGCCTTTGGCCTGAAAGCGCGCCTCAACGGCGATCTCAAACTGGTGCAGGATAAAACCGGCCTGGGCTTAAACGGACAAATCAATATTCCTTCCGGCCGTTTCCACGCGTATGGTCAGGATCTGATTGTGCGTAAAGGCGAGCTGCAGTTCGCCGGTCCGCCGGATCAGCCGTACGTCAACCTGGAGGCGATTCGTAACCCGGAAGCCACCGAGGATGATGTGACAGCCGGTCTGCGCGTCACCGGACTGGCCGACGAGCCGAAGGTGGAGGTCTTCTCCGACCCGGCAATGTCGCAGCAGGAGGCGCTGTCTTACCTGTTACGCGGTCAGGGACTCAGCAGCGATGGCGACAGCAACGCCTTAACCTCGGCGCTGGTTGGACTGGGGGTTGCACAAAGTGGTCAGGTTATGGGTAAAATCGGCGAGACCTTCGGCGTCAGTAACCTTGCGCTTGATACCACCGGTGTCGGCGACAGCCAGCAGGTGCAGGTGAGTGGTTATGTGCTGCCGGGTCTGCAGGTAAAATACGGTGTTGGCATATTTGATTCACTGGCGACGCTCACTTTGCGTTATCGCCTGATGCCCAAACTCTATTTGGAAGCCGTGTCGGGTCTCGATCAGGCACTGGATTTGCTCTATCAGTTTGAGTTTTAGCAATGCGAATAATTGTCTACGGCAGTTTACGGCGCAAACAGGGAAATAGTCATTGGATGACCAATGCGCAATGGCTCGGCGACCATCAGATTGAAGGGTTTGCGCTCTACAATCTCGGTCACTATCCGGGCGTGGTTGAGGGGGACGGCACGGTGTACTGCGAAGTGTATCGCATCGACGCCAGCACCCTCGGCGAGCTGGATGCCTTGCGCAGCAAGAACGGCGAGTATAAGCGCCAGCTGATCCAGACGCCCTACGGCAGCGCCTGGCTGTACGTGTATCAGCGTTCGATTGCCGGTCGCACCCGCATCGCGAGTGGCGACTGGTTACGGCGCGATGACGCCGCAGAAGCGTAAATAAAAACACCGCCCAGTGGGCGGTGTTTTTTTATCTGCCGATCGCCATACATAGCGATGCGACAGCGCTGACAGAAAACTTACTTCTTCTGTGCGCGCTCGAAAGAGGAGATGATTTCAGCTTTAGCCGCTTCCGCGTTGTCCCAGCCGTCAACCTTCACCCATTTGCCTTTTTCCAGATCTTTGTAGTGCTCGAAGAAGTGGGTGATCTGCGCTTTCAGCAGTTCTGGCAGGTCGTTCACATCTTTAATGTGATCGTACTCTTTGCTCAGCTTGGTGTGCGGAACCGCTACCAGTTTGGCATCTTCACCTGATTCGTCGGTCATCTTCAGCACGCCCACTGGACGGCAGCGGATCACTGAACCTGGCTGCAGCGGATACGGGGTTGGCACCAGTACGTCAACCGGGTCACCATCCAGAGACAGCGTGTGGTTGATGTAACCGTAGTTGCACGGATAGAACATGGCGGTAGACATGAAACGGTCTACAAACAGGGCGCCAGACTCTTTGTCCACTTCATATTTGATCGGATCGGCGTTGGCCGGGATCTCGATGACGACATAGATATCTTCTGGCAGATCTTTACCTGCAGGCACCTGGTTCAAACTCATCTGGCTTTCCTTCATTAGTCGTAAGTTGAGTGACGGCTATTATAGCCAACTGACTCTGAAAGTATGCCCCCTTTTTGGCGTTTCGGAATGGTCCAGCAGGCTACTTCGTGGTGACAAACAGCGACACAATCCCTGCGGCGATTAGCGGCCCGACCGGCACGCCGCGAAAGAACGCCACACCAATCACCGTGCCAATCAGCAACCCGCCAATCACCGACGGCTGCACGCTCATTAAACTGACGCCGCGACCGCCGAGCCAGGCAACAAACACGCCAACGATAATCGCCACAATGGATTGCCAGTTAGCAAAGGATTTCAGCAGCGACGAGGCCGGCAGCGTGCCGCTTGCCAGCGGTGCCATGACGGCCACGGTGAGAATAATGATACCAATCTGGATGCCCTGCTTTTCGACGTAGGGAAAGAACTGTGCCAGCGGCGTGAGCTTAATCACCAGCAGGATGAGAATCGAAATGGTAACGGCGCTGTTGTGGACGAAGTAGCTCAGGATGGCGAGGCAGATAAGAATGAGGGTCGAGGCGTAGGCAGCCATGGTTTCTCCGTGAATAATGGGCGCGCTGACCGTGGCCAGCGCTAAGCGTGTTTAACGCCCCCATTTATCAACAATCATCGGGATTGGCGCAACTGCCTTTGTTGATTGATTGCAGCATCAGCGCCTGGTTGCGCACCAGACTGACGCCCTGCGCGCCCACTGACAGCGCCGCCATGGAGCCCTGACTGCTGAGGAAATAGCTGCGGCTGGCATCGGTCCAGCTATCACGGTAGGCCAGCCAGGCGCGCTGCGCATTGCGCAGTTTGTCTTTGGGCTCACCGGTTAATTTCTTCATCAGCTGACTAAATTGCGCATTCATCTCTTTGTCCCACGCCTTATTGGCCGTGCTGTAGCACTGCGACATGCCGGCGGTGCTGGACTCTTTATTCAGGCATTGATTGAGCTGCTGATCGATAGGGTTTTGCTGTGCCATTGCCACGCTGGACGCGAACAGACAGGCGAGCGGAAGCCATTTTTTCATCGTTACATTCCTTGCTTTTAGCGCTACGAACTTCAGGAAATCTGAAGCGTAGATGATCGTAATCAGGTTGACCATCAATGAAGGATAAAGTTTCCCCCGGTCACTGCCGATAATCTCTCCGTTTTAGGGCTACTGGATTCTCCCTTTTTTAAAGCGCACGGGAATTATCATGATCACACAGCTATCTATACGCACGGCTTTACTCTCTCTTCTGGCCTTTATGACGCTGCTGCTGCTGGCAGTGAGCGGTATGGGCATCTACGCCATCAATTCCGGCAACCAGTCACTTGACGCCATCAACCGTATTCAGGGCATTGAACTCAACAGCCTGTATCAGAGCAACGCCGATCTGATGCGTGCCCGCGCCAGCGCCGCGCTGGCGGTGCGCAAAATCGAAATCGGCCTGCTGGACGAGGGTGCGACCGTCACCAAACAGGCGCAGGCGGATGTCGCCAGCTCGCAACGCCATCTGACCGCGTTTATTGATGCCGGTACCGTCACCGCGCAGGGCAAAAGCCTCGCCGATGCGGTCGCGGCCGCGTTCAGCGCGTATCAGAAAGGTGCCATGGCACCCATGATGGATGCGCTGCAAAAGCAGTATACCGATGAGTATTACCAGGTGCTGGAAGGCAACCTGTCGCAGCTGGCGGCTAACTATTCCAAGGCAGTGAACGACTTCAGTCTGTATGCCGACGAAGTCTCTGCCGCACGTCTGGCGGCAGCGGCGCACAATGAACTGCAGATGAAGATCATGATTGGCGTCGCCGTCGCGCTGACCCTGTTGCTGATTGCGCTGGCCTGGCTGCTGCTGCGCCGCGCGCTACTGCATCCGCTGGACGGGGCGATCCAGCATCTGGAGCAGATTGCAGCCGGCGATCTGTCACAGCCGCTGCCGGCAGCGGCCAATAACGAGATCGGCCGTCTGAACCAGGCGCTGACGGGAATGCAGCTGGCGCTGCGCAACTCGGTCAGCCAGGTGCGTGAAGCCAGCCTGCAGATTGACGTCGGCAGCCGCGAGCTGTCCGCGGGCACGGTGCATCTGTCGCAGCGCACGGAAGAGTCGGCGGCCTCGCTGGAGCAGACTGCCGCCAGCATGGAGCAGCTCACGGCTACCGTCCGGCTTAACGCCAGTAACGCGCAGCAGGCCAATCAGCTGGCCAGTAGCGTGTCCGATACCGCCGACCGCGGCGCGGAAGTGGTGTGCTACGTGATGGAGAAGATGCGTGAGATCACCCACAGTTCCGATCGGATCGCCGATATTCTCAGCGTGATCGACGGCATTGCGTTCCAGACCAACATCCTGGCGCTCAACGCCTCGGTGGAAGCGGCGCGTGCCGGTGAGCAGGGGCGCGGTTTTGCCGTGGTTGCCAACGAAGTGCGCACCCTGGCCGGGCGCAGCGCCAGCGCCGCCAAAGAGATTCGTGAGTTGATCAGCGAATCACAGACGCGGGTCAAAGAGGGCAGCGACATGGCCACGCGCGCCGGCGAAACCATGGATGAGATCTCCAGTGAAGTGATGCGGGTGACCGCGCTAATGAAAGAGATCTCCATCGCCTCGGAAGAGCAGAGCCGCGGCATTGAGCAGGTCAATCAGGCGGTGACGCAGATGGATGAAGCCGCGCAGCAAAACGCCGCGCTGGTGGAGCAGGCCAGTGCCGCTACGCAGTCGCTGGAAGCGCAGTCGCAGCAGTTGCAGGCATCTATGGCACAGTTCCGCGTGCAGGCGGCATAGTTATGATGTGGTCAGGGATGACCGGTAACGTTGCCTGTGTTCGCCCTGATGGATGGCGACGCGGGAGAAGATAAAGCGGTAATTTACGCGGTGCGTCTTATGGTGCACCGCTGTTCAGACCGGCTGGAAATGCCAGAATCATTGCGGCCAGCCGATCATCTTCCGCCAGAAAATAGGCTGCCGGCACTTCCAGCACCTGCGCCAGTAATTGCAGCGTTAATAAATCCGGTTTATGCACGCCCAGTTCATAGCGATTAATACGCGCGCTGGCAGAAAACTCTTCAATCCCTGCGGCAATACCCAATCCTTTCTGCGACAAACCTTTCGCCAGACGCGCTTGTTTCAGGCGTCGACAAAAAGTGTCTTGCAGCGAGGAGGTCGGTTTCATGACTACGAGAATCGTAGATTTAGCGCTTGTCAGATACTACGAGTAACGTAGTATCGTTACGGGAATGGATAAGCGAACTAAGGAGAGTTGCGTGAATAATGCGAAGTCAGACTGGCATCCGGCCGATATCATTGCGGCGCTGCGTAAAAAGGGAACCTCAATGGCGGCGTTATCCCGACAGGCGGGATTATGTTCCACCACGTTAGCCAACGCGCTGGCGCGTCCGTGGCCGAAAGGGGAATTAATTATTGCCGAAGCAATTGGTATTTCGCCGGCTGAGATCTGGCCGAGTCGTTATTATGCGGAGAATGGTGAATTAATTAATCGACAGGCAAGAATCAGGAATAAAAAATAAGTAAGCCTGGGCGCTGGCGTAATGCCGATTAAGTGGCAATTAATCTCTGTATGCCGGTGCGCATAAATGCGCACCCAATATAAACCGTGCCATCGACCTGTAGGGTCGCCATTAATGGCGACCGAAAATCATTTACTGGCGGGCATTACACAGCAGACAGGCATTTTAAATGCCCGCTTACTTATGCCTGATGTTCGTCCGGGAACTCACGCATAAAGCGTTCAACGTCGTCGACCATCGCATCATTACCGCAGAAGAACGGACAGCGCTGGTGCAGCGTTTCCGGCTGAATATCGAGGATACGGTTTTTACCGTCGCTGGCTTTACCGCCCGCCTGTTCGGCGAGGAAGGCCATCGGGTTGCACTCATACAGCAGGCGCAGCTTGCCTTTCGGGTGGCTGGCGGTGCTGGGATAGAGATAAATGCCGCCTTTCAGCAGGTTGCGGTGGAAATCCGCCACCAGCGAACCGATGTAGCGCGAGGTGTAAGGGCGCTTCGTTGATACATCTTCTTCCTGGCAGAACTTCAGGTACTTTTTAACGCCCTGCGGGAAGCGGATGTAATTCCCTTCGTTGATCGAGTAGGTGTAGCCTTTTTCCGGGAAGGTCATGCGTTCGTGGCTCAGGCAGAACACGCCGAGCGACGGATCGTAAGTGAAGGCATGAACGCCCACGCCGGTGGTGTACACCATCATGGTTGAGGAACCGTACACCACGTAACCTGCGGCAACCTGCTTGTGGCCCGGTTGCATGAAATCGGCTTCAGTGATTGGCGTGCCTGGCTCACTAATACGATGATAAATCGAGAAAATGGTGCCGACGGAAACGTTAACGTCGATGTTCGAAGAACCATCCAGCGGGTCCATCAATACTACATACTTACCGTTCTCCGAACCTTCAAAGATGACAAACTCATCTTCTTCTTCGGAAGCAATCCCCGCGACCACACCGCGCGCCTTCAGTGCCGCTTTCAGCTTTTCGTTAGCGAACAGATCCAGCTTCATCTGCTGCTCACCCTGCACGTTCTCTACGCCGCTGGCACCGAGAATATCCACCAGACCCGCTTTGTTGATGTCGCGGTGGATGATTTTTGCGCCCAGCTTGATGGAGGAAATCAGCGCCGTCAGTTCACCTGTGGCGTGAGGAAAGTCGTGTTGCTTCTCGACGATGAATTCGCCTAACGTTTTCATAACACATTCCCTGAATCTACGATGGAGTGGCAGCAGCTGTAACAAGCTACCAACGTATGCGTACGCAGTTTAGCCGATTGAACTTCAAAAACCATAGTCCTAATCCGTTTCTTCCCTCCGGACTCGGCGTTACACTGTGCGCCGAACTTTTGAGTAATGGATCTTTTTATGCGCATTCACATCCTTGGGATTTGTGGCACTTTTATGGGCGGACTGGCGATGCTGGCCCGCTCGCTCGGACACGAAGTGACCGGTTCAGATGCCAATGTCTATCCGCCGATGAGCACGCTGCTGCAACAGCAAGGCATTGAATTAACTGAAGGTTACGACGCCTCGCAGCTGGAGCCGGCACCGGATCTGGTGATCATCGGCAACGCCATGACGCGCGGCAACCCGTGCGTGGAAGCGGTGCTGGAACGCAACATTCCTTACCTCTCCGGACCGCAATGGCTGCACGATTTCGTGCTGCGCGATCGCTGGGTGCTGGCGGTGGCCGGTACCCATGGCAAAACCACCACAGCCGGCATGGCAGCGTGGATTCTCGAGGCCTGCGGCCTAGAACCGGGCTTTATTATTGGTGGTGTGCCGGGTAACTTCGACGTATCGGCAAAATTAGGAAAAAGTCCATTCTTCGTCATCGAGGCGGATGAGTACGACTGCGCGTTTTTCGACAAGCGTTCCAAGTTTGTACACTACTGCCCGCGCACCCTGATCCTCAACAATCTTGAGTTCGATCATGCCGACATCTTCGACGATCTGCGGGCGATCCAGAAGCAGTTCCACCATCTGGTGCGCATCGTGCCGGGTCAGGGCAAGATCCTGCTGCCGGAACACGATCACAACATTAAGCAAGTGATGGCGATGGGCTGCTGGAGCGAGCAGGAGAGCGTGGGCGATAACGGCCGCTGGCAGGCTAAGAAGCTGGTGCCGGATGCCTCGCGCTGGGAAGCCTGGCTCGACGGCGAGAAAGTGGCGGAAGTGAACTGGGCGCTGGTCGGCGAACACAATATGCACAACGGCCTGATGGCGATTGCCGCCGCACGTCACGTTGGCGTGAAGCCGTGCGATGCCGGAGAGGCGCTGAACAGCTTCATTAACGCGCGTCGTCGCCTCGAGCTACGCGGCGAAGTGAACGCGATTAAGGTGTATGACGATTTTGCCCATCACCCAACGGCGATTCTCGCTACGCTGGCGGCGCTGCGCAGTAAAGTCGGCGGCACCGCACGCATTCTGGCGGTGCTTGAGCCGCGCTCTAATACCATGAAGATGGGCGTGAGTAAGAACGAACTGGCCCCTTCGTTAGGGCGTGCCGATGAGGTGTTCCTGTTCCAGCCGCACCACATTCCGTGGCAGGTTGCGGACGTTGCGGACGCCTGCATTCAGCCGGCACACTGGAGCGCGGACATTGATACGCTGGTGGAGATGGTGGCTAAAGCGGCGCAGCCGGGTGATTCGATTCTGGTGATGAGCAACGGCGGCTTTGGCGGGATTCATCAGAAACTGCTGGAGCGGTTAGGTAAGTAATGCGTGGCCGGTTCAGGCCGGCCCTGGGAGAGAGGCGATCTGCCCTCATCCCAGCCTTCTCCCGCAAGCGGGAGAAGGGGCCGCAAGGTGCGGACGTCACATTCAGAGCTCGTCCTCAGCTACCTCAGCACTCTGCTTCAGCTGCTTCAGCACTCTGCTTCTAACCCGGCACTATACTTTATATCCCCTCTCCCGCCTGCGGGAGAGGGTTAGGGTGAGGGCAGGGCAACCGTCCGCAGCGGACTTACGCTTCAGCCAGCTCGCGCAGGTACTGGAAAATCTGACGGGCGGCTTTTGGCGGCTTATTTGCGGCTTTCTCTTTCTGCGCGTTGCGGATCATACTGCGCAGCTGCTGACGGTCGGCGTGCGGATAGAGATTCAGCACTTCCGCCACCGCGTCATCACCCTGTTCAATCAGCCGATCGCGCAGCTGCTCCAGCTTATGGAACAGCGCAACCTGCTGGTTGTGGCGGTTCTTCAGCTTATCCAGCGCCAGGCGGATTGGCTCTTCGTCGCGCTGACGCAGCATTTTACCAATCAGCTGCAGCTGGCGGCGGCGGCCTTCCTTCTTAATGCGCTGCGCCAGTTCAATGGCGTCACGCAGCTGTTCATCAAGCGGGATCTTATCCAGGGAGTTCTTCCCTAAATCCACTAACTCGGCGCCCAGGCGTTTCAGCTCCTCGGCGTCGCGTTTAATTTCACTTTTACTGACCCAGATAATCTCTTCGTCTTCTTCTTCCTGATTATCCGGCACATCGTCGAGCCAGTCTTCGGGCTGCTTCGTCATCTGTTGGCTCCCTAAAAAAAGAGGCTAATCCTACCAGTTTATCGGGCGACTGCGAAATTGTTCTCTGAGTCTGATAGACTCAATAAATTCATACTTAAGATTAGACGGCAGGTCGATGAACGTATCTACTCAGGTTGCAGAACAACGTAAAGTGTTGGAACAGGCTGTCGCGCAGGCGCTGGAACTGGCGCAAGCCAGCACCGACGGAGCAGAAGTGGCGGTCACCAAAACCACCGGAATCGGTGTCAGTACCCGCTACGGCGAAGTGGAAAACGTCGAATTCAACAGCGATGGCGCGCTTGGCATCACCGTCTATCACCAAAACCGCAAAGGCAGTGCTTCCTCGACCGATCTCAGCCCGGACGCGATTAAGCGCACCGTGCAGGCGGCGATCGATATCGCGCGCTACACCTCGCCCGATCCCTGTGCTGCGCCGGCCGAGCGCGATCTGCTGGCGTTCGAGGCGCCGGATCTCGATCTCTATCACCCGTGGGAGATCGACGCCGATCGCGCCATTGAGCTGGCCGCGCAGGCCGAGCAGGCCGCGCTGCAGGCTGATAAGCGCATCACCAATACCGAAGGTGGCAGCTTTAACAGCCACGTCGGCATCAAAGTCTTTGGTAACAGCCACGGCATGCTGCAGAGCTACTGCTCGAGCCGGCATTCGCTGTCGAGCTGCGTCATTGCCGAGCACAACGGTGACATGGAGCGCGACTACGCCTATACCATTGGCCGCGCGATGGGCGATCTGCAAAGCGCCGACTGGGTGGGCGCGGAGTGCGCGCGCCGCGTGCTGGCACGTCTTTCGCCACGTAAGCTGCCGACCATGAAAGCGCCGGTGCTGTTTGCGCCGGAAGTGGCCACCGGCCTGTTCGGCCATCTGGTGGGCATGATCAGCGGCAGCAGCGTTTACCGTAAATCCACCTTCCTGCTCGACGCGCTGGGCCAGCAGATTCTGCCGTCGTGGCTGACAATTGAAGAGAAGCCGCACCTGCTGAAAGGGCTGGCCTCGACGCCGTTCGACAGCGAAGGCGTACGCACCGAAGCGCGCGAAATCGTGAAAGATGGCGTGCTGCAGAACTGGCTGCTGACCAGCTATTCGGCGCGTAAGCTCGGCCTGCAAAGCACCGGCCACGCGGGCGGCATTCATAACTGGCGCATCGCCGGTCAGGGCCACAGCTTTGACGATCTGGTGAAGCAGATGGGACGCGGTTTGATCGTTACCGAGATGATGGGTTCCAGCGTCAGCGCCATGACCGGCGACTACTCGCGCGGTGCGGCTGGCTTCTGGGTTGAAAACGGTGAAATTCAATACCCTGTGAGCGAGATCACAATTGCGGGCAACCTCAAAGATATGTGGCTCAATATGGTAACGGTCGGTAACGACATTGAAACGCGCAGCAATATACAATGCGGATCGGTGCTGCTGCCGGAGATGAAAATCGCCGGACAATAAAGACATCGCTTGATGAAAGCAGCCCACAGCGGCTGCTTTTTTTTCGCCTGATAATAATTAAAGGAAAACGTTATGCGTAAGCATGTGATTGCTGTGTTGTCTTTGTCGTTGCTGTTCTCTTCAGCCAGCCTGTTCGCGGCTGACCTGGAGCAGGATATGGATACCCTTAAAGACGGGCTAAGTGTCGTTAAGAAAACCTCTGATGCCCAGGAAATGCACGCTGCACTGGGCAAGATGCGTGCCGCTGCGCAGGATGCAAAAAAATCCACGCCGGAAAAACTGGAAGGTCAGGGCGCTGACAGCGCACAGATCAAGGATTACCACGCCGGTCTGGACTCACTGATTGCCCAGATCGACGTTGTCGACCAGCTGGCGCAGGCTAACAAGCTGGACGAGGCAAAAACCGAAGCGAAGAAACTGGAAGATATCCGTAACGCCAACCATAAGAAATTCCGCTGATAAACCGGGCCAGCCCGCAGGCTGGCCTTATTCCTGCCGCGGCCTCGCGTCATTCCACCGTTTTTATCCCGCTTTTTACCTCATTTCACGCATTTCGTGAGCGATCTCGCATAGTTCGTGCATCATGCGATCTGGCGCACAGTCGCCCGTGAGATTTCCACTTTGAGGTGGAAATGTTGCGTCTCCACACCATCAGGCGGACAGCGTAATTTCTTCTCAACGCGAATTATCTGACATTGTCCGCTGTAAACAGGAGTAACAAGGTGAGGAGTGATGCTGTCCCGCTGAAACCGAGCACGCCGGAGGCAATCCAGGCGCTGGCGGATAAGGTGATGAATCAAATCGCGACGCTGTATGCCGCGCACCACATTGCAGCCAATGCGGTGCAACAGCAAATGCTGGCCTCACATGTCCGCGCCATGGCGGCTCGCTCTCTCACCGGAGAGGCGCTGCCGGACGTCGAAGCCGAACTGTTTGAGGACATCTCGCCTGAAACCATGGCGCTGGCGCAGCAGGTGGTGGATCTGTTTGGCAATTTGCCTGTCGAAGAAGCCTGGCTGCTGTCGGTGCATATCGAAGTGGCGAAATCGAACGAAGCATGAATTGAGAGAGGAACGGAATATGGTAACGGTAGTAATTGGCGATCGTCTGGGTAAAGGACAGAAAGTGGCAGCTGGCGTGGAAAAAGCCGGCGGCCGGGCAGTAGTGGTGCCGGGCGTGGCGGCGGATATGAAACTGGGCGATGTGATGAAGGCGGAAAACGCTGATTTCGGCATCTCCTTCTGCGGCAGCGGCGGCGCCGGTGCCATCACCGCGCAGAACAAGTACGGCTACAAAGCCAAACACGGCATGCGTTCGGTGGACGAAGGGGTAACCGCCATCAACGAAGGCGCCACCGTGCTCGGTTTTGGCTTCATGGATAAAGAAGAGCTGGGTGAGCGTCTGGTTCAGGCCTGGAATAAAAAACACGGCAGCTAAGCATGAAACAACAGTATGAGACGCAGGTCACGGTGCAGGGCAAAGGCGACAGCAAAGCAAAAGCCTTCGCCGATGCGCTCAGCAAGGTGCAGCAGCAGGTGCTGCGCACCAGCCAGAAAATTCTGTTGCGCATTGAACCGCTCGATGTGCGGGTGCTGCGCGCGCAGGAGAGCGTGCGGAAGGAGAAATTTCTGTTCTTCTTCCTCGCGCGTGAACGGCGGAATTACAGCGTGGAGCTGGAAATTACCGTCAGCGTCACTGTGATCGACACCGAGAGCGTGGCCTTCACAGCAACGTAAGAATAACGACAACAAGGGTAACAATATGTTTTTAATCATTTTGTTTAAGTCGTTGATCATAGGTGGATTAGTCGGCGTGGGCGTTGGAGCGGGCGCGGCGCGCATGTTTCACGCGCCTGTCACGCAGGGGATGGGTGCCTTCCGTACGCTGGGCGAGCTCAACTCCTGCGAGGGCGATCCGGCTTCGCACTTCTCCTTTGGTCTCGGCTTCTTCTTTAACGCCTGGGCATCCTCCGTTGCCGCGGGCTCCTTCACGCAGGATGTGGATCACCGCATTCTGCCGAACTGGGGCGCGGCCGCACTGATGGTAAAGAACCGCAACGTCGCGGAAACGCTGCATAACCCGAAACGCATGGCGATTGCCTGCGGCATCATCGGCATGATCGTGGTGGCCTTCCTGAACAGTACCGCTTCCGCCGTACCGGCTGCGCTGCAGGTGACCGCGGTAAAAGTGCTGGTGCCGGCGGCGAATCTGCTGGTGAACACGGTGATGCCGGTGATCTTCTGGCTGGCGGCAATTGATGCCGGTAAGAAATCGGGCTTCTGGGCAACCATTTTTGGTGGTCTGGCGCAGTTGATCATGGGTAACGCCGTGCCGGGTCTGGTGCTGGGCATTCTGATCGGTAAAGGCGTGGAAGAGAGCGGCTGGAACAAAGTCACCAAAGTGATGATGGCTGCGATTGTCCTGCTGTTTGTGCTGAGCGGCTTCTTCCGTGGCTTCGATGTGAAACTGCTGCAATCCTTCCAGCTCGGCATCCCTGGCTGGCTCGACATGATCCACAACAGCCTGAGCGGCAAATAAGGAGCCTTCAGCATGAACGAGAACGAAAACAAAGGGTTCTGGTACGCCGACTGGTCTTTCCCGCTGTTTGTCGGCCTGCTCTCCTCCGGCGTATTCGCCGGGACGCACATGTACTACCTGTACGGCATCGGTGCTTTTAACGAAGTGGCATTCGTTTCGATGCTGCGCTCCGGCATGGAAACCGGCGTATACGGCGCGGTGGCGGCGTTTGGTGCCAGCTTCCTGTTTGCGCGCATTATTGAAGGCTCGCTGGTAGGGATTCTGGATATCGGCGGCGCGATTCAGACCGGCGTCGGCCTCGGTGTGCCAGCGCTGCTGCTTGGAGCCGGTATCGTGTTTCCGGTGGCGAACTTTGCCGCCTCGCTGGCAACCGGGCTGGTGATTGGCGTGGCGATTGGCTACGTGATTATCCTCGCGCGTAAATTCACCATCAACCAGAGCGATTCCACCTACGGCGCGGACGTAATGATGGGCGCCGGGAATGCCTCCGGTCGCTTCCTTGGTCCACTGATTATTCTGTCTGCTATGGCGGCGTCGATTCCGATCGGCCTCGGTTCGCTGGTCGGTGCGCTGCTGTTTTACCTGTGGAACAAGCCGATTACCGGCGGCGCGATTCTCGGTGCCATGGTGCTCGGCGCTATCTTCCCGGTTTCGCTTTGATGTGTGCGGTCGCCATGAATGGCGACCCTACAATGCCTGATATTACGCAAGCGTTAGAGTAAAGCATTGATTGTAGGGTGCGCATTCATGCGCACCATGAGGAGTAAGCATGTTTGATCTGATTCTGCGCCGCGCGCGTCTGTGTGATGAACAGCTGGTGGATATCGCGATTCGCGCCGGCAAAATCGCGGCGGTCGGTAAGGTGGACGGCGCATCGCAACAGGAGCGCGATCTCGGCGGCCGCTACTACGTCAGCGCCGGCTGGATTGACAGCCACGTACACTGCTATCCCAAATCGCCGATTTACCACGACGAAGCCGACGCGATTGGCGTGGCGCAGGGCGTCACCACCGTGGTGGATGCGGGCAGCACCGGTGCCGATCACATCGACGACTTTTATCAGCTGACGCGCAGCGCGAAGACCGAAGTGCGCGCGCTGATCAACATCTCGCGCACCGGCATCGTCACGCAGAACGAGCTGGCCGACATGGCGCAGATCGACGGCGAAGCGGTGGTGCAGGCGGTACAGCGTCGCCCGGACTTTATCGTCGGCCTGAAGGCGCGCATGAGCAGCAGCGTGGTCGGCGACAACGGCATTCAGCCGCTGGTGCGCGCCAAAGCCATTCAGCAGGCGGCGGGCAATCTGCCGCTGATGGTGCACATCGGTAACAACCCGCCGGTGCTGGATGAGATCGCCGCGCTGCTCACTTCCGGCGACATCATCACTCACTGCTTTAACGGCAAGCCGAACCGCATTCTGTCACCGCAGGGCGAGCTGAAAGCGGCGGTTAAGCAGGCGATCGCGCGCGGCGTGAAGCTGGATATCGGCCACGGCAGCGCCAGCTTCAGTTTTGCGGTGGCGCGCGAGGCGATTGCCCAGGGCATTCTGCCGGACACCATCAGCTCCGATATCTATTGTCGCAACCGCATCAAGGGCCCGGTGCACAGCCTGGCGCACGTGATGTCAAAATTTTTCTCCATCGGCATGACGCTGCCGCAGGTGATCGCCTGCGTCACCGTTAATGCCGCAGCGGGTCTGCGTCTGGCCGGTAAAGGGCATCTGACCGCCGGTTATGACGCCGATCTGACCATTTTTACCGTCAAAGAGGAAGCCCGCCCGTTCGTCGATGCTGAAGGCGAACGGGTCACGGGTGAGCAACATTTGCTGCCGCTGGCCGTGGTGATCGCGGGCCAGTGGCATCTGACTGAGGAAGGGAAAGCGCATCATGTCTTCGATTTATGAGAAATATGACCTGAAACAGGTGATCAACGCCTCCGGCCGTATGACCATTCTCGGCGTGTCGACGCCGTCCGCCGACGTGGTGGATACCGTCAGCTATGGTCTTAATCACTACTTTGAGATCAAAGATCTGGTCAATAAAACCGGTGCCTACATCGCGCGCCTGCTGGAAGTCGAAAACGCGGTGGTGGTGTCCTGCGCCTCGGCCGGTATTGCCCAGTGCGTAGCGGCGGTGATCGTCAAAGATAACGACTGGCTGCTGGATAACCTGCACGCCGCGCCGCTCAGCGTGCCGCACGACATTGTGGTGCCGAAAGGCCATAACGTGAACTACGGCGCGCCGGTGGGCAGCATGGTGGCGCTGGGCGGCGGACGCCTGATTGAAGCCGGCTACAGCAATGAGTGCTCGCCAGAACAGTTGGCGGCGGCGATCACGCCGACCACCGCTGCGCTGTTGTACGTCAAGTCGCATCACTGTGTGCAGAAAAGCCATCTCAGCGTCGAACAGGCGGCGGTGGTCGCGCGCAAACACGGCATTCCGCTGATTGTCGATGCGGCGGCCGAAGAGGATTTGCAGTGCTATTACCAGATGGGGGCTGACCTGGTGATCTACAGCGGTGCCAAAGCGATTGAAGGGCCAACCAGCGGCCTGGTGATTGGCCGCAGCCAGTACGTCGAGTGGGTGAAACGCCAGAGCAACGGCATTGGCCGCGCGATGAAAGTCGGCAAAGAGGGCATTCTCGGTCTGACTCAGGCGATTGAAAACTACCTGCTGCAGAGCAAAACCAGCGGTGCCGACATGGTGGCGAAGATGACGCCCTTTATCGATAACCTCAATACGCTGAACGGCGTCAGCGCACGCGTGGTGTGGGATGCCGCCGGTCGTGATATCGCCCGCGCTGAGATCAAATTTGATGAAGCGGTGACGGGCTGGCCAACCGGCGAGCTGGTGCAGGCGCTGAAAAACGGCGACATCGCCATCTATTTCCGCGGCTATAAAGCCAACGAAGGCATTATCGAAGCGGATGTGCGCAGCGTCAGCGCGGAACAGCTGCACATCATCTCTAGCCGCATCCAGGCGCTGCTCAGCGGAGGAAAACGCGCATGAATAACCCCAATTTCTATCAGGGCCGTCTGTGCCTCAACGTGCTGGCTGGTTCAAAGCAGAATGCGCAGGCGATCTGGCAGGCGGCAGAAGGGCATGTGCTGGTCGGCGTTTTGTCGAAAAACTACGCCTCGAATGAGGCCGCGATTGCCGATATGCGCGAGTACGCGGCGCTGATTGATAATGCGCTGTCGGTCGGGCTGGGTGCGGGCGACCCGAATCAGTCGGCGATGGTCAGTGAAATCTCGGCGGAACTGCAGCCGCAGCACGTTAATCAGGTCTTTACCGGCGTGGCCACCAGCCGCGCGCTGCTCGGACAGCCACACACCATCGTGAACGGTCTGGTTTCACCAACCGGCACGCCGGGCAAGGTGAAAATCTCCACCGGTCCGCGCAGTTCGCAGGCGGCGGACGGCATTGTGCCGATCGCCACGGCGATCGCCATGCTGCAGGATATGGGCGGCAGTTCGGTGAAGTATTTCCCGATGGGCGGCCTGAACGCGGTGGAGGAGTATCGCGCGGTGGCGGACGCCTGTGCGCGCCATGATTTCTGGCTGGAACCGACCGGCGGTATCGATCTCAGTAATTTCGAAGAGATTGTGCGGATTGCTCTGGAGGCCGGGGTCAGTAAAGTCATCCCGCACGTTTACAGCTCGATTATTGATAGCGCCAGCGGCGACACGCGCATTGACGATGTGCGTCAGCTTCTGGCAACGTGCAAGAAACTGCTGTAACAAATGAGTAACAGGTGAGGCTCCGTGAGATTTCCCAATCAGCGTTTAGCTCAACTCTTCGCGGCGCTGCAAAGCGAAACGCTGCCACAGGATGAGCTGGCGCGGCGTTTTTCCGTTTCAACGCGCACGGTGCGCACCGACATCACCGCGCTCAATGCGCTGCTGGAACAGCACGGCGCTCAGTTCGTGCTGGCGCGCGGCGCGGGCTATCAGCTAAAAATCGACGACGCGGTGCGCTTCGGCCGCCTGCAGCAGGAGAGTGCGGCACCGCTGCGGGTGCCGCGCACCTCGCAGGATCGGGTGCGCTATTTGCTGAGCCGCTTTCTCACCGCTGCGTATTCGCTCAAGCTGGAAGATCTGTCGGAAGAGTGGTTCGTCAGCCGCGCCACGCTGCAGAGTGATATGGCGGAAGTGCGCGAGTGGCTGGGCCGCTATCATCTCAACATCGAAACCAAGCCGCGCTACGGTATGAAACTGTTTGGCAGCGAGGCGGCGATTCGCACCTGCCTGACCGATCTGCTGTGGCAAATCGACCAGCAGACGCCGGACAGCCCGCTGCTGACGGTCGAGGCGCTGCACAGCGGCATGCTGGCGCAGCTGCAGCCGCTGCTGGCGCAGTGTTTCACGCAGCATGCCATCCGGCTGAGCGATGAAGGCGAGCGCTATCTGCTGATTTACTGCGCGGTGGCGGTGCGCCGCATCAGCGAAGGCTTCCCGCTCAGTGATCCCGGCGCGGAGGATGTCGGCGAGGAGATACGCGAGGCGGCACACGATCTGGTTAATCTGATGCGTCCGCTGGTGGGTAAAGGCATCTCGCAGGCGGAAGAGAACTGGCTGCGCGTCAACATTGCGGCGCGGCAGATTCAGGCGCTGGCCCCCAGCACCATCAACGCCGATGACGCGGATGCGCTGGTGGATTACCTGCTTAATTACATCAACACCCATTACAACTACCGGCTGCAGCAGGATGAGCAGCTGCGCGCCGATCTGCTCACGCACATCAAAACCATGATCACCCGCGTGCGCTATCAGATTCACATCCCCAATCCGCTGCTGAGTAACATCAAGCAGCACTATCCGATGGCCTACGATGTGACGCTGGCGGCCGTCACCAGCTGGGGCAAATACACGCCGTATACCATCAGCGAAAACGAGATTGGCTTTCTGGTGCTGCACATCGGCGTCGGGCTGGAGCGACATTACGATGTCGGCTATCAGCGACACCCGCAAGTGTTGCTGGTTTGCGACAGCGGCAACTCCACGCTACGCATGATCGAGGCGCTGCTGCTGCGCAAATACCCGCAGCTGGTGGTGACGGCGCGGCTGTCGCAGCGCGACTACGAAGTGCGTGCGCACATTGATGAAGATTTTGTTATTTCAACCGCGCGGCTCAGCGAGAAGAACAAGCCGGTAGTGATGATGTCGCCATTCCCTACGGAGTTTCAGCTGGAACAGCTCGGCAAGCTGGTGCTGGTGGATCGCACCCGGCCTTACATGCTGGAGAAGTACTTCGACGCGCAGCATTTCATGGTGCTCGACCGGCCAATGAGCCAGTCGGCGCTGTTCCGCCTGCTGTGCGATCGGCTCGAGGCGGAGGGCTATGTCGATGCTGATTTTTATCCTTCGGTTGAAGAGCGTGAAGCGATTGTCAGTACCATGCTGGGCGAAGGGATTGCGCTGCCGCACTCGCTGGGATTACTGGCTAAAAAAACCGTGGTTTACACCGTGCTGGCACCGCACGGCGTGAGCTGGGGCGATGAGACGGCTTCGGTAATTTTTCTGCTGGCGATCAGTAAGAGCGAATACGAAGAGGCGATGGCGATTTACGATCTGTTTGTCACATTCCTGCGCGAAAGGGCGGTGACAAGACTGCGCGACTGCGCTGATTTCGTCAGCTTTAAAGCGGTGGCGATGGATTGTCTGAGCCGGTTGTGATGGGGATGGGTGCGGTTTTTCCCTCACCCTAACCCTCTCCCGCACGCGGGCGAGGGGACCGACCCAGCGGCGTGTGAGTTCAGGCGCGGATCCTCAGCTTCCCTCTCAAATCCTGCTCAAATAATTCTTCCCCGCAGGTGGGGACCGATTCAGCGGTGTGTAAGTAGATTCCCTCTTAAAGCCACGTTCGGGCGGCTCCCTCTCCCGCGTGCGGGAGAGGGCTGGGGTGAGGGCGAAAGGCCGCCAGCACCCAAAATCAGCCGCGTTTCGCCAGTAGTTTTGGAATCTCACGCAGGCACCAGGCTTTGGCTTCACCCATGCTATCGCGGCGCCACGCCATAATAATATCCACCTCACGGGTATACTCGGCGCTGACAACGCGCAGGCGGCCTTCGGCGATATCTTTCTCTACCATCGGATAGGGCATGGTCGCTACGCCGAGACCCGCCAGCAGCGCGCGGCGTTTATCATCCATGCTGCTTACCGTCAGGCGCTGCTGTTTGTCCAGCAGCTGCACCGTCAACACCGGACGTTCGCGCGCGGTGTCCGCCACGGCGATGCCGCGATACTTAACGCGCGTGACCTCGGACAGCGGCTCGGCTTCCTGATGAATCGGATGATCCGGACTGGCAACATACACGCTCATAATGCTGTACAGCTTGCGCGTGTTGATTTCGGTGGAGGCGCGAAAATGCAAATCCGGCGCGATCACGATGTCGGCGCGCCCCTGTTCCAGTCGTTCCCACGCGCCCGCCAGCACTTCAGTGACCAGCGAAATCTGCGTATTGGCTTTATCGGCCAGCTTCTCTACCAGCGGGAACAGCAGCTCGGTCGGGATCAGCGCTTCGGCCACGATGGTCAGATGGGTTTCCCAGCCGCGCGCCAGCGCTTCGGCATCGGTGGTGAGTTTATCGGCGGCTTCCAGCAGCACGCGGCCGCGTTCCAGCAGCATTCGCCCGACGTTGGTGAATTTGGTGCGATGGCCGGAGCGGTCAAACAGCACCACATCCAGCTCCTCTTCCAGCTTCTGCATGGTGTAGCTCAGCGCCGATGGCACGCGTCCCAGCTCGTCGGCCGCCGCGGCGAAGCTGCCGCGACGGTCAATAGCATCCATCACACGTAAAGCTTCCAGGGTTAACGCGCGCTCTTTAGCCATGCCGACTCTCTGTCAGTAAATTTGAATATGCCAGGCAGATTAACTGGCTAACAATCCGGCGTCCAGCCTTTTACCATTGACGTATAAAGCCTGTGGTGGATTCTCACCGCAGTGCGTCGGAGGTAAAGCATGATGACAACCCGCTGCGCGTCCGCATGTGGCCAGGCCGATTTCGGTTGGTTGCAGGCGCGCTATAGCTTCTCATTTGGCCACTATTTTGATCCCCAGCTGATGGGCTACGCCTCGCTGCGCGTGCTGAATCAGGAAGTGCTGGCACCCGGTGCGGCATTTCAGCCGCGCACCTATCCGCAGGTGGATGTGCTCAACCTGGTGCTGCAGGGTGAAGCCGAATACCGCGACAGCGAAGGCAATCACCTGGTGGCGCGCGAGGGCGAAGCGATGCTGCTGTCGGCCCGCCAGGGCGTCAATTACAGCGAACACAATATCAGCAAGGAGCGCCCACTGACGCGCATGCAGCTGTGGCTGGCCGCCTGTCCGGAACGGGAAAATCCGCTGCTGCAAAAACGCGCGCTGCCGCAGCAAACCCATGTGCTGATTGCGTCACCGGATGGCGCGGACGGCAGTTTGCAGCTGCGCCAGCAGGTGTGGGTACATCAGGTCACGCTGGCACCGGGCGAGCAGTACAGCCTGGCGCTGCACGGACCGCGCGCCTATTTGCAGTCGATTCACGGTGCGCTTGAGGTACGGGCCAGCAGTGCGCATCAGGAGCAGCTGCGCTGTGGCGATGGGGCGTTTGTCAGTGAAGAGGCGCAGATTACGCTGCAGGCGGAAACGCCGCTGCGTGCGCTGGTGATTGATATTCCGGTGTAAAAAAGGCGGCCCTGTTGGCCGCCTGTGGCATTATTTCAGAATGGTAAAGGCGGTGGTGACATGCTTCACGCCGCTGACACGGCTGGCGATATCCGCTGCTGCCTTGGCTTCTTCCTGCGTTACCAGACCCAGCAGGAACACTTCCCCGTTCTCAGTGGTGACTTTCACGTTGGACGATTTCACCTGATCGCTGCCCAGCAGCTGCGAGCGGATTTTGGTGGTGATCCACGTATCTGATGAAGACGTGCCGAGGCTCACTTTCTGCCCGGTGCGAATCTCGTTATACACCTCTGTCGCGCCATCAACGCCCATGGTGATCTGTTTCGCCCGGCTGGCGAGATCGGCTGACGGTGCCTGACCGGTCAGCAGTACTTTGCCCTGATACGCGGTCACGACCACGCGCGCCTGATTTTTGATCTGTTCATCTTTTGCCAGCGCGTTAGTGACGCGCAGCTCCAGCGTGCCGTCATCAACCTGCGTGCCCACGGTACGTGGGTCGGTGGCGGTTTTGGTGGCGACCGCAGCGCCGCCGGCGACAACCGCCACGCAGCCCTGCAGCAGCATGGCGGTTAACAGAATGGCGATAGCGTTCAATGCTTTCATTTGAGCTCCTTCAGTCATTCCTGGTGTGGGAACAAGGTGTTATCAATCAAATCGCACAGGCAGTTCAGCGTCAGCATATGCATCTCCTGAATGCGTGCGCTGCGATGTGACGGAATGCGAATTTCCACATCGTGCGGACCGAGCAGGCCCGCCAGCTCACCGCCGTCATGGCCGGTCAGCGCGACGATAGTCATATCGCGGGTAACCGCAGCTTCCACCGCTTTAACAATATCGCGGGTGTTGCCACGGGTGGAGATAGCCAGCAGAACGTCGCCGGCCTGTCCAAGCGCACGAACCTGCTTGGCATAAATTTCGTCGTGCAGACGGTCATTACCGATTGCCGTCAGCATCACATTGTCCGCACTCAGCGCCAGCGCCGGCAGGCTGGGACGCTCAGTCTCAAAACGGTTAATCATGCTGGCGGCAAAATGCTGGGCGTTAGCCGCCGAGGCGCCGTTACCGCAGCTGAGGATTTTGTTGCCGTTCAGCAGTGACTGCACCAGCGTCATCGCGGCGCGGGAAATCGCATCTGGCAGCGCTTCGGCTGCGGCGATTTGCGTCTGAATACTTTCGGTAAAACACGCTTTAATTCTGTCCTGCACAAGACCACCTGGTTCTATCCATCCGCACGAAAGGCATCGGCCAGCCACACCAGTTCGGGCCCGGTGATGGCGATGATGTCAAAACGGCAATTCACCGTATCAAAACTGCCGCCGCGTGCCAGCAACCACAGCGCAGCGGTACGCAGCAGCTTTTGTTGTTTCTGGCGCGTCACGCTGGCAGCCGCGCCGCCAAAACGTGCATCGCGCCGATAGCGCACTTCAACAAACACCCAGCAATCCGCGTCGCGCATAATCAGGTCGATTTCCCCGCTGCGGCAGCGCACATTGCTGGCTTCCCACTGCAGTCCGGCGCGCTCAAGGTAGCGACGCGCCTGCTGCTCCTGCTCAGCGCCGAGGCGCTGGCGGTTTACTGCACCGGAACGATTTGTCCCTGACGATACTGGTTCCATGCCAACTTCCTGTTGATCACGCAATCCGTGTCGGCGCTCAGCTTGCCGGTGTTGCCATCAATGGCGAAGCCCGGTACCTGACGCATCTGGTTAAACTGGTTCGCCAGCGTCCAGGCATCAATGCCCATCGCATAGAGGCGTACCAGCGAATAGTCGTTGTTAAAGCTACGCGCCGCCTGCTGCATCAGGCCCGGATTGGCACCGGACAGCAGCGGAATATCGCTGAACTGCAGGCCATCCATCTCCAGCCGGAAGTCCGGACCGGCACCGGCCTGCGCACTGCGCGAGCTGGCATACAGGGCGATGTTATTGCGGCTGCTGGTGCGCATGGCAATCATCGGCTTGATCAGCTGCAGTTCGTCCTGAGTGGCAATAATGTAAACCGCATCAACGCTGCCGCTGCTGCTGGCGCTCTCAGGTGCCGGAGCGCTGGTCTGCGGTGCCGGAATCGTCAGACCGGCAACCGCCACGCCCTGCGGCTGGTCCGGCTGCACCGTCAGCGGCGTGCCGCTCAGTGCAATACCGGCACCGCTGTTGATGCCCTGTTTCAGCTCGCCCACGCCGCCGAAACGCTGCTGCAGCACGGTTGCGCCGCCCAGCTTCTGCCACTCCTGCGCAAACGCTTTGCCCACGCGGTCGCCATAGCTGCTGCGCGGCATCAGCAGCAACGGCTGGCGCTTGCCCTGATCCCAGATATGGTGCGCGGCATCGCGCGCTTCGTCTTCAGGAGAAAGCGCAAAATAGCAAATATTCGGATGGTTCTGGATCTGCTCTGGCTCGTTGAGCGCCAGCACGTTCAGCGGTGTCTGGCTGTTGGCGACCTGTTCCACGTTATTTTTCAGCAGCGGACCAACCACCAGGGTGGCACCATCCTGCTGCGCCTGCTGCATCACCTGAGCAATCGGCTGGCTGCTGGTGTCATACACTTTCACCTGGGCGCTGCTGGCAGGCTGCGCGACAGCTGGCTGTGCGACGGGCTGCTGCGGCTGTGCGCTGTCTGACGGCGTGATGGCCGCGGCCGCCGGACTGACCACCGCGTTGGCATCGCCATTGGCTGGTGTTGCCGTGCTGGCGGGCTGTTGCGTGGAGCCGCTGGCATCGCTGCTGGCCGGTGCGGCAGGAGCTGGCGGCGCAGTCAGCACACCGTTTTTCGCATCGTTGAAGCCTTTCTGGATGGCACTGGCGAACACCTGCGCCTGACCATTAAGCGGCAGCAGCAGCGCGATAGTGCTGGTCGAAGCTTTAGTGAAGTTCTGCACCTGGCTGAGCTGGGTCGGCAGGGTTTTCGCGCCAGGGTTTTGCGGATAGCGCGTCTGCCAGTCGCTAATGGCGGCTTTCAGCATCTGGGCATCCTGACTGTTGGCGTGCCAGGTATTCAGCAGGTCGAGCCAGCCCTGCAGCGTATTTTCGTCGGCGTTGATCACCACGCTGTTGAGCTGATCCTGGGTTAACTGGGTCAGCGCCTGCCAGGTGGCGTCAATATTGCTCTGGTGATCGGCGCCTTTCAGCAGCGGTTCCTGAGCAATATAGGCGCGCAGCAGCGCGAGCGACGGACGATTTTGCGCAGCGGCAATCTGCAGCGCGTAGTAGCGCACCTGCTGATCCTGCGACAGATCAGCGGCTTTTATCTGTCCCAGCAGCTGCTGAGCACCGTTGAAATCCTGCTGGGCAATTTGCAGCTGGGCGCGCAGCAGCAGCAGTTCCTGCTGTTGTACGTCAGAGAGCTGCTGTGGCAGCTGACCGAGCTGATTTTGCGCCTGCGGATACTTTCCTTCCTTCAGCAGGGCACGGATGGCAAGTAATTGCCAGTCGGTCTTGCTATCATCGCTGCTTTGCTGCACCTGCTGCAGATAATAGTCAGAGCGGCCCGTGGCAGGACCCTGCACGTTTACGCTTGAGGTTTGCTGCGGTCCCTGGCCGCTACAGGCGGCCAGAATCAGGCCCGCGAGCAAAACAGGGACCAGGCGTCCTGCTTTATGACGTACGACTTTCGAAGGAAGCATACTGTATCCAGTGATGTTTTTTTCAAGATGCTCAATATTAAATCGGCAATTCGGATGAAACAATGAAACAACTCGATCGGGCAGAGATTTCTGCCAGCACGCTCTATATCGTTCCTACCCCGATCGGTAACCTGGGTGATATCACGCAGCGTGCGCTAACGGTGCTTGCGAGCGTCGATCTGGTCGCTGCGGAAGATACACGTCATACCGGGCTGTTGCTACAACATTTCGCCATCAATGCGCGACTGTTCGCACTTCACGACCATAACGAACAGCAGAAGGCCGACGTGCTGTTAGCGAAGCTGCAGGAGGGCCAGAGCATTGCGCTGGTTTCCGATGCGGGCACGCCGTTAATCAACGATCCGGGCTACCATCTGGTGCGTCGTTGCCGCGAGGCCGGGGTGCGCGTGGTGCCGTTGCCCGGTGCCTGCGCGGCGATCACAGCATTGAGCGCGGCGGGATTACCGTCCGATCGTTTCTGTTACGAAGGGTTTCTGCCGGCCAAAAGCAAAGGGCGTTGCGATGCGCTGCGTGCGCTGAGTGACGAGCCGCGCACGCTGATTTTCTACGAATCGACCCATCGCGTGCTGGATACGCTACAGGATATGGTCAGCGTATGGGGCGCGGAGCGCTACGTGGTGCTGGCACGTGAGCTGACCAAAACCTGGGAGTCATTGTACGGTGCGCCGGTGGGTGAATTGCTGGCGTGGGTGCAGGCGGATGAGAATCGCCGCAAGGGCGAGATGGTGCTGATTGTCGAAGGCCATAAAGCGGATGAAGAGACGCTGCCGGCAGAGGCGTTGCGCACGCTGGCGCTGCTGCAGACTGAACTGCCGCTGAAAAAGGCGGCGGCGCTGACGGCGGAAATTCATGGGGTTAAGAAAAACGCCCTGTACAAGTATGCGCTGGAGCAGCAAGAGGCGTGACAAACGCGGGCGGATCGCCTATTATCCCGCGCCGAAGCTGACCAGACAGTCGCCGCTTTGTCGTCGTCCCTTTCGGGGGAGACGGGCAGAGGGGAGGAAAGTCCGGGCTCCATAGGGCAGGGTGCCAGGTAACGCCTGGGGGGCGCAAGCCTACGACCAGTGCAACAGAGAGCAAACCGCCGATGGCCCAGTAATGGGATCAGGTAAGGGTGAAAGGGTGCGGTAAGAGCGCACCGCGCGGCTGGCAACAGTCCGTGGCACGGTAAACTCCACCCGGAGCAAGGCCAAATAGGGGTTCACATGGTACGGCCCGTACTGAACCCGGGTAGGCTGCTTGAGCCAGTGAGCGATTGCTGGCCTAGATGAATGACTGTCCACGACAGAACCCGGCTTATCGGTCAGTTTCGACTTTTTATAAAGACGCCCGCAGGTGAAAATCTGCGGGCGTTTTGTTTTTGGGGAGGGTGCGTGCTGTCCCTCATCCTAACCTTCTCCCGCAAGCGGGAGAAGGGACCGATTGTGCGTGGGATGAGTTGAGTATTCGGCCTCCAACACCACACTTAACTATTCCCTCTCCCCGTGGGAGAGGGTTAGGGTGAGGGCAGAAAACCGCACGTAGCCAGATAAAACCGCACAAAACTCCCATTTCTCTGCGTAAAGAAACGCAAATCCGCAAAAACATTCTTTTCCCTGTGCCAGAATAGGCGCGTGTTCAACTACTGAGGACAATTTTTCATCCACACCGGGAAAAGCAACAACGTGGATAAGTTGTAAAATTATGGATAACCATTTCGTTACACTTTACGTATTAACCTCTTCACCCACCTGCGTTTTCTCCTGCTCACTAAGCGATCGGCACTGGCGCTTCGCGCTGTAGTTTTTTCTCTCCTTGTTAGCTTTTTATCTTTTTCAGCTATCACGCTGCTGTTTGCGCGTGGATGGCGTTTATTTCTCACAGGAGAGAAATCATGCTGTACTGGATTTTATTAGCGTTAGCGATTGCTGCCGAAATTACAGGCACCGTGTCAATGAAATGGGCCAGCGTCAATGGCGGCAGCGCCGGCTATATTTTTATGCTGTTGATGATCGCCCTGTCATACATCTTCCTCACCTTTGCCGTTAAACGTATTGCCCTTGGCGTGGCTTATGCCATGTGGGAAGGCGTCGGTATTCTGTTTATCACCCTGTTCAGCGTGATGCTGTTTGACGAGGCGCTGTCAGTGATGAAGGCGGCGGGTTTGATCACGCTGATCGCGGGTATCGCGCTGATCAAAGCAGGGACATTCAGCCGTAAGGAGCTGCGTCATGACCACGCTTAACGTCGTGCATCTGGCCTGGCTGGCACTGGCCATCGTGCTGGAAATTGTGGCGAACATCGCGCTGAAATACGCCAACGGCTTCCGCCGTCCGCTGTATGGCGTGATATCGCTGGTGGCTGTCCTGGCGGCATTCAGTGCCCTGTCGCAGGCAGTGAAGGGGATCGATCTCTCGGTGGCCTACGCTTTATGGGGCGGTTTCGGTCTGGTGGCGACCGTAGCGGCAGGCTGGATCCTGTTCGGACAACGCCTGAACACCCGCGGCTGGCTGGGCGTGGCACTGCTGCTGGCCGGGATGGTGTTGATCAAATTTGCCTGAGGCAGCGCAATACTGCCTGCCTTCCTTTCCCAATGGTGGGAGAGAAGGGCAGGCATGTGTAAGCCAGCCGTTAACCGCGGCCGTGCGGCTCATCCCAGTCAAAAGCCGGTCCCAGCGAAATAACGCCGTTCGGATTGATGGTCTTGTGGCTGCAGTAGTAGTGATGGCGGATGTGCGGCAGGTTTACCGTATCGGCAATGCCCGGCATCTGATAAATATCGCGCAGGAAGCCGTTCAGGTTACGGTAATCGCTGATGCGATGACGATCGCACTTAAAGTGGGTCACGTAGACCGGGTCAAAGCGCACCAGCGTGGTCCACAGGCGCAGATCGGCTTCGGTGAGGCGATCGCCGGTCAGATAGCGATGCTGACCCAGAATCTGCTCCAGCCGTGCCAGCGCATGGAACAGCGCGGTTACGGCTTCATCATAAGCCGACTGTGACGTGGCAAATCCGCTTTTGTAGACGCCGTTATTGACGGTGTCATAAATCCAGCCGTTGAGTTCGTCGATCTTGTCACGCAGCTCGGGCGGGTAGTAATCGCCGGCGCGAGCGCCCTGCGCGTCGAAGGCGCTGTTGAACATACGGATGATATCGGCGGATTCATTACTGACGATAGTGTGCTGCTTTTTATCCCACAGCACCGGCACGGTCACGCGCCCGCTGTACTGCGGATCGGCATGCAGATAGAGCTGATAGAGGAATTCGTTCTGATACAGCGAATCGCCGGTCGCGGCGGGGAAATCATCGTCGAAGGTCCAGCCGTTCTCCAGCATCAGCGGGTGCACCACTGATACCGAAATCATCTCTTCTAACCCCTTCAGCTGACGCATCAGCAGGGTGCGATGCGCCCACGGGCAGGCCAGCGAAACGTATAAATGATAACGATCGCGCTCGGCGGGAAAGCCGGCTTTCCCGGTTGGCCCGGCGCTGCCGTCTGCCGTGATCCAGTTACGCCAGACTGCTTCTGTGCGTTTGAAGCGGCCACCGGTTGACTTCGTATCGTACCAGGTGTCATGCCAGACACCGTCAATCAGTTGTCCCATAAGCCCTCCATAAAAAAAACGGGGCGAGGAAAATCCCCGCCCCTGCTATTCAGTATATGTGCTGTTGCACGGCTTGCGTGCTTAGCGTGCGGTTGCTGGCATAAAGCGCTGACGAATCAGGCGGTCAATGCTGTAGGCGCCCGGACCCACCAGACCCAGCACCAGGAAACCACCGGCGATGGACAGGTTTTTCATGAACATCAGCTGGTTAACGCCTTCCGCAAAGTTGCTGTGGAACAGGAACGCGGTCAGCAGCGTGAAGCCGGCGGTGAACAGCGCGGTGAAGCGCGTCAGGAAGCCGAACAGAATCGCCAGGCCGCCGCCCAGTTCCAGCAGAATCACCAGCGGCAGCAGGAAGCCGGGCACGCCCATCGCCTGCATGTACTGTGCGGTGCCCGCATAGGCGGTGATTTTGCCCCAGCCGGCAGTAATAAACAGGATGGTCATTAATACGCGTGCCAGCAGCAGGCCTGAGTCTTCGAATTTTTTCATCATTTACTCCAACAAGGTTTTTGGCGCAGGTTGTTGGCCTGCGGGGTTATTTTCCCTTTAAACCGCGTTAAACAGTTCGTCGGGCTGATGGAGGGAGATGATAGTCGCGCGCAGCAATAGTTGTAAGCGAGATAAACTGTCGATGTTATTCAGGAATTCTGAAGGAGGAAAACCGAACCTTTTCGATCCGGTTTAAAGTGGGGAAGTTAGCGTGGCGGCATCGCCGATTTGATCATGCGCCAGGTGCTCCACAGGCCGAGTCCGCGTTTGGCCCAGCGCATGATGCGGTTGGGGCTGCGGATCGACCAGATGGCGAGCGCGCTGCTGCCAATCGCCAGATAGCGGCGCAGGCTGAGAAACGTCAGCCAGCCGCGATCGTACTGCGCGGTGCTTTCCAGCCAGTCGCGGCGCGCAGCGCTGAGATCCAGCCGTTGCTGCTGTACCTGATTAAGCAATTCATGAATGCGTGCTTCACGTTCACGCTGACTCATGAGCGATGCTCCTCGAGTAAGGTGCGATCGGTGTCCAGCTCTTTGCGCGTATGGCGCAACAGCGTGGACTGCCGGGATTTACGCAACGTCCACAAACCAAAAATCAGCGCCAGCGCGAATAGCACGCCGGTGGTGATGGCAATCGCCATCAGCCGGTACTGCGCATCCACCGCCCAGATAATCAGCACCATCAGGCTCATCAATCCGAAAGCGGTAAACAGCATGGTCAGGCCTATCATGATCAGCATCTGGATCAGATTGGCTTTTTCCTCTTCCAGCTCGGCAACGGCCAGCCGCACGCGTGTCTCGACCATGCCAACCAGCGTTGTCACCACGCGCTGACCTACATTGAAGACCCCTTTGCCTGGGCCGTGGCTCTGATTCTCGCTCATATCAACGACGTGAAATCAGGATGCCGATCAGCACGCCGACTGCTGCGCCGATACCCACGCCGTGCCACGGATTTTCACGCACGTAGACGTCCGCTTTCTCCGCCGCTTCACGCGTGGTCTGCGCGATGCGTTCGCCGGATTCGCCCAGCCGCTCGCGTGAACTCTCAATGGCACCGCGTGCTTTGTGACGCAGTTTATCCAGCTCGCTTTTCGACTTATCAGCCGAGCTGCTCAGCACTTCTTCCAGGGTGTCGGCAAGGTTTTTCAGTTCCGCACGCAGATGTTCAGATGTGGTGTCTTTAGCCATGGTGTTCTCCATTACATCATTTATTTAAGTCCGATTAATAAGGCTCGGCCTGCAGCTTTTTCAGCTCCTGGCGTGCCTCTTCCAGCTTCCGTTCGCGCTTACCGATCTTCTCCTGGTCTTTGCCTTCCTGGCGATCATGCTGCAGTTCGCGCTCGCGCTCAGCCACTTTATGCTGCTGGGCTTCAATGCGTTCAGCGTGGGCGGATTTCAGTTTCTCGTCAGTGCAGTTGGCGCGGACTTCAGTCAGCGCGCGTTCCAGTCCGGTGACCCGGCGCTGGTTGTCGTGCTGTTTCGCCATCTCAATTTCGCGCTGAATATCCTGCTGTTTTTGCTGACACAGCGATTCCGCTGCCAGCAGTGAACCCGAGAGAGAGAAAAGAATCGCACCCAGCAGTAGTTGTTGTTTCATCAGGTTTTTACCTTCCATTGTTGACGACCTGTCGCAAACCGGACAGGAGGGGCATCCCAGCTTGTCGTCTGCTCGCGCTTACTTAAGAATAGACAGCAGACGAAAAAATTCAAAAAACACGCGGGGATAGCGAGGATTGAGGTGCCGCCGGGCGGTGAACCCGACGGCGGGGATCAGCTATAGGTGGGACGATTAGCGTCCACCACCTGCTGTGACGCCTGCGGACCCGCCGCCACGACAAAGCCCTGTGGCAGCAGGCGGCGCAGTACTTTCTGCGCGGCCAGGCTCTGCTCTTCATTCTCAAAATGAATGACCAGCGCATCGCCTGCCGAGGTAATACTTTTAATCCGCACGCCCTGCGCCGAAAGCTGCTGGTAGAGATAAAAGCCGTCCGGCAGATTGGTGCCGCTGTGTGCCACGCGGATCTTCACCACCGTTTCATGCTGCATCAGTTTGGGCACAATGCCGATAGCCAGCAGCGCCAGCACGCCAGCGCACAGCCAGGGGAGTAAACGCCTGGGAAAATTACGCAACCCTGTCATTACTGTGACTTCCCGTTCTGACCCGCCTGACGTTTACGCCACAGCACTACCAGTGAACCCACCAGACCGATGACCAGCAGCACCAGCGGCAGCAGCATCAGGCAGAACATCAGCTCATCTTCATAGCGGCGGAAAATGGGGGTTTTCCCCAGCGCAAAGCCGAGCACGGTAAGAATCAGCACCCACAGGAAGCCGCTCATCCAGTTAAAGAACTGGAAGCGGGCATTGCTCAGGCCAGAGAGGCCGGCAATGGTCGGCAGCAGGGTACGGACAAAGGCGATAAAGCGGCCAATCAGCAGCGCAGACAAGCCGTGGCGATGGAACAGACTGTGGGCGCGCTGATGATACTGCGCGGGCAGATGGGAGAGCCATTTCTGCACCGTCGGCGTATTACCAAGCCAGCGGCCCTGAATGTAACTGACCCAGCAGCCGAGGCTGGCGCCGGTGGTCAGCACCAGCAGGGTCAGCGGAAAGCTCATGGTGCCTTTCGCGATCAGCACGCCGACCAGAATCAGCAGACTATCACCGGGCAGAAACGCGGCGGGCAGCAGGCCATTTTCGAGAAACAGAATCATGAACAACACGCCATAAATCGCCCACACCAGGGTGGGGTCGGAGAGCATTTCGTAATCCTGCTGCCACAGGGCATGCAGCAATGCTTGCAAAATATCCATCAATCATTCCTGAACATCATTGTTAAACGTGCCCGTGAGGGGCTTAGGCGCAGGCGGGTTAAGTTATACATTTTAGGTATGCCACCTGAGCAGGATTTCCGGATCCATCCAGAATTGATTGTTAAATCAGCGACTTTTTATAGCCCTGTCGCAAAGGGTAAGAAAAGGGCGATAACTGTAACAAAAATCGCGGGATTCAGACAGTGTAAAGTCGCGGTCGCACAGGAGTTTTACCTTTTGACGCAGATGGTCAAAAGGAGCTTTACACGAGCTGACACTATTGCAGATTAACTGACTTTTTAGCCTGAAAATGCAGCGTTTTCTGCCATTGCGGCTTCAGGGCAGGATCACCGGATTTTCTGCGAACATGTAACGGTCGACGTTGAATTCGAAATCATCGGCGGTGGCGTCGAACAGCATCTGTTTAGTATTTTCCAGATGCTGCCACATCGCCAGTTTGCTGGCGGCGGGATCTTTGCGCATCAGCGCTTTTAAAATCTGGTCGTGATCGTCGCACCAGCTGGTGATATGGCGCGCGTCAATGTGCTCGTGCAGCTTAAGCCAGTAAGGATTATGCAGCCGGTGCCGCCACATTTTCTCTACGATGGCGGCCAGCGCGCTGTTTTGGGTGGCCTGGGCAATGCGCACGTGAAACTCCATATCCCATGTCGAATCGCGCGCGTGATCTTCCTGCCGGGCTTTTTCCTGAATCGCCAGCAGCGCCACGATGTCCTGTGGACGGATCTGCGTGGCGGCAAATTCGGCGACATTGCTCTCAATCAGCTGGCGCGCCTGCAGCAGTTCAAAGGGGCCATAGCTGGCAAACTCCAGCTGATCGGCGGCGCTGTCGCGCGGTTGCGGCTGGTCGCTGATCACATGAATGCCCGATCCTTTGCGCACCTCGACGTAGCCTTCCACCTCCAGCATGATGATTGCTTCCCGCACCACGGTGCGGCTCACCTGGTGCGATTCCGCAATCATCCGCTCTGCCGGTAACTTTGCCCCCACGGCATAATTGCCCGCTTCGATGCGCTGCTTGAGTTCGCTGGCGAGTTGCTGGTAGAGGCGGCGGGATTCGTTCAGGTCCATGATTTTTCGGTTCTGTGAAAGACGGTAAGTTGTTATACCACTTACCCTGCGATGTCGCAAAGCGCTGAAGCTGTTATACCATATGGCAAGTTAAGAACCTGCGCTTCTGCTCAGGTTTGATCTTTAATTAATAGAATATACATATGCTTAAGTTGATGTAAATAAGCGGCACGCCGGCTTTCGCCGTATGGCAATGATGGATAATGTGACGCAGTTGGCAAACAAATCTCCCTGTCGCTGAAATTGGTATGATAACTTTTGCGCATTAGCTGACCGATTTCATCTTCAAGGAAGCGACATGTTGCGACTCAACCGCCGCGATTTCCCCGGCGCACGCTATAGCGAACGCGTGATCCAGTTCGGCGAAGGCAACTTTTTACGTGCCTTTATCGACTGGCAGCTCGACTGGCTCAATGAACATCAGGGCACTGATGCCGGCGTGGTGGTGGTGCGACCGCGCAACCGGATGCAGACGGAGACGCTCAATCAGCAGGATGGCCTCTACACCACGCTGCTGCGCGGGCTGAATGACGCCGGGGAACCGCTCAGCGAAACCCGGCTGATCCGCAGCCTCAATCGTGAAATCCAGCCTTATCAGCAGTTCGATGAATTCCTGGCTCTGGCACGCGCGCCGCAGATGCGTTTTGTGTTCTCCAACACCACCGAGGCCGGCATCGCGTATGCCGAACAGGATCGGCTGGAGGATCAACCCGCGTCGTCGTTTCCCGGCAAACTGACGCAGCTTTTGTGGGCGCGTTATCAGCACTTTGCCGGTGCCGCCGATAAAGGCTGGCTGATCGTGCCGTGTGAGCTGATCGACCATAACGGCGACACGCTGCGCGCGTTAGTGCTGCGTTACTGCCAGCAGTGGCAGCTGCCAGCGGCCTTTACGCAGTGGGTGACGCAGCACTGCGCCTTTTACAACACGCTGGTGGATCGTATTGTCAGCGGCTATCCGCCGGATGGCGCACAGATTGCAGCCCAACTGGGCTATGACGACCGCTATCTGGTGGCCGGGGAGCGCGACTACCAGTTGGTGCTTGAGGGGCCGGATGCGCTGATGCACGAGCTGCAGCTGACGGCGCTGGCACCTGCCGTCAGGCGGGTGGATGACATCACGCCGTACAAGGCGCAGAAAGTGGCGATCCTTAACGGGGCGCACACTGCGCTGGTGCCGGTAGCGTTTCAGGCCGGGCTGGCGAGCGTGAGCGAGGCAATGAACGATGCGCAACTGGCCGCTTTTGTCGACGCCCTGCTGCGCGAAGAGGTGATTCCGACGCTGGATTTGCCGGGTGACGAGCTGCACGCCTTTGCCGATGCGGTGCAGCGCCGCTTTCGCAATCCGTTTATTCACCATGTGCTGCTGGCGATTGCGCTCAACGGCATGACCAAATTCCGTACGCGCCTGCTGCCGGCGCTGTTGCAGGCGCAGCAGCAGTGTGGCGACTGGCCGCCGCGCCTCATCTTTGCCTTTGCCGCGCTGCTGGCGTTTTATCGCGGCCAGCAGGATGACCGGCAGTGGCCGCTGCAGGATGACGCGCACTGGCTGCAGCGTTTTGCCCGGTTGTGGCCGGCGGTCCTCACCGATCAACTCACCCCGCAGCAGCTGGTGAGCGACGTACTGAGCGACGCGCAGCACTGGGGCGAAGATTTAACTCAGCGGCCCGGCCTGGTCCCGGCGGTCAGCCAGCAACTGCACAACATTCTCGTCCACGGCATGCGGACGGCCCTTAGCCAACTGAGATAACGCGATGCAACAGGCAATCAAAATACATTCACGCGACAACGTCGCCGTCGCGCTGCAGGATCTGGCGGCTGGCATCCAGGTTATCGTCGCAGAACAGCGGATTACGCTGCATCAGGATATCGGGCGCGGCCACAAGTTTGCGCTACAACCGCTCAACAGTGGCGAGCAGGTACTTAAGTATGGGTTGCCGATTGCCCATGCCACTCAGCCGATCGCCGTTGGCGAGCTGATTCACTCCAGCAATGCGCGCACCAATCTGAGCGATGTCGACGAGTACGTATACCAGCCGGAACACCTCACGCTGCCACCGCAGGCGGCGGATCGTGAGGTACAGATCTATCGTCGCGCCACGGGTGAGGTTGGCATTCGTAACGAGCTGTGGATTTTGCCGACCGTCGGCTGCGTGAACGGCATCGCCCGGCAGATTGTGTCACGCTTCCTCCGGGAGAGTGACGACGCGGCCGGCATCGACGGCGTGCACCTGTTCAGCCATCCCTTCGGCTGTTCACAGCTGGGCCAGGATCATGAAAATACCCGCACCATGCTGCAAAATATGGTGCGTCATCCCAATGCCGGCGCGGTGCTGGTGATTGGACTCGGCTGCGAAAACAATCAGGTCGATATCTTTCGCGACACGCTGGGCGGCTTTGACAGCGAACGTGTGCAGTTTATGGAGTGTCAGCAGCAGGATGATGAAGTGGAAGCCGGCCTGCAGCGGTTGCATGCGCTGTACAACGTGATGCGTCACGACCGCCGCCAGCCGGGCAAACTGAGCGAGCTGAAGTTTGGTCTCGAATGCGGTGGCTCGGACGGCTTTTCCGGCATCACCGCCAATCCGCTGCTCGGCTGTTTCTCTGACCAGATGATCGCCAACGGCGGCACCACGGTGCTGACCGAAGTGCCGGAGATGTTTGGTGCCGAGCGCATCCTGATGAGCCGCTGTCGTGATGCGGCGATTTTCGACAAAACGGTGGCGATGATTAACGATTTCAAGCGCTACTTTATCGATCATCAGCAGCCGATTTATGAAAATCCATCGCCGGGCAACAAGGCGGGCGGCATCACCACGCTGGAGGAGAAGTCGCTGGGCTGTACGCAAAAAGCCGGGCAGAGTCAGGTGGTGGATGTGCTGAAATACGGTGAGCGGCTGCGCACGCCGGGGCTCAATTTGCTCAGCGCGCCCGGTAACGATGCGGTCGCCACCAGCGCGCTGGCCGGAGCCGGCTGCCATATGGTGCTGTTTACCACCGGACGCGGCACGCCGTATGGCGGCTTTGTGCCCACCGTGAAAATCGCCACCAACACGCCGCTGGCGGAGAAAAAGCCGCACTGGATTGATTTCAATGCCGGACGGCTGCTGGAGGGCACCAGCATGGAGGCGCTGCTGGCGGAGTTTGTTGAGACTATTGTGGCGATTGCGAACGGCCAGCCGGCGCGCAATGAAGCTAATGATTTCCGCGAGCTGGCGATCTTCAAGAGTGGCGTAACGCTTTAAAGCGGCAGCGGTTAAAGCGCGGCACCGGTGGGTGCCGCGACGCGGGTTAACCGGCGGTACGCGGCTGACGTTCCGCTTCCGCCTGACATACGGCGGCGGTAAACAGAATGTCGGTTGAGGAGTTGAGTGCGGTTTCGGCGGAATCCTGCAGTACGCCGATGATAAAACCGACGGCAACCACCTGCATCGCCAGATCGTTAGGAATGCCAAACATGTTGCAGGCAACCGGAATCAGCAGCAGCGAACCGCCCGCCACACCGGACGCGCCACAGGCACACAGCGAGGCGACAAGGCTCAGCAGAATAGCGGTGGGTACGTCCACGGCAATGCCCAGCGTGTGCACCGCGGCCAGCGTCAGTACGGTAATGGTGATTGACGCGCCCGCCATGCTGATGGTCGCGCCCAGCGGAATCGATACCGAATAAGTGTCTTCATCCAGATTCAGGCGTTTGGCCAGCGCCATGTTGACCGGAATATTCGCGGCCGAGCTGCGGGTAAAGAACGCCGTTACGCCGCTTTCGCGCAGGCAGGTAAACACCAGCGGATAAGGATTGCGGCGGATTTTCTGAAACACCAGCATCGGGTTGACCACCAGCGCCATAATCAGCATGCAGCCAATCAGCAGCGTCAGCAGGTGGGCATATTGCCACAGCGCACCGAAGCCGGTTGAGGCCAGAATCGATGCCACCAGGCCAAAAATGCCCAGCGGCGCACAGCGAATCACACAGCGCACCACCCAGGTCGCGGCATTCGACGCGTCATTCAGGAAGGCTTTGCTGCTCGGGCTGGCATGACGAAACGCCAGGCCAAGGCCAATCGCCCACACCAGAATGCCAATGTAGTTGGCGTTCATCAGCGCTTCAATCGGATTGGCGACCATGCTCATCAGCAGGCCGTGCAGCACTTCGGTGATGTCGGACGGCGGGGTAATTTCGGTCGCGCCGACGTCCATCGACAGCGTCTGCGGGAACAGATGGCTGAAAATCACCGCGACCACCGCCGCGAAGAAGGTACTGAGCAGGTACAGCATAATGATCGGGCGAATATTGGTTTTTTGCCCCTGCTGATGGTTGGCAATCGAGGAGATCACCAGCACCAGTACCAGCAGCGGTGCCACGGCTTTCAGCGCGCGCACGAACAGTTCACCCAGCAGGCCCACGGCCAGCGCGGCATCGCGTGAAAGCCACGCCAGCGCCACGCCGGCAATCAGGCCGATCATGATTTGTTTTACCAGGCTTCCTGAGAACAGCGCACCCAGCGGTCGAAGAAGATTATTTAGCATATTACGGTCTTTTTATCGCGGTATGAGTGTTGTGCGCGGTTGCTCCGCGCCAAACGGTTTGCCCGGCGGAGTATAAGGAAAAGAGCTGACGAGAAAAGAGATAATTCTGCCGGTGCGCGCCAGATCGGTTTTTTGATCTGCTGATGACGGGAAGTGTGACAGAGATATGAAACGCGAAGGTTGGCACTGGCGAAACAAAGCAGGGGCGATTAGCGCCCCTGCAGAAGATTATCGTGAGATGCCTTTCTGGTCGTTTCTGTGGTTTACCCAGGCATTGATCAGCAGCGTACCGCCGAGAATCACGCCGACCACCGTCAGCGAGATCGCCACCGGAATGTGGTAGAACTCGACGATCAGCATCTTGATACCGATAAACACCAGCACGATCGCCAGACCGTACTTCAGCATCGAGAAGCGCTCTGCCACGTTGGCCAGCAGGAAGTACATAGCGCGCAGGCCAAGGATGGCGAACAGGTTAGAGGTCAGCACGATGAACGGGTCGGTAGTGACGGCAAAAATAGCCGGAATACTGTCGACAGCGAAAATAACATCGCTCAGCTCCACCATAATCAGCACCAGCAGCAGCGGTGTGGCAAACAGCACGCCGTTTTTGCGGGTGAAGAACTTTTCGCCGTGCAGTTCATCGGTCATGCGCAGATGCTTACGCAGCCAGCGCACCACCGGCTTATCGCCGACGGCAGCGTCATCGCCCTCTTTAGCGAAGGCCATTTTGATGCCGGTAAACAGCAGGAAAGCGCCGAAGATGTAGAGGATCCAGCTGAACTGTGTGACCAGCCAGCTGCCGGCAAAGATCATGATGGTACGCAGCACAATCGCGCCCAGCACGCCGTAAATCAGCACACGGCGCTGAAGATTAGACGGAATGGCGAAGTAGCTGAACAGCATCAGCCAGACGAAGACGTTATCGACCGCCAGCGCTTTTTCCAGTACGTAACCCGTCAGGAAAGCCAGGGTTTGCGCGGTTGCCACTTCGCGCCCGGCGCTGCCGTCGAGATACCACCAGAACGCGGCGGCAAACAGCAGAGAAACGGAGATCCATACCAGCGACCAGACGGCAGCCTGTTTGAATGACATGGTTTGTGCGCCGCGTCGTCCCTGTAAGAAGAGATCGATCGCCAGCATGATGAGCACGACGACAGCGAAGCTGCCCCAGAGTAACGGTGTGCCTACAGAGTGCATAGTCGTATCCTGTCCTGAAAATGAAAAACGGCTGAGTCAGAAGACGTCAGCCGCTTTATAGAGCTGCAAGCAAACCTCGCCTTCCGGCAAGGTCTCACTTACAACACAGAATCAATTCCGGGTTGCCTGACGACCGGATGCGCTACGCATCGTAATGACGATCGGTCAGCTTACAAGTTACTCCCCTTTGCTGCGGCCAACATACGTGCAAGCGCGAGCAGATTCAATGGGGGAGCTGTAATATTTTGCAATATTTACACTTCTTTCCGATCCGCCGGAAACACCACGCCGGTCTGGCGACGAATCTCTGTCAGCAACCGGGCGGTTATGCGTGAAACCTCCAGCGCAGGGTGCTCCACCTGGCGCGTTTCCACCAGCCGGGCGAAGGTCTCTGCTTCATACAGCATAGTATTGATGTGCTGTGGCTGCGTCAGGTTCTGGCTCTCGCCGCCGCGCGGAATCAGGCGCAACTGCTGGCACTCAGAAATTTTTTCTATCACCAGCGAGCCGGCTTCGCCCTGGATTTCGCTGGGAATCAGGGAATCACTGACTTTCGAGTGCAGCAGCGTGACGTCGAAATCGCCGTAGTCCAGCACTACCACGCCGTGCGCATCGACGCCGCTTGCCAGCAGCGAGGCCTCAGCTTTCGCCTGCTGCGGCGCGCCCCACAGAGTAACGGCAGCGGCGAGACAGTAGTAGCCAATGTCCATGATCGAACCGTTGGACCAGCGCGGGTTGAAGGTATTCGGGTTCTCACCGTCGAGATAGCGCTGATAGCGTGACGAGTACTGACAGTAGTTGAACAGCGCTTTGCGCAGTGTGCCCAGCTGCGGCAGCGCCTGTTGCAGGCGCAGGAACGTCGGCAGACTGGCGGTTTTGAACGCCTCAAACAGCACCACCTGATGCTGACGCGCACAGCCAATCATCGCCTCAGCTTCACGCAGGTTAGAGGCCAGCGGTTTTTCGCAGATGACGTGTTTGCCGTGCGACATGAACAGCAGCGCCTGCTCACAGTGCAGCGCATTGAGGCTGGCGATATACACCGCGTCGATTTCCGCACTTGCCGCCAGCGCCTCCAGTGAGGTAAAGGTCAGCGGACAGGGATAATCCGCGACAAAGGCGTCGGCCTGCTGCTGGCTGCGTGAATAGACGGCGCTCAGTTTCATTTTGCCGCTCTCATGCGCGGCGTCGATAAACTGGCGGGTGATCCAGTTGGTTCCCACAATGGCAAAACGTATCACGGCTGGCTCTCCTGCACTTTGAAAGCGGCAGAGTAGCATGTTCCCTGGCGGCGCAGGCAGGCGAAATTTGATCCTGCGATCCGCATTCCAATATGATGATGCCAAACCCTTTTTTAACCGACATGCGGGGACGCCGGGTGAGCGGAAGCAAACACGCACTGAACTGGACCACACTGCTGATCGCCATTCCGGTGGGCCTGGTGGCCTCGCTGGTCACGCTGGCGTTTCGCGGCATCATCGATCTCATTAATCATTTGCTGTTTCACAGCGACAGCGAAATCACGGTCGCGATGCACGTCTGGCCGTGGATCTTCTGGCCGCTACTGGTGGGGGCGGGCGGGCTGCTGGCCGGCTGGTTCCTGCGCTACGCGGTGGCGATTGAGCAGCAGGAGACGGTGAAAACCGATTACCTTGAAGTGATTAACGCGCGGCTGGATGCGGTGCCCACCAAAACCTCGCTGTTTCGCGCGCTGTCGTCGATTGCCAGTATCGGCAGCGGGGCGTCGATTGGTAAAGAGGGGCCAATGGTGCAGCTGTCGGCGCTGAGCGGCAGCCTGCTGGGGCGCTGGCTGCCAGCGTCCCTCAATATGCGCAACAGCGACATCGTTGCGATGGCGGCGGCCGCCGGTCTGTCGTCGGTGTATCACGCGCCGCTGGCGTCCGCGATTTTTGTCGCGGAAATCGCCTTTGGTATTTCAGCGCTGCAGCGGCTGATTCCGCTGATTATCGCCTCGGCGGTGGCGGTGATGACCATGTGGTCGCTCGGTTTTCGCAGCGCGCTCTATCCGCTTTCCGATACGCTGTTTCAAATGGATGTCACCAGCCTGATGATGACCGTCGTGATTGGTTTTGCTGCGGGCGTGGCGGGCTGGCTGTTAATCAAGCTGATTGCACGCAGCAAAGCGTTGTTCAGCCGCGTGCGCTCGCTGCCGCTCAGGCTGGGCGCGGGCGGCTTTGCGGTTGGCTTACTGGCGCTGATCTCCACCGATATCCTTGGTAACGGCTATGAAGTGATCGTGAAAATCATTGAAGGCAACTATCTGCTGGCCGGTTTGCTCGGCCTGCTGGTGCTGAAAATGCTGGCGACCACGCTCTCGGTCGGCTCCAACGCGGTTGGCGGCCTGTTCACACCCTCATTATTGATTGGTGCGCTGCTCGGCGTGGCGCTGGCGCAGACTGGCGTGCTGCTGCATCTGCCGGTGGGCAATACGCTGCTGTATGCGGCGGTGGGCATGGCGGCGGTGCTGGCGGCGGTCAGTCAGGCGCCGCTGATGGCGATGCTGATGGTGCTGGAGATGACGCTCAACAGCAGCCTGCTGTTCCCACTGATGATCGCCTCGGTGCTGGCGTCAATGCTGGTCTACCGGCTGCAGTCCGCCAGCACCTATCCGGTGGTAAGCCATCACCTTAATCGTTCAGAAGCGAAATATGATTTTGATAATATGCGGGTTGATCAGCTGATCATCCCCGGCGCGGCGCTGCAGCCGGCGGAATCGGTCGGGCAGGCGCTGGCGGTGAGTTCACTCAAGCGCGAGCGCTACGTCTACGTCATTAATCAGGCCGGTCAGTTTCTTGGCGTAGTATCAATTCATGATATTTCGCGCAAAGTGCTGGCACAGGAGATCACGCTGGATTCGCCGGTCAGCAGCGTGATGGATGATAATTTCCCCTGCATTTACCAGCACCAGAGCATGCGTGAAGGCTGGGAGGCGTTTGCACGCGTGACGCTGGAGCGTTTACCGGTGCTGAATAATGCGCAGGAGCGTCGCTTCCTTGGCGCATTGACCAAAACCAGTCTGATCCAGAAAGCGCAGGAGTTTCTTTAGGCCGCGTTGCCGCGCAGCGCCTGTTCGGTCATCCACAGGCGCGCGTCGAACTCCAGCTGGTGGTAGTCCGGTTCCATGTGGCAGCACAGCTGATAAAACGCTTTGCTGTGATCTTTCTCTTTCAGGTGCGCCAGTTCGTGTACCACGATCATGCGCAGAAAGGGTTCCGGCGCGAGGCGGAAAAAGGTCGAGATGCGAATTTCGGCCTTGGCTTTCAGGTTACCGCCCTGCACGCGGGAAATGGCGGTGTGCAGGCCAAGCGCATGCTTCATCACTTTGATTTTATTATCCCAGATGACCTTGCTCACCGGCGGCGCGCTGCGCATATAGCGGTTTTTCAGCGCCTGCGTGTAGTCATAGAGCGCCCGGTCGCTGACGACGTCGTGTGTATCGGGATAACGCTGCTGCAAAAAGGCGGCTAATCGCTGATTATCAATCAGCACTTGCACCTGTTCGAGGATGTTTTCAGGGTAACCCTGCAGATAGATTAATGACATTGGGATTCCCGACGAAAGACAGTATACTGCGCCCCCTTTTCAGGGCGAAAATCGCGCAAAGTGTACCACGCCGGAGATTCCATGAGCCAACTTGAACTGACCGATCGCACGCTGACGCTTCAGCGCTTCCCGCCGATGCGCGAAGAGAGCCCGCTACAGGCGTGGGACGCCGCAGATGAATATTTGCTGCAGCAGGCGCTGCCGGCAGGCCCGGTGCTGGTATTCAATGACAGCTTTGGCGCGCTGACCTGCGGGCTGAACGATCGGGAAATCTGGCACGTTAGCGACTCGTGGCTCAGCCAGCAGGCCGCCCGGCAGAATCTGCGTCTCAACGGTCTGGATGAAGCGTCGGTACACTTTCTTGATAGCCTGGCGCCGTTGCCGGCTGCCCCGGCGGCGGTACTGATTAAGCTGCCCAAAGCGCTGGCGCTGCTTGAGCACCAGCTGCGCGCGCTGCGGACGGTCGTCACGCCGGATACCCTGATTCTGGCGGCCGGTAAAGCCAAAGACATCCATAATTCCACGCTGCAGCTGTTTGAACGCATTCTCGGTGAGAGTAAAACCTCACTGGCGTGGAAAAAAGCGCGTCTGATTTACAGCCATTTCAGCGCGCCGGCGCTGGCGGACGTGCCGGCGACCACCGTGTGGCCGCTCGACGAGACGCCGTATCATATCCACAATCACGCCAATGTGTTCGCCCGCGCGGCGCTGGATATTGGCGCGCGCTTCTTTCTGCAACACCTGCCGCACGATATTGAGGGCGAAATCGTCGATCTCGGCTGCGGTAACGGCGTGATTGGCCTGCAGGCGCTGGAACAGAATCCGCAGGCCGAGGTGCTGTTCGTCGATGAATCTTACATGGCGGTGGCCTCCAGCCAGCTCAACGTTGAGCTCAACCGACCGCAGGATCTGGCGCGCTGCCAGTTTCGGGTTAACAACGTGCTGAGCGGTTTTCCGTCGGACCGACTGCATGCGGTGCTGTGCAATCCGCCGTTCCATCAGCAGCACGCGGTGACCGACCACCTGGCGTGGCAGATGCTGCGTGACGCCAAACGCTGCCTGCAGTATGGCGGCGAGCTGCGCATCGTCGGCAACCGCCACCTTGGCTATCATCAGAAAATGAAGAAGCTGTTTGGCAACTGCGAGCTGGTGGCCTCTAACGCCAAATTTGTGGTGGTGCGTTCGGTCAAGCTGCGTTAATCACAGGCTGAGCGCCAGCTCAGTGGCCTGAGCAATGGCGCGCCGTGCGTCCAGCTCCTGCGCGACGTCGGCACCGCCGATCAGCCGCACGGCTTTGCCGCGTGCGGCCAGCGCCTGCGCCAGCGTACGCAGCGGTTCCTGACCGGCGCAAATCACGATGTTATCTACCGCCAGCGTCAGCGCTTCCCCCTGATGGCGCAGGTGCAGCCCGTCATCATCAATCTTCAGATACTCCACATCACCCCACATCTGCACGCCGTGCGCCTGCAGGCTGGCGCGATGGATCCAGCCGGTGGTTTTCGCCAGTCCGGCGCCCGGTTTGCCGGATTTACGCTGCAGCAGCCAGATCTGGCGGTCGGCAGGAGCCGGCTGTGGACGTACTAAACCGCCGCGCGCCTGCAGGCTGCGATCGATGCCCCAGCTTTGGTAGAAGTCTTCCTCGCGATCGGCGTGCTGCAGCAGAAACTCCGCGGTGTCGAAACCAATGCCGCCGGCACCGATAATCGCCACGCGCTGGCCAACCGGTTTTTTGTCGCGTATCACCTCGAGATAGCTCAGCACGCTGGGGTGATCGATGCCCGGAATCGCCAGCTGGCGCGGTGTGATGCCGGTCGCGATGATGACTTCATCCGCCTGTTCCAGTTCGTCGGCGCTGACGCGATGATTCAGGCACAGCTCAACACCTGCGGCTGCCAGCTGATGGCGGAAATAGCGCAGCGTTTCGCTGAACTCCGCCTTGCCGGGGATCTGGCGGGCGATATTAAACTGGCCGCCAATCTGCGCATCGGCTTCATACAGGGTGACGTGATGGCCGCGCTGCGCCGCCTGCAGCGCGAACGCCATACCGGCCGGACCGGCACCTACCACCGCCAGGCGTTTTGGCTGCGCGGCGGCGATGACCGGCATCAGCGTTTCATGACAGGCGCGCGGATTGACCAGGCAGGAAGTGACCTTGCCGGCAAAGATTTGATCGAGACAGGCCTGATTACAGGCGATGCAGGTATTGATGGCGTCGGGCTGGCCCGCCTGCGCTTTGCTGACAAACGCGGCATCGGCAAGAAATGGCCGCGCCATCGACACCATGTCGGCAATACCGTCGCGCACAATCTCTTCCGCCACCTGAGGATGATTAATACGGTTGGTAGCGATAACCGGTACGCTGACGTGCTGGCGCAGATGCTGCGTGACCCAGGCGAAACCGGCACGCGGCACGCAGGTGGCAATGGTGGGAATGCGGGCTTCATGCCAGCCAATGCCGCTGTTGAACAGCGTCACGCCGCGCTGCTCCAGCGCCGTGGCAAGCTGCAGCGTCTCCTGCAGCGAGCTGCCGTTATTCACCAGATCGAGCATCGACAGGCGAAAAATAATAATAAAGGCATCACCGACGGCGGCGCGCACCGCCTGCGTCACTTCCAGTGCAAAGCGCTGCCGCCGCGCCAGATCACCGCCCCAGCCGTCGTCGCGCTGATTGGTATGGGCGACCAGGAACTGATTAATCAGGTAGCCTTCGGAACCCATGATTTCGACACCGTCGTAACCGGCCTGCTGCGCCAGCCGGGCGCAGCGCGCGAAATCCGCGATGGTTTGTTCAATCTGCGCTTCGCTCAGTGCCTGCGGTGTAAACGGGTTGATGGGCGCCTGTAGCGCCGAGGGCGCCACCAGATCGCGTTGATAGCTGTAGCGCCCGGCGTGCAGGATCTGCAGCGCAATTTTGCCCCCCTGAGCATGTACCGCATCAGTTATCTGGCGGTGCCAGCCGCACTGGGTTTCGTTCGTCAGCATGGCTCCGCCCTGCGCCACCACGCCCTGCGCATTGGGCGCGATGCCGCCGGTCACAATCAGCGCAACGCCTTCCCGGGCGCGCTCGGCGTAGAAGGCAGCGAGGCGCTGAGCGCCATCAGCATGCTCTTCCAGACCGGTGTGCATTGAGCCCATCAGGAAACGGTTTTTCAGTTGCGTAAAGCCCAGATCCAGCGGGGCAAACAGATGCGGATAACGCTCAGTCATGATCACTTACTCAGTGAGTGGTCGGATGAGTGAACTCTAGCGGGAAAAGTGCGGGCTGGAAATTTGCGGCGCTCAGCCTGTGAGAAACATCAAAAAAAAGCAGGGCGGCAAGTCGCAGACGAAAGTATCGGACCACTTTCGCCAGGCACGGGAAGAAACCTGCGCGCCCTGTAATGGCATGAAGATTGGGCTAATAAATTAGCTCTGTGGTTATAAATTCCTGTATGACTCAATCTCTATAACAATCCCGGGTGAGGACGAGGTGATGATGCCATGCCTCAGTCGAATTAATCCGCAAGACTGGTCTTGATTTTGGCTTCAGCAGGCACCGTTTCGCCGTGCCAGTTCGATAATATCGACCAGATTCTTTGATTCGAGCTTTTGAAAAATTTTAGTTTTATAAGTACTGATAGTTTTGTTATTTAATCCTAATTCACAGGCAATGATTTTATTGGATTTTCCCTGCGCCAGCTGACGTAAAATAAGCGTTTCCCGCTCGGTCAGGCGCGACAACATATCCTGTTCATTCACATAGCGCTGGCGCCGGTCAAGAATATCGCCGGGCAGATAATTTACATTATTAAATACGCAGCCAATGGCGGCGATCAGCGTCTGAATCGGGTCGTATTTCGACACGAAGCCGTTAGCGCCCTGACTAAGCGATTGTATAAGCAGGTGATTGTTACTGCTCTGACTGAGCAGAATGACTTTCATCCAGGTTTTAGATTTTACGATATCGCGTAAAAAGGCGATGCCATTTTTCTCTTTGAAATCAGGATCTAAAATCAGGATGTCGATGTGCTGATGAATAACATCGTCAATACCATCATTAATTGTGTTTGCTGTAGTGACACAATTAAAGCCATTCATTAATAATAAAGCCTGCACCCCAGCCGCAACAAGGCGATGCTCATCAACGATGAGAATTTTTGCATTAAACATAGATCTCCCTTTTACGACACCGATATGATGGCGCTGGCGGACATTATGTCTGGCGGCTTATCCCGGCGAACCGAGAAATGTCTTGATAAGATTATGTTTTTATAAAACCTGCTGATTTTTCAGCCGATATTGTTCAAAGATAATTAATGTTTCATTGACGGTGTTAATTTCGCACGCGATGGCGGCAATCAGTTGCGCGACATCGTGTCCTTCCTGCTGGTGTTTCTCCAGCTTGCGCCCCAGCTCCATCAGCGCGCTGGCGTTAAGAATGCTGGCACCGCCTTTCAGCTTATGGCCAAGCTGTGACAGCGCGTGAGCATCAGTGGTTTGCTGCAGCGCCGCCAGCAATTCATCGTGGCTGGTGCGAATACTTTCCAGCAGGGTGATGCAGCTGGCAGGATCGCGCTCAGCCAGCTGCATCAGCAGCGGCGCAAAAGTCGGAACCGCCACAGGGGCCGGCAGCGCGGCGACGGCGGTATCAGCAACAGGTTGCCCGGTCACGGCTGCGGCCTCGCTGTCAGGCATGTGTGGCGTGCCTGGCGTGCGGCGTGGACAGTGGGTGATTTGCGCCAGCAACGTATCCAGATTCAGCGGCTTGAACAGACAGTCGTTCATGCCAGCCTGCAGGCAGCGCTGCATGATGTGCTGCTCGGCGGAGGCGGTCAGGCCGTATAGCGTGATCGGCGGCAGATGATGGTGGCGTTCATGCTGGCGCAGCGCCTGGGCAAATTCAAACCCGTTCATGCCGGGCATATTGCAGTCGGTAATGATCAAGTCAAAGCGCAGCGGATCCTGCTGCCACAGCTTCAGCGCTTCGACGGCGCTTTCGCTCACCACCACCTGATGGCCCGCCAGCTCCAGCTGTTTACCCAGCAGCAGGCGATTGGGCGCATGATCATCAATCACCAGCACTGACAGCTTGTCGGTGACCAGCGGCTGTGTCAGATGCGGTTGGGTTTGATCGCGCGGTTCGCCGGCCGGCGCGCGGAAGTAGAAGGAGAACACCGATCCTTCACCTGGCGTACTCTCCACAATCAGTTCGCCATCCAGCAGCTCTGCCAGATTGCGGCAGATGCTCAGGCCAAGACCGGTGCCAATCTGCTGCTGCTGACGTTCACCGACCTGGACAAATGGCTCAAAAATCGCCTGCTGCTGCTCCTCGGTCATGCCGCAGCCGTCATCGCTCACTTCTATGACGAACTCACAACCTTCCTCTTCCTGGCCAATCCCCTGCATCAGCACCACGGTTACGCTGCCGCGATCGGTAAATTTAATGGCGTTACTCAACAGGTTAGACAGGATCTGGTTGATCATCAGCGGATCGGTCTGTACCCAGTAGGCCGCGATGTCCATCTCTACGCGCAGATCGATCCCTTTGCTTTCGGCTTTGTTGCGAAACAGCGTCACCGCCTGATCGATCACATCCGGCAGGTAAACGGTTTCCGGCGTGGGTTGATACTGGCCAGATTCGATCTTCGACAGATCGAGGATATCGCCGATCAGCGACAGCAGCGCGCGAGCCGAGCTGTAGGCGACGCGAATATTTTCGGACAGCGTCTCACACGGCTGCGAGCGGGTTTCCAGCTCCAGCAGACCAATGATGGCGTGCAGCGGCGTGCGGATCTCATGACTCATGCTGGCGAGAAACTCACTTTTGGAGCGGTTGGCTTTGTCTGCGGTGTCCTTGGCCAGCTGCAGCTCCTGCAGCAGCGCGTTACGCTCGGTAACATCGACCCAGCCGCCGATCACCCCGGCAACTTCCCCCAGCCGATCGCGAAACGGCAGCGTCCAGTGGTACAGATGGAAGGCCTGCTGGCCAAACATCAGCTGGACGTCGCGCATTACCGCTTCACCATCCAGCAGCGTCTGCTGGTAACCATCTTCAATGGTATGAATGCTGGCGTTATTGGTGTTGAACACGTCCGACAGTCGTTTACCGATTACCTCGTCGCGTTTGATGTGCAAAAAGCGCAGATAGGCATTGTTACAGTCCACCAGCCGCGTTTGCTTATCGCGGATGTACATTGCCACCGGCGAGTCATTAAACAGCGTGTGGGTAAAATTGAGCTGATTTTTTAGCGCATTCTCTGCCTGCATACGCTGCTGAATCACTTTGCGCAGATGGTGGTTCCACAGCAGGATCAACAGAATCAATCCCAGCGATACCGAAACGATCAGCAGAATCGTTTGCTTATAGTTCTGCCACGAGCTACTGAGAAACGGCGGTTCCGCCTGACGCCACTGCGCCATCAGCTTAAACAGCGTTTCCGGCGGGATGGCCAGCAACGCTTTATCGAGAATGCTGATCAGCGTCTCATTGCCTGGCTCTACGCGCATCACAAAGCGTGCGGGATCGGCGCCCAGCGTACCCTCGACGATCAGCCCGCTGCCAAAATGGTTGCGCAGATGATAGTCGGCAAAAATTTTCGGCACGATCACCGCATCGACCTTGCGCGCCAGCAGCTGGCGCAGCGCATCCAGCGGACGATCGGTATCGCTGACCGACAGGTGCGGATAGTGCTCCTGCAGCCAGCTTTTCATTAGCGGATTTTTTAGCATCAGCGCCGAACCAAACGGAAAGGTGTCGCGCGCCATAATGTTTCCCGGCTGCTGATTGCGGATGATCACCCAATGCGAAACCAGCCACGGACGCGTAATCAGAGCCGGTTGTGCTTCGAACTGTGGCTCCAGAATTTCCAGCGGAAACAGCTTTGGCAGAGGACGTCCGCCGGGGTGTTCATTACTGGCGTGCGCCACAAAATTCAGGCCGGTCTGGCTGGTGATCAGCTCCAGCACGTCCGGCGCCATGCCGCGAAACTGCTCTGCCGGCGTCCGGCTACTGAGCGGTGCCTGTGCCAGCGGCAAGGTGGTCTCGATGTGTATGTTGTTTTGCAGCCACTGCTCTTCGTCGGCGGTCAGCGCCAGCGGATTGCGTTGTAGTACATGATGGGGATCGAGCTGCCAGCGTTTGGCAATCTGCATGCGGATAGACAGCGGAATCTGCGGCAGCGCCTGGTTGATGGCGTCGGCCAGCGCAGGATACAGCGGACTGATGCCGAAACCGACGTTGAGCGGAATCGTATGCTCATCGGCCAGAATAGTAAGCGCGTTGGCAAACAGATAGCGGTTGAGGTGTGTCAGCGTCGCCGCATTTCCCCAGACGCGCGCCGTCTGACCATAAACGGTGGCGGCGACGGCATCATAGTAGCCCGGGAAACGCACCAGCTGCGCGTTTTCGTATGTCTCTTCCAGGTACTGGCGCTGCAGCGGCGTGCCTGACCAGGCGATTTGCTCGGGCATGCCGTTATTGAGAAAAAGGTCGCTGTCGGTCTTCAATCCCATCACGCTGTAATCCAGCATCCACGGGGCGCTGGCCAGCAGCGGCTGCGACTGTGACGATGGCTGGGCGACGTAAATCGCCAGCATATGCATTTCGCCTTTCAGCACCGCCTGCTGCGCGGCGCTATGACTCGGGAAGTGATAAAGCTCAATACTGGTCTCCAGCATGCTTTGAATCAGCGACAGGTAGTCGGCGCTCAGGCCTTCGAAGCGGCGCGTATCGGTATCCATATATATTGGTGGCTGTGATTTACCGGCCACTGCGACTTTAATCACTTTATTTCGAAAGGCAGAAGAGATGGGCTCAGCCAGCTGCAGCGCGGGCTGTGCGGTATCGTAACGCGCTAAAAGCTGCAATGGTTTGACCTGCGCCTGCAGCGCGCCGGCAAAAAAAATAAACAGGACCACGCCCGTCAGACGGATGAAATTAACAGGATTAAACACCGTGCGTTCCTGAAGAAAATAAAGTCATTAATGCCGATAAGGGAAAAGGAGTATAAAGAGATTTTTCCCGCCTGCCTGATCTAATGCCGCATTAAGGATATTTTGCGACCATTCTCGAATGTTTAACTTATTATTAACATCCGTGGTTTTTTTTAGATATTGCTTTTGCTTTGATTTCAAATATTTCAACGGTTTATCCATAAAATGACCTTTCAAGACAATTCTTATGTGGTCCATTCGCAGAGTTACGTCAGAATTTTCGCAGTTTTTCCGGGGCCGCTAACCGCTGCTGTCCATTCATCTGGTAAAACTACCTTTTAATTAGCGGTAATAAGTTAAACGCGTAAGCAAAATTCTAATTTTTGTTAACCTGGTGACGTTTGGTTTAAACCGTTGCAAGCGATTTTCCCGGCAGCGGTCAGCGCATACTTTCAGGTCATTTTCACTGGTGTGGTTATCAGTACTGGACAAAATTGAGACTGTAATAAAGGAATAAAAGAATGGTATATGCACATAATAAACAGGTGCGTGTCGCTGTCCTTGATGATCACCCGATGGTTCGTACCGTTTTCGAGTTATGCCTGAAACACGAACCCGATATTCATCTGGTCGGGACCTGGTCTTCAAGTAATGAATTGTTTAGTCAGCTGCGCAGCACTACGGTGGATGTGCTGGTGCTGGACTTTTTGCTGGGCGAGCGGGAACTGGATGGCCTGGCCCTGGTGAAACAGCTGCGAAATCACTATCCGCAGCAAAAGATTTTGATCTCATCGTCCATGGAGAGTCCGGCGATTGTCAAAATGGTGCTGAGCGCCGGCGTTAAGGGCTTTATTGGAAAAAGCCACAATATGCAGGAGATCGTCCAGGCGATTCGTCAGGTGGCGCAGGGGCGGCTATTTTTGTCGCAGGAAGTGGCGTACGAGGTGGAAAACCTCTACGTGATGAATGAAGACGCCATCAACGAAAACCTCGATCTCTCCAGCAAAGGCAATATGTATGAGAAGGTCAAAACCCTCAGCCCGCGCGAAGTAGAAGTGGTGCGCTGTTTTCTCGATGGGCTCAGCGTGTCGCAAATCGCCGTGAAGTTTAAGCGCAGCCGTAAAACCGTGAGCGGACAAAAGCAGTCGGCGCTGAAAAAGCTCGGCCTGCGCTCGGATTCGGAATTGTTCAAATACAGCCACGACCTGATGTCGGGCAGCTAATCTTTCTTTAAGGCGGTCAGGGATGGCCGCCGTCTGCTTTTCCGCCTCTCTGCATCACGTTCCCGGTAACAGCCGTTTTGTAACATCGCTTTGAGTGATGTTCGTCACAGTTTCGCCGGCCGTATCCGGCTGTGATAGCCCCCATTGCTACAGCACTGAAGGGGCTACGATGAACATTGAAACGAAATCCTGCGTCATTACCGGCAAAAAACAGGTCAGCGTCGCACAGCAGCAGGTGCAGTGGGACGGCACCGGCACGCTGGTGCGCATCACGCGCGGCGGCATCTGCGGGTCCGATCTGCACTACTATCAGGAAGGTAAAGTCGGCAGCTTCGAAGTGAAGATGCCGATGATCCTCGGCCATGAAGTGATCGGCTACGTGGTGGAGAGCGACGATCCGCAGCTCCAGCCCAATCAAAAAGTGGCGGTCAATCCCTCAAAGCCGTGCGGCAGCTGTAAATACTGTCTGCGCGAGCAGCAAAATCAGTGCACCTCAATGCGCTTTTTCGGCAGCGCCATGTATCTGCCGCACGTGGATGGCGGCTTCACGCAATACAAAGTGGTCGATAGCGCGCAGTGCGTGCCGTTTCCGCAGGAGGCCGATGACAGCGTAATGGTGTTTGCTGAACCACTGGCCGTGTGCATCCACGCCACGCAGCAGGCGGGCGATCTGAGCGGCAAAACCGTGTTCATTTCCGGCGTCGGGCCGATTGGCTGTCTGATTGCCGCCGCTGCCAAAGCCCGCGGAGCCGCGGAGATTATTTGCAGCGATATCAGCGAACGCTCGCTCAGCCTGGCGCAGCAGATGGGCGCGACCGGCGTGATCCACGCTGCTGACGGTGATTTCACGCCTTACCTTGCAGATAAAGGCTTCTTCGATGTCGCTTTCGAGGCTTCCGGCCATCCGTCTTCGCTGCAGCGCTGTCTCGACGTGGTATGCGCCAAAGGCACGCTGGTACAGGTTGGCATGGGCGGCACGATTCCGGATTTCCCGCTGATGACGCTGATCGCCAAAGAGATCAATCTGGTCGGTTCTTTCCGTTTCACCCACGAATTCAACACGGCGGTTGACTGGCTGGCACGCGGCGTGGTCAATCCGCTGCCGCTGTTCAGCGGGGAGTATGACTTACAGGATATCGACGCGGCGCTGCAGTTTGCCGGTGATAAAACCCGGGCGGCGAAAGTCCAGTTAACGTTTTAAGGAGTCAGTATGAGTCAGCTATTTTCCCTGACGGGCAAGCGTGTGCTGCTCACCGGTTCGGCGCGCGGCATCGGTTTTCTGCTGGCGCGCGGTCTGGCGGAGGCGGGTGCGGAAGTGATCATCAACGCCACCACCGAGGGCGGCGCAGAGCAGGGCGCGGCGAAACTGCGCGAGCTGGGTTATCACGCACGGTCGAAGGCCTTTGACGTCACGCAGTCGGCGCAGGTTCAGCAGGCGGTGGAGGAGATTGAAAGCCAGTGGGGCGCGATTGATATCCTGGTGAACAATGCCGGCATTCAGCGCCGCCGGCCGTTTCTCGAGTTTCCCGAGCAGGACTGGAACGACGTGATTGCCGTCAACCAGACAGCGGTGTTTCTGGTGTCACAAACCGTGGCGAAAAGAATGGTGCAGCGTCAGCGCGGAAAAATCATCAACATCGGCTCGATGCAGAGCGAACTGGGGCGCGACACCATCACGCCGTATGCCGCCTCCAAGGGCGCGGTCACCATGCTGACGCGCGGCATGTGTGTGGAGCTGGCGCGCCACAATATTCAGGTTAACGCCATTGCGCCGGGCTATTTCGTCACCGAGATGACCCAGACGCTGGCTGACGATCCGGCCTTCACCGGCTGGCTGACCAAACGTACGCCGGCCGCACGCTGGGGCAAGCCGGAAGAGCTGATTGGCGCGGCGGTGTTCCTGGCGTCGGGCGCATCTGATTTCGTCAATGGCCACCTGTTGTTTGTTGATGGCGGTATGCGCGTCGCCGTGTAATGCCGTGGCGCGGCTGGCGTAATTGCCGGCGCGCGCCTAAACCTTAAACACCCCTCTGTCTTCCTAAGGATAATAAAAAATGCCAATAACCATAATTGTGCTGGGTGTGATACTGCTGCTGGTTCTGATGATTGTCTTCAAGGTCAACGGCTTCATTGCGTTGGTGTTTGTCTCGGCGGTGGTAGGTATCGCCGAAGGCATGACGCCGCTCAATGTGATGGCCTCGATTCAGAAAGGTATTGGTTCCACGCTCGGCGGCCTGGCGATGATCCTCGGCTTTGGTGCTATGCTCGGGCGGCTGGTGTCCGATACCGGCGCTGCCCAGCGGGTGGCCACCACGCTGATTGCCGCGTTCGGTAAACAGCGGCTGCAGTGGGCGCTGGTGGTCACCGGGCTGATCGTCGGCCTGGCGATGTTTTACGAAGTCGGCTTTGTGCTGTTGCTGCCGCTGGTGTTCACCATCGTGGCGGCGGCCGGACTGCCACTGCTGTACGTCGGCGTGCCGATGGTGGCAGCGCTGTCGGTGACGCACTGCTTCCTGCCACCGCATCCCGGTCCAACCGCCATTGCTACCATCTTTGGTGCCAATCTCGGCACCACGCTGCTGTACGGCTTAATCATTACCATCCCGACGGTGATCATTGCCGGCCCGATCTTCTCAAAATTCCTCAAAAGCTTCGAAAAGTCGCCGCCGGAAGGGCTGTATAACCCTAAAATCTTCACCGAAGAGGAGATGCCGGGCTTCTTTATCAGCATCTTTGCCGCGGTGATTCCGGTGGTGCTGATGGCGATTGCGGCAGTTTGCGAACTGACGATGCCGAAAGAGAATGCGCTGCGCCAGTTCTTTGAATTTATCGGCAACCCGGCGGTGGCGCTGTTTATCGCCGTGGTAATTGCGGTATTTACCCTCGGTCTGCGCAACGGGCGCAAAATGGAGCAGGTGATGGATATGTGTGGCGATTCGATTGCCGCCATCGCCATGATCGTCTTTATCATTGCCGGCGGCGGCGCCTTTAAGCAGGTGCTGGTAGATAGCGGTGTCGGTAATTACATTGCCGATCTGATGAAAGGATCGTCGCTGTCACCGCTGCTGATGTGCTGGACGGTGGCGGCAATGCTGCGCATCGCGCTGGGATCGGCCACCGTCGCGGCGATCACCACCGCCGGCATCGTGACGCCGATCATTGCCGCCACCCATACCGATCCGGCGCTGATGGTGCTGGCCGTTGGTTCGGGTAGCGTGATCGCCTCGCACGTGAACGATCCGGGTTTCTGGCTGTTCAAAGGCTATTTCAACCTGAGCGTGGTTGAAACGCTGAAAACCTGGACGGTAATGGAAACGCTGATCTCCATCCTCGGCCTCGCCGGTGTGCTGGCGCTCAACGCCATCATTCACTAAGGCCCGCGCTTCATAGGGAGGTGAAGCGTGCTTACGCGCGGCGGCGAATCCACGAGAAACGTGACTGATAGCCGCTGTCAAAATGGGTGTTATAACGATAGCTCGATCCCGCCTCCGCCATGCAATAAGTACACTCCGTCACGCGATCAATCTGCGCCGCCGGGATGCCGCGCTGTAACAGCAGGTCCTGCGCCAGTTGAGGCAAATCAAACCATACTCCCTGATGATGCGCCTGTGCCTGAGGTCGGATTGCCTGCGGATTATGCGGCTGTTGCTGTGACCAGCTTAACGCCGGCAGATCCGGGCGCTGCTGCATCTGTGCGATGCGATCAACGCCCAGCTCATAGCAGCACGGGCCGATCGCCGGACCGATCGCCACCAGCAGGGATGCCAGCGTCGCGCCACCCGCCAGCAGCTGATCGAGGGCACTGCTCAGCACGCCGCCGAGCGTACCCTGCAAGCCGGCATGCACCGCCGCCACCTGATGCGTTTTCACATCGGCAAACAGCACCGGCAGACAGTCAGCGGTGTAAACCGCAACCGGCCGATGATCGTCACCGATCACCCCATCGGATTCACAACTTTTCGGCGGCCGGTTTTGTCCGGCCAACACCACTTTTGCGCTGTGCCGCTGCTGTCCGTACGCCGCAGCGGCCGGTGCCGGCTGACCGGCAGGCTGGAAGGCATACTCCAGCCAGCGTTGACTCTCCAGCAGCGCCGAGCGCGGCCCGCGATTATCCATAAGTGTCTCCTGTGACCTGACCCCGGTTTTCCTCTGCCCACAGCTTACGTTAACTGCTACATTTTTAAAGCTTTACAAAAACTGACCATAATCACTTAAGGACGACATGATGAAAAACACCTCCTGGCTGGCCGCGGCGGGCCTGATTGCCCTGACGCTCACCGGCTGTGCCCAACCGCAAAAACAGCAGGCTCAGCAGCAACTTGGTCAGCAGTCGGTGCTGGCAGTCAACTGGTTCCAGCAGTCTGGCGAGTATCAGGCGCTGAGCTGGCAGGCGTTCAACACGGCACGCATGGCGTTTGATAACGCTCCTTCGCTCACCGGCAAACCCAAAGCGGTGATTGTTGATCTGGATGAAACCATGATCGATAACAGCGCCTACAGCGCGTGGCAGGCAAAAAACGGCCAGCCGTTCTCCGGTAAAACCTGGTCAGCGTGGACGCAGGCGCGTCAGGCGACCGCGGTGCCCGGTGCCGTCGAATTTGCCAACTACGTGAATAGCCACGGCGGCACCATGTTCTACGTCTCGAACCGCGATCAGAAAGACTACGCGGCCACAGTCGATAACCTCAACAAGCTGGGCTTCAGCGGTGTAAGCGACAAAACGGTGCGTCTCAGTACCGGCAACTCCAATAAACAGGCGCGTTTCGACGCAATTAAAAATGCCGGCTACAACGTGGTGCTGTATATCGGCGATAACCTGAATGACTTCGGCGGTGCCACCTGGCATCAGGGCAACGCGCAGCGCCAGCAGTTTGTCACGCTCAACCATCAGCGTTTTGGCACCCAGTTCATTGTGCTGCCCAATCCACTGTACGGCGACTGGGAGAGCGGCATGGCTGAAAACTACAATAAGTTAACCCCGGAACAGCAGCTGCAGGTGCGTGAATCCCGCATGAAAGCCTGGAACGGTAAATAATTCGTCAAGCGAAATAGCGCCTGCCCTGGCGGGCGCTTATTACAGGCGGTCAGCGCCAGTGATATTTACGTTTCTTTGTAATTATTATTCTGCTTATCATTTTCCCGATCTCTTACTTAATCCCTCCGCCGCCTTCAGTGAAATATCATCGCAAATAACGTTAAAACCAGCTGATAACACTATTCATAAATTTAGTAATTAGGATTTTTCTCAGCGAGCAAAGCGTAATCCACCATAACAGCATAAAGGCGCAAAAGTTTTACGTGTATATATTTGTCAGTGCATCCGAAATGCGTTTTAAAAAATCATATTAATAGACTGATTATATTTATTTTTAATGAAATTCCTGCTGATTGCGTCACTTGCATTAACTTACTTTGTCGTGACATTTGCTGACACTTATTTTACATAAGGTCGCTTCTTCTGCCGGGCTGAAATATTCATGGTGCAAATCAATTCATAAGCGTCTATAACCAATTTCTGTGAGAAAGCGCCGTATTCACCTGCCACAGAACGCCAAAACCGTGCTGCGCCATGCATTTATTTGCCCGGAAGCGCTATTTGCGGATACAGAGAGAAGATAATTGTGACGACCCTTAAACCCTTATTAGCGAAAAATCGCAGTTGGGCACTCCAGCGCCGCGAGCGTAATCCAGATTACTTTGAACAATATCTGCATCAGCAGAAACCCCACTCCCTGTGGATTGGCTGTTCCGACAGTCGCGTACCGGCAGAAGTGCTGACCGGCTCGCATCCGGGCGAGCTATTCGTGCACCGCAACATCGCCAATATGGTGCTACCGGACGATGACAACTTTCTCAGCGTACTGCAGTACGCGATTTTTTATCTCGGCGTCGAGCGCATTGTGCTGTGCGGTCACTACGGTTGCGGCGGCGTGCAGGCGGCGCTGGGTCTGCCTGCCAGCCCGTTAGCGCAGGAGGATTCGGCGCTTGCCCGGCGCATTGCCGCGCTGCGCCGCGCGTTGCAGCACGGGCTGGTGGCCTACCACGCCAGTCCCGCGCAGGAAGAGGAGAGCAGTAAGCTTAACCAGCTGGTTGAAGCCAATGTCATCGCCCAGTTTAGCCAGCTGGTGCGCTGCGAGCCGGTGCAACAGGCCTGGCAGGCCGGACAGCAGCTGGATGTATTTGGCTGCGTTTATGACCTGAAGTCCGGCCATCTGAAAGAGTTAATCCAGCAATCGTCAGAGGAACCCTCATCATGAATCTGCAAACGCTTCGTCAGGATATTCCTGCTGGTCTGGTGGTGTTTCTGGTGGCGCTGCCACTGTGTCTGGGCATCGCGCAGGCCAGCGGTCTGCCGCCCTTTGCCGGTCTGCTCACCGGGGTGATCGGCGGTCTGCTGGTTACCGCGCTCAGTCCCTCGCGCTTTGCCGTGAGCGGCCCGGCGGCGGGGCTGGTGACTATTGTTGTGGCGTCAATCCAGACGCTCGGCAGCTTTTCCGCGTTTCTCACCGCGCTGATTCTGGCTGGCGTGCTGCAGTGTATGCTCGGCCTGCTGCGCGCCGGTCGTTTTATCTCACTGGTGCCAGGTAGCGTCATCAAAGGGATGCTGGCGGCCATTGGCCTGCTGTTGATTATGCAGCAGATTCCGGTGGCGCTGGGCGCAGCAAGCGATGCCGGTCTGCAGTCGCTGGTCAGCGGGGAGTTTTCGTTTTCGCTCAGCGCAATGCTGGTGGCCGGTAGCGGGCTGCTGATTCTGTGGCTGTGGACCACGCCCGCGATCAAAGCGGTTAAAGCGCTGAGCTGGATCCCCGGCCCGCTGGTGGCGGTGCTGTTTGGCTGCCTCGCCACGGTGTTGGGCGATCGCCTGTTTCCCAGCCTCGGCGAAGGCCTGCCGCGTATCGTACTGCCGGCGTTTGACAGTATGTCGGCGCTGGTGGCGGAGCTGGAAACCCCTGACTGGCTGGCGTGGCAGAATCCGTCGGTGTGGGTGGTAGCGATTACGCTGGCGCTGGTGGCCAGCCTTGAAACCCTGCTCAGCCAGGAGGCGCTGAAAAAACTGCGTCCGCAGCACCCGGCGCCGTCACCGAATAAAGAGATGTTCGCGCAGGGCATCGGTAACCTGACCGCCGGCTTGCTCGGTGCGATGCCCATTACCGCGGTGATTGTGCGCAGTTCGGTCAACGTCAGCGTGGGTGCCCAAACCAAACTGTCGATTCTGCTGCACGGCGTGCTGCTGCTGATTTGTGGCTTGTGGTTCAGCGCTCTGCTTAACGCGATTCCGCTCGCCAGCCTGGCGGCGGTGCTGCTGTATACCGGCTATAAGCTGGCAACGCCGCGCCTGTTCGTCGAACAGATTCGCATGGGCGCGCAGCAGTACGTGCCGTTTCTTGCCACCATCGGCGGTATCATTGTGTTTGGCATGCTGGCCGGGATTGGTATCGGTATCGCGACGCAGATTCTGTGCAGCATCTACCAAAGCCATCGCAACGCGCTGCAGCTTACCCGCTATGACGACCATTACGTGCTGCGCTTTCAGCAAAACCTGACCTTTATGCACAACCCGAAATTGCAGGGGCTGCTGGCAGAGATCCCGGAAAATAGCGTGGTGATTGTCGATCACGATAACGCCGAGTATATGGATCCGGACGTGAAAGCGGTGCTGCAGGATTTCGGGGATAGCGCCGGTGAGCGCGGTATCCGGCTGAGCCAGTGGCCGGTGGCGGTGAAATAACGTTCCCGCGCGCAGTCATGCAGTTTTTTTCGCCAGAATCGGATATCCCGGATATCCGATTTTTTTATTTATACGGCATAATTGCCGCTCACAGCGCCTGCCTGTTTCACTTACTGCCGGCGGGGCAGGTAGCTCGTCTCTGGCTTTCATGGCAGAGTGAGCGCCGCTCAGTCGCAGAGCAGGGCGACGAATACCGGGTTAATTAGCGAATTATCGCACGGATTTTTCAGGTTAAATGATTGCTGATGCCAGCGAGGGATGGCAGCGATTTCAGGTTACAGGGTTCAGACGTATGCGCGTTAAGCTGTTTGAAGAGAATAATGTTAAAAAGAATGCTCTTTCGCTGTGTCTTATTACGCTGTTCTTCTGCTTTATTGGCAGCCACCTGCGTATTCCCGAAGAGTTTTCCCTGTTCTGGCCGGTGAATGCCCTCATCGCCGGTTTAATGGTGCGCAACCCGTTTTTACACACCACCTCCAGTTATCTGGTGTGTTTTGCCGCCATGATTTTCAACGATACGGTTTTTTCCGGCTGGGCACTGCCAGCGGTGACGATTAATTTTGCCAATATCCTGTTTATCCTGGTGTCAGTCAGCATGCTGATTAAGCATCTGCAATCGCCAACCGCAAACAGCCAGGTGTTCAACGCCATGCGCATCTTTCCGGCGTGCCTGCTCGGCGCGGCAGCGTGTGCCACCTGGGGTGCGTGGGCGCAGGATATCGACTTCAACGCGCGCTTTGTGGTGGCGTGGGCCGACTGGTTCAGCGAGCAGTTCTCCACCTCGCTGATGCTGCTGCCGGTGATGCTGACGCGTCCGTTGCGCAGCGTGCCGCTGCGGACGCTGGTACACCCGGCCAGGCTGCTGCCGCTGCTCGCCGTGGCGCTGTCGCTCACGGTGGGGGCGCTGATTGGTGGCGCGGGCAGTCTGACTTTCCCGGTGCCGGCGCTGATCTGGTGTGCCATTGTTCTGCCGATTCCGATCACCAGCCTGGTGATTCTGTTCACCGGCATCACCGAGATCGTGCTGGTCTCGCACGGCGTGATGAATATTCAGGGCGATGATTCGCTGCTGCCCATCAGCCATCTCACTTCCGCACGGCTCGGCGTGGCCACCGTGGCGCTCAGCCCGCTGCTGGTGGCGGTGAGCATGGACGCCATTCGCCAGCTTAACCATCGGCTGGCATTGCGCGCCAATTACGATTTCCTCACCCAGCTACTGTCGCGCTCCGGCCTGTATGAAAACCTGCGCCAGCAGCCGTTTTCCCTGCAGCGTGAAGCCGGCGTGATTATGCTGGATGTCGACTACTTCAAAGCCATTAATGACAATTTCGGCCATGATGCCGGCGATGGCGTGCTGGAGGAAATTGCGCGCCGTATTCAGCACGTGGTCGGCAGTCGCGGCCTGGTGTGCCGCTTTGGCGGCGAAGAGTTCGTGGTGGTGGTATTTGATTACACCCACAGCCAGCTGTTTCAGCTGGCCGAAGTGATTCGTCAGGCAATGGTGAAAGAGAAGTTCTGGATTCAGGGCAACACCGTGACCGTGACGGTCAGCCTCGGCCTGGCGCGCGGCGGTGCGGTTAACGAACGTGAATGGCCGGGGGTAATCAACCGGCTGGTGTCAGCGGCTGATAAACACCTTTACGTTGCCAAGCGCAACGGCCGCAATCAGACCTCACCGGCAATCGCGCCGCGCAGCATGGCGCATGACGTGGCCTGAGCCACGCCATCGCAGGTTACACGCTGCTTTTCAGCTGGCTGGATTGCTGATGACGCTGCTGCGCCAGCTCAATCAGGCGGGTGATCAGATCGCTATAGCTCAGGCCGGCCGCCTGCCACAGTTTGGGATACATGCTGATGTTGGTGAAGCCGGGTAAAGTATTCACTTCGTTGACAATAATGTCGCCCGTTTCGGTGAGGAACACATCGACGCGCGCCATGCCAAAGCACTCCAGCGCCTGAAACGCGGTAATCGCTACAGCCCGAATGGCCTCGCTGGCTTCCGCACTGATGTCAGCCGGTACCACCACCTGCGCGCCGCTCTCGCTGATATATTTGGTGTCGTACGAGTAAAAGGCGTCGTGCACCACAATTTCACCGCACGGGCTGGCTTCTGGCGCCTCGTTACCCAGCACCGCGCATTCAATTTCACGGCCGCTGATGCCCTGTTCAATCAGCACTTTGCGGTCAAAGCGGAACGCCAGATCCAGCGCCGCGTCGAATTCGTCCGGCTGCGTCACTTTGCTCACCCCAACGGATGATCCCTGATTGGCTGGCTTGATAAACAGCGGCAGGCCAAAGCGCGCAATCACCGCCTGCACATCCAGCGCCGCGCGCTGCGTCTGGGTGACGCTCAGCCACGGTGCCACTTTCAGGCCGGCATCGCGCAGCAGGCGTTTGGTGAAATCTTTGTCCATGCTGACCGCGGAGCCCAGCACATCCGACCCGACAAACGGCAGATTGGCCATGCGCAGCAGCCCCTGCAGCGAGCCATCTTCGCCCAGCGTGCCGTGCACAATCGGGAAGATGACATCCAGCTGCGACAGCGGCTGCGCCTGCTGACGCGTAATCAGCTGTTCCGCGCGGCTGCCGGGCACCAGCGCTACATTTTCACCGGAGCGGTTCAGGGCAATCAGCGCCGGATTGTCGGCGTTGAGCAGAAAGCCTGAAGCGTCATTGAGATGCCACTCGCCCTGTTTGTCGATCCCCAGCAGCACCACGTCGTATTTGTTTTTATCGATCGCCTCAAGAATATTTTTGGCCGACTGTAACGACACTTCATGTTCGGCCGACTTGCCGCCAAATACGATACCTACCCGCTGTTTTGCCATTGCTCTTTGTCCGGTTGCAGTAAAGCGAGCAGCTAAGATAACACGCCCAGGACAGCGCTCAACAGCGCCGCGATTATTCTGCAGTTGATCGGTCGCCAGACCGCATTCAATCGGGCTTTGCCCACTTTATTCATAAATATTCTCCACCGTTTGAGACAAGTCTTGGACGGCCTGAAAGCTGCCTTCTGTCAGAATTTTCCCAATTCAAAGAAAAGTCTGCGGTGGACGATGCGTCCACCGTTTTTTGTCAGGTTTACAGGAGTCGGGAAATGATGGACCAGAAGCAGAATGCCGTGGAGCAGGATGCGCGTTCTGTTGCTCGTATCGAAACCACCGTGGATGACACGCTGTTAAAAAGCGTGGCGTGGATTTGCAAACACTACAAACGCGAGAAGAGTGAAGAGGCGCTGGTCGCCGGCCTGCCAAAAGCGACGCTGCTGTCGCCGTCACAGGCGATGACCGCCCTGAAGAACGCTGGCATTACCGGCGGCATGGTCGAACGCCGCCTGCAGGATCTGCCGGAGCAATTGATGCCGATGATTCTGCTGCGGCAGAACGGCGGCGGCTGCATTGTGCTGTCGCGGCGCATTCACACCAATGAGGAGAATCAGCGCGAGCTGCGCTTCCAGCTGATTATGCCGGAGGTGAGTGATAAAGCGGTGGAGATGAGCCTGGCGGAGCTCAACGAGATTTACGCCGGCTTTGCGGTGATGGCGAAACCGGCGGCGGTACTGGATGAGCGCGCCAGCGAAATGCTGCCGGAGGTCAAAGGTCACTGGCTGTTCAGTACCCTGTGGCGCTACCGTCGTTACTACCGCAGCGCCGCTATTGCCGCCGTGCTGATCAACGTACTGGCACTCTCCAGCATCTTCTTCACCATGAACGTCTACGATCGCGTGGTGCCGAACCAGGCGTTTGTTACGCTGTGGTCGCTGGCGATTGGCGTCACCATCGCCATGATCTTCGAAGCCATTACCCGCTTTGTGCGGGCACATCTGCTGGACATGGCGGGTAAAAAAGCCGATCTGGTGCTGGGCAGCATGCTGTTCCGTCAGGCGTTGTCGATCCAGATGGAGCACAAACCGGCCTCATCAGGCACTTTCGCCAACCAGATCCGTGAATACGAATCGGTGCGCGATTTTGTTGCCTCGGCGACGCTGGCGGCGATTTCGGATCTGCCGTTTATCCTGATGTTTGTCGGCGTGATCTTCTTTATCAGCGGTCCGCTGGCGATTATCCCGTTGATGATGATCCCGCTGATCATCATCGTCAGCGCCGCGATCCAGTGGCCGCTGGCGCGTATCATGAAGGAGAACCTGCGCGATGCGTCGCTGAAACAGGGCGTGCTGATTGAGTCGGTTGAAGGCATGGAAACGCTGAAAGCCGTGGGTGGTGAGGCGCATATGCAGCGCCGCTGGGAGAACTTCAGCGCGCTGCAGTCGGCTAACTCAATGAAGTCAAAACGCTATTCGACGCTGGCAACCGGCGTGGTGACCTTTCTGCAGCAGTTTCAGACCGTGATGCTGGTGGTGGCCGGGGTTTATCTGATCAACGCCGGCACCTTCACCATGGGTGCGATGATCGCCACCGTGATGCTGGCCAGCCGCGCCACCGGCCCGCTGGGTCAGGTGATTGGTCTGGCGGTGCGTTATCAGCAGGCCAAAGCGGCGCTGACCTCGCTGAATAAGCTGATGGAGATGCCGGTCGATCGCGACAGCAGCAAAACTTATCTGACCGATCCGCCGCTGACCGGCGAGATCTCGCTGAGCAATGTCAGCTTCTCTTATCCGGCACCGCCGATGAAGCCCAATCCGGAAATCCTCAAAGACATCTCGCTGACTATCAAGGCCGGTGAGCGCGTGGCGATTCTTGGCCGCATCGGCAGTGGTAAATCGACGCTGTTACGCGTGATGGCGCGTCTGTATCAGCCGGTAAAAGGGCAGATCTCCGCTGACGGACTCGATGTTAACCAGATCGATCCGGCCGACTGGCGCAAAGCGGTGGGCTTCGTCAGCCAGGATGCGCGCCTGTTCTACGGCACGCTGCGCGAGAACGTGATGATTGGCCGGCCGGATGCCACCGCGAATGAACTGCTGCGCGTGCTGAATCTGACCGGTCTCGATCACGTGGCGGCGCGCCATCCGAGCGGTATCAACCTGTCGGTCGGCGAGGGCGGTGAAGGGCTGTCGGGCGGTCAGCGTCAGTTAGTGTCGCTGGCGCGAACCCTGCTGACGCGGCCCAAAGTGCTGCTGATGGATGAACCGACCAGCGCCATGGACAGCATGACCGAAAGCCAGTTCCTCGCCCATCTGCGTCGTGCCAGCGAAGGCCACACGCTGATCGTCGTGACGCATCGTCCGTCAATTCTGGCGCTGGTCGACCGCATCATCGTGGTTGAGGAAGGAAAAATTGTCGCGGATGGCCCGAAAGATCAGGTGCTGGCCGCGCTGGAAGGTAAAGGTAAAACCCGCCAGCCGCCACGTCAGGCGGTAGAGCAGGCGGCGCGTGCACCCGCGCCGGCTAACGATGCTTCGGCAACGTCAGAGCCCGCCGTCGCCGCGGCAGAGGAGGCCGCAGTATGATCAAGTTAATGCCATGGCGCAGCCGCAGCAAAAATCTCTCCGCTGCGGATGCCGAATTCATGAATGACGTGCAGGCGTCCCTGCTGTCGCAAACCACGCCGGGATCGAAACTGGTGATGTGGATCATCATCGCGGTGATTGGCATCGGTCTCACCTGGGCAAACTATGCGCGGGTGGAGGAGATCACCAAAGGCGACGGAAAAGTGATTTCCCGCAGCCGCGAGCAGGTGATTCAGAGTCTGGAAGGCGGCATTCTCGCCGAAATGAACGTGCGTGAAGGCACGGTGGTCAACCGGGGCGATGTCCTGCTGAAAATCGATCCGACGCGTGCGCAATCAAGCTATCGCGAGGCGCTGAGCAAGGTGATTGGCCTGAAGGGCAGCATTGCGCGTCTGCGTGCCGAAGCCTACGCACAGCCGCTGACGTTTGACGAGCAGGTGCAGAGCGATCCTGCCGTGGTGGCGCAGGAGACCAAAGCCTATGAATCACGCAAGCGCGCGCTGAACGACAGCATTAACTCACTGCAGCGCAGCTATGCCCTGTCGATGCGTGAAATTCGCCTGGCGGAGCCGCTGGCGGCGAAAGGATTGCTGTCTGAGGTTGAACTGCTGCGCATGCAGCGCCAGGCGAACGACATCCAGGCGCAGATTGTCGAGCGGCGTAACCGTTACCAGTCTGATGCCAACACTGAACTGGCACGGCTGGAGCTGGAGCTCAGCCAGGTAAGCGAAAACCTGATTGGCCGCGCGGACGTGGTCGAGCGCACCACCATTACCGCACCGGTGCGCGGCACGGTGAAAAACGTGCGCGTCAACACCATCGGCGGCGTCATTCAGCCCGGTGAGCACATCCTGGAAATCGTGCCGCTGGAAGAGCAACTGCTGGTGGAGGGCAAAATCCGTCCTTCTGATGTCGCCTTCCTGCGTCCGGGGCTGCCGGCCAAAGTGAAAATCACCGCCTACGACTTCGCCATCTACGGTGGACTGGATGGCCATGTGGAATACATCAGTCCGGATACGCTGAAAGACGATCAGAAAGCCGCTTCCGGCCGCCCGGATGACACCTATTACCGCGTTTTGATCCTCACCGATAAAAGCACGCTGCACGCAGGCAATAAAGATCTGCCGATCATTCCCGGCATGGTGGCCACGGTGGAAATCCGCACCGGCGAGAAAACCATCCTTGATTACCTGCTGAAGCCGGTACTTAAGGCGAAAGAAGCCTTCCGCGAGCGTTAATAACCATGAAAAATAATAATATGCACCGTCGCGCAGCGGCGCGGCGCCTCTCTTTGCTTGCCGGTTGCATTACGGTCATGATGGCCCCGGCCATCAGCGTAATGGCCGATTCGACCAGTGAACTGATGATGTTTGCCGAGATGAGCGGACATCGCCCGGCCGCCCCCGCTGCGGCACCGGTACGCAGCGTGCCGGTACAGCGCGTGCCCGTTGCGCCGGCCCAGCGCTTTGCAACCGCGCCGGCACCGCAACCGATGTTTACGCAACCTCAGGCCGCGCCGGTTGCGCCACCGGTCGCCGCGCCACGCGCTCAGCCGGCACCAGCACCAGCACCAGCACCAGCACCGGCACCTTCACCGGCACCAGCGCCAGCGCCAGCAGCGCCGATTGCACCGCCGCCGGTACAGCCGGTACAGGGCGGCGGTTTTCTGACGGAGGAGCAGCGCCAGCCGGAACCAAAGCAGACTAATCCGCTGCTGAAATCGGTACGCACTTTCAACCCGCAGCAGCCTGCGCCGGTGCCGGTGAATGAAGCAGAAGTAAAAGCACAGAGCGAGTTCAGCTATGTCAGCCCGCCGGTAGCGGAAACCAGAATCACCGCCGCCGATGCCGCCGTGGCGCGTTCACCGGTCAGCCTGAGCGGCGCGGTGGATGAAACCGTGGCTGAATCCGAGCTGCGGCAGAAATTCCTCTCGGCCGCGCGCATCACCTGGCGCATCAGCCCGGCACTAAAATCATCCGTGGCGCAGACCGATGCCGCCGCTGCCAGCGTGGATGAGGCGAAAGGGCAACGCTGGCCGCAGCTGGATGTCAGCGCCAGTTCGGCGACCAAAGAGTTTGGTGGCGGGGTAAAAAGCGACGGTAGTCAGAGCAACGTGCCGGCGCTCGGCGTGTCGATGGCGACCAACCTGATTGATTTCGGTCAGACCAGCCGCACCATCGAGAGCCGCGAAGAGCGCGTGACCTCGGCGCAGCAGGCAGCGCAGGCGCAGCGTGAAGAGCTGGCGATGCAGGTCAGCAACGCGCTGATTGAGTGGAACAAGCAGCAGCGGATCATTGCCATCAGCCAGCAGTACGTGGCGCGCATGACCGAACTGACCACCATGCTGAGCGGCATTGTGCAGTCAGATACCGGCCGCCGCAGCGAACTGACGCAGGCCAAGGGCCGGCTGCTGCAGGCGCAGAGTTATCTGGAGAATGCCGAGTCACGCGCGCGTGATGTCGAAATCACGCTGAACCGCCTGATGGGCAACAGTCGCGTGACGCTGCCAGCCAGCGATCGCTGGGCGATGAATTTTGGCGATCTCAACCGCCAGCTGGCCAGCCTGGATTATCATCCGCTGATCCTGCGCGCCAGCGCGGAAACGCGAGCGGGGTTTAAAGAAGCGGAGGCGATTAAAGCTTCCGGCCTTCCAAAACTCAACTGGACGGTAACCAAAAGCACGCGTGAGGATCAGCTCGGTCGTCAGCAGGCGTGGCAAACCGGCATCAACGTTAGCTGGGGCCTGTTCCGCGGTGGTTCAACCAACGCGCAGGAGATTGCGGCGATTAAACGCGCCGAAGCCAGTCGTCAGCAGGTGCAGGAGCAGCGGCGCGATCTGGAGAATCGCGTGCGCGCCGCCAGCCAGGATGCACATTCGATGGCCGATCGCGCCGCGCTGTATAAGAGTCTGATTGTCGAGTCTGACCGCATCCGCAAAGACTTTTTCGATCAGTGGTATCACCTCGGACGCCGCTCGCTGCTGGATGTTCTGAGCGCCGAGAGCGATCTGTATAACAATCAGGTAAGCGAAGTGAGCAATCGCTTTGACAGCTACGCGGCGATCATTCGCGGCTACTCCAGTGCCGGCATCCTCAGCCGCTGGCTCACCACCGGACGTTAAGCGTCAGCGCGCTGTGGCGGGTTAGCCGGTACCAGAAATAGCAGCGCAACCGGGATGGCAGCGAACAGCAGCAGGGCTGTGGCGGCGCTGCTGCTGTAGAGCTGCGCAAAGAGTATCGCCCCGACAATTTGCCCAATCGCCAGCGTCAGAAACGCCGCCGCCACGCCAGAGGCCGCATTCTGTGGCGTGGCGGCGGCACCCGCAACCAGCAGAATACCCGACAGCGTGACGTATCCCGCGCCGCACAGCGCCGCCGCCGGTACCAGCCAGTAGCTAAAGTGGGTGAGCGCCGCCAGCAACAGCAGTGGTGCGGCCATCGCCAGCTGCGCCAGCCAGTACACCTGACGCATACCGATGCAGCGTGCCAGCGGACCGGTCAGCGCGCCGAGAATGCCGGCCGCGCCGCTAACCAGCCACAGCATACTGGCCTGGCCCTCGTTCAGGTGGCTGTGCTGGCGTAACACATCCGGTCCAAAACACCACCACGCCGCGCTGGCGACACCGCTAAGAAAAGCGATGATGATTACCCGCTGCAGCGCGCGGTTGTGCAGCCGATCGCGCCAGCCAACCGGCGATCTCTGTGGATCGGCACGCCCGGCGGGCAGGCAATAGCGTGCCAGCAACAGGCTGATTAGCGCCAGCGCGGCAAAACAGCAGCAGGCCGCGCGCCAGCCGCCGGGCATCAGCATAAAAATGGGCACTGACACAATAATGCCCGCGCCGGTGCCGGCGTTGATGAGCGTATTAGCGGCGGTTTGCCGCGACGCGTCAATTTGCCGGCTCACGGCACTGGCGAGCGCCGGGGAAGCCAGTCCGGCACCGAGACCAGCGATAAACAGCCCACCGGCAATCAGCCATGCACTGCTGGCAGCGGCCAGCAGCAGTAAGCCGAGCATGGCCGTCAGCGCTGCCAGCATGGCGGTGCTGCGCACGCCCCAGCGCGCCAGCAGCAGCGTGGCGCCGGGCGTGGCCAGGCAGTAAGCCAGATAGCTGCAGGCGGCCAGCATGCCCGATGCGCGCGGGCTGAAGCTGATCTGTTGTGCCACCTGCGGCATCATCATTCCCCAGGCAAAACGCGCCAGTCCGTAGGTCACGGCGATCAGCATGAAGCCGCTCAGCGTCAGGCGGAGTGAGGCTTTCATGACGTATTCGCCATCAGTTGCTCAGCCGCCAGACGCGCAGTGACCGCGGCCTGCGGACCGTCAATCAACCCGGCCATAATCGCTCCTTCAAACAATATCCAGATGGCATCGGCCAGCGCTGACGGCGAATTTCTGTGCGAGTGCGCCAGGCAGGCACGGATGTAGCCGCGCTGCCAGTAGCGATAATCCAGCGCCTGCGCCGCCAGCTCAGCATCCTGCTCCGCATACTCACCGTACGCTTTGGCAAAAAAGCAGCCGAGCGATCCTTCCGCCCGCATCCACTGTTCCAGCACTGAAAACAGCTGGCTGATGGCTGCCGGATCGTCTGGCTGTGACAATAAATTGGCAAAGCGCTGCCGGCGCGCGGTCATCACCGCGGCAGTTAACCGCTCGCGCGACGGAAAGTGCTGATAGAGCGTACGCGTGGAGACCTTCGCCTCACGGCAAATGTAATCGGTGCTGGTGGCATGAAAACCGTTGTTGTAGAACAGCCGCTCGGCAGCGTTCAGGATATGTTGTTTTTTACGCATACCTTAAAAAGTAAACCGATCGTTTTACTTTTGCAAAGTTGCGGGGGCAAAAATCGGGTGCGAGGCGGTTAATCACCGCCAGTTTCGAGGATGCAGCTTTGAAGGAATTATCAATCAGGAAACGCGCTTAGCCGAGTCGGGCGATGCGTGCTCGGGCCTCATCCAGATGCTGTTGTAACGCGGCGAGGCAGGGCGCAAAACGATCGGAGAAGCCATCGCAACTATTCGTCAGCGACAAAAATTCCTCCGCCAAAGCCAGCGCTTCCCGCCATATATCGCTGCTGACCACTTCCGGCAGGGACGCAGGCCGCAGCGTATTCACGATGGCGCCGCCCGCTCTGGGCGCAAAGCCCATCGGCAGAATGTCGTAAGCTGGCGCGAGGTGATAAGGACGGCCATGGCGACTGATGAATGACAGGTTACCGGCGTGCATGTCGGTATTGCCGATCAGCATGCCGAATGCCCAAAGCCGGGCCGTGCTATTAGCGGCCTCACGCACCCGTCTACCGAGCAGCCAACCAACAGTGCCGCAATCGGACAGTGTGCCACGCAGGCCACGGCGCTGGCCGCGAAATACTCGCCCGCCATAGGTTAATCACCATCACTTTTAGCCCGCTAACTCAGCGGGTTTTTTTGTGCCTGTCACCAGACCGCACAGAACGCCTTCAGAGCGCCGCACAGACGCAACCATTCGACGTATTACCCTCAAATGGATCACCCGCACAGCGTGGCGCTGGTGCAGCCACAGCCCGACAAAATAAACGTCTCACCGACTAAAACGGCGCTACATCGCACCCGCCTGCGGGTTTTGCATCATAAAAATTTTTCAGTTTTATTTTTCTACAAACCGATACGGCTGAGCGCGCTGCTTCTGGCTTTCTGTCGGAGTTCCGCAACTGAAAACTTTGAAAGGGATTTCATTTTTTTCATTTTTGTGGATCTTAGATGGACCTCAATAAAAGCGCATGGCTATAAAATTAAAGGATTTTTTCAAAGTTATGTCGCTCGTTGGATCTTTTATGGATCTCGGATGGTAAAAGCTATTATCCAATAAAACCCAACAGTGGCAGGGAGTTGGGGAATTTCAGAGCACTAAGGGAAACTGGAAAAACATGAAAACAATTTTACTGTTATTATATACAGTAAATGGGTTTGTATGAGGCCAACTAAATGAGGAAAATTTCTATCAACGGCGCACTTTTTTTGTTTATGGCGCGTTGTGAAAAACTTACAGATGATGTGATCTGGAATGAAGCGTGGGGGCCACATAACAGATACGTGCTTTGGCCACTCGGTGAGTTCTGGGATGTAAGATTCAAAAAAGTTGAGAATGGAAGGCTGGAATGGTTGCGCATTGCAGATGAACCATTTTCGAATAAGAATGAAGCGTGGCAGGCTGCGTATGCGCCCTGGGATAAAATTAGTTTATAATTAAGGAGATATTAAAGTGGCATATAAATCAGTTAATTTCTTCAAACTTCATACATATAAAGTCATCGTCCCAATTAATGATGAAAATTTTACTGGAACTTTAAGTTTTGGTAAAGGGAGTATTCCGCGTCTAAGTTTCGATGAATTTTCAAAAGAATTATCTTTAAATTTAAAAAACATTAACTCAGGTCAAGATAATGTAATTTGCCGAGACAGGGATTCAAATGCTAGTTTTACACTGCACGCTATAGACGTTAGAGACCTTACGATTTTTTGTAATTATGTCTCTCTTGGAAATGGTGAACTTAATTTTGATACTTTAGAAATCGTTTTTACAGGGCTATCAACGTGGTTTGAGCAAGTTCAACCGTTTAAGAACGATGGGGATATTATCTCTTGCGATATTAGCATAGATTCATTCAGTGAAGAATTCATTTTCAAGGGCGTCAGCTATAGTATTGAAAATAGTCGAAGGATTGATTTTGAAAGTGAAGGTTTTTTGAAAACCAGCGTCATTACAGAATATAGCATTATTCTGAAGAAAAATGATGGTTTGTTAGGGCTAAATGAGGCCAATGAACTTTGTCATGAGATTAGAAACTTCTTTTCTTTATTAGTTGGAGTGTTTATTTCAATACAAAGCGTTAATACTTATCTGAGTTCCAGTAGTGCAACGTTTAAAAGTTTATATTTCCCTACTGCATTAGATTCCCAAGAACCTCTGAGTGATAAGTCCCATGCATTCAAGAGTTATATTGATATTGTTAGAGATGATTCTTGGGGGTGCATTTTTAAAAATTATTTTAAAAAAGATTCATTTAGAGAAATTTGGAATAGACTTCCAACTTCTTATGAATATAGGGGCGTTTGGGAATATCAGATCTTATCTAGAATAATTGTTCTTGAAATGTTTGCTAGTCACACAACGCCATCCAAAACAGGATATATGGATGAAAACACATTCAATCAGCTAAAAACTAAAATGAAGGAAACTTTAGATAGCTTTGAATCTACAGTTAATCTAAGTGATATTGATAGTGAGGTATTTGGTTTAATCAAAGAAAGAATTATGGGATTGAGAAGGTCTTTCGAGAGGACATTCCAAGGGAAATATAGGTTTTTGATGGCCAAAATGAATGAAGATCTGAAAGATGTTATTGGTTTCACAGATGAAGACTTTAAATTAATTAAGCGCTTTCGTGATGACATTGCACATGGTAATAAATACATTAAAGTTAGTGATGATAATAATATAACGCATGAAACCCAGGTAAGTGATCGTTTGCTAGTGCTGCTAATGTGTTTCTGTTATTTAGAAATGGGCTTTACTGTTAAGCAGGTAATTACTTCTCTAACAAACTTTCGTTGCCCATTTATTCGCAATGCCAACATCAATACACGTTCATTAGATAAGTTTAACGAAAGTGCGAGATTTATTGAGTTATTATCTCAGCCTAAAACTTCAATAGCTCATTATGGAATTTTTTTAGCAATTAAATACGCGTCACATGATAATAGTTATTCAATTGATGAAAGTGTAAGCAATAAGATTAAGTCCGATTTTTTCAAAAGCGGAGCTGGAAGCCTGGAGGATTTTGTTAAGGGCGTCGTTGATTACGAGTGTGAGTTGGAAATATTACACAAGGTTTATTTGAAATGCAATGATTCAGAAACTATTCACCATGGTTCCATTTTGATTAATATTTAAAATTTTTTTTATAAATAAAGGAGCGTGAGATGTTCTGTTCAAATAAAAAAGTAGTAACACCTAAAGGATATTGTTATATTCTGACATGTTACCATAGGCAAAGTTTTAAAAACCTGGCTTGTTCATTTAAAATGATGCAGTAATTCTAATATTAAATGGATTTGGGAATGGAATTAATTAAAAAATGGTATTTCATCGCAGCTGCTATTGTTGGAGCTATTTTTACAATTTCGACAGTAGACTCGGATTTAGTTAAGAAAAACTATAATCTGGTTGAGGAGTGGTATTTATCTACACCATCAATGAGTGGCTCATGGTCATCACGAACTGAAAGTGACAATGAAGGTTCAATTTCAGCAAATGAATGGTTAGAAAACGATAATCAAACAACGATGGATTTGAATGTTTATGATGGTAAGTTCGATGGGATAATTTCAACTCCAGCTATCAGGAATTTTATTCGAGCAACGCCACAAATTACTGATTACTTCTTATTGGAAGGGTACAAACATGCCTTTAGAAAGTCGGGTGTTGGATATGTCTATGAAATTATTATGGGTAAAAAATATCTATTTGCAGTTGTTGACGTAAAGTTAGAAGGCGAAAATCTAGTATTAACTGACAAAACAGAAGGGGGAAGTGAATTTATTCCTAAAGAAATCATCCTTCTAAAAAGGTCGGATGAGGCATTTGGCGAACGTCTTGATGCACATTCCTCGGATGTAGTTAAGCAAAAAATTGAACAATTCAGTAAAGCTCGACAACGATCAGGGGAATGATGCGGTTACAGGATGCGGATTTTTAGAGCTGTGTTTAAGTTTCACTGAGTTTGGCGTTCTTAAATGCAATTGTGAAGTTAAAGGAAAAATGTGGGGGGACAAAAAGGGGACATTAATTTGAAACAAAAAAGCCACCAAGAGAGAAGTGGCTTAATTGCATGATTTACATTACTAAATTTGGTGGCCCCTGCTGGGTTTGAACCAGCGACCAAGCGATTATGAGTCATATGAATAGCTTGTTTCATCATTTTCCAACTTTAACCATTTTTGTCTTTTTTATTAATATAAAACATTTGGTTATGGTTATATCTTCGTTTCATGTTGTTCCGTGTATTTGCTTTCAGTATCATCCTTACGTCACCTGCTACATCACCCAGAAAACAGCAATATAATTCTCGTAAGGACTCTCTCTTGGCAGACAATCTAACGGACTCAATGGTGCGCGGTCTTAAAGCTCGCGACTCGGCTTATCAGGTTTGGGACAAGAGTGGTGAGCGCGGAGCAGGGCGTCTGGGCGTTAAAGTTGAGCCATCCGGGCAGCGGGTTTTCTACTATCGCTACTACTGGGATGCTAAGCGCCACTTTATTCAGTTGGGTCGTTACCCTGAAATGTCGTTAGCTCAGGCTCGTCAGCTTGCGAAAGGTTATGCCGGTACGCTGAAGGAAGGGAAGAACCCTAAGGTCGAAAAGGCTGAACAGGAAATCGCGCTGGAAAAGCAAAAACGTGCCGAACAGTTAAAGGGCAGCATCGAGCAGCTTATTCAGGGTTACACCAACAAAATGCGGGAAGATGGAAAGCGGACATGGCAGCAGGTGCTCTACCGTCTGGAAAAGGAAACTTATTCCTTAATCACTAAAGATACCAAAGCTAACGAAGTCACACCGCTACATATCAAACAGATTCTGTCCGCTATCATTCAGCGCGGTGCGAGCGTTGAAGCAAACCGTGTGCGTTCTTATCTGATGGCAGCTTTCAACTATGGGCTCAAAGCGGACAACGATCCGGCCAACCACCAGCAGAATGTGATGTTTGGGCTTGAGATGAACCCGGTGAGCGTCATCCCTAAGCAGTCTGCTGCAGAGAAAGCGGGAACCAACTGGCTCAAGTTGAATGAGCTGCACCAGCTGATGGGTGACTTTCCCAAAACGCCAAGCGTTGGCAGCACGGTGAGCTTGCTGCTTAATTTATGTGTTTACGCTGGTGGGCAGCGCCCGCATGAACTGGCTTCCAGTCGGTGGGATGCCGTGAACTGGGAAGAGAAAACACTGTTGATAGTTGCTGACGTCTCAAAGAACAAGCGCGACCATTTGGTGCCATTAACGGATTCAGCTATGGAAATTCTGGAAAGGCTAAAGAGCGAGAACGTTAATGATAGCCCGTATATCTTCCCGCAGCGGTTGGATGCGAGTAAGCATCTACGAACTGACAGCTTTGCTCAAGCCATCATCTATTATCGCGAGCATTTTCCTGACAATCCGATGTTTGTTGCGAGGGATTTGCGGCGGACCTGCAAAACGCTGATGGGCGAAATCGGTGTCTCGAAAGAGTTACGTGACCGTATTCAAAACCATGCATTACAGGATGTCAGCTCGAAGCACTATGACCGTTATGATTATCTTTTAGAGAAAAGAAGGGCATTAGAGCAGTGGGAAAACAGGGTTAATCATGTTGAGCAGGCCACCAGCAACGTAGTGAACTTATTCCAGAGAGGATGAGAATTGGCCAAAGATAGTCTCAATTCTTTGAAGAGCATTTACCAGCCTGGTTCATAGGATAGTGTATTGTGGAATAGACCGGGCATTATCGATGAAGCAGATTTTGATGTGTTGTCAGTTCAGGCAGATGCTGGGTTACAGTCTTTTTGGCGAGCATAAAGCGTTTTATAGACTATTCTGGCCGAAATCACTGACAGCTATATGCAGATGATACAGCTTGTTGACGATATTTTGCCGAATTAGCGAGCTAAGCCGATAGCTTTTGCTTTAGCTTGATACTGCTTATGATTTTGCTCAATTTTCCGCACAGCTTCACCCGTTTCAATAGCTGTTGAGCTAGCAACGGAGCGGCAAATTTGTTGTTTGGTGATTTTGGCGCTGGTGGCTCGACTTTGAATTGTAAGATCCGCATTGTGTTTATCGGGTTTGTTGTAGGTGGGAGATGAGCTTACAAGTTGGTTTATCAGATGGTGTTTGTCAGGAGGTAGCCCACCATTAAGGTGGGCTTAGTTGCTTAATCCTGATACCTGGCTCTTGCTCTCACTTCCTGCATGTTCATGCCGTGATGAAAACGCTGATGTCCACACATCCAGCATGAACAGAGGCAGGGCGTATGGTAAGCCTTACCGATATTGACGATAGTCGCGCCTTCAGACCAGCTGTAAGCCGCATTATTATAACGACCGCGTTTAGTTTTGAGCCTTTTCATATGATGGCGACGAAACGCTCGATTTCTTGTATGCATGGGTAATCCCCGAATATACCGTCGGGGCAGCCACACCTTCGTGTGACCGCCGGAACGGGTATTCGGAGTGGAGGATTTTACGCATTGTTATGATCATTTTTAAAATCCAATCGCCTGAATGCCGGAAAATTCTACTCGTTAGTATTCCAGTTTCTGAAGTGATTTTTCAATCTTTCAACAGTGTGTCGCCACTTCGGCGTTGTCGGTTTACAAACGGTATTTTGATTACCGAAGAATCCAAGTTCATTTACTGCATCTTGTTCACTACGGGTTTCAAGCCATTTCACTGAAACAAAATACTCAGATTTATCGGGATCACCTGAGTTATCACGATAAAGGTTTCCATGCTTAAGCACGTCCATCGCGAGTTTTTCGCCAGCCTCAGTATTGATTGTAAAGCTGCTGGCTGGCTCAACGGCACTTTGCACAATACCGACGCCAACATAACCTGTTTTTGGGATGTTAACCCAGACGCGTTGACCGGGCTGAAGCTGTTTTAAGGTCTGGCTGTACCAGCTTCCGCCACCGGCACTGATAAAGCCGTAACGGCGCGCCTCTTCCCAGTTACGACTAGTTGAGTCACCGAACGAGACATAGAACTCTCCGTTCCAGGGTTCTTTTGATTGAGCACTCGTACCTGCGGTGGCTTGAGCAGCGTTGGTTTGCGTCTCGCTGGGATCGAGAAGCCAGGCGCGACTTAAAAACTGTTCATCCCCGTGTTGAAAGACTTTGAAGAACAGCACGTTAATTGAGATACCATTTTTGCTCAGGTAGTCGACAATGCGTTCGGTGGACGGATCCAGTTCCGCCGCTACGATAATGATTTGATGCGACTGGTTAATAGACTCTTCTTCTAACTCAGTATTGAAACGTTGCTTAAAGGCGTCACCCAGATTACCGCCGCCAGAAAATTTTTCATAAATTTGTGACAGGCGGTCTGCGGTTAAATCATCTACCCATGAAGCGTAATCCAGCGCCTGAGCGACTACCTCGCGCGGCGTGCGGTCGCGTTTAAGCTCTATCAGGATTAGCGAGGCATCAGGCGCTATCGCCAGCAGATCAATACGCCCCTTATCGAGCGTATTTTCCTGATGCCCGATAATCATCCACTGGTCTGAAAGAATGGTTGGATCGTTTAAAATCATTCTTTCCAGCAAACTCTCACTGGCCAGCTTGCTGATGGTCAGCGGCTGAGGTTTATCCCCCACCCGCCAGATAGCGTGATGAACCGGCATCGTCTGTTCCTTAGCTTAATGCTGCGTCAGTGAGTGCATCCGCCAGGTGGAGCTGGGTTTGCTGGGTGGATTGCAGGCAAGATTTGAGGTGATCGCAGATTGAAAAAAGATGTTCGACTTTTGAAACGATTCTGTGTTGCTCATTCTTAGGTGGCATAGGGAAAATAAAATTTGATATTTCCGAGAGATATAAACAAGGTTGAGCTCCACCTCTTTTGTTTTCGTGAATTGCTTTTTGCAATAAAAATGAATCCATTGAGAATTTAAGATAGCTAGAGTCAAAGAGTAGGGGCTTTATAATTGCTACGCTTCTAACTAATGCAAAGTCGGCGTTGTTTTTTATCAAAGCACTGCGCCCGATTGTCCCTCCAACGGATACAATTAAAAGATCGCCAATTTCAGGGAGACATCTCTCTCTTGATTTTAGGTAATCCACTTCGGCAATATAGTCGCAATTATCATAATCAATATATCCATCACGAACATTTTTAGCTGATAATAGTTTATAGCCTTCATTGATTCGTGGTGGAGTTTTATGATCACCATCCGTTATTTTAGATGTAATTCTTTGTAACTTACACCACTCCCACCCTTCAGGCAACTCAAAAGGCTTTTCTTCGTCACTCACTGGCGGCAAAGGCTTCTGTTTTTTAATTTTACCTTCTTTCACCAGTTGCGCTTTTTCCTGCTCAATACGTTTAAGCAGTTCGGATGCGGGCTCATCATTCGGGTCCTGAGGCACCAGTTTGCCCATAACCGCCAGTTGCAGAATGGTTTGCTTAAGTGCGTCGATACTGGCTTCGGTGGTAAACAGAGTGTCGAAATGCTGGCTGATGCGTGCCCAGTTTTCGGCTAATTCTTCAGCATTTTTGCTGTCGGTGAGTGTTGCCAGCAACGTTTTAACCAGCTGGGAATGTGCTTCCAGACTGGTCAGAGATTGCTGTTCAAGATGGTCGCAGAGAGACATTAGCTCGTTAACTTTTTGAACTATTCTATTTTGCTCTTGTTCAGGTGGTAGCCCAATTAAAATAGTGTTCATCTTGGCTTGATTCATTTTAGGTTGGGCTGTACCAGTAACATATTTCTCAAGATTGATGGCATTGATATAAAGGCAAATATAATTGAGGAGGTTTACTGTATGGCCGTCAAGAACATGAGCGTGATTGTTAACCCAATATTTACCATATGCCATGAAGGCAATTGGTGTGGATCGATTAATTAGATTTGCTCCATCCTCGCCAACTAATAGCAAAGGCTTGTCGAAAATATACCCATCGATTTTATCAATAACTCCAGACGCACCATAATAATCGAATATTCCAGGGCGTTTCAGGCGCTCATCTGCGGATAGAGGAACTCTATCTGCATCACGACTAATTAAAACTTGACCAAATTGTGCCCATTCCCAACCTGTCGGTAATTCAAACGGCTTCTCATCTTCACTGATTTCCGGCAAAGGCTTTTGCTTTTTAATTTCCCCCTGCTTTACCAGGTCGGCTTTTTCAGCGGCAATGCGTTTTAGCAGCTCAGACGCAGGTTCATCATTTGGGTCTTGAGTCACCAGTTTCCCGCGCACAGCCAGTTCCAGAATCAACTCACGCAGCTTTTTAATGCCATAAAGATCAATCTTGCCGTTGTTACCGCGTCCAGCCGTTGAGCGCGTCTGTAAGGCAGAAGTCCAGGTATTGATATGTTGGATGATCAGTTGCTCAGCAGACATCAGTTGACCTCCTTGCCCGCAAGCGCGGCACCGAGGATATTGCGTAGCTGGTGGCGCAGCTGGTTGATTTCGGTTTGCTGCTGTTGATACTGCGTCAGCAGCTCATCAGGATCATGGCTGATCGCTTCTGCCTGATGCGGATTCTTAATATCAAGGTTGAAGTTACGTGCAATGACTTCATCAATGCTGACTTTCCAGGCGTGTTCGTTTTCAACACGGCTGGCAAAGCCGTCCGCTTCATTGCCCCACCAGTCAATTTCTGCCTGAAACTCTTCAAACTTCATCGGACGAGTTTTGCTGTAGTTTTTCACGCCTTCAGGGTAGGGATGTTCATAGAACCAGATATCCTGCGTCGGCTGGCCTTTGGTGAAAAACAGCAGGTTAGTTTTGATGCCGGTATAGGGATTAAACACGCCATTCGGCAGACGTACGATGGTGTGCAGGTTGCACTCTTCTGTCAGCAGCTTTTTGATTTTGGTTTTAACACCTTCACCAAATAGCGTGCCATCCGGAAGGACGACAGCGGCGCGTCCTTTATCCGCCAGCACTTCAACAATCAACTGCAGGAAGAGGTCTGCAGTTTCACGCGTTTGCGTTTCAGAGGGAAAGTTTTTCTCGATGCCATCTTCTTCGGTGCCGCCAAATGGCGGGTTGGTAACAATCACATCGAACTGCTCATCCCATGAAGAGAGTGGTTTGCTTAACGTATTGTCATGGCGAATCTGTACCGGAACTTCAATACCGTGCAGCAGCATATTGGTAGTACAAAGCAGGTGCGGGAGCTGCTTTTTCTCTACACCGTGAATCTGCTTCTGTAGCGTTTGATGATCATCGGTGCTGTGAACGTAGTTGGCTTTGATATGATCAACCGTGCAAGCCAGAAATCCGCCAGTGCCGCAGGCAGGGTCAATCACGCGCTCGCCCAGTCTGGGGTCGATACGGTTAACCATAAAGCGGGTAACGGCGCGTGGTGTATAAAACTCACCAGCGTTACCGGCGCTTTGCAGATCGCGCAGAATCTGTTCGTAGATATCGCCAAACAGATGGCGTTCGTTGCTGTCGCCGAAATTGATCTCATTCAGTTTGTTGATCACCTGACGCAGCAGCGTGCCGTTTTTCATATAGTTATAGGCATCGCTGAAAGCTTCCCGCACCACAAATCCACGAGGATTTTTATCGCGAGGTGCAGGCAGGTTTTTCAGGGTAGGGAAGAGATCGTCATTGACGAACTCAAGCAGCGCGTCGCCCGTTATGCCTTCTGCATCAGCCGCCCAGTTGCGCCACAGATAACGTGCGGGAACCGGCAGACGATATTCTTCTGCATCCATTATGGCTTCCAGCTCTTCTTCCTGAGTGTCGAAAATTTTTAAAAACAACAGCCATGAAAGCTGACCCAGACGTTGCGCATCGCCGTCCACACCGGCGTCTTTACGCATAATGTCCTGTAAGGATTTGATAACTGAACTGATAGACATGTTTGTTGCAATTTCCGTAATAAAAAAGTCTGCCACCGAGCGGTCGCTACGGTGACAGACATTAAAAGGGAATCAGGCCGAGCGAGGAGGTAGTTCGTAGATTTCGTTTTCCAGTTCACTCACGGCACTCATGTAGCTTTCCTTGTCACCAAAGTTCTTTTTGATGATCTCCAAAGGGCGGCCCATGGTATCAAAAGGTCGCAGCTTCAGTACCTGAATATCTTCGATTTCCTTTACGCCCGCATCGGCGTATTTATCGAGCAGGTTGCTCAAGACGGTCTGAGCCGACTCAGAGTATTTGGTGAAGTAGTTACGCTTACGCACGTTATCGGCGCGTTCACGGCGGGTGAGCGGCGGCTGGCCGTACACGACATGGCAAAGCATATCGAAGGGATCCAGCTCTTTGCCCACCTCTTCCGTCAGCACATCCCAGATAATGCCCTGCTGTTCCAGCTCTTCGATAATGGCCTGTTTACGTTCAGCACTTTGCCAGCGCTGAACAAAATCGTTTAAGGATGCATACTCTTTCATCAGCGTACGACGGGTGTAATCCTGAAATGATTCGGTAACCAGCTTACCGTCAGCGTCATAATACTGAACGCGTTTAGATAACACGTTAACAGCAACGCCTTTAACGTAAAACTTTCTGCGTTGTTCTTTGTCAGTTTCGGGCAGTTCGCCATCAGGTTCGGTTTCTGTTGAGGTGCCAGAGAGATAATCCGACGATGGTTCTTCTGCATGGCCTGTTTGACCCGCTCCATCTGATACTTCATCTTCCAGCTGTTCATCAAAATCTGACTCTGGATCGGCGACCTCATCTTTTGTCGTCGTTATGACTTTCACCGGCAAGCCATCAAAGCGTTCATCTGCAAACAGCTCGGTGGCCTTTCTGAAATCCAGAATGGTAAACCACAGCTTGTTGTACCGTTCATCGATACGTGTACCACGTCCGATGATCTGCTTAAATTTGGTCATCGACTGGATATTTTGTTCAAGCACAACCAGCTTACAGGTTTTGGCATCTACACCCGTTGTCATCAGTTCTGATGTTACGGTGATAACCGGGTAGGGCTTCTTCGGATTGATGAAGTTATCGAGCTGGTTTTTTCCCTCGGTCTCATCGCCTGTAATACGCATAATGTATTTATCATTTTCTTTCATTTGCGCTGCGTTGAGATTGACCAGGGCGCGCCGCATCCGCTCTGCATGAGGGATGTCATTGCAGAAGACGATGGTTTTATCCATGGGGTTGGTGCGTTTAAGGTAATCCGTAATGGTTTCCGCCACCAGCTGAGTGCGTTCATCAATGACTAAGTTGCGATCAAAATCTTTTTGGTTGTAGATGCGATCTTTGATCAGCTCACCATTTTTATCGACTTCCCCTTTCGCTGGACGCCATCCTTGCAGGTCAACATTGATATCAACGCGTACCACTTTATAAGGCGCCAGGAAGCCATCCTCAATGCCTTGTTTAAGGGAATAGGTATAAACCGGCTCACCGAAATAGTCTGTATTTGAGACCTCATGGGTTTCTTTCGGCGTCGCCGTTAAACCGACCTGAGTCGCACTACTAAAATATTCTAAAATCTCGCGCCAGGCACTGTCTTCAGCGGCGCTGCCGCGATGGCACTCGTCAATGATGATCAGGTCGAAGAAGTCACGCGCAACCTGCTTATACGCTTTTTCATGCTCGTCGGTTCCTGTCATCGCCTGATACAGTGCCAGATGGATTTCGTAAGCGGGATCGACAGTGCGGCCAGTGATTTTAGTCATTGCCTGCCCAAAAGGCTGGAAATCATTGGTGCGGGTTTGATCAACAAGAATGTTGCGATCGGCAAGGAACAGGATGCGTTTCTTGTGCCTGCCTTTCCATAACCGCCAGATAATCTGGAAGGCGGTGTAGGTTTTGCCGGTCCCGGTTGCCATCACTAATAAAATGCGGTTCTGGCCTGCTGAGATAGCCTCAAGCGTTTTATTGATTGCCTGAAGCTGATAATAACGCGGCGATTTACCGGAGCCGTCGTCATAGTAGTCCTGCGTAATAACAGGCAGCTGTGCGGCGGTATAGCCTTTCCAGAGACAGAACTTCTCCCATAACTCAGCAGGCGTTGGGAACTCTTCAAGTGTAATCTCTCGTTCCAGCTGATAGGGGTTCGTTTTGTCGTGAAATACAAAGCCATCACCATTAGAGGCAAATACGAAAGGGGCCTCTAACAAGGCGGCATAATGAATCGCCACGGCTTTAACAGACACCTCGGAGTCATTTAAGATGGCTTAAAGAGAGGTGCCCATGAGCGGTAAGCGTTATCCCGAAGAGTTTAAAATCGAAGCAGTCAAACAGGTTGTTGATCGCGGTCATTCTGTTTCCAGCGTTGCAACACGTCTCGATATCACCACCCACAGTCTTTACGCCTGGATAAAGAAGTACGGCCCGGACTCATCCACTAATAAAGAACAGTCAGATGCTCAGGCCGAGATCCGCCGACTCCAGAAAGAGCTGAAGCGGGTTACCGACGAGAGAGACATACTAAAAAAAGCCGCGGCGTACTTCGCAAAACTGTCCGACTGAGGTACGCCTTTATCCGCGACAACCGCCGTTGCTGGCCTGTTCGTTTGCTCTGTCGGGTTCTGGACGTCCATCCGAGTGGATTTTATGTCTGGCTTCAGCAGCCACATTCACAGCGTCACCAGGCAGACCAGATGCTGACCGGGCAGATCAAACAGTTCTGGCTTGCGTCTGGCTGCGTCTATGGTTATCGCAAGATCCATCTGGACCTGCGGGATAGCGGGCAGCAGTGCGGAGTGAACCGGGTCTGGCGGCTGATGAAGCGTGCCGGTATAAAAGCTCAGGTTGGGTACCGTAGCCCACGGGCACGTAAAGGCGAAGCCAGCATCGTGGTACCGAACAGGCTCCAGCGGCAGTTCAATCCGGACTCACCAGATGAGCGTTGGGTGACGGACATAACCTACATCCGAACTCACGAAGGCTGGCTGTATCTGGCCGTGGTGGTTGACCTGTTCTCCCGGAAAGTTGTCGGCTGGTCAATGCAACCCCGCATGACAAAAGAGATTGTCCTGAACGCATTATTAATGGCGGTGTGGAGGCGTAATCCTCAAAAACAGGTACTGGTTCATTCTGATCAGGGCAGTCAATACACGAGCCATGAGTGGCAATCGTTCCTGAAATCACACGGTCTGGAAGGCAGCATGAGTCGTCGCGGTAACTGTCACGACAACGCGGTTGCGGAAAGCTTTTTCCAGCTACTGAAACGCGAACGGATTAAGAAAAAGATCTACGGAACACGGGAAGAAGCCCGCAGTGATATTTTTGATTACATCGAAATGTTTTATAACAGTAAGCGTCGGCATGGCTCGAGCGATCAGATGCCACCAACTGAATACGAAAACAAATATTATCAACGGCTCGAAAGTGTCTAGATTATCCGTGGCGATTCATAACCCAGTCCCTGCTGCATTCCTTTTCCAATTTCATGCTTGTTTGCTTTCGCTTCAATGACTGCCAGCGGTAAGCCGGGCTTATGATAGATTACGATATCTGCTGATTTGACTTTCTGACGGGATGCCAGCTTACCTCGCACAACTACCTTGCCATCACGTAGCTTCACCTCTTGGCGAATCTGCGTCATGTCATCCCATCCGGCCTTCTTGACCGCAGGCAGAATAAATTTAGTTACGATATCGGTTTCAGTCAGTTGAGCTTTGTTCACGCCAGCCATAGCATTTCCAGTCAGATAAATGTGAAGGAAGATGGACCGATTTTTGCACAAATAACGTGCTTCGTTAATGCCTTTAGCCAAGAAAATCAGAGCGGTGAGATCTTTAACCTTACTAAGTCAAATATGCAGCTTGGTGCTTTTTGTTAAACCTTCCTTATTGATTATCCTCTTGTGTTCATCACTGCTCAGAGTATGATTTTGCTATCCCGATGCTTACCGGTTGGGTTTCCCAGATAAAAAGGAAGCCTGTCTCCCGGTAAGGTCTGTCTCTGAATTCACTATCTTTAGTAATAAAAAACAGAACTCGTCACGATAGACATAATGACTTTAAGTGGCACGGCTTTTATTCCTGACAGACATTGAAAACAGACAGGTTGGTGAGTTCTTTTAATCTTTTGCTATGATCTACAGGGTTTGATATGGCGGAACACTCTTCTTCAATCGATGACAAATCTCAAGGTTATATCCTTAAATCACTTGAGGATATGCGGCGTAAATTGCTGGATTTGACTTCACGAAACCGGCTATTAAATTTTCCGGTTAACCAAAAGCACTCTTCATTACGTATCATCAATGAGCTGCCAGATCAGCTATTTCAAACCCTCAGGTCAGAACAGGTCATGCAGTTCGCTCCTGTTCCGGATCCGACCAAAGCACAGTTACAGCATTTTGGTTATCTGGAGAAAAATGCCTCTTCAGCAGAAGAGAAAGCAACGAAATCCTTACCCGATGCGAAAACCTGGGCTGGAAAATTGGGTATCAATACCAGCTATGAGTTGCTGAGTAGCGCTCAAAACAATATCTCATCAGAAGATTATGAGCTGGTAATCAAAGCAAGAGATGTCATCCTTGAGCATCTGCAAGAAAACGGGGGCTCTTTAGCAGGCATCAGAAGTACTGAGGCTAACTCCGGCCTTCCAGGCGAACATCTGGATGCTCTTCTTACCCGGCTTGGCTACAAAGATATCGGTGAGTTTGAGCGCGATACGAAAGCGGGCAAGCCGTTGCGTAAACCATCAGTTCAGGCATCCCTGACCGATGACCAAATTCAGACACTTTACTATCCAGCCGAGCTGGAAGCCGTGTTGCGCTCTATCCATGGTAAGGCGCAGGTCGCAATTGAAGAGACGGGGGCCGGTATTCTCTATTTGTCCCTTGGCTTTCTGGAATGGTATGAAAGCGAAGATTCAGATAAGGCTCGACTTGCTCCACTCTTTACTGTTCCGGTGACGCTTGAGAAAGGTAAGCTCGATCCACAGGCCGGCCTCTATCGTTACCACTTACGTTATACCGGGGAAGACATTATCCCTAATTTGTCGCTGCATGAAAAATTACAGGGCGATTTTGGTATTGCTTTGCCCAGCCTTGATGACGAGATGTTACCTGAAACTTACTTCAAACAAATACAGGCAATCATCGAAAAGAATAAGCCGCGCTGGAAAGTGCGTCGCTACGGAGCATTGAGCTTATTAAACTTCAGCAAGATGCTGATGTATCTGGATCTTGATCCAGAGCGTTGGCCTCAAGGCAGTCAAAACTTACTGAATCATGAAGTGATCAAACGCCTTTTTACATCTCAGGCAGGAAATAATTCGAATACAGGAAGCTTGTCCAGGGAGTATTCGATAGATACTCTCGATAACATTCATGAAAAATTTCCGCTTATTTATGATGCCGATAGTTCGCAGCATAGCGCTCTGATTGATGCTGTAAACGGCGAAAATTTGGTAATCGAAGGACCACCAGGGACGGGGAAATCACAAACAATAACGAACCTTATTGCCGCTGCGATGCTAAATGGTAAAAAGGTTCTCTTTGTTGCGGAAAAGCTCGCTGCGCTAGAGGTGGTAAAACACAGGCTCGATAAGGCGGGATTAGGTGATTTTTGTCTGGAACTTCACAGTCATAAATCGCATAAGCGTAAGGTTTTAGAGGATATTCAGAAAAGGCTGCATAATCCGTCATTGCAAAAAACGCCTGCGCAAATTGACGCAGAGATTTCACGCTATGAAGATTTAAAGAGTCAGTTAAACAGTTACGCTCAGGAAATTAATGAGATCTGGAGGCATACCGAGCTTACTGTTCACCAGATTTTGACCGGGGCGACACGCTATCGACGCGAACTGGGTATCGATCCAACTCAACTGCATATAGAAAACCTTTCCGGGCAGAAATTGAATCGCGTGGCGCAGTTAAGACTACGTGACCAAATCAAAGAGTTTAAAGATGTCGTTGTGGAATTTCGTCAACAGGTCGGTGAGCAGGCTGAACTATTGGAGCATCCTTGGTATGGCATCAATAACGTCGATATCCAGCTTTTCGACAGTGATAGAATTGTTTCAGTTCTGAATGAATGGAATGTAGCGCTAATCTCATGGCAGCAGGCACTCTCAGATTTTCTAAATCAGTATTCGATTGTTACTGCCAACCATGACGAAATGAGCTGGCAGACTCAGTTAGTTGAGTTGTCCGGTCGACTTCCGGATCTGCCCGCTGAAGCTGATTTTCAGGCTTACGCCAGGCTTGATGACAATAAGGTTGAACATTTAAAAAATTGGCTGATGGATTTCAATGTCGTTCAGGCTGATTATCGTCATATGGCTGACTACCTGATGCCTGAAAAATTGCGTCTCCTTGAGGAAGGGACTTCTGCGCCTGACTTCCCGAATATCGCTAAAACGTTTGGTCTGGATAGCGTGACCACGCTTGCTGATGTCGTACGTCTGATTCGTAGTTTAGAGCAAATGCATACTTCTTTTGAATCAGATCGTGAGCATCTTTCCGCACTACTTGAATCTTTACCATCTTCTGTTTCCGAAAGATTTCCTGTTACTCCGCAAGGTTTTAGTCAAATAGCGACATTTATTTATGTTGCATTTGAGCTACCTGGCGATTTAGTTAAATACAGACATGAAAGGTTCGATGATGATGGTATCGAGCCGCTGATCGAAGAGTTAAGCCAGCGGTTGACATCGTTACAGACCTTGCGCGACCAGTTAAAGTCACGCTTTGTACTGAATAAAGTAACTGATGATGAACAGCTGAAGACTATTGAAAGCAGCTTGCACGACTCTGGCTTGTTCAGCTGGTTAAGCGGCTCATGGCGACAAGCCAAAAATACGCTAATCGGCTTATCCAGCGAACCTAATACAAAATGGAAAACGCTTTATGATGAACTGCCCAGGCTTCGTCAGTATGCTCAAGAACTAGCTGAGTTTGAGGCACGTAATTTTAGCCAAATTTTCGGTGAGCTTTATCAAGGATTAGAAACCGAGCCGAGCCAGATGCGGCAGCTTCGAGACTGGTATAGCAAAGTGCGTAGTGTCTGGGGGATCGGCTTCGGCGCTAACGTTGCCATAGGCAGCGCTTTACTCACTTTGGATAGCCAGATTTTCAAAGGTATCCAGCAGTTAAAACATCAAGGTGTAGATACTCAAATCTCGCAGCATCTCACCAAACTGAAAGAGTATGAGAAAACTATCCCGTCAAACGTTTTATTTCCTGAAAACGTTCAAACACTGACCGGTGACACAAATATTTTTTCACCTCTTATAGCGAACCTTAAGGATGCACTGTTTCCAATACAGCAATGGTTTACAGCTGAGCAACTTACTTTGGAGACAGTAAATGAAAAGGTCGTCATCTTGCATCAAATACAAGAAAAGCAGAGTGCTATAAGTGAAGATACCTTGCCTGGCGATATTTTTTCGATAGCCAATGAAATAGCTTTTGGAGCAAGTGAAGATAACACGCGTCTTCTAAATGTGATGAGTGAAACTATTACTTTTACAGAACAAATGCGTGAAGAAATCCACAATTCTGATTTGGCTGATGCAATCAAAAAGTTATCCGGCGGCGATGAGTACCGAAGCCTACAACAGCATTTAAACACCCTTGAGCACAAGTGGGGAATTCAAACAGACCGGCAAATTAATTTTGCACAGGAGACTCATCTTGATATTATGCAATGGCAGCAACGATGCCAGGATCGTCTCTCCGCATTAATAGAGCGTAATAAAGAAGCTATATCTAAACCTCGATGGTTAAATGGTTGGCTTAATTTTACCCGAGTATCTAAAGCTATTGAAAGTAACGGGCTACAGCGTATCCGTGATGCGATCATGAGCCATACACTTGCAATTGAACACATTGATACCGGCTTGCAGATGGCTATTTTCGATCAGCTGGCGCGCGAAGTTGCATCTGAACGTCCGCATCTTCTGCGGGTATCGGGTAATAGCCGGAGCGCCATGCAGAAAACATTTCGTGACTATGACAAGGCGCTTCAGAAACTGCAGCGTGAACGTATCGCAGCCGTTATTGCGAGCAATCCGGTTCCCCAGGGTGCATCAGGGGGAAGAAAAGCAGACTATACGGAAATGGCTCTTATCAGAAACGAGACTGGCAAGAAGACGAGGCATGTTCCGATTCGTCAACTTATTAATCGAGCCGGTCGCGCACTGCTCCAGTTGAAGCCCTGTTTTATGATGGGGCCAATGTCTGCGGCTAATTACCTTCAACCGGGTGACATTGAATTTGATCTTGTTGTGATGGATGAAGCTTCACAGGTTAAGCCTGAGGATGCGTTGGGAGTTATCGCGCGCGGTAAGCAAATTGTCGTAGTTGGTGACCCTAAACAGCTTCCGCCAACCAGCTTCTTTGATCGTGCAGGCATTGATGATGATGACGAAGACACCGCTGCAGTAAGTCAGACTGACAGTATTCTTGATGCCTCTTTGCCGCTTTTCAAAATGCGCCGTTTAAGATGGCATTATCGTTCTCAGCACGAGAGCCTGATCGCCTACTCTAACCGTCATTTTTATAACAGTGATTTAGTGGTTTTCCCATCACCTAACGCTCATGCTCCAGAGTATGGCGTTAAATTCAGCTTCGTTAAAAACGGCCGTTTTATTAATCAGCATAATATTGAAGAAGCTCGAGTTATTGCCAAAGCTGTGGCTTTACATGTAATTCATTCACCTGAGGAGTCTTTGGGGATCGTAGCCATGAACTCAAAGCAGCGTGAACAAATTGAACGAGCCATTGACGAAATGTGTCGTGAAGACTCTCAAGCTGAGGCGGCTATCGATCGATTAAGAACGAAAAGCGATGCACTCTTTGTTAAGAACCTCGAAAACGTTCAGGGCGATGAGCGTGATGTCATCTTTATTTCGTTTACTTATGGGCCGGGTGAGGCCGATGGCAAAGTATATCAACGCTTTGGCCCTATCAACTCAGATGTCGGCTGGCGTCGCTTGAACGTTCTTTTCACTCGTTCCAAAAAAAGGATGCATGTTTTCAGCTCAATGCGAGCGGAAGATGTTCAGGTAACAGAAACATCTAAGCGTGGCGTTCAGGCCTTACGCGGCTTTTTGCACTTTGCTGAAAAGGGCAACATGGATGGGCTTTCTCAGATTACCGGAAAAGCGCCGGATAGTGATTTTGAAGTAGCCGTTATTACAGCGCTGGAAAGTGCTGGCTTCCGTTGTGAACCTCAGGTCGGGGTAGCCGGATTCTTTATTGATATTGCGGTTCGTGATCCCGGTAAGCAGGGACGTTATTTAATGGGGATTGAGTGCGATGGTGCAACTTACCATTCTGCTAAGTCCGCTCGTGACAGGGATCGCTTACGGCAGGATGTGTTAGAGGGACTGGGATGGCGGATTCGTCGTATATGGTCCACAGATTGGTTTAGTAATCCTGAAGAGGTTTTGGAACCTATTATTCGTGAATTACATCAATTAAAAACCACAGTTCCTGAACATGAATATTCTGAAGAGCAGGCTATCGAACAGTTAGTTGTTGAAGAACATGAAGTCAGTACGGATGTATCAGCTTTTAGCGATAGTGCCGAGCCGCTTAGATTGCGGCTTGAACGTTTTGCCAGAGAGGTGATAGACATAGAGTGTCCCTATATTGCAGATGAAAATAAATTGCTACGCCCTGCTATGATTGAAGCTTTAGTTGAGCATCAGCCGCTGTCACGCTCTGAGTTTGTAGAGCGTATACCTAAATATCTGCGTGAAGCGACCGAAAGCAAGATGGGTAAGACTTATTTAGATAGAGTTTTGTCTATCATTGACGGAGAAGGATTAGAGTAAAATTTTACAGTGAGGCAAGGAAGCCTCTTGTAACTTATCTGCATCCGGTTTTTATAAAGGTTATACATTTTTTAAGAATGCTTGATCATTACGTTGTTTACCATTTGGTGGTTTTTATCACTGTTTCGGTGATCAGTTTTGTGATCACATTTTCACATTAATCCCTACCAAAAAATCACATCCAGGGCTTAACCAACATTGGATCAAAAAGCCTTGTAGGAAAGTTAAAGAGATACTGTCTGGCCGTCGTGACGTTTATGGGCGCATTGGATCATTTCTCTTGCCCGATTAAATGACTTTTTTGCCTCGTTTCCATTAAAGGAATTTCTCATTCTGCCGATTCAACGATGAGTGCTGTGTATATGATCGGCGCGCCTGAACCAGTCAACAACTTTAGGCTCTGGGTGACGCGGAGGGCTGCGGTCAGAAGTTTTACCTGAGCGGTTACTGCCCACGCTGCGTATTACAGCCGCGCCAAATGGATCAATTCAAAAGGATGCTGCATGTCTGTTGCCAGTGAGACCTCTACGCAGGTCTATAAAAAAATCTCGCAGGAAGTAGAACGAATTCTCGACAACCTGACCCTGCCTGTAAAAGACCCTGCCTTACAGAAAGCCAACAGCAATGCCCGCCTTCAACTTGAGAGTTTCCAGACGCGCCTGAACGAGGCAATTGACAGCCTGCGTTCTAATGCTGAATGGGAGACGTTTACCATCGCCTTTTACGGGGAGACTAATGCGGGAAAATCAACGGTCATTGAGGCACTGCGCATCCTGCTCCAAGAGAATACAAAGCTCACCCGGCAGGCAGCGTTTCGCCAGTTTCAGCAGCAACACGATCTCTCACCAGAGGCGCTTGAAAACGCTGATCGGGCTTTAAAAGAAAACGAAGCATTAGCAGCCTCTCTAAGTCAGGCCCTGGCGGAGGTGCGAGGCCGCTACTCAGATCGCGAAGCTGAACTCGATAAAGAATTGTCGCGGCTGAGTACGTTGATTGAGGATCAGAAGACGCGCTGGTCAGCAATACGTCGGCTACTGGCTCTTTGGATCTTATCTCAAGAGCAAAAGCAGTGGCGTCAGGTGAAACAGAAGCAGCAGGCATTAGAGGCAGAAATTCATCAGGAAACACAATCGTTTGCCGTGCAGAAAGCGGACTGTGATGCACAACGGCAGACGATGCTGAAGCAGCGCGCGCGGATGGATGAAAAGTTTGCCGAACTGAACGCACTGGCGGACGGTGAAATCATCGGCACGGGTATGTCCGATTTCACCTTGGACGCCACTCTCTATCCTTTTGAGTCGTGCGGTCAGCGCTTTGCCCTGCTGGACGTACCCGGTATTGAAGGTAAGGAGAGCAAGGTGCGCGAGCAGATACAGCGCGCGGTCGAGAAAGCGCACGCCGTTTTTTATGTCACCAGTAAAGCCACGGCGCCGCAGAAAGGTGATGAGGATAATCCCGGCACACTGGAGAAAATCAGGTCACATCTCAATGCGCAGACTGAAGTCTGGACGTTGTTCAATAAGCGTGTAACGAATGCTATGGCGCTTGGAAGACCCCTCGTTAATGAGGATGAAGCGCACAGTATTCAGGATCTGGACGACAAAATGCGCGAGCAGTTGGGTAAAAACTATCGTCAAACGCTGGTTGTCAGCGCCATGCCTGCTTTTCTCAGTCTGGCCGAACACCTGGTCCCCGGTGGGCCCAACGCGAAGAGTCGCGATAAGTTCCTGAAAGCCTTTACCCCGGAAGAATTGCTCGAAAAAACGGGCGTTTCAGCGCTTGCGCGCGTACTGACACAACAGCTTGTCGCCGACAGCAAGTCAAAAATTGCCCGATCGAACATACAGAAAACCCGCGTTGTGCTGGATGACATTGCCGCACAGGTGAGCGTGCTGCAGTCAGACACCTACGCAAAACTTGTCTGGCAGCTTAATGAGGACAAAAACAGCGCACACAAGCAGCTTGATCACGCACTGAAATCACTGCGCCAGCGTCTGATTGACCGCGCGGAGGAGAGCGTTAGTCGTTTCCGCAATCATACGCGCGAGCGTATCTATAAAGTGATTGACGGTGATATCAGTAACGATCGCTTTAAAAGTGAGCTGGAGGCCATGATTAGCCTAGAGCACGCTTCGCTTGAAAAGTCTCTTCCAGGGATACTTAAAGCCGAACTTGAGCGCTTTCAGTCAGAGATCAGTGACATTGTTGCGCAGTTTCAGCAGCACGCTCGCGGGATCCTCAATACCTTTTCACGCCTCCAGACGCACAGATTCAGTAGTAATATTCCCCTCACGATTGATATCGATAACGGCATCAACGTCACGGGACTTCTGGCGACACTCGCGGGCGGCGCGCTACTTTTCTGGAACCCCGCCGGGTGGCTTGTCCTCGGCCCGGCGCTGGCGAATCTGGCATTTGCGGCCTACAAAGCCCTGCGCAGCATGATCAGCTCCAGTTACAAAATGTCTCAGCAGAAGCAGTCCGCTGACAAAAATCTCAGCAACGTGGCTGCCCACATGAACGACGCCATTGTCGACGGCATTCAAAAAGCCTTCCCGGAGCTGCAAGAGAAAATCGCTGAGATTAAAGACATGCTGGAGGAGCCTGTGAAACAGGTTTCGGGCATCAATGAGATCCTGATCCAGGCCGCGGCCGGATTACGCCTTTTATCCACTGGAATTGATTTTTCTGGAGCGAAGTAATGGAAAAAACGCTGGATGTTTTTAAAGCGCAGCAGTCCCGCAATGTTCACATTCTGGATGAACTCACCGCCTTTCTTGAGCAGGGTGAGAAGGTCGGCGTCCCGGTCGATGTGCAGCTCATCAATAAAATTGAAGCGGCCAAAGAGAATGCCGCGAACGGGAAATTAAAAATCGCGCTGATTGGAGGGTTCTCCGAAGGGAAAACCTCAATAGCTGCCGCCTGGATGGGGCGTCTCGATAAAGCGAGCATGAATATCAGCCATCAGGAATCTTCCAACGAAGTCAAAGTGTACGACGTGGGATCGGACTTTGTCCTGATTGACACGCCCGGGTTGTTTGGCTTCAAAGAACAGTTCAACGAAGACACCCGGGCTGTCGAAAAATACAAGGACATGACCAAAAAGTACATCAGTGAGGCGCATTTGATCCTCTATGTCATGAACTCCACCAATCCGATAAAAGAGAGCCATAAGGCCGACCTTGAATGGCTCTTCCGTACCCTGAACCTGCTTGAACGTACGGTGTTCGTTCTCAGCCGCTTCGATGAAGTAGCGGACGTGGAGGATGAGGACGATTACGCCGCCAACGTAGAGGTGAAGCGCCAGAACGTGCGTGCGCGTTTGGACGACCTGATCGCGCTCACTTCCCTGGAACATGATGCGCTAAATATTGTCGCCGTCGCGGCTAACCCTTTTGATATGGGGACCGAATACTGGCTGGATAACCCGGCAAAATTCCGTGCGCTGTCTCATATCAGTGAACTGCAGGACGCGACGAGCGACAAGATAGAAAAAAGCGGGGGAGCACTGGCGCTGAGTGAAGAAACGAAAAAGAGTGTTATCAGGGATATCCTGACCCGGAAGCTGCCGGAAGCCATCGCGAATGATGTGCGTATCCGACAGGAAGTAGAAGATCTCTCATCCATTCATGTCCGGCTCAGCAAAGAGCTGCTGACCATGCAGCGCGATATCGCGGAAGCGCGCATCAGTCTCAATAACTTTGTACTCGACTACTTTAAAGATTTGATACTTCGCGCCCGGGGCCTAAGTCTCGAAACCTATATGGAGTTTTTCGAGAGCGAAATCGGTGAGCAAGGCATCATCATTGATACCCGCCTGGACAACGAGTTCGCCCGCCGCGTGCAGTCCGTAAACAATGCCATCCAGAAGATGCATCTGGGCTACAGCGCTGAAATCAATCACTACAACGGCAATATGGCGGCGATGGGCAAGCAGGGTCTGAATTATGTCGTTAAGAGCAACTTAATTAACAGTGCAACCGTGATTGCCGCTCGTGATGGGGTGGTGTCCGTTGGTAAAATGGCCGGGTTAGAGCTGGGAAAATTGCTGAAGTTTAAACCTTGGGGAGCCATTAAATTTGCTAAAGGCCTGAACGGGGCGCTGGTGTTCGCCGGCGTGGCGCTGGAATTGTGGGATACCTACAGCCAGGCAAAGCGTGAGGCGGAGTTCAAAAAAATGATCGACTCCATGATTTCGAACTTTAACCAGCAACGCGATGGATTAATCAGTGTGCTGGGAGGAAGTGAATTCGCACGCGATTATTTTACCGGTTTCGCACTGATGCAGGATGAAATGGCGAGCCTTGAACGCGCAATGCAGGCGATTCAGGAGCAACAGTCACTCTTTGCCCGCTGGCGTGCGGATGCGGAAGCGATTGATGCGGAATACACGCGCGTGAACGACTAAGCTTCGGGAGAAAAAATGGACATTTTAGCGCTGGAAGCGTTGCTGAATCAGATGAAAAGCCTTCCCCAGCCACGTAAAACGGAAGCGAATATTTTTTCCTCAGGTGCCCGCGGGCACTATGAAAATCCTGTCAGCGATGTGCTGGCCTTCTTTCTCGATCCTGACGGTGGTCACGGGCTGGGGCCACTGGCGGCAGAGGCGCTGTTCAGCTGCATGGGGCTAGCAAACACGTTCAACGCCCAACTGTCCGCACCGCCTCAGCGTGAAGTCAGCACTGGAAGAGGGAACCGGATCGACATCCTGCTTGAGGGTGAAGACTGGGTAATGATCATCGAGAACAAGGTCTGGCATCTGCAGAATAATCCCTTTGATGATTACCTCACGTGCCTTCAACAGGAAGCGTATCAGGGCAAAACGCCCCTTTGCGTGGTGTTATCACCCAACGGTTGTGCGCCTGAGGGCTGGGTTGGGGTCAGTTACCGGCAGCTTACCGGTGCATTGTCTTCGCGGATCGGGGAAGCCTATATGGCTTCATCATTAAACAAATGGCTGGTCATACTGCGTGAGTATGTCCTGCATCTGGAGTTACTTGTGAGCCACCCTGCTGTTACAACTGAAACCGAAGCGTTTGTTCTGACTAATCTCCATCGCATTGCAGAAATAGAAGAGCTCAAGAAAACCGTCATTAAAACGTTGTCCGGAGAATGCCAGCGTTACCTTACTGAACATTTCAGCGACAAGGGCTATGAGATCAAAGCCCGTCTGACTAACTGGTCTGGCTTTCCGGTACTGCGCTTTAAATGTTCCCACTGGTTCTCACCTTCAGATGTGGTTCTGTATCTGAACGGAACGGTGGATGAGTGGTTTGAAGTGATCACTTACGCCTGCGATCTTGAAAATGAGCAGATGCGTGAAAGAGCGATCGCGATGCTCAACACCGAGGGAAGTGAGGAAGAGTATGAGGAAGAAGCCAACGGAAGAATTTTGGGTTTCTTTTCCTGCCATGTCCCGCAGGAAACCCCTAAATCTGAATTGCTTTCGGATCTGGCAAAGCGGATGACGTTACTGGATAACTTTGAGCGTGAGCTCCGCTGAGCTCTGTGGGACGGCAACCCGGCCCATTTTACGCTGGGTTTAAGAGGCGGCGCATGAATAACAGCGCGGCACCGGCTCAGCGTGGATTACGTTGCTTTGCGATGTTACTGACGTTGCAAAACTGAATTGGGCACGAGCGATTGTGACGTGCCTTGCCCGGATACGTTTTCAAATGATGCCTTGAAGATGGCAAAGAGCTTATTACATTAATTTTTAAATGTCTTACATGGAGAATGTATGGGGTTGTTCACTTTAGAAGAGCAGGAGTTTCAGGCAGTCTCAAAAACGACGTTTGCGCGCGAATCCATTCTTGAACGCAGAGATATCCAGTCGGCCTTAGCCAGAAAGATAAGCCATTTCGTTCCTGACTGCATGGTCATTCAGGAAGAGTTTAATAACTGGGAGGACAGTCAGCGCAGGATCGATTTGCTCTGCATCGATAAAAATTTCAATCTGGTCGTCATTGAGCTCAAACGTGATGAGCAGGGCGCCCATATGGAGCTTCAGGCAGTAAGGTATGCTGCTATGGTTTCGCAAATGACGTTTCATGAAGCTGCTGAGTGCTATCAAAAATATCTCGATAAAGAAGGTGTCGAAAAAAATGCAGAGAATGAAATCCTCAATTTCTGTGAGAGAGAAGAAAGCGAAATTGCTGATTTTAATACGCAGGTGCGGATTGTTTTAATATCAGCTGATTTCTCTAAAGAGGTCACAAACACAGTCCTGTGGCTTAACAATAATGGTCTTAATATCAGCTGTTTCAGGCTAAGTCCATATCTTCATCTCGACAAACTGCTGGTGAATTTCGAACAAATAATCCCGTTGCCAGAGGCAAAAGATTTTCTTGTCCGACAAAAGCGCAAAGAAATAGAAGCCATGAAGGCAAATGAAAAATCTGAGAAAGATTATTCTAAATTTGTTTTTAGAGGCGCGACATATAACAAGCGTAACTTGGCTTTTGAGCTTATAAGCGACTGGATAGCGGAGAATGAACCGGAGAATATAAACTCTGTTATATCGATCTTTGGAAAGGATGTTCATCGCAGTCTTATAAAGTTGGAATCAGACGTCACTCTGTCACGACGAAAGCGTTTTCATGAGGCGCCCATTGAGCTCATCTCTGGTGAGACGGTGCTGATTACCAACCAATGGAGTATCGGCTCTATTCAGCGGCTGATTACAACGTTTGAAAATCTTGGTTATAAAATAACCGCACAACGTCCTGAATGAGGCTAATGAGGGCAAAGAGCAAGATCTTGCATCAGAAATACCAGCTTATTTAACCGTCTTGCTGGTTGAGGTGTGCATGTCCTGCTTTCAAAACTAACGTGCTAAGCCGATAGCAGTGCACGCTTCTTGCCCTCGACTTTAGCCGATTAGGCATAAAAAGCGCCCATAAGCCAGCCGTAGAGTTGGCGATAACCTGCGCTACGACTCGGCAGTCGTCTGGATTACTCGTGGCGATTCAGAAAACATAAATTAAGTCACACTGAGAAAATCTTAAAAACAATAAGCCGAACGTCCGACTTTGGCACAAAGCGGACTTGCAACAGGGTACACCTTCTGAGAGCGCATAGTGGAAATTTGCAAGAAATCACTGACATCATAAAATTTTAATCAACGGGCAGTAGGTCTGTGAGCTTCGCCTCAGAGTTTTCCACTACCAGCAGCTTACTGCCTTATGCAGACGCACAGTCGCATGCAAAGCCGGGCATTTCATCATCAAGCGCCTGTAGTGCTAACTGCCGCTGATTTCCAGAGCGGTTCACTAAGTTAAAACACAAGGTGTGTCTCTTTCTCACTCCAGTCAAGACATGCTTGTTTTATATACAAAAACTGATTATAGGTTTTCAAATTTTGATCATTGCGTTGTTTACCGTTTGACGGTTTTGATCATTATCCAGTGATCAGAATTCATGATCATATTCTTCAGCGATGTGTTGAAAAATCATATCCAAGGCTTAATTAACATTGGGTCAAAAAGCCCAATGGGAAAGTTAAAAAGATACTGGCGGGCAGTGGTGACGTTCAAACCGTAAAAATCCGCATACTCTCTGACGTTACAATGCCTCAACCATGCATCACCGTAGTAGTTATCAAAATGCTGAGCCCAGATATTACTCATTGGCTGTCGCGACAACTGGCGATACGCTGTGCGTTGAGGAAGCTGATGCTCAAAAATGTATTCCTGAACCGTAAGCCGCTGCTGCTGGTGGAACTGCCGACGATGATAAACCCAAAACAGCACACGGATTGCTGCACCTCCACATTTATGCAGATTGTTGTACATCAAGCGTTTAGGAAGCTTATGCGCTTGTGCATATTGTTGCTGCGTTACGCCATTCAAAATCGCTTCACGACGATAATTTTGTTTGTGATATGCCCACTGGGTACGCCATGTCTCGCTCCAGAAGTTGTAATCCTTGTAATGCACGTCGCACTCTATGGCAGGCAGCAGGAAACGCTCAAACAACTCATCCAGCGTTGCAGGCAGAGCATGCAGGTGCTGCTTTCTTTGCATACGCTGTTCATCAGTCAGCGGCACAATTTCATAACCGGTTAGCCAATCAATGCCGCCTACATAAGTCTTCATCTTACGATTAAGTGAGTGAGGCAGCGAAATTTTAGCGTTTCTGCTTGTTTTGTTTTCCATCTTTATCAACTTTCAAAATATTTACAGCCAGCACGCTAACAACCATGGATTAACCAGATTAGCCGGGTAGTTACACAAATAGCGGCTTGCGGTGGACGTATTTAGGTAATACCAGCGGCAATACTGTGAAACGCTGATATTGCATGGCCAGTAATAGCGGTAATAACGCTCAAAATGACGGTGCCAGTGAGGGCTCAGTTTAGTACCAGCCACGACGCTATTACCGTCAGGCAGGCGGCCCCTGAGTGTACTAAAACGCTGCAGCGCTCGTCTGAGCGCCTTCATTGGCAGTGAGGCAGCCTTATCCAATTGTTGGCTATCTGACAAAGTTAGTGCCGTAGGCTTACCAGCAGAGTGCTCTGCGGGAGTGAAAAGCGAATCCAGCTTTCCGGGAAGAGGGCAATGCGCTTGTGCCCGATCAAAATGGGCAATCTGAGTACGTAATCGTGCAGTTTTAGTATGTTTTTCTTTTTTCAAATACGGGTAATGCCGGGTTCCGGAACGCGCGATGTCTTTAGCAATTCCTTCCTTAGAGTGCCGCTTAGCAAAGTAACTCACCCGCAGTAACAATGCGGTCATAGCCTCAGCATTGTTCTTTCGAATTAAGTAGTAACCATGCTTTGGAAACCAGACCGTTCCGCCCGTTGCTATTTTCCAGCGGCTCTCCACCAGCTTGTTAATTTTAAGAGGATGACGCACGTAGTTGCTATCAACCATCAACAGGTAATGATAATGCTGTGCTGGTGCCTGATTCTGTTCTCTTACCCAAAATACCCGAGCAAAGCTTTTGGGATACTCCTTCCTTAAAGCAGGAATCAATAGCTGATGAAAGCGGGTAATAACGCGGTTGTCAGCCGTGTATTGAGGCAGATGAAAATCATAACGGATTGCCAGAAAGCGAGAGCAACTGGCATAAGTTCTATCAACTGCCTTGAACAGAGAATTCATGATCTTCACATCCTGCTGACTCTCTTCAGGCATGACTGGCCAGAGAACATCGTCATACAGAAACTCGCCTTTAGCCCGGATATCCGGATAAACCGTACTGCGCGTAATATTATTAATTACCGGCTCCTGATGGGCTGAATCCAGACTGCCAATTTTACTGTTTATCATAGGGTTACGGATGTATCAGAATCACGGATTGATAACGATTTGATGCGCTTGTTGTTTCAAATGGTTGCATCAGCAGATAAAAAGAAAGGCTGGAAATTCCAGCCTTGCTTAGAGGTTTAGCAGCAGTTATCGAGCCACTGTTGATACTGTGTGACTGTCCAGCCCATAGTTCTGCCTGCACGTTTTTTTGGCGCAGGAAACTCACCGCTGATTACCCAGCGGTAAAGGGTGGTTCGGCTGCAATTCAGGAGATCAAGCATCTCACATATACGGATCAGACGTTGAGGGCCCGGAAGGTGACTGACAGTCGTTGATAAAGAATTGATATGTTTCATGTTAAATTTCTCGGTAGCGAATCAATATGAAACGTATCTTAAAAACCGAGAGGGTTTATGTCGTGGATACCTTAGAAAGATACCTTGGTGACCTTTGTTATCCTGCTGATTAAGATGACTTAATTTTTCTTGTTTTTTGCATCTGTCTCTTTTCAATCCGCAACTGATGAAGATCAGTCACGTCGCGTTCAAGCAGGCTAATCGATTCCCGAAGATTTTTCAGGCATTGCTCTTCACTCATTGGAAAACACCCTTCCGCTGGCCAGAATAGCGGGATCTTACTTTCGACCAACCTCAAAAGCTCTGGTGCTTTTGGCAGTAGATCTTTTGAAGAGGTGAGCCTGTTTTTATCGTACAAACTGGCTATGACAGCAATGAGAAACTCTTCCCGTTTAGCTGCATAAGTTTCGGCTTTCTCTATAGGAGCAGCCAGACGTTTTTCCAGCGCCTCAATTTTTTCTTTAAGTACCAGGTTTTCGGCTTTTATGTCCGAGCTATCTTGTTCACTTGCCAGCTCTTCTGGTCTTGCCGTATCAAGTGTAATCCCAAGCGCAGCAGTAATTTCTGTACGAAGAAAACCACAATCAGCCAGCTTATTAGTATTCATGACATCATCTCTCACTGCTCGCAGTGCTGCCTCAGCATTCGGATAGTAATCAGGGGCACCTATGTTTGGTGCGCCGTGTTTATCTAAAAGCTGAAAAAAGGCAACTGGCGGAATATCGCTCCAACGTCCATCACTAAACCAGTGAAGTGATGGCTGCACTTTTGCACTTCGATACTTTTTCAATGCCAGAAGACACAAGGCATTGTGACTTTGATCTGCGTAAAGTTGTTTAAGCTGTTCAAAAAGAGACTTAACACTGATAAAGAGTTCTGCATCTGACTGGTGCGCGAGCTGTTCTTTGCGCAGTTGCTGAATGGAATCGTCGAAACTCATAACTTGTTTTTGACCTGTAATCCTGGGATGGTTCAGATAAGGCTGTGTTGATGATTGAATCGAACGGCTGTAAGGCTTTTCGAAAACAGGAAATCAGGATTCTGGCAAACATCCAGACAGACATTTAAACCCAAGCTGCTTGCGTCACCCAGCCATTCACTTACGTCACCCACTACATCACCTGAATCGCATCCAAAGAAAAAGGAGTCAGACGATTTCTCATCTAACTCCTTGTTTTATTTGGTGGCCCCTGCTGGGCTTGAACCAGCGACCAAGCGATTATGAGTCGCCTGCTCTAACCACTGAGCTAAGGGGCCAGCGGAGCGGGGATTATAAAGTATCTCGGTGGGGCGATCCAGCGTTGCTCAATCGGTTGGTGAAAATTCCCGCAATCACTGAGTCCTTGATCTCACAGCAAAAAATCCCCGAGCCCAAGCAGAAGCGGGCAATAAGCGCCCACTGCTGTCGCGTTTTTGAGACAAGGCTTGCTGCTGCCTTGTCTCAGGATGCGCAGGTTCAGCGATAGCGCGTGGCGGGCTTATTCAGCGAGATAAATGGCAGGATGGCGCCGCGCGCCTGCTCAAAGCTGTGCCACAGGCCCATATCTTCTACCGAAGGGATGGTGATCGCTTCGCCGTCATCCAGACCGCGCAGCGCGGCGGCGACTAAGTCGTCGACCTCCATCACCATCTCTGCCGGCAGGTCATCCACCGAGCGCCCGGTGCGCTGAAAGATCTCGGTGCGCGTCAGGCCCGGCAGCAGCACCTGTACGCGTACGTTGTGGCCCGCCAGCTCACGCTGCATATTCCGCGTCAGCGAGAGCACAAAAGCTTTCGTCGCATTGTAGGCCCCGTTTGCCTGTTCGTTGACCAGCGCCAGTACCGACGCCACATTCACGATGGTGCCCGCGTTGCGGCTGCGGAAAACCTGCGCAGCCGTGTGAGAGAGCTGCGTCAGCGCCACCACGTTCAGTGCCAGCATGGTTTGCGTCTGGTCGATGCTGGCGTCGATAAACTCGCCTTCCACCGTCATGCCCGCATTGTTGATTAGCGTGGTAATACGCGTATTGTTCTGCAGCTCGCTATCAATACGCGCCAGATCCTCATGGCGCGTCAGGTCCGCGGCCAGCACGCTGACTTCAACGCCGTGCGCTTCGTGCAGCGACTGCGCCAGTGCGCTCAGACGTGCAGCATCGCGCGCCACCAGAATCAGGTCGTTGCCGCGTGCGGCCAGCTGTTTAGCGTAAGTTGCGCCGATACCGCTGGAAGCGCCGGTGATTAAAGCCAGTTGGTGTGACATGGAAAAGCCCTCTGTATGATGGTCGTCATATTGGTGTGCTGATAATATGACGACCATCATATCCATCGTCAAGCTGGAATATGACGATCGTAATAATTACACTGATTGCCATTAACGATGAGCAGGGTAACAACCGATGGAAAAGCTAAGCCATAAGGCGCGTACGCGGCAGCGCATTCTGGAAGAAGCGGCGGTGGTGATGCGCGAATGCGGCACCGAAGGCATTGGCGTGGCAGCGCTGATGAAGCGCGTTGGCCTGACGCACGGTGGGTTTTATGCGCACTTTGCCTCGCGTGAAGCGCTGGTCGAAGCGGTGATTAGCGAGATGTTTGCCGACTCGGCGCAGCGTTTTGCCGCCGTGCTGGCGATTGAGGATCCGGCTGAACGGCTGAACCAGTGGATCGATCGCTATCTGTCGGACCAGCACTGTAGCGCGCCGGGCGAGGGCTGTCCGATACCGGCGCTGGTCAGCGAAGTGGCGCATTTACCGCCGGATGCGCGGGCGCTGTTTTCAACGAAGCGCGAAGCGGTGCGGCGCCAGCTGGTGCAGGCGCTGCAGCAGCTGGGGCATGCGCAGGCGGAGAGCATCGCCAGCAGCATGCAGGCCGAAATGGTCGGTTCGCTGGCGCTGGCGCGCGCCTGCACTGACGAGGCGGAAGCGCGCCGGATGCTGGAGGTGACGCGTCAGGCAGTCAAACTGCGCGCCGGGCTGGTGACAGCATGAGCGATCACGACATCCGCGACATCATCGCACCCGATTTGCAGGTGCTGTTTTGCGGCATCAATCCGGGCAAATCTTCGGCGCATACCGGTTTTCACTTTGCGCATCCCGGCAACCGCTTCTGGAAGGTGATCCATCAGGCCGGATTCACCCGCGAACAGCTGCTGCCTGAGCAGGAACAGCGGCTGCTGGAGACCGGCTGCGGCATCACCATGCTGGTAGAGCGCCCCACCATTCAGGCCAGCGAGCTGGCGGGCGCGGAGCTGCGTGACGGCGGCGCGCGTCTGCAGGAAAAGGTGCTGCGCTTTCAGCCGCGCGCGCTGGCGGTGCTGGGTAAGGATGCGTTTCAGAAGGCGTTTCGTCAGCGCAACGTGGCATGGGGCGAGCAGCCGCAGTTGCTGGGCGAAACCCATTTATGGGTGCTGCCCAATCCCAGCGGATTAAACCGCGCTTCGCTGGAAGAGATGGTCGCCGCTTATCGCCAGCTTCATGATTGGTTACAGAATAAGGCGTGAGCTGGCTCTGTTTCATCAGGTAATAACGTTGTTCATCGTTTTGTTTCTGGCTACACCGGATGCTCCACGCAAAAAAAGGAGCAGGGAGATGAAGCAACGCACCATGGTTCTGGCGGCACTGCTGCTGACGGCGCAACCGGGCGTCCAGGCCGCAACGCTGAAGGTATTCAGTTCCGGCGGTATGTACCCGGTGATTGAAAGCCTGAAGCAGGATTATCAGCAGCAGAGCGGTGACAGCATTGAGCTGGAAGCGGCGCCGTCGATGGGTGATACGCCGCAGGCGATTCCTAATCGCCTTAAACGCCATGAAAGCGCCGATGTGCTGGTAATGGTGGATTACGCCATCAAGCCGCTGGAGCAGGCCAAATGGGTGGATAGCGCCAGCCATCAGGTGCTGGCGCACTCGTACATCGCCATGGCGGTGAAGCAGGGCACCACGCCGCCGGATATCAGTACCGTCGCGAAGTTCAAACAGGTACTGACCTCCGCCTCAAGCATCGCCGTGTCTGACAGCGCCAGCGGCAAATATATTCAGAGCAAGATGCTGGATAAGCTGCAGCTGGGCCCGAAAACGGCGGCGAAGATCACCGTGATTCCGGCCACGCCGGTGGGTGAGGCGGTCGCGCAGGGCAAAGCCGAGCTGGGCTTCCAGCAGAACAGCGAGCTGAAGGCGGTGAAAGGTATTACTATCGTGGGACTGATTCCGCCGGCGGCACAGCAGGATACGCTGTACGGTGCGGTGATCACGCGCAGCAGCCAGCAGCAGCAGGCTGCGGCGAAGTTCGTGAAATACCTGCAGAGCGACAAGGCGCGCAGCGTGATGCAGGAGAAAGGGCTGACGCCATACTGAAGACAATAAAAAACCCCGGCTAGCCGGGGTTTTTACTGACCAAAACGATTAATCGTCGAGGAAGCTACGCAGCACTTCCGAGCGGCTCGGATGGCGCAGTTTACGCAGCGCTTTGGCTTCAATCTGACGGATACGCTCACGCGTTACGTCAAACTGTTTGCCCACCTCTTCCAGCGTGTGGTCGGTATTCATATCGATACCGAAACGCATACGCAGGACTTTGGCTTCACGCGCGGTCAGGCCAGCCAGCACATCGTGGGTAGCAGAACGCAGGCTTTCCGAGGTCGCGGAATCCAGCGGCAGCTCCAGCGTGGTGTCTTCGATAAAGTCGCCCAGATGCGAATCTTCATCATCACCAATCGGCGTCTCCATGGAGATCGGCTCTTTAGCGATTTTCAGCACCTTACGGATTTTATCTTCCGGCATCAGCATGCGCTCAGCCAGCTCTTCCGGCGTTGGCTCGCGGCCCATCTCCTGCAGCATCTGGCGCGAAATACGGTTGAGTTTGTTAATGGTCTCAATCATATGCACCGGAATACGGATGGTACGCGCCTGGTCGGCGATGGAACGGGTGATAGCCTGACGGATCCACCAGGTGGCGTAAGTTGAGAACTTATAGCCACGGCGATATTCAAACTTATCCACCGCTTTCATCAGACCGATGTTGCCTTCCTGAATCAGGTCGAGGAACTGCAGGCCACGGTTGGTATACTTCTTGGCGATGGAGATCACCAGACGCAGGTTAGCCTCAACCATCTCTTTCTTCGCACGACGCGCTTTGGCTTCGCCGATCGACATACGACGGTTGATGTCTTTCACCTGCTCAATGGTCAGGCCGGTCTCTTCTTCAATCTGCAGCAGTTTCTGCAGCGAACGCATGACGTCTTCTTCCACTTCCTGCAGTTTTTCTGACCACGGCTTGTTCATGGCCAGTGCCGCTTTGAACCAGCTCTCACTGGTTTCATTACCGGTAAACAGGGTGATGAAGTTTTTCTTCGGCATTTTGCACAGTTCAACACACAGCTTCATGATCAGGCGCTCTTGCGTGCGCACGCGCTCCATCATTTCACGCATGTTGTTCACCAGGTAGTCGAACTGCTTCGGTACCAGGCGGAACTGTTTAAACACTTCAGAGAGATTGTTGATCTCGGCCACGGCGTCCGCATGGCTGCGGCCTTTGGCTTTGATCACGTTGCGCGTGGTTTCGTACTGCGTACGCAGGTCGTTAAACTTCTCGCGCGCCAGTTCCGGATCGATAGAGTTATCGTCGTCGGAGCTGTCGTCGTCGCTCTCTTCGTCTTCCTCTTCGTCGTCGTCGCGGTCTTCTTCTGACAGCTCAGAACCGACGTGGGTCGCGGTTGGCGCCAGATCTTCTTCGGCGTTCGGATCGACGAAACCGGTGATCAGGTCAGACAGGCGTGACTCGCCCGCTTCAACGCGATCGTACTGATCGAGCAGGTAGGTGATTGCTTCCGGGTATTCGGCGACAGAGCATTGCACCTGGTTGATACCGTCTTCGATACGCTTGGCGATGTCGATTTCGCCTTCGCGCGTCAGCAGCTCAACGGTACCCATTTCACGCATGTACATGCGTACCGGGTCGGTGGTACGGCCAATTTCAGATTCAACGCTGGATAATACCTGAGCGGCAGCTTCCGCGGCATCTTCGTCAGTATCGGTGCTGTTTTCATTCAGCATCAGATCATCGGCATCCGGGGCTTCTTCCACCACCTGAATACCCATATCGTTGATCATTTGGATGATGTCTTCGATCTGATCGGAGTCGACGATATCTTCCGGCAGATGGTCATTGACCTCAGCATAGGTCAGATAGCCCTGCTCCTTACCACGGGTGACAAGCAGCTTAAGCTGTGACTGCGGGTTTTGCTCCATAAGACGGTATCCACACTTCTGTTAATTAGATTGGTGTCGGTCGGCAGCGAGCCAACTATAACAGTGAAGGCGTTGTATTTTTGCCGCTGCCTTCAACGCGGCCAGGGCTTTGGCCCATCGTAAATCGGCACTTAAGCCGCTTAATATTCTGTCCGGCGCTAACTTACTTGCCATTTTCAATGCTGGCAGTGCTCGCAATCCCTCACGTACGCCAGTACGCTCCGGTTGCTGCGCGCTGGCAGCTTGAAACTGACAGCGACGTTAACGCCTATGGTATGTATGCATTGCTTCCGGCTTCGCTTACAGCGTCCATAAACCAGAAACATCAGGCAAGAACGGCGGCGTTATCAGCCTTCATCATTCTGACCCGGTAAAATCTTATTTTTTGGCTAATGCCTGGCTTAATGCCCAGAATTCACGGCGTTCGGCGGCGCTCAGGCCTTCCGTCCGGTCGCGCGCAATGAGTGCTTCGAGGCGCTGCTCCAGCGCAGCATCATAGATGCTTGCCAGCGAGTCCTGGAACACTTCTTCCGCTTCGTCATCTACGATCATGTGGTTCCAGGTGGCCAGTGTTTCAAGGGGCTGGCTAAATTCTGTCCCGCGATATAACTCTAGTAGCTGTCCGGTGGTCAGGCCAGGATTCTCAGTACAACGGCGGACTAACTCCACAAACAGTGGCAATCCCGCTAATTTAGACTGCTCCAGCCCGTCCAGCGCAGGCACGATGGCGGCAAATTGCGGATTCTGCACCAGCAACGCAATCAGCACGCGCATGGTGGTGCGTTTCATCGGCGGCGCCACCGGCGCGGTACCGCTTTCCGCCTGCTTCGGCATCAGCTTGTCTAACTGGTTATCGTCCAGAATGCCGAGTTTATTACCCAGCGTCTGACGCATATAAATCCGCAGCGTTTCGCCCGGAATCTGGCTAATCAGCGGCAGCGCCAGCGTCGCCAGCTTGGTACGGCCGTCGCGCGTACTCAGATCCACCTGCGGCATCAGGCTGTCGAACAGAAACGTGGAGAGCGGCATGGCCTGCTCCATCCGTGCTTCGAACGCTGTTTTGCCCTCTTTACGCACCAGGGTATCCGGGTCTTCGCCGTCGGGCAAAAACATAAAGCGTAGCTGACGACCGTCATTCATGTAAGGCAATGCGGTTTCCAGCGCACGCCATGCAGCTTCACGACCGGCGCGGTCGCCGTCGTAGCAGCAGATCACGTTATCGGTCGAGCGGAACAAAAGCTGGATATGTTCCGCCGTGGTCGAGGTGCCCAGCGAGGCGACAGCATAATCAATGCCGAACTGCGCCAGCGCAACCACGTCCATATAGCCTTCCACCACCAGCAGACGCGCCGGTTGCGGATGATTTTTTTGCGCTTCATACAGGCCGTACAGCTGGCGGCCTTTATGGAAAATCGGTGTTTCCGGTGAGTTCAGGTACTTGGGCGTATCGTTGCCCAGCACGCGGCCCCCAAAACCAATCACGCGTCCGCGCTTGTCGCGAATCGGAAACATCACGCGATCGCGGAAACGATCGTAGGTGCGGCCGCTGTCATTGCTGACCAGCATGCCCGCTTCCATCAGCGATTCACGATCTTCTTTCTGCTGACCGAAACGCTTCAGCACGTTGTCCCAGCCGGCTGGCGCATAGCCAATGGCAAAGTGATCGATCACCTGCTGGCTCAGACCGCGTGTGGCGAGATACTGTTGTGCTGATTTCGCCTGCGGATTACGCAGGCTCTGCTGATAAAAGCTGTCTAAACCTTCCAGCAGCTGATACAGGCTCTGGCGCTGGTGGCGCTCCATCGGGCTCGGACCGTTGCCCGCTTCGTACGGCACTTCTAAGCCGTGCTGCGTGGCAAGTTCCTCTACGCTCTCGACGAAATCCAGACGATCGTGATTCATCAGGAAGTCGATAGCGTTGCCTTTGGCACCACAACCAAAGCAGTAGTAGAACTGCTTTTCGCCGCTTACGGTGAAAGAGGGGGTTTTTTCGTTATGGAAAGGACAGCACGCGTGATAGTTCTTACCCTGCTTTTTCAGCTTAACGCGGGCATCGATAAGATCCACGATGTCCGTGCGGGCAAGTAAATCATTGATAAATACGCGTGGAATTCGTCCAGCCATAAGCCCCGGTTTTTCAGCTCATAAACGGCAACAAGCCGCGCTTCCTTTCGGAAAGCACGGCCTCTTACTTGACTCTGTCTGCGTTTAACACGCGGCGGAAGCGAACTTCCGAAAAGAAATTAGTACAGACGAGTGCGGCGTGCGTTTTCGCGAGCCAGTTTCTTGGCGTGACGCTTAACAGCAGACGCTTTAGCGCGCTTACGTTCAGTCGTTGGTTTTTCATAGAACTCACGACGACGAACTTCAGCCAGAACGCCTGCTTTCTCGCAGGAACGCTTGAAGCGACGCAGTGCTACGTCGAATGGCTCGTTTTCACGTACTTTAATTACCGGCATGTAACTCTCACCTCGATAAAATTCGGTTTTTGCTGCTGACTGCGGCGCCAGCACTTTTCAAAATGGTGCAGCATTTTACTCCAGGCGCGGCTGGCTTGTAAAGCACCATGGACAATTTAGAACCAACAGGAGCGTTTGCCTGTGCGGCTGCCGGTTTTTTCAGGCCGTGGAGTATAGCGCACTCTTTGCGCGACAGAAAAACACTTTTTCGCGTGCGGAAGGGCGCAGGCGTCAGCCGGCCTGTGCTACACTGCGCGCCGCAAGAAGAGGGTGATAAAGCTATGCGAGTTCTGGGTATTGAAACGTCCTGCGATGAAACCGGCATCGCGATTTATGACGATGCGTCCGGTCTGCTGGCGAATCAATTATATAGCCAGGTGAAATTACATGCCGATTACGGTGGCGTGGTGCCGGAACTGGCCTCGCGCGATCACGTGCGGAAAACCGTGCCGCTGATCCAGGCCGCGCTGAAACAGGCGGGCTTGCAGGCCGGAGAGATTGACGCCGTGGCGTACACCGCCGGTCCCGGCCTGGTCGGTGCGCTGCTGGTTGGCGCCACCATTGGTCGCGCGCTGGCGTTCGCCTGGAACGTGCCGGCGGTGCCGGTGCATCACATGGAAGGCCATCTGCTGGCGCCGATGCTGGAAGACAACCCACCGGCATTCCCGTTCGTGGCACTGCTGGTCTCCGGCGGCCACACGCAGCTGATCAGCGTCACCGGCATTGGTGAATATACGCTGCTGGGTGAATCGATTGACGATGCCGCCGGGGAAGCGTTCGATAAAACCGCCAAGCTGCTGGGGCTGGATTATCCGGGCGGCCCGATGCTGTCGCGCATGGCGCAGCAGGGCACACCGGATCGCTTTAAGTTCCCGCGTCCGATGACCGATCGTCCGGGACTGGACTTTAGCTTCTCCGGCCTGAAAACCTTCGCAGCGAATACCATTCGCGAACATGACGGTGACGAACAGGCGCGTGCCGATATTGCCCGCGCCTTTGAAGATGCGGTAGTGGACACGCTGATGATCAAATGCAAGCGTGCGCTGGAGCAGACCGGCTTCAAACGCCTGGTGATTGCCGGCGGCGTGAGCGCCAACCGCACGCTGCGCGAACGCATGGCAACCATGATGAGCGCGCGCGGCGGCGAGGTGTTTTATGCCCGTCCGGAGTTCTGCACTGACAACGGCGCGATGATTGCCTATGCCGGCATGGTGCGGCTGAAAGGCGGCACGCGCGGTGAGCTGGGTGTCAGCGTGCGGCCACGCTGGCCACTGGCGGAATTACCGGCCATCTGATAATAAAAAACCGGCTGCGCGCCGGTTTTTTTATTTCTTCTTTTTACGCTTCCACACGCGGTTTTCCTGACCGCGCCACAGGCGCTGAATATTGTCGTGATGGCGCAGCAAAATCAGGCATGACAGCATCGACACCGGAAAGGTGAACTGCGGCTTAAACCACCATACGTAAAACGGGGCAATCAACGCGCTGACGATCGCGCCCAGCGATGAGTAGCCGCTGAGCAGCACCGTCAGCAGCCAGGTGCCGGTCATCAGGCCGGTCAGGTCCCAGCCAATCGGCGCGATGGCTCCAAACGCGGTGGCCACACCTTTACCGCCGCGAAAGCGGAAAAACACCGGATAGATATGGCCGAGGCAGGCGGCGATGGCCGTGAGACCAAGATACATCGGCGTGACGTGCAGCCACCAGGCGATCCATACCGGCACCATTCCCTTCGCCACGTCGAAAATCAGTACCGCGGCAGCGGCGGCTTTACCGCCAATACGTAACACGTTGGTGGCGCCTGGATTGCCAGAGCCTGCGCTGCGGGGATCGGGTAAACCAGCGAGTTTACAAACCAGGATCGCACTGGAAATCGAGCCGCAAAGATACGCGAAAATAATCATACCAAGCGCGATAGCACTCATAGCTTCGTACCGTTCCTTTTGGGTCGTTTTGTTCTCGATAAGCGTGGATAATACGCATAATCCGCCGGAAGTGGTATCCGGCTAAGCCAAAAACAGAGAGTGACATCATGGATATCGTATTTATAGAACAACTCACCGTGTTCACCACCATTGGCGTTTACGACTGGGAACAGGGCATGCAGCAGAAGCTGGTGCTCGATGTCGAAATGGCGTGGGACAACCGTCAGGCGGCGGTGAGCGACGATGTGAACCACTGTCTGAGCTACGCCGATGTCACCGAAGCAATCCTCAGTCATCTGCAGGGGCAGCGTTTTGCGTTGGTCGAACGGGTGGCGGAAGAAATCGCCGATCTGTTGATGAATCGTTTCAAAACGCCCGGAGTACGCGTGAAGGTAGGTAAACCGGGGGCTGTCGCCCAGGCGGCGAGCGTGGGCGTGAGAATTGAGCGCGGGACTATTCCTAAATAAATCCTGCGTGATTGCCATCACAATGAAACCAAACCAAATTATGGTGTGTCTCAGTGGAGGCCGCTGCGCTGATGAAGGGGAAGTGACCGAAATCCTTAAGGTTTCCTTCAGCAAGGTGCAGGCATAATTTCAGGCGGTAGCGGTGCGCGACCGCCTTTTTACTGTTTAAAACGGATAGAGGGTAAAATTTGATGGCAGACATTCATCAGCTATGGGTAGCTGCAATCCTGGGGGTTGTGGAAGGCCTTACGGAGTTCCTGCCGGTCTCATCCACAGGCCACATGATTATTGTTGGCCATTTGCTGGGGTTCGAGGGTGAGAAGGCGGAAACCTTTGAAGTGGTGATCCAGCTGGGCTCAATCCTCGCCGTAGTCGTGATGTTCTGGCGCCGGCTGTTTGGCCTGATCGGCATTCACTTCGGCCAGGAGCGCCACGAAGGCGTCGGCAGCGGAAAACTGACGCTGATTCACATCCTGCTGGGTATGGTGCCGGCAGTGGTGATTGGCCTGGTGCTGCATGACCAGATTAAAACCCTGTTTAACCCGATCAACGTGATGTACGCGCTGGTGGTGGGCGGTGTGCTGCTGCTGGCGGCGGAATATCTCAAGCCAAAGCAGCCGAAAGCGGTGGGCATTGATGACATCACCTATCGCCAGGCATTTATGATTGGCTGCTTCCAGTGTCTGGCGCTGTGGCCGGGCTTCTCGCGTTCCGGCGCCACCATCTCCGGCGGTATGCTGATGGGCGTCAGCCGCTATGCGGCGTCCGAGTTTTCCTTCATCCTCGCGGTACCGATGATGATCGGTGCTACCGGACTCGATCTCTACAAGAGCATGGGCTTCCTGACGATGCAGGATTTCCCGATGTTTGCCGTGGGCTTCGTGACCGCCTTTATTGTCGCGCTGCTGGCGATCAAAGTGTTCCTTGAGCTGATCAAACGTATCTCGTTTGTGTCGTTTGCCATCTACCGCTTTATCGTCGCGGCAGCGGTTTACGCCATCTTTATGTAATGCGTGAGGCGCGGCCGGTTACGCTGGCCGCGCGTCGATTAACCCTTCCTGCAACGCCAGCACGCGCCGACGCGTCAGCTCTTCCCGCACCGCCGCGCCTGTGAAACCGGCCTCCACCACCGCTTTAGTGGGCACCGCCTGCGCCAGCGCAAACGCGCGCCGCAGATAATCGCCCTGCGGATAAGCCATGCTCTCCAGCGTCGTGCGCCCGCGAGCGTCGGCTTCGCTGGTCAGTGCCATCTTTTCCACGCGATCGGGCTTGCGCCAGGCGTCGATGCGGTCAAACAACGCTACCAGCGCGTCAGCCGGCTGGCGTTCAATGGTGTGCACCACATCGTGAAACTCCGTCACCACCAGGGCCAGATCGCGCACCTGATTCGGCACGCGCAGTCGCTGGCACAGCGCTTCAACAATCGGTACACCGGCCGGGCCGTGACCATGATGGCTCGGCCACTTCTCTGGCGGCGTCAGCGCTTTACCCACATCGTGGAACAGCGTGGCGAAGCGCACGTCAAGCTGGTCGGAGAGCGCTGCGGCCATGGTCAGCGTCATCAGCGCGTGGACGCCGGTATCGATCTCCGGATGCCACTTAACGGGGGCCGGAATGCCGTACAGGTTGTCGATTTCCGGGAACAGCACCTGCAATGCATCGCAGTCGCGCAGCAGCTGGAAATAGACCTGAGGATTGCGCGTCAGCAGCGCTTTTTCCGTCTCTTTCCACACCCGCTCTGCGGTGAGGTGCGCCAGTTCACCGCTGTGCGCCATCTCGCGCATCAGCGCCTGGGTTTCAGGTGCCACGCGGAAATTGAGGTGGGCGAAACGGGCAGCAAAACGCGCCACGCGCAGCACGCGCAGCGGATCTTCATTAAAAGCTGCCGACACGTGACGCAGGGTGCGCTGCTGCAAATCCTGCTGGCCGTGATAAGGGTCGATCAGCGTGCCGTCAGCAGCCTGCGCGATGGCATTGATGGTCAGATCGCGACGCTGTAAATCCTGCTCCAGCGTCACGTCCGGCGCGAACTGGGTCACGAAGCCGGTATAACCGTTGCCGCTTTTGCGTTCGGTGCGCGCCAGCGCATACTCTTCGCGGCTTTCAGGATGTAAAAAAACCGGAAAATCCCGGCCCACCTGCTGATAGCCCTGCGCCAGCATGCTGTCGGGCGTTGCGCCCACCACCACCCAATCTCTATCTTTTACCGGCAAACGCAGTAAGGCATCACGCACTGCGCCACCGACCAGAAACGTCTTCACTCAACCACTCCAGAGGCAATCCACTTTTGCGTGCTGCGCACGCTTGTTACGTTATTGTTGCATACTTTGGCGAAAAAGCGGGCATGCCAAAAGGGGCATCTTACGATCCCCTCCAGGCAAACCACAAATGGCGTGGCGGCTTTAATTCATCCAGCGATCGTTTTTCTTGCGGCGCGGCACCATGTGCGGCAGCAGCAGACCGAGCAGCAGACCGACGCCGAGCACGCCGCCGCCATACATAAACCACTGCATGATGATGGTGCGCTGTTTGTCATCCAGCTGAACGTTAGCGGCGCTGACCTTCTTCTGCGCCACAATCAGCTCGTTGCGCAGCTTCTGATTCTCTTCTTTCAGGCCGTTGATGGTGCCGTCGCTGTTGGCCACCTTGTTCTGCATCTCTGACGTACGCTGATTCCAGCTGTTATCAATGTTCGCCAGTTTGTCGGTCAGCTCTTTGACCTGTTGCTCCAGCTGCGGCACGCGGGTGCGCAGGCTGGGAGAGGCGCTGAGCTGCGACAGCGGAATCCAGTTAGTTTTGCCTTCTGCATCGCGGATTTGCGCGTACTGCGAGTCATTATTGGTTTGCAGCAGCGTGACTTCCTCCCCGGCATTCAGCTTGCCAACCAGGCGATACTGATCGCCAGGGCCGCTGCGTACCCAGGTGGATAATTCGTCGGAGATGTAACGTTTTTCATCGGCCGCGTGGGCCGGTGCGATGGCGCTGAAAGCCAGCAAAGAGAGAGCGGCAAGTGTGATTTTTTTCATTCGATATCGTTTTTTCATGATGGGCGTAAATTTACCGGCACAGTCTGGAGTCGCTTCGCATAAATCTGAATGAGAACTATCCTGGTCTCAATGCGGTGCGAAAAGGGTCGTAAAAGCACAAGAAAGCAGAGACAGCAGGCTTGCGGTGCATTACTCTTCGCCAGATTAAACTCGTAAGTGCCAGCAGCGTATTGAATAAAAAATTATGACCATCGAAATCGAATTAAAGTTCATTGCCACCCCGCAAGCCGCCGAAAAACTGACGCAGACGCTTGCCGCCTGGCCACATCAGCATCACGCCGCGCGTGAGCTGACCAACATCTATTACGAAACCGATGACAACCAGCTGCGCCGCTGGGATATGGGCCTGCGGATTCGCGGCGTGGATCAGCGCTATGAAATGACGCTGAAAACCGCCGGCAAAACGCTGGGCGGTCTGCATCAGCGTCCGGAATACAACGTCGACCTCAGCGAGCCGCAGCTGGACATTGCCCGCCTGCCGGCAGAGATCTGGCCGCAGGGGACCGATATTGTCGCGCTTCAGTCGCGTTTGCAGCCGCTGTTCAGCACCCATTTCCAGCGTGAAACCTGGCTGGTGAGCGTTGGCGACAGCGAAATTGAAGTGGCTTTCGATTCCGGCAGCGTTGCCGCAGGGGAGCTGAGCGAGCCGTTGTATGAAGTGGAGCTGGAGCTTAAGCGTGGAACCCGCAGCGATATGCTGACCTTCGCCAGTGCGCTGATCGCCACGGGCGGCCTGCGCCTCGGCAGCCTGAGCAAAGCGGCACGCGGTTATCAGCTGGCGCAGGGCAACGCGCCGCGACCGCTGCGCGCGCTGCCGCTGCAGAAAATTGCCGCCAAAGCCACAGTGGAGCAGGGCATGGTTCACGCCATGAGCGCGGCGCTCGGCCACTGGCAGTACCACGAAGAGGTCTGGCTGCGCGGTAATGAAGACGCCCGGGCACGGGTAATTGAAGCGCTGGAAACGCTGCGTCAGGCGTTTTCCCTGTTTGGCACGCTGGTGCCACGCAAGGCCAATAGCGAACTGCGTCAGAAGCTGACCCGACTGGAAGAGCTGCTGGCGGACAGCGAGACCAGCGCGGAAACCGTCTGCTTCTCACCGACCTCGGTCGAAGCCCAGTTAGCACTTACTCACTGGCTGGTGGAGTCGCAGTGGCAGCCGTGGCTGGACGAGAAGAGCAAAAGTAAGCTGCAGGGATCGTTTAAACGCTTCAGCGACATCATGCTGGGGCGCATCGGCGCGGATCTGCGTGAAACCTTCGTCGACGTGCAGCTGTTTAATGAATTTCAGGACAAAGCCACGCGCCTGAACCGCCAGTTGCTGGCGGTGCACCTGCTGGCAGGGGCGTATCCGGCTGAAGAGGTCAGCCAGTGGCTGGCGGGCTGGCAGGAGTTGCAGCACGCCATTCGTGAAAAACAGGAGCGCGGTCTGATTCAGCTGGTTAATCTGGCGATCCGTCAACCGCCGTTCTGGCTGAATAACGGTGCGAAACGCTAAGGCTACGGCACCATCAATCATCAGGGAGGGAAGATGTCGTTACCGTTACCGACGCTGATGCAGGCGCAGCTCGCCAGCGTGGCAGAACGTCTGGGCCTGCCGCTGACGGCGATCACGCCGCAGCAGGCTGGCGCGCTGACCTTTAGTGACTTTATTGTGGACAACCTGCAGCAGCATCCGGCGTGGTGGCAACAGCTGCAGCAGCAACCGCCGCAGCCCGAAGAGTGGCAGCACTATGCGGCCTGGCTGGCAGCGGCGCTGCAGCCGGTAGATAACGAAGCCTCCCTGATGCGCGAACTGCGCCTGTTCCGCCGCCATATGCTGGTGCGCATCGCGTGGATGCAGGCGCTGGAGCAGGCCAGCACCGGGCAGAGCCTGACGCAGCTCAGCACGCTGGCGGAAGTGCTGATTACCGCCGCGCGCGACTGGGTGTGGCAGGATTGCTGTCGCGATTTCGGCACGCCGTGCAACGCCGCCGGCGAAGCGCAGCCGATGCTGATTCTGGGTATGGGCAAGCTGGGCGGTGGTGAACTCAACTTCTCTTCCGATATTGACCTGATCTTTGCCTGGCCGGAAAACGGCGTCACCTGCGGCGGCCGGCGCGAGCTCGACAACGCCCAGTTCTTCACCCGCATGGGGCAGCGCCTGATCAAGGTGCTGGATCAACCTACCGTCGATGGCTTTGTTTATCGCGTGGATATGCGCCTGCGCCCGTTCGGCGACAGCGGTCCGCTGGTGCTGAGCTTCGCCGCGCTGGAGGATTACTACCAGGAGCAGGGGCGCGACTGGGAGCGCTACGCGATGGTGAAAGCGCGGCTGATGGGCGATGACGGCGGCCACTGGAGCCAGGAATTGCAGCAGATGCTGCGCCCGTTCGTCTATCGCCGCTACATCGATTTCAGCGTGATCCAGTCGCTGCGTAACATGAAAGGCATGATTGCCCGTGAAGTACGGCGGCGCGGCCTGAAGGACAACATCAAACTCGGCGCAGGCGGCATTCGCGAAACAGAATTCATCGTCCAGGTGTTTCAGCTGATTCGTGGTGGACGTGAGCGCTCACTTCAGCTGCGTTCGCTGCTGCCCACGCTGCAGGCCATCGGTGAGCTGGCACTGTTAACGCCGGAGCAGGTTGACCATCTGCGCGCCGCCTACCTGTTTTTACGCCGGCTGGAGAATCTGCTGCAGAGCATCAACGATGAACAGACGCAGACGCTGCCGGAAAATCCGCTCGACCGCCAGCGCCTGGCCTGGGCGATGGGCATGGCGGACTGGGCGACGCTGCTGGCACAGCTGGAACAGCACATGGCCGGCGTGCGCCACATTTTCGACGAGCTGATAGGCGATGATGCACCGGATGTCGACGATCAGCCGCAGCTGGCGGAGTTCGCCAGCCTGTGGCAGGACGCGCTGGAAGAGAGCGATTTGCTGCCGGTGGTACCGCAGCTGCAGGCAGAACAGCGCCATGCGCTGTATCGGGCGCTGAATGATTTTCGTCAGGATGTCAGTCGCCGCACCATCGGCCCGCGCGGCCGGCTGGCGCTTGATCAATTAATGCCGCGCCTGCTAAGCGAAGTGTGCGCGCGTGACGACGCCGATGTGGTGCTGGCACGCCTGACGCCGCTGCTGCTTGGCGTATTAACGCGCAGCACCTATCTGGAGTTGCTGACTGAGTACCACGGCGCGCTGCGCCATCTGATTCGCCTGTGTGGCGCTTCGCCGATGATTGCCAGCCAGCTGGCGCGCTATCCGCTGCTGCTGGATGAACTGCTCGATCCGGCCACGCTGTATCAGCCCACCGCCACCGACGCCTATCGTGACGAACTGCGCCAGTATCTGCTGCGCATTCCCACCGATGATGAAGAGCAGCAGCTGGAAGCGCTGCGCCAGTTCAAGCAGGCACAGCATCTGCGTATCGCCGCCGCCGACATCGCCGGAACCCTGCCGGTGATGAAAGTGAGCGATCACTTAACGTGGCTGGCGGAAGCGATCATTGAATCGGTGGTGCAGCAGGCGTGGCAGATGATGGTGCAACGCTATGGTCGCCCTTCGCACCTCGCCAGCGACAGCGAGCGCGGCTTTGCCGTGGTCGGCTACGGCAAACTGGGCGGCTGGGAACTGGGTTACAGTTCGGATCTCGATCTGGTTTTTCTGCACGACTGTCCGGACGATGCCGAAACCGACGGTGAACGCGTCATTGACGGGCGCCAGTTTTACCTGCGTCTCGCCCAGCGCGTCATGCATCTGTTCAGTACCCGCACCTCGTCCGGCATTTTGTATGAGGTGGATGCGCGCCTGCGCCCCTCTGGCGCGGCCGGCATGCTGGTCAGCACCTTTGCCGCCTTTGACGACTATCAGCGCCATGAAGCCTGGACGTGGGAACATCAGGCGCTGGTGCGTGCACGCATCGTGTATGGCGAACCGGCGCTGTGTGAGCGCTTCGATGCGATCCGGTGCGGTATTCTGTGCCTGCCGCGTGAAGGCGCGAAGCTGCAAACCGAAGTGCGTGAGATGCGTGAGAAAATGCGTGCGCACCTCAGTAACAAGCACAAAGGCCGCTGGGAGATTAAAACCGATGAGGGCGGTATCACTGATATTGAATTCATTGCGCAGTATCTGGTCTTAGGTTACGCCGCCAGCCAGCCGGCGCTGACGCGCTGGTCGGATAACGTGCGCATTTTCGAACTGATGGCGCGCCACGGCATCATGGCTGATGAAGAAGCGCAGGCGCTGACGCACGCTTACGTCACGCTGCGCGATGCGCTGCACCATCTGGCGCTGCAGGAACTGCCGGGTCATGTCGATCCGGCATCGTTCGCTGACGAACGCGCCGTGGTGCACGCCAGCTGGCAGCGCTGGCTGGCCGCGAGCGACGCGGATGACACGGAGCAGTGAGCCTGGCGGCTTCTATGCTATTATCCGCGCATTATTTTGACTGAACGTTGAAGTCTGGAGTCTCTGCATGAAAGTAACACTGCCCGCGTTTGGCAAGGCCGCTGTGCTGGTTGTCGGCGATGTGATGTTAGACCGCTACTGGTACGGCCCGACCAGCCGGATCTCACCGGAAGCCCCGGTGCCGGTGGTTAAAGTGGATACCATTGAAGAGCGTCCGGGCGGCGCGGCCAACGTGGCGATGAATATCGCTGCACTCGGTGCGGACTCGCGCCTTATCGGCCTGACCGGTGCAGATGACGCTGCGCGCGTGCTGCGCGAAACGCTGGCGCAGGTGAAGGTTGAGTGCGATTTCGTCGCCCTTGATAGTCATCCGACCATCACCAAACTGCGCGTGCTGTCGCGCAACCAGCAGCTGATTCGCCTCGACTTTGAAGAGGGCTTTGAGCAGGTCGATCCGCAGCCGATTCACGATCGCCTGCGTCAGTCGCTGGCACAGGCGGGCGCGCTGGTGCTGTCTGATTATGCCAAAGGCGCGCTGAGCAGCGTGCAGACCATGATTCAGCTGGCGCGTGCGGCGCAGGTGCCGGTACTGATCGACCCGAAAGGTACCGATTTTGAACGCTATCGCGGCGCGACGCTGCTGACGCCCAACCTGTCCGAGTTCGAAGCGGTGGTGGGCAAGTGCAAAAGCGAAGAGGAGATTGTCAGCCGCGGTATGCAGCTGATTGCCGATTACGATCTCTCCGCGCTGCTGGTGACGCGTTCGGAAAACGGGATGACGCTACTGCAGCCGGGCAAAGCGCCGCTGCATCTGCCCACTCAGGCGCAGGAAGTGTATGACGTGACCGGTGCCGGCGATACGGTGATCGGCGTGCTGGCCGCAGTGCTGGCTGCCGGTGAAAGTCTGGAAGATGCCTGCTTCCTCGCCAACGCTGCGGCTGGCGTGGTGGTCGGCAAGCTCGGGACTTCTACCGTCAGTACCGTGGAGCTGGAGAATGCGATTCACGCGCGGCCGGACAGCGGCTTTGGCGTGATGACCGAAGCAGAGCTGAAAGTGGCGGTGGCGCAGGCGCGCCAGCGCGGTGAGAAAGTGGTGATGACCAACGGCGTGTTCGACATTCTGCACGCCGGCCATGTCTCTTATCTGGCCAACGCGCGCAAACTGGGCGATCGCCTGATCGTGGCGGTCAACAGCGATGCTTCCACCAAACGTCTTAAGGGCGAAACCCGCCCGGTGAACCCGCAGGAAAACCGCATGATCGTGCTGGGTGCGCTGGAAGCCGTAGACTGGGTGGTGCTGTTTGAAGAGGATACGCCACAGCGGCTGATTGCCGAAGTGCTGCCGGATCTGCTGGTGAAAGGCGGTGATTATAAGCCGGAAGATATCGCGGGCAGTAAAGAGGTGTGGGCCAACGGCGGTGACGTGCGCGTGCTCAACTTTGAAGACGGTATCTCCACCACCAACATCATCAAAACCATTCGCAATCAGTAAACACGTAGCCGGCGGGAGCGAACTCCCGCCGCGTAAACCTTACTGAGGCGTATCGATTTTGCCTGCCGGATCTGGCGTGATCACCGCCGGAGCCGGGGCCGCCGGACTTTCACTTTCCAGCTTCGCCAGACGCTGCTCCAGCGCCGCCAGTTTTTCACGCGTGCGCAGCAAAACCTGTGTCTGTACGTCAAACTCTTCACGATTAACCAGATCCATGCGGGTTAACTGCGCCTGCAATACCTGACGAATTTTCTTTTCCACATCGTCGCCAAAGTCGCGAATACCTTTTGGCATCGCTTCGTGCACCTGGCGCGCCAGTTGTTCAATTTTTTTCGTGTCGATCATGGTTGTTTCCTGGTTACGGTGGCTGATAACAGCGCGTGTTCCGACTCATCAAGCATTAAGTGTAATGCCAGAAACGAAAAGGTTAAACCCGAAATCCGCAACGCATGAAGTGCAAAAGCATTTGCACTTTTGTTGATTGCCCGACCAGGTGATTGGCGCTATAGTAATTTCGCTTATTCTCAGGGCGGGGCGAAATTCCCCACCGGCGGTAAATCAGCTTCGGCTGAAAGCCCGCGAGCGCTTTCGCTGTACAGTGAAAGGTCAGCAGATCCGGTGTAATTCCGGGGCCGACGGTTAAAGTCCGGATGGGAGAGGGTAACGGCATCAGCCGGGCTGCGCCCGCGTCACGTTATTGCCATGTGTTTTCTACGCACTCCTAAGCTCGCCCTGGTTCTGGTAACTCATATTTTATTAATAAGGTTTTTTTACCATGAATCAGACGCTTCTTTCTGAATTTGGCACGCCGGAACAGCGTGTAGAACGCGCCATCGATGCGCTGCGCAACGGGCGCGGCGTGATGGTGCTGGACGATGAAAATCGCGAAAATGAAGGCGATATGATCTTCGCCGCCGAAACCATGACCGTGGAACAGATGGCGCTGAGCATTCGTCACGGCAGCGGCATTGTCTGCCTGTGCATTAACGAAGCGCGCCGCCAGCAGCTGGAGCTGCCGATGATGGTAGAGAACAACACCAGCTCTTACGGCACCGGTTTTACCGTGACCATTGAAGCGGCCAGCGGCGTGACGACCGGCGTATCGGCCTCCGACCGTATTACCACCATCCGCGCGGCGATTGCCGATGACGCTAAACCGTCCGATCTGAATCGTCCCGGCCACGTATTCCCGCTGCGCGCGCGCGACGGCGGCGTGCTGGCGCGCGGCGGCCACACCGAAGCGACGCTCGATCTGGTGACGCTGGCGGGCTTCAAACCTGCGGGTGTGCTGTGCGAACTGACCAATGATGACGGCAGCATGGCGCACGCGCCGGAAGTGATTGCGTTTGCGAAGCAGCACGCCATGCCGGTGGTGACCATTGAAGACCTGGTGGCCTGGCGCCGCCAGCATGAAACCCGTCAGGCCAGCTAAGCCGACGTGAAATAAATAAGGCCGGATGTGATGCATCCGGCCTTTTTTTATGATTAACGGCTGGCGTAAAAAACGTGATTGCCTATCACCACGGTACGCTGGAAGGCGTGGCGCCACGCGGGTCTGGCGCTGTGCGCATGAAAGAAGGTCGCGCCCTTTGTCACATCCGCCAGCTTACCCTCGACAATCCGCTGGGCCAGGCGCTGCGCGCGCTGCCAGCTTTTGTCATGCTGCGGCGGATGGCGATGGGGATGTTTGTGCAGAGACGTCCAGGAGAACTGTTTGGGTGCGTACACCACCGGACAGATCTCTTTGACGTCCCAGTTAGCCCGGTTCATGGTGACAGTGCCGACGGCAATCTGCCCCTTTACCGGTTCGCCGCGCGCTTCATGATAGATATTCATCGCCAGGCATAAAATGGCTCCCTGAATTAACATAACACTCCACTGCTTTCTAAGAGTCGCGTGGAGTGTAATGAGCCCGCAGTCGGGTGTTAACAAGACCCGTCTCGACTACGCCTTAACAAGCCTAAGTCGTTGAGAGTTAAGGCCGAAGTGGTGGTGAATGAGACGAATCTCGCGTCAGCCTACCCCGCTGGTTTGCAGCAACGTCAGGCTCAGGCCCATCACCGTCATGCCGCACAGTACGCCGTAGCTGGGGTTGTTATGCGGGTCGATTTCGCGCGCCAGCGGCATCAGTTCATCCACGGACAGCGCCACCATAATGCCCGCCACCGCCGCCATGATGGCCGCAATCATCACCGGTGAGACCGCCGGCCCCAGCAGCAGAAAGGCGATAATGCCGCCAAGAATCTCCGCCATGCCGGACAGGCAGGCCCAGAACAGCGCTTTGGCTTTCGAGCCGGTGGCGGCGTACATCGGTCCGGCCACCGCCAGCCCTTCCGGAATATTGTGGATCGCGACGGCCAGCGCGATGCCCAGCCCCAGTTCCATATCGCTGCTGGCGGTGACAAAGGTGGCAATGCCTTCGGGAAAGTTATGCAGGCTGATACCGAGCGTCAGCAGGATCGCGGTGCGTTTCAGGTTAGTGGGGCGGCGATTGACCGCCATCAGGTCCTGCGGATGCTGGTGCGGCAGCAGGCGATCCATGGCGAAATAACCCAGTAAGCCGAGCATGAACATGCCGTAGCCAAGCACCGGCGACATGCCTTCCGCATGCAGCGCAGCAGGCAGCATCTCCATCAGGGAAATCAGCAACATGATGCCGGCGGCAAAGCCGAGCGCAAAGGCCAGTACGCGGTTCGACGGCTTCTGACCGAGCACGCCAAAAATCGCGCCGACGAAAGTGGCACCGCCAGCCAGGATGGTTAGCAGCAAAGGTACTGACATAATGGGCTCCTTAATGATAATGATTACCAGTTACAATATAGTTAACCCCATAAAATATCGAGTTATTTAGCGTAAAGTTATGTCGGCAAAATCTTGTTCAAATTTGCTGATAAACATCATCACGCTTATCAGCGTTTTTCCCTTGGCGAAAGCGCGTATCGTGACAGTCATTAACGCGATCCCGACGCCAGAGGATGAATAATGACCCGCATGCCCGCTCTGTTTCTCGGCCACGGCAGCCCGATGAACGTATTAGAAGACAACCGTTATACCCGCGTATGGCAGAAGCTGGGCGAAACCCTGCCGCGTCCGCGCGCTATTCTCGCCATCTCGGCGCACTGGTACACGCGCGGCACGGCGGTGACGGCGATGAGCAATCCGCGCACCATCCATGATTTTGGTGGCTTCCCGCAGGCGCTGTTCGACGTGCGCTATCCGGCGCCGGGTTCGCCATCGCTGGCACAGCGCGTTATCGATCTGCTGGCGCCGGTGGCGGTGCAGGCCGATCAGCAGTGGGGCTTTGATCACGGCTCGTGGGGCGTGCTGGCGAAGATGTATCCACAGGCGGACATTCCGCTGATTCAGCTCAGCATCGATGGCACCCAGCCGGCGGCGTGGCATTTTGCGCTGGGACGTAAACTGGCGGCGCTGCGTGACGAAGGCGTGATGCTGGTGGCCAGCGGCAACGTGGTACATAACCTGCGCATGATTCGCTGGCAGGGTGCGGAAAGCGCTTATCCGTGGGCGGAGAGCTTCAACCAGTTTGTGCGCGATAATCTGGACTACGAAGGCGAAGCGGCGCAGCATCCGCTGGTGAATTATCAGCAGCATGAAGGCGCGCAGCTGGCTAACCCGACGCCGGAGCACTATCTGCCGCTGCTGTATATTCTCGGAGCGCGAGCTGAAGGTGAGGCGGTGAGCATCCCGGTGGAAGGCATGGAGATGGGTTCGATCAGTATGCTGTCCGTGCAGGTTGGCTGACACCTGTGCCGCCCGCAGACCGGGCGGCACGTGCGTTACTCAATAAAGGTGTGCGGATAGAAACGCGACAGATCCTGGGTGATCAGCGCGCGATCTTCACGCAGACCGATACCGGCAGGCTGATCGTCAATCAGCCAGCTGCCAATCAGCGTGTAGCTGTCGCCAAACTTCGGCAGCGGCCAGAACTGCTGGACGATCATGCCCTCTTCGCCATAGGGGCCGTCGGCGCGCGCGATTTCCTGACCGTTTTCCACGATGGTGATGTTGGCACCTTCGCGGGAAAACAGCGGTTTCACCACATATTTTTCCATCTGCGGCGCGCTGGCATCATCGGCAAACCAGGCGGGCAGCAGGTTAGGATGGTTGGAGAACATCTCCCACAGCAGCGGCAGCAGCGCTTTGTTGGAGAGAATGCTTTTCCACGCCGGCTCCAGCCAGCGCACGCCGGCATCGGCCAGCTTGGTCGAGAACATCTCGCGCAGCATGAATTCCCACGGATAGAGCTTGAACAGGTTACTGATCACCTGATCGTGCTGATCGGTAAACTGACCTTTTTCGCCCAGCCCGATCTCATCAATGTAGAGAAATTCACTCGGCAGACCGGCTTCAGTGGCGCAATCCTGCAGATACTGTACCGTGGCGCGATCCTCTTCCGTATCGCGACAGCAGGCAAAGTGCAGCCAGTTAAAACCGTGCTGCTGGTGCAGCGTGGCGAAGCGCTCAATCAACTGCTCCTGCAGGCTGTTGAATTGATCGCTGCCCTGCGGCAGGTTGCCGGCGTTGAGCTGATCCTCCAGCCAGATCCACTGGAAAAACGCCGCTTCGTACAGCGAGGTTGGCGTATCGGCGTTGTTCTCCAGCAGCTTGATCTCGCCTGTGCCATCCCACGCCAGATCGAGGCGTGAATAGAGCGAGGGCTGACGCTGCTGCCAGGATTCGCGCACAAAATCCCAGGTGTGTTTCGGAATGCAGAAACGGGTGAGCAGCGCTTCGCTGTTCACCACTTTTTCTACCGCCTGCAGGCACATCTGGTGCAGTTCCGCGGTGGCCGCTTCCAGCTGTTCAATTTGCGCCAGCGTAAACTGGTAATAAGCGTCTTCGCACCAGTAGGGTTCGCCATACATGGTGTGAAACTGAAAGCCGTACTCGGTCGCCTTTTCGCGCCAGTTCGGACGTTCGCTGATAGCAATACGTTGCATGCGCGGGCTTAGCCTCCCAGCGAGCGGCTGCCGGTGCTGGTGGCACTGCTGCGCTGCATGGTGTTCTGTTTGGCTACCGTCTCACCAAAGCCGCCACGGGTGATGGTGGACGTAGTGGCCGGTTTTGGCGCCAGCGCGGTTTTCGGCACGTTTACCGTCCGGCCGGAGGTGGCCGCACCGTAGTTCTTACCGGAAGCATCAACAAACTGGCCGTTAGCCGGGCTATTAGGGGTTTTTGGCGAGAACAGCGGTTGCTGCGCAAAGCCGGCACCGCCGCCCATCAGACGACCCATCATGTAGCCGGCCATCAGAGGCATCCAGAAGCTGCCGCTCTGCTGCGCTTCAGCGTTGTTCGCCGTGGTACCGACGCCCGCCTGTGCCGGGGTTTGCTGACACTGGTTTTCGCCGAATTCCGCGACGCAATCTTCACGCGTGGCGTATTTTGGCGCGGTGCGCTCAGCCTCTTTCAGCGCGTTGTTGTAAGCGGTGGTGCACTGAGCGCTCTGGCCCGGATTGGCTTTCGCACAATCATCGGCGTTCTGGTACATCGAAACCGTTTCATCGCTCTGTTCGCAGCCTGCCAGCATAAACACGGCGGTGACCGCCAGTGCGACCGGCGTTAAATGGCGTGCCTGCCAGCTTTTACGGAAAGCGGCATGACGAATATTTTTTGTCCGTTTCATTATCTTCATCCTGTGCCCAAAGGTGGGGCTTAGGATAGGTGATGAGTGGTGGAAAATGAAGCGGGAAGCCGGGTGGCAAGGGGATCTTTACGTTGTTATACGTTTGAATGCGAAAGGGGCCGCAAGCGGCCCCTTGAAGGCTTAATTAGCGAAAGGATTGGCGCTGTTACGTGCCGCGGCCGGACGGGCCTGAGCGGCGGCGGACGCGGAGGTCGCTTTCGGGCCGTTATCCACGCGCGCGGCCTGCTGGCTGTTTTCCGGCGCGACCACTTCTGGTGAGGTCGTCACTTCTTTGCCCAGCGTGCTGTTCAGCTGCTGCAGATCCTGCTCGTTCAGCGTGCCCAGCGCATATTTGATGTTCAGCTGGTTAATCAGGTAGCTGTAACGCGCATTCGACAGCTGCTGTTTAGCGTTAAACAGCGTGGTGGTCGCGTCTAACACATCAACGATGGTACGCGTACCCACCTGATAACCGGCTTCCGAAGCATCTAATGAGCTCTGCGCCGAGATTACCGACTGTTTGTAAGCGTCGATGCTGCTGATCGAAGCGTTCACGTTGTTGAACGAAGAACGGACGGTCTGAATCGCGCTACGGTGCGCGCCTTCAAGCTGCTCGCTGGCGGCGACGAAGTTATACTGCGCCTGTTTCACCTGCGAGGTCACTGAACCGCCGCTGTACAGAGGCAGTGAGAAGCTCAGGCCAACCTGGTTGGAGCCGGTGATCGAGTCGGTGGTACCGGCGCTCTGATTAGCGCGGCTGCCGCCGTATTTGCTGTTTGACAGACCGGTAGAGGCGGTCAGATCCAGCGTCGGCATGTGGCCGGACTCGGCGGAGCGAATCTGCTCACGCGCCAGATCCTGGCTCAGACGAGCAGACAGCAGGTTGAGGTTACGGCTCTCAGCCTGTTTCAGCAAATTGGATACCGCTTCCGGACGCGCCGTTTTGAAACGATCGATATTCAGTGACGCCAGCGACAGATAATCCATGCCGGTGATCTGACGCAGCGATTCCACCGCGTTATCCAGGTCGTTACGCGCGGTTACTTCGTTGGCCAGCACGCTATCGTATTGAGCACGGGCGTTCTGCACATCGGTGATGGCCACCAGACCGACGTTAAAACGCTGGGTGGTCTGATCCAGCTCGCGGTAGATCGACTGTTTCTGCGCTTCAGTGTAAGAAAGCGTATCAATGGCCTTCAGCACGTTGAAATAGGCGGTTGCGGTGTTCAGGATCAGATCCTGCTGCGCTACCTGATAAGTAACGTCCTGAATGCCGGCCGTTTTTTCCTGCAGCGTCAGCGCACGCCATTTCGACATGTCGAAAATCGTCTGCGTTAATTGCAGCGAGGCGCTGGTCGTGTTGGAATGGAGACCGCTGTTGTCGCGATAGCCGCTGTTATAGGTATAATCTGCACCCAGACCCAGCTGCGGCAGCAACGGGCTACGCGCTTCGTTAATTTTCTCAAAAGCAGCGTCGCGATCGGCGGCTGAAGCACGCAGATCCGGGTTGCTGAGGCGCGCCTGCTGGTAGACCTGCAACAGGTTTTCTGCCTGGCTGGCAAGGCTGAAACCGCCCAGGCTCAGTCCAATAAAAAGTGGGAGCAGTTTTTTCATTTGCATTCCTTGTGTTGCAGCAAATGCACAGAGAGTGTGCTGCAGGTAAGCCAAAAAATAATCGCCGATTCTACAGAGGCGGCGTCAGAGATAAGTTGGCTGAACGTGCCTTCTCCCCCTAATTTACGTAAATAATTCAGAAAGAACCACTCGGACGGAGCACAAGGGTTGGCTTTTCTTCGCTCCATCCCAATCTGCATAAGGAACCAGATGATGGCGGGTGAAAAAAAATCCCCTGTGACTTTCACAAAAAACGATGTAGAAATTATTGCACGCGATACTCGCTACGATGGTTTTTTTTCCATCGTCAGCTACCGCTTCCGCCATCGCCGCTTTAACGGCGAGATGAGCGGTGAAGTGGTGCGCGAAGTTTTTGAGCGCGGACACGCTGCCGTGCTGCTACCCTATGATCCCCTGCGCGACGAAGTAGTGCTGATCGAACAGATCCGCATCCCGGCCTATGATTCCAGCGCCACGCCCTGGCTGCTGGAGATGGTGGCCGGCATTATTGAACCGGGCGAAACGCCGGAAGATGTGGTGCGTCGTGAAGCGGTCGAAGAGGCTGGCCTCAAGGTTGGCCGCGTCAAACCGATAGTGAATTACTTAGCCAGCCCCGGCGGAACCTCTGAGCGTTTGTCGGTGCTGGTGGGCGAAGTGGATGCCAGCCAGGCAGAGGGAAATCACGGGCTGGAGGAAGAGAATGAGGATATTCTTGTGCATGTGGTAAGCCGCGAACAGGCTTATCGCTGGGTGGAAGAGGGGATTATTGATAACGCGGCATCTGTCATCGCTCTGCAATGGCTGGCGTTGCACCATGAGAAACTAAGAGAAGAGTGGAAGCCAACATGAAACAGCGCTATACCCCTGATTTCCCCGAAATGATGCGTCTGTGCGAAACCAATTTCGCTCAGCTGCGCCGCCTGCTGCCGCGCAGTGACGAGGCAGGTGCGTCGGTGATGTATCAGGTGAACGGCGCCAGTTATCAGCTGACTATTGAAGAGTCGACGCGCTATACCACGCTGGTGGAGATCCGCCAGGTGGCACCCGCAGTGAGCTACTGGAGCCTGCCGTCCATGTCGGTGCGGCTCTACCATGATGCGATGGTGGCTGAAGTGTGTTCCACTCAGCAGATCTATCGCTTCAAAGCGCGCTATGATTATCCTAATAAAAAATTGCATCAGCGCGATGAAAAACATCAGATTAACCAGTTCCTTGCCGACTGGTTGCGGTACTGCCTGGCGCACGGCGCGATGGCCGTGCCGGTGTGCTGATAGCGATACCCTGAATCCGCACGGGTATATAACGCAACGATAGCGTGGAGAGAAAGGAAACGCTTTGGATAGCCTGCTAACTCTTCCTGCGGCAAATGGGTCCGATATCAGGATTTTACAAATTACGGATACCCATCTTTTCGCGGGAAAACATCAATCGCTGCTTGGAGTGAATACCTGGTCGAGTTTTGATGCGGTGCTGGACGCCATCGCGGCGCAACAGCGCGATTACGATCTGATTATCGCCACTGGCGATCTCGCCCAGGATCACACCGTCGAAGCTTATCAGCATTTTGTTGCGGGCATTGCGCGTCTGCCGAAGCCGTGCGTCTGGCTGCCGGGCAATCACGATTTTCAGCCAGCGATGGTGGATACGCTGGCACAGGCCGGCATCGCCGCGGACAAGCATGTGCTGCTCGGCGAGCACTGGCAGCTGGTGCTGCTGGACAGCCAGGTTTTTGGCGTGCCGCACGGCATGCTGAGCGACTATCAGCTGGAGTGGCTGGACCGCACGCTGCGTCAGTTCCCCGATCGCTACACGCTGGTGCTGCTGCACCATCATCCGCTGGCCTGCGGCTGTACCTGGCTTGACCAGCACAGCCTGCGCAATCCGCATCAGCTGGATGCGGTGCTGCAAAACTTCCCGCTGGCGCGCCACCTGGTGTGCGGCCACATTCATCAGGAGCTGGATCTCGACTGGCACGGCCGCCGCGTACTGGCATCGCCTTCGACCTGCGTCCAGTTTAAACCGCACTGCACCAACTTCACCATTGATACCGTGGCGCCCGGCTGGCGCTGGCTGACGCTGCAGGCGGATGGCACGCTGCACACCGAAGTGAATCGTCTGCAGAGCGATCTATTCCGTCCGGATCTGGATTCCGAGGGCTACTAAACCATGGCGGCGCTGATTTATCTGCACGGATTCAACAGCTCACCGCAGTCGGCTAAAGCGACGCAGTTACAGCAGTGGTGTCAGGCGCAGCATCCGCACATTGAGGTGCTGGTGCCGCAGCTGCCGACTTTTCCCGCTGAGGCTGCTGCGCTGCTGGAAGAGTTGGTGATGCAGTATGCCGGGGAACCGCTCGGGCTGGTGGGGTCATCGCTCGGTGGTTATTTTGCCACCTGGCTGTCGCAGTGTTTCATGCTGCCGGCGGTGGTGGTGAATCCGGCGGTGCGGCCGTTTGAACTGCTGGTGGATTATCTGGGTGAAAACCGGAATCCCTACACCGGCCAGCAATATGTGTTAGAGTCTCGCCACATTTACGATCTGAAAGTGATGCAGATTGACCCTCTGGAAGCGCCCGATCTACTCTGGCTGCTGCAACAAACCGGCGATGAAGTGCTCGACTATCGCCAGGCGCTGGATTACTACAGCGCGTGCCGTCAGACGGTAGAAGAGGGCGGCAATCATGCCTATATCGGATTCGAACGCCATTTTGCGCAGATGATTGATTTTCTGGGACTGAATACTCCCTGATGCTGCGGGATGGGCCCATTTTCCTATTGCTAATCAGACTGTTACGATGAGCCAATCTAGCTATAATGCTGACGCCATTGAGGTTTTAACCGGCCTCGAACCGGTACGTCGCCGTCCGGGCATGTACACCGATACCACACGCCCTAACCATCTGGGCCAGGAAGTGATCGATAACAGCGTCGATGAGGCGCTGGCCGGTCACGCCAAACGCGTGGAAGTCATCCTGCACGCCGATCAGTCGCTGGAAGTGATCGATGATGGCCGTGGTATGCCCGTCGATATCCACCCGGAAGAGGGCGTGCCAGCGGTCGAACTGATTCTCTGTCGCCTGCACGCCGGCGGTAAATTCTCCAACAAAAACTACCAGTTCTCCGGCGGCCTGCACGGCGTGGGGATTTCGGTGGTCAACGCCCTGTCGAAGCGTGTGGAAGTCACGGTGCGCCGCAACGGTGAGATTTACCAGATCGCCTTCGAAAACGGCGATAAAGTGCAGGATCTGGCGGTGATTGGTACGGTAGGCAAACGTAACACCGGCACCAGCGTTCACTTCTGGCCAGACGAAAGCTTCTTCGACAGCCCGCGCTTCTCGGTCTCCCGCCTCAAGCATCTGCTGAAAGCCAAAGCGGTGCTGTGCCCGGGTGTCGAAATTGTCTTTAAAGACAAGGTGAACGATACCGAGCAAACCTGGCTGTATCAGGATGGCCTGACGGATTACCTGAGCGAAGCGGTGAACGGCCTGCCAACGCTGCCGGAAAAACCGTTTGTCGGCAGCTTTGCCGGCGATGTGGAGGCGGTCGACTGGGCGCTGCTGTGGCTGCCGGAGGGCGGCGAGCTGCTGACCGAAAGCTACGTCAACCTGATCCCAACCATGCAGGGCGGAACGCACGTTAACGGCCTGCGTCAGGGCTTGCTCGACGCGATGCGCGAATTCTGTGAATACCGCAATATTCTGCCGCGCGGCGTGAAGCTGTCGGCGGAGGATATCTGGGATCGCTGCGCCTACGTGCTGTCGGTTAAAATGCAGGATCCGCAGTTTGCCGGACAGACCAAAGAGCGTCTCTCCTCACGCCAGTGCGCGGCGTTTGTCTCGGCGGTAGTGAAAGATGCCTTCAGCCTGTGGCTCAACCAGAACGTGCAGGCCGCCGAAATGCTGGCCGAGCTGGCGATCTCCAGCGCACAGCGTCGTATGCGCGCGGCGAAAAAGGTGGTGCGTAAAAAGCTGACCAGCGGACCGGCGCTGCCGGGCAAGCTGGCCGACTGTACCGCGCAGGATCTGAATAAAACCGAACTGTTCCTGGTGGAAGGGGATTCTGCGGGCGGCTCCGCCAAGCAGGCGCGCGACCGCGAATATCAGGCGATCATGCCGCTGAAAGGCAAGATCCTCAACACCTGGGAAGTGTCGTCGGATGAAGTGCTGGCGTCGCAGGAAGTACACGATATTTCGGTGGCGATTGGTATCGATCCGGACAGTGAAGATCTCAGCCAGCTGCGCTACGGCAAAATCTGTATCCTCGCGGATGCCGACTCCGACGGCCTGCACATTGCCACGCTGCTGTGCGCGCTGTTTGTGAGGCACTTCCGCTCGCTGGTGCAGCAGGGCCACGTCTATGTGGCGATGCCGCCGCTGTACCGCATCGACCTCGGTAAAGAGGTGTATTACGCGCTTGATGAAGACGAAAAAGAGGGTGTGCTGGAGCAGCTGAAGCGGAAAAAAGGCAAGCCGAACGTGCAGCGCTTTAAAGGTCTGGGTGAGATGAACCCGCTGCAGCTGCGCGAAACCACGCTCGATCCTAACACCCGTCGTCTGGTGCAACTGACGGTCGACGAAGAAGACGTCGAGCAGACGTTACGGATGATGGACATGCTGCTGGCGAAGAAACGCTCGGAAGACCGCCGCAACTGGCTACAGGAAAAAGGCGACCTCGCCGACCTCGAAGTGTGATGCAAACGGGACGCTGCGGCGTCCCTTTTTTATGCCTGTAACCGTGCCATCGCTGCCCGTCCCGATCTGTCCCATCGCCGCATGCCCGTTAATGAAAACCGCGCTGTGCGCGGCACCCATATGCCGCCTGCTGCCCCGGGTCAGCGATAATCCCTGCGTTTTGCTGCATTGTGGTATCCTGCCGCTGCTGAACGTGGAGCAATCTACCTCAGCAGCCGTGAGAACGAGGCTAAGACCGGTCTCGAAGTAGCAATGCGCTGAGGTAGGAAGAGTGAAAATCACACTGGAAGAGTTACGCGCCTGGGTCGCGGTGGTGGATACCGGTTCGATTACCGCCGCAGCGGAACAGCTGGATCAAACCAGCTCCGGCATCAGCCGGGCGCTGAGCCGCCTCGAAAGCAAACTGCAAACCACGCTGCTGCACCGCACCACGCGTCGCCTGGCGCTGACCGAAGAGGGGCTGATTTTTCTCGATCACGCGCGGCAAATCCTCGCGTCGGTGGAGCAGGCCGAAGAGCATATCGCGCAGCGGCGCGACATTCCCTCCGGACGGCTGCGCGTCAACGCCAATACGCCGTTTACCCTGCATGTTATCGTGCCGCTGGTTGCCGAATTTTGCGCGCGCTATCCACAAATTCAGCTGGAGCTGAACACCGATGACATTGTCATCGACCTGCTTGAGCAGCAAACCGATATCGCTATTCGCATTGGTGAACTGCGCGACTCCACGCTGCGCGCCCGCGTGCTGGGCAGCAGCGCGATTCGCCTGCTGGCCAGTCCGGCCTATCTGGAAAAAGCCGGCGCGCCACAGAGCGTGAAAGATCTGCTGACGCACCAGCTGCTGGGATTCAGCCAGCTGGACGCACACAATGTCTGGCCGGTATGGCAGCGTGAAGGCGAGTTTTTGCGCATCAAACCCACGCTGTGCGCGTCGAGCGGCGAAACCCTGCGCCAGCTGGCGCTGGCCGGCCAGGGCATTGTGCGGCTATCGGATTTTGTCAGCCGCGAGGATCGCGCCAGCGGCCGGCTGGTGCAGGTGCTGGAAAATGACACGCGCGAACTGCGCCTGCCGATTCACGCGGTGTACTATCGCAACCAGTCGCTCAGTTCCCGCATCACCTGTTTTCTGGATTTTTTACGGGAAAAAATTCAGGAAAATCATCTGTTATAGTCCTGTTCTGTTTGAATAACCTTTCCTGTTATGTTCTGCCCTCATCGATAAAAACGCTTTAATTCAATCGGTTAATGATTTAGCTATCTTTCGGCCGCCCATTTAAGAATTTTTTCCTAACGGGACATTTCTTATGTCTCGGATTTATCTCTTTCCGGATTATGTCGCAACTTTGAGCCCACCCGTGGGCAGAGCCAGGGAGATTGCGGCGCTTGCCTGCAAACGCGCAGTCAAAATTAATCGACGGAAGGAAGAATCATGAACGTTTCACCCGTAAGTGTGGCGGTTATCGATAAGAAAACCATAACCAAAGCGGAAGTGCTGCGCGCCGGTAAAGACGGCAAAGCAGTGAAGATTCAGGCAATTACCAACGGTAAATATCTGCTGACGCAGAACCAGGACGGCACCGCGCCTGAAAACATCACCGTTAAACGCGCAGGGAAAAACCTGCTGGTGATGCTGGAAGGCTCAGACGCCAGCAAGCCGGATCTGATTATCGAAGATTTCTTCGCTAAATCCGGCACCTTAGTGGGTAAAGCGGAAGACGGCGAAATGCACGCTTACGTCGCGACGGACGGCAATGCCGACCACGAAGCGGCCGCGCTGGCCGACGGCGAAACCACCGCGCTGGCGCTGGGTGAAGGCAGCGTTGATGATAATTCCGGCTACGCACTGGCCAGCGGCTTTGAATGGTCGCCGGCGCTGATTGCGCTGGGTGGCCTGGCGGCTATCGCGGCAGCGGCGGGTCTTGGCTATGTCGCGGCGAAACACCACTACGACAATAACGACGGCAGCCACAGCGGCAAAGGTGAAGGCGGCGGTGGCAGCGGCGGCGGCGATATCAGCAAGCCCACGATCAGCGATGTGATTGATGATATCGGCGACGTAACCGGTTCGGTAGCAAATGGCGGCCGCACCGACGACACCATGCCCACCTTCAACGGCACCGGTACGCCGGGCAATACCATTGAAATATGGGATGGTGAGACGCTGCTGGGTGAAGTGCTGGTGGATGACGAGGGTAACTGGACCTTTACGCCGGAAAAACCGCTGGCGGCTGGCAATCACAGCATCGTTACCGCCGAGCGTAACGCCGAAGGCGTGGTGGGTGAAGAGAGCGATCCGTGGGAATTCATCATCGATCTGACTGCACCAGCCAAAGGCACCATCGGCAGCGTGATGGACGATATGCAGGATCCGCCGGTGCTGATCGAAAAAGGCGGCGTGACGAAAGACAATACGCCAACGCTGACCGGTAAAGCTGAAGCGGGCTCGACGGTAGAAATCTGGAACGATGGCGTGAAGCTGGGCACCGCAAAGGTGGACGCCGAGGGTAACTGGACCTTTACGGCTCCGGCGCTGCAGGATGGGCGACACGAGCTGAGCATCGTGGTGGTCGATCAGGTGGGTAACAAATCACTGCCATCCGATCCGTTCATCGTTGATGTGGACACCGTGGCGCCGGAAAATCCGGGCATCGGTGTGATTAAAGACAGCGAAGGTAATCCGCTGGAAGACGGTTCCACCACAAAAGATCTGCGTCCGACGCTGGAAGGTACCGGTGAAGATGGCGATATCGTGGTCATTATCGACAACGGCAAGCCAATTGGTTCGGTGATTGTGGAAGACGGCAAGTGGACCTTCACGCCAGAAAACAATCTGCAACCGGGCGAGCACGAGCTGGAAATCGTGGTGCGCGATCCGGCAGGCAACGAATCGCCGGCCTCTGAAAAGGTCACGATTGGGTTTGAAGGCGACACGCAAGTGCCGGTCGATCCTGAGCCTGTTGACGGCCTGCCCGATCCGGACGTTCCGGTTTCCGGCATGATTGAGCATATCTTTAAAGACAATAACGACGCCGGCGTGCGTACGCCAATCGAAAACGGCGGCGCGATGAACGATCCGAGCATCATTGTCGCCGGTAAAGGCGTGCCGGGTGAACTGGTAACCATCTATATTGTCGGTCTCGAGAACAGCTACAGCTTCACTACCACGATTGGGGCTGACGGCAAATGGGAGCTGACGACGCCGGATCTGGCGGATGATGTTTATCAACTGCGCGGCGTGTTCTCCAGCGATGGCGAAGTGACCGGCAAAACGGACATTTATGAAGTGGAAGTCGACACCATTCCACCGCCGCCGCCGGAGATTAATGCGCTGGAGCTGGCCGGTCTTGATATTTCCGCTCTGCTTTCCCTGGACAATCATGAACTGTTCAATGAGGCCGACGATCAGCCGCAGCCGATTAATGCGGAATTACTGCAGCTTAATAACGATGCGTTTAATGACTGGAATAATCAGGAAAGCCAGAGTGGTGTGATAGCTGAAAATAATTCCCAATCAGATGCGCTGTTCTTACAGAACGAAATCGAACAATTCTAATTTATCTGGAGCATACAGGTGCAATTTATTGCACCTGTGAAACTTAAATGAAAATTGCAAAAAAATTACTTTTAGCTTCACTGGTGTGTGCGCCAGTATTCACGACTTTTTCAACCCAGGCGCAAAATTCATTTGATGGCGCATGGCGTAGTTTATCGCCGGTATCGGCAGAGCAGGCGCGGGTGGTTTATTATCGTCCGGCTTCATCAACCGGGGAAAAACCGGCGAATATTTATGTCGACGGTGAATTCCATACGTCGTTACTGGCCGGTGGCTATACGGTGTTTTGTGTTGCGCCGGGAACGCATTCGCTGGGCAGTTATGTCAACGACGCGCCAGATTATCAGGGTAAACGCGCGCAATCGTGGACTGATAAACTGGCTGCCGGTAAAACCTACTACATTCGCGCTAACCTCGATGACAGCGGTCGTCCGCTGGTGGTCAGCCAGCAGCAGGCGCAGCAGGAATTGCTGAGCACCAAACGTCAGGCTCATCTGCTGTCACGCGCATCGTCGGTACAGCGCTGTCAGGAAGGAACAACTGAAGCTTATGATAACTATGCGTTTTCATCTGACCTGCTGTTCCGTTTCGGCAGCGCCAACAGCAACGACATCTCCGCACAGGGGCGCGAAGCACTCAGCAGTTTTGCCAGCATGCTGAAAAAGGAAAATGCTGCTCAACGCCACATCATCGTCACCGGCTTTACCGATCCGATTGGCAGCGACAGCAGCAATATGGCGCTGGGCCAGCGTCGCGCTGAGGCGGTGAAAGCACTGCTGATTGCTCAGGGAATGAATGCGGCCAATATCACCGCGCAGAGCATGGGTGAGTCTCAGGTTGATACTAACTGTTCAGGCAGCCTGCAGGAGAAGAAAGCATGCTATGCCAGCGAGCGCCGGGTTATTATCAGCGTTGAAAACAAGTAATCTGATTTAATTATTTTAGCAGCGCATTCTCACATCTCATATTGATGAGGTGTGAGGCGCTGTGCCTCGATAAAGTTATTAAGGGTTCATATAACTTAATCGATTAAGACGTTTCTCGTATTGTCTTCAGGCATAAAGAGCGAAATTAAACCTGTATTCGGCTGGAAATCCCGAAACATTATTTAACGTAAAAGGAATACACATCATGGCTAATATTACAGCAGCAGATAACGCGACCGTTATCTCGACCAAAGATCAGTTTTATAAATGGATTGATAAGAGCGTAGCAGGTGCCAACGGCGGCAAGCTGGAGATTACAATCGATGGTGAAGTGCACATGGTTGATATCAGCGAGGACGGTAAATGGTCATTCGACCCGAAAACCAGCTGGTTAGACGGCACCCATGTCATTCAGCTGGTATCGATTGATAAAGCGACTAACCCGAGCCCACCGCGTATCTTCATTCTTGATATGGATACGACGCCTCCGGCAAAACCGGAAATCTGGCGCGTGATTGATGACGCTGCGGCGGAAGATCACTACCTGACGCCGGGTGAAGCCACCAGCGATAAAACGCCGGCGCTGGCTGGTGTGGCAGAGCCTGGCACCATTGTTACCCTGTACGATAACGGTAAAGAGATCGGCTCAGTGGTAGCAGACAAAATGGGCGCATGGAGCATCACGCCGGAGCTGGCAGACGGCGAGCACCAACTGACCGTGATGGCGAAGGATACGGTTGGTCATGAAAGCCCGATCTCTGATGCTTTCAACCTGACGATTGCTGACGGTGTGGTCACTCAGGCGGTTAACGAAGCGGTATCTGTAACGCCAGCAGAATCAACCACTATGGACGCGGTTCCGTTTCCGGGTAAACCCATTAAAACCATCAATAAAAACATTATTTCGTTGAGTGCTGATAATGCTGAACCCAATGCATTAGTACAGATCGTTATTGATGAAACCGTTTACACCACCCGTGCTGATGGCAGCGGCAAATGGCAGTTTGACTCGCCGGAAATGAAAGAGGGTTTGCACGTTGCCGGCATTCGTTATCTGGACCGTGCGGGTAACTGGGGACCATCAACTCAGCTTATCCGCAATATCGACACCTCTGCACCAGAAGCGCCGCAGATTATGCGCGTGATTGATAATGAAGGCAGCGCGGATACCTATCTGACGCCGGGCAACTACACCAATGACAAAACCCCAACTCTGTACGGTGTTGCTCAGCCGGACAGTCTGGTAAAAATCTACGATATTCGCTCCAACGTGATTGGCAGCGTAAAAGCCGGTTCCGATGGCCGCTGGAGCTTCACGCCGGAACTGACCACCGACGGCACCCACGTGTTTAGCGCCAGCTACACTGACCGCTTCGGCGCCGAGAGCCCGCGTTCTGACAACTTCGCGCTGACGCTGGATACCTCTGTGCCGGGCACGCCATCACTGAGTGAGGTGTTGGATGACGAAGGACGCGTTACCGGTCCGCTGAAGTCAGGTGACATCACCGATGACAAAACCCCAACCCTGTCGGGTAAAGCAGATGCTGGCGTGATTGTGCGCGTATGGGACGGCGACAAACTGATCGGTTCTACCAAGGCGGACAATCGCGGTGAGTGGAAACTGGACGTTGAGCTGGGTGAAGGTGAGCACTCGCTGGTTGTGGATTCCATCAGCAAAGGCGGCACCGTTTCTGAGAAAACCGATCCGTTCAAACTGGTTATCGACAGCAACATCCTGCCGGCACCGGTGGTGGATGAGATGGTCGCCAACAACGGTGATGAAGAGCGTGTTCTGCAGCCAGGCGATTCCACTAACGACACCACGCCAGTGCTGCGCGGTGAAGGCAACGACGGCGACATCATCTATGTAATTGTTGACGGCGAAAAAGAGCCGGTGGCTTCAACTGTCGTTAAAGATGGTAAATGGGAAATTGAATTGCCAGAGCTGGCGGAAGGTTCACACGATATTGAACTGATCGCTAAAGATCCATCCACCGGCAAAGAGTCACCGACCTCAGATCCAATTAACGTGATTATCGATATTACGCCTCCGGATCAGCCGCAACCACCAACGATTGTCGATAACGAAGGTGACAACACCGGTCCGGTTGAACCAGGTAAGCCAATTGATGACAACCGTCCAGGTTTCGGCGGCGAAGGCGGTACCCCTGGCGACAAAGTGGAAGTCATCATTGATGACGGTAAAGGTAATCCGGTGGTGATTGGTACCGGTATCGTGGGCGAAGACGGCAAGTGGGAAGTGAAACCTGAGAACCCAATCGATGACGGTAACTATCAGGTTATCATCGAGATCACCGATCCGGCCGGTAACGAATCGCAGCCATCCGATCCTATCGATCTGATCATCGACACCAAAAAACCAGGCTCAATGGAAGGTTCGTACATACTGGAGGATAACGTCGGTCCTATCCAGGGTGAGATCGAAAATGGCACGGTCACCGATGACAAACAGCCAACGCTGAAGGGCACGTCACCGGATCTGTCGCAGGTCATCATCTACATCGACGATCGGGAACCTGTCGTGGTTGATGTTAAGGATGGCAAGTGGAGCTATGAGCTGCCAGAACTGGGCGAGGGCAACCATAAAGTTGAAGTACAGCCAGTGAGCCAGTCCGGTGTGAAAGGCGATAAAGAGGCGGCGATTAACTTTGACGTTGATACCACTAAGCCGGAGCCAGTAGAAGGCGGCGACAAGGCTAACTTCGAAGGCGTCTTCGCGGATAAAACCGGCACTGAAATCCCAGTGCGGCCGGACACCAACGATGACACGCTGATCTTCAGAGGTAAGGGCTCAGAAGACGGTACTATCGTGATGATTTGGGGCGACGAAGCGCGTACCCAGCTGATCGGTTCTACCGTGGTAGAAAACGGCGTGTGGCGCTATGAGTCAGACAAACTGGCAGAAGGCGATTATGCCTTTAACGTCACGGTTCGCGATGCAGCCGGCAACGAACTGGTCATCGACCATACCGTTAAGACCAACGTCGACGTCACCCCGCCGCCGCCGCCAGAGATCAACTCCATCTTCGCTGCGGGTGCCACGGATGTAGAAGGGCTGATGAGCATGTCGCTTAACGACATCATGGCGCAGGGTCAGGACTCCCTGTTCATCGACAACGGCAAGTCGCAGCTGGTAGTGAACGCTAAACAGGGCGAGGCGCTGACGCTGGAAGACATCCTGCCAGCCGGTGAAGATGCCAGCTCCTGGCAGCAGGCGACCGGTACCGTCACCGTCGGCGGCACCGAGTATAACGTCTACAGCAACGGTGATGCGGAACTGCTGGTGCAGAACCTGCATAACGAACAGCACTGATCATTGATTAGCTGCTAAACAAAAGCCCCGGTCGCAAAACCGGGGCTTTTTTTATACCTGCAGCGGAAAAATCAGGCGGTCGGTTCCAGCACCAGAATTTTCACGTCCACCACGTCATCTTTGATGGTGGCGCGGTGCGCATCCATGTGTGGCATCTGCTGATGCTGCTCCAGATGGCGCAGCGATTCCCACTGCTCGAGCATAAAGATCGAGTCTGGTGAGTTCTGCTTCCACGGCACCTGCGCCTGGTGATCGACCAGCGCATCGTACTGATGGCAACCCTCTTCTTCCAGCACGACAGGGATCAGTTTATTAATCGCCTCCAGTACCTGCTGACGGCGGCCCGGCTTAACGCAAATTTCTGCAACCACAGTTAACATAACGCTTCCTTCTGTTTTTTCCCGTTGTGCTTACAGTTAAGCAAAGATCTGGCTGAGATGAGTCCGATAACGTGCAATATCGCGCGGCACGTCCGGCTGTTTAATCACGTCGTTACAGATAAAGGTCGGCAGACTTTCCATGCCGAGGAACTGATTGGCTTTATGGAAGTGCAGGTACAGGCCGTCCACGCCGACGCCTTCGAAGAACTGGTCGGCATCGGTAAAGGCTTCCAGCGGGGCGTTCCAGGTCAGCGACAGCATGTATTTTTTGCCCTGAATCAGGCCGCCGGAACCGTATTTTTTGCTGGCATCGCTGCGCGAACGGCCATCGCTGGCGTACAGTGCGCCGTGGCCCTGAGTAAACACCTCATCGATGTACTTTTTCACCGTCCACGGCTCGCCCATCCACCAGCCCGGCATCTGATAAATCACCACGTCGCTGTCGAGGTATTTCTGTACTTCGTCTGCCACGTTGTAGTCGCTATCGGCAACGGTCACCTGAACCTCATGGCCCAGATCGCGCAGTTGGCTGGCCGCCACCTCGGTCAGGGTATGGTTCAGCTCGCCTTTGGAATGGGCAAAGGTCTTGCCGCCGTCGATAATCAAAATCTTGCTCATGGATAATTCGCTCCGTTTCTCATAGATGCCGCCCACTCTACGCGCGCGCGCGGGGCAAAAAAATGCGTGATTGATCACAAGACTTTTGCTCTCAAAGCAATAATGCCGTCACTTATGCAACAATCCGCACGCAAACCAACATCCACTTAAAAAGAACACACCATGAAAACAGTGATACTGAGTGCCTTACTGCTGGTGGCCGGCGCGGCTCAGGCGCAATCCCACCTTGATGACGTTCGTCAGAGCAAAACCCTGAAGGTCTGCACCACCGGCGATTACAAGCCTTACACCTTTTTGCGCAGCGACGGCCAGTATAAAGGGCTGGACATCAGCATGGCGCAGTCGCTGGCCGCCAGCCTCGGCGCAAAAGTAGAGTGGGTACCAACCACGAGGAAAACCCTGAGCGAGGATTTCGTGGCGAAACAGTGTGATATCGCGCTGGGCGGTGTCTCCGTGACGCTTAAACGGCAGCAGATCGCCTGGTTCGCGCAACCGCTGGGCGTCGATGGTAAGATTCCGCTGGTGCGCTGCGCGGATAAAGCGAAGTACCAGACGGTTGAGCAGATCAACCAGCCGCAGGTGCGGGTAATCGAGCCGGCCGGTGGCACCAACGAAGCGTTTGTGCACAGTCATCTGCCGCAGGCCAGCCTGCAGCTGGCGGAGAACACCGGCATTTTCCAGCAGCTGGTGGATAACAAAGCCGACGTAATGATTACCGATGCTTCCGAAGCGCTGTTCCAGCAGCAGCACTATCCGTCGCTGTGTGCCATCAATCCGCAACAGCCGATGCAATATGGCGAGAAGGCTTACATGATTCCGCGTGATGATATGAGCTGGAAGCTGTATGTCGATCAGTGGCTGCACCTCAGCACCGCCACCGGTGAATATGCGCAGATCGCCAGACAGTGGCTGGGCATAGTGAAGTAATCGTTAGCGATAAAGGGTATTACGACAGGCGTTACCGTCCCGTAGCGGCGCAATTTATTGCGCAATCAGCAGCAGTGAGGCGGGTGAATACGCGCGATAAATAAAGCCGCTACGGCATGTGCAACTGACATCCTGCACTTGCGTAGCGGCCCTATTTATTGTTTTGAAATCAACGATACAATCCGGCTTTACCCAGCCCGCCAAACAGATTCATCTTGTAGCGAATCACCGCTTTCGCGGCGGCGATGGCGTCCGGATAAATCACATTTGGATCCCACCAGCTCTCCCGCGCGAGGATCTCGCGCAGTCGGGCGAAATAGGCAAACTTCATGTCGCTGGAGATATTGATCTTGCCTACGCCCAGCGTCACCGCCTCGGCGATCTCCGCGTCCGGATTGGCCGAACCGCCGTGCAGCACCAGCGGAATGTCTACGCGCTGGGAGATATCCTTCAGAATGTGCATCTGCAGCTCGGGTTTCATATCTTTGGGATAAATACCGTGCGCGGTGCCAATCGCCACCGCCAGCGTATCGACGCCGGTGCGCTGCACAAAATCTTCCGCCTGCGCCGGTTCGGTGTGGATCACCTTGCTCACGCCGCCTTCCACCGTGGTGCCGGTATCGCCGATGGTGCCGAGCTCGCCTTCCACCGACACGCCCACCGCGTGCGCCAGCTTCACCACCTCTTTGGTCAGCGCCACGTTCTCTTCGTACGGCAGCAGCGAGCCGTCAATCATTACCGAGGTAAACCCGCACTGAATAGCGCGCAGCACCTGCGCAATTGAAGCGCCGTGATCGAGGTGAATGGTAAACGGCACGCGGCTTTTCAGAGTGCGTTCGCGCACGTAGCCAAAAAATTCATCAGTGACAAATTCCAGTTCGCTCGGATGGATAGAAATAATGGCGGGCGTGTTGGTGGCTTCGGCTTCTTCCACCACGGCCCGGATAAAGCAGCTGTCAGCGACGTTAAATGCGCCGATGGCGAAGCGATGTTCACGGGTCGGGGCCAGCATCTCTTTCATTGAAATCAACATGTTTATGTTTCCTTAGCGTGAGTTTTACCAGAGCCGGCGCACGCGCCGGCCCGATGAGGGATAAGAAGAAACAGTTGGAAATTGCGCCGCGATCGGGGCGGCGCGCCGTCAGTAGCGGTTTGCCGACCCTGACCAGCTCAGATATTCAATAACCACTTCGCGACAGGCGGATTCCATCAGCGCCAGCACATCAGCCAGCTCAGCCTGCGGGTGCTGGCGCAGCGCCTGCTGCACCGCGTGCTTACCGGCATCGAACACCGCAGCGCCGACGTTGATCTTGGCGACGCCACAGGCGCTGACGCGGCGTATATCCTCCGCCGGGGTGCCCGAGCCGCCGTGCAGTGCCAGCGGCCGCGTCGTCACCGCGTGCAGCTGCTGCAGTCGCTCGAAGTCGATCTTCGGCTTTACGCCCGGCGGATAAAGCCCGTGCGCGGTACCGACCGAAATCGCCAGCAGATCGATGCCGGTCTGCTCAATAAACGGCAACACGTCTTCTACCCGGGTCATCTTCACGGCGGCATCGGCCAGTTCATATGTGGGCGCATCGGCGATATGCCCCAGCTCGCCTTCAACGCACACGCCAGCGGTATGCGCCATCTTCACTACCGCTGCGGTCTGACGAATATTGTCCGCCAGCGGCTCGGCCGATGCGTCAATCATCAGCCCGGTAAAGCCGGCACGAAACGCCTGACCAATCAGCGGAAAAGCTTTGCCGTGGTCAAGCGCCAGCGCCACCGGCACCGCGGCCTGAGCCGCCAGCGCCTGTACCAGCGGCGCCGCCACCGCTGGCGGAAAATGCGCGCTGTGTCCCTGATACACGTTGAGGATCAACGGCGCGCGCTGCTGTTCAGCCGCCTGGATCGCCGCGCGGGCGGTTTCGAGGTTGAAGCAGTTGATCGCCAGCACCGCGTACTTGTGCTGGAAGGCGGCCTGAATCAGGTCATTCATCATGGCAAACATGCGGGCTCCTTATTCCAGAGTGAATTTGATCTCTTCATCGCGGACGCCAGGCGCTTCCACGTCATCGAACTCTTCATCCTGCTGCGTGACCGGTTTTTTCATCACCGACAGCATCACGCCGCACACCACGGTGCCTATGCCGAGCGCCAGGCAGAACAGCCACGGTTTGGTGAACAGCGGCACTACGAACATGCCACCGTGCGGCACTGGCGCTTCCACGCCCCATACCATAATCAGTCCGCCGGCCAGCGCTGAGGCCACCACGCAGCTGGCCACTACGCGCAGCAGGTCGCGTGCCGCAATCGGAATCACGCCTTCGGTAATCATGCAGATGCCCATCGGGAACGCGGCTTTCAGCGCCTCTTTCTCTGCTTTGGTGTATTTGTGGCGCGTCAGCAGATAAGAGAGGGTGATGCCGAACGGCGGAATGATGGAGCCGACAAACTTCACCGCTTCCGGACCGTAAATGCCGTCGACCAGCATGCCGTCGGCGAACAGCGACATGGTCTTATTGATCGGCCCGCCAAAGTCGAAGGTGGCCATCGCGCCGAGGATGGCGCCCATCACGAACTTTGAGCCGCCCTGCATGGACTCCAGCAGATGAATCAGCGTCTTTTGCAGCCAGACGATCGGCTGGCCGATAAAGGTCATCATCAGCAGTCCGGCGATGATGGTGCTGAGCAGCGGCAGCACCATGATTGGCATCAGCCCCTGCATCGACTGCGGCAGCCTGATCACCCGGCGCAGCAGCAGCACGGTGTAGCCGACGAGGAAACCGCCCAGAATGCCGCCGATAAAGCCGGTGCCGATCTGGCCGCAGATGAAGCCGACGATCAGGCCGGGCGCAAAGCCGGGACGATCGGCAATCGAGTAGGCGATGGCGGCGCTGATCAGCGGCACAATCAGCCCCATGCCCCAGCCGCCGATCTGGTTCAGCATCCACGCAATGCTGCCGGTCTGCTTGCCGACGTCTGGCCCGCCAATCACCTGGCCGAGCGCAATGCAGATGCCTGCGGCGACGATCAGCGGGATCATCCATGAGATGCCGGTGAGCAGGTGGCCTTTGATCTCCTGGCCGTACTGACGTTTGTGATCGCTCATGATCGATCTCCTCAGGCGCGCGCCAGTGAATCCGCCACTTTTTCGAGGAATTTCACCGGTGACTTGATCACCACTTCGGTTTTCACTCGCACGATGGGTTTGCCCTGAAAGCGCTCTTCGCCGTTGATCTTGACGTCAACCGCAAGGATCACCACGTCAGCGGCGTCGATCTGCTCGCGCGTCAGCGGCGTTTCAGTGCCGATGGTGCCCTGGGTTTCAACGTGGATGGTGTGGCCCAGCGCGTGAGCCCCCTTAATCAGTTTTTCGCGCGCAATGTAGGTATGCGCGATGCCTGCGGTGCAGGCCGCTACACAGACGATATTCATGTGGCACCTCAAGGTGTTGGGTGTTAACAGAGGTCGGTTTCGGCGTACTGACTAAACAGCCGGATGATATTGCCGGGGTCATTCTCCGCCAGCAGTCGGGCTATCACCTCATCATCGGCCAGCGCGCTGGCCACCTGCGACAACAGGCGAATATGGGTGGTGTTCTGATCTTCCAGCCGCACGGCGAACAGGATGATGCAGCGCACCTGGCTGCCATCCAGCGTTTCCCACGGAATGTCCTGCTGGGTGCGGCCGATGGCGAGCGTGGTTTGTCTGACCGCCGACGATTTGCCGTGCGGAATAGCGATATGGTTCTCGAAGCCGGTCGAGCCTTCCGCTTCACGCAGCCAGACATCGGCAATAAACGCGGCGCGATCGCTGATGGCGCCGTCGCTCACCAGCAGATCGGTGAGTTCGTTGATCGCCTCTTCTTTACTGGTGGCGCTGAGCGCCAGGTTAACGCGGCGCGGCGTCAGAATGCGGGAAATGTCCATGGTTGCTCCTCATTCAATCAGTGTGCGGCCAACGCGCAGGGCGTGCCGTTGGGCAGCTGGCTGCCAATCATGGCGTCAGTGACCCGCCGGATATCGTCATCATTAAAAAAGGCGCTGACATACACGGCCGGAATGGCACCGGCATCGAGGTGGATGGTGGTGATCACCAAATCCACCGCGTGGTGCTGACAAAACGCCGCCTGATTGCTGGCTGACACCACGCCGGCAATTTCCCAGTCCGGAAAGGCGCGTAAAATGCGGCTCTTGAGCAGGTGTGAGGTGCCCACGCCGCTGGAGCACACCACCAGGATGCGTTTGTGGGCGATCTGCCGCTCCAGTGCCGCCTGGAAATGAACGCACAGATAACCAATTTCATCCTCAGCCACCGGCGACAGGGCGAAGGTGCGCGCGGTCAGCTGCATTGCCTGCTGAGTCAGAAAAAATATCTCTTTCATTTCCTGTTTAATATCATCCAGCAGCGGATTGCGAATATGAATGTGATATTTAAGCCGGTTTAATAATGGCTTTATATGCACCAGTAAACCGTCAAATAATAAACGGTCCTGAGATAAGTCCTGCTGAATAAATGCCGAGAAACGATCAATTAATTCGCAGGTTATTTTAACCGACTCGGCAGTGGAAAATTGATTATGCAGCGTCACCTGATCGCCACGCTCTTCCACCACAATGCCGGAGGAGACGATATATTGATAAATAAAACCGACTTCATCGGCTGGCAATGCACAGCCGATGCGCTGCTCAATGCGCACCACCATCTGCCGGGCAATGGTGAGAATCGACTGATCCAGATCGTGCGCGGTGGTGAGAATGTCCAGCGCCAGCGCGTTGCCCTGCGCCATGCGGTGCATCATGATCAGGATGTGCGTGCACAGATTGAGATACCAGGCATCGCCCAGCGGATAACTCAGCTGCTGCTCCATCTGTTGCAGCAGCGTCTGCACAAAGGCCACATCCTCTTCGCCAAAATAGTGCACCAGCGCCTGCTGGCTGCCGGGATCGAGCCGCGGCAGCAGCGGCGTACCGGCGACCTGTTGCTGCATCACATCGTTGATCAGCGACACCATCGCCTGGCGCAGCGCCTGCTCATGGCCCTCTATGTGCGTGCCGCCTGGGCCGCGCTGCAGCGTTAATCCCAGCGGCTGCAGCCACTCTTCGATTACTTTCAGGTCGTTCACAATCGAGGCGTGGCTGATAAAGTAGCGCTCGGACAGCTTGCTGATTGACGTGGAACGCGGCGCATCGCTCAGTAGCTGGGAGGCGATTTTTATCCGTCGGCTGTTATGACTGAGCGCGTCGCCGGCCTCGTCGCCGTTCAGCTGCTGCTCCAGCTGCAAACGCTGCTGCATATCCTCAACCCGCAGCCGCACACCGCGGCCAGGGGTTTTCTCCAGCGTCAGCGCCCAGTTGCTGAGCCAGCTCTCCAGCCACTGCAGGTCGCGCTGAATGGTCTTTCCGGAGACACCGAGCTGTAACGCCAGCTGACCAATCGGCTGCGGCGCCGCCTGTTGCAACAGCAATTTCACTAACCGGTGTTGTCGCGAAGTCAGTATTTGCATTCGGTCACCCTTTATTTTGGTAAAACCTAATGGGATTTTTCCTTGTGGCATTTATTTCATTGCCAGCAAGCCGTCGCGAAAAAGGTGTGTCGTATGGAGTATGAATTTAGGAAAGGATGGCGGCAGCAACAATACTAAATGTTGTCCCGTCAGGCGGACAGCATTAATACACCGCGGTGACGGGAAATTAAATGCGAGTTTGCTCACACAATAACGCGCTAAATAAGTGTGATGATGCTCCCAATCCTTTTTATTTTTCCAACCGGCGTCACGTTATTTAAGGCCGGGAGATTCTTTCTGTCCTCAACGGCTTCCCTGTGACTAAATCCCGCGAATAAGGTACTATCCTCGCCAAATGACCGCCGGATGACCCGCCGTTGCGGGCCACGAAGTGAGGATGCCAGCTTAATGAGTGAAATGACACAGGATGGCGCAGAGCGTCTTGCCCTGCACAAGTTTACTGAAAACGCGTACCTGAACTACTCCATGTACGTGATCATGGACCGTGCGCTGCCGTACATCGGTGACGGTCTCAAGCCGGTGCAGCGCCGCATTGTTTATGCCATGTCCGAGCTGGGGCTTAACGCCAGCGCAAAATTCAAGAAATCGGCGCGTACCGTGGGTGACGTGCTGGGTAAATACCATCCGCACGGCGACAGCGCCTGCTATGAAGCCATGGTGCTGATGGCGCAGCCGTTCTCCTACCGTTATCCGCTGGTGGATGGTCAGGGCAACTGGGGTGCGCCGGACGATCCGAAATCCTTTGCCGCGATGCGTTACACCGAATCGCGCCTGTCGAAATATGCCGAAGTGCTGCTCAGCGAACTGGGGCAGGGCACGGTGGATTACATCCCGAACTTCGACGGCACGCTGCAGGAGCCGAAAATGCTGCCGGCGCGCCTGCCGAACATCCTGCTCAACGGCACCACTGGCATCGCCGTGGGTATGGCGACCGATATTCCGCCGCACAACCTGCGCGAAGTGGCCGAAGCCGCGGTGCGCCTGATCGACAAGCCCAACACCACGCTGGATGAGCTGCTGGAGATCGTGCAGGGGCCGGACTTCCCGACCGAAGCCGAGATCATCACGCCACGCGACGAGATCCGCAAGATCTACCAGAACGGCCGTGGTTCGATCCGCCAGCGTGCGGTGTGGAAAAAAGAGGACGGCGAAGTGGTGATCACCGCGCTGCCGCACCAGGTGTCGGGCGCGCGCGTGCTGGAGCAGATCGCCAGCCAGATGCGCAATAAAAAGCTGCCGATGGTAGAGGATCTGCGCGATGAATCGGATCACGAAAACCCGACGCGGCTGGTGATTGTGCCGCGCTCCAACCGGGTGGATCTCGATCAGGTAATGAACCACCTGTTTGCCACCACCGATCTGGAGAAGAGCTACCGCGTTAACCTCAACATGATCGGGCTGGATAACCGTCCGGCGGTGAAAAACCTGCTGGAGATCCTCTCGGAATGGCTGGTGTACCGCCGCGATACCGTGACACGCCGTCTCAATCATCGTCTGGAACGCGTGCTGCGTCGTTTGCATATCCTCGAAGGTTTGCTGGTGGCGTTCCTCAATATTGATGAGGTGATTCACATCATCCGCAGCGAGGATGAGCCGAAGCCGGTACTGATGTCGCGCTTTGACATCAGCGAAACCCAGGCCGAAGCGATTCTGGAACTGAAACTGCGCCATCTCGCCAAACTGGAAGAGATGAAGATTCGCGGTGAACAGGCCGAGCTGGAAAAAGAGCGCGATCAGCTGCAGGCGATCCTCGCCTCAGATCGCAAAATGAGTAACCTGCTGAAGAAAGAACTGCTGGCCGATAGCCAGACCTACGGCGACGATCGCCGTTCACCGCTGCACGAACGTGAAGAAGCGAAAGCGCTGAGCGAGAACGAACTGGTGAGCGCTGAGCCGGTGACCATTGTGCTGTCGCAGATGGGCTGGGTACGCAGCGCCAAAGGTCACGATATCGATCCGGCAGGATTAAGCTACAAAGCCGGCGACAGCTACCGTGCCGCCGCGCGCGGCAAGAGCAACCAGCCGGTGGCGTTTATTGACTCCACCGGCCGCAGCTATACGCTGGATCCGACCTCGCTGCCGTCGGCGCGCGGGCAGGGCGAGCCGCTCACCGGCAAGCTGACGCCACCGCCGGGCGCAGTGATTGAGCAGGTGCTGATGGAAGCGGACGATCAGAAGCTGCTGATGGCCTCCGATGCCGGCTACGGCTTCATCTGTACCTTTGCCGATCTGGTGTCGCGCAACCGCGCCGGTAAAGCGCTGCTGACGCTGCCTGAAAACGCCAAAGTGATGACGCCGCTGGCGGTGCACTCTGGCGACGACATGCTGCTGGCCATCACCCAGGCGGGGCGGATGCTGATGTTCCCGGTGGCCGATCTGCCGCAGATGTCGAAAGGCAAGGGCAACAAGATTATCTCGATTCCGTCCGCGGACGCAGCCGCGGGCGTGGACAAGCTGCAGTGGCTGCTGATTCTGCCGCCGGGCAGTTCCATCACTATCTATGTCGGCAAGCGTAAGCTGATCATGCGTGATGAAGATCTGCAGAAAGTGCGTGCTGAGCGCGGCCGTCGCGGTAGCGTATCGCGCGGACTGCAGCGGATCGATAGCGTGGAAGTGAATGCGCCAGCGCGGCCAAAAAGTGACGCGAATAGCGAAGAGTAAGACTGAAAAGGCGAAGGACTGCCACATTTGAGGAAGCTATGTTACTAATTTTACGCACGTTGATCGTTGTGATTTATTCGATTCTGGTTTGTATATTTGGCAGCATCTGGTGTCTGTTTTCACCGCGTAATCCGCGCCACGTGGCGACCTTTGGTCACATGTTTGGTCGTCTGTCGACGGTGTTTGGCGTCAAAGTCGAACTGCGTAAACCGGCTGATGCCGAAAGCTACGGCAACGCGATTTACATCGCTAACCATCAGAACAACTACGACATGATTACCGCCGCCAATATCGTGCAGCCGACCACGGTCACGGTGGGCAAGAAAAGCCTGCTGTGGATCCCGTTCTTCGGCCAGCTTTACTGGCTGACCGGTAACCTGCTGATTGACCGCGATAACCGCGCCAAAGCGCACGGCACCATCGGCGAGCTGGTGGCGCAGTTTAAAAAGAAGAAAATTTCCTTCTGGATGTTCCCGGAAGGGACGCGCAGCCGCGGACGCGGTCTGCTGCCGTTCAAGACCGGCGCGTTCCATGCGGCGGTGGCGGCGGGCGTGCCGATCATCCCGGTGGTGGTCTCTAACACCCACGGCAAAATCAAACTGAATCGCTGGAACAATGGCTTAGTGATCGTAGAAATGCTGCCGCCAGTGGATACCACGCAGTTTGAAACCACGTCGGTACGTAAACTGGCGACCCACTGCCGTGAATTAATGTCTGCTAAGCTGGAAGAGTTGAACGCTGAAGTCGCCGAACGCGAAAAAAACGGTAAAATCTAGCCGGCAAAAAATGGCTCACCCGCAGCGCGCCATGGCTCGATCTGTCGGGTGCATTGATTTGTTGCGGATCCCGCCATTTGTAGGGTGCGCATTGATATGCAGCAGGTCTCGCCGTTTGTAGGGTGCGCATTCATGCGCACCGCGTCCCGGATGCGCACTGACCTGACCCGGACACACAGCCGCGCCTGTCGGGCGCTTCACAACACGATTAAAAATAACAACATGGACACGGCGTCTTCACGCCACGCTCAAAAGGTCTGAAGTTTTATGTCTTGCAGCAGACGTCAGTTTATTCAGCTTTCTGCCGGTATGGCGCTGGCTTCCAGCGTTATGCCTTACGCCGCCCGCGCCGCCGCGCCATTGGGCGATGTGCCTTTGCCGGTGCCGCCGCTGATCGAATCACGCCGCGGTCAGCCGCTGTTCCTCACGCTGCAGCGCAGCCACTGGTCCTTCAACGGCAACAGCAACAAAGTGCCGGTGTGGGGCATTAACGGCCTGTACCTTGGCCCGACAGTGCGCGTTTACAGCGGCGATGATGTCAAACTGATCTACAGCAACCGCCTCAATGAACCGGTAGCGATGACCGTCAGCGGTTTGCAGGTGCCGGGCGCGCTGATGGGCGGTGCGCCGCGCATGATGTCCGCCGGCGTAGACTGGGCACCGGTGCTGCCGATTCGTCAGGGCGCAGCCACGCTGTGGTATCACGCCAACACGCCGAGTCGCATGGCGCCGCACGTCTATAACGGCCTGGCAGGCATGTGGCTGATCGAAGATGACATCAGCAAAGCGCTGCCGCTGCCGAAGCATTATGGCGTCGATGATTTCCCGCTGATTATTCAGGACAAGCGCCTCGATAACTTTGCCACGCCGGTTTATAACCCACCGTCGGACGGTGGTTTCCTTGGCGATACGCTGCTGGTTAACGGCGTGCAAAACCCGTATGTCGAAGTGTCGCGCGGCTGGGTGCGTTTGCGCCTGCTGAATGCGGCCAATGCGCGCCGTTTCGATCTCAGCTTTAGCGACAACCGGCCGTTTACGGTGATCGCCAGCGATCAGGGCTTCCTGCCCGCGCCGGTAGCGGTGCAAACGCTGTCGCTCGCACCGGGCGAACGCCGCGAAGTGCTGGTGGATATGTCGCAGGGCGATGAAGTGTCGATCACCGCAGGCACGGCGGCAGGCATCATGGATCGTCTGCGCGGGCTGTTTGAGCCGTCATCGATTCTGACCAATACGCTGGTGCTGACGCTGCGCCCGACCGGCCTGCTGCCGCTGGTGACCGACAACCTGCCGATGCGCCTGCTGGCGGATCAGATTCTCGATGGCGTGGCGGTGCGCACGCGTGAATTCCGCCTCGGCGACGGCACGCCAGGGATTAACGGTGTGCTGTGGGACATGAATCGCATCGATACTACGGTGCAGCAGGGCACCTTTGAGCGCTGGATCATTCACGCCGACCGTCCGCAGTCGCTGCATATTCAGGGCGTGATGTTCCTGATTAAGAGCGTCAACGGCGCGCAGTCGATGGGAGAAGATCGCGGCTGGAAAGATACGGTCTGGGTGGACGGTGATGTCGAACTGCTGGTGAGTTTCCCGCAGAGTTCGTCAGAGCATTTCCCGTTTGTCTATTACAGCCAGACGCTGGAGCTCGCCGACCGCGGCACGGCAGGGCAGATGGTGGTGAATCCGGTCGGGTGAGGTGCGTGGTTCCCCTCACCCTAACCCTCTCCCGCCAGCGGGAGAGGGAACCGTTTTGTGCCGTATTACCCACAGGCACACCGCTTCAGATTCGCGCGGACATCTCCCTCTCCCGCGTGCGGGAGAGGGCCGGGGTGAGGGGGCAAACCGCACCCTTCACCCATCGCATCCTTAACCCACGTCACCCATTAAACTCTTCCGGATCCGGTCCCAGTCGCTTGCCTTTATCCAGCTTCGCGATCTCGCTCACTTCTGACTTATCCAGCCGGAAATCAAACACCTGGAAGTTCTCCTGAATGCGTGCCGGCGTCACCGACTTCGGAATCACCACCAGGCCGCTGTCCAGATGCCAGCGAATTACAATCTGTGCCGGCGTCTTACTGTACTTCTTCGCCAGCTCGCGAATGATCTCCTGATCAAACACGCCTTCACCGCCCTGCGCCAGTGGGCTCCACGACTCGGTCTGAATCTGATGCAGCGCATTCCACGCATGCAGCGTGCGCTGCTGCAGCATCGGATGTAGTTCAATCTGATTCACCACCGGCGACACGCCGGTTTCATCAATCAGCCGCTTGAGGTGCGCTTCATGGAAGTTACACACGCCGATGCTTTTCGCCAGGCCCTGCTGCTGCAGTTCCACCATTTTCTTCCACGCATCGACGTAGTGATCTTTCTGCGGACACGGCCAGTGCATCAGATACAGGTCCACCTGCTCCAGCTGCAGCTTCTTCAGGCTGGTCTCCATCGCCTGTTCAACGTTCTGCTGGTCATCATTCCACAGTTTGGTGGTGATAAAGATCTCATCGCGCGCCACGTCGGTTTCCTGCAGCGCCTGGCCAATCGCCTCTTCATTTTTATACGCGGCGGCGGTATCGATGGAGCGATAGCCGACCTTCAGTGCTTCCAGCACCGCGTTGCGCGCTTCATCAATGCTGGCCTGCCAGACGCCAAGGCCGAGTTGCGGCATCATGTTGCCGTCGTGCAGTTTAATCCGGGGTTGCTCTGCCATAGTGACTCCTTATCGGTTGCAGTGACTTACCGTAGAAACGATGTGCTTAAGTCTAGTCAACAAACCTGACCTGAGGATCATTGTGGCAACCGAACGGCACTTTCGCCCGGTGCAATCCTGCAAAAATCTTGCCTGATTCTCCAGCCATCTGGAGCTTTATGCAGCAATGCGGCACACTGCGTTTTTTGCTGCCCGAGAGAGTGCCATGCCGAACGATGCCCTTTGCCGCCAGCTGGCGCAGCGCGTGATCACGCTGATGCGCGAGCCACAAAAGCCGCTGTGTGCGGTGGAAAACGTGCGGTTAATCTACGCAGAGGAACCGCTGCCTCGTACGCCGATGTTGTATCCGGCGGGCATCGTGATCCTGTTTCAGGGACACAAAACCGGCTACCTCGGCAGCACGGTGTTTCGCTACGACGCCACCAAATATCTGATGCTCACCGTCACGCTGCCGGTGGAGTGCGAAACTGACGCCACGCCGCAGCAGCCGCTGGCCGGCATGAGTCTCACCGTGGATCCGGCCAGTTTGCAGGATCTGCTGTTAAGCATTGGCGATGACGAGCAGTTTCAGCCTCAGCCGCAAACCTCCGGCATTCACTCTGCGTTTCTTAGCGAGGAGATGCTGTGCGCCGCGGAACGGCTGCTGGATGTGATGGATAAACCGCGTGACGCCCGCGTGCTCGGCCCGCAGCTGGTGCGTGAAATCATCTATTACGTACTGACCGGGCCGATTGGCGGCGCGCTGCTGTCGCTGGTCAATCGCCAGACGCAGTTCAGCCAGGTGGCCCGGGCGCTGCGCCGCATCGAGAATCACTTTGCCGAAAGCCTGAGCGTGGAAATGCTGGCGGCGGAGGTCAACATGAGCGTCTCGGCGTTTCACCATAACTTTAAGGCGGTGACCCAGACGTCGCCGCTGCAATATCTCAAGCGTTACCGGCTGCATCAGGCGCGGTTAATGATGCTGCAGGATGGGCTGAAGGCCAGCGCCGCCGCCGTGCGCGTCGGCTATGAAAGCCCGTCACAGTTTTCGCGGGAGTTTAAACGGTACTTTGGCGTGACGCCGGGAGAAGAGGCGAGCCGCGCGCGCCAGACCGGGGCGCTGCTGCCGTTTGACGCCGCCTGAAGCGGCGGCGCTTTACAGAGGCTCAGGCTTTCTGGCGACGCTTTTTCCAGATCACCACAATGCTGCCGCCGAGGCCGAGAAACAGCAGCACAATAGGCAGCACCATCAGGATCGCCATCACCTGATCTTCGTGGCGCTTGATAAACGGCACCTGGCTGATGCCATAGCCCATCGCCACCACAATCCCGACCCACAGCGCGCCGCTCAGCCAGTTGAAGAACTGAAAACGCCCGTTCTGCAAACCCGAAATGCCCGCCATGGTGGGCAGCAGCGTACGCACAAAGGCCAGAAAGCGGCCAACCAGCAGTGCCATCAGGCCGTGGCGGTTGAACAGGTGCCAGGCGCGCTGATGGTACTGCGCTGGCAAATGCATCAGCCAGCTTTTGACGATTTTAGTATTACCAAGCCAGCGCCCCTGCAGATAGCTCAGCCAGCAGCCGAGGCTGGCAGCGGTGGTCAGAATCACCATGGTCGGCACAAAATCCATCACGCCTTTGGCGATCATCGCGCCTGCCAGCAGCAGCAGGCTGTCGCCGGGCAGGAACGAGGCAGGCAGCAAACCGTTTTCCAGGAACAGCGTCAGAAACATCACGCCGTAGACAATCCACACTACATCCGGATTGGCCAGCGCGGCAAAATCCTGATGCCACAGCGCCTGGACAATCTCATGTAAAACACCCATCAGCTATCCCATCGAGTCACAAGGCTTGTATTTTAACCGTCCGGGACGGCGTAATCGTTGATCTCCGCTACGCCGCACCGGATGGTTTAAGTTTGGTTTATCTTTTTACGCTTTCAGGCGGGCAAAACCGGCTTTCAGGTCATCCAGCAGATCGTCAACGTGCTCGAGCCCGATATGCAGACGCACCAGCGTGCCGTCAAAATCCACGCCGCCCGCCGGACGAATTGCCGCCAGCTCTTCCGGCTGGTTCGCCAGAATCAGCGATTCAAAGCCGCCCCACGAGTAGGCCATACTGAAATGGTGGAAGCGATCGAGATAATTTGCCAGCTGCGCCGGGGTGAGTTTTTCATGCAGGATGAATGAGAACAGCCCGCTGCTGCCGCTGAAGTCGCGCCGCCAGAATTCGTGGCCTTTGCACTGCGCCAGCGCCGGATGGTTGACGCGCGCCACTTCCGGCTGTGCCGCCAGCCATTCGGCCACGCGCAGGCCGCTCTCTTCGTGCTGACGCAGACGCGTAGCCAGCGTGCGCAGGCCGCGGCTGGCCATGTACGCGGTGTCTGCATCCACCATCTGGCCCATTAGATAGGAGTTTTCGCGCAGCTGCGCCCAGCAGCGTTCGTTGGCCACCGCAGTGCCGATCATCGCATCGCTGTGGCCGATGATGTATTTGGTGCCGGCCTGGATCGAAATGTCGATGCCATGCTCCAGCGCGTTAAACAGCACGCCCGCCGCCCAGGTATTATCAATCATGATCACCGCGTCTGGTGCTTTGGCGCGCACCGCCGCGACAATTGCCGGAATGTCCTGCACTTCCATGGTGATGGAAGCCGGTGATTCAAGGAACACCACGCGGGTGTTCGGCTGCACCAGCTCGCCGATTTCACTGCCGATGCAGTGATCAAACCAGGTGGTAGTGACGTTAAGCTTCGCGAGAATTTTGGTGCAAAAATCCTGGGTGGGTTCGTACACCGCGCCGCTGACCAGAATGTGATCGCCGCTGGTGACAAACGCGAGGATGGCATTGGCGACCGCGGCCGCACCGCACGGATAGAGCACGCAGCCGGCGCCGCCTTCCAGTTCGGTCATCGCATCCTGGAAGGAAAAATGGGTGAGGGTGCCGCGCCGGCCATAAAACAGTTCACCGCTGGCGCGTCCGGCGGTGGCGCGTTGTTTGTCCGCGACGGAGTCAAAAACCAGTGAGGATGCGCGCTGAATGACGCTGTTAACCGAGCCCTGAGTGTAACGTTTGCTGCGTCCCGCGGTGACAAGCCGGGTATCAATTTTTTTCGTTGCCATCACTGCCTTTCCTGACACGTCTCACAAAGCATCCAACTTACCACGAATCGCGGCGCGGGGTTGAGCCCGTTTGCCGAATATCAGAGTGACGCCAGCACAATCATGGAAAGAGGCTGGTTGTGGCTTTTATTACGCGGCGGAAAAGCAAAGCGCAATAAATTGCGCCGCTACAACCCGTGCGGGATGTTCGTCCATGCCAGTTGCACCATTCCGCAAACCGCATCTAACCGTAGCGGCGCGATTTATCGCGCAACCGTGCCTGTTGCTCCATCCCGCAAATCGCACCAAATCGTAGCGGCGCGATTCATCGCGCAACTGTGTCTGTTGCTCCATTCCGCAAATCGCACCGAACCGTAGCGGCGCGATTCATCGCGCAACCGTGCCTGTTGCTCAATTCCGCAAATCGCACCGAACCGTAGCCGCACAATTCATCGCGCAACCGTGCCTGCTGCTGCATCCCACAAACCGCACCCAACCGTAGCGGCGCGATTTATCGCGCTAAACATTGCGCCGTATCAATTCAGCGGGTTACAGCTTTGTAAATAGTAATGAGAACCACTATCACTTCGGTCGGTTTTTTTGCTATGATCCGCGCTTCAATCGTGAACGGTGCAACAGAAGTCGGAGACGCAGCGTGGTAGCCAGTGACTTGATGCAAACGGACCTCTCCGTTTGGGGCATGTATCAGCATGCCGATATCGTGGTAAAAATTGTGATGATCGGCCTGTTGCTGGCCTCGGTCGTTACCTGGGCGATTTTCTTTGGCAAATACGCGGAGCTGAGCGGGGCGAAACGTCGCCTGAAGCGTGAACAGCTGGCGCTGGGCGAAGCGCGCTCACTGAATGACGCGTATCGCGCGGCCGAAAACTTCAAAGCCAATAGCCACAGTGCTGTGCTGCTCGCCGACACGCGTAACGAACTGGAACTCTCTGCCGGCAGTGAAGACCTCGACGGCATTAAAGAGCGCACCAGCTTCCGCCTTGAGCGTCGCGTTGCAGGCTTCAGCCGCCACGCTGGTCGCGGTAATGGTTTCCTCGCCACCATCGGTTCCGTCGCCCCGTTTATCGGTCTGTTCGGCACCGTGTGGGGCATCATGAACAGCTTTATTGGTATCGCGAAAACCCAGACCACCAACCTCGCGGTGGTGGCACCGGGCATCGCGGAAGCGCTGCTGGCGACGGCGATTGGCCTGGTAGCGGCAATCCCGGCGGTGGTGATCTATAACGTCTTTGCCCGCATGATTGCCAGCTACAAAGCCTCACTGGGCGACGTGGCGGCGCAGGTACTGCTGCTGCAGAGCCGCGATCTGGACCTCGGCAACGTCGATACCGCAAAAGAAGTTAACCGTCCGGCGGCGGCCCAGAAACTGCGCGTAGGATAAGTATTATGGCGATGCGTTTAAACGATGATGCGGTCGGCGATGGCGAAATGCACGAAATCAACGTGACGCCGTTTATCGACGTCATGCTGGTGCTGCTGATCATCTTCATGGTCGCTGCGCCACTCGCCACGGTGGATGTGCGCGTCAATCTGCCTGCTTCCACCAGCGCGCCGCAGCCGCGTCCGGAGAAGCCGGTTTATCTGTCGATCAAAGCGGATAAACAGATCTACATCGGTAACGATGCGGTGACCAAAGATACGCTGGTAAACGCACTCACCGCGCAAACCGAAGGTAACAAAGAGACAACCATCTTCTTCCAGGCGGACAAATCAGTCGATTATGAAACGCTGATGTCGGTGATGGATCAGCTGCGTGAAGCGGGTTATCTGAAGATTGGTTTGATGGGCATGGAGACGGTGAAGAAATAGTTTCACCGGCGTAATACCAGCACCATATCTGTAGGGTCGTCATTCATGACGACCTTTTTTATTATGGCGGCCAGAGCAGGCCGCCATGTCATTATGCGGTGGCGAACCGCGGTTAAACCAGATTCACCGTTACGCCGTCCTGCACCAGCAGTTCCGCGTCGCCGTGGCTGAACACATGGTACTGGTTGCCAGCGATGGTCACGGTGCCGGTTTGCTGCGTCCAGCCGCTGACCGCTTCGCCTTCCGGCAGGATGTCGCTAAGCTGCACGCTGTCGCCGGCCTGGCCGCTGACGCGCAGCTGGGTTTTGCCGTCGTCAATGAACAGGCCCTGCTGACCGGCTTCCACCACGTCGCTGAGCGTCAGGCCGAGCGGGGCGAGCGCGTTGATTTCCACCTCGCCCGGTGGCGTGGCGTCCACGACGATGCTGTACGCCGGCAGGCCAGCGCCGTAAGCGCCGTAGCTGACGCTGAGGCTGTGCGAGTCATCGCTGAGCTCTGGCGTGATAAAGCGCCAGTTGCCGTCTGCGCCGACCTGCACGCTGCCGATCAGCGTGCTGCCGTCGTAGACGTTGAGCACGCTGTTAGCTTCGGCGACGCCGCTCAGCTCCGGCTGGCGGTCATTAGTGATGCCGCCGTTGCTGACTTCGCCGATATACAGCGCCACGTCATCGTACACTCTGAGGATTTCTGGCGAGTGCTGGCCGCCCGGCATCAGGACCAGCTCGAAGGTATCGCTCCACTGGCTGTCGCCCTGCGCCTGCGCGGCAAACGACCAGACGCCGTACTCCAGCGCCGGCGGCGTGAAGCTCCAGTTGCTGTCCGCGCCCACCGTTACCACCGCTGAATGGGTGAACTCGCCGAAGGCACCGTAGCGCACCACCACGGTGCTGTTGGCTTCGCCGCGCCCGCTCAGGGTTGGCGTGGTGTCATCGGTAAGCGCGCCGCTCAGCAGCGTGCCAGTGACCGGGCCAAAGTCGTCAGTGGCGTGGGTCAGCGTGGCGTGCAGCGCGTCGCTGCCGGCGAAGGCGATGTCGAGCGTAAAGCTGTCGCTCCAGCTGCCTTCCTGACCGGCGCGGAACTCCCAGTTGCCGGCGTCCAGCTCAGCCGGTGGCGTCCAGCTCCAGCGGGTGCCGTCCATCTGCGCCGCGCCGCCGTCAACCCACTCGCCGCTGGCGTTGCGGTACTGCACGAAAACCGTGCTGCCCGCCGGGGCGCTGCCGTGCAGCTGCGGCGTGGCGTCGTCGGTGAGCGCGCCGCTCAGCAGCGAACCGGTGACCGGGCCGGCATCATCCACCGCGTGGGAAATCACCGTGGCGGCAGACCCGTCGCGGCCAATCAGCAGCTCAAACGGCGCAGAAGGTTCGCCCTCGCGCAGCTTGCCGTTAAAGGTTTCGACCGCCACCAGCGTCAGCTGATGGGTGCCGTCGCTCAGGTCGGCGTCCGGCTCCAGCGTCCAGATACCGGTGATGGCGTCGGCCTGCGCGCTGCCAATCACCGTATCGCCCTCTTTGAGGTACACCACCGTGCCCTTTTCGGCGACGCCGGTCAGGGTAGGGCGGCGATCGTCGGTCATGCGTCCGGCGTCGAAGCTGCCGGTGATATCGCCCTGGTCATCGTACATATTGAGTAGGCGCGGCGCGTCCGGCGCCGTGTAGTCGACCACCTGGATGAACTGGGCGGGGTCACCGATGTTGCCGGCGGCATCAATCATGCGCACCGACACGATGTGTTCGCCCGGCGTCCAGTCGGCGGGCGGCGTCCAGCTCCAGCGGCCGTCCGGGCCGACACTGACTGTGTACGGCTTGTTGCCGTCGATGACGATTTCCGCAAAGCCGTTGCGCGCCTGCGGACTGGTGCCGCTGTAGCCGCGGCGCGGGTCGTCGGTGTAGCGGTAAGATGCATTAAGAATCTGGTTCATGATAGCTCTCCCTTACACCAGCTCGGTTTTCACGCCGTCCTGCACCAGCAGCTCAGCGTCGCCGTTGCTCCAGACGTGGTACTGGGTGCCGGCAATGGTGACGGTTCCAGCCTGCTCGGCCCAGCCGTTCTGCTCACTGCCCTCTGGCAGGATGTCTTCGAGGCGCACGGTGTCGCCCTGGTTGCCGTTGACGATAATTTGCTTAGTGGCATCATCAATCGCCAGGTTCTCACTGCCGTGCCTGAGCACATCCTGCAGGCTGAGCGTCAGAGCGTTATTGCCGGCGTTGTCCATCTGGATCACGCTGGTTTTGCTGCCGTCCTCCACCTGGTCGGCAAAAATCACCGTTTGATCTTCGCTGTCGACCAGCAGCTGATAGAGCTGATTATCGGCGTCGAAAACCTGGATCGGATCATAGAGATCGTTTTCGTCAAACAGGTACAGTTTGCCGCCGTTGGTGTTGATTTCCGGATGGACGTATTCGCCCCATTTGATGTCATCAATATAAAAACCAGCATCATTGTCGTCTGGTGTGGTTTCCTGACCCAGCACTAAATCGATATGACCGATTTTTTTACCCGGCGGTGCGATAAACTGATAGGTGTCAGGGGATGTGTCAGTACGGTAACCTACGGTTGTAATCATTTCACGGTAAAGAATTTCACCGGTTGTTGAGTAAACAATAATTTCATGCTGGTTAGCTGATTGTACCGAGCTCAGCGCAAATTCGACCTTATCCGTGCTGCCAAAGTCATACGTGTAAGTAGAGTTATCGCCTAATAAAAATGCACGATATTCACCTTTGCCATTAGAAACTCTGGCTTGATCTAATTTTGAGACTGAATCTGGATGTGCTTTTCCGGAAAATTTAACGCCACCAGATAGTGTGTTAACCCGGGTCATGTCGAACTTGTAGTCAACGGCATATTGATCGAATGATTCCAGGCCGGAGTCGATGTTTACCCCCCATGCGATGTGATCGATGGTAAACCCACCATCTACAGTGTTTTCAACACCGGAATCATCTCCAACAATAAATTCAATATGTGAAATTGATTTCCCTGTTTGTGCAACATACTCAAACTTACTGTAGTCAACACCGACAGATTTTAGTGATTCTTCAAAGAGTAACTCACCAGAAGTAGAAAAAATCTTGATTTTATGACGGTTAGAGTAAAAAACGTTGTGATAATCAAATGATATTTTATCGGTTGGTTCAAAAGTTATTTCATAGGTGGAGTTGTTTTTAAAATATAATGATTTGTAGGATTTTGACTTGGCATTGTCATAAACCTCTGCTTCAGTGCCTTTCACGGTTTTGAAAATCAAACCACTGCCGAGTTTATCTGCTTTGCCCAGAGGGAATTTATATGCTGCTTCATAGCTATCGAAAGCTTCAAAGCCATGGCTACCATGTGTGATATCATCATTCGCGTAACGTTTTGTTATGATGTTGTCAATCCCAAAAACATTTCTTGCGCTTTTTAAATGAAGCTCAACATAACTTATTTCAATCTCACCGGAGAAGAAGCGTAGCACTTCACGGGCTTCATTACGTGTATCAGTGGCGTATACGCGGCCAATCTCTCTACCATTAGCATCATAAAAGCTAACGTATGAATCAGCTCCCTCCCAGTCTATGGCAGTTAGTTCAAAATAGTTAATTTTTTCAGCTAACATTATTTTCTGGACGGTTTCTATATTGAGATTCATATTGTCAATGATAAGGCTTTTCCCATAAATAGCATTATCTTCAATGCGGGTTTTCACCTTTTCCTGATTATTGAATTTGAAGTTGAGATCGCCATAAATGAAATCTTTAGTCATGTCTCCTGGAATTATTGATTCAAAATCATAAGATTTAACTATTACTTCATGTTCAACAACTCGCAGCGCATAATCTGCACTATAGCTGTTGCCATTGGTGGTTTTCGCTCTGAAATCCCAGTTACCATATTCCAGCTCGTCTTTTGGCGTAAACGACCAGCGGCCATTCGCATCCGCAACCGTTGACCCGCTATGCCAGGTTTTGCCGTCGCGTGAGTACTCAACCTGCACAACCGCATTCGCCTCGGCACTGCCGCGCAGCTCCGGCTGAGTATCATTGGTCAGTCCGCCCGATTTCACCTCACCGGTAATTTTGCCCACATCATCCCAGGCCATAGAGATTTCTGGTGCGACGCTGCCCGGCGCCGCAATCTGCAGCCCAAATGGTTTACCGTTCGTATCACGCGTGCCAGACGTTCCCGCCTGGAACTCATATGTCCCCGGAGAAAGACGGTCAGTCTCATACTCCCAGCGGCCATCGGCGCCAGCAGTCACACTGTCCAGCAGTTCCCATGCGCCCAGCACGTTGCGATAGTGGATATATACCAGGCTGTTAGATTCGGCGCGGCCGTGCAGGTTTGGCGTGCGGTCATCGGTAATCGCGCCGTTGCCCAGCGTGCCGGTGAACGGGCCAAAGTCATCGTAAGCGTGGGTGATTTCCGTTTTTGCTGCCGGTGCGAGATCGATATCCAGCTTGAATTCGTCGGTCCAGCCGCTGCCGGCGTTGGCGCGGAACTCCCAGTTACCGGCACCCAGCGCCGGGTTTAGCGTCCAGCTCCAGCTGGTGCCGTTCATCACCGCATTGCCGCCGTCGATCCATTCACCTTTATCGTTACGGTACTGAATACGCACCACGCTGCCTTCCGGCGCACTGCCGCGCAGCTCTGGCGTAGTGTCGTCGGTGATGCCGCCGCTTTTCAGTGAGCCGGTCAGGCTGCCGGCATTGTCGATCGCCTCAATGATTTTGGCCACGCCGCCCGGATCGCTCGGCACGTCGCCGTCTTTTCCGATAGTAATGTTAAACTCATCGGATACTTTGCCCTCACGCACCTTACCGGCGAAGGTTTCCGCAGCCACCAGCGTCAGGTTGTGACGACCATCCGCCAGATCCACCGTCGGCTCCAGCGTCCACAGGCCAGTTTTCTCATCGGCTTTGGCGCTGCCGATCACGGTGTTGCCCTCTTTCAGATACACCACGGTGCCCTTTTCGGCGATGCCGGTCAGGGTCGGGCGGCGGTCATCAGTCATTTTACCGGCGTCAAAGCTGCCGGTGATGGCGCCCTGATCGTCGTACAGGTTGAGCAGCGTCGGTGCGGCCGGCGGCGTGGTGTCGACTATCAGCGTGCGCTGCGTCGGCGTGCTGAGGTTACCGGCGGTATCGATGGTCATAAAGGAGAGGCTGTATTCACCGTTGGCCAGCGCTTCCGGTGGCGTCCACTTCCAGCTGCCGTCCTGCGGGTTGATGTCGACAAAGAAATTCCTGTCGCCAAGCGTAATCATTACCTGGCCGCCTTTGCCCACTTCTGAATTGATGATGCCGGAGAAGGTTGGGGTGTTGGTGTCGCGCTCGAGGTACTTCACCTCTTTAAAATCAAACAGATACATGGAGTTTTTCCTGTGTTTTACGTTGGGTCTATTGCAGCAAAGCCCGCTGCGCCTTGTTATAAAGTGCGCATTTTGTAATAGATGACGTAAAACGCTGTATGAGACCTGTCCCGAAGGGAGAAAAGTCCGAACGGGTGAAAAGCCGGGGGAAAGAGGGCAGGGTGATGCCGTGCTGCGCGCACGGCATCGGGGGTTACACCAGTTGCAGTTGTACGCCGTCCTGCACCAGCAGTTCGGCGTCGCCGTGGCTCCAGACGTGATATTGCGTACCGGCGATGGTCAGGGTGCCAGTCTGCTGCGTCCAGCCATCGACCGCTTCGCCTTCCGGCAGAATATCCTGCAGCTGCACGCTGTCGCCCGGCTTGCCGTTCACCAGCAGCTGGGTGCTGTCATCCTCAATGAACAGCCCTGTGCCACCTTCACTCAGCAGTTGGTGCAGCGTCAGCGCGTCCGGCTGGGCTTCATCCTGCGCCTGCTGATCGAACGCGGCGTCCGGGCTGACGTCGAGCACGAATTTGCTGCTCCAGTTGCTCTTCATCTCGCCGGTCGAGGCGCGCGCCTGATATTCCCACACGCCAGGCTGATGCAGATACGGCGAGGTGAAGCTCCACTTGCCGTCGGCATCGACCAGCACGCTGCCGGCGTGGCGCAAGCCTTCACCCTGCACGCCATATTCGATCTCAATCACCTGGCCCGGCGTGCCGCTGCCGTGCAGCGTTGGCGTGGTGTCATCGGTTGAGTCGTGCTGATAAACCGGCCCCTGCAGCGGGCCCGCGTTGTCCCAGGCGTAGTCGATGGTCGGTTCCAGCGGCGCGCCGGGGATCACCAGCAACTCGAACTTATCGCTCCACGCGCTGGCTTTGCCATCGGCCACGCCGCGCGAGCGGAAACCCCATTCGCCAAAATAGGTGAGTTCGAAGCCGGCGAACTGCCAGTTGCCCTGCGCATCGACCGTCACGCTGCCCGCGCTGTGCCAGCCGCTGTTACTCAGGTTGTACTCAATCTCAACGATGCTGCCCGGCGCACCACGACCTTCCAGCACCGGCGTTTTATCGTCGGTGGTGCCGCGATGGTACACCTGGCCGGTATGGGCGCCGGTATCGTCACGCGCGCAGTCGATAGCCGGACGCAGATTTTCCAGCGCCGACATATTAAGGCTGAAATCCGGGCGGTAGTCGTCTTTGCTGTTCTCGTAGGAGGCATAGAAGGTGTAGATGCCGTCACCGCTGATCATCGCGCGCGACTGAATCACCCAGTCGCCGTTGGCATCGGTCTTGACGCTGCCTTTATAGCCGATGCCGCCGTGATCGTTCTGCGCGAACAGATAAACGATGCTGTTCGGCTCCGCGCGGCCCACGATCAGCGGCGAGAAGTCGTCGGTGGTGGAACCGCTGGCGAGCTGGCCCTGTACGGTGCCGACATCGTCAATGGCGTAGCTGATGGTCGGTGGCACCGGTCCGCTGTCAACCACAGTGATGTCAAAGTGGTCAGAAGGTTCGCTGACACGGCCAAACTCGTCGGTCGCGGTGACGGTTAGCTGATGCCCGCCCGCGCCCAGCAGCGGCTCCAGCGACCATTCGCCGCTTTTACTGGCCACGGTGCTGCCAATCAGCCTGTCGTGATCGTACAGCCGCACCGTGCTGCCCGGCAGCGCATAGCCCTGCACTTTGGGTGTGGTGTCATCAATGGTGTGACCGCGCCCGACCGGGCCGGTTTCGCTGCCAACGTCATCAAACAGCGCGGTGATCGCCGGTTTGTCCGGCACCGAGAGCGCGACGTCAACAGAGAACGGATGCGGCTCACCGCTGTCGCTGATGCACGCCACCATGTCATGGCTGCCTTCGCTCAGCGAGAACGGCGGCTGAAATGACCAGCTGCCGTCGGCGGCAATCGGCGTGCTGTAGCGGTGATCGTTGATAATGAATTCAATGATTTCACCGGCCTGCGCCGGCAGGCTGCCGCTCAGCAGCGGATAAGGTGTGCCCACTCGCAAGGTATTAATGGAGGAAAAGGGGTCAAAGCTGAGAGGTGTTAGCATAAGTATTCTCCACCAAAATCAACAACGGCGTGATTACCGTTGCCTGCCCAGCATAACGGGGGAGGGGATAGCGCCATGTACCAGAATCGTCTCGTTTCTAAGACTGATCTTAATAAGTTCTGCTAATGAAAAGCGCATTAAAAAGAGTGGGATATGGCTCATGATATTGCTTGTTGAGGTTTGATATCGCTGAATTTATGTCACTGGTAAAGTCGATAGTCTGTGCTGCACCTGTCACCTGGAAAGCCCAGAATTATTAACTTTCCTCATAAGCTGATCGGACCGGCCGTGTTAACTATTTGTTACCTTTGTTTGTACTTTTGTAAAGTGCAATGGTGAACAGGATCACATCTATTCACGCGCCGGCAGGCTAAAACAGGAGAAAAACCAGGAAGGACGATATGAGCTCAAGTCACGCTTTACAAAAGTCATCGCAGGGCGGTGCCAAAACCATCTTTAGCGTTACCAGCGGTAACTTTCTTGAGATGTACGATTTTATGGTGTTTGGCTACTACGCCACCGCCATTGCAAAAACCTTTTTCCCGGGCGACGATCCGTTTGCCTCGCTGATGCTGACGCTGATGACCTTTGGTGCCGGCTTCCTGATGCGCCCGCTCGGCGCGATTATACTGGGGGCCTACATTGACCATCACGGCCGGCGCAAAGGGCTGCTGCTGACGCTCGGCCTGATGGCGCTCGGTACGCTGACTATCGCACTGGTACCAGGCTACGCCACGCTGGGCGCGGCGGCACCGATTCTGATTCTGCTGGGTCGCCTGCTGCAGGGTTTCTCGGCGGGTGTGGAGCTGGGCGGCGTCTCAGTTTATCTGTCTGAAGTGGCTCCCAAAGGCCGTAAAGGCTTTTACGTCAGCTGGCAGTCGGGCAGCCAGCAGGTAGCGGTAATCTTTGCCGCGCTGCTGGGGCTGGGGCTTAATCATCTGCTGGCGAAGGACGCGGTGACCGAATGGGGCTGGCGTATTCCGTTTGTGGTCGGCTGTCTGATTGTGCCGTTCCTGTTCTGGATTCGCCGCATGCTGGAAGAGACCGAAGCGTTCAGCCAGCGCAAATCGCACCCGTCGATGGGCCAGATTGTGCGTTCAGTGGGGCAAAACTGGGCGCTGGTGCTGGCTGGCATGCTGATGGTGGTCACCACCACGGTGATGTTCTACATGATCACCGCGTTTACCCCGACCTTTGGTAAAACCGTGCTGATGATGAGTGACAAACAGAGCTTCCTCGTGACGCTGTTTGTCGGCATCTCCAACCTGTTCTGGCTGCCGGTGATGGGCGCGCTGTCGGACCGCGTCGGAAGGCGACCGCTGCTGATTACTTTTACCGTGTTGATGATCCTGACAACCTGGCCGGTGCTGCACGGGCTGGTGGGATCGCCGACCTTCGCGCACCTGGTGGAAGCGGAGCTGTGGTTATCGTTCCTGTACGCCAGCTATAACGGCGCGATGGTGGTGTATCTGGCGGAGATCATGCCGGCTGAAGTGCGTGCTTCGGGCTTTTCGCTGGCCTACAGCCTGGCGACCGCGCTGTTTGGTGGTTTTACGCCGGCGATTTCGAGCTATCTGATTCATGCTACAGGCGATAAAGCGATGCCGGGTGTCTGGCTGTCGTTCGCCGCAGTGTGCGGTCTGGTGGGCACGCTGCTGATCGGCCGCATGGTGAAACAGTATCAGGCACGGCACAGCGCAACAGTAGTGGGCGCGTCGCTGTAGTTAGAGTTGGTATGCGCTGGCCCTCACTTTAACATTTTCCCACTTGCCCTCACCCTGACCCTCTCCCGCATGCGGGAGAGGGAACCGCTCGGTGTGGGTTTGCAGACCTGCACTTCACCTCAACACTCGCTTGGTTGGCTCCTTCTCCCGCTGGCCCTCACCCTAACCCTCTCCCGCACGCGGGAGAGGGAACCGCTCAGTGCGGTTTCGCAAACCTGCACTTCACCCAACCCCCCGCTCGAACAACCCCTTCTCCCGCTGGCGGGAGAAGGCGGGGGATGAGGGTGCCAGCCAGCTCCTGCTCTGCGTGCTGGCCCTCACCCTGACCCTCTCCCGCACGCGGGAGAGGGAACCGTTCAGTGCGGTTTCGCAGACCTGCACTTCACCTCAACGCCCGCGCGGTGGGCTCCTTCTCCCGTCAGCGGGAGAAGGCGGGGGATGAGGGGGCCAGCGAGTTCCCGTCTGCGTGCTGGCCCTCACCCTGACCCTCTCCCGCACGCGGGAGAGGGAACCGTTCGGTGCGGTTTGCAGACCTGCGCTTCACCTCAACATCCGCGCGATCGGCTCCTTCTCCCGCTGGCGGGAGAAGGCGGGGGATGAGGGGGCAAGCCAGCTCCTGCTCTGCGCGCTGGCCCTCACCCTAACCCTCTCCCGCACGCGGGAGAGGGAACCGTTCAGTGCGGTTTCGCAAACCTGCACTTCACCTCAACCCCCGCGCGATCGGCCCCTTCTCCCGCTGGCGGGAGAAGGCGGGGGATGAGGGTGCCAGCCAGCTCCCGTCCCACCCCGCTAAAACGCCACATCCACCACCACGCTATCGCTGTAATTGCCCGCTGCGGGCGTATTCTGCGTAGTCAGAATCTGCGCCGTATAGGTAAAGTTGCGCGTCACGGTATCCGCGTTGAGCGATGTCGAGGTCGCGCTGCTCCAGCGGTCGCTGCCGCTCGGGCCCCAGCGATTAGTGGTGGTAGTACCTTTATAAATATCGTAAGCCAGCCGGTTGGTGCCGCTCGCCATCTGGCGCGTGGTGCCGCTGTAATAGCTGCCATTACTCAGTCCCACCGTATACGTGCTGCCCTTTGAACACACCACGTTAATCGTCTGCTGCACGGTAGAAAAACTGCCGACCAGCGGCGCACTGCCGAAGCTGACGTTCGGCGCCGTAATCGTGGTGCAGTCGTTGGTGATCACCATATTCACGGTGATCGGCATCGCCGTCCCGCTGCTGCTCTGCACGGTGCCGACGCACACGCCGGCCACATTTAGCCCGGCGCACACGTTATAACTCACCGTCAGCGTGATGGTGGTGGTGTAACTGCCGGCGGCAATCACCTGGCCAGGCACGGTGCGGAAATAGAGTGGAATGACAAAATTGAGGCTGTTGCCGAGCGCCAGCAGCGCGGAAGAGTTCCAGCGATAGCTGCCGCCCTGGCGCAGTTCGGTGGCACAAGCGCTGTCGATGCACAGCTGAATCGGCACGTTATCGGTGCCGCTGGCCGATGCCTTCATGGTGGCGCGCGTGCCGCTCAGGTAGCTGGCAGTGGTAAACGCATAGGCGACGTAATCGCTGCCCAGCAGGTTGAGCGTGCCGGTGCCGCAGTTAACGTTGGTGTTACTGGAAGTATTGACCGCCGTCGACTGAACGTAAAACGTGGTTTGCGTGCCAAAGCTGGCGTTGGGGGCCGAAAGCGAACAGAGCGCGTAGCTGCTGGCCGGCAGCAGCCACAGCAGCAAGAACAGAAATTTCCTCATGGCGAGATCCCTGACTGTGAGTTGTTGGCGGCATTCACGGCCGTACCGGGCGCGGCAGGCGGCAGCGGGCAGGTGAGTGGACCGTAAGTCTGCAGCGCTTTAGGCTGCCCCTCAGCGATAGCCAGCGTGGTCTCGCACTGGCGGCCGTCCGGCGTCACCACGCGCATCGGGTTGCTGGCGCTGAGATCTTCCATCCACACGAGGCCGTCCCAGCCGACATATTCGGTGGCGCGATCGCGGCGCAACACCTGGCTGGAGACCGGCAGCGGCTGGCCGTCGCTGTCGTGCAGGATCACGCTGGCGGCGCGCAGACGCTCCACCGGGAAATTCAGCAGATAGCCACTTTTGCGCTTCACCGCGAAACGCTGCTCCACTTTGGGCGCGGTCATGTCAGCCGGCAGATCGAGGGTATCGATATCGTACTTCGCGCCGTAATAGCTGCTGATGGACGGCACCAGCAAATAGCCAGCGTCATCGGTGCGGCCCATCGTCTGGTTTTCGTAGCGCACCGTCACGTCCGGATAGCGGGTTTTCACCACCACAAAGGCATCGTTGATGTTGTTGGCGGCGAACACATGGTTGTCCATCAGCACCAGCGAGCCGGTAAAATCGGCCCACTGCGTGGTGTTGTCATCGTCGCCGTAAAAGCCAGCGGAAGTATCGATCTTGTTATTGCGATAGCGCAGGCTGCCCTGACGATAATCGCCGCTGTCGCCGCCCTGATGCGCCCATGACGCATCGTAAGCAAAACCGCCGTCGCTCGGCATGGCGCGTGACACGTACAGGCGCTGATTGCTTTGTCCCTGCTGATCGCGCTCGACGCTGATCGATGCGCTGCTCTGTTCGCCAAACGGAATCACCAGCGAAATCGCGCCGCTCCAGTCGCCCTGTTGCTGGTCGCGGCTGGCGGAGATGTACAGGCTGCTGTTGCCCCACAGGTTTTTACTCCACGATAAATTCCACAGGCGGGTGCGATCGCCGCTGCCGCCGGCGATGTCCAGATACGCCAGACCGAGGCTGCCGTACTGGCTGAGCGACAGGCTGGCGGTGTACTGCGCGCTGCGTCTGGCGAGCGAATAGCTGGTGTTGGCGCTATCGCCGCGGCTGCCGACCAGCGCCAGGTTGCCGAAATCCGCGCTGCGCAGCGTGTGCTGGGTGCCGAGGCTGAACCAGCTGTTGTTGTACTGGTAACCCCAGCTGTACTGGGTGCCGGGCCTGCCGTCCAGCTGGCTCTGCGCCAGCGCGGCATTGATGACGCCAAGGCTGCCCAGCTTCACCAGCGCGCCGGCACCGCCCATCGCCACGTCACTGCTGCCTTCGGCGTGCGATTCCAGCGTCAGCCAGTCGCGCAGGCCGTAGCGATAGGAACCGCTGGCCGCCGCCACGCCGTAATCAAAGTTTTTGATGCCGTAGTTCTCGCGAATCGCCCCGGCGGAGAAGGCGTAATCAGACAGGCCGGTTTTCAGCAGGCTGCTGGAGACGTAGAACGGCAGCGTCGTCGTCACCTGACGACCGACCGCGTCGGTGGTGGTGATCACCGCATCGCCCGCCCCGTTCACGAACGGCACATTGGTCAGCGACCACGGCCCCGGCTGCACGTTGGCCTGCGCGCTGCGATAGCCATTGATAAACAGATCGACTGACGACGGCACCGCCGCCTGGCCGCTAAAGGCCGGCAGCGGGTAGGTGACCAGATCTGGCCGCACGCTGAAGTCACGCGCGATCTGCACGCCGCCAAGGCGCACGCTGTTGCTCCAGCCCAGCGCATCCGTAATCAAATCGCCGGCGCGCCAGCTCAGCGCGGCGTTCTCGTTCTCGTTGCTGTACCAGGTGTCGTAGCGAATATAACCCTGCTGCTGGCCGCTGGTATCGCCCGCAATCTGCTGAATATAGACACCGTTACTGGAGAACTGGCCGGCCGGACCGAACAGGCGTAGCTCGTTCCAGCTGGAGAGGCGCGAACCGGCGTTGTCGGTGCGCGTGGCGTAGAGGTCGTAGTTGAGCAGCGCACCGTTGCTGGCCTGACCGGGGTAGCGTGGGCCATTTTGCGGCTGACCGAGCGTCTGCTCTGGCAGCCAGGCGGGCGGTACCGTCAGCAGCAGGCGCTGGCGGCGTTCATCGTATTCCACTTTGACCTCCCCCAACTGACCGGGAGCGACCTGTTCGCCAGCCAGCTTCGCCGCCGGAATGCCGGCACGCTGCAGATCGCCGCTGCGCAGCCAGAACTCACCGTCACGCCGCTCTACCGGCACAATCTCGCCCCGTTCGCGCTGGTTCACCACCAGTTCCAGCATGTATTGCTGGCCGCTGGCGCTGTGGTTGACGGCAGGCGGCGGTGGCAGCTCAGAGAAAGTCTCTGCGCTGCTCAGCGGGGAAAAGCACAGCACGCTGGTCACCGCCAGCGCGCAGGGAGGCGGCGTCAGTTTCATCAGCGCGCGGCAGCGCTGCGCCAGTGATTTTTATTCACCTCGGCCGCGAGTTCACCGCTCACCGGGCTGTTCAGCGGCCAGCGGTGGCTGCTGTTAGCCAGCACATAGCCAAACAGGCCGTTGCCGAGCGCGCGACCGCCGACGGTGACGTTGCTCAGGCGCGCGTGGCCGTTGCCGCGATTGGTCAGCTCCAGCCAGCGTTTGCCGTCGCGGCTGACCTGACGCCAGCTGAGATCGGCTTTAGCGCTGTCGCGCGTCAGGCCATCGCCATAGACAAACAGCGGCACCGAGTAGCGCATCTGAAAGGTTAGCCCGGCCTGATTCTCGCCCGGCGAGCGCGGCGTCGGGATCTCATCCAGCACCACGCGATAGGCTTGCTCCACGCCGGCGGGCGGCGCGCTCTGGCGAATCAGACGCACCAGCTGCTTCTGCCCCGGCTCCAGCCGCACCATCGGCGGGCTGGCGACCACCTGCTGCTGCGTTTGATACTGCTCCTGGCCGTCAATCTGCTGCCAGTTGAAGATGCGCACCTGCATGATGGTGGTGGCGTTACCGCGATTCTCCAGCCACAGTTCGCTGGCTTTTTCCTGTGGGTTGATGGCGGGATCGATCGGCCAGATCATCAGCGAGTTGGCAGCGAAGCTGGCGGGCGACAGGGCCAGAAGAAACCACAGAAGCAGGGCGCGCAGGCTCATCATCTTTCATCCTTTTTATGCTGCCGTCACCAGCTCAGGGTGACGGTTAACGTATCGGTATAGGTCCCGGCGCGCGTCGGGCCGGGCAGGGTTAACAGGCCATAAATCGGCAGCACGATGTTATTGGCGTTGCTGTAACTCAGCGCCACCGGCGAGTTAACCGGAATCGCCGTGGTGTGCGCTGCGTTGGTATACAGGCTGTAGGCCACGGTATCGGTGTTACTGGTGTGTTTGAGATTGCGGCTGCTGGTGTAATTGCTGCCGCCATTGATACTCATGCTGAGGGCGGTACCCGGCGTGCAGGCGAGGGTGAGGGTGGTGCTTTGCACGTAGCTGGCGCTGACGCCGCTGCTCGCCACGCCCGACTGGGTGCCAAAATTCAGCGTGCCAAACACGCCGGTATTGGTACCGGAGATCACGCAGCCTGCCACCACTGACGCAGAGACCTGGAAGGTGGCCGTCGGCAAACTCCAGGCCGGGACGCTCCCTATCAGCAGGGCCAGGCTGCCAGCACGCAGCAGCCAGACCATCCTTCTTACCCCACCGCTGGCGTCAGTAGTTCACCGCCACGTTAATAGTATCGGTGTAGGTACCGGCCGGAATCAGTGGGTTAAAGCCGCCGCCGACCACCCGACCATAAATGGCATAGTTGGTGCCGAGCGTCGGATCGGTGGTGCCGCTGGCGGCAATATTGGTGTTGTTGGCGATGGCGGTGGTAAACGCGGCGTCGCTGTACAGCGTGTAAGCAATGCCCTGCGTATTGTTGGAGCCGAGGATCAGGTAACGCGGCTGGCCGCTCACCGTACCGTAAATGGTGGCCGGTGCCGGATTACTGCTGGTGACCTGCACATTAAAGGTTTGGCCTGTGGTGCAGCGGACAAAAATGCCGTTCCCGGATGCCCCCACCAGGGTGGCGTTTAAGGTATCAAAGGTTGCAGCGCTGCTACCGAAGTTCAGGGTACCGAAGTTAACCCCGCTGGTGGCGGACTGACCGTTCACCAGACAGCCGGTGGTGAGCGTCAATGTGGCATTGATGGTTCCCGTTGTGGTGGCAGCAAAAACCGTTGCAGGGGCGAGTGCGGCGCTCAGGCTGGTAGCCAAAAGAAAAAGCTTGAGTTTCATAATCAATCCTTACTGATTATCCAAGGTCAGTGCTTTTTCGCCTGGTGATTCATTAATGAAACGAACCCGTAAGTAACAAGACGCCGCGATCGGCAAACGAACTTAATGCCCTGCCACCTAAGAAAATTCTTAAAGGCTGAGTTAGTGATTTATATCAGTTTTATTTACTATAGAACACCCTTTTGCCGCTTGTACAACGCACCGGAGAATTTTCGCTAATCAATTTCTCCTTTTCCCCGTTAATGCAGTCATAACAAGGGCTGGCGGCCCGTTAAAAAAACCAAACGGCAAGTGATTCCCCCCTCTACCGCGACTTCAGGTTCAATGCTATGTTCATGCATTAATCAGATATCATTACTTTTCCCGGCCGCGACAGACGATGAGAATAAAAAATAGCCGTGCAATACCTCCAGTTATTTATGGATCTGTTTTTGTGTTGCCGCATCGCTGGTGGTCATTACCTGCCTCACATTGATGTTTTCACTTTTTCTGTTGTTAATTGACGATACCGCACCTGCGCCGCCGCGGGTTGAGTTGAGGAGCGCACATGTTGCTGGTTACCTGGGATAGCGTTCTGGTTGCCGTTTCGCTGATTGTGGCGTTTATCGCGGCGTTTACGGCGCTGGATACCGCCGGGCGCGTCGCCGTGTCGCGCGGCCTGCTGGCGAAGCTGTGGCTGGTGGCCGGCGGTACGGCGATGGGCATTGGCATCTGGGCGATGCACTTCATTGGTATGCTGGCGATGATGATGCCGATGACCATGCGCTATGACATTCCGCTCACCGCCTTCTCGCTGCTGCTGGCAATTCTCACCAGCATCTTCGCCTTTGCGCAGGGCCTGCAGGGCAGCCATCTGACGCGCCGCCGGCTGCTGCGCGGCACGGTGATCCTCGGCAGCGGCGTGGTTGCCATGCACTATCTCGGCATGCTGGCGCTGCTGATTGAACCCGCCATTCACTGGGATCTTCGCCTGGTTGCGTTGTCGGTACTGATTGCCTACGGCGCATCCGGTGCCGCGCTGTGGCTGGCGTTTCACCTGCGCCACGGCGAGAGCCTGCTGCTGATGCGCGCCTGCGCGGCGCTGGCGATGGGGGTGGCGATTGCCGGCATGCACTACACCGGCATGGCGGCCGCGCAGTTCAGCGCACCGGGCAGCATGCAGCACCACGGCATGGGACAGGAGGGGCTGGCGGTGTGGGTAACCATCATCACGCTCACCATTCTCGGTCTGACATTGCTGATCTCAATGCTGGATGCCCAGCTGCGCGCGGCGCGTCTTGCCGCCCGGCTGCGGCGCGCCAACAGCGAGCTGCGCCAGCTGGCGCTGCACGATACTCTCACCGCACTGCCCAATCGCGTGATGCTCGACCAGCAGCTCAGCACGCAAATCAAACAGGCGACGCTGTATGACCAGCCTTTTGCCCTGATGTTTATGGATCTCGACGGCTTCAAAGCGGTGAACGATACCTGGGGGCATCACGTCGGCGATCGTTTGCTGGTCGCCGTGGCGGAACGGCTGCGCACCCAGCTGGATGCGGACATTTTGCTGGCACGCCTCGGCGGCGATGAGTTTGTCATGTTGTGTCCGCAGTACGCGGCGACCCAGGCTGAAGCGCTGGCACAGCGGCTGGTGCACAGCATTGATGCACCGTTTGAGCTGGATCGTTACTCGCTGCGCGTCTCGCTCAGCATCGGCATCGTGATCTTCCCGCAGCATGGCCGCAGCCCGCAGGAGATGATGTTTAACGCTGACTCGGCCATGTACCACACCAAGCACAGCGGGCGTAACGGCTGGAGCCTGTTTGAGCCAGTGATGAGCGCGGTGGCGCAGCATCAGCTGGCGCTGGCCAACGATTTATGGAACGCGCTGGAGTGCCAGGAGATGCGCCTGTTCTACCAGCCGAAGTTTCGCGCGGGCGGGACCATTCTGATGGGTTTTGAGGCGTTACTGCGCTGGCAGCATCCGCGCCGCGGCTTGCTGATGCCGGATATGTTTCTGGCGCGCGCCGAGAAAACCGGCCAGATTGTGGCGCTCGGCAACTGGGTGATCAACGAAGCCTGCCGCCAGCTGCGGCAGTGGCAGGACGAGGGCAACCGCGACTGGAGCGTCTCGGTTAACCTGTCCGCACTGCAGTTTCATCAGCGCGATCTGATCGACACGCTGCGCCAGACGCTGCAGCGCTACCAGCTGCCGGAAGGCGCGCTGATGCTGGAAATCACGGAAAACATCGCCATGCGCGATCCGCAGTTCAGCCAGCAGCGCATCGCCGAACTGCAGCGGCTTGGCGTCAAAGTGGCCATCGACAACTTCGGCATTGGCTACGCCAATCTGCTGCACCTCAAGCATCTTGAGGCCAGCGAGCTGAAAATTGATCGTGCCTTTATTAACAGCCTGCGTGCCGACAGCGAGGATGCAACCGTGGTAACCGCCATGCTGACGCTGGCGCAAAGCCTTAACCTGCGCATGGTAGCGGAGGGCGTGGAGACCGAAGAGCAGCAGCGCCTGCTGACCGGTCTCGGCTTTGACACGCTGCAGGGGTACCTGCTGGGCAAACCGACGCCGGCGGAGCGCATCGGCGAATTCACCGCATCACCGCCAGTGACGGCGCTGTATCCTGATAACGTGCTGCCGCTCACCGGTGCCTGACCAGCAATTTTTGTTCTCCTTCACATCGGAAGCTTTCATCGTTCAGTGACTCATATCGGCAGCCGGTCTGCCGATAATTTCAATTATAAAACCAACATTTTCTTTTTCATTTCAACAACACCACAGCTGACTTAACACAGCTTTTTTATATGGGAAATCACTATGTTAGTGACTTCGTACGATGCGTTTACCGTTCTCGTTTCGATACTGGTAGCGATGCTGGCCTCGTTTACCGCGCTGGATATGGCGGGACGCGTCGCTTCCTCCACCGGCCGGGTGGCGCTGGTCTGGCTGCTGGGCGGCGGCTTCGCCATGGGCGTGGGCATCTGGGCCATGCACTTTATCGGCATGCTGTCGATGAGCCTGGATATGGTGATGAGCTACGATCCGCTGCTCACCGCCGCCTCAATGGTGGTGGCGATTCTCGCCTCCATCTTTGCCCTGTGGCTGGTGTGCTCGTCCGGCGACTTGCCGTGGCGACGGCTGCTGGGCGGCGCGCTGGTGCTGGGTTCCGGCGTGGTGGCGATGCACTACACCGGCATGGCGGCGCTGATGTTTGAGCCGGGCATCAGCTGGAACTGGGGCTGGATTGCGGTTTCGGTGCTGATTGCGCTGGTGGCTTCTGGTGCCGCGCTGTGGCTGGCGTTCAACCTGCGCGAAGGACATGGCCGCGTCACGCTACTGCGCGTCGGGGCGGCCGTGGTGATGGGCTGCGCCATTGCCGGCATGCACTATACCGGCATGGCGGCGGCGAACTTCCCGATGCACAGTCACGCCACGCATCACGGCGTGAACAGCGACTGGCTGGCGATGCTGGTCACAGTAGTGACGCTGGCGATTCTCGGCATTACGCTGCTGGTTTCGATGCTCGACGCGCGTATGCAGGCGCGCACCTCGATCCTCGCGCGCTCGCTGGCAGAGGCCAACCGCGAGCTGGCACAGCTGGCGCTGCACGATAACCTGACGCGACTGCCGAACCGCATCCTGCTGGAGGATCGTCTCGAGCAGGCGATCAACAAGGCCAACCGCGAGCGCTCGCAGTTTGCGCTGATGTTTATGGATCTCGACGGTTTCAAAGCGGTCAACGATGCTTTTGGTCACCACGTCGGCGATAACCTGCTAATTGCAGTAACCGAACGTATGACCGACCAGATGAAAGGGCACTACACGCTGGCGCGGCTGGGCGGTGACGAGTTTGTGCTGCTGATTGAGATCGGCGATCCTAATGATGCCGCCGCGGTGGCGGATGCGCTGGTAAAAGCCGTGGATCGCCCCTTTAGCGTGTCACGCTACGAGCTGATGGTGTCGCTGAGTATCGGCATCGCCGTTTATCCCGGTGATGGCAAGGATGAGCGCGAGCTGATGTTTAACGCCGACGCCGCGATGTATCACACCAAGAACAACGGCCGTAACGGCTACAACTTTTTCCAGCCTTCCATGAACACGCTGGCGCAGTCGCAGCTGCAGCTTAATAACGACCTGTGGCAGGCGCTGGATAGCAACGAGCTGCGTCTGTTCTATCAGCCTAAGTACTGCGCGCCGAGCGGGCCGATCATTGGCTTCGAAGCGTTGCTGCGCTGGCAGCACCCGACGCGCGGCCTGCTGACGCCGGACAAGTTTTTACCTATCGCCGAGAAGACCGGCATGATCATTAATATCGGCAACTGGGTGATCAACGAAGCCTGCCGCCAGCTGCACATCTGGCATCAGCAGGGCCATCCGCACTGGTCGGTGGCGGTGAACCTCTCTGCCTTGCAGTTTGAGCAGTGCAACCTGGTCGACACCGTGACGCAGGCGCTGGAACAGCACCAGATCCCGGCGGAGCTGCTGACGCTGGAAGTCACCGAAACCACGGCGATGCGCGATCCGGAAGAGAGCGTGCGCATCCTCACCGAACTGACCAGCATGGGGGTAAAAGCTTCGATTGATGACTTCGGCACCGGCTACTCCAGCCTGCTGTATCTCAAGCGCTTACCGGCCAGCGAGCTGAAAATCGACCGCGCTTTTGTTAACGAGCTGCAGGCCAAGTCGGAAGATGCCACCATCGTTTCCGCCATCGTCGCACTGGCGCAGTCGCTGGATCTCAAAGTGGTGGCCGAAGGCGTGGAAACCCAGGACCAGCAGGCTTTCCTCACCGGGCTCGGCTGCGACACCCTGCAGGGCTTCCTGCTGGGCAAACCGCTACCGCCAGAGCGCATCAGCGAGCTACCGGATTTTGTGAAGGACAAACCCGCGGCGCTGACAGCGGAGTAGGGGCTGTTTTCTGCCGCCTGTTATTCCTCTCTCCCGCGCGCGCTGTGTGTCTTTTCTCCCTTTACCGCGTGCGCGCTATGTGTCTTTTCATCCTCTCCCGCGTGCACGCTGTGTGTCTTTACTCCCTCTCCCGCGTGCGCACTGTGTGTCTTTTCTCCCTCTCCCGCGTGCGCACTGTGTGTCTTTTCTCCCTCACCCGCGTGCGCACTGTGTGTCTTTTCTCCCTCTCCCGCGTGCGCGCTGTGTGTCTTTTCTCCCTCTCCCGCGTGCGCGCTGTGTGTCTTTTCTCCCTCTCCCGCGAGCGGGAGAGGGCCGGGGTGAGGGCCAGGGTACGACCGGGCACATGGGTAACAGATCAGACCGGGCACACAGGTAACACTTTTTGTGGTCAGTCGATCCGGATAATACGCTTTTCTGCCCGGTCATAATACGCAAGGATGAGCCTGTCGAAGAGGATGACGTCAATGCCGTCGTCCACTTCCAGGAACCGCACGTACTCGCCCCGTAACGCTGCGCTCAGGAAGGTCCGCCCGTTCAGCCTCAGGTCGCCTTTTTCACCGACTTTGTACAGCTTCGCCCCCTCCGGATAACCCACCTCCGGCACTTTTCCGTTCCATTTCCGCGCTGAAGGCGTCCATATTTTTGCGGGCGGCTGCTGCCCGTGTGCCTCATGCGGCTTTTCCTGATTGAACTCGTTCCGCCATCCGCTGCACCACGCCTGCTGCTCTGGCAGCGAGCCAAAGACGTCGTGATGGCTCATGGCGACCTTCAGCGACCGGTGCATCCGCTCGTGGCGGGCGTTCTGCCCCGGACAGCCCGGTGCGGTTCTTTCCGGCTGTATCCCCAGTTTTATCAGCCACACGCTCAGCTGCGTCAGCGCGAGGATGCCCGGCGCAACGAAGGGCGAGCCGTTGTCGGTGCGGATAACGTCGGGCAGCCCGCCTTCCAGGAAGGCCTTTTCCATGCAGCCGCGCACGAACACCGTGGTCTCCGACGTGCCCGGCTCGCAGGACAGCAGGTAGCGGCTGTGGTTATCGGTGAGCGTGAAGGGGCGGCACCAGCTGCCGTCTTTCAGGCGGAAGCGCCCTTTAAAATCAGCGCTCCAGACGTGGTTATTCCTCACGGGTGTCGTGAGACTGCGCAGGTTGCCCGGCGTTCGCTTACGCGGCGTCCGCGGCTGCACCATTCCCGCCGCCTTCAGCAGGTCGCCGATGGTGCTGGCGGCGGGCACGATGAAGTCAGCGCCGTTGCTGAGGAACCAGTGGCGGATTTTTTTTGGCCCCCAGTCGGGGTGCTGCTGGCGGAACTGAACAAGGCGCGCGGCGATGTCGGGGGCGATTTTATCGGGCTGGAGATGGCGGGCGCGGGAGAGATTTTCAAGCGAGGAGAGCTCGCCGGGGTTAAAGCGGCTGAGCCACTTGTAGCCGGTTTTGCGGCTGATGCCGTGGCGGTGACACAGCTGCGTCATGGATTCCCCGCCTGCCTGGCAGGCGAGGATGAATTCAAGGCGTTGCATGGTAACAGTCTCAGTCCAGGGCATAGTGAGTCTCCTCTGCTATGCCGTTTATAACTGTTACCCATGTGCCCGGTCTAAAGTGTTACCCATGTGGCCGGTTTGTACCCCAGACCGCACCCAACCCAACAAAAAAAGCCGCAGCATCCCTGCCACGGCTTTTACCTCAAACTCACCTAAAAAGAAGGAGAAAAAACTTACACGAGCTCGACTTTCACCCCTTCCTGCACCAGTAGCTCAGCATCGCCGTGGTTATAGACGCTGTAATGAATGCCAGCAAGGGTGACGTTACCATTTTGTTGTATCCAGCTAACGCTATCTTGTGAATCGGGCATTAGATCTTTTAGCTTAACGACATCCCCGATATCACCATTGACTTTCATCTGGGTATTACCGTTTTCTATAAATAAATTCATCTCGCCATGCTGAAGAATAGTTTTTACATCGACCAGCAAATCGTTATCGATTTTGTCAGACATGTTACTGGTATTAACTGACCCTTTTTCAGTCAGCAGGTTAGCTAAATCGAAACTACTTTGTTCATCACCCAAGCTAATTACCTCGTTACTGGTTTTCATATCGGCAAGGTGATTGTCTGTTTTTTCTTCGACAGGTTTAATGCCGATGTTGTCTATCGCGAAATCGTTACCATTTGTACTCGCGGTACCATTGGTAATAGCCACCTTGACTTTTGTTGTTTCGGTTGCCGTGTAATAGCCTGTGTAATGTGTCCAGCTTGTTTTTTGAAGTGTTTCCGGAATGACCGATTTTCCATCAATGCTCATTCCCAGTTTTGATTTGTAATTACCTCCTGATGTATGTTGAAGGGCATCAAAAGAAACCTCATAAGTTTTCCCTTTTTCCACAATGATAGTACGGTAAGCGACTTCTCCATTGTATTCGTTGTGGATACCATTCGTCATACTACCCAACTGATTTGTTGCGTTGCCACTCCATTTTTTTACTGTCAGCTCTCCTGATTGGCCATATTTCCCCGCAGCCTTCCATCCTTGCAATGTTCCATCATTAAAATCCCATAAATAGCCTGGTGATTCTTTTCCGGACGCTGTTACGTTAATTGAAAGAGTATTACTCCATTTTGTTGTGCCAGGTTGATTTGCGTTACAGGCGCGAAACTCCCAGCCAGTCTGTTCTTTCAGTTTTGGCGATTGCCATGACCAGTTACCATCTTTATCTATAACCGCTGTGCCGCCTGCTATCCATGGATCACCAAACTGGCCATACTCAATAGCAATAATTTGTCCCGGTGAACCCGTACCTTTCAATATCGGCGTTAAATCATCTGTAAAACCACCGTGTTGTATCAGACCGCCAGAGGGGGATAAATCATCAAGTGCACCCACAATTACCGGTACTTCAGGTTGAATGTTTAACGTAAAAACTTCAGACCATTCACCGTGTTCGATACTATTAATCTCGCGCGCTTGATAGGATATGGTTATATTGCTTTCTAACTGAGGAGATTCAATCTGCCATTGACCGTTGGCGTCAACTGTGGCGTTACCCGCTGCTTTCCAATTCCCACCAGATGTGCGGTACTGAATCTCAATAATCGCGCCGGGTATTCCGGTACCGCGTAATATTGGAGTTGTATCGTCGGTCACATCGCCAGATTTAAGCTCCCCTTTTGAATTACCTGCATCATCCACAGCCTGAATAATTTCAACTTTATCTGGAGCTCGGTACTCATCGGCAATGTTAAGAATAAATTTATTTGACGCCTCGCTCTCGTAGCCACGCCCATCGGTAGCCGTCACATACAACGAATGCTCACCGTCAGCCAGCGTTGGGGTAATTTCCCAGTAGCCATTGCTGCTGGCTTTAACACTGCCAATCAGCTGGTCCTGCTTGTTGTACAGGCGAACGATGCTGTCCGGCTCGGCCACGCCTTTCAGGGTTGGCGTACGATCATCGGTCTGCTGGCCGGAGCTGACCAGACCGGTTTTATCGCCGAAATCATCCCCTGCACCAATAATCAGCGGCTGGTCCGGTGCGGAAAGGTCGACGTTGACGATAAACAGCGATGGCGCACCAATATTGCCTGCGCGGTCAATGGTACGTACGGAAAGGTTGTGCGGGCCTTCAGCCAGCGGAAACGGCGGCTGCCAGCTCCAGCTGCCGTTAGCGGCGATGGTGACGGTATAGACGGTACTGTCCATCACAATTTCCATGATGCCGCCGGCTTCTGATGGGGCGGAGCCGCTAAAGGTGCGTTGCGGATCGGTGGTCCAGAGTTGTTTTGCGTTGGTGAGTGCTGTGCTCATGATTATTCCTGCTTAAAAATTAACGTCCTGGTGAAACTGTCCAAATCAAACGACAGGCGGCGATTATTAGTTGATCGGATAATTCTCCCAACGAGAACGGTCTTGAAGGAAAAATGGCGGCGCGCGGGGAAAAGGACACGGATTTTTAGCCGCAGCAATGGCTGGCAGGCTATACTGGCGCGCACGCAGGTCGCAGGGAATGGAGCCATGGCCAAATACCAGCAGCTGGTAGATCAGCTACGTACGCAAATCGAAGCACGCATCTGGCCGCCGGGTGAAAAGCTGCCGTCGCTGCGCCAGCAGGCGGAGCAGAGCGGGTTAAGCCTGATGACGGTGATGCACGCTTACGAAGTGCTGGAGAGCCAGGGCTGGATTGTGTCGAAGCCGCAGTCGGGCTATTACGTGGCACCGCGCGCGGCGGAGAGCCGTCCGCGTTTGCCAACCCAGGCAATTGCCAAAACCGACCAGGCCGATACCAACAGCTTCGTGTTTGATGTGCTGCAGGCGACGCGCGATCCGGCCATCATGCCGTTTGGTTCTGCTTTCCCCGATCCGGAACTGTTTCCCCAGCGCCAGCTGATGCGCTCGCTGGTGAAGGTCTCGCACAATCTTAAACCCACCGATGCCCTGAATAATCTGCCGCCCGGTAATGAAGCGCTGCGAAAAATCCTCGCCCAGCGTTATGCGCAGCAGGGTATTACGCTGTCGCCGGATGACATCGTTATTACCAACGGTGCGATGGAAGCGCTGAACCTCAGCCTGCAGGCGGTGACCGAACCGGGCGACTGGGTGGTGATTGAGAACCCCTCCTTCTATGGCGCGTTGCAGGCGATCGAACGACTTAAGCTGAACGCGATTGCTATCGCCAGCGATGTGGAGCAGGGCATCGATCTGGATGAGCTGGAGCAGGCGCTGCAGCGCTGGCCGGTGAAAGCCTGCTGGCTGATGACCAACCGGCAGAATCCGCTCGGCTTTACGCTCAGCGCCGAGCGTAAACAGCAGCTGGTGGCACTGCTGACGCGTTATCAGGTGGCGATGATAGAGGACGACGTCTACAGCGACCTGTATCACGGCCACGATAAGCCGTTGCCGGCCAGAGCGTTCGACCGCGAGGGTTACGTGCTGCACTGCGGCAGCTTTTCGAAAAATCTGGTGGCGGGATTTCGCGTGGGCTGGGTCGCGGCGGGGCGCTATGCGCAGCGCGTGCAGCGCATTCAGATGATGAGTACGCTCTCGACCAGCGCGCCGATGCAGCTGGCGCTGGCGGATTTTCTCAGCACCCGCAGTTATGACACGCATTTGAAAAAGCTAAGACAGACGCTGGCGAAGCGCAAACAGCTGGCACAGCAGGCGCTGCGCCGCGTGCTGCCCGCCGAAGCGCACATCAGCGATACGCCTGGAGGCTACTTTTTGTGGATTACCTTGCCGGAGCAGATTAACGCCACGCAGCTGTATCATCTGGCGCTACAGCAGGGCATCAGTATTGCGCCGGGCCAGCTGTTTTCCAGCAGCGAGAGTTTCAGCCACTGCTTCCGTTTCAACACCGCCTGGCCATGGGATGCACGCGCCGAGGCGGCGGTAGAGACGCTGGGGGCGTTAATTGGTCAGCTGGCGCAGGGCGTTGCGGTAGAGAAGTGAGTGGTTTTTCCCTCACAACACCCGCAGCATTCTCACTTCGCAATCCACGTGGCCGGTACAGCCCATCGCGCCCTCAATCTGTTCAAAGCCCAGCGACTGATAGAGTTTAATGGCGCGCGTCAGGCTGCCGGTGGTCTCCAGGTAGCAGCGCCGGAACCCGCGCTGGCGGGCAAAATCCATTGCGCGCAGCGCCAGTTCGCGCGCTAAACCCAGCCCGCGCACCGACGGCAGGAAATACATCTTCTGCAACTCACAGATATCCGGTGCGCTGCAGGCGAGCGGTGCCACGCCGCCGCCGCCGACCACCTGACCTTCATGCTCCACGATCCAGTAAGCGCTGTCCGCCGCACTGTACAGCTCAAACAACCGATCGAGCTGCGGGTCGGACACGGTATAACCTTTATCCGCCGTCAGGCCGAACTCGGCGGAGACATCGCGGATCACCTGGGCAATCCGCGGATTATCGGCGGCGATAATCGGGCGCACCTGCAGGTTAAGTGGCGTGGCGGTGGTCATCATAATCTTCCGATAGAAAAAAGCCGGGCAGTGCCCGGCTTCGATTAAGCGTCAGGACTGAAGCGCTTACAATGCCGCAATCACGCCCTGCTGTTCAATCAGTTTTGCTTTTGATTGCTCCAGCTCGGCTACGCGCTCGCGCTCTTTCGCTACCACCGCTTCCGGTGCGCGCGATACAAAGCCTTCGTTAGCCAGTTTGGTCTGAATCTTCTCGATCTCGACATCCAGCTTCACCAGCTCTTTCGCCAGACGCTCCAGCTCGGCTTCCTTGTTAACCAGATCCGCCATCGGGATCAGCAGCTCTGCGCCGTCAACAATCTTAGTCACCGAGACCGGACCTTTCTCGCCGGCTGGCAGAATGGTCAGGCTCTCCAGACGCGCCAGGCGCGACAGGAAGTTGCGGTTCTCTTCGACACGACGCTGCGCCGCCGGCGAGCAGTCGCGCAGCAGCACGTCGAGCGGCTTGCTCGGCGCGATGTTCATTTCGGCACGGATATTACGCACCGCCACAATCGCCTGCTTCATCCACTCGATATCGGCCTTCGCTTCCGCATCTTCCTTCGCCGCGTCGTACTGCGGGAACGGCTGCAGCATGATGGTATCGTGGTCGATGTTCTTCAGCACTTTCACGCGCTGCCAGATGGTCTCGGTAATGAATGGGATGATCGGATGTGCCAGGCGCAGCAACGCTTCCAGCACCGTCACCAGCGTGTTGCGCGTGCCGCGCAGCTCCGCTTCGCTGCCGCTGTTCATCACCGGCTTGGTCAGCTCCAGATACCAGTCACAGAACTGGTTCCAGGTGAAGTCGTACAGAATGTTGGCAGCGATATCAAAGCGATAGCTATCCAGCGCTTCGCGGTACGCTTTCACGGTGCTGTTGAATTCCGTCAGGATCCAGCGATCCGCCAGTGACAGCTTCAGCTCGCCGCCGTTCTGGCCGCAATCCTGATCTTCGGTGTTCATCAGCACGAAGCGGCTGGCGTTCCACAGCTTGTTACAGAAGTTGCGGTAGCCTTCCAGGCGCTTCATATCCCAGTTGATGTCACGACCGGTGGACGCCAGCGCGGCGAGGGTGAAGCGCAGCGCATCGGTGCCGGAAGGCACGATACCGTCCGGGAACTGCTTCTCGGTGCGTTTGCGAATCTTCTCAGCCAGCTGCGGCTGCATCATGTTGCCGGTGCGTTTCTCCAGCAGATCTTCCAGCGAAATACCGTCCACCATATCCAGTGGATCGATGACGTTGCCTTTCGACTTGGACATCTTCTGGCCTTCTTCATCGCGGATCAAACCGGTCATGTAGACGGTTTTAAACGGTACCTGCGGTTTGCCGTTTTCATCTTTGATGAAGTGCATGGTCAGCATGATCATGCGCGCAATCCAGAAGAAGATGATGTCGAAGCCGCTCACCAGCACGCTGGTAGGATGGAAGGTGCGCAGCGCTTCGGTATTCTCCGGCCAGCCCAGCGTAGAGAACGTCCACAGGCCGGAAGAGAACCAGGTATCAAGCACGTCGTCATCCTGGCGCAGCGTCACGTCGGCGGCCAGATTGTTTTCCTGGCGCACTTCTTCTTCGCTGCGGCCGACATAGACGTTACCGTTGTTGTCGTACCAGGCCGGAATGCGGTGGCCCCACCACAGCTGACGCGAAATGCACCAGTCCTGGATGTCGCGCATCCACGAGAAGTACATGTTTTCATACTGCTTCGGCACAAACTGAATGTCGCCGTTTTCTACCGCTTCCACCGCGACTTTCGCCAGCGGGGCCGTACGCACGTACCACTGATCGGTCAGCATCGGCTCGATCACCACGCCGCCGCGGTCGCCGTACGGTACCGTCAGATCGTGTGGTTTGATTTCGTCGAGCAGGCCGAGCTCGTCAACGGCGGCGACAATCGCTTTACGCGCGGCAAAACGCTCCATCTTCTGGAACTGCGGCGGAATTTCATCGGAACAGGCATCGCTGACTTCACCGTTGGTGTCGAACACTTCCGCACGCTCGCGGATGTCGCCATCAAAGGTCAGGATGTTGATCATCGGCAGCTTGTGACGACGGCCCACTTCGTAGTCGTTGAAGTCATGCGCCGGGGTGATCTTCACGCAGCCGGTGCCTTTCTCCATATCGGCGTGTTCGTCGCCGACGATCGGAATACGACGGTTCACCAGCGGCAGGATCACCTCTTTGCCGATCAGATCTTTGTAACGTGGATCTTCCGGGTTGACCGCCACGCCGGTATCGCCCAGCAGGGTTTCCGGACGGGTAGTGGCCACCACCAGGTAATCTTTGCCTTCGGCAGTTTTCACGCCGTCCGCCAGCGGATAGCGAATGTGCCACATTGAGCCTTTGCTCTCGCGGTTTTCCACTTCGAGATCAGAGATCGCCGTGCGCAGTTTCGGATCCCAGTTCACCAGGCGCTTGCCACGGTAAATCAGGTTTTCTTTGTACAGACGGACGAAGACTTCTTTCACCGCGTTGGACAAGCCTTCATCCATGGTGAAGCGCTCGCGCTCCCAGTCAACCGAGTTGCCAAGTCGACGCATCTGGCGGGTGATGGTGCCGCCGGATTCAGCCTTCCACTGCCAGATTTTTTCGATAAAGGCGTCACGACCGTAATCCTGACGCGTTTTGCCCTCTTCAGCGGCGATCTTGCGCTCAACCACCATCTGCGTGGCGATACCGGCGTGGTCCGTTCCTGCCTGCCACAGGGTGTTTTTACCCTGCATGCGCTGGTAGCGGATCATGGTATCCATGATGGTTTGCTGGAAGGCGTGACCCATATGCAAGCTACCGGTGACGTTCGGCGGCGGGATCATGATGCAAAAGCTTTCCTGGCTGGTATCGCCATTCGGTTTGAAGTAGCCCTGCTGTTCCCAGTGCTCGTAGAGCGGCTGCTCGATATCTTGCGGGTTATATGTCTTTTCCATATCTGCTATGTCGTTTGCGGCGGGGGTGGCGTCGCCGTATTCAATTGGAAACCAACGCTGCGATACGCTTTGTAGCGGTCGCGCGCCAGTTGTTTCAGGGATTCTTCATAAGGTACGAAGTCTATCACTTCATGGAAACCGGTAGCAAAATCTGCGAACTGCGGCAGCAGGCTGATCAGCAGATCGCGCGGCGCACTGCCGCGTCGCTGCGGCCAGGCCAGCTCAACCGGCGCGCCGTAGCGCGGGCCTTCGCCGGCCAGGTTGTGCGGCACAAAGGCGTTGGCCGGACGCTGCCACAGTGCTTCATCCAGCCGATTAGCCTGCTGTTCATCTTCGCAGGCAATCAGGATGCGCTTACCGTCTCGCCAGCGGCTGGCGGCCAAATCGCACACCAGCGCTTCGATGGCGCTTAAGCCGTCGCTGGCGCTTTCAGACTCCATGACGAAGAAGGTGGCGTTTTTCATGGCAGGTTATTTCCATCAATGACAGTGGGGCGCATTGTGCGACAGTAAGATTGCGGCGTCCAATAATAAGGTCGCCATCAATGGCGACCCTGTAAACCGTGCGGCTGATAATCAGGTCGCCGTGAACGGCGACCCTACACCCGTAGGGTGCGCATTCATGCGCACCGTTTCAATGGCCGCAGGGTGTCAAACGCATTCATGCGCACCGTATTAATGGCCGCACGGTATTTAACGCATTCATGCGCACCGTTTCAATGGCCGCACGGCGTCAAACGCATTCATGCGCACCGTATCAATGGCCGCACGGTATTTAACGTATTTATACGCACCATCACACCCGTAGGGTGCGCATTCATGCGCACCGTTCCAATGGCCGCACGCTTTCAAACGCATTCATACGCACCGTTGCAGCATTCGCCCCGGCTCTTAATCGTCGCCGTTCAGGCCAGCGCGGTTCAGCAGGAACTGCGACAGCAGCGGCACCGGACGGCCGGTCGCGCCTTTGGCTTTGCCGGAGCGCCAGGCGGTGCCGGCGATATCCAAATGCGCCCAGTTAAACTTGCGCGCAAAGCGTGCCAGGAAGCAGGCGGCGGTAATTGCGCCGCCCGGACGGCCACCAATGTTGGCCATATCAGCAAAGTTGGATTCCAGCTGCTCCTGATACTCATCGGCCATCGGCAGACGCCACGCGCGGTCGCCCGACTGCTCTGACGCGCTGATCAGTTCGTGCGCCAGCGGATTGTGGTTCGACATCAACCCGCTGACGTGATGGCCCAGCGCGATCACGCAGGCGCCGGTCAGGGTAGCGACGTCAATCACCACTTCCGGATCGAAGCGCTCAACGTAGGTCAGCGCATCGCACAGCACCAGACGGCCCTCGGCATCGGTATTCAGCACTTCAACCGTCTGGCCGGACATGGTGGTCAGCACGTCGCCCGGACGCATCGCGCGCCCGTCCGGCATATTCTCACAGCCCACCAGCACGCCGACCACGTTCAGCGGCAGATTCAGTTCCGCCACCATGCGCATCACGCCGTACACCGACGCCGCGCCGCACATGTCATATTTCATCTCATCCATCGCCTCGGCAGGCTTGATGGAGATGCCGCCGGAGTCAAAGGTCAGCCCTTTACCTACCAGCACGATAGGGCGCGCATCGGCGTCGCTGCTGCCTTTGTACTCAATCACCGACATCAGCGACTCATTGTGCGAACCGGCACCGACCGCCAGATAGGCGTTCATACCCAGCTCTTTCATCTGCTGTTCGCCAATCACGCGGGTGGTAACGTTTTTGCTGTACGCATCGGCCAGCTGACGTGCCTGCGACGCCAGATACGCGGCGTTACAAATATTCGGCGGCATATTGCTCAGGTCTTTCGCCGCTTTGACGCCGGCGGCAACGGCCAGACCGTGTTGAATAGCGCGCTCACCGCTGGTCAGCTCACGGCGGGTCGGCACGTTGAACACCAGCTTGCGCAGCGGACGGCGCGGCTCAACTTTGTTGCTCTTCAGCTGGTCGAAGTTGTACAGCGCCTCTTTAGAGGTTTCTACCGCCTGGCGCACTTTCCAGTAGGTATTACGCCCTTTAACGTGCAGCTCGGTCAGGAAGCACACCGCTTCCATCGAACCGGTATCGTTCAGGGTATTGATGGTTTTCTGAATCACCTGTTTGTACTGGCGCTCATCCAGCTCACGCTCTTTACCACAGCCGATCAGCAGGATACGTTCGGACAGAATATTTGGCACATGGTGCAGCAGCAGCGTCTGGCCCACTTTGCCCTCCAGCTCACCGCGGCGCAGCAGCGCGCTGATGTAGCCATCGCTGATCTTATCCAGCTGCTCGGCAATCGGTGACAGACGACGCGGTTCGAAAACGCCAACCACAATGCAGGCGCTGCGCTGTTTTTCCGGGCTACCGCTTTTTACACTGAACTCCATGCACTCTCCTGAATCTTAAAGACAACGGCCTTAGCTGTCGTTAGAATGTAGCGCGTTCGTAACCCATTAATTTGTTGCGACGCCATGACAATTTAACGCCGGCGGCCATAATGAGTGGGGTGACAATGTGTTGTTTTTTCACCACCCTAACGCGTTCGTCATACTATTTTAGCTACCAAGACGGCCATTGATGAAGAAAAATGGCTGATAAGCGTTGAAACTAGCGATTTTCCTGCAAAAAGACAAGTTTTCACAGGCGTACTAAGCGTGATCATCATTAGATATCTGGTTCGGGAAACGCTCAAAAGCCAGCTGGCTATCCTGTTCATCCTGCTACTTATCTTCTTTTGCCAGAAGTTAGTCAGGATTTTGGGTGCGGCGGTGGATGGCGAAATCCCAACAAATCTGGTTCTGACATTGTTAGGACTTGGCGTGCCTGAAATGGCACAACTTATCCTGCCCCTAAGCTTGTTTCTGGCGATTTTAATGACCCTTGGGCGGCTGTACACCGAAAGTGAAATTACGGTGATGCACGCCTGCGGGCTGGGTAAAGGTGTCCTGATTAAAGCGGCGATGATCCTGATGCTGTTCACCTCGCTGGTGGCGGCGGTCAACGTGATCTGGCTTGGCCCGTGGTCCTCGCGCTATCAGGATGAAGTGACACAAAATGCCAAAGCCAACCCGGGAGCGGCGGCGCTGGCGGCGGGGCAGTTCCAGACCTCCAGCGACGGCAATACCGTGCTGTTCGTCGAAGACGTGAAAGGCAACAAGTTCGGCAGCGTGTTCCTGGCGCAGCTGCGGCCGAAGGGCAATGCACGGCCATCGGTGGTGCTGGCAGACAGCGGTCACATGGAGCAGCACAAAGATGGCTCGCAGACGGTGACGCTGGATAAAGGCACGCGCTTCGAAGGCACGGCATTGCTGCGTGACTTCCGCATAACCGACTTCGTCAATTATCAGGCGCTGGTGGGATACAAAGAGGCGGTGCTCGATCCTAACGATGCCGATCAGGCCGATATCAGCACGCTGATCAAAACCAAAACGCCGCAGTTCCAGGCGGAGCTGCACTGGCGTCTGACGCTGGTGTTCGCTGTGCTGGTGATGGCGCTGATGGTGGTGCCGCTCAGCGTGGTTAACCCGCGTCAGGGCCGCGTGCTGTCAATGTTGCCAGCCATGCTGCTCTACCTGATCTTCTTCCTGCTGCAGAGCTCACTGCGCTCCAACGCGGCGAAAGGCCGGTTTGATCCGGCGATCTGGATGTGGGTGGTCAACCTGGCGTATCTGGCGCTGGCGGTGGCGCTCAACGTATGGGATACCGTGCCGATGCGCCGTTTCCGCGCACGCTTTAGCCGTGGAGGATCCGTGTGATGTTTAAGGTCCTTGACCGCTATATCGGCAAAACCATCTTCAACACCATCATGATGACGCTGTTCATGCTGGTGTCGCTGTCGGGCATCATTAAGTTCGTCGATCAGCTGCGTAAAACCGGGCAGGGGGCGTATACCGCGCTGGATGCCGGTTACTACACGCTGCTCAGCGTGCCGAAAGATATCGAGATCTTCTTCCCGATGGCGGCGCTGCTGGGCGCGCTGCTGGGGCTGGGCACGCTGGCGCAGCGCAGCGAACTGGTGGTGATGCAGGCCTCCGGCTTTACCCGTTTGCAGGTGGCGCTGGCGGTAATGAAAACCGCGATTCCGCTGGTGCTGCTGACCATGGCGGTGGGCGAGTTTGTCGCACCGCAGGGCGAGCAGATGGCGCGTAACTACCGGGCGCAGCAGCTGTACGGCGGGTCGCTGGTCTCGACGCAAAACGGCCTGTGGGCGAAAGACGGCAACGACTTTATCTACATTGAGCGCATTAAAGGCGACAACGAGATCGACGGCGTCAGTATCTATCGCTTTACCGACCAGCGGCGTCTGCTGAGCGTGCGCTATGCCGCCACCGCGGTCTGGAATAAAGATCGCAAACTGTGGGAGCTGTCGCAGGTGGATGAGTCGGACCTGAAAGATCCGAAGCAGATTACCGGTTCACAGAGCCTGAGCGGCGAATGGAAAACCAATCTGACGCCAGACAAGCTGGGCGTGGTGGCGCTGGACCCGGACGCGCTGTCGATCAGCGGTCTGTATAACTACAGTAAATATCTCAAACAGAGCGGCCAGGAATCCGGGCGCTATCTGCTGAATATGTGGGGCAAAATCTTCCAGCCGCTGTCGGTGGCGGTGATGATGCTGATGGCGCTGTCGTTTATCTTTGGTCCGCTGCGAAGCGTATCGATGGGCGTGCGCGTGGTGACCGGCATCAGCTTTGGCTTCCTGTTCTACGTGCTGGATCAGATCTTCGGGCCGCTGAGTCTGGTGTACGGTTTACCGCCGGTGCTGGGCGCGATTCTACCGAGCGGCGCATTCTTCGCCATCAGTTTGTACCTGTTGCTGAAACGGCGGTAGTGAGGGTTGCAGGGGCGCGATTCAGGGCGCCCCTGTCATTCCCGCACCGTTACCGTAGGGTCGCCATTCATGGCGACCTTTTTTTATTCATGGCGACCAGGTCGATGCCCGCACCGTTAGCGCAACGTCTGCACCCAGCCCGGCAGCTGCGACAGCAAAAACAGCACCAGGCCAATGGTACCGCCCACCAGCGTGCCGTTGATGCGGATAAACTGCAAATCACGACCAATGTTCAGCTCAATCTGTTGCGACATCTCGCGCGCATCCCAGCTCTTCACCGTATCGCTGATATGGCGGGTGAGAAACGCCGCAAACTCCGGCGCGACACTGCGCGCAGCGTCTTCCAGATGCTGATTCATTGAAGTACGCAGTGCTTCATCGGCGGCCAGCGTTTCGCCCAGCCACAGCGCCGCCAGCCGCACCCGCTCCTGCACGCGCGAATCGTCACTGTTGAGGTCGCTCTTCAGCCAGCGGCGCAGGTCCTGCCACAGCTCGCCGATATAACGGTTAAACGACTCATCCTCTTTCAGCCAGTATTTGATGGTCTCAGCCCGTTCGGCCATCTCCGGATCGCTTTTCAGTCGCTCTATCAGGCGCTGTACCGCGCGGTTAAAACCGAGGCGGAATTCGTGGCCCTGGTCGCGCGCCACTTCATCCAGAATCGAATCCACCGCGTTGGCGACCAGCTCGGCGCTGTGTTCGCCCAGCCATTCGGTCGGCAGCACTTTGGCCTTGATCGGATGTTCGCGTTTCAGCCAGCGCACAATCTGCAGCGCGATAAACTCGCGCGTGCCGGGTTTGTGCAGCAGACGCAGCAGTTGTTGCACAGCAGCGTCCAGCAGCTCCTGGTGGCGATTGTTTTTGGTCAGGCTGTCCAGCAGCAGCGCGCTGGACTGGGTCAGATCGACCTTATCCAGTGCGCGATGCACCGCGCGGCGCAAAAAGCGCTGAATACGCTGATCGTCAGTAAGATCGAGGAAACCGCGCATCACCTGCAGCAGATGGCGACCAATGCGATCGGCGTTGCCCGGCGTGTTGAGCCACTGCGCCAGCAGCTGTGACGGATCGTGGCGGCGAATCAGTGCCAGCAGCGAATCGGTATCGAGAAACTTCTCCTGCACGAAGCGGCCAAGATTCTCGCCGATGCGATCTTTGTTGCGTGGAATGATTGCCGTATGGCGCGAGATGAACGGTACCGGCACGCGACGAAACAGCGCCACCACCGCAAACCAGTCGGCCAGCGCGCCGACCATCGCCGCTTCGGCAATCGCCTTCAGCCCCAGCACCCAGAACGTGGGCGGCAGAAACAGCGTCACGACAAAGGTCGCGGCGGCAATCAGCAGCAGCGACAGGGCCAGACGCTTGCTCCGTTTTAATTGTTGATATTTATCCATACCACGATCATAGCAGAGGGCGATTAACGGCGGCGTCCACCGAGCAGACTGCCCAGCACGCCGCGGATGATCTGATTGGTCACCTGGCGCGCCGCGCTTTTCGCCACGCTCTGCACTACGCCGTCGCGCTTGCCGCCGCGCGGCCCGGTGCTGCCGAACAGAATCTCTTTCAGCCCACCCAGAATGCCGTCATCCACCGCCACGCTATTGCCTTTGTTGGGCGGCGCATCGGCCTGCTGCGGCGCGGCCTGTACGCCCTGCTGTAACATTTCGAACGCCGATTCGCGATCGACGGCACTGTCGTATTTGCCGTACAGCGGCGAATGGTTGATCAGGCTGTTGCGTTCATCAGGAGTGGCCGGCCCCATGCGCGAGCCCGGCGCGATCACCATGGCGCGCTGCACCATCGACGGGCTGCCTTTCTCATCGAGGAAAGAGATCAGCGCCTCGCCGGTGCCCAGCGCCTGAATCGCCTCCACGGTATTAAACGCCGGGTTGGCGCGCATGGTTTCGGCGGCGCTTTTTACCGCTTTCTGGTCTTTCGGCGTGAAGGCACGCAGCGCATGCTGCACGCGGTTACCCAGCTGCCCCAGCACATTATCCGGAATGTCTGCCGGATTCTGCGTGACAAAGTACACGCCAACGCCTTTCGAGCGAATCAGGCGAATTACCTGTTCCACTTTTTCCAGCAGCACCGGCGGCGCGTCGTTAAATAGCAGATGCGCTTCGTCAAAGAAGAACACCATCTTTGGTTTTTCCAGATCGCCGGCTTCCGGCAGCTGTTCATACAGTTCCGCCAGCAGCCACAGCAGGCTGGTGGCGTAGAGTTTCGGCTGCTGATAAAGCTTTTCCGCCGCCAGGATATTGATGAAGCCTTTGCCGTCAGCGTCGCAGCGCATCCAGTCACGGATATCCAGCATTGGCTCGCCAAAGAAGTGTTCAGCCCCTTGCTGCTCCAGCGCCAGCAGGCCGCGCTGAATGGCGCCCACCGAGGCGCTGCTGATATTGCCGTACTGCGTCTGAAATGCTTTGGCGTTATCACCGATGTATTGCGTCATGGCGCGCAAATCTTTGAAGTCCAGCAGCAGCAGGCCCTGATCGTCGGCAATACGGAAGATAATTTGCAGCACGCCGGACTGCACCTCGTTAAGGCTGAGCAGCCGCGCCAGCAGCAGCGGACCGAGATCGGACACCGTCGCGCGCACCGGATGGCCCTGCTGGCCGAAAATATCCCACAGCATCACCGGATTTTTCTGCGCCTGCCAGTCGGTGACGCCAATCTTCGCCAGCCGCGCCAGCAGCTTTTCCGAGCCGTCGCCCGCGGCCGCAATGCCGGAAAGATCGCCTTTGACATCGGCCATAAACACCGGCACGCCGATGGCGGAGAAGGATTCAGCCAGCTTTTGCAGCGTCACGGTTTTACCGGTGCCGGTCGCACCGGTTATCAGTCCGTGACGGTTAGCCATGGCGGGCAGCAGATGCAGTTGAAGGTCAGGCGTCTGGGCGATCAGCAGTGGGGTAGTCATAATGGTTGCGCTCTCCGGCATTGCGTAATGACTCAAAGAATAGCAAGCGGTGCGCGGGAGAGAGAGGGATATTTGGGTGAAAAATAAGGGGAGTTCCGGTTGCTGCCTGCGCGATCGGCTCCTTCTCCCGCGGGCGGGAGAAGGCTGTGATGAGGGGCAGCGCGCACCTACTTCTTCTCTACCGCATCGAAAAACAGCAGGCTCACGCCGATGCCCTGCTGCACGTGGCTGACGTTATTACGTACCGCCACCTGCTGTGCGCCCTGCAGCATCACCACGAACGGCGAATCCTGCTGTACGCGCTGTTGCAGAGCGGTATACAGCGCGCGGCGCTGGCTGGCATCGCTCTCACCGGCTGCGGTGCGCGTCTGCGCACTCAGTTCGGGAATCTCCCAGCCGACGCGCCACGCCAGCGTTTTAGAACCGCCCGGCACGTTATAGGCAAAGGCGCTGGCGTTGGTATTCGGATCCACATAGTCCGCGCCCCAGTAAATAAAGATCGACTGGAAATCACGGCCGCGCATTTTGCCCCACAGTTCCGATTCCGCCACCGGCTGCAGCTCAATCTGCACGTCGGCTTTGGCAAAGCTGGCCTGCAGCGCCTGCGCCACGTCGATGTACGGCGGCTGGTTGATCACCGTCAGCGAGAATTTGCTGCCGGGCCTGATACCGCCCTGCGCCAGGATCGCTTTGGCTTTGGCCACATCGTAATGGAACGGCTGATTCTCCAGCGCGCCGTCAAAGCCCTGCGGCAGGAAGCTCTGATGAATACGGTACTGGCCTTTCAGCAGATCGCGTGAAATGGCGTTGTAATCCACCAGCCAGCGCGCCGCCTGCCACAGCGCCGGATTACCCAGCGCCGGCTGCGCTTTGTTTTGCGTATTAAACGCCAGGTAATAGACCAGGCTCGACGGGAAGGCTTCAATGCGCAGCTGCTGGTCGTTTTTCAGCGCATCGATCTGGTCCGGGCCCAGCTGGTAAGCCACATCGACATCGCCCTGCTGAATCAGCAGGCGGCGCGCACCGGCATCGGCCACGCCTTTCAGCAGGATGCGTTTCAGCTGCGGCTGCGGGCTGGCGTGCGGATTTGCGCTCAGCACCAGCGCCTGTTGCGGCACGTATTGCTGGATGCTGAATGCGCCGCTGCCCGCGGAGTGAGTGTGCAGCCAGCCGTTGCCGCTGTCGTTGGCGGTGATGTGCTGCTGCACGGTTTTGCTGTCCACCACCGAGGCCACCGGCGCGGTCAGCAGGCGCAGCGCCAGATCCTGACCAATTTGCGCCGGCCACTGAATCTCCAGCTGATGATCGTTCACAACCCGCAGCTGGCTGGCGATGTTCTCCGCCGTCCAGCCAAACTCAGCGAGAATAAACGACGGGGCTTTGTTGAGCTGTACCGCGCGCGTCAGCGAAAACACCACGTCCTGCGCGGTCACCGGGTTACCGCTGACGAAATGCGCATCCGGTTTCAGGTTAAACACCAGGCTGTGCGGCGTGCTGCCGGGCTGCCATGAGGTGGCGAGCAGCGGCGCGAGTTTTTGTGGCGCATCGCGATCGGCCTCTACCAGCGTCTGATAAATGTTGCGCTGCACGCTATTGCTGACGGTCTCAAAACTTTCTGCCGGGTCGAAGCTGATAATGCCGTCGAGCGGCACGGCTACCACCAATGTGTCTTTTGGCGTGGCGGCCTGCAGGGCAAAGGCGCTGCTGAATAAGGTGAAGAACAATAAGAGTGCTCGCATCATGATTATCCTGAGTAATTGATGCGACGACTTTATCGCTGTCGCGCTGCTGGCTAAATGCCGGTTTGTTCTGAGCTGTGCCGGAAATAACAATTAATACCGGCAATTAACTAATTGGTTATTTTGTGCGCGCGCTGTCATATTCAGGAAATAAACCGCTCAGACGTTGCGCATTGAGCCAATAAGCGGTTATTGATAAGAATAAGCTCTGGTATGGAAGTATGATTTTTTCTGATTAATTAAGCTGAGCGACTATTTCTCACGCCGATTTGTTTCAGTCATTTGCCCAGTCTCTGGCGCTAATCTCCTGGCATTTGTACGGTTAAAAGCGCAATTCCCGTTGCGAAAGCGCGTCCACAGCGCCTGGCGACTTTTCGTCAGGTTGATGGTTTCTCATCAAAACACATTTCTAATTTAATGCTTACATCCTGAAATATCTGTATCCATAAGATTGCCAGCTTGTTTGCCGATTTATAAATCTATTAACAAAAATAATTCCCTTTCTTAGCAAGTGAGAGTCGTCGCGCCATGCTTTTAGAAAAACCGACCACCAGACGTAAGTTTTTACTTGGGTCGTTGCTGGCTTTGCCATTAAGCGACCTGGTTTTAAAAGGACTGACTGCAGCCCAGGCTGCGGAAATGGCAGCACCGGACCTTGCCGACTATAAACCGATCTTTTTTAGCGCTGAGGAGTGGCAATTTATTCTGGCCGCGACCGATCGCCTGATCCCTGCCGGTGGCAACGGCAAAGCGCCGGGTGCGCTGGAAACCAATGTGCCGATCTTCATTGACCAGCAGCTGCACAGCCCGGAGTTCGGCGCAGAGATCTACCTGCAGGGGCCGTTTGACGTGCACGCGCCCGCCACCATGGGCTATCAGATCCCGTTCACGCCGCAGCAGATGTATCGCACCGGCATCAAACTGGTGGAGCAGTGGACGCAAAGCACCTACCACAAAGCGTTCTCGCAGCTGACGCTGGCAGAGAAAGACGCGGTGCTGACCAAAGTGAATAAAAACGACGGTATCGACTTCGCCGCGCTGGGCGAACCGAACCTGAAAGCCTCGCAGTTCTTCAGCCAGCTGCTTTCCGATACCAAACACGGCTACCTCGCTGACCCGATGTACGGCGGCAACAAAGGCATGAAAGCCTGGATCGCCATCGGCTTCCCGGGGGCACGCGCCAGCTTCACCGAGTGGGTGAAGCAGCACAACGTGCCGTATCCGCTCGGACCGGTCAGCCTGATGGGCGAACGCGCCTGAATCCCCGTATTTGGTATGTGAGACAGAAAAACATGGCACAGATTACAAAGAAAGAAGTCGACGTCGTGGTGTGCGGCCTCGGCTGGGCCGGCTCGCTGATGAGTATTGAACTGGCAATGGCCGGACTGGACGTGCGCGCCCTTGAGCGCGGCGGCGAGCGCGACTACCCGGATTTCGCTTACCCGAAACCGGCCGATGAGTACGCCTATAACGTGCGCAACAAAGTGTTCGCCACGCCAAAAGAAGTGGCGGTCACCGTGCGTTACAACATGGACCAGACGGCGCTGCCAACCCGCAAGTGGGGCGCATTTGCTCCAGGTACTGGCGTCGGCGGCGCGGGCATGCACTGGACGGCGGTACTGATTCGCCCCACGCCCACCGATATCAAACTGAAAACCTACGTTGATCAGGCCTATAAGCCCGGCATCCTGCAGGATGACATGCGCGTGATGGACTTCCCGTTCACCTGGGATGAGATCGAGCCGTATTTCTACAAGTTTGAGCTGATTTGCGGCCAGTCGGGCACCACCGGCAACCTGCGCGGGCAGATTCTGGAAGGCGGCGACCCGTTTGAAGGCCCGCGTTCTGAGCCGTATCCGCTGCCGGCGCTGGACGATACGCTGAATAATGTGATGTTCAAAGAGGCGGCGAAGAAGCTGGGCTATCATCCGTTCCCGAACCCGTCAGCCTGCGTTTCACGCGCGTGGAAAAACCCGTACGGCAACCAGATCGCTCCCTGCAACTACTGCGGCTACTGCTCGAAATATCCGTGCCTGAACTACTCAAAAGCCTCGCCGCAGACGGCGGTGATGGACGCGCTGAAGCGCATGCCGAACTTCTCCTATGAAGTGCACGCGGAAGTGTACAAAGTGGTGCTGCACGACGACGGCAAAACCGCGAAGGGCGTGCTCTATTTCGATGCCGACGGCAACGAAGTGTTCCAGCCGGCGAAGATTGTAGTGCTCTCCAGCTTCCAGCTGTATAACGTGCGCCTGATGCTGCTGTCCGGCATCGGCAAGCCCTACAACCCGATCACCGAAGAGGGTGTCGTCGGGCGTAACTATGCGTTTCTCTCCAACGGCGGCGCCACGCTGTTCTTCAAAGACAAGAACTTCAACGCCTTCGCCACCGCTGGCGCGACCGGTCAGATGTTTAATGACATCTCGCCTGGCAACTTCGACGGTCCGGGACTCGGATTCCTCGGCGGCGCCAAAATCCACAGTTCGCAGGCAACCGGTACGCCGATTGGCACCGCGCTGCCGAAAGGCACACCGAGCTGGGGCATGGGGTACAAAGAGGGGCTGGAGCAGTGGTACAACCATTCGATGAAGATCAGTATTACCACCACCTGCCAGTCGTACCGCGATATCTATCTGGATCTGGATCCGCACTACACCGACCATCGCGGTCAGCCGTTGCTGCGCATGACCTTTAACTGGAAACAGAACGAGCTCAAGCTGCAGCAACACCTGAAAGGCATCGTTGGCGACATCGCCAAAGAGCTGAATCCGGACAGCATGAGCATGAGCTTCCTGCCGATGGGCGCTGACTTTGACCTGACCAAATACGTCTCTACCCACAACGTGGGCGGCGCGGTGATGGGCGACAACCCGAAAACCTCGGCGCTGAACAAGTACCTGCAAAGCTGGGATGTGCACAACGTGTTTGTGCCGGGCGGTAACGCCTTCCCGCAGAACTTCCAGGCGAACCCGACCGACACCATCGGCGCGATTACCCTGATGGCGGCGCAGGCTATTAAAGAGCACTATTTGCAGAATCCCGGCCCACTGGTACAGGCATAAGCACATGAAATTAAAATCATTGTTAATCGCTCACGCGGTGCTGCTGGGCAGCTGTGCGGTGCAGGCGCAGGCAGCAGATGACGCATCATTGATTAAAAAGGGCGAGTATCTGGCGCGCCTTGGCGACTGTATGGCGTGCCATACCGTGGCCGGCAAAGCGGATTATGCCGGCGGGCTGGCGATTGAGTCGAACCTCGGCACCATTTACTCCACCAACATCACGCCGGATAAACAGCACGGCATCGGCAACTACAGCGAGCAGCAGTTCTCGGACGCGGTGCGCAAAGGCGTGCTGCCGGACGGCTCGCGCCTCTACCCGGCGATGCCGTACCCGGATTACGCCAAAATCAGCGATGAAGACCTGCACGCGCTGTACGTCTACTTCATGCAGGGCGTGAAGCCGGACAGCGAACAGCCGCCGGAAACAAAGCTGAGCTTCCCGTTCAGCCAGCGCTGGGGCATGCGTTTCTGGAACTGGGCGTTTACTTCGGACAAGCCGTTCCAGCCGATTGGCGGCGCGTCAGCGGAGGTTAATCGCGGTGCTTACATCGTGGAAAGCCTCGGCCACTGCGGCAGCTGCCACACGCCGCGCGGCCTCGGCATGAACGAGAAGGCGCTGGACAGCAGCGACGATCGCTTCCTCGCCGGCGGCAGCCTGAATAACTGGGAGGTGCCGTCGCTGCGCGGCGTGCCACGCTGGAGCGAGCAGGAGATTGTCGATTATCTGCAAACCGGACGTAACGATAAAGCCGCGGTGGGCGGCGAGATGACGTCAGTGGTGGAGCACTCCAGCTCGCACATGACGGATGCCGATCTGCAAGCAATTGCCGCTTACCTGAAGTTCCTCGGCGGCAATCCGCCGCTGCAGGCGTATGACGTGCAGGCGCAGCAGAAGACCGAAGCGAAGCTGACGGCGGCGAAGAATCTAAGCGAAGGCGAGCGTCTGTATCTCGACAACTGCGGTGCCTGTCACTTTGTCACCGGCAAAGGCGCACCGGGGATCTTCCCGGAATTGGATCAGGCCACTATCGTTAATGCGCAGGATCCCAGCGGGTTGATTCACACCATTCTGGCCGGTGCGCAGCAGCCCTCAACGGAGAAAGCGCCGTCGACGCTGGCGATGCCGCCGTTTGCGTATCGTCTGACCGATGATGAAGTGGCGCAGCTGGCCACCTTTATTCGTCAGGGCTGGAGCAACCACGCGCCGGCAGTGACGAAAGAACAGGTGGCGGATGTGCGGAAAACGCTGCACTAAAACGTAGCGGCGCGACTTATCGCGCTGTCCTGATGGCAATGCCCGGCGTCACGTGATGGCGGGCATTGCGCGATGAATCGCGCCGCTAGCGTACGGTGCGATTTTTTATTGTTTAATGAAAGGTGTGCGCCACTTCCAGCACGCCGTTGATGACAAACTGCACGCCCATACACACCAGTAAAAACCCCATCAGGCGCGAAATCGCTTCGATGCCGCCTTTGCCGACCAGCTTCATGATGGCGCCGGAGCTGCGCAGCGAAATCCATAAAATCACTGCCACCGCCAGGAACGTCAGCACCGGCGCGATGGCCACCACCCACGCGGGGAAATCGACGCCGGCTTTCACCGTCGAGGCTGAACTGATGATCATCGCTATGGTGCCCGGTCCGGCGGTGCTCGGCATTGCCAGCGGCACAAAGGCGATATTCACCGTTTCGCGCGGATCGTCGCTGGCGTCGAGTTCATCCAGCTTGTGTTTGGCCTCCACCGAATGCCCGACCGGTTTGGCGGGAAACAGCATGCGAAAGCCGATAAAGGCGACAATCAGCCCGCCGGCCATGCGCAGGCCGGGAATCGAGATGCCAAAGGTGTGCAGCACCGCGTTACCGGCGTACCAGGCGACCATCATAATCAGGAACACGTAGATCGACGCCTGCAGCGCCTGGCGATTGCGTTCCTGAAAGTTCATGTCACCCGCGAGGCCGAGAAACAGCGCCACGGTGGTTAACGGGTTAGCAAGCGGCAAAATCACCACCAGGCCGAGCCCAATGGCTTTGAACAGTTCCAGCATGATTTATTCCCTGGTTAATATCAGGCGCGCAGCTGCCAGCGCAACGGTCGCCATGAATGGCGACCCTACAGTATCCTGTGCACCGATTTTTTCGTAGGGTGCGCATTTATGCGCGCAGCTGCCAGCGCAACGGTCGCCATGAATGGCGACCCTACAGTATCCTGTGCACCGTTTTTTTCGTAGGGTGCGCATTTATGCGCGCAGCTGCCAGCGCAACGGTCGCCATGAATGGCGACCCTACAGTATCCTGTGCACCGATTTTTTCGTAGGGTGCGCATTTATGCGCGCAGCTGCCAGCACAACGGTCGCCATGAATGGCGACCCTACAGTATCCTGTGCACCGATTTTTTTCGTAGGGTGCGCATTTATGCGCACCTGGACAGCATCAATGCTTCGGCGTTTCCATCGCTTCCAGCAGCTCGGGGAAAAAATCTTCCAGCAGATCCGGCGTCATCAGCTCGGGGTAATGAATCAAATGCTCGCGAATGCGTTCATTCACGTCTGGCAACAGGCGCTGGGCGGCGTCGCTGGCGCTGATTTTCTTCTGCTTCATCAGGCGCAGCACGTTATCCGGCAGGTTATCCTCATCTTCCTCACTCTCTACACCTTCCAGATCGTCCAGCTCATCCAGCAACTCCATCAGCGCTTCAATCTGCGGCGTGCGTGACTGATACTCTGCCGGCTTCTCGTTCTCCAGATAGCGCAGCAGCGCGCGCACCGGCGAGCCGTCCGGCGTGGTGGGCGGTTCACTGGCGAACCAGCTGAGCAGCGCATGCTGGCTCACCTGATGCACGTGATAACCGTTGTCCACCAGCTCATCGGCGAGGATATCGGCGGTGTCGTGCTCAATCAGGCAAATGTGGGTGCGACCCGGCGTGAACTGCTCCAGCCACTGATAAATCTCCTCAATCACGCTGTCGGCGTAATGAAACGTCTGGCTGAGGTAGCTGTCATCCGGCTGGTGAACGCAGATGCGAATCAGGTCGGGATCGAAGTAAATCGCAATGTTGATGCCTTTCATGCGCGGTGTCCTGTGTGGTGCAAAACTTCACTATAGCGTCAGGGCGCGCAGAAAAACATGCTATCGCCAGCAGCCGCAGCCACTGGCGATAAAAATTACCGCAAATCAGCACGATCCAGCCCGTAAGCGCTGTCGAGCGCGCCGGGTGCCATCTGCGATAGGATCATCAGCCGGTTCCAGGTATTGATCACCGCGATCTTAAAGGTCAGCTCGCTGATCTCCACCTCGGAGAAGTGCGCGCGCAGCTCGCCATACAGCGCCTCGTCAACGCCGTGCTCGCCAATGCGCGTCAGCGCTTCAGTCAGGGCAAAGGCGGTTTTCTCGCGCGCGCTGAACAGCGGCGATTCACGCCAGATCGCCACATGGTGCAGCCGCAGCTCGTGCTCGCCGTCAATCGCCGCCTGCTTGATGTGCATATCGAGGCAGAACGCGCAGTGGTTGAGCTGCGAGGCGCGGATATCCACCAGATGCCTGAGCGACTTCTCCAGCGACGCGCTGGCGACGCTGTTCGACAGATCCGACATCGCTTTGGCCAGCGCCGGGGTGGTTTTGAAATGGTTAACGCGTTGAGTCATGATTTTCCTCCGTCAGAACAGACGTTCAATGGTTTCGAGTGCTTCGGGTAACGCGCGGGCACGGCTGAGCGGGTCGTGCGTGCCGTCGACGCGGATAAACTGCACATCGCTGATGCCGATGTACGCCAGCGCCGCGCGCACGTACGGCGTGAACTGGTCATCCTGCATAAAGGGCCCGTGGGCAAACACGCTGCCGCTGGCCATCACGCAGTAAACTTTCCTGTCGCTCACCAGCCCGACTTTGGTGCCTTCGGGCGTAAAGGCGAAGGTGCGGCCGGCGCGGGTAATATGGTCGAACCAGGCTTTCAGCACCGACGGCAGCCCGAGGTTCCACATCGGCGATGAGATAACCAGGGTGTCGCAGGCAAACAGCTGATCCACCAGCTGTTCCGAGGTGCGAATGGCGTTACGCTGCGCTTCATCACGCGCCTCCGGTGGGGTAAAAAAAGCCCTGATGGTGAAAGCATCCAGATGCGGCAGCGGCTGTTGCGCCAGATCCAGCACTGTCTCGTGCAGATCGTGATGGCGGCTGCGCAGCTTTTCGATCAGACGCGCCGAGGCGATGCGCGATGCCGATCCCGCCAGATCCGGGCTGACTTTAATGTGCAGCACATTCATGCAGTGATTCCTCATACGATAGAGCGATAAAAATGCAGGCCGAGCGCCTGATAGCCGCAGCGCTGATAAAACGCCTGCGCCCGGGTGTTACTGATTGCGGTATCCAGCACCATGCGGCTGCAGCCGTACTCACGCGCCAGCACCGCTAAGCCGTCGAGCAGCGCGGCGCCGAAGCCCTGACCGCGCAGCGCGGGATCGCTCACCAGGTCATCGACGTAGCAGAAGCTGCCGTGGATAAAATTCTCCAGCAGGCGATAACCGGCCAGCACCGCTGGCTCTCCCTGATGTTCGATACCGGCGAGGTGATAACCCTGCGCCTGCTGACGCTGCGCCTGGGCGATAAACTGCGCCTCATCCGCCAGCCGCCCGCGCAGCGCACGCATCAGCGGGTAGCAGCGCGCGAGTTGTTCTGCGGTGGCGTAATGCACAATCTTCATGGCTGTCATCCGTATTGCGGGGGAAATGCCTGCATCTTAAACTGCTATGTCTGAGCGAACAGGGCCATTACGCGTGAAAACAGGTAGGACATAGCACAGTGGCTGAGAAAGGAGTGACGCGTGGGTTACAAAGAGATTTACCAGCGCTTCCGGCAGCAGATTCTTGCCGGACAGCTCCGGCCGGGCGATCGCGTACCGGCGATCCGCATGCTGGCGGGCGAGCTGCAGGTGGCGCGCAAAACGGTGGAGGCCGCCTATGAGATCCTCATCGGCGAAGGCTATTTTGTCAGCCAGGGCGCGAAGGGTACGCGCGTCAATCCGCAGCTGAAGCTGGCGAGCGCAGCTACGCCACCGCGCGCACCGGCGACGACGCCCGCGCTGCTGCCGGTGACCGAGGGCAAAGGCGAGCTGCGGCTCGGCATCCCGGCGCTGGACGAGTTTCCGCACAAGAAGTGGCGGCTGCTGTCGGCGAAAGCGGCGCGCAGCCTGCGACCGGACGAGATGATGATACCGCCGGTGATGGGATATGCGCCGCTGCGGGCGGCCATCGCCAGCTACCTGAACATTTCGCGCGGCCTCAACTGCCAGCCGGAGCAGATCTTCATCACCAGTGGCTACCGCGCTAACCTGCGACTGATTCTGGCGGTGCTGGCGCAGCCGGGCGACAAAGTGCTGTTCGAAGATCCCGGCTACTTCTTCGGCCAGCAGCTGCTGAAGCGCATCGCACCCAATCTGCACTATGTGCCGGTGGATGGGCAGGGCGTGGACGTGGAGTATCTGCTGCGCTATCACGCCGACGCGCGCTTTGCGGTGGTGACGCCGACGCACCAGAGCCCGCTGGCGGTGAGTCTGTCGCTGCCGCGCAAACATCAGCTGCTGGCATGGGCGCAGCAGCATGATAGCTGGATTATTGAGGATGATTACGACGGCGAATTTCACTACACGCGTAAGGTGATTCCGGCGCTGAAAAGCCTGGATGTGCACGACCGGGTGATCTACACCGGCACCTTCAGCAAAACCATGATGCCGGCGATGCGCATCGGCTATCTGGTGATGCCGCAGCACACGCTGGCGCAGTTCGGCGAGCTGGGCGAGATTCTGGAAACCGGCCTGCCGCTGCTGCCGCAGAAAATCCTCGCGCAGTTTCTCAGCGAAGGGCATTTTTATCGCCACATCAAGAAGATGCGCATCCTGTATCAGCAGCGGCGCCGCATGATGCTGGAGGCCATCGAAGCCAGCTTTCCGGGGCTGTTTACCTTTGAGCTGACCGACGGCGGTATGCACATCGTGGCGTTTCTGCGGCGCGGCACCCAGGACGTGGCGCTGGCGACGCTGTGGGCGCAGCAGGCGTTGTACGTGCGGCCGCTGTCGGGCTGGTACGCGCAGACGCAAAAGCGCTATGGCCTGGTGATTGGCTACACCAATATCCAGTCGTTTGAACAGGCAAGGGCGCTGCTGGCGCGCGTGGCGGATGCGACGCGGGCGTTGCTGGCGATATAGCGGCAGCGTGGCGAGAGAAGAGGGCGCGGGGGACAGCCCGCGCCGGCTGGCATAAGGTGACTCAGCGGGGGATTCAGACGGCAGGAAGGCGGCCTCTGAACCCACGCGAAGGAATCACATGCCGATGTATTTTTTGCCCTGCTTCAGCACCACATCGCAGGCTTTGGTTTTCAGCTTCTCACCCATCGGCGAGTTGCTCAGGCTCTGCAGATTCAGCTGCTGACCGTTGCCGGTGTTCAGCAGGCCCTGAATCCCCTGCTGGTAATCGGTTTTCTGCTGCTGCGCGGTGCTGCTGCTCAGGCCCAGCTTGCTCAGCACCTGATCTTTCACCGACTTCACGTTGTTATCCACCACGTTGTGCTGCACGCAATATTCCATCACGCCGGCGGCGTTGGTCATGCTGTTGGCGCTCACCGCTTTATCGCCGCCGTTCAGCAGGCCGCTAAGCGAAGAGAGCGACAGTCCGCCGTTCTGTGTGTTGCTGGTGGCGGTGTTGCCGCTGTTCTGCTGCGACAGCTGCGATGCGGCGCTGCTCAGCTGATCCTGCCAGCTCGCCGCCGATGCGCTACCGGCCACCAGTGCCGCCGCGATACCCCATCCCCAAACTAACCGTTGTGTTGCTTTTTTCATCTCAACCTCGTTGTGCTTATACGTCTGACTGCGTCAGTTGTGGTTAAGAGGCATGCGGCGGCAGAAAGTTCCGGAGAAGTGGCCGCCGGGCGCGAGTTTGGGAGAGTTCCGGAGGCGATTGCCGGGGTTTTGCGCAGCGTTTTTGGCAGCGCTGCTTTTTTCGACGCTTAGCGCACATCCCCGTCGATTCCGGTTGCGCCGCAAGCGCGTAACGGTATAATCGCCCACGTTTTCCGCATCCTCTTCAGTGCCGAAGTGGCGAAATCGGTAGACGCAGTTGATTCAAAATCAACCGTAGAAATACGTGCCGGTTCGAGTCCGGCCTTCGGCACCATCTGATGCAACTTAAGTCGCTTACGAGCGGCTTTTTTTGTGTCTGGGATTCAGTAGCTGCAAGGCTTTCTTTGATTTTTCTCTTGGCTTAAACCGACCTGGTTTGAGTTAAATCGGTTTAATGATCTTTGTATCTGACATTGGGGCAGATCAAAATGTCTTTGCTGAAAAAGTTTAGGATTTTTGTGTTTAGTACGGCACATTAAAATCAACGAATCCTTAAGAGTTAATTAGTTGATGTGACGTTGTTCGTTGCCCGTAAAGATGCAGCAAGCTAAGATAAAAGCTTATAAGCCATAAACATATGGATAGGCTGCACAGCGACAGACCAAAACCAATGATGAATAAATCTAATTTTGAGTTTCTGAAGGGCGTTAACGATTTCACTTATACCATCGCCTGTGCGGCGGAAAACAATTATCCGGATGATCCCAACACTACGCTGGTTAAAATGCGTATGTTTGGTGAGGCGACGGCTAAACACCTTGGCCTGCTACTGGGCGTCCCTTCCTGCGAGAATCAACATGATCTCCTCCGCGAGTTAGGCAAAATTGCCTTTGTTGATGACACTATTCTTTCTGTATTCCACAAATTGCGCCGTGTAGGTAACCAGGCGGTGCATGAATACCATAACGATCTTGATGATGCCCAGATGTGCCTTCGGCTCGGCTTCCGTCTGGGTGTCTGGTATTACCGTCTGGTCACGAAAAATTATGATTTCGCAGTGCCTGTTTTTGCGTTGCCTGAACGTGGCGAAAACCTCTACTACCAGGAGGTGCTGACGCTGAAACAACAGCTGGAGCAGCAGTCACGCGAAAAAGCGCAGAGTCAGTCTGAGCTGGCATTACAGCAGCAGAAGCTGATAAGCCTGAACGGCTATATCGCTATTCTGGAAGGTAAGCAGCAGGAAACTGAAGCGCAAACACAAGCAAGGCTTGCGGCGCTGGAAGCCCAGTTAGCTGAGAAAAATGCAGAACTGGCGAAGCAGACTGAACAGGAACGTAAGGCATACCAGAATGAAATCACCGATCAGGCCATCAAGCGTACACTCGATCTGAGTGAAGAAGAGAGTCGCTTCCTGATTGATGCACAGCTGCGTAAAGCAGGCTGGCAGGCCGATAGCAAAGCGTTGCGCTTCTCTGAAGGCGCGCGCCCGGAGCCGGGAGTCAACAAAGCTATTGCTGAATGGCCAACCGGTAAAGATGAAACGGGCAAGCAGGGGTTTGCGGACTACGTTTTATTTGTTGGTCTTAAGCCTATCGCAGTAGTAGAAGCGAAGCGTAAGAACATCGACGTTCCCACTAAGCTCAATGAGTCCTATCGCTACAGTAAATACTTCGATAATGCGTTCTTACGCGATACGTTGCTGGAAGAGTACGCGGCAGAAGATGTGCACGAAGCGGTACCGCTCTATGAAATCAGCTGGCAGGATACCAGCGGCGAACAGCGCTTTAAAATTCCCTTCTGCTACTCCACCAACGGGCGTGAATATCGCGCGGCGATGAAGACCAAAAGCGGCATCTGGTATCGTGACGTCCGCTACACCACCAACATGTCAAAAGCCTTGCCGGAGTGGCATCGCCCGGAAGAGCTGCTGGACATGCTCGGCAGCGATCCGCAGAGACAAAATCAGTGGTTTGCTGATAATTCAGGGATGAGCGAACTGGGACTGCGCTACTACCAGGAAGATGCTGTGCGGGCGGTAGAAAATGCCATCGTCAATGGGCAGCAGGAGATCCTGCTGGCGATGGCGACCGGTACCGGTAAAACCCGTACCGCGATAGCTCTGATGTTCCGCCTAATCCAGTCTCAGCGTTTTAAGCGCATTCTCTTCCTGGTTGATCGACGTTCTCTGGGTGAGCAGGCGCTGGGCGCGTTTGACGATACGCGTATTAATGGCGACACCTTTAATAGCATTTTCGATATTAAAGGGCTGACGGATAAATTCCCGGAAGACAGCACTAAAATTCACGTTGCTACGGTTCAGTCGCTGGTTAAACGCACCCTGCAATCTGACGAACCCATGCCGGTTGGTCGTTACGACTGTATCGTGGTGGATGAAGCACATCGCGGTTACATTCTTGATAAAGAGCAGACCGAAGGTGAACTGCAATTCCGCAGCCAGTTGGATTACGTCTCAGCCTATCGCCGTATTCTCGATCACTTTGATGCAGTGAAGGTTGCACTAACCGCGACGCCTGCGCTGCATACGGTGCAGATTTTCGGCGATCCGGTTTACCGCTACACCTATCGTACTGCGGTGACCGACGGTTATCTGATCGATCAGGATCCGCCGATTCAGATCACGACCCGCAACGCGCAGGATGGCGTTTATCTTGCTCAGGGTGAGCAGGTAGAGCGTATTAGTTCGCAGGGTGAAGTGATTAACGATACCCTGGAAGACGAGCAGGATTTTGAGGTCGCCGACTTTAACCGCAAGCTGATTATTCCCGCGTTTAACCGCGCCGTCTGTAATGAACTGACTGAGTATCTCGATCCGACCGGGCTGCAAAAAACGCTGGTATTCTGCGTCACTAACGCCCATGCCGATATGGTGGTGGAAGAGCTACGTGCCGCGTTTAAGAAAAAGTATCCGCAGCTGGAACACGACGCGATCATCAAGATTACCGGTGATGCCGATAAAGACGCGCGTAAAGTGCAGACCATGATCACCCGCTTTAACAAAGAGCGGCTGCCGAATATCGTCGTCACCGTCGATCTGCTGACCACCGGCGTGGATATCCCGTCGATTTGTAACATCGTTTTCCTGCGTAAGGTACGCAGCCGCATTCTGTATGAGCAAATGAAAGGCCGTGCGACGCGTCTGTGTCCGGCGGTGGCTAAAACCAGCTTTAAGATTTTTGACTGTGTCGATATTTATAGCTCGCTGGAGAGTGTCGATACCATGCGCCCGGTAGTTGTCCGTCCTCAGGTCGAACTGCAAACGCTGGTCAATGAAATCACCGACTCCGAGACTTACAAAACCATGGAGGCGGATGGTCGCAGCTTTGCCGAGCACAGCCATGAACAGCTGATTGCTAAGCTCCAGCGTATTATCGGCCTGGCCACGTTTAACCGTGACCGCAGCGAAACCGTAGATAAGCAGGTGCGTCGTCTTGATGAGCTCTGTCAGGACGCAGCGGGCGTTAATTTTAACGGTTTCGCTTCGCGTTTGCGGGATAAAGGAGCGCACTGGAGTGCCGAAGTCTTCAATAAACTGCCAGGCTTCATTGCCCGTCTTGAGAAGCTGAAAGCCGATATCAATAGCCTGAATGATGCGCCAATCTTCCTCGATATTGACGATGAAGTGGTAAGCGTTAAGTCGCTCTATGGTGAGTACGACACGCCGCAGGATTTCCTTGAAGCCTTTGATTCGCTGGTGCAACGTTCACCGAATGCGCAGCCAGCCTTACAGGCGGTGATCAATCGTCCGCGCGACCTTACCCGTAAAGGACTGGTCGAATTGCAGGAGTGGTTTGATCGCCAGCACTTTGAGGAATCTTCCCTGCGCAAAGCGTGGAAAGAGACGCGCAACGAAGATATCGCAGCCCGGCTGATTGGCCATATCCGCCGTGCGGCGGTGGGTGATGCGCTGAAGCCGTTTGATGATCGTGTCGATCATGCGCTGGAGCGCATCAAAGGCGAAAATGACTGGAGCAGCGAGCAGGTCACCTGGCTCGACCGTTTAGCTACGGCGCTGAAAGAGAAGGTGGTGCTTGACGACGACGTTTTCAAAACGGGCAATTTCCATCGGCGTGGCGGAAAGGCGATGCTGCAAAAAACGTTCGACGATGACCTCGACAACCTGCTCGATAAGTTCAGCGATTACATCTGGGACGAGCCTGCTTAACGCGTTATCATCCCCGGCAATGTCTTCTTCTGCGGCCCTGAACAGGGCCGCTGTTTATTTACGGAATACGCAATGAACAATAACGATCTGGTCGCGAAGCTGTGGAAGCTCTGTGACAACCTGCGCGACGGCGGCGTCTCCTATCAAAACTACGTTAACGAACTCGCCTCGCTGCTGTTTCTGAAAATGTGTAAAGAGACCGGTCAGGAAGCGGACTACCTGCCGGAAGGCTATCGCTGGGATGATCTGAAATCCCGCATCGGCCAGGATCAGATGCAGTTCTACCGGAATCTGCTGGTGCATCTGGGAGCAGACAGTCAAAAACTGGTGCAGGCGATATTCCATAATGTCAGCACCACCATTGAGCACCCTAAACAGCTGACTGAACTGGTCAGCTATATGGACGCGCTGGACTGGTACAACGGCACGCACGGCAAATCCCGCGATGACTTCGGGGATATGTACGAAGGGCTGTTGCAGAAAAACGCCAACGAAACCAAGTCAGGTGCCGGTCAGTACTTCACCCCGCGTCCGCTGATCAAAACCATTATCCACCTGCTGAAACCGCAGCCGCGTGAAGTGGTACAGGATCCTGCAGCCGGGACGGCGGGCTTTCTGATTGAAGCCGACCGTTATGTGAAGTCGCAGACTAATGATCTCGATGACCTGGATAACGATACTCAGGATTTCCAGATCCATCGTGCCTTTGTTGGCCTGGAACTGGTGCCGGGCACCCGTCGTCTGGCGCTGATGAATTGCCTGTTGCACGACATCGAAGGCAATCTCGACCACGGTGGCGCGATCCGCCTGGGTAATACGTTGGGTAGCGATGGTGAAACCTTGCCGATGGCGCATGTGGTTGCGACCAACCCTCCGTTTGGCAGCGCAGCAGGCACCAACATTACCCGTACCTTCGTTCACCCGACCAGCAATAAACAGCTCTGCTTTATGCAGCATATCGTTGAAACTCTGCTCCCTGGCGGCCGTGCGGCGGTGGTGGTGCCGGATAACGTGTTATTCGAAGGCGGCAAAGGGACCGACATTCGTCGCGACCTGATGGACAAGTGCCATCTACATACTATTCTGCGCCTGCCAACCGGTATTTTTTACGCTCAGGGCGTGAAGACCAACGTGCTGTTCTTCACCAAAGGCACCGTGACGAAGCCGACTCAGGATAAGAACTGCACCGATGACGTGTGGGTGTACGATCTGCGAACCAATATGCCGAGCTTTGGTAAACGCACGCCGTTTACCGACGAGCATTTACAACCGTTTGAGCGCGTGTATGGTGAAGACCCGCACGGCTTAAGCCCGCGTAGTGAAGGTGAGTGGAGCTTTAACGCAGAAGAGACGGAAGTAGCCGACAGCGAAGAGAACAAAAACACCGATCAGCATCTGGCGACCAGCCGCTGGCGCAAATTCAGTCGCGAGTGGATCCGCACGGCGAAATCCGATTCACTGGATATCGCCTGGCTGAAAGATAAAGACAGCATTGATGCCGACAGCCTGCCGGAGCCGGATATTTTAGCGGCAGAAGCCATGGGCGAACTGGTGCAGGCGCTGGGTGAACTGGATGCGCTGATGCGTGAACTGGGGGCGAGCGATGAAGCCGATGCGCAGCGTCAGTTGCTGCAGGAAGCGTTTGGTGAGGTGAAGGAATGAGTGAGGGGAAATTGCCGGAGGGGTGGGTACCGTGCAAACTCGGTGATACCCTGTTAAAAATTGTAGGAGGGGGAACGCCCAGTAAAGCGATTCCCGAATATTACCGGGGTGATATTCCGTGGATGAGTGTCAAGGATATGAATAAACATACCCTTATAGATACTGTCGATCACATTACTCCAGATGCAGTTAAAAACAGTAGTACCAACATTATACCGGCGGGCATACCAATCATAGCTACCCGTATGAGTTTAGGCAAAGTTGTAACTGCATCTTTTGATTCAGCAATAAATCAAGATTTAAAAGCATTATTTCTAGCCAACGGTATAGAGCGTAATTTTTTCCTACATTGGTACCGAGCACAGGCTCAACTAATTGAAAGTTTAGGAACGGGAACAACTGTTAAAGGGATTCGGCTAGAGGTATTAGATTCGCTTGCAATGGATCTTCCACCACTTGCCGAACAAAAAATCATCGCTGAAAAACTCGATACGCTGGTGGAGCAGGTAGACAGCACCAAAGCACGTCTTGAACAAATCCCAAAAATTCTGAAACGTTTTCGTCAGGCTGTATTAGCTGCAGCGATGAACGGAAAATTAACTGAAGAGTGGCGAAGTGTAAATTTAAATGTGCCAAAATTTTCTGAAAACTTTGATAATATAAAATATTTTCGAAATGCTGAGTTACCAAAAATCCCTAAAATTTGGCAATGGCTGCGTTTCGATCAGATTGCAGAAATTGCATCAAACTTAAAATCACCGCTTCATTTTCCTAATACTACTCATATAGCTCCAAATCATATTGAATCATGGACTGGTAAAGTATTTGGTTATCAGACAATATCCGAAGATGGTGTAACAAGCGCTAAGCATGAGTTTTACAAAGGTCAAATAATTTACTCTAAAATCCGACCATATTTATGTAAAGTGGCTATTGCGAGTTTTGACGGTCTGTGTAGTGCTGACATGTATCCGATTAATAGCAAAATAGATACTTATTTTCTTTTCCGCTGGATGCTAACCACAACCTTTACCGATTGGGTATCGAACGCAGAAAGCCGAACCGTACTCCCGAAAATAAATCAGAAAGGTTTGAGTGAGATCCCAGTACCAGTCCCTCCTCTCTCGGAACAGCACGAAATTGTCCGCCGTGTCGAACAACTCTTCTCATACGCAGACACCATTGAAAAACAGGTCAATAACGCGCTGGCCCGCGTTAACAACCTCACTCAATCCATCCTGGCGAAAGCGTTCCGTGGTGAACTCACCGCCCAGTGGCGGGCAGAAAACCCGGAACTAATCAGCGGTGAAAACAGCGCTGCTGCATTACTGGAAAAAATTAAAGCCCAGCGTGCGGCCAGTACAGGTAAAAAAGCCACGCGTTAAAAATCCTGAGCCTTATTTTATTGCGCACCTTACTGGTGCGCTTATTATTATTTTCTGCCAGCTAAAACTTACGCGTTATATTCAAATGATTTTATAAATACCTTATTCAAGGCTGTTTTAAGCTGGACTTTTCCTCTCTTTCCTGATGATATATACAGGTATTTAGCGCGGTGCGGATGTGCGCCAACACACCCGCGCCGCTAATCACAACTACTATTTAGAAGGAATAGTAATCATGACTGACACGCATTCTATTGCACAACCTGCTGAACCAGAAGTCCTCGCGGCAAATAATCGCCAAATAACCGTTGGCTATGCGAGCCGCTATCCGGATTATCGTCGGACTCCTGCCATCACTATGAAAGGACAATGGCTGGAAGAGGCTGGTTTTGCCAGTGGTACGGCGGTTGAAGTGAAGGTAATGAAAGGCTGCATTGTGCTCACCGCCCGGCATGAAGAGAGCGAATTGATGCAGTCGCTGCGCCAGGTGTGCAAACTGTCGGCGCGGAAACAAAAGCAGGTGCAGGAGTTTATTCGGGTCATTGTCGGTAAACAGAAAGTCGTCTGAATGATAAACCGCTCCCGGCATCGCATCGGGAGCGGTTAACTTTCAGAGGTCAGTACAGAGCTATTCTAAGTAATATGTGTAAGCTTCGGAAACTTTAGCATCATTGGCAGTGATATTAGAACGGCATGCGAGGGAAAGATGGCTGGAAATTGGGTTCGTCAACTGTGCACTATTCTTGTATGTATTTTGATGAGTGGTTTTTTAAGTGCTTGTACGGAATTAGTTTCGGGTAGCCGCTCTATACCTGTAAAAGTGACAGATTATGAAGAAATCCATAAGATTACGTCTACAGTCTTAGACGCGCCATTGATCACTGCCCCCATTGGAAATCGACCTGTGAGAATATACAAAGTTGCTTTTGATGGGACGCTCAACGATCATGCCAGGATACCATCTGGTGAGCGGGGGACTCTTGTTGCCAGGATAGCAGAGCTTATACAAGCTGATATTTACTATCCCGGAGCTGGAATGCAGGGCAGTAGTATCGATTATTTCGACGCTGCTACTGGTAGAAGTAGTATGGCAATTGCAGCAGATGCGGAAAAAAAATTCTATGCTCAAGCCAGGATTTGGCTAAAGCAAAATCCTGAAACTGATATTCGTGTTTTTGTTACCGGATTCAGTCGGGGAGCGGCAACTGCCAGGCACTTTATTAATATAGTCAGTAATCATTGGGGCCAGTATTTCAATTCGGATATTAATAGTCCACGATTTTATGCGCTGCTCTACGATACCGTAGCAACAGGTCAGCAAGATCGCCTTATTCTGAACATACCTCAGGACGTTGATTATCTTGTGCACTTTGTTGCAATAGACGAGGCCAGAAACTGGCTTTTTATTCCAACTATTGATGAGGATAAAACACCGTTACTTCGAGGTGTGCAGTTTTTCCCTACAAATCGTATTAATACTATCTATTTGCCTGGATCTCACTCTGATATAGGCGCTTCATACTCTAAAGGTATTGGGGATTTATATATTACATTAACTGAGCAGTTTTTATACATGATGGGCCTGGCTCAGACAAATTGTTGGGAAAACCAGGATGATCCATTGTTAGCAGGGAAACATGATTCACGAGGAGGGCTGGATATTTTATTTGGTAGTCAGAATCCAAACACTGTGATGGTTGTTGATCGGCCTGCAGTTATTAAAGAGACTAAGCCGCTGACAATTATACAGCGTAAAAATATCGCTCTCCGCCTGAATGAGATGTGGGTAGCCAATTTCAGGCGCATGGCGGGAATGTATGTCGCTCAGTCTGAGACGTCGCTAGCAACTATCACATTACGAAAATCAATAGAAGGTATTGTACCTGTCAGTGTATCGAATAACATAAAACCAGAATCATTAACACTATCACCTGAAGGCAATGCTATACGGCTCCGTTTTAAATTAACTATGGGGAAAAGTGAAAATAGTTTACTTCTTAAACCGAAAGTTACCAGGCGTATAAAATTCGAAGGCTCTAAAATTGCTTTTGGCTTTTTGGAATCACCGCCAGACAGTTACATGGCTACTTGGGTAGATAATCGGCTTATCGAATTAACTCCTATGACAGTTAGCTCAGAAGCTGTTTCTAAAGCTCCACATCAAAATTGTGTTAAACAGTTGGATGGCACGTTCCGCTCGCCTATCAGGGCTATGATTTTGAACCCCAACTAAAAAGCAGCGAGAGAGCATGATTAATTTGAATGGAAGTCTGGAGTCCGCGGCAGCAGGTTTCAACAAGCCTGATCTCTAGTGAGGCCAACACCGATTTTATATTTTAATTTCAAGAAGGTATTTGGCCCCGAAAGGGCTTCTCTGGTTTATAAAAACTCAGATAGTTTCACTATCAGTTTCACTATAGCAATTTTAATAAACTAACTTAGCCATTCAGTCATGACCTTTTCCAGTTTACCCAGTGATTGCGCGCGCTTTTCCTCCGACATTTTTACGATGTTGCTGAGCTTCCATTGAACGGCTGGCAAATTTTGAATGTGGGTTTCTGGTGCTAAATTCCAGTCAGGCTCGCCGCGTTTGAATGACATCAGGAAATCGAAGTCCTGCTGAGTAAAATGCGCCTTCAGCGCCCTGAGCATGCTTTCCGGAACCTCTCTCAGCGCTTCCAGTGAGACATCCTCAAAGGTCATGCCGCTGAATTCATTTTGAAAGGGCGCGGTAATATCCTTCCAGCGCGGGCTAAGCACTTCGGACAATGGACGCTTATGGCTAAGCAAATAAGTAATAAAGCCATTGAAAATCGCCCGGTCGATTCCCTGGGTATCAAGGAGCATTTTAACGTCGTAAAAATCTCTGGGATGCTGGCGATCTAACGCAGCACATAGCTTGCCACCGTATAAGTCAGGCAACGAGACAACCGGGATCGCGGCAAAACCAAATTCTTCCTCCACTGCTTCCACGACATCGCGTTCTTGCGGTGGATACAATGTTCCACGGGCAACGGGTGAAACTTCAATTTTAATTTGCGCGTCATTCGTGGTGACAATGATGCGCATCTCATCGGGGTTATTGGTTTGCAGCACTGCGCTGATCCCGGCTTGCGCTTCCAGTTCGGCAGCGATGCGGGCAAGCGCTTCCCGCACGTTAGGTAACGCAACCTCTCTGCTTTCCAGTGGGATATAAGCCAGATCGATATCAACGGATAATCGGGGAAAATCACGGATGAATAAATTGATCGCAGTTCCACCTTTCAGCGCAAAACAGGTCTCGTTAGCGACATAGGGTAATGCCCGCACCAGCAGCGCGACCTGGCGGTAGTAAGGTGAGGTTTTATCCATGGCTTATTCCCTTCTTAGTAAAATTTTCGGGCACAGTAATCAGGTATTGCGTGTCCAGTTTGCCATTAACAACGATTTGTCGGTTGCCCGATCCCAGGTCGATTTTGCTGGTATCCACACGTTTGAACCATGCATGTTCATAGAAGCTGGCGAAAAAAAGATACAGGCGCTTGGTTCGCACAGACTGGCTAAGCGTGAGGAGGTTTTCCACTTTACGTGGGTTGAGATTGACCAGCCCCTGAAAAAGCTCGGCAGCGTGCTCAAATGAGATTTCTTTAGGCACCGCGCTTAATAGCTCGTAGGCGGCCAGTTCTGGCACGCTTGCAGTTATTTTTTTCCCTTTGATCTCAAGCTGGGTTCGGAACTTCTCATCCAATTGAGGAAGTTTTAAGGCCGATAACGTAAGCCACTCAACATGGGGAAATTCCTTAAACCATTTGGGCAATATGGTTTTATTTTCAACACTAATCCAGCATTGGCTCTGTTTAAGCTGCAGGTAATGGGATCGTCCCTGCCAGGAGAGGCTACTCAGTCCAGCCAGATAGACCGATGCTTCAAGCTGGTTCTGCAGACACCATAGCGCATCGCTCCAGTCAGGTTCCCGGCCAGCGCGGACATAAACACCAGCACGCAGTTTTTTCAGCCAGCCATTTTGCGCGTATTTAAATGCCAGTGAAGGCGATATGTTGTTTCGGGTTAGCCAGTTTTGTAAAACCAGGCTTCCTGGAGCGGTGTTCTGCAACAGCCAGTTTATTTTTGAGGTCATACATTCACTAATGGTGTGACTATGATTAAAAAAGTAAACCGCCCTGCGAGTAAAAAGTCAATGTACGGTGTTGATCGCAACTTAAGCATCGTCAACAAAAAATAAAGACTTTCCCTCAAAACTCCGCAAGATCCATCAGGCCCACTCCCAGCCACAAGGGCATACTCATTCCCCAGAGAGGATGCTATGCCAGTAAACAAAAACGATCACCGCGAGACCTACCGCAAGCGCTTTGACAACGTGTTCGACTACATCGAACGCCATCTTGATGAAGCGCTGCTGCTGGAGCAACTGAGTGAAGTGGCGCACTTTTCGCCGTACCACTTTCACCGCCAGTTCAGCGCCTGGTGCGGCATGCCGCCGGGGCGTTACATCCAGTTGATGCGGCTCAAACGGGCGTCGTACCGGCTGGCATTCAATCCGCACGAGAAAATCATTGAGATTGCGCTCGATGCCGGTTTTCAGCATGCCGAATCATTCAGTCGCGCCTTTAAGCAGGTATTTGACGTGACGCCGAGTGAGTTTCGTCAGCAGCCGGTGTGGATGACCTGGCATCAGCGCATGCCTCAGCCACCCGTCAATCGGAGAGAGAGTATGTCAGTCGAGATTAAAATGTTTCCCACCACGCCGGTGGCGATGCTCACGCATCACGGCGATCCGCAGCGCATCAACGAAACGGCGGCGCAGTTTATTGCCTGGCGCAAAAGCAGCGGCGCATCGCCGGTGCGCAGCAGCCAGACGTTCGGCGTCGCGCCGCACGATCCGGCCAGCACGCCAGCCGGGGATTTTCATTATCACCTTTGCGGTTCGGTGACGGCGCCGGTTAACGAAGACAACGCCTTTGGCGTCGTCAACAGCACCATTCCCGGCGGACGCTGCGCGGTGCTGCGTCATCACGGCTCGCACAGCGCGTTGACCGAACTGGCGCGATCGCTCTACAGCGAATGGCTGCCGGCCAGCGGCGAAGAGCTGCGCGATTTCCCGCTGTTCTTCCACTATCACAACTTCGTGCATGAAGTGGCGGAACACGAATTGCTGACGGATATTTATCTGCCGCTTAAGTGATAAGGGTCCCGGTAGCAATGGCTACTGGGATTTTTATGCAGGATTGCGATACGTATTCACGGCTGGCATTTTTTTCCTCCTGCCTCGCGGCAAGGCATGGCAAAATGCACTGCGATCCAATCAGCACAGGCGAAGAGGCGACGATGACAGAGCAACTCGAACAGCGTATCTATGAACTGGTGCGGCGCTATGACGGCGTGTATCTGTTCAAGCAGAAAACGCTCACGCCGCAGATTGATATCGACACCGATCTCAACTTCGAGCGCGACGAAGCCGCCGCGCTGATGGAGGAGTTTTTCAGCGAGTTCGCGGTCGATCGCGCGAATTTCGCTATTGAAACCTACTACCCGGACGAACCGTCGCTGGCGCAAATCCTCAACCCGTTCAATAAGCGTGAAGTGCCGGTGGTGCCGGATTTCACGCTGGGCATGCTGATTGCGTCGGCGCAGGCGGGGCGCTGGCTGTTTGAATAATGCGGCAGCGCGCCGCTGCGGTTTGGCGGCCTGCGGCTCAGCGCGCCACGTGCACGCCAAATCCGCGCTCGCCTTCCGCAAGATCCTCGCGCAGCGTCAGCGCCGGAATCTCATACTCACCGCCGTTCTGACGACGGAAGGCAATCGGTTGATCCTGCGCTAAGCGATCCAGTCGTTGCGCCAGCGCGGCGCACCAGCCATCAAAGCGTTCCTGCGCCGACTTCTGCACGCGATACAACACCAGCGGTGGCAACACGCTGAAGCCGGGATAGAACAGCATGCCGTGCTGGATCGGGAACAGCAGATCCTCAATCGGGCCGTTGATGCCGCGCGGCGCGTAGTGCGACTCCCAGCCGCCGGTGGTCACCACCAGCATGGCGCGCTTGCCAGCGAGTGTGCCTTCGCCGTAGCGATCGCCCCAGTGGTGATCGTTGTGCTCGCCGACGCCATAGGCGAAACCGTTGGCATACACGCGGTCAAACCAGCCTTTCATGATCGCCGGCATCGAAAACCACCACAGCGGAAACTGAAAAATCACCGTGTCGGCCCAGCGCAGCTTCTCCTGCTCGGCGGCAATGTCCGCTGCCTGCAGCTGGTTGTCGTAGGCGAAACGCGAATCCAGCGTGGCATCAAAATGTGCGCCCACCGGAGGTGCCAGCGTGTCGGCGGCATCCAGCTGTGCTTTCCACTGCATGGCGTACAGGTCTGACACCTGCACCTGATGGCCCGCCTGCTGCAGATGATTCACGGCAAAGTCTTTCAGCGATCCGTTCAGCGAGCGCGGTTCCGGATGGGCATACACAATCAAAACATTCATGGCGGTATCCTGTGAGATGAAAACCGCTGCAGGTTAAGCCAGCGCTGGATATAGTAGAAATCAATTGCTGATATCTCAGGTATAGATGAAATGAATATGCACTCGCTGGATTTGAACCTGCTGCACACCTTAGACGTGCTGCTGGTGGAACAGAACGTGACGCGTGCGGCGCAGCGCCTCAATCTGTCGCAGCCGTCGGTAAGTGCTCAGCTGGCGCGCCTGCGGGTGCTGTTTGACGATCCGCTGCTGTTGCCCGGCCCGCGCGGCATGCTGCCCACCGCCCGCGCCGAGGCCCTGCGCGAACCGCTGCGTCTGGCGCTGGAAGCGCTGGAGCGCGCGGTGGCACCGCCGGCAGCGTTCGATCCGGCGCGCGCGGAGCTCACCTGGCGCATTGCCGCCACCGATTACATGTCATCGGCACTGATCCTGCCGGCGCTGAAACTCATTCGTGAAGCGGCACCGCGCAGCCGCATGGCGGTGTTTGCACTCAATCCGCCGCAGGTGGCGCAGCAGCTGGAGAAGGGCGAGCTGGATGTGGTGTTTCACACCGGCGACAACGCGCCGCCGACGCTGCATCAGCGCCGCTTGTTCAGCGAGCGCTACGTGCTGGCCGGCCGGCACGATCATCCGCAGCTGCAGCAGCCCCTGACGCTGGATCGCTTTTGCCAGCTGGAGTTTGTGATGGTTTCGCCGGATGGCGGCGGCTTCAGTGCGGCCACCGATCGCGCGCTGGCAACGCTCGGCCGCACGCGCCGCGTCGCGCTCTCAGTGCCGCATTTTCTGTTTATGCTCGACACGCTGGCCAGCAGTGATTTGGTCGCCGTACTGCCGGAGCGCCTTGTGCGAAACGCGCCGCAGCTTCGCGTGCTTGCACCGCCGCTGCAGATTGAAGGGTTTGACATCCTGATGCTGTGGCACGAGCGCCTGCATCGCGATCCCGCCCAGCAATGGCTGCGCCAGCAGATTGTCGCGGCGCTGTAAACCTGAGCGTGCTTTTAGCGTTCAAGAATAAAGCGGGCGTTGAGTTTTCGCAGAAACTCAAAGGTGGTCATGCAGGGCACATCAAACTGATGACAAATATTGGGGACTTTGACTTTGCGCGTCTGTGCGGGAAGCGTTAATTCATGAGTAATCACAGTCGCACCAATACTTTTACTTTTGGCGATAATCCAGGGATCGGCTTTAGCCAGGAACGCATCACGTGAGCCGGGATTAAAGTCCGCCCGCATGATGCTTTCCACGATTTGCTGGAAAATTATCTGCGTATCATGATCATCATTGGCAATGAAATACTGCGGTCGCGCTTTTACCCAGGCGGATAATTCGTCATTTCCGGCACGTAATTCGCGCGCGATCATGTCAACACTGCCAGCAACATGTAAGGTGAACTGTTTGTCCAGCCATTCCCAGTAGCCGGGGCAAATATCCATCGCGTAATAAAAGTTTTTCGCCGTGATATAAGTGTTCGCGTCCAGCAAATATTTCAAAGCCCCAACTCCTGTGCAAATTTAGACAATCCGGAAGGCTGGATGCCATCCAGCAAATCACTGGCTTCACGAAGCAGCATTTGCCCGCTCAGCGCCTGACTCAGCACCGCCCGGGAGAAGGAGACGCTGATTTGTGCTTTTTTAGTCCTGAAATAGCCGGGGCCACCGTTCTCGTTTTTACTACGCTGCTGGTAGGCCAGCTTTTGCGCCTGAATAAAACGCTGATAGTCGTCGTTTTCAATCAGATGCAGCGTAAGGGCGCGGCGCGCAATTACCCATCCGCTGACATGAAAATGACTCTCCAGTGGCGCAATATTTTGCCGCCAGTCTGGGGCATTGCTGTCCCAAAGCGATAAAAACTCTTCGGCTGGCACCAGAAATTCCGCTGCGACGGCGTTACACAATATCTCTTCCTGGCGATGTGCGGTTGTGGCGCCATCGGAGACGCCAGACTGGCCAATCCAGATGTGGCAAAGTTCATGAATTAAGGTAAACAGTCGTGCGCCTGGTGCATCCGCATGGTTGACGAAAATAATAGGTGCGTAATCGTCGGCAATGGCAAATCCGCGGAACTCATCCACGTTAAACGGACGGGTATGGTGATACAGGTAAGGAGACCGCATGACTAAAATTCCCAGGCTCTCAATACGTTTCACCAGATCGTTGTAATAGTTTTCCCAACTCCCGCGCACGGGATTGACGGCCATGTTAAGCCTGTGACGCATATCCGCCACGATGGATTCTGTGGAACTGGTTGCATTAAAACGGCCAGCAATGGTGAGTGGATGTGCCAGTTGCTGTTGCAGATAGTCGCGATACCACTCCTGACGCATCAGCATAATTTTCAACACATCGAGCAGTTCAGCGCTCGGACGTTGCGGACGTTTTCCCTCCACCGTGCGCAAATCAGGGATAGGCAAAGACTCCACAGGTGGTGTAGTCAAAAACAGATAGCCAAAAGGGACATGTGCCTTTTCGGCAAAATTCATGGCCTGATGAAAGGTCAGCGGCTTTTGCCCCTCTTCCCATGCCTGCAGGCGTTCAGGCGCAATGCCGCACTTTTGTGCAAATTTTTCCATGCTAAAACCGGCCCGTTCACGGGACCAGCGAAGCATGTCTGGGTTAATCGCGGCAGTTGTCATAATCACCTAATCGTATCGGTTCTGGCGCAAAGTATGTGTGCAAGCCTGCATCTGTTCAATAGCTGAGCAATTAACGCAAAAAAGCCAGTAAAACCTGAACTCTGTAACGGGTTCAATGCAGGTGTGTTGCCTGCGAATCAGTATTCATGCGCTCCAGGCTGTTGCTTCACGATGAAAAATGAATGCGATTAGCGCCACCGCTCCACAGCACGCATCATATCAACACGACGAAACACTCGCGTTTTAACGTGCAGGAGAGAAGATCATGCAGATATTTGTCACCGGGGCCACCGGCTGGGTAGGTTCAGCGGTGGTGGAAGAGTTGATCGCGGCGGGCCATCAGGTGACAGGGCTGGCGCGTTCGGCGGAAAAAGCCGTGGCGCTGGCCGTCACTGGCGCACAGGTTATTCGCGGTTCGCTGGAAGATGCTGACGTGCTGCGTGACGCCGCGCAATCCGCGGACGCCATCATTCATACCGCGTTCAACCACGATTTCTCGCGCTTCGTACAGAACTGCGAGCAGGATCGCCAGGTAATCGAGCTGCTCGGCGAGGCGATTGCCGGATCGGATCGCATGCTGCTGGTGACGTCCGGCCTGTCCGGTATGGCGCGCGGGGCGACGGAGCTGGATCAGCCGCAGCCGGTGTCACCGCGTCAGTCGGAAGCGGCGGCGCAGACGCTGTCGCAGCGCGGCGTGCACGTGGCGACAGTGCGGCTGGCGCCGTCGGTACATGGCCTCGGCGACCACGGTTTTGTGCCGATTCTGGTGCGGCTGGCGCGTGAGAGCGGGATTTCCGCCTGGTGCGGCAGCGGTGAGAACTGCTGGTCCGGCGTGCACCGTCGCGATGCGGCGCGCGTCTATCGGCTGGCGCTGGAGCAGGGCGTCACCGAACGCGTTTATCACGCGGTGGCCGATGAGGCGGTGCCGTTCCGCGCAATCGCGGAGACGATTGGTCGCCAGCTCGGATTGCCCAGCGGCGAGCGCGACCGGGCTCATTTTGGCTGGTTCGCCAATATGGCGGCGGGCAACATGGCGGTCTCCAGCCAGCGCACGCGCACGCTGCTGAACTGGTCTGCAACCCGCCCGGACCTGCTGAGCGAGCTCGATACGCCTGCCTATTACACCCATCTCTGATATCACGCTGCCGCTGCGTGCGGCAGTTTTTCTGGATTATATCGATGAAAAATAATGTATTTATCACCTTGCTGCCGGTGACGCTGGCGGTGTTTATCGCTTTTCTCACCATGGGGATGCAGCTGCCGGTGCTGCCGCTGCATCTGCAGCAGAACCTCGGCATGGATACGCTGGCGATCGGCACGGTCATCGGCGCGCAGTTTATCGCGTCGCTGCTGACGCGTTCGTGGGCGGGCAACTTCGCCGATATGCGCGGCGCGAAACGCGCGGTGCTGGCCGGGCTGTTAGTGGTGGCGAGTTCCGGCGTGATCTACCTGATTTCGCTGCTGTTCGTTGATCGGCCTGCCAGCTCGGTGGCCATCCTGCTGCTGGGGCGTGTGGTGCTGGCGCTGGGCGAGAGCCTGCTGGCCACCGGCGCGCTCGGCTGGGGACTCGGGCTGGTGGGACCGGCCAATGCCGGTAAAGTGATGGCGTGGATCGGTATCGCGATTTACGGCGCCTGGGCGCTGGGTGCGCCGCTGGGCGTGGCGATTTATCACGGCTGGCACTTCACCGGCATCGCCATGGCGATCATCGTGGTACCGCTGCTGCCGCTGATGTTTATCACCCAGGTGCGCGCCGTCGCGCCGACCTCGACTAAACGGACACCGTTCTACAAAGTCATGGGCGCGGTGTGGCGGCCGGGACTGGGTCTGGCGCTCGCCAGCGTCGGCTTTGGCATGATCACCGCGTTTATCGCGCTGCTGTTTGCGGCCAGGGCCTGGGGCAACGCGTCGCTGGCGTTCACCGCGTTTGGCGTGGCGTTTATCGCGGCGCGCCTGTTCTTTGCCCATCTGCCGGATAAGCTGGGCGGCGCGCGCGTCGCGCTGGTATGCGTGCTGATTGAGGCCTGCGGTCAGTTGCTGATTTGGGGCGCTGATAGCGCGACGCTGGTTTATCTCGGCGCGGCGCTGACCGGTTTTGGCTATTCGCTGGCCTTTCCGGCGTTCGGCGTGGAAGCGGTGCGGCGTGCGCCGCCGCACACCCGCAGCCTGGCGATGGGGGCTTACGTGGCGTTTCTCGATATCGCGCTGGCAGTCACCAGTCCGCTGGCGGGCGCGCTGGCCGCCCACCGCGGCGTGGCTTCGGTGTATCTCGCTGGCGCAATTGCCGTGGCGCTGGCGATGCTGGTGGCGCTGAGCCTGATGGCGCGTCAGCCACAACCACAGGCAGCGATGGAATAAGACCCGCCGCAAAAAATTCACTTCTCCCGCGCCGCAAAAATCATCACACTAGCCACCTTTACCATTAGGGAGAGATGGCATGAAAAGCCGATTGCTGCTGGCGCTGACGCTGTTCGCCAGCCTGAGTACGCCGTTGTGGGCCGACGAAGGCGTCTCGTTTAGCCATAAAGACTGGGAGCTGGCTTGTGATAATACGCTGACCTGCCGCGCCGCCGGCTACAGCGCCGAAGAAGGCGCGGGCGGATCGGTTCTGCTGACGCGCGCCGGCGGGCCAGACAGCCTGACGCACGGGCGCGTGGTGCTGGCCGATACCGGCGACGATGATGCGCAGCAGGTAAATGCGCTGGCGCTGTGGATTGACGATCGCGCGCTGGGCGAAGTCAGCAAAGCGGAGAACGATGAGTGGACGCTAAGCGACGCGCAGACCCAGGCGCTGATCGCCGCCATCAAAGGCAGCGCCAGAGTGGAGTTTCGTGGTGCGGCCGAGCCGTTTGAACTCTCCGGCAACGGGGCCTTTGCCACACTATTAAAAATGGATGAGGCGCAGGGACGGCTGAACACGCCGGGCGCGCTGGTGCGCAAGGGTAATCAGCCGGAAGCCAGCGTACCGGCGGCAGTGGCGATGCCGGTGATCCAGCAGGTCCATGTGCTGAAAGCCGCGCCGCGCCCGCTGACGCCGGACGAACTGGCGCAGGTCAAGCCAAAGCTGATTGCCTCGCTGACTGACGACGACAGCTGTGACAATCTCGCGCCGTCCGACGATCAGCCAGAAGAGGGCGCAGAACCGCCTACGCTGACGCCGGTGGATGCGCAGCACGTGCTGATTGCCGCGCTGTGCTGGCGCGGGGCTTACAACGAAGGCTATGGTTTCTGGCTGCTGGATAACGCGCTGCAGGGCACGCCGCAGCTGATCACCGATTCCGGATCTGATTATCACGACGGCGTGATCAGCGAAGCGCAGAAAGGGCGCGGCATTGGTGACTGCTGGAGCACCGCTGCATGGGTGTGGGATGGCCGCCAGTTTGTCCAGAGCAGCGAGGCCACCACCGGCATGTGTCGTGCCATCCGCGCCGGCGGCGCATGGCAGCTGCCAACGCTGGTCACCGAAGTCAAACCGGCGGGGTAATGTTCAGCGTGCGTCGCCAGGCGGCTGGGGCGCTTAATCCGTCACGGATTTTGCCGCGTCCCACACGGCCATGACGTGGGCGATGGCGTTATCGATCTGCGCGCCGTTGACGCCATCGCGCACCAGCACCGACACGCCCAGCAGAAAAGCGTCGAGGGCGATGGCGAGGGCGGCGGCATCAGTGTCGGCGCGCAGTTCGCCGCTATCGATGCCGCGCTGCACGCAGGCCGTCATGCCTGCCAGCGTGCGGGCGCGTGAGCGCGCCAGCGGCTGGGTGACATCCGCGTGTTCGGCGGAAGGCGCACTCATCACGCCCAGGCCGACCATACATCCCAGCGGATGACCGGACTCACACTGCATGCTGGCAGAGCGCCGCAGCGCGGTCTCCATTGCGGTACGGGGCGGCAGGCTGTTATCCCACAGCGGCTCCACCACCTGCGCGTAAGTCGACAGATAGCGCTGCACACACTCCTGAAACAGCGCCTGCTTCGAGCCAAAGGCCGCGTAAAAGCTCGGTGCGGAAATACCGCCAGCAATTCCCGCCTTCAGCTGCGTTAACGATGTCGACTCATAGCCGTGCTGCCAGAAAATCTTCATCGCCTGTTCAATGGCCGCATCACGATCGAACGTACGCGGCCGTCCCATAGTGGCCATCTCAGTGCTCCATTAATCTCAATGCTTAAATACTAATCGATACATAAGTCGTTGACAACGGTCTCGCGCGTCAACTAATGTATCGATCAGTATATATTTGTGCCGGCGGGCGGCGGATAGCGCATCCGCGGTAGTTTGTTGTTAAGCCGTAACAGGTTATCGCACTTCGCCAATTTATATACTGATCGGTACATATAATTTCAACGACAGGCGCGCGCCTCACCTGCACGCTGATGACATCGGGAACGCTGATTGTGACGACTTTGAATACCGCCGCGGATAAAACCCGGCCGCTACCGCTGGGCGCGCTGCTGGCGCTGGCCATGACCGGTTTTATCTGCATCATCACCGAGACCTTACCGGCCGGACTGCTGCCGCAGATGGCGGCGGGCCTTGGCATTTCCACCGCGCTGGCCGGGCAGACCGTGACCGTTTATGCGCTTGGCTCGCTGCTGGCGGCGATTCCGCTGACCATCGCCACCCAGGGCTGGCGCCGCCGTAACGTGCTGTTGCTGGCTATCGTCGGTTTCCTGATTTTCAACTCCATCACCACGTTCTCGACCCACTTCGCACTGACGCTGGTGGCGCGCTTTTTCGCCGGCGCAGCGGCGGGACTCGCCTGGAGCCTGCTGGCCGGCTATGCGCGGCGCATGGTGCCGGTCCATCAGCAGGGCAAAGCGCTCGCCGTGGCGATGGTCGGCACACCGATTGCGCTGGCGCTGGGCGTTCCCGTCGGCACCTGGCTGGGCACGGCGGTGGGCTGGCGCACGGCGTTCGGCATCATGTCGGCGCTGACGCTGCTGCTGATCGGCTGGGTGCTGCTGCGGGTGCCTGACTATCCGGGACAAAGCAGCGATCAGCGTCTGCCGCTGCGCACGGTGTTCATGACGCCAGGCGTGCGTCCGGTGCTGGGCGTGGTGCTGGCGTGGATGACGGCGCACAACATTCTCTACACCTACATTGCGCCGTTCGTTAGCCAGGCGGGTCTCGCCGGGCAGGTAGACAGCGTGCTGCTGGTGTTTGGCATCGCGGCGCTGGCGGCTATCGGCCTGGCCGGTCGCCTCGTCGATCACCACCTGCGCGTCGCCGTGCTCGGCAGTCTGGCGCTGTTTGCGCTGGTCTCGCTGCTGTTCATCTGGCTGGCGCGCTTGCCGCTGCTGGTTTATGTCGGCGTGGCGCTGTGGGGGCTGACGTTTGGCGGGGCGGCCACGCTGCTGCAAACGGCACTGGCGGATGCGGCGGGCGAGGGCGCGGATGTGGCGCTGTCGATGAACGTGGTGGTGTGGAACAGCGCGATTGCCGGCGGCGGTCTGGCCGGTGGCGTGTTGCTTACTCACTGGGGCGTGGCGTCCTTCCCGCTGGCGCTGCTGTTGCTGCTGGCGGTTGGCTTCCTCATCGCACTGCAGGCGCGTCAGCACGGTTTCCAGGCCGGCGCGCGGCACCAGCGCGTACAAGGTCACTGACCTGCCGTGCGTACATGAAAATTTAATTCACTGTTTTAAATGGCATTATCACAAAATGGAGATCAATCACGTGTTCAAAAAATTACTGTTAACCCTGCTGCTCGCCTCGGCCGCGCTGTTTTCCGCCGCCGGCACCGCCGCGGATGAATTCCCGCTGCCCGCCGGTTTTACCAGCAGCTATCAAACTGTGGATGGCGTGCGCCTGCATTATGTGAAGGGCGGCAGCGGACCGCTGGTTTATCTGGTGCACGGTTTCGGACAGACGTGGTATGAGTGGCACCAGCTGATGCCGGAACTGGCAAAAAACCACACCGTCGTGGCGGTGGATCTGCCGGGGCTGGGGCAGTCTGACGTGCCGCATTCGTATCGCGCCACCGATGTCGCGCCGCTGCTTTATCAGCTGGCACAACAGTTCGCCGGCGGCAAAAAGTTCGATCTGGTGGCGCACGATATTGGCATCTGGAATACCTATCCGCTGCTGGTGAAACATCAGGACAGCATCCGCCGCGCCATCTTTATGGAAGCGCCGATCCCGGATGAAAGCATCTATCAGTTCCCGGCCTTTACGCCTGAAGGCGAATCCCTGGTGTGGCACTTCAGCTTCTTTGCGGCGCAGGGACAGCTCGCTGAACAGCTGATCGCCGGTAAAGAGCGCCTGTTCTTCGAGCATTTCATCAAAGAACATGCCGCCAACAAAGCGGTGTTCACGCCGGCGCTGCTGGATCTTTACAGCAAATCCTATGCAAAACCGCACAGCCTGAACGCCGCCTTTGAATATTACCGGGTGCTGAATCAGGGAGTGGCGGACAATAAAGTGCTCTCCCGCGAGAAAATTGCTGTGCCGATGCTGGCGATTGGCGGTGGCGGTCACGGCGGACTGGGTGCCTATGAGCAGCAGGTGGTCAGCCGCTACGCCTCGCAGGTCACCGGCAAAGTGTTACCTGGCTGCGGTCACTGGTTACCTGAAGAGTGCCCCGCGCCGCTTAATGCGGCGGTGATGGAGTTTCTCGCGTCCGGGAATTAACGCGGTGCGCAGGCCAGTTTTAGCGCTGGCCTGCGTTGAGGTGAGCGCCTCAGGCTTTATTCAGGCAGCACTGCTTAAACTTTTTGCCGCTGCCGCACGGGCAGGGATCGTTGCGGCCGGTTTTTTCACCGGCAAAATGCGGCAGCTGCGGGGCCGGATCGGGCTGCGCCATGCGCTGTTCCTGCCAGTATTCGTGCAGTTCCAGCGCCGCCGGGCGAATCGCCTCGATGCTGGCCTCAAACGCGTCCGGGGTGAAGGCTTCACGCTGTGCCAGCTGTTCTTCACTGCCGTGCAGCGCAATCGCCTGCAGCGCCGGTTGCTGTGCCGCCGGCAGCTGCGCCCAGTCTGCATCCAGCGCCACGCCACGCATATAGCCATAGCACCAGTCTTCCACCACGGTAAACAGCTGGCCTTCCATCTCCTGCTCGCCGAACAGCGGATCGAACTGCTCCGGATACTCCGCCAGCCGCTCGGCGATGTCGTTGAAGTGCTGGAAAGTCAGCGCCATGAAGCGGTCCATTTCGCGCGCGTTCGCCCACTGAGGAATCTTCTTCTCACCGCCCCAGATTGCCACCAGCCATTCGCTTGGTTCGATATCGTTCGGGCCGGAGAGCAGGGCAGTCAGCATGCCGTCCAGTTCGGCGGTGTCCACCACGGAGTGTTCGTTGCCATATTTTTCCAGCATGTCATCAAGCCAGTTCAGCTCTTTTTCGGTTAACGGACCCTGATTCATCCGGCGTCTCCTGCGGTGTGCATTGGTGGGCAAAAATTGCTGGGCGCGATTATAGCGGCAGCGCGCCTGATTTACCGCTTTTTGCATATCGATAGCCGAAGTGCGCCTAAAAAGGAATCGCCATAACTTATCGCGCAACAGTATTGGCGGGAAACGGCGGCGAATGTCAGCGTAAACGCAGGATTTACCGATAGCGAGGAGACAACATCATGGCGGATACCCTGCCAGTACTGGATCTGGCCCTGCTGGAACTACCGGACGCAGAGCAAACAGCTTACCTGGCGCAGCTGCGCGAGACCGCGCGTGACGTCGGTTTCTTCTATCTGGTTAATCACGGCATCAACCCGCAACTGCTGCACAACGTGCAGAGTATCACGCGGGCGTTTTTTGCCCTGCCGCAGGCGGAGAAGCAGCGCGTGGCGATGATCCACTCGCCGCATTTTCGCGGCTACAACCATGCCGGCGTGGAATACACCCGCGACCAGCGCGATCAGCGTGAACAGTTTGATATCGGTGCCGAACGCGTGGCGCTGACGCTGCAGCCGGGCGATCCGGCATGGAAACGGCTGCAGGGGCCTAACTTATGGCCGGAGGCGTTACCGCAATTGCGTCCGGTGATGCACGCCTGGCAGCAGGCGATGACCGCCATCGCGCTGCGCCTGCTGCGGGCCTTTGCCAAAGCGCTGGCGCTGCCGCCGGATGCGTTCGACGCGCTGTATGGCACCCAGCCCAATGAGCACATCAAACTGATTCGTTATCCCGGTCAGGCAGCAGAAGCCAGCCAGCAGGGCGTAGGCGCGCACAAAGACTCCGGCTTCCTCACTTTTTTGCTGCAGGACGATCAGCCCGGTTTGCAGGTGGAAGTGTCACCCGGTCACTGGGTGGATGCGCTGCCGAAGCCGGGCGCGTTTGTGGTCAACATCGGTGAACTGCTGGAGATTGCCAGCAATGGGTATCTGCGCGCCACCGTGCACCGCGTGGTGTCGCCGCCGGCTAATTGTGAACGCGTGTCGATCGCTTTTTTCCTCGGTGCGCAGCTGGACGCCGAAGTACCGCTGTATCAGCTGCCGCCGCAGCTGGCGGCAGAAGCCCACGGCCCGACCAGCGATCCTGCCAATCCGCTGCTGCGCGAAGTGGGCTGGAACTACCTCAAAGGGCGTCTGCGTTCCCATCGCGATGTGGCGCAGCGCTATTACGCTGATGCATTAAGCACAGTGAAATCATAAAAAACGTAAGGAAAGCCCATGCAGAAAACGATGATAGCGTCACTGGCCCTGATGGCCCTGTTCAGCAGCGTGGCGTCCGCCGCGGCACTGCGCGTGGCCGCCGATCCGGTGCCGCACAGTGAGATTCTCAACTACATCAAACAAACCGACAAACAGCTCGACCTGAAGGTCATCGAGCTTAACGGCAATTTAAACGCCAACGAGCTGCTGGCGCGTGGCGACGTCGATGCCAACTATTTCCAGCATGTGCCTTATCTGCGCGATCAGGAAAAAGCGCTGGGCGAAAAATTTGCCGTGGTGGCGACCGTGCATATTGAGCCACTCGGGATTTATTCGCACAAAGTGAAATCTCTGAAAGATCTGCCGGATGGCGCGCAGGTGGCGGTGCCCAACAATGTCACTAACCTGAGCCGCGCGCTCTATCTGCTGCAGGCCAACGGCCTGATTACGCTGAAAAGCCGCAGCGCCAGTACGCTGGTGACCACGGCGGACATCAGCGACAATCCGCACCATCTGAAGATTATTGAAGTTGAAGCGCCGCAGCTGCCGCGCGCGCTGGATGATGCGCAGCTGGCGATTATTAACGGTAACTATGCCCTGCAGGCCGGGCTGGTGCCGTCAAAAGACGCGCTGGCGCTGGAACAGGCAAAGGATAATCCGTATGCCAACGTGCTGGTCACCACGCCAAAGCTGGCCAGCGACCCGCGCATTCTCGCGTTAGCGAAAGATCTCGAATCAAAACAAACTGCTGAATTTATCAACCAGCACTACAAAGGATCGGTTATCCCGGTTAATCAATAATGCCCGGCGCCACCTGCGGCTGACAGGTGGCGCACCCGCTGTTCTGTGGTATATTTCGCCACCAACACCAGTGGCACCTGCTGCATAACATAAAAAATAACTTATCAATTGATGGCTATTTCCCGCTTCGTCAGACTTCAGCGACTGACGCTTTCCCGCGCGCTGTATCGCCTGTTACTGCCAGCCCTGTGTCTGCTGCTCAGCGGCTGCGGGACACTGTCGCAAACGTCCGCACCGGTGAGCGATCGCGTGTACCTGTCCCACGCCACCTTCCATGAAAACGTCGATGACATTGTGCGCCACTACATGCAGCAGAAGCAGGTGACGGGCATCAGCATCGCCATCATTCACCAGCGCGGCGCGCCGCAGTTTTACAGCTATGGCGTCACCGATGCGCGCCAGCGCTATCCCATCACGCCGGATACGCTGTTTGCGCTGGGCTCGCTGAGCAAAGGCATTACCGCGGAGGTCATTATCGGGCTGGTGGATCGCGGGGAGCTGCACTGGAACGACACGCTGGCCACGCTGCTGCCGCGCGGCGTGCCGTTGAGTGAGGATGCAAAACGTATCACGCTGCTGCAGCTGGTCACGCACACCTCGGGGCTGCCGCGCCAGGATATGGATCTGCCGATGTTCCTGAAATTTATGGCTTACCTGCGCAGCGGCGAAAATTTTTACGGCAATCTGGATAGCGATGCCGTGCTGAGTTATCTGGCCGATTTCAGCGCCCCCGCGCACCCGGCGGCGCAGTACTCCAATCTCGGCTATGCGCTGCTGGGCTATATTCTGCAGCATCGCCTGCATCAGGACATTGAAACGCTGGCGCAGCATCAGCTGTTTGGTCCGCTCGGCATGACCAGCAGCAGCTTCCATCCGCAAACCCTGCGCGGCTATCCGTGGCGCGCGCTGGGCCACGCCGGCGATCAGCCGAAACTGATCGCGCGTGGTCAGCTGACGCCGGACTGGGCCTTTCGCGGCAATATGGTGGCGGCCGCCAGCCTGTACAGCAACGCGCGCGATCTGATTCGCTACCTCGATGCGCATCTGCACAGCGATGCGCACGGCGCGCTCGGCCAGGCGCTGGCGCAGGTCAATCATCCTTATGAGCAGCATGGCAATCAGGCGCAGAATATCGCCTGGGTAACCGATACCTATGGTCAGCAGCAGATCACTTATCAGGTGGGGTATATTGGCGGTTATGCCAGCTTTATTGGCTACGATCGCGCCCACGGCAATGCCATCGTGGTGCTGCAAAACGCCTTCAACTGGAGCAACTATCTCGGCATTGCGCTGCTGCGTGATTTGGCGCGTAAAGATCGCCGGGTGCTGAACACGGTTGCTTGCAATTTTGCTGCTCAGCAAAGCGCGCCGCCTGAGGTATGCTGTGGAGCGAAATTTGACGCGCAAAGCGCGGCGCGGGAACCTTCCGCACGTGGCGCTTGTCAGTAAATGGGACAGTTAAATAATTAACCAGAGTGGAAATCACCAATGCGCAGGACACACGTCACCCTTCTTTCAGCAGGAATTTTTCTGGGCGCTTTAAGCCTGACGCCAGCAGCGCTGGCAGAAGGTGAGCAAACCGATAGCGTACCGATGCCGCCGCAGGTGCAGCAAACCGCACCTGACGCCACAGCGCCAGCGGCCACCAGCGATGCGCCCGCCAGCAGTGAACCGGCAGAATCCAGTGGCGATGTCGCGCCGATTCGCCCGTCACAAAACGGTCCGGGTGAAGCGCCATCCGCCGCCAATAATTACGATCTGCACACTATCATCATCGATTACAAAGAGTATAAAGTCGGTGACGTCGTGCCGGATGAGTACCGTAAAAAGCAGTACACCATCGTTGAGTGGCAGCCGCGCCACCTGCCTGCGCCGCAGGAAGGCACGCACTGGGCTTATATCAACGCCAACTACATCCTGATCACTGACGACAGCGGCAAGATCGTGATGGGCAAATCCGGCGACATTTTCTTCAAGGGTTGATGCCCGGCAGCAGGCGCGCCAACTGCGCCACGCCTGCCATTATCTGACTGGTGCTGGTATTACCGTATCCCAGCACCAGTCCCTGCTGTTTTTGCCCGCCCAGATAAAAGCCGGACAGCGCGCCAGGCGCATAGCCATGGCGAAACAGCTGCGCCGTCAGCGCCACATCATCCACCGTATCCGCCAGCGGCAACACCAGATGCATACCGCACTCACCGCCCAGCAGCGGCACCTGAGTACCAAATGTCTCCTGTAGCGCAGCCCGCAGTGTGGCCTGCCGCTGACGATACAGACGGCGCATTTTGCTCAGGTGGCGATTGAAATCCCCGCTGCGTAAAAACAGCGCCAGCGCCTGCTGTTCCGGCCGGTTACCGCCGCGTAACAGCTCATGCAAGGCCGGCCGCAGCCGCGGCAGCAGCGGGGCGGGCAGCACCATGTAGCCGATGCGCAGCGCCGGAAACAGGGTCTTGCTGAAGGAGCCGATGTAAATCACCGGCGTCGGCTGCGCCATACCCTGCATCGCGGCAATGGGCTCGCCGCTGTAGCGAAAATCGCTGTCGTAATCATCTTCAATAATCCACGCCTGATGCCGCTGTGCCGCCGCCAGCAGCGCCAGCCGGCGCGCGGCGCTCATGATCGCGCCGGTGGGATACTGATGCGTCGGCGTGGTGTAAATCAGCCGCGGCGGGCGCTGCTGCCAGTCCTGCGCCGTCGGTGCCAGTCCCTGCGCATCCACCGCAATCGGTTCGATCTGCAGATCGCCGAGGCGCATCGCCGCTTTGGCGCCGCGATAGCCCGGCTCCTCCACCCAGCCGGTGTCGCCACGATTGGTGAGCAGCGCGACGCACAGCGTCAGCGCCTGCTGCGCGCCTTCGGTAATCACAATCTGCTGCGGCGCACAGCGTACGCCGCGCGCCAGTGCCAGATGCTGCGCCAGCGCCTCACGCAGCGCCAGCTCACCCAGCGGATCGCCGTAGCCCAGCAGCTGTGCCTGCTGCGCGGTTTGATTGAGCGCGCGACGCCACTGCGCCAGCGGGAAATGCGCCAGCGCCGGCGTGCTCGGGCGCAGCGCCAGCTCCTGGCTGGAGAGGCGATGCAGCGAGTGCAACCCGGCAGCGCGCGCGGAAACCGGCCAGTCGGCGCTGTCGTCGGACGCCTGCACTGGCAGCGGCGTGTGCGCCAGCCGGCTGACGCGGCTCCCCTGGCGGTCGCTGAGGATAAATCCTTCCGCCTGTAGCTGTGACCAGACGGCGATCACCGTATTGCGCGACACCTGCAGTTCAGCCGCCAGCTGGCGGGTCGCCGGTAGACGCGTGCCCGCCGCCAGCTGACCATTCAGTATCGCCTGGCGCAGCCGCTGATATAGCTGCTGTTGCAGCGTCAGGCTGCCGTCGGCCTCTAGCGGTGCCAACAGCAGCGAATGCCGGTTCAGTATGCGCATCAGCGCCTCCGTGGATCTATCGATTTGTCACATTGTGGCGCTTTTTCCTGAACCAGCAAAGTGGCACGCTGCACGCTGTCACTCTCACACAGAAGGAATCGCCGTATGTCATCGCAGACCAATCGTTATGGACAACCCATCGGCCCGGCGCTGGAGGCGTGGCAGCCGCGCCCGCTGCCGCAGGGGCAGATTTTCACCGGCCAGTATTGCCGGCTGGAGCCGCTGGATGCCGCACGTCATGGTCGCGAGCTGTATGCGGCTTATGCGCTGGCGGAAGATGACCGCGACTGGACCTGGCTGCCGGTCGGGCGCTTTGACGATGAAGCGTCTTATCTGGCATTTGCGCAGCAGTGCCAGCAGAGTCCGGATTACCTGCACTTCGCGGTTATTGACCGGCAGAGCGGGCGGGCGGTCGGCTCGCTGGCGCTGATGCGCATTGAACCGCAGCACGGCGTGATGGAGGTCGGCTTTGTGGTGTTCTCTCCGCTGCTGAAGCAAACCCGCATGGCCACCGAAGCCCATTATCTGCTGATGCGTTACGCCTTCGAACAACTCGGCTATCGTCGCTACGAGTGGAAATGCGATAGCTGTAACCAGCCGTCGTACAACGCCGCCCTGCGGCTGGGCTTCCGTTATGAAGGCACGTTTCGTCAGGTGGTGGTGTATAAAAATCGCAGCCGGGATACCGCCTGGTTCTCTATCATCGACAGCGAATGGCCGCAGGTGAAGCTGGGCTTTGAGCGCTGGCTGGCGGCAGACAATTTCGACGCCCGTGGGCAGCAACGCGCCAGGCTGGAGACATTACGTCAGGCCTGACGCGCGCGCCGGGCTGGCTACCCGGCTAACCGGCAAAAATATATTTGGCGGCTGACAACACAAAGGCGCTGGCCATCGCCATCATCAGCCGCCGATGCCAGAGATTATCGCGTTTGAGCTCATTGAAACCGAGCTGCATGCGATGGTCGAGATCCAGCAGGCGCTCATCCACTTTTTCAAAGCGTTTATCAATTTGCCTGAATCGCTCATCGATTTGTTCAAAACGCTGATCGATTTTCCTGAATTGTTCATCGATTTGTTCAAAACGTTGATCGATTTTCCTGAATTGCTCATCCATCTTTTCAAAGCGTTGATCGATTTTCCTGAATTGCTCATCCATCTTTTCAAAGCGTTGATCAATTTTCCTGAATTGTTCATCGATTTGTTCAAAACGCTGATCGATTGTCCTGAATTGCGCATCCACTTTTTCTAAGCGTTTATCGATTTGCCTGAATTGCGCATCCATCTTTTCGAAGCGTTGATCGATTTGTTCAAAGCGTTGATCAATTTTCCGGAATTGCTCATCGACGTTATCAAACCGTAGCTCAATGGCTTTAAACGTATGGCGGACCTCATTTTCAAAATGCCTGAGGCTCTGTGCCAGTTTATCGACACGTTGCGCGGTGGCGTGATTTGCCCGCATCACGCCTTCCATGGCCTGCGAAAGGTGCGTCTTGGTCAGGCTGTTTTCCTGCTGCATTTCGGCAAAAATGTCGACCATCACTTCGGCCTGGTGATCGGCCACGCCCGCCTGCTGCAGCGCTTTGAATGCCTTATGGGTGTTCATCATCGTCGGTATCATCCCTGTTGCTCCTGGTCGCCTTTCCTGTTGCCTGCAAGGTTATCCAGGTGGTGATAGTTGCACCATGTGATGATGTGGATTTTGCGCGACGTCTCGAAAAATATCAATTCGTACAATGAGTAACGCTAAGCGGCAATAAAAAGGGCCTGCACGCTGGCAGGCCCTGGTCTGGCACGCATTTTTATCACTTTTCGGGCTGCGGAATTATTTTTATCTCCGCCATGCCGATACCGAGTTTGCGTGGATCCTGACCGGTAATGTTGCCGAGATTAGACAGCTGTGGTTCTGGCGGCGTGATGATCAGGTTGCGGCTGGCGCCGGGGTTGGTGAAATGCAGCGTCTGCGTGGAGAACGCGTCACCCAGATTAAGCTGCTGCACTTGCTCGCCGACGCGCACCGGAATCGGTCGATGGGCGTTAGCCCCATAGGCGCGTGCGGTGATCACTACGTCAAAACGCGCCGGCAGCGGATCGACATATTCAATGTTCACCTCCGGCGCGAGGTTGGCGTTTGACCAGCGTCCCCAGCTTTCCGGCCGTGAAATACCGCTAAAGCGCTTCACGCTGGCCGGCGCGCCCGGCACGGTCAGAAGGAAGCTGTCCGCCTGGTAGCGAATGGCATTATCCTCGATGCGCATTTGCTGTTCGTTGAGCTGATAGGTCGCCGCGCTGACCTTCACCTGCGGGAACTGCGCTTTGCCCTGCCACACCGGCTGGTCAATGCGCGTCACCGTGGGCTGTCCGCCGGTCTGGCCCATCGCCAGACAGAGATCGGTCGACAGCGCCAGCGCCGGCTGCCACAGCCGGCCCATTTTGAAGCAGCGATCGACCCAGACAAACTTATCGCTGGCAGCAAAATCGGCCAGCTGGAAGCGCAGCGGCGCGGCGTATTCGCCTTCCGGCAGCGGCTCTACCTGATGATCGGATACGCGGAACAGGATCGGCAGCCTGAACGTCGCACCCGAGAAGCTAAAGGTATTTTTGGGCTGGTCGATGGTGAACGTCTTCATCTGGCTGGGGAAATTCCACAGCTGAATGATATCGGCTTTCCACGCCGTGACCTTCTTCGCCATGTCATCGAACTGGCTGGAGAGCGAGGCCGAAGACAGCCCGCTGCGGCCAAGGCCAATCGCGTTATCCCCGCCGAGAATATCCAGCACCGTGGCGCCGTTATCCAGCGTGCTGCGCTTGCCGTCCAGCACCTCGGCCTGCGGCTGATCGCCACGGATCACCATAAACAGATCGCGGCGCGGCTGCTTGATCAGATACTGATGCGCCGTGTTATTCATCGCCAGATGATCGGAACTCACCACAATCACGGTGTTTTTAAACCACGGCGAGGCTTTGATGCGGGCAATCAGGCGCGCCACGTGCTCCTGGGAACAGGCCACCGCGCTAAACGACTGGTTGGGTTTACCATCATAGCTGTAACTTTTGCGCTGACAGCTGCGCGAAATAAAGCCGTCCGGATGGTGGGTGTCCACGGTGAGCGTAAACAGCGCAAAGCGTTTCTGCTGACGCGACAGCTCCTCATACTTTTCAAACACTTCATCCATCACCGTATCGTCGTAAAAGCCCCAGTTGTTACGGTAGCTGGGGTCGGCGACGCGGCTCTTCAGCTCCTGCGAGCCGTACATGTTGGCGGCGTCAAAACCGTGTGACAGCAAAAAAGTGTCTTTACCGGCAAAGCGCAGGTCTGCGCCCTGAATAAACCAGTTCTCATAGCCGGAGTGTTTGAGGATATCGCCGAGGCAGATATTTTGCGGATAGAAGCTGGAAAGCGAAGCCGAGGCGTTGCCGTCGAACGGCGCAAATAGCGGAATACCGCACTGCGACGCTACCATGCCGGCGATGGTGTAATCGGTGCCGGGCAGTTGCTCGGTGTTGCTGAAGTCAATGCTGTGATCTTTTTCGCGGCTCAGCTCCGGTGCCAGGCCAGGAAAAGCCTGTTGATCGAAGTAGGTGCGCTCAAGGCTTTCGCCGTAGATATACACCAGGTTGAGCTTCGGCGCGTTAATCTGCTTGTTCGGCGTTTTGTAATAGGTTTCGAAATCCGAGTCAGCCTGACGCGCGTGAGAAGCGATCAGCTCTTTTACCTGGCGAAACGCCGGCGTGGTTTGCACCGAGCCGGCAGCACAGGCGATCGCCAGCAGGCTCCAGCCGAGATGATGCGGACGTTTATGCCGGCGCAGCACCCAGGAGAGAAAACAAAACAGTAAAAACAGGCCGATGATCAAGCCAAGCGCCGGTACCACATATTTGCTCACGCCCGCGCCGGTCAGGCTGTTGGTCAGGGTATAGAGCACCGCATCGTTGATGCCATCGCCGGTAAAATAGTTGCTGGCATACAGCGTGGCGTTGAGCACGATGAACAGGGTGAGCAGCAGCAAGATCAGGATAAACCAGAATTTATTTCGCCCGGCTTTATACGAATAGACTGCGATCGCAGCCAAAAAGAGCACTATTGAAAGCAACTCCAACGGCAGATCCTCACATTAAGTAAAAAGAACGCGTTACCTGCGTCTGCGGCCCTCTGCGGGGGTTTTGCGTCAATCTATATTGGCTGTCACAGAGCTGCAACACATCCAACCAGATTTGTGCGATGCATTGCGAATCGTTTAAGGCGGGTTTAGGCGGAGTCTGATTTAGTCTGGCAGCAACCGGCGCGCTGCTGCCAGCCAGGGCGGGCGCGGGTGTTACAGCTTACCGGTGAGATACTGCGCTTCGCCGTCGGCAAAGCTCCAGTCACCTTTGCTGTTGGTGATAAAACTGATCATCAGATCGTTGCCCTGCACGCCACAATTCTCCCGCAACTCGCGCGCTAACTCTGCCATGAAGTGCGTTTTCTGTTCTTCACTTCTTGGGCTGGTGTACACGCGCACCATCACCAGATTGTCGCTGCGCGCAAAACCCAGCCCGGTATCCTGAAAGACCATCTGATAACGCTTGTTTTCATGAACAATCTGGTAACGATCGCGCGCCGGAACCTTAAATGCCGTGAGTACCGCGCGATGCGCGGCGTCGAGTAAGGTGCGAATCTCTGCTTCAGAACGGCCCTGAATAACATCAAAAGTCAGTAACGGCATCAATAAATCCTCGTTTTTGCCCACGCGGAAAGAGTAGGATGAAACGCTATGCTGCCGCTTGCTGCCGGAAAGAAAAAGCGCGCTGATTAAAATGATTATTTATTATTTTGAACAATCCTGATGAAAGAAATTAAAACCGATGCACTCTGGGTGCATTTGCACTGGCTGACGGTGCTGGCGGAACAGGGCAGTTTTACCCGCGCGGCTGAACGCCTGGATGTCAGTAAAGCGGCGATGAGCCAGAAAATCAAAGAGCTGGAGCAGATGGCGGGCGTGGCGCTGGTGCAGCGCACCACGCGCAGCGTGCGGCTGACGTCGGCCGGTGAAAAGCTGGTGGACGACCTGCGTGAGCCGTTTGCGCGCATCGCGCAGAGCTTCTTTAGCGTGCGTGACGAAGCCGGGCCGGTGCGCGGTCTGGTGCGCATCAGCGCGCCGGTGGCGTTTGCCCGGCAGCAACTGGTGCCGATTATCGGCGACTTTTTGCGCGACTATCCGCAGGTGCGGTTGCAGCTCAACGTCAGCGATCGGCTGGTGTCGCTGGGCAGCGAAGGATTCGATCTCGCCATTCGCCACAGCCAGCAGCTGCCGGAAACGCACGTCGCGCTGCCGCTGTGTGAAACGCGCACGCTGCTGGTGGCCGCGCCGGATTATCTGACCCGTCACGGCACGCCAGATACGCCGCAGGTGCTGCAGCAGCATAACTGCCTCTATTATCCGCGCGGGCTGGAGTCGCCGCAGTGGCGCTTTCGTCTGCACAGCGATGACAGCGAAACGGTGCAGGTGAAGATTCAGGGTAATTTCGCCACTAATAACAGCGAGTCGATTCGTGACGCTGCGCTGCAGGGGCTGGGCATTGCTATGCTGCCAGACTTTAGCTCCAGCGCGGCGCTGGCCAGCGGCACGCTGCAGCAGGTGCTGCCGGAGTGGCAGGCGGTCGATGCCTTTGCCGACCGCCTGTGGGTGGTGCGGCCCTACGCAGCGCAGGTGCCGCGTGCCGTCACCACCTTTATCCACTGGCTACGCACGCGCTTTGTTGATGGGTGAGGCCAGCGGCGCGCTGAGCGGTGTACTAGGCTGCATCATCGCTCCCAGCAGGCTGCGACGGTTATAGTTACCGAGACGCAGATTGAAGTCGAGATGCAGCTGCTCAATGCCGCTCAGCTTGATCACCGGCGGCGGCGTATGCGGGCGCTGATGGAACAGTACCGTGTGCGCAAAGGCATCACTTTGCCAGTTGCTCAGCCGCTGATAGTAATAGGCGTTGGCTTCACATTTACGCAGATACAGGTTCACGCGGCGATGTTCGCGCATCGCCGCCTGCTGCGCCAGCGAACCCAGCTGCTGTGCCGGCTCGGCGATTTTCTGCGTCAGCAGGGCAAAATCATCGCGCTTTGCCAGCTCATTGAAATAGTTGTGCGCCCCCAGATGCTTGATCGGCGCGTACTGTTTTTGCCACTCGCGTATAAAAGGATTATTGGGCGCAGCGGCGAGAAACCAGTTTTCAATCACCGGTGCCAGATAGTTGACGGTGGCAATTTCGCGGTAATAGCCAATCACATCCATGCGGCGTTCCTGATGCGCACGGTGCACCCAGCTCAGGTCTTCAAATAACAGCGTGCTGCAGTCAATCGCAATACCGCCGTAGCGTAATAATAATTCGAGGCGAATGACTTCACTTTTTTGCTGCTCACTTAATTGTGTCGAGGTAAAAATAAAATCTGGCAGGACTTCTTTAAGCGTTAAACGGTTTAATACATACACCTGATGGTCGGGATTATCCTGACGCAGCTGCTGGATATTTAACGCCATCGATTTCGGTAAATATTCATTGTCCCAGTACATCCAGATTTTTTTGGGTATTTCCGGCAGCGCTTTCTCACCCGAAAGCAACACGATATTGTCCTCTTCGCTGGGATCATATTCCGGCGCGCAGAGCGCAGTATGCTGTTTTTTCTGCAGTAATGTCTGGCCGGTAAAGGCGATTCTCTGCCAGTGTTGCCAGAGCGTAAGGGCTGGCTGGAGACGTTTTTTTGTCATGATGCACCTGATTATTGTGATTATGGGGAGCAAGGATTCCCTGATGCTGGCGGCTTGAGCGCGCTTATGTGTCCTGACGGCTGTGTGTAAAAAGACTACCCTTGCTTAATAATCGATCCGCAGCGGCAAGGCTACGAATTTTTTTCGCTTTCAGATTTACCGGAAACGCCGGGATCCGGGATGGCTAAAAAGAGGTATCAATAAAATGATGAGGGAATGCGTTTTTTATTTTTGCTCGATTAAGACTATTCCTAATAAAATAACCCTCTGCAGGCACAGGCCGCGGCGCGGAATAAAAATGAGCGATCGGCGGTCCGTTAACGGCGCTGTATTTTCCCCTGGCCTGGCCGCCGCTTGCCCAACGCGGAGGCAGGTTAGCTACGCTTAGAGCAGGCAACGAAAAAAAGGAGGCACTATGCAGCCACACAAGCGTGGGTTACTGGCGGTTGATAAGCAGGGCAACCGCGTGCTGTTTCTCAATCCCGACAGCTTCGCCGTTGAGCAGGAGCTGAATGCCTTACCGCCGCGACCGCATGAGCTGCTGATGCTGCCCGCGCTGGATAAGGCGTATGTGCCGATCTACGGTGATGGCGTCCACGGCGACAATCCGCATCCGGGGCACAAGGTGGCGATTATCGATTTGCGCCGGCGGCAGATTCGCGGCTTTATCGATCTGTCACCGCTTAAGGCGCCGCACAGCGGCCAGCTGGGGTGCGATGGCAAAGTGTATCTGTGCTGTGAACACAGTGCCGCGGTGGCAGTGATCGATCCGCACAGCGACACGCTGGAGAAAACCATCCGGCTGCCGTCGCACAACGCGCACCGGCTGACGCTGTCGCCCAGCGGCCGCAAGCTGTTTACTGAAAACGAAGAGGACGCCAGCATCACGGTGGTGGATCTGTGCGAGGCGGAAGGGCGCATCATTGACAACATCCTGCTGCCGGGACCGATTGCCGGCATTGCCGCCTCGCCAAAGCACCCCTATCTGGTGGCCAGCGCGGCAGACGCGCCGCTGCTGTACGTGGTGGATCGTCAGAGCCATCGTATCCGCCAGCGCATCACGCTGCCCGGCCATCAGCAGCCGTGCCAGGTGGTGCGCTTCAGCGCCAGCGGTGAGCGGCTGGTGGCGATTGGCGACGGGGAAGGAGTGGTGACGCTGTTTGACGACTTGCTTAATCCATTGGGTGACGTTGCGGTCGGCAATCAGCCGATGGATGGCTGTTTTAGCGCCGATAACCGCAGCCTGCTGATCGCTAATCAGGGTGACGGTTCGCTTAGCCTGATCGATCTGACGCAGATGAAGGTCATCGCCACGCCGCAGGCTGGCACCGGCTGCGAAGTCCTGAGCTACTTTCAGCTGTCGTCCTGAGTGCGACGGCCGCCATCAAATAAATGGCCGGTGATAAATCGCGCTGCTCCAGTGGCGGCTGCTGGCGTGTTTTTCTGCCTGCCAGCCGCGTTTGCGCAGTTGGCGCGCAATGAGTTTGTTCATAATACCGTGGCCCACCAGCAGCACCGTGCCCTGTTGCGACAGGGCAATCAGTTTGTCTGCCGCCCGCTGCGCGCGCTGCCGGGCATGCTGCACTGATTCCACGCGCCCGGCATAACCGCACAGCCACAGCAGGCGCAGCAGCGCCAGCCACAGCGTCAGTGGCAGATGCAGGCGCGCAAACGGCAGCAGCGGCATCGCCACTTCACTGAACACCTCATCCACGTCCTGCGCCTGCAGACCGAGCCGCGCCAGCGACGAACGCGCACGCGGCAACGGACTGCAGGCAATCACGCTGGCCATGCGCGCAATCGCCATACTGCGCGGCGGCGGCGCATCACAAATCACCGCCTGGTCGTAGCCTTCACACCAGTCCGCCAGCGCCCGCGCCGTAAAGCGCCCGCTTACCGGATGGTCTGGCTTGCCGTGTCGCATGAGGATAATGGTCATAATGCTCCTGAGTGAAGGTCATCCAGTCTACTGCTGGCGCGCAGGATTTCGCGCGGCCCGGGCGGTTTTAAGAATAATGCCCGGGTGTCATCAAAACTTAACTGAAATGTGCGAAAACGGCGCGGTGAAAGTTTGGTCGCCGTTTTTGCCAATGATAAGCAATAGTCGTTAATCACGCAGCGTGCGTGGATTTTTTAATGACGCTGGCTGTAATGTAATGTCATGAATTAACGCCAATTTTATCTTTTTCTCCTGCACCATTGTGAAGATAAGTTAATTATTTTCCTGTTGATCACTTGATTTATCTACGCGCGTAGATAGACTGTATTCACAGTGACAACTCACGGTGCCAGAGACGAAGTTGGCCTTGAGATGACCCAGTTACATTTGCCGTGCTAATGCGATCGATGAAAAAAACATCGGCGAAATCAGGCAAATAGATGAATTCCAACACCAGGGGATTCTTTACTGACCTTTCATCCAGGTTTGCCTACTGAACGTCGCCACCGGGGAGTTCCGCTTGTTGCCAGGGAACCGACCCACGGATGGGCGTTTACTGTTTTCACCTCTTTCAGGGAAATGGTTATGACGGTACATCACTCCGTTACGCAACAAGGTTCACATGCTTCCGCCGCCGATGCGCGGCTGGAAACCACCTCCGGGCGCAAAGATTTCTGGCGCGCCACCTTCTCCTGCTGGCTGGGCACTGCGATGGAATACGCGGATTTCGCCCTGTATGGCCTCGCTGCCGGCATCATTTTTGGCGATGTATTCTTCCCCGAAGCCACCCCGGCAATGGCGCTGCTCTCCAGCTTTGCCACCTGGTCGGTCGGCTTTATTGCGCGCCCGATCGGGGCGCTGCTGTTTGGCTGGATTGGCGATCGCAAGGGCCGCAAGGTAGTGATGATCAGCACCATCATTCTGATGGGCGCTTCGACCACGCTGATCGGCCTGATTCCTTCCTATGCAACGATTGGCCTGTGGGCGCCGGCCTGCCTGGTGCTGCTGCGTTTCACGCAGGGGCTGGGCGCCGGCGCTGAGCTCTCGGGCGGCACGGTGATGCTGGGTGAATACGCGCCGGTTGAGCGCCGTGGCCTGGTGTCGTCGGTGATTGCGCTTGGTTCCAACAGCGGCACGCTGATTGCGTCGCTGGTGTGGCTGGCGGTGATTCAGATGGATAAAGCCACGCTGCTCGACTGGGGCTGGCGTATTCCGTTCCTCAGCAGCGTGTTGATTGCTGCTGTCGCGCTGTGGATTCGCCGTCATCTGCGTGAAACGCCGGTGTTTGAGCGTCAGCAGGCGGAACTGCAGGCGCAGCGCCATGAAACGCTGGCGCAAAGCGCGACGCAACCCGACAGCCGCAGCTTCTGGCAGCGCAGCCGCGCCTTCTGGACCATGGTGGGGCTGCGCATCGGTGAGAACGGCCCGTCCTATCTGGCACAGGGCTTTATCGTCGGCTACGTCGCCAAAGTGCTGATGCTGGACAAATCGGTGCCGACCACCGCGGTATTCATCGCCTCGCTGCTCGGTTTCCTGATCATCCCGTTTGCCGGCTGGCTGTCGGACCGCTTTGGCCGACGCATCACCTATCGCGGCTTCTGCCTGTTACTGATGGTTTACGCCTGGCCCGCCTTTAGCCTGATGGACAGCCGCGAGCCGGCCATCGTGATTCCGGTGATTGTGGTGGGGATGGCGCTGGCGTCGCTGGGCATCTTTGGCGTGCAGGCGGCATGGGGCGTGGAGATGTTTGGCGTTAAACACCGTTACACCAAAATGGCGGTTGCCAAAGAGCTGGGGTCTATTCTTTCAGGAGGCACCGCACCGCTGGTGGCTGCGGCGCTGCTGTCGTTTACCGGCCACTGGTGGCCGATTGCCGTGTACTTCTCGGCCATGGCGACCATCGGTTTCCTCACCACCTTTGTGGCACCGGAAACGCGCGGACGCGATCTGAATCTGCCGGAGGATGCTATCTGACGCGCAGGATCGTGCAACATTCTTTGATTACGCTGGCCGGTACTCCCGGCCAGCGGCATTAACGCAGAGGCAATATTGGCGAAATCCCCAACCGGAAATGTGACACGCAGTGACGTCGCCAAAGCCGCCGGAACCTCGGTGGCGGTGGTCAGCTATGTGATCAACAACGGACCGCGTCCGGTGGCCGAAGCCACGCGTCAGCGCGTGCTGGCCGCCATCCAGCAAACCGGCTATCGCCCGAATGCGGTGGCGCGCGCACTGGCCTCCGGCAGTACCAAAACCTTTGGCCTGATCGTGCCGAATATCGCAAACCCGTTTGTCGCCTCAATGGCGCACGTGCTGCTGCAGGAGTCGCTGAACCACGGCCACGTAATGCTGCTGGGCGATGCCGGCGACGATCGCCAGCGCGAGCTGGAGCTGATTCAGGGTTTGCTGAATCGTCAGGTGGATGGCCTGTTTTACACCAGCGTCGATCGCCATCCCTATATTGATGTCATCCAGGCGAGCGGAACGCCGCTGGTGATGCTGGACCGCATCGAACCGCGCCCCGGCGTCAGCATGCTGTGCGTGAACGAACGTGAAGCGGCGCGCCAGGTCACGGCGCATCTGCTCAGCCACGGCTATCAGCAGGTCGGCATGATCAGCGGTCCGCGCGAGATGCTTAACGCGCAGGATCGTATTCAGGGCTGGCGCGACGCCATGGCGCAGTACGGGCTGACGGTAGATGAAGCGCTGATTTTTCCGGCCAGCTATTCGCGCCAGGGCGGTTACGACGCCGGGCAACGCATGGTTGCCAGCGGCCGGGTGCCGCGCGCGCTGTTTACCAGTAACGAAGGGCAGGCGATTGGCTGTATCCGCGCGCTGTCCGAACATGGCCTGCGCGTGCCGCACGATGTCGCGCTGGTGTGTTTCAACGGTACCGAGCAGTCGGCCTTTCATGTGCCCACGCTCACCACCGTGCGCCAGCCGCTGCGCGAAATGGCACGCAGCGCCATCGCCATGCTGAAAAACGGTCATGGCGAGGCGCAGCTGGCCGAATTTCCTCACCATCTGGAGATCGGTGAGTCTTGTGGCTGCCCGCACCCTCAACAAAAATAAATATATAACACCATGAAAAGACTAATTATTGATTGTGATCCGGGGAATGGTATTGCTGGCGCTAACACCGATGACGGGCTGGCGCTGGCCTTAGCGCTGGCGTCACGCGCGCTGGCCGTTGAGCTAATCACCACCGTGAGCGGCAACACGCCGAGCGCGGTGGGAGCGCGGGTGGCTAAAGATCTGCTGCAGCGGCTCGGACTGAACATTCCGGTGGTGCAGGGCGCGCTACAGGCGCTGCGCGAAGATCCGGCGCCGTGGCGCGCGCGGCTGGATAACGTCGCCGACCCGGCGCTGGGCGAACTGTGGCGCGGCGTGCGTCAGCCGCAGACGGTGGCAGCGGACGGCAACGATGCGGCGGGCGTGATGGGCCAGCTGATTTGCGACAATCCCGGCGAGTTTACGCTGGTGGCGATCGGCCCGCTGACCAATGTGGCGCAGGCGCTGCAGCGCTATCCGCAGATGGCGGATTCCGTAGCGGAGATCGTCATCATGGGCGGCGTGTTCGCGCTGGATGACTACATCAAAGACACCAATTTTGGCCTCGATCCGGAAGCGGCGCATCAGGTGCTGCACAGCGGCGCCACCATCACGCTGGTGCCGATGGATGCCACCACGCAGACGCTGCTGACCCATCAGGATCTGACGCGCCTGACCGCCTGCGATCATCCACTGCCGCAGTTTGTGCGCGAAACGCTGCGACCATGGATTGATTACTCCATCCGCACCCGCCATCTGCCGGGCTGCTGGATCCACGATGCGCTGGTCATTGCCTGGCTGCTCAACCAGCGCGTGGCGGACGGCGTGGATTATCACGTCGATATCGAGCTGCGTCCCGGTGCCACGCGCGGCAAGACCTGGCGCTACCGCACGCCGCTGCGGCTGGACGTTGGCGTGCCGGCGGACGCGGGCGCGCTGGTGCATGTGATGCAGAACGTAAACAATCCGCTGCTGCTGGAAGTGATTGAGCAGACGTTCAACGGATTGAAACGCTGAGATTTTGCTGCGGCGCGCGGTCTCCCGGCCGGAGTATCGTGCGCCGCTTCCCTGCCGACACGCTTCCTTACATCGCGAATCACTCGCTGACAATTCCCCGCCGCGCGGCGCCTTTCTGACATGCTATATACAAATGGTTAACACAATAATAACCAGTGCAACCATTCGCTGGATAACGTTCCAATAAAAATCTGGCCGCGAGCCGGAAGCAATCAGACAGGATACCCTTATGTTTAACTGGACTGCGACCCAGCGCAACGTGGCTTTCGCCAGTTTCGCCAGCTGGACGCTGGATGCGTTCGACTTCTTTATTCTGGTGTTTGTGCTCAGCGATCTTGCGCGCTACTTCAACACCAGCGTCTCCGATGTTTCCATTGCCATTATGCTGACGCTGGCCGTACGGCCGGTAGGCGCATTGATCTTTGGCCGGCTGGCGGAAAAATATGGCCGCCGGCCGATCCTGATGCTCAACATTGTGCTGTTTTCGCTGTTTGAGTTGCTGTCGGCATGGTCGCCCAACTTTGCTGCCTTCCTGACCTTCCGCGTGATTTACGGCGTGGCGATGGGTGGCATCTGGGGCGTGGCCTCTTCGCTGGCGATGGAAACCATTCCCGACCGTTCGCGCGGCCTGATGTCCGGCATCTTCCAGGCCGGTTATCCGTGCGGCTATCTGCTGGCGTCGATAGTGTTTGGCCTGTTCTTCGAACAGGTGGGCTGGCGTGGCATGTTCCTGATTGGCGCGTTGCCGATTCTGCTGCTGCCGTTTATCTATTTTAAAGTGCCGGAATCGCCGGTATGGCTGGCGGCGCGCGAGCGTAAAGAGAATCACGCGCTGCTGCCCATCATCCGCCAGCACTGGAAAATCTGTATTTACATGGTGCTGCTGATGGCCTGTTTTAACTTCTTCAGCCACGGCACGCAGGATCTCTACCCGACGTTCCTGAAAGTGCAGCACCAGTTTGACGCCCACACGGTGAGTATTATCGCCATCGGCTATAACATCGCGGCGATGCTCGGCGGCATTACGTTCGGCTCGCTGTCCGAGCGTATCGGGCGTAAAAAAGCCATTATGCTGGCGTCGTTTCTGGCGCTGCCGGTGCTGCCGCTGTGGGCATTCTCCAGCGGTTCCTGGGCGATTGGTATCGGCGCGTTCCTGATGCAGTTTATGGTGCAGGGCGCATGGGGCGTGGTACCGACCTACCTGACCGAGCTGGTGCCGGCCAATGCGCGTGCGGTACTGCCGGGCTTCGTTTACCAGCTGGGGAATTTAATTGCTTCGGTCAACGCCACGCTGCAGTCACGCATCGCCGAAGCCCACGGCGGTAACTACGGGCTGGGCATGGCGATTGTCGCCGGCACGGTGGCAGTGCTGATTTGCGTGTTCGTGGCGTTTGGCCGCGAGACGCGCGGCATCGAAATATCCGGGGCGGTGGCGAAAGAGACGCGTTAACGCGCCTCGCAGACGTCAATCCATTTCGCCGCCGTGAGTTCAGCCATGCGCTGCGGCGAAATGCGCACCGCGCTGTGAATCGAACCGGCCGCAGGTAACACTTCATCGAAACTGCGCAGCGACACATCGCAATAGACGGTCAGCGGATTTTCCAGCCCGAACGGGCACACGCCGCCGACCGGATGGCCGGTCCAGTTCACCACTTCATCCACGCTCAGCATGCGCGCTTTTGCCCCGAGCGCCGCCTTCAGCTTGCGATTGTCCAGCCGGGCGTCGCCGCGTGTGACAATCAGCACCACGCTTTCTTTCACTTTCAGCGACAGGGTTTTGGCGATTTGCCCCGGCGTCACGCCATGTACGCGTGCGGCCAGTTCTACGGTGGCAGTGCTTTCCGGCATCTCGATGATGTCGATATCCGGTGCGTGTTCGGCAAAGAAGTGCCGTACCGACTCCAGGCTCATTTTTTTCTCCGGTAAAAACAGAGCGTAAAAGCTGCCATAAGGCGGGAAAGCTGTAAACGGGAGAAACGGAGAATCTGTAACAGAATACGCCGCGCTTACACGGCATTTAACGTGCAGTTACCGCAGCGTTCGACGTCCGGAATGCGATAGCGCTGGCAGCAGCTGCGCCGCTCCATCGCGCCGTTGCGCGGGATCATGGTGCGATACAGCGGATTATCACTGCCGTCGGACAGGGATTTGCTGAAAAACAGCGCTTGTTCCAGTTGATGCCGGGTGGCCGCAGGCAGCTGCTGCTGCAGTTCGCCGAGGAACCAGTAAAACGAGAAGCCTAAGTTATTCCAGATCAGCCGCGCGTTGATGTCACCGTGCTGCGCCATGCCGTTAACGGCGGGGATCAGGCCGTGCTGAATCAGGCGTTCGATACGCTGCTGCGGATTGAGATAGCGCGCATCCTCATCCTCCTGCACATCAATCCAGAAGGCGCACGGATGGCCGTTTTCGTGGAACTCAACGTGAATGCGCTGCGGCGAGCAGTCGAGCGCGCGCGGCTCCTGCAGCAGCGCCAGCATTAATGGCGGCAGCAGCAGGCCAAAATACCACTGGGCCCACAGCGACTGCAGCGGTTTGGCTTCCTGCGGAACATCGGGATGGTGGCGATAGAGATAGTCGCTGTAGCGCTGCGTCAGGCGGCGATAGTGAAACGGCGTGGACCATTCGGCCAGCGTCAGGGTGCCTGCGGGGGCCGGCTGGCCCAGCTTCACGTTTTCCCGCATGTAGCTGCGCTGGTCGCACATCAGATCTTCCAGCGCGCTGGCTAAGCTGCGATCGCTCTGCATAAAGATCAACGGATGCGCGCTAAAGCGGTGATCCTGACGCGTGATGATGGCCATGCGGCTCCTGAGTGAAAACGGGAAGCGAAAAACAAATGATAATCGTTCCCGATTCACTGAGCAAGATGCCAGCAACGCTCACTGCCTGGCCACCGCGCATTTTGCGTGAAATCCCCCGGAGAGGGTGCGGCATTGTCGCCGCACCGCTTACACCAGATCGCTGCTTACCGGCGCCAGCTTCGGTAAATCCTCCCACGCCAGAATGGTGTTACGTCCCTGATTCTTCGCCACGTACAGCGCGCGGTCGGCGTTGGCCACCGCCTGGTCGAAGTCTTCTGCGAAAATCGGCGCGATACCGGCGCTGATGGTCACGTGGGTCGAGACTTTATCATTGAAGCGGTGGGGAATTTCCAGATCAACCACGTACTGACGAATGCGTTCGGCCAGCTTCATGGCAATCGAGGCATTAACGTTGGTCATCAGCACCAGAAACTCTTCGCCGCCGTAGCGCGTCACCACATCGCGCGAGCGCACCGCATCGCGAATGGCAACCGACACCCGCGCCAGCGCCTGATCGCCCATGGCATGACCGTAGTTATCGTTGTAGGCCTTGAAGTGATCAATATCCAGCAGCAGCACAAAGTGGCTGCCGGCATGATTTTCCATGATGGTATCCAGCCGGTTCTTCAGCCCGCGCCGGTTATACAGGCCGGTGAGCGGATCAAGCATGCTCAAATCGCTGAAACTTTGCTTCTCCTCATACAGCTGGCGCACCAGCCGCAGAGTGAAGGTGTCGAAGCGGCGGCGCATCAAATGGTGCAGCGAGAAGCCGATCAGCGGCAGCGTAATGGTGAACAGAATGGTCATTAAATGCTGACCATCGTCCAGTAACAGTACGGTTAATACCGGTGGCGTAATATGTAAACAGAACGCAAGCAAATAATCACTCAGGGCAATCGCGCTGATAAAAAATACGCTCAGCAGACTGATTATTAAAAAGCTACCGTCAAAATAAAACACCAGATGGTAACGATGATTGATATGCCAGGCCCACAGCGCGCCTAATAGCAATGCGACAGGATTTAATAACGGGAATTTTAGATTTGGCGCGATTAAACATAGCGCCAGCAGCGTGGTGCTAAAGCCCGCCACCAGTGTTACCGGCAGCGAATTGATGGGATTATCCGTGCCGAAAAACGGCAGCAGACAAAAAAGCGAAACGGCGACATTCAAAAACAAAAATAGCATCAGCGACAGCCGATACTTGCTGTGTTTCAACTCATCATAAGATTGTAATTTCATTATTATTACTCGTGACAGCCCTGAAATATCAAAGCGCTACCCGCAGGAAATAATCCCACAACGCGGATAGTGAGCACGTTTTTGCTGTGTTATCAAAATAGTTATCGGCGGCAATCTATCATTTTCCAGTAATTCTGTCATCCGGCGCGGGCAGGGCAAAAAATTCGCTGCAAGATGAGAAATATTGTCATATGATAATGGGAATATTTATCATTTGAAGGGTTGCGCGATGATCATGGCGATGATGGCCGCCTGCGGCTTGTGGGGCGTAAGCTGGGTGATGGGTAAACGTCTGGATAGCGGCTGGGGCGTATTGCTGCCCTGCGCGGCCATGCCGGTGTTTGCGCTGTGGGAGCCGAGTTTCAGCCAGTGGCGCTTAGTGATGATTGTCGCGCTGCTGCTTACCGTGGTGATGCTGTTCCACCATCGTCTGCGTCATTATCTGCTGCTGCCTTCCTGCCTGGCGCTGGCTGGCGGTCTGGCGGCTATCTCGGTGAATTTTCACATCATTTAACGGCGAGCAGAAACGACAATATCACGCAAAGGCGTGATAGCAGCGGCAACAATCAGTGGGGACGTACTGCAGAAGAAGTGTGACAACGTTGGTGCGAAGAGAGGGACTTGAACCCTCACGTCCGTAAGAACACTAACACCTGAAGCTAGCGCGTCTACCAATTCCGCCACCTTCGCATCGTAGTTGTCTGTTTATATCACCGCATGGTGCGAAGAGAGGGACTTGAACCCTCACGTCCGTAAGAACACTAACACCTGAAGCTAGCGCGTCTACCAATTCCGCCACCTTCGCGCAGTGCACGCGATATAAACTCTGTGATTATTGGTGCGAAGAGAGGGACTTGAACCCTCACGTCCGTAAGGACACTAACACCTGAAGCTAGCGCGTCTACCAATTCCGCCACCTTCGCATACCTGCAATACATTACAGTATTGCTAACCACGGAGGCGCATTTTAGAGATTTTACTCATTGCGTCAACACATATTTTGCGACGGTGAAACGACTGCTGCAAAAAGCAACGTTTTCCCCGTCGCATCGCGGATTTTACTACGCTTAGCGCGCTTTCGCGCCACGGCCATATACGGCGCGATACACTTTGAAGCGGCCGGTCTGTGCCAGCACTTCATGGTTACCGAAGGTTTCATCCAGCACCTGCGGATAAGGCAGGAAGGCGTTGGCCACGATGCGCAGCTCGCCGCCGCTGTTAAGATGTTTCACCGCACCGCGAATCAGCGTGTGGGCGGCATCAAGGCTGGTTTGCAGCCCGTCATGGAACGGCGGGTTAGAGATGATCAGATCAAAACGGCCGCTGACGTCTGAGAACACGTTACTGGCAAACACTTCGCCTTCCAGACCGTTAGCGGCCAGCGTGGCTTTACTCGCCTCGATGGCGGCGGCGTGCACATCGCACAGCCACAGCCGGACTTTCGGCGAATGCTGCGCCAGCGCGGCGGCTAATACGCCACTGCCACAGCCGATATCCAGCACTTTGCCTTTGGTATGCGGCGTCAGGGTGGAAAGCAGCAGATCGCTGCCGATATCCAGCCCGTCGCGGCTGAACACGCCCGGCAGGGTATGAATGGTGAGATCGTCCAGCTGATAGCGATTGCCGAACGCGCTGGCGTCAAAGCTGGCCTGCTGCGTCAGCTGGCCGTGATACAGCCCGCAACGGCGCGCGCTGTCGATCTTCTCCAGCGTGGCCCAGCTCTCCAGCATGCCTTCGGCGCTGCGCACGCCGCTGCGGTTTTCACCGACGACAAAAATATCGCAGCCCAGCGGCAGCAGCGACAGCAGGTTTTGCAGCTGGAATTGCGCTTCCGGTTTGTTCTTCGGCCAGAAATAGACCAGCGTGTCGCAACCGGCTACGTCGGCCGCACCGGCTACCAGCCCGTACACTGCCCGTTCACCGAGGCGGCGGCTGAGGTTCTGCCAGTGATGGTACTGCTGAGTGTGCACGCGGCTCGACGCGGTCTCCAGCTGGGCGGGCAGGTCATCCTGCAGGTCGCCGGCGAACAGTACGTGGCGGGCGGTAAATTCATCACTGTGGCGCAGAATCACTTCGCTGGCCGGGGTAAAAGCAGACATGGAACGCTCCTGTTAAATCAGAGCGGCGATTATAGTGCTTTGTTGGCGCATGTTCGATGGGTTTGCTAGCATAGCGTCGCATTCTGGCAGGATTACAGGTAACAGCATGAGCACAAGGCGCGACTGGCTTCTACAGCAAATGGGGATTACGCAGTATCAGCTGCGACGTCCGCGCGTGCTGCAAGGTGAAATTGCCGTCACGCTAACGCCGGACACGCGGCTGGTGCTGGTCGCTGAGCAGGCGCCGGATCTGCAGGAGCCGCTGGTGCGTGACGTACTGCGGACGCTGAGCATTCAGCCGGGGCAGGTAATGACGCTGACGCCAGAACAGCTGCCGATGCTGCCGGAGCAGGTCGACTGTGCCGGCTGGCTGCTGGGCGTGACCAGCGATCATCCTTTTAACGGCATCACGTTCACCAGCGCCGTTTTCAATGAGTTAATCAGCAGCGGCGCGGCCAAACGCGCGCTGTGGCAACAGATGTGTAACCATGACAGCCATCTCTTTCATCACCCCTGATTTACAGCCGCGGCTGCTGGAGATCGAGCGCCGCGCGCATGCGTTTCCGTGGAGCGAGCAGACCTTTGCCAGCAATCAGGGCGAACGTTACGTCAATCTTTGCCTGCACGCGGACGGCCAGCTGGCCGGCTTCGCCATCACCCAGGTGGTGCTGGATGAAGCGTCGCTGTTCAACATCGCGGTCGATCCCGCGTTCCAGCGCCGCGGCTATGCGCGTCAGCTGCTACAGCAGCTGATTGCCGAACTGGAGCAGCGTGCGGTGATGACGCTGTGGCTGGAGGTACGCGCCTCCAATCAGCCCGCCATTGCGCTGTATCAGCAGCTGGATTTTCATCAGGTCAGCGTGCGGCCAAACTACTATCCCACCGCCAGCGGGCGCGAGGATGCCATCATCATGGCGCTCACGCTCTAACGTTATTCAAAAGGGGCACTATGTTAAACGACTGGGACTGCATCCTGTTCGATGCGGATGACACACTTTTCCACTTTGACGCCTTCGCCGGCCTGCAGCGCATGTTTGCCAGCTACGACGTGCACTTCAGCGATCAGGATTACGCTGATTATCAGGCCGTCAACAAACCGCTGTGGGTCGATTACCAGAACGGCACTATTTCAGCGTTACAGCTCCAGACGCGCCGCTTCACGCTGTGGGGCGAAAAACTGCGCGTGGCGCCGGAAGTGCTTAACAGCGACTTTCTTAATGCGATGGCCGAGATCTGCCTGCCGCTGGATGGCGCAGCCCGCCTGCTGGATACGCTCAAGGGCAAGGTAAAAATCGCCATCATCACCAACGGTTTTACGGCGCTGCAGCAGGCGCGCCTTGAACGCACCGGTTTCCGTGACTACTTTGACGCGCTGGTGATCTCCGAACAGGTGGGCGTACCCAAGCCGGACGCGGCGATTTTTGACCATACGCTGCAGCTGCTGGGCAATCCCGATCGCCGCCGGGTATTAATGGTCGGCGACACGCCGGAATCGGATATTCTCGGTGGTATGAATGCCGGCGTGAAAACCTGCTGGATCGATCACGGCACGCGTCCGCTGCCGGCGCACATCACGCCCACCTGGCAGGTGAAAACCTTGCCTGAGCTGCAATCTATTCTGACTGCTTAACAATCCCGACACCTGCTATTTTAGCGAATTAAACCAGCCTGGTCCGCCTGGCTGGTTTTTTTCACTGCCAGTTTGTCTTTATCACCCCTTTTTCACCGCCTGCCTGGGTTTTATCGCGCGCAGACAAAATGCGTGCCGCTCAGCGCCATTTTTTTTATGACAATTTTTAATGATCGCGCGAGCAAAATTTCATCTTTCATTTACAATCTTTCACAGTTTTAATGGATTGCTAAGAATAGTCTTAGGTTTACGGGCAAAAGTGACGCAAATTTGCATTAAAAATATTTGTTAACCTTTACTGAACTAATTTCCTCTGCTAGCGGCGCGTTGAAATTTTGTCAGGCTTCTGTAAACTTCCGTCAGACATTAACAAATGGATTGTGATTGCATGCTCACGGGCAGGTTTTACCTGGCTCGTGCGGTAGCTATGATGTTTCCAGTCTTTTATATGTTGTTGATATATCTCAATAAATAGCAATACTGTCAGCGAATGCCGTAAGTTGTTGCTGTTATCCTCTTAATCGTTACCGATTAACCAGATTCATTGAACGTGATAGTTTTTAACCCAGGGATGGCATAAGAGAAACCGAGGTTTGGCTGTGGCCGACCCCTTCGCTTAGCAAAAATTGATCATGTTGCTGATCGTTTGTGAAACGATCAGAATTCTTCCGACATCATCCCTGTCACTAATGTTGCATTTTTAATACTTAATTCAGACTGATCAATTTTTACCTCGCTGGCGCGATGCGTTAGCCACACTCATTAAAGGGTCAACTTTTTAACTGGTACTGAATCGACGCCGGCTCCAGCCGTGCGCACGGTTCATTTTGCTCTTAACCGGCCTCTGGCCACTTTTTAGGCGTTAATGGAACTAAACATGAAGAAAATGGTGAATCTCCGTATGGCGTTGGGCCTGATGTTTGTTTTCGCAGTGGCTGGCTGTAAAGCACCGCCAAAGATGACAGACGACACGATTGTCAGCAGCACCGTTGACGGCGTCACGCTGTCGCACCGTTATGCCGTCCAGCCGCCGGCACAGTTCAGCCCGGTGAACGAGGCTTATCGCGCGCTCTATCCGGCTTCGATCATGACCCGCCCCAGCTTCGGCGGCAAAGTGGTGGATACGCTGAAAAGCGGTGAAACCTACACCGTGATTGGCCAGGTTGAAAACAACTGGCTGGCACTTGGCGAGTCGGCGCAGGCGGCAGACGAAGCGCAGCCTGAGACTGCAACGGCCGATGACAAAAAAGCGCAGCAGCCGGCGGCTCAGCCTGCGGTGCAGCTGATCGGTTATGTCCCGTTCCGCGCGGTGGTGAAAAGCGCGCTGTATGAGCAGACCATCAAAGCGGACCAGCCGAAGCGTCGCGCCCGCGCCAGCAGCAAGAAAAAGACCTGCGTCGCGGTGGATGGCGACAGCAAAGCGTGCCAGAACAGCAACAGCGGCACCTGGATCATCAACTAACACGGTAAGCAGGGAGGGCTGAATGATGACGATGATTTCTCTCCGCCGCGCCGGATTACTGCTACTGGCTTGCCTGCTGGCCGCCTGCAGCAACAGTCCGTCGCCGGTTGCACGCTACAATCTCGACTTTCAGGCGCATCCGCAGATCAACGCGGGTGCGCCGCTCAAAGTCCGGGTGATGTTGCTGACCTCCGATGCGGAATTCATGTCCGCTGATTTCTACTCCCTGCAGAACCAGCCCGCCACCGCGTTGGGCAGCACGCTGCTCAACAATCAGCAGTTCTTCCTGATGTCAGGTCAGCTGAGTAAAACCCTCAGCGCGAAAAGCCTGCCGGAAGCGCGCTTCATCGGCATCATGGCCGAGTATCAGGCGCTGGACGGTAAAGTCTGGCGTCTCGCGCTGCCCTTCCCGGATGGCGACGACAGCGCATTCTGGCAGTTCTGGAAAAATAACGATGGTGAGTTGAATGCCCGCGTCGTGGCGGATATCAACGGCCTACGCGTGGTTAAGCAGTAAGGATGCCTATGAACCGAGCCGAAAAGGTTGTCTGGACCGAGGGGATGTTCCTGCGCCCTCACCATTTCCAGCAGTCGGAAAATTTTCTACACAGCACCCTGCGCGAGTGGGGGCAGTCGCAGCGCGCCTACACCTGGGGTTTTTTTGATCTCGAATTTGATGAAGCGCTGCTGCGCCAGGGAAAACTGGCGCTGAGTGCCGCCAGCGGATGTCTGCCTGACGGTACCTTTTTCTCTTTCAGCCAGCCACAGCACGGTCCGGCCCCGCTGGATCTGCCGGCGAATGTCGATCGCAGCAAAGTGGTACTGGCGATCCCGGCCCGGCGCAACGGGCGTGAAGCGGTGGCGTTTCAGGAGACGCAGGATTCACTGGCGCGCTATCTGGCGTGGGAAGCCGAAGTCGAAGATGACAATGCTCAGGCGGTCGGCGCTGCCACCGTTCAGTTCGGCAAACTGCGCCTGCGCCTGATGCTGGAACAGGATCTCACCGCGGAGTGGACGGCGATGGGCGTGGCGCAGGTGATTGAAAAACGCAGCGATAACCACGTGCGCCTCGACACCGATTACATTCCGCCGATGCTGACGCTCAACGCCAGCCGGCCGCTGCAAAGCATGCTCAATGACCTGCACGGCCTGATTCAGCAGCGCAGCCAGCAGCTGAGCCAGCGCACGCCGGGTACCGGCCGTTTTAACAGTGCCGACATGGTCGATTTTATGCTGCTGACCTTACTCAACCGTCAGCTTGGCCTGCACGCGCACTTACAGCATCTGCCGCTGCTGCACCCGGAAACGCTCTACAGTCACTGGCTGCAGCTGGCTGCTGAATTGAGCAGCTGGATGCCGGCGCGCACCCCGGACGCGCTGCCGCTGTATGACCATGACGATCTGTACAGCTGCTTTACCCGCTTAACGCTGCTGCTGCGCCAGGGACTGTCGCAGGTGATGGAAGAGAGCGCCATCCAGCTGCCGCTGACGCAGCGCTCGCACGGCCTCAACGTGGCCACGGTGCCGGAAAGCAGTATGGTACGCGAGTTCGGCTTTGTGCTGGCGGTCAAAGCCAGCGTGCCAGCCGAAGCGCTGAAAACCCACTTCCCGGCGCAGATGAAAGTCGCGCCCGTCACCAAAATCCGCGATCTGGTGCAGCTGCAGCTGCCGGGACTGGCGCTGAAAGCCATGCCGGGCGCGCCGCCGCAAATCCCGTGGCATGCCGGCTACAGCTATTTTGAGCTCGATAAGAACAGCGAGCTGTGGCAGGAGATGGAGCGCTCAGGTGCCTTTGCGCTGCATCTGGCCGGTGAGTTTCCGGGCCTGAACATGGAGTTCTGGGCCATTCGTAGTCAGTCAGAATAATCAAAACTGAGCACGCCGCATGATGCAGGAACAACAGAAACCGAACAGTGACGTCACACAGCAGGATGTCAGCCATCAGAATGTGCTGGTCGCCGCGGCGAATCCGCTGATTAACGCGATCCCGCAGATTCGCCACTCCGTCTCGCACGACGATCCGGCGCGACTGCGCCAGCAGCTGATCGATCAGATCCGTCGCTTTGAGCTTAGCTGCCAGCAGTCGGGGCTGAGTTATGAAGTGATCGTCGGCGCGCGCTACTGCCTGTGCACCGCGCTGGATGAAGCGGCGGCGCTGACGCCGTGGGGCAGCCGCGGCGTGTGGACCAGCAACGGCCTGCTGGTGACGTTTCACAATGAAACCTGGGGCGGTGAGAAGTTCTTTCAGCTGCTGGCCAAGCTGTCGCAAAACCCGCGTCAGCACATCCTGCTGCTGGAGCTGATCTATTTCTGCCTGCTGCTCGGCTTTGAAGGGCGCTACCGCGTGCTGGATAACGGGCGTTCGCAGCTGGAAACCATCAAACAGCGTCTGCTGCAGATGATCAAAAGCGTGCGCGGCAGTTACCCGGCGGCGCTGTCACCGCATCCCACCGATCAGCCGGTGCTGCGCAAGCTGTGGCGGCCGATGATTCCACTGTGGGCCTGTGCGGCGGTGGCCGGCTTTGCTGCCTGCCTGTTCTACATCGTCCTGAACTGGCGTCTCGGCGACTACACCTCGCCGGTGCTGGCCAGCATCTATCAGACCGCGCTGCCGGAAGTCAAAATCAGCAATCCGGCACCGCCGCCGCCCGCCACGCTGAACCTGAAAGCGTTCCTCAAGCCGGAAATTGATGCCGGCCTGGTGGCGGTGCGCGATGAAGCCGACCAGAGCGTGGTCACCCTGAAGGGCGATGGCCTGTTCGCCTCGGCATCCACCGAAGTGCGTGGCCGCTACGATGCGGTGATTCAGCGCATTGCCGCCGCGATGAATAACGTCAGCGGGAAGATTCTGGTGATTGGCTACAGCGACAACGTGCCGATTCGCAGCGCCCGCTTCGCCTCCAACTATGAACTCTCCCTGGCGCGCGCGCAGTCGGTGCAAACCCTGCTGCAGCAGCAGCTGGCACAACCGTCGCGGGTTAAAGCCGAAGGGCGTGGCGAAAGCCATCCGCTGGTGCCGAACACCAGCGCTGAGAATCGCGCCCGCAACCGTCGCGTAGAAATTACTCTGCTGGTCGCGCCGGATGCGACGCAAGCGGAACTCAACGGCCTGGCGAGAGGGAACTAATCCATGCTGAATATGCTTTTTGCGGTGCTGACCAGCCGCCTCGCCTGGGGTTTTGTCGGCATTACCGCGCTCTCCTTTATCATCTGGGTGATTGGCCCGGTGTTTTCCATTGTCGACTCGCGGCCGCTGGAGCCAGAGCAGAACCGCATCATCAGTATTGCGCTGCTCTATCTGGTCTGGGGGCTGAGCCAGGCGATTCCGCGCCTGTATAACTTCTGGCTCAACCGCAAACTGATGTCGAGCCTCGAAACCAGCAAAAGCGATGCGCCGGAGCAGGACCGCAAACGCCTGACCAATGAAGAACAGGTGCTGGCGAGCCGTTTCTCCGAAGCCACCGACATGCTGAAAAAAGCGCACTTCCAGCGCGCCAGCAGCAAGGGCGCGCCTTTCTGGGCGCAGCGCTTCAGCCATCAATACCTCTACCAGCTGCCGTGGTACATGATCATTGGCGCTCCGGGTGCCGGTAAAACCACCGCGCTGGTCAATTCCGGGCTGCAGTTCCCGCTGGCGGACAAGTTCGGCAAAGCGGCGCTGCGCGGCATTGGCGGCACGCGCAACTGCGACTGGTGGTTCACCAACGAAGCGGTGCTGCTGGATACCGCCGGTCGCTATACCACCCAGGAGAGCCAGCAGGAGCGCGACGCCAGCGAGTGGCATCACTTTCTCGACCTGCTGCGCAAATATCGCGGCCGTCAGCCCGTCAATGGCGTGATTGTCACGCTCAGCGTCTCCGATTTACTGACGCAATCGCCGGAAGCGCAGCGCAATCAGGCGATCGCACTGCGTCAGCGGCTGATGGAGCTGCACGATCGCCTTGGCATTCGCTTCCCGGTTTATGTGCTGGTCACCAAAACCGACCTGCTCAAAGGTTTCCGCAGCTACTTCGCTTCGCTGGATAAAACCCAGCGCGAGCAAATCTGGGGCTTTACCTTCCCGTGGGCGCAGGCATCGACCGCAGAGTTTGAGCTCAACAGCCAGTTTCAGCAGGAGTATTCACTGCTGCAGCAGCGTCTGGATGCCGGTATGGCCGATACGCTGCTGGCGGAAAGCGATGCGCAGGCACGGGCGGAGAGCTATCTGTTCCCGCAGGAGTTCGCCGCGCTGCGCCCGCTGCTGGCGGAGGCGCTGGATACGCTGTTTGCCCGCTCTGATTTCGAAACCCAGTTCGCGCCGCGCGGTATCTATTTCGCCAGCGGTACTCAGGAAGGGCTGCCGTTTGACCGCGTGATGGGCGAGCTGAGCCGCGCCCTGCATCTGCCGGGACAGCGCAGCGGCGAGTCCGGCAGCTGGGACCAGGTCGACAAAGAGTCACCGATCCCACCGAACAAAGGCCAGAGCTTCTTCCTGAAAGGCGTGCTGGAAAATGTCATCTTCCAGGAGTCGGGCCTGGCGGGCAGTAACCGCTGGTGGGAGCTGCGCAATCGCGCCGGATTGTGGTCCGGCTATCTGGCGCTGCTGGTGCTGGTACTGATTGCCGGAGCGCTGTGGCTCACCAGCTACAGTAAAAACAAAGCCTATTTGCAGGAGATGGCGGGTAAAACGCCGCAGGTGGAACAGCTGGGACAACAGCTGGAACGCCAGGGCAATGGCGATCTGTTTGCGCTGGTGCCGTATCTCAACACGCTGCTGCAGCTGCCGAAAAGCGCCGACTTCTCGCTGGAAGATCCCCCGCTGACGCGCCGCATGGGGCTGTATCGCGGTACCGAAGTCAGCGACGCCACGCGCACCCTGTATGACAAAGCGCTGAAACAGCTGCTGCTGCCGCAGGTGGCGCAAAACATCACCCGCTGGCTGCGCAACGACAACGGCAGCGATGCGGATTACAGCTACGAAGCGCTGAAAGCTTACCAGATGCTGTATCAGCCAAAACATTATGACGGCAAATTCCTGCATGCCTGGCTGATGCTGAATATTAGCCGCGAACTGCCGCAAAACGTGACGCAGCAGGAAGTGAAACAGCTGGCGTGGCATCTGCAGCAGCTGCTGGAGACACAGATTCAGTCCTCGCCGTACGCGAAGGATGACGCGCTGGTAAAGCGCGAGCAGGCGCTGATTAATCAAATGCCGCTGTCGCAGCGCGTCTACGGACGTCTGAAGCGCCTGCTGCAGCGTGACGGCAGCCTGCAACCGGTCACCCTCGCGGCGCTGGGCGGGCCGCAGAGTGAGCTGGTGTTTTCACGCAAAAGCGGCAAATCGGTCAATGACGGCGTGGCCGGCCTGTTCACGCCAGACGGTTACTGGCAGCACGTCGATAAACAAATCGCACCGGTCACGCAGGCGCTATTCCAGGATGATGTCTGGGTGCTGGGCGGCGTTGCGTCGCCGGAGAACAGTCAGCAGACCGATCTCGCGGTACGCCAGCTCTACGTGCAGGATTACATCCGCCAGTGGGAGCAGTTCCTCAGCGATATTCAGCTCAACAGCAGCGCGGATTTGTCGCAGCGCATCAACACCGCACGTCTTCTGTCGGGCAACCACTCGCCACTGCGCCAGCTGGTGGTTAACCTTAGTAAGCTGCTGACGCTGAACCGCGCACAGCCGGATGAGCAAAGTACCCAGGCACAGCCGGCGACGGGCAACAGCGCCACGCGCACTTTAGAAGCGCTGTTCAGTTCCTCCAAAGCCAGCGCGGCGCCGGGCCAGGGCGCAGCCCAGCAGGCACCGGAGCAGGCGGTGGCGGTGCACTTTGCGCCTGTGCTGGAGCTGGCACAGCCGCTGCAGCAGGGCAGTAAAGTGCTGGCGGTGGATGATTTTCTGCATCAGATCGACGATCTCTACCGCTATCTGACGGCGGTGCAGGACGCCGCCAATAGCGGCATGCCGCCGCCGTCCGGCGATGCCATCAGTCGCCTGCAGGCCAGCGCCGGTCGCTTACCGGGTTCGCTGCAGAATATGGTTTCCAGCATGGCCGTGGGCGCCAGCAGCGATGCACAGCGCCGCGATATGGATAACGTGCGCAAGCGCATCACCATGGAAGTGGGCAGCTTCTGCCGCCAGGCGATTGCCGGCCGTTATCCGCTGGTGCGCAATGCGCGCAGCGAAGTAACGCCTGACGATCTGGCGCGCATGTTCGCGCCGGGCAGCGGGCTGATGGACAGCTTCTTCCGCGACAATCTGGCCAGCAAAGTGGATACCACCAACGCGGCGTGGCGTTTCACGCCTGGTATCGACGGCAAAACGCTGCCGGGCGGTGAGGCGCTGCTGCGTCCGTTCCAGCAGGCGCAGTCGATTCGTGACGCCTTCTTTGCTAACGGGGCGACCACGCCGTCGTTCCGCGTCACGCTGCGTACGGTGAAAATGGATAACGACATTCTCAACCTGACGCTCGACGTCGATGGCCAGATTCTGCGTTACAGCCACGGCCCGCAGGCGGTGCAGATGGTGAGCTGGCCCGGACCGGGCGGCACCAGTCAGGTGCGCATGCAGCTTGGCCTGACCAACGGCACCACCTCAACGCTGGTGACCAGCGGTCCGTGGGCGCTGAACCGCTTCTTCGATCGCGCTCGTGTAACCGCGGTCGGTGGCCTGACCCGCGAGGCCAGTTTTAACGTCGATGGCCATCAGGTCACGCTGTCGTTCACCCCTGGCAGTATTCGTAACCCGTTCCAGCTTCCCGGCTTTAGCTGCCCCTGAAACAGGACCTGATAATGACTCATTACGCAGCACCCGGCTGGTACGGCAAATTGCCCAGCTCGGGTGACTTTGTGAAGCGACGCTTCCCCGATGTGCTGTACCGGCAGTGGTCGAACTGGTTTCAGGTCGGACTGCATCACTGGCAAACCAGTGAAGAGAGTAAAAACGCCCCGTCGCGCGCCTTTCTCAAAGCGCCGGTGTGGAATTTTGTCGTGCCGCCGATGCTCGGCAGTCAGCTGATCCAGATGGGCTGCCTGATTGCCGCCCGCGACAGCGTCGGCCGCAACTATCCGCTGTGTGCGCTGCGCCATTTTACACCCGCCGAGTGGTCACCGGCGCTGCTGGCCCGCTCGGGCGAGTGGTATCAGCAGGTCGGCAATATGCTGCTGCGCGTGGTGCAAAACGGCGGTACGCCAGAGCAGCTTGACCAGGCGCTGCTAAGCATTCCGCAGCCCCAGCAGCCGCAAACTGACGGCGAACAATCGGACATTTTACAGGTGATTGGCGACGGCGAGCCGTCAACGCTCAACTGGAAACTGCCGGGTGACAGCTTCGACCCGCAGTTTTACACCAGCTTCTGGTGGACAAATCAGAGCGACGGTTTCCCGCTTTACACCCAGGTGCACAGCGGCAACTTCACCGCACAGCTGTTCTCACTGCTGTTCGACCCGGCCGGCGGGGCAAAACCCGGACGAAACGGACTTTATCCTCCGATGTTTGAATCCTGAGGCCAACCGCTATGACGATGAATATTGACGCGCTGCTGGCGCCGGTCAGCAGTGATAACCCCTGCGGCGACAACCTGGAGTATCACGCGGATTACCAGGCGATGGAGCAGGCCAGTACCGGTAAAGCCGAACAGCAATTTGGCGAGACCATTATCCCGGCTGAATCAGCCGACTGGAATAAAGTCGAAAAGCTGGCGATTGACTTGCTCAGCCGCAGCAAAGACCTGCGAGTGATGTTAGCGCTTACTCACGCCTGGACCGAGTTGAAAGGGCTGCCGGGCTATGCGCAGGGACTGAAGCTGATTGAGCAGGCGCTGCTGCTGTACTGGGAGCCGCTGTGGCCGCGACTGGAAGAGTACGGCGAACAGGATCCGTTTTACCGCATCAACGCGGTGGCGCTGCTGGGCGATAAATCGGCGCTGAGCAGCGCAGTACGCCAGAGCTGGCTGCTGCGCTACGCCTCGGATGGCATCACGCTGCGCGATGCCGCAGCGCTGTGCGACGGCAGCAAGACCGAAGTCGCGGACTATCCTGGCGGTCTGCCGCGCCTGACCGATGAGCTGGCGCGCGGCGAGCAGCCCGGTATTGAAGCGGTGCTACAGATAAGTGAGCGTTTGCAAACCATTACCGAAACCCTGACCGAACAGCTGGGTGAAGCGGCGGTGCCGGAGCTGTCGCAGCTGCGCAGGCAGATCGCCATGATCGCCGAACGCTGTCAGGCCACTGACCTCAGCACGCTGCAGCCGGCCGTGGTAACAGAGCCGCCGCCGGAACCGAGCGTCGCCGCGCCCGCCGCAGCGGTTCGCACGGCTGACTGGCGCAGCGTGCAGCTCAGTTCGCGCGCCGATGCGCAACTGATGCTGGAGAAGGTGAAGCACTACTTTGCTCAGCACGAACCCAGCCATCCGGCACCGCTAATGATCGACCGCGTACAGCGGCTTATTGAACTCGATTTTATGGACATCATTCGCGATCTGGCGCCAGACGGCGTGCATCAGCTGGAAAATATCTTTGGACGCCGCGACTAAGCGAGCGTAACAACTCAACGCAGCGAGACCTGCGCGCCTCCTGCGAAACTTTACCCGCGCACCCTTAATGGAGAAAACCATGGCACCAACGAAATCCAGTGGGCAGAAGTTCATTGCCCGCAATCGCGCGCCTCGCGTTCAGATTGAATATGACGTGGAAATTTATGGCGCGGAACGCAAAATTCAGCTGCCGTTTGTGATGGGCGTCATGGCAGACCTGGTCGGTAAACCACTCGAGCCGCAGGCGAGCCTTGATGAGCGTAAATTCCTGGAAATTGATATCGATAACTTCGATGAGCGCATGAAAGCGCTGAAGCCGCGTGCGGCGTTTCAGGTGGATAACACGCTCAACGGCGAAGGCAAACTTAACGTCGAACTGACCTTTGAGAGCATGGACGATTTCTCACCGGATGCGATTGCCCGCAAAGTTGAACCGCTGAGCAACCTGCTGGAAGCGCGTACCCAGCTTTCGAATCTGCTGACCTACATGGACGGCAAAAACGGTGCGGAAGAGCTGATCGGTAAGATTCTGCAGGATCCAACGCTGTTGAAAGCGCTGACCCATCTGCCGAAGCAGGATGAAAGCGCTGAAGGTAAGGAGGAGTAATCATGACCCAGTCTTCGCATCAGCAGCAACAGGGCGCCGCGCACTACAGCGAGAATGAACTCAGCGCCCTGCTGAACAAAGAATTTCGTCCAACCAGCGATCAGGCGCGTGCAGCCGTCGAAAGTGCTGTGAAGACGCTGGCGCAGCAGGCGCTGGAAAACACCGTCACCATCTCGAATGATACCTATCGCACCATCCAGGCGCTGATCGCTGAGATTGACGACAAGCTGTCACAGCAGATCAACCAGATTATTCATCATGAAGAGTTTCAGCAGCTGGAGAGCGCGTGGCGCGGTCTGAGCTACCTGGTGAACAATACCGAAACCGACGAGATGCTGAAAATCCGTTTCATGAGCATCTCCAAGCAGGAGCTGGGACGCAGCCTGAAGCGTTTTAAAGGCGCTGGCTGGGATCAGAGTCCGCTGTTTAAGAAAATTTATGAGCAGGAGTACGGTCAGTTCGGTGGTGAACCGTTTGGCTGCCTGGTGGGCGATTACTATTTCGATCACAGCCCGCAGGACGTGGAGCTGCTGGGCGAAATGGCGCGTATCAGCGCGGCGGCACACTGCCCGTTCATCACCGGTACCGCGCCAACCGTCATGCAGATGGAATCATGGCAGGAGCTGGCGAACCCGCGCGATCTGACCAAAATCTTCCAGAACACCGAATATGCCGCCTGGCGCAGCCTGCGTGAATCGGAAGATGCCCGTTATCTCGGCCTGGTCATGCCGCGCTTCCTGGCGCGCCTGCCGTATGGCATTCGCACCAATCCGGTGGATAGCTTTGATTTTGAAGAGCAGACCGATGGCTCAAATCACAACGGCTACACCTGGAGCAACGCCGCCTACGCCATGGCAGCCAACATCAACCGCTCGTTCAAAGAGTACGGCTGGTGCACCGCGATCCGCGGCGTCGAGTCTGGCGGTGCGGTTGAAAACCTGCCGTGCCACACCTTCCCGAGTGATGACGGCGGCGTAGACATGAAATGCCCGACGGAGATTGCCATCAGCGATCGTCGTGAAGCCGAGCTGGCGAAAAACGGCTTCATGCCACTGGTGCACCGCAAAAACTCCGACTTTGCTGCCTTTATTGGTGCGCAGTCGCTGCAAAAGCCTGCGGAATACCATGATGCCGATGCGACCGCCAACGCACGTCTGGCTGCACGCCTGCCGTATCTGTTTGCCTGCTGCCGCTTCGCGCACTACCTCAAGTGCATCGTGCGCGACAAGATCGGTTCATTCCGCGAGCGTGATGAAATGGAGCGCTGGCTGAACGATTGGGTGATGAGCTATGTCGACGGTGACCCGGCGAACTCGTCACAGGAAACCAAATCGCGTAAGCCGCTGGCTGCCGCCGAGGTGAGCGTGGAAGAGCAGGAAGATAATCCGGGCTACTACGCCGCGAAATTCTTCCTGCGTCCGCACTACCAGCTGGAAGGCCTGACGGTGTCACTGCGTCTGGTATCGAAACTGCCTTCACTCAAATCGAATGAGAATTGATTAACTGTATCAGGCCGTCATGTATGGCGGCCAGAATGCTCACAGAGCTTTGCAGTTAATGTGCAGACGCAAAACGCTTATTTGCGAGCCGGCTCCACGTTTCGATATTAATATCGAGGAACTAAAGGATTCACTATTTTTTATTGCTCCATCCAGTGGGGCAATAAAAACACTCTCTGAATAAACCATGTAGCGATATTCAGAAAACGAGGCAGAGGTAAAATATGGACTGTTTTATTCAGCCCCATGCTTTCCTGTTTGCCATAACGATGCTTTATCAAAGCAGAACGTAAATCAAGCAAGAGAAGATAATTATGGCTATTGATATGTTTTTAAAAGTTGATGGTGTGACCGGCGAGTCTAAAGACTCTAACCACACCGGCTGGACTGATATTACCTCTTTCAACTGGGGTGCTAACCAGCCGGGTAATATGTCTGTTGGCGGCGGCGGTGGTGCAGGTAAAGTGAATTTTAACGATCTGCACATTACAGCATTAATCGACAAATCTACCACTGCTATTTTAAAAACGTGTGCAAGCGGAAAACACTTAAACAAAGTAGAAGTGTCTGTTTGCAAAGCTGGTGGTCAGCAGGTTGAATATACACGTATTACACTTGAAGATGTTCTGGTGACATCTGTTCAGTACACCGGTTCTGATAATGGTGATACTGTAGGCGTAACTTATGCATTCCAGGCTGCTAAAGTTAAACAGCAGTATTGGGAGCAGAGTACCTCTGGTGGTAAAGGCGCAGAAAGCAGTGCTGGTTGGGATATCAAGAGCAATAAAGAAGCTTGATAAGTACGCCCCTGCGGGGGCGTATTTCCATGTGATTCAAAGCTGAATTAAGAGGGATTTTACATGAGTACGATAAGAATAAGTCAGGGTGTTGGTATCAGGCAACCTAACAAATATCGTGATGTTAAAACCGTTCAGTCACTACTAAATGCTAACAGTGTTATAACAACGCCAGGTAATGAGCTTAAAGTAGATGGTTATATCGGCGAAAAGACGATCGCGAAGATAAAAGATTTTCAGGAAAAAGTTGTCAAGCTTAATAATCCCGATGGCATTATTTCACCTCATGGGCCGACTATGCGGAGATTACATGGAAATATTACACCTGCAAAAAATATTAAAATTAATTTAGATACTACTGCTTCTCAGGTTACTGATGAAATGTATATCAGTATGGCAAAAGCATTAAATTGTGAGCCAGCAGCCATTAAGGCTGTCGTGATGTCGGAAACAAAGCAGAGTCCTTTCGATGCTTCGGGACGTCCCACTATTTTATATGAGAGACACTATTTTAGTCGTTTGACTAATAAAAAGTATGATAAAAGTCATCCGGATATTTCAGGGGAGCCTTATGAAGTCTATGGAAAGTTTAGTGAACAATATGACAAGCTCAACAAAGCTATCGCGCTTGATCGCACCGCGGCATTACAGTCAGCGTCCTGGGGAGCTTTTCAGATTATGGGAAGTAATTATGCGACTTCGGGTTATGCCAATGTTGAAGCTTTTGTCCAGGGAATGAACACCATTTCTGGTCAGGTATATGCTTTCGTAAATCACGTTTCACATACTCCTGTATTACTTAATGCTATCCGCACCAAAAACTGGGCCAGTTTCGCAAGGCATTATAATGGGAAAAACTATAAACAGAACGATTATGATGTTAAATTATCCAGGAATTATGACTACGCATTGCATCATTGATTGAGGTATGTATGAAAAAACGTTTCTTCATGTCATTTATAGTATTGCTTATGACTAGCCACATTGCTGCTGCTTCGACGGCGTTATCGTCTTCTAAAGAATCTTCTTATAAAGAGAATATTTTGAATGAAGCGGAACAGCACGGTTTGAGTCGAGTTCAGTTAGATGAAAGTCAGACCTTCCGCTTAACCAGAGATGGTACAGTTTTAGGAACGCTTATCCAGGGGAAAGGGTGGATAAGAGAAGTGCAACCTGTATGCTTTATAGGCTGGAGCAAAGATGGTAAAAAAATCGATGCATTCATTCCAACCGTCGGTCAGGGCGACTGGGAAACGGTAGGTTGTCATAAAGTTGATTCAGTGGGATTAATATCGAAAAAAGATGATGCTAATGTGAAGGTTGCAGTAGTTTACACCACTGAGGCTCCTGGACGTTATAGCAATGCTTATTTTATCGTAGGTGTTGAACCTTCAGATGATAATCTTATTTATGATGAAAAAACGACCGTGAAGTTTCAGAATTCATACCTAAAGAACATTGCAGCATTACGTAAGGCTTATCAGCAATAATTCAATGCGGCTCTTTCGAGCCGCGAAAATTCAAACCGGATTCTCCTGATGTCAAATCATGAAAAATAAATATGCTCTATATATATGTTGTGTTCTTTTAAATATTCCCTGCTTCGCGCTAGCTAAATCAACTTTTCATTTTCAGGGTAAGGCTTTCAATGCCAAAATTGAATATAATTGCAAAGAGGGTAACCTGACCTGTAATGATATTTTACTCAAATCTTCAAGTCTGAAAAATAATTCTTCTATTACCCTTAAAGGCGAAACGATTAACACTCACTGCCCTGATATTTGCGACTTTCAGGGCTATCAGTTTAAAAACGGGGAATATGAATATTCATTTTATCCCAGTGTTAAGGAGGTTAATCTCTGGGATTATATTGTGACTTACAAAGATAAGGTCATTGCTCAGGATGTAGGTACAATGAAATAGCATGCGCATAAAACCGAATGAGGCAGCGACGTTATTAATAAATAAGGCTTTTAATTCCAATGATCATGATGGTTACTCGAGGTTAAAATTGAAATCGTTAATTAAATTGGATAGACTTACGTTGAAAAGAACCTCGATTCTGATCTGTTTGTATTTATACGTAAGTCAATCAGCTTTCGCTGCAGCCCTCTGCTCCAGCGAACCCTCAGATAGCGCCGTTTATCAGTGCACGCTTCATGAGAAGCAGTTAGCTGAAGACGCGTTGAATCAGGAATACACGGCGGCAAAAAAACGGATTGCATCATCATACCGCGCGGATAAAAAACTGGCGGATGATTACCTTAGCACATTAACAAATACCCAACGTGGCTGGCTAAAGTACCGTGATGGACAGTGTAAGCTGGAAGCTTTTGATGCAGAGGAAGGGAGTATCGCTCACGAAGTAGCGACTAATATCTGCATTGTGCGCATCAATAAAGAACGCCTGGAATCATTGAGGCAGATTCCTTATTAAAGAAGAACACTCTTCTCTGCTTCTTATCCGCTAATTGGCTTAGTGAACAACTCTATTAATTACAGTGCCACGCACATATTGTAGCGGCGCGATTCATCGCGCAATAAATGGTGCCGCTACAAAATTGCAATCATTTCAAAGCCACCGACAAACTAAATAGCAAATATGAAACAACGCATCGCGCTTTAACGCACAGCCTCAATCACCTGATATCGCACACAGCATCGTATTACCCGCTTCCTATATTCCGCGTCTTTCCCGGAGAGCCGCGCAATATAGATGCCGAACCGCTAACCGCAGGAACCCGTTATGCGCTTTACGATAATAACGACTAAACCCGGCCACCAGCCGCCGCAAACCCGCTGTGATTTTATGCCGCCCGGCGGCACCATTGGCCGCGGAGTGGACAACAATCTGGTGCTGCCGGATGACGATCGCACCATTTCTCGCCTGCAGGCGATTGTGCACATCACCGCCGCTGGCGAATGCCGCCTCACCAACCGGGGCAACGTGACGCGCGTGCTGCTCAATGACATCCCGCTGGAGCGCGGGCGTCAGGTGGAATTACAGGATGGCGACGTGCTGGGCATCGATGATTACCAGCTGCTGGTCAACGATCTTAACGGCGCGCAGCAGCCGCAGGCCGCCACGCTGGCACCGCAGCCGGTGGTACAGGCGGCGGTAATGGCTGATGCGCCACCGGCGGAAAAAGATGCCAGCACCGCCGCGATCCCCAGCGAGATCTGGGACAGTCTCGCCAAAGAGTTTTCGATCTCCGACGATCTGTCGAAGCGCAAAGCAGCGGCCGAGGTGCTGCCGGAGGCCAATCCGCTCACCGCGCCGGCCAGCCTCGATCGCAACCCGGAGGATCCGCTGGCTCAGCTGGTGAACGATGCGCCGCTGGATATTGGCCAGCAGCCGAAAAACACCAGCCTGTTCGATGAAGGCGATGCGCTGTTCGCGCAGGAAAGTATCTTCGACGATCGCACCCCCAGCACGCTGTCGGCGCAGCAGAATGCCGCCGCGCAGCCGCAGGTCGAGAGTGCCACCGAGCTCGATCCGCTCAGCCTGTTTGGCAGCCAGAGCAGCAGCGACGTGCGCAACCACGACGATCCGCTCGGCCTGATGATGGGCAATGCGGTTCCGCTGGCGCAGCCGGAGATCGCGCCGGCAAAGACGGTTCAACCGCAGCCCGTCGCCCAGCCGGAAACGCCCAGTGAACCCTCGCCGGAGACGGCACCGGTCGAGCTGGCGGATCTCAGCAGTTCGCCACTGTTTGATGACACCGAAACCCAGGCCACGTCGTCGCTGATCGAACCGCAGGCGGAGCAGCCAGAGACGGTCGCGCCGCAGATGGATTACGGTGGCATTACGCTGCCCACGCCGCAGGCGGTGCAACGTGTACCGTCGCCGACGCCGAAAGGGCGGCTGCGTATCGATCCGGTGGCTTCCAGCCATCAGAACGCGGCACCCGCCAGCCAGGCGACAGCCAGCCACAGCAGCGGCGACGCGCTGAAAGGCGAACTGCTGGATGCATTGCTGGAAGGCATGGGGTTGCGCGATCTGCAGCCCACGCCGCAGTTCGACCGCGAGCAGATGCTGCAGTTTGGCCAGATGCTGAGCATGTTCTCGCAGGGCACCGTTGCGCTGCTGTCGTCACGTTCGATTCTTAAGCGTGGCGTTAAAGCGGATATGACGGTGATCCTCGACGACGCCAACAACCCGTTCAAACTGCTGCCGTCCGGCAAAACCGTGCTGATGCAGATGTTTGGCAGCCGCATGCCGGGCTTCATGCCGCCGCGTCAGGCGGTGCGTGATGCGCTGATCGATCTGCAGGCGCATCAGCTCGGCATGATCGCCGGGATCCGCGCCATTATCGCTTCGATGCTGCAATCCTTTAATCCGGATCAGCTGGAAGAGGAAGCCCGCCAGGCGGGATCGCTGTCGCGCCTCGGCCTGCCGGGCAGCCGCAAAGCCGCGCTGTGGGAGCATTTTGTTGAGCGCTACGGCGAGACGGCGGGCGAGATTGAGGACGATTTCCATACCCTGTTCGGCGAAGCTTTCCTGCATGCCTACGACCTGGAAGTTAATCAGTACAAAGATTCACAAACCCACACGGATGACGCATGAATATCACCATTGCTTCCACGTCGAATCAGGGCGACCGCGCCAGCAATCAGGATCAAACCGGTGAGGTAATCGGTGAACGCTCAGCCTGCTTCGTGGTGTGTGACGGCGTAGCAGGATTTCCCGGCGGCGACGTGGCCGCCCGCATCGCGCGCAGCAGCCTGATGGAGGCGTTCGACGGTAACGCGCACCTGGATGCGCAGTCGATTCGCAACTACGTCAACCACGCGAATCACGCGATTCGCCAGCAGCAGAAAGCCAGCAGCGAGCACAGCCGCATGGGCACCACGCTGGTCAGCCTGTTTGTCGACCGCGACTACGAGCTGGCCTACTGGGCGCACGCGGGCGATAGCCGGCTGTATCTGTTTCGCCGCGGCTACCTCTATCACGTGACTACCGACCACAGCCTGGTGCAGCAGATGAAAGATGCCGGCCACCAGACCGAAGGTATCAACAGTAACCTGCTCTATTTTGCCCTCGGCATGGGCGATGAGCAGCGCGACGCCAGCTACAGCGATGTGGTGGAAATAGAAGACGGCGACGCCTTTTTACTGTGCACCGATGGCTTCTGGCACGGCGTGACGCTGGAGCAGATGCAGCAGTCGCTGCACATGGTCAATACACCGGAAGAGTGGCTGACGCTGATGCAGCAAATCATTCGCAACGGTCAGCCGGATAACGGTCAGCAGGATAACTTCAGCGCGCTGGCCGTCTGGATTGGCTCACCGCAGGACACCACCTTACTGCACTCGCTGTCCGAAGCGGCGCAGTTTTTCCCTCTTCGAGATTGAGAACGCCAACATGAAACATGGATTACTGGGTCTGGCTGCGCTGCTGCTCAGCACGCACGCATTTGCTGAGAACTATCGCATCGTGCAGTCCCCGGCACAGAAACTGGATGTCTGGATTGATGACGTGAAAGATAACCAGCTGGCGAGCTGGTGTAAGCGCAATGTTGATCTGCGCATCGTCACCCACGGCGCGAAAAACGTCGCGGCGCTGGAGGATTTTCTGCCGCGCGTCGCCGGGCTGATGGCATCGCAGTGTAAAGCGCTGCAGCAGCTCAACTGGGCGCTCAATGATGATGACGGCAACCCGATCGCCAGCGGCAGCGCTGCCAAAGCGCAGCAGTGGCAAACGGTGGTAACGCCGCCGCCCGCGCCCGTGCAGCAGCCAGAAACCGCTGCGGTTGCCCCTGCCGCGCCGGTGCTCAACTCGCCGCAGGCCGATACCACGCCGTGGCTGCAGTTCAGCCTGCTCGACGGCTGTCACTTCCGCACCTGGTGGCAGCATCCGGCGCAGACCAGCGCGCTGTTCGTGCCGTCCAAACAGGGGCTGAGCTGCGGTCAGGATGGCTGGCTGAGCGGCCGCAGCAGCCTGACGCAGATGGGCAACGGTGCGGCGAAAAGCGTAGTGGTGACGTTCCTGCAGGGCTTCCCGATTGCCGGCCTGAATAACAAACAGCAGAGCGCCGAGCTCAGCATCACCACCGTCAACAGCGAACGCATGGTGCTGAGCAACGAGAAGTCGCCAGACAGCTGGCTGGTGCTGCCGTTCAGCAGCCAGTTCAACGGCTGGCAGGCACCGGATCAGGTGGTGGTGCAGATGCCCGCCAGCGATGCCGCCGATGAGAGCGCACTACGCGCACGACTGCAGGAAGTGCGCAAAGTGTGGTCGCCGTGGCTGAGCGCCAGCGCACCGCTGAAAGTCCAGCTGGTAGAGCAGCTGCATCCGGAGCTGAAAGATCCCGCCGCCGCGGTTTACCGCACCATCAACTAACGCAAAAGGAGCTTGCATGGAGTCGTTACAATCGCGCCTGGCCAGTGCCTCACTGGCCGATAACCTCGCCGATATCACCCGCCAGATTCAGGCCAGCCCGGCCAATGCCGACCTGCGCGCGGCGTTTGTGCAGCTGTTGTGCCTGGCGGGTAACTGGACGCGCGCGCAAACCCAGCTGCAATCATGGCTGGCGCTGACGCCCCAGGCCCAGCCGACCGTTACCTTACTGCAGCAGGCCATTGCCGGTGAGCAGCAGCGTGAAGCGGTACTGCGCGGCGAGGCGCAGCCGCAACTGCCGGGCAGCGCGTGGGCGTGGTGTGAAACCCTGCTGGCTGCGCTGAGCGCCGACATCCGCGGTGACTTCGCGCAGGGGGCTGAGCAACGTGCCGCCGCGCTGGCGCAGGCCGAAGCCAATCCGGGTCAGCTGCAGCAGCAGGAACAGACGGCAGACTTCGCGTGGCTGATGGACGGCGACAGCCGCTTCGGGCCGGTGTGCGAAGCCATCGCCAACGGCCGCTACTACTGGATTCCGTTCGCCGCGATCCGCGAGATGGAATTTCAGGCGCCTGCCAGCGTGACCGATTTGGTCTGGCGCCATACGCGCGTGCAGCTGGTGGATGGCAGCGAGCAGATTTGCCAGATCCCGGTGCGCTATCCGCTGCTGCCGGGGGCGGATGAGCGTTATCTGCGCGCCAGCGTCACGGAATGGCAGCCGCTGGGCCACGATGACAGTCAGTTTACCGGCCATGGGCAGAAGCTGTGGCTGAGCGACAGCGGCGAGTATCCGCTGCTGACGCTGCAGCAGCTGACGTTCCAGCCAGGCGGCAGCGATGAGCCGTGATAACAGCTCGCACAACGACGGCTATGCCCAGCTGCATGGCGGTTTCCGCGCGCGTAAAAATCGCGACGCGCTAACCGCGCGCGACAAGCTGCAATCCTCGTTACTCGATCGTCTGACTGACAACGCGCCGGACAAGCAGAGCGAAGCCAGCAACACCACGCTGATTTCCCACAGCACGCTGCGCCGCCACGTGCTGCGCGATCTGCAGTGGCTGTTTAACACCATCAACAACGAAGCCCAGCAGGATCTCAGCGCCTTTGGTGAAGTGCAGCGCTCGGTGTGGAATTTTGGCGTGGCGCCGCTGGCCGGACAGAACATCTCCGACATCGAATGGCAGGATATGCAGCGCAAAATGACCGATGCCATTCTGCACTTTGAGCCGCGCATTCTGCCGCAGGGGCTGCAGGTACGCTGCGTCAGCGATCTGAAGTCGCTCAGCCTGCACAACGTGTTATCGATTGAGATCAAAGGCCGCCTGTGGTGCGTGCCTTATCCGCTGGAGTTTCTGTTCCGCACCCAGGTTGATCTGGAAAGCGGTCATTTTGAACTACTGGATGCAGGTTAATCATGGACAGCAAACTGCTCGACTACTACAACCGCGAACTGGCCTATCTGCGTGAGCTGGGCGCGGAGTTCGCTGCGCGCTATCCGAAAGTCGCCGGGCGGCTGGGGATGCGCGGCATCGAAGTTGCCGATCCTTACGTTGAGCGGCTGATGGAGGGCTTTGCCTTCCTGACTTCGCGCGTGCAGCTCAAAATGGACGCCGAGTTCCCGCGCTTCTCGCAGCGGCTGCTGGAGATGATTGCACCGTCTTATCTGTCACCTACGCCGTCAATGGCGATTGCACAGCTCACGCCGGACAGCCGCAAAGGCGACATCAGTAATGGCTTCCACGTGCCGCGCGGCACCATGATGGAGAGCCAGCACCTGAAAAAAAGCGGCGTCACCTGCAGCTACACCACGGCGCACGATGTCACGCTGCATCCGCTGCGCATCAGCGACGTTTCACTCGGCGGCGTGCCGGGCGATCTGCCGCTGGGCGAACTGAAGCTCAGCGGTCGCGGTGCCGCCAGCGCGCTGCGCGTGCGTATCGCCTGCGAAGGCATCTCGTCGCTCAGCCAGCTGAATGTCGCCGATTTAATGCTGTATCTCAGCGGCCCGGACATTCAGGCACAGAAACTGCTGGAGCTGCTGATGCAGCACCGCGTCAGCATCGTGCTGCAATCAGTCGAACACAAGCCGCTGCGTCAGGTGCTGCCGGATGAGGCGCTACAGCAGGAGGGCTTTGCGCCAGAGCAGGCGCTGCTGCCGGACGATCTGCGTAACTTCGACGGCTACCGGCTGCTGCAGGAGTATTTTGCCTTTCCGGCGCGCTTCCAGTTCATCAGCCTGAGCCAGCTGGCACCGTTTCTGCGCCGCTGCGATAACGCGCAGGAATTCGACATTATCATCCTGCTGGATAAGGCTGACAGCGCGCTGGAAAGCGTGGTGGACAGCAGCCATCTGGCACTGCACTGCACGCCGGTGATCAACCTGTTTCCCAAAACGGCCGAGCGCCTGAAGGTCAGCGACAGCCAGCACGAATATCATCTGGTAGTGGATAACATCCGGCCGCTGGACTACGAAGTGCACTCGGTGCAGCGGCTGTTCGCCACCGTTGAGGGCAAGCGCGAAGAGCAGTTATTCCGCCCGTTCTGGAGCACCTTCAGCGGCGACGACGGCGATTACGGTGCCTATTTCTCGCTGCGCCGTGAGCAGCGCACGCTGTCTGAGCAGGCGCAGCGTTACGGCACGCGCACCGGCTATATCGGCTCGGAAGTGTTTTTGTCGCTGGTGGATGAGCATCACACGCCGTGGCGCGACGACATGCGCTACCTGTCGGCAGACGTGCTCTGCACCAGCCGCGATCTGCCGCTGATGCTGTTGCAGCAGGAGCAGGGCAATTTCGTCATGCCGGATTCGATCCCGGTCGGTCAGCTGAAGTTGTGTAAAGGCCCGACGCCGCCGCGTCCGGCGCTAGCCGAAGGGCTCTCCGCGTGGCGTCTGATCAGTCACCTGCAGATGAACTACCTGAGCCTGATGGACAGCAGCGACGGCCAGGGCGCCGCCGCGCTGCGCCAGCTGCTGAGCCTGTACGCTAATCTCGCCGAAGCGGCGGTGGCGCGCCAGATTGACGGTATTCGCCACTGCCAGCTTAGCGCGGTCAATCGCCGGGTGCCGGAACCGGGCCCGGTGGTGTTTGCGCGCGGCGTCAGCATCACGCTGGAGGTCGACGAACAGGCATTCTCCGGTGCCAGCCCGTGGCTGCTCGGCAGCGTGCTGGAACGCGTGTGCAGCCGGCTGGTGGCGCTGAATAGTTTTACCGAATTCACCCTCAACAGCCAGCAGCGCGGCGAGGTGGGCTACTGGCCGCCGCGCATGGGCAGGAAGGCGCTGCTATGAGCGAGGCGCAGATCATTCCGCTGCAGCGCGCCCAGCGGCTGCCGGACGATTTCTGGCAGGCAGTGATGGCGGCACCGTGGCGCTACGATCTGTTTCAGCTGCTGCGCCGGCTGGATGCGCAGGGCGGCCAGCGCTATCCGCTGGGACGTGCGCCGCTGCCGAAGTTCGAAGCGCTGCGCATTGGTCAGCAACCGTCGCTGGCGTTTGCCCCGGCAACGCTGGCCAGCGTGCAGCCGCGCGCAGAGGACGCGCGCCATGACGTGGCGATTTACAGCTTTGGGCTGTTTGGCCCCAACGGTCCGCTGCCGACCCACCTGACGGAATATGTGCACGAGCGCATCGTGCACCATCAGGATCACAGCCTGGCGGCGTTTGCCGACATCTTTCACCATCGCGCCACGCTGCTGTTTTATCGCGCCTGGGCCGATGCGCAGCCGGCCGTCTCGCTGGATCGCGCCGATAACCGCCGCTTTGTCGATTACCTTGCCTGTCTGGCTGGCATCGGTTTACCGGCGCAGCAGCAGGCCAGTTCGCTCAGCCTGCATGCGCGGCTGATGCTGGTCGGCCATCTTAGCCGCCACGGTCACGACGCTGAAGGGCTGGTGCGCATTCTGCGTCACTACTTTGGTGTACCGGTGCAGCTGGCACAGAACGTGCCGCAGTGGCTGACGCTGGACGCGCGCGATCAGGCGCGGCTGGGGGCCGGACGCCAGATGCCGCGGCTGGGCGAATCGGCGTTCCTTGGCGTGGCGGTGCGCGATGTGCAGCACCGTTTTCGCCTGCGGCTCGGTCCGCTGAGCGCGCAGCAGTATGCCCACTTTCTGCCAGATGCGCCGGGCGCACGCGAAGTGCGCGACTGGGTGCGTCACTATCTCGGCATCGAGATGCAGTGGGACCTCAGCCTGATCCTGGCGGCGGAAGAGGTGCAAAGCGTCACGCTGGGAGGCAATGCCCGGCTGGGCTACACCAGCTGGCTGGGACACGCGCCACAGCCGCAGGATCGCGAAGATTTCATGTTTGAGGTTGAGGCAGCCGCAAGCTAGCCCAATCGCTTTTCCCTGTTACACAGCCTGCTTCTTTCATTAAAGAGACCCGATATGTCAGAAATCAGCCGTGCCGTGTTATTCGGCAAACTGGATACGCTGTTATTTACCTCGCTGGAAAGCGCCACCGCCTTTTGTAAACTGCGCGGCAATCCTTATGTTGAGCTGGTGCACTGGCTGCACCAGCTGATGCAGCAGCAGGATGGCGACTTACAGCGGGTGATCAGCCATTTTTCACTGGATGAAAACGCGCTGACGCGGGATATCGTCGCGGCGCTCGACCGCCTGCCGCGAGGTGCGAGCGCGGTTTCCGATCTCGCCGAACACATCGACAGCGCCGTCGAGCGCGCCTGGGTCTACGCCTCGCTGAAGTACGGTGCGACGCGCATTCGCGGCGGCCATCTGCTGATTGGCATGCTCAAAACCTTCAACCTCGCCAGCGTGCTGAAAGGCATCTCCGGCCAGTTTGGCCGTATCAATGCTGATGCGCTGCTGGAGCAGTTCGACACGCTGCTCGCCAGCAGTAAAGAGGCACAGCAGGCGCTGGTGGCACAGCCGGGCACCGAGAGTGCCGCACCGGCAGCCAGCACCAGCACGCTGGCGCAGTACGCGCAGGATCTCACCGCACGCGCACGCGAAGGACGCATCGATCCGGTCACCGGCCGTGATGAAGAGATCCGCCAGATGGTGGATATTCTGATGCGTCGCCGGCAGAACAACCCGCTGCTGACCGGCGAAGCGGGCGTTGGCAAAACCGCGGTGGTTGAAGGCCTGGCGCTGCGTATTGCCGCTGGCGACGTACCGGCCCCGCTGCGGGATGTGCAGCTGTGGCTGCTGGATATCGGCATGCTGCAGGCCGGTGCCGGCATGAAAGGCGAATTTGAAGCGCGCCTGCAGGCGCTGATTAATGAAGTGCAGTCCAGCCCGACGCCGATTGTGCTGTTCGTCGACGAGATCCACACGCTGGTCGGTGCCGGCGGCCAGCAGGGCACCGGCGATGCCGCCAACCTGCTGAAACCGGCACTGGCACGCGGCCAGCTGCGCACCATCGGTGCCACCACCTGGGCCGAATACAAGAAGTACATTGAGAAAGATCCGGCGCTGACGCGTCGTTTCCAGACCGTGCAGGTGCAGGAGCCGGATGAAGCCAAAGCGATTCTGATGCTGCGCAGCACCGTCAGCGCGCTGGAGAAGCACCATCAGGTACTGCTGCTGGATGAGGCAGTCAGCGCGGCGGTGAAGCTGTCGCATCGTTACATTCCGGCGCGCCAGCTGCCGGACAAAGCGGTGGCGCTGCTGGACACCGCCTGCGCACGCGTTGCGGTGAGCCAGGGCGCACAGCCTGCGGCACTGGAAGATTGCCTGCATCGTCTGGCCGCGCTGGAGATTGAAGCGGAGATCATTGAGCGCGAAAGCAAAGTCGGGCTGGGCGATGCGGCGCGTTCGCAGGCGGTTGCCGCCCAGCGCGCGACGCTGGAAACCGAGCGCGATGCGCTGCAGCAGCGCTGGCAGCAGGAGCGTGAACTGGTCGATCAGCTGATTGCCCTGCGGGCGCGCTGCGTGACGGAGGGTGAAGCCGCGCTGCGCGATGAGCTGGACGCGACGCAACGGCAGCTGCAGCAGGTGCAGGGCGAAGCGCCGCTGCTGTTTGCCGCCGTGGATGCCAGCGTGGTGGCCGCCGTGGTCGCAGACTGGACCGGGATTCCGCTGGGGCGCATGGTGAAAAACGAAATCGACGCGGTGCTCAATCTCGCCGATACGCTCAACCAGCGCGTGATTGGCCAGCGGCACGGTCTCGATCTGATCGCCAAACGCGTGCGCACCTCACGCGCGCGCCTCGACAATCCGAACAAACCGGTCGGCGTCTTTATGCTGTGCGGTCCCTCCGGCGTCGGCAAAACCGAAACCGCGCTGGCGCTGGCCGAGTCGCTGTACGGCGGCGAGCAGAACATCATCACCATCAACATGAGCGAGTTTCAGGAAGCCCACACCGTTTCCACCCTGAAAGGCGCACCGCCGGGCTACGTGGGCTATGGCGAAGGCGGCGTGCTGACCGAAGCGGTGCGGCGTCGTCCCTACAGCGTGGTGCTGCTGGATGAGATCGAGAAGGCGCATCCGGATGTGCACGAACTGTTCTTCCAGGTGTTCGATAAAGGCTGGATGGAGGATGGCGAAGGGCGCCACATCGACTTCCGTAACACCATCATTATCCTGACCTCCAACGTCGGTACGCAGCTGATCAGTGCGATGTGTGCCGATCCGGAGCTGATGCCGGATCCGGAAGCGCTGAGCACCGCACTGCGCAAACCGCTGCTGGAGGTCTTCCCGCCAGCGCTGCTGGGTCGCCTGCTGGTGGTGCCGTATTACCCGCTGAGCGACGCGATGCTGGCGGAAATCGTCCGGCTGCAGCTGGGCCGTATCGTTCAGCGCCTCGCCGACAACCACGGCATCAGCGCGCAGATTGACGATTCGGTCATCAGCCAGATCGTGCAGCGCTGCACGGAAGTGGAGTCCGGTGGCCGCATGGTCGACGCCATCCTTACCAATACCCTGTTGCCGCAGATGAGCCAGATGCTGCTCAGCGCCCACGCCCGCGATGAACGCTATCGTCGCGTGCAGGTACGCTGTGAGCAGGGCGAGTTTGTTTGCCAGTTCGATGTCTAAAGCCGTTAGTGATCAGAGAGTTTTCGAAAATGTCGGAACACGATAATCCCCTCAACGTACCCAACGCTCTGCCGGTGGGTTACCGTTTCAATGAGTTTGAAATTAAAGAAGTGATCGGTGGTGGCGGCTTTGGCATTGTTTATCGTGCCTGGGATCATCAGCTGGAGCGTGATATCGCCATCAAAGAGTTTATGCCTGCTTCGCTGGCAGTGCGCAGCGACGATCTGAATCTGGTGCTGCGCAGCGAACGCTTTAGTAAAACCTTTCATGCCGGGCTGAACAGCTTTATTCAGGAGGCGCGCCTGCTGGCCCGCTTCAACCATCCAAATCTGCTGCACGTGCTGCGTTTCTGGGTGCAGAACGACACCGCTTATATGGGCACGGTGTTTTACAGCGGCACCACCTTATCGAACCTGCGCGAGCGCAATCCGCAGCTGGTGGATGAAGCCTGGATTCGTCGCCTGCTGCCGCCGCTGCTGGGTGCGATCAAAACCATCCACGACGCCGGTTACCTGCACCGCGATATCTCGCTGGATAACATCCAGATTCAGAGCAGCGGCGAGCCGGTGCTGCTGGACTTTGGCTCCGCGCGTAAAACCATTGGCAACCTCTCGGATGAGAGCGAAACCATGCTGCGTCCGGGCTATGCGCCCATCGAGCAATACAGCGATAACGACGAAAGCGAACAGGGCGCGTGGACGGATATCTACGCGCTGGGCGCGGTGCTGCATACGCTGATCACCGGGGCGCCACCGCCGGTGAGCGTGGTGCGCAGCATCGAAGATAACTACCAGCCGCTGGCCGCGCGCCGCCTGCCGGGCTACTCCCAGGCATTGCTGACGGCGGTAGACAGCGCGCTGGCGCTCAAACCGGAAGATCGGCCGCAGGATATTGATGCTTTTGCCGGGCTGATGGCGCTGCCAGAGCGCGAACCGGAACCGCTGCTGAGCGCCAAAATCAGCGGACCGGGCACCATGCTGGTGCCGGTGGAAGACGCGAACGAAGCCGAAACGCTTTCGCCGGTGAAATCGCTGCTGCGCCATCGCTTTGCGCTGCCGGGGCTGGTGGCCGCGGGCGTGCTGGTGGGATTGTGCGTGGGGCTGCTGATGTCCGGAGGCGATGAGCCTGCGGCGCCGGCAGAGACGGTGCAAAACAGCGCGCCAGCTGCTGATCCGGCAGTTTCACCTTCAGCGCCGTCAGCGCCAGCCGCAACGGCAGCGGTAACGCCGGAAAAACCGCGCGAAGCGGAGCCGCAACCTGCTCCGCCGCCGGAGCCGGTAGCGCAGGTTTACATCAAGCTGCAGCAGGGCGAACGCGTCCAGGTGAATGGCAAACCGCAGGCGCTGGTGCCTGCCGCCAACGGTTTTGCCGCGCTGCAACTGGCGCCAGGCAATTATACCTTTGCCATCAGCGGCCAGGGCGGCACGCGCGAGCAAACGCTGACCATCAGCGAAGAAGGCGTCTGGTTGCTCGATCCACACAGTTAATCATCAGGGATTTATTATGTTCTCACGCATCACCGCGCAGCTGCCGATGGACGGCCTGCTGTTCTGGAAACTCACCGGCGCCGAGGCGCTGTCGCAGTCGTTTGAGCTGAACGCCGAACTGCTGGCCACGGACGCGCGCATCGACCGGCACGCGCTGCTGGGGCAGCCGGTCACGTTCACGCTGCCGACGCAGAGCCTGCTGTCGCCGCGCTACCTCAACGGCAAAATCACGCGGGTGGCGGTGCGCAGCGAGGAGCTGAGCGGGACGCGCTACGCGGTGTACCAGCTGCGGGTGGAGCCGGACCTGTGGCCGATGCGCCGGGACCGCAACCTGCGGATATTCCAGGGTCAGACGGTGCCGCAGATAGTGCAGACGCTGCTGCAGGAGAACGGGGTGAACGTGGAGACGCGGCTGGGCAGCAGCTACCGGGTGTGGGAGTACTGCGTGCAGTACCAGGAGAGCAGCTTCGACTTCATCAGCCGGCTGATGGAGCTGGAGGGGATTTACTACTGGTTCCGCCACGAGGCGGAGCGTCACGTGATGGTGCTGTGCGACGGGGCGGACCAGCACGAGGCGTTCGCGGGCTATGAGACGATACCGTACCACGTGACGGCGTCGGGGGGGAGCGTGACGGAGGAGGGCATCAGCCAGTGGTCGCTGTGCGAGAGCGTGACGCCGGGGATGTACAGCACGGACGACTACGACTTCCGCAAGCCGAACGCGTGGATGCTGCAGGCGCGGCAGAACCCGGTGTCGCCGGTGCCGGGGGTGGTGGACGTGTACGACTGGCCGGGCCATTTTGTCGACCACAGCCACGGGGAGTTTTACACGCGCATCCGCCAGGAGGTGTGGCAGGTTGCGCACCACAGCGTGAGCGGAACGGGGACGGCGACGGGCATCGCGCCGGGGTACCGGTTCGGCATCGTGAACGCGCCGCACTTCAGCGACAACGGAGAGTACCTGGTGACGTCGGCGCGGTACGACTTCGAGGAGAACGGGTACGCGAGCGGCGGCGGCGGGGCGCGGCACAACATCGCATTCACGGTGCTGCCGTCGTCGGTGACGTACCGGGCGGAGCCGGCGACGGCGTGGCCGAAGACGCACGGTCCGCAGACGGCGAAGGTGGTGGGCCCGGCGGGTGAGTCAATCTGGACGGACCGCTACGGCCGGGTGAAGGTGAAGTTCCACTGGGACCGACTGGCGAAGGGCGACGACACGAGCTCGTGCTGGGTGCGGGTATCGAGCGCGTGGGCGGGCCAGGGGTTCGGCGGGGTGCAGATCCCGCGCGTTGGTGATGAAGTTGTTGTTGATTTCATCAACGGTGACCCGGACCGGCCGCTGATCATCGGTCGCGTGTACAACGAGGCGAACATGCCGCCGTGGGCGCTGCCGGCGGCGGCGACGCAGATGGGGTTTTATAGCAGAAGCAAGGATGGACATAAAGATAATGCAAATGTGCTTCGTTTTGAGGATAAGGCAGGTCATGAGCAAATTTGGATCCATGCTGAAAAGAATATGGATACCGAGATTGAACACAGTGAGACACATGATGTAGGTGTGAATCGTAAAAAAACTGTTGGTCAGGATGAATATATTGCAGTTAAACGTAACAGAGAGATTAACGTAGGCGAAATTTCAACTAATAACACAGGAAGCGAATATAATATTAATGTCGGTAAAAACCAAACAATTTTCACTATGGATGCAGAAGGTAATGCGCTCCTGGAAGCAGCAAAATCGATAAAATTGAAGGTTGGTGAAAACTACATCCTCATTACGGAATCGGTAATGGAAATAATAGTTTCCAATGGTGAGCTAAAGGCTGAAAGTAATTCAAGCGCTCATTTTAAAGGTGAAAAAACAACCAGTTTGGGTGGCGGTGAAAATGTGAATATGAAAGCTAGTGACACGTTGAATATTAGTGGTGTTAACCTAACAGATATTAAAGGTGCTGTGGTTAAAATAAATAGCTAATTTTGACGAAAGGATAATTGTTATGGGGCAACCTGCCGCCAGAGCTACCATAGATACTAGTGCTCATACGGGGAAGATTCAATCCGGAAGCCCAGATGTAATCATTGGTGGTTTTCCTGCCGCCCGGAAAAACGATGTTGTATCATGTTCTATTCACGGAAGTGGCGTAATTATCGGGGGTTCAAGTACAGTTTTTGTGAATGGTATGCCGCTCGCTCGAGAAGGGGATGGGACGCAATGCAGCACCAATAATTCGCCGGTGAAAATTACTTCTAAAGCTATACCTCCTCAATATTGGGGAGGAACTCTAGCGAAAGAAGCCGTAAAAGATGGTGTGATACATGGCGAACTTTACGATATCCGTGCTTTTGGAATTTATGCCAGTATAGAGGACAAAAATCTCAACGGTGATTTTGACACCGCCTCGACAGGATTTGCACTATCCGATATTACAATAGGTAATATGAAAAGTCATAATATGCTACGAGGTGAGATGCGAAATAAGCTAGCGGTCGCTAATGCTAGTGGTTCACTGTACGGTGGAGGTAATAACATTTATGGCCTGAATACTAGCGCAACTGCAACAGGTGTACAATACGGCGGATCTGTTGCTGCAGGAAAAGAAGGAACATTATATGGCGGTATTGCAGGGGATGTAACAATTGCAACGGCGGAAGCTAAGGCTGTTGGCGAAGTATATACTGGTAATAATGGTAGACTCGGTTTTACTTTTGATGTTGGCGCAGAAGCAAAAGGCGTAAAGGGTGAAGCGTCAGGTAACATTGACATATTGGGTATCGTTTCCGGTGAAGCGAAAATTGACGGAAGCGTAGGGTCAGCTGGTGGAGCATTAGGTGGTAGTGCTTTCTGGGACAATACCGACTATTCAGCTAACGTAAGGGTAACTGGTGGGGTTGCAGCACTAATTGGTTTAAAAGGTGATGCGAGTGTAAAAGTAGCATTCAAACCTATAATTGATTTCTTTGACTATTTATATGGTGATGATGAGGAAATCAAAGATCCTAATGCAACTGATAAGGCTGACGGGACAATTACTACAGGTTGTGTTACAGTTTTGATTGGTGGCTAAGTTTTAAAAGGGTGGTTTAGTAATGAAATGGATAGGTTTTTTAATGTTCTTAATATTAACATTGCTCTATCTTTGGAATGGAAAAGATCACTTTAATAAAAAAGAGTGGCGTAATTTCATTGGGATGTTTTTCAGTGTGCTGATCGGGGCTTTTTTGTTGGTTTTTGTTTTGGTCGGAATCTCAAAGTTCACCCCTTTAATGGAAAGGGAAACGGCACGCTCTTTAGCTGTAATTATTCCCGCATCATTTATTACCATGCTGTTATGTAAATTTTTGGTTGTTATGCTCAATGCAATGTTTTCAATCATTCTTAATTTCCATAAAAAAAACAATACTTCTGAGAATTATTTCAGGATAACAGTTTTTTTTGAGAGGGTTTGGTCTAAAGTACAAATGCTGATCAAAGCACTTGCATCTTTAGGATGCATTCTTATGTTTTACGGTATTTGGTTTGGCGATATTAGCTGATATGAAAGGGGTTTTATGAACATTGAACATGACTATATTTTTCCAACGGTCTCGACTTTGAGTTTAGAGAATATAGAAGCGGACTATTGGAAGTGTTTATATACTTCGGCTGAAAAGAAAATGCTTCAATACTGGGTTGTTTTGCCGAAGCGTATGAAACCCGCAGAACTATCGCCAAAATATATTACAGAAGTTGGCCTGACAAATCTCGGACGCTATGTATCAACCGACTCACGTCCTTACATGGAAGTATGGGCGGCATATGAACACTATCAATGGGAGATGAATCCTGCAGATTGGTTATTTAATAAGCTTGAGTTAATGGGGGAGGAAATATTAAATCAACGATTAATTACAAACCCATCAGGTAGTGGGATTTTTGCAGATGTGTTAACACTCAAAATCCACTCTTCTGGAGATAAGGTTATTTCCCGTTTTACAGTGCAGAAAGATTACAATCCTGAGCTCGGCGGAGGTAATTATTTTCTTATCAAAGCAGCATGTGCAGCGCATGATTATAAGGCACTTGCTAATGATATTTATTTTACAGTAGTGAACTGGGATTTGATGGATCGCAGTAACCTGGACTTAGCTGAGCTCCTTAAGACAGTCAATCTTAGTAATTCTAAAAAAAGTTTTTTTAAAATACCAGATTCCTGGCAAGTTAGGATGTTAACAGAAACACGTTTGGTGGTTGAGCATACATTTGGAGATATTAATTTTGGAGTGATAAATCTTTGTTTTTATTCGCGAGAAATGGTATTCACTGAGCAGGATGTTTTCAGAGTTTCAACTGCTCGCTTTGAAGATAATATATCCGAAGTAACATTTAAAGCAGATGAGTTAATTATTATACCAAATGAAATCAATCCTTTACTTGGTACGAGCTTGTCAACCTGTAAGGGAGAAATTTTGAGTTCTGAGGAAAAAGTACGTGCTTTTTATCAGAGTTATATTTTTGAGCTAGGGAATTTATGGTGCTATGTTGAGCTGGTAGGGAAACGTCGTAATCACTCTGATTATCACTTCGAAGTTAATAAGCGTTGCCTTGAGATTATCCTTTCTTCTTTGCGCATCGATAATGCTTGATTAAAACTATATTTTATCAAGCTTATTTGAAATGGAGTTTAATGTTATGAAAGAATATGGATCTTCATCAAGCTTAATTTACATGTAGCTATAAGTAAATTTCAGATTTGACAGTGAATTTGTTGATGGAATAATGATTGACTTACATTAGTCTGATGATGGTATTAATCAGTACATCAATCGATATCATCACCTCCTACCTGTAATTAAAAGATGAGCCCTCTTTCTCTGAAAGGACAGGATGCTCTAAATCAATCTGATTAATATAAAAGCACCCTCAGTTAAATACAAGCGCTGATGCATTATATCGGACAATGGGGCGCTTTTCTGGAATTAGCTGTTGGTGATGATCTGAGTAAAACAATAAAGCTTAAAATCAGAGGTGGCACCATATGATGATGCTGATAGCGTTGCTGCTACAGCAGGGGAAATAGTAGTGTCTTTAAATGGTTGTTCTAGAGTTCATTAAAAATGGTTAGACAAGTTACCACAAAGAAAAATAAGCAAGAATTTTTTCTCCTGGAAGATAGTAATGCTTAAGGATAAATGTATTGCCATAATTCTAAAAGCATTCTCCTTAGGTTGGTGAGCATGTGTTTTAATGATGATCAGGTTGGTTTTCATCTATTTCATATATGATGCGTTAGTGTATCGCCGGCGATGGTGGGCCCTGAGTACGTTGGGAAATTATAATTTAGAGCGGCTCGCTAAAGAATTTTTTTTCGCCGACACTGTAAATTGTCAGTGCGCCGGAGTTGATTTTGTAATCCTGTCCATCTGACATCTAAAGAATTTGAAACTACAGAGTCAGAGCTCGTCAGATATCTGTCCAGTGGAAATTATATCGCCTCTACATTTGACCGTGGGCGGAACATTACCCTGTCTCACCGGGCATATCCTCAAAATGAAATAAGAAAAAAGCACTATAAGACCGCTCGTTAATTTTTAGCGTAATACTTATATGCTGCATTTCACTCCCCGGTGTTTAACCTCCCCCGATGACTCAATCACTTAAATAAGTTACGGAATCTGCTTATGTTCTCACGCATCACCGCGCAGCTGCCGATGGACGGCCTGCTGTTCTGGAAACTCACCGGCGCCGAGGCGCTGTCGCAGTCGTTTGAGCTGAACGCCGAGCTGCTGGCCACGGACGCGCGCATCGACCGGCACGCGCTGCTGGGGCAGCCGGTCACGTTCACGCTGCCGACGCAGAGCCTGCTGTCGCCGCGCTACCTCAACGGCAAAATCACGCGGGTGGCGGTGCGCAGCGAGGAGCTGAGCGGGACGCGCTACGCGGTGTACCAGCTGCGGGTGGAGCCGGACCTGTGGCCGATGCGCCGGGACCGCAACCTGCGGATATTCCAGGGTCAGACGGTGCCGCAGATAGTGCAGACGCTGCTGCAGGAGAACGGGGTGAACGTGGAGACGCGGCTGGGCAGCAGCTACCGGGTGTGGGAGTACTGCGTGCAGTACCAGGAGAGCAGCTTCGACTTCATCAGCCGGCTGATGGAGCTGGAGGGGATTTACTACTGGTTCCGCCACGAGGCGGAGCGTCACGTGATGGTGCTGTGCGACGGGGCGGACCAGCACGAGGCGTTCGCGGGCTATGAGACGATACCGTACCACGTGACGGCGTCGGGGGGGAGCGTGACGGAGGAGGGCATCAGCCAGTGGTCGCTGTGCGAGAGCGTGACGCCGGGGATGTACAGCACGGACGACTACGACTTCCGCAAGCCGAACGCGTGGATGCTGCAGGCGCGGCAGAACCCGGTGTCGCCGGTGCCGGGGGCGGTGGACGTGTACGACTGGCCGGGCCATTTTGTCGACCACAGCCACGGGGAGTTTTACACGCGCATCCGCCAGGAGGTGTGGCAGGTTGCGCACCACAGCGTGAGCGGAACGGGGACGGCGACGGGCATCGCGCCGGGGTACCGGTTCGGCATCGTGAACGCGCCGCACTTCAGCGACAACGGAGAGTACCTGGTGACGTCGGCGCGGTACGACTTTGAGGAGAACGGGTACGCGAGCGGCGGCGGCGGGGCGCGGCACAACATCGCGTTCACGGTGCTGCCGTCGTCGGTGACGTACCGGGCGGAACCGGCGACGGCGTGGCCGAAGACGCACGGGCCGCAGACGGCGAAGGTGGTGGGCCCGGCGGGAGAGTCAATCTGGACGGACCGCTACGGCCGGGTGAAGGTGAAGTTCCACTGGGACCGCCTGGCGAAGGGCGACGACACGAGCTCGTGCTGGGTGCGGGTGTCGAGCGCGTGGGCGGGCCAGGGCTTCGGCGGGGTGCAGATCCCGCGGGTGAACGACGAGGTGGTGGTGGACTTCATCAACGGCGACCCGGACCGGCCGCTGATCATCGGTCGCGTGTACAACGAGGCGAGCATGCCGCCGTGGGCGCTGCCGGCGGCGGCGACGCAGATGGGCTTTTTAAGCCGTTCGAAGGACGGCACGGCGGACACGGCAAACGCGCTGCGCTTCGAGGACAAGGCGGGCGAGGAGCATCTTTGGATCCAGGCGCAGAAAAACATGGATACGCACGTTAAAAACGATGCCAGCCACTCAGTTGCCAATAACCACAGCCATTATGCTGGCGGCAATGAGCTGTACCGCGTTGAGACCAACCGTGTACACGGTATCAAAGGCGGCGAGGAGCTCCTGACCGGACAAGGCAAGATGGATGCAGCAGTTGATACCTATGTTCTGGGATCCGGCACCAAACTGCGTCTGGAGTGCGGTGAAAGCGCCATTGAACTCAACGCTAACGGTCACATTAATATTGTCGGTAAAGGCTTCAATATTTTCGTGCAGGGCGATGGCCACATTACAACGTCCGGCGGCAAGCTGAACCTGAATACTGACGGTGCAAAGCCCGGCACCGGTGCGCCTGGTGCCGATCACAAACAGAATATCAGTAAAGCGGTTGAGAACCTGTTCCCCCCTAAACAGAAAGGACAGGCGGCTCCGGCTGCGCCGAAAGCTGCAGTCTCTGCTGCCGCTAAGCCGACCGCTGCACCTGTAGCAAATCACCCGGCTCGCAAAGCACGCCCGTTACCAGCAGATAAACAAGCTTTTTTTGATAAGGTCTACGCTGCAGCTAAGATCAGTGAAAAGAAAACGGGCGTTCCGGCAGAAGTCACTACGGCGCAGGCGATCCTTGAATCAAGCTGGGGAGATTTGGTTCCATTTGATAAGAAAACGAATACAAGTAGTAACAATATCTTTGGAATAAAATCATTTGGTTCTAAAAATGCTGCGGAAACCGTAACGCACGAGTATGTCAACGGTAAGAAAATCAAAATTGTTGATAGCTTTGCAACTTATGGCTCGGTTGAAGAGAGTATTGAACAACATGGTCAGTTTTTGATGGATAATAAACGTTACAGTAGTCTTTTCAAATCTTCAGATCCTGTTGAATGGGCGAAGGGGCTACAAGAGAAAGGCTATGCAACAGATCCGGAGTATGCTAAAAAACTCATCGGGATTATGAAAGGTAGAGGGATGATATGATTAAGTTTTTAGTGGCGATGATTATTGCCTTGCCCCTGGCAGCTTCAGCTAATGATTTTTGTGCAAAATTAGATAAATCAGGGATTTCTAACGGGGTCCGGTTTGATAATACTGATAATCTGTACAAAGTCGGAGGGAAAGGACATTTGCAGTTTTATTCAGCGCCTGATGAAAAGTGTTTATTAAAAGGGACATTTGTTGTGCCAAATGATGATCTTTATGCATATGTTGAGCAGAATGGATTTTATCGGGTTATGTACCTCACTAACGATGGTGATCAAGTCATGGGCTGGGTTAAAAAAGACAGATTGCTTGCAACCCACAAGGGTTTGGCTCCTGACTATAACAATCCCAATTAATTATTTTGCTCAACCTCCTGGGCTGCCAGGGGGAGGGTCAGGGAATCGCTTTTATATACAATAAAGTGCGCTGGCAATCATAGGGGTTTTCTATTTTGGGTGGATTATATAGCTACAATAAGCCCGATAATTACTGAAATATAAACTTCTCTATGTGTTGGAGAACAGCGTACAGATTAAATTTCGAAGGCAAGGTTAGCTGGATCCCATATTAATATCGTTTCCGAATATGATTAATAAATATATTTTCCAAAAAAAAAGGCCTGTTTTTTCTCAATGATATTGCTTTCTTTTGCGGCTCCTGTATGGGCTGCGGTAGATTTCAACGGTGAGTGGTCTGGTGCTGTGGGTAATGAAAATAGCTCCGATTATTCCACGTTAAATATCAAGCTCAGGCAAGTTGATGGGAAGGTGGTTGGGCGCTACTGCTACATTACGAATAGTGGTAATCGTATTGATTGCCCTGATGGTGATGAGAATAACTTACATGGCATTGTGAAGAATAATAAAGCTAATGTGAAATTTGACTCTGTCTTTGGTGGTAAAAATGGAGAGGCTGAGTTGACATTAAATAATAACGCCATGCTTTGGCATTTAATTGTACTGCCGAGCCATGGTGAGTTTTATGCTCCCAAGGATTTTTCCCTTAAAAAGATAGAGCCAAATAGAAATGTAATGTTAAAAAGTAGGGTTTTTTCGACATCAGGATTCACCGTGACTCTTGTAAATAACTGTGGGAATTTTTATACCAGTTGTAAAAAATTAAAGTATTATGGCATGAGAAATAGCGATGGTAGCCAGATTTCACTTACCGGCCACACAATTGATTCCCCTGATGCAGCCAAAGCAGTTGGTATGATTTTCAATAATGGAAATATAGAGTATGGCATTAATTTTGAGCCGTTGACGCTGACGGTATCAAGAGGCAAAAAGGTATTGCTATCACAGGATGGTAAGTGGGAATAAAAATGTCCAGATCGTATTTCTTAAAGTGTATCTTGTTTTTTTCTTGTGCCGTTTTTAGTTATTCTGTTCTTTCAGCTAAAAGTAATATCCATTATGAAACTAAAAATGTACTTCAAACTGATGAAGATATTACTGTCCTGACGGTACATAAAGCTATCAGGGATAATAAGCTATCGTTATTACGCGATCATTGTTTAGCATATGATTATGATGATGTCTCTGACAGTAAATATTTCATTATCGATGTTCGAGAGGATAAACGCTATGCTATTTGTGGTGGAGACCCAAATACTTCTGTACATCTTTTTCGTTTTAAAGTCGATAAGAAAAATTATTCTTTGTTAACTGATGCAGGATCTGATAACGGAGTTTTTCATCCAGTTAAAAAGTAATTCCTACGGGGTTTTATTGCTCTTTTAGTCGGCTTTATCATCCGGAACGAACATCTGTGAGTGTTATTAAAATTCGGCTTGTCGGGTAAGTTGATGCGTATAAAATTAGCTTTATTTAGTGTTGTGGCAGTTATGGCTTTCGGCATGATGTCAGCCAGAGCAGACGTAGTGATGTCTGATTATAATAGCCTTGATAAAGTTTCATCCGTTTTTAGCAACAAAGATGTACTGCTGAAGCTAAAGAGCATTTTGGGTCCTGATTACGATACCTTCAGTCAAAACTTTGATGTGTATGGTGAACCGCACCTGACATCAGCAGGCGGATTGTTTGTGGAAGGCTGGTTAAGAGATCTCTACCTGGAACAGGCTTCAGCCGTTGTAATACAACCTGATGGCAGGACCTATGCTGCATGGACAGATGCTAATACGGGCAAAATAAGTTATCGATGTAATGACAATACTGAGAAAAATTTGCAATCGGATATTGCTGCCTGGGCAAAGCGTTTCAATAGCGACCCTGCGGGGGACTCTGCAGGTAACTTACAAGTAAACTGTACCAGTAAACCTCTTTCAGCCTCCGACTTCAGTGTGGAAATCAATCATTATCGTGTCTCACTGGGAGACGAATGGGATAATCTGACAAAGCAGCACGCTGGAGTGCCGATTGCTGAAAGCTACGCTGGCGACAGACCTTCAGAAGCCGGAAATTATCATTATTATCAGTATAAATATCCAGGTTTTGATATTTACTCTTCCAATTTGAACTGGGAAAAAGAGCATCGCGACAGTGATAGCTATATCATAGCGCAAATCACCCTTAATTCGCCGGGAATCAAAACGTACAGAGGTGTTTCAGTTGGTGACAGCGAAAGCGCTCTGCAGCGTCGTTATGGCAAAGGCGCTGTTGATGACAGTGATGATCAATACTGGATTTATTACGAGGGTGATGGAAAGCGTCTCTTATTTCAGATTGAAGAACATCGCATAAGTCATATTATGATGGTTTTTAATGATGCGTAGTGTGTCAATATTAATTACTAGCTCATATGCAAATGAAATTATCTGCTGGCGATGGAGCGGTTTAATTAAGTTCGTTTCGCTAAAGTGATTCCACATAGATCCATCCTCATTTATTCCTCTAACGGATATCCAACATGCACTACCAATTCAACGAGGGCGCGTTCGCCCTGTTTCCGGCTGGCTGGCAGGACACCAGCATGAATATTCTGCGCGATGAAGCTACCGGGCTGGCGCTGATCGTCAGCCGTGGGCCAATCGCTGAAGGCAGCGATTTTGAGCAGGAGTTTCACCGTCAGTGGGATACGTTGCGCAGCCAGATGGGCCATGTAGAGCAGAGCGAATTTACACGCGTGCTGGCGGGAGCCGACAACACGTTGCGCGCCATCGAAGTGGAAACGGCTTTTGATCGCAACGGGCAGGCACTGTGGCAACGTCAGCTGGCAGTAAACGTGCCTGAAACCAATACGTTGATGATATTTACTTTTTCAGCCATGCGGCCTTTTGATGAAGAAGACGGGGCACGCTGGCATGCCTTCAAACAGAGCCTGACGCTTAACGCCCCACGGAAGGGATAATTATGGATAAGCACGCGGCCCGCCAGGGCGATGACATCATTCATTCCAGTATTTTCGCCGATATCACCAGTATCGTCGCTGAAGGTGCGGTCTACGCCGCGATGGGCGCGATTGTTGCCGGTGTGGCTACCGTAGCCGCTCCGCTGGTTGGCGTGGGTGCACTGGCGGCGGTAGGCAGTAGCTGTCTGCTGAGCGGTATCATCGCGGGTGCGGTGGCGAATGTGGCAGGTATCACGGACGACATCAGCGCGGCTGCGGATGGCATTGGCGACATGCTGTTCCCGCCGTCGCCTGCGGGTGTCATTGCCAGCGGTTCGGATAATGTGATCATCAATGGCTTAGCGGCGGCTCGCGCGGCAGGTGAACTGACGGCAGGCGATACGCCGCCACCGGAAGCGCAGTCGGCCGGATTTTTTGCCGACTATGCCGGCAAACTGCTGGCGGTTGCCGACCAGTTCGCCGGGGCGATGTGGCAGCCGACGATTGCCTCCGCTGCCGCAGGTACCTCGCCGCTGGAACAGGATAAAGTTGCGTGCGAGAAACACAGCGGGCCACAGTATCTCGCCGAAGGATCTAAAAGCGTATTCATCAACGGCCAGCCGGCGGCACGTGCTAAAGATCGCACCACCTGTGGCGCGACCATCAGCGATGATGTTTCAGCCAACGTCATCATTGGCGGTGAAACGCTAACGGTGCGGGATATCAAAAGCGGCAAACAGCCGGGACTGGCGCTGGCGATGATCGGCCTGTCGCTGATCCGCGGTCGCCCTGGTCAGATCCTGAAAAATATGCCGTGTGCGCTGGCAATGGCGGGCGGCGGCATGCTGGCCGATATGTCTATCAACGCGATATTTTCCGCGCTACACCCGGTACATGCCGCTACCGGCGTGAAAGTGCTGAATGATGATGCCGAGCGTGATTTCTCGCTGCCGGGACGTTTTCCCCTGCGCTGGCAGCGCAGCTATAACAGTCTGACGCAGCGCGTCGGCCTGTTTGGCCGTGGCTGGTCGACGGTGTTCGACAGCTATCTGACGCTGGAAGGCAATCAGGCCACCTGGTTTGATGACAACGGCCGCGAACTGCGTTTTGCCTTGCCCGGTGAAAAAGAGGTGCTTTACAGCATCAGCGAAGGACTGATGGTGCGACGCAATGCGCACGGTGACGTGGCAATCGCTGACGATGACGGCGCGGTCTGGCGCTTGTACAAACCCACCGCCAGAAACCCGCAGCTCTTGCGTCTCGCCTCGCTGAGCGACGAGTACGGCAACGCGCTGGAGATGGGCTGGGATGAGCAGAGCCGGCTGGTGCGCATCCATGATGAACCGCTGGCGATTGACGTGACGCTGCACTACAACGACGAACGCCATCCGCAACGCGTTACCGCTGCCAGTCACTTTGACGGTGAACAGCACTGGCCGCTGATGCACTGGAGCTTTGATGATAATGGCCAGCTTGCCAGCGTCACCGATGCGGCAGGCATTGAAACGCGCCGTTTCCGTTATAACGTGGATGGCCTGATGGTGTGGCACCGCCTGCCGGGCGGGCTGGAGAGCGAGTATTGCTGGCAGCTGTTTGATCACTGGCGGGTGATAGAAAGTCGCACCAGCAGCGGCGATGGCTGCCGTATGCAGTACGATCTCACGGCGGGCATTACCCGCGTTTCTACCTACGATGGTCAGCAGCGCGAGCATCACTGGAATGCACAGGGATTGATTACCTGCTACATCGACGAGCGCGGCGAGCAATGGCGCTACGAGTGGGATGACAATGAACTGCTGACGCGCCGTATTGACCCGCTCGGCCATGCGGTGAACTTTACCTACGACGAGCTCGGTAACCGCATTGAAGAGCAGGATGCTGATGGCAATGCGCAGACCACAGAGTGGTTAACGCATCGTGCCCTGCCCAGCGTCATCACCCAGCCTGGCGGCGCTGCCATCCGTTATTACTACGATATCCATCACGGACTGGAACGGGTGGTCGATGCGCTCGGGCACAGCACGCGTTATCTGCGCGATGAGTTTGGGCTGATCACTGAAGAGATTGATGCGGCGGGCAATCGCTATCGCCGTGAATATAACGATGCCGGGCAGGTCATTCGCGAGACGGACTGCTCCGGCCAGACTACGCGTTACCGTTATCATCCGCTGGGCTGGATTAGTTGTGTTACAGCAGCCGATGGCGAAGAAACGCGATACTACTATGATGCCGCCGGGCGGCCCCGGCAGATGGAACGTGCTGAAGGCTGGGAAGAACGTCTGGAGTGGAGCGAACGTGGTCTGCCAGTGGCGTATGCCTCGGCAGACGGTAAACGCAGCGAATTCGCTTACGACCAGGCCGGCAGACTGACTCTCTCGCGAAACGCGCAGGGCGAAGAGGTGCAGCGCCGCTGGGACAGCCGTGGACGTTTAATCTCGCTGCAAAATCAAAACGGTGAAAGCTACCACTTCGAATGGGGCGCAGATTCGCTGCTGCTGGCGCAGATCGGGCTGGACGGTGTGGCAACTCGCTACGACTACGATGCCGCCGGACGCGCAGTTGCCCGCACTTTCGCCGCCGGTCACCCGCAGGCGATTACGCACCGCTTTGCCTTCAGCCCGGCAGGGCAACTCATGGCGCGCATCACCCCGGAAGGCCAGACGCGCTATGACTATACCGAGGCGGGCCAGCTGGCAAGCGTGGCGCAGCATCTGCCACTGGGGGAAAACCAGTGGAGCCGTGAAGCCGAGCAGGCGATTACCTTCGCGTATGACAAAGCTGGTCGCGTGATTGCGGAGCAGGGCGATCAGGGCAGTCTGGCGTGGCAGTACGACGCGCTGGGCAACTGCACTGCGCTGACGCTGCCGGATGGCCGCCAGCTGAAACAGTTGTATTACGGCAGCGGCCATCTGCTGAGCATCGCGCTGGATAACCTGCCGGTCAGCGAATTTACGCGTGATACGCTGCACCGCGAGCTGAGCCGCAGTCAGGGCGGACTGACCACGCGCAGCGATTATGATCGGCTGGGTCGGCTGGTGCGTCGCGATGTGTTCGACGGTGAGGCACAGCGCCCGGCACCGCGCCGCTGGTCACGCCGGCGTGATTTCGATTACGGCAACAACCTGATCCGCGAACAGCGCGACGACAATCCTTTCAGCCAGACGCTCTGGCACTACGACAGCGCGGGCCGCCTGCTGGCGCAGGAAGGTGCTCAGCCTGGTAATGATACGTGGCGCTGGGATGGCGCGGGTAATCCGCTGGACCGCAGCGCGGCAGCAGCGGTAACGCATAACCGTGTTACGCAGCTGAACGGCATCCGCTGGCGCTACGACGTGCACGGTCGCACCAGTGAAAAGGATGACGGTCAGACGCGCTGGCGCTACCGCTATGATGACGAGCATCGCCTGATCGAAGTTGTCAGCGAACCGCGCGATCGCAACAAGCCTCAGGTGCAGGTGAATTTCCGCTACGATCCGCTCGGGCGCCGCATCAACAAGCGCGTGCAGCGTTTGCTGCACGGCAAGCCGGCCGGAGCAGCGACCCTCACCCGCTTCGTCTGGGACGGTTTTCGTCTGCTGCAGGAAATACACGACGAAGTGCCACTGACCTACGTATACAGCGACGCAAACAGCTATGAACCGCTGGCGCGTATTGACGGCAATGAGGGCGCGGAGATTTTCTGGTTCCACAATGCCGCTAACGGTATGCCGGAACGCCTGACAGACAGCGAAGGCCGCATCAGCTGGGAAGGCATCAATAACGCATGGGGCAAACTGCTGCGCGAAACTCATCAGCAACTGCCCGGCTACGACCAGAACCTGCGTATGCAGGGCCAGTACCTGGACCGTGAAACCGGACTGCACTACAATCTGTTTCGTTACTACGATCCGGACAGTGCGCGGTTTACGCAGCAGGACCCGATAGGGCTGGCGGGTGGGATAAACCTGTATGCTTATGCGCCGAATGCGTTCAGCTGGATAGATCCGCTGGGGCTGAATAAGTGTAAACCTGATTTTTATGTCGGGCCTGATGGACCAAGTGCGACGATGCCTTCAACTGCATATCGTTATATGAACAGTAAATTTGCTAAACAAACGATAGAAAATAAGTCGGCACCATTAAGCTATTTTGGTTATACAAAATATAAAACTGGTAGTGAGGCCAGAGATGCTTATCAAATTTTCTATGAAAAAGGTAATCCTGATTCGTGGAGTGATGCCCGATTATTGGGAGAGTTTGATACGCTACAGCTTTACAAGAATGGCGTTCCACAAGTTAAGGTTCCACTTGCCAACGGCGATAAAGGGCCCGGGTATGAGCTTTTCACTAGCGCATATCCAGAATATGGTAGAGGTGGTGCATTACAATTATTGCCGACAGAAAAAGGCTATTCTGTTTTCTTTGATAAAGTCAGTATTCTTCCAGAGTAAATGCTATGACAGATAAAGAGTTAAGAGAAAATCTTATTTATTTGATAAATAAATATGTACCTGAGAATGAAAGAGAACCTTTCTATGAATATATATCCAGAGATGATGTTCCAGTAAAAGGGATTTTAGCCGACTTTAATAAAGTTAAAGCAGTCACTGTCGAACAGGCAGATGGCGATTTAATAAGTGATATATATTTCCACTATTGCTGAGAAAAAGCCGGAAGCGATCCTAAAGATCCTTCCGGCTTTTTATTTTAGCTGCCTGCCGTCAGGATCAGACAGCCCTGTTCAACCTGCATGGTTAACTTCTTACTGACCCCGAACTTCGCCACATGCAGCCGCTACCCCCGGTAAATCCAAGTGGTAGTGGCATCACCAGTGGGCTCTGTGCCGGCCGTGCCCGGCGAACAGCAAGCTGCCGTGCACGGGTTGCCGTTCAAAGCGTGGCTGGTAGTATTTAGGAGTACAGATAGGGAAGGTCATGGCTGGGCGGTCGCGTGGGCAGGGCAAAAGCACGCGTCCATGTTCATCGTGTTGACAGCCTGCTGAAAGTGGGAAAGGCCCCCATGAAAAGATAATAAAAGCAGCATGTTAATCCCACTAAAAGGTATGACGATGTTAGAGTCCTCCCTATGACCAGATAGGACTGGCGGGTGGGCTGAACCTGTACCAGTATGCGCCGAATGCGCTGGGGTGGATGGATCCGTGGGGGTTGAGTAAATACTCTCTTGGAAAAGAGACAGGCAGGTACTCAGCAATAAAACCCGGACCTTTAGATAAAGAGTTGGCTGAAACTTTTTCCGGTGGAAAATATAGAGAAATAATCCTTTCTGAGGATGAATATTTTTATCGGTCGGGTGTGTCAACAAATGCATTTGGTCGCTTCTTTAGTTTAGATATACCACAAAGTATTATTCAGACTCGAGTGGATAAAGCAGTATTGCCAAAATGGCCTAATGGCTCTGCTTCCCCACTTGATAGCGTATATGAAATAAAAATACCCGCTGGAACTAAAGTTGATGTGGGCGAGGTTGGCTATCAGAATGGCTTCTATCTTGGTGGGACAGAGCAAATAGTGATATTAGAACCCTGGAACGTGGGAACAGTGATAGGAAAATGGCCGATGCTATGAAAAATGAAATTAAAAGAGTAACAAAAGAAATAATAAAAATACTACTGGATAATGGTGAAGTATCTTGGGCTAGATATTTTGATAAGTGTCTAAGGCAACTGGATGATGATTATCATGAGGGTATTTATAATTTAAGAACGGCCTATGGTGGCATGGGCTCTTTTAATGATTTGGTTTTGCACAGTAACGGAAATCCTTTAAAAAAGGAAAATGCACGGTTAGATCAGTTGCGAAAAGAACTTTATCAAGTAACAAGTTAATATATCTATATATAGCCGGAAGTGATCAAGAAGATCCTTCCGGTTTTTATTTTAGCTGCCAGCCTGAGCCAGCAACGCCAACGCCTGCTGCCGGGCCAGCTCAATCTTCCGCCGCTGCTGCTAAAGCCGCACCTGCTCCTGGCGCAGCCGGCTCTCTTCGCAACTGTCGGGGATCGACAGCAGACAGCCGTCCAGCAACTTAAAACTGACGCTGGTGCCCATCTCAAATCCCTCTTCAGCCAACCATTTACCCGCAATTTTCATCTGCGGCATATCACCATGGGGTGCCAGTCAACGATAATACGCCACTGCATTTTGAATATTCCCCGTACTGACTTAGAACGTACTCAGCCATAATCAACTCCTCCGTGGTGACTGTGGTTAGCGGTTAAAGCGGGGGAGGCAGCGTAAGCGGGGCTAAAGTACGCGTCGGGGGCAGCGTGTTAACGGGCGGCTGAATGCGGGAAAAACTGTCCGTAAAATGCATTAGCATCAGCAGATTACCCTCGCTAAAAAGTATGACGGCGCCGGAATTTCCCCTATTACCCGATAGTGTTGCCAGAGATGGTTTCCAGATTGCCCCGGCATGGAGTGATGCCCGCATGCGTGATACTTTCGATACTTTACAGTTATATCAAAAATGGTAAGCCTGCATCTTTTGTCCAAAATGGGATGGTAATATTCATCCAACCAGATTAGAACCCTTTGCCTCTGCATACCCCGAATATGATAAAGGTGTTGCTTTACAGTCACATGCAGATGGACAAGTTATCCATTTTGACTCAATTACAATGCTACCGGATTAATAGAATGTATACACTAGATAAAAAAGATGCAGAATTAATGCTGTTGGAACTGCTGAAAAGGACTTTAAAAAATCAGTCTGATATTGATGAATTAATGGATTTAGTAAAAACCAACAATAGCTCTATTCCAATGAAAGGAATTAGACATAAATATGACAGCATGGATAAAAATACATTAACTAAAAAAGATCAGGACGATCTTGATACTTTAATGCATTTTTATGGCCCATGATTTTCTATGTTGCTGATTTTAAACTAGTTATCAAGGAAGAGGTGCGCGTCGAGCTCATCGTGTAATCGGGCGGCAGAACGCAGGAAAAACTGTCCGCAAAAAATGAGACACATCAGAAGATTAACTCCGCTAAAAAAAGCACCGTTCTACAGTTAGGGGAGGTTGCACCGCGAAATCAAGTCTGGTTCAATAATCTCTGACGGAGCAGACTAAATCATTCTTCCCCGAGGATGGCATCAGAGTTGGATATTGAATATTAGGGAGATTAAATCAATTTAGGCTAATTTCATGAAAACAAAAACCGAAAAGTTAAATATATTAAGTGGAACTCTTTCGAATCTGGAAAAAGAAAAAGTGGCTTTTCATAAAGCTGATCTCAATAATATCGTTGATAAATATAAGAAAACTATCCAAGATGTTGAAATGGATATTTTGACTTGCAATGAAATTCACAACTCAGTAAAAGAATATTTAGAAATATATAATAATTATGATAATCCTCTTCTTTATCAAATGTCTGATGCTGAAGAAGTAGTGAAAAGTTATCTTTCCACATAAGAAACATTACGCTTGTATAAAAAATCACTTTTATCTGAAATAGATAAAGCAATTGATAATATTGAATCTGTTATAAAAAATGAGCGCAAAGAAGATTTGCGGGCTTTTATTAATGATCTTGAACATTTAAAAGTGGAAGTTATTAATAATGAAATAAAGAGCAATGTCTTAAGAGGCTTTGTCCGTCGTTATGCAGAAATGTATAACGACTACCTTAATCCAATTACAGATGTTTTGGATAGAATGGAAAAAGCAGTCGATAGCTATTTAGAAAAAGAAATATAGTTAAAGAAGCCGGAAGCGATCCCCGTGATCCTCCCGGCTTTTCTCTTTAGCCGCCCGCCGTCAGGATCATGCAGCCGCCTCTATCCTGACTGTCATCGCCCGACCGGTGTTAAAACTCGTTGCAGCAAGCGATCAGACCGCACTGCCCCAATGAACTCAACCCTCTTTCCTCTCCGTCTCCACACTCTCCGCCGCCGTCTCTTCCTCTTTATCCTCTTTCACCGTTCTGCTGGCCGTCAGCAGGAACGGTGATTGCTGCCAGCGGGTGCGGCGGTCGCGCAGTAGGGTACGGGTCAGGATAATGCCGATCGCCAGCGCCAGCAGCATCATCAGGCGCAGAATATTGGTGGTGTTATCCACCTGACGCGATTCCGTCACCAGCACATGCGTATCCAGCGTGATACGCAGAAAACCCTGCGGACCCTCTTTCCCTTCCAGCGGCTGGACAATCTGATGATTGAAATAGCTACCGGCACGTTTACCGTCGAGCGCCAGGCGGTCGCGCACATTAATACTCTCGCCACTGTGGGCCACCAGGCTGCCGTCGTCGGCATAGACCGAAGCGTCCAGCACACGGCTGCTATCCGTCATCTGATTCAGGATGGCTTCAATCTGCGTGCGGTTATCGTCGCTGTTATCCATCAGCGGTTTCAGGCTGAACGCCACCTGGCGCGTCAGCGTGTGCGCCAGCTCCTCGACCTGTTCGGAACGGGCCATCTGATGGCCAAGACTAAACCATGACGCGCCCTGCATCAGCACCACTAACAGCGCCAGCGAGATAAGAACGATCACCGTGCGATGCAGGCGAAATTTCAGTGCGGTTTTGACCATCAGAAACCCGTGTGACGTAACAGCAGAAAGGCTGGCAATTATGTTGCCAGAACCCGCGCAGACAAGGTAGCCTCTTGCGTGGTTTTGTTGTCCCTACAGGAGCTGTAATGCCAAATCGTCTTACCTGGTGCGATCTGCCCGCCGATGTCTCTCTTTGGCCGGGTTTACCCCTTTCCCTGAGCGGTGATGAAGTGATGCCGCTGGATTACCGTGCCGGTCGGACTGGCTGGTTACTGTATGGGCGCGGGCTCGATAAACAAAAACTGACCGATTATCAGCATCAGCTGGGCGCGGCGATGGTGATCGTCAGCGCGTGGAATGTCGATGAGTATCAGGTAATCCGGCTGGCGGGCTCGCTGACACCGCGTGCCAGCAAGCTGGCGCATGAGGCTGGCTTTGATGTGGCGCCGCTTGGCAAAATTCCCCATCTGAAAACGCCAGGGCTGCTGGTAATGGACATGGATTCCACCGCCATCCAGATCGAGTGCATCGATGAGATCGCCAAACTGGCGGGCTGTGGCGAGCAGGTGGCGGAAGTGACGGAACGCGCGATGCGCGGCGAGCTGGATTTTAAAGCCAGCCTGCGTGAGCGCGTGGCGAAGCTGGCCGGCGCTGACGCCAACATCCTAAAGCAGGTGCGCGACACGCTGCCGCTGATGCCGGGCCTGACCACGCTGGTGCACAAGTTGCAGGCGCTGGGCTGGCAGGTGGCGATTGCCTCGGGCGGGTTCACCTTCTACGCCGATCACCTGCGGCAGACGCTGCATCTGGCCGCTGCGGTGGCCAACGAACTGGAAATGCGTGACGGTAAGCTGACCGGCGAAGTGCTGGGGCAAATCGTCGACGCGCAATTTAAAGCCGATACCCTGAACAGTCTGGCCCAGCGCTTTGACATCGCACCGGAACAAACCGTGGCGATAGGCGATGGTGCTAACGATCTGCCAATGATTAAAACCGCGGCGCTGGGTATCGCCTATCATGCTAAACCCAAAGTGAATGAGCAGACGGAAGTGATTATCCGCCATGCTGACCTGATGGGAGTGTTCTGCATTCTCACCGGCAGCCTGATTCACGAAGAGCGTTAACTGAGGATTTGATTTGGCCAAAGCGGCAAAACGCGCCTTCGTCTGTAACGAATGCGGCGCTGACTATCCGCGCTGGCAGGGGCAATGCAGCGCCTGTCACGCCTGGAATACCATTACCGAGGTGCGCATTGCCGCCTCGCCTGCGGCCGCGCGCAATGAGCGCCTGAGCGGCTATGCCGGTAGCGCCGGCACCAGCCGGGTGCAGAAGCTGTCGGAAATCAGTCTGGAAGCGCTGCCGCGTTTCTCGACCAGTTTTAAAGAGTTTGACCGCGTGCTGGGCGGCGGCGTGGTGCCGGGCAGCGCGATACTGATTGGCGGTAACCCTGGCGCCGGTAAATCAACGCTGCTGTTGCAGGTGATGTGTAAGCTGGCGGAAGGTATGAAAACCCTGTACGTCACCGGCGAAGAGTCGCTGCAACAGGTAGCGATGCGCGCCCATCGTCTGGGATTGCCGACGGAAAACCTTAATATGCTGTCGGAAACCAGCATTGAGCAGATCTGCCTGATCGCCGAGCAGGAGCAGCCGAAGCTGATGGTGATCGACTCGATCCAGGTGATGCACATGGCGGAGATTCAGTCATCGCCGGGCAGCGTGGCGCAGGTGCGGGAAACCGCCGCTTACCTGACGCGCTTCGCCAAGACGCGCGGCGTGGCGATCATCATGGTCGGTCACGTCACCAAAGATGGCTCGCTGGCTGGTCCGAAGGTGCTGGAGCACTGTATCGACTGTTCGGTGCTGCTGGACGGCGATGCCGATTCGCGCTTCCGCACGCTGCGCAGCCACAAAAACCGCTTTGGTGCGGTGAATGAGCTGGGCGTCTTTGCCATGACCGAGCAGGGCATGCGCGAAGTCAGTAACCCGTCTGCTATCTTTTTGTCACGCGGCGATGAGATCACCTCCGGCAGTTCGGTGATGGTGGTCTGGGAGGGCACGCGCCCGCTGCTGGTTGAGATTCAGGCGCTGGTGGACCATTCGATGATGGGCAACCCGCGCCGCGTGGCGGTTGGACTGGAGCAGAACCGTCTGGCGATTCTGCTGGCGGTGCTGCACCGTCACGGCGGTCTGCAGATGGCCGATCAGGATGTATTTGTGAACGTGGTCGGCGGCGTCAAAGTCACCGAGACCAGTGCAGACCTGGCGCTGCTGCTGGCGATGGTGTCGAGCCTGCGCGATCGCCCGCTGCCGCAGGATCTGGTGATTTTTGGCGAAGTCGGGCTGGCCGGGGAGATTCGTCCGGTACCGAGCGGCCAGGAGCGCATTTCCGAGGCGGCCAAGCACGGCTTTAAGCGCGCCATTGTGCCGGCAGGGAATGCGCCGAAGAAGGCCATTGACGGTATGAAGGTGTATAGCGCGAAGAAGCTGGCGGATGCGCTGGCGATTCTGGACGAGCTGTAAGGCGGGTTGTTGGGGGAGGTTTGGCTTGTGGCTCCACCTTTTCCCTCACCCTAACCCTCTCCCGCTTGCGGGAGAGGGAACCGATCGGAGAGGCGGGAAGTACGGCGTTGATCTGCCATTTATCGCTCTGTTCAGGATTTTCCCCCTCTCCCGCTGGCGGGAGAGGGCCGGGGTGAGGGCCCGCGCGCACCATCCCTCTAATTCCATGCAGGAGGCACCACATGTCATCGTTTGACTATCTGAAAACCGCGATTCGCCAGCAGGGACATACATTACAGCAGGTGGCTGATGCCAGCGGGATGACCAAAGGCTATCTGAGCCAGTTGCTGAATGCCAAAATCAAAAGCCCGAGCGCGCAGAAGCTGGAAGCGCTGCACCGTTTTCTCGGGCTGGAATTCCCGCGTCGCGACAAAACCGTGGGCGTGGTGTTCGGGAAGTTCTATCCGCTGCACACCGGCCACATCTACCTGATCCAGCGCGCCTGTAGCCAGGTCGATGAGCTGCACATCATCATGGGCCATGACGATCCGCGCGATCGCCAGCTGTTTGAGAACAGCGCCATGTCGCAGCAGCCCACCATCAGCGATCGTCTGCGCTGGCTGCTGCAGACCTTCAAGTACCAGAAAAATATCCGCATCCATTCGTTCAACGAAGAGGGCATCGAGCCCTATCCGCACGGCTGGGATGTGTGGAGCGCCGGTGTGAAAACCTTCCTCGCGGAGCAGGGCATTGAGCCCGACTGCGTGTATACCAGCGAAGAACCGGATGCGCCGATGTATCAGCAGCATCTGGGTATTCCGGCGGTGGTGATCGATCCGCATCGATCGTTTATGAACATCAGCGGCAGCCAGATTCGTCAGGATCCGTTCCGCTACTGGGAGTACATCCCGACTGAAGTGAAGCCGTTCTTCGTGCGCACCGTGGCGGTGCTCGGCGGTGAATCGAGCGGCAAATCGACGCTGGTCAACAAGCTGGCCAACATCTTCAACACCACCAGCGCGTGGGAGTATGGCCGCGATTATGTCTTCTCGCACCTCGGCGGCGACGAGATGGCGCTGCAATACTCCGACTACGACAAAATCGCGCTCGGCCAGGCGCAATACATCGATTTCGCCGTCAAATACGCCAACAAGGTGGCGTTTATCGATACCGACTTCATCACTACCCAGGCGTTCTGCCTTAAGTATGAAGGGCGCGAGCACCCGTTCGTGCAGGCGCTGATCGATGAGTACCGCTTTGACCTGGTGATTCTGCTGGAAAATAATGTGCCGTGGGTGGCCGACGGCCTGCGCAGTCTCGGCAGTTCAATGGATCGCCGCGAGTTCCAGTCGATGCTGGTCACCATGCTGCGTGAAAATCACATTGAATATGTGCACGTCAAAGAGGATGACTACGACACACGCTTCCTGCGCTGCGTCGAGCTGGTGAAGCAGATGCTGGGCAGCTAGCGCAGCACAACAAAAAAGGCGCCGCGGCGCCTTTCTGTTATCACAGCGATTACTTCGCCATGCGCTTGTACTTGATACGCTTCGGCTCCAGCGCTTCGGCGCCGAGGGTGCGTTTCTTGTACTCTTCGTACTCGGTAAAGTTACCTTCGAAGAACTCCACCTTACCTTCATCCTGATAGTCGATGATGTGGGTGGCGATGCGGTCGAGGAACCAGCGGTCGTGCGAGATCACCATCGCGCAGCCCGGGAACTCCAGCAGGGCGTTTTCCAGTGCGCGCAGGGTTTCGATGTCCAGGTCGTTGGTTGGTTCGTCGAGCAGCAGCAGGTTGCCGCCCACCTGCAGCAGTTTCGCCAGGTGCAGACGACCACGCTCACCGCCGGACAGTTCGCCGACGCGTTTGCCCTGATCGGTACCCTTAAAGTTAAAGCGACCGACATAAGCGCGGCTTGGCATTTCGGTGTTGCCGATGCGCATAATGTCCTGACCGCCAGAAACTTCTTCCCACACGGTTTTTGAATTATCCATCGCATCGCGGAACTGATCGACCGACGCCAGCTTCACGGTTTCGCCCAGCTCGATGCTGCCGGAATCCGGCTGCTCCTGACCTGACATCATGCGGAACAGCGTCGATTTACCGGCGCCGTTAGGACCGATGATGCCGACGATGGCGCCTTTCGGCAGCGAGAACGACAGATCGTCAATCAGCACGCGATCGCCATACGCTTTGCTCAGATTCTTCACTTCCAGCACTTTGTCGCCGAGGCGCGCGCCAGGTGGAATGAACAGTTCGTTGGTCTCGTTACGTTTCTGATAATCGGTGTTGTTGAGCTCTTCAAAGCGCGCCAGACGGGCTTTGCCCTTAGACTGACGGCCTTTCGCGCCCTGGCGCACCCACTCCAGCTCTTTCTCGATCGATTTGCGACGTGCCGCTTCCTGAGAAGCCTCCTGCGCCAGACGCTGATCTTTCTGCTCCAGCCATGAGGAGTAGTTGCCTTCCCATGGAATGCCTTCGCCACGGTCCAGCTCCAGAATCCAGCCGGCAACGTTATCGAGGAAGTAACGGTCGTGGGTGATGGCCACCACGGTGCCTTCGAAGTCGTGCAGGAAGCGCTCCAGCCATGCGACGGATTCGGCATCCAGGTGGTTGGTCGGTTCGTCGAGCAGCAGCATGTCTGGCTTTTCCAGCAGCAGACGGCACAGCGCGACGCGGCGGCGTTCACCACCGGACAGGTTCGCGATTTTGGCATCCCACTCCGGCAGACGCATGGCATCGGCGGCGCGGTTCAGCTGGGTTTCCAGGTTGTGCCCGTCGTGTGCCTGGATCACTTCTTCCAGACGACCCTGCTCAGCGGCCAGCTTGTCGAAGTCGGCATCCGGATCGGCGTACAGCGCGTACACTTCGTCGAGACGCTTCAGCGCGCCAACCACTTCCGCGACGGCTTCTTCCACCGACTCACGCACGGTGTGTTCCGGGTTCAGCTGAGGTTCCTGCGGCAGATAGCCGACTTTGATGCCCGGCTGCGGGCGAGCTTCCCCTTCGATATCTTTATCAATGCCGGCCATGATGCGCAGCAGGGTCGATTTACCCGCGCCGTTCAGGCCGAGTACGCCAATTTTGGCGCCAGGGAAAAAGCTAAGGGAGATATTCTTCAGAATGTGACGCTTCGGCGGAACCACTTTGCCGACGCGATGCATGCTATAGACGAATTGAGCCACGTTGTGATGAGCCTCTTGGTCTGTAATGGGTGGAACGTCAGATGCTGAAGTTTAGCCGTTTTCACCCGGCAATCACAGCCGCATTGCGCGCAATCTTCCGCAGCGGCGGAATAATGCTAGCCGCAGTGCAGGGTGAGCCTGGCCGCCTGCAGCACGGCGAGCAGCGCGGGCGGAGGCGGGCTGTCGCTGACCAGCATATCAAACAGCGAGAAGTCGCCAATGCGCGCCGGCAGTACCTTGCCGTACTTGCTGCTGTCGCCGACCACGATTTTGGTCTGCGCCCGCTGCAGCGCCAGATGCTTGATGGGCAGTTCGTTAAGGTTATAACAGGTGGCACCCTGCGCGGCGTCCATGCCGGCGGCAGAAATAAAGGCTTTATTGGGGCAGAGCGCATCCAGCACTGTGACCTGCTCGAGCGGGGTAAACACGGCGTTATCGGCGTGGAATTCGCCACCGCACAGAATCACCCGACAGCGCGGCTTCTCTTTTAATGCCAGAAAGGTGTTGATCGCGCTGCAGATGGCGGTGAAGGGCAGATCGTTATCAATCGCTTCGATCACCAGCGGCAATGTGGTGCCGCAGTCGAAAAACACCGTGTCGTTGGCCTGTACCAGCGCGGCAGCCCGCTGTGCCAGCAGACGTTTCTTGCTGACGTTGAGGTTTTGCTGGTCGCTGACAAAATAGTGCGCCACGTTCTGCCGCGGGTCGCGCATCACATAGCCACCCAGCAGCACCACGCCCTGCGTCGCGCCGGTTAAATCGCGGCGGATGGTCATTTCTGACACGCCCAGCAGTTGCGCAGCCTGTTTTAAGTGCAGGGTGTCGCTGTGTTTCAGCGCCTGCGCCAGCTTATTGATTCGTTCGTCGCGGCGGGTTTCCATCAGTAACAGTTCGCTCAACCTTCGCTGCGGCCGGAATGGCCGGGTGGAGGGTAAACATAAGTTTTTTCTTGCAGATTAACAACCTGTCTTCTGCCTGCCCGCCCGCCGCACGGCTAAATTGCCACCAGCCCGCGCACGCCCTCGCTCTCCATATTCGCCCCTGCGCCACGCTGCACAATTTCGCCGCGCGACATCACCAGATAGCTGTCGGCCAGTTCGGCGGCGAAATCGTAAAACTGCTCGACCAGCAGGATCGCCATGTCACCGCGCTGTGCCAGCTGGCGGATCACCGCACCGATCTCTTTGATCACCGACGGCTGGATCCCTTCGGTCGGCTCATCGAGGATCAACAGCTGCGGCTGGCAGGCCAGCGCCCGGCCGATCGCCAGCTGCTGCTGCTGGCCGCCTGACAGATCGCCGCCGCGCCGCGTTTTCATCTCGCGCAGCACCGGAAACAGCTGGTAGATCTCCTCCGGTACCCGGCTGGCCTGGGCGCCGGAGAAGCGCGCCAGCCCCATCAGCAGGTTCTCTTCCACCGTCAGACGCGGAAAAATTTCGCGCCCCTGCGGCACATAAGCAATACCGGCCTGCACGCGCTGGTGGGGCTTGCGCGTGTTAATCAGCTGGTTCTGCCAGCGAACCTCGCCGGATTTGACCGGAATCAGCCCCATCAGACACTTCAGCAGCGTGGTTTTGCCCACGCCGTTGCGCCCCAGCAGGCAGGTGATCTCGCCCGGGCGAGCCTCAAACGACAGACCGCGCAGGATATGGCTGCCGCCGTAATATTGATGCAGTTCTGCTACCTGTAACATCTCAGCGCCCCAGATATACGTCGATAACCCGATCGTCCGCCTGTACCTCGCGCAGCGATCCCTCAGCCAGTACCTGGCCCTGATGCAGTACCGTCACGTGGTCGGCAATGGTTTCCACAAAGCCCATGTCATGTTCCACCACCATCAGTGAGTGCTTGCCCGCCAGGCTGCGGAACAGTTCGGCGGTGTAGTCGGTTTCGGCATCGGTCATGCCGGCTGCCGGTTCGTCCAGCAGCAGCAGGTGCGGCTCCTGCACCAGCAGCATGCCGATTTCGAGAAACTGCTTCTGCCCGTGCGACAGCAGACCCGCCTGCCGCTGGCGTTCGCCGCCGAGCCGCAGCAGTTTCAGCACCTCGTCGATGCGATCGCGCTGCTCGCCGCTAAGCCGGGCGCGCAGGCTGGCCCACACCGATTTATCGTTTTTTAGCGCGATTTCGAGGTTTTCAAACACCGTCAGCGCTTCAAACACCGTGGGTTTCTGAAACTTGCGGCCAATGCCGGCGCGGGCGATTTCGACCGGCGACAGCTGGCGCAGATCGGTATCCTGGTCGTAGATCACCTGGCCGCTGTCCGGCCGGGTTTTGCCGGTGATCACGTCCATCAGCGTGGTTTTTCCCGCGCCGTTCGGGCCGATCACGCAGCGCAGTTCGCCGACGCCGATCTGCAATGACAGATCGGTCAGCGCGCGGAAGCCGTCAAACGAGACGTTGATGTTCTCCAGCAGCAGCACCGGATCGGTTTGCTGACGATGGCGATCCGCCGGGTGCGGTTGGGTAAACAGTTGCTCAGTCATGACGCCTCCGGCGCAGCAGGCCAATTACGCCACGCGGCAGGAACAGCGTGACCAGGATGAACATCAGGCCCAGGAAAAACAGCCAGTATTCCGGGAAAGCGACGGTGAACCAGCTTTTGGCACCGTTGACGATGGCCGCACCCAGCAGCGGGCCAATCAGCGTGCCGCGTCCGCCGAGCGCCACCCAAATCGCCGCTTCGATCGAGTTGGTCGGCGACATTTCACTCGGGTTGATGATGCCGACCTGCGGCACGTACAGCGCACCGGCCAGCCCGCACAGCACGGCGGAGAGCGTCCAGACGAATAGCTTGAAGCCCTTCGGATCGTAACCGACGAACATAAGGCGGTTTTCCGCATCGCGCACCGCCGTCAGCACGCGACCAAACTTACTGCGCGCCAGGGCAAAGCCCAGCGCCAGGCTGAACAGCAGCAATAGCACGGTCGCGATAAACAGTGCGATACGCGTGCCGGTAGCGGTGACGCTGAAACCAAGCAGGGTAGTAAAACCGGTAAAGCCGTTGTTGCCACCAAAGCCGGTTTCGTTGCGGAAAAACAGCAGCATGCCGGCGTAAGTCAGCGCCTGCGTCATGATGGAAAAGTAGACGCCTTTGATTCTGGAGCGAAAGGCGAAGAAGCCAAACAGCAGCGCCAGCAGGCCCGGCACCAGTACAATCAGGCACAGCGCCCAGAGAAAGTGCTGGCTACCGGCCCAGAACCACGGCAGCTCATTCCACGACAGAAACGACATAAACGCCGGCAAACCGCTGCCTGCAGCCTGGCGCATCAGGTACATGCCCATAGCATAGCCGCCGAGGGCAAAAAACAGTCCGTGGCCGAGCGACAGCAGCCCGGCGTAGCCCCACACCAGATCCAGCGCCACCGCGACAATCGCATAGCAGAGGATTTTGCCCACCAGCGTCAGCGTATAGGTGGAGATCGCCAGCGGATGGCTGGCGGGCAGCAGGGCGCAGAACGGCAGCACCAGCAGCAGCGCGGTCACGATGACGCCGAGAATCAGGCTGAGGCGCGGCGCTTTGCGCACCGCGCGTAAGGTCAGTGGCTGGCTCATCAGTCAATCACCCTCCCTTTAACGGCAAACAGACCTTGTGGACGTTTCTGGATGAACAGCACAATCAGCACGAGGATCAGGATTTTGCCGAGCACCGCGCCAATCTGCGGCTCCAGCACTTTGTTGAGGATGCCGAGACCAAAAGCCGCCACTACGGTGCCGGCCAGCTGACCGACGCCGCCGAGCACCACCACGAGGAACGAGTCGATGATGTAACCCTGACCCAGTTCCGGCCCGACGTTGCCCAGCTGCGACAGCGCGACGCCGCCGAGTCCGGCAATGCCGGAACCGAGGCCAAACGCCAGCATATCGATGCGCCCGGTCGGCACGCCGCAGCAGTCGGCCATGGCGCGGTTCTGCGTGACCGCCCGCACATTCAGCCCCAGCCGGGTTTTATTCAGCAGCAGCCAGGTGAGCGCCAGCACCGCGACGACAAACAGGATTACCGCGATACGGTTATACGGCAGCACCAGATTCGGCAGCAGCTGCCAGCCGCCGGACAGCCAGCCCGGGTTGGCCACTTCGAGGTTCTGCGCGCCAAACAGCATGCGCACCAGCTGAATCAGCATCAGGCTGATGCCCCAGGTGGCGAGCAGCGTCTCCAGCGGACGACCGTATAAGTGGCGGATGATGGTGCGTTCCAGCAGCATGCCCATTACGGCGGTAACGGCGAAGGCCACCGGCAACGCCAGCAGCGGGTACCACGCCAGCCACTGCGGCGCAAACTGCTGGAACAGATTCTGCACCAGCCAGGTGGCGTAGGCGCCGAGCATCAGCATCTCGCCGTGCGCCATGTTGATCACCCCCAGCAGGCCGTAGGTGATTGCCAGGCCGAGCGCGGCCAGCAGCAGAATGGATCCGAGCGACAGACCGGTAAACGCCTGGCCGAGCCAATCGCCCCACATCAGGCGCTGCCTGATGTGCTGCAGGCTGGCGGCCGCAGCGGCGCGCACCTGCGCATCGGGTTCGTTGCTGGCCTGGGTTAAGCGCGTCAGGCTGGCCTGCATCGCCGGATCGCCCGATTCACCCAGCAGCGTGACCGCTTTCAGGCGCAGCGCGGCGTCCGGGCTGGCGAGCTGCAGATTCGCGGCGGCCATCGCCAGCACCGTGCGTACTTTGCTGTCCTGTTCGGCGGCGAGGCGCTGTTCAATCAGCGGCAGCTGGTCAGGCGCGGCATCGTTTTGTAACTGCTGCGCTGCGCGCAGGCGAGTCGCCGCATCGTCACTCACCAACTGGTGGGCGGCGAGGGCGCTGGCAATCAGCACGCGCAGCCGGTTGTTCATGAAGAGTTTTTTGGTTTCGCCGTCCGGCTGCCGGGCGCTGTCGAGCGGCAGAAGCTGGTCAGCCTGTTTGCTGAACGGCTGCTTGTTCTGGTCGATAACCACGCTTTCATTGCGCAGCGCCTGCAGCAGCGGCAAGCGGCTGGCCTGCGGTGCCGCAGCCCACTGCTGCAGCAATGTCGCCTGCTGCGTGCGGCTGGCAGCGGCGAAGTCAGCGCCATCACCGGCCTGCGCCAGCCACGGCAGCAGTAACAGCAGGCAGCTGAGAATACGGCGGAGTGTCATGGTGATCATCCTGTTATGGTTACGTTGGGTGCGGTATGGCCCTCACCGGGGTTAAGGCGTTGTCTGGCCCTCACCCCGGCCCTCTCCCGGAGGGAGAGGGAGAAAAACGGATGAGTGCGGTGCATGGCCCTCACCCCGGCCCTCTCCCACAGGGAGAGGGAGACGCTGCTACAGGTGAGTTCGGTAGCGGCGTGCTGGCTCGATCGGTTCCCTCTCCCGCCAGCGGGAGAGGGTTAGGGTGAGGGCCAGCGGGCCAGAGGGCGAGGACCATCAGCCTCCCCTTACTGCGCCGACTTCACCGGGTAGTCCGGCTTCGTATCATTCCCGGCGATGTACGGGCTCCACGGCTGGGCGCGCACCGGCTGTTCGGTCTGCCACACCACGTTGAACTGGCCGTTCTCCTCCACTTCACCAATCATCACCGGCTTGTGCAGATGGTGGTTGGTTTTGTCCATGGTCAGCGTAAATCCGTCCGGTGCTTTGAACGTCTGTCCGGCCATCGCGGCGCGCACTTTGTCCACATCGGTGGTGCCGGCTTTCTCTACCGCCTGTGCCCACATGTGCAGGCCAACGTAGGTGGCTTCCATCGGATCGTTGGTCACTACGGTGCTGGCGTTCGGCAGGTTGTGCGCTTTGGCGTAAGCACGGTAGTCGGCCACGAACTTCGCGTTAGTCGGGTTATCCACCGACTCAAAGTAGTTCCACGCCGCCAACTGACCGACCAGCGGTTTGGTGTCGATGCCGCGCAGCTCTTCTTCCCCCACCGAGAAGGCGATCACCGGAATGTCGGTTGCTTTAATGCCCTGGTTCGCCAGCTCTTTGTAGAACGGTACGTTGGAATCACCGTTGATGGTGGAGATCACCGCGGTTTTGCCACCGGCGGAGAATTTCTTGATATTGGACACGATGGTCTGGTAATCGCTGTAACCAAACGGCGTGTACACCTCTTCGATATCCTTATCCTGCACGCCTTTGCTATGCAGGAAGGCGCGCAGAATCTTGTTGGTGGTGCGCGGATAGACATAGTCGGTGCCGAGCAGGAAGAAGCGTTTGGCGCTGCCGCCATCTTCGCTCATCAGATATTGCACCGCCGGGATCGCCTGCTGGTTCGGCGCGGCGCCGGTGTAGAACACGTTCGGCGACATCTCTTCGCCTTCGTACTGCACCGGATAGAACAGCAGGCCGTTCAGCTCTTCAAACACCGGCAGCACCGATTTGCGCGAGACCGACGTCCAGCAGCCAAACACCACCGCCACTTTGTCCTGAGTCAGCAGCTGGCGCGCTTTTTCGGCGAACAGCGGCCAGTTAGAGGCCGGATCGACCACCACCGGTTCCAGCTTCTTGCCCAGCACGCCGCCTTTGGCGTTAATCTCATCGATGGTCATCAGCGCCACATCTTTCAGCGGCGTTTCGGAAATCGCCATGGTGCCGGACAGCGAATGCATAATGCCGACTTTGATGGTGTCTGCCGCCTGTGCGGTAAAGGCGAAGCCCATGCTGGCAACGGTAGCGGAGAGCGCGAACGCTTTAAGCAACGAACGTCGTTTCATCATTTAAACCCCTAACTGTGTTATCTATTGTTATTCAATGGGTTGAAGCCGAGCCTGCTGTAACATATGCAACGTAATCTTCCTGACCTCGGCCTTACTGACGGCAATGTGGTCGGTTAAAATGCGCTGTGCCTCCTCGGTGTGTTGCTGAAAAATCGCCCGTAAGATCTGAGCGTGCTCGCGGTACGTGGCATCGACCCGGTCATCCCGCGTGAAGTCGAGACGGCGAATGATGCGGATTTTTTCTGTCAGCTCGGCGTGGATGCGCGCCATCTCCTGATTGCCCGCCGCGGCCACCAGCGCCATGTGAAACGCTTCGTCGTGCGCTGATACCGCTTTGCCATCTTCCAGCCGGGCATCGTCGATCCAGAAGGTTTTCAGCGCGGTCAGGGTTTCCGCGCAGGCCAGCGGCGGCAGCGCGCACAGGCGGCGCACCGCTTCGCGTTCCAGCACGGTGCGGAAGTCGTACAGCTCCTCGAAGTAGGCGAAATCGAACGGCCGCACCTGCCAGCCGCTGCGAAACCACACCTCGACGTAGCCTTCGCGCTCCAGCCAGAACAGTGCCTGACGCACCGGCGTGCGGCTCACCGCCAGCCGCTCGGCGATTTCGTTTTCGCTGAAGCGGTCACCCGGCATCAGACGGAATTCAAAGATGTCCTGCTTCAGCGCCTGATAAACCTTTTCGGCCAGCGCTTCGGGACGGCCTTTGCTGCGGGGCGCGCTACTGTTCATACCTGCTCCTTAAGCCAGCCACAGCAGGGTGTCGCCCGGACTCACCGGACGGCCCGCCTGGCAGGCAATGCGTTTCACCGTGCCGGCCTGCGGCGCGACAATCGCCAGCTCCATCTTCATCGCTTCCACGATGATCAGCGTCTGGCCGGCCTGCACCGTATCGCCCGGCGCAACCAGCACTTTCCAGATGTTGCCGTTCATGTCAGCGCACACCGCCAGCGCATCGTCCTCTGCGTCGGCGACCATCAGCGTCTCTTCACGGGTGAGCGGCGCTTCCTGCTCTTCCTGCGCCCACAGCGTGACTTCCTGCTCAAACGCTGCGGCCTGACGTTTGCGGAAGGCACTGATTTCCGGCGCGTTGTCGGCGAGGAACTGCTGATGCGCCGCGAAATCAAACTCGCTCTGCTCGATGCGAATGCGGGCGCGGCCGGCGCGGAAATCGTCGCGCAGCTGCGTCAGTTCCGCTTCGCTCACCGGATAGAAACGCACCTGGTCAAAGAAGCGCAGCAGCCAGGGTTCGCCGGCGGCAAACTGATCGTTTTGCAGGAACTTATTCCAGATGGGCAGCGTGCGCCCCACCAGCTGATAGCCGCCCGGTGAATCCATGCCGTAGATGCACATGTACATGCCGCCAATGCCCACCGTGCCTTCGGCAGTAAAGGTGCGCGCCGGGCTGTATTTGGAACTCAGCAGGCGATGGCGCGGATCGATCGGCACCGCGCACGGCGCGCCGAGATAGACATCGCCGAGACCGAGAATCAGATAGCTGGCGGCAAACAGGGTGTCGCGTACCGCTTCGCGGCTCGGCAGTCCATTGATGCGCTGAATGAAGTCAACGTTATTCGGCAGCCACGGCGCGCTGGCGCGAACCGTCTCTTTGTAACGCTCCACCGCGCCGAGCGTGGCGCTGTCTTCAAACGCCATCGGCAGCCAGACGATGCGCGACGGCACTTTCAGCGCGCTGACGTCGCCCAGCCCGGCTTCCAGCTCCAGCAGCAGCGTCATCAGCTGCTGCTGACCGATCACCAGGCTGTCATAGCGCACCTGCAGCGAGCGCACGCCGGGCGACAGCTCTTCGATACCGGGCTCTGCGCGCTGGCGCAGCGCCTGCATCAGCAGGTGTACGCGCAGGCGCAGCGCCAGATCCAGCACGTTATCGCCGTACTCAATCAGCACATATTTGTCGCCCGCCTGGCGGTAGACCGCCGCAGGCGTGGTGGCGGTCGCCGGCAGCGCCGCTAACAGGGTGGCAGAACCGATGTCGCTCGCCGCCAGCGAAGGCACCGCGAAGGCCGGTGCGTGCTGGCTGCGCAGCGTGGTTACGCTGTGCGCCTGGGCTTTCTCCAGCGCGACCGCTTCGTCGGCGCTGATCGGGTGGAAGCGGATGCGATCGCCCGGTTTGACCTGGCCGACTTTCCACAGCTCGGCTTTGGCGATGGTGACCGGGCAGACGAAGCCACCAAGGCTCGGACCGTCGTGCGTCAGGATCACCGGGAAGTCACCGGTAAAGTTCACCGCGCCGATGGCGTATTCGCAGTCGTGTACGTTAGACGGATGCAGCCCGGCTTCACCGCCATTGGCGCGCGTCCAGCTGGGTTTAGGCCCGACCAGACGGACGCCCAGCCGGTTGGAGTTGTAATGCACCTGCCAGTCGCTGGCAAAGAACTCATCGATGGCGGCCTGGGTGAAGAAATCCGGTGCGCCGTGCGGGCCGTACAGCACGCCAATGCGCCATTCGCTGCCGTAGTGCGGCACCAGCGCGCGATCCAGCGCTTCAGGTTCGCTGACCGGGGCTGGCGTGGTGCAGGCGGCGAGCGTCGGCTGAGAGATCGGCAGCATGTCGGCGACGCGCAGCGTGCGTCCGGCGTGGCCGCCAAACTGACCCAGCGAGAAGGTGGCGCGGCTGCCAAGATACTCCGGCACATCGAAACCATTACGCACCGCTAAATAGGTGCGGCAGCCGCTCTGCGCGCGGCCCAGCGTCAGGGTTTGTCCCGCTTTCACCGCCACCGGCTGCCAGTAGTCGACCGCGCTGCCGTCGAGATCGGCCGGACAGTCGGCACCGGTCAGCGCGATCAGCGCATCGCTGTGGAAACGCAGCGTCGGGCCCTGCAGGGTGAACTCCAGCCCGGCGGCGCTGGCGTGGTTGCCAACGATACGGTTGGCCAGGCGGAAGGCGAAGTCATCCATCGGGCCGGACGGCGGCACGCCGATGTCCCAGTAGCCCAGGCGGCCGGGAAAGTCCTGAATGCTGCTGAACGTGCCCGGCTGCAGCACTTCGATGACGCTGGCCGCCGGCGTAAAGCCGTCAAGGAAGCGCGTCCAGACGTTACCGCTGCGGAAGGCGTCGGTCGCCACGATCTGACGCAGATAATCGAGATTGGTGGCGATGCCGTGCAGTTGGGTAGCGTCAAGCGCCTGCTGCAGCTTCGCCAGCGCGGCGTCGCGCGTTTCGCCATGCACGATCAGTTTGGCTACCATCGGATCGTAAAACGCCGTCACTTCGCTGCCGGTCTCGATCCAGCCGTCGACGCGCACCCCCGGCGGGAAGCTGACGTGGGTTAACACGCCCGGGCTCGGCTGGAAGTTTTTCAGCGGATCTTCGGCGTACAGCCGCACCTCAATTGATGCGCCGTGCGGTGCCTGCTGCAGACGATCCCAGTCGATGGCATCGGCCGCCGCCACCTGCAGCATGCACTCCACCAGGTCAAGGCCGGTGACGCACTCGGTCACCGGATGCTCCACCTGCAGGCGGGTGTTCACTTCGAGGAAATAAAACGCGTCCTGCGCGGCGTCATAGATGTACTCCACGGTGCCGGCGCTGCGGTAATTAACCAGCTCGCCCAGCCGCACCGCTGAAGCCAGCAGCGCTTCACGCGTGGCCTGCGGCAGATTAGGAGCCGGCGTCTCTTCCACCACCTTCTGATTGCGGCGCTGCAGCGAACAGTCGCGTTCGCCCAGCGCAATCACCTTGCCCTTGCCGTCGCCAAAAATCTGCACTTCCACGTGGCGCGCACGATCAATGCAGCGTTCAAGAAACACGCCGGCATCGCTGAAAAACTGTTCCCCCAGGCGACGCACGCTCTCCCACGCGTTCTCCAGGGCCGTGGCGTCGGCGCAGCGGGTCAGACCGATGCCGCCGCCACCGGCGGTGCTTTTCAGCATCACCGGATAGCCAATGTCTTCCGCCGCGCTGAGTGCGTCCTGCAGCGAACTGAGCAGCGGCGTGCCCGGCGTCATCGGCACGCCAGCGCTGGCCGCCAGCTCACGGGCGCGATGCTTGAGACCAAATTCGCCGATCTGCTGTGCGGTCGGGCCGACAAACGCGATGCCGGCCTCTTCGCAGGCGGCGGCGAACGGCAGGCTCTCCGACAGAAAACCGTAGCCGGGCCAGATGGCCTGCGCGCCGCTTTGCTGCGCAGCGGCCAGAATTTTGTCGATGCGCAGATAGCTGTCGCTGGCTTTGTCACCGCCAAGGGCGATGGCCACATCGGCTTCGGTAACGTGACGCGCATTGCGGTCGGCATCCGAATAGACCGCCACGCTGGTTACGCCGAGGCGCTTCAGGGTGCGGATGGCACGACAGGCGATTTCGCCACGGTTAGCAATCAGAACGGTGCTGAACATGATTAGTGATTCCCCTGTGACGTCAGCCAGTTGCGCCAGCCGCCGAATTCAGTGATTTCCAGCGCCTGGGTCAGCGCTGCCGGTTCGCAGATAAAGCCTTTCACGATGCGTCCATCCGCCAGCGTCAGCGAGCCGATGCCGAGCGGTGCCGGGATTTCCGCGACGAATTCGCCAAAGCGCGCCAGCGGGATGTCCCACAGTTCAACGGTGATGGCGGCGCCGCTGTCGCCGCGCAGCAGGCCGGGCTTTTTGATCGGGCCATCGAGCAGGGCGAACAGGCGATAGTGGCTGGCGGTTTGCGTCTCTTCGACCCACACCGCCTGACGCGTGGTGAGCTGGAAATTCAGCGGCATGCCGGTGAGATGAGCGCCGACCACCGCCACGCGCACGTGGTCAGGCGACGGTGGCAGCGCGGCGGGCTGCGGCGGCAGTGCTTTGCCGGTGGCCCCGAGCGGCAGCGCCAGCTGCTGCTGCCAGCGCAGGCCAAACGTCGCCAGCGCGCGGTCGTGCCACGCCGGGGCGATCAGCGTGATGCCCGCAGGCAGCCCATCGGCGCGGAACGGGCCAGGCAGCGCCAGCGCGCTGAGATCGGCCAGGTTCGTGAAGTTGGTATAGGTGCCGAACTGCGAGTTGTAGTGCACCGGCTCCTGCTGCATCTCTTCCAGCGTATGGATGGTGGGCGAGGTCGGCACCACCAGCGCATCGAACCGGGCCAGCGTCTGCTGGATCTGGCGCGTCAGTTCGGCACGCAGATATTCGGCCTGATACGCCTCGACGGCGCTGTACTGGCGGCCGCTGCTGACGATGCCGTACACCACCGGATCCATCTCTTCCGGGCGGTCGAGCATCTCGCCGACCGCCACGGTGCGCTCGGCCACCCACGGGCCGTAATAGAGCTGCTCTGCCAGCTGATGGAAAGGGGCGAAGTCGATAGGGTGCAGCGTCGCACCGCTCGCCGTAAGCTGCTCCAGCGCGCTGAGCCACGCCGCTTCCGCCTGCTGGTCACCGTAAAACTGCGGCGCGGCAGGGATCGCCAGCGAGGGTTGCGGCTGGAAACTGGCCGGTGCGCTGCGTAGCGACTGGCGCGCGTAGGCGTCACCGGCGTCGTAGCCGCCCGCGATGCTGGCGACGCTAAAGGCATCGGCAACCGTCAGGGCAAACACCGAGATGGTGTCATTGAGGCGGCAGGCCGGTACCACACCGCTGGCCGAGAACCAGCCTTTGGTCGGCTTCAGCCCGACGATATTGTTAAAACCTGCCGGCACGCGGCCGGAGCCGGCGGTATCGGTGCCGAGCGAGAAGCCGACCAGGCCGCGCGCCAGCACAGACGCGGAGCCGGAGCTGGAGCCGCCGCTGACGTAGGCTGGATTAAAGGTGTTGCTCACCGCGCCATACGGCGAGCGGGTGCCAACCAGACCGGTCGCGTACTGGTCGAGGTTGGTTTTACCGATGACGATAGCGCCTGCCGCTTTCAGCCTGGCCACCACGAAGGCATCGGCCGCGGCCTGATACGTCAGCGCCGGGCAGGCGGCGGTGGTCGGCCAGCCTGCCACGTCAATGTTGTCTTTAACGGCAAACGGCACGCCAAACAGCGGCAGCGCAGCCGGATTGCGCTGATACGCCGCCAGCAGCGGTTCAACCTGCGCCAGCAACTGGGCCGGCGAAGCGAGGTACAGCCAGGCATTATCCTGGTTATCGAATGCGTCGAGATGTGCGGCCAGCAGTGCAGGGATCTGCTGTGCATCCTGCTGTGCGCAACGTTGCCAATCCTGAAGCGTAAAACCGAAGGTCGATGCCATGAGTGAATTCCAGCTGGTATACAAGATGGCATTCAACAGAGCAAAGCACGTGCCAGAGTTGTAACTGAATGAAAACGCATAGCTATTTGCTGGGTAATAAGTTTTTCTGATGATTATTTGCACAATTGCGGCGCAGGCGCTGAACAATCACGGTGCGCCTGGGTAAATTTTGTGAAGAACGTGGCAAGAGCCGGTTGGCCTGGTTAGCATGAAGGGAGTCCGGCATAAGCTGGAGCGCAGCAATGAGGAGAGCGGAGTGGAGAAGTGGCGTAACTGGATGATAGGGATCTGTCTGGTCAGCACGGCCGGCAGCGTGTGGGCCGATTCGCTGGATCAGCAACGACAGCGCTATGCGCAAATCAAACAGGCCTGGGACAACAAACAGATGGACCAGGTTGAGCAGCTGATGCCAACGCTGCAGGATTATCCGCTCTATCCGTACCTGCAGTACCGCCTGCTGGCGCAGGATCTCGATCAGGAGACCGGGCTGGCGGTGAAAAACTTTATTCAGCAGTATCCGACGCTGCCGCCGGCGCGTTCGCTGCAGACGCGCTTTGTTAACGTGCTGGCGCACCGCCAGGACTGGCCGGGCGTGCTCAGCTTCAGCCCGGATGAGCCAAAGCCGGTGCAGGCGCGCTGTAACTGGTACTACGCCAAATGGGCGACCGGTCAGCAACAGGCGGCGTTTGACGGGGCCAAAGCCATCTGGCTGCGCGGCACCGCGTTACCGAACGACTGCGACAAGCTGTTCTCGGTGTGGCAGGCCTCAGGGCAGCTGTCGCCGATCACCATCCTCGAACGCATCCGCCTGGCGATGAAAGCCGGCAACGACAGCCTGGTCAATTACCTGGCGAAAATGCTGCCGGCGGATTATCAAACCACCGCCAGCGCGCTGATTGCGCTGCAGCAAAATCCCCAGACCGTCACCACCTTTGCCAGCACCCTCGGCCCGACCGATTTTACCCGCATGGCCACCAGCTACGCCTTTGCCCGCGTGGCGCGTCAGGATATGGACAATGCGCGCATGATGATCCCGCAGCTGGTTCAGGCGCAGAAGATGAGCCCGGCGGAAGAGCAGGATCTGAAAGAGACGGTGGTGTGGCGCATGATGGGTGCCGATCTCACCTCGGAGCAGGCGCGCTGGCGCGATGCGGTGGTGATGAACAGCGAATCCACCGCGCTGATTGAGCGGCGCGTGCGGCTGGCGCTGAGTGAAAACGACCGTCGCGGCCTGAACACCTGGATTGCCCGTCTGCCGGTGGAAGCCAAAGAGAAAGATGAGTGGCAGTACTGGCAGGCCGATTTACTGATGGCGCAGGGGCGCAAAGAGGAAGCGGAAGAGATTCTGCGTAAGCTGATGCAGCAGCGCGGCTTCTATCCGATGGTGGCGGCACAGCGGCTGGGCGTAGAGTATCCGCTGCAGGTGGATCAGGCCCCGGCGGCGGACAATAGCGTGGTGCAGGGGCCGGAGATGGCGCGCGTGCGCGAGCTGATGTACTGGGGGCTGGATAACCTGGCGCGCAGCGAGTGGGCCAACCTGATCAGCAGTAAAACCCGTACCCAGCAGCAGATGCTGGCGCGCTACGCCAATGAACAGGACTGGTGGGATCTCAGCGTGCAGGCCACCATCACCGCGAAAATGTGGGATAGCCTGAAAGAGCGTTTCCCGCTGGCGTGGCGCAATCTGTATCAGCAATACACCAGTGATAAAGGCATCACGCCAAGCTACGCCATGGCGATTTCCCGCCAGGAGAGCGCGTGGAACCCGAAAGCGCGCTCACCAGTTGGCGCCAGTGGCCTGATGCAGGTGATGCCGGGCACCGCCAGCCATACCGTGAAGATGTATAACATTCCGGGTTACGTTAACAGCAGCCAGCTGCTCGATCCGCAGACCAATATTCAGATTGGTACGCAGTATCTGGAGTATGTCTATCAGCAGTTTGGTCAGAACCGCATCTTCTCTTCTGCCGCCTATAATGCCGGCCCGGGGCGGGTGCGCAGCTGGCTGAATACCAGCGGCGGCAAACTGGATGCGGTGGCGTTTATCGAAACCATTCCCTTCTCGGAAACCCGCGGCTACGTAAAAAACGTGCTGGCCTACGATGCCTATTACCGCTACTTCATGGGTAAGCCGGATAAGATTCTGGCCGACGGCGAGTGGAATCGCCGTTACTGACTGTGTTATGCTTCCGTACTCGTTAATGAGTACGGAAGCCTTCATGAGCCAACCCCTTTCCCCGCAGCCGGTTGAAGACAACTGGCTGCGTTTCATCGACCTGATGCACAACGCGTTTTCCGATGACGTAGCGCTGCCACTCCTGCAGCTGATGATGACGCCGGATGAGCGCGAAGCCTTAGGCACGCGCCTGCGCATTATCGAAGCGTTGATCAACGGTGATATCAGTCAGCGCGAGCTGAAAAACGAATTGGGCGTCGGGATTGCCACCATCACCCGTGGATCCAATAGCCTGAAAGAGGCGCCGCCCGAGCTGAAACGCTGGCTGGAAGCGCGCCTCGGGCGCAGCTGATCACTGCTGATACAGCGGGTGAGTAAACGGACAGAGCGCCAGAATCAGGGCCTGATGATAGACGCTGGAGCGGCTCAGCAGGCCGTGGGTGAAGGCGCCAATCGCACCGCCCTTGTGTTTGATATTCTCCACGCCGGTTAAGCGCGCCATTTCGTCACCGAGCTCATGCCCGGCAGCCAGACCGGCCATCACCACCGGTGGCAGCGTAAAGCTGGCAGAGCGGGATTCGCCGCGCTGCTGCGCATTCTCCACCACCATCCAGGCAAAGGCGCAGTCACCTTCGATGCCGGCTTCAATCGCCACCCAGTAATCCGCCTGTGGCCGCACATGCCGCGCGTTCGCCACGCGCTGGCGTGCGCCAGTTCGCGTTTCGGCATCGCTTAAGGGCTGCGCGGCGACGCCGCTCTCGACCTCGACCCCTTCAATATGGCAGGATCCTTCGCTGAAAACGTCGTTGAACGCCTGAGCAATTGCGCGGATTTTTGCCGGATTGATGGTGGCTGCGACAACATGGTACATAATTACCTGAACCCTCAAGACAAATTTGTCGCAGTATAACGGAAATTAAGCATGTTACAGGTCTATCTTGTTCGTCACGGTGAAACGGTTTGGAATGCGGCCCGACGCATTCAGGGGCAGTCCGACAGTCCGCTGACGGATAAAGGTGAGCAGCAGGCGCATCAGGTGGGCGAGCGCGTGAAATCGCTGGGCATTACTCACGTGATTGCCAGCGATTTAGGACGTACCCGGCGCACCGCGGAGATTATCGCTGATGCCTGCGGTTGTACGGTGACGCTCGATGCCCGCCTGCGCGAGCTCAATATGGGCTGTCTGGAGCAGCGCCCGCTCGACGGCCTGACGGCGGAAGAGGAGAGCTGGCGTAAAGCGCTGGTGGATGGCACCGAAGGCGGCCGGATTCCGGGCGGCGAGTCGATGGAGGAGATGGCGACGCGCATGCATGCCGCGCTCAACGCCTGTCTCGATCTGCCGGCGGGTAGCCGTCCGCTGCTGGTGAGCCACGGCATGGCGCTGGGCGTGCTGGTGAGTACCATTCTCGGGCTGCCGGCCCATGCGGAGCGCCGTTTGCGTCTGCGTAACTGCTCGATTTCGCGCGTCGATCATCAGCAAAGCGCCTGGCTCGCCGCCGGCTGGGTGGTGGAGACGGCCGGCGATGTGTCGCATCTGGATGCCCCGGCGCTGGATGAGCTGCAGCGTTAAGCGCGGTAGCGCAAGGCGCAGAATGACTGCGTATCGGTGCGTATCAATGATCGCGTATCGGTGCGCATGAATGCGCACCCTACGAGGGCATGGGCAATGCGCATCGGCGACAAACGGTGGGGGTTATTGCTGCGGTTGAATCGGTGCGCATGAATGCGCACCCTACGGGGTGCACGGGCAATGCGCATCGGCGACAAACGGTGGGGGTTGTTGCTGCGGTTGAATCGGTGCGTATAAATGATCGCATATTGGTGCGCATGAATGCGCACCCTACGAGGGCATAGGCAATCCGCATCGGCGACAAACGGTTAATTTTCTGTAGGGTCGCCATTCATGGCGACCATCCGCACCGCCCGTTACTGCTGCGGACGAATCGGAATCAGATATTCGCAGCGAATCTCCATTGGCGGCTCGCTGCGCTTCTTGCCACCGTGCGTATAGAAACGCTCAATATCCTGGCCCTGACGGCGCACCAGGCCGAGGGTCGGCATACAGGTGCCGTACAGCAGCAGAATAAACTCCTGCAGCGCAGTGCGCGGTCCCTGATAGCTGAACTGCACATACTCCCCGGCTTCCAGAATCACGCTCTGGTTTGACTGCATGCTCAGCGCCTGCTGGTCGGCCGGCACCGCCGTGGTGTACAGAATCTCCTGCTCATCATCCTTCTCATGGCTGGCGCGTACCTGATGCAGGCCGTACAGCACCGGCGGCACGGTATCGGTCTCCAGCAGGAACTGCTTCCAGAAGTGGATGCGCATCTCGTCGCGGTAGCTGGAGATCTGCTCCAGCGTACAGGTATAGCTTTGCGTTTGCCCCACCAGCACCGTTTCCGGCAGCGTGACGAACTGCGCTTGCGGCATCGGGTAATCATCGAGGCGAATCGGCGGGCGAATGCCGTACGAATTCCACTCCGACGAGCGGCGATACCACGCAGGTGTCTGATTGAACTGCTTTTTAAACGCGCGGGTAAAGGTTTGCTGCGAATCGAAGCGATACTGCAGCGCAATGTCGAGGATCGGCCGGCTGGTGAGACGCAGCGCGACGGCGGCCTTGGACAGCCGGCGGGCGCGGATATACGCGCCGATGGCGTGGCCAGTAACTTCCTTGAACATTCGCTGCAGGTGCCACTTGGAATAGCCCGCTTTTAGCGCAACGTTATCGAGCGAAAGGGGTTGATCCAGATGGCTTTCCAGCCAGACAAGCAAATCGCGAATGATACCGGCTTGGTCCATAAAACATCCTCATAACTCTCTGGTGGCGCAACGATGAAGTCACCGAATAGTAGCACGAATTGCACAACGGCGCGGGGGTGGTTTGCCAGTTAACTGTGCTACATCAATGCGGGTTGAAACCCGTTAGGTTTGGTTCTCGGTTCGATTAACAGTACATTACATTCACATCTATTCCGTTTGCAATGGTAACTCAATGACAATAGCTCGCAATCTTATAGTCACGCTGGCAACATTTATGTTGAGTCAGAGCGTGCTGGCCGAGGAGATCGGCTCCGTTGACACCGTATTCAAGATGTTTGGCCCCGATCATAAGATCGTGGTGGAAGCCTTCGACGACCCCGACGTTAAAAATGTAACCTGTTATATCAGCCGGGCAAAAACCGGCGGTATTAAGGGCGGACTGGGTCTGGCGGAAGATACTTCCGACGCGGCCATCTCCTGTCAGCAGGTGGGACCGATAGAGCTTAGCGATAAAATCGCGCAGGGCAAGGCGCAGGGTGAAGTGGTGTTCCGCAAACGCACTTCGCTGGTATTTAAAAAGCTGCAGGTGGTGCGCTTCTTTGATCAGAAACGTCATGCGCTGGTGTACCTGAGCTATTCGGATAAAGTGGTCGATGGCTCACCGAAAAATGCGCTGAGCGCGGTGCCGATTATGCCGTGGCACTGAGCCGATAAAAAAACGCCCTGACGGGCGTTTTTTTTGTTTCGCGACGGACGCTTAATCCTGCAGCTCGCCGCAGAAGCGGTAGCCTTCGCCGTGGATAGTGGCGATGATTTCCGGCGTATCCGGCGTCGACTCAAAGTGTTTGCGGATGCGGCGAATAGTGACATCCACCGTGCGGTCATGCGGCTTCAGCTCGCGACCGGTCATCTTCTTCAGCAGGTCAGCACGCGTCTGGATTTTACCTGGGTTTTCGCAGAAGTGCAGCATGGCGCGGAACTCGCTGCGCGGCAGCTTGTACTGATCGCCGTTCGGGCTGATCAGCGAGCGGCTGTTAATATCCAGTTCCCAGCCGTTGAAGCGATAGCTCTCGACCTGACGGCGCTCTTCGCTCGGCATCGCCAGATTCATGGTACGCGACAGCAGGTTGCGCGCACGAATCGTCAGCTCACGTGGATTAAATGGCTTGGTGATGTAGTCGTCGGCACCGATCTCCAGACCGAGGATTTTATCCACTTCGTTATCACGGCCAGTGAGGAACATCAGGGCGACGTTAGCCTGTTCGCGCAGTTCACGCGCCAGCAGTAGACCGTTTTTGCCCGGCAGGTTGATATCCATAATCACCAGATTGACGTCGTTATCGGTCAAAACCTGATGCATCTCGGCGCCGTCGGTGGCTTCATAGACCACGTAACCTTCTGCCTCAAAAATACTTTTGAGGGTGTTACGCGTGACCAGTTCGTCTTCAACGATAAGAATGTGCGGGGTCTGCATGTTTCGCTACCTAAAATTTGCCAACAAATCGAAAACAGGGCGTACGGCGGTTGCCATAACTGTTCCACTGAACAGTGGGCCGTTCGCAACCGGTGTACGAAATGATCTTCGGAATACACCATCCATCTACGTCAACTTCAGTGTTAGCTCAGCCAGTCAGGATGAATATTTGCGTGCCCCGTGGGTATCGGACTGGCGCTTATCCTAACCGTATTAACAGCAACCTAACAGCACCAACAACAACCGATAAGCATAAAAACAACGCTTCGTTGACTTATATCAAATGCAAGTGTAGCACGTTAACACTTTTATGAAAAACTTCTACTGGAATGCCAGCTTAGCTCACAAAAAGCAGCATTTTCGCTACATTTCAGCTGCATCAGCGCAAAAGTAAAACCTGCAGGTAATAACTTTTCAATTGCATGAAAAATAATGTTTTAATATGGGTTTAGCGCATAAATTTTGCTTATTACGCATAATTACGCCTGCCCGGCATTTTTGCCCTGTTTTAACATCCTTAACATCTTATTTTCTCAGGCCCGTGCGGTTGGTATTTTGTCGCCTGCATGCCAACATAGGTCGGGTTATTAACCGTTCGATGGAAAAATCATGCATTTCCCCCTGATCCTTGTCTCACCCGCTCGCCCGGAGAATATCGGCGCGGCCGCCCGCGCCATGAAAACCATGGGGTTTAGCGAGTTGCGTATTGTCGCCAGTGACGCCTGGCAGGATCCGGCCGCGCGGCGTGTGGCCCACGGCGCCGGTGAGATTCTTGACCACGTGAAAACCTATGACACGCTGAGCGCTGCGCTGGCGGATGTCGATTTTTCCGTGGCCACGACCGCCCGCAGCCGGGCGAAGTTTCGCTATTACGCCACGCCGGCGCAGGTCGAAACCATCCTGCAGGAGAAGCGTCAGTGGCTGAATCGCATCGCGCTGGTGTTTGGCCGTGAAGACAGTGGGCTGACTAATGAGGAGCTGGAACAGGTCGATCTGCTGACCGGCATTCCGATGGCGCAGGACTATCCTTCGCTGAATCTCGGCCAGGCGGTGATGGTGTACTGCTATCAGCTGTCGGCGCTGCACCAGGTAGCGGCCGCGCCGGTTGAGGCGGCTAACGCGCAGCAGCTGCAGGCGCTGCGTCAGCGTTTTCATCAGCTGCTGGTGACGCTGGAAGTCAGCAATGATGCCAAGCTGGCGGACTGGATCGATCAGCGCATCGGTCTGCTGGAGCAGCGCGACAGCGCCATGCTGCACCGTTTGCTGCACGACGTAGAAAAAAAACTTATAGATAATTGCTCGGGAAAACCGGCTCCGGACAGTGAGTGATCGGGCGTCTGTGACGCTGCCTGAACGATCGCAATCCGTTTCGGCGTCTGCGGCGCAGCACTGCGCAGCAGCACCATTCGGGTGCAAAGACAAATTCGTTGACTTAACGTGCGCTTTGCTTTACTTCTGGAAGGCAGACGGACAAGACAAAGACAGACAGAAAAAATCTCAATGCGTAACCACAGCCTGAACACCACCATTATTATTACCACCACCATTACCACAGGTAACGGTGCGGGCTGACGCATACAGGAAAAACAAAAGAAAGAAGCCCGCACCTCAACAGTGCGGGCTTTTTTTTCGGCAAAAATTCAGGAGAGCTTCAATCATGCGAGTGCTGAAATTCGGCGGAACCTCGGTAGCCAATGCGGAACGTTTTCTCCGCGTGGCAGATATTCTGGAAAGCAATGCGCAACAGGGACAGGTTGCCACCGTGCTCTCTGCGCCAGCGAAAATCACCAATCATCTGGTAGCGATGATTGAGAAAACCATCAGCGGCCAGGATGCGCTGCCGAATATCAGCGATGCCGAACGCATTTTTGCCGAACTGCTGCAGGGGCTGGCCGACGCTCAGCCTGGTTTCGATTACGATGGCCTGAAAACCCGCGTTGAGCTGGAGTTTGCCCAGCTGAAACAGGTGCTGCACGGCATCAGCCTGCTGGGTCAGTGCCCGGATGCCGTGAACGCCGCCATTATCTGTCGCGGTGAAAAGCTGTCTATTGCCATCATGGAAGCGCTGCTGCAGGCGCGCGGCCACAAAGTGACGGTGATCGACCCGGTCGAGAAACTGCTGGCGGTGGGCCACTATCTTGAATCGACCGTGGATATCGCCGAATCCACCCGGCGTATCGCGGCCAGCCAGATCCCGACCGACCACATGATCCTGATGGCGGGCTTCACCGCCGGCAATGAGAAGGGCGAGCTGGTGGTGCTGGGGCGTAATGGCTCCGACTACTCGGCGGCCGTGCTGGCGGCGTGTCTGCGCGCGGACTGCTGTGAAATCTGGACCGATGTCGATGGCGTTTACACCTGCGATCCGCGTCAGGTACCGGATGCGCGTCTGCTGAAGTCGATGTCCTATCAGGAGGCGATGGAGCTTTCCTACTTTGGCGCCAAAGTGCTGCACCCGCGCACCATCGCGCCGATTGCTCAGTTCCAGATTCCGTGCTTAATCAAAAATACCGCCAATCCTCAGGCGCCAGGTACCCTGATTGGCGGCGAAGGCGAAGTGGATGAGAACCCGGTAAAAGGCATCACTAATCTGAATAACATGGCGATGTTTAACGTCTCCGGTCCGGGCATGAAAGGGATGGTGGGCATGGCGGCGCGCGTGTTTGCCGCGATGTCGCGCACCGGCATTTCCGTGGTGCTGATTACCCAATCCTCCTCCGAATACAGCATCAGCTTCTGCGTGCCGCAGAGCGAGCAGGCGCGCGCGCGTCGCGTACTGGAAGAGGAATTCTACCTCGAACTGAAAGATGGCCTGCTCGATCCGCTCGACGTGCTGGAGCAGCTGGCGGTGATTTCGGTAGTGGGCGACGGCATGCGCACGCTGCGCGGCATCTCCGCTAAATTCTTCTCGGCGCTGGCACGCGCCAACATTAATATCGTGGCGATTGCTCAGGGCTCCTCTGAGCGCTCCATTTCGGTCGTGGTCAGCAATGATGACGTCACCACCGGCGTGCGCGTGGTGCATCAGATGCTGTTCGCCACCGATCAGGTGATCGAAGTGTTTGTGGTGGGCGTCGGCGGCGTCGGCGGCGCGCTGCTTGAGCAGCTGCACCGTCAGCAGGCGTGGCTGAAGGGCAAGCATATCGATCTGCGCGTGTGCGGCATCGCCAATTCGCATGCGCTGCTGACCAACGTGCACGGCATCGACCTCAGCAACTGGAAGGCGGCGCTGGCGGAAGCCAAAGAGCCGTTTAACCTCGGCCGGCTGATTCGTCTGGTGAAAGAGTACCATCTGCTCAACCCGGTGATCGTCGACTGTACCTCCAGCCAGGCGGTGGCCGATCAGTACGCAGACTTCCTCGCCGAAGGTTTCCACGTGGTCACGCCGAATAAAAAGGCCAATACCTCGTCGTGGAATTACTACCAGCAGATGCGTGCGGCGGCGGCGAAATCGCGCCGTAAGTTCCTTTACGACACCAACGTCGGTGCCGGTCTGCCGGTGATTGAAAACCTGCAGAACCTGCTGAACGCCGGCGATGAGCTGATCAAATTCTCCGGCATCCTGTCGGGCTCGCTGTCGTTTATCTTTGGCAAGCTGGATGAGGGCGTGACGCTGTCCGAAGCTACCCGCATGGCGCGCGAGCTGGGCTTTACCGAGCCGGATCCGCGCGACGATCTGTCCGGTACTGACGTGGCGCGTAAGCTGCTGATTCTGGCGCGTGAGGCGGGTCATCAGCTGGAACTGAGCGACATCGACATCGAACCGCTGCTGCCCGCCAGCCTGACGGAGATCGCCGATGTCGATCAGTTTATGGCGCGGCTGCCGGAGCTGGACAACGCCTTTGCCGCGCGCGTTGCCAAAGCGCGTGATGAGGGTAAAGTGTTACGCTTCGTCGGCGCGATTGAAGAGGGCGGCGCCTGCAAAGTTAAAATCGATGCGGTGGACGGCAACGATCCGCTGTACAAAGTGAAGAACGGCGAAAACGCCCTGGCGTTTTACAGCCGCTATTATCAGCCGATCCCGCTGGTTCTGCGCGGATATGGCGCGGGGAATGATGTCACCGCGGCGGGTGTGTTTGCCGATTTGCTGCGCACGCTGACGTGGAAGTTGGGAGTTTAATGATGGTAAAAATTTATGCACCGGCCTCGATAGGTAACGTCAGCGTTGGCTTTGATGTGCTGGGCGCGGCGGTTTCGCCGGTGGATGGCTCGCTGCTGGGCGACTGCGTGTCGGTCGAAGCGGCAGACCAGTTTAGCCTGCAGAATAAAGGGCGCTTTGTCAGTAAACTGCCCGCCGATCCGCAGGACAACATTGTTTATCAATGCTGGCAGCGTTTCTGCCAGGCGATTGGTAAAGAAGTCCCGGTGGCGATGACGCTGGAGAAAAACATGCCGATTGGTTCAGGCCTCGGTTCCAGCGCCTGCTCGGTGGTGGCCGGCCTGATGGCGATGAATGAGTTCTGCGGCCAGCCGCTTAACGACACCGAGCTGCTGGCGCTGATGGGCGAGCTGGAAGGGCGCATCTCCGGCAGCGTGCACTATGACAACGTCGCGCCGTGCTTCCTCGGCGGCGTACAGCTGATGATTGAAGAGAACGGGATCATCAGCCAGGAGGTGCCGTGCTTTGATGACTGGCTGTGGGTAATGGCTTATCCAGGCATCAAAGTCTCTACGGCGGAAGCACGCGCCATCCTGCCGGCGCAGTATCGCAAGCAGGATGCCATCAAACATGGTCGTCTGCTGGCTGGCTTTATTCACGCCTGCCACACCCGTCAGCCGCTGCTGGCGGCTAAACTGATGCAGGATGTGATCGCCGAGCCGTATCGCACCAAACTGCTGCCGGGCTTTGCGGAGGCGCGGCAGGCGGCCAGCGACATTGGCGCGCTGGCCTGCGGTATTTCGGGCTCTGGCCCGACACTTTTCGCCGTTTGCAACGAGATGGCAACGGCACAGCGGATGGCGGACTGGCTGAGCCAGCACTATCTGCAGAACGAGGAAGGCTTCGTCCATATCTGCCGTCTTGATACGGCTGGCGCACGTAAACTGGGATAACGCATGAAACTCTACAACCTTAAGGATCACAACGAGCAGGTTAGCTTCGCGCAGGCCGTGAAACAGGGCCTCGGCTCGCAGCAGGGGCTGTTTTTCCCGCTGGAACTGCCGGAATTCGAGCTGACCGACATTGATGCGATGCTGGAGATGGATTTCGTCAGCCGCAGCAGCAAGATTCTCTCTGCTTACATCGGCGATGAAATTGCCGCGCACCAGTTGGCCGAGCGCGTGAAGAACGCCTTTGCTTTCCCGGCACCGGTGAGCCAGGTGAGCGACGATGTGGCCTGCCTCGAACTGTTCCACGGTCCGACGCTGGCGTTTAAAGATTTCGGCGGGCGCTTTATGGCGCAGATGCTGTCGTACGTGTCTGGCGCGGATGAGCAGATCACCATTCTGACCGCGACCTCCGGCGATACCGGCGCAGCGGTAGCGCACGCGTTCTACGGCATGGAAAACGTGCGCGTGGTCATCCTGTATCCGCAGGGCAAAATCAGTCCGCTGCAGGAGAAGCTGTTCTGTACGCTGGGCGGCAACATTGAAACTATCGCGATCGATGGCGACTTCGATGCCTGCCAGGCGCTGGTTAAGCAGGCGTTTGATGATGAAGAGCTGAAGAAAGCCATCGGCCTGAACTCGGCTAACTCCATCAATATCAGCCGTCTGCTGGCACAGATTTGCTATTACTTCGAGGCGGTAGCGCAGCTGCCGCAGGAGAAACGTAATCAGCTGGTGGTGTCGGTGCCAAGCGGTAACTTTGGCGATCTCACGGCCGGCCTGCTGGCGAAATCGCTCGGTCTGCCGATCAAGCGTTTTATCGCCGCGACCAACGCCAACGATACCGTGCCGCGCTTCCTTGCCGACGGTCAGTGGCAGCCGAACGCGACCGTGGCAACGCTGTCGAACGCGATGGATGTCAGCCAGCCTAACAACTGGCCGCGCGTGGAAGAGTTGTTCCGCCGCAAAACCTGGCGCCTGACCGATCTGGCCTACGGCGCGGTGTCGGATGAGACCACCAAAGCCACCATGCGCGAGCTGGCAGAGCTGGGTTACCTGTCAGAACCGCACGCGGCGATTGCCTATCGTCTGCTGCGCGATCAGCTGCAGGAAGGGGAGTTTGGCCTGTTCCTCGGCACCGCGCATCCGGCGAAGTTTAAGGAGAGCGTGGAAGAGATTCTCGGCCAGCCGCTGCCGCTGCCGGAAGCGCTGGCCGCGCGCGCCGATTTGCCGCTGCTGTCGCATGCCATGAAGGCGGATTTCGCCGCGCTGCGGGCGTTTTTGCTGAAGTAAATACCCAACGGGCCGGTCACATCGGCCCGTTATGCATTTTTCTGGCGGCGCGATTTAACGCGCGGGTTTTTAACAGACGCGCAATGATTTGCGCCGCTACGATTCAGGTGAAGCTGGCGTTATTGCTCGCGGCGCTTAAATACCAGCTCGTTACCCTTACTCTCCGCCGCATCAAAGAAATAACCGTCAACATCAAACTTCTTCAGCTGCGTTGGTTTCGTCAGGCGCTTCTCAATCACGTAACGGCTCATCAGCCCGCGCGCCTTTTTGGCGTAGAAACTGATCACCTTGAACTTACCGTTTTTCTCATCGAGGAACACCGGCTTAACCAGCTCGGCATTCAGCTGCTTCGGCTTGATGGCTTTGAAATACTCATCGGAGGCGAGGTTGATCAGCACGTCATCGCCCTGTTCCGCCAGCGCGTCGTTGAGCTTTTGCGTCAGCAGGTCGCCCCAGAAGCTGTAGAGATCTTTGCCGGCCGGATTCGCCAGTTTGATGCCCATCTCTAAACGGTACGGCTGCATCAAATCCAGCGGGCGCAGCAGGCCGTACAGCCCCGAAAGCATGCGCAGGTGTTTTTGGGCAAAATCAAAGTCGGCCTCGCTGAAGCTCTCAGCCTGCAAACCGGTATAAACATCACCTTTGAAGGCCAGAATCGCCTGCCGCGCGTTATCGGGTGAGAAGGGCGGCTGCCACTGGCTGAAACGGTCGGCGTTGAGGTGCGCCAGTTTGTCGCTGATGCCCATCAGCGAAGCGATTTGCGCCGGGGAAAGATCGCGCGCCACGTCAATCAGCTGCTGTGATTTTTCTAACAGCGCCGGTTGAGTAAACCGTGACGTTGCCAGCGGGCTTTCATAATCCAGTGTCTTGGCTGGCGAGATAACCATCAGCATTGTGTCTGTCCTCGTTGACCCGCTGTTTTCAGGGGATGGATGGGAAAAATGTCGCGACGAGTGTAGCAAAAAAGCTGCACGGATCGGCAAATTGCTCCCATTTGTTAGCGCTATCGTAAAGGGCACGCGGCGATGTTGCGCCGCTTAGCCTGCGTGATATTATCGCAACAGCCTTTTACACCCTGACAGTCAACTTAAGAGAAAAGAGAACCATGACGGACAAACTTACTTCCTTGCGTCAGCTGACTACTGTGGTCGCCGACACCGGTGATATCGCGGCAATGAAACTCTACCAACCGCAGGATGCCACTACTAACCCTTCTTTGATCCTCAACGCTGCGCAAATCCCTGAATACCGCAAACTGATTGACGAAGCCATTAGCTGGGCACGTCAGCAGAGCAGCAACAAAGAAGAGCAGCTGGCGCTGGTTTCTGACAAGCTGGCCGTCAACATTGGTCTGGAAATTCTCAAACTGATCCCGGGACGTATCTCTACTGAAGTTGACGCGCGTCTCTCTTACGACACCGAAGCGAGCATCGCGAAAGCACGCAGCCTGATCAAACTGTACAACGATGCCGGCATCAGCAACGATCGTATCCTGATCAAACTGGCCTCAACCTGGCAGGGCATCCGCGCGGCGGAGCAGCTGGAGAAAGAAGGCATCAACTGTAACCTGACGCTGCTGTTCTCCTTCGCCCAGGCGCGTGCCTGTGCCGAAGCGGGCGTGTTCCTGATTTCGCCATTTGTTGGCCGTATCCTCGACTGGTACAAGCAGAACACCGACAAGAAAGAGTACGCAGCGCATGAAGATCCAGGCGTGGTATCAGTGTCTGAAATCTACAACTACTACAAGCAGCACGGCTATGAAACCGTGGTGATGGGCGCCAGCTTCCGTAACGTCGGCGAAATCATTGAATTGGCCGGTTGCGACCGCCTGACTATCTCTCCGGGCCTGCTGAAAGAGCTGGCCGAGAGCGAAGGCAGCGTAGAGCGTAAACTGAGCTACAGCGGCGAAGTGAAAGCGCGTCCGGCTAAAATGACCGAAGCGGAATTCCTGTGGCAGCACAACCAGGATCCAATGGCGGTGACCAAACTGGCCGAAGGTATCCGCAACTTTGCCATCGACCAGGGCAAACTTGAGAAGATGATCGCCGAACTGCTGTAAGGTGATGTGCCGTGGCGGCTGCCGGTCGCCACGGTTTTCGCGTTTCCCTCGCTGATGCTTTGTATTATCCTTTCTGCCATTCCCCTTTTTCTCACCGCCCCGCGGTCAACACAGCGATAACTCTATGGATACTTTACGTATTGGCTTAATTTCCGTGTCCGATCGGGCCGCTAACGGCATCTATCAGGATCAGGGCATTCCGGCGCTGGAAAGCTGGCTTAGCGCTGCGCTGGCGACACCGTTTGAGATTGAAACCCGCCTGGTTCCGGATGAACAGCCGATGATTGAGCAGGCGATTTGCGAGCTGGTCGACGAACGTTTTTGCCACCTGGTGCTGACCACCGGCGGTACCGGTCCGGCCCGGCGCGACGTCACGCCGGATGCGACTCTGGCGGTAGCCGACCGCGAGATGCCCGGCTTTGGCGAGCAGATGCGGCAGATCAGCCTGCAGTTTGTGCCGACCGCGATTCTGTCACGCCAGGTGGGCGTGATCCGCAAGCAGTCGCTGATCCTCAATCTGCCAGGACAGCCGAAATCGATTAATGAGACGCTGGAAGGGTTGAAAGCGGATGACGGTACGGTGAAAGTGCCAGGGATTTTCGCGGCTGTACCCTATTGTTTACAGCTGCTGGAAGGGCCTTACGTCGAAACCCACCCGGAGGTGGTAGCAGCTTTTCGCCCGAAAAGCGCACGGCGTGAGACAAACGTCTGAAAATTGCCGTTTTCAGGCATAAAATGCAGAGTGACTGGTGTGGCAAAATATTGACGGTATAGTAACCGAAGCTTTACAACTATACTGACATGGCCTCTGGATACCGCACTCTTATGGATTCGCTGACAACGCGTCAACTCAACCGCCAGGACTACAAAACCCTGGCGCTGGCTGCCCTGGGCGGGGCGCTGGAATTCTACGATTTTATCATCTTCGTCTTCTTCGCTGCGGTGATTGGCGAGCTGTTCTTTCCGCCAGACATCCCGGAATGGCTGCGTCAGGTGCAGACGTTTGCCATCTTCGCCGCCGGTTATCTGGCGCGCCCGCTGGGCGGCATCATCATGGCGCACTTTGGCGACAAAGTCGGGCGTAAGAAGATGTTCAGCCTGAGTATTCTGCTGATGGCGCTGCCGACGCTGGCGATGGGCGCGCTGCCCACCTACGCCAGCATTGGCATTGCCGCACCGTTACTGATGCTGCTGATGCGCGTGCTGCAGGGCGCGGCCATTGGCGGCGAGGTGCCGGGCGCGTGGGTGTTTGTTGCTGAGCATGTGCCGGAGAAACGCATCGGTTTTGCCTGCGGCACGCTGACTGCAGGCTTAACCGCCGGCATTCTGCTCGGTTCGCTGGTGGCGACGGTGCTGAATACTTCGCTCTCGCCGGCGGCGATACGCGATCACGGCTGGCGCATTCCCTTCTTCCTCGGCGGCCTGTTTGGCCTGCTGGCGATGTATCTGCGTCGCTGGCTGCATGAAACCCCGGTATTTCGTCAGATGCAGCAGCGCAAGGCGCTGGCGGAAAAGCTGCCGCTACAGACCATTCTCGCCAGCCATAAGCGCGGCATTGCGGTGTCGATGCTGCTTACCTGGCTATTATCAGCCTGTATTGTGGTGGTGATTCTGATGGCGCCGACGCTGATGCAGAAGCAGCATGGCGTGCCGGCGGCGCTCAGTCTGCAGGCTAACAGTTTCGCGACCGTGATGCTGCTGATCGGCTGCGTGCTGGCGGGCTGGATTGTCGATCGCTACGGTGCGGCGCGTACCTTGCTGATCGGGTCGCTGCTGCTGGCGCTGTGCAGCTGGAGCTTTTTCCAGCAGCTTGGCGGCACGCCGCAGATGCTGTTCATCTGGTACGGTCTGGCGGGACTGAGCGTGGGCGTGGTCGGCGTGGTGCCGTTTGTTATGGTGCGGGCGTTTCCGGCGGCGGTGCGCTTCACCGGCATTTCCTTCTCTTACAACGTGTCTTACGCCATCTTTGGCGGCCTGACGCCGATCAGCGTGACGCTAATGATGTCGCTGACGCCGATGGCGCCGGCCTGGTATGTGCTGGCGCTGGCGCTGATCGGCATGCTGGTGGCGCTGTGGTTATGGCATGACAGCCGCCAGGCTAATGCGCAGCTGGATGTCTCGCTGCATTCATCGTAATGGCAGCGCGCGGAGCGGCACGGCTCCGCGCGCAGTTGATTACTCGCCAATCGGCAACACGCTGCGCTCAAACTTCTCGTTCAGCACTTCGCCCATTGCCAGATAAAAGGCGCTGGCACCACAGACGATGCCCACCCAGCCGGCGATGCGCAGCAGCTCCGCGTGATCCAGCAGATGGCCGATAGCCAGCAGCGCAAACAGCAGCGTCAGGCTGGCAAACACAAACTGCAGCATCTTCGCGGCCTGCAGCGTGCCAAAGAACAGAAACAGCGTGAAGATACCCCACAGCGCCAGGTAAGCGCCGAGGAAATGGCCATCGGCGGCCGCAGCCAGTCCCATTTTCGGCAGCAGCAGAATCGCCACCAGCGTCAGCCAGAAGCTGCCGTACGAGGTAAAGGCGGTCAGGCCGAAGGTATTGCCTTTTTTATACTCCAGCAGCCCGGCAAGGATTTGCGCGATGCCGCCATAAAAGAGGCCCATCGCCAGGATAATCACATCCATTTCAAACAGACCGGTGTTGTGCAAGTTGAGCAGGATGGTAGTCATACCAAAACCCATCAGGCCCAGTGGGGCGGGATTCGCCAGCGTGGTGTTGCCCATAATTCCTCAGCAGCAGCGTTGTTGTTTATAGGTTTAACGCCCGCGCCAACAGCGGTGGGGCGCGGGGCGCTGCATCATAATCAGGTGGCTTTTGCCGCACTTTGATCTCACGCGGTAAGAGAATCTAAATTTTTTTTAGTTTTAACCCTTGATGCGCTTCGAAGCGGCCCCATTTAGTTGTCATCAAGCATTGTGAGGCAGCAAAAAAATCTGCCGCAGCAGTTGAAAGTGGTCAGCGTGACCGCATCTCTGCTTCACAACCCAATTTGGCAAAGAATTTAAGTGGGAGACGTTTAGATGGGTAAGATTATTGGTATTGACCTGGGTACAACCAACTCATGTGTGGCGATTATGGACGGTGGCAAAGCACGCGTGCTTGAAAACGCCGAAGGCGATCGCACCACACCGTCAATCATTGCATATACCGGGGATGGCGAAACTCTGGTCGGTCAACCGGCTAAACGTCAGGCGGTGACCAACCCGCAGAACACCCTGTTTGCAATCAAGCGCCTGATCGGCCGTCGTTTCCAGGACGAAGAAGTGCAGCGTGATATTAAAATCATGCCGTACAAAATCATCGGTTCTGACAACGGTGACGCATGGCTGGATGTGAAAGGCCAGAAAATGGCACCGCCGCAGATCTCTGCAGAAGTGCTGAAAAAAATGAAGAAAACCGCGGAAGATTTCCTCGGTGAGCCGGTAACTGAAGCGGTTATTACCGTTCCAGCTTACTTCAACGATGCGCAGCGTCAGGCAACTAAAGACGCCGGCCGTATCGCGGGTCTGGACGTAAAACGTATCATCAACGAACCGACCGCAGCGGCACTGGCGTATGGCCTGGATAAAGGTCAGGGCAACCGCACCATCGCGGTATATGACCTGGGTGGCGGTACCTTCGACATCTCTATCATTGAGATCGACGAAGTCGACGGCGAGAAAACCTTTGAAGTACTGGCGACCAACGGTGATACCCACCTGGGTGGTGAAGACTTCGACAGCCGTCTGATCAACTACCTGGTTGCCGAATTCAAGAAAGATCAGGGCATCGATCTGCACAACGATCCGCTGGCGATGCAGCGCCTGAAAGAAGCGGCAGAGAAAGCGAAAATTGAGCTCTCTTCTGCGCAGCAGACCGACGTTAACCTGCCGTACATCACGGCGGATGCGACTGGTCCTAAGCACCTGAACATTAAAGTGACCCGCGCGAAGCTGGAATCACTGGTGGAAGATCTGGTTACCCGTTCGATTGAGCCGCTGAAAGTGGCGCTGAACGACGCTGGCCTGTCGGTTTCTGACATCAACGACGTGATCCTGGTCGGTGGTCAGACGCGTATGCCAATGGTGCAGGCGAAAGTGGCGGAGTTCTTCGGTAAAGAGCCACGTAAAGACGTGAACCCGGACGAAGCGGTCGCTGTGGGTGCTGCGGTACAGGGCGGCGTGCTGGCTGGTGAAGTAAAAGACGTTCTGCTGCTGGACGTGACCCCGCTGTCGCTGGGTATCGAAACCATGGGTGGCGTGATGACGTCGCTGATCAGCAAGAACACCACGATCCCAACCAAGCACAGCCAGGTGTTCTCGACTGCTGAAGACAACCAGTCTGCCGTGACCATTCACGTGCTGCAGGGTGAGCGTAAGCGTTCGGCGGATAACAAATCGCTGGGCCAGTTCAACCTCGACGGTATTCAGCCTGCGCCGCGCGGTATGCCACAGATCGAAGTGACCTTCGACATCGATGCTGACGGTATTCTGCACGTGTCTGCGAAGGACAAAAACAGCGGTAAAGAGCAGAAGATCACCATCAAAGCGTCTTCTGGCCTGAACGAGGAAGAGATCGAAAAAATGGTTCGTGACGCGGAAGCTAACGCCGAGTCAGACCGTAAATTCGAAGAGCTGGTGCAGACGCGTAACCAGGGTGACCAGATTGCGCACAGCACGCGTAAGCAGCTGGACGAAGCCGGTGACAAACTGTCAGCGGAAGACAAAGCACCGATCGAGTCTGCCCTGAACGAGCTGAACACCGCGCTGAAAGGCGAAGATAAAGCAGAAATCGAAGCCAAAATGCAGGCGTTGATGGAAGTGTCCAGCAAGCTGATGGAACTGGCGCAGCAACAGGCTCAGGCCGGCGCAGCGGATGCCGGCGACGCTTCGGCGAAGAAAGATGACGACGTTGTCGACGCTGAATTCGAAGAAGTGAAAGATAAAAAATAATTGCCCCTGACCGGGCGCGACGGCTGGCCTGACAGCCGTTGAAACCAGCACGGGCGTCGGAGATCTCTCCACGCCCGTGCGATCATGTTAAGGGCAGAGAAAAATGGCTAAGAGTGATTTTTACGAGATCTTAGGCGTCTCAAAATCCGCCGATGAGCGCGAAATCAAAAAGGCCTATAAGCGCCTGGCGATGAAGTATCACCCGGACCGTAATCCGGGCGATAAAGAGGCCGAGACGAAATTCAAAGAGGTCAAGGAAGCCTACGAGATCCTCACCGATGCGCAGAAGCGTGCAGCTTACGATCAGTACGGTCATGCGGCGTTTGAGCAGGGCGGTGGTGGCGGCTTCGGCGGCGGCTTTGGTGGCGGCGGTGCCGACTTCAGCGATATCTTTGGCGACGTGTTCGGCGATATCTTTGGTGGTGGTCGCCGTCAGCGCGCCTCACGTGGCGCCGATTTACGCTACAACATGGAACTGACGCTGGAAGAAGCGGTACGCGGCGTGACCAAAGAGATCCGCATTCCAACGCTGGAAGAGTGTGATGTCTGCCACGGCAGCGGCGCCAAAGCGGGCACCCAGCCGCAGACCTGTCCGACCTGTCACGGTGCGGGCCAGGTACAGATGCGTCAGGGCTTCTTTACCGTGCAGCAAGCCTGTCCGACCTGTCACGGTCGCGGCTCGGTGATTAAAGATCCGTGCAACGCCTGTCACGGCCATGGCCGCGTTGAGCGCCAGAAAACGCTGTCGGTGAAAATCCCGGCAGGCGTCGATACCGGCGACCGTATCCGCCTCAGCGGAGAGGGTGAAGCGGGCGAACACGGCGCACCGGCTGGCGATCTGTACGTGCAGGTTTCGGTGAAGAAACACCCGATCTTTGAGCGTGAAGATAACAACCTGTACTGCGAAGTGCCGATCAACTTTGCCATGGCAGCGCTGGGCGGCGAGATTGAAGTGCCGACGCTCGACGGTCGCGTGAAGCTGAAAGTGCCGGCAGAAACCCAGACCGGCAAGCTGTTCCGCATGCGCGGCAAAGGCGTGAAGTCGGTGCGTGGCGGTGCGGTCGGCGATTTGCTGTGTCGCGTGGTGGTGGAAACCCCGGTCAGCCTCAACGACAAGCAAAAAGCGCTGCTGCGCGAGCTGGAAGAGAGCTTCGGCGGACCTACCGGCGAGAAAAACAGCCCGCGTTCGAAAAGCTTCTTCGACGGCGTAAAGAAGTTCTTTGACGATCTGACCCGCTAATCGGGTGCGCAGACAGTAACAAGCGGAGAGGCAACTCTCCGCTTTTTTTATGCGCAGTTCTGCCGTGCAAATATTCAACGGCATTGTTTTTAGTCATTCAACGCTTTAACAGCTCACCTCCTGTCAAAACGGCAGCATTTTCGCTAGTGACGCAATTTATTGCGCGATAAATCGCGCCGCTACAAATATCGTGCGGCTTGCGACTACCTCAAGCCGTGAAAATCTCCACTAAAAAACGCTTCCTCACCTTGCAAAAACCGGCTCCGTTTTCGCCAATAGCATTTTTCGGCATTGCGTCGAAAATATATCATAGGTATCTTGCAAGGCGTTTAATGAGAATGATTTTCGATAACATGCACCATCAGCGGTGTGCGGCAGCGCAGTAGCGCGGGACCGTCGCTGCAGGGAGAGAAACGTTGCCAAACCCGACTCACTATCGCGCTCCACAACGCGTGCGCAATGAATTACGCTTCCGTCACATCACCGTCGCCAGCAAAACGCGGGTGGCCGATGCCTTCTGGCGCATCGTCTTTAGCGGCAGCGATCTGGCGGGGTTTCACTCGCCCTCTTTTGACGACCACATCAAAGTGTTTTTCCCGGATACGCCGGGCGGTGCGCTGGCGCTGCCACACATGACCGACGAAGGCATCGTCTGGCCTGACGGCGTACGTCCGGCGGCGCGCGACTATACGCCGCTGGCCTTTAACGGCAGCGATTCGCTGACGCTGGATTTTTACATCCACGACGGCGGCGTCGCCAGCAGCTGGGCGAGTGCCGCTCAGCCGGGCGATCGCATTGCGATGGGCGGCCCGCGCGGCTCATGCGTCGTGCCGGTGGATTATGCCTGTCAGATTTATGTGTGCGATGAGACCGGTCTGCCGGCATTTAAGCGCCGCTATCAGGAAATGCATGCACAACAGATTCATCTGCTGGCCTGTGTTGATGAGCCAGTCGGCCGCGCGTATCTTGGTGACCTGCCGGATGTCACGGTGAGCTGGCTCGGCAGCGGCAACATGCAGGCTGAGGCGCTGACGCCGCTGCTGGACCCGATTGTGCTGCCTGCTGATGACTACTTCATCTGGCTGACCGGCGAAGGCGCGGCGGTGAAACAGCTGAGCGATTACTTTACTCAGCAACGTGCGGCGCACAGCGACCTGGTGCGCGCCGTCGCTTACTGGCATCAGAAATAACCGGCGCCCGCCCGCTGCCGCCTGTGTTGAATTTTACCAGGCACCAGACTACTATCAACCTCCCTCAACTGACCCCGGGAAGGCGATGAAACAGCAGCGGGATGTTCCAGAGCACGCCGATGCGGCACAGCGTGCCAGCTGTGCCGGCGCACGCAGAAAGCGGCGCGAAAGGATGCTGGATGCCAGTGATATTCGCCTGCTGATGCTGCACTTTCTGGCCAGCGGCGCGGCGCACGGTTATGAGCTGATCAAATCGGTGGAAGAGTTGTCGAAAGGCGAATATTCCCCCAGCCCCGGCATTATTTATCCCAACCTGACGCTGCTGGAAGAGATGGACGCCATTCGCGTGGTGGATGCCCAGGCCACGCGCAAAGCCTACGCGCTCAACGATGCGGGCCGCGCGCTGCTGGCGGAAAATGGCGAAAACGTGGCGGTGATTATCGGGCGGCTCACTTCGCTGGCGATCCTGGTCAACAACCGCAGCATTCCGCAGGTAGAGCAGGCAATCCATACGCTTCGCTATACGCTCAATCACCGGCTGTCGCAGGAGCAGATTTCACCGGCCACGGTGGAAATTGTCGTGGCGGCGCTGCAGGACGCGGCAGAGAAGATCGCCAACAGCTAAGCGCGTTACGGTTTCTTCTTGTCCACGTGCCCCAGTTCGCGATCCGGCCAGCAGACATCGCGCACCCGCTGCTTCAGTGCTGCCGCATCGGGAAAGCCGCCTTCCTGTTTGCGTTCCCAAATTACCTGACCATCAATGCTGATCTCGAACACGCCGCCGCTGCCGGGCTGGAGCGTGACCGCGCTGAGATCGCCGGCAAAGGTATGCAGCAGCTCCTGCGCCATCCACGCCGAACGCAGCAGCCAGTTACATTGAGTACAGTAGTGAATGGTTACTGCCGGTTTATCTGCCATCCTATCCCTCCTGTTAGTGCTTGATTAATCATGGGTTAACAAATTGTGCGCACAAAGATACATCTTGATGCAAATGATATTGATAATGATTACCAATTGCATTAAATTGTTTTCGCCATCATTTTACTCTCTATAAATACCACAGGCATCCCTGCGGCACCGCGGCCAGTTATATACGGCAGCTGTGCACTGAAGCGCGCATGACACTGTGCCACAGGTGCCGGGATCGATAACATTATCTGGCCAGCGTGACGCGCTGTTTCACGGTTTTTAGCATAGAGCCGTGGTTTTCTGGCAGCAAATAAGTGAGCGAATACTAACAATTAACCAGGTATTTCGCGCATGTCTTTCAACCTTCAGGGAACTGTTCAGCAGCGTCTGTGTAAAGTCGCTGTTCTTGCTTCAGCCATTCACGCAGCCTGCAGCTATGCCGCCAGCGACAGCAGTACGCTGGCGCGTTCCGCAGAGAACAACAGCAGCAATGAACCGGTAATGACCGTTACCGCACCTAAGCAGCAGGCTGGCAGCAAAACCACGCTCACCGCCAGCGATCTGCAAAAACGCGGCGCCAATGACTTCGGTTCGATCATGCGTTATGAGCCGCTGGTCAGCGCCACTGGCGCGGCGGGCGGTTCGTCAGCCGGTAAAAGCGGCTTTGACCGTGCAGGCTATACCGGCTACAACATTCGCGGGCTGGAAAGTAACCGTGTCGGTCTGGATATTGATGGCATTCCGGTACCGGATGCCACCGGTCGTCCGTACGTCAGTCGCGCCGGTAACAATACCTTCGGTATTGGTCGCGACTACATCGACCCGTATATGTTTGGCAGCGTCGAAATTGAGAAGGGCGCTACATCGGTGGAACAACCTAACACCGCAATCGGCGGTAACGTATCGTTTCATAACAAGTCGCCGGACGACTACCTCAGCAGCGATAAAACCCACTATTTCGGTTATCAGAGCGACTACAGTTCGGCAGATCGCAGCTGGCACAACGGCATCACTGCGGCGGCAGGGGATGATGAACTGCGCGGCCTGTTTGTCTACAGCCGCCGCGACGGCCAGCAGACGCGCAACAACAGTGGCGTAAAAGACGCCTACCCGGCCAACTGGCACTCGGATGCCTTTATGACGTCGGGCATCTGGCAGCCAAACGATCAGCACAAGCTGAGCGCCACCTTCGACTACTACCACAAAACCAATCACACCCACTACGATACCTGGGACAGCAGCAGCGGCAACACTATTTGGGGCACTGCGCAACAGCAGAGCGATTCGCGCCGCTGGGGCATTAACCTTGCCGACGAGTGGACGCCGTACAACGAGATGATCGATACGCTGACCACGCGAATTTACTGGCAGCAAACCGAGGCGCACGACACCACCTGGTTACCGACCAGCGCCAGTCAGTACGGCTTCGTCTACTCTGACTACAACGTCGATACCTTAGGGTTTGACACGCGCGCCAGCAAAATCCTCGGCCGCCACGAGCTGAGCGGCGGCATCAACGCGCGCGTGGAGAACAGCGAGCGTCCGTTCCGCCAGGAGCCGAACCCGGGCACCTTCGGCACCATCACCCAGCCGCAGTCGGACAGCCGTTCCTGGACCGTGGCCGGTTATCTGCAGGATAAAATCAATTTCGATCTCGATAGCCACAATTTCGCGGTGATTCCCGGCGTGCGCGTTATTCATCAAAGCACCAAACCGAAGAACCTCGGCGATCTGACCAACGGCAGCACGGTGCTGACCGCAGAGCAGGTGGAAAAACTGTACGGCAAGACCAATTCAGACACCGAAGTACTGCCGTCACTGACCTTCCAGTACGATATCAATCCGGCGCTCACCACCTGGCTGCAATATAAGCGCGGCGTGGAGTTCCCGACCACCAGCCAGCTGTACGGTTCGTGGAACCTTGGTTCAAGCTACGCCGGCAGCGCGCAGTATGCGCTGATTGGTAATGCCGATCTGAAAACCGAGACCAGCAACAATTTTGAGTGGGGTCTGAAAGGACAGCCGACCGACGGCATCACCCTCAATACCTCGGTGTTCTACAACACCTACAAAAACTTTATTGCCTACACCCGCTATCGCCGCGCCACCAATCCGGCGATGTTCGTCAATGTTCCGGCCAACATCTACACCAGTTATCAGGCTGAGAACCGCGACAAAGCCTACATTTATGGGGCGGAGATCAGCACCCGCGTCAACTACGGCAGCTGGTTCCCGACCGTGGATGGCCTGAGCAGCACGTTCGCGCTCGGCTACAGCGAGGGGAAAGCGAAATCCCGCTATCTGGGCGACAAATACATCGATCTCGACAGTGTCGCGCCGCTAAAAGCGATTGTCGGCGTCGCGTGGGACGACAAAGCGCGCGGTTACGGCGCGGCGCTCACCGCCACCTTCGTCAAAGGCAAACAGGCCAGCGCCACCAACCGTGAGAGCTACAGCAACAGCGGGGCGGCCATCAGCGACGCCAGCAGCGAATACATGCGCGTGCCGGGCTACGGCCTGATCGATGCCACCGCGTACTGGCAGCTGACGAAAAATGTCAGGCTGAGCGGCGGTGTCTACAACATTACCGATCGTAAATACTGGGATTACCTCAGCAGCCGCACGCTGACCAGCGCCAGCGCGCAGGAGCGCAACGACATCAATCTGGCCGTGATGCCGGGACGCACCTGGCAACTGGGCGTGAACGTCGACTTCTAATCACTTTTCGCCCTGCGGTGGCGCAGGGCATTTTCACGGGAGCAAGCGCAATGCATCAACGCTATCAACACTATCTGGCGCTGAAAGGCCAGCAGCCAAAAATGTACGCGCGTGATTTAGCTGCGCTGATGGGCATAGGGGAAGCACAGCTGTGCGAAGCGCGCGTGGGCCACGACGCGCAGCCGCTGCGCGCCGATTTTCCGGCGCTGCTGACGGCGCTGGCGGCAGTGGGTGAGACCAAAAGTATTACGCGCAATGCCTGGGCGGTGCACGAACAGGTGGGAACCTACAGCAATCTGCATCTCGGCGAACATGGCGGGATGGTGCTTAATCCGCGTGCGCTCGACCAGCGTCTGTTTCCCGCGCAGTGGCACAGTGCTTTCTTCCTGCACGAGCAGACCGCGCACGGCGAACGGCAGAGCATACAGATTTTCGATCGTCACGCTGATGCGGTGCTGAAAATCTACACCACCGCGCACACGGAGATGCCGGCGTGGCAAGCGTTGATTGAGCGCTTCCGGCTGGCGCACGCGCCTCAGCTGCAGCCGCAGCCGGTCAGTGCCACGCCGTTCAGCGACAGGGTGGATGCCGGCACTGTCGAAGCGGAGTGGCGTGCCATGACCGATGTGCATCAGTTCTTTGGCCTGCTGAAGCGTCACCATCTCTCGCGGCCGCAGGCGTTTCGCGCGGTGCCGGATGATTTAGCGCGTCAGGTGAGCAACACCGCGCTGGCAACGTTGCTGGCCCAGGTACAGCAGGATGGCAATGAAATCATGATTTTCGTCGGCAATCGCGGCTGTACCCAGATCTTTACCGGCACTATCGGGAAAGTGGTGCCGCTGGATAACTGGATTAACGTTTTTAACCCCACGTTCACGCTGCATCTGATGGCGGATCGCATTCACGAGAGCTGGGTGACGCGCAAGCCGGGCGGCGATGGCTTCGTCACCAGTCTGGAGCTGTTCGCTGCCGATGGCACGCAGATTGCCCAGTTGTACGGCCAGCGCAGCGAGGGCACGCCGGAACAGGCACGCTGGCGCGAGCAGGTGACGGCGCTGACGCCGACAGGAGCCGCCGCATGAAAGCGCTGATCCTGACACTGCTTGCTCTGCTGACGCTGCCGGCGTGGGCGGCGCAGCGCATCATTACTATCGGGGGCGATGTAACGCAGATCGTCTACGCTCTGGATGCGCAGGCGCAGCTGGTGGCGCGCGACAGCACCAGCCAGCATCCGGCGGCGGCCACCAGGCTGCCGGATATCGGCTATATGCGCCAGCTCAACGCGGAAGGCATTCTGGCACTGAAACCGACGCTGGTACTGGCCAGCGCGCTGGCTAAACCGTCGCTGGTGTTGCAGCAGGTGGCGGACGCCGGGGTAACAGTGGTGGAGGTCAGTGGGGATAACCGCCTCGATGCCATCACGGACAAAATCGCCACCATTGGCAACGCGCTGCAGCGTGAACAGGCGGCCCGCGCGTTGATCGACAAGGTCAACAAACAGCGTGCGCAGCTACCGCAGCAGCCGCTGCCGGTGAAAGTACTGTTTATCATGGCGCACGATGGCTTACGCACCCAGGCGGCTGGTGCGCAGACCGGCGCTGACGGCGCAATTCGCGCTGCCGGCCTGGTCAATGCCATGGGCGCGGTGCCGCACTATCAGCAGCTGTCACAGGAGGGCGTCGTGGCGGCAGCACCGGATTTGGTGGTGGTCGGCGAAGAGGGGCTGCGCACGCTGGGAGGCGAACAGGCGGTGTGGGCGCTGCCGGGCCTGCAGCTGACGCCGGCCGGCCAGCATCACGCGCTGCTGGTGATTGATGAGATGGCGCTGCTGAGTTTCGGCCTTGATACGCCGGGCGCGATTTTGCGCCTGCGCCATGCGGCGGAAGCCGCGCAGCATGATTAACCGCCTGATGATGCGCTGGCTGATGTTAATGAGTATCAGCATGCTGGTGTGCATGCTGCTGGCGGCCAACCTCGGCGCGATGCCGCTGTCGCTGCGCACGCTGTGGCAGGCGCCGCTCAGCGATCTGGCCTGGCAAATCTGGCTTACAATTCGCCTGCCGCGCGTATTGCTGGCGGTGCTGACTGGCATGGCGCTGGCGGTGTCCGGTGCGGTGATGCAGGGGCTGTTTCGTAATCCGCTGGCCGATCCCGGACTGCTGGGTATCAGCAGCGGTGCCGGGCTGGCGGTGGCGCTCTCAGTGGTGTTGCCGGTCAGCCTGCCGCCGCTGCTGGCGCTGTGGCTGCCTTCGCTGGCAGCGTTTGCCGGCAGCCTGGTAGTGACGCTGCTGATCTTCAGCTTTAGCCGGCTGGCGCAGAGCCAGCTGGCGCGCCTGCTGCTGCTGGGCATTGCGATTAATGCGCTATGCGGCGCGGCGGTTGGCGTGCTGTCGTGGCTGAGCAACGACCAGCAGCTGCGTCAGCTGTCGCTGTGGGGCATGGGCAGCCTGACGGGTGCCCAGTGGCCGAGCCTGCTGGTGTGTGCGCTGCTGATCGTTCCGGCGTTGCTGCTGGTACAGACGCGCGCGCGTCGCCTCAATCTGCTGCAGCTGGGCGAAGAGGACGCGCACTATATGGGCGTCGATGTTAAACGCACGCAGCGCCAGCTGCTGGTGCTGAGTGCGCTGCTGGTGGGCACGGCGGTGGCGGTCAGCGGCATTATCGGTTTTGTCGGGCTGGTGGTGCCGCACGTGATGCGTTTTTGTCTCGGCAGTGACCACCGCTGGCTGCTGCCGGGCGCGGCGCTGGCGGGAGCGATTCTGCTGTTGCTGGCGGATACGCTGGCGCGCACCGTGGTGATTCCGGCCGAAATGCCGGTCGGGCTGCTAACCAGTCTGCTGGGCGGGCCGTGGTTCCTGTGGCAGATTCTGCGCCAGCAAAGGGGGCTGAATGAGTGAGCAGTTGCAGGCGCGCGGACTGCGGTTTTGCCGGGGAACGCGTACCTTAATCGATGATGTCTCCCTGACGCTGCCGCCGGGCGAAATGGTTGCCCTGATCGGTCCTAACGGTGCCGGTAAGTCGACGCTGCTGCGGCTGCTGACCGGCTTTCTGCACGCGGACGCCGGTGAATGCTGGCTGGGCGATCGTCCACTGGCGGCCTGGCCGCGCGAACCGCTGGCGCAGCGCCGCGCGGTGATGCGCCAGCAAAACAGCGTCACCTTTCCGCTGCCGGCTGCCGACGTGGTGGCGATGGGGCGCGCACCCTGGCCGACCGGTAACTGCCAGGCGGTGGTGCAGGAGGTGATGCAGTTAACCGGCAGCGCGCCACTGGCGCAGCGCGACTATCGGTCGCTGTCGGGCGGGGAACAGCAGCGCGTGCAGCTGGCCCGGGTGCTGGCGCAGCTGTGGCATGACGACGGCCCGCGCGGCTGGCTGTTGCTGGATGAACCCACCTCCGCGCTCGATCTCTACTGGCAGCAGTCTACTCTGCGCCTGCTGCACCGGCTGACGCGCAATGGCCATTTTAGCGTCTGCGCGGTGCTGCACGATTTGAATCTGGCCTCACTGTGGTCGGATCGGGTGTTGTTATTACACCACGGCCAGCTGGTGGCGCAGGGCGCGCCGCACGCGGTGATGACCGAACCGATCCTGACACGCTGGTATCAGGCCGACCTGCAGGTGGTTACGCCGCCAGCGCAGGATCGGCCGCAGATACAGCTGCGGCCATAACTGCACCTGCACCGGGTCAGGGCGCCTGGCGGCAATCGACAATCAGCCGCCCACGCACCTGGCCCGCCAGCAGCTGTTCTGCGCCTGCGCGCGCCTCACTCAGTGGAATCACTTTGGTCATTTGCTCCAGCAGCGCGCCGTCAACCAGTTCCGCCAGACGCTGCCACGCCTGCTGACGCAGCGGTTTGGCGCACATCACGCTGTCCACGCCGGCAAGCGTAACGCCACGCAGAATAAACGGCGCGACGCTGGTGGGCAGATCGAGGCCCTGCGCCATGCCGCAGGCGGCGACCACGCCGTTGCGCTGGATCCCGGCTAACACATTGGCCAGCGTGTGGCTGCCGACGCTATCGATCGCGGCGGCCCAGCGCTCTTTCGCCAGCGGTTTGCCGGGCGCGCTCAGTTCGTTACGGTCGATAATCGCGGAGGCGCCGAGCGTATCGAGCAGGTAGGCGCTGTCGCTGGCGCGGCCGCTGGATGCCACGACCTCATAGCCGAGACGCGCCAGCAGGCTCACGCTGAAGCTGCCCACGCCGCCGCTGGCACCGGTAACCAGTACCGGACCGTGCTGCGGTGTGATGCCCTGTTTTTCCAGCGCCAGCACGCACAACATCGCGGTAAAGCCGGCGGTGCCAATCGCCATGGTTTGCAGCGGGCTGAGCGCCGCCGGGACGCTAACCAGCCAGTCGCCGGAGACGCTGGCTTTCTGCGCCAGCCCACCCCAGTGTTTTTCACCCACGCCCCAGCCGGTGAGCAGCGCAACATCGTCCTGCTGCCACTCCGGATGACGGCTGTGGATCACCCGGCCAACAAAATCGATGCCCGGCACCATGGGAAACTGGCGCACAATCGGCCCTTTATTGCAGATGGCCAGCGCGTCTTTGTAGTTGAGGGTGGAGTAGCTTACTTCGAGGGTAACATCCTGATCGGGCAATTGTTGCTCTGACAGATCCTGCAGGGATGTGCGGTATCCCTGTTCATCATTTTCAATGACCAGTGCCTTGAACATGCAGCCTCCGGCTGGTTGGGAGAAGTGCGCTCCATAGTACGCTTCTGCTGCAGGGAGTGCCAGGCGGATGGGCGCGGCAGGCGGTCGCTATCGCACCGGCGTTACATTCTGCATAACTTTGCGTAATCTTCGACTATTCAGGCAGTTAAAAATAGGCGCCTTAACTATTATTCATGTAAATCAATGAAGTAGCACATTGACGTTCTGCATCAAAATTCCGCCCTGATTGGTTGTTCCCGGTAAAAAAAGATGCCATCATGTCGCCCGAATTTCTTCCCCATCTTCATCGCTGAGGACGCCGCCATGTCCGGTACAATGCACATCTGCACTTGTCGCCGTGCGCTTCATGACAAGCGCGCCTCTGTCATCTGTTGTTCGCATTTCCCGCTCACCATGCGGTGAGGCTACGCCCCGTTCGCTGTTGGATATGAGTAAAGACAGACGCGATCTGGCTTTACTGATGTCTATCGGTTGCGGCCGCCGGACGTTATTCGCCGGGGAAATTTCCTCATTGCTGTGCCACTGGCACCCACTCATCCTTCATTACGGGGATTTGTGTTATGAACCCATTGAAAATTGCTGCCAGCGTAGCGGTAGCGCCAAGCCTGAGTCTCAACACCGCGCGCGACGTGGTGACGCTGGATAATACCGATTTCACCGACGTGGCCGCGGTAGTGGTCTCGCTGGCCGATACACGCAGCGGCGTGCTGACGCTGCTGCGCCAGACTGGCTTCAATCTGCCGGTGTTTGTCGCGAACGCCTTTGATGACGCGGTGCTGACGCTGCCGGGCGTGACCGGAGAGATCAACGGCGCAGCGGAAGAGTGGCAGGCGCTGGAGCAGGCGGCGCAGGCGTACGAGGCGGAACTGCTGCCGCCGTTTTTCGACACCCTGACGCGCTATGTCGATATGCAGAACAGCACCTTTGCCTGTCCGGGCCATCAGGGCGGGGCGTTTTTCCGCCGCCATCCGGCCGGACGTCAGTTTTATGAGTTCTACGGCGAGAACGTCTTTCGCTCCGATATGTGTAACGCGGACGTCAAGCTGGGCGATTTACTGATCCACGAAGGCTCGGCCAAGGATGCGCAGAAATATGCCGCGCGCGTGTTCAACGCCGATAAAACCTACTTCGTGCTGAACGGCACCTCCAGCGCCAACAAAGTGGTGACCAATGCGCTGCTGACGCGCGGCGATCTGGTGCTGTTTGACCGCAATAACCATAAATCTAACCACCACGGTGCGCTGATCCAGGCAGGCGCCACGCCGGTTTATCTGGAAGCGGCGCGTAATCCGTTTGGTTTTATTGGCGGCATCGATGCGCACTGTTTCGACGAGACGTATCTGCGCGAGCAGGTGCGCCAGGTCGCGCCACAGCGCGCGGATCAGCCGCGTCCGTTCCGGCTGGCGATTATCCAGCTTGGCACCTACGATGGCACGGTATACAACGCGCGCCAGGTAGTGGATCGCATCGGGCATCTGTGTGACTACATTCTGTTTGATTCGGCATGGCTGGGTTATGAGCAGTTTATTCCACTGATGGCCGGCTGCTCGCCGCTGACGCTGGAGCTTAACGAGAACGACCCGGGGATCTTTGTCACCCAGTCGGTGCATAAGCAGCTGGCGGGCTTCTCGCAGACTTCGCAGATTCACAAGAAAGATAACCATATTCGCGGCCAGAAACGCTTCTGCCCACACAAGCGCCTGAACAACGCGTTTATGCTGCACGCCTCAACCAGCCCGTTCTATCCGCTGTTCGCTGCGCTGGATATCAACGCCAGAATGCATCAGGGCGAAGCGGGGCGCAGCATGTGGCACGACTGCGTCACGCTGGGCATTGAGGCACGCAAAGCGATCCTCGAGCGCTGCAGCCTGATTCAGCCCTTCCTGCCGGAGCAGGTGCACGGCAAGCCATGGCAGGCGGCAGAAACCGCCACCATCGCCGCCGATCCGGCGTATTTCAGCTTCGAACCGGGCGCGAAGTGGCACGGTTTTGCCGGTTACGATGCCGGACAGTATCTGGTGGACCCGTGCAAGCTGCTGCTCACCACGCCAGGCATCGATGCCACCAGCGGCGAATACACCCGCTTTGGCATTCCGGCCACCATTCTCGCCAACTATCTGCGCGAGAACGGTATCGTACCGGAGAAGTGCGATCTCAACTCAATCCTGTTCCTGCTGACCCCAGCGGAAACGCCGGAAAAAATGGCGCATCTGGTGGCGATGCTGGAGCAATTTGAACAGCACGTGCGTGAGGATGCGCTGCTGGCCGAAGTGCTGCCGAGCGTGTATCGCAGGCACGTCGAGCGCTATCAGGGCTACACGCTGCGTCGCCTGTGCCAGGAGATGCACGATTTGTACGTCAGCTACGACGTCAAGGATCTGCAGCGCGACATGTTCCGTCAGGCGTGTTTCCCGAAAGTCGAGGTCAATCCGCAGGATGCGCATCAGGCGTATATTCGCGGTGACGTTGAGCTGGTGCCGATCGCCAGCGCCGAAGGGCGCATTGCCGCCGAGGGGGCGCTGCCGTATCCGCCGGGTGTGCTGTGTGTGGTGCCAGGCGAAACCTGGGGCGGGGCAGTGCAGCGCTATTTCCTCGCGCTGGAAGCGGGTATCAATCTGCTGCCGGGCTTTTCACCGGAGTTGCAGGGGGTTTACACCGAGGAAGATGACAGCGGGCACAAGCGGTTAGTGGCGAATATGATGTTATAAGAGGGGCTGTTCCCCCACCGCACGCCACCTTCTCCCGCGGGCGGGAGAAGGTGGCGATGAGCGCTAATCAATAACGGTGGTAGCTGCGCTGTGCCTGGCTCACTTTGTACAGATAGCGGCGCGACTCGGCCGACGGATGGTTGGTGGTCAGCGTCTGATACACCTGGCTCGGTGACATGCCGTTGATGGTGGCGAAGGCGCGGTCTTTATCGCTGGAGAACACGCGCAGCACGCTGCCCGCCCCGCCGTTATAAGCGGTGATCACTGCGTAACGGCGTGATAGCGGATCCTGAATCCCGCCGAGATAGCTCTTCTGCAGCAGCGACAGATAAGCGGTACCGGCATCAATATTATTGGCCGGATCGAGCAGATAGCTGCGGCTCGGTTTACCCCATTTGCCCTTCATGCGGAACACATCGACCCCGGCAGTATGCTGCACCACCTGCATCAGACCCAGCGCATCGGCGTTGCTTACCGCATAAGGGTTGAAGCTCGATTCGGTCTGCATGATGGCCAGAATCAGCGAGGCATCAACGCCATACTGTTCGGCCGCTTTGCGCACCAGCGGCAGATATTTGTGCGCACGTTTGTCGAGGTGGTTAGGCACCATCGGAATGGTCACCGACCAGATAACGTGCAGCCCGGAGGTGCGTTTCTGCAGTTTGTTCTGAATCAGGTAATCAGCAAAGTTACCGGCGCGTCCCTGCCAGCGGATCGGCTGACCGGTATTATCCAGCACCTGGCCGTACAGCAGCGGCTCTTTACTGATCTGAATATCGTTGGCGTCGGAGTAGAGATCGACGTTGCCTGGATCGTCACCAATCAACAGCGTGGTGATGATGGCCTGACGCAGGCTGGCCATCGGATCGGTGCCGGAAATGGTCTCAATGGTGATGCTACCGCTGTCGAAGTTGATGTGACTGCGGGTGTAATAGTTATCGCTGTATTTGACGTAGTCCTTGGGTCCGGCGATCAGAACCTCATTGATTCCCCAGATATTCTCGATGTTGGCGGCAAATTGCCCCATCAGAATGTCAAAACCGTTGGTGTCCTTAACCCACTCTTCATGGTACTGCGATTTTTTTTGTCCGGAGCAGGAGACTAACAGGGGTGCGATGACCAGCAGTGCTATCAGTTTTTTATTCATTGTGAATGCGTGCCTGACTCGAAAAAGAGGGCCTCAAAGGGAGGCCCTGAACGTTTATTTTTCTGGCGGGGTGTAACCTTCAATGTGCACATCTTTGCCTTCGAACAGGAAATTCACCATCTCCTTCTCCAGCACTTTGCGATCTTCCGGGTTCATCATGTTGAGCTTCTTCTCGTTGATCAACATGGTCTGCTTGGACATCCACTGCTGCCAGGCTTCTTTGGAAATCTCATTGTAGATGCGCTTACCCAGTTCGCCAGGATAGAGCTGAAAGTCCTGGCCTTCAGCGTCGCGTTGCAGATAAGTACAAAAAATAGTGCGGCTCATTACTCTTCCTCTTCGGTCAAACTGGTTCGCAGTTGAAGCTGCCGGGGATGGCGCAGCTCATGCAGCAGGCGCTCTACCGGCGCGGCCAGCCCCACTGACGGTGGTTGCGCTAAGTTATACCAGAGACCGCCGGCTTCATCCATCAGCGACCCGGAGGAAGGCCACGCCAGCCACATAGGCACAATATCTAAGTGGAAATGGCTGAAGGTGTGGCGAAACGCGGTAAGCTGCTGCGGCTTCGCGTGGATGCCGCGCGCCGCCAGCCAGTCAGTCAGCGCTTGCTCACTGGTGAACTGCGGGAAGCAGAACAGGCCGCCCCACAAACCCACCGGCGGACGCTGTTCCAGAAACACCTCGTCGCCGTGCTGCAGCATCAGGAACCAGCCGCTGCGCTCTGGTAGCGTGACTTTCGGTTTCTTACCGGGATAATCAGCCCAGTTGCCTTGTGCATAAGCCGCGCAGCCGCTATTCAGCGGGCAGATTTCGCATTTCGGGCGGGAGCGAGTACACACTAACGCGCCGAGATCCATCATCGCCTGATTGAACTGGCTGACGCCTTCCGCTGGCGTGACGTCTTCACTGATCTGCCACAGGCGCTTCTCCACCTCTTTTTTGCCCGGCCAGCCGCTCACTGCATAGCAGCGCGCCAGCACGCGTTTTACGTTGCCGTCGAGGATCGGGAAATGCAGGCCAAGCGACAGCGACAGGATCGCGCCCGCCGTGGAGCGGCCGACGCCCGGCAGCGCCGCGACGTCATCGAAATGAGGCGGGAATACGCCGCCGTGCAGCTCAACCACCTGTTTAGCCGCCTTGTGCAGGTTACGCGCCCGTGCGTAATAGCCGAGGCCGGTCCACAGATGCAGCACTTCATCAAGCGGCGCGGCGGCCAGGTCGGCAACCGTGGGGAAGCGCGCCATAAAGCGTTCGAAATAGGGAATAACGGTGGCAACCTGCGTCTGCTGCAGCATCACTTCGGAGAGCCACACCTTATAGGGCGTTTTCTCCAGCTGCCACGGCAGAGTTTTACGGCCAAAGCGTTGGTACCACTCCAGCACCTGTTGCGCGAACTGCGGCGCCTGCATCATAAGAAGGAAATTTTCCGTGTTTACTCTACAATCAGGCAGGAATTCCAGCACAGAGACATCAGGGTGTAAACCGGAAGATTGCAAAGGCTTGCTTCTGTTACTTAACTTTGCATAATGCCCGTTTCCCTGAACAGGCTAACCAGCAGGTTTCAACATGATTAATGACGTCATCACCCCGGAATTTGATGAGAACGGGCGGCCTTTGCGCCGTATCCGCAGTTTTGTGCGCCGCCAGGGGCGCTTAACGAAAGGACAGCAGCTCGCGCTCGACAATTACTGGCCGGAGATGGGCGTCGAGTATCAGCCGCAGCCGCTGGACATGGTTGCGCTGTTTGGCCGCGAAGCGCCGCTGGTGCTGGAGATTGGTTTTGGCATGGGCGCCTCGCTGGTGACCATGGCGCAGAACAATCCGCATCAGAACTTCCTCGGCATTGAAGTGCATGCGCCGGGCGTCGGTGCCTGTCTGGCATCGGCCAAAGAGGCTGGCGTGCAGAATCTGCGCGTGATGTGTCACGACGCGGTGGAAGTGCTGGAAAACATGGTGCCGGACAATTCGCTGCGCATGGTGCAGCTGTTTTTCCCGGATCCATGGCATAAGGCGCGCCACAACAAGCGCCGCATCGTCCAGGTACCGTTTGCCGAGCTGGTGCTGCGCAAGCTGAAGCTGGGCGGCGTGTTCCACATGGCGACCGACTGGGAAGAGTACGCCACGCACATGCTGGAAGTGATGAGCAGCATCGATGGCTATAGCAATCAGTCGGAGAGCCAGAATTACGTGCCGCGTCCGGAAACGCGTCCGTTAACCAAATTTGAGCAGCGCGGGCAGCGACTGGGCCATGGCGTATGGGATCTGATGTTTGAGAGGGTGAAATAATGGCTGTAAAACGTAGCCGCCGTTTACGTAAAAAGTTGCATGTTGATGAGTTTCAGGAGCTGGGCTTCTCTGTTGCCTGGCGTTTTGCCGAAGGCACCAGCGAGGAAGAGGTGGATGCCACGCTCGATCAGTTCATCAATGAGGTGATCGATCCGAATGGTCTGGCCTATGACGGCAGCGGCTATCTGGTGTGGGAAGGGCTGGTGTGTCTGCAGCAGACCGGCAAATGCACCGACGCGCACCGCGAGCTGGTGCGTAACTGGCTGGAAAAGAAAAATCTCGCCGATATTCAGGTCACTGAACTCTTCGACGTTTGGTGGGACTAAGTTTTATTACAGTATGCTGGTGCGCATAAATGCGCACCCTACAGGGGATTGCCCTTACGGGGGCGCCATTTATGGCGACCTGGACCGCATGCTGATGCGTATAAATGCGTACCCTGCGGGGGATGGTCCTTTGTAGGGTCGCCATTTATGGCGACCTGGACCGCATGCTGAAGCGTATAAATGCGCACCCTGCGGGGGATGGTCCTTTGTAGGGTCGCCATTTATGGCGACCTGGTAACAACCGCAAACTGTCTTGCTCTTTCCCGCACATAATACTCAGGAGATTTCATGGTTCGTAAGGCTCTTCTCGCCGCGCTGCTGCTGGCGGCGGCTCAGGCGCATGCTGACTATCAGTGCAGCGTCAATCCAAAGGATGATGTGATCATCAAACCCCAGAGCGTGCAGGTGGTGGGCAGCAACGGCAACCTTGAAATCACGCCGCAGGGCGATGTGCAGTTCAACGGCAAGTCGGTGAGCGTCGATAACGCCACGCGCCAGCAGGCGATTGACTACCAGAACGCGCTGCGTCGCGATCTGCCGTGGGTCGACAGCGGCGCAACCACCCGTCTGGAGCGGGGCCGCGTGGCGCTGGATAAAGTGATTGTCGAAAAACTCGGCTCGGACAGCAATGTGCGCAATCGCCTGACCACGCTGAACGGTCAGCTGAAGCAGCAGATGAACCGCATCATCGAGCATCGCCCGGATGGCCTGACTTTCCACCATCAGGCCATTGAGCAGGTGCGCGCCGACGGCGAGAAGCTGGTGCAGAGCACGCTGGGCGGGGTGTTGCAGGATAGCCTGAACGAGATGGGTACCAAACAGGCCGCCAGCGGCAGCAATCCGCTACAGGCGCTGATGGGCAACCTCGGCGGGCTACAGCAGTCGATTCAGACTGAATGGAACAATCAGGAGCAGGATTTCCAGAACTTCGGTCATGAAGTGTGTAACCGGGTGACCGCACTGGAGAGCCAGCGCAAGACGCTGATGCAGAACGTAAAGGGCTAAGCCAGCCGCGTTGCCGCTGAATGCACGGAACATCACGGCGTCATTGTTCTTCTGAACAGTGGCGCCTTTTTTATCCCCGCAACTTTTAAGCCAAGATTTAACGGGTTGTCTTAGATTCGGGACGAATCTGATAACGACAAAATTTCCGCATTAATAACTATATCAACGGGCATTCAGCCTATTGAACTTATTAATTTTTAAGGAAATTTTATGTTATTTTCTGACACCTCTGCTTCCAGTTCACACCCGGTTTTATCCCCCCCTGTGGTTATCGTTGCCGAACGCGGCTGGTACAACGATCCGCAAAAACGCTGGCAGGGAACGGTACAAACGCCGGACGCCGTTGAAGTCATCGTGACGGTTAACGGTGGCAATCCGCTACACGTGCCGGTGATCAATGGCCACTTCGAGTGGATGCCGCCGCAGCCGATGGCCGATGGTGAATACCAGCTCACCTTTACCGCCGTGGATGCCGCCGGCAATCACAGCGCACCCACGCGCGTGGATTACAATATCGATACCCATCCGCCCGCCAGACCGATCATCGAAGCGATTGAAGACCACGTTGCCGGCGGCGTGGAGGACGGTAACAGCATCCGCCGTAACGGCTATACCAACGATGATCAGCCGGTGGTACGCGGGCAGGCCGAAGGCAACGCGTTGGTTTATCTCTATAATGGCAACCAACTTCTCGCCTCTGTCCGTGCCGATGCGCAGGGCAATTGGCAGGCACAACTCGATCTGCCGCAGGACGGAACCTATAACCTGACGGCGCAGGCCGAGGACCGCGCCGACAACCGCAGTCAGCCGTCGCCGAAGTGGACCTTTCATCTCGATACGCTTACCCCGGAAACGCCGACGTTCAGCTATTACGACGACAATCGCGGGCTGTATCAGGGCCAGTTTGGCCGCGGCAAACCCACCGATGATGTCCGGCCGGAACTGCACGGCGAAGCCGAGCCCGGCAGCGTGGTGCGCATTCAGTATGCCGCACCGGGCGGAAAGTGGATTGTCGGCGGTACGGCCCCCGTCGACAGCAGCGGCCACTGGCACTGGACGCCGCCGCAGGATCTGCTGCCGGACGGCGACTGGCGTTTTCGCAGCCGCAGCAGCGATAAAGCCGGCAACGTCAGTCAATGGAGCGACAGCTGGACGCTGACCATCGACACCCGTATCAACACGCCCACCATCCTGCAGGCTATCGATGACGTCGGCACCATCCAGCCGGTGCTGCCGGGCCAGACCACCGACGATAAGCGGCTCGATTTTTCCGGACAGGCTGAGCCTTACAGTCAGGTGACGCTGTACCAGAACGGCGTGGCAGCCGGCAGCGCGACGGTGGGGGCCGATGGGCGCTGGCAGATTACCCCGGACCGCGACATGCAGCCGGGCAGCAACAACTTTACGGTAAAAGCGGTCGATGTGGCGGGTAACGTCAGTGACTATGCGCCCAACTGGGCGATTAACTATGACTCTGGCGTAAAGCACAGTTCTGGCGAAGAGAACTGGAACTGTCGCGCCAATACCAGCTGGCAAACCGGCCGTGTGTATCAGTACGGCGGGTTGAAAGTCACCGAACTGAAACATGGCACCACCAACAACTGTTTCTATACCGGCATCATGAACCGGCCAGATGGCTATGAAAGCAAAGCGATTGAGATGCTGGATCATTCGGTCGTGCAGTTTGATTTTGGCGCCACCAATTACGTGGAGTTCAATTATGGCTATCTCCACAATTGCGATACCTACGTGGATATCTTCTCCCCCAGCGGCGAGCTGCTGGGGCGCGAATACCTGCAGCCCGGTGGCGCCAGCCGGTCTGAGCAGGGCCTGAACACCTTTAGCTGGCAGGCTCCGGCGGGCCAGCAGATTGGCTATATTGACGTCCATTCGGGCGAAGATCCGGATACCTATAAAAAAGTGCTGTGCTGGAACGTGCTGGTGAAGCGCGATGTCGGCTGGATTATTGATACTGTGCGCTGGGGCAAAGACGAGAGCCTGGTACAGCACCATACGCTGCCGGAAACGCAGGAACAGGAGGGCGCGCAGCTGCATCTGAATGATGTGCAGCAGTGGCTGGCGGCGCACAGCGGACAACCGCTGCAGGGCTTCTCTGCGCTGGTGCTGGAAGGAGAACATCAGCAGCTTGATTATCAGCAGCTGACGCAGCATATCAGCGGCCTGCAGCATATCGATCTCACTGGCTCAGGAGACAATCTGCTGCAGCTGGATGCGCAGCAGCTGTTGCAGCAGGCGCATCAGGATGTGTTGCTGCCAGAGCGCACGCGCAGCTGGCTGATTGATGGTGATGCCGGCGACGTGGTACAGCTCAGCGATAGCACGCAATTTTATCAGCAGTGGCAGCAGCAGGGGACGCAGCAGAGCGGTGGCAAAGTGTGGCAGGTGTTTGAGAGTCTCGACCACAGCGCGACGCTGTTAATCAATAATGAGGTGATGGTCGCCTGAGCGTAACAGATGCAGCCGTGCCGCACAGCACGGCTGCCAGCGGAAAAGGCGCGCGCCTTCTCCGCTGAATTTACATGAACAGCTCCAGCAGCGAATTCAGGAACAGTTTGCCTTTTTCGGTAATCTGCCAGTGCTCTGGCTGCTCCTGCACATAACCGGCGGCGATGGCTGCGTCGATCTGCGGGCGAATCACTGCCTCGTCCAGCCCGGTGTAGCGCTGAAAGTCGGCGCGCGGCGCGGCTTCCAGCAGGCGGAACCGGTTCATAAAGAACTCGAACGGCTTGTCCTCGTCCGGCACGTCATGCTGCTTATCCAGATAGTTGCCCTTCATAAAACCGCGCGGATGACGGGTTTTCACCGTGCGCACAATGCGCCCGTCCGGCTGCGTCAGCTTGCCGTGCGCGCCACAGCCGATGCCGAGGTAATCACCGAAGCGCCAGTAGTTCAGGTTATGCTCGCAGCGATAGCCCGGTTTGGCGTAGGCCGAGGTTTCATACTGCTGATAGCCTGCGGCGCTCAGCAGCTGATGACCCTGCTCAAAGATATCCCACAGCGCATCGTCATCCGGCAATACCGGCGGGCGTGAACCAAACAGCGTGTTGGGCTCAATGGTCAGCTGATACCACGACAGATGCGGCGGATTGAGGGCAATCGCCTGGCGCAAATCGTCCAGCGCCTCTTCCAGCGACTGATCCGGCAGGCCGTGCATCAGGTCGAGGTTAAAGCTGCGCAGGCCGAGACCGGCCGCCAGCTGTGCCGCGCGGACCGCCTCGTCCGGACCGTGAATGCGCCCCAGGCGCGTCAGCTTTTGCGGACTGAAACTCTGCACGCCAATCGAAATCCGATTAATGCCCGCCCGCTGATAGCCGCTGAAGCGATCGGCTTCCACCGTGCCCGGATTGGCTTCCATGGTGATTTCGGCGTCCGCCGCCAGCGGCAGGCGCGCACGCACGCCATCCATTAGCTGCTGCATCGCTTCGCTGCTCAGCAGGCTGGGCGTGCCGCCGCCGATGAAAATGGTGCGCACTTCGCGCCCGGCGGTCAGCGGCAGATCCTGGTCAAGATCGTTGAGCAGATGCTGCACATACTCACTGTGCGGCACTTCGCCTTTAAGCGCGTGCGAGTTGAAGTCGCAGTACGGACACTTCTGCACGCACCACGGGATGTGGATATAAAGGCTTAACGGTGGTAACTCAGGCATTGCGCATCGCTTCCAGCAGCAGCGTCAATGCTTTACCCCGGTGCGACACGGCACGCTTTTCATCCTTGCTTAGCTCGGCGGCGGTTTTACCCAGCGCCGGCACGTAGAAGATCGGATCATAACCGAAACCGCCTTCACCGGCAGCTGCGCGGGTAATCTCCCCGGCCCAGCTGCCGTGGAACACCAGCGGCGTCGGGTCGGAGGCGTGACGCACGTACACCAGCACGCAGTGGAACTGTGCCTGGCGCTCGCCGTCCGGCACCAGCTCCAGTGCCTGCAGCAGTTTGTCGAGATTCTGCTGGTCGCTGGCATCAACGCCGGCATAGCGTGCCGAGTAAATGCCCGGTGCGCCGCCCAGCGCATCGACCGCCAGCCCGGAGTCATCGGCAATCGCCGGCAGGCCGGTGATCTGCGCAGCGTGACGCGCTTTCAGGATGGCGTTTTCGATAAAGGTCAGCCCGGTCTCTTCGGCAGACTCTACGCCCAGCTCGGTTTGCGCCACGATATCCAGGCCGAAGGCCGCTAACAGATCGGCCAGTTCACGTACTTTGCCCGGATTACCGGTGGCGAGCACAACTTTTTGCATAACAGTTCCAGATTAACGAATTACAGCAGGTACCAGAGACCCGGGAACAGATCCATACCGAGGAAGTTCAGCGCATACAGCACCAGAATTACGATCATCGCCGAGAAATCAATGCCGCCCATCGCCGGCAGGATACGGCGAATCGGTGCCATCAGCGGTTCGGTCAGCTGGATCAGCACATAGTCCATCGCACCGCGTCCCTGGCTGATCCAACTCATCAGCGAGCGAATGATGATCACCCAGAACACCAGATAGCCGGCGGATTTGACCAGTGACAGCAGGCCCACCAGCAGGTTGGTCGGATCGACGGAGAACACCCCGACCTGAATCAGCAGCAGAATCGGATATTTCAGCGTGGTCAGCACGAATGCCAGCAGCAGTGACGCGGTGTCAATCGGTCCCAGCGCCGGCAAAATGCGGCGCAGCGGTTTAACAATCGGCTGGGTGATCTTCACGACAAACTGCGCCAGCGGATTGTAAAAGTCACAGCGTGACCACTGCATCCAGATGCGCAGCAGCAGCACCATCACGTACAGATCAATCAGCGTTTTGACTAAAAACGTCAGTGTTAACATGAGGTTCCTCAATTATTGTTGTGAAGGGCGTGCATAATCCCGCGCGCCAAATACCGCGGTGCCGATGCGCACCATCGTACTGCCTGCGGCAATCGCCGCATCCATATCGTCGCTCATTCCCAGAGAAAGCGTATCGACGCCTGGATAGTCCTGTTGCAAGGCGCGAAACGCGCTGGCCATCTGCTGGCACACCGCCAGCTGGCGCGCGTAATCCTGCTCGGGCGCCGGAATCGCCATCAGCCCACGCAGGCGCAAACGCGGCAGGGCGGCAATCTGTTGTGCCAGCCCGGCGACGGCCTCCAGCATGATGCCAGATTTGCTGTGCTCGTCACTGATATTTACCTGAATTAACACGTTGAGCGGCGGCAGCGCGGCCGGACGCTGATCGTTCAGCCGCTGCGCGATACGCAGACGGTCAACGGTATGGCACCAGGCAAAGTTTTCCGCCACCAGACGGCTTTTATTGGATTGTAACGGCCCGATAAAGTGCCATTGCAGATCAGGATGTGCGGCCAGTTCGGCAACTTTTTCAACCCCTTCCTGCACGTAATTTTCACCGAAGGCGCGCTGTCCGGCGGCAATGGCTTCTGCGATAGCGCTCGCAGGTTTGGTTTTGCTCACTGCAAGCAGCGTAATTTCTTCTGGCGCGCGGCCGCAACGCGCGGCGGCAGCAGCGATCCGCTCGCGCACTTGCTGTAAGTTGTGCTCAATGGAAGTCATAGTCAGGAGAAGTTAAATGGATTTGGATGACGTTGTGGCGCTTAGTGTAAAGCATAATGCGGCCGATCTGCACCTTTGCAGCGGACATTTACCGCACTGGCGCCGGCAGGGCGTACTGGAGCCAATACCGCAACAGCACAGCTTGCCTGAGCGCTGGCTGCAGGCCTTTAGCGAGCAGTGGCTTAGCGCCGCGCAGCGCAGCGAGTTAGCTGGCAGCGGTCACGTCGATTTCGCCATCATGCTCGGCAACGGCAGCCGGCTGCGCGCCAATCTGTTCCGCCAGCGTCACGGACTGGCGCTGGCGCTGCGGCTGATTGCCAGTCAGCCACCGGATATAGCGCGCCTGCAGCTGCCGGACGTGGTGCGCTCGCTGCTGCAGCTGGAGGAAGGGCTTATCCTCATCACCGGCGCGACCGGCAGCGGCAAATCCACCACGCTGGCGGCGCTGGTGGATAGCCTTAATCGTCAGCAGGCGCGCCACATTATCACGCTGGAAGATCCGATCGAGTTCGTCCATCACAGCCAGCGTTCGCTGATTCAGCAGCGCGAAATCGGCGCGCACTGCGCTTCGTTTCAGCTCGGATTAAAAGCGGCGCTGCGTGAAGACCCGGATGTGATCCTGCTGGGTGAGCTGCGCGACAGCGAAACCATCCGCCTGGCGCTGACCGCTGCTGAGACCGGCCATCTGGTGCTGGCCACGCTGCATACGCGCGGCGCGACGCAGGCGGTGGACCGGCTGGTGGATGTGTTTCCGTCCGAGGAGAAAAACCTCGTACGCACGCAGCTGGCCGGCAGCCTGAAAGCGGTGCTGGCGCAGCGTTTAGTCGCCGCCAAAGCCGGTGGCCGCATTGGCCTGTTTGAAGTGCTGGTGGCGACGCCGGCGGTCGCTAACCTGATCCGCGAAGGCAAAATGCATCAGCTGCCCGGTGTGTTGCAGACCGGCGCGCAGGCAGGGATGCAGACTTTCGCTCAGAGCGAGCAGGCCCGGCGTGAGGCGGGATTAATTTGAGCGGCGACGTGCCCTGAGAACCGTCGACACGGCGGCGCGAAACCGCGCGGCCGTGTCCGGGCTGATTTAATGCGTCTCGAACCAGTCCTGCAGGATAATCACCGCGGACTGCGAATCGATATGGCCTTTCTGCAGCGCGCGATAGCCGCCGCGTTCGAACAGATCGGCACGCGCTTCAACGGTGCTCAGGCGCTCATCCTGCAGCTCCACACGCACGCCGAAGCGGCCGTGCAGCCGGTTAGCAAACTTGCGTGCGCGCGCCGTCAGCGGCTGTTCGCTGCCGTCCATGTTGAGTGGCAGGCCAACCACCACGTAATCCGGCTGCCACTCTTTCAGCAGCTTACCAATGAGCTCCCAGTCCGGCGTGCCGTCCTGCGCTTTCAGCGCGGTGAGCGGGCGCGCAGTGCCGGTCAGCTGTTGCCCGATGGCAACGCCGATGCTTTTGGTACCGAAGTCAAAGCCGAGCAGCGTTTCACTGGCCATCAGGCGTGCCCTGCATCGCTGGTCATGTTGTGGATGTCCACACCCATGCTGCGCGCGGCTTCACGCCAGCGTTCGGCAATCGGCGTCTGGAACAGGATCTGCGTATTGGCCGGCGTGGTCAGCCAGGCATTCTCCAGCAGCTCATTTTCCAGCTGATCCTTCTCCCATGCGCAATAACCCAGCGCTACCAGCACGTTCTCTGGCTGTTCACGCGTGCCGATCGCTTCCAGCACATCGCGTGAAGTGGTGATCACCGTATTGTCAGAAATGCGAATACTGGAGGAGAACACGCGCTGGGCCGAGTGCAGAATAAAGCCACGATCTTCCGCCAGCGGACCACCGGCAAACACCGGTTTGTCCAGTTTGATGGCAGGATCGCGTTCTGATGGGCTGATCTTAAGTTTTTTCAGGATGCCTTCGACCGTCAGGTTGTCCATCGGCTTGTTAACGATCAAACCCATGGCACCCTCTTCGTTATGCTCGCAGATATACACCACCGAGCGTTTGAAGAAAGGGTCCTGCAGCGACGGCATCGCAATCAAGAAATGGTGCTGTAAATTCATTCTCACTCGTTTACCAAAAATAGCCGGTGCTGAACGGCTGCACCGGCTTTGGGTGGTTCACGGAGCTCTCACTCCTGCGGCATCCTCAGCCCAAACGTTTTTCAATCGCGTCCATCAGCATGCCGGTGATGGAGACCGGGAACGCCGCCTCGATTTCGCGGATGCAGGTTGGGCTGGTGACGTTAACTTCTGTCAGTTTATCACCGATAATATCGAGGCCGACAAAAATCAGCCCTTTGGCTTTCAATGTCGGACCTACGCGGCGGGCAATTTCCCAGTCGCTGTCGCTCAGCGGACGGGCTTCGCCGCGGCCACCGGCGGCGAGGTTGCCACGGGTTTCGCCGCCCTGCGGAATGCGTGCCAGGCAGTATGGCACCGGTTCACCATCGACCACCAGCACGCGTTTATCACCGTCTTTGATCGCCGGCAGATAATTTTGCGCCATGCAGAAGAACTGACCGTGGTTGGTCAGCGTTTCGGTGATCACGCCGAAGTTGGCGTCATCTTTTTTGATGCGGAAAATCGACGCGCCGCCCATGCCGTCGAGCGGCTTGAAGATCACATCGCCATGCTCCTGCCAGAACGCGCGCAGCTGCTCTTTGTTGCGCGTCACCAGCGTGTCTGGCGTCAGGTCGGCAAACCAGGCGGTGTAGAGTTTTTCGTTGCAGTCACGCAGGCTCTGCGGTTTGTTAACGATCAGCGTGCCTTGCTCTTCCGCGCGCTCCAGCAGATAGGTTGCGTAGATAAACTCGGTATCAAACGGCGGGTCTTTACGCATCAGCACCACGTTAAGATCGGCCAGCGGGATAGTCTGCTCGCTGCCAAACGTGTACCACTGATCGTAGTTCTGCTCGACGCTCAGCAGCCGGGTGCGCGCGTAAGTCACGCCACCGCGCAGCGACAGATCGCCCATCTCCATGTAGTGAATTTCATAACCGCGGCGCTGTGCTTCCAGCAACATGGCGAAGCTGGAGTCTTTTTTAATGTTGATGGACGAAATCGGGTCCATAACGATGCCAAGCTTAATCATTATTCTCTCCTCAAAGGGGAATTCAGCCACCCCGTTCCGTGCGAAAGCGTTGTGCTGGTCAGTTATCTGCGTGTGTCTTCGGGCTGAAAGTATCCCTTAACCGAGGTCACCAAACCTCACCTGAAGTGCCGTGATGGCGGTGAGCGCCGTGGTTTCGGTGCGCAAAACGCGCGGACCGAGCAGGATATCGGTAAAGCCGTGCTGCGCCGTCATGGCAATTTCCTCTGCCGACAGGCCGCCTTCCGGGCCAATCAGCAGCCGTACGCGTTCAACCGGCTGCGGCAGCGTATTGATGCTGTGGCTGGCGCGCGGATGCAGGTTGAGCTTCAGGCCGTCATCCGCTTCGGCGCACCAGGCTTCGAGCGTCATCGCGGCGCGGATTTCCGGCACGCGATTACGACCGCACTGCTCGCAGGCGGCGATGGCAATTTTCTGCCACTGCTGAATCTTTTTCGCCAGGCGTTCGGCATCCAGCTTTACGCCACAGCGTTCAGAAAACAAGGGCGTAATCACATTCACGCCCAGTTCGATCGATTTCTGGATAGTGAATTCCATTTTTTCACCGCGCGACATCACCTGACCGAGGTGTAAGTGCAGCGGGGATTCGCGATCGTCAGGCTGGCTGGCAAGGACCTTTACTTTTACACGCTTTTTGTCGGCCTGGGTGATTTCGGCGCTAAAAGTCAGATTACTGCCATCAAACAGCTCGATCTGCTGTCCGGCGCTCATGCGCAGCACGCGGCCGACGTGGTTGGCGGCATCCTCATCAAGCAGAACTTCACTGTTAACGGTTAGAGCTTCGGGGTGATAAATGCGGGGTATGCGCATGCGGTTCCTGCCGGCGTTATGCCGCATCGCGCGATGCGGCCCAATCGAAAAAAGCTAGTGTAGGGTAGCGCTTTCAGCGCTGGCAAGCCTGCTGTACCCAGGAATTGTGATTTCCCTGCACCGCGGCGATGCGCTGGTCACGTTCGCACTCCCACGGTGTGACCGGATACTGCTTGTTCCACGCGGTGAACAGCTGGGTTTGCTGGCGTGACAGGCGCAGATGATACTGGTCGCGCATATAGAAGTAGGTGCGGGCGATGGCGCCGCGCGCGCGCTCGGGAGGCTCGGCGCGCTTCTGCTTAAAATCGATCTTCATGCTGCACTGACCGTACGGCTGCTCGCCACCGTTCCACTGGCTGTACTGGAAGTTGTTGCGGTCGCCGTTCACTTCGCCGATGGCTGGCTGCAGGTTGTGCAGATCGCTTTCGATGCGGCGGTAATCTGCGTCTTTGCTGCAGTTTTTGCGTCCGCCATTTTGCCAGCACTGACGCTGATGACCAAACTCCCATGCCGGCATGACGTGTTCCCACTCGATGCGTTCCGCGCGGTTGGCGTTCTTGCGCACGCTATAGCCGCAGCTGCTCAGATCCGGCACGCCTTTTTTACCGTGCCAGCTGATTTTGCAGCCGCAATAAAAATCCGCCGGCGCATCCGCGTTGATCTTTGCCGCGACCACTTTCGCCTGCTGAAAATTGTTCTGGTTGTAATGGGTGAGACTGAGGCTGTACGCGCTGAGCGGCGCGACCAGCAGAGAGAGTAATAACAGCGTTTTGCGAGACATATTCCAAAAAATAACCTGGTACCGAAAAGGGCGGCAGCGTAACAGAATGGCCGGGCGCGGGGAATGAGAATCGCGGACTAATCCGCTGCGTATTCACCGGGTTGCAGCAGCGTACCGCAATGCACACAGCGATATTCGCTCTCACCACGCACCACGCGGTTATGGCGGCGTACCGTCAGCTGATGTTGCTGGCAGCGACAGCGATAGGGGAAGGTATTGCTGCGCACCGAAGTGATTGCGAACTGATGGGTGCGGCGGGCGGGCACGCCCAGCACGTCCTCCATCATCCACTTCCACTCTTTGCCGTGCGGCGGCACGCGGCCGAAGGTTTTCCACACCAGCAGATGCGCCAGCTCATGCGGCACCACTTCATCAATAAAAGCCTGCTGGTTTTCCAGCAACAGCACCGGGTTGAGGCGAATTTGCCACTGCTCCAGCCACGCGGTGCCTGCGGCCGTGCCGCGCTGCTGATAAACCAGCGTCGGCTCTTCGAAATGACGTTCGAGTTTTTGCTGAGCCAGCTGCAAAAAATGGCGCAGCGAGCGCATGACGGCTTGTTGCAGGGCGATGGGCAGACGTGGCGTTTTCATGTGCGGCAGCATAAGGCGTTGCCGCGGGGTACGCAACTGCATGCGCACAGGCGGCAGATAAAAAAAAGGGCCGCCCTGCGGCAGCCCCGGTTAACGCATCTGGCCTTACTGCTGGCCGATATCGCGCAGTTTTTTGCCCGACATCAGGTTGCGCTCGATGTGCTCCAGCGAGACGTTTTTGGTCTCCGGAATCAGCGCGACCGTCAGCAGAATAAAGAACACGTTCAGCGCGGCGTAGACCCAGAAAGTCGGCGCGTTGCCCAGCGAGTTCAGCATGGTCAGGAAGGTGGCACCAACGATCATGTTGGCAATCCAGTTGGTCGCGGTAGAGACGGTGATACCAAAATCACGCCCTTTCAGCGGCTGAATTTCAGAACACAGTACCCAAATCAGCGGACCGGCTGACATCGCGAAGCCAACAATGAACATCAGCAGCATGGCGATAGCAAAGTACTGCTCACCGGCAGAGTTAATGCCAATGTGCAGCATGGTACCGAGGATACCCATGCCGGCTGCCATCACCAGGAAGCCCAGCACCAACGTGGGTTTACGGCCCCAGCGATCCACCAGACCGATAGCAATAAAGGTGGCCAGCACGTTCACCAGACCTACGATCACGGTGCCCCACATTTGCTGCGTGGTATTGGCGAAGCCGGCGATTTCGAAGATTTTCGGTGCGTAGTACATGATGACGTTCATGCCGGTGAACTGCTGCATCACCTGCAACAGCACGCCGAGGAACACCGCGCGGCGGAAGTTGCTATTGCTCTGGAACAGCTGCCAGCCGGACTGTTTGATCTTCAGGCTTTCGCGGATCTCATCCAGCTCGCGTTTCGCCTGCTCGCTGGTGTCACGCAGGCGATCCAGCACGCGCTGTGCATCGCGGAAGTCACCTTTCGCCGCCAGCCAGCGCGGGCTGTTTGGCAGGAACACCACGCCAACCAGCAGCAGCACCGCCGGAATAGTGATGATGCCCAGCATCCAGCGCCAGTCGCCCGAGGCACTGAACGCGGTGTCAGACAGGTAAGCGCCGAGAATACCGATGGTGATCATCAGCTGATACAGGGAAATCATACTGCCGCGGATCTTCTCCGGTGCGATTTCCGAGAGATACAGCGGGGCGGTATAAGAGGCAACGCCGACGGCAAGGCCGAGCACCACGCGTGCGGCAATCAGCATTTCCGGGTTTGGCGCCATCGCCGACCACAGTGAACCGATAACGAACAGGATGGCACCGGCCATCAGGCTCTTTTTACGGCCGAGACGCGAAGACATCCAGCCGCTGCCCACAGCACCGACCGCAGCACCGAACATCATTGAGCTGACGATCCACTCCTGCTGATGTGCGGTAACGTTGAAATCTTTCGCGATGAAGGGCAGGGCACCGGCGATAACGCCGATATCCAGACCGAACAGCAGGCCCGCCAGAGCGGCCAGAAAGCAGACAAACAGGGTCATCGCCTTGTTTGAGGTTCTGCTTTTGTGAGTATTACCAGGCATATTGCCTCCGAAGTTTATCCATCTTTGTTTTTATCAATGTTAAGTAAGCTGCCTGCGGGAAAAAGTGAGTGCGATCACATCGATGTAATCGGTTACACACGCTGAAACCCTGTAATCCAGCATTTTTTGCCCGAATCAGTCACATAACCAGTAAGGTATAGCACCCTTTAAGTTTCTGACATCACTATAAATATCGGCTATCAGACGACGCTGAAAATAACGCATTTTCATCACCGTTACTACGCTGAAAAATCTCTAAATTGAAGATATTAAAAGGATTTCAAAATGTAATCGTTAACACTTTGTTGTAAGCGCAGTGCTAACAGTGTAGACAGCGCTGAAAAATGCGCCTGCGGTGGTATAGACAAAAAGTGTGATGGTGCAAAGGCGGGATAGGGGAAGCGGTCAGGGACGAAAGAGTGGAAATTTCGCCGGTAAAAAAGCCCGCTTGCGCGGGCTCGATTTACCTTCTCCGCTAAGAGAAGAGCGGGGTGAGAGCCGTTGCCCGCACCCGCGTAGATTACAGGCCTGCGGCCTCGCGCAGCTGGGCGGCTTTATCGGTCTGTTCCCACGGGAAGTGTTCACGACCAAAGTGACCGTAGGCAGCGGTTTCTTTGTAGATTGGCTTCAGCAGATCCATCATCTGAATCAGACCGTATGGACGCAGGTCGAAGAACTCACGCACCAGCAGCGTCAGCTGTTCGGTTGAAATTTTCTCGGTACCGAAGGTTTCCACCATGATAGAGGTCGGTTCTGCCACGCCAATCGCGTAAGAAACCTGGATTTCACAGCGATCGGCCAGGCCAGCGGCAACGATATTTTTCGCCACGTAGCGCGCAGCGTAAGCCGCTGAGCGGTCAACTTTCGACGGATCTTTACCGGAGAACGCGCCGCCGCCGTGACGAGCCATGCCGCCGTAAGTATCGACGATGATTTTACGACCGGTCAGGCCGCAGTCGCCCATCGGGCCGCCGATCACGAAACGACCGGTTGGGTTGATGTGGTATTTGGTGCTGGCGTTAATCCACTCGGTCGGCAGTACCGGCTTGATGATCTCTTCCATCACCGCTTCACGCAGATCGGCCTGTGAAATCTCTTCTGAATGCTGAGTTGACAGCACTACCGCATCGATACCGACAATCTTGCCGCCGTCGTACTGGAAGGTAATCTGGCTTTTGGCATCCGGGCGCAGCCATGGCAGCGTACCGTTTTTACGCACTTCAGCCTGACGCTGCACCAGACGGTGCGCGTAGGTCACCGGTGCCGGCATCAGCACGTCGGTTTCATTGGTGGCGTAACCAAACATCAGGCCCTGGTCGCCCGCGCCCTGTTCCAGCGGATCGGTACGGTCTACGCCCTGGTTGATGTCCGGCGACTGTTTACCAATCGCGCTCAGCACCGCACAGGAGTTAGCATCAAAGCCCATATCGGAATGAACATAGCCGATTTCACGTACGGTATTACGGGTGATCTCTTCGATATCGACCCAGGCGCTGGTGGTGATCTCACCGCCAACCAGCACCATACCGGTTTTTACGTAGGTTTCGCAGGCGACGCGTGCTTTGGGATCCTGTTCAAGGATGGCGTCCAGCACGGCATCGGAAATCTGATCGGCGATTTTATCAGGATGTCCTTCTGATACGGACTCGGATGTAAAAAGGTGTTTAGCCATTCTGTTCTTTACCTTGCAAATGGTTTGAATTCGACTGCATAGCGTAAGCGGGATGATGCCAGCTCGACGCCCCTTCAGGCAAAGCCGCAAGCAGTAGGAAGTGTCAGCGTACCAGGCTCACACCGCCTGGATGTTAATCAGTTTAGATGGAAAACCATCTGGACGGCTATTTTAGGTCACTCAGTGCGCGTTTTTCCAGTGCTTTTTCGCCATCCGCATTTATCGCTACAGATCAACTGGAATATTTTCCTGACACCCGCCGCAGCGCGCCGACAAAGATTTTGCATTTTGCCGCGTCAGACTGTATAAAACGCCGCAGTTGTCCCATGGATGACGCCCCCGTGCGTCGCGCTGTCAGAGGCTGTTGATCTGATTTTCATCCACTCCGTTTCCGCATGCTGTTAGCAGGCGCTGGAGGTGATAAAAACAATGAACCACATTTTCGCTCTCTTCGGTTCACGGCGCCGTTCTGGCGCGCTGGCACGCCTTTCCATTTCCAGTTCTGCTCTTTTCTCTCGTCGAAGTTTTCTGCGCTGCGGTAATTATCCCGACACGAGCGCCGGCTAAGCTATTCCCCCAGTATCTCTGCTGTGTTTCACTCGCCTGTGGTGAGGTGATGCGGGACGATTTTGCCCCGTTGTTCACCGCTTCCGGCACGGTGTTTTACACTTAACCTCAGTAAGGCGCACGGTAACCTGCTGAGGCAAGATAAGCAGAATGAGGAAATTTCCATCCGGCGCAGTAGCAGCAAAATCCGGCAACTTTTTCATATTTCAACGGAAAATTGAGGTTCGTGATGTCTGACGACATGAAGAATATCAAGGGTTCGTCAGCTGGCGAACAGGGTGTACTCCGCTCAATGCAGGAGGTGGCGATGAACGATCAGGACGCAAGCAGAATGCTGCGCACCTACAACATTGCCTGGTGGGGAAACAACTATTACGACGTCAACGAACTCGGCCACATCAGCGTCTGCCCGGATCCGGATCAGCCGGAGGTGCGCGTTGACCTGGCGAAGCTGGTTAAAGAGCGCGAGGCCGACGGCCAGCGCCTGCCTGCGCTGTTCTGCTTCCCGCAAATTCTGCAGCACCGTCTGCGTTCGATTAATGCCGCCTTTAAACGCGCGCGTGAATCCTACGGCTATAAGGGCGACTACTTCCTGGTTTACCCGATCAAAGTTAACCAGCATAAGCGCGTGATTGAATCGCTGGTCAACTCCGGCGAGCCGCTGGGGCTGGAGGCGGGTTCCAAAGCTGAGCTGATGGCGGTGCTGGCACACGCCGGGAAAACCCGCTCGGTGATTGTGTGTAACGGCTACAAAGACCGCGAATATATCCGTCTGGCGCTGATTGGTGAAAAGCTCGGCCATAAAGTCTATCTGGTGATTGAGAAGATGACCGAAGTGCGCCTGGTGCTGGAAGAAGCCGAGCGGCTTAACGTGGTGCCGCGCCTCGGCATCCGCGCCCGTCTGGCATCGCAGGGCTCCGGTAAGTGGCAGTCGAGCGGCGGCGAGAAATCCAAATTTGGTCTGGCGGCATCGCAGGTGCTGCAGCTGGTCGATATCATGCGCAAAGCGGGTCGTCTCGACAGCCTGCAGCTGCTGCATTTCCACCTCGGCTCGCAGATGTCCAATATTCGCGATATCGCCACCGGCGTGCGTGAATCGGCGCGCTTCTATGTTGAGCTGGCGAAGCTGGGCGTCAACATCAAGTGCTTTGACGTCGGCGGCGGGCTTGGGGTTGACTACGAAGGCACACGTTCGCAGTCAGACTGCTCAGTCAACTACGGCCTGAACGAATACGCCAATAACGTGATCTGGGCCATCGGTGACGCCTGTGAAGAGCACGGTCTGGAGCATCCGACCGTGATTACGGAATCGGGGCGTGCGGTGACCGCGCATCATACCGTGCTGGTCTCCAACATCATCGGCGTTGAGCGCAATGAATTCAGTACGCCGGTCGCACCGGATGCCGACTCACCGCGCCCGATTCAGAGCCTGTGGGATACCTGGCAGGAGATGCACGAGCCGAGCGTACGCCGTTCGCTGCGCGAATGGCTGCATGACAGCCAGATGGACCTGTTCGACATTCATACCGGCTATTCGTCAGGCACCTACGATCTCGGTCAGCGCGCCTGGGCAGAGCAGCTGTATCTCAGCATCTGCCACTATATTCAGCAGCACCTTGACCCGAGCAACCGCGCCCATCGGCCCATCATTGATGAGCTGCAGGAGCGCATGGCGGACAAGATTTACGTCAACTTCTCGCTGTTCCAGTCGATGCCGGATGCGTGGGGCATCGATCAGCTGTTCCCGGTGCTGCCGCTGGAAGGGCTGAACAAAACTCCGCAGCGGCGTGCGGTACTGCTGGATATCACCTGTGATTCCGATGGCACTATTGATCACTACGTTGACGGCGACGGTATTGCCACCACCATGCCAATGCCGGAGTACGATGTGGATAATCCACCGATGCTGGGCTTCTTCATGGTCGGGGCGTATCAGGAAATCCTCGGCAATATGCACAACCTGTTTGGCGATACCGAAGCGGTTGACGTCTTCGCCTTCCCGGATGGCAGTGTAGAAGTGCAGCTGTCTGATGAAGGTGATACCGTGGCGGATATGCTGCAATACGTGCAGCTCAATCCTAACGATCTGATGACGTTATTCCGCGATCAGGTAAAACAGCAGCAGGATATTGACGAAGAGCTGCGGGCGCAGTTCCTTGAAGAGTTTGAGAGTGGGCTTTACGGCTATACCTATCTCGAAGACGAGTAAGTGTATTTCCCGCAACGGGCTCCGGCTGGAGCCCGTTATTATCACCTTCCCTGACAATCCTTCCTGCCATTTATTCAATTCGTGATCGCTATCACTCTGAAATTATCCCGGCCGAAACAGCAAATTCAAACCGTTTATTAACAAAAGCTATCTGCTTAATTCAGCAGCGAAAGCGCATCGGCAGCGAAAAAAACGTTTTTTAAATCTGTGGCTTAGTGTTGTACCAGCCCGCAAATGACCAATCTTTCTTTTATGAGTTCCTGGCTATCTATAATAAAAATTTAAGCATAAGGCGGTGGGTGAGCGATGTGCAGACTGTCGGTTTTTTGACGCTTTCTGGAATCCCGCTTTAAGCAGTGCAATATCCCATCTTAAGCACAAAGCCAGAATTTATACCAATGCTTTATAATTAATTGCTTATTAATCAATTGATTATTGGTTTTATTTTTTTGTCAGGGCCGATAAGTAAAATCTGAAATCTAAGAATTATCTGATCTTTATATGAAACATGCAGTGAAAATGAAGATTTATTGATTGGTTTAAACGATTAAAGTTCACGCTGTTGTTCACTGAAATCTATTTTTCAAAATGTAAGTTGTAAGTTAACCTTCAGTTAAGGTGTTAAGTTTTATCGATGTTTCCCTTACGAATCACATGAGAAAAGCTGACGGTTTAACGCGCTATCAGCCAGTGTAAGGATCGTAAAATGCGCTGCAAATCCGACTACATTCTGATGCTGGAGCCGGTTCACGCTATTTCCGGTGAAGTGGTGGCATGGGAATTGTTGACGCGTTTCGCAGATGATGCAGATACCAATAATAAGCGTAACCCTGACAGGGATGCAGGGTTCTTCAGTCGGCTTTCTGCTGACGAAAAATGGCAGTTATTCCTCCACCAGGTCGAAAAACTTATTCAGCTTTACCATGCGGGGTTTGAGCAGGTCATCAGCGTTAATGTAGACAGAGATATTGTTTCAGGCATTTTTAAAGATGCTGAAATACAGAGAAAACTGGCCGCGCTGACGCGATTACGGCTGGAAATCTCTGCCTTCTTCACCGCACGTTTTAATAGTGCCGACCTGCTGATCCTGAAAGGCGTAGCCAAAATCACGCCGGCCCCGTTATGGCTCGATGACTTTGGTCCGGGTTTTTCCAACCTGACCATGCTCGATAGCGGAATATTCGACATCGTCAAGATTGATAAAAATTTTTTTTGGCAATTTGGCGAAGATCGCACTTTCGACATTCTGCTCGACCACCTCAATCAATTATGTCGCGGCGTGATTATTGAGGGCGTTGAACATCAACGTCAGGTTGATTTGCTGTCGCAAAAATCAATTTACGGCATGCAAGGCTACCACTGGAAGAGCGTCTATCTCACTGATTTGTTGGCGCAAGTCTGAAAAGAGTTCGGCAGAGCTGTTTTTTCGGACGGGCGGCAAATAACGACTCAGCGCGTTTTCACTGTGCCTCTGGCAGATGAAACCGGCCTGGAGAGGATGTGAGTAATTCATTGAATTATTCGCGAAGAATACCGGTGTCTGGCGATACCGGGCGTTTTTATGGATGCCATTAAGCTTATAACTGCGCGGGATATCGATAAAATGAACAATATCTCTGTAACGCCTAAAGGCGGAACGATTGCTACTGAAGTGAGCGGTAATCAGGTTAATTTGACTGCTCCCAGTGTGGTTAAGCTCAACCTTAATCAGGCTGATATTAAGTCTTTCACACGCAATGGTAGTGATTTAGTGGTCACCACTAAATCCGGTGAAGTCGTTGTTATTCATAAATTCTACGATGCTAACGGCGACAGCGATCTGGTGCTGCAGGACGACAAAGGCGCGCTGTGGTGGGTGGAGGATCCCGGCACAGAAGGCTTCCAGTTTGTCTCTATCGACAGCACGGAAGGGCTGTTAGCGGAAAACGTCACGGGTGACGGCACACTGACCGCCTTTGGTATCGCCGGCGCCGCACTGGCCGGTATCGGTGCGCTGATCGCCGGTAACAACGGCGGTGGCGGCGGCGGTGGTGGGGATAATGGCGGCGGCGACAATGGCGGCGGCGGTGATACCACGGCACCAGCGGCGGTCAGCGATCTGCTGATCACGGATAACGCGGGCAGCGTGCAGGGCGCTATCACGGGCGGCACCAGCACCGATGACAACACGCCTACGCTGAGCGGCACGGCCGAAGCGGGGACCATTGTCAGTATTTACGACGGCACCACGCTGCTGGGTACGGTCACCGTCGGTGCCGATGGCCGCTGGAGTTTCACGACACCCGCTCTGGGTGAAGGGCAGCACAGCCTGACGGTTACCGTCACCGATGCTGCCGGCAACACCAGTCCTGCCACCAGCCCGGTTGATTTCACTGTCGATACGCAGCCACCGGCAGTTGCCACGGACGTGTCCCTGACCAACAACAGCGGCGGCAGCACCACGCCGGTACCAAACGGATCGAGCAGCGATGACAACACGCCGACCCTGAGCGGCCGCGGTGAAGCGGGCGCTGTCGTCAGCGTTTACGATGGTCAGACGCTGCTCGGCACGGCGCTGGTGGGCGCGAACGGCAACTGGAGTTTTACCACGCCAGCGCTGAGCAATGGCAGCCACAGCCTGACCGTGACGCTGACGGACGCTGCCGGCAACGTCAGCGCTGCGTCCTCGCCGTTTGTGGTGACGATTCAGGCGGGCCTGCCCTCAACCAGCAGTTCGCTGCAAATTACCGACGATAGCGATGCCACGCTGCGCACGCTGAGCGATGGCGCCAGTACCAAAGACAGCACGCCGGTGCTGAGCGGCCTGGCGAGCGCTAACGCCGTCATCACGCTGTACAACGGCACCACGCTGCTGGGCAGTACCATTGCCGACGGCAGTGGTCAGTGGCGCTTCACTCCCGCCACGCTGGCAGATGGTACTTACGCGTTCCGCGCGGTTGCCACCGACGCCGCCGGTAACGTCACCACCTCCGTCACCCTGACGGTCACCATTGATACCGTGGCGCCCGGCGCGGCAGGCGATCTGCTGCTGACCGGCGACAGCAATGGCACCGTGACGCCGATTGCCGCCGGCGGCAGCAGCAATGACAACACGCTGGTGCTGAGCGGCACGGCAGAGGCCGGCAGCACCGTTACGGTACGCGATGGCAACGTCGTGCTCGGCACGGCTATCGTCGGCAGTAACGGCAGCTGGAGCTTCACCACGCCAGCGCTCAGCGACGGCAATCACAGCCTGACTACCACGGTAACCGACAGCGCCGGCAATACCGGTCCGGCGTCAGCGGCTATCGTGGTCACCGTCGATACCACCGCACCGGCGGCGATCGGCGATCTGCAGGTGAGCGACAACGTGGGTGCCAGCCAGGGCCCGCTGACGTCGGGCGCTACCACCGATGACAACACACCTACCCTGAGCGGCAGCGGCGAAGCCGGTGCGCTGATCAGCATTTACGACGGCAGCACGCTCCTGGGCAATACCCTTGTCGGGGCCAACGGCAGCTGGAGCTTTACCACGCCAGCGCTCAGCAACGGCAGCCACAGCCTGACCGTTACGCAAACTGATGCGGCGGGCAACGTCAGCAGCGCGACCGCGGAATTTGTGGTCAATGTGGACGCTGCGCTGCCGCCCGCCAGCGCCAGCATTGAGCTGGTGGGCGACAGCGGCAATACCCTCGTCTCACTGCAAAACGGCGCCGTCACCAATGACGACAGCCCGACCCTCGCCGGCCTGACCCGTGCGGGCAGCCTCGTCCGCATCTTTGACGGCGGCGATCTGCTCGGCAGCACCACCGCCGACGGCAATGGGCAGTGGAGCTTTGCCCTGAGCAACCTGAGTGAGGGCGGCCACGCGTTCAGCGCCACCATTACCGACGTTGACGGCAATGTGATTGACACCGTCACCCTGAACATTACGGTTGATACCACGCCACCGGCGGCAGCCAGCGATCTGGCACTGCTGAACGATGCCGGCAGTACCGCACAGCCGGTGACAGGCGGCAGCGCGATCAACGATGCGACACCGCTGCTGAGCGGCACGGCGGAAGCCGGCAGTATTGTCACGATTCGCGATGGCAACACCGTTCTCGGTAGCGTCAGCGTGGGCAGTAACGGTAGCTGGAGCTTCACCACGCCAGCGCTGGGCGAGGGCAATCACAGCCTGAGCACCACGGTGACCGATGCCGCCGGCAACGTCAGCCCGGCATCAACGCCGATCGCCTTTAGCGTTGACACCACCGCGCCTGCCGCCGTCAGCGGCCTGCAGGTGACGGATAACGCGGGCAGCGCCACCGGCGCGCTGGCTTCCGGCCAGACCACCGACGATCGCACACCAACCCTGAGCGGTTCGGCAGAAGCGGGCGCGGTGGTGCGTATCTATGACGGCACCACGCTGCTCGGTAGCGTGACCGCCGCCAGCAACGGCAGCTGGAGCTTTACGCCAGATGCGCTCACCAACGGGCAGCACAGCCTGACCACCACGGTGACTGACGCGGCCGGCAACGTCAGTCCGGCATCGCCGGTGTTCACGGTCAACATTGAGGCGGGCGTGCCGGCCACCAGCAGCCTGCTGATTGTCACCGATGATAACGGCAGCACGCTGGTCGAACTGGCCAATAACGACAGCACCACCGACAGCACGCCGATTCTCAGCGGCCAGGCCGGGGCGGGCGATCTCGTCACCCTGTACAACGGCAGCACGGTTTTGGGCAGCGTGGTCGCGGGCAGCAACGGACAGTGGAGCTTCACGCCAGCAGCGCTGGCCGACGGCACCTACGCATTCCGCGCCAGCGCCGATAACGGCAGCGGCACGGTGACGGATTCGCCGGTGATCACCATCACCATCGACACCGTCGCGCCCGCGGCACCGACAGGCATCCAGCTGACCAACGATGACGGCGATCCGCTGGGCACAGGCAGCACTAACGTCTCTGCGCCAACCCTGAGCGGCAGCGGTGAAGCCGGCGGTGTGGTCATTATCTCTGATGGCGATACGGTGATTGGCAGCACCACGGTGGGCAACGATGGCAACTGGAGCTTCACCACGCCGCCCCTCAGCGATGGCAGCCACAGCCTGACCAGCACCGTGACCGATGCGGCTGGCAACACCGGACCGGCGTCAACACCGGTAACCGTCACCGTCGATACGCAGGCACCGGCGGCGGCAGGCAATCTGCAGCTTAGCAATGGCGACGGCACACCGGTTGCCGCGGGCGGCAGCACCAATGACACCACGCCAACCCTGAGCGGTACCGCTGAACCCGGTAGCACGGTGACCGTCAGCGACGGCGATACGGTGCTGGGCACAGCGACGGCAGGCAGCGACGGCAGTTGGAGCTTCACCCCGACCGATCCGCTGAGCGAAGGGCAGCATAACCTGACGTCCACCGTTACCGACACGGCGGGCAATACCGGGCCGGGCAGTACGGCGGTGATTGTCATCGTCGATACCAGCGCCCCTGCTGTGGCCAGCGAGCTGCTGCTCAGCAACGACCAGAGCGGTACACCGGTGCCGGTCAGCAATGGCCTCACCAATGACACCACGCCGGTGCTCAGTGGCCGCGCGGAACCGGGCAGCACCGTGACCATTTCCGATGGCGATACGGTACTGGGCACCGCCACCGTCGGCAACGACGGCAGCTGGAGCTTCACCGCACCGGTGCTGGCAGCGGGCGACCATAGCCTGACGGCGACGGTGACCGATACCGCTGGCAATACCAGCGAACCCTCGGCCGCCCTCAGCTTTACCATTGATACCACCACGCCAGCCGCGCCGGGCAATGTGCAGCTCAGTGATGATCAGAGCGGCACGCCGGTGCTGATCACCAGCGGTGCCACTAACGACACCACGCCGGTCCTGAGCGGCAGCGGCACCGCCGGCAGCACCATCACCGTCTCGGATGGCAATACCGTGCTGGGCACCACCACGGTCAACGACGACGGCAGCTGGAGCTTCACGCCAGCCACCGCGCTGGGCGAAGGGCCGCACAGCCTGACGGCGACCGAAACCAGTCCGGCTGGCAATACCAGCGCACCTTCTGCTCCGCTGGAGGTGAACATCGATCTCACCGATCCGGCGCCCGCCGCAGACTTGCTGCTGGTTAACGATCAGGGCGCAACGCCGCTGCCGATCGCTGCGGATGGCGTCACTAATGACACCACGCCGCTGTTCAGCGGTAGCGCGGAGCCGGGCAGCCTCGTCGCGATTTACGACAATGGCAGCGTGATTGGCTCGGCGCAGGCCGATGCAAACGGCAACTGGAGCTTCACGCCGGATCCGGCACTGGAGGCGGGCACGCATAGCCTGACCACCGTTGTCACCGACACGGCGGGCAACAGCGGGCCGGTGTCTGATGCGTTTGATTTCACAATCGATCTCACCACGCCGTCTGCCGCCGTTGATGTCGTGCTGAACAACGATAACGGCGAGACGCTGCAGCCGATTAACAGCGGCACCGCGACCAACGACACCACGCCGCAGCTGAGCGGCACCGCCGATGCCGGCAGTACCGTCACCATCCTCGATGGCAACACGGTACTGGGCAGCGTGCTGGTGGGTGCCGGTGGCACATGGACCTATGCGGTACCGACGCTGAGCCAGGGCGAACATAGCCTGACCACCACGGTAACCAGCGCGGCGGGCAACGTTAGCGCACCGTCCGCGGCGATTGATTTTACCGTGGATACCACGGCACCGGCCGAGCCGACCGGCCTGCTGCTGGTGAACGATGAGGTTGATCCGGCCGTACCGGTGGCCTCTGGCGGGGCGACCAACGACACCACACCAGTGTTGAGCGGTAGCGCCGAGCCTGACAGCGTGGTGATCGTGCGCGACAACGGCGTGATCATCGGCTCGGCTACCGCCGGCAATGACGGCAGCTGGCGCTTCACGCCAGATACCGCCCTGGAAGCGGGCAGTCACAGCCTGACGGCCAGCGTCACCGATCCGGCAGGCAACGTCGGGCCGGAGTCCGCGCCGTACACCTTCACCGTTGATCTTACGCCACCGGCAGCGCCAGTGGACGTGGTGCTGAGCAATAACGATGGCAGCACGCTGGTGGCGATTGCCGCCAATGGCGCGACCAACGACACCACGCCGCAGCTCTCCGGCAGCGCCACGGCCGGCAGTATCATCACTGTCTACGATGGCGACAGCACAACGCCGATCGGTTCTGTGACCGTGGGCGCCGATGGCAGCTGGCAGTTTGTTACCGGTACGCTGGACGAGGGCGATCACAGCCTGACGGTAACGGTGACTGATGCGGCGGGTAACGTCAGCGATCCTTCCGCGCCAATTAGCTTTACCGTGGATACCACGGCGCCGGACGCGGTCGTCGATCTGCTGCTGGTGAACAACAATGTCGATCCGGCCACGCCAATCACTTCAGGCAGCAACACCAATGACAGCACGCCGCTGCTCAGCGGAACGGCGGAGCCGAACAGCACCATCATCGTCTATGACGGGCAGACGCCGATTGGCACGGCGACGGCAGATAACGATGGCGCATGGAGCTTCTCACCTGAACTGACCGATGGCTCGCACAGCCTCAGCGTGACGGTTACCGACGTCGCCGGCAATGTCAGTGCACCGAGCGCCAGCGTGGCGATCACCGTCGATACCGTAGCACCATCGGCGGTCACCCAGTTGAGCGTCGCCAGCGACAATGGCAACGGCGATCCGGTCACCATCCCGAACGGCGGCTTAACCAGTGACAACACGCCGGTGCTGAGCGGCAGCGGCGATCCGGGCAGCCTGATTGTGATTACCTCGCAGAACGGTCCGGTGGGCAGCGTCACTGTCGGCAGCAGCGGCAGCTGGAGCTTCACGCCGGCCAGTGCGCTGAGTGACGGCAGCTACACCTTAACCGTTGTGGCGCGCGACGCGGCGGGCAACGTCAGCGCGCCGGTCACGGCACAGCTGGTGATTGATGCCACCGCCCCGGATCAGGTGACGGAAATCAGTCTCTCCAATGACAACGGCAGTGCGCTGGTAGATATTCCGTCGGGATCGACCACCAGCGATACCACGCCGTTGCTGGCGGGCGTTGCTGAGCCGGGCAGCACGGTGAACATTCTGGATAATGGCGCGCCGATTGGTACGGCGATTGCGGGCAGTGACGGCGCGTGGAGTTTCAACGTGCCAACCCTCACCAACGCGGCGCACAGCCTGACGGTGACGGTCACCGATGCGGCCGGTAACACCGGGCCGGCGTCGGCACCGATTACCTTTACCGTGGATAACCAGGCTCCGGCCCAGGCCACGCTGGAAGTGAATAACGACAACGGTACCGATCTGGTACTGGTACCCGATGGCACCTTTACCAATGACAACACGCCACGCCTGAGCGGTACGGCGGAGGCTGACAGCCTGGTGACCATTTACGATGGTAATGTGGTGCTGGGTTCGACCACCGCCAATGCGGACGGCGAATGGGTGTTCCTGTCGCCCGTGCTCACCGATGGTCAGCACACCCTGACGGCCACGGTGACGGACAGCCTCGGCAACGTCAGTGCGCCGTCTTCCAGCTTCACCGTTCAGGTTGATGCTACGCCGCCGCAGCCGGTCAGCGCCGTGCTGCTGCAGAATGACAACGATCCGGATAATCCAGTCACCATCGCCAACGGTGGCGCCACCAACGACAACACGCCGCTGCTGAGCGGCAGCGGTGAGGCGGGTGGCCTCGTCAACGTGTACAACGGCAACGTGCTGGTGGGGTCGGCGACGGTGGACAGCGAAGGCAACTGGAGCCTGAACACCTTGCCGCTGGATAACGGCAGCTACACGCTGACGGTCGTCGTCAGTGACAACGCGGGTAACGTCAGCGACCCGGTGAGCATTGGCGTGACGGTTAATACCGTCGGGCCAGATCCGGTGCTGTCGTTTGAGGTCAACGCCAATAACGGTCCGACCGCTCTGCCGCTGGTGGATGGCAGCTTTACCAACGACACCACGCCGGTACTGAGCGGAACGGCGCAGGCCGGTGCCATCATCAATCTGCTGCAGGATGATACGGTGATTGGCTCGGTGGTCGCCGATGCCAATGGCGCATGGCGCTTTGAAACCAGCGCGCTGCAGGATGGCAGCTACGCTTTCTCGGTGCAGGTGGTGGATGCCGCTGGCAACGTCAGCGAGCCGGTTGGGCCGGTGAATATCACCGTCGATACGCTGGTGCCAGACGCGGTTCCAGACCTGGTGGTTGCCGATAACGTGGGCGGCACGACGGGCCCGCTGGACAACGGCGCGTCAACCGATGACAACACGCCAACCCTGAGCGGCACGGCAGAAGCCGGCAGCACGGTGAACATCTACGATGGCACCACGCTGCTGGGCACTGCGCTGGCCGGCTCTGGCGGTGCCTGGAGCTTTACGACCGCGGCGCTCAACAACGGACCTCACAGCTTCACCGTGACCGTCACCGATGCGGCGGGCAACGTCAGTACGGCAACGCCTGCGTTCAGCCTTGACGTGCAGGCCGATCTGCCGCCAGCCACCTCGACGCTGCAAATCACTGACGACACGGGCACGACGCTGGTGACGCTGGCAGACGGCGCGGTAACCCGCGACACCACGCCAACGCTCAGCGGCTCTGCCGAAGCCGGTCAGCTGATTCGTATTTATGACGCTAATACGGATGTGGTAATCACCAGCGTTACGGCGGATGCTAACGGCCAGTGGAGCTATACGCCGACGCTGGCTGAAGGCAGCTACGCCTACTACATCACCGCGCAAAACCCTGGCGGTGATGAGGGGACGCGATCGGCTACCCTCGGCTTCACCGTGGATACCACCGCGCCGGCGGTGGCCGCTGATGTGGTGATCAGCAACGATCGCAGCGGCACGGCGGTGCCGATTAGCGACGGCAGCGTCATCAATGACAACACGCCGGTACTCAGCGGCAGCGCCGATGCGGGCAGCCTGGTCACGGTGTACGATGGCAACACCGCTATCGCGTCGGTGGTGGTGGGCGCAGGGGGAAGCTGGACGCTGACCACGCCTGCATTGAGCGAAGGGACGCACGCGCTGAGCGTGGGCGTCAGCGATGCGGCGGGGAACAGCAGTGCTCTCACCGCGGCGCTTAACTTCACTGTGGACAGCATCGCACCGAACGCTTCGACGCTGGTCATCACCAACGATGATACCGCGCAGCCGGTGCTCAACGGCGGCTACAGCAGCGATGCCACGCCAACCCTGAGCGGCGTAGCGGAAGCGGGCAGCACGGTCACCATCCTCAACAATGGTGATGTGCTGACCACGCTGACCGTGCCGTCCGGCGGCAACTGGAGCTACACGCCAGCGACAGCGCTGAGTGAAGGATCGCACACCCTGAGCGTTTCGGTGACCGATGCGGCGGGCAACGTCAGCACCAGCACCAGCGCGACGGTGATCGTTGATACCCTGGCGCCGGACGATCTGACGCTGACGGCCAGCAACAACAACGGCAGCACGCCGGTGACGATTGCTGACGGCGGTACCACTAATGACAACACGCCGCTGTTACGCGGTGTGGCAGAAGCGGGCAGCGTGGTGACCATTCGCCTCGATGGCGATGTGGTGGCCTCGCTGACGGTCGGCAGCAGCGGTAACTGGAGTTACACCTCTGCGGCACTGAGCGACGGCAGCCATACCTTCAGCGTCACGGAAACGGACGCGGCGGGTAACACCGGCGAGGCGCTCAGCGTGACGCTGATCGTTGATGCGACGCCACCGCTGGTGGCTACCAACCTGACCATCACTAACGATGTTACCGGCGTCAGCATACCGGCTGGCGGCGCGACTAACGACACTACGCCAACGCTGAGCGGCAGCGCCGAGGCCAACACCACGGTTAGCGTTTATGACGGCAACACGCTGCTCGGCACAGCGCTCGTGAACGGCAGCGGCGCATGGAGCCTTGTCTCACCGACGCTGGGTAACGGCGCGCATGCGCTGAGCGTGGCGGTCACCGATGCGGCGGGCAATACCGGCCCGCGCACCACGCCGGTAACTATCACCGTCGATACCGTTGCGCCGGGCGCGGCCACGCTGGTGGTCACCAACGACGTCAGCGGCAGCGTCATCCCGAATGGCGGCGTCACCAGCGATACCACGCCGGTGCTGAGCGGCCGGGCGGAGGCGGGCAGCATCGTCACCGTGCTGGATGGCACCACGCTGGTCGGTTCCGCGCTGGTGGGCAGTGACGGTAACTGGACGCTGACGCCAGCCACGGCGCTGAGCGAAACGCTCCATACGCTCAACGTCACGGTCACCGATGCGGCCGGTAACGTCAGTGCCACCACCAGCGCCACGCTGGTGATCGACACCACGCCGCCGGTGGCTATCACCGGGCTGGCAGCGGTAAACAACAACGGCAGCACGCCGGTGGCGATTGCGGCGGGTGGCGTCACTAATGACAGCACGCCACGCCTGAGCGGCACGGCGGAAGCCAACAGCATTGTGACCATCCGCGATGGTGATACGGTGCTGGGTTCGGTAACCGCCGCCAGCAACGGCAGCTGGAGCTTCGTCACTGGCATCCTGTCTGACGGTTTACACACCTTCAGCGTGACGGCCACCGATGCGGCAGGCAATACCGGTCCCGCAGCGTCCCTTGCGCTGACCGTCGACACCGCGCCGCCGCTGGCGGCAACCGGGCTGACGCTGACCAACGACGTCACCGGTGTGGCTATCGTCAATAACGGAGTCACCAACGACAGCACGCCGACGCTGCAGGGCACGGCGGAAGCGAACGCGATTGTCACGGTTTACGATGGCAACACGCTGCTCGGAACGGTGCAGGCTAACGCCAGCGGCAGCTGGAGCTTCGTCTCGCCGACGCTGAGTAATGCCGCCCATGCGCTGAGCGTGACGGTGACCGACAGCGCGGGCAACGTCAGTCCCCGTTCTGAGGTGATTAACCTCACCGTGGATACGGTGGCGCCAGCGAACACCAGTCTCACCATTATTAATGATGCTACCGGTGCCACCATCGTCAACGGTGGTGCGACCAACGACACCACGCCAACGCTGCGCGGCAGCGTCAGCGCAGCGGAGGCCGGGGCACGCGTCACCATTCTGGACAACGGTCTGGCACTGGGCACGGCGATTGTGCAGGCGGACGGCAGCTGGAGCTTCACGCCACTGGCAGCGCTGAGCGTCGGGCCGCACCCGATCACGGTGACGGTAACGGATGCCGCAGGTAACGTCAGCGGTACCACCGCGGCCACGGTGATCATCGATACCACGGCACCGGCGGCCATCACCAATCTGCTGGCGCTCAACAACAACGGCAGCACGGCGGTGACCATTCCGAATAATGGCGTCACCAACGACAGCACGCCGCTGCTGAGCGGCAATGGCGAGGCGGGCGCGCGCATCACGGTGTACGACGGCACCACATTTCTGGGCACCACCACGGTGGGCAGCAACGGCAGCTGGAGCTTCGTGGTAGGTAACGCGCTGAGCAACGGCAGCCACACGCTGAACGTGACGCAGACCGACCCGGCGGGCAACGTCAGCCCGCAGGTGTCGACCACGCTGATCGTCGACACCGTGGTGCCGGTCGCCAGTACGCTGACCATCATTGATGACATCAGCGGTACGCCGGTGACGCTGGCGAACGGCGCCTTTACGCGCGATACCACGCCAACGCTGCGCGGCACCACGGAAGCGGGTGCCGTGGTCACCATCTACGACGGTACCAGCGCCATTGGTTCTGTGACCGCGGGGAGTGATGGCAGCTGGAGCTTCACCACCGCCACGCTGGCGAACGGCGCGCACACGCTGAGCACCACGGTGACCGATGCGGCGGGTAACGTCAGCACCGGCAACATCACGGCGACGGTGAACGTCGATACCCTGCCTCCGGCGGCGGTAAGCGGGCTGGCGATCAACAGCGCCGGTACCCTTGTCACCGGTAGCGGTGAAGTGGGGGCGACGGTAACGGTGCGCGATGCCAGCGGCAACGCGCTCGGTACCACCACGGTCGGCAGCGGCGGCAACTGGTCGGTGACGCTCACCACCGCGCAGATCACCGGTGCGCCGCTCTCGGTGATCCAGACGGATCGCGCCGGCAACGTCTCGCCGGGGGCCTCGCTGACCGGTGCGATTCGCATCGTGGCGACCAACGACAGCAATGAGGTGGATTACACCAGCACGCAGGCAACGGTGAACAACGGTACGGTCAACTCGTCGCACACCGCGCTGCTGACCGTGGGGCTGGGTACGGTGCTCAATGCCAGCGTACTGAACAACGGTAATGCTTACCTGTTCAGCGTGGGTAACGATGACAGCCGTACCGTGACGCTCAACGGTTCGGTGACCAGTCTCGGCGTGGCCGCCAACTATTCGTTAAACCTGTACGAACAGCAGGCGAACGGCTCGTGGCAGTTGATCAGTATCAAGACCAACTACATCAGCGCGCTGCTGACGATCGGTACGCTGAAAGGGGCAAACGTCACCTACACCGGACTGGGGACCGGCAACTATGCGGTGGTGGTCGCAGCCACCACCAACATTAGCGTGTTGCCAACCACCACGGTAAGCACGGTGTCGGATTTCACCACGCTGGCGGTCACCACCGCCGCGACGGTCACCGGTAACCTGCTGACCAACGACACCAGCTCGATCGCCGGGACGATTCCGTCCGGCACGGCGGTGGCGTCGGTGGGCAGCAGCGCGGTGGCGTCCAGCGGCAATACGGTGATCAACACCACCTACGGTACGCTGACCATTGATGCGAAGGGTAACTACACCTACACGCTTAAGGCCGGGCTGGATATCGATACCCTGCCATCCGCAGACACCTTCACCTACTCGGTGCGGGATGCCAGCGGTGCAGTGACCTCGGCGACGCTGACGGTGACGCTGCATAACGGTGCGGCCACCGCGCTGTTCGCCACCACCAGTCTGGCGGCGGAAACCACCACCAGCAGCGAGCATGATGCCAGCGGCAGCATCTGGGGAGACAGCAATGTCAGCCACAGCGGCACGCTGAGCATCCTCAATGAGCACGGCGATCTCACCACCGTGAGCAGCGTGGGCAGCACGGCGGTGGCCGGGGACTTTGGTGTGCTGACCATCGCCGCCAACGGTAGCTATACCTATACCCTGAACGCGGATGTGAATATCCAGAACATCACGCATAAGGAGGTGTTTACCTACACCCTGGCGTCGTCCGACGGCACCATCACCAGCAACACCTTTACCATTGAGCTTCACCCGACCATCACGGGCAGCGCCGCGGCTGACAGCCTCACCAGCAGCGCCTACGACGACACCATTACCAGCGGTGCCGGCGCAGATACGCTGGTTTACCACCTGCTGAGCAGCGCAGATGCCACCGGCGGCAACGGTCACGACACCTGGACCGACTTTAACGTCGCGCAGGGTGACAAGATCGACGTCAGCAGTCTGCTGATCGGCTGGAATGATTCCACCAGTAATATCAATGACTTTGTGAAAGTGGATCATACCGCGGACGGCAATACGGTGTTGTCGATTGACCGTGACGGCAGCGGCACGGGGTACAGCAGTACGCAGCTGATTACCCTGGAAGGCGTAAACGTCTCACTGGAGGAGTTGCTGCAGCAACCGCATCAAAACCACACGGCTTAGTGGGTGTAACGCAGGGAAGCATAACGGGCACAGGGAGGTGCCCCTTTCTCTCTTTTACTGGTGAACAATCGATGGATCTGATGCAATCAGGCGCAACAACTCGCCGTACCTGTAAGCTCAGCGCCCTGTGTGCTGGCATTGTGTTTTTTCACAGTTCTCATCTTATGGCTGCCAGTGATGCCGTGACGCAGGCGGGGCGCATAACCTCAGCCGGTCTGGCGCAGCAGCAGGATCTTCCCTCCTTAACCGGTCAGGTGGCCGAACCCGCGCTGGCTAACGTGCCGGATACCTTAACCCTTAACCAGGCAGTACAGCGTGCCATCCAGTGGCATCCGGACATCGCGCAGGCAATTGGCAAAATGCTGGAGCAGGCCAGCCAGGTCGATGTGGCGCAGGCCAAATACTATCCGCAAATCAGCGCCGGCATGAACAACGGCTACAGCAACGCCTACAGCGAGAAAGGCTTCAGCCCGTCATTTGTGCTGTCGGTATCGCAGATGCTGTATGACTTCGGCAAAGTCAGCAGTTCGGTGCGCTCCGCCGAAGCCGGGGTGGCGCAGGAGCAGGCCAGCGTGCTGGTGAGTATTGATACCGTCGCGCACGACACCGCCGCCGCGCTGGTGCAGGTGCAGGGCTATCAGCAACTGGTGAAGATCGCCCAGGATCAGCTGACGGCGTTGAGTAAGATTGGCGATCTGGCGCGTCAGCGCAATGAAGAGGGGGCAGCATCGCTCTCGGACGCCACGCAGACCGACGCGCGTATCGAAGGCGCGCGCACCACGCTGACCCAGTATCAGGCCAGCCTCAACCGCTGGCGTGCCACGCTGGCCAGCTATCTCGGCTGGCCACTGGTGAAGAAGGTCAGCGATGCGTTTCCGCCCAGCCTGACGCGCGCCTGCGCGGTGGGCAAAGCTGACGACAAATCCAATCCGGCGGTGCTGGCGGCGTGGGCGCAGGCGCGGCAGGCGCAGGCTAAACTAGATAACGCCAACGCGCAGAATTTACCCACCATTTCGCTGGAACCGCAGGTCACGCATTACCTCAACAATCACTACTCCGGCAGCGAAACGCTCGACCGCACCCAGTATTCCGCGTTCGTCAAAGTTGAGATGCCGCTGTATCAGGGCGGCGGCATTACCGCGGCGCGCGATGCGGCGGCCAGCGCGCTGCAGGCGGCCAATGCGGCGGTGAACTCGGCGCGCCTCAAAGCGCAGCAGCAGCTCAGCGAATCGCAAACCGAAGCGCTGAGCCTGTCGCAGAGCCTGGCGATCATGTCGCGTCAGCAGACGCTGGGCGAGAAGACGCAGCAGCTGTATCAGGATCAGTATCTGCAGCTCGGCACCCGTCCGCTGCTGGACGTGCTCAACGCCGAACAGGAAGTGTTTCAGACGCGCTTCGCCATGCAGCAAACCATCAGTCAGTTACGTTCACTGCAGCTCGACTGCTTATACAGCACCGGGCAGATGCGGTCAGCGTTTGCGCTGAATAACCAGCGCATCCAGTCCGTGGAGATCCAGCCATGACGCAATTACAGATTCCGGACGCCCCCAATGGCAATCCCGCCAGCGCCGCCGGTGGCGAGGTGCCGCTACACGGCTGGGCCACCGCCATTATTCTCATCGCGACCCATTATCGCCTGCCGTGCTCGCCGGGCATGATCATGGCTGCCAGCGAATGGCAGGGCAAACAGTCACGTGATAAAGCACTGCGCCATCTGGCGCGTCAGGCCGGGCTGTCGCTGCAGCTGTATGAAGAGCATCAGTGGGAGATCAGCAGCTGGCGCTTGCCGCTGGCGGTGGAACTGAGCGACGGCCAGGTTGGCGTCATCACCAGCTTTGATGGCGATGACACGGTGCGCGTGCACCTGGCCGGCGATGAACAACCGGCGCCGATCGCGCTGAACACGCTGCTGCCGCAGATCCGCTACGCCGCGGCGCTGCGCCCGGTGACGGCCGCCAAAGATAGCCGTGTCGATCGCTATCTCGCCACGGTCAGACCCGACTGGCTGCGCCGTCTGGTGCTGCACGACATGCGTCCTTACGGCTACGTGATGCTGGGATCGTTCCTGATCAACCTGCTGGCGCTGGTCGGCATCATCTTCTCGATGCAGGTGTACGATCGGGTGATCCCGGCGCAGTCGTACCCCACGCTGTACGTGCTATATATCGGGGTGATCCTCTCGGTGGTGTTCACCTATATTCTGCGCGTCGGTCGCGATCACGTCACCGATCTGCTCGGCAAGCGCGCCGATATGCGCGTCTCCGACCGCGTGTTCGGCCACGCGCTGCGGCTGCGTAACAGCGCGGTACCGCGATCGACCGGCACCTTTATCTCGCAGCTGCGCGAGCTGGAAGCGGTGCGCGAAATGGTGACGTCGACCACGGTGACGGCGATCGTCGATATGCCGTTCTTCCTGCTGTTTATGCTGGTGATGGCGATCATCGCGCCGCAGCTGGCGTGGATCGCGCCGGTGGCGGTGCTGCTGATGATCCTGCCCGGCGTGCTGAGCCAGAAAAAACTGGCAAAGCTGGCGCAGCAAAACCTGAAAGAGTCGACGCTGCGCAACGCGGTGCTGGTGGAGAGCGTGCAGGGGCTGGAAGATATCAAGCTAATGCAGGCGGAGGATCGCTTTCTGCAGCAGTGGAACAGCTATATCCGCATCACCGCGCAGTCGGGCGTCGAGATGCGCAAAGTGATGCATGCGCTGATCAGCTGGGGCGTCACCATTCAGGGACTGGTGTACGCCAGCGTGATCGTGGTCGGGGCGCCGATGGTGATCAACGGCGATATCACCACCGGGGCGATTGTCGCCGCGTCGCTGCTGTCTTCGCGCATGATTGCGCCAATGGCGACGCTGTGTGGCGTGCTGGCGCGCTGGCAGCAGGTGAAAGCGGCGAAGAGCAGCCTCGATGCGCTGATGAATCTGCCGGTGGAGAACAGTAAAGACGAAACGCGCATTCACTGTCCAGTGCTGTTTGGCCACTACCAGTTCACCGATGCCATGTTCCGCTACTACAGCGATTCGCTGACGGTGGCACTGCGCATCAAGACGCTGACCATCAAGCCGGGTGAGCGTATCGCCGTGCTGGGGCGCAACGGCTCTGGCAAATCCACGCTGCTGCAGGCGATGGCCGGCGGCATGGATCTGGTGGGCGGCGAGCTGCGGCTGGACAACCTCAGCCTGCCGCATATTGATGTCGCGGACGTGCGGCGCAACGTCGGGCTGCTGACGCAGAACGCGCGGCTGTTCCACGGTACGCTGCGGGAAAACCTCACCATGGGCGCGGCGCACGCCACCGACGAGGCGATTTTTGCCGCGCTGACGGTCAGTGGCGGGGCCGATTTCATTCGCCGTCTGCCGCTCGGGCTCGATCATCCGATAATGGAGGGCGGCGTCGGGCTGTCCGGCGGTCAGCGCCAGTCGCTGCTGCTGGCGCGCATGTTGCTGCGCGATCCTAATATCGTGCTGCTGGATGAGCCGACCGCTTCGCTCGACGATCATACCGAGAAGGATTTTATTGAGCGGCTGGGTGCCTGGCTGAATGGCCGCACGCTGATCGTGGCGACGCACCGCGCGGCAATTCTGTCGCTGGTGGATCGCATACTGGTGCTGAAAGAGGGGCAGCTGGTAATAGACAGCCCGAAAGAGAACGCGCTGCCGGCACCGCGCGCCAGCGGAGCGGCGGGGGAGGGACAGGCATGATGAAACAATTGCCGGCAAAACTGCGGCTGGTGACCGCCGCGGAAGTGGATTCGTCCGACGATCTGCTCGGCGAACTGAAATCGGAAAGCCACTATACCGGCGCAGTGCGGCTGATCGTCATCAGCACCGCGCTGATCGTGGTGGCGCTGGTGTGGGCGTGGTTTGGCATGCTGGATGAGGTCTCAACCGGCACCGGGAAGGTGATCCCCAGTTCGCGCGAGCAGGTGCTGCAGTCGCTGGAGGGCGGCATTCTCACGGAACTGTATGTGCATGAGGGCGATCGCGTGCAGGCCGGGCAGATCGTGGCGAAACTGGATGCCACGCGCTCGCAGTCCAGCGTCGGCGAGAGCGCGGCGCGCTACCGGGCCGCGCTGGCAGCGGCCTCGCGCCTGCGTGCGGAAGTGAACGATGATCCGCTCACGTTTCCCGCCGAGCTGAAGGGCTACCCGGATCTTATCGCGGCGGAAACCCGGCTGTATAACACCAAACGCGCCCAGCTCAATGATGCCACCCGGCAGTTTAAGGAGTCGCTGGCGCTGGCTAATCGCGAACTGGCGATCACCCAACGGCTGGCGAAAACCGGTGCCGCCAGCAGCGTGGAAGTGCTGCGCTTACAGCGCGATAAGTCCGACCTTGAGCTGAAACTTACCGATATGCGCTCGCAGTATTATGTGCAGGCGCGCGAAGAGCTGGCGAAGGCCAGCGCCGAAGCCGACAGCCTGGCGCAGGTGATTAAAGGACGCGAAGATACCGTCACGCGTCTGACCATTCGCGCGCCGATGCGCGGCATCGTGAAAAACATCAAAGTCTCGACGGTGGGCGGGGTGATTCCGCCCAACGGTGAGCTGATGAACATCGTACCGATGAACGATCGGCTGCTGATAGAAGCACGCCTGTCGCCGCGCGATATTGCTTTTATCCATCCGGGCCAGCGCGCGGTGGTAAAAATCTCCGCTTACGATTACGCCATCTACGGCGGCCTCAACGGCGTGGTGGAAAGCATTTCGCCGGATACCATCCAGGACGAAGTCAAACCGGAGATTTACTACTACCGCGTATTTATTCGTACTGATAACGACTATGTGCAGAATAAGGCTGGCCGGCGCTTTGCCATCAGCCCGGGCATGGTATCTACCGTGGATATCAAAACCGGCGAGAAGAGCATCATGGATTATCTGGTCAAACCGTTTAACAAGGCCAAAGAGGCGATGCGCGAGCGCTAATTGCGATGCGCGGCAATCTCGGCGATAATCACGCCCATCAATCCCTTCCTCGTCGGGCCTAACGACGCGGAGGGGATTTTTTTCATCTATACCTTAACTGGCTAACCGATTTAAGGATTTAAGAGGACTCGTTATGTACAACACGCTGGGCAATCAGTACGACAACTCCCTGGTTTCAAACGCCTTCGGTTTCATGCGTTTTCCGCTGAACTTCCAGCCTTACGACAGCGACGCCGAGTGGGTGATTACCGGCGTGCCGTTTGATGCCGCGACGTCAGGCCGGCCGGGCAGCCGTTTAGGGCCGGGGGCGATCCGTCAGATCTCCACTAATCTTGCGTGGGAAGGCTGCCGCTGGCCGTGGGATTTCGATCTGCGTCAGCGCCTCAACGTGGTGGACTGCGGCGATCTGGTGTACGCCTTCGGTGATTCACAGGATCTGTCCGACAAGCTGCAGGCGCACGCGGAAAAGCTGCTGGCGAACGGCAAGCGCATGCTGACTTTTGGCGGTGATCACTATGTCACGCTGCCGCTGCTGCGCGCGCACGCCAAACACTTCGGCAAGATGGCGCTGGTGCACTTCGATGCGCATACCGATACCTACTCCAACGGCCCGACTTTTGACCACGGCACTATGTTCTACACTGCGCCGCAGGAAGGGCTGATCGATCCGCAGCATTCGGTGCAGATTGGTATCCGTACCGAGTTCGATAAGAGCCTGGGCTTCAACGTGCTGGACGCCGCGCAGGTTAATGACCGCAGCGTGGACGATATTCTGGCCGAAGTGAAGCGCACCGTGGGCGATTTGCCGGTGTACCTGACGTTTGATATCGACTGCCTCGATCCGGCCCATGCGCCAGGCACCGGTACGCCAGTGATTGGCGGCCTGACCAGCGATAAAGCCACCAAGCTGATTCGCGGCCTGCAGGGCATGAACATTGTGGGGATGGATCTGGTGGAAGTGGCACCGGGCTACGATCACGCCGACCTGACCTCACTGGCCGCTGCGACGCTGGCGCTGGATATGCTGCACGTGCAGGCGGCGAATAAAGGTTAAGCGGCAGTGCGGACGGCTGCCCTCACCCTGACCCTCTCCCCCAGGAGAGGGAACCGATCGAGCGGGCGGTGAGAACAGCACGGACTGCGCCCTCTCCCGCATGCGGGAGAGGGAAGCGATCGAGCGGGCGGTGAGAACAGCACGAACTGCGCCCTCTCCCCCAGGAGAGGGAACCGATCGAGCGAGCGGTGAGAACAGCACGGACTGCTCCCTCTCCCGCGTGCGGGAGAGGGCTGGGGTGAGGGGAAGATCGGCAACTACTTACCATCCGCCGCGATGCGGTCGCGAATATGCTGCGCGCGCGACTCAGAATCCGGATGCGAGTCAAACATTGAGCTCTGGCGGCCCTGATCCAGCTTCGCCAGCTTCTCGAAGCTGGTCGCCAGACCAAGCGGATTAATGCCGCGCTTCTTCAGCAGATCGTACGAATAGTCATCCGCCTGCGACTCCTGGGTCTGTGAGAACTGCGCGTTAACCAGTTTCTCGCCCATCTCGCCCAGTTGTGACTGCGATAGCGAACCAATCACGCCGCCCACCGACGCCGCAGCGTTGCGTGCCGCCGTGGTCGCGAAAGCCACCTGCATTGCTTTGCGCGTGTGGCCGAGCGCGACGTGGCCCATTTCATGGCCGAGCACGCCTTCCACTTCGTTGTCGCTCATCATATCCATCAGACCGCTATAAACGCGGATACAGCCATTGGCCATCGCCCAGGCGTTGACGTCTTTGGTCAGATACACCTTGTAGTTGGCCGGTACACCGTTGATGTTATCGCCCAGCGCGGCGGCGATTTTGTTCAGCCGCTGCTGATAGCTGCTGTTGGCCGGTGCCAGCTGGTTCTCTTTATCCATCTGGGCACATGACTGATCGCTCAGCTCTTTAACCTGGGCATCATTCAGCGAGTAAGCCTGAAACGCCTGCGCGCCAGACTGCAACAGTGCGTTATTATCCATTCCTTCGCAGCCGCTCAGCAGCGAAACCATTCCCAGCGCGACAACCATGGCGCGAATTTTCATATCAGCATCCTTTGAGTAACAAGTAGAGAAAACAAACACCTGAAAAACCACGCAGGTGTTTAAATGCATTGGTTATAGCGTGCCAGGGGCGGATTGGCTAGCAGACAGGCCCCGAAATGCAACCCTGAACCGCAGATTTAGCATCCTGATACATGTACTTTTGCCCCGATTTTCATGTACATTGATGTGCGACTTTTTTCTCGCTTCGCCTTATAACTCATTAATTACAATCAGTTAAGCGTGGCGGAGCATTAATCCGACCTGGAGTAGAAGATGCCCTCTCGTAAAGAGCTTGCCAACGCCATTCGCGCGTTAAGTATGGATGCAGTACAGAAAGCGAAATCGGGACATCCGGGTGCCCCAATGGGCATGGCCGATATCGCTGAAGTGCTGTGGCGTGATTTCCTGAACCACAATCCAACTAACCCGCTGTGGGCAGATCGCGACCGTTTCGTGCTGTCCAACGGCCACGGCTCGATGCTGATTTACAGCCTGCTGCACCTCACCGGCTATGACCTGCCGATGAGCGAGCTGCAGAACTTCCGTCAGCTGCACTCTAAAACCCCAGGCCACCCGGAATACGGCTACACCGCAGGCGTGGAAACCACTACCGGCCCACTGGGTCAGGGCATCGCGAACGCCGTGGGCTTCGCCATTGCTGAGCGCACGCTGGCGGCGCAGTTCAACCGTCCGGGCCATGACATCGTAGACCATCACACTTACGTGTTCATGGGCGACGGCTGCATGATGGAAGGCATCTCGCACGAAGTGTGCTCCATCGCCGGTACCCTGAAACTCGGCAAGCTGGTGGCGTTCTATGACGACAACGGCATCTCTATCGACGGTCACGTGGATGGCTGGTTCACCGACGACACCGCCAAACGCTTCGAAGCGTACGGCTGGCACGTGGTGCGTGGCGTAGACGGTCACGACGCCGACGCGATCAAAAAAGCGGTAGAAGAAGCCAAAGCGGTCACCGACAAGCCATCGCTGCTGATGTGCAAAACCATCATCGGTTTCGGTTCCCCGAACAAAGCCGGTACGCACGATTCGCACGGTGCCCCGCTGGGTGACGACGAAATCGCACTGACCCGTAAACAGCTGGGCTGGAACTACGCCCCATTTGAAATTCCTTCTGATATCTACGCACAGTGGGATGCCAAAGAAGCCGGCCAGGCGAAAGAGAAAGCCTGGGACGAGAAGTTTGCTGCTTACGCCGCTGCGCATCCGGAACTGGCCACAGAGTTCAAACGCCGCGTGAACAACGAGCTGCCTGCTAACTGGCAGGCGGAATCGCAGAAGTTCATCGAGCAGCTGCAGGCTAATCCGGCAAAAATCGCCAGCCGTAAAGCGTCGCAGAATGCCATCGAAGCTTTCGGTAAGCTGCTGCCGGAATATCTGGGCGGCTCGGCTGACCTGGCGCCAAGCAACCTGACCATGTGGTCCGGCTCGAAGCCGATCAATGAAGATGCCGCAGGCAACTACATTCATTACGGCGTGCGTGAGTTTGGTATGACTGCCATCGCCAACGGTATTGCGCTGCACGGTGGCTTCCTGCCGTACACCGCAACCTTCCTGATGTTCGTCGAGTACGCGCGTAACGCGGCACGTATGGCGGCGCTGATGAAAATCCGTCAGGTGATGGTTTATACCCACGACTCTATCGGTCTGGGTGAAGATGGCCCGACGCACCAGCCGGTTGAGCAGATGGCCAGCCTGCGCACCACCCCGAACATGAGCCTGTGGCGTCCATGTGACCAGGTGGAATCTGCGGTGGCGTGGAAATACGCTATCGAGCGCGTTGACGGTCCATCAGCCCTGATCTTCTCGCGTCAGAACCTGGCGCAGCAGGATCGTAGCGCTGAGCAGCTGGCTAACGTGGCGCGCGGTGGTTACGTGCTGAAAGATTGCGACGGCACGCCGGAGCTGATTCTGATTGCGACCGGTTCTGAAGTTGAGCTGGCAGTCGGCGCTTACGAGCAGCTGAGCGCGGAAGGTCGTAAGGTGCGCGTTGTGTCCATGCCGTCTACCGATGCGTTTGATAAGCAGGATGCAGCTTATCGTGAGTCTGTGCTGCCGAAAGCAGTTGGCGCACGCGTTGCTATCGAAGCCGGTATTGCGGATTACTGGTTCAAATACACCGGCCTGCACGGTGCCATCGTTGGCATGACCACCTTCGGTGAGTCAGCGCCAGCTGAGAAGCTGTTCGAAGAGTTCGGCTTCACCGTGGCTAACGTGGTGAAAACCGCGAAATCGATTCTGTAATTTCGCGTAACCCATCGCGCCGCTGCGTGTTGTAGCGGCGCGATTCATCGCGCAGTTCTGCTGCCATCCTCAGGCTTAACTACGCGCAATAAATTGCGCCGCGCCACCCATGAGCAGATCGGCGGGCCTGTTATCACCTCAACCTGAAACGGTTCAATTATTCCTGCAGTAATAATCGCCATTGCCTGAATTTGTGACGCAGATCCAATAATCAGCAGCACAGTTGATCGCAATCATTCCTGTTATTCCTTCCATGCTTTATTCTCGCTGAACCGTTTCAGTTGCAGCCGTGTGCTCTCCGTCAGCAACCGTAACCGGGCAAGAATTCCCTGTACAAAACGCAGCGAAACGCTCAAGGTATTTGGCACGTTTTTTCAGGTGTGGCTGCAGGAAGTGAGATGACCATTCGTATCGCAATAAATGGTTTTGGTCGTATCGGGCGCAACGTGTTGCGTGCGCTGTATGAAACCGGTCGCCGGGCGGAAATCACCGTAGTGGCGATTAACGAACTGGCGGAAGCGGCTGGCATGGCGCATCTGCTTAAGTACGACACCAGCCACGGCCGCTTTGCCTTTGAGGTCCGCCAGGAGCGCGATCAGCTGTGGGTTGGCGAAGATACCATCCGTATCCTGCATCAGGCGGAGATTGCCGCGTTGCCGTGGCGCGAGCTGAATGTCGATATCGTGCTGGACTGCACCGGCGTGTACGGCAGCCGCGACGATGGTGAAGCGCATCTGCAGGCTGGCGCGAAGAAAGTGTTGTTCTCGCATCCCGGCGGCAACGATTTGGATGCCACCGTAGTGTTCGGCGTTAACGAACAGGCTCTTAAACAAACTGACCGCATTGTCTCCAACGCATCCTGCACCACCAACTGCATTATTCCGGTGATCAAGCTGCTGGATGACGCCTTTGGCATTGAGTCGGGCACCGTGACCACCATTCACTCGGCGATGCACGATCAGCAAGTGATTGACGCGTATCACAGCGACCTGCGCCGTACCCGTGCCGCCAGTCAGTCGATCATTCCGGTCGATACGCGTCTTGCCGCTGGCATTACCCGTATTTTTCCGAAATTTAACGATCGCTTCGAGGCTATCGCGGTGCGCGTGCCAACGATCAACGTCACCGCCATTGATCTGAGCGTTTCGGTGCGCCAGGCGGTGAAGGCGTGTGAGGTCAACGCGTTGCTGCAAAACGCGTCAGAGGGGGCATTTCGTGGTATAGTTGACTATACGGAATTACCGTTAGTCTCAGTAGATTTTAACCACGATCCGCACAGTGCCATAGTGGACGGCACGCAAACGCGGGTCAGCGGTCACCACCTGATCAAAACCCTGGTCTGGTGTGACAACGAATGGGGCTTTGCTAACCGCATGATCGACACCACGTTAGCAATGGCCGCAAGCGGTTTCAGGTAAGACGCGGACTGCGTCTGGCAAAACTTATGAGAATCAACGAGAGGGTTCACCATGTCTGTAATTAAGATGACCGATCTGGATCTTGCTGGTAAACGCGTTCTGATCCGTGCCGATCTCAACGTACCAGTGAAAGAAGGGAAAGTGACGTCAGATGCACGTATTCGTGCTTCTCTGCCTACCATCGAAGCGGCGTTGAAACAGGGCGCGAAAGTGATGGTTACCTCTCACCTGGGTCGCCCGACCGAAGGTGAATACAACGAAGAGTTCTCCCTCCTGCCGGTTGTTAACTACCTGAAAGAAAAACTGAACGGCACTAACGTGACCCTGGCGAAAGACTACCTCGACGGCGTTGAAGTGGGCGCGGGTGAACTGGTAGTGCTGGAAAACGTTCGCTTCAACAAAGGCGAGAAAAAAGACGACGAAACCCTGTCGAAGAAATATGCCGCGCTGTGTGACGTGTTCGTCATGGATGCATTCGGCACCGCGCACCGCGCGCAGGCGTCCACTCACGGCGTGGGCAAATTCGCTCCTATCGCCTGTGCCGGTCCGCTGCTGTCTGCCGAACTGGAAGCGCTGGGCAAAGTGATGAGCAATCCACAGCGTCCGCTGGTCGCCGTGGTGGGTGGTTCTAAAGTGTCGACCAAATTCGACGTGCTGCAGTCGCTGGTGAAAATCGCTGACACCGTGATTGTCGGTGGCGGTATCGCTAACACCTTCGTGGCGATCGACAACAACGTCGGCAAATCGCTGTACGAGCCAGACTTCGTTGAGGCCGCTAAAGGCCTGCGCGACCAGTACGGCATTCCGGTACCTACCGATTCACGCGTCGGCACGGAATTCTCCGAAACTGCCCCGGCAACCGTGAAAAAGGTTTCCGAAGTAGCGGATAACGAAGAAATTATGGACTTCGGTGACGAAACCGCACAAAACATGGCGAAACTGCTGAAAGACGCAAAAACCATTCTGTGGAACGGTCCGGTTGGCGTGTTTGAGTTCCCGAACTTCCGTAAGGGCACCGAAATCGTTGCCAACGCTATCGCAGACAGCGACGCGTTCTCTGTTGCCGGCGGCGGTGATACCCTGGCGGCTATCGACCTGTTCGGTATCGAGGACAAAATCTCCTACATCTCTACCGGTGGCGGTGCGTTCCTCGAGTTCGTGGAAGGCAAAAAACTGCCGGCAGTAGCCATGCTGGAAGAGCGCGCGAAGCAGTAATTTTTGGGGGCAGCGCTTCGGCGCTGTCTGAAGGCTTGCCCGCTGTGGGCGAACAGATCGCATTCCCATTGGGGAGTGGACGATAAACGAAACAGGACACAACCATGTCTAAAATTTTTGATTTCGTAAAACCCGGCGTTGTCACTGGTGATGACGTTCAGAAAATTTTCCAAGTAGCGAAAGAAAACAAATTCGCTCTGCCAGCCGTTAACTGCGTCGGCACGGATTCCATCAACGCGGTACTGGAAGCTGCGGCTAAAGTTAAAGCGCCGGTCATCGTTCAGTTCTCCAACGGTGGTGCTGCCTTCATCGCCGGTAAAGGTTTCAAAACCGACAAACCACAGGGCGCTGCGATTTTCGGCGCAATCGCTGGTGCTCACCATGTGCATCTGATGGCTGAACAGTACGGCGTGCCAGTAATCCTGCACACCGACCACTGTGCGAAGAAACTGCTGCCGTGGATCGACGGCCTGCTGGATGCTGGCGAAGAGCACTTCAAGAAAACCGGTAAACCTCTGTTCTCTTCACACATGATCGACCTGTCTGAAGAGTCACTGGAAGAGAACATCGAGATTTCCTCTAAATATCTGGCGCGCATGGCGAAACTGGATATGACGCTGGAAATCGAACTGGGCTGCACCGGTGGTGAAGAAGATGGTGTGGACAACAGCCACATGGACGCTTCTGCACTGTACACTCAGCCAGAAGACGTAGATTACGCTTACACCGAGCTGAGCAAAATCAGCCCGCGTTTCACCATCGCTGCGTCCTTCGGTAACGTGCACGGCGTGTACAAGCCAGGCAACGTGAAACTGACTCCAACCATTCTGCGTGATTCGCAGAAATACGTTTCAGAGAAACACGGCCTGCCGCACAACGCGCTGGACTTCGTGTTCCACGGCGGTTCCGGTTCTTCTGCTGCAGAAATCGAAGAGTCTATCAGCTACGGCGTGATCAAGATGAACATCGATACCGATACCCAGTGGGCAACCTGGGACGGCATCCTGCAGTACTACAAAACCAACGAAGCGTACCTGCAGGGTCAGCTTGGTAACCCGAACGGTGCTGACAGCCCGAACAAAAAATACTACGACCCACGCGTCTGGCTGCGTGCGGCACAATCTTCCATGGTTGTGCGCTTAGAGCAGGCTTTCAAAGAGCTGAACGCTGTCGACGTACTGTAATTTTTGCTTACCGTACAAAAAAGGCCCGAAAGGGCCTTTTTTTATGCGTCCCGTCTGGAAATCCCGGTTTATACAGCACATTTTTGGCGCTTCGCCCCATTATTGTTTACCCTTGTACTCGGGAGTGTCGGATTGAATCTGGCAGTTTTTGTACTTTCCTGCGGGAAACTCAACAACAGGGCTAACAAATGGAAGATCTTAACGTCGTTGACGGCATTAACAATGCAGGTGGCTGGCTGGTGCGCAACCAGGCGCTGATCCTCAGCTATGCGGTGAACATCGTGGCGGCTATCGCCATCATTATTGTCGGGATGATTATCGCGCGCGTAGTATCGAACGGCGTCAATCGTCTGCTGGTCGCGCGTCATATTGATGCCACCGTGGCTGATTTCCTCTCGGCGCTGGTGCGCTACGGTATCATTGCCTTCACGATTATTGCTGCGCTGGGCCGTGTCGGCGTGCAGACTGCCTCTGTGATCGCCGTGCTGGGTGCTGCCGGTCTGGCCGTCGGTCTGGCACTGCAGGGGTCGCTCTCCAACCTGGCGGCAGGCGTACTGCTGGTGACCTTCCGTCCATTCCGCACCGGTGAGTTCGTCGATCTCGGTGGCGTGATGGGGACAGTACAGAATGTACAGATCTTCTCGACCACGCTGAAAACCGCTGACGGCAAAATCGTGGTGGTGCCAAACGGCAAAATCATCGCCGGCAACATCGTCAACTTTTCGCGCGAACCTATCCGCCGCAACGAGTTCATTATTGGCGTCGCCTACGATGCGGATGTCGATCAGGTGATCGATCTGCTGCGTGAAGTGGTGGAAGCGGACGAGCGCGTGCTGAAAGATCTGGGTATCCAGATTGGCCTGAACGAACTGGCGGCTTCGTCGCTGAACTTTGTGGTGCGCTGCTGGAGCAAAAGCGGTGATCTGCAAAACGTCTACTGGGATCTGATGAAGAACTTCAAGCGCACCCTGGATGCGCACGGTATCGGTATTCCTTATCCGCAGATGGACGTGCACCTGCATCAGGTGCAGAGCGAGGCGCAGCAGCCTGCGCGCAGCGAATAAGTTATCAGGGCACCGGCGGGTGCCCTTGTTTTATCAGTTCCGCTAATGACCGATTAATTCTTTCCATTTCCGCTAATATCCGCGCCTCACTATACTGCACAGCAACACCCATTTTTCAGGAACTCTTCTGTGTTATCTGTTTACTTACAAGGGCTTGCCCTTGGTGCTGCGCTGATCCTGCCGTTGGGCCCGCAAAATGCCTTTGTCCTGAACCAGGGCATTAAGCGCCATTACCATTTGATGACCGCATCGTTGTGCACACTGAGCGATATTGCGCTGATCTGTGGCGGAATATTTGGCGGCAGCGCGCTGTTGCAGCAGTCGCCGGTTCTGCTGATGCTGATCACCTGGGCTGGCGTGGCGTTTCTGCTGTGGTATGGCTGGGGCGCGCTGCGCAGTGCCTGGCAGGGCGATGTCACGCTGGCGTCAGAGGCGGCGCTGAAGCAGGGGCGCTGGCGCATTGTCGCCACTATGCTGGCGGTGACCTGGCTCAATCCGCATGTCTATCTCGACACCTTCGTGGTGCTCGGCAGCCTCGGCAGTCAGCTGCCGTCGGCGGAGGCGCGCCGCTGGTTCGCTTTCGGCACCGCCAGCGCCTCGCTGCTGTGGTTTTTCGGTCTGGCGCTGCTGGCCGCCTGGCTGTCGCCGCGCCTGCGCACCGTGCGCGCGCAGCGCATCATAAATCTGCTGGTGGGCGGCGTGATGTGGTTTATCGCCCTGCAGCTGGCGCGTCAGGGCATCGCCGGCTGGTGATGCACATGCAGGCCGTAAAGCGCGGGCAGGGCGCCTGCGCTGGCCAGCAGCTCCAGCCGAATCTGGCGGAACGCGGTATCCGGGGGCAGCGCATGATGGCACAGCGAGTGATGATTATCGCTGACCTCGGCCAGCAGCGTGTCATCCAGCCACAGGCGATAGTGGGTAGTACAGTGCGGCGTCACCGCCTGCGCATGGCCCATCTGCACCGTTTCCATCGCATGATCGAAATCGTTATCGAACAGCAACGTAATCTGGCTGGCGCGCTGCGCGTCCGGCCACTGCCAGCACACCCACGGCTGGCGATCGTCCGCTGCCGGCAGCCAGCCGTTGGTGTGACTTTCCGGCCGCAGTTTACCGTTGAGCAAATAGTCGCAGTGCCACAGCCGCAACGGCGTCGCCAGACTAAACGCAATCAGGATCTGATTAGGCGCGCGGCGCGGTAGCCAGAAATCAAACTCATCCACGCCGTAATCGCCGTCGTTTATCTGCCGGGTGCGTTTCGCGACGCGCGGATTGAGGCTGTTGAATACCATCATAATGCCCGGCAGGCGCTGGCGGGTGAGCGCCACTTCAACCGCCGGATTTTCTTCAAAGGCGATAAACAGGTAGCGATCGCACTCCGCACGGTAGTCAAACGGCAGCGAATACGCCTCGTCAGCGTCAATCTGCAGGCTGTGTGTGGCCAGCAGCCGATCGCCGCAGGTATTGGCCGGATTGTCGCTGGTCAGCAGTGAAACCTGCAGCGTCTGCGCGGAGGACGCCCGCAGCCGCACCGTCAGCTCGGGCAGGCGTTCTCCGGCTTTAAGCGGCAGCAGCAGGGCGCAGCGTGAGGTGAGGGCGTGCCAGCCGCCATCCGCCGGCAGGGCGTGCAGCGCGAAGGTGCTGCTGGCGCTGACCTGAGCGGCACCGGCCGGATGCGCCAGCTGCTGACGCGGAATGAACGCGCCGTGGCGCAGCAGCTGTTGCTGCAGCTGACCAATATGCTCCGGCTGCGCCAGCTGACGCGGTGTCTGGTTATGCTGCTGACACAGCGCCGCCGCGCGGCCCACCACTTCGCCCAGCACGCCACAGGTGCACATCACGCGCGCGCTGCCAAAGGCAACGTGCGTGGCAGAGATAAGCCGACCGGTCAGCAGCAGATTATCCAGCGACTGGCTGTACAGCGCCCGAAACGGAATGGTGTAAGTGCCTTTGCTGTGGAACTGGCGGCAGCCGTCGTGAGCGCTGTAGACGCCGTCGGCCGGATGCAGGTCAATCGACCAGCCGCCGTAGGCCACCGCATCGTAGTGGTCGCGCTGTGCGATGATATCCTGCTGACACAGCAGGGTGTCGCCGAGAAAGCGTCGGCTCTCGCGCTTGCCGGGAATCAGCCCGACCCATTCAATGGTCAGCGTGTCGGCATCGGCAAACTCGCCGGAGTTTTTGATGTAATCCCACACGCCCCAGACAATTTTCCACAGCTCCCACTTGATGGTTTCGCTTTCATGCACGGTATCCAGCCGGCCGCCCCACTCAAGCCACCACAGATCGCAGCCGTTGAGATCGGAGCTCAGGCGTTTATAGCGCGGAATGGCGGTGATCTCTTTCAGGGCGAAGGAGGGCGGTACAAAGCGCACCGGCTGCGCGCTGCGTTTGGTATAAAAATAAATCGAGTGGCCGAGCTTGTGGCCAAACTGCTCGCCCGGCGCCATTTTTTCGCCAAACTCCTGCGGTGATTCTGCGCCGACACGGTGCGCTGCCCCGGCCAGATAGCCGAGCACGCCGTCGCCGCTGGCATCAATAAACTGGCCGGCCGTCACACGATAGCGGGTCTGATTGATGGCGTTGAAAGCCTGTACCGCCTGCAGGCGCTGCGCGGATTTTTCGATGTCGCTGACCACGGTATTGAGCAGCAGCGTCAGGCGCGGCTGCGCCTGCACGATGTCCAGCAGCACCATGTCGAACAGCACCGGGTTGCCCTCTTTGTTGCGCCACAGGTTCTCCTCCATGATCTCGCCCATAATGCCGCCTTCACGCGCCCAGCGGTTGTTATTACCCATATGCGACGTCGCGCCGTTGGCCCACAGCCGCACTTCGCTGGAGGCGTTGCCGCCGGGGACCGGGCGATCCTGAATCAGCACTACCTGCTGGCCCGCGCGTGCCGCAGCCAGCGCGGCGCACACGCCCGCCAGACCGCCACCGGCGACCAGCACATCGGCGTGTAACGACTGCAACGGAAAGGCACGCGCGGCCTGAGAAGAGAAAGTTTGCATCATGAGGTTACTCCCGCCTGAAGGCTGCTAAGATTGAATTTTTACCGTCACAAGGTGATTTATGTCTTCGCAACCCAACCAGAGCCTGATTGACGGAATTCGCTGCCTGCAATATCTGGTCTCCAGTGACAAAGCGGTCGGCGGCCGTGAACTGGCGCGCCAGATGGGGATGAACAGCACGCGGGTAAACCGTCTGCTGATGACCATGGCGTCCATCGGCCTGACGATTCAGGATGAACACCGGCGCTATCTGCCGGGCCCGGGCATTCATGCGCTGGCGGCGCAGGCTATTCGTGGATCGTCGCTGTTTGCTTCGGCACTGCCGCAGCTGGAGGCGCACGCGCCGCGCGATATCGTGGTGGCGCTTGGCGTGCTGTGGGAGGACCAGGTCATCTACATCTGGCACTCGGAGCCCGGCGAGCGCACCAGTACCAGCCAGGCGCTGGCCGGATTCCGCATGCTGCCCGCGTGGCAGTCGGTGATTGGCGTCGCGCTGCTGGCGGCGGAGAGTGACGAGGTGCTGCGGCCACGCTTCAGTGACGAACAATGGGCGCAGATTGCGCCGCTGCTGGCGCGCAAACGCACCGGGGATTATCTGGTGTGGCATCGCGAGGACGGCGAAATCAGTATGGCGCAGCCAATCAATAACAACCGCGCGGCGCTGGCCTTCGCCAAAATCTGGCAGGCCGATGAGGACCAGCTGGCGCAGCGTCTGCAACAGCTGCACGCGCTGGCGAAACGGCTCATCAGCGCGCGCTGACATGGTCAATTTTTCCTACTACAAACAGATAGCTGCAGATGCCAATAGCGGCCAGCACGGCGATAAAAGCCAGCGCCGGCGCGAAGTTGCTGCCGTCAATCAGGGCGCCGATGGCGATCGGCACCACGATGGATGACAGCGCGCCGGTAAAGTTAAATACGCCGCCGGCCAGACCGATCAGATGGCGCGGCGCCAGCGCGGTAACGAACACCCAGGTGATGGTCGCCAGGCCATTACCAAAAAACGCCAGCGACATAAACAGGATGATCAGCCGCGAATCTTCAGTGTAGTTAGCACCCAGAATGAACAGCGTCAGGAACAAGCCTAGGATCACCGGCAGCTTGCGCGCCACGCTGGCTGACACGCCGCGCCGGATCATGCGGTCTGAGGCAAAGCCAGCCAGCAGCACACCACAAAACGCCGCGAAGTAGGGCAGCGACGCCACATAGCCGCTCTTGATAAAGTCCATGTGGCGATACTCCACCAGATAGGTGGGAAACCAGGTGAGGAAAAACCAGAAGGTGGCAGAGATGGTGAACTGGCCAATATAGATGCCGACCAGCTTGCGGCTGCGAAACATCTGCGCCAGATCGGCCCAGCGTGCACGCGGCGGCTGGCTGCCCTGGCGATTTTCCAGCAGTGCGCCGTTGTCACGCAAATAGTTAAGTTCAGCCTCTGATACGCCTTTGTGCTGGTTCGGCTCGCGATACAGCAGATACCACACCAGCGCCCAAATCATGCCCGCCACGCCGGTAATCAGAAACAGCCCGCGCCAGCCAAACGCAGCCTGCACATGAAACAGCAGCGGCGTCATGCAGGCGAGGCCAACAAATTGTGCGGACGAGTAGATGCCAATTGCACTGGCACGCTCCTGCTCGGGGAACCAGCTGGAAATCACCCGATTGTTAGCGGGCATCACCGGCGCTTCGAAAGCACCCACGCCGAGGCGCAGACCGAACAGCGCGCCGAAGCTGCTGGCAAAAGCGTGCAGCGCGGTGATCAGCGACCAGGCAAACAGCCCCGCGCCGTATACCAGCCGCGCGCCGAGACGATCGATCAGAAATCCGCCGGGAATTTGCAGCGCCGCATAGATCCAGCCAAACGCCGAGAAGATCAGCCCCATCTCCAGCGGCGTGAAGCGCAGTTCACCGGCCATCTGCGTGGCGGCCACCGACAGGTTGGTGCGATCCATGTAGTTAATGATGATGTTGATAAACACCAGTGCCAGCATCATAAAGCGTGTGCGTCCGGCTCGCACGCTGACCGCGCTTTGGCTAAGTGGCTGTTCTGTCATAATACAACTCTCCCGAGGGGCAGAAGTGTTTCTTTAATAGAAACGAAGGCGGCGCTTTTCAGCGAATCTGTAGCGATAAATTTGCGATCGCGGATACGTTAAACCTGAGCAAAGCCGAACTTTTTGCTAATTTCAAACTCAGACCATCACGCATAGTAATGTGTTTTGGGTTTCGCCATAGTGGCGACCTGCAAATTGAACCCTTCAAGGAGGACTTTCGTGAAACTGAAAGCACTGGCGCTGGCCGCCGTAATGAGCACGGGCGCACTGTCCGGTCTGGTCCAGGCGGGAGAAGTGCCGAACGGACCGCACGTGGTGACATCAGGACAGGCCAGCGTGGATGCCCGTCCGGATATGGCGACGCTCTCCATCGTGGTGAATGTTTCGTCGAAAGACGCGGCGGATGCAAAAAAACAGGCTGACGACCGCGTGGCGCAATATTTTGATTTCCTGCAAAAGAACGGCATCGAGAAGAAAGATATTGATGCGGCTAATCTCAGCACCCAGCCGGAGTATGACTACACCAAAGAGGGTAAATCGGTGCTGAAAGGCTACCGTGCGGTGCGTCAGGTGGAAGTCACGCTGCGCCAGCTGGATAAGCTGAATGAGCTGCTGGACGGCGCGCTGAAGTCAGGCCTGAATGAGATTCGTTCTGTTGAGCTGGGCGTGGCTAACGCGGACAGCTATAAAGATCAGGCGCGTAAAGCGGCGATTGCCAATGCCACACAGCAGGCGAGCGCCCTGGCGGAAGGCTTCAATGCCAAACTGGGCTCGGTGTACAGCATTCGCTATCACGTGGCTAACTACCAGCCGATGCCGATGGCGCGCATGTACAAAGCGGCCGGTGCCGCAGCGGACACCACCGCGCAGCAGACCTACGAGCAGCAGAGCATCCATTTTGACGATCAGGTGGATGTGGTCTTCGAAATCAAACCGAATACGGCGCAGTAATCACAAGCTGTTAGCGTTTCCTGGTCGCCATAAATGGCGACCCTACGTGAATCACAATTGTTTACTGTAGGGTGCGTATTTATACGCACCAGGAAAAATGATGAACATACAGCCTGAAGATGTGGATCAGGCCGCAACTTCATCCTGGCGCAATACGCGGTGGCCATGGGCAATCAGCGCATCGGTCACGCTGCGCATCAGACGGCTTTCCGGCGCGAAACGGTGCCAGTACAGCATCCGGCGCTGATACAGACCCGGTGTCAAATCAACCAGCTCTCCCTGCGCCAGCTCGCGCTCAATCTGCAGGTGCGGAATCATACAGCACACCGATCCCTGACGCGCCAGCTGCACAAAAGCCTCTGACGAGTTCACGATGTGGCACGGCACGCTGCCCGGCGATAAATCAAAGTTCTGCTGCAAAAAGGCCTGATGCATATCGTCGAGGTGATCAAACGCCACCGCCGGGGCTTTTAGCAGCGCCGAGCGTGTCACGCCATTGGGGAAATAGCGCGCGGCAAACTCCGGCGAGGCGCAGAACAGATAGTCCAGCGCACCCAGCTGATCCACCAGGCAACTTGGCAACGGCTGCGGCTGGATACTCACCGCGCCGACCACTTCACCGCGCCGTAAACGCTCCTGCGTGCGGGTTTCATCTTCCACCTGCAGATTCAGGCGCACCGGCGAGTCGGCCAGCACATCTTTCAGCGCCGGCAGCAGCCAAGTAGCAAGACTGTCGGCGTTCACCGCCAGCGACAGCAGCAGCGGCGTGGTGCCACCGTTATCATCGCCCAGCCACTCCTCTTCCAGCAGCTCCACCTGATGCAGCAGCGCCAGCAATTTTTGTCCCTGCTCGGTCGGGCGCGGCGGCACGGTTCGCACCAGCAGCGGCTGACCAAATAAATTTTCCAGCTGTTTAATGCGCTGCGACACCGCAGACTGCGTGATGCACAGCTTCTGGGCGGCACGCTCAAAGCCGCGTTCGCGAATCACAGCATCCAGCGCCTGAAGCGTTCGATAATCCGGGCGTTTCATTGTTGTTCTCTCTCGTTCAGGGTGGAAACTACTATGCCATAAAACGGCGAAGCTGTGCGGCCGACGCGTTTTTGCGGGCTGGCTTCCAAAGGCTTACATCCAACGTCGGTCAGCCGCGCTTTTTGACAGCGCCTTGTTTTATACTACGCGCACTTCGATGTCGCACAGGTTTTAAACATACCATGACCCAGGATGAACTGAAAAAAGCGGTAGGTTGGGCAGCGCTGCAGTACGTGCAGCCAGGCACCATTGTTGGCGTAGGCACCGGTTCAACGGCGGCGCATTTTATTGACGCGCTTGGTACCATCAGGGATCAGATCGAGGGCGCGGTTTCCAGTTCGGAAGCCTCCACCGAAAAGCTCAAATCGCTGGGCATTCCGGTGTTCGATCTCAACAACGTGGATGCGCTGTCGGTGTATGTCGACGGGGCTGATGAGATCAATCCACAGATGCAGATGATCAAGGGCGGTGGCGCAGCGCTGACGCGCGAGAAAATTGTCGCGGCGGTGGCGCAGAAATTTATCTGCATCGCGGATGCGTCCAAACAGGTCGATGTGCTGGGCAACTTCCCGCTTCCGGTGGAGGTGGTTCCGATGGCGCGCGCTTATGTGGCGCGGGAGCTGGTGAAGCTGGGCGGCCTGCCGGAGTATCGTCAGCACGTGGTTACGGATAACGGCAACATTATTCTCGACGTACATAATCTGCGCATCCTTGACCCGATTGCGCTGGAAAAAACCATCAATGCGCTGCCGGGCGTCGTCACCGTGGGGCTGTTTGCCGCACGCGGAGCGGATATCGCGCTGATTGGTACGCCGGACGGCGTGAAAACCATCACCAATTGATCTCACCGGCGCGCTGCCAGCGCCGGTTATTTCCATCCACAAAACATCTTTTCTTGCTGCAGTGAAATTTGGTGACTTATGTCACAAATGACTCATCAACAGCAGGTTCGTACTTTGCGCTCTCGTCATCTCACGATTTTGTGTGGATTTGTGTTGTCTGTACGTGGGCGCGTGCTGGCGTGCAGGCAATCGTTTGTATTGCCGCGCCGGAAAATTTTGATATTTTGACAGAAGGCTACCTTATGGTAGTCCTCGTTGAATTCTGAATAGGGTCGGGAAATGGCAAAGGTATCACTGGAAAAAGACAAGATTAAGTTCCTGCTGGTGGAAGGCGTTCACCAGAGTGCGCTGGATAATCTGCGCGCCGCAGGTTACACCAACATCGAGTTTCACAAAGGCGCACTGGATGCTGAGACGCTGAAGTCCTCCATCCGCGATGCCCACTTCATTGGTATCCGTTCCCGTACCCAACTGACTGAAGAGATCTTCGCGGCGGCTGAAAAGCTGGTGGCGGTGGGCTGCTTCTGTATTGGTACTAACCAGGTTGATCTCAGCGCGGCAGCGAAACGCGGCGTGCCGGTGTTCAACGCCCCGTTCTCCAATACCCGTTCGGTCGCGGAACTGGTAATCGGCGAAATGCTGCTGATGCTGCGCGGCATTCCGGAAGCCAACGCCAAAGCACACCGCGGCATCTGGAATAAAATCGCCACCGGTTCGTACGAAGCGCGTGGTAAGAAGCTGGGGATCATTGGCTACGGCCATATCGGGATGCAGCTCGGCGTGCTGGCGGAAAGCCTCGGTATGCACGTATTTTTCTACGATATCGAAAACAAGCTGCCGCTGGGCAATGCCACCCAGGTGCGCCATCTCTCTGACCTGCTGAACATGAGTGATGTGGTCAGCCTGCACGTGCCGGAAACGCCGTCCACGCAGAACATGATTGGCAGCGAAGAGCTGGCGCTGATGAAGCCTGGTGCGCTGTTGATCAACGCCGCGCGCGGCACCGTGATCGACATCCCGGCGCTGTGTAATGCGCTGGCCAGCAAGCACCTGGCTGGTGCCGCCATCGACGTCTTCCCGGTTGAACCTGCAACCAATAGCGATCCGTTTAACTCGCCGCTGTGCGAATTCGACAACGTGATCCTGACGCCGCACATCGGCGGATCAACGCAGGAAGCGCAGGAGAACATTGGTCTGGAAGTGTCTGGCAAGCTGGCCAAGTACTCTGACAACGGCTCGACGCTCTCCGCAGTAAACTTCCCGGAAGTCTCGCTGCCGATGCACGCTGCCAGCGCCAGCCGCCTGCTGCACATCCATGAAAACCGCCCGGGCGTGCTGACCGCCATCAACCAGATCTTTGCCGAGCAGGGCATCAACATTGCCGCTCAGTATCTGCAAACTTCGCCAGTGATGGGCTATGTGGTTATCGATATTGATGCCGAAGAGGATGTGGCGGAGAAAGCGCTGCAGCTGATGAAGGCGATTCCAGGCACCATGCGCGCCCGTCTGCTGTACTGACAGTGCAGGGCGCCGCTGGGCGCCCTGTCTTTATCCCGCCAGCGTTTCCCACTGCCACAGCTTTGACGGCGTCAGAATTGCCGGCAATGGCACATCCCAGGCCGCCACCGGCAACGCATCCACGCGCTGGCAGTCGTGCGCAATACCCAGCGGTAAAAAGCCATGCTGCTGCCAGTGCTGTAGCGTGCGATCGTAAAAACCCCCGCCCATGCCTAAGCGTTGTCCCTGCGCGTCAAACGCCACCAGCGGTACCAGCATCACATCCAGCTGATCGAGTGTGGCCAGCTGCGTAATATCCAGCGGCGGCTCAGGGATGCGCAGCTTGTTAGGTCGCAGCGGGGTTTCTGGCGTGTAGCGCAAAAAAAGCAGGTGACCGGGCGCAAACGGATGCAGCACCGGCAGAAAGACCTGCTTCTTTTGCTGCCACAGTTTGGCAATCAGCGGTCGGGTATTGATTTCGCCATCGACGGAGAGAAACAGCGCGATGCGTTGTGCGCTGGCCAGCGGGGCAAAATTGATGGCATGTTCAGCCAGCAGATCGGCGGCCTCAACCTGTTGCTCAGGCGTAAGATTGCGGCGCAGATGGCGCACATGCTGACGAATATCCTGACGGTCGAGAAGAGAAGGTGCTGGCATGATGTCCCCGGCTGATAAGGCTGTTGATAGCCACATTATCACACCGGGAATAACAGGGTGGAACTAAGAGGAGATCTCCGAGATGCCGCCGCAGGCTGTAACCCTTGAACCCTTGGTTCAAGGTGAGTATGCCGTCGTAACCATCAGGCTTCTCGGACGGACCGAGCATGCTCACAGGTTACAGAGCGTCACACTCTGTTGGTATGAAATATCGGCTCAGGGGACTGGCCCGCTTGCAAACATCTCAGAGAAAATTGACTTCACCGTTACTCTAACACGAGTACCATGAAGTGTTATTCGAATTTAGGGCCCTGACGTTCAGTTATGCGACCTTGCTCAACTAATGCCTGCTCAATGGTCTGCTGCAGCATACGGATGCGTTGTTCCATATTGGCTGCGTAATCGCGCGTTTTACCTTTCTCTTGTGCCAGCTCGTGGCAAATGTTTAACGCGGCGATGAACACCAGCTGCTCTGTATTTGTGACTCTAGTGCGAACTTTTAAATCTTGCAACCGTTGATTGAGATCCTCTGCGGCCAGATTCAGCGCATCTTGCTGTTCAGGCGGACAATTCACTCTCAATGAACGACCAAAAATCTGAATATCTACCGGTTGTGCAGACATGCCACCATCCTGACTGATTACTTCGTTCGCATCTCCCTTACCTGTCAATGGGTTGGGAGGTGCGCAACTATATAGACCCGCGTGATAAGTTACAACCCCTTTTCTGGAAACCCTGAGGCACCTGGTGGTAGCATAACACGAACTTATTCTGCCAACGACGACCAAAGCTTATGTCTTTACAGAACGCAACACCCACTTACAACGCGCTGGCCGCGGCACTTTCCCAGCAGGGCGTAGGCATGACGCCCGCCGAGATGCACGGACTGCTGTGTGGCATTCTGTGCGGCGGCAATCAGGACAGCAGCTGGAAAACCCTGGTGCACGACCTGACTAACGAGGGCATGGCGTTCTCGCAAAGCCTGTCGCAGCCGCTGCAGGCGCTGCATGAAAACCTGGCCAACACGCTGGATGAAGAGGGTTTCCTGTTCCAGCTGATGCTGCCGGATGAGGAGGACATCACGGTGTTCGATCGTGCTGACGCGTTGGCCGGCTGGGTCAATCACTTCCTGCTGGGCCTGGGCGTGACGCAGCCGAAGCTGGACAAAGTGACCGGTGAGACCGGCGAAGCGATTGACGATCTGCGCACCATTGCGCAACTTGGCTACGATGAAGATGAAGATCAGGAAGAGCTCGAACAGTCGCTGGAAGAGGTGATTGAGTACGTGCGCGTTGCCGCGCTGCTGTGCCATGACACCTTCACCCGGCCACGCACGCCGACCGCACCGGAAGTGCAAAAACCTACGCTACACTAAGCGCGTCATCGTGGGCAGGTCGCTGCCCGTTTTCTACAGGGAGTGCAAATATGATTACACTGGAAACTTTCCGGCAACGTCGTCAGGCGCTGATCGCCCGCATGGCGCCCGGCAGCGCGGCTTTGATTTTTGCTGCACCTGAAGTGACGCGCAGCAACGACACCGAATATCCCTTTCGCCAGAACAGCGATTTCTGGTACTTCACCGGGTTCAACGAGCCGCAGGCGCTGCTGGTATTAATCAAGAGCGATGACAATCATAACCACAGCGTGCTGTTTAACCGCGTACGCGACCTGACGGCCGAGATCTGGTTCGGGCGTCGGCTTGGTCAGGAAGCCGCACCGGCGAAGCTGGGCGTTGACCGCGCGCTGCCGTGGGATGCGATTGACGAGCAGCTGCACCAGCTGCTCAACGGACTCGACGTGGTCTATCACGCACAGGGTGAATACGCGGAAGCGGATACGCTGGTGTTCAGCGCGCTGGAGAAACTGCGCCGCGGTTTCCGGCAAAACCTCAGCGCGCCGGCGACGCTGACCGACTGGCGTCCCTGGGTGCATGAGATGCGCCTGTTTAAAAGCGAAGACGAGATCGCCATTCTGCGCCGCGCAGGAAAAATCAGCGCGCTGGCACATACCCGTGCGATGCAGGCGTGCCGTCCCGGCATGTTTGAATATCAACTGGAAGGCGAAATCCATCACGAATTCACCCGCCACGGCGCGCGCTTTCCGTCTTACAACACCATCGTGGGCTCCGGTGAGAACGGCTGCATTTTGCACTACACCGAAAACGAAAGCGAAATGCGCGACGGCGATCTGGTGCTGATTGATGCCGGTTGCGAATTCCATGGCTACGCCGGCGATATCACCCGCACTTTCCCGGTAAACGGTAAATTCAGCCAGCCGCAGCGCGAGATCTACGACATCGTGCTCGCCTCGCTGTATAAGGCGCTGTCGATGTTCCGCCCGGGCATCAGCATCCATGAAGTCAACGACGAAGTGGTGCGTATCATGATCACCGGTCTGGTCGATCTGGGCATTCTGGAAGGCAATATCGATACGCTGTTTGAAGAGCAGGCGCACCGTCCGTTCTTTATGCACGGCCTTGGTCACTGGCTGGGGCTGGACGTGCATGACGTCGGCCACTACGGCACGCCCAGCCGCGACCGCCTGCTTGAGCCTGGCATGGTGCTCACCGTTGAACCGGGCCTGTATATCGCGCCGGATGCCAAAGTGCCGGCGCAGTATCGCGGCATCGGTATCCGTATCGAAGACGACATCGTCATCACCGCCGACGGTAATGAAAACCTGACCGACAGCGTGGTAAAAGACGCTGAGGCGATCGAAGCACTGATGGCGGCGGCGCGCGGCGTATGAGTATCCTGATTGCAGGCGGCGGCATGACCGGCGCCACGCTGGCACTGGCGATTTCGCATCTGACGCAGGGCCAGTTGCCGGTGACGCTGATTGAACGTCATCAGCCGGACAGCCGCGCGCACCCGGGCTTTGACGGGCGCGCCATCGCGCTGGCGGCGGGCACCTGTCAGCAGCTGGCGGAAATTGACCTGTGGCGTTCGCTGGCGGACTGCGCCACGCCCATTACCCACATCCACGTTTCCGATCGCGGGCACAGCGGGTTTGTTCAGCTGCAGGCTGAGGATTATCAGCTGTCGGCGTTGGGCAACGTGGTCGAGCTGTATGACGTGGGACAGCGCCTGTTTAAACGTCTGCGTGAGGCACCCGGCGTGACGCTGTGCTGTCCGGATCACGTGACCTCAGTAACCCGCAGCGCTGATAGCGTGCAGGCGACGCTCAGCAGCGGCGCAACGTTACAGGGCGCGCTGCTGGTGGCCGCTGACGGCGCACGCTCGCCGCTGGCGGCATCCTGCGGCATTCGCTGGCAGCGCGACGACTACCAGCAGCTGGCGGTGATTGCCAACGTCGCGACGCAGTTGCCGCATCAGGGCCGCGCGTTTGAGCGCTTCACGCAGCATGGCCCGCTGGCGCTGCTGCCAATGTCCGGCAACCGTCTGTCGCTGGTGTGGTGTCATCCGGCGGCCGCCGAAGCCACGGTTAAGCAGTGGGACGATGCCACCTTCCTGCATGAATTACAGCGCGCCTTTGGCTGGCGGCTGGGGCGCTTTACTCACGCCGGCCAGCGCGAAATCTATCCGCTGGCGCTGCAGACCGCAGAGCGTCAGGTGACGCACCGGCTGGCGCTGGTCGGCAATGCGGCGCAGACGCTGCATCCGATCGCCGGGCAGGGCTTTAACCTCGGACTGCGCGATGTGATGTCGCTGGCGGAAACCCTTGCGGCGGCGCATCGTCATCAGCAGGATCCGGGCAGCCACGCGGTGTTGCACCATTTTGCTGCGCGCCGCCAGCCGGATCGTGCGGCGACCATTGGCGTCACCGACGGTCTGGTGCGGCTGTTCGCCAACCGTTATGCCCCGCTGGTGGCAGGACGAAATCTTGGGCTGGTGGCAATGGACCACCTGCCATGGCTGCGAAACCCACTTGCCGTGCGCACGCTCGGCTGGGTTAAGCGTTAAGCATGAATTAAGGGGCAGCAATGCAAACATTTGATGTGGCGATTGCCGGTGGCGGCATGGTCGGTCTGGCGGTGGCCTGTGGCTTACAGGGCAGCGGCCTGCGCGTTGCGGTGCTGGAAAAAGCGCCTGAGCCACAATTTGATGCGGCGGCGCCAGCGTCGGTTCGCGTCTCGGCCATCAACGCCGCCAGCGAGCGTCTGCTGCAAAAACTCGATGTCTGGTCCACCATTCTCGCGCTGCGCGCCAGCGCGTATCACGGCATGGAAGTGTGGGATCAGGACAGCTTTGGCTCGATCAGCTTTGATGACGAGCAACAGGGGCTGTCGCACCTCGGACATATCATTGAAAACGAGGTGATTCACAGTGCGCTGTGGCAGCGCGCCAGCCAGTGTAGCGACGTGACGCTGATTGCGCCGGCTCAGCTGCAGCAGGTGGCGTTTGGCGATAACGAAGCCTTTATTACCCTGCAGGACGGCAGCATGATGAGCGCGCGCCTGCTGATTGCTGCGGACGGGGCCAACTCGTGGCTGCGTGACAAAGCGGATATCCCGATTACCTTCTGGGATTACGAGCATCACGCGCTGGTCGCCAACGTACGCACCGATATGCCGCACGATGCCATTGCGCGTCAGGTGTTCCACGGCGACGGCATTCTGGCCTTCCTGCCGATGCAGGATCCGCACCTGTGTTCCATCGTCTGGTCGCTGTCACCGCAGGAAGCGGCGCGACTGCAATCCATGCCGGAAGCGCTGTTTAACCAGCAGCTGTCGGTAGCATTCGATATGCGCCTTGGTCTGTGCCAGGTGGAAAGCGAACGTAAAACCTTCCCGCTGACGGCGCGTTACGCCCGCAACTTTGCTGCGCACCGGCTGGCGCTGGTGGGCGATGCGGCGCATACCATCCATCCGCTGGCCGGGCAGGGGGTTAACCTCGGCTTCATGGATGCCGCCGAGCTGATTGGCGAAATCCGCCGTCTGCATCAGCAGGGCAAAGATATCGGCCAGCATCTCTATTTGCGTCGTTATGAACGCAGCCGCAAGCACAGCGCAGCGCTGATGCTGGCCGGCATGCAGGGTTTCCGTGAGCTGTTTGCCGGCCACCATCCGGCAAAAAAACTGCTGCGCGACGTCGGGCTGAAGCTGGCCGACACGCTGCCTGGCGTAAAGCCGTTACTGCTGAAGCAGGCCATGGGCCTCAACGACCTGCCCGGCTGGATCCGCTAACCCTCCTTATTACGGCACCGTTTCAGGTGCCGTTTTTCCTGCACTGACGTTACGCGATCGCCCTCAAGGGTGGGTGTGGCAGTCGGCTGCCGCTCATGAATCACCGAACTGCACAGCGTTGTCGCCATCCATCGCGACCCTGTGCGCACCCGGCAACGTCACTGCAAAACCCGCCCCGGCACCATTATTGTGCATCGCTGCACCCAAATTGCCCTTCATTTGATTTATTCTAATTTCAGGTCTCAATTCGCATTACTTTAACTAATCCAAAATGCTTTTTGCTCCCGAACCATTTCCCTTGTCTGCGGTACAGCTTCCATTATTCGGCTGAATTACTGCGTAACAGGTGAATTATATGCGCGGTAAATCACATAAATGCAGTGAGATGTGCTGGCGTGGCTGCCGGGGCAGCCCAAAGGATGATAAGGTTTCACCCTCGTTTTCCTTATGGTTAATTGCCGGATTCGGTGGTAACTTCAGTGTAAAGAGAACGTTTGCGTCGCTCAAAACTGACGGCGCAGGCGCGTCACACTCACTTGTCTTCACAGGATGGTTATGACTCAGCAAACGCCTCTATTCGAACAGCATCAGACCTGCGGTGCCCGCATGGTGGACTTCCACGGCTGGATGATGCCGCTGCACTACGGCTCGCAAATGGATGAACACCATGCGGTGCGCAACGATGCCGGAATGTTTGACGTTTCCCACATGACCATTGTCGATCTGCACGGCGCGCGCACCCGTGAATTTCTGCGTTACCTGCTGGCCAACGACGTCGCCAAACTGACTCAGCCCGGCAAAGCCCTCTATACCGGCATGCTGAATGCTTCAGCTGGCGTCATTGATGATTTAATTGTTTACTTTATGAGCGAAGATTTCTTCCGCCTGGTGGTCAACTCCGCCACGCGCGAGAAGGATCTGGCGTGGATCGCTGAGCATGCGCAGCCGTTTGGGGTTGCGCTCACCGAGCGTGACGATCTGGCGCTGATCGCCGTACAGGGACCGAACGCGCAGCAAAAAGCACAGAGCCTGTTTAGCGCGGCACAGCGTGACGCGGTTGCAGGCATGAAGCCGTTCTTTGGCGTACAGGCCGGCGATCTGTTTATCGCCACGACCGGTTATACCGGTGAAGCCGGTTATGAAATCGCCCTGCCTGCCGCTCAGGCCGCAGATTTCTGGCAGCAGCTGCTGGCCGCGGGCGTGAAACCAGCCGGACTGGGCGCACGCGATACGCTGCGTCTCGAAGCTGGCATGAATCTGTATGGTCAGGAGATGGATGAAGGCGTTTCGCCGCTGGCCGCCAACATGGGCTGGACCATCAGCTGGGAGCCCGGCGACCGTGATTTCATTGGCCGTGAAGCGCTGGAAGCGCAGCGCGAGAACGGCACGGAAAAACTGGTCGGGCTGGTGATGACCGAAAAAGGCGTGCTGCGTAACGGTCTGACGGTGCGCTTTACCGATGCGCAGGGCCAGCCGCAGCAGGGCATCATTACCAGCGGCTCCTTCTCGCCAACGCTGGGCTATAGCATTGCGCTGGCGCGCGTGCCGGCCAGTATCGGTGAGCAGGCGATCGTTGAAATCCGCAATCGTGAAATGCCGGTGAAAGTGACTAAACCTATTTTTGTTCGCGCCGGCAAGCCGGTCGCTCAGTAATTTTTTTTCAGGAGAAATGGCGATGAGCAATGTGCCAAATGAATTGAAGTACCGTGATAGCCACGAGTGGGTGCGGAAAGAAGCTGACGGTACGTTTACCGTGGGCATCACCGAACACGCGCAGGAACTGCTGGGCGACATGGTGTTTGTCGACCTGCCTGACGTGGGCGCCAGTTTTGCCGCCGGTGACGACTGTGCGGTAGCCGAATCCGTGAAAGCGGCATCGGATATCTATGCCCCGCTGAGCGGTGAAATCGTGGCGGTCAACGAAGAGCTGGGCGATGCCCCGGAGCTGGTGAACAGCGAACCGTACGCCGCCGGCTGGCTGTTCCGCATCAAAGCCAGCGACGAGTCCGAGCTCGACGCGATGCTCGATGCCGAGGCCTATAAAAAGTCCATCGACGAGTAACCGGTAGTCTCTGAAGGTGCTGCACTGCGGCGCCTTCTTTTTTATCTGCCTGATTTAATGCCATTTTGTCACCCAGCCCGATTCAGGATGTACTGTAAATGACCCAGACTCTCAGCCAGCTCGAACATAACGGTGCTTTTATTGAGCGCCATATCGGTCCTGATGCCGCGCAGCAGGCCACCATGCTGGAAGCGATTGGTGCCAGCTCGCTGGCTTCGCTGATCGCTTCAATTGTGCCTGCTGATATCCAGCTGCCAGGCCCGCCGGCGGTAGGCGATGCCGCGACTGAACAGCAGGCGCTGGCAGAGCTGAAAGCCATTGCCAGCCAGAATCAGCGTTACAAATCCTGGATTGGAATGGGTTACAGCGCCGTGATCACCCCGCCGGTGATTCTGCGCAACATGCTGGAAAACCCGGGCTGGTACACGGCGTACACGCCATATCAGCCGGAAGTGTCGCAGGGCCGTCTGGAAGCGCTGCTCAATTTCCAGACCCTGACGCTCGATCTCACCGGGCTGGATATTGCTTCAGCTTCACTGCTGGATGAAGCCACCGCGGCCGCCGAAGCGATGGCGATGGCTAAACGCGTCAGCAAGCTGAAAAACGCGACCAAATTCTTTATCGCCGATGACATCCATCCGCAAACGCTGGATGTGGTGCGCACCCGCGCCGAAACCTTTGGCTTTGAGCTGATTATTGATCGCGCCGAAAAAGCCCGCGAGCACGACGATCTGTTTGGCGTGCTGCTGCAGCAGGTCGGTACCAGCGGAGAAGTGCACGACTACCGTGAACTGATTGCTGAGCTGAAAAGCCGCAAAGTGGTGGTGAGCGTGGCGGCGGATTTCATGGCGCTGGTGCAGCTGGAAGCGCCGGGCAAACAAGGTGCTGATATCGTCTTCGGTTCCGCCCAGCGCTTTGGCGTACCGATGGGCTACGGCGGTCCGCACGCGGCCTTCTTTGCCAGCCGTGATGAGCACAAGCGCTCCATGCCGGGCCGTATCATCGGCGTGTCACGCGATGCCGCCGGTAACACCGCGCTGCGCATGGCGATGCAGACGCGCGAACAGCACATCCGCCGTGAGAAAGCCAACTCCAACATCTGTACTTCCCAGGTGCTGCTGGCGAATATCGCCGGCCTGTACGCGGTTTACCATGGCCCGGCTGGACTGAAGCGCATCGCCTCGCGCATTCACCGCCTGACCTCGATTCTGGCAGCAGGCCTGCAAAACGGCGGCCTGAAGCTGCGCCATCACAGCTGGTTCGATACGCTGACCGTTGAAGTCGCGGACAAAGCGGCGGTGCTGAACCGTGCGCTGAGCTTCGGCGTCAATCTGCGCAGCGATATCCTCAATGCGGTTGGTATCACGCTGGATGAAACCACCACGCGTGAAGACGTGCTGGCGCTGTTTGCCATTCTGCTGGGTGACGCGCACGGTCAGGATATCGAGGCGCTGGACGCCGCGGTGGCGGCGGAAAACAGCGCTATTCCGGCAGGCCAGCAGCGTACCAGCGAATTCCTTACCCATCCGGTGTTCAACCGTCATCACAGCGAAACTGAGATGATGCGCTACATGCACAGCCTGGAGAAAAAGGATCTGGCGCTGAATCAGGCGATGATCCCGCTCGGCTCATGCACCATGAAACTGAATGCCGCCGCCGAAATGATTCCGATCACCTGGCCGGAATTTGCTGAACTGCACCCGTTCTGCCCGGCAGAGCAGGCGAGCGGTTATCTGCAGATGATCGGTCAGCTGTCCCAGTGGCTGGTCCAGCTCACCGGTTACGATGCGCTGTGCATGCAGCCGAACTCTGGTGCGCAGGGCGAATACGCCGGTCTGCTGGCCATCCGTCGCTATCATGAGAGCCGTAATGAAGCGGGCCGCACAATCTGTCTGATCCCGAGCTCGGCGCATGGCACCAACCCGGCGTCCGCGCAGATGGCGGGCATGGCGGTGGTGGTGGTGGCCTGTGATAAGCAGGGCAACATCGATCTCGGCGATCTGCGTGAAAAAGCAGCGCAGGCCGGTGACGCGCTGTCGTGCATCATGGTGACCTATCCGTCGACGCACGGCGTCTACGAAGAGACCATTCGCGAAGTGTGCCAGATCGTGCATCAGTACGGCGGCCAGGTGTACCTCGACGGCGCAAACATGAACGCGCAGGTTGGGATCACCACGCCTGGCTACATTGGCGCTGACGTGTCGCATCTCAACCTGCACAAAACCTTCTGCATTCCGCACGGCGGTGGCGGTCCGGGCATGGGGCCCATCGGGGTGAAGGCGCATCTGGCGCCATTCGTACCGGGCCATAGCGTGGTGCAGATTGACGGCGTGCTGACCCAGCAGGGCGCGGTTTCTGCGGCGCCGTTCGGCAGCGCATCTATTCTGCCCATCAGCTGGATGTACATTCGCATGATGGGTGCCGAAGGGCTGAAGCAGGCCAGCTCGGTGGCGATTCTTAACGCCAACTACATCGCCAGCCGGCTGCAGTCGGCGTACCCGATTCTGTACGCCGGCCGCGACGGCCGCGTGGCGCATGAGTGCATTCTCGACATTCGTCCGCTGAAAGAGCAGACCGGCATCAGCGAGCTGGATATCGCGAAACGCCTGATCGACTATGGCTTCCATGCGCCGACCATGTCGTTCCCGGTCGCCGGCACGCTGATGGTCGAGCCGACCGAATCCGAGAGCAAAATCGAGCTGGACCGCTTTATTGACGCGATGCTGGCGATCCGCATGGAAATTGATCGCGTGGCCGACGGTGAATGGCCGGCTGACGACAACCCGCTGGTGAATGCACCGCATACCCAGATGGAAATCGTCGGCGACTGGACTCATCCGTACAGCCGCGAGCTGGCGGTCTTCCCGGCCGGCAGCGCCAACAAATACTGGCCGACCGTTAAGCGTCTGGACGATGTGTTTGGCGATCGCAATGTGTTCTGTTCATGCGTTCCGATGAGCGAATACCAATAATCTGCAGGCGTAATCCAAACCCTTCAGTAATACTCAAGGCCGATTTGTCGGCCTTTTTTTTATGGGAGAAGCATATGGATCTGGCACTGGTCACCGGCGGTAGCCGCGGAATTGGACGGGCAACATCGCTGCTGCTGGCGCAGGCAGGTTATCGCGTGGCAATCAATTTCCGGCAGCGCGAAGCAGAAGCGTTGCAGGTGGTAGCAGATATCGAAGCGCAGGGCGGCAGCGCGTTTGCCTTACAGGCGGATATTGCCGATGAAGCGCAGGTGGTGCGCATGTTCCGCCAGCTGGATCAGCAGCCGGGCGCGCTGCGCGTGCTGGTGAATAACGCCGGTATTCTTTTCTCCCAGTGCCGGGTTGAGGATCTGGATGCCGCGCGCATTCAACGCGTGCTGGCAACCAACGTCACCGGCACGTTTATCTGCTGCCGCGAAGCGGTAAAACGGATGAGCACCGCACACGGCGGCCAGGGCGGCGCCATTGTTAACGTCTCGTCAGCGGCTGCGCGTACCGGCTCGCCCAATGAGTATGTCGATTACGCGGCGTCGAAAGGCGCGATGGATACGCTGACCAGAGGATTGTCACTGGAAGTGGCAGTGCAGGGGATTCGCGTCAATAGCGTGCGGCCAGGGCTGATCTACACCGATATGCATGCCGACGGCGGCGAGCCGGGGCGCGTTGATCGTCTCGCGGCATCGCTGCCGATGCAGCGCGGCGGTCAGGCGGAGGAGATCGCAGCCGCCATCGCCTGGCTGGCAAGTGACGCCGCTTCCTACGTCACCGGCAGCTTTATTGATGCATCAGGCGGCCGTTGAGCCGCACGCCACAGCCTGTCTGCGCGCGGCGTACATTTTTACGTCGCGCGCTATAAGCGGTTACAGCACTTCACCATTGCTGGCAATCACCTGCTGATACCAGGCGAAACTCTTCTTCTTCGAACGGGCAAAGCTGCCGCTGCCGTCATCGTTTTTATCGACGTGGATAAAGCCGTAGCGCTTGCTGTACTGGCCGGTGGTAAAGGAGACGCAGTCGATGCAGCCCCACGGCGTATAACCCAGCAGATCAACGCCATCCAGCGCCACCGCTTTTTTCATCTCTTCAATGTGCGCGCGCAGATAATCAATGCGGTAGTCATCTTCGATCACGCCCTCAGCATTGGCTTTATCAATGGCACCAAAGCCGTTCTCAACAATAAACAGCGGCTTCTGGTAGCGCTCATACAGCGCGTTAAGCACGTAGCGCAGGCCGACCGGATCAATCTGCCAGCCCCAGTCAGACGCTTTGACGTGCGGGTTGGGCACTACGCCGTCGAAGCCGGTGATCGGGTCGTCGACGCCGCTGGCTTTGGTGTCCACCGCGTTGCTCATGTAGTAGCTAAAACCGATGTAGTCGCAGCAGCCCTGACGCAGCGTTTCGGCGTCATCGGCTTCCATCTCAATGTGATAGCCCTTGCGCGCCCACTCTTTCAGCGTATAAGCCGGGTACGCGCCGCGCATCTGCACGTCGCTGAACACGTAGCGCTGATGCATCGACTCCTGCGCGCGCATCACGTCGTCCGGATGGCAGGAGAACGGATAGACCGGCACCATGGCGATCATGCAGCCAATCTGGAAATCCGGGTTGATTTCGTGGCCGCGCTTCACCACTTTGGCACTGGCGACGAACTGGTGATGCATCACCTGATACATTGTCTGCTCCGGCTTTTCATGCTCAGTGAACACGACGCCGGAGCAGCAGTAGCCGAACAGCGGATACTGCCAGTTGCGCTGGTTATTGATTTCATTGAAGGTCATCCAGTACTTCACCTTGTGGCGATAGCGCGTCATCACCACGTCACTGAAGCGCACAAAGAAATCGACCACTTTGCGATTAGCCCAGCCGCCGTACTCTTTAACCAGATGATATGGCATCTCAAAGTGCGACAGGGTAATCACCGGTTCGATGCCATATTTCAGCAGTTCATCAAACAGGTCATCGTAAAATTGCAGGCCGGCTTCATTGGGCTGCAGTTCATCGCCGTTGGGGAAAATGCGCGTCCAGGCAATTGAGGTGCGGAAGCATTTGAAACCCATCTCAGCAAACAGCGCCACGTCCTGTTTGTAGTGTGAATAGAATTCCACCGCCTGATGGTTGGGATAGTGCTGGCCGGGCTGGACGCCGGGCGTGATGACGCGATCAACGCCGTGTGCGCCGCCGGTGAGAACATCGGCGATGCTGACGCCTTTGCCGCCCTGATCCCAGCCGCCCTCAACCTGATGGGCTGCCACCGCGCCGCCCCAGAGAAATCCGCTGGGTAACTGCAATCCTTCACTCATTTCAATACCTCGTCACGCTGTTGGCGAAAATAATACTGCCCGCAGTGTAACAACTGAAATAGCAAAGTCACGCTATAACACCGGCGCGGAAATGTGACTTGTTACCGCCGAAAAACAGGCTGTTTTATACCTGCGTGAGGCGGGAAATATAACGGCCCAGCGTCTCCAGAATATAAATCACCGGTACCTGGGTGGTAATATCGTAGCGGTCAGGCAGTTTCTCCTGCGGCACATGATAGGAGAGATTGAAATCCGCCATTTTCGCCAGCGAGCAGTTGTCGTGATTGGTGATGGAGATGATTTTACAGTGATGCAGACTGAACTGACTGGCAAAGCGCAGGATCTCTTCGGTTTCGCCAGAGACGGATAAAATAATCGCCAGCGCATTTTCCCAGGCGCTCTTACTCACCGGGTAATAAGGGTCGTCAATATGATGGCTGAATTTACCAATATTAGAAAAATAGCGTGCACCATATTTGCCGAGACTGCCTGAAGTACCGGCACCAATAAAGAAAATGTGCTCAGCCTCAATGATCATTTGCGCTGCGGTGGCAATCTGCTGATCAAATTCTGCGTTGTTGATGCTTTTAAAAAAGCTCAGCATTTCTCCGACGCCGGAGGGAAGCAGCACCGGCGCGCTTTGCTCCTGCGCCAGGCGAAAACGGATGCGAAATTCTGACCAGCCGTCACAGTGCATTTTGCGGCAGAAGCGCAGCACCGTGGTGGTCGAGACGCCCGCCTGCGCCGCCAGTTCGCGGATGGTCATATAACTGACACTTTCCCGGTGTTTGATGATGAAGTGATAAACCTGCATCTCAAGGTCATTCAAACGGGACAGGTCGCTGTGTGAAAACATTCGGGCGGCGCTCACGGCAAAAAGAAGCCTCAGTGTAACAGATTGGTTTGCCGCTGGGTTGTCACACCTCTTCACAGAATAATTTTAGCGTACATGTGTACTCTGAAATTGTTCTTCGCTACTCTGGTGCACAGAAAAAGCACAACTTTCGTTACGATGTTCAGGAATCCGACGCCATGGTACAGAACCGACTTATTGCCCAGGGCTATTCACTGGCCGAAGAGATCGCCAACAGCATCAGCCACGGCCTGGGCTGCGTGTTTGGCATCGTGGGGCTGGTGTTGCTGTTGACCCAGGCCGTTGAAATGCAGGCGAATATCACCGCCATTACCAGCTATAGCCTGTACGGCGGCAGCATGATTTTGCTGTTCCTCGCCTCGACGCTGTATCACGCCATTCCGCATCAGCGCGCCAAATACTGGCTGAAGAAATTTGACCACTGCGCCATCTATTTGCTGATCGCCGGGACTTACACGCCGTTTCTGCTGGTCGGGCTGCAATCACCGCTGGCGCAGGGATTGATGGTGGTGATCTGGAGTCTGGCGCTGGCGGGCATCATCTTTAAGCTGACCATTGCGCATCGCTTTAAAGTGCTGTCGCTGGTGACCTATCTCAGCATGGGCTGGCTGTCGCTGGTGGTGATTTATCAGCTGGCAACCAAACTGTCGGCCGGCGGCGTCTGGCTGCTGGCGGCGGGCGGGATTGTCTATTCGCTCGGGGTGATTTTCTATGTGTCGCGCCGTATTCCGTACAATCATGCCATCTGGCACGGTTTCGTGCTGGGCGGCAGCGTGCTGCACTTTTGCGCCATCTATTTTTACGTGATGTAACAAGGCCAGGGTCGCCACTGATGGCGACCCTGCGGCGTACCAGCCGTAACCGTTACTCCTCCAGCGAATAGGGCAGTGGCTGGATGGTCAGCTTACCGCTTTCATCGCCTTCAACGCGCAGCACGCTATCCGGCTCCAGATCGTTGTTCAGCACCGCCTGCACCCACACGCTGCCATCATCCAGCTGTACGCCGCTCAGCACCGTGCCGGTGCGACGCCATTTGTCGCCCATCTGCAACTCCAGCGAACTGGCCGCGTCCGGTACTTTGCTGGCGCTGCCTGCCAGCCAGTAGAGCGCACGTTTATTGGCGCCGCGGAATTTGGCGCGCGCCACCATCTCCTGGCCGGTATAACAGCCTTTTTTAAAGCTGATGGCATCCAGCGCCTGCAGGTTGGTGGCTTGCGGAATCAGCTGCGCCGTGGTGGCGCTGTCGATCACCGGCACGCCCGCCGCAATATCCAGCGCCAGCCACTGCGTGCTGTCATTCAGCTGCGCTTCCCCGGCCAGCTTCTGTTGCAGCGCTTCGGCCTGCGCCGGCGTGGTGACCAGCAGAAAACGCTCGGCTGGCTCGGCGAACCACAGCAGGGTGGTGTCATCCTGCTGTACCACTGGGGTTGTGGCATCCGGCAGCGTGGCGAAAACGTTAGCCAGCGCGGCGCGCGCCTGAAAACCGGCAACGCCGAGCAGGACTGCGTCATCATCGGCCGCAATGGTCACTTTGGCGAACACCGCATACTTCTTCAGTTCGGTCACCTGCTGCTCGCGCAGATTGCGCCGCACAACATAGGCATAACCTTCTCCACGATGGAACAGACGCAGATTGCTCCACATTTTGCCTTTGGCATCGCAGTGCGCCGCCGGGCGATGCTGCGCTGCGTCCAGCGCCGCCACGTCCAGCGTCAGCTGACCCTGCAGATAAGAGGTGCTGTCTTTGCCCTGCACCGACACCAGCGCCCACTCGTCGAGCGACATCAGCGTTAAAGGCAGGCGCGACGCCGCAGCGGGCTGGCGAGGCGGAAGGGTGAAAATCGGCATGAGTCCGTCCTGATCAATAAGGTTTATCCAGTAATATGCTTACCAATGTTAAAAGAGCAGTGCGCCATTGCAACCTGTTTGCGGAATCTGGCGCACAAATCGCGTGATAACCCTGTAACCGGTGGCATTGCTGTGCGTCACCGCGCGCAGCGTCTGGTTGCACGCCTGCAGCGCGGCGAAAAAGCAGGTACACTGAGCGCCACTGTTATCAGCTGTGGAAGAAGACACATGGATATTCATGACAAAGCGCGCGTCCAGTGGGCATGCCGTCGCGGCATGCTGGAGCTGGATGTCTCGATCATGCCGTTCTTTAAATATGAGTATGATTCGCTGAGCGACAGCGACAAGCAGGTGTTTGTCGCGCTGCTGAAGAGCGACGATCCGGACCTGTTTAACTGGATGATGAACCACGGCGAACCGGCCGATCCCGAGTTCAAACGCATGGTGAAACTGATTCAGCAGCGCAACCGTGAACGCGGGCCGGTGGCAATGTAATCTGCGCGCGTCACGCAGCGCGCAGGTGCTGAATGTGACGCTGTTCGGGCTGTGTGGCGCGCTGTTGCTGAGCTGCCACTGGCCGGCGGGCTGGGCCTGGGTTCAGGTCGCGGTAGTGATTCTGCTGACCCTGCAGTGCTGGCGTAACGCGCGTCGCCTGCAGCAGCGCTGCGGAGCGCTCATGCTGGATGACAAGGGTGACTGGTACTGGCGCGGTGAGCGCTGGCAGGCGCAACGGCAGCCGGACTGGCTACCGTGGGGCGTGTTGCTGGTGCTGCGTAACCGTCGCGGGCAGCGCTGGCGGCTGTGGCTGCTGCACGACAGCATGCCGCCCGACGCGTGGCGCGCGCTACGCGCCCGCTGTTTTTTGCTGGATGGCGCGACGCCGCATTAAAGCAGCGCGGCGGTTTCGGTCAGAATCTGTTCACACCACTGCTCGACGCGCTCTTCGCTCAGCTCAAACTGATTAACATCGTCGAGCGCCAGACCGACAAACTGCTGACCATCGGCGGTCAGCGGTTTTTTACTGGTGAACTGGTAGCCGTCGAGCGGCCAGTAACCGACAAACTGCACGCCCATCGGCAGCAGCAGTTCGTGCAGCATACCCAGCGCATCAAGGAACCATTCGCTGTACTCGATCTGGTCGCCCATGCCGTACAGCGCCACAATTTTGCCCTGCAGGTTGAGCGCCGGCAGCTGTTGCCACACCGCTTCCCAGTCCTCCTGCAGTTCGCCGAAATCCCAGGTCGGAATACCGAGAATCAGTAAATCGTACTGCTCCATCAGCGACGGATCGTCATCTTTCAGGTTATGCAGTGTGACTAATTCTTCACCGATAAAGTCGCGAATTTTCTCCGCCGTCATCTCGGTGTAACAGGTACTGGAACCGTAAAACAGACCGATATTCATGCAATTAATGCTCTGACTGAAACTCACTCTGGCGCAATTGTACCAGAAGCAGGCCAGTTTCAGGCATAATGAGCACGATTTCACACGGCGAGGGGCAACAGTGCAGGACAGCGATCTGATAGAACAGTTTCTCGACGCGCTCTGGATTGAGCGCAACCTGGCGCAGAACACGCTGGCGTCCTATCGTCAGGATTTGCAGACGCTCACTGCCTGGCTGCACCACCATGAGCGCACGCTGCTGACGCTGGAAGCCGCTGATTTACAGCAGTTTCTGGCTGAGCGGATTGAGGGCGGTTACAAAGCCACCAGCTCAGCGCGTACCCTGAGCGCAATGCGCCGTCTGTTTCAGTATCTGTACCGCGAAAAGCTGCGCAGTGACGATCCCAGCGCGCTGTTATCAGCGCCGAAATTGCCGCAGCGCCTGCCAAAAGACCTGTCAGAAAATCAGGTCGAGCGCCTGTTACAGGCCCCGGCAACGGACATACCGCTTGAACTGCGTGACAAAGCGATGCTGGAGCTGCTGTACGCTACCGGGCTGCGCGTCTCTGAGCTGGTCGGTCTGACGTTGAGTGATGTCAGCCTGCGTCAGGGCGTGGTGCGCGTCATCGGTAAAGGCAATAAAGAGCGGCTGGTGCCATTAGGTGAAGAAGCCATTTACTGGCTGGAGCACTATATGGAACACGGGCGGCCGTGGCTGCTGAACGGGCAGACCATTGATGTGCTGTTCCCCAGCAACCGCGCGCAGCAGATGACACGCCAGACCTTCTGGCATCGCATCAAACACTATGCCACCCTTGCCGGCATCGACAGCGAAAAGCTGTCACCGCATGTGCTGCGCCACGCATTTGCCACACATTTACTGAACCATGGTGCCGATTTACGCGTCGTACAGATGTTGCTGGGGCACAGCGACCTGTCGACCACCCAGATTTACACGCACGTGGCGACCGAGCGCCTGCGTCAGTTACATCAACAGCATCATCCGCGCGCCTGAGCAGCGGCAACAAGGATTTGAGATGAAAAAAACCGTTACGACGCTGGCTCTGCTGGTCAGCGCCTTTGCTGCGCTGGCCTATGCCGATGACAGCGCGATTCAGCAATCACTGAAAAAACTGGGTATGCAGCAGGCGGAAATTCAGCCGTCGCCGCTGCCGGGTATCAAAACGGTGATGACCGAAAGCGGCGTGCTGTACGTCACCGAAGACGGCAAGCACATGATTCAGGGCCCGCTGTACGATGTCAGCGGCGCGCAGCCGGTGAATGTCACCAATCAGCTGCTGGAGAAAAAAGTCGCCGCGCTGGCACCGGAAATGATTGTCTACAAAGCGCCGAAAGAGCAGCACGTGATCACCGTGTTCACCGACATCACCTGCGGCTACTGCCGCAAGCTGCACGAACAGATGGCTGACTACAACGCGCTGGGCATCACCGTGCGCTATCTGGCGTTCCCGCGTGAAGGCCTGCACGGCCAGGTGGAGAAAGCCATGACCGCCATCTGGTGCAGCGCCGATCGCAACAAGGCGTTTGATGCCGCAATGAAAGGCGACGCACCGCAAATGGATGCGCCGGCGAGCTGCAAAATCAATCTCGACCAGCACTACAAGCTGGGCATTCTGTTTGGTATTCAGGGCACGCCCGCCATCCTCACCGACAGCGGCATGATGATCCCTGGCTACCAGGGACCGCAGGAGCTGAAGCAGGTGCTGGACGGCCAGAAGCGTGGTGGTTAAGACACAGTGATGCACTCTGTAGAATTACGTCGGCGTGAAGCCCAGGCCGACGCGCAGTTACCCGATGATTTACCGCCGCTGCTGCGTCGTCTCTACCTGCAGCGCGGTGTCAAAGACGCCGCCGAACTGGAACGCGGCGCGAAATTCCTGCTGCCGTGGCAAAGCCTTGGCGGCATTGAGCGCGCCGTGACGCTGCTGCATGAGATGCTGCAGCAGCAACGCCGCATCGTGGTGGTAGGTGATTTCGATGCCGATGGTGCCACCAGCACCGCGCTCACCGTACTGGCGCTGCGCAGCATGGGCGGCAACGTTGATTATCTGGTGCCGAACCGCTTTGAAGACGGCTATGGCCTGAGCCCGGAAGTGGTGGAGCAGGCGCGCGCGCGTGGCGCCGAGCTGATCCTCACCGTGGATAACGGCATTTCGTCGCACGCGGGCGTCGACACCGCACACCAGCACGGCATTCCGGTACTGATCACCGATCATCACCTGCCGGGCGAAACGCTGCCGGCGGCAGAAGCCATCGTTAACCCTAACCTGAGCGACAGCGCATTCCCGTCGCGTTCGCTGGCAGGCGTGGGTGTGGCGTTTTATCTGATGCTGGCGCTGCGTGCCCATCTGCGTCAGCAGAGCTGGTTCAGCGACGGGCGCAGTGAACCCAATCTGGCCGAACTGCTGGATCTGGTGGCGCTCGGTACCGTGGCCGACGTGGTGCCGCTGGATGCCAACAACCGCATTCTGGTGTGGCAGGGGCTGAGCCGCATCCGCGCCGGCAAATGCCGTGCCGGCATCCGCGCGCTGCTGGAGATTGCTAACCGCGATGCGCGTCAGCTGGCGGCCAGCGATCTCGGTTTTGCCGTCGGGCCACGCCTCAATGCTGCCGGCCGGCTGGACGATATGTCGGTTGGCGTTGCGCTGCTGCTGACGGAAGATATTGCCCAGGCGCGCATGCTGGCCAGCGAACTTGATGCGCTTAATCAAACGCGCAAAGAGATTGAGCAGGGCATGAAGAGCGAGGCGCTGGCGCTGTGCGATGAGCTGGAGCGCCAGCATCGCGATCTGCCGCTCGGGCTGGCGTTTTATCACCCGGAGTGGCATCAGGGCGTAGTTGGCATCCTCGCGTCACGCCTGAAAGAGCGCTTCCACCGCCCGGTCATCGCCTTCGCGCCCGCCGGTGACGGCACGCTGAAGGGCTCTGGCCGTTCGATTGCCGGCCTGCACCTGCGCGACGCGCTGGAACGCATCGACACGCTCTATCCCGGCCTGATCATCAAATTTGGCGGGCACGCCATGGCGGCGGGGCTGTCGCTGGAAGAGGCGAAGTACGATGAGTTCCGCCAGCGCTTTGCTGCGCTGATCGACGAATGGCTGGAAGGCGAGGCGCTGCAGGGCGTGATGTGGTCCGATGGCGAACTGCATGCGCAGGAATTTACCCTGCACACCGCGGAAATGCTGCGGGAAGCCGGCCCCTGGGGCCAGGCGTTTCCGGAGCCGGTGTTCGACGGTCAGTTTAAGCTGTTGCAGCAGCGTCTGGTGGGCGAGCGTCACCTTAAGGTGATGGTCGAGCCGCTGGGCGGCGGCCCGTTACTGGATGGTATCGCCTTTAACGTCGACACCAGCCTGTGGCCAGACAGCAGCGTGCGTCAGGTGCAGCTGGCTTACAAGCTGGATATCAACGAATACCGCGGCAATCGCTCGGTACAGCTGATCATCGACCATATCTGGCCGCAGTCGTAACGCTTAGAACGTGACGTCGACACCGCCGCGCAGCACCTTCTCATCGCCGCGATCGGCCACGTGGCGGTCGGCACGCAGGAACAGCCGCGCGCGTGCCGACTGCACCAGATCAACCCGCGCACCAAACCACTGCGAGCGGCGATCGAGCTGCATACCCGGGATGGTAAAGCTCTGCTGACCGCTGCCGAAGCCGCTCCAGCGCGCGCTGACGTCCATCGACGGATTGCTGAACGCGTACTGGTATTCGCCATACAGGCTCAGCATGCTCCACCAGCCCGCCGACCAGTCCTGGCGCGCGCTGAGATTCAGGCCACCGTAACCGACGCTGCGGCGATAGCTGTCGCCGTCGCCCTGCAGGCCAAACGCGCTGCCGCTGTCGCTGAAGCTGCCGGTCTGCAGGCCGGTTTCACGCCAGCCGAGATAGGGCTCAATGCGATAATCCTCCTGCAGCGTCCAGCGATAGCCGCTCTGCAGCGCCGCCTGCCAGCTGTCTGTGCGGGCGGAAGAGGAAACCGGCGCGGCCTCGTCCAGCAGCACCAGGCGCTGCAGCTTATCGCGTCCATGCTGATAGCTGAGATTGCCCTGCCAGTACCAGGCTGGCGTCACCGCATAGCGCCCATACAGCATTACGCCCTGCAGGCTGTTCTGGCTGTTGCCGCCGGTGTTGTCATAGGTGGCATCAAGCTGAGTGTGCGTCCAGGCGATGCCGAGGCGCAGGCCGGGCAGGCCAAAGTCGCTGTCGGCACCCAGCGCGGTCAGGGTATTGCGATAGCGGTTGCCGAGATAGCCGTCCTGATCGAGCGAGCCGCGCAGCTGGCCGCTCTCCAGCCAGAAGCCAAAGCGCCCCTGTTCGCTGGCATCATCAATGCGGTTGTTGAGCAGGCGCGTCTGATAATCCAGTGCGTTAAACAGCACCGCATTGCCGGAGGCATGCGCCTGGCCGGACAGGGAGTTGATCGCCGCCTGTGCGCTGCGGGTGTCCGCCAGCGTCTGGAAGGCGCCTGCGGCCGCCAGCGCTGACTGCTGCGCACTGCTCAGCGTCGCCTGACCCTGCCAGCGGTCCGCCAGCTCAAACGCCTGCTCCAGGTTGCGGCTGGTTTGCTGCGCGCTGGCACTGTCCATTCCCATCGCCTGTGCCGCTGCGGCGGTGTTCTTGCGCGTGAGCTGGCCGGTAACGCTGTGGGCGTCATAGCTGACGGAACCGTCGAGAAATACGCCGGTATTAACCTGGCTAAACTGACCGCTCACGCCGCCGCCGCTGGTCAGCAGCGTTTCCTGCTGTTTCACCACGTAGCTGGCGGAGGGCGGCGCCAGGTTTAGCGTGCCGTCAAGCGCCGCGTTGCCGGTCACGCGCAGCGGATTGTTCAGCGTGACGTTGAGCGTACCGTCGGCGCTCTGCTGATAATTGCCCGCTACCTGCAGGCCGCCGTTAACCGATCCCTGGTTGACCAGATTGCCGCCGATGCGTCCGCTGCCACCCAGTTTGCCGCTGCCGTTTACCAGCGCATTGCCGGCAATCGTACCGTCAATCAGCAGGCTATTGGCGGAGACCTGCGTCAGGCCCTGATAGCTGTTGTTGCCGGTCAGCTGCAGCGTACCGCCGCGTTCGCTGCCGTCCAGCACCAGCCCGCGATCGCCGCTGATGTCATTGCTGAACACATACTGGCCGCCGTCGAGGCGCGCACTGAAGTCCTCTGCCCAGAATTGTCCCGGCCCGTTTAAGGCTTTGGCGGCGTTAAGATCGCCCCAGCCGAACGTCTCATTGTATGGCCGCCCGTTGGCGCTGTCGGCGACGTTATCGTGCGCATCACTGCGGTAGGTGGCGGTGGTCAGCAGGGTTTGCTGCAGGTTATGGCCGCTCATCCACGGGAAACGCTGCAGCAGCTGCGAGGCCGCAGCCGTCACGCGCGGTGCGGCAAACGAGGTGCCGTAGCTGCGCGCCTGCACCCAGCTGCCGTCGGAGTTTTGATACAGGTAATCGGTATAGCCCGGCGCGGTCAGGCACCACGCGGCGGCCGCGCCGCAGGCGTCAAACGGTCCGGTGCCGGCTGCGCGGCCTGGCAGGTCATAACCGGTATGACTCAGGATACCGGTCACCGCCAGCAGATTACGTGCCAGCTGCGGGTCGTTATACATCAGCGGTGTCAGCACGTCCGGTGCCGGCGTGGCGCCGCTGTTGTTGCCGGTGATCATCACCGCCAGCCCATCTGCCGCAGCCACCGCGTTGAGCCCCTGATACAGTGACTGATAGCGCTGGCGCGCATCGGTTAACGCCTGCTGGCTGGTGAGGCGCTCCTGCGAACCGTAGGACATATTGAAGATGCGTACGCCCTGTGCCACTAAGCCCTGCACGGCGCGCGCAGTATTGTCGTAGCTGAAAATATTATTTTGTGACGCCTGCGCCACATACAGCGCGCTGTCAGGCGACAGCCCCAGCAGCGTCATCGCCACCAGCGTGCCGTGCCCGTTGATCCCCATGTTGTCATTCAGCGCGGTGTTGCTGTCGACATAACTGGAGAAATTCACGTTGGCGTAATTAATTTCGCTGCGGCCCGGGGCCAGACCAGAGTCAATGATGCCTACTTTATTGCTGGCGGCCGTGGCCGGCACCGCAGGTTCAACGACCGGCGTGACCGGGGTCAGGGTGCTGCCGCCGCCGCTACTACCGCCGCCGCCACCACCGCCACCACAGGCGCTGAGCAGAAACGGGATGAGGAGCGCCAGCAGGCGCGGTGAGGGTCGAAAAGTAACAACAGGATAATGCATGGCAACTCCTCATGCCTCTCAGGGCATGTTGTCGCCCGTTCACGTTAACGGGCCTGAATGCAGTCTTTCCCTGTCACGAATACTCCTGAGCAACGTGGCTGACAGACAGAACGCAATAGATGAAGCACGAACCCCTGGGATTCCGCCAGGGTGCAGAAAGGATAAGGTGCGCACTGGCCGGTTGATGGCCAGGACAGCGCAGCATTGCGCAGGCTAATCGCGCTATATCACGCTTCGAACCAGACATTTCTGATGGTGGAGTTTTAACGATTTTGTTTGAGAAATCATGGTGTTTAATGACGCCAGCTGGCGTTTATTGCCGTGATTATGTAGGAAAATTCTGAAGGCGCACCGCGTAGGTGGCGAGTGACAGCGGGATTTCTGGCAACCACGCTACCTGCCGGTTTCCAGAACTGACGCAATTATTTTCTGCCGGTTCATACGCGGTATAGCCATTGATGTGCAAAGCTACAAACCAGGCGCGCTTTCGGGTAAACTAGCGCGTTACTTTTATCTCCTCTCACCGAATCGTCAAAAAAGACTGAAAAGCCATGTTTGAAATTAATCCGGTCAAAAATCGTATCCAGGACCTCAGCGAGCGCAGCAGCGTTCTTAGGGGGTATCTTTGACTACGATGCCAAGAAAGAACGCCTCGAAGAAGTAAACGCCGAGCTGGAACAGCCGGACGTCTGGAACGAACCTGAACGCGCGCAGGCGCTGGGCAAAGAGCGCGCCTCGCTGGAAGCGGTAGTTGAAACGCTCGACCAGATGCAGCAGGGGCTGGAAGATGTGCAGGGTCTGCTGGAGCTGGCGGTTGAAGCCGACGACGAAGAGACCTTCAACGAAGCCGTTGTCGAGCTGGACGCGCTGGACGTGAAGCTGGGTGAACTGGAGTTCCGCCGTATGTTCTCCGGCGAATACGACAGCGCCGACTGCTACATGGATATTCAGGCCGGCTCTGGCGGCACTGAAGCGCAGGACTGGGCCAGCATGCTGCTGCGCATGTATCTGCGCTGGGCGGAAGCCAAAGGCTTCAAAACCGAGATCATCGAAGAGTCCGAAGGCGAAGTGGCCGGTACCAAATCAGCCACCATCAAAATTATCGGTGATTACGCTTACGGCTGGCTGCGTACCGAAACCGGCGTTCATCGTCTGGTGCGTAAGAGCCCGTTCGACTCCGGCGGTCGTCGTCACACCTCCTTCAGTTCGGTATTTATTTACCCGGAAGTGGATGACAACATCGACATCGAAATCAACCCGGCCGACCTGCGTATCGACGTCTATCGCGCCTCGGGTGCCGGTGGTCAGCACGTTAACAAAACCGAGTCAGCGGTGCGTATTACCCACCTGCCGACCAATATTGTGGTGCAGTGCCAGAACGACCGCTCGCAGCATAAGAACAAAGATCAGGCCTTCAAACAGCTGCGTGCCAAGCTGTATGAATACGAAATGCAGAAGAAGAATGCCGACAAGCAGGCGGCGGAAGAGAACAAGTCGGACATCGGCTGGGGCAGCCAGATCCGTTCATACGTTCTTGACGATTCGCGCATCAAGGATCTGCGTACCAGCGTAGAAACGCGTAATACCCAGGCCGTACTGGATGGCGATCTTGACCGTTTTATTGAAGCAAGTTTAAAAGCAGGGCTATAAGGAACCGACATGTCTGAACAACAACCGCAGAGCGCTGATGCCGCCCTTGAGTTAAACAACGAACTGAAAGCGCGTCGCGAAAAACTCAGCGCGCTGCGTGAAAAGGGCGTGGCGTTTCCTAACGATTTCCGCCGTGACACCACTTCCGATCGTCTGCATGCCGACTATGACAGCAAAGAGAACGACGAGCTGGAAGCGCTCGGCGTTGAGGTGAGCGTAGCCGGTCGTATGATGACCCGCCGCATCATGGGTAAAGCGTCGTTCGCCACCCTGCAGGATGTAGGCGGTCAGATCCAGATCTACGTCTCCCGTGACGATCTGCCGGAAGGCGTCTACAACGAGCAGTTCAAAAAATGGGATCTCGGCGATATCCTCGGCGCGCGCGGTAAGCTGTTCAAAACCAAAACCGGCGAGCTGTCGATCCACATCTCTGAGCTGCGCCTGCTGACCAAAGCGCTGCGTCCGCTGCCGGACAAATTCCACGGCCTCGCCGATCAGGAAACCCGTTACCGTCAGCGTTACCTTGACCTGATCTCCAACGACGATTCGCGTAAGACCTTCAAAATTCGCTCACAAATCATGGCCGGCATTCGTCAGTTCATGGTTAACCGCGACTTTATGGAAGTGGAAACGCCGATGATGCAGGTGATTCCTGGCGGCGCGTCCGCACGTCCGTTCATCACCCATCACAACGCGCTCGACATCGACATGTACCTGCGTATCGCGCCGGAGCTGTACCTTAAGCGTCTGGTGGTCGGCGGTTTTGATCGCGTGTTTGAGATCAACCGTAACTTCCGTAACGAAGGGATTTCGCCGCGCCACAATCCAGAGTTCACCATGATGGAACTCTATATGGCGTATGCGGATTACAAAGATCTGATCGAACTGACCGAGAGTCTGTTCCGCACCCTGGCGCAGGACGTGCTGGGCACGACGGAAGTGCCTTATGGTGAGCACACCTTCGATTTCGGCAAGCCATTTGAGAAGCTCACCATGCGTGAAGCGATCAAGAAATACCGTCCGGAAACGGACCTCGCCGATCTGGATGACTTTGACAAAGCCGTGGCGATTGCCAACACGCTGCACATCAAAGTGGAGAAGAGCTGGGGTCTGGGCCGCGTGGTGACCGAGATCTTCGAAGAGACCGCCGAAGCGCACCTGATTCAGCCAACCTTCATCACCGAGTATCCGGCAGAGGTGTCACCGCTGGCGCGTCGTAATGACGAGAACCCGGAAATCACCGACCGCTTTGAGTTCTTCATCGGCGGTCGTGAAATCGGTAACGGCTTCTCCGAGCTGAACGATGCGGAAGATCAGGCCGAGCGTTTCCTGCAGCAGGTTAACGCGAAGGACGCCGGTGATGACGAAGCGATGTTCTACGACGAAGACTACGTCACCGCGCTGGAGCACGGTCTGCCACCGACTGCAGGTCTGGGCATTGGTATCGACCGTCTGGTCATGCTGTTCACCAACAGCCACACCATTCGTGACGTGATCCTGTTCCCGGCTCTGCGCCCGACCGGCAAGTAATCAGGTTGCCTTCACCCTCACCCTAACCCTCTCCCATGGGGAGAGGGGACTTGCCTGTACCCCGGTGGGAGAGGGCCGCTGTGGTTTTCTTCCTCTCCCTGTGGCAGAGGACCGCTGTGGTTTTCTCCCTCTCCCTGTGGCAGAGGTCCGCTCTGGTTTCTCCCTCTCCCCGGTGGGAGAGGTCAGCTCTGGTTTTCTCCCTCTCCCCGTGGGAGAGGGCCGGGGTGAGGGCATCAGCGCGCACCCAACCTAAGACTTCACCACCCCATCCAGCCACGCCTGGAACCGCGCATAAGGCACATACAGCGCCACATCTTTAAACAGCGTTTTGCCGCTCTTATTATCATCAATCCGACTGCTATAACCGACAATCACCCCGGCCAGCGTGTCGTCGCTGGCGTTATACACCGCGCCGCCGGACATGCCTTTCACCACGCCAGCATTGGCCGCCACCACCACGCAGCTGGCCTTATTCCAGTCATTGCTCAGCGTCGTATTGATCAGGTTTTTGCCGCTTGATGCCACCGGCAGCGCGGAGATAAAGCTATACCCATACAGATTTACGTTGTCGCCGATATGGCTGTTGCGGAACTGCGGGGGCAGGTTGGCTTCTTTATTTGCATGATAAACCACGGCGATATCGCACTCCGGATGCCAGGCCTTCACCCGATACAGCGAATATTTGGCCACGTGCGCCGCCGTCAGGCTGTATTCGCGCGTCAGGGGGATAGTGGTGCCCAGCGCACCCATGCCGAGCACGGTGGGGATGCCGGTGACGGTCATATCGACGCGCCTGGCCGCTTCTGAGCTGTATTCATAGTGCCCGACCGAGCAGCCGCTTAAGCCGCCGATCGCCAGCGCGATGATCCATCGCATAACTCTGTCCCCCTGTTGTGTTGACGCCGCATTACCGGGCAATCCATTGGGGTATCGGCAATGTGCGACCATCCTTTACTGCCTGATTTAACGCCAGAAAGCGCCGTCGCTGTGACAGCGATCACAACCTGTTATCAAGCGTAGTCTGTTATCGCCGTCCTGTCTCAGTGATGCATAAGCGACACTTTTTAGCGCCGGCATTATTGCCGCGCAGGCAAAATAGCCTTGCTGCCGCCCGGGTGGTTGATAGCCGGAGGCTGTGCTTTAATAGCAGACTGTGACGCAGTTCAAAAATAAACATCCCCGCATTGTCGGAGGGATACGCGTCTGTCTTAACCGTACGGCGTTCGTCGTGCGGCCCGCCTGCAAAATTATTTTGGGAGAGTGTGTTATGCCTGTTGCATTACTGGCGCTGGCGCTGAGTGCGTTCGCCATCGGCACCACGGAGTTCGTCATCATGGGGTTACTGCCGGAAGTGGCGGGTGACCTGCAGGTGTCGATTCCTTCTGCGGGCTGGCTGATCAGCGGCTATGCGCTGGGCGTGGCTATCGGCGCGCCAATCATGGCGCTGCTGACCGCGAAACTGCCGCGTAAACGTACCCTGATTCTGCTGATGATCATCTTCATCATCGGCAACGTACTCTGTGCGCTGGCTTATACCTATAACCTGCTGATGCTGGCGCGCGTCATTACCGCGTTGTGTCACGGTGCGTTCTTCGGCATCGGTTCAGTGGTCGCGGCCAGCCTGGTGGCACCGAGCCGTCAGGCGTCGGCGGTGGCGCTGATGTTTACCGGTCTGACACTGGCCAACGTACTGGGCGTGCCGCTCGGCACCTGGTTTGGTCAGCTGTTTGGCTGGCGCGCCACCTTCTGGGGCGTGGCGATTATCGGCATCCTCGCGTTCATCGCGCTGATTGTCAGCCTGCCGACCAACAAAGATGAAAAACCGGTGCACCTGGCGAGCGAAATCAGCGCGCTGGCCAACGGCAAACTGTGGCTGTCGCTGCTGATGACGGTGTGTTTTGCCGCCGCGATGTTTGCGCTGTTCAGCTACATTGCGCCGCTGCTGCTGCAGGTGACCGGCATCAGCGATCGCGGTGTCAGCTGGACGCTGTTCCTGATTGGCGCTGGCCTGACGGTGGGTAACATTGTTGGCGGGAAACTGGCGGACTGGAAAGTGTCGTTCAGCCTGATCCTCAGCTTCTCGCTGATCGCCGTGTTCTCGCTGCTGTTCAGCTGGACCAGCCATGCGCTGTGGCTGGCAGAGGTAACCCTGTTCCTGTGGGCGATGGCGACCTTCGCCACCGTGCCGGGCCTGCAAATCAACGTGGTGCGCCACGGTAAAGACGCGCCGAACCTGGTGTCGACGCTCAATATCTCGGCCTTCAACGTCGGAAACGCACTCGGTGCGTGGGTGGGCGGCGCTGTGATCGACAAAGGCTATGGCCTGACGGCGGTGCCGGTCGCGGCGGCAGCGCTGGCGGCAGCGGGATTAGTGGTTTGTCTGCTGACCTTCCGCAAATCGGGCGGTCAGCGCGAGACGGTGCGCGCTTAAGCCAGCCGCTGGGCGATGCGCTGCGGAAAGGTGGCCACCTGCTGCTGCAGGTGGTCGCAAAAGTGATCGACCAGCGCCGATGCCGGTCGATGCTGTGGCCGCACCAGGCTCACCGTGAACGGCACGGCAATACTGAAGCGGCGCATCACCACACCGCTGTCGGCGTAATCCAGCGCCGTCAGCGGATTAACAATCGAAATGCCCACCCCGGCGCGCACCATCGCGCACACCGACGCGGCGCTGTGCGTCTCCAGCACCAGCCGCCGCTCCACCTGCTGCTCATGGAACAGCGCATCCAGCAACTGACGATAGCTATCGCTGCGCGACAGGCTGACATAGTTTTCACCGTGAAAATCCTGCGGCGTCAGCACCGCCCGCTGACACAGCGGATGCTGCGGCGGCAGCACGCACACTTCGTCGCTGGTCAGCAGTGCCAGGCGTTCAGTCCCGGCGGGCGCATGCTGGGTTTCGGTCAGACCGAGATCGTAGCGCTGCGCCGACAGCCACTCCTCCAGCAGCGGCGACTCCTGCGGAATAATATTCAGGCTCACCTGCGGATAGCGCTGTAAAAACGGCTGCAGCAGCGGCGGTAACAGCGACTGGGAAAAAACCGGCAGGCAGGCGATGGACAGCTCGCCCTGGCGGAACTGGCGCAACCCTTCGGCGGCATCCATGATGCGATCCAGACCGTACCACGAGCGCTGCACCTCTTCGTACAGCCGCAGCCCTTGCACGGTGGGCTGCAGGCGGCCGCGCACCCGCTCAAACAGCTGTAAGCCCAGCTGCTGCTCCAGCCGCGCCAGTTCGCGGCTCACCGTTGGCTGCGAGGTGTGCAGCAGCGTGGCGGCCTGGGTCAGATTGCCGCTGGTCATCACCGCGTGAAAGATTTCGATATGCCGCCAGTTAATTTTTGCCATCGTCGCCTCCGTGTCATCCATATCATATTTGCATAGCTGATGCTTAAACAGATATTTTTCTGCATTACTGTGCTGTGGCTAAATGACAGCAACGACTCAGGAGAATGCTTATGCCACGTCCACTTAACGATTCCCAGACGGCGCTTAACGCCACAAATCTGCTGCCGCTGGCGCAGCGCTACAGCGGCCCGTTCTGGGCTTACGATGCCGAAATCATTCAGCAGCGTATTGCGCAGCTCAGCGCGTTTGACGTGGTGCGCTTTGCGCAAAAGGCCTGCTCAAATATTCATATTCTGCGCCTGATGCGCGCTGCCGGCGTCAAGGTCGATTCGGTCTCGCTCGGCGAGATCGAACGTGCGCTGGCTGCCGGTTTTCAGCCGGGCGGCGAGGATATTGTGTTCACCGCCGATGTGCTGGACTCACCGACGCTGGCGCGCATCGCCGAGCTGAAGGTGCCGGTGAATGCCGGCTCAGTGGATATGCTGCATCAGCTCGGCGCGGTTTCGCCGGGTCACAGCGTCTGGCTGCGCATTAATCCGGGCTTTGGCCACGGTCACAGCCAGAAAACCAATACCGGCGGCGAAAACAGTAAGCACGGCATCTGGCACAGCGATCTGCCGCTGGCGCTGGCGGCGATCCAGCAGCATGGCCTGCAGCTGGTAGGTTTACATATGCACATTGGCTCCGGCGTCGATTATGGCCATCTGCAGCAGGTGTGCGACGCGATGGTCGACCAGGTAGTGGCCTTTGGCCAGGACCTGCAGGCCATTTCGGCGGGCGGCGGGCTGTCGATTCCTTACCGCTTTGGTGAGGAGGCGATTGATACGCAGCACTATTACGGCCTGTGGAACGGCGCGCGCGAGCGTATCGCGGCGCACCTCGGCCATGCGGTGAAGCTGGAGATCGAGCCGGGCCGTTTCCTGGTGGCAGAGTCGGGCGTACTGGTGTCGCAGGTGCGGGCGGTGAAGCAGATGGGCAGCCGTCACTTTGTGCTGGTGGATGCCGGTTTCAGCGATCTGATGCGTCCGTCGATGTACGGCAGCTATCACCATATTTCGCTGCTGCCTGCCGATGGCAGCGCGCCGGGTGAGGCGCATGTGGAGAGCGTGGTGGCCGGGCCGCTGTGTGAGTCGGGAGATGTGTTTACCCAGCTGGAAGGGGGCAAAGTGGAAACCCGCGCGCTGCCAGCGGCACAGGTCGGCGATTATCTGGTGTTCCATGATACCGGCGCTTACGGCGCATCAATGTCCTCCAACTACAACAGCCGTCCGCTGATCCCGGAAGTGCTGTTTGAGCAGGGCGTGCCGCGTGAGATTCGCCGTGCGCAGACCATTCAGGAACTGCTGGCGCTGGAGCTGAACTGATGCGCATCGTGCCGCTCAGCAGCGTGCCGCATCACGCCAGCCAGATCACCGACTGGCTGTGGCAGGCGTTTGGTGATGGCACCTCGCGCGCGTTTTACGACAGCATTGTTCGCAGTAGCCTGAACGGTGCCGCGTTTCCGGTGACCTTTGTCGCGCTGGACGACGATGACGTGCCGCACGGCACGGTAGGGTTCTGGCGCTGTGATTTGATTAGCCGTCAGGATCTTTATCCGTGGGTTGCCGCGCTGTATGTGGATGAAGCGGCGCGCGGGCAGGGGCTGAGCGCCGCCCTGCAGCAGCACGTGCTGGACTATGCCCGCCAGCGCGGCTATGCAACGGTGTGGCTGTGGTCGACGTTTGGCGGCTACTACGAGCGATTCGGCTGGCAGTATCAGTGTGATGCGCTGGAGTTTCCTGAGGTGCAGGTGAAGGTGTATTCGCAGGATTTATAGTGGGTTGGGTGCGCGCTGGCCCTCACCCCAACCCTCTCCCGCAAGTGTACAGTCCGGGGACATGGCAGACAGGTGTTCGGGGACATAGTGAACACTTTTTAACATCCTTTACCCATGGTGATCGACTTTTTCTTCAGGTCGATCACCCCCACTTTTGTGCTGTACCACCACACCTCGTAATAACCGTCTTCCCCCGTCTCCTTCAGCCCCACACGCTCTCCCCTGAACGCCTTGCCCGCCTTCAGGCTGAGTCCTTTTACGCTCAGCTTCCCGCTGATATCCACCTTCCTGACCATCACGCCCTCGTCGTATTCCGGTGGCGCTACTCGCCCGCTGTACTGCCGCGATGAGGGCTGATAGCGCGACGCCGGCACCGCCATCTCCAGCGCCTCATGCGGGCGCTCGAGATTGTAGACCGTCCGCCAGTGGTCGAAGGCGCGCTGCAGCTCACCGCTGTCTGCGAACCACTTCCCCTGCAGCACTTCCGCCTTCAGGCTGCGGTGAAAGCGCTCCAGCTTGCCCTGCGTCTGCGGATGATACGGCCGCGAGTGTCCCACCCGGATGCCGTGGCGCATCAGCCACAGCTCCACTGCCGTCCAGGTGCCGGTGGTGTCGCCCCACGGCGAGCCGTTGTCCATCGTCATCCGGTCCGGCAGGCCGTAGCGCTCAAAGACGCTGACCAGCTGCTCCTGTACCGTCTCACGCCGTTCGTCAGCGCAGTGCACCAGGCACAGCGAGAACCGGGAGTGGTCGTCCAGCAGGGTAAGCGGGTGGCAGCGGCCGCCGCCAAAGGGAAAGTGGCCCTTAAAATCCATCTGCCAGAGCCGGTTCGGGGCCGCGTGCTCAAACCGGCCGGTGGCCGGGACGCCCGGCGCTGCGCCCGGCAGCAGGCCGTGGCGGGCCATCAGGTTGTGGACGGTGCTGAAGGCCGGCATGCCGTGCCCGCGGTCTTCGAGCCAGCGCTTAATCTTGCGGGCCCCCCAGTGCTGATGAAGCTCATGCGCCATACGCAGCAGCTCAGTGATGTCGTCAGATGAGCGGTTGGGTGAGTGACGGGGCGCGCGGGAGCGGTCCTGAAGGCCGGACGGTCCTTCCTCATCCCAGCGGCGAAGCCACTTGTAGCCGGTGGCGGGAGATATGCCGTAGCGGCGGCACAGCTCGCGGATGTTCGCCCCGTCTTGCGAGGCGAACAGAACAAACTCAGTACGTAATGACATGGTATCTCTCGCATCCCAGGGCATAAGCGACTCCATAAACGGGTTCTTATGCCTTAGTTGTAAGTGTCTACCATGTCCCCGAACAAGTGTTCACGATGTCCCCGGACTGTACACAAGCGGGAGAGGGGGCTGACCGCGCTCTCCTTGCCGCAAGGGCTGACCGCGCGCTCTGGAACGTTCCCTCTCCCTCAGGGAGAGGGTTAGGGTGAGGGAAAGCCCGCCCCCGTTTAACCCGGTCCACCCACCGAATGCCGCCTGACCAGCGTCGGGCTAAACATATTGGTCACCTCCGGCAGCGCGGTGCCGTTGGCCAGCGCCAGCGCCAGCTGCGCGGCCTGCTGCGCCATGGTCACAATCGGATAGCGCACCGTGGTCAGGCGCGGACGCACGTAGCGCGACACCAGCACATCATCAAAGCCAATCAGCGACATCTCTTCCGGCACGCGAATGCCGTTATCGCTCAGCACCGCCAGCGCACCGGCGGCCATCGAATCGTTGTAGCACGCCACCGCGCTCACCTGCTTGCCGCGTCCGAGCAGTTCCGTCATTGCCTGCTCGCCACCGACCTCATCCGGTTCTCCCCACGCCACCAGCCGGTCGTTGCACGGCAGACCGTGCTCCTTCAGCGCATCGTAGTAGCCCTGCAGCCGATCTTCGGCGTCAGAAATGGTGTGCGTCGAGCAGATAAAGGCGATCTGCGTATGACCCTGCTGAATCAGGTGGCGCGTGGCCAGCCAGGCGCCGTAGCGGTCATCCAGCGCAATGCAGCGTGACTCAAACCCCTGCAGCAACCGGTTCAGCAGCACCATGCCCGGCACCTGCTTCATCAGCAGCTCTAAATCGTCATCGGGAATTTTCTTGGCGTGCACCACCAGGGCGGCACAGCGATGGCGCATCAGCTGTTCAATCGCCTGACGCTCTTTTTGCTCGTTATGGTAACCGTTACCAATCAGCAGAAAGTTGCCGGTTTGCCCGGCGACTTCATCGACTGCTTTCACCATCGCGCCAAAAAACGGGTCTGACACATCGCCTACCACCAGCCCGAGCGTTTCGGTGGATTGCTGCGCCAGCGCGCGGGCATTGGCGTTCGGGTGATACTGCAGCTGTTCCATGGCCTGGGTAACGGCGAGGCGCGAACTCTCGCTGGCTTTGGGCGAATTATTGATGACGCGGGACACGGTCGCGACCGACACCCCCGCCATGCGGGCAACATCCTTAATAGTAGCCATGCAATGGTCGACATCCGGGAAAACGTTTACACATGCTCTCAGTGTTACGGAAAAGCCCGGCAGCCGCAACCCGCCAGAATGTCAGCGCTGTCGCAAAAGTGCGGAAAATCAGACGCTCACGGTGAGGCTTTAGCCCGGTAACGGCACCGTGCTATGCTGCCAGCCTGAATCACACCTGCCTGCCGGACCCATAACCATGAAAACTCGTGTGCCGCACCTTGCGCACTGGGGCGCGTTTACCGCCGTCACCGAAAATCAGCGCCTGATTGCCTGCGAACCTTTCTTCGCCGATGCCGATCCTTCCCCGATGATCCACTCTATCCCTGAACTGGTGTACTCGGATAAACGCATCCGTCAGCCGATGGTGCGCCGTTCGTGGCTGAAGTCGCGTGAAAACAGCGATCGCACGCTGCGCGGCCGGGAGGATTTTGTCGCCGTGGACTGGGACACCGCGCTCGATCTGGTGGCGGAAGAGAACCGCCGGGTGCGCGATCGCTACGGCGCTTCCGGCATTTTCAACGGTTCGTACGGCTGGTCATCAGCCGGTCGCGTTAACCACGCGCGCACCCTGATTCGTCGCTTCTATTTCCAGGGCGGCGGTGGCGTTGATCAGCAGGGTAACTACAGCTGGGGTGCGGCACAGTTCTTTCTGCCGTACGTGATTGGCACTTATATGCCGCTCACCGGCCGCGTCACCGACTGGCCGCAGGTGGTGGAGCATGCAGAAATTTTCGTCGCCTTTGGCGGCCTGGCGCTGAAAAATGCGCAGGTGGCCTCCGGCGGCGCCGGCGAGCACAGCCTGAAACCGGCGCTGCAGCAGCTGAGCGCCAAAGGCACGCCGATCATTAACATCAGCCCGATGCGCGATGACTGCCCGGCATTCGTTAACGCCGAGTGGATTTCGATTCGCCCGAACACCGACGTGGCGTTGATGCTGGCGCTCGGCTATGAAATTACCCGCCGGAACGCTATCGATGATGCTTTCCTCGCCAGCCACTGCACCGGCTGGCCGCAGCTGCGTGCCTATCTGCTGGGCGAAAGCGACGGCGTGGCAAAAACGCCCGCGTGGGCTAGTGCGATAACCGGCATCCCGGCGGCGCGTATCGCGCTGCTGGCGCAGCAGCTGGCGGGCAAACGCAGCTTCATCACCTGTGCTTATGCGGTGCAGCGCGCCCATCGCGGCGAGCAGCCGTACTGGATGATGATTGCGCTCTCGTCGATGCTGGGCCAGCCGGGACTGCCGGGCGGCGGCTTCTCTTTTGGTCATGGCTCAATGAACAGCGTCGGCAATCCGCGCCAGGAAGGCCCGGCGCCGCTGATGAGCACCGGCCCGAATCCGGCGAACCTGTCGATCCCGGTGGCGCGTATCAGCGACATGCTGCTCAATCCCGGCCAGCCGTATGCGTTTCAGGGCGAGACGCTGCACTATCCCGACATTCACCTGGTGCACTGGGCAGGCGGCAATCCGTTCCACCATCACCAGCAGCTCAACCGGCTGGTCGAGGGCTGGCAGCGCCCGGATACGGTCATCGTGCAGGATATCGTCTGGACGCCCGCGGCGCAGATGGCGGACATCGTGCTGCCGGCCACCACCACGCTGGAGCGCAACGACATTGGCGGCTCGTCGCGTGACCGCTTCGTGCTGGCGATGCACCAGGCGATTAAACCGCAGCATCAGGCGCGTAACGACTTTGATATTTTTGCCGATCTGGCCGATCGCCTTGGCTACCGCGAGCGCTTTACCGAAGGACGCAACGAGATGCAGTGGATTGAGCATCTTTACCAGCAGTGCGCGCAGGCGCATGCGCAGCTGGACATCGCGTTCCCGGAGTTTGAGGCATTCTGGCAGCGCGGTTTTGTTGAGATTCCGCAGGGCGGCAAGCCGTACGTGTTTATGGATGATTTCCGCGCCGACCCGCAGGCGCATCCGATTCACACCGCCAGCGGCAAAATTGAGCTGTTTTGCCAGACCATCGCCGATTACCAGCTGGCGGATTTCGCCGGGCATCCGGAGTGGCGCGCGCCGCAGGAGTGGCTTGGCGCAGCGCTCAGCGCGCAGTTCCCGCTGCACATGATTTCGGTGCAGCCTGCGGATCGCCTGCACAGCCAGCTGGATGCCACCGCCACGGTGCAGGCCGGCAAAACTGCCGGTCACGAAACGCTGTATATGCACGTTGACGACGCCGCCGCGCGCGGTATCAGTGACGGCGATGAGATTGAAGTGAGCAACGCGCGTGGCCGTATGCTGGCTGGCGTTCGCCTGACGGACGGCCTGACGCCCGGCGTGGTGATCATCGCCACCGGTGCCTGGTTCGATCCCGGTTTTGGCAAAGCGTGGCAGCCGTGGGACCGCGCCGGCAACCCTAACGTGCTGACGCTCGACATCGGGACCTCGTCGTTAACTCAGGGCCCGAACGCCATGAGCTGCCTGGTGGAAATCAAAAAACACGCCAGTTGCACAATCGGCTAACAATCTCACCGCTGGTTACATTTTGCCGGTAACTGTTGCGTTTGAGTGATAGTTTCTGCGCTGAGCAACTTGCTACAGTCAGGGTCCCAGAGGTATTGATGGGTGAACATCAACAGTTTTCTTGATTACACCGACCTGCGCAGATGCGCAGGTTTTTTTTGCCTGCGATCTGCCGGTGTGACGCGTCCCGTTACGATGACCTCAATCGGGCATAAACGAACTGATACATTGTTTTCCTGTCAACTCGCTTTACCTTTCTTTATAACTGCAGCTAACCCCTTTGGATTCATCTTTTATCGCAGCGGATCGCCATGCCCCCGATTAAAAAATTTCTGGGAAAAGACCAGATTAAAGCCCCGTTTAACCCGTTTCGTTTTCGTCTGATTTGTCTGGGCGTATTAGGCTGCATGGGCCTGCTGCTGGCGCGCGTCGGCGATTTGCAGCTGATCAATCATCCGATGCTGGAGCACGAGGCCGACCAGCGCTCGCTGCGGACCGTGACGCTGCCGACCAACCGCGGCACGCTGCTCGACCGCGACGGCCAGGCGCTGGCGCTCAGCGTGCCATCGCGCGATATCATCGCCGATCCGCTGCGCGTGCTCGAGGCCAATCCCGATTTCACCAGCGCCAAATGGAGCTATCTGGCGGCGGCGCTGAATTTGCGACCGGACGAGCTGCGCGCGCAGATCACCGCCAATCCGAAAAAGCGCTTCCTCTATCTCGGGCGCAAAATCGAGCTGGGCATTGCCAAAGATATTGCTGAGCTGCATCTGAAAGGCATCAGTTCGGTGTATGACGACAGCCGTTTTTATCCGATGAGTGAAGCCGCGGCGCCGCTGATTGGCATCGTCGGGGCGGACAATAACGGGCTTAACGGGCTGGAGAAGGGCTTTGACCGGGTACTGCAGGGCGAGCCGGGTAAAGAGGTGTATCGCCAGGACGGGGACGGCAACATTATTGCGATGATCGATTACGAGCCGCCGAAGCAGCCGCCGACGGTGCAGCTCAGCATCGATAAGTTTGACCAGTTTACGCTGTACAGCAAGCTGCGCGACGGCGTGCTGCTCAACAAGGCCGATTCGGGCGCGGCGGTGCTGGTGAAGATCGACACCGGCGAGATCCTCGCTATGGCATCTTATCCGTCGTTCAACCCCAACAATTATGACAACGCCACGCCGGCGCAAATGCGCAATACCGCCATCAACGACAGCTACGAGCCCGGTTCGACGGTGAAGCCGCTGGTGGTGATGGAGGGGCTGCAGCGCCATCTGGTGCGCCCCGATTCGGTGATCGACACCACGCCCTACAGCGTCAACGGCCACCTAATCCGCGATGTCGGCCACTGGCCGCGCCTGACCATGACCGGCATTTTGCAGAAATCCAGCGACATCGGCGTGTCGCACATCGCGCTGGCAATGCCGGCGGAAGCGCTGGTGAACACCTATCAGGCGTTTGGTCTTGGCAAGCCGACCGGGCTGGGACTGACCGGTGAGAGCGTGGGCTACTTCCCGCTGCACCGCCAGCGCTGGGCGGACATCGAGCGCGCCACCTTCTCGTTCGGCTACGGTCTGCGCGTAACGCCGCTGCAGATTGCGCGTGAATACGCCACGCTCGGTTCGTATGGCGTCTATCGCCCGCTGTCGATCACCAAAGTGACGCCACCGGTACTGGGCAGGCAGGTGGCGGATCCGCAGATCGTGCAAACCGTGGTGCACATGCTGGAGAGTGACGTGCTGCCGGGCGGTACCGGGGTGAAAGCAGCGGTTCCGGGCTACCGGCTGGCGACCAAAACCGGTACCGCGGAGAAGATGGGCAGCAGCGGCAAATATGACGGCGGCTATGTCAACTACACCGCCGGCATCGCGCCGGCCAGCCATCCGGAAGTGGCGCTGGTGGTGATGATTAACCATCCTACCGCCGGCGATCACTTTGGCGGCTCGGTGGCCGCGCCGGTATTTGGCAACATCATGGGGCCGGTGCTGAAACACATGAACGTGGCACCCGACGCGATTTACAGTAAACCGGCATCAGATAAATCTTAACGAAATCAGGATGTAAACACGCAGTCGAGCTTTTCACACCTCGTTGCATTTCGCCGAACTCCGTTGCGATTTGCGGCTGTTATCCGTGCCGCCATTGCGCGACGATAAAGGTCCCAGAGGTATTGATTGGTGTGAAGATCGGCTGCTGCGGCAGCGATACCCTTGTGGTATTCACCCTGTTCGGTTGCACCGACCCACGCGGATGCGTGGGTTTTTTTTGCCTGTAAGTTGTCCTCCTCTCCCGTTTATAGCGCCTGCGCGCGCCATCACCGGCCGCTGCCGGGCGCGGTTTAAATCCTGCATCTCTTAACGAAACGCTTACGGTTTGCGTATAGAAAACGTTCTGGCGATCCGCCGATAATGCGCGTCGTGATGATTTTCGCTGAAATAATCCCCTGCTTACCGGGGTTTTTACCCACACTTTTGCTGATCTGAAGACGCTGATGACTATCCATGCTCCCCGTTCTGGTTTCTCCCGCTGGCTGAAATGGCTGCTTGTGTTGCTGGTGCTGCTGATCGCGGCAGGCGTGATCTGGCGTGTGGCAGGCGGCAAGCGGGGCGCAGTACCCGGCGACCTGCCGCCAGGCGGTCATCGCGGCGCGGCGCAGATGAGCGGCCCGGCAACGCTGGTGCACAGCGGCATTGCCGCGACGGCCGACGTGCCGGTGTACCTGAATGCGCTCGGCACGGTGATCCCCAACGCCAGCGTCACCGTCACCAGCCGCGTGGCCGGGCAGCTGCAGCAGGTGTTCTTTACTGAAGGGCAGAAAGTCAGCGCCGGTCAGCTGCTGGCGCAGATCGATCCGCGCAGTTATCAGGCGACGCTGGCGCAGTATCAGGGCGATCTCAGCCAGAACCAGGCGCTGCTGCACAGTGCGCAACTGACGCTGGCACGCTACAAAAAGCTGGCAGCGCAGGACTCGCTGTCGCGCCAGGATCTGGATAGCCAGATTGCTACCGTCGGCCAGTATCAGGGCGCGGTGGCGGCGGATCAGGCGCAAATCGCCAGCGCAAAACTGGATATTGAGTATGCCCGCATCACCTCGCCGATCAGCGGCCGCGTAGGTCTGCGGCTGGTCGATCCGGGCAATATGGTGCAGACCAGCGACACCACCGGCATTGTGGTGGTGACGCAAATGCAGCCTGCCGCCGTGACGTTCAGCGTGCCGCAGAGTTACATCGCGCAGCTGACGCGCGCACTGCGCAACGGCCAGAGCCTGCCCGCGACGGCCTTCGATCAGGACAACAGCACCATACTGGCGCAGGGTGAGGTGAAGTACATCAGCAATCAGATCGATACCAGCACCGGCACCATCGAACTGAAAGCCAGCTTTCCTAACGAGGACGAAGCGCTGTTTGCCAACCAGTTCGTTAATCTGCGTCTGCAAACCGGCACGCTGAAAAACGCGACGGTGATCCCGGCGCAGGCGCTGCAGCTGAGCAGCGACGGGAGCTTTGTGTTTATTATCAACAAAGACAATAGCGTGACGCGCAAAGCGGTCACCGCCGGACCGGCACTGGGGGAAGATCGTCAGGCGATCCTGCAGGGCGTGGCGCCAGGCGATCGTCTGGTGACCGAGGGGATCGATCGTCTGACTAACGGCAGCAAAGTCCAGCTGGCTGACGACAGCAAAAGTACCCAGCCATGAATCCGTCTCGTCTGTTTATCCTGCGCCCGGTGGCGACGATTCTGCTGATGATCGGCGTGCTGATCGCCGGTCTGTTCGCTTATCGCTTTCTCTCCACCTCGGCGCTGCCGCAGGTGGATTATCCGACCATTCAGGTTACCACCCTTTATCCTGGCGCCAGCCCGGACGTGATGGCCTCATCCGTAACCTCGCCGCTGGAGCGTCAGCTCGGTCAGATGGCCGGTCTTAGCCAGATGACGTCTGCCAGCTCGGGCGGATCATCGATTATCACCCTGAAGTTCAGCCTCGATCTGTCGCTCGACGTCGCCGAACAGGAAGTCCAGGCGGCAATCAACGCGGCGAACAATCTGCTACCGGACGATCTGCCCAATCCGCCGACGTATAAAAAGGTCAATCCGGCCGACAGTGCGGTGATCACGCTGGCCGCCAGTTCCGACACGCTGCCGCTGACTGAGGTGCAGGATTTGGTGAACACGCGCGTGGCGCTGAAGCTGTCGCAAATCAACGGTGTGGGGATGGTGACCCTGGCGGGCGGCAATCAGCCGGCGATTCGCGTGCAGATGGATCCAAAAGCGCTGGCGGCGCACAAGCTGTCGCTGGAAGACGTCAATACGCTGATCGCCAACAGCAACGTCAACGGTTCGAAAGGCGGTTTCGACGGCAAATATCACTCGGTGACCATCGACGCCAACGACCAGCTGCGCACCGCGGCCGAATACGGCAATCTGATTCTCACCTGGCAGAACGGTGCGGCGCTGCGGCTGAAAGATATCGCCCATATCGAGCAGGGGCCGGAGAATCGCTTTCAGTCGGCGTGGGCCAATAACCGTCCGGCGATTGTCATCAGCGTGCAGCGCCAGCCCGGCGCCAACGTCATTCAGGTGGTGGATAGCATTAAAAAGCAGCTGCCCGTACTGCAGGCGGCGCTGCCGGATGGCGTGAAAATGCGTGTGCTCGCCGATCGCACGCAGACCATCCGCGCCTCGATCAGCGACGTACAGTTTGAACTGATGCTGTCGATCGCACTGGTGGTGATGGTGACCTTCCTGTTTCTGCGCAACGTGGCGGCGACGCTGATTCCCAGCGTGGCAGTACCGCTGTCGCTGATTGGCACCTTTGGCGTGATGTATCTCGCCGATTTCAGCCTCAACAACCTGTCGCTGATGGCGCTGACCATCGCCACCGGGTTTGTCATTGATGACGCGATTGTGGTGGTGGAGAACATTTCGCGCCGGCTGGAGCAGGGCGAAACGCCAATGCAGGCCGCGCTGAAAGGCTCGCAGCAGATTGGCTTCACCATTATTTCCCTCACGTTTTCCCTGATTGCGGTCCTGATTCCGCTGCTGTTTATGGGCGATGTGGTCGGACGGCTGTTCCGCGAATTCGCCATCACCCTGGCCGTCTCGATTCTGGTGTCGATGGTGGTGTCGCTGACGCTGACGCCGATGCTGTGTGCCTGGCTGTTAAGGCATATTCCTGAGGCGCAGCAGTCACGCTTTGCGCGCAAAGGCGGCGAGCTGTTTGACAAACTGGTACGCGGCTATGACCGCCTGCTCAGCGTGGTGCTCAACCACCAGAAGCTGACGCTGCTGGTGGCGCTGGCAACCTTTGCACTCACCGCGCTGCTGTATCTGGCCATCCCGAAAGGGTTCTTTCCCACCCAGGATACCGGGCTGATTCAGGGAGTGACCGTGGCGTCGCAGGATGTCTCCTTCACGGCGATGGCGCAGCGTCAGCAGGCGCTGGCAACGGTGATCCTGCAAAATCCGGCGGTCGAGAGTGTGTCCTCAACCATTGGTATCGACGGCAATAACACCAGCCTCAATAGCGGGCGCCTGCAGATCAACCTGAAAGCGTTTGACCAGCGCGACGTCAAAGCCGATGAGGTGATTGCGCAGCTACAGCAGGCGGCGCGCCAGGTCGCCGGCATTCAGCTTTATCTGCAGCCAGCACAGGACCTGACGGTCAACGATCAGGTGACGCCGAGCCAGTACCAGTTCACCCTTGATGATGCCGACAGCGAAAACCTGGTGCGCTGGACGCCGCAGCTGATAGCTGCGCTGCAGCAGCGCCCTGAGTTTAATGGCGTGGTCAGCAACCTGCAGGATCAGGGGCGCGTGGCCTATGTGGAGCTGAATCGCGATAAAGCGGCGCGCTACGGCATCACGGCAGCCGACGTCGATACCGCACTGTACAACAGCTTTGGTCAGCGGCTGGTTTCCACCATTTTTACCCAGGCGAATCAGTATCGCGTGGTGCTGGAAGTGGCGCCGCAGTATCAGCAGTCGCCGGCGTCATTTGATGACGTTTATCTGCCGGTGAGCAGCAGCGCATCAACCAGCAGCGACAGCGACAGTGAGACCACCACCACCGGCATGGTGAAACTCACCGCCATCGCCAGCGTGCATGCGCGGACCGGAGCGCTGATGCACATGCGTCTGAATCAGTTCCCGGCGGTGATGGTGTCGTTCAATCTTAACCCCGGTTATTCGCTGGAGGAGGGGCAGCGGGCGATTGCGCAGGTCACGCAGCAGCTTAAACTGCCCGCCAGCATAACGCTGCGTTATCAGGGTGAAACCGCGGCGTTTCAGAGTGCCACCGGCAACACGCTGTGGCTGATTCTGGCGGCGCTGATCACCATGTACGTGGTGCTGGGCATTCTGTATGAAAGCTTTATTCATCCGGTGACCATTCTCTCCACGCTGCCGTCGGCGGCGGTCGGGGCGCTGCTGACGCTGATGCTGGCGGGCAGCGAATTCAGCCTGATCGCGCTAATTGGTGTCATTCTGCTGATTGGCATCGTTAAAAAGAACGCCATTATGATGATCGACTTCGCGCTGGAGGCGCAGCATAAGCAGCATATGACGCCGCGCGAAGCGATCCATCAGGCCTGCCTGCTGCGTTTCCGGCCGATTCTGATGACCACCATGGCGGCGCTGCTTGGGGCGCTGCCGCTGATGCTGGCCTCCGGTTCGGGTGCTGAACTGCGTCAGCCGCTCGGGCTGGTGATTGTTGGTGGCCTGCTGGTGAGCCAGGTGCTGACGCTGTTCTCCACCCCGGTGATCTATCTGTGGTTTGATGGGCTGGCGCAGCGCGGTAAGCGCTACGTGCAGCGCCGGCAGCAGCAGGCGCGGGGCGAGCCATGAACATCACCCGGCTGTTCATCTTTCGCCCGGTTGCCACGCTGCTGCTGACGCTGGCGATCCTGCTGCTCGGGGCGCTGGGCTACCGGCTGCTGCCCGTCGCGCCGCTGCCGCAGGTGGATTTTCCTACCATCATGGTCAGCGCCAGCCTGGCCGGTGCCAGCCCGGAAACCATGGCGGCCACGGTGGCGACGCCGCTGGAGCGTTCGCTCGGCCAGATTGCCGGTGTAACGGAGATGACGTCGACCAGCTCGCAGGGCTCGACCAGCGTGATACTGCAGTTTGAACTTGACCGCGATATCAATGGCGCGGCGCGCGACGTACAGGCAGCGATAAACGCGGCGCGCAGCCTGTTACCGAGTGCTATGGAGTCGCTGCCGACCTATCGTAAAGCGAATCCCTCGGACGCGCCGATTGTGATGCTGGCGCTTACCTCCGCCACGCGCACGCCGGGTGAACTGTATGACCTCGCCGAAAGCAAAATTGAACAGGCGATGGGGCAGGTCAGGGGCGTGGGCGAGGTGTCGCTGATGGGCAGCGCGCTGCCGGCGGTCCGCATTGATCTGCAGCCGCAACAGCTGACGCACTATGGCATTGCGCTGGATACGGTGCGCAGCGCCGTATCCAGCAGCACCACCAATCTGCCGAAAGGCATGCTGCAGGGCAGCAGCCAGTCCTGGATGGTGGACGGTAACGGCCAGCTGGACAAAGCGGCACAGTACCGCGACCTGATAGTCAGCTACCACGCGGGTAAGGCGGTGCGACTGCATGACGTCGCCACGGTGTATGACTCGGTGGAGGATCAGTATCAGGCCGGCTTTCTCAATTCACAGCCGTCGGTGATGATCGCCATCAAGCGTCAGGCCGGCGCTAACATGCTCGACACCATTGACGCCATCAAAGCGCAGCTGCCACAGCTGGAGAAAGATCTGCCTGCCGATACCCAGCTCAAAGTGGTGGTAGACCGTTCGCCAACGGTGCGCGCCTCCCTGTATGACACCGAAGAGACGCTGCTGGTGGCGATGCTGCTGGTGATTGCCGTGGTATTTGTCTTCCTGCGTAATTTGCAGGCGGTGGTGATTCCGGCGCTGGCGCTGCCGGTGTCGTTAATCGGCACCTGCGCGGTGATGTATCTGCTCGGTTACAGTCTCGATAACCTGTCGCTGATGGCGCTGATCATCGCCACGGGCTTTGTTGTTGATGACGCCATCGTGGTGCTGGAAAATATCACCCGGCACATCGAAGCCGGTCTGAGTCCGCTGCGTGCTGCCCTGCGCGGTGCCCATGAGGTGAGCTTTACGGTGCTGTCGATGACGGTGTCGCTGGTGGCGGTGTTTATCCCGATTCTGCTGATGGGCAGCATTGTTGGCCGCCTGTTCCGCGAATTTGCGGTGACGCTGACGGTCTCGCTGCTGATCTCCATGTTTGTCTCGCTCAGCCTGACCCCGATGCTGTGCGCCCGGCTGCTGCGGCCGAAGCCGCAGCTCACCCGGCGGCCGCATCCGCTCTATCAGCTGATCGAAAATGCGCTCAACGCGCTGCTGGCCGCCTACGCGCGTGGCCTGGCGTGGGTGATGGCGCACCAGAAGATCACCCTGCTAAGTTTGCTGCTCACCGTGCTGCTCAATCTGTTTCTGTTTAGCGTGGTGCAAAAGGGCTTTTTCCCCAATCAGGACACCGGCCTGCTGATGGGCGCCCTGCGCGCTGACCAGAACATCTCCTTCCAGGCGATGAAGCCAAAGATGCTGGCGTTCACCAAAATCATTGAGGCCGATCCGGCGGTAGACAGCGTGATGTCGTCAATGGGCAGCGGCATGTTTGGCTCGCGCAATAGCGCCAACTTTTTTGTCCGGCTGAAAGATTTTGACCAGCGCACTGCCAGCGCCACCGAAGTGGCTAACCGGCTGAGCCTGAAAACCCGCCATATTGCCGGGGCGCAGCTGTTCCTGATGGCCGCGCAGGATCTGCACATCGGCGGGCGCAGCGCCAACGCCACTTATCAGTACAGCCTGCAGGCTGACGATCTCGATCTGCTGCGCCGCTGGACGCCGAAAGTCCAGGCGGCGCTGGCCGCGATACCGCAACTCAACAGCGTGGATTCCGATGCGCAAACCGGCGGACAGGAGGTGGTGATCAACATCGATCGCGACCGCGCCACGCGGCTGGGCGTTAACGTGCAGATGCTGGACACGCTGCTGAACAATGCCTTTAGCCAGCGACAGATTGCCACGCTCTATCACACGCTCAATCAGTACCATGTGGTGATGGCCCTGCAGGACAGCGACACGCGCGATCCGGCCATGCTGCAACAACTGTATGTGATTAACGACAGCGGCGATCGCGTGCCGCTGGCGGCCTTTGCCCGCTTCAGCGGCGGCAACGCGCCGCTGTCGGTTGCGCATCAGGGCCAGTCAGCGACCAGCACCATCGCCTTCAACCTCAACGACGGCGTGTCGCTGGAGCAGGCGCAGACGCTGATTAAGCAAGCGATGGCACAGCTGGGGTTGCCCTCCAGCATTCAGGCGGGCTTTGCCGGCACCGCCGCAGCGTTCTCTCAGCTCACCGCCACCATGCCGTGGCTGATTATTGCGGCGCTGGCGGCGGTGTATATCGTCCTGGGCGTACTGTATGAGAGTTACATTCACCCGCTGACCATTCTCTCCACGCTGCCGTCGGCAGGCGTCGGGGCGCTGCTGCTGTTGCTGCTGACCAATACGCAGCTGACGGTGATTGCGCTGATCGGCATCATTTTGCTGATCGGTATCGTCAAGAAAAACGCCATCATGATGATCGATTTTGCCCTGCACGCCGAGCGCAGCCAGGGGCTGTCGCCGCAGCAGGCGATTACGCAGGCGTGCCTGATGCGCTTTCGGCCGATCATGATGACCACGCTGGCCGCCTTCTTCGGCGCTCTGCCGCTGGCGCTGGGCAGCGGTGGCGACGCTGATTTACGCAGTCCGCTGGGGATTGCGATTGCCGGCGGTCTGGCCCTGAGCCAGCTGCTGACCCTGTTTACCACGCCAGTGGTCTATCTCTGGCTGGATCGTCTCAGCCGCGCCACCCAGCGTCAGTGGCGGCGCGTGCGTCATGTGGAATCCTGATTGATGAAAATGATGAACATTGGCGCGCTGACGGCGGCGCTACTGGTTGCTGGCTGTAGCGTTGGCCCCGATTATCAGCGTCCGGCGATGGCGCTGCCGACGCACTATAAAGAGGCCAAAGGCTGGACGCAGGCCACGCCGCAGGACGCCAGTCGCAAAGGGGAGTGGTGGACGGTGTATCACGATGCCACCTTGTCCAGCCTGCTGCGCCAGGTGAGCATTTCTAACCAGAACGTCGCCAGTTATGCGGCGCAGTATCGCGAAGCCCAGGCGCTGAGCGCGCAGTCGCGCGCGGCGCTGTTTCCCTCACTCGACTACGATGTCAGCAGCACGCGCAGCGGCAGCCGTGCCAGCACCAGCGGTCAGCGCAGCGTCAGCAACAGCCACAGCGCTACGCTGAATGCCAGCTGGGAGCTGGATCTGTGGGGCAAACTGCGCCGCACCCAGGAAGAAGATAAGGCCAGCGCGCAGGCCAGCCAGGCTGAACTGGCCAATGTCACGCTGAGCGCCCAGTCAGAACTGGCGCAGGACTATTTTCAGCTGCGCATCATCGACGAAAAGATCGCGCTCTATCAGCGCAGCATTGAAGCTTATCAGCGCTATCTCAGCGTGATTAACAACAAGTACCGCGCCGGTAGCGAATCCCGCGCAACCCTGGCGCAGGCACAGATGCAGCTGGAGAGCGCCCGCGCTTCGGCGCAGGATTATCAGTGGCAGCGCGCGCAACTGGAGCACGCGGTGGCGCTGCTGCTGGGGCGTGCGCCAGCCGACTTTACGTTGCCGGTGGCGAAGCTGGATGCCACGCTGCCGTCCATTCCGCAGAGCCTGCCTTCGGCGTTGCTGCAGCGCCGTCCGGACATCGCCTATGCCGAACGTAACGTGGCGGCCGCCAACGCGGCGGTCGGGGTGGCGATTGCCGGTTATTATCCCGACCTGACGCTCAGCGCCAGCGGTGGCGTGACCGCCTCAGCGATCCACAGCTTATTGTCGCTGCCGAATCGCGCCTGGTCGCTGGGGCCGGAGCTCAGCGGTACGCTGCTCGACTTTGGCGCGACCTCGGCGAAAGTGGCGCAGGCGCGTGCCGCCTATGATGCCAGCGTGGCCACCTATCGCCAGACGGTGCTGAGCGCGCTGGGAGAAGTGGAAGATAACCTGGTGGAACTGAATACCTTGCAGGGGGAAATCGCCGCGCAGCAGCGCGCCGCCGTGGCGGCACAGGAGTCAGCACGCGTAACGCGCAACCAGTATGACGCCGGCATGATTGATTACCTTGATGTCGCTACCACGGAAAACAGCAGCCTGAGCGAGCAGCAGAGCCTGCTGTCGCTGCAGAGCAGCCAGTGGGTGAGCAGCGTGGCGCTGATCGCCGCGCTGGGCGGCGGCTGGCAGGGCGAATCACCCTGAATTCATCACGATAAATCACTGCGCTACTTGTCGAACATCCCCGGATCCTGCAAGGTAAGAACCATTTTTTACCGCTGCTAAGGAGCTGGCATGCTATTTACCGTTCTGCGTTTCCTCTGTCGCCTGTTATGGCGCGTTGAGCTGCGTGGCGATCTGACTGCCCTGCACAAAGAAAAAGTGCTGATCACGCCAAACCATATGTCGTTTCTCGATGGCGTGCTGCTGGCGCTGTTTCTGCCCATCAAACCGGTGTTCGCCGTCTATTCTTCGATCAGCGAACAGTGGTATATGCGCCTGCTCAGGCCGGTCATCGACTTCGTGCCGCTCGACCCCACCAAACCGATGTCGATCAAACATCTGGTGCGCATGATCAACGAAGGGCGTCCGGTGGTGATCTTTCCGGAAGGGCGCATTACCGTCACCGGCTCATTGATGAAAATCTACAGCGGCGCTGGCTTCGTCGCTGCGAAATCCGCCGCCACCGTGGTGCCGATGCGTATTGAAGGCGCAGAGTACACGCCGTTTGGCCGCCTGGCCGGGGTATTTAAACGTCGCCTGTTCCCGCGCATTACCCTGACGGTGCTGCCGGCCACGGTAATTCCTATGCCGGAAGCGAAACGCGCGCGCGACCGCCGCGTGCTGGCCGGTGAGCATTTACATCATGTGATGATGGAAGCGCGCATGGCGGTGCGCCCGCGCGAAACGCTGTTCGACGCTTTTCTCAATGCGCGCACCCGTTACGGGCTGAGCAAACCCTGCATCGAAGACATCAACTTTAAGCCGGACAGCTACACCGGACTGCTGAAAAAAGCGCTCGGCGTCGGACGCATTCTGGAGCGCTACAGCCAGCAGGGCGAATTCGTTGGCCTGCTGCTGCCGAACGCCACGGTGACCGCGGCGGCGATTCTGGGGGCTTCACTGCGCGGGCGCGTGCCGGCCATGCTCAACTACACCGCCGGCATCAACGGCATGCGCGCGGCGCTGACCGCCTCGCAGGTGAAAACCGTGTTTACCTCGCGCCAGTTCCTCGAGAAGGGCAACCTGTGGCACCTGCCGCAGGGGCTGACGGAGGTGCAGTGGATCTATCTGGAGGATCTGAAAGATACCGTCACGCTGCAGGACAAACTGTGGATCCTCGCGCACCTGCTGCTGCCACGCTGGGCACAGGTTGCCCAGCAGCCAGAAGACGCGGCAATGGTGCTGTTTACCTCCGGCTCGGAAGGCAATCCCAAAGGTGTGGTGCACTCGCATAAAAGCCTGCTGGCGAATGTGGAGCAGATTCGCACCGTGGCGGATTTCACCCCGCGCGACCGCTTTATGTCGGCGCTGCCGCTGTTCCACGCCTTCGGCCTCACCGTCGGGCTGTTCACGCCGCTGCTGACCGGCGCGCAGGTGTTCCTCTATCCCAGCCCGCTGCACTATCGCATCGTGCCGGAGCTGGTGTATGACCGTAACTGCACCGTGCTGTTCGGCACCTCCACCTTCCTCGGCAACTATGCGCGCTTTGCCAGCCCGTACGATTTCGCCCGGCTGCGCTACGTCGTCGCCGGTGCCGAGAAGCTGCAGGAAGGCACGCGCCAGATCTACATGGAGAAGTACGGCATTCGCATCCTCGAAGGTTACGGCGTGACCGAATGTGCACCGGTGGTGGCAATCAACGTACCAATGGCCGCCAAATCGCATACCGTAGGCCGTATTCTGCCGGGCATGGATTCACGTCTGATTGCGGTACCCGGTATTGAGCAGGGCGGACGGCTGCAGCTGCGCGGTCCGAATGTGATGAACGGCTACCTGCGGGTGGAAAACCCCGGCGTGCTGGAGCCACCGGTGGCGGATAACGGCGAAGGCGAACAGGAAGCTGGCTGGTACGATACCGGGGATATTGTCAGCTTTGACGAGGGCGGTTTCTGTCAGATTCAGGGGCGCGCTAAACGCTTCGCCAAAATCGCCGGAGAGATGGTGTCGCTGGAGAGCGTGGAGCAGATTGCCCTGAAAGCCTCGGCGGAGAAACAGCACGCGGCGTCGCTGCGGCCCGATGGCCAGCGTGGCGAAGCGCTGGTGCTGTTTACCACCGACAGTGAACTCAGCCGCGACCGGCTGCAGCAGGCCGCGCGTGAGTTGGGGGCGCCAGAGCTGGCCGTGCCGCGCGACATTCGCTACATGAAACAGCTGCCGATGCTGGGCAGCGGTAAACCTGACTACGTCAGCCTGAAACAGCTGGCAGAAGAGGAGCGGGCATGAGTCAGTCGGTGAATCCGGACGCCCCGTTGCTGTCGCGCAGTATGCTGGCGGTGATCGTGGCACAGTTTTTCTCTGCCTTTGGCGACAACGCGCTGCTGTTCGCCACGCTGGCGCTGCTGAAAAGTCAGTTCTATCCGGACTGGAGCCAGCCGATCCTGCAGATGCTGTTTGTGGCCACTTACATTCTGCTCGCGCCGTTTGTCGGACAGATGGCCGACAGCTTTGCCAAAGGGCGGGTGATGATGTTTGCCAACAGCCTTAAGCTGCTCGGTGCGCTGGTGATCTGCTTCGGCTTTAATCCGTTTCTCGGCTACACGCTGGTAGGGGTCGGCGCGGCGGCGTATTCGCCGGCGAAATACGGCATCCTGACGGAGATCACCAGCGGCGCGCGGCTGGTGAAAGCCAACGGGCTGATGGAGTCGTCGACTATCGCGGCGATTCTGCTCGGCTCGGTGGCAGGCGGCGTGCTCGCCGACTGGCATCTGCTGGCGGCGCTGGTGGTGTGTGCGCTCACTTACGCACTGGCGGTGGTGGCGAACCTGTTCATTCCGCGTCTGCAGCCAGCGCGCCCCGGCCAGAGCTGGCACGCTGGCGTGATGCTGCGCAGCTTTATCGCCTCGGCACAGCTGCTGTGGCGTAACGGTGAAACGCGTTTCTCGCTGCTCGGCACCAGCCTGTTCTGGGGTGCCGGCGTCACGCTGCGCTTCCTGCTGGTGCTGTGGGTGCCGGTGGCGCTCGGCATCACGGACAACAAGACGCCGACCACGCTGAATGCCATGGTGGCGATCGGTATCGTGATCGGCGCGGCCGCGGCGGCAAAACTGGTCACGCTGCAAACGGTGCGGCGCTGCATGCCAGCCGGCGTGCTGATTGGCGTGATGGTGGTGCTGTTCTCGCTGCAGCATAGCCTGCTGAATGCGTATCTGCTGCTGATGCTGATTGGTGCGCTCGGCGGCTTCTTTGTGGTGCCGCTCAACGCGCTGTTGCAGGAGCGCGGCAAAGATACCGTGGGTTCTGGCAACGCGATTGCGGTGCAAAACCTGGGTGAGAACAGCGCGATGCTGCTGATGCTGGGGCTGTATACCGTGGCGATTAAGCTGGGTGCGCCGGCGGTCGCGACGGGCGTGGGCTTCGGCGCGCTGTTCGCCATGGCGATTGCCGTGCTGTGGTGGAGAACGCGTCGCTGAGCGGTGCAGAAAGGGACCAGGTCGCCATGAATGGCGACCCTACCCTGGCCCGGCGCGTACGCCAAAACCACAGCAGGTACACGAGGGTAACACAAACCCTGTAGGGTGCGCGTTAACGCGCACCAGGGAGATTACGGTGCCGGATACGTGTACTGACGGTGAATCGCTTCCAGCGCCTCTAACACCTCGCCGCTCAGCGTCAGGTTGAAACTCTCCACGTTAACCTTCAGCTGTTCCATGGTGGTGGCACCGAGCAGGGTGCTGGCCACAAACGGCTGCTGCCGCACATAGGCCAGCGCCATCTGTGACGGATCCAGGTTGTGCTGTTTCGCCAGCGCCACGTAGGCAGCAATCGCCTGCTGTGACTGCTCGCCGCTGTAGCGGGTAAAGCGGCTGAACAGCGTATTGCGCGCGCCGGCCGGTTTCGCCCCGTTGAGGTATTTACCGCTCAGCGTACCAAAGGCCAGGCTGGAATAAGCCAGCAGTTCCACGCCCTCATGCTGGCTAATCTCTGCCAGACCCACTTCAAAACTGCGGTTCAGCAGGCTGTATGGATTCTGAATGGTGACGATACGCGGCAGCTCGTGCTTCTCCGCCAGCTGCAGGTAGCGCATTACGCCCCAGGCCGTTTCGTTCGAGACGCCAATGTAACGGATCTTGCCCGCGCGCACCTGTTCGGTCAGCGCTTCCAGCGTCTCCAGCAGCGTAACGGTGGCGGTGTTATCACTGTACTGATAACCGAGCTTGCCAAAGTAGTTGGTCTGGCGCTGCGGCCAGTGCAGCTGGTAGAGGTCGAGGTAATCGGTATTGAGGCGTTTCAGGCTGGCGTCCAGCGCTTCGCGGATGTTCTTGCGATCCAGCGCCTGGTTGGGGCGAATCAGCGCATCGCTGCCGCGCACCGGGCCGGCGACTTTACTCGCCAGAATGATTTTGTCGCGGCTGCCGCGCTTTTGCAGCCAGCTGCCAATGTATTTTTCGGTCAGGCCCTGGGTTTCCGGACGCGGTGGCACCGGATACATCTCGGCGGTATCAATCAGGTTAATACCCTGGCTAACGGCGTAATCAAGCTGCTGGTGGGCGTCGGCTTCGCTATTCTGCTCACCAAACGTCATCGTGCCTAACCCCAGCTGACTGACTTCCAGCGTGCTATGGGGGATACGGTGATAATGCATTGCCGGCTTCCTTTTTTCATTATGAAACGGAATGTTGTGTTCTCTGGGACTATAGCCTGTGAAGTGGCGCAGAAGGAAGGGGGGAAAGTTCGGGAAATCGCCTGCACAGGGGGAAAACGCGTACAGGCGAGGCAATTTGGCACTTAACGCTCAATGATGGTGGAAACCTCGTCACCATTAATTTGCATAACATGGCCCTGTTCGTCGGTGTACTGCACCAGACCGGTTTCTTTATCAATCGACGGCTTACCTTCGGTCATAATCATGCGGCCATCTTTGGTGGCCATAACGTAATCACTGCTGCAACCGCTTAATGCCAGCGCCGCCAGCAGCAGGCCCACTGCACTTACCAACCCTTTCATTCTCAGCTCCCTCAAGCCACTTCAACAGCAAAAGTGTAGTAATAAATGCTTTTGCCAGCTGGAGTAATCGCATCATTCCTAAAATAACAGGGCGAGATGCGCTCGCCCTTGACAGGTTACGCTTTGTTTTTCCTGCTGCGCATCAGGTTCAGACACTCTACCGCCATGGAGAAGAACATCGCAAAATAAATGTAACCTTTTGGTACATGCATACCAAAACTCTCGAGGATCAGGGTAAAGCCGACCAGAATCAGAAACGCCAGCGCCAGCATTTTGACCGACGGATGCCGCTCAACAAACTCGCCAATCGCGCGCGCGGCTACCATCATCATCAGCACCGCGATGACCACCGCCGCCATCATAATGAACAGGTGATCGGACAGACCGACGGCGGTGATCACCGAATCCAGGCTGAAGATGATGTCGAGCAGCATGATCTGCACGATGGCGCCGAAGAAAGAGTGCACATTGGTTTTGTGCTCCTCTTCGCCGCCTTCGATGGTTTCATGGATCTCCATGCTCGACTTCCACAGCAGGAACAGGCCGCCGAACAGCAGAATCAGATCGCGCGCGGAGAAGGCGTGGTCCATGATGGAAAACAACGGCTGCGTCAGTCTCACCACCCAGGCGATGGAGGCCAGCAGCCCGAGGCGCATCAACATCGCCCCCATCAGACCCAGCCGGCGCGCCCGGTTTTGCTGGTGCTGCGGCAGTTTCGCGACCACCAGAGACAGGAAAATAATGTTATCGATACCCAGCACCACTTCCAGAATGGTTAATGTTCCCAGCGCCAGCCAGGCGTTGGGATCAGCAATCCAGTCAAACATGAATCCTTCATTCCTAAACGAAAAGTAAACGGGAATTATACACGGCGCAGGCGGCGCTGCCTAAAGCGATCCTGCAAGGGCGAGGTTGTACCGGGAATTACAGCAGAAAATGCCGTGCCAGCAGCGGTCCGGTAAAGCTCTTCTTAAGATAAAAACCGCGCGGCAGCGTCATGATCGGCTCGCCATGTTCGCCGATGGCTTCGGTCAGCGCTTTGCTGTTGGCCGCTTTCGGCCGGATTTGCAGCCACGCACCGTGGCGGGCGGTGATGCGCTCCACCTGGCCGAGCACGATCATGTCCATCAGCTCTTCCCAGTCCTCACGTAACTGCTGCTCTTCCTGCGCATTCGGCTGCCACAGCAGCGGCGAACCCACGCGGCGCTCGGCCAGCGGAATGGCGCGATCGCCCTCCACCGGGATCCACAGCACCCGCGCCAGCTTGTGGCGCACGTGGCTGGTTTGCCAGGTAACGCCGCTGTTGCCGGTGAGCGGTGCCACGCAGACAAAGGTGGTTTCCAGCGGCTTACCCAGCGCGTCGACCGGAATGGTTTTGAGTTCAATGCCCAGATGCGCAAAATCCTGCTCGGCTTTACTGCCGGCGCTGGCGCCAAGCAGCAGCTCCAGCAGCATGCCAACCCAGCCTTTATCACGGCGTAAATCGGCAGGCATCGGCAGGCCAAGCTGCGCGGCCAGCGCGGCAAAGCTCTGACCAGCCAGCTGTTGGGCACGCTGAAGCAGTTCGGCTTCGTTACGGGGCGCAGCAGGCAAGGCGGCAGGGCAATTCATGATAAAACTCGCATTGGTCAAAATTTGGTCAGTAAAGGTCGGCGCGTGTTGTCCACATCGTGGCGGACAATGTAAACGTGATAATAGCATGATTCAGCATGCTTTTTTAGCGCGATTGACCTGGCGCTCACCAGGGAAAGAGGCGGTTATCCCGGTTTGTTATCGACAATGAACAGGATCTTAAACCCAGTTATCCACAGAAAAGTGGGATAACCCCACGTTTTGCCCACCCCTGTTTCCATTTACAGCCTTGACTTTGCCGAACTGCGCGCTTTTTTTCCATTCTCTGCCCAGGTTTAGGACATTCTCTGTGGATAAAATCAACGGTGATGGATCTTTGAGCAGCGGTAAGCGCGTGGGGAAGAATAACCGGCTTTCACGCTGTGTATCTGAACGGGTTAACAGGCTATCCCTATGATAAATGGTGGTTTTAGTGCTATTCTCCCCGGCGTGCATGAGAATTTTCCGAAGCGGTTATTCAACTCATTCCCGTGTTCTGCACAAAGCTATCCACAGAAAAGGTGAATAAGATCGCCGTTAAATACCCCTGTCTGTTTATAACATGGCTATTATCTGTGAGTTATCCCATTGTTATCCGGTCAGCGGCGCGGATATCCAGTGGTTTACCGCCTGTAAGGAGTATGAAACAATCAGGCTATTCAAATTTAGCTTTGAGGTAGTCCAGTGATCGATGATGATGGCTACCGCCCGAATGTTGGTATCGTAATCTGTAACAGGCAAGGACAAGTGTTATGGGCCAGGCGCTTTGGACAGCACTCCTGGCAGTTTCCTCAGGGAGGCATCAATCCGGGTGAAACCGCTGAACAGGCGATGTATCGCGAACTGTTCGAAGAAGTGGGTTTACACCGCAAAGATGTTCGAATACTTGCTTCAACCCGTAACTGGTTACGTTACAAGTTGCCAAAACGTTTGGTGCGTTGGGACACAAAGCCGGTGTGTATCGGCCAGAAACAAAAGTGGTTTCTTCTGCAGTTGATGTGTAGTGACGCGGATATCAATGTGCAACACAGCAGCACGCCGGAGTTCGATGGCTGGCGCTGGGTCAGCTTCTGGTATCCGGTACGTCAGGTTGTCTCTTTCAAGCGCGATGTGTATCGCCGCGTCATGAAGGAATTCGCTGGCGTGGTGATGTCTATGCAGGAGAGTGCGGGGCAGCGCAATAACAACGCCGCCCATCGACGTAAAAGAGGATAGGCCACGCCCTTTATGCTCACTCAGTTGCGCGAAATTGTAGAAAAAGTGGCGAGTGCACCGCGTCTGAATGAAGCACTCGACATTCTGGTCAACGAAATATGCCTGGCGATGGAGACCGAGGTCTGCTCGGTTTACCTCGCCGATCACGATCGGCGTTGCTACTACCTGATGGCGACGCGCGGCCTGAAAAAGCCGCGCGGCCGCACGGTTACGCTGGCGTTTGACGAAGGTATCGTCGGGCTGGTGGGCCGCCTGGCCGAACCGATCAACCTCGCCGATGCGCAAAGTCATCCCAGCTTCAAATACATTCCCTCCGTCAAAGAAGAGCGCTACCGCTCGTTTCTGGGTGTGCCAATCATCAGCCGGCGTCAACTGCTCGGCGTGCTGGTGGTGCAACAGCGAGAGCATCGTCAGTTCGACGAAAGCGAAGAGTCATTTCTGGTTACGCTGGCCACGCAGATGGCCGCGCTGCTGTCGCAGTCGCAGCTTGGCCAGCTGTTCGGTCAGTTCCGCCAGACGCGCGTCAAAGCGATTGCCGCCGCGCCGGGCGTCGCCGTTGCACCTGGCTGGGTTGATGAAACGCAGCCGCTGCTCGACCAGGTGTCTGCCGCCTCCACACTCGATCCGCAGCGTGAACGCGAGCGTCTGATTGTCGCCATGGGCGAGGCCGGCAACGAGTTTCGCCGCTTCAGCAAGCGTTTCGCGGCCAGCGTGCAGAAAGAGAGCGCGGCGATCTTCGATCTTTACTCGCACCTGCTCACCGATGCGCGACTGAAAAAAGATCTATTTGCCGAGATCGAGCGCGGATCGGTAGCCGAGTGGGCGGTCAAAACGGTGATCGAGAAGTTTGCCGCACAGTTTGCCAGCCTGCAGGATCACTATTTACGCGAGCGCGCCGGGGATTTGCGCGTGCTCGGCCAGCGGCTGCTGTTCCACCTTGACGACACGCTGGTGGGCACCAACGCCTGGCCGGAACGCTTTGTGCTGGTTGCCGATGAACTCACCGCCACCACGCTGGCGGAGCTGCCGCAGGAGCGGCTGGCGGGTGTGGTGGTGCGCGATGGCGCAGCCAACTCGCACGCGGCGATCCTCACGCGCGCCATGGGTATACCGACCGTGATGGGCGCGGATATCCTGCCGTCGCAGCTCAACAAGCGGCTGCTGATCGTGGACGGCTATCGCGGCGAAGTGCTGATCGATCCGGAGCCGGTGCTGGTGCAGGAGTATCAGCGGCTGATCAGCGAAGAGAACGCGCTGAGCAAAATGGCCGAAGATGTGGTGGAGCAGCCCGGCGAGCTGAAAAGCGGCGAGCGCGTGCAGGTGATGCTCAACGCCGGTCTCAGCCCGGAACACGAACAGGCGCTCGACAACTGGGTTGACGGCATTGGCCTGTATCGCACCGAAATTCCGTTCATGCTGCAAAGCGGCTTCCCGTCGGAAGAGGAGCAGGTGGCGCAATATCAGGGCATGCTGCAACTGTTTTACGACAAACCGGTGACGCTGCGCACGCTGGATGTCGGCGCTGACAAACAGCTACCTTACATGCCGATCAGTGAAGAGAACCCCTGTCTCGGCTGGCGTGGCATTCGTCTGACGCTCGACCAGCCGGAGATCTTCCTGGTGCAGGTGCGCGCCATGCTGCGCGCCAACGTCGCCTCGGGCAACCTGAGCATTCTGCTGCCGATGATCAGTCATATTGACGAGATCGAAGAGGCGCGGCGCCTGATCGATCGCGCCGGTCGCGAAGTGGAAGAGATGCTCGGTTATGCCATTCCGAAACCGCGCATTGGTGTGATGATTGAAGTGCCGTCGATGCTGTTTCTGATCCCGCATCTGGCGCAACGCGTGGACTTTATCTCCGTCGGCACCAACGATCTTACCCAGTATCTGCTGGCGGTCGATCGCAACAATACCCGCGTCGCCAACCTTTACGATTCGCTGCATCCGGCGATGCTGCGGGCGTTGCAAACCATCGCCAGTGAAGCCCGCCAGGCCAAACTGGAGCTGTGCCTGTGTGGTGAAATGGCGGGCGATCCGATGTGCGTCGCGCTGCTGGTGGGTCTGGGTTATCACCATCTCAGCATGAACGGCAAGAACATTCCGCGCGTCAAATACCTGCTGCGCCACCTCGATTATGAAGAGGCGCAGAAACTGAGCCAGCAGGGCGTGATGGCACACACCGCAACGGAAGTGCGCCATCTGGTGTCGGCCTTCATGGAGCGGCGCGGCCTGGGCGGACTGATTCGCGGCGGACGTTAACTGTTTACATTTCTGCGGAAATTGTGAAAAGCGGCTGTGCTATGATGCGCAGCCTTTTATTGTATGGCCCTTTAGCCACGCCCTTTTGCGGGCAGAAAAAACATGGTGAAAGATGACTAACGGCTACATTTCATTTCCCCAATTCGATCCGGTGATCTTCTCCATCGGACCGGTTTCGCTGCACTGGTACGGCCTGATGTATCTGGTAGGCTTTGTGTTTGCTATGTGGCTGGCGGTGCGCCGCGCCAACAAACCCGGCAGCGGCTGGAAGAAAGAAGAAGTTGAAAACCTGCTGTACGCGGGCTTCCTCGGCGTGTTCCTCGGCGGCCGCATCGGCTACGTGCTGTTCTATAACCTGCCGCTGTTCCTCGACAACCCTCTCTATCTGTTCAAAGTGTGGGACGGGGGCATGTCATTCCACGGTGGTCTGATTGGGGTGATCGTGGTGATGCTGATCTTCGCCCGCCGTACCAAACGCACCTTCTTCCAGGTCTCTGATTTCATTGCGCCGCTGATCCCGTTTGGCCTCGGTGCTGGCCGTCTCGGCAACTTCATCAACGGCGAACTGTGGGGCCGCGTGGCGCCTGACTTCAAATTCGCCATGCTGTTCCCGGGTTCGCGCAGCGAAGACCTCGCGCTGGCGGCCAACAACCCGCAATATCAGGAACTGCTGAACACGTACGGCGTGCTGCCGCGCCATCCGTCACAGCTGTACGAACTGTGCCTGGAAGGCATCGTGCTGTTTATCATTCTCAACCTGTTTATTCGCAAGCCGCGACCGATGGGCAGCGTCTCCGGCCTGTTCCTGATTGGCTACGGCGCATTCCGCATTATCGTGGAGTTTTTCCGTCAGCCGGATGCCCAGCTTGGCCTGTTCGAAGGCGGTATCAGTATGGGCCAGATTCTGTCGATCCCGATGATTCTGGCCGGAGTGATTATGATGGTCTGGGCGTATCGTCGTCGCCCGCAGCAACAAACGCGTGAGGTAAAATGAAACAGTATCTGGATTTGATGCAACATGTGCTGAATGAAGGCGCAGAAAAGGCCGACCGTACCGGTACCGGCACGCTCTCCATCTTTGGCCACCAGATGCGTTTCAATTTGCAGGACGGTTTTCCGCTGGTCACCACCAAGAAGGTGCATCTGCGCTCAATCATTCATGAGCTGCTGTGGTTCCTCAAAGGCGACACCAACATCGGCTACCTGAAAGAGAACAAGGTCACCATCTGGGACGAATGGGCGGATGAAAACGGCGATCTGGGACCGGTCTACGGCAAGCAGTGGCGCAGCTGGGGCAAAGCTTCCGGCGAAGAGATCGATCAAATCAGCAAGGTGATTGAGCAGCTGAAACGCGATCCGGATTCGCGCCGCATTATCGTTTCGGCATGGAACGTCGGTGAGCTGGATCAGATGGCGCTGGCGCCGTGCCACGCGTTTTTCCAGTTCTACGTGGCGAATGGCAAGCTGTCGTGCCAGCTGTACCAGCGTTCGTGCGATATCTTCCTCGGCCTGCCGTTCAATATCGCCAGCTATGCGCTGCTGGTGCATATGGTGGCACAGCAGTGCGATCTTGAGGTGGGCGATTTCGTCTGGACCGGCGGCGATACGCACCTGTACAGCAACCATCTCGAACAGGCGCGACTGCAGCTGACGCGTGAACCGCGACCGCTGCCGAAACTGGTGATTAAGCGTAAGCCCGCGTCGATTTTTGATTACCAGTTCGATGATTTTGAGATCGAAGGCTACGATCCGCATCCGGCGATCAAAGCGCCGGTCGCCGTGTAATCTGCCGCTCTTCAGCATCAGGCCCTGCCATCGCGCAGGGCTTTTTTTTTGCCTGACCTCCGCCCGCTTCTGCGGGGATTTTCTGAATCCGACGCGCAAAAAAAGGGTGTTGTCTGCACCGGGCATAACTTTCCTGCGGCACGCTTTCCATCTTCTCTGTTTGCCGCTGTTGCTTTTCATCCGGCAGGCGCAGAGTGCCGGTTATGAACAGAACCCAAAACGCCGGCTTTACGCTGCCGGAACTGCTGCTGGTTATGGTGATTGCCGGCATCCTCAGCATCGCAGCCTTACAGGGCTGGCAGCGCTGGCAGCAGTATCAGCAACTGCGTGAGAGCGTACTGCAGTTGCAGAGCTTTTTGCTGCGGCTGCGTGCGCACGCCAGCTGGCACAACCGCGACCTCAGCCTGTGGCTGCAGCCGGGCGAAAACGGCTGCCTCGGCACCGGGCCGCAGCCCGCAGAAGGGTGTCAGTTGCCGTCGCGCTGGCTGTTTCGGCCGCCTTATCGCGAAGTGCGCATCACCGCGCTGGTCGGCGAGCCGGGCTTTTACGGCCGACGCGATGTGGCCCGGCCCGGCAGTATCGAACTGGAGAGCGCAGCTGGCCGCTGGCGCGTCATCCTCTCCGCCCGGGCGCGCATCCGGGTCTGCCAGCCAGGAGAGAAGGGATGCGAATAGCGCAGGGGGGCTTCAGTCTGCTGGAGATGCTGATCGCCATGGCGATTGGCGCAGTGCTGATGGTCAGCGTCGGCCGCTTTCTGCCGCTGCTGCTGGAGCAGAACCTGCGCCTGCAGCAGCGGGTCCAGCTGCAACAGGAGCTGCAGCAGATTGCCGGCTCGCTGGCCAAAGCGCTGCGCCGTGCCGGTTACTGTCACGGTCAGTGCGCCGGTGCGGCGCTCACGCTGATGAGCAGCGGCAGCTGTGTACTGCTGCGCTGGGACGAAAACAGTAACGGACGCTGGGAAGGTGTCGGTCACAGTGAAAGCGATTATTACGGCTATCGTCTGCGCAACGGACAGCTGGAGATGCAGCGCGGCGTGGACGAGTGCAACAGCAACGGCTGGGAGCGCATCACCGATCCGGCATTCCTCACCCTCAGCACCTTCCGGGTTGAGCGCCAGGGCACGCGGCTGCTGTTGCAGATGGCCGCCACGGCGGGCCGCCAGCAGGCAGAGCTGACGATGATAGCGGAGGGGCTGAATCTGTGAAGCAGCGCGGCAACAGCACGCTGGGCATGGTGGTGATGTTACTGCTGATGGGCGGGCTCACGCTGCACGCCGCGCGCACGCAGCTGGCGCAGGGCATGGCGCTGGTCGCCGACGAGCAGCAGCATCAGCAGGATTTCTGGCAGGCGCAGGCCGCTTTAACGTGGGGCCGACAGCAAAACTGGCCGCAGGCCGCGGGCTGGCAATGTCAGACCGCTCTGGCCGACGCGTGGCAAAGCTGTCTGCTGCGGCAGGAGGAGAATCATGGCTTATTATCGGCGCGCGGCACCGGACGTGCGCTCGTGCTCTATCAGTGGGTGTCGCTGCGCAACGGCCAGCTGCAGCCACAGCCGCATGGCTGGATCGACTACTGCCCGCTGGCGAAGGCGGAGCAGTGTCAGCTGCCAGAGGCGACAGCAGGGTTTTAGCCTGGCGGAAACACTGGTCGCGATGCTGCTGCTGGCGATGACCATCAGCACGCTGCTGCAGTATCATCGCGCACTGGCGCTGGGATTTAGCCAGCAGTGGCAGCAGCGCCAGGCGTGGCAGGTAGCCGGGCAGGCGCTGCTCGGGCGTGATACCACCGGCTGGCACATTGTGCATCAGCCGCAGAGTTTACCTGGCAGCTGCGTGCTGGATCGCGTTACCGTCACCGGACCCCATCAGCGCACGGCGTCACTGGCGCGGCTCAATTGCCGCGAAGGTGATGCCGGCGGGTAGGCAGGCCAGGCGATTAAGGGTAGAGTGACCGGGCTGCGCTTTCCCTTCTTTAAGGAGTTTTATGTTCCGGGTTTACCACTCCAATCGGTTAGATTTATTGAAAGACTTAGCGGTAGAGCTGATAAAACTCCAGCCGCTGGCCGATCCGCTCGCGGCTGAGCAGGTGCTGGTACAGAGCCCGGGCATGGCGCAGTGGCTGCAGATGGAGCTGGCTAACCGCTTCAACATTGCCGCCAACATTGATTTTCCGCTGCCCGCCAGCTTTATCTGGAGCATGTTCGTTAAAGTGCTGCCGGATATCCCGGAAGAGAGTGCTTTCACCAAAGCCAGCATGAGCTGGAAGCTGATGCACCGGCTGCCGGTGCTGCTGGAGCAGGAGGCGTTTCAGCCGCTGCGCAGCTATCTGCATGACGACGACGATCAGCGCAAACTCTACCAGCTCAGCGCGCGCGTGGCGGATCTGTTCGACCAGTATCTGGTCTACCGCTCCGACTGGCTGAACCGCTGGGAGCGCGGCGAACAGGTGGACGGGCTGAGCGATGCTCAGCAGTGGCAGGCGGCGCTGTGGCGCGATCTGGTCGAATTCACGCGCAGCCTCGGTCAGCCGATGTGGCACCGTGCCAACCTCTATGCACGGTTTATCCAGGCGCTGGAGCAGGCGTCAACGCCGCCGCCGGGGCTACCGCAGCGCGTCTTCATCTGCGGTATCTCTGCGCTGCCGCCGGTTTATCTGCAGGCGCTGGAAGCGCTGGGCCGCCACATTGATATTCACCTGCTGTTTACCAATCCCTGTCGTCACTACTGGGGCGACATTCAGGATTACGCCTTCCTCGCGAAGCTGCAGAGCCGCCAGCGGCTGCGCCTGCATTCGCAGGAGACGCAGCCGCTGTTCCGCGATCCGGATGCCGCGCCAGCGCTGTTTAACGAACTGGGCGAGCAGCAGCTGACCAATCCACTGCTGGCCTCGTGGGGCAAGCTGGGCCGTGACAACCTGTTTCTGCTGAGCCAGATGGAGTCAGCCGCCAACGACATCGATGCGTTTGTGGAGATGTCACCGGATAATCTGCTGCACTGCCTGCAGGCCGATCTGCTCAATCTTGACGATCGCGCGGTGATTGGGCTCAGCGCTGGCGAGCTGGCCGACAGCATGGACAAGCGCCGGCTCGATCCGCACGATCGCTCCATCACGCTCCAGGTGTGTCACAGCGCCCAGCGTGAAGTGGAAGTGCTGCAGGATCACCTGCTGGCTCTGATGGAAGCCGACCCGGAGCTGAAGCCGCGCGATATTATCGTCATGGTGGCAGACATCGACAGCTACGCGCCTTTTATTCAGGCGGCTTTTGCCAGTGCGCCGCCTGAGCGCTATCTGCCGTTCGCCATTTCTGACCGGCGCGCCAGTCAGGCGCATCCGGCCATCCTCGCGCTGCTCAGCCTGCTGGCACTGCCGGACAGTCGCTTTGCCTCAGAAGAGGTGCTGGCGCTGCTCGAGGTGCCGGCGCTGGCACAGCGTTTCTCCGTAGAGGAGAGCGGCCTGCGCCTGCTGCGCCGCTGGGTGATGGAATCCGGCATCCGCTGGGGACTGGATGACGCCAGCGTGGAAGCGCTGGCGCTGCCGGTCACCGGCCAGCACACCTGGCGCTTCGGCTTGCAGCGTATGCTGCTGGGCTACGCGCTGGAAAGCCGCAACGGCGACTGGCAGGGCATTCTGCCGTATGACGAATCCAGCGGCCTGATCGCCGAGCTGGCGGGCCATCTGGCCGAGCTGCTGGCGCGGCTCGACAGCTGGCGCACGCGCCTTGCGCAGACGCGCACCCTGGCCGAGTGGCTGCCGCTGTGCCGTGAGCTGATCGACAGCTTCTTCAGCGGCGATGCCGACAGCGAGGCGGCGCTGCTGCTGGTCGAAACGCAGTGGCAGGAGATCATTGAGCAGGGGATGCAGGCCGCTTATCAGCAGCCGATTCCGGTCACGCTGCTGCGCGATGAGCTGCGTGCGCGCCTCGATCAGCAGCGCATCAGCCAGCGCTTCCTGGCCGGGCCGATCAACTTCTGTACGCTGATGCCGATGCGCTCCATCCCGTTCAAAGTGGTGTGCCTGCTGGGCATGAACGACGGTGTATATCCGCGCACCCTGGCGCCGCTCGGTTTTGACCTGATGCAGCAGCAGACGCGGAAAGGCGATCGCAGCCGGCGTGATGATGACCGCTATCTGTTCCTTGAAGCGCTGATCTCGGCGCAGCAGCAGCTGTACATCAGCTACATTGGCCGGGCGATTCAGGACAACACCGATCGCTATCCCTCGGTGCTGGTGACTGAACTGGTGGATTATCTGGCGCAGAGTTTCTGTTTACCGGGGGACGAAGCCTGTGAGCCGGACGTCAGTGAGCAGCGGGTGCGGGCACATTTGCAACGCCTGCACAGCCGCATGCCGTTTGCAGCGGAAAATTTTCAGCCGGGAAGCCACGTGCAGAGCTTCGCCGCAGAGTGGTTGCCGGCGGCCACCGGCAGCGGCGTGGCGCAGCCCGGGTTTGTTCAGCCGCTGCCGGTTCAGCCGCTGACCACGCTGTCGCTGGAGCAGCTGCTGCGCTTCTGGCGTCATCCGGTGCGGGCGTGGTTCCAGCAGCGCCTCGGCGTGGCTTTCTGGATGGAGGAGAGCGAGCTGCCGGACAGCGAACCGTTCGCACCGGACAGCCTGGAGCGCTATCAGATCAATGCTGAACTGCTCAATACGCTGGTCAACGGTGACGATCCGGCCCAGCTGTATGCGCACCACCGCGCCGCCGGTAATCTGCCTTACGGCGCCTTCGGGGAACTTTTCTGGCAAAGCCAGACCGAAGAGATGCAGGAAGTGGCGGCGGAAGTGAGCGCGCAGCGGCTGCCGGCGGAGAGCTGGGAAGTCAACCTGACGCTGGGCGCAACGCAGTTGACCGGCTGGCTGACTCAGGTGCAAGCTGATGGGCTGTTACGCTGGCGTCCGGGCGTGCTCAACATCAACGATGGCCTGCTGCTGTGGCTGGAACATCTGGTGTATTGTGCGCTGGGCGGCAACGGCACCAGCCGCATGTATGGTCGCAAACAGAGCCGCTGGCGCTTCGCGGCCGTGGCACCTGCCCAGGCGCAGGCGCAGCTGGCTGAATATGTGGCCGCCTGTGAGGCGGGTCTGGCGCAGCCGCTGCTGCTGCTGAATAAATCCGGCGGCGCCTGGCTGGACGCCAGCTTTGACAGCAAATCCGGCCAGCTTCAGGAAGATGACGCCACGCAGAAAAAGGCGCTCAACAAGCTGTTGCAGGCGTGGCAGGGCGGCTACCAGGTTGAAGGCGAGGGCAGCGATCCCTATCTGCAGCGCCTGTGCCGCACGCTGGACGAGCCGACGCAGCAGCAGATCATCGCTGCGGCGCGTCAGTGGTATTTGCCGGTGCGCCTCGCGCATCAGGATGATGAATAGCAACGGAAGTGCGGCCTGTACCTTGGCAGCCACCGTCTTATAAGAAAGTGTTTGAGTATCCCGACCGGCGCAACGCCGGCGGATAAGGGTAACGTTAAGGGGTTGAAATGCGGATTTACGCACGCTGGATAGGAGCGCTGCTGCTGAGCATGCTGGCGCTGAATGCCTTTGCCGACGACGGGCGCGGCTGGCAGCCGATTGATGAAACCATCCGCAAGAGCGATCACGATCCGCGCAGTTATCAGGCCATTACCCTGAGCAACGGCATGACGGTGCTGCTGGTGTCAGATGCTGCCGCGCCGAAATCGCTGGCAGCGCTGACGTTACCGATCGGTTCTCTGGACGATCCCGACAGTCAGCTGGGCCTGGCACACTATCTGGAACACATGGTGCTGATGGGGTCAAAAAATTATCCGCAGCCGGATAATCTGGCGGAGTTTCTCAAGAAGCACGGTGGTAGCCACAATGCCAGCACAGCCTCGTACCGCACCGCGTTTTACCTGGAAGTCGAAAACGATGCGCTGCAACCGGCGGTGGATCGTCTGGCGGATGCGATTGCGCAACCCCTGCTCGACCCGACCAACGCGGACCGCGAGCGGCATGCGGTTAACGCTGAGCTGACGATGGCACGCTCGCGCGATGGGCTGCGTATGGCGCAGGTTGGCGCGGAAACCCTCAACCCGGCGCACCCCGGCTCGCGCTATTCGGGCGGTAACCTTGATACTCTGAGTGACAAACCCGACAGCAACCTGCATCAGGCGCTGCTCGATTTCTATCACCGCCACTACTCGGCGAATCTGATGAAAGCGGTGATTTACAGTAACAAACCGCTGCCGGAGATGGCGACGATCGCTGCCGAGACCTTTGGTCGCGTGGCCAATCATCAGGCCAGCGTGCCGGACATTACCGTGCCGGTGGTCACCGATGCGCAGAAAGGCATCATCATTCATTACGTGCCAGCGCAGCCGCGCAAGCAGCTAAAAATTGAGTTTCGCATCGCCAACGACAGCGACCAGTTCCGCAGCAAAACCGACACCTTAATCAGCTATCTGCTGGGCAACCGCAGCAAAAATACCCTGAACGACTGGTTGCAGCAGCAGGGACTGGCGGATGGCGTCAATGCCGGCGCGGATCCGATGACCGAGCGCAACAGCGGCGTGTTTGCCATCTCGGTTTCGCTGACCGACAAAGGTCTGGCGCAGCGCGATCGCGTGGTGGCTGCAGTATTCAGCTACCTTGATATGCTGCGCAAACAAGGCATCGACAAGCGCTATTTCGATGAAGTTGCGCACGTGCTGGCGCTGGATTTCCGCTATCCATCAATTACCCGCGATATGGATTACATTGAGTGGCTGGTGGATACCATGCTGCGCGTGCCGGTGACGCACACGCTGGATGCACCTTATCTGGCCGACCGCTATGATGCGGCCGCGATCAACGCCCGTCTGGCTGAGATGACGCCGCAGAACGCCCGCATCTGGTACATCAGTCCCGCTGAGCCGCACAACAAACAGGCTTACTTTGTGAATGCGCCTTATCAGGTGGATAAAATCAGCGCCGCGCAGTTTAGCGCCTGGCAGCAGCAGGCGCAGCAGATTCCGCTGTCGCTGCCGACCCTGAATCCCTACATTCCGTCGGATTTCGCCCTCATCCCCTCTGACGGTAAGCATTACGATCATCCGGTGGCGCTGACCAATGGCGACAGCATGCGCATCTACTGGATGCCGAGCCAGTTCTACGCCAGCGAGCCGAAGGCCGCTATTACGCTCGCACTGCGAAACAAATCCGCGATCAGCGATGCGCGCCAGCAGGTGTTGTTTGGACTCAACGACTACCTCTCCAGCCTGGCGCTGGATGAGCTGAATTCGCAGGCTTCGGTGGGCGGCATCAGCTTCTCTACCGGTGAGGACGACGGGCTGGTGTTCAATGCCAGCGGCTTCACCCAGCGCCTGCCGGAGCTGCTGAAAAAGCTGGTTGAAGGCTACGCCAGCTTCCAGCCGGATGCGCAGCAGCTCGAGCAGGCGAAATCCTGGTATCTGGATCGGCTGGAAGCAGCGGAAAAGGGCAAAGCGTTTGAACAGGCGATTCAGCCGATGCAAATGCTGTCCCAGCTGCCCTACACCCAGCGTGAGGCGCGACGCCAGCTGGTGAAACAGATCACGCTGCAGGAGGTGATGGATTACCGCGATGCGCTGATCCAGCACGCCACGCCGGAAATGATGGTGGTCGGCAATCTGTCGGCCGATCGCGTCAGGCAGCTGGGCGAAGAGCTTAAACAGCAGCTGCACAGCGCGGGGCATGGTTACTGGCACAGCGATTATGTGGTGGTGGATAAGCCGATCAAAGCCAATCTGCAGAAAACCGGCAGCAGCACCGACTCGGCGCTGGCGACGCTGTATGTGCCGCTCGGCTACAGCGAGTATCAAAGTATGGCTAACAGCACCATGCTGAGCCAGATTGTGCAGCCGTGGTTCTACAATCAGCTGCGCACCGAGGAGCAGCTGGGCTATGCAGTGTTTGCCTATCAGATGCCGATTGGTCGCCAGTGGGGCATTGGCTTCCTGCTGCAAAGCAACAGTAAAGCGCCCGCTTATCTGCTGCAGCGTTTCCAGGCGTTCTATCCGCAGGCGGAACAGCGTCTGCGCAGCATGAAAGCGGAAGATTTCGCCCAGTATCAGCAGGCACTGATCAACGATCTGAAACAGCGTCCGCAAACGCTGGATGAAGAGGCCAACCGTTACAGTCGTGATTTCAATCGCCAGAACTTCGCGTTTAATACGCGCGAAAAGGCGATTGCGCAAATTCAGCAGCTGACACCGGCCAGCCTGGCTGACTTTTTCCATCAGGCCGTGCTGGCGCAGCAGGGCATGGCGATGATCTCGCAGATTGGCGGCAGTCACGATGGCACCCACGATGCGGATTACGCGCCGCTGCCGGGCTTTACCACCTGGGATGAAGTCGCCCGGCTGCAGCAGTCGCTCTCCGTGAAGAGTGATGCGCCATGAGTCAGCGCCCTGAATCGCTCAATCCCCTGACGCTGCCGCTGCAGGGTGAGCGTCTGATTGAGGCCTCCGCCGGCACCGGTAAGACCTTTACCATTGGTCTGCTCTACCTGCGTTTGCTGCTGGGACTTGGCGGACCGAATGCCTATGCGCGCCCGCTGTCGGTGGAAGAGATTCTGGTGGTGACCTTTACCGAAGCCGCCACCGCCGAACTGCGCGGCCGTATCCGGGAAAATATTCATGAGCTGCGGCTGGCGTGTCTGCGCGGCGTCAGCGCAAATCCGATGCTGATGCAACTGCTGGACGACATTGCCCAGCCCGCTGAGGCGGCCTCGCTGCTGCTGGCGGCGGAACGGCAGATGGATGAGGCGGCGATCTTCACCATTCACGGCTTCTGCCAGCGCATGCTGAATCTCAATGCGTTTGAGTCCGGCATGCTGTTTGAGCAGCAGCTGATTGAAGATGAACAGCTGCTGTTGCGTCAGGCGACGGCGGATTTCTGGCGGCGCCATTGCTATCCGCTGACGCTGGATATTGCGCGCGTCATCGTTGCGGAATGGAGCGGGCCGGAACAGTTATTGTCGACGCTGCGCCCGTGGCTGCAGGGCGAGTCGCCCAGCCTGCGCCTGGCACCGCACGACAGTGAAACCCTGACATCGCGCCACAGCAGCAACCTGGCGCGTATTGCCGAAATGAAAGCGCAGTGGCGTGCGCTGGGCGAAGAGGTGCTGACGCTGGTCGGGCAGTCTGATGTCGATAAGCGCAGCTACAGCAGCAAAAACCTGCCGCTGTGGGTCAGCAAAGTCAGCGCCTGGGCGCAGAGCGAGACCGCGGATTACCAGATCCCCGCCGAGCTGGCGCGTTTCGGTCAGCAGGTGCTCAATGAAAAAACTAAAAAGGGCGCGCCACCGCAGCACCCGTTGTTTGCCGCCATTGATACGTTCCTGGCGCAGCCGCTGTCGCTGCGCGATTTGGTGATTGCACGCGCGCTGGTGGAGGTGCGTCACGCGGTGCGTAAAGAGAAACGCCTGCAGGCGCTGCTGGGATTTGACGATCTGCTGAGCCGGCTGGACGAGGCGCTGCAACAGCCCGGCGGCGAGCAGCTGGCGCAGGCGATTCGCCAGCGCTTTCCGGTGGCGCTGATTGACGAATTCCAGGATACCGACCCGCTGCAGTACCGTATTTTCCGCACGCTCTATTTACAGCAGCCGCAGCATGCGCTGCTGCTGATTGGCGACCCGAAACAGGCTATCTATGCCTTCCGCGGTGCGGACATCTTTACCTATATTCGCGCGCGCAGTGAAGTTCACGCGCACTACACGCTGGATACCAACTGGCGCTCGTCACCGGCGATGGTGGAGAGCGTCAATCAGCTGTTTATGCGCCAGCCCGCACCGTTTCTGTTTGCGGACATCCCGTTTCTGCCGGTCAATGCCGCGCCGCCCAATCAGCGTTTGTCGCTGAGTATCGACGGCGAGGAGCAGGCCGCGCTGCGCTTCTGGCTACAGCCGGGCGCAGGCTGCAGCGTCAGCGAATACCAGCAGCTGATGGCGCAGCAGTGCGCCGCCGATATCAGCCGCTGGCTGCAGGCGGGTCAGCAACAGTGCGCGCTGCTGGGCAAAACCCCCGATCAGCGGCCGGTGCAGGCCTCGGACATCACCGTATTGGTGCGCAGCCGGAACGAAGCCAACCTTATTCGCGCCGCGCTCAATCAGCTCGGCATCCCTTCGGTGTATCTATCCAACCGCGACAGCGTGTATACCACGCCCGAGGCGCGAGAACTGCTGTGGCTGCTGCAGGCGATCCTCGCGCCCGAGCAGGAGCGGATGCTGCGCACCGCGCTGGCCACGTCGCTGTTTGCCTTTGATGCCGCGCAGCTGGACGCGCTGGATCAGGATGCACGCGGCTGGGATGCGCTGGTGGATACCTTTGCCCGCTGGCAGCAATTGTGGCACCAGCGTGGCGTACTGCCGATGCTGCGTCAGCTGATGCTGGAGCGCCAGCTGGCAGAAAACCTGCTGGCCTCAGAGAATGGCGAGCGTCGCCTGACCGATCTGCTGCACCTCGGCGAACTGCTGCAGGAGGCGGCGGCCCAGCTCGACAGTCCGCACGCGCTGGTGCGTTATCTGGCGCAGCAGATCGCACGACCGGACAGCCAGTCGGCCAGCCAGCAGCTGCGGCTGGAGAGCGACCGCCACCTGGTGCAGATTGTCACCATCCATAAATCCAAGGGGTTACAGTATCCGCTGGTGTGGCTGCCGTTTGCCGCCGGTTTCCGCGAGGCGGATATCGCTCTTTATCACGACCGCGATCATTACAACGCGGTGCTGGATTTGCAGAATGATGAGCAAAGTCTGGCGCTGGCAGAGCAGGAGCGGCTGGCAGAGGATTTACGCCTGCTGTACGTGGCGCTGACGCGTTCGGTGTATCACTGCAGCGTCGGCGTGGCACCGCTGTTTCGCGGCACGCGCAAGAAAGAGGGCGAGAGCGATTTACATAAAAGCGCGCTGGGTTTCCTGCTGCAGCGCGGCGAGCCGGCCACCGCAGAACAGCTGGCGAGTTTACTGCACGACATCAGCGTGACCGGAACCGAAGTGGTGCTGGCGCAGCCGCAGGGCCATGAACGCTGGCAGGCGCTGGACGAGGTTGACGATGAGCTGGATGCGCGCAGCGTCACGCGCGCGCTGGCCGATCCGTGGCGTGTCACCAGCTACTCCGGGCTGCAGCAGCACGGCAGCCACCGTCTGCTGGATGTGATGCCGGGCTTCGATGCGGAAGCGGTCGGGGAAGATCGCGAGGCGGAAGTGCTGGAAGCCGCGCTGACGCCGCACCATTTCCCGCGTGGCGCTGCGCCCGGCACTTTCCTGCATACGCTGTTTGAATCGCTCGACTTCACCCAGCCGCCTTCAGCGCCGCAGCTGGAACAGCAGTTGCAGCAGAGCGGCTATCCGCTGCACTGGCAGCCGATGCTGAGCGAGTGGATTACCCGCGTGGTGAACACGCCGCTCAACACTCAAGGGATCCGGCTGAGCGACATCACACCGGGCAATCGCCTGATCGAGATGGAGTTCTATCTGCCGATTGATGGACTGCTGACGGCACCGGCGCTGGACGCGTTGATGCGGCAGGATCCGCTGTCGCGTCAGGCGCCGCCGCTCGACTTCCGTCAGGTGCAGGGCATGCTGAAAGGCTTCATCGACCTGGTATTTCGCTGGCAGGGCAAATACTATCTGCTGGATTACAAATCTAACTGGCTGGGCGAGAGCCATCAGGCATACACACCGCAGGCGATGGCGCAGGCGATGATCGACCACCGTTACGATTTGCAGTATCAGCTGTATACGCTGGCGCTGCATCGCTATTTGCAGCACCGCCTGACGGATTACGATTATGAACAGCATTTTGGCGGCGTATTCTATCTGTTTTTACGCGGCATGGATGGCAGCTCGCCGGATAACGGGGTGTTCCATACCCGACCGACGTCAGATTTCGTTTCACAACTGGATAGCCTGTTTCGCGGGCCGGGAGCAGCAGCATGAGTAGCATGAGTACGCTATTGGCACAGGCGGCAGAACTGCGCCTGCTGCGGGCGCTGGATATTCAGTTTGCCCGGCTGCTGGCCGACGACGATCGGCCCGCACATCTGCTGGCGGCTGCCTGTCTCAGCGCGGAAGCCGGTGACGGTCACGTCTGCCTGCCGCTGTCGCAGCTTACCCGCGAAGGGCTGTTCAGCGGTCGTCATCCGGAGCTGGCGCACGCCATCTGGCAGGCCGCCGGCGAGCCGCAGGACTGGCCGACACTGCTGGCGGACTGGCAGGCGCTCAGCGCCAGCGATCGCCCGGCACCGGTGGTGCTGCGTGATAACCGGCTCTATCTGCACCGGCTCTGGCATCACGAAGGGGAAGTGGCGCGCTTCTTCCAGCCACAGGCGGCTCCGCAGCTGTTTGCGCCCGAACAGGTGCGCAGCGTGCTGGATACCTTTTTCGGCAGCCAGCCTGAGGACTGGCAGAAAATTGCGGCGGCGGTGGCGCTGACGCAAAAAACCGCGGTGATCTCCGGCGGGCCCGGCACCGGCAAAACCACCACGGTGGCGAAGCTGCTGGCAGCGCTGATTCGCCTCAGTGAGGGAACCCTGCGCATTCAGCTGGCCGCCCCTACCGGCAAGGCGGCGGCGCGGCTCACCGAGTCGCTGGGTAAGGCGCTGCGCAGTCTCGACGTCAGCGATGCGGAGCGCCAGCGTTTTCCGGCAGAAGCCACCACGCTGCACCGTTTACTCGGTGCCCAGCCGGAGACGCAGCGCCTGCGCTACCACGCCGGTAATCCGCTGCATCTCGACGTGCTGGTGGTCGATGAAGCCTCGATGGTCGATCTCGGCATGATGGCAAACCTGATCGCCGCGCTGCCCGCTCACGCGCGGGTGATTTTTCTCGGCGATCGCGACCAGCTGGCCTCGGTTGAAGCCGGTGCGGTACTCGGGGATATCTGCCGCTGTGCCGAGGCGGGCTATAGTCCGGTGCGTGCGCTGCAGCTCACCACGCTGACCGGCTGCGAGGTTGCCGGCACCGATGATGCGGTGGCCCCGGCGGTGCGTGATGCCATCTGCCTGCTGCGCAAAAGCTACCGTTTCGCGGCGCACTCCGGCATCGGTCAGCTGGCTGCGGCGGTCAACGCCGGCGAAGCGCAGGCGGTCGAGGCGGCCTTTCAGGCGGGCTTTAGCGATATCGTGCGCCAGCCGCTCAACGATGCCGAAGCGTATCAGGCGATGCTGACGCAGATTGCCGAAGGCTATCGGCCATTTCTCCAGCTGATTAACCAGCGTGCCGCACCGGCCGAGGTGATTGCTGCGTTTGGCCGTTATCAGCTGCTGTGCGCGCTGCGCGAAGGGCCATTTGGCGTGCAGGGGCTCAATCAGCGTATTGAGCATAAGCTGATGCAGCTGCAGCTGATTCGTCGTCCGGCAGGGGGCAGCCGCTGGTATCAGGGGCGTCCGGTGATGGTGACGCGTAACGACAGCGCGCTCGGCCTGTTCAATGGTGACATCGGCATTACGCTGTTCGATGAGGAAGGGCTGCTCAAGGTGTTCTTCCCGCTGCCTGATGGCAGCATCAAAGCGGTACAGCCAAGTCGCCTGCCGGCCCATGACACGGCATGGGCGATGACGGTGCACAAATCACAGGGTTCAGAGTTTGACCACACCGCGCTGGTGATGCCGGCTCAGTTCCTGCCGGTACTGACGCGCGAGCTGATATACACGGCTATTACCCGGGCGCGCAGCCAGCTGACGCTGTTCAGTGATGAAGCGGTGTTCCGGCGTGCGGTGCAGTTGCGCACGCAGCGGCGCAGCGGGTTGCTGGATCGCTTAGGGGGAGAAGAGGGCAGATGATTGCGCCGCCGCGGGGAATAGCCCTCAGCGGCGCTTTGATGAGCAGTGGCGCTTAGCGTAAGTCTGCCATCAGCACTTTGGAACGACGCTGATAGTTGTACATCTGCTTTTTGCTTTCAGGCAGCGACTCAATATCCACCGGCGTGAAGCCGCGCTCCTGGAACCAGTGGATACTGCGCGTGGTCAGCACGAACAGCTTCTTCAGCCCCATCTGCCGCGCCTGCAGCGCCACGCGCTCCAGCAGCAGCTCGCCGCGCGAAGAGCTGCGATAGTCGGGGTGCACCGCCACGCAGGCCATCTCGCCGATTTGCTCGTCCGGGAACGGATAGAGCGCCGCGCAGGCGATGGTCATATTGTCGCGCTGAATAATGGTGAATTTGTCGATCTCCATCTCCAGCTGCTCGCGCGAACGGCGCACCAGAATGCCCTGCTGCTCCAGCGGACGAATCAGTTCGAGAATCCCGCCGATGTCGTTGATGTTGGCGCGGCGAATCTGCTCGGCCGACTCCATGACAATTTGCGTACCGATACCGTCACGCGAGAACAGTTCCTGCAGCAGTGCGCCATCTTCCTGATAGCTAATCAGATGGCTGCGGCGCACGCCGCTGCGGCAGGCTTTGACCGCGCCACGCAGGAAGCGCACGGTACCGGAGAGAAAATCACCGTCGCTCTCCATTTCATCAATACGCGTCTGCGCCTCGTTCGGGAACAGCTCGGAAATGATGGTGCCTTCGCGATCGGTTACGCCCTGTTCGGAGCAGAAACCGATCATCTTCTCGGCTTTCAGCTTAATCGCCAGCTGCGTCGCCACCTCTTCCGAGGTCAGGTTAAAGCTCTCGCCGGTCACCGAGACCGCTACCGGCCCCAGCAGCACAATGGCATTGTTATCCAGCTGACGATGGATCGCCTCTTCGTCAATCCGGCGGATGCGGCCGCTGTGGCAGTAATCGACGCCGTCATCCACGCCCAGCGGCTGAGCGATGATGAAGTTACCGCTCACCACATTAATATGCGCGCCCTGCAGCGGCGTATTATTCAGGCTCATCGACAGACGCGCCGTAATATCGAGCTGTAAACGCCCGGCCGCCTGCTTCACCAGCTCCAGCGATTGGGCATCGGTCACGCGCGTGTGTTTGTGATAAATCGGCTCCAGCTGCTGCTGCGCGAGGCTGGCATCGATCTGCGGCCGCGCGCCATAAACCACCACCAGGCGAATGCCGAGACTATGCAACAGGCCGATATCGTTAACGATGCTGGAGAAGTTCTCATGCTCGATGGCCTCGCCACCCAGCATGATGACAAACGTCTTGTCACGGTGGGCATTAATATAGGGAACGGTATGGCGAAAACCCTGAACCAGTTCGGTACTGCGTTCCTTCACGGTAAACCCTCTGTGAATGGTTATTCGAAATTTATGTATTTTTATGCTCTTTCGCCGCTTTTTGCAAGCATCGGACCTGACGTTACTTTACGATTTTCATGATGCAAGCCACGCTAACAGACTGCATTATCTGGTTTTTCCGGCAAGACAAGACATTCCTCATTGAATAAAGTTTTCGCCTTCTGCTCGTCAACTGACGATTTTTTAGACATAACACAGTAGCTGGAGCGGCATGTCCGAAGCTTTTACCCGAAGACGACTTTTACAGGGCGCAGGTGCGCTGTGGTTGCTGAGCGTGACGCGCAGCGGTTTTGCGGCCAGTCAGCACATTGTGGCCGTGCGCATCTGGCCATCCTCGACTTACTCGCGCGTGACGCTGGAATCCAACGTCGCGCTGCACTATAAGCAATTCACGCTGAGCAATCCCGAACGGCTGGTGATCGATATCCAGAACCTGCACATCAACAGTGCGCTGAAAGGCATTGATAAGCTGGTGCGGGTGGACGATCCCTACATTAAAACCGCGCGCGTCGGTCAGTTTGATCCCACCACGGTGCGCGTGGTGCTGGAGCTGAAGCGCAGCGTGGCACCGAAAACCTTCACCCTCGATCCGGTCGCGGGTATTCGCCACCGGCTGGTGGTCGATCTCTATCCCAGCCAGTCGTCACAGGAAGAGGATCCGCTGCTGGCGTTACTGAAGGATTACAACCAGGGCGAACTGGAGCGCGATCAACCGGCGCAGGCGCCGCTACCGGGCAAAGCCGGGCGCGATCGACCGATTATTATCATGATTGATCCCGGTCACGGCGGGGAAGATCCCGGCGCGCATGGCAAGTACAAAACGCGCGAGAAAGATATCGTGCTGAAGATTGGACGCTATCTGAAAGCGCTGATCGATAAAGAACGTAATATGAAGGCTTACATGACACGCAACGAAGATGTGTTTATACCGCTGCGCGTGCGGGTCGCGAAAGCGCGTAAGCAGCGCGCCGATCTGTTTGTCTCGATTCACGCTGACGCTTTTACCAGCCGGGCGGCGCGCGGCTCTTCGGTCTTCGCGCTCTCCACCAGCGGCGCAACCTCGGCCGCCGCGCGCTTTCTCGCCCAGACGCAGAACGAAGCGGATTTGATCGGCGGGGTCAGCATGAGTGGCGATCGCTATCTCGACCACACCATGTTCGATATGGTGCAGCGGCAGACCATCAGCGACAGCCTGAAGTTTGGCAAAGAAGTGCTGACGCGCATGGGCCACATTAACCACCTGCATAAACGCACGGTGGATCAGGCCGGCTTTGCGGTGCTGAAAGCGCCGGATATCCCGTCGATTCTGGTGGAAACGGCGTTTATCAGTAACGTTGAAGAGGAGCGGAAGCTGCGTACCCCGCGCTATCAGCATCAGGTGGCGGAAGCCATTCTGCACGGTATTAAGGCGTATTTTGACAAAGGCGGCGTGCTGGCACGACGTTAGGGCAGGGCGGCAGCGATGCCGCTTTTTACAGGGCGCAGAAACAAAAAAACACCCGTCAGGGTGTTGTGATGTTCTTCCGCAGAAGAAGTGGTTGCGGGGGCCGGATTCGAACCGACGACCTTCGGGTTATGAGCCCGACGAGCTACCAGGCTGCTCCACCCCGCGTCCGTCTGTCGCACTGAGCGACTTTGCACATTGTATTCTTCGTTAAGACAATTGGTTGCGGGGGCCGGATTCGAACCGACGACCTTCGGGTTATGAGCCCGACGAGCTACCAGGCTGCTCCACCCCGCGTCCGTCTGTCGCGCTAAGCGACTTGCCACATTGTCTCTTCATCACGAAGAATTGGTTGCGGGGGCCGGATTTGAACCGACGACCTTCGGGTTATGAGCCCGACGAGCTACCAGGCTGCTCCACCCCGCGTCCGTGGATGCGCACTATACACCGGGCGTATGATGATGCAACCCCTTTTTTGCGTTAAAGCGCTAAATAGACAAACAGTTGCTGAATTATTTGGCCATTGGGCGATTTATTATACAGATGTGAGCGCGCTAGCCTGCGGCAGATTTCATTCTGTCTGCCCCTTTGCTATCGTCGCCGTGCAAACAACCAGCTTAAAAAGAGAAGGTAATGAAAGGACATTGGGCGAAGTATGCACTTACTGGCGCATTTCTGGCGCTGTTAGCCGGTTGTAGCTCTAAGCCGACCGATCGCGGTCAGCAATATATTGATGGCAAGCTGGAGCAACCGCTCGGGCTGGTGAATGAGCCGAACGCCAAAGGGCGTCCGGTCAATGGCCGTGATTTCGGCCTGCAGGTGCAGCAGATCCAGTCGGCGTCGTCCGGTCTGTATGGCCGCAACCTCGGCACTTACAGTGCGATTCAGAACTGGCTGCTCTCCGGCGCTGATACGCGTCAGCTGCGCCAGTTCGGCCTGAACGCCTATCAGATGGAAGGCACCGACAGCTACGGCAACGTACAGTTTACCGGTTACTACACGCCGGTGGTGGAAGCGCGTTATACCCGTCAGGGCGAATTCCAGTATCCGATTTATCGCATGCCGCCGCGTCCGCGCGGACAGAAGCTGCCAAGCCGCGCTTCTATCTATAGTGGCGCACTGGATGAGCGTTATGTGATTGCCTGGAGTAACTCGCTGATCGACAACTTTATGATGGACGTGCAGGGCAGCGGCTATGTCGATTTCGGCGATGGCCGTCCGCTGCGCTTCTTCGGCTACGGCGGCAAGAACGGCTGGGCTTACCACAGTATTGGTAAAGAGCTGATCGATCGCGGTGAAGTGAAGCGCGAAGACATGTCGATGCAGGCGATTCGGCAGTGGGCGCAGGAGCACTCGCCGCAGGAAGTGCGCAACGTACTGGAAACCAACCAGTCGTTCGTGTTCTTTAAGCCGGAAGAGTATGTGCCGGTGCGCGGCGCCAGCGCGGTACCGCTGATTGCCAAAGCCTCGGTGGCGTCCGATCGTTCGCTGATTCCCGCCGGCACGGCGCTGCTGGCTGAAGTGCCGCAGCTGAATGAGAAGGGCAAATTCAACGGCAAATATGAGATGCGCCTGATGGTCGCGCTGGACGTGGGCGGCGCGATCAAAGGCCAGCACTTCGATATCTACCAGGGCGTCGGCCCGGATGCGGCGCATCTGGCGGGCTTCTACAACCATTATGGCCGCGTCTGGGTGCTGAAAGCCGCGCCGGGAACCGGCCAGCCGCTGTTCAGCAATCCGCAAAACGGCAATAATGGTTCATTGATTATCGGCGCAAATTGATAGGCTGCGCACCCTGGGTTTGTCGGGTGCGCGTCCGCGCATCGTACTAAAAGGTTAGCTATGAAAGTTGTCAGCGACGCCTGGCGCCAGCGATTTGGCGGCACGGCGCGTCTCTACGGGCAGGAAGCACTGCAGCGTTTTGCCGACGCGCATTTCTGCGTCATCGGCATCGGCGGCGTCGGTTCCTGGGCGGCCGAAGCGCTGGCGCGCACCGGCATCGGTAAAATTACCCTGATCGACATGGACGATGTGTGTATTACCAATACCAACCGTCAGATTCATGCCTTGCAGGGGCATGTCGGTCAGGCGAAAACTGAGGTGATGGCGCAGCGTATTCACGCCATCAATCCGGAGTGTGAGGTGATCTGCATCGATGACTTTATCACGCCGGACAATACCGCGGAGCTGATGGCGGCGGGGTTCGACTATGTGATTGACGCGATTGATAGCGTGCGCCCTAAGGCTGCGCTGATTGCCTGGTGCCGGCGTAATAAGATCCCGCTGATCACTACCGGTGGCGCCGGCGGACAGATCGATCCGACGCAGATTCAGGTCAGTGACTTAGCCAAAACCATTCAGGATCCGCTGGCTGCCAAACTGCGCGAGCGGCTGAAAAGTGATTTTGGCGTAGTGAAAAACAGCAAGGGTAAACTGGGGATCGACTGCGTGTTCTCTACCGAGGCGCTGGTGTATCCGCAGCCGGACGGCAGCGTATGCGCTTCGCGCAGCACGGCGGAAGGGCCAAAGCGCATGGACTGTGCCGCCGGCTTTGGTGCGGCCACCATGGTGACCGCCACCTTTGGTTTTGTTGCGGTGTCGCACGCGCTGAAAAAATTTCTCGCGCGCGCGGCGCGTCAGTCTGCCTGATGCGCGCGGGCAGCACGCTGTACCGCCTCAGCCAGCGCCTGTAAACCACTGCTGCGCGAGGCGCTCAGCTGCGCGCGCAGCCCTAAGGTATCAAACAGCGCCAGCGGGTCTGTGGCTAACAGCGCCGCGGGCGTTTTTCCTTCCACCGCTGTCAGCAGCACCGCCAGCAATCCGCGCACAATGCGTCCCTCGCTGTCACCGTAAAAATGCAGCGTACCGTCGGCCCGCTGCTGGCTGCTGAGCCAGACGCGGTTTTCGCAGCCGGACAACTCAATTTCCGCCGTTTTCAGCGCTTCCGGCAGTGCCGGCAGCTGGCGGCTGAGCTGAATCAGCTGGCGGTAGCGATCTTCCCACTGATGAAAATGGGCAAACTTCTCCGTCAGGCTGGCTTCGGTAATCAGGTCACCAAACGGATGGGGGGCAAGCAGGGTTGATGTCATTACGTTACTCACTCAGTAAATCCACGGCATGGTGCATGGCGCGCACCAGCGCGTCCACGTCCTGCAGATTATTATAGGGGGCAAATGAGACGCGCAGCGTGCCGCTGACGCCAAGCGCCGCCATCAGCGGCTGGGCACAGTGCTGGCCGGCGCGCAGCGCGATGCCCTGTTCCGCCAGCAGCGTCACGATATCGCTGTGGTGAATGCCGGCGATATCAAACGCCAGCAGGCTGGCGCTGCCGCAGCGGAAACTGCGGAAGCCGGGAATAGCGCTGAGTTGCTCTTCGGCAAGGCTGGCCAGCTGCTGGCTCCAGCGTTCGGCTTTTTCCGCATCGTACTGCCCCAGCCAGTCCAGCGCCGCACTCAGCCCGACCACGCCCGCCACGTTCGGCGTGCCTGCTTCAAAGCGCCACGGCACCGGCTGCGGCGTGAAGCCGCTGAAATCGACCTGCGTCAGCATCTTGCCGCCGCCCTGCCACGGCAGCATCGCGTCCAGCAGCTCCGCTTTACCGTACAGCACGCCAGTGCCCATCGGGCCGTACAGCTTGTGCGCGGAAAAGGCGTAGAAGTCGATATCCAGCGCCTGCACATCCGGCGGGCAGTGCACCACGCCCTGCGCGCCATCCACCATCACTTTCGCCCCGACGCCGTGCGCCAGCGTAATCGCCTGCGCCAGATCCGGACAGCCGCCGGTCACGTTAGACATCTGACCTATCGCCAGCAGCCGGGTGCGCGCGTTGAGCAGCTGCGGCAGCAGGGCGATATCCGGTCGCCGGTCAGCGCCAATCGGCCACTTTATCACTTTCGCACCGCTGGCCTGCGCCACCATCAGCCACGGCACCAGATTGGCGTGGTGCTCGGCTTCGCTTACCACAATCTCGTCGCCCGGTTGCAGACGCGGTGCCAGCCAGCTGTGCGCCACCAGGTTGATGGCCTCCGTGGTGCCACGCGTCCAGACGATTTGCCGATCGTCCGCCGCCTGCAGCCAGTGCGCCACGCGCGCCCGCGCCTGTTCATATTGTGCTGTCAGCGCGCGGGCAGCGGCGAACTGGCTGCGGTGGACGGTGCCGCCGCTCAGCGAATAAAACTGCGCGGTCGCGTCAATCACCGCCTGCGGCTTCAGCGCGGTGGCAGCGCTGTCGAGATAGACACCCGCATCGCTCAGCGCGGGAAACTGCTGACGAAACTCGCCAGGAGAGAAATGGGTCATACTCAGCTCACTTACTTGGATGTTAGGACCAGGCTGAAAGCCACGCCGTGGCCTGGCAAAGCTGGAAAAGCGCGTTATGCTAATTATTGCAAGGTTTGAACCGAAACCCGCATAACGAATCGGTCTGTTCCAGTCGATCGCTCTGTTTGCTGCCACTGGTCAGCGCACGCGGGTGGTTTAATGCAATCAATCTGCAAGGAGATAGAAGATGAATAAACTCGCCGCAGTGCTGGCCGTGTGCACCATGGCCTTTACCCTGGCCGCCTGTTCCAGCAACTACGTCATGCATACCAATGATGGTCGCACCATTGTTGCGGATGGCAAACCAAAAGTTGACGATGAAACCGGTATGATCAGCTATAAAGATGCCAATGGCAACGAGCAGCAGATTAACCGCTCAGATGTGAAAGAGATGGTGGAAATGGGCCAGTAAGCCCGGTTAGCAGGTAAAAAAAAGCACCGCAATTTGCGGTGCTATTTAAAATCACTATGGACAGACAGGGTAAATCTACAGGAATTAAAAGTTTGATCTGCAATCGTCAGATCAAAATGCAAACACAACATCACGACCACAAGCCAAAAGCTCTCTAAAAGTCTGCGATCTCTCGCACGTTTCCAGAAATCTTTTCGTTCCGGCTCAGGAAGTGCGGCAACTATAGGTATTTGCTGGAGCTTCCTCAACGGACAAATTATAATGTCTCGGATTAAAAAATCTAATACGTAACGACTTTGTATAAGTTGCAGTGTTACGCTGTCAATCCGGGTACGGAAAACCATGTCAAAACGCCTTCCGCCGCTTAATGCTCTTCGCGTCTTCGACGCTGCGGCCCGTCATTTGAGCTTCACCAAAGCCGCTGAGGAGCTGTTTGTCACCCAGGCGGCTGTCAGCCATCAGATTAAATCGCTGGAAGATTTTCTCGGTCTCAAGCTGTTTCGCCGGCGCAATCGTTCGCTGTTACTGACCGAAGAGGGTCAAAGCTACTATCTCGATATCAAAGAGATTTTTTCGGCACTGAACGATGCCACGCGCAAACTGCAGGCGCGCAGTGCCAAAGGGGCTCTCACCGTCAGCCTGTTGCCGAGTTTCGCCATTCAGTGGCTGGTTCCGCGCCTTTCCAGCTTTAATCTGGCTTATCCGGGCATTGATGTGCGTATCCAGGCGGTAGACCGTGATGAGGAGAAGCTGGCCGACGATGTCGACGTGGCGATTTTTTACGGCCGCGGCAACTGGCCCGGTTTGCGGGTAGAAAAATTGTATGCCGAATATCTGCTGCCGGTGTGCTCGCCGCTGCTGCTGACCGGCGACAACCCGCTCAAATCACCGGCCGATCTGGCGCATTTCACGCTGCTGCATGACGCCTCGCGCCGTGACTGGCAATCCTATATTCGTCAGCTGGGCTTGCAGCACATTAACGTTCAGCAGGGGCCGATCTTCAGCCACAGCGCCATGGTGCTGCAGGCGGCGATCCACGGCCAGGGTGTGGCGCTGGCTAATAATGTGATGGCGCAGAGTGAAATTGAGGCCGGACGTCTGGTCTGTCCTTTCAACGATGTCTTAGTGAGTAAAAATGCTTTTTATCTGGTTTGTCATGACAGCCAGGCAGAACTGGGTAAAATAGCCGCCTTTCGGCAGTGGATTCTGGAAAAAGCCGCAACTGAACAAGAAAAATTCCGCTTCCGCTACGATCACTAACGCGTTGCCTGCCGCACAGTGATGTGCGGTTTCACCTTGAGGATAAATGAATGTCCAGTCGTGCCATGTTTATATTTGCCGCCATCAGCGGCTTTCTGCTGGTGGCGTTTGGTGCTTTTGGGGCGCACGTGCTGAGCAAAGCGCTCGGCGCGGCCGAGATGGCGTGGATCCATACCGGCCTTGAATATCAGGCGTATCATACGCTGGCGATTATCGGTATTGGCGCAGCGATGCTGCGTCGCGCCAATATCTGGTTTTACTGGAGTAGCGCCGCGATGGCGCTGGGTATCGTCCTGTTCAGCGGTAGCCTGTATTGTCTGGCGCTGTCGCACCTGAAGTTTTGGGTGTTTGTTACGCCGGTTGGAGGCCTGTGCTTCCTGATTGGCTGGTTTTTGATGTTGATTGGCGCGCTGCGTCTGAAACGAAAGGCAGATCGCCATGAATAAAGTTTTACTCTATTGCCGTCCGGGATTTGAGAAAGAGTGTGCGGCAGAAATCAGTGCCAAAGCAGCGGAACGCGAAATCTACGGTTTTCCGCGTGTTAAAGATGACGCCGGTTACGTGCTGTTTGAGTGCTATCAGCCGGAAGAGGCGGAAAAACTGATCGCCACGCTGCCGTTCGTGGAGCTGATTTTTGCCCGGCAAATGCTGGTAGTGGGCGAGCTGCTGCGCGATCTCCCGCCGGAAGATCGTATTACCCCGATCGTCGGCATGCTGAGCGGCATAGTGGAGAAGGGCGGCGAGCTGCGCGTTGAAGTGCCCGACACCAATGAAGCCAAAGAGCTGACCAAATTTTGCCGAAAGCTGACGGTACCGCTGCGCGCCAGCCTGCGCGACAGCAAAATCCTGCTGAATTATGAGAGCAATAAACGTCCGGTGGTGCATGTGTTCTTTATCGCGCCGGGCACCTGCTACGTTGGTTATTCGCTGCCGCACAACAACTCGCCGTTTTACATGGGCATTCCGCGCCTGAAGTTCCCGGCCGATGCGCCAAGCCGCTCTACGCTGAAGCTGGAAGAAGCATTCCATGTGTTCGTGCCGGCCGATGAGTGGGATGAACGGCTGGGCAGCGGCATGTATGCGGTCGATCTTGGTGCCTGCCCCGGCGGCTGGACCTATCAGCTGGTGAAGCGCAGCATGTGGGTCTACGCGGTGGATAACGGCCCGATGGCGCCAAGCCTGATGGATACCGGACAGGTTACGCACTGCCGCGAAGACGGTTTCAAATTCCGCCCGCCGCGCAGCAACATCAGCTGGCTGGTGTGTGACATGGTGGAAAAACCGGTGCGCGTCGCCAGCCTGATGACCGAATGGCTGGTCAACGGCTGGTGCCGTGAGGCGATCTTCAACCTCAAGCTGCCAATGAAAAAGCGCTATGAAGAAGTCACGCAGAACCTGGCAATGATGGACGCGGCGCTGAAGGAGAAGGGCGTAAACGCGCAGATTCAGGCGCGCCAGCTGTATCACGACCGCGAAGAAGTGACCGTGCATGTGCGCCGGATTTGGGCGGCAGTCGGCGGACGGCGCGACGAACGCTAGTTCTGCTTCATACTTTGCGCTATCGCGGCGTTGGCTGCGCCTGCTCGCCCCGGTCACATACTAATGTATGCTCCCGGGACTCCCAGGCTTGCCGCCTTGCGCTTGCACAAATTATTTCGCAGATTGGCTGCTTCGTATTAATGCAGGTAACTGCAGGCTGCATAACATTTGTAGCGGCGCGATTCATCGCGCAATAAATTGCGCCGCTACCAAAACCGCAACCGGTGTGGAATGGGGCTGAAACCTGCCTGACCAGCTCGGGCTTGTCGTCCTGCGGTGGCACAAATTATTTCGCAGAACTTCTGCTTCATTCTTTGCACTATCGCGGCGTTGGCTGCGCCTGCTCGCCCCGGTCACATACTGATGTATGCTCCCGGGGACTCCCAGGCTTGCCGCCTTGCGCTAGCACAAATTATTTCGCAGATTGGCTGCTTCGTATTAATGCAGGTAACTGCAGGCCGCATAACATTTGTAGCGGCGCGATTCATCGCGCAATAAATTGCGCCGCAACTAAACCCGCGATTGTTGTGGAATGGGACTGAAACCAGCCTGAACAGCTCAGGCTTGACGTGCTGCTGTAGGGGCGCCATTCATGGCGGCCTCAATGACGCGCCGGACCCTGATACCGCAGCGTATTTAAATTCCCCTGCAACACCAAATCCCGCTTCAGCGTTGACACCTGTCGGCACACCTCCGCGATCGCGCGGTGATCGCGTAACTTCTTCTGCCACTTCTCAGGTACCTGATCCAGCTGCTGATACAGCGCCTCGAGCGAACCAAACTGCAGCAGCAGTTCCCGTGCGCTTTTCGGCCCGATGCCGGGCACGCCTGGAATTTTGCTGCTGCTGATACCGCATAAGCCCCAGTAATCCGCCAGCTGGGCCGGCGCGACGCCGAACTCCTGTTCGATAAATGGCACGTCCAGCCAGCGCTTTTGAAAATAATCGCGGATGCGGATGCTCGGCGCCAGCAGCTGGCAGTAACCTTTATCGGTGGAAACGATGGTGGCCTGATGACCGGCGTCGGCCATCTTCACTGCCAGCGTCGCGGCCAGATCGTCCGCTTCATCCTGTTCGGCAACCCAGCAACTGACACCGCTGGCCTCAAAAGCCGCCTGCAGCGAGGCCATCTCCTGCTGTAAATCATCCGGCATCGGCGGGCGACCCGCTTTGTAGTCCGGCAATAACTGATGACGCCAGCCAGGCTGTCGGTCATGGCTGTCAAACACCGCCACCACGTGCGTTGGTCGCGTGTGGCCCAGCAGCTGATGCAGCGCCGCCACGCAGGCCTCACGACAGGGCGAACCCTGCACCGCATGCAGGCGGCGGATCAGATTGAGCGCGTCGATAATAAGCAGATGAAGCGACATAGTGATACCGGCAGCCCGCAGGCTGCCTTCCTGATGGGTTATTTGATGATTTCGTAGCAGGGGATGTAAGCGCTGCCGGGCAGCTTCATGCGCTGCTGCGCGACGAAGCCCTGCAGCAGTTCGTCCATGCGGTGCATCAGATCGGCATCGCCTTGCAGCTGATACGGACCTTTTTCCCGGATTTCGCGGATCCCCATCTCTTTGACGTTACCGGCCACGATGCCCGAGAAGGCACGCCGCAGATCCGCCGCCAGTTTTTCCGCTGGCTGATTCGGGAACAGCTTGAGGTTGGCCATATTTTCGTGGGTCGGCAGGAACGGTACCTGCAGATCCGGTGCAATGCGAATCGACCAGTTGAAGCTGTAGGCATCGCCGGTTTCGCGGCGGTACTCTTTCACCTGCGGCATGGCTTTCTTCATCAGACGCGCCACTTCCGCAGCATCATCAATGATGATTTTGTAATGCCGGCGCGCGGCTTCACCCAGCGTATTAACGATGAAATCATCCAGCACGCGGAAGTAATCGGCGCTCTCTTTTGGCCCGGTGAGGATCAGCGGCAGGACCTGATCGCTGTTCTGCGGATTCATCAGAATGCCCAGCAGATACAACAGCTCTTCTGCCGTACCCACGCCGCCCGGGAAGATCACGATGCCGTGCGCGATGCGCACAAAGGCTTCCAGACGCTTTTCAATATCCGGCATGATGATCAGTTCATTCACCAGCGGGTTAGGTGGCTCCGCAGCGATGATCGACGGTTCAGTCAGGCCGATAAACCGGCTGTCGTGATAGCGCTGCTGCGCATGGCCTACCGCTGCCCCTTTCATCGGCGCTTCCATCACGCCCGGACCACAGCCGGTACAGATGTTCAGTTCGCGCAGGCCCATCTGGGTTCCGACATTGCGGCAATATTGATATTCGACCGCGTTGATGGAGTGACCGCCCCAGCACACCACGGTGTTGGGATATTCGCCCACGTGCAGCGCGCGCGCATTGCGCAGAATGGAGAACACCTGATTGGTGATGTGCGCGGAGTCGGTGACATCCTGATTCTGCAGACGATCCGCTGCCGAGAGCTGACCGTTAACAAACAGAATATCGCGCAGTACGGCAAACAGGTTCGCCTGCAGCGAACGGATAATCCGGCCGTCAACAAACGCCTCTTCCGGCGGGTTGATCAGCTCCAGTTTCACGCCGCGCTCGCGGCGCAGCACGTTGATGTCAAAGTTTTCGAAGCGGGAAAGCAGTTCGTGGCTACTGTCGGTCTGGCTGCCGGAGTTGAGTACCGCCAGCGAACAGTTGCGAAACAGCTGGTAGAGATCGCTGCTGGCAGTACGCTTCAGCATGTCGACTTCCAGCTGGGAGAGCAGATCCATTGAGCCAAGCGGGCTGATATGTGTAATCAAGAGAACTCCTTTACACGCAAATGCGTGACTGATGACGCTGCGCTTAACCCGTTGAGCGCAGTGACGAAAATCCTTCGGTAAGCACGCTGTCGCCCTCGCGCCTGTACCAGAGTACCGTTGTCGGCCGCGAATGCTCAAGTGGAACCGCGCATCCGTGCGGCGGCCTGCGAGACATCTCGCAATCTGTTACTGGCGCACCAGGCGGGAGTAGCCCGGCGTGAAAGGAACATTGCTGCGCCACGGATTGATATCCAGCCCGCCGCGCCGCGTGTAGCGCGCATAGACGGTTAATGCTGCTGGCTGACAAAAGCGTTGTATATCGTTAAAAATGCGCTCGACGCACTGCTCGTGAAACTCATTGTGCTGGCGGAACGAAATCAGATAGCGCAGCAGCGCTTCGCGATCGATACGCGGGCCCTGATAGCGAATCATCACCGAGCCCCAGTCCGGCTGATTGGTGATCAGACAGTTCGATTTCAGCAGATGGCTGACCAGCGTCTCTTCAACCACTTCGCTGCCCGTTGCGCTGGCGAGGTAATCAGCGTTAAAGCCGTAATCGCTGATGGTGATATCCTGCTCGTCGATGACATCGCCAGCGAAGTGCCCGATCGGCTGACCTTCCACTTCGCTCAGGCGAAACAGCGCCACGCTGACCTTGCCGTTAGCGCAGGCGCTGAGATCGCGCTCCAGCGTTTGCCGCACGGCGCCCCAGTCGGCGAAAATCGTCTGGTTAAAGCTGTTAAGATAGAGTTTGAAGCTTTTGGACTCGATCAGATTCACGCTGTCGGCGCTTAGCACCACTTCGCCGACCGCGACCTGCGGCACGCCTTTGCTGTTTAGCCAGGAGAGTTCATACAGCGTCCAGATATCTGCGCCGTGGAACGGCAGGTTATCGGGATAAAGCCCGAGCGGCTCGCGATTCAGGCTGCGCGGCACCGCCTGCAGCAGCGTGTTATCGTAGCGATCAACATACGCGGTGGGCTTACCCAAAGTCAGGCCGTTCAGCGCCGTATCCCGGTTTTCAGAAGACATAACGGTTACCACTAAAATCCATCAAAGGGAGTCAGTGTAACCGATCACCAGCGAGAAGATGAATGATGCAGCAAACCGCAGAGGCCCTGCGCGATTTTACCGCCCGTTATGTAGCGCACTGGCAGCAGCAGCACGGCCATTTACCCGCCAGCGCAGAGCTGTACGGCGTGCCGTCGCCCTGCATCATCAGTGAACTGGATGAGCGCGTCCTGTGGCAGCCGCAGGACTTTACCCTGCCAGCTTCGCTGGCAGCCGTTGAGCGCGCACTGGATATTCAGCTGCAGCCGGACCTCACCACGTTCTATACCACGCAATTTGCCGGCGACATGCACGCGCAGTTTGCACAGCAGCCGCTGACGCTGCTGCAGGTGTGGAGCGAGGACGATTTTACCCGCCTGCAGGAGAACCTGATTGGTCATCTGGTGATGAAGCGCCGTCTGAAACAGAGCCCGACGTTGTTTATCGCCACGACAGATTCGGAGCAGGATGTTATCGCGGTGTGTAATCTGACCGGTGAGGTGATTGTGGAGCAGCCGGGAACGAAAAAACGGCAGAAACTGGCGGTGGATATTCAGACATTTCTTAATGCTTTACAACCGGTTAGTTCGTGAGTTGCAGACTTTTCTCGCAGCCTTTGTAAGAGATCTCTCACAACTGTTGTGCGAGATCGCCAGAACATTACGCAGACTTCCGGAAGTCCGCAATGTAAAAATATTGTGAATCATGCAGTTATGGCATCAATCCGAAAATACAGACATGGCTTAATCGTTTAACGGCGCTTACTGACTTGTTATTGCGATGGTTTCTGCCAGAATAGTCACCACTGGCAGGAAGCCACGGATTGAGAGACGTTCAGGAGAATGTCAGCCAGGCGGCAGGAACGTAACGGAGTTTACGTCACAGGGAAGGCTTCAGGATGAAGCAGGACACTCCGGAGTGAGTAAAGGACACCTCCAGGATGGAGAATGAGAGCCACGCGGGATGTGGCGGGCCAGGATGCTAAGGACCAATGTCACGATGACAGGCGACGGAAAGCGCAGGAACAGTTGTCAAGGATGAGCAGGGAGCACAGCGGTGGCGGGAATGCTGCAAACGAACCGGGAGCACTGTAATCACAGTGCTCCCTTTTTTTATGCCGTTTTTGCGCGCGCACCCACTAATGATATGCTTGCCGCCCCTTTTTGACGCGGAGGTAGCGTATGTCGACGCACCTGATTATTCAGCGGCTGCAGCAGGTCGAAGCGGTGATGCGCGAACACGGCCACTGGCAGACGCACGCCCCGGCGGCGGAAGCCTTTAATAGCACGCAACCTTTCTGTCTCGATACCCTGCAGCCGCTCGAATGGCTGCAGTGGGTCCTGCTGCCGCGCATGCAGGCGCTGCTTGACGCCGGCGCCGCGCTGCCGCAAAACTTCGCCGTTACACCTTATTATGAGATGGCCCTGCCGCCCACCACGCCGGGCCATGCAGCGCTGCTGCTGACGCTCAGCCAGCTTGATGCGCTGTTTGCGCCGCCGGACGTCTGATGCTGGAGATCATTTATCATGATGCATGGCTGGTTGCGGTAAATAAACCGGCGGGCTGGCTGGTGCACCGCAGCTGGCTCGATCGCAAAGAGAAAGTGGTGGTGATGCAGACGGTGCGCGATCAGATTGGTCAGCACGTATTTACCGCGCATCGCCTCGATCGTCCCACGTCTGGCGTGCTGCTAATGGGGCTCTCCAGCGAAATCGGGCGGCTGCTGGCGCAGCAGTTTGAGCAGCATCAGATTCAGAAAACCTATCACGCAGTGGTGCGCGGCTGGCTGGACGGTAGCGCAACGCTGGATTATCCGCTGGTAGAAGAGCTGGATAAAATTGCGGACAAGTTTGTCACGGAACCGCGCGCGCCACAGCCGGCGGTCACCGATTATCGCGCGCTGGCGCAGGCAGAACTGCCGGTGGCCATCGGCAAGTACCTCAGCGCACGTTATACGCTGGTTGAGCTGTCGCCGCACACCGGGCGCAAGCATCAGCTGCGGCGCCATATGGCACACCTGCGTCATCCGATTATTGGTGACAGCTCGCACGGCGATCTGCGGCAGAACCGCGGTGCCGCAGCCCACTTTGGCATGGATCGCCTGATGCTGCACGCCAGTGCGCTGACGCTAACGCATCCGGTGACTGGCGAACCGCTGGTGATTCGCGCCGGGCTGGATCGCGTCTGGCAGCAGATGCTGCAATCGTTTGGCTGGCAGCAGCAACTGCCCGAGGTGCCGAGGGTTGAGTTTGCCGCTGAGGCAGTCCAGGATAAGCCGACAGAATAAAGGAGCGGCAAAATGGCAAAGATTGGCATTTTTACAGGTACGGTGTACGGCAACGCGCTGCTGGTTGCCGAAGAGGCGCAGCCGGTGCTGGAAGCGCAGGGGCATGAGGTGAAGGTGTTTGAAGATCCGTCACTGGCCGACTGGCAGGCTTACAGCAAAGAGGTCGCGTTAATTGTTACCTCGACCACCGGGCAGGGCGATTTTCCGGACAATATCGCGCGGCTGTATGTGCAGGTGCGCGATGAACTGGGCTATCAGCCTGAGCTGCGCTATGGCGTGATCGCTTTAGGCGACAGCAGTTACGACCATTTCTGTGGAGCAGGAAAGACTTTTGATGCCACGCTGCAGGAGCAGCAGGCGCAGCGTATTGGCGAGGTGCTGCTGGTGGATGCGACGGAAAATCCGGAGCCCGAGTCAGTGACCACGCCGTGGGTGGAGAGCTGGGGTAAGTTGTTGTAAATCAGGCCCTCACCCTAACCCTCTCCCGCAGGCGGGAGAGGGAACAGCCTGTGCGCGCGGGGGCTGCAGGGATTAACCTTAACGGTTCACCCGAACCGCTTCCTCTTCCGCCAGGTGTGCACATCACGTCACCGGTGCCGGATTGAATACCGCCAGCTGATTACGGATTCCCCAGCGATCTGACCACGTCTGTTTACGTCCGCTGGCGATATCCAGAATCAGCTCAAACAGCCGCCAGCCGACCTGTTCAATACTCTCTTCGCCCGTCGCGATGGTGCCGGCATTGATATCCATTAAATCGTGCCAGCGGTTTGCCAGCGCGCTGCGCGTCGCCATTTTGATTACCGGAATCGCCGCCAGGCCGTAAGGCGTGCCGCGCCCGGTGGTGAACACCTGCAGCGTAATGCCGGAGGCCATCTGCTGGGTGCCGCAGACAAAATCGCTGGCCGGCGTGGCGGCGTAAATCAGTCCGCGCTGCGTCGGGCGCTGTCCGGGTGACAGCACTTCGACAATCGGGCTGCGGCCGGATTTGGCAATTGAGCCCAGCGCTTTTTCTACCACATTGGCCAGACCGCCTTTTTTATTGCCCGGCGATGGATTCGCGCTGCGGTCGGTTTGCCCCTGGCTCAGATAATCGTCGTACCACGCCATCTCCTCCAGCAGCCGTTTGCCCACCGCTTCGTTTACCACACGCGGCGTCAGCAGATGGATCGCATCGCGCACCTCGGTCACTTCCGAGAACATCACCGTCGCACCACAACGCACCAGCAGATCCGAGGCAAAGCCAACCGCCGGATTGGCCGTCACGCCGGAAAACGCGTCGCTGCCGCCGCACTGGGTACCCACTACCAGCGCCGACGCCGGACAGGTTTCGCGCTGACGCTGGTTGAGTTTTTTCAGATGGCGCTCGGCCACCTGCAGAATTTCATCGACCATCGCGCCAAAGCCCACGTGACGCTCATCCTGCAGGCGCACGATGTCGCGCTCATCCAGCGAAATGGCCTGTACGTCCGGTGTACCGGTCAGCAGGCGCTCCGGCTGTAATTTCTCGCAGCCGAGGCTCACCACCATCACTTCGCCGCCAAAATTAGGATTCAGCGCAAGATTGTGAATGGTGCGAATGGGCACCACCGCCGCCGGTGCGTTGATCGCCACGCCGCAGCCATATAAATGGTTGAGCGCCACCACGCCATCGACGTTGCTGTAGCGCGGCAGCAGATCGCGCTCAATCAGCTGCACCACGTAATCCACCACGCCCGCCACGCAGTGCACGCTGGTGGTGATGCCGAGCAGATTGCGCGTGCCGACGCTGCCGTCGGCATTGCGATAGCCTTCAAAGGTGTATCCTTCCAGCGGTGGCAGGGGCGGCGGCACGTTAGTTGCCAGCGGCAGGCTGGCCAGCGGTGGGGCGGCGGGCAGCGCCACCAGCGACTCCTCAATCCAGCTGCCGCGCGCAATCGGGCGCAGCGCTGTGCCAATCACTTCACCGTAACGCACGATGGCACCGTGGAGGGCGATATCGCTCAGCGCCACTTTGTGCCCCTGCGGCACATGCTCAGTCAGCTGCAGACCGTCATCAAAGCGGCTGCCTGCGGGCAATCCCTGATCGTTGACCACTATCGCCACGTTATCGGCGTCGTGCACTTTAATGTAGCGCGGTTTGTCTGTCAGAGGTCGGTTCATTGCTCACCTTCCGGTTCGTCGCACCGGTTATAGCGGTGCGGTTGAAATCACGTCCGTCACATCATCGTTATTTGCCAGCCTCAGTATAAGCAGGGGTATTCACCCGCGCATTGTGCAACTGACTGGCTTTGTGCCGCGATCGGCGCGCAGTTTGGTTCGTTTTACCAAACGCAAGTGAAGAGCCTCACAAAGCGTACGCTTGCTGTTCACTTTTGCAGCAATCTGGCGGCTGGATGGCGGGTTCCGTGAGCCACGCCGCAGCGTTATGGGCAAATGCCAGAAAATCGTGCCGGATTGATGATTATCCTCGGGCGTTCCTCCAGTGTTTCGCGGCGATGCTGTTCCTATACTGATTGCCGTTCTTCGACGTTTGGTTATTCGTCACGACGCATCATCGTTTTGCCATAACAACAATCGCCGTGTTTAACCCAACATCATTCTGATACCCAACGCGATGTGTATGCAGTCAGAGTGAATGTAGCGTTCGCTATATTTCAGGAGTGCATCATGAATAGTTACAGCCAGACAGCGGCAGCGGTGCAGAAGCGCACCAACGCCCGTTACTGGATTGTGGTGATGTTATTTATCGTCACCTCGTTCAACTACGGTGACCGGGCCACCATTTCGATTGCCGGTTCGGCGATGTCGAAGGAGATCGGTCTCGATTCCGTCGGCCTCGGCTACATCTTCTCCGCCTTCTCGTGGGCGTACGTTATCGGTCAGATTCCTGGCGGCTGGCTGCTGGACCGCTTCGGCTCCAAACGCGTCTATTTCTGGAGCATCTTCCTGTGGTCGCTGTTTACCCTGTTGCAGGGCTTCGTCGACATCTTCAGCGGCTTCGGCATTGTGGTGTCACTGTTCCTGCTGCGCTTCATGGTGGGGCTGGCGGAAGCGCCGTCTTTCCCGGGTAACAGCCGTATTGTTGCTGCCTGGTTCCCGGCGCAGGAGCGCGGTACCGCCGTCGCCATCTTTAACTCCGCCCAGTACTTCGCCACGGTGATTTTCGCACCGATCATGGGCTGGCTGGTGGCCGAGGTGGGCTGGGCGCACGTGTTCTGGTTCATGGGCGGGCTGGGCATCATTCTCAGCTTTATCTGGCTGAAAGTAATTCATGACCCGAACGATCACCCTGGCGTGAACAAAGCCGAGCTGGAGTACATGGAGCAGGGCGGTGCGCTGATTAACATGGATGCGAAGAAAGCCGAGCGTAAAGTGAGCTGGGATGAGAAGTGGTTTCAAATCAAGCAACTGCTCTCCACCCGCATGATGTGGGGGATCTATCTCGGTCAGTACTGCGTTAACGCCCTGACCTACTTCTTTATTACCTGGTTCCCGGTGTATCTGGTGCAGGCGCGCGGCATGTCGATTCTTAAAGCCGGCATGATCGCCTCGATTCCCGCCATCTGCGGCTTCCTCGGCGGCGTGCTGGGCGGCGTGATTTCAGATTATCTGATGCGTAAAACCGGCTCGCTAAACATCGCGCGTAAAACCCCGATTGTCATCGGTATGCTGCTCTCCATCAGCATGGTGATGTGTAACTACACCGAAACCGAATGGGTAGTGGTGCTGTTTATGGCGCTGGCATTCTTTGGTAAAGGCATTGGTGCGCTGGGCTGGGCGGTGATGGCCGATACCGCACCCAAAGAGATCAGCGGCCTGAGCGGCGGCCTGTTCAATATGTTCGGTAACTTCTCTGGCATTGTCACGCCGATTGCCATTGGTTACATCATCGCCACCAGCGGTTCGTTTGAAGGGGCGCTGATTTATGTCGGCATCCATGCGTTTGTGGCTGCGTTCAGCTTCCTGGTGATAACCGGCGATATCAAACGTGTCGAACTCAAACCCCGGTCATAAGGAACCGAATATGAATACGCAAAGTTCCCCGGTGATTACCGACATGCAGGTGGTCCCGGTGGCGGGTTACGACAGCATGCTGCTCAACATCGGCGGTGCGCACAGCGCCTGCTTCACCCGCAATATCGTGGTGCTGACCGACAGCGCCGGCCACACCGGCGTCGGCGAAGCGCCGGGCGGTGAAACCATTTATCAGACGCTGGTCGCGGCAATACCGCAGGTGAAAGGGCAGCAGGTGGCGCGCATGAACCGGCTGGTGCAGCAGGTGCACAAAGGTAACCAGTCGGCGGATTTCGATACTTTCGGCAACGGCGCCTGGACGTTTGAGCTGCGGGTCAATGCGGTGGCGGCGCTGGAAGCGGCGCTGCTCGATCTGCTCGGCCAGTGCCTCGGCGTGCCAGTAGCCGAGCTGCTGGGGCCAGGTCAGCAGCGCGATGAGGTCACGGTGCTGGGCTACCTGTTTTACATTGGCGATCGGCGTAAGACTGATTTGCCGTATCAGAGCGGAGACGCGGCCGGTCACGACTGGTATCACCTGCGCCACCAGGAGGCGCTGACGCCGGACGCGGTGGTGCGCTTAGCCGAAGCGGCGCAGGACAGGTACGGCTTCAAAGATTTCAAACTCAAAGGCGGCGTGCTGCCGGGCGAGCAGGAGATTGCCTCGGCAGTGGCACTGAAGCAGCGTTTCCCGGACGCGCGCATCACCGTCGATCCCAACGGCGCCTGGCATCTGGATGAAGCCATCGCGCTGTGCAAAGGCCTGCACGAGGTGCTGACCTATGCCGAAGATCCGTGCGGTGCCGAGCAGGGATATTCCGGGCGCGAAGTCATGGCCGAGTTTCGCCGCGCCACCGGTCTGCCGGTCGCCACCAATATGATCGCCACCAACTGGCGGGAGATGAACCACGCGGTGATGCTCAACGCGGTCGATATTCCGCTGGCCGACCCGCACTTCTGGACGCTGAGCGGCGCGGTACGCGTGGCGCAGCTGTGTGATGAGTGGGGGCTGACCTGGGGCTGCCACTCCAATAATCACTTCGACATTTCGCTGGCGATGTTTACCCACGTCGGCGCAGCGGCACCGGGTAAACCGACCGCCATCGATACCCACTGGATTTGGCAGGAGGGCGACCAGCGCCTGACCAAAGAGCCGCTGCAGATCCGCAACGGCAAAATTGCCGTGCCGGACAAACCCGGCCTCGGTGTTGAACTGGACTGGGATCGCCTGCGCCAGGCTAACGCCCTGTATCAATCGCTGCCGGCAGGCGCACGTAATGACGCCACGGCAATGCAATATCTGGTTCCCGGATGGTCGTTCGACCGCAAGCGTCCGGCTTTTGGACGCCGCCATGCATAAGGAGCAGGAAATGAGTCACACCCCGAAAATTACAGCGATGCAGGTCATTCCGGTGGCCGGTTACGACAGCATGCTGCTGAATCTGAGCGGTGCCCACGCGCCGTTTTTTACCCGCAATATCGTGATTGTGAAAGATAACGCCGGCCACACGGGCGTGGGCGAGATCCCCGGCGGTGAGAAAATTCGTCAGACGCTGGAAGATGCGGCGGCGCTGGTAACCGGAAAAACCGTCGGCGAGTACAAAAATATCCTCACCCTGGTGCGCACTACCTTTGCCGATCGCGATGCCAGCGGGCGCGGCAATCAGACCTTTGACCTGCGCACCACCATTCACGTGGTGACCGGCATCGAAGCGGCGCTGCTGGATCTGCTCGGCCAGCATCTGGGCGTCAACGTGGCGTCGCTGCTGGGCGAAGGACAGCAGCGTGACCGCGTCGAGATGCTCGGCTACCTGTTTTACGTCGGCGATCGCCGCAAAACGTCACTGCCGTATCAGAGCCAGACCGATGATCCGTGCGACTGGTATCGCCTGCGGCATGAGGAAGCGCTGACGCCGGACGCGGTGGTGCGCCTGGCAGAAGCCGCCTACGAAAAATATGGCTTTAACGATTTCAAACTGAAAGGTGGCGTACTGCGCGGCGGTGAAGAGGCCGAAGCGGTAACCGCACTGGCGAAGCGTTTCCCGCAGGCGCGCGTGACGCTCGATCCCAACGGAGCCTGGTCGCTGAATGAGGCCATCCTGCTCGGTAAACAGCTGAAAGGCGTGCTGGCTTATGCAGAAGATCCATGCGGCGCTGAACAGGGTTACTCCGGACGTGAAGTGATGGCCGAGTTCCGGCGCGCCACCGGTCTGCCCACCGCCACCAATATGATCGCTACCGACTGGCGCCAGATGGGCCACACGCTGTCGCTACAGTCGGTCGATATTCCGCTGGCCGATCCGCACTTCTGGACCATGCAGGGCTCGGTGCGCGTGGCGCAGATGTGTCACGACTTCGGCCTGACCTGGGGTTCGCACTCCAACAACCATTTCGATGTTTCGCTGGCGATGTTCACCCATGTGGCCGCCGCCGCACCGGGCGCCATTACCGCCATCGACACCCACTGGATCTGGCAGGAGGGCAATCAGCGCCTGACCAAAGAGCCGTTGCAGATCAAGGGCGGCATGGTGCAGGTGCCGCAGAAGCCGGGCCTTGGCGTCGAACTGGACATGGATCAGGTGATGCAGGCCCATGCGCTGTATCAGCAGCATGGACTGGGCGCGCGCGACGATGCGCAGGCGATGCAGTTCCTCGTGCCGAACTGGACATTTGATAACAAGCGTCCGTGCCTGGTGCGCTGATTTTATTCCGCGCGCCCGCGGGCGGTGGTGCTAAATAACAGGAGTAGAGATCATGAGCAATGCCTGGCCCAACCCTTTTCGTCGTCGTTTGCTGGCAGGGGAAACCCTGATTGGCAGCTGGTGCGCCCTTGCCAATCCTCTCACCACGGAAGTGCTGGGGCTGGCGGGCTTTGACTGGCTGGTGCTGGACGGCGAACACGCGCCGAACGACATCACCACCTTTATTCCGCAGCTGATGGCGCTGAAAGGCAGCCCGAGCGCGCCGGTGGTGCGACCGCCGTGCAATGAGCCGATCATCATCAAGCGTCTGCTGGATATTGGCTTCTATAACTTCCTGATTCCTTTCGTGGAAACCGCAGAAGAGGCGGCGCGCGCGGTGGCATCGACCCGCTATCCGCCAGCCGGTATTCGCGGCGTGTCGGTTTCGCATCGCAGCAACATGTACGGCACGCTGGCGGACTACAACGCCACCATCAATGACAACATCACCGTGCTGGTGCAAATCGAAACTCAGCAGGCGGTGGACAACATTGACGCCATCGCGGCGGTGGACGGCGTAGACGGCATCTTTGTCGGCCCGGGCGATCTGTCAGCGGCGCTGGGCTATCTCGGCCAGCCGGCGCATCCGGAAGTGCTGAAAGTGATCCGTTACATCCTTGAGCGCGCCAAAGCTGCCGGTAAGCCGAGCGGGATTCTGGCGCCGGTGGAGGCTGACGCACGCCGTTATCTCGAATGGGGCGCCAGCTTTGTTGCCGTCGGCAGCGATCTCGGTGTTTTCCGCCACGCCACGCAGGCGCTGTGCGACAAATTTAAGCAGTAACTGACGAAGGGGAAAGGCAATGAAAATTGGATTTATCGGCCTCGGCATCATGGGCAAACCGATGAGTAAAAACCTGGTGAAAGCCGGTTACACCCTGGTGGTGCGCGACCACAACGCCAGCAACGAAGCCGAACTGGTGGAGCTGGGTGCCACCGTGGCGAAAACGCCGAAAGAGCTGGCCGCGCAGGTTGACGTGGTGATCACCATGGTGCCGAACTCACCGCAGGTGAAAGAGGTGTGTCTGGGCGAGAACGGCATCATCGAAGGGGCGAAGCCGGGGCTGGTGGTGATCGACATGAGCTCCATCGCGCCGCTGGCCAGCCGCGAAGTGCATGATGCGCTGGCAGAAAAAGGCATCAGAATGCTGGATGCGCCGGTGAGCGGCGGTGAGCCAAAAGCGATTGAAGGCACGCTGTCGGTGATGGTCGGCGGCGATAAAGCGCTGTTTGATCAGTGCTACGATGTTCTTAAGGCGATGGCCGGTTCGGTGGTGCACACCGGCGATATCGGCGCGGGCAACGTCACTAAACTGGCCAACCAGGTGATTGTGGCGCTCAACATTGCCGCGATGTCAGAAGCGCTGTCGCTGGCCACCAAAGCCGGCGTCAATCCGGAACTGGTTTACCAGGCGATTCGCGGCGGTCTGGCGGGCAGCACCGTGCTGGATGCCAAAGCGCCCATGGTGCTGGATCGCAACTTTAAGCCTGGCTTCCGTATCGATTTGCATATCAAGGACTTAGCCAATGCGCTTGATACCTCACACGGCATTGGCGCACATCTGCCGCTGACCGCAGCGGTGATGGAGATGATGCAGGCGCTAAAAGTCGACGGGCAGGGTACGTCCGATCATAGCGCGCTGGCTTGCTATTATGAAAAATTAGCCAAAGTTGAGATCACCCGGTAGTGCCCGCGTCCGGTGTCTGCGGATGCCGGACGCTGTACTGCCTAAGCCAGACGGATTTCCGTCACCTACCGCGCTCGGATTGCCTATGAAAATTGTCATCGCACCGGATTCATACAAAGAGAGTTTGTCCGCCCTGGAAGTGGCTACCGCGATAGAAGCGGGATTTCGCGAAATTTTCCCCGCCGCTGACTATGTCAAAATACCGGTCGCCGACGGCGGAGAAGGCACGGTTGAAGCAATGGTGGCGGCAACCCAGGGCAACATCGTCAGACTGACGGTGACCGGGCCGCTCGGCGAGCCGGTCGACGCGTTTTACGGATTATCCGGTGATGCGCGTACCGCCTTTATTGAGATGGCGGCGGCCAGCGGGCTGGAGCTGGTGCCTGCGGCACAGCGCGATCCGCTGATCACCACCTCCTACGGTACCGGTGAACTGATCAAAAACGCGCTGGATCGCGGCGTCGATCACATCATCATCGGCATCGGCGGCAGCGCCACTAACGACGGCGGTGCCGGCATGGTGCAGGCGCTCGGTGCCCGTCTGCTGGACAGCGACGGCAGCGGGATTGGCTACGGCGGCGGGGCCCTGCCGCAGTTGGCGAAGATTGAGATCGCCGATCTGGATCCGCGCCTGCTGCAGTGCCGCATTGAAGTGGCATGCGACGTGACCAATCCGCTGATTGGCGAAGAAGGGGCGTCGGCGATTTTTGGCCCGCAGAAGGGGGCCACGCCGCAGCTGGTGCAGCAGCTGGATGCCGCGCTCGGCCATTACGCCGCGATTATTCAGCGCGATCTGGATATTGATGTGCTGCACATCGCCGGCGGTGGTGCAGCCGGCGGCATGGGCGCAGCGCTGCATGCGTTTTGCCACGCGGAACTGCGGCGCGGCATTGAGATTGTCACCGAAGCGCTGGGACTGGCGCAGCAGGTGCAGGATGCCGATCTGGTGATTACCGGTGAAGGGCGCATCGACAGTCAGTCAGTTAACGGCAAAGTGCCGGTTGGCGTGGCGCAGGTGGCGAAGCAGTTCAATAAGCCGGTGATCGGTATTGCCGGCAGCCTGACGGCGGATGTCGGTGTGGTGCATCAGCACGGGATCGACGCGGTGTACAGCGTGCTGTCGGGTATCTGTTCGCTGGAAGAGGCGCTGGCCAATGCCGCGCAGAATGTCCGCCTGACGGCAAGGAATGTTGCTGCCACGATTAAGGTGGGGCAGGGGTTGTAAGGGGGAGGCGGTGCGGTTTTTCCCTCACCCCAGCCCTCTCCCGCAGGCGGGAGAGGGGGCTGATAGTGCACGGATTTGGATTTCGCGCTGTTCCTCTGGATCGCACCGGACGGTTCCCTCTCCCGCCGGGAGAGGGTTAGGGTGAGGGCCCAGCGCACAACCCTCACTACACCACGCCCAGCACCTGACGCGCTTCGCGCGCCACATTCGCCATCTCGTCGCTCAGCTCCAGCAGTTCTGGTTCCAGCGCTGCGATATCGCTCTCCTGATGCAGACTCTTCTCCAGCTGCTGACACAGCTGTTTCAGCCGCGGCACGCCGCTATAGCTGGCACTGCCATGCAGCTTGTGAATAATCTCGCGCAGCCCATCGACGTCATTCTGCGCCATACACTGCGCCACGCGCTGCTCCACTTCCGGCAGAAAATCCAGCAGCATCTGCAGTAGATCGCGCGCCAGCTCGGCTTTATTCGCCGCCTGGCGCAGTGCCAGCGCCCAGTCGAGTGAGGGCGCGATCGCCGGTTGTCGCACCGCGCTCGCCACGCTGCCCGGCGCATAGCGCTGCAGCAGCTGCTTCAGCTTGTCCTCATCAATCGGTTTGGCGAGATAATCATTCATGCCAGCGGCGATCAGCTGCTCGCGTTCGCCATCCAGCGCATGCGCCGTGACCGCGACAATCGGCGTGCTGGCGTGCTGTGGCAGGCTGCGGATGATCTCGCTGGCGCGGATGCCGTCGATGTCTGGCATCTGAATATCCATCAGAATCACATCCAGCCGCTGCTGCCGCGCCTGGTGAATCGCCTGACTGGCGTTGTCGCACAGAATGATGTTCTGGACCTGCTCCTCCAGCAATGCGCCGATCAGCTTCAGGTTGGCTGGATTATCATCCACCGCCATCACCGTCAGCGGCTGTCTTACGCCGCGCGGGGCGGCGTCGCTGTGACGCATGTTGAGATCGAGCAGCATCGGCAGCAATCGCGTCAGCGACACCGGTTTGGCAATGCAGCCGGCGATACCGCGCGCGCGCAAATCGTCAGCGAACAGCATCATTTCACTTGGCAGCGCCAGCAGCACGGAGTCGGCGTTTGCGCGCAGGCGGGCAATCAGCGCATCGGACAGCGTAGCCGGATGCGGATCGCTGACCGGCAGCCCCATCAGCAGCAGCGGGAAATGGGCGTCGGGCAGATCGTCAAGGCTGGCAAAGTGCTGCACCTGCAGAGGCGTAATGCTCAGCATCTCCTGAACCGCTTTCGCCACCGCCGGATGGGGTTCGATATAAGCCAGCGGCGTGGCGTGCAGATCGTCCAGCATGCGTGGAATCGCCGGTGCGTTAGGATTGAGATCCAGATGTACCTGTACCCAGAAGGTGGAGCCCTGATTCTGCCGGCTGTGGAAGGCGATCTCACCGCCCATTTCGTGTACCAGTTTCTGCGTAATCACCAGGCCAAGACCGGTACCGCCGTGACGGCGCGAAATACTGGCGTCCGCCTGACGAAATGCCTGGAACAGCTGCGACTGCTGCTGCTCAGAGATACCGATGCCGGTATCGTGCACCTGAATCTCCAGTTCCGCCCGTGTGATGCTGAGATGACGTAGCTCGACGCGCAGATCAATGTGGCCGCGCTCGGTGAATTTGATGGCGTTGCCAATCAGGTTGATCAGAATTTGCTGCAGACGCAGCGGATCGCCAATCACATTATCCGGCACCTGTTTCTCCAGGCACACAGTGATCTCGAGGCCTTTCTCATGCGCGGACGGTGCCAGCAGCACCAGCGTTTCATCCAGCGTGGCGCGCAGCGGGAACGGGATCGACTCCAGCACCAGCTTACCGGCTTCCAGTTTGGAGAAATCGAGCACGTCGTTAATGATGCTCAGCAGGTTATTGGCCGAGCGCTCAATGGTGCTCATGTAATCACGCTGGTTGGTGCTCAGCCCGGTTTTCAGCATCTGGCGGGTAAAGCCAATCACGCCATTGAGCGGCGTGCGCAGCTCGTGCGACATATTGGCGAGAAACTCCGACTTGATGCGTGCCGCTTCCTGGGCGCGCTTTTTCGCCAGGTCCAGCTCGACGTTCTGAATCTCCAGCTGCTCCAGCGTTTCGCGCAGATCGTAGGTTGCCTGGTCGATGTTCTGCTGCATCTCTTCATGGTAGGCAGTGAGCGACATCGCCATGGCGTTGATGCCGTTTTTCAGGATGCTCAGCTCGCCCAGCATATAGCCATCCACGCGGCTGTCGAGCTGGCCGCGCCGGATGCGGTCCACGGTGGTAACCATGTTGCGAATCGGGCCGGTGACGTCGCGCATCAGTCGATAGGCAAACAACATGGCGATACACAGGCAAAACAGCAGCAGCAGAGTGGCGACAAACACCTCTTTGTACTGCTCCAGCCGCACCGACTGCAGATCCAGCTCAATCGCCACATAACCCAGCGGATTCCCTGCCGGCTTGGCGTCTTCACCCGGCAGTTCGTCCACCGAATAGCGTTCAGAGATGATTGGCGTGCGCAGCACCATCAGGTTGCCGTGTCGCTCCACCGACACGCCATCCGCCAGCGTGGAAATATCGGCTTTTTGCAGCAGCGCGAGGTTCTGGTTGTTATTGGAGCTGACGTAGATGTGATTGTTGTTGTCGAAAACCGTAATGGCACGGACAATATCGGAATGACGGCGATGCAGCAGGCTGACCAGCTCGCGAATCGCATCACGATTATGCCACGTCATGCCGTACTCGCTCGACACCGCCAGCGGTTCGATAATGTTAGCGCCGGCATCGCGCACCTGGTGCTGCAGTTCGTTGTAGCGGTGCACCACGAAGAAGGTACTGAGCAGCAGGCCAATCATCAGCGTCGGCGCCAGTATCAGAATCATCATTCGCGCCCGCAGGCTGTATTTGGTCATAATTGTGGCCTGGCGACTCCTGGCATTTTATCCCTGTGCAAAAACCGCGTACGGCTGCACACCTAATGAAAACTGAGAATTCACAATACTATGGCGCAATTTTACTCCGCAAAACAGCGCGTGACGACGAAGCAACGTCTCAGCGTCACCATTGACGAGCTTGATCCCTTTGGTCAGGGCGTGGCGCGCCATAACGGTAAAACGCTGTTTGTCAGCGGCGCGCTGCCCGGCGAACAGGCCGAGGTGATCCTGACCGAAGATAAGCGTCAGTTTGCGCGCGGCAAAGCCAAAAAGATTACACAACCGAGCCCGCAGCGCCAGCAACCGCGCTGCATCCATTTCGGCGTGTGCGGCGGCTGCCAGCAGCAGCACGTGTCCGTGGCGCTGCAGCAGGAGAGCAAAGCGCGGGCGCTGGGCCGCATGCTGAGTCAGGAAGCGGCGCTGCCGGTGCAGGTGGATGAGATCATCAGCGCTGCGCCCTGGGGCTATCGCCGGCGCGCGCGTCTCGGTTTGCAGTGGCTGCCGAAGCAGCAGCGCCTGCAGATGGGCTTCCGTCAGGCGGGCAGTAACGATCTGATTGATGTGACGCAATGCCCCGTTTTGGTGCCCGAGCTTGAGGCGCTGCTGCAGCCGCTGCACCACTGTCTCAGCAGCCTGCACGCAGTGAAACGGCTGGGGCATGTGGAACTGGTGCTGGCGGATAACGGTCCGCTAATGGTGCTGCGCCATCTTGATGCGCTCTCCGCTGCGGACCGGACAAAACTGGAACGTTTTTCGCATGAGCACCGGCTGATGATCTGGCTGGCGGACGGCAGTGACGCGCTGCAGGCGCTCGGCGCGGAGCAGCCTTACTACCGCTCGTTTGATTTGCAGCTAACCTTTAGCCCGCAGGATTTCATTCAGGTCAACGATGGCGTGAATCAGCAGATGGTGGCACAGGCGATTGCCTGGCTGGATCTGCAGCCGGACGATCGGGTGCTCGATCTGTTCTGCGGCATGGGCAACTTCACATTGCCGCTAGGAAAGTTCGTACAAAATGCGGTGGGTGTGGAGGGCGTTGCAGCATTAGTGCGCCAGGCAGAGTATAATGCTCAGCTTAACAATCTCAGAAATGTCTGCTTCTTCCAGCACAATTTAGAGGAAGATGTCTCGCGCCAGCCCTGGGCGGCGCAGGGATTTAATAAGGTGTTACTGGATCCGGCGCGTGCCGGGGCCGCGGGCGTGATGTCGCATATCGTTAAACTTGCGCCGCAACGCGTGGTCTATGTTTCCTGTAACCCGACAACACTTGCCCGCGACAGTCAGACATTACTGTCAGCGGGCTACCATCTGGAAAGGGTCGCGATGCTGGATATGTTCCCTCATACCAGCCATCTCGAATCCATGGTGCTGTTTAGCAAAACATAAGCGATGTTTAAGTCGCTGTGGCAGGAGAGGATATGGTTGCGGTTAGAAGTGCGCATTTAAATACGGCCGGGGAATTTGCCCTTGACCAGTGGATCGCCAGCTTGAGTATCAGTAATCCGCAATCCTGCGAACGACTGGCGGAAACATGGCGCTACTGTGAAGCCGAAACGCACGACCATCCAGATCAGGCTCTGCTGCTGTGGCGCGGTATTGAAATGGTGGAAATTCTCACCATGCTCAGTATGGACATCGACAGTCTGCGCGCCGCGCTGCTGTTCCCGCTGGCCAATGCGGGCGTGGTGAGCGAAGAGGATCTGGAGAAGGCCTTTGGCAAAAGCATCGTCTCGCTGGTGCACGGCGTGCGCGATATGGATGCCATCCGTCAGCTGAAAGCCATTCACAACGACTCAATGGCCTCAGAGCAGGTGGATAACGTGCGCCGCATGCTGCTGGCGATGGTGGAAGATTTCCGCTGCGTGGTCATCAAGCTGGCAGAACGTATCGCCCATCTGCGCGAGATGAAAGATGCGCCGGAAGATGAGCGCGTGCTGGCGGCGAAAGAGAGCACCAACATTTATGCGCCGCTGGCCAACCGTCTCGGGATCGGCCAGCTCAAATGGGAGCTGGAAGATTATTGCTTCCGCTATCTCCATCCTGACGAATACAAACGCATCGCCAAACTGCTGCACGAACGCCGCATCGATCGTGAACAGTACATTGATAACTTCGTCGATAACCTGCGTAAAGAGATGCAAAAAGAGGGCGTGCGCGCAGAAGTTTACGGCCGTCCCAAGCATATCTACAGCATCTGGCGCAAAATGCAGAAGAAGTCGCTGGCGTTTGATGAGCTGTTCGACGTGCGCGCAGTGCGCATCGTCGCTGAACGCCTGCAGGACTGCTACGGCGCGCTCGGCACCGTCCACACGCTGTATCGTCATCTGCCTAGCGAGTTCGACGATTACGTCGCCAATCCCAAGCCAAACGGCTATCAGTCGATTCATACCGTGGTGCTGGGACCGCAGGGCAAAACGGTCGAGATTCAGATCCGTACCCGCCAGATGCACGAGGACGCTGAACTGGGCGTCGCGGCACACTGGAAGTACAAAGAAGGACCGACGGCCAGCAACGCGCGCGGTGCCGCAGGGCACGAAGAGCGCATCGCCTGGCTGCGTAAACTGATTACCTGGCAGGAAGAGATGGCGGATTCCGGCGAGATGCTGGAAGAGGTGCGCAGCCAGGTATTTGATGACCGCGTTTACGTGTTTACGCCGAAGGGCGACGTGGTCGATTTGCCGGCCGGTTCCACGCCGCTCGACTTTGCCTACCACATTCACAGTGATATTGGTCATCGCTGCATCGGTGCCAAAATCGGCGGCCGTATCGTGCCCTTTACCTATCAGCTGCAGATGGGCGATCAGATTGAGGTGATCACCCAGAAGCAGCCGAACCCGAGCCGCGACTGGCTGAACCCCAACCTCGGCTATATCACCACCAGCCGCGGACGCTCGAAAATTCATGCCTGGTTCCGTAAACAGGATCGCGACAAAAATATCGCGGCCGGCCGGCAGATTCTCGATAGCGAGCTGGGCCAGCTGGATATCAGCATGCGCGAAGCCGAGAAGCTGCTGCTGCCGCGTTATAACGTCAGCTCGCAGGATGAGCTGCTGGCGATGATTGGCGGCGGGGATATCCGTCTTAACCAGATGGTTAACTTCCTGCAGGCGAAGCTCAACAAGCCGAGCGCTGAAGAGGAAGATCGCGAGGCGCTGCGTCAGCTGACGCAAAAATCGCATCAGCCGTCGTCGGCGCGCAAAGAGAGTGGCCGCGTGGTGGTGGAGGGCGTCGGCAATCTGCTGCACCACATTGCGCGCTGCTGCCAGCCGATTCCGGGCGATGATATTGTCGGGTTTATTACCCAGGGGCGCGGCATTTCGATTCACCGCGCCGACTGCGATCAGCTCAGCGAACTGATTTCGCATGCGCCGGAACGGATTGTCGATGCGGTGTGGGGCGAAAGTTACTCCAGCGGTTATTCGCTGGTGGTACGCGTGACGGCCAACGATCGCAGCGGGCTGCTGCGCGACATCACCACCATTCTGGCCAATGAAAAGGTCAACGTGCTGGGCGTGTCCAGCCGCAGCGACACCAAAAAGCAGCTCGCCACCATCGATATGGATATCGAGATTTATAACCAGCAGGTGCTGGGTCGCGTGCTGGCGCGCCTTAATCAGGTGCCGGATATTATCGATGCGCGCCGCTTACATTAAGCCCTGCTGAGACCGGTGCGCAGCAATGCGCACCCAGGCAAAACCGCGTAATTACCCTGCAGGGTCGCCATTAATGGCGGCTTTTTATCTTGTTGTTCCGGGGACTTTCATGACTGCTTTAAACCGCCTGCTCACCATCATGCAAACCCTGCGCGATCCGGTGCGCGGCTGCTCGTGGGATCGCCAGCAGACCTTTGCCTCTATCGCGCCGTATACGCTGGAAGAGACCTATGAAGTTATCGACGCCATCCAGCGCGAAGACTTTGACGATCTGCGCGGCGAACTGGGCGATCTGCTGTTTCAGGTGGTGTTCTACGCCCGCATGGCCGAGGAGCAGCAGCGTTTCAACTTCGATGACATCTGCAACGCCATCAGTGACAAACTGGAGCGTCGCCATCCGCACATCTTCGGCGAAGTCCAGGTCGATTCCACCGCAGAAGTGCTGAAAAACTGGGAGGCGATCAAGCAGCGTGAGCGTGCGGAGAAGTCGCAGCACTCGGTGCTGGACGATATCCCTAAAGCGCTGCCGGCGCTGATGCGCGCCTATAAAATCCAGAAGCGCTGTCACAGCGTAGGCTTCGACTGGGACAGCCTCGGGCCGGTGCTGGATAAAGTGCATGAAGAGATCGACGAAGTGATGCATGAAGCCCAGCAGGCCGTGGTGGACAGCGACAAGCTGGAAGAGGAGATTGGCGATCTGCTGTTCGCTACCGTCAATCTGTCACGCCATCTCGGCAGCAAAGCGGAAACCGCGCTGCAGAAGGCCAACGACAAGTTCGAGCGCCGCTTCCGTCAGGTCGAGAATATTATTCAGGCCCAGGGGCTGAGCATGGAACAGGCTACGCTGGCGCAGATGGAAGCCGCCTGGCAGCAGGTCAAAGCCGGCGAATAACCTTATTCAACATCTCTGCGCAGCGCAGGTGATTATTCCAGCGCTGCGCATAAAATCACCGGCCGAGCTTACTCGATTCAGCCAGTCGGCAACTTTGTGACGTACGTCAACATTTCACCCGGCACTCTCCGCTATGTTACAGGCTGTAATGCGAGGAGGATGGTGTGATTCATCAATTGTGGCTGCGGACGACTTCGGGTATACTGTTTTCCCGTCCTGGTTATTCCACCGTCTTTAAACCTAAACTCTCAGGTTCAGCATGACAACGAATTATATTTTTGTGACCGGCGGGGTCGTTTCCTCTCTGGGCAAAGGCATTGCCGCAGCCTCCCTCGCAGCCATCCTTGAAGCACGTGGTCTGAATGTGACCATCATGAAACTCGATCCGTATATCAACGTCGATCCGGGTACCATGAGCCCTACGCAGCATGGTGAAGTGTTCGTCACCGATGACGGGGCCGAGACCGATCTGGATTTAGGTCACTACGAGCGCTTCATCCGTACCAAAATGTCGCGCCGCAACAACTTTACTACCGGCCGTATCTACTCAGAAGTGCTGCGCAAAGAGCGTCGCGGCGACTATCTGGGCGCGACCATTCAGGTTATCCCACACATCACCAACGCCATCAAAGAGCGCATCATTGAAGGTGGCGAAGGTCATGACGTCGTGCTGGTGGAAATCGGCGGAACCGTGGGCGATATCGAATCCCTGCCGTTCCTGGAAGCGATTCGCCAGATGGCGGTCGATGTTGGCCGTGAACACACCATGTATATGCACCTGACGCTGGTGCCTTACATGGCGGCGGCGGGTGAAGTGAAAACCAAGCCAACTCAGCACTCGGTTAAAGAGCTGCTGTCGATTGGTATTCAGCCTGACGTGCTGATTTGCCGTTCAGACCGCGCGGTGCCCGCTAACGAGCGTGCGAAGATCGCCCTGTTCTGTAACGTGCCGGAAAAAGCGGTTATCTCGCTGAAAGACGTTGATTCGATCTACAAGATCCCGGGCCTGCTGAAATCGCAGGGTCTGGATGATTACATCTGCAAGCGTTTCAACCTGAGCGCGCCGGAAGCCAATCTGGCCGAGTGGGAGCAGGTGATTTACGAAGAAGCCAATCCGGGCGGCGAAGTCACCATCGGTATGGTCGGCAAATATGTCGAACTGCCGGATGCCTACAAATCCGTGATTGAAGCGCTGAAGCATGGCGGCCTGAAAAATCGCGTCACCGTTAACATCAAGCTGATCGATTCGCAGGATGTGGAAACGCGCGGCGTCGAAATTCTGAAAGATCTTGATGCTATCCTGATTCCTGGTGGCTTCGGTTACCGCGGTGTGGAAGGGAAATTGCTGACCGCGCAATACGCGCGTGAAAACAACATTCCGTACCTCGGCATTTGCCTTGGCATGCAGATTGCGCTGATGGAATTTGCGCGCAACGTGGCCGGGATGGAAGGCGCCAACTCCACTGAATTTGTGCCAGACTGTAAGTACCCGGTGGTTGCGTTAATCACCGAATGGCGCGATGAAAACGGTAACGTTGAACAGCGTACCGAGCAGAGCGATCTGGGCGGCACCATGCGTCTGGGAAGCCAGCAGTGCCAGCTGACGCCGGAAAGCAAAGTGCGCCAGCTGTACGGCTCTGACGTCATTACTGAGCGTCATCGCCACCGTTACGAAGTAAACAATCTGCTGCTGAAGCAGATTGAAGCGGCGGGTCTGCACATTGCAGGCCGTTCCGGTGACGATCAACTGGTGGAGATCATCGAGATCCCGAATCATCCATGGTTTGTAGCCTGCCAGTTCCACCCGGAATTCACGTCGACCCCGCGTGATGGTCATCCGCTGTTCGCTGGCTTTGTGAAAGCCGCGCAGGAGCACCAGAAGCGTTTAGCGAAGTAAGAGTTTAACGAACAGCGCGCGAACTTTTCGCGCGTTGTTTGTCTTAGGATTGACTAACTTGTACTGAGGAAAATCGAATGTCCAAAATCGTTAAAGTCATCGGTCGCGAAATCATCGACTCCCGTGGCAACCCGACTGTAGAAGCAGAAGTGCATCTGGAAGGCGGTTTCGTTGGTCTGGCTGCTGCGCCATCAGGTGCATCAACCGGTTCACGCGAAGCACTGGAGCTGCGTGACGGTGATAAGTCTCGTTTCCTGGGCAAAGGCGTAACCAAAGCGGTTGCTGCGGTTAACGGCCCAATCGCTGACGCGGTAAAAGGCAAAGATGCCAAAGACCAGGCGAACATCGATAAGATCATGATCGAGCTGGACGGTACTGACAACAAATCCAACTTCGGTGCAAACGCCATTCTGGCGGTTTCTCTGGCAGCAGCGAAAGCAGCAGCAGCCTCTAAAGGTCTGCCACTGTACGCACACATTGCAGAACTGAACGGCACCCCGGGCAAATACTCTATGCCACTGCCAATGATGAACATCATCAACGGTGGTGAGCACGCGGATAACAACGTTGATATCCAGGAGTTCATGATTCAGCCGGTTGGCGCGAAAACCGTGAAAGAAGCCATCCGTATGGGTTCTGAAGTGTTCCATCACCTGGCTAAAGTCCTGAAAGCCAAAGGCATGAACACCGCGGTGGGTGACGAAGGTGGCTACGCGCCAAACCTGGGTTCAAACGCCGAAGCGCTGGCCGTTATCGCCGAAGCTGTTAAAGCAGCAGGCTACGAGCTGGGCAAAGACATCACCCTGGCGATGGACTGCGCAGCATCTGAATTCTACAAAGACGGCAAATATGTGCTGGCTGGCGAAGGCAACAAAGCCTTCACTTCTGAAGAGTTCACCCACTTCCTGGAAGACCTGACCAAACAGTACCCAATCGTTTCTATCGAAGACGGTCTGGATGAGTCTGACTGGAATGGCTTCGCTTACCAGACCAAAGTACTGGGCGACAAAATTCAGCTGGTGGGCGACGACCTGTTCGTGACCAACACCAAAATCCTGAAAGAAGGCATCGAGAAAGGCATCGCTAACTCTATCCTGATCAAATTCAACCAGATCGGTTCTCTGACCGAAACCCTGGCTGCGATCAAGATGGCGAAAGACGCTGGCTATACCGCGGTCATCTCTCACCGCTCTGGCGAAACTGAAGATGCGACCATCGCTGACCTGGCGGTCGGTACTGCCGCTGGCCAGATCAAAACCGGTTCTATGAGCCGTTCTGACCGCGTTGCTAAGTACAACCAGCTGATTCGTATCGAAGAAGCGCTGGGTGACAAAGCGCCGTTCAACGGTCTGAAAGAAGTTAAAGGCCAGGCGTAATCGCCTGCGGATGTGGCTAAACGGCCACATCGCCTGACATCAAGCCCCGCCTCGTGCGGGGCTTTTGCTTTTTATGGCACGAAGCAGCTGTGAAGCGACGCACAAAATCTGCCATAATCTGCGCCTCGAATTTCTGACGTGAGTAAAAAATGTTCTACCCGATTAACGAAATGTTCCAGACGCTGCAGGGCGAAGGTTTTTACACCGGCGTGCCGGCCATCTTTATCCGCTTACAAGGATGTCCGGTGGGCTGTAGCTGGTGTGATACCAAACATACCTGGGAAACGCGGGCGGATCGGGAGACGTCGCTGGGGGACATTCTGGTCAAAACCGTGGAGAGCGATGCCTGGGGCAGCGCCGATGCGGCCACGCTGATTGAGAGCATTCAGCGTCAGGGCTGGACCGCCCGCCATGTGGTAATCACCGGCGGTGAGCCGGCAATTTTTGACTTACGTCCACTGACCGAAGCGCTGGAAGCTGCCGGTTTTCAGTGTCAGATTGAAACCAGCGGCACGCATGAAGTGCACTGTTCCGCTGCCACCTGGGTAACGGTGTCGCCGAAGGTGAACATGCGGGGTGGCTACGATGTGCTGCCGCAGGCGCTGCAGCGTGCCGATGAGATCAAACATCCGGTGGCGCGCGAGCGGGATGTGGAAGCGCTGGATGCGCTGCTGGCTGGCCTGCAGGATGAGAAAAAACGCATTGTGGCGCTGCAGCCCATCAGCCGTGGCGAGGCGGCGACCAGACTGTGTATCGAAACCTGCATTGCCCGCAACTGGCGGCTTTCGATGCAGACGCACAAATACCTAAACATCGCCTGATTCACCCGATGCGCACCCGGCAAAATCAACGCAATTGTGGCTGGTGCGCATCAATGCGCACCCTGTAAAACTCATTACACCGTAGGGTCGCCATTGATGGCGACCTGGCCAATGGTACCCGATGCGCATCAATGCGCATCCTGTAAAACCGCACTGCACCGCAGGGTCGCCATTGATGGCGACCTTCTGACCTTTACCGCGGCTGTCAGCTGCGATAGACGCAACCAGCGGTGCAGGTCTCTTTGATCATCACCGCACTCAGCTCAGGCAGAATCGGCTTCATCTCATCCCAGATCCATTTCGCCAGCACTTCGCTGGTCGGGTTCTCCAGACCGGGAATATCGTTGAGATAATGGTGATCGAGGCGATCGTAGATCGGCCTGAACGCCGCCTTGAGTTCGGCAAAATCCATTACCCAACCGGTATGCGCATCCACTTCACCGGTAATTTCCAGTCGCACCAGAAATGAATGGCCGTGCAGACGACCGCATTTATGCCCTTCCGGCACGTGAGGTAAGCGGTGGGCCGCTTCAAACTGGAACTCTTTAAACAGCGTGGTAGACATAATGGCTCTCAGACGTAAAAACCGCTGAAGTCTACCTGAAAAGCAGATTTTTCGCACCCGCCAGCGCTGAAAAGGGCATTTCTGCTGATCTGCCGCTTATGCCATAAATTAACTGATTGAATTACGGCAACTTTATTTACCACTTTTACTGGTTAGTCTGACCCAAAAAACCACTTAGTCATTTTGGTTATTTATTATGTCGAAGCCTTATTTAATCGTTAATATACAGGCCGGTAACCTACCCACTCTTCCGCCGCTTCCCGGTACGGATTTCTGACACTGGAATTTTTAACGCGATGACGACTCAGGCACCCCCAGCGATGCTTCCGCTATCCCCGGAGCAAATTGCGCGCTTACAGGCCGCGACCACCGATTTCAATCCAACGCAGCTGGCATGGCTCTCTGGCTACTTCTGGGGCATGGTTAATCAGGCACCGGGCACCGTTGCTGCGCCTGCGCCAGTCGCCGCTGAGGTGCCGGGCATTACGCTGATCTCCGCCTCCCAAACCGGCAATGCGCGCCGGCTGGCCGAGCAGCTGCGTGACGATTTGCTGGCGGCGAAACTGAGCGTCAACCTGGTGAATGCCGGCGACTACAAATTCAAACAGATCGGTCAGGAAAAACTGCTGGTCATCGTGACCTCAACGCAGGGCGAGGGCGAACCGCCGGAAGAGGCGGTGGCGCTGCATAAATTCCTGCTGTCGAAGAAAGCACCGAAGCTGAGTGATACCGCCTTTGCCGTGTTCGGTCTTGGCGATACCTCCTATGAATTTTTCAGTCAGGCCGGTAAAGACTTCGACCAGCGTCTGGCCGAACTGGGCGGCGAACGCCTGCTGGATCGCGTGGATGCCGATGTTGAATACAGCGAGCTGGCCAGCGCCTGGCGTCTGCAGCTCACCGATATTCTCAAAGCGCGCGTGCCGGCGGAACCGGCAGCGCAGCTGGCAGCCAGCGCGGCTGGCAGCGTCAACCTGGTGGACAGCAGTCCTTACACCAAAGAAGCGCCGCTCACCGCCAGCTTTGCTCTGAACCAGAAAATTACCGGTCGCAACTCAGATAAAGACGTGCGCCATATTGAAATCGATCTGGGAGGTTCCGGTCTGCGTTACCAGCCAGGCGATGCGCTCGGCGTATGGTATGAAAACGATGCGGAACTGGTGCAGGAGCTGCTGCAGCTGGTATGGCTGAAAGGCGATGAGCAGGTCGAGGTGCGCGGAGAAACCCTGCCGCTGGCCGAGGCGCTGCAGAAACATTTTGAGCTGACGGTCAACACGCCGCAGATCGTCGAGCAGTATGCGGCTCTGTCGCGCAACGAGGCGCTGCTGGCGCTGGCGGGCGACAAGCCGAAGCTGCAAAGCTTCGCGCAGAGTTTCCCGATTGTCGACATGGTGCGCCAGGCACCCACCGAACTGAACGCCGGCCAGCTGACTGGCCTGCTGCGTCAGCTGACGCCGCGGCTTTACTCCATCGCCTCGTCGCAGGCGGAGAGCGAAACCGAAGTGCATATCACCGTCGGCGCGGTGCGTTATGAAATTGACGGCCGTCAGCGCGGCGGCGGCGCTTCTACCTGGCTGGCCGATCGGCTGGAAGAAGATGGTGAAATCCGCGTGTTCATCGAGCATAACGATAATTTCCGCCTGCCGGCCAATCCGGATGCACCGGTGATCATGATCGGCCCGGGCACCGGCATTGCCCCGTTCCGCGCCTTCATGCAGCAGCGTGAAAACGACGGTGCCAGTGGTAAAAACTGGCTGTTCTTTGGTAATCCGCACTTCACCGAAGATTTCCTCTATCAGGTAGAGTGGCAGAAATACGTTAAAGACGGTCTGCTGACCCATATCGATCTGGCGTGGTCACGCGATCAGGCCGAAAAGATTTACGTACAGGATAAAATCCGCGCCAGAGGGGCGGAAGTGTGGCGCTGGATTGAAGAGGGCGCGCACCTGTACGTCTGCGGCGACGCCAATCGCATGGCGAAAGACGTTGAACAGGCATTACTGGATGTGGTGGTCGAACACGGCGGCATGGATCGTGAAACCGCTGACGAATTTTTAAGTGAGCTGCGCATTGAGCGCCGTTATCAGCGAGACGTTTACTAATGAGCGAAAAACATCCTGGACCGCTGGTGGTTGAAGGCAAACTTTCCGACGCCGAGCGTCTGAAAAAGCAGAGCAACTACCTGCGCGGCACCATTTTAGAAGATCTCGACAATGGCCTGACCGGCGGCTTTACCGGCGATAACTTCCTGCTGATCCGTTTTCACGGCATGTACCAGCAGGATGACCGCGACATCCGCGCCGAGCGCGCCGCGCAGAAGCTGGAACCGCGTCATGCGATGATGCTGCGCTGCCGTCTGCCGGGCGGCATCATCACGCCAACGCAGTGGCTGGCGATTGATAAATTTGCCACCGACAAAACGCTATATGGCAGCATTCGCCTGACTAACCGTCAGACGTTCCAGTTTCACGGCATTCTGAAGAAGAACGTCAAGCCGACTCACCAGATGCTGCATGAAGTCGGACTGGACGCGCTGGCCACCGCTAACGACGTTAACCGTAACGTGCTGTGTACCTCGAACCCGGTGGAGTCAGAGCTGCATCAGGAAGCGTACGAGTGGGCGAAAAAGCTTTCCGAGCACCTGCTGCCGCAGACGCGCGCCTACGCCGAGATCTGGTGGGATCAGGAGAAGGTCGCCACCACCGATCAGGAGCCGATCCTCGGTGAGACCTATCTGCCACGTAAGTTTAAAACCACCGTGGTGGTGCCGCCGCATAACGATGTCGATCTGCATGCGAACGATCTGAACTTCATCGCCATTGCGGAGAACGGCAAGCTGATTGGCTTTAACCTGCTGGTCGGCGGCGGCTTGTCGATTGAGCACGGCAACAAAGCCACCTATGCGCGCACCGCCAGCGAGTTTGGCTACCTGCCGGTGGAGAAGATCCTTGATGTGGCTGCGGCGGTAGTCACCACGCAGCGCGACTGGGGTAACCGTACCGATCGTAAAAATGCCAAAACCAAATACACGCTGGAGCGCGTCGGCGTCGAGACCTTTAAAGCCGAAGTCGAGAAGCGTGCCGGCCTGACCTTCGAGCCGATTCGCCCATACGAATTTACCACCCGTGGCGATCGCATCGGCTGGGTGAAGGGCATCGACAAGAAATGGCACCTGACGCTGTTTATCGAAAACGGTCGCCTGCTGGATTATCCGGGCCGTCCGCTGAAGCGCGGTATCGCGGAGATTGCCAAAGTGCATCAGGGCGATTTCCGCCTGACCGCCAATCAGAACCTGATTGTGGCCGGCGTACCGGAGGCGCAGAAAGCGCAGATCGAAGCTATTGCGCGTGAGCACGGCCTGATGGAAGCGGTCACGCCGCAGCGTGAAAACTCAATGGCCTGCGTGGCCTTCCCGACCTGTCCGCTGGCGATGGCTGAAGCAGAACGCTTCCTGCCGTCTTTCGTCAGCAAAGTGGAGGAGATCATGCACCGCCACGGCGTCGGCGAAGAGCACATAGTGTTACGCGTTACCGGTTGTCCGAACGGTTGCGGGCGTGCCATGCTGGCCGAACTGGGCCTGGTGGGCAAAGCGCCGGGCCGTTACAACCTGCATATTGGTGGTAATCGCATCGGCACGCGCATCCCGCGCATGTACCGCGAAAACATCACGGAAAACGAAATCCTCGCCAGCATCGATGAGCTGGTGGCGCGCTGGGCCAGCGAGCGCACGGCGGATGAAGGGTTTGGTGACTTCGTGATTCGCGCGGGCATTGTGCAGCCGGTGGTCGATCCCGCCCGTGATTTCTGGGACCCGGAGGCAGTATGACACTACCCGATCTCGCCAGCCTGAACAGCGGCAGCAAAGTCGATCGCATCATGGCGCTGGCGGAAAGCAACGTCCAGCTGGAAAAGCTCTCTGCTGAACAGCGCGTCAGCTGGGCGCTGGAGCAGCTGCCGGGCGCCTTTGTGCTGTCGTCGAGTTTTGGTATTCAGGCGGCGGTACTGCTGCACATGGTCACGCAGCAGCGCCCGGATATTCCGGTGATCCTCACCGATACCGGTTACCTGTTCCCTGAGACCTACCGCTTCATTGATGAACTGACGCAGCAGCTGAACCTGAATCTGCAGATCTTCCGCGCTGAAACCTCACCGGCGTGGCAGGAAGCGCGCTACGGCAAGCTGTGGGAGCAGGGCGTTGAAGGGATCGAGCAGTACAACCAGCTTAACAAAGTCGAGCCGATGAACCGCGCGCTGCAAACGCTGGGTGCGCAGACCTGGTTTGCCGGCCTGCGCCGCGATCAGTCTGGCAGCCGTGCCAGCCTGCCGGTACTGGCCGTGCAGCGTGGCGTGTTCAAAATCCTGCCGATCATCGACTGGGATAACCGTCAGGTGCACCAGTATCTGAAGCAGCATGGGCTGAAGTACCATCCGCTGTGGGACGAAGGTTATCTGTCCGTGGGTGATACGCACACCACACGCAAGTGGGAGCCGGGGATGGCCGAGGAAGAGACGCGCTTTTTCGGCCTCAAACGCGAATGCGGGTTACACGAAGGCTGACGGGCGCAATTGCTGCGGGTGTGCAGCGGTGCGCACCCGCAAAAACCGGCAAGATCTTACAACGTCGGATTAGCCAGCTCCGTCAGCAGCGGCTGCAAAATGCGTACGCTGTCGCGCGTGCGCTGATGGATGCGCCCCGGCAGCCAGTGGTCGATGTAAGTCAGATTATCGCGCCCGGTTTGGTGGCGCACCGTACCCTCCGGAAAATGCGGTGACCGCGCGCGCTGCTGCTCTCCGGCTTTATTGCCCAGCGCCCAGTTGGCTGCGGTAACGTCCAGCAGTGGAATCCCGGCTTTATCAAACGGATTAACGCCCGGGTAATCGTGTGCGTTCAGCACGTGGCTGGCGGCCGTGATACCGTAACGGTGCGCAATCTGCAGGGCGCGCGCGCTGGTCTGCTTGCGTACCGCCGCTGGCGTATTCATGCCGTTATTAAAGTAGAGGCGATCGCCAACGATCAGGCTATTCAGATCGATCACCAGCAGCGTATCTTTCTTCTCCTGCACGCTCATGCGCGCCAGATAATCATCCATACCGTGTAAACCGGCTTCGCCTGCGCTCAGTGCCACAAAGCGCACGCCATAGTGCAGCGGCGTTTGACTCAGCGCCTGCGCCAGCTCCAGCATCACGCCCAGCCCGGAAGCGTTATCGTCCACGCCCTGCAAACGCAGGCCGCCGAGATTATTGTCTGCCTCGTGCTGGCTGAGCGGTGTCCAGGTATCCAGATGGGTGACGATCAAAATCTCCTGCGGCACGCTGCCGGCGCGTGCGGCGATCACCGAGGTCGCCGTCACTTTATGGCGGCGCGTGATGCCCTGTTTCTCCAGCCAGTTGTAGCTGGTATTAAACTGTCGGGTATTGCTCTGATAACCAAGCTGGGTGAACTGCTGCTGCAGATAATCTGCCGTCATCAGCTCGGCGGGGCTGCCGCTCATGCGGCCGGGGAAATAGGTGGCAATGTGGCGCAGCTGCTGTTCGGCAAAGTGGCCAGGTGCGATCGTTGCAGCCTGCGCCAGCAGAGGCAAACCGCCGGCAATCAGTGCTGCCAGCACGCTGCGGCGGAGAGTGGCAAACATAGTGGTTGTCCTTTTCTGACATCCCGTCAGGGTAAAAAAATTCTGAGTTAGTATGAAACTGTGACGCCGCCTGCACAATTTGTATCGCTCCGAAACACCAGCAATATCATTTGTTAAGCACAAATTGTTATCAGCAATCCCGGTGCGTTATTCCATTTGGTAACTACTCATGCTAATTCGTAATTTCATCTGCCAGAAGGCGGGGACGTATAGTCGCGTTAACTTATTGTAAAACTAACAAGGTTAACGTGGATTACTTGCCTCTCTTTGCCGATCTCAAAAACCGTCCGGTGCTGGTGGTCGGCGGTGGCGAAATAGCTGCGCGTAAAATTGAGCTGCTGCGGCGTGCCGGTGCGCACGTGCGGGTAGCCGCGCGCGAGCTCGGCCATGAACTGCAGGCGCTGCGCGACATTAACGCCATCGAGTGGATTGCTCAGCACTTCGACGCAGCGCAGCTGGACGATGTTTTCCTCGTGATTGCCGCCACCGACGATAACGCCCTCAACGCGCAGGTATTTGATGCCGCCAATGCGCGCCACAAGCTGGTGAATGTGGTCGACGACCAGCCAAAATGCAGCTTTATCTTCCCGTCGATTGTTGACCGCTCACCGCTGGTGGTGGCGATCTCCTCCAGCGGCACTGCGCCGGTGCTGGCGCGTCTGCTGCGTGAGAAAATCGAAGCGCTGCTGCCCGCCAATCTTGGGCAGATGGCCGAAGTGGCCGGTCAGTGGCGCGACAAAGTCAAACAGCGTTACCACAAAATGTCTGACCGTCGTCGCTTCTGGGAGCGGGCTTTTAATGGCCTGTTTGCCAGCCAGATGGCGGCGGGTAACGTCAACGAAGCGCGCCGCACGCTCGATCGCGAACTGGAAAACACCTCTGATAATCAGGGTGAAATCACGCTGGTCGGTGCCGGACCGGGCGACAGCGGTCTGCTGACGCTGCGCGGGCTGCAGGTGATGCAGCTGGCCGATGTGGTGCTGTATGACCATCTGGTCAGCGACGAGGTGCTGGAGCTGGTAAGACGCGATGCCGATCGTATCTGCGTCGGCAAACGCGCCGGCGCCCATTCGGTGCCGCAGGAAGAGACCAATCAGCTGCTGGTGACGCTGGCGCAGCAGGGGAAGCGCGTGGTGCGCCTGAAAGGCGGCGATCCGTTTATTTTTGGCCGCGGCGGCGAAGAGCTGCAGGCGGCGCAGGCGGCGGGCATTCCGTTCCAGGTGGTGCCGGGCATCACCGCGGCCGCGGGTGCTACCGCGTATGCCGGTATTCCGTTAACCCACCGCGATTATGCCCAGAGCGTGCTGTTTATTACCGGTCACTGCCGCGCCGACGGCGACGGTATCGACTGGCCGTCGCTGGCGCGCGCGCGTCAGACGCTGGCAATTTACATGGGCACGGTGAAAGCGGCGGAAATTGCCGCCGGGCTGATCGAACACGGCCGCGCGCCGTCAACGCCAGTGGCGGTGATTGGTCGCGGCACGCGCCAGGATCAACAGGTGCTGACCGGCACCTTAGCACAACTCGAGGCGCTGGCAGCTGCCGCGCCAACGCCAGCGCTATTAGTGATTGGCGAAGTGGTGAATCTGCACGGGCAACTTGCCTGGTTCCAACATTCGGCACAGCAGGGGGCTCGCGAGTCCGCCGTTGTCAATTTGGCTTGAGGAAAAATTATGGACCAAAATCGTCTCACTCATCTGCGCCAGCTGGAGGCAGAGAGTATCCATATCATCCGCGAGGTGGCGGCCGAGTTCAGCAATCCGGTGATGATGTACTCCATCGGTAAAGACTCCTCGGTAATGCTGCATCTGGCGCGCAAAGCCTTCTATCCGGGCACGCTGCCGTTTCCGCTGCTGCACGTTGATACCGGCTGGAAATTCCGCGAAATGTACGAGTTCCGCGATCGCACCGTGAAAGCGATGGGCGCAGAGCTGCTGGTGCACCGTAACCCGGAAGGCGTGGCGATGGGTATTAACCCGTTCGTGCACGGCAGCGCCAAACACACCGACATCATGAAAACCGAGGGTCTGAAGCAGGCGCTGAACAAATACGGTTTTGATGCGGCATTCGGTGGCGCACGCCGTGACGAAGAGAAGTCGCGCGCCAAAGAGCGTATCTATTCGTTCCGCGATCGTTTCCACCGCTGGGATCCGAAGAACCAGCGTCCGGAGCTGTGGCACAACTACAATGGCCAGATCAACAAAGGCGAAAGCATTCGCGTGTTCCCGCTCTCCAACTGGACCGAGCTGGATATCTGGCAGTACATCTTCCTGGAAAACATCGAAATCGTGCCGCTGTACCTGGCTGCACCGCGCCCGGTACTGGAGCGCGACGGCATGCTGATGATGATTGATGACGATCGTATCAACCTGCAGCCGGGAGAAGTGATTAAGCAGCGTATGGTGCGTTTCCGTACCCTCGGCTGCTGGCCGCTGACCGGCGCGGTGGAATCCGAGGCGCAGACGCTGCCGGAAATCATTGAAGAGATGCTGGTCTCCACCACCAGTGAACGTCAGGGGCGCGTGATTGACCGCGACCAGGCCGGTTCGATGGAACTGAAAAAACGTCAGGGTTATTTCTAAGGAGACGCCGATGAATACCGTTATTGCCCAACAGATTGCCGAGCAGGGCGGCGTTGAAGCCTGGCTGACCGCGCAACAACACAAAAGCCTGCTGCGTTTCCTCACCTGCGGCAGCGTCGACGACGGCAAAAGTACGCTGATTGGCCGTCTGCTGCACGATACGCGCCAGATTTATGAAGATCAGCTGTCGTCGCTGCACAATGACAGCAAACGCCACGGCACCCAGGGCGAGAAACTCGATCTGGCGCTGCTGGTCGATGGCCTGCAGGCCGAGCGCGAGCAGGGCATCACTATCGATGTGGCCTATCGCTATTTCTCCACCGAGAAGCGCAAGTTCATCATCGCCGACACGCCGGGGCACGAGCAGTACACCCGCAACATGGCGACCGGTGCCTCAACCTGCGATCTGGCGATCCTGCTGATCGATGCGCGCAAAGGCGTGCTGGATCAGACCCGTCGCCACAGCTTCATCGCCACGCTGCTGGGCATCAAACATCTGGTGGTGGCGATCAACAAGATGGATCTGGTGGCGTACAGCCAGGAGACCTTCGAGCAGATCAAACAGGATTACCTCGATTTTGCCGCGCAGCTGCCGGACGATCTTGATATCCGCTTTGTGCCGATGTCGGCGCTGGAAGGCGATAACGTCGCCACCCCGAGCGTAACCATGCCGTGGTACAGCGGCCCGACGCTGCTCGACGTGCTGGAGACGGTAGAGCTGAAGCGCGTGGTCGACACGCAGCCGATGCGCTTCCCGGTGCAGTATGTTAACCGGCCGAACCTCGACTTCCGTGGCTATGCCGGTACGCTGGCGTCAGGTACGGTCAGCGTCGGCCAGCGGGTGAAAGTGCTGCCGTCCGGCGTGGAATCCAGCGTTGCGCGTATCGTCACCTTTGATGGCGACCTGCAGCAGGCGGCCGCCGGTGAGGCGATTACCCTGGTGCTGAACGATGAGATCGACATCAGCCGTGGCGATCTGCTGGTGGATGCCGCAGCCGATTTGCAGGCGGTGCAGTCTGCGACCGTCGACGTGGTGTGGATGGCGGAACAGCCGCTGCAGCCGGGGCAAAGCTATGAAGTGAAAATTGCCGGTAAGAAAGCGCGTGGCCGCGTCGAAAAGATTCTCCATCAGGTGGAGATCAATACGCTGGAAAAACGCGCGGTCGACAGCCTGCCGCTCAACGGCATCGGTCTGGTAGAAGTGACGTTTGATGAACCGATGGTGCTGGATGCTTACCAGCAGAACCCGGTGACCGGCGGCATGATCTTTATCGATCGCCTGAGCAACGTGACCGTCGGTGCCGGCATGATCCATCAGCCGCTGAGCGCCGCGCGCAGTCAGGCTGGCCAGTACAGTGATTTCGAGCTGGAGCTGAACGCGCTGGTGCGCCGTCACTTCCCGCACTGGAACGCACGCGACCTGCTGGGCGGTCAGTAATGGCGCAGCACGACGAAAACGTGGTGTGGCATGACCATCCGGTCACGCGCGCTGAACGCGAACAGCAGCACGGCCATCGTGGCGTGGTGCTGTGGTTTACCGGGCTCTCTGGCTCGGGTAAATCTACCGTGGCCGGTGCACTGGAGCAGTCACTGCACCGGCTGGGCGTCAGCACCTATCTGCTGGACGGCGACAATGTGCGTCACGGCCTGTGCCGCGATCTCGGTTTCAGCGATGAAGACCGCAAAGAGAATATCCGGCGCGTGGGTGAAGTGGCGAAACTGATGGTGGATGCCGGACTGGTGGTGCTGACGGCGTTCATCTCGCCGCACCGTGCCGAGCGCCAGATGGTGCGCGATCTGCTCGGTGACGGACAGTTTATCGAGGTGTTCGTCGATACGCCGCTGGCGGTGTGCGAAGCGCGCGATCCGAAAGGCTTGTATAAAAAAGCCCGTGCCGGCGAGCTGCGTAACTTCACCGGTATCGACAGCGTTTACGAGGCGCCAGACGCGCCGGAAATCCAGCTGGATGGTGAACAATTGGTTACAAAACTGACCGGCCAATTGTTAGACCTGCTGCGCCACCACGATATCATCAGATCCTGAACCGACAGCGGCAAATCTCACGGTTTGCCGCGCTTTAGCGTCAACAGGATCTCTATGCAGAACGTTACCCCCATGCTGGCACGCAAAGATGAACGCACCCCGGATGAGCCACGCTCATCGTTGCCGGGCGGCGTGATCGGCTTTCTCTCGTACTGGTGTGCGCTGGGCATCCCGTTTCTGCTGTACGGCTCTAACACGCTGTTTTTCTTTCTCTACACCTGGCCTTTTTTCCTTGCGCTGCTGCCGGTTTCGGTGCTGATTGGCATCGTGCTCAGCCTGATGCTGCGTGGCCGGCTGTGGTGGAGCGGCCTGATTACCGCCCTGGTGGTGGTGTGCCTGTTCTGGCTGCTGTTCTCCTTTCTCTCCGGCTGGTAATCCGGCGCTGATGTGCAAACGCATCGGCAGGTTACAAAACTTTACCTGCCGTCCGGCGCTTTCTCCGTCATTATTTGTCCAGACAAATCTGCTTGCGCGCCATTTTCGCTGCCGCAGTGGAGTCCGGCGTCAAGTTATGGGATGATTGAGCCGTTTTTCAGGGGGCGGGGATGGGAAAACTGACGTTACTGCTGCTCGTGCTGCTGGGATGGTTGCAATACTCTCTGTGGCTGGGCAAGAACGGTATCCATGATTACACGCGCGTCAGCGAAGACGTGGCGTCACAACAGGCGAATAACGCCAAACTCAAAGCGCGTAACGATCAGCTGTTTGCCGAAATTGACGATCTCAATGGCGGTTCAGAGGCGATTGAGGAACGCGCACGCAGCGAGCTGGGCATGATCAGGCCTGGCGAGACTTTCTATCGTCTGGTGCCAGACCAAAACAAACGTAATGCGCAACAAGCGGCGCAGAATCAACAACGATAAACCATGAATCAGCTCTCTTCCTCTGCGGATGTGATTGCCGTGGTGCCGGCTGCCGGTATCGGCAGCCGCATGCAGGCCGCCTGTCCGAAGCAGTATCTCACCATCGGTCCGTTAACCCTGCTCGAGCACAGCGTGGCGCGCCTGCTGGCGCATCCGGCGGTAAAGCAGGTGGTGGTGCCAGTCAGCCCGGATGACGGCTGGTTCGATAGCCTGCCGCTGGCGCAGGATGCCCGCGTACTGCGCGTCACCGGCGGCGAAACCCGCGCCGAGTCGGTGCTGGCCGGATTACAGACCATCCGCCACAGCGCCTGGGTGCTGGTGCACGACGCGGCGCGTCCGTGCCTGCATCCCGATGATTTAGCGCGTTTGCTGGCGGTGCGTGAGCACAGCAAAGTCGGCGCGATTCTGGCGGCACCGGTGCGCGACACCATGAAGCGCGCGGAGCCTGGCAAAGGTGCCATTGCGCATACCGTTGAACGCGATGACTTATGGCATGCGCTGACGCCGCAGTTTTTCCCGCATGCGCTGCTGACCGCCTGCCTGACGCGCGCGCTCAATGAAGGCGCGACCATCACCGATGAAGCCTCGGCACTGGAATATTGCGGTTATCATCCTGAGCTGGTCAGCGGACGCAGCGACAATATTAAGGTAACGCGGCCGGAAGATCTGGCGCTGGCGGCCTTCTATCTCACTCAGATTCAGTTAAAGGAGCACGCATGATGCGTATCGGTCACGGTTTTGACGTGCACGCGTTTGGCGGCGAAGGCCCGCTGGTGATTGGCGGGGTGCGTATTCCCTTCGAACAGGGCTTTATTGCGCATTCCGACGGCGATGTGGCGCTGCATGCGCTGACCGACGCGCTGCTGGGCGCGGTGGCGATGGGCGACATCGGCAAACTGTTCCCGGATACCGATCCGGCATTCAAAGGCGCCGACAGCCGCGGTTTGCTGCGCGAAGCCTGGCGCCGCATCCAGCAGAAGGGCTACCGCATCGGCAACGTTGATGTCACCATTATCGCTCAGGCACCGAAAATGCTGCCGCACGTGCCGCAGATGCGCGTCAACATCGCCGAAGATCTCGGTTGCCACATGGATGATGTCAACGTCAAAGCCACCACCACCGAGAAGCTGGGCTTCACCGGTCGCGGTGAAGGCATTGCCTGCGAAGCCGTGGCGTTGCTGGTGAAGGCCGATCGGGCATGAGTGAGCTGCTCTACCTGCACGGCGTGCCCGCTGCCACCGGGGTAATCAAAGCCAGTCCCGAAGATTTCGTGGTAATTGAAGATCTCGGCTATCCCTATGATGGCGAAGGCGAGCAGCTGCTGGTGCGCATCCGTAAAATTGGCTGCAACACGCGTTTTGTCGCTGAGGCGATCGCCAAATTCCTCGGCGTGCATCAGCGCGATCTCAGTTATGCCGGCATGAAAGATCGCCACGCGGTCACCGAGCAGACGCTGTGCTTCCGCGTGCCGGGCACGGCGATGCCCAACCTTGCCGGCTTCCAGCTGGAAGGCGTAGAGATCCTGCAGGTGATTCGCCACAAGCGTAAACTGCGCACCGGCGCGCTGGCGGGCAATGCGTTTCGTCTGGTGGTACGTCAGGTTTCCGATCGCGCGCAGGTGGAATCGCGGCTGCAGCAGATTCAGCAGCAGGGCGTGCCCAACTACTTTGGCGAACAGCGCTTTGGCCGCGGCGGCAATAACCTGACGCAGGCGCGCCTGTGGGCAGAGGAGAAATTCCGTCCACGCGACCGCAGTATGAAAGGCATTCTGCTGTCGGCGGCGCGCAGCCAGCTGTTCAATCAGCTGACCAGCGCGCGCCTGCAGCGTGAAGGTGCGCTGGACCGCGTGCAGCCCGGCGATGCGCTGCAGCTCAGCGGGCGCGGCAGCTGGTTTGTTGCCCGGGCGGACGAGTTACCTGCGCTGCAACAGCGTGTGGATAACCACGAGCTGCGCATCACCGCACCGCTGGCCGGACGCGGCGAGCTGGGCACTCAGGGCGAAACGCTGGCGTTTGAACAGCAGCAACTGGCGGGCGCGGCCGATCTGCTCGGCCTGCTGGAGCGTGAACGCGTCGATGCCGCGCGGCGCGCCATGCTGGTGGTGCCGAAAGATCTGCAGTGGAACTGGTGGGATGACGTCACGCTCGAGCTGCAGTTCTGGCTGCCGGCCGGCAGTTTTGCCACCAGCGTAGTGCGTGAGCTGCTGAGCAACGGCGCGGCGGCCCCGCTCGGCGACGAATAAGCGAACCCGGCGACGATGAGCAAAAATCTCACCATCAAGGATATTGCCGTACTCGCCGGTGTGTCGATTACCACCGTCTCGCGCGTGCTCAATAAGCATGCGTGGGTGTCGGAAAAAACCCGCACGCGGGTGGAACAGGTGATCGCCGAGCATCAGTTCAGCCCCAACCTGATGGCGCGCGGCATGATATCGCGCCAGAGCTATACGCTCGCGGTGATCGTCTCTGACATCACTAACCCTTACTTCGTCACGCTGGTGGCGCAGATTCAGCAGGCCTGTCTGGCCATCGGTTACAAAATCACCCTGTACGATACCCAGTCGGCCAACCGTAGCCCTCAGCACGACGATGACGAAAGCGCGATTTTTCAGTCGATTATCGATAGCCAGATCGATGGGGTGATCGTGCTCGGCGGCCACAGCGACTATGCGCCGATTCCGGCCGGCTACCTGACGCTGCTGGAATCGCTGATGGACAAAATGGCGGTGGTGGTGGTGGGGCAGCCGCATCCTGCTGGCCGCTGGCCGTGCGTGATGCGCGACCAGCAGCACTGCGTCGGACTGGCGGTGAATCACCTGCTGGCGCGCGGCCTGCGTGATATCGCGTTTATTGGCGGTTCGCGCAAAGTGTGGGTGACGCGCGAGCGCGTCAGTCATTTCCACGCCACGCTGCAGCAGGCCGGCATTACGCCGCGCGACAGCTGGATCTGCCTGAATAACTTCTATCCTGAACACGGCTATCAGGCGATTGATACGCTGTGGCAGCAGGCAGAGCAACCGCAGGCGCTGGTGGCAATCAACGATCGCGTGGCGATGGGCGCGATCCGCGCGCTACGCGATCGCGGCATTGACGTGCCTGAGCAGGTAGCGGTAATCAGCTGCGAGCGTTTCCCCGGCAGCGAGTATTTTATTCCGCGCCTGACCAGCGTCGATCACCAGAATCCGCAGCTGGGGCAAAACATTATCACCATGATGATGGCGCAGCTGGACGGCAGCTTAAGCCCGCACGCGCGCTGCAGCGCACCGCTAAAGCCGGTATTGATCCCCGGCGAATCCGCCTGATCTTCTCCCCCTTAAACGTTCCGCCTGCTTTCGTTGCGCTTTGTTAGCGCGATCGCAATTTCACGATCCTCACGTTGACTTAATATGCGCCATTAAATAAGTTGGCTCACAACCTGAAAACGTTTTCAGGTTGGCGGGAAAACAGTTTAAGGAGCGGTAATGAAACCCACCATGATGACCTACATCCACCAGCAACCCGAGGTGCTGAGCCATCTGCTGGCGTGCTATCCGCAGGGATTACCGGTGCTGGGCAAGGCGAAAACAGTGCTGATTCTGGCCACCGGCTCCAGCATCAACGCCGCGCTCAGCGCCAAATATTACGTTGAGCAACTGACTGGCGTACGCATCAGCGTGCAGGAGCCGTTCCATTTTCAGCATTACGAGCAGTGGGACCCGGCGACCGATCTGGTGATCGCGATTTCACAGAGCGGCGAGAGCACTTCGACGCTGGCAGCGATCGACGCGCTGAAAAAACAGCACGGCGTGGCAACCTGGGGCATCACCAGCAAAATCACCAGTCCGCTGGCGCAGGCGGTGGATCACGCCGTAGACATCATGAACGGCGAAGAGCGCGTCGGGTATGTCACCAAAGGCTATGTCGCCACGATCCTGACGCTGATGCTGATTGGCGTGCAAAGTGCGCGCCACAGCGGTCGCCTCAGCGCAGAGCAGGAGCAGCAGGCGCTGGCGCAACTGCAGCACGGCGTCGACGCGATTCCGGACATCATCGCCCGCACCGAGCGCTTCTGGCAGCGCTGGCAGGACGATCTCACTGCGGCGCCACGCTTTATCTCGATTGGCTTTGGTCCGGCGATTGGCGTGATCAAAGAGATGGAGACCAAATTCAGCGAAACGGTGCGCGTGCCGTCGCAGGGCATTGAACTGGAAGCGTTTATGCACGGCCCCTATTTCGAAATCAATCCGCAGCACCGGCTGTTCTTCATCGACGTCGAGGCGCCGGTGCGCGAACGCCTGCAGCTGCTGCGCCAGTATGAGCAGCGCGTGACGCCGCACGTCTGGAGTCTGTGTCTCGGGGAAAGTGATGATGCGCGCACGCTGGCGCTCGGCGTGGAGGTCAGCGAATGGATAGCGCCGCTGCTGATGGTGATTCCATTCCAGATCCTCGCGCATCACATCGCTGAAGCCAAAGGCAACAATCTGCCGCAGCGCATATTCACTGATTTTGGCGTGGCGATGAAGAGCAAAACCAAACCGGGTGATTACGACTAACGCCGGGCGCGAGCCATAAGGATAACAACAATGAAACTCGATTACGTGAAGCTGGCGCAGGCCATCAGGGAACAGGTCGGCGGCGACGATAACATCAGCCATATTTCACACTGCGCCACGCGGCTGCGGCTGACGATAAACGATCTGACCAGTGTCGATATGCCGGCCATCAGTAGCCTGCCGGGCGTCATCCGCGTGGTGAACGCGTCCGGACAGCTGCAGATTGTGGTCGGGCCGCAGGTCGAACAGCTGTATCAGGCGATGCAGCAGGGCACAGCGCCGGTGGCCGAACCGGTGAAGCCCGGCAAAGACGAGCGCGGCGTCGCGGGTAAAATGCTGGCCACGCTCGGCGCTATCTTTACGCCCTACATTGGCGTACTGGCCGGCATCGGGGTGATCAAAGGCATCATTGTGCTGTTGCAGACGCAGGGCTGGGTGGCGGACGATGACCTGCTGTTCGCCATGTTCAACGCGCTGGCCAGCGGGGTGTTTGTCTTTCTGCCGCTGTTTATTGCGGTTACCGCGGCAGACCGTTTCGGTGCCAGCCGTTTCACCGCGCTGGCGCTGACGGCGGCGATGGTGTTTCCGCTCACCCAGCCGGATCTGCCGGCGCACTTCGCGCTGTTCGGCCTGAGCATCAGCCTGAAGATTTACGGCGGCGCGGTGATTCCGGCGATTCTGGCGGTGCTGCTGCTGAGCAAGGTTGAGCGCCGGCTGAAACAGTGGATCCCCGAGGTGGCAGCGCTGGTGTTTGTGCCGTGCCTGTCGCTGCTGATTTGCGGTTTTGTGGTGTTCACGGTGATTGGCCCGCTGGCAGATTACGTTGGCGTCGGCATCGCCAGTGGCTACAGCTGGCTCTATCAGCTCAGCCCGATGATCTCCGGCGCGCTGCTGGCGGGCATTGGTCAGCTATTTGTGGTGTTTGGCGTCCACTGGGGCATCATCCCGCTGGCGCTGATCAATATTCAGGTGCAGGGCTACGACACCATCATGGCGATGTTTATGTCGGCGGTGATGGGGCAGTTTGGCGCGGTCACCGGCGCGATCTTCATCGCCCGCAGCCTGCGCGACCGGCAGATTGCAATCTCGGCGTCGCTGTCAGCGTTCTTTGGCATCACCGAACCGGCGCTGTACGGCGTCAATCTCAAGTACCGCATGCTGTTTATCTTCGGCTGCATCGGCGCGGCGCTCGGCGGTGGCATCACCGGGCTGCTGCAGGTGAAAACCTACAGTTTCCTGCCGGTGCTGAACGTGTTTGAACTCGGCCTGTTCGAAGGCCCTGAGTCGAAGATGATCTATGAAGTGGCGGCAATTGCCGTGGCTTTCCTCACCCCATTCATTCTGACGCTGATTTACGGCCGCTGGACGCTGCGCAGCGTGAATAAAACCGGCGCCTGATGCGCTGATTCGTTAACACCAAAACAGGGAAATCGCATGCGGCTGCTTCGCAGGGCCGCGTGCACCTTAAGGAAAGGTCATGAACACATTCACCAGGAGAAAAAAGGCAGCGCTGCTGCCGCTGGCCACCCTGATGCTGGGCGCGGCACCGTCGGCGCTGGCGGAAGGATTTGTTGAAGACAGCACGCTGGAGGGCACCGTCTATTACTGGCAGCGCCACCGTGAGCGTAAAGATCTCGATCCGCACAGCGCGCACTATCAGCACTATCAGACCAACCTGCATCACAGCACGCTGACCGGCGCGCTCGATTATCAGTCCGGCTATCTGGCCGATACCGTGGGCATTGATGTGGCGGCCTTCGCCACCTGGGATCTGTTTGAAGGCAGTCCGGCGCATCCCAACGAGATCAGCTTCAGTCACGGGCCTTCGATGTGGGAAGACCGTGGCGTCGGCGAACGTAACGGGCTGGATCTCTACCGTGCCGCGCTGAAACTCAAAGCCGGCGACTACTGGCTGCGGGCCGGTTATATCCAGCCGAGCGGTCAGACGCTGCTTGGCACCCAATGGGGATTTCTGCCCGGCACCTACCAGGGCGTGGAAGTCGGGGCAGTCTATGACTATGGCGCTGCCGGCGCGCTGTCACTGTCGTGGATGGGTGCCAACAAGTACAAAGCACCGTGGTATCGCAAAATGTATGAGTTTCGCGAAATCGACCGGCAAACACGCATTCCTTATCTGCACTCGCTGGGCGCGAAGTATGACTTCAAAAACGGCAACACGCTGGAGCTGGCGTGGGGGGAATCTCCGCATTATCTCGACAAATATTTCGCCAAAGCGGCACGTCAGACCACGCTGTGGGATAACCCGTTCAGCGTCAGCTGGCAGTTCTACGGCTCGCAGGATCGTACCGGTCGCCATGATGTTTACGATGAGTTTGCCTGGCAGCAGGGCCTGACGCTGGCGTACCAGTGGAATCGCTACCAGTTCCGGCTGGAGGGCAGCGCGGTGCACGCACCGGGGAAACAGGGTTACTACACCGTGGCGATGACGCCGATCTATCCCAACTCCGCGGGCCGCATCGATATGTGGTGGGATTCGCGCTCTGACTTCAACGCCGACGGCGAAAAAGCGCTGTTCGCGGGCCTGATGATCGATCTCAGCGACATCGTCTGGCCGGGCGTCAGCATCGGTGGTTCATTCGCCTGGGGCTGGGACGGCAAACCGGCGCGCGGCGGCGACTGGTCGCAGCAGCAGCGCCTGACGGAAACCGCCATCAACGGCGATCTGGTGTGGCAGGTGCAATCCGGCTGGGCCAAAGACACGGTATTTAAGCTGCATCTCACCGCCTACAACAACCATAGCGATAATCCCAGCTGGGGCGGCGGCTATGGCAACGTTTTCCAGGATGAAAAGGACGTCAAATTCATGATGATTGCCCCTTTTAGCCTGTTCAATCACTCACGACACTAAGGATGATGACCATGAGGATTCGCTTCTCCGCGCTGACCGCAGCGCTGTTACTGGCCGGGCTGGCGCATGCCGAAACCCACGTTTTAATCAATCAGGTCGGCTACGATGTTGCCGCGCCGAAAAACGCCATCGTGCAGCTGACCGGCGACTCGCGCGCTAAGCCGCCGGCGAAATTTACCCTGCTGGATAATGAGACTAATAAAGCGGTGCTGAGCGGCACGCTGCAGCCGCAGGGTGACGTGCCGGGCTGGGGCGATCGCACCTTCTATCGTGCCGATTTCTCCGGCTGGCAAACGCCGGGCCGCTACGTGCTGCAAACCACCAGCAGCGACGGCGATGTGCGCTCCGGGCCGTTCATTATTGGTGCCGATCTGCTCGAGCGCTATACGCTGTCCGATGTGATTGCCTACTTCAAAAGCCAGCGCGTCACCGGCCTGTTCGATAAGGCGGACCGCAAACTGCCGCTGCCACCGGGCACCGGCAGCGGTACGGTTGACGTCCACGGCGGCTGGTATGACGCCACCGGCGATTACGGCGTGCACCTGTCGCACCAGAATCTGACCTCTTACTTCAATCCGCAGCAGGCGCCGCTGGTGGCGTGGAGTTTACTGCGCGGTTATCAAAATCTCGGGGCGCGGGATAACCCGAACTTTGATGAGTATCGCCGGCGCATGCTCGACGAAGGGCTGTACGGTGCCGATTTCCTGGTGCGCATGAAGCGGCCGGGTGAATCCTTCTTCCAGGCGATCTCGTCGCCGGGCAAAGAGAAGCTGGCTCAGGACCGGGTGATCGCCAATCCCAACTGGCGCACGCAGATTAAAGAGAAGGAGTCAGATTCCACCATTGTTGAAGAAGAGGCGGTCGGCCCGCTGGCGTGGCAGGCCAGCTTCCGATCCGGTGCCGGCATGTCAATTGCCGCGCTGGCGCTGGCCAGCACCATGGAGAATGACGGCAATTTCACGCGGCAGCAGTATCTGCAAACCGCAGAAGATGCCTTTGCCTTCCTGCAGAAAAATAACCTGCGCATGGTGAATGACGGCAAAGAGAACATTGTGGATGATTATACCGCGCTGCTGGCGGCTACCGAGCTGTATCGCGCCTCGCAAAAAGCGGTCTATCTGGCTGCGGCGCAGCAGCGCGCGGAGAGCCTGATGGCGCGACTGACGTCGCTGGATAACTGGCATGACTACTGGCGTGCCGACGGCGAAAAACGCCCGTTCTTCCATCCGTCCGATGCCGGTCTGCCGGTGATCGCACTGCTGGAGTACGCGCGCATCGCGCCACAGGCACAGCAGGCGAGCATCCGCCAGACGGTAAAACGCTCGCTGGGCTTTGAGCTGGCGGTCACCAAAGAGAGCAATAACCCGTTTGGCTATGCGCGCCAGCTGATTCAGCTGAAAGACGGCGTGAAGCGCACCAGCTTCTTCTTCCCGCACGACAGCGAAGCTGCGCCGTGGTGGCAGGGCGAAAACGCGCGTATCGCGTCGCTGGCCGCCGCCGCCCGTCAGGCGATGCCACTGTTCGCGGACGATAAAGCCTTTACGCAGCAGCTGCAGAGCTATGCCTGGGATCAGCTCAACTGGATTCTCGGTCATAATCCGTACGACGTCAGCATGCTGACCGGCAGCGGCTATCGTCACATCAGCTATCTGTTCTTCAATTCGTGGAAATACACCACGCTGCCAGGCGGTATCGTTAACGGCATCACCGGCGCGTCGAATCAGGTGGCGGACGGCATCGCCTTTGATGAAGGTTATGCGGTCACACGGAAGGATGACGACTGGCGCTGGGCGGAAGGCTGGCTGCCGCACTCGGCCTGGTATCTGTATGCGGTGAGCTTACCGGATCGTCACTGAGGTGATAAATCAGCCCGGCTTTTCGCCGGGCTTTTTACTGGGTGCCATTGCGTTTGACTGCTTATTGTTGCGACAACTGCCGACGGTTGCGTGATTTACGCCTACCACTTCCCGCGCCTCACCGCTAGAATGCAAACATCCTTGTGCCGCCAGCGCAGGACCGCTTGCGCCGCTGAAGGCGCAAAACGGGCGCGGCGGTCGGTGGACCGGTTAATGAAAAAGGTCAGAATCAGATGCGGATACGGCTCAGCAACGATGATGGAATTCAGACTCCCGGCATTGGCGTGTTCCCTGGCGTGAAGACATTACGACAGGTTGATCCTGGCGCCGGCGTGGCGCGGAAGAGGGCAGGCGACGGGCTGTACCAGGCTGAGGTGAATCCGGCATGGTAAACCGGCGCATCGAAACGCTTCTGGCCCAACTGCGCACGCAGGGTATTCACGATGAGCATCTGCTGAAAGCCATCGCTGATGTCCCGCGTGAACGCTTTATTGACGAGGCTTTTGAACATAAAGCCTGGGAAAATGTGGCGCTGCCGATTGGCAACGGCCAGACCATTTCTCAGCCTTATATGGTGGCGCGCATGACGGCGCTGCTGGAGCTGAACCCGACCTCGCGCGTGCTGGAAATTGGCACCGGTTCGGGTTATCAGACCGCCATTCTCGCGCATCTGGTTAACCACGTTTACTCGGTTGAACGCATCAAAGGGCTGCAGTGGCAGGCGAAACGCCGCCTGAAGCAGCTCGATCTGCATAACATTTCCACACGCCACGGCGACGGCTGGCAGGGCTGGGCCGCGCGGGGGCCGTTTGATGCCATTATTGTGACTGCCGCACCGCCAGAAATTCCGACTGCGCTGATAGCGCAACTGGGAGAAGGCGGCAAAATGGTGCTGCCGGTGGGTGAGGACCAGCAGGTACTTAAGCGCCTGCGTCGTCAGGGTGGTGAAATCATTGAAGAAACGATTGAGCCGGTGCGCTTTGTGCCGCTGGTTCAGGGCGATCTGGCATAAAGCCATCTTACGTATTTCTTCACAATCGTTACATGGCATGGCGCAGTTGATATTGTTACTATCCTTGTTAATCAATGCGAAAGCGCGTTTTTGACGGCACAGATAGTGAATCATGCGGTCAACGTCGACACACAGTTTTATCCAGGATTGCCATCACGGGGGATCAATGAGCACGGGAAGCACAGTATTTCAATTACGCCGTCTGGCGGCACTTTCACTGGTCGGTTTTTGGCTGGCAGGCTGTAGCTCTGGCGACAACACACAAGCCCCCATCAGCCAGATTGGCAGCAACAGCGGCGACAGCGGTATGGCTGCTGCTCCCACCACAGGCGGCGGCATGATCGCCGCGCAGAACAGCACCGTGCCGGCGATGCCGCGTGGTGGAATGTTAAGCGGTGGTACACCATCAGCCGCGCCTGCAGGTGGAATGGTTAGTGGTAATAATAATGTGACCACCGAAAATGGTCGTATTGTGTACAATCGCAATTATGGGAATATTCCTAAAGGCAGCTACGGCGGTGAAACCTACACCGTTAAGCGAGGCGATACGCTGTTCTATATTGCCTGGATTACCGGCAATGATTTCCGCGATCTGGCACAGCGCAATAATATTGCGGCGCCCTATAGCCTGAGCGCCGGGCAGACGTTACAGGTGGGTAACGGTAACGGTCAGACCATCACCGGTGGTAACGCGATAACCGCAGCGGATGCCACGCAGGGCGGCGTTCCGGTGGCATCGAATCAGACGCAAATTAAATCCACCCCTGTTGCACAGCAACCTGTTATTACGTATTCTGATGATTCGGGTTCGACAGGCGGGAAAATGCTGCCGTCGAAAGGGGCAAATAATGTGGCAACGACCACAGCTCCGGTTACCGCACCGCCCACAGTTAGCAGCACAACTAATAGCACAACACCAGTGGGAAGCTGGCGTTGGCCGACTGATGGGAAGATCATCGATAACTTCTCCGCTGCGGAAGGCGGAAACAAAGGGATCGATATCGCCGGGTCGCGTGGACAACCTGTCGTCGCCACTGCATCAGGAAGAGTGGTATACGCAGGCAACGCGCTCCGCGGGTACGGTAATTTAATCATCATCAAACACAACGATGATTACCTGAGTGCCTACGCCCACAACGATACCATGCTGGTCCGGGAACAACAGGAAGTTAAGGCGGGGCAAAAAATCGCTACCATGGGTAGCACCGGAACCAGTTCAGTAAGATTGCACTTTGAAATTCGTTACAAGGGGAAATCCGTAAACCCGTTGCGTTATTTACCGCAGCGATAATCCGGCAGAACCTTAGGTGTTCTGCCCTTGGATCACGGGTAGGAGCCGCTTATGAGCCAGAATACGCTGAAAGTTAATGAGTTACACGATGATGCGGAATTCGAGGAGAACGGAGCTGAGGTTTTTGATGAGAAGGCTCTCGTTGAGAACGAACCTGGTGATAATGAAGTAGCTGAAGAAGAGTTGCTGTCACAAGGTGCGACGCAACGCGTTCTGGATGCGACGCAGCTTTACCTCGGCGAGATTGGTTATTCACCACTGTTAACGGCGGAAGAAGAGGTGTTCTTCGCCCGTCGCGCATTACGCGGTGACATTCCTTCTCGTCGTCGCATGATTGAAAGTAACTTACGCCTGGTGGTAAAGATTGCCCGTCGTTATAGCAATCGTGGTCTGGCGCTGCTGGATCTGATTGAAGAGGGGAATCTCGGCCTGATTCGCGCCGTAGAGAAGTTTGACCCGGAACGCGGGTTCCGCTTCTCAACCTATGCCACCTGGTGGATTCGTCAGACCATTGAACGGGCTATCATGAACCAAACCCGTACCATCCGTCTGCCGATTCACATTGTTAAAGAACTGAACGTTTACCTGCGTACCGCGCGTGAACTGTCGCACAAGCTGGACCATGAGCCGAGTGCGGAAGAGATCGCCGAGCAGCTGGACAAGCCAGTTGATGACGTAAGCCGTATGTTGCGTCTCAACGAGCGCATTACGTCGGTTGATACGCCGTTAGGCGGTGATTCCGAGAAAGCGCTGCTGGATATCCTGGCCGATGAGAAAGACAACGGTCCGGAAGACACCACGCAGGACGATGATATGAAACAGAGCATCGTTAAGTGGTTGTTTGAACTCAATGCCAAGCAGCGTGAAGTGCTGGCGCGTCGTTTCGGCCTGTTAGGCTATGAAGCGGCAACGCTGGAAGATGTGGGCCGCGAAATCGGTTTAACCCGTGAGCGTGTCCGTCAGATTCAGGTAGAAGGTCTGCGTCGTCTGCGTGAAATTCTGCAGACGCAGGGTCTGAATATCGAAGCACTGTTCCGCGAATAAGCCGTAGCTGGCAATAAAAACGGTGACCATAAGGTCACCGTTTTTTTATGCCTGTCATTCAGGCCAGCGCGCGCCGCGCACGCGCCGGTGGCAGGTTACATCAGGGTTTTCAGACGGTAAATCCACTCCAGCGCCTGTTTGGGCGTCAGGCTGTCCGGGTCGAGCGCTTCCAGCGCCTCCACTGCCGGCGAGGTTTCCGCCACCAGCAGCGGCAGCTGTGAGCCTTCCACCGTTGAGCCGGCAGAACTGCCCGACAGCGCTTCCAGCTCTTTTAGCTTGTGGCGCGCACGCTTAATCACCTCTTTCGGCACACCGGCCAGCGCCGCCACGGCCAGGCCGTAGCTCTTGCTCGCGGCGCCATCCTGCACGCTGTGCATAAAGGCAATGGTGTCACCGTGTTCCACCGCATCAAGATGCACATTCACCACGCCTTCCATTTTCTCCGGCAGGGTCGTGAGCTCGAAGTAGTGGGTGGCAAACAGCGTCATGGCTTTGATGCGATTCGCCAGGCTTTCGGCACAGGCCCAGGCGAGCGACAGGCCATCATAAGTGGACGTCCCGCGGCCGATTTCGTCCATCAGCACCAGGCTGTTTTCGGTGGCGTTATGCAGAATGTTGGCGGTCTCGGTCATCTCGACCATAAAGGTAGAGCGGCCGGAGGCGAGATCGTCGGCGGCACCGACACGGGTAAAGATGCGATCGATAGGGCCGATCACTGTCTCTTCCGCTGGCACATAGCTGCCGATCCAGGCCATCAGTGCAATCAGGGCCGTCTGCCGCATATAAGTACTCTTGCCGCCCATGTTGGGGCCGGTAATGATCAGCATGCGACGCTGCATCGAGAGCGACAGCGGGTTGGCAATGAACGGCTCTTTCAGCACCTGTTCCACCACCGGATGGCGACCGGCGGTGATGCGGATACCGGCTTTCTCCTGCAGCACCGGGCGGCAATAGTTGAGCGTCCAGGCGCGCTCGGCCAGGTTGGCCAGTACGTCCAGTTCTGCCAGCGCCGCGGCGCTCTGCTGCAGCGCGTCGAGGTGCGGCAGCAGGCGATCGAACAGCTCGTCATACAGGCTCTTTTCCAGCGCCAGCGCTTTGCCTTTCGACGTGAGAACCTTGTCTTCGTACTCTTTCAGTTCGGGAATGATATAGCGCTCAGCATTTTTCAGCGTCTGGCGGCGAACGTAATGGATAGGCACCAGATGGCTCTGTCCGCGGCTGACCTGAATGTAATAGCCGTGCACAGCGTTGAAGCCAACCTTCAGCGTATCCAGCCCCAGTTTTTCGCGCTCGCGAATCTCCAGGCGGTCAAGGTAGTCGCTGGCGCCGTCGGCCAGCGCGCGCCACTCGTCCAGCTCGGCGTTATAGCCGGGCGCGATAACACCTCCGTCGCGCACCAGCACCGGCGGCGATTCAATAATGGCGCTTTCCAGCAGTTCGCGCAGTTCGCTGAAATCTCCCATCCGATCGCGCAGCGCGTTGAGATGGGGCGCTGCCACGCCCGCTAACAGGGTATTGAGTTCTGGTAATTGCTGGAAGGCATGACGCATGCGTGCCAGATCGCGCGGACGCGCGGTGCGCAGCGCCAGACGTGCCAGAATACGCTCCAGATCGCCCACCTGGCGCAGCACCGGTTGCAGTTCTTCGCTCAGCGACTGCAGTTCGGCAATTGATTCCTGGCGGCGCGTGATGGTGGCTACGTCGCGCAGCGGCATATGCAGCCAGCGCTTCAGCATGCGGCTGCCCATCGGCGTGACGGTTTTATCCAGCACCGCCGCGAGCGTATTTTCGCTGCCGCCCGCCAGATTCTGGGTGATTTCCAGATTGCGCCGGGTAGCCGCATCCATAATGACGCTGTCCTGCTGGCGCTCCATACTCAGTGAACGAATATGGGGCAGCGAGGTGCGCTGCGTATCTTTCACATACTGCAGCAGACAGCCCGCCGCGCGCAGCGCCAGATGCGCCTGCTCGACGCCAAAGCCGCTGAGGTCGCGCGTGCCAAACTGCAGGTTGAGCTGCTGGCGCGCGGTGTCGATTTCAAATTCCCACAGCGGACGGCGACGCAGGCCACGGCGCTGATCGATCAGCGTCATAGCCTGTAAATCCTCCGGATAGAGCAGTTCTGCCGGATTGGTGCGCTGCAGTTCGGCCGCCATGGTTTCGACATCATCCGGTTCGCAGAGGCGGAAACGACCGGAACTGATATCCAGCGTGGCATAGCCAAAACCGCGCTGGCTCTGGAAAATGGCCGCCAGCAGGTTATCCTGGCGCTCCTGCAGCAACGCTTCATCGCTGATGGTGCCGGGCGTCACAATGCGCACCACTTTACGTTCAACCGGCCCTTTGCTCAGCGCCGGATCGCCAATCTGCTCGCAGATCGCCACCGATTCGCCCAGCTGAACCAGCTTCGCCAGGTAGCCTTCAACGGCATGATAGGGCACGCCGGCCATCGGGATCGGTTCCCCGGCGGACGCGCCGCGTTTGGTCAGCGAGATTTCCAGCAGCTGCGAGGCGCGTTTGGCATCGTCATAAAACAGCTCGTAGAAATCGCCCATGCGATAAAACAGCAGGATGTCAGGATGATCGGCCTTCAGGCGCAGGTATTGCTGCATCATGGGGGTATGACCACTGAAGTCCATTTGCTCTGCTCCTTTCATCTCATTCTCACTCAGGATTCACTCTTTTGATTACCGCTGGCTGGACAGTGACAGCCGGGATGGATGGTTATCACGCTGGCGGATAACGAAAGGGCAGATGTTAGCATTTTTGCGCAGCTCGCTTCATCCGCCAGCCGATGTTTCTGGCTGGCGACCATAACAAATTGCGTCAGGCGGGAAAAAACAAATTTTACGTGGCAGGGAAAACTGTGGAGCCAGCGCGCAAATTCGGCGCTTAGCCGCGGCCGTGCTACAGATGAGCGTCAGTTCGGCCAGTGCACCCCTTACCTCAGCGGCGTTTTCATTACCTGACCAGAGATATGGCTGGTCATAACTGCAGAATCACAACGGGCGTAAATTTACGACATTGCTCTGTAAGTCGCTTCGTTGAACGATTACCATGAGCATTCGTGTTTCATCTGGCTTATGGATATCCGATGCGTTTTAAGGTTGCTCTTCTTCCGCTTATTTGTTTGCTTGCTGCCTGCAGCAGTAAGCCTGCCCCCCAGCAGCAATCCGCCGTTGTGCCTGCACCGAAAGGGGGGTTTTTACTGGAACCTTCTCACGCCATTCAGCCGATGTTTGGCGACTTTGCCGGTAATCCGGCGGCAGAACAATTTATCGATCAGATGGTGGCGAAGCACGGTTTCAACCGCGACCAGCTGCATGCGGTCATTGGCCAGGCGAAGCGACTGGATTACGTGCTGCGCCTGATGGATCAGCAGGCGCCGAGCTATACGCCGCCGAGCGGGCCGAACGGCGCGTGGATTCGCTATCGCAATAAATTCATCACCCCGGATAACGTGCAGAACGGCGTCGCCTTCTGGAATCAGTATCAGGATGCGCTGCAGCGCGCCCAGCAGGTGTATGGCGTACCGCCGGAGATCATTGTCGGGATTATCGGGGTGGAAACACGCTGGGGTCGGGTAATGGGCAAAACCCGTCTGCTGGACGCGCTGGCAACGCTCTCGTTCAGCTATCCGCGCCGTGCCGCTTACTTCAGCAGCGAGCTGGAAACCTTCCTGCTGATGGCGCGCACCGAGCAGGACGATCCGCTGGATCTGCGCGGCTCTTTCGCCGGTGCCATGGGCTACGGCCAGTTTATGCCGTCCTCCTATAAGCAGTATGCGGTCGATTTTAACGGCGACGGCCATATCAATCTGTGGGATCCGGTGGATGCCATCGGCAGCGTTGCCAACTACTTTAAAGCGCACGGCTGGCGTTCCGGTGAAAACGTCGCCGTGCCCGCCAGCGGTCAGGCACCGGCGCTGGAGAACGGTTTCAAAACCTCTTATTCAGTGAATACGCTGGCGGCCAGCGGTCTGGCACCGCAGGGTTCGCTGGACGGCAACAGCCAGGTCAGCCTGCTGCGGCTGGATCTCGGCACCAGCTATCAATACTGGTACGGTCTGCCTAATTTCTACGTGATTACGCGCTACAACCACAGCACGCACTATGCCATGGCGGTATGGCAGCTGGGGCAGGCGGTCGCCCAGGCGCGTCAGGGCAACATGCTTTAATCCTGTCCTTATAAAGTATGAGGGTATAAGATGGCGCCCGTTTTGCGGTGCCTTCTTCATCGCATACCGACCACTGAGGAAAATGTATGACGACTTTACCTGCCTGCCCGGCCTGCCAGGCAGATTACACCTGGCAGGAGGGTGATAACCTGAACTGCCCCTCCTGCGGCCATATCTGGTCCGCCAGCGTGGATGACAGCAGCGAAGGGCTGGTGGTGCGCGATGCCAACGGTAACCTGCTGGCAGATGGCGATAGCGTAACCGTAGTGAAAGATCTCAAGGTGAAAGGCAGCTCTTCCACCCTGAAAATCGGCACTAAAGTGAAAAGCATCCGTCTGGTTGAAGGTGACCACAATATCGATTGCAAAATCGACGGCTTCGGTCCGATGAAACTCAAATCTGAGTTTGTGAAAAAGAACTAATTGCAGGACGGCCATGTGCCGTCCTGTTGCTTTCTCCCTTCTGGTTGGGCTGGTAACCACAGCCTCACCAGCGCGCGATATCGCCACGCCCGAACCTGCTGTCTCTGATTCCGCTGCGCCACTCACACTTTTCCGGCAACCGCACTTTTCTCTTCGCGCCTCGCGCAGCAAAACAGGTAGTGTGTGACTCTTCCACACAGACAGGAGCGTTGCTATGCAAGACTGGAATCCCCAGCTGTATCGTCAGTTTGAATCTGAGCGTACGCGTCCGGCACAGGAGTTGCTGGCGCGTATTCCCGTCAACGAGGTGCGCTTTGCTACGGACCTGGGATGTGGCCCGGGCAACAGCACGGAACTGCTGGCACAGGCCTGGCCGCAGGCGCACATCACCGGCATCGACAGCTCCGAGGCGATGCTGGAACAGGCGCGGCAACGCCTGCCGGACTGTGATTTTCGTCAGGCCGATATCCGCAGCTGGCAGCCTGAGCAGCCGCAACAGGTCATTTATGCCAACGCGTCGCTGCAATGGCTGACCGACCACGACACCTTGTTGCCGCATCTGGTAAACCAGCTGGCACCGGGCGGTGCACTGGCGGTGCAAATGCCTGATAACCTGCAGGAGCCGTCGCATCGTCTGATGCGTGAGGTAGCAGCCAGCTCACGCTGGCAGGCGCATATTTCGCCTCAGGCGGCAGAACGCAAACGCCTGCTGAGCAGCGATCGCTACTATGATTTATTAGGCGATGCAGGCTGTCAGGTCGATATCTGGCGCACCACTTACTATCATCCGATGGCGGATGCGCAGGCGATCATCAGCTGGCTGCGTGCCACCGGGCTGCGTCCGTTCCTTGCCGCGCTGGATGAGGCGCAGCAGGCTGACTTTTTACACGACTATCATCAGGCGCTGCTGCCCGCTTACCCGACGCGCAGCAATGGACAGGTTTTGCTGGCCTTTCCGCGTTTATTTATGGTGGCAGTGAAAACGCGCTGACCCTGCCGGAACGCAGCGCGCAAAATGCGACGGCGGCGGTTGAAAAGGGCTTGTCGCCGCACCATTTACTGCTAACGTGAAGCGCCACAACAGGAGAAGGCGATGAACGACGAACAACTTCAGCAGCTCAGCCGCCGTATTGGCGAACAGCTCAGGCATCGTCAGGCGACGGTGACGGCGGCGGAGTCCTGTACCGGCGGCTGGATTGCCAAGGTATTTACCGACATCAGCGGCAGTTCTGCCTGGTTTGAGCGCGGCTTCGTTACCTATAGCAATGAGGCCAAGCAGCAGATGGTTGGCGTGCAGGCGGCGACGCTGGCGCAGCATGGTGCCGTCAGTGAGCAAACGGTACGCGAAATGGTGACCGGCGCCTGTGCCGCGGCCGGCGCTGGCTACGGTATTGCGGTGAGCGGCATCGCCGGACCAGATGGCGGCACGGCTGAAAAGCCGGTCGGTACCGTCTGGTTTGCGCTGGCGGGTCCGGAGGGCCGCGTGCTGGCGCAGCGCCAGCAGTTTACCGGCGATCGTGATGCTGTCCGGCGTCAGTCGGTCAGCTGGGCGCTGCAGGCGCTGCTGGATGAATTTCTGACAAATTAAACTTGATACTGTATGACTATACAGTATAATTAGCGGCAACAGAACGAGCAGGCATACACGGTGCCCGCTCACCCGGCATGATTAGGAGTGGAAATGGCGATTGACGAGAACAAACAGAAGGCTTTAGCTGCCGCGCTGGGCCAGATTGAGAAACAATTTGGTAAAGGCTCCATCATGCGCCTGGGTGAAGACCGCTCGATGGATGTTGAAACCATCTCTACCGGCTCCCTGTCGCTGGACATCGCGCTGGGCGCGGGTGGCCTGCCAATGGGCCGTATCGTTGAGATTTACGGACCTGAGTCATCCGGTAAAACCACGCTGACCCTGCAGGTCATTGCTGCTGCGCAGCGTAAAGGCAAAACCTGTGCCTTTATCGATGCCGAGCACGCGCTGGATCCGGTATACGCCAAGAAACTGGGCGTCGACATTGATAACCTGCTGTGTTCGCAGCCGGATACCGGTGAGCAGGCGCTGGAGATCTGTGATGCGCTGGCCCGTTCGGGTGCGGTAGACGTGATCATCGTTGACTCCGTGGCGGCGCTGACGCCGAAAGCGGAAATCGAAGGTGAAATCGGTGATTCGCACATGGGTCTGGCTGCGCGTATGATGAGCCAGGCGATGCGTAAGCTGGCGGGTAACCTCAAGCAGTCCAACACGCTGCTGATCTTCATCAACCAGATTCGTATGAAGATTGGTGTGATGTTCGGTAACCCGGAAACCACCACCGGTGGTAACGCCCTGAAGTTCTACGCCTCCGTGCGTCTGGATATCCGCCGTATCGGCGCCATTAAAGAGGGCGACGAAGTGGTGGGGAGCGAAACCCGCGTTAAAGTGGTGAAGAACAAAGTGGCAGCACCGTTTAAGCAGGCTGAGTTCCAGATCATGTACGGTGAAGGCATCAACACCTTCGGCGAGCTGGTTGACCTCGGCGTGAAGCACAAACTGGTGGAAAAAGCCGGTGCGTGGTACAGCTACAACGGCGATAAAATCGGCCAGGGTAAAGCGAACGCCACCAACTTCCTCAAAGAGAACCCGGCGATTGCCAATGAGCTCGACGTTAAGCTGCGTGACATGCTGCTGACCGGTGCAACGGCAGATGCGGCGACAGCGGATAGCGCGGCTGATAAATACGAAGAAGCCAGCGAAACCAACGAAGATTTCTAACCATACCCACGGGAGCAGCAATGCTCCCGTTTTGCTTTTTCCCGCCTGTGCTTTTCCTCTCTGCCTTCTTGCTTTACCCTGCGCAACAGTCACAACAAGGTAATCCTATGTCATCGACCTCATCACAGGCTCCGGAGCCTACCTTTTCCCGGGTACTCGATCGTGCCATGCGTATTTTGTCGCAGCGCGACCATAGCCGCGACGAGCTGAAACGCAAACTGCAGCTGAACAATCAGCGTGCGGCCTGGCTACAGCAACAGGAGAGCCAGCCGATACCGGAAGCGCTGCTGGAGAAAGTGCTCGACTGGTGTCAGGAGAATGGCTGGCTCAACGACCAGCGTTTTACCGAACGCTTTATTCAGAGTCGCGCGCGCAAAGGCTATGGTCCACAGCGGGTGCGCATGGAGCTGCAGCAAAAAGGCATCGACCGCGATGAGATCAACCAGGCGCTGTTCGACAGCGAGGTTGACTGGAGCCAGTGCGCGGCCGAGGTCGCTAAACGTAAATTCGGCGAACCGCTGCCGCAAAGCTGGGCGGAAAAAAGCAAAGTCCAGCGCTTTCTGATGTCGAAAGGCTTTATGATGGAAGACATTCAGGCGATTTTCAGAAATATTGACGACTGAAAGGCGATGGGATTTTACTTCCCATTGAAGAAAATTTATCTTATTCCCACTTTTTGTTCCTCAGTCAGTGGCGGGCCGGGCGCATGCGGTTTGCCAGCGAAAGGGAACGTTCGTTAGCGTGATTCCAGGAATTTTATGAGCAAGAGCACTGCTGAGATCCGTCAAGCGTTTCTCGACTTTTTTCATAGCAAGGGACATCAGGTTGTAGCCAGCAGCTCCCTCGTACCAAACAACGATCCGACGTTGCTGTTTACTAACGCCGGCATGGTGCAATTTAAAGACGTTTTCCTTGGTCAGGACAAGCGCGATTATTCGCGTGCCACCACGTCGCAGCGCTGCGTGCGTGCCGGCGGTAAGCACAATGACCTGGAAAACGTCGGCTACACCGCGCGTCACCACACCTTCTTTGAAATGCTGGGCAACTTCAGCTTTGGCGACTACTTCAAGAAAGAAGCCATTGCCTACGCCTGGGAACTGCTGACGGGCGAGCAGTGGTTTAAGCTGCCGAAAGAGCGTCTGTGGGTAACCGTATACGAAACCGATGACGAAGCCTTTGAAATCTGGGCCAATGACATCGGCGTACCGCGCGAACGTATTATCCGCATTGGCGATAATAAAGGCGGTGCTTACGCCTCTGACAACTTCTGGCAGATGGGTGACACCGGCCCTTGCGGTCCGTGCACCGAAATCTTCTACGATCACGGTGACCATATCTGGGGCGGTCCTCCGGGCAGTCCGGAAGAGGATGGCGATCGCTATATCGAAATCTGGAACATCGTGTTCATGCAGTTCAACCGTCAGGCCGACGGCACCATGCAGCCACTGCCGAAACCGTCGGTGGATACCGGTATGGGCCTTGAGCGTATCGCCGCGGTACTGCAGCATGTGAACTCCAACTATGAAATCGATCTGTTCGCGAAGCTGATTAAAGCGGTGGCGCAGGTAACCGGTGCGACCGATCTGAACAACAAATCACTGCGCGTAATCGCCGACCACATCCGTTCGTGTGCCTTCCTGATTGCCGATGGTGTCATCCCGTCGAATGAAAACCGTGGCTATGTGCTGCGTCGCATCATTCGCCGCGCAGTGCGTCATGGCAACATGCTGGGCGCGAAAGAAGCGTTCTTCTACAAACTGGTGGCTCCGCTGATCGAGGTGATGGGCGCAGCAGGTGAGGATCTCAAACGTCAGCAGAAGCACGTTGAGAACGCCCTGAAAAATGAAGAAGAGCAGTTTGCTAAAACGCTGGAGCGTGGCCTGGCACTGCTGGACGACGAGCTGGCGAAGCTGAAAGGCGACACCCTCGACGGCGAAACGGTGTTCCGTCTGTATGACACCTTCGGCTTCCCGGCGGACCTGACTGCTGACGTATGCCGTGAGCGCAATCTGAAGATTGACGAAGCGGGCTTTGAAGCGGCGATGGAGCAGCAGCGTCAGCGTGCGCGTGAAGCCAGCGGCTTCGGTACCGATTACAACACGGTTATCCGCTTTGATACGCCGACTCAATTCAAAGGTTACGACCACCTCTCGCTCGAGGCGACGGTGCAGGCGCTGTTTGTGGACGGCCAGCAGGTTGAGCAGGTTACTGCCGGGCAGGATGCGGTGGTGATTCTGGATCAGACCCCGTTCTACGGTGAGTCTGGCGGCCAGGTGGGCGATACCGGCGTTCTGACCGGGCAAAATGCTGAATTTAGCGTGCAGGATACGCAAAAATATGGCAAAGCCTTTGGTCATATCGGTAAGCTACGTCAGGGTCAGCTGCGGGTGGGCGATCGCCTGCAGGCGCAGGTGGATGAAGTGCGTCGTTCGCGCATCATCCTTAACCACTCCGCGACGCATCTGATGCACGAAGCGTTGCGCGAAGTGCTGGGCGATCACGTTGGCCAGAAAGGCTCGCTCAACAACGACAAGTACCTGCGTTTTGACTTCTCACACGGCGAAGCCATGAAGCCGCAGCAGATTCGTGCGGTTGAGGATATCGTTAACGCCCAGATTCGCCGCAACCTGCCTATCACTACTAACGTGATGGACCTGGAAGAGGCGAAAGCGCTGGGCGCCACCGCGCTGTTCGGTGAGAAGTACGATCAGCGTGTGCGCGTAGTCAGCATGGGCGAATACTCCATTGAGCTGTGCGGCGGTACACACGCGGCTCGCACCGGTGACATCGGCCTGTTCCGCATTCAGGGCGAAGCCGGCACGGCGGCGGGTATTCGCCGTATCGAAGCGGTGACCGGTGAAGCCGCGATTGCACAACTGCACGCGCAGAGCGATCAGCTAACCGATATTGCTCAGGTGGTGAAAGCCAACCACAGTAATCTGAACGAGAAAGTGCGCGGACTGGTAGAAAATGTGCGTGCGCTGGAGAAAGAGCTGCAACAGCTACGCGATCAGCAAGCGGCGCAGGAAAGCGCTTCACTGAGTAGCAAAGCGGTTGAGGTGAAGGGCGCGAAACTGCTGGTAAGCGAACTCAGCAATGTCGAGCCAAAAATGCTGCGCACGATGGTGGACGATCTGAAAAATCAGCTTGGTTCTGCTGTCATCGTACTGGCAACCGTTGCAGAAGGTAAGGTGTCGCTGATTGCTGGCGTCACCAAAGATCTGACCGATCGGGTGAAGGCCGGTGAGCTGATTGGCGAACTGGCTGCGCAGGTCGGCGGTAAAGGCGGCGGGCGTCCGGACCTGGCGCAGGCTGGCGGAACCGACGCCCAGGCACTTTCTGGCGCGCTGGCTGGCGTGCCGGAGTGGGTGAGTAACCGGCTGTAACTAAATAAAATTAAGCATCGTGAAGAGCGCCAGGAACATCTGTTTCGGCGCTTTTTAACGCGGTGTGCACCAGGTAATGACAAAGTCCGGTTGATGTAGTGTATTTCGGCTAAACTAACTATCAGCAGAATGTATTGGCATGGCAGAACACAATGGTGTATTTGTCATAGGCATTGTTCAGCGTTATATGATGGATATGGCCGGGAGACCGAACAGGCCCGACTCTTTTAATCTTTCAAGGAGCAAAGAATGCTTATTCTAACTCGTCGAGTTGGTGAAACCCTCATGATTGGTGATGAGGTAACTGTAACGGTGCTGGGTGTTAAGGGTAACCAGGTCCGCATAGGCGTAAACGCGCCAAAAGAAGTGTCGGTTCACCGTGAAGAGATCTATCAGCGCATCCAGGCTGAAAAAACACAGATTACACCTCAATAACGTATTCAGTGCCTCGCTATGTGGCGAGGCGCTACCGCTTCTCTTCCTCCCGTCGTTGTTTTTACCCGTTCACGCTCTCCTGATTTTTACGCGAATTATGTCGGCTGCCGCACGCTTTTACTGTTGATAAATCACTCTTTTTGTCGGCAAAACATGCGGATTGCACGTCATTTGCGCAATCAAACCTGAATCGGTAAAAAGTCGGGAAAAATTGTTTGACTTATAAGTCCGGGAAAGTAATATGTGCGCCACGCAGTGCCGATGAGCGGAAACAAAGTTCAAAAGCACGGTTCGCAAGAACGCGTAAGGTGAGGTGGCCGAGAGGCTGAAGGCGCTCCCCTGCTAAGGGAGTATGCGGTCAAAAGCTGCATCCGGGGTTCGAATCCCCGCCTCACCGCCATTTTCCGATGCATCCATAGCTCAGCTGGATAGAGTACTCGGCTACGAACCGAGCGGTCGGAGGTTCGAATCCTCCTGGATGCACCATCTTCGGATATGGTATTTACTTCAGAGTAGTAAGAGTGAACGAGTAGTTCCTTTCATGGTGAGTTGTTAGCACCCTGCGTTGTACAAGAATCATTTAATGCATCCATAGCTCAGCTGGATAGAGTACTCGGCTACGAACCGAGCGGTCGGAGGTTCGAATCCTCCTGGATGCACCATTCTTTGTATCATTCCCAGGTTGATTTCAGTTAGTCCATCGTAAGAAAATCTCTCAATGCATCCATAGCTCAGCTGGATAGAGTACTCGGCTACGAACCGAGCGGTCGGAGGTTCGAATCCTCCTGGATGCACCATTCTTGTATCATTCCCAGATTGATTTCAGTTAGTCCATCGTAAGAAAATCTCTCAATGCATCCATAGCTCAGCTGGATAGAGTACTCGGCTACGAACCGAGCGGTCGGAGGTTCGAATCCTCCTGGATGCACCATCTTCTCCGAGATGGAAAGTGCCTCAGTGTGTCATGATGCGATAATCGTTCAGGACGTGCCAAGGAGGATAACGTTGCTTCAGCAACGGCCCGCAGGGTGAGGCGCCAGCCGAATCATCCTCCTGGATGCACCATCAAATAAAAAGCAAACTGCCCTTGTGCGCTGTTCCGCTTCATTCCTGACCCGTTTCAACATCCGCATTCCGAAAGATTTTCTCACGCGCCGTCTCCATCAAAAAATCACTGCATTTACCGCCATTTATCCCCGGTCGCGCGGTCTGACCTTATTCTGAAAAGGAAAATTGCTAATGCTTTCAAAGCATTTGCGGTTAAGCCTGCCTGGCGACAACCTGAGCGCATTACGCTAAAGTAATGGCTCATTTTGTGGTGTTAATGGAGTCACAATGTACGACCACTATGACGCCCTGATTTTCGATATGGACGGCACCATTCTTGATACCGAGCCGACACATCGAAAAGCCTGGCAGCAGGTGCTGAGCCGCTATGGTTTCACCATGGACGAAGAAAAGATGGTGGCATTCAACGGGGCACCCACCTGGCAACTGGCCCGCTATATTCTGGAACAGAATCAGGCGCAGCACGATCCGCATCAGCTGGCGGCAGAGAAAACGGCGGCATTGAAAGCGATGCTGCTGGAAGACGTGCGTCCGCTGCCGCTGATGCAGGTGGTCAAAGCCTATCACGGTCGCCGTCCGATGGCGGTTGGCACCGGCAGCGAACACAGCTTAGCCAAAGCGCTGCTGGAAGCGCTCAACGTTTATCATCTGTTTGATGCGGTAGTCGGCGCGGACGATGTCCAGCGTCATAAGCCGCAGCCTGATACCTTCTTACGCTGTGCAGAGCTGATGGGCGTTGCGCCTGCGCGCTGCGTGGTATTCGAGGATGCTGACTTTGGCGTGCAGGCAGCTAAAGTGGCGGGCATGGATGTGGTTGATGTTCGTTTACTGTGAATGAATTTCTGACGTATGGATCGTTATTCGGCAGTAGCTTTCTGAGTGCAACGCTGCTTCCGGGCAGCTCAGAAGCGGTGCTGATTGCGTTATTGATCGCCCAGAAAGGGTCGGTCTATGGATTGTTACTGGCTGCATCAGTGGGAAACACGCTGGGCGGCCTGACCAACATTCTTCTTGGTCGCCTGATGCCAGCAACAGGGCTGGGGCGATGGCACGACACAGCAATGACGTGGCTACAACGATGGGGACCCGCAGCGCTGCTGTTTAGCTGGCTGCCAGTGGTGGGCGATTTACTCTGCGTGCTCGCAGGGTGGTTGCGCTTCTCCTGGCTGCCCTGCGTGCTGTTTCTCGCCCTGGGTAAAACGCTGCGTTATATCGTTATCGCGACCGCCACTTTACAAGGTATGCAATGGTGGCATTGATTCGCACAGATTCGAGGCTACGGTTAACATTATGCTGAACAAAAATAAATTATTCACACAGCGGGAGGTTAATGTGATCCCGGACGTATCAAAAGCGCTCTCCTGGCTGGAAGCGCATCCCGACGCGTTAAAGGGTATCGGCCGTGGCATTGAACGTGAAACACTTCGCGTCCAGCCGAATGGTCATCTGGCTACCACTGGCCACCCTGAATCGCTGGGTTCAGCGCTGAAGCACGACTGGATTACCACCGATTTTGCTGAAACGCTGCTGGAGTTCATCACCCCGGTGGATCAGAACATCGATCGCTCCCTGGCGTTTCTGCGCGACATCCACCGTCACGTGGCACGCGAGCTGGGCGACGAGCGCATGTGGCCGTTCAGTATGCCGGGCTATGTTGAAGATGTGGACAACATTGAGCTGGCGCAGTACGGCAGCTCCAATATCGGCAAAATGAAAACCCTGTATCGTCAGGGGCTGAAAAACCGCTACAGCGCGCTGATGCAGATTATTTCTGGCGTGCACTATAACTTCTCGCTGCCGCTGTCGTTCTGGCAGGAGTGGGCGGATGTCAAAGACGCGGAGAGCGGCAAAGAGACCATCTCGGCGGGCTATCTGCGCCTGATTCGCAACTACTATCGCTACGGCTGGGTGATTCCTTATCTGTTTGGCGCTTCGCCAGCCATCTGCTCTTCCTTCCTGCAGGGACGGGAAAGTAAGCTGCCGTTCGAAACCAACGGCGAAGGAACATTGTGGCTGCCGTATGCCACGTCGCTGCGCCTGAGCGATCTGGGCTACACCAATAAATCACAAAGCGGGCTGGGCATTACCTTCAACTCGCTGGAAGGGTATGTCGCTGCGCTGAAAGCGGCGATCAAAACACCGTCTGCCGAATATGCGGCGATGGGCACCAAAGACGCGGAAGGCAACTGGCTGCAGCTCAATACCAACGTGCTGCAAATCGAGAACGAACTGTACGCACCGATTCGTCCAAAACGCGTGACCCGCTCGGGTGAGGCGCCGTCCGATGCGCTGCTGCGCGGCGGCATTGAGTACATTGAAGTGCGTTCACTGGACATCAACCCGTTCTCTGCCATCGGTGTGGACGCCGATCAGGCGCGCTTCCTCGATCTGTTCCTGATTTGGTGTACGCTGGCCGATGCGCCGGAGATGAGCGCAGATGAGCTGCTGTGCAGCCGGAAAAACTGGAACCGCGTGGTGCTGGAAGGGCGCAAGCCGGGTCAGGTGATCGGCGTGGGCTGCAGTGATACGGAACATCTGCTGGTTGATGTCGGTAAAGCGCTGTTTGCCGATCTGCGCCGGGTGGCTGAAGTGCTGGATAGCAACGACGGCAGCACGCAATATCAACAGGTTTGCGATCAACTGGTAGCGTCGTTTGACGATCCTGAGCTAACCTATTCGGCGCGCATTCTGCAAGCCATTAAAGAGCAGGGGCTGACCGGAGCCGGCGTGGCGCTGGCCGAGCAGTATCGTCATCTGCTGTGCGAAGAGCCACTGGAAATTCTTACCGAAGCCGATTTTAGCCGTCAGGCGCAGGAGTCGGTGCTGAAACAGCAGCAGCTGGAGCAGAGTGATACACTGGATTTTGCCAGCTATCTGGCAGGTCGCGAAGGCTAGAAAAGAAAATGGCCACATCACTGTGGCCTAAATTAACATCTCTGTTGTCAGGGATGATGATAACAAATGCGCGTCTTTCATATATTCAGACGTTGGGCGAACAGAAAAGTTTCATCGTTTTAAAAAAAATCTCAAAACAGGAGGTGACGTATGCCACTACTGGATAGTTTTACTGTTGATCACACCATCATGGGCGCGCCAGCGGTACGCGTGGCGAAGACCATGAACACTCCGCATGGCGATACCATCACCGTTTTCGATCTGCGTTTCTGCCGTCCGAATATCGACATCCTGACCGAACGCGGCATCCACACGCTGGAGCACCTGTTCGCGGGCTTCATGCGTAACCACCTCAACGGTGACGGCGTGGAAATCGTCGATATCTCACCGATGGGCTGCCGCACCGGCTTCTACATGAGCCTGATTGGTACGCCAGACGAGCAGCGCGTGGCAAAAGCGTGGAAAGGCGCGATGGAAGATGTGCTGAAGGTAAAAGATCAGAACCAGATTCCGGAACTGAACGAATACCAGTGCGGCAGCTACAAGCTGCACTCGCTGGACGAAGCGCAGCAGATTGCGCGCAACGTGCTGGCGCACGACATTGGCGTTAACCGTAACGAAGATCTGAAGCTGCCGGCTGAAAAGCTCAAAGAGCTGCAACTCTAGTTGCCGCTTCAGCCATAAAAAACGCCGCGATTATCGCGGCGTTTTGTTTTTATCGTCTCAGGAACCGATGGACGCTTTCAGCGGCTGATGCGGCGTGATGCGCACCTGCTTCACCATGTTGTCCTGCACATCAAGAATATCAATGTCGTAATGGCCAACCTGTACTTGCGTGTCCATCTGCGGGATCTCTTCCAGCGCTTCCAGCAGCATACCGTTGATGGTGCGCGCTTCCTCTTCCGGCAGCGTCCAGTTGAAGGCCTTATTGATTTCCCGCACGTTGGCGCTGCCTTCAATCAGTACCGAACCGTCGTTTTGCGGCATCACTTCTTCGGCCAGTGACGGTGACATGGAGGTGGTGAAGTCGCCGACGATCTCTTCCAGAATATCTTCGATGGTAACCAGTCCTTTGATGTCGCCGTACTCATCGATCACCAGCCCCACTTTCTTCTTATTGCGCTGGAATTTTACCAGCTGCACGTTAAGAGGCGTACCTTCCGGCACGTAGTAGATTTCATCGGCAGCGCGCAGCAGTCGCTCTTTATTGAACTCTTTTTTCTCGGCCATCATGCGCCACGCTTCGCGCACGCGCAGCATGCCTACGCTATCGTCCAGTGAGTCGCGGAACAGCACAATACGGCCATGCGGTGAGTTGCTTAGCTGACGCTCGATCGACTTCCACTCATCGTTGATATTGATGCCGACGATCTCATTGCGCGGCACCATGATGTCGTCAACGTTGACCTTCTCAAGGTCCAGCACCGACAGCAGCATATCCTGGTTGCGGCGCGACATCAGCGAGCGGGATTCATACACGATGGTGCGCAGCTCTTCTTTGCTGAGAGCGGAGTTAATCGACCCTTCGGTCTTGATGCCCACCATGCGCATCAGAATGCGGGTAATGGTATTGAGCAGCCACACCAGCGGCAGCATCACGTACTGCAGCGGCGCCAGCAGAAAACTGCTGGGATACGCAACTTTTTCCGGATAGAGCGCCGCGACGGTTTTAGGCAGCACTTCGGCAAACACCAGCACCACGAAGGTCAGCACGCCGGTGGCGATGGCTACGCCGGCATCGCCGTACAGGCGCATACCGACAATGGTGCCGAGCGCCGAGGCGAGGATATTCACGAGGTTGTTGCCGATCAGCACCAGGCTAATCAGACGGTCGGGGCGACGCAGCAGTTTCTCAACGCGACGCGCGCTGCGGTTGCCGCTTTTGGCTTTGTGGCGAAGTTTGTAGCGGTTGAGCGTCATCATGCCGGTCTCTGAACCCGAGAAGTAGGCCGAGACCAGCACCATAATGATCAGCGTGATAATGAGCGTGGTGGTTGAAACATGTTCCAACGCAAAAATTCCTTTAGTGAGAGGTGAGCAGGTGCTGCAGAACGCGGCTGCCGAAATAGGCCATGGTCAGCAGCAGCGCACCGCCGCAGTTGAACCACACCACACGGCGACCGCGCCAGCCTTCATGATAGTGGCCCCACAGCAGCACGATGTAGACAAACCAGGCGATAATCGACAGCACCGCTTTATCAATGTTTTCCGGGCTGAACAGGTTATTCATAAAGAACAGGCCGGTGCACAGCACCAGCGTCAGCAATACCACGCCTATCTGCGTGATGTGAAACATCTTACGCTCAATGCTGAGCAGCGGCGGCATATCCTGGGTGAACGTCAGCTTTTTGTTCTTTAACTGATAGTCGATCCACGCCAGCTGCAGCGCATACAGCGCCGCGATGATCAGCGTGGCATAGGCAAACAGCGACAGACCGATGTGCACCATCATGCCAGGCGTGGTCTCAAGATGGGTGATAAAGGCGTTTGGCACAAAGGTGGCGAAGGCCAGATTGATCAGCGCAAAACTGTAAACAATCGGCAGCAGCAGCCAGCCGCGATTGCGCGACGCGACGATAGTCATGATGGCGCAGATGAGCAAACTGACCAGCGAACCAATATTCAGCAGGCTAAGGTTTTGTCCATTATCGACGGCAAATATGCGTTGCTGCAGCGCTACCGCATGGGCAATCAGCGCCACGCAGGCGGATAACACGGCAAAACGCCGCCAGCCGCTGTTGCGTTTCAGCAGACTGGGAATGATCAATGCAAGACTGAGAGAGTAGGCGAACAGCGCCACGATCGCGAAAACGAACATAGATCCTTTCAGGTGTCGGTCAGATAAGGAAAAAAGCAGTATAGCGCCAGCGGCAGCAGGCTCCAAACGATCTCACGGTCAATTGCAGAGATCGGCCTGGCTTCGTGTTATAATCCGCCGCATTGTGTCGCCCTGGCGGCCTCGCTACGCTATTAAGTGAGAGAGCATGTTTGATAATTTAACCGATCGTTTGTCGCAAACCCTGCGCAATATCAGTGGCCGCGGAAGGCTGACCGAAGACAACATCAAAGATACGCTGCGCGAAGTGCGTATGGCGCTGCTGGAGGCCGACGTTGCGCTGCCGGTAGTGCGCGATTTCATCAACCGCGTGAAAGAAGCCGCGGTGGGTCAGGATGTAAACAAAAGCCTGACGCCGGGTCAGGAGTTTATCAAAATCGTGCGCAACGAACTGGTTGCGGCGATGGGGGCCGAAAATAACGCGCTGAACCTTAATGCTCAGCCGCCGGCCGTGGTGCTGATGGCGGGCCTGCAGGGTGCCGGTAAAACCACCAGCGTCGGTAAACTCGGTAAATTCCTGCGCGAAAAGCACAAGAAAAAGGTGCTGGTGGTGTCTGCGGACGTCTACCGCCCGGCGGCGATCAAACAGCTGGAAACCCTGGCGCAGCAGGTCGGTGTGGATTTCTGTCCGTCCGACCTCAGCCAGAAGCCGGTGGATATCGTTAACAACGCGCTGAAAGAAGCCCGTCTGCAGTTCTATGACGTGCTGCTGGTGGATACCGCCGGCCGTCTGCACGTTGACGAAGCGATGATGGATGAGATCAAGCAGGTGCATGCTGCGATCAATCCGGTTGAAACGCTGTTTGTCGTCGATGCCATGACCGGTCAGGATGCCGCCAATACCGCGAAAGCGTTCAACGAAGCGCTGCCGCTAACCGGTGTGATCCTGACCAAGGTCGACGGCGATGCGCGCGGCGGTGCGGCGCTGTCGATTCGTCACATCACTGGCAAGCCAATCAAATTCATGGGGATGGGCGAGAAGACCGATGCGCTGGAGGCGTTCTATCCGGACCGTATCGCGTCGCGCATTCTCGGCATGGGCGACGTGCTGTCGCTGATTGAAGATATCGAGAGCAAAGTTGACCGCGAGCAGGCGGAAAAGCTGGCGAAGAAGCTGAAAACCGGCGACGGTTTCGATCTCAACGACTTCCTGGAGCAGCTTAAGCAGATGCGCAACATGGGCGGCATGGCCAGCCTGATGGGCAAACTGCCGGGCATGGGCCAGCTGCCGGATAACGTTAAATCGCAGATGGATGACAAGGTGCTGGTGCGCATGGAAGCCATCATCAATTCGATGACGCGCAAAGAGCGTGAGAAGCCCGAGATCATCAAAGGTTCGCGTAAGCGCCGTATCGCTACCGGTTCCGGTATGCAGGTGCAGGACGTCAACCGGCTGCTGAAGCAGTTTGATGATATGCAGCGCATGATGAAGAAAATGAAGAAGGGCGGCATGGCCAAAATGATGCGTGGCATGAAAGGCATGATGCCGCCAGGATTCCCCGGCCGCTAAGGCGACAGAGCCCGAACCAGAAAATTAAGTCACTCAGGTTGCTTTTTGCGCCAAAATGAGTAAAATTTTCGGGCTTTTTATATTGCACCCGGGCCCCGTTCCTCGATGGGGCCCGGTTGTTTTATTAACTAAAGAGGATGTTATGGTAACCATTCGTTTGGCACGTCACGGCGCTAAAAAGCGTCCGTTCTATCAGGTCGTCGTCACTGACAGCCGCAATGCTCGCAACGGTCGTTTCATCGAGCGCGTAGGTTTCTTCAACCCGATCGCTTCTGGTCAGGCTGAAGGTCTGCGTCTGGATCTGGACCGTATTGAGCACTGGGTTGGCCAGGGCGCAACGCTTTCTGATCGCGTTAACGCGCTGATCAAAGAAGCAAAAAAAGCAGCTTAATCTGTCACGGTGGTGAGCATGAGCAGTAAACCTGCCGCACAGCCTCCCGTTAACCCAATCATTCTGGGCAAAATGGGTGCCGCTTACGGAATTCGGGGTTGGCTCAAAGTGTTTTCCTCCACTGAAGACGCTGAAAGCATCTTCGACTATCAACCCTGGTTTATCCAGCGCGCCGGTCAATGGCAGCAGGTCGAGCTTGAGGGTTGGAAGCACCACAATCAGGACCTGATCATCAAAGTCAAAGGCATTGACGATCGGGACGCTGCGGCACAGTTGACCAATTGCGAAATTACGGTTGACTCCACGCAGCTGCCGGCGCTGGAAGAGGGCGATTACTACTGGAAAGACCTGATGGGTTGCAAAGTGGTAAACCTCGATGGCTACGAGATGGGCAAAGTCATTGATTTGATGGAGACCGGCTCGAACGACGTTCTCGTCGTAAAGGCAAACCTGAAAGATGCATTCGGTGTACAGGAGCGGTTAATACCGTTTCTTGATGAACAGGTTATCAAGAAAGTCGATCTCGCTACTGGCACCATTGAAGTAGACTGGGATCCTGGTTTTTGATCTCCGGACAATCCGGTAACGTAACGGCGAACGCGATGTGGATTGGTGTTATTAGCCTGTTTCCTGAGATGTTTCGCGCTATTACCGAGTACGGGGTAACTGGCCGGGCAGTAAAGAATGGCCTGCTCAACATAGAGAGCTGGAGTCCACGTGACTTCACGCATGACCGGCACCGTACCGTGGACGATCGTCCTTACGGCGGCGGACCGGGTATGTTGATGATGGTGCAACCCTTACGGGATGCTATCCACGCAGCGAAAGCGGCGGCGGGAGAAGGCGCTAAGGTGATTTATCTTTCACCTCAGGGTCGCAAACTTGACCAGCAAGGCGTTTGCGAACTGGCGACCAGCCAGAAGTTAATTCTGGTTTGCGGTCGTTATGAAGGGATAGATGAGCGTGTGATTCACACTGAGATTGATGAAGAATGGTCAATCGGTGATTACGTGCTCAGTGGCGGTGAGCTGCCAGCGATGACGTTAATTGACTCGGTCGCCCGGTTTATTCCTGGCGTGCTGGGGAAACAGGCGTCAGCCGATGAGGATTCGTTCTCGGAAGGTCTGCTGGATTGCCCGCACTATACCCGACCTGAAGTGTTAGAAGGGATGGAGGTTCCGCCAGTTCTGCTGTCGGGCAACCATGCCGATATTCGCCGCTGGCGCCTGAAACAGTCGCTGGGCCGTACCTGGCTAAGAAGACCTGAACTTCTGGAAAACCTGGCTCTGACTGAAGAGCAAGCAAGGTTGCTAAGTGAGTTCCAGCGGGAACATCAGCAGCAACAAAACGATGAGGTGGAAGAGTAATCTTCCCTGACTATCAGTTTACCCAGGATAAGAGATTTAATTATGAGCAACATTATCAAGCAACTTGAACAAGAGCAGATGAAACAGGACGTACCTTCCTTCCGTCCGGGTGATTCCGTGGAAGTGAAAGTATGGGTCGTTGAAGGTTCTAAGAAACGTCTGCAGGCATTCGAGGGCGTGGTTATCGCTATTCGTAACCGCGGTCTGCACTCTGCATTCACTGTTCGCAAGATTTCTAACGGCGAAGGCGTTGAGCGTGTCTTCCAGACTCACTCTCCGGTAATTGACAGCATTACTGTCAAACGTCGTGGTGCTGTGCGTAAAGCCAAACTGTACTACCTGCGTGAGCGTACCGGTAAGTCAGCTCGTATCAAAGAGCGTCTTGGCGCGTAAGCGACATCCCAAAGTTAATAGCAAACAAGGGGTTGGCCATAAGGCCAGCCCCTTTTTTTATGGGCGTCTGAGGTGATAGATCGCCGTGTTGACCGGCCCGCTCTCCAGCACAATCAACCCGTAGCGGTAATCCACAAACGAGAAGCCGCTGCGCAGGGCCACGGCGCGGCTGGCGTGATTCTCTTCTGCAGCAAGAATCTCCAGCACAGTTATGTGTGGCTGGGCGAACGCCAGATTCACCAGCTGTGCCACTGCCCGGCGGGCAACGCCCTGTTGCTGCGCCTCGCTGCGAACCCAGTAGCCCAGCGCACTGAACTCACCGGGCTGACGCGCATAACGTAAGCCAGCACCGCCCAGCAACCGATCGTTGCCATCAACAATCGCGAACTCTTCAGCTTCACCCTTTTGACGCTGCAGATGGGTGAAGTTGATCCAGCTCACGGCTTCATCAACGCTGTAATCCGCATGTGCCCATACCATCCACGGCAGCAGGCTGTTCAGAGACTGATTAACGGCATGCGTAAACGCTTCGGCATCCTGCAGAATAAAAGGACGCAGCGCGACTTCAGGGATGGACATAAAGCGATCCTGAATTAATCAAATGGATAACAGCATGTTAGCGATATCGTAAGGAAAAAACATCTGGCCTGGTCAGATGGGTGTAATTATAACTTTACATTTTTGTTTGATGGAGCTTACAGGCTTTAAGGTTGTTAACTTAATGATTTATATATTTTAATTAACTTTTATTTTGTAGTTTAAAAGAGAGTGGTAATAAAAGTGTACATGCATGGATTGCATGATTTACATGCTGTGGTAAAGTAAGCGTCATCCTCAGTGAGGATCGTAAAACCGCATAACGAGTGAAAAAGGATCGCCATCATGCAAAAAGACGCGCTGAACAATGTGCATATCGCCGACGAACAGATTTTAATCACGCCACAGGAACTGAAAGCGAAGTTCCCGCTGACTGCGGCGCAGGAAGCGCAAATTGCCGCTTCCCGCCAGACCATCGCGGATATCATCGCGGGTCGCGATCCGCGTCTGCTGGTGGTGTGCGGTCCCTGCTCGATTCACGATACCGAAGCCGCACTGGATTACGCTCGTCAGTTACAAACACTCTCAGCACAGTTGAAGGATCAGCTGTATATCGTTATGCGCGTCTATTTTGAAAAACCCCGTACCACCGTCGGCTGGAAAGGGTTAATCAACGATCCTTACATGAACAACTCGTTTGATATGGAAGCCGGCCTGCACATTGCGCGTCAGCTGCTGGTCAATCTTGTGGAGATGGGCCTGCCGCTGGCCACCGAAGCACTCGACCCCAATAGCCCGCAATACCTCGGCGATCTGTTTAGCTGGTCGGCGATTGGGGCGCGTACCACAGAATCGCAGACGCACCGTGAAATGGCGTCTGGCCTGTCGATGCCGGTAGGCTTTAAAAACGGCACCGATGGCAGCCTCGGCACCGCAATCAACGCCATGCGCGCCGCTGCGATGCCGCACCGCTTCGTCGGCATTAACCAGGCCGGTCAGGTGTGCCTGCTGCAAACTCAGGGCAACCCGGATGGTCACGTGATTCTGCGCGGTGGCAAAGCGCCAAACTACGGCCCGGAAGATGTCGCGCAGTGTGAAAAAGAGATGCTGAAAGCGGGACTGCGTCCGGCCTTAATGATAGATTGCAGCCATGGCAATTCTAACAAAGACTATCGCCGTCAGCCTGGCGTAGCCGAATCGGCTATCGCGCAGATTAAAGATGGAAACCGCTCCATCATTGGCCTGATGCTGGAAAGTAATATTCACGAAGGCAACCAGTCTTCTGAGCAACCGCGTAGCGAGATGAAGTACGGGGTTTCCGTCACTGATGCCTGCATCAACTGGGAAACCACTGAAACTTTGCTGCGTGAAATCCATCGGGATCTGCAGGGAGTGCTGTCGGCGCGTCTGTCACACGAGGTGTAATGAGTCATGGTGGCTGAACTGACCGCGCTGCGCGATCAAATTGATGAAGTAGATAAAGCCCTGCTGGGGCTGCTGGCGAAACGACTGGCGCTGGTGGCCGAAGTCGGCGAAGTCAAAAGCCGCTACGGTTTACCGATTTATGTGCCTGAGCGCGAGGCCAGTATGCTGGCGTCGCGTCGTCAGGAAGCGGAAGCGCTCGGCGTGTCGCCGGACCTGATCGAAGATGTACTGCGTCGTCTGATGCGTGAATCCTATGCGCATGAAAATGACAAAGGCTTCAAAACGCTGTGTCCTGAACTGCGTCCGGTGGTGATTGTCGGCGGCGGCGGTCAGATGGGACGTCTGTTCGAGAAGATGCTGACGCTCTCCGGCTATCAGGTGCGTATTCTTGATAAAGATGACTGGCCGCGCGCGGATGAACTGCTGCACGATGCGGGCATGGTGATCATCAGCGTGCCGATCCACCTGACCGAACAGATCATTGCCGATCTGCCAGCGCTGCCTGATGACTGCATTCTGGTGGATCTGGCGTCGGTGAAGAACCGTCCGCTGCAGGCGATGCTGGCGGCGCACAGCGGCCCGGTACTGGGACTGCATCCGATGTTCGGTCCGGACAGCGGCAGCCTGGCGAAGCAGGTGGTGGTATGGTGCGATGGCCGTCAGCCGGAAGCCTATCAGTGGTTCCTGGAACAGATTCAGGTGTGGGGCGCGCGCTTACACCGCATCAGTGCGGTTGAGCACGATCAGAACATGGCGTTCATTCAGGCGCTGCGCCACTTCGCCACGTTTGCTTACGGTTTGCATCTGGCGGAAGAGAACGTCAATCTGGATCAACTGCTGGCGCTGTCCTCGCCTATCTATCGCCTCGAACTGGCGATGGTAGGACGGCTGTTTGCGCAGGACCCGCAGCTGTACGCCGACATTATCATGTCGTCGGAAAGTAATCTGGCGCTGATTAAACGCTACTATCAGCGTTTTGGTGAAGCCATCACGCTGCTGGAGCAGGGCGATAAACAGGCGTTCATCAACAGCTTTGAGCGTGTGGAACACTGGTTTGGTGACTACGCGAAACGCTTCCTTGTCGAGAGCCGCAGCATGCTGCGCTCCGCCAACGACAGTCGCCAGTAATGATTAAGGCATCCGCGAGGATGCCTTTTTGTTTTACAGACGCGGTTCTACCGGTACCACGTTCTCACCGGGATAGCAGCCCAGCACCTTCAGTGAACGCGTGAGCGCACGCAGTTCTTCCAGCGCCTGCTGCATATTCTCCGACTGCAGATTGCCCTGCACATCAATGTAAAACATCTCTTCCCACGGGTTACCGTTGATTGGCCGGTTTTCCAGCTTGCTCATGATCAGATTGTGATTACGCAACACCAGCAGTGCTTCAACCAGCGCGCCGGCCTGCTGGCCCGTCGCCATAATCAGCGTGGTTTTGGCCGGCACCTGGCTGGAGACTTCAATCGGTTTACGCGCGAGCACAATGAAGCGGGTATGGTTCTGCTGCTGATTCGCCAGGTTGCGCTCCAGCACCTGCAGACCATACAGCTCACCGCCGGCTTCGCTGCCCAGCGCGGCCACGTGCGGCGAGTTCATCGCGGCTACTTTTTCCATCGCCGCCGCCGTACTTTCGGTGTATTCGATTTTCCACTGCGGGAAGCGGTTGATGAACTGGCTGCACTGCTGGAACGGCTGCGGATGGCTATACACGGTTTCAATCTGCTGCAAATCGGTATTACCGCTAACCAGCACGCAGTGTTCGATAGGAATCGTCAGCTCGCCGACGATCGACAGCGACGTTTGCTGCAGCAAATCATATACGTCATTGATCGAGCCGGAACTGGTGTTTTCAATCGGCATCACCGCGTAATCCGCCTGACCGCTTTCAACCTGCTGAATGATGTCGTGGAATTTCAGACACCCCATTTCCACCATCGAATCGAAGTGGCGCGTGGCGTATTTACGGGCGGCAAGGTGCGAATAGGAGCCTTTTGGGCCGAGGAAGGCGATGCGCGGCGCGTGCGCATGTGGATGATTCAGGTTTTTCTGCAGCAGCGCCTGCTGGGTCAGCACCGAATCCTCAATCACTAACTGGAACAGGCGCGTGATGTAGTGCGCATCCAGCTGATGTTTTTTACCCAGCGCGATGAGATTTTCCAGCAGGGCGCGTTCGCGCTCGACGTCACGAATCGGGCGATGGGTGGCCAGCTTGGCCTGCGCTACCTCAACGGCCAGCGCGCGCCGTTCAGCCAGCAGCGTTAACAGCCTGGCATCGACAGCGCTGATCTTATCGCGTAACGCCAGCAGCGGATTCTCGGGATTCATAGGGCTCACCTGTAAAATGTCCAATAAAAAAGCCTCCCGGTTGGGAGGCTTTGTTGTTCGTCTTCGCATTCATTTTCACACGACGAATCGCCTCCCAATCAGGGGAAGGTAAAAAAGAATGCGAAGAAGAACGGCAGTAGTTTCATGATCAATTCCGGCAATAAAGTGAACTGAGAGTAACCGCACAGCTTAAAAGCTGTCAATAAAAAACGCGCCCGCAGGCGCGTTGCTGAAAAGCGATAAATTACCCGGCAGGGGTGAAATCTTTAACACTGCTGGTGGCGCGCCGTGCTTCAGGCTTGTGCTGTGCTTTATTTAGCTGGCGCTCCAGCTTGGCGATCAAGTCATTGATGGCCGTATACATATCATCGTGTTTCGCGCTGGCGACCAGCGTGCCGTTTGGCGTGTTAATGGTGGCATCGGCCACAAATTCTTTCGGCTCTTTCGATAACACAATGTGCGGATTTATCAGGTGGGTTTGCCATTTTTCCAGCTTGGCGAGACGGTCTTCGACATGGTTGCGGATTGCCGCAGTGATTTCCATTTGTTTGCTGGTAATGTTCAGAATCATAGTTAAACCTCTCTGTCATTTCCGTCTGGGTAGGACCAGCATACCGCGCAAATCAGGAAAATGTGTGATCTGGATCACATTGGAATGTCACTTTTTGTCAATGCCAGCGAATTGTGAGAAAGGCCGGGAAAAGGGCGAAAAAAGCTTGATGCACAGCGGGGACAGGGGCAAGATTGATGAGTTAACCGTAGCGGAAAAACCCGTTGCAGACGGTTTTCTGACCAAAAAAAAGCAGCCACAGCGGCTGCTTTTTTTATGGCACGAAAATCAGGACGCGCTATTCGCCGCAATGATTTTCGCGACTTTGTCGGCTTCCGTCGTCAGCTGCAGCTGGCGATAGGCATTTTCCATCAACGGCAGCGCGTCACGCGTGGCCTGGGTGTCCGGATAATCGCGCATCATACCTTCAACCCGATTAACAACGGCGACATAGGCACCGCGCTTGGTATAGAATTGCGCCACGGAGAGCTCATACTTCGCCAGGCGATCTTTCAGGAACGTCAGACGTTTCTGCGCATCTGCCGCGTACTGGCTGTTCGGATAGCCGCGCAGTAGCTGAGAGAAGTCACGGAATGCATCACGCGCATGGGTAGGATCGCGGTCGGAACGATCGATCCCGAAGAAGCCCTGCAGCGCGGAATCATCCAGTGCCATGTCCGTCAGGCCCTTCATATAGATCACGTAATCAATGTTAGGGTGCGTCGGGTTCAGGCGCATAAAGCGGGAAATGGCGGCTTGCGCCAGTGGCAGATCGGCATTTTTGTAGTACGCGTAGATCAAATCCAGCTGCACTTGCTGCGAGTAAGGACCAAACGGATAACGGTTATCCAGCGCTTCCAGTTGCTTAATCGCCGCTTTAAAGTTACCGTCCTGCAGCTTTTGCTGCGCTGTGGCGTAAATTTCAGACGGCGGGCTGTCCGGGACCGGGTCCGATGAGCCGGAACAGCCCACCAGTGCCAGGCTCAGGCTCAGTGTGGCAGCAGCCACCAGATGTTTCATACGCGTCATGACGAAATGATTATCCTCAAAGTGTTATGGCGGAAGCTGTCCGTATAGCTCCCGGTAATGACCAGTACGATAGCACATTATATTAAACGGCATCGCCGTGAAAACCCAACGTTAACGAAGAAGCTGTATATGGCACAACAAGTTCAACTCACCGCAACGGTGTCCGAAGCACAGCTTGGACAACGCTTAGATCAGACTTTGGCGGAATTGTTCCCTGATTATTCACGTTCCCGCATAAAAGAGTGGATCCTTGAGCGTCGGGTCAGCGTCAACGGCACCATCATCGATAAACCGAAAGAGAAAGTACTCGGCGGTGAGCGGGTGGCGATTGATGCCGAGATCGAAGAGGAGCAGCGCTGGGAAGCGCAAAATATTCCGCTGGATATTGTTTATGAAGATGACCACATCCTGGTGATCAACAAACCGCGCGACTTAGTGGTCCACCCTGGCGCCGGTAATCCGGACGGCACGGTACTGAATGCGCTGCTTTATCACTATCCGGCGATTGCCGACGTGCCGCGCGCCGGCATCGTGCACCGTCTGGATAAAGACACCACCGGACTAATGGTGGTGGCCAAAACGGTACCGGCGCAGACGCATCTGGTTGAAACGCTGCAGCTGCGTGAAATCACCCGTGAATATGAAGCGGTGGCGATTGGCACCATGACCGCCGGCGGTACGGTGAATGAGCCGATGGCGCGTCACTCTACCAAGCGTACCCACATGGCGGTGCATCCGATGGGTAAACCGGCCACCACGCACTATCGCATCATGGAGCATTTCCGCGCCCATACGCGCTTACGCCTGCGCCTGGAAACCGGCCGTACTCACCAGATTCGCGTGCACATGGCGCACATTAATCATCCGCTGGTGGGCGATCCGCTGTACGGTGGTCGTCCGCGTCCGCCAAAGGGCGCTTCTGAGGCTTTTATCAGTACGCTGCGCGGTTTTGACCGCCAGGCGCTGCACGCCACTATGCTGCGTCTTTATCATCCGATCACCGGGATTGAGATGGAGTGGCACGCGCCATTGCCGCAGGACATGGTTGATCTGATTGAGGCACTGAAAGCCGATACCGACGAGTTCCGCGATCAGCTGGACTGGCTATGAGTGACTGGATCGTGCCGCAGTGGCCAGCGCCGGCGCGCGTGCAGGCTTATTCGACCACGCGGCACGGCGGCGTTAGCACTGCGCCATGGGATTCCCTCAACCTTGGCGCGCACGTCGGGGACGAGGCGGATTGCGTGATGCACAATCGTCAGCGCGTGGTCGAGCAACTGGCGCTACCGGCGATGCCGCAGTGGCTGGAGCAGGTACACGGCCAGACGGTGGCGCGTCTGCCGGCGGCTGCGTCCCTGCCGCGAGCCGATGCGGCGATAACGCGGGAAAGCGGCGTGGTGTGTGCAGTGATGACCGCCGACTGTCTGCCGGTGCTGTTTTGCAGCCATGATGGCAGCGAAGTTGCCGCGGCACATGCCGGCTGGCGCGGGTTGTGTCATGGGGTGCTGGAGCAGACGCTGGCACAGTTTCACTGCCCGGCGAGCGAGATTCATGCCTGGCTCGGTCCGGCGATTGGTCCGCAGGCATTTGAAGTGGGGGCCGAGGTGCGCAGTGCGTTCCTGGCGCAGGATGCCGCTGCCGATGCGGCTTTTCGCCCGGCCGGCGAGAAATATTTTGCCGATATCTGGCTGCTGGCAACCCAGCGTCTGCAGGCCGCTGGCGTGCGATCTGTCACGGCTGATGCGCGCTGCACCTATCAGGAAAGCGCCGATTTTTTCTCCTTCCGACGCGACGGAATCACCGGGCGTATGGCAACTTTGATTTGGCTGAGATAACCTTACGCCGCAAGACGATCCAGTAAGCGTATTTTTTGCTCACAACTCAGGTCATTAACCTTGAAAATTTGAGGGATGACCTCATTTAATCTCCAGTAGCATTTTGACCTGTAATGGGAGGAATCATGCGTCTGGATCGTCTTACCAACAAATTCCAGTTGGCCCTGGCCGATGCACAGTCCCTTGCTCTGGGACACGATAATCAATTCATCGAACCCCTGCACCTGATGAGCGCGCTGCTCAACCAGGAGGGTGGATCGGTACGTCCGCTGCTCAGCGCGGCGGGAGCGGATGTCGCTAACCTGCGTACCAGCATTGAACAAGCCATCAATCGTTTGCCGCAGGTCGAAGGGACCGACGGCGACGTTCAGCCATCAGCGGATTTGGTCCGGGTACTGAATCTGTGTGACAAGCTGGCGCAAAAGCGCGGCGACAACTTTATTTCATCTGAATTATTTGTTCTGGCGGCCCTCGAATCGCGCGGCTCGCTGGCGGATTTACTGAAGTCTGCCGGTGCCACGGCGGACAAACTCGCTAAGGCCATCGAGCAACTGCGGGGAGGGGAAAACGTGAACGATCAGGGGGCTGAAGATCAGCGCCAGGCTTTGAAAAAATACACCATCGATCTGACGGAGCGCGCTGAGCTCGGCAAGTTAGATCCGGTTATCGGGCGTGACGAAGAGATTCGCCGCACCATTCAGGTATTGCAGCGTCGTACCAAAAACAACCCGGTGCTCATCGGTGAGCCGGGCGTCGGTAAAACCGCCATCGTTGAAGGGCTGGCACAGCGCATCATTAACGGCGAAGTGCCGGAAGGGCTGAAAGGCCGGCGCGTACTGGCGCTGGATATGGGCGCGCTGGTGGCCGGCGCGAAATATCGCGGCGAGTTTGAAGAGCGCCTGAAAGGCGTACTGAACGACCTCGCCAAGCAGGAAGGCAACGTCATTCTGTTTATCGATGAGCTGCATACCATGGTCGGCGCCGGTAAAGCCGACGGCGCGATGGATGCCGGCAACATGCTGAAGCCGGCGCTGGCGCGCGGTGAACTGCACTGCGTGGGTGCCACCACGCTGGATGAATATCGCCAGTACATTGAGAAAGATGCCGCGCTGGAGCGCCGCTTCCAGAAAGTGTTCGTCGCCGAACCGAGCGTGGAAGACACCATCGCCATTCTGCGTGGCCTGAAAGAGCGTTATGAGCTGCATCACCATGTGCAAATTACCGATCCGGCGATTGTCGCTGCGGCAACGTTGTCGCACCGCTATATTGCCGATCGCCAGTTGCCGGATAAAGCCATCGACCTGATTGATGAAGCGGCGTCGAGTATTCGTTTGCAGATTGACTCCAAGCCGGAACCGCTCGATCGTCTCGAACGGCGTATCATCCAGCTCAAACTGGAGCAGCAGGCGCTGAAGAAAGAATCGGATGACGCCAGCGTTAAGCGTCTGGAGATGCTGGAAAGCGAGCTGGATCAGAAAGAGCGCGAATATGCTGAGCTTGAAGAAGAGTGGAAAGCGGAAAAAGCCTCGCTGACCGGCACGCAAAACATCAAAGCTGAGCTGGAACAGGCGCGTCTGGCTATGGAGCAGGCACGGCGTGTGGGTGACCTTGGCCAGATGTCGGAACTGCAGTACGGCAAAATTCCGGAGCTGGAAAAACAGCTGGCAAGCGCCACGCAGGCGGAAGGTAAAACCATGAAGCTGTTACGCAACCGCGTAACGGATGTCGAGATCGCCGATGTGCTGGCGCGCTGGACCGGTATTCCGGTGGCCCGCATGATGGAAGGTGAGCGCGATAAACTGTTGCGGATGGAGCAGGAGCTGCATGCCCGGGTTATCGGCCAGGACGAAGCGGTTGAAGCGGTATCGAACGCCATTCGCCGTAGCCGAGCCGGTTTGTCTGACCCGAACCGGCCAATCGGATCGTTCCTGTTCCTTGGACCGACCGGTGTCGGTAAAACCGAGCTGTGTAAGGCGCTGGCTAATTTCCTGTTCGATAGCGACGACGCGATGGTGCGTATCGATATGTCGGAATTCATGGAGAAACATTCGGTGTCGCGTCTGGTCGGGGCACCTCCAGGCTACGTCGGTTATGAAGAAGGCGGTTACCTGACAGAGGCGGTGCGTCGTCGCCCTTACTCGGTGATTTTGCTGGATGAGGTGGAAAAAGCGCATCCGGATGTGTTCAACATTCTGCTGCAGGTGCTGGATGATGGGCGTCTGACCGATGGTCAGGGGCGCACCGTGGACTTCCGCAATACCGTGGTGATCATGACATCTAACCTCGGTTCGGATCTGATTCAGGAACGTTTCGGCGCGCTTGATTACGCGGAAATGAAAGATGTGGTGATGACGGTCGTCGGACACCATTTCCGTCCGGAGTTTATCAACCGTATTGATGAGGTGGTGGTATTCCATCCGCTGGGTGAAAAACATATTGCCTCGATTGCGCAGATTCAGCTGCAGCGGCTGTATCAGCGTCTGGAAGAGCGCGGTTATCAGCTGCACATTTCCGACGCGGCGCTGAAACTGCTGGGCGAAAATGGTTACGATCCGGTTTACGGTGCGCGGCCATTGAAACGGGCGATTCAGCAGCAGATTGAAAACCCGCTGGCGCAGAAGATTTTGTCTGGCGCGCTGGTTCCGGGAAAAACCATCGAAATGGATGTGCAGGACGATGCCATCGTCGCGCATCAATAACGCAACGTGACAAAAACGGGCCTCAGGGCCCGTTTTTTTATGCTGTTTCGCAAGAATCAGCTGGTTTTTGCAACGTGTTGCCTGGAAAGTGAGCGGTCGCGCAAAAACTGCAAATTAGCGCTTGTCAGGCGAAACGAAGTCCCTATAATGCGCCACCACTGAGACGGCAAAGCGGCAACGCAGGCGGCTCAGCAGGGCGTGAAGCGATTCACCCCGCCGGAGAAAAACGCTGAAAAAAGTGTTTGACTCTGAAGGAGGAAAGCGTAATATACGCCACCTCGCGACAGCAGGCCGAACGCCGCGTCGCACCGCTCTTTAACAATTTATCAGACAATCTGTGTGGGCACTCGCAGGATTGATATCAGCGTCTCCGGACGTAAAAAAATATCAAGTCTTTGCTGAGTGAACACGTAATTCATTACGAAGTTTAATTCACAGAGCATCGCTGCACTGGTTGCAGCAAATCAAACTTTAAATTGAAGAGTTTGATCATGGCTCAGATTGAACGCTGGCGGCAGGCCTAACACATGCAAGTCGAACGGCAGCACAGAAGAGCTTGCTCTTTGGGTGGCGAGTGGCGGACGGGTGAGTAATGTCTGGGAAACTGCCCGATGGAGGGGGATAACTACTGGAAACGGTAGCTAATACCGCATAACGTCGCGAGACCAAAGTGGGGGACCTTCGGGCCTCACACCATCGGATGTGCCCAGATGGGATTAGCTAGTAGGTGGGGTAATGGCTCACCTAGGCGACGATCCCTAGCTGGTCTGAGAGGATGACCAGCCACACTGGAACTGAGACACGGTCCAGACTCCTACGGGAGGCAGCAGTGGGGAATATTGCACAATGGGCGCAAGCCTGATGCAGCCATGCCGCGTGTATGAAGAAGGCCTTCGGGTTGTAAAGTACTTTCAGCGGGGAGGAAGGCGGTGAGGTTAATAACCTCGCCGATTGACGTTACCCGCAGAAGAAGCACCGGCTAACTCCGTGCCAGCAGCCGCGGTAATACGGAGGGTGCAAGCGTTAATCGGAATTACTGGGCGTAAAGCGCACGCAGGCGGTCTGTTAAGTCAGATGTGAAATCCCCGGGCTTAACCTGGGAACTGCATTTGAAACTGGCAGGCTTGAGTCTCGTAGAGGGGGGTAGAATTCCAGGTGTAGCGGTGAAATGCGTAGAGATCTGGAGGAATACCGGTGGCGAAGGCGGCCCCCTGGACGAAGACTGACGCTCAGGTGCGAAAGCGTGGGGAGCAAACAGGATTAGATACCCTGGTAGTCCACGCCGTAAACGATGTCGACTTGGAGGTTGTGCCCTTGAGGCGTGGCTTCCGGAGCTAACGCGTTAAGTCGACCGCCTGGGGAGTACGGCCGCAAGGTTAAAACTCAAATGAATTGACGGGGGCCCGCACAAGCGGTGGAGCATGTGGTTTAATTCGATGCAACGCGAAGAACCTTACCTGGCCTTGACATCCAGAGAACTTAGCAGAGATGCTTTGGTGCCTTCGGGAACTCTGAGACAGGTGCTGCATGGCTGTCGTCAGCTCGTGTTGTGAAATGTTGGGTTAAGTCCCGCAACGAGCGCAACCCTTATCCTTTGTTGCCAGCGGTTCGGCCGGGAACTCAAAGGAGACTGCCGGTGATAAACCGGAGGAAGGTGGGGATGACGTCAAGTCATCATGGCCCTTACGGCCAGGGCTACACACGTGCTACAATGGCGCATACAAAGAGAAGCGACCTCGCGAGAGCAAGCGGACCTCATAAAGTGCGTCGTAGTCCGGATTGGAGTCTGCAACTCGACTCCATGAAGTCGGAATCGCTAGTAATCGTAGATCAGAATGCTACGGTGAATACGTTCCCGGGCCTTGTACACACCGCCCGTCACACCATGGGAGTGGGTTGCAAAAGAAGTAGGTAGCTTAACCTTCGGGAGGGCGCTTACCACTTTGTGATTCATGACTGGGGTGAAGTCGTAACAAGGTAACCGTAGGGGAACCTGCGGTTGGATCACCTCCTTACCTGAAGATACCTTCCCGCGAAGTGCTCACACAGATTGTCTGATAGAAAAGTAACGAGCAGAAAAAACCTCTACAGGCTTGTAGCTCAGGTGGTTAGAGCGCACCCCTGATAAGGGTGAGGTCGGTGGTTCAAGTCCACTCAGGCCTACCAGATTTCTTCTCATGCCGCGTTATGTTTCCGGCTCGCATAGTTCACTATGCTTCGCGAAAACATGCCTTGCCTGAGACGAAATCACATTTCCCGTGTGAGAAACGTGACTCCTGGTGAGTGGATGTAGATGGTCTCTGCAGTGACTGTATGGGGCTATAGCTCAGCTGGGAGAGCGCCTGCCTTGCACGCAGGAGGTCAGCGGTTCGATCCCGCTTAGCTCCACCATTACAGTACTGAAACTTACTTCAGAGTATACCGGCGACGGTGTGCTGCGAAGTATTTGCTCTTTAACAATCCGGAACAAGCTGAAAATTTGAAACGACGCGTCGTATTCATTCTCCGTAATAAGAATGAAATTTACGATGCGTTCGGGTCTCTCAAATGCTTGCAGTCCGCAGCGTTGCAAAACGCCTGTGGGTTGTGAGGTTAAGCGACTAAGCGTACACGGTGGATGCCCTGGCAGTCAGAGGCGATGAAGGACGTGCTAATCTGCGAAAAGCGACGGTAAGGTGATATGAACCGCTACAGCCGTCGATGTCCGAATGGGGAAACCCAGTGTGTTTCGACACACTATCGTTAACTGAATACATAGGTTAACGAGGCGAACCGGGGGAACTGAAACATCTAAGTACCCCGAGGAAAAGAAATCAACCGAGATTCCCCCAGTAGCGGCGAGCGAACGGGGAGCAGCCCAGGACCTGAATCAGCTTGTGCATCAGTGGAAGCGTCTGGAAAGTCGCGCGATACCGGGTGACAGCCCCGTACACGAAGATGCATGAGTTGTGAGTCCGACGAGTAGGGCGGGACACGTGGTATCCTGTCTGAACATGGGGGGACCATCCTCCAAGGCTAAATACTCCTGACTGACCGATAGTGAACCAGTACCGTGAGGGAAAGGCGAAAAGAACCCCGGCGAGGGGAGTGAAACAGAACCTGAAACCGTGTACGTACAAGCAGTGGGAGCACCTTCGGGTGTGACTGCGTACCTTTTGTATAATGGGTCAGCGACTTATATTCTGTAGCAAGGTTAACCGCATAGGGGAGCCGAAGGGAAACCGAGTCTTAACCGGGCGTTAAGTTGCAGGGTATAGACCCGAAACCCGGTGATCTAGCCATGGGCAGGTTGAAGGTTGGGTAACACTAACTGGAGGACCGAACCGACTAATGTTGAAAAATTAGCGGATGACTTGTGGCTGGGGGTGAAAGGCCAATCAAACCGGGAGATAGCTGGTTCTCCCCGAAAGCTATTTAGGTAGCGCCTCGTGAACTCATCTCCGGGGGTAGAGCACTGTTTCGGCTAGGGGGCCATCCCGGCTTACCAACCCGATGCAAACTGCGAATACCGGAGAATGTTATCACGGGAGACACACGGCGGGTGCTAACGTCCGTCGTGAAGAGGGAAACAACCCAGACCGCCAGCTAAGGTCCCAAAGTCATGGTTAAGTGGGAAACGATGTGGGAAGGCACAGACAGCCAGGATGTTGGCTTAGAAGCAGCCATCATTTAAAGAAAGCGTAATAGCTCACTGGTCGAGTCGGCCTGCGCGGAAGATGTAACGGGGCTAAACCATGCACCGAAGCTGCGGCAGCGACGCTTAGGCGTTGTTGGGTAGGGGAGCGTTCTGTAAGCCGCTGAAGGTGTGCTGTGAGGCACGCTGGAGGTATCAGAAGTGCGAATGCTGACATAAGTAACGATAAAGCGGGTGAAAAGCCCGCTCGCCGGAAGACCAAGGGTTCCTGTCCAACGTTAATCGGGGCAGGGTGAGTCGACCCCTAAGGCGAGGCTGAAAAGCGTAGTCGATGGGAAACAGGTTAATATTCCTGTACTTGGTGTTACTGCGAAGGGGGGACGGAGAAGGCTAGGTTATCCGGGCGACGGTTGTCCCGGTTTAAGCGTGCAGGTGTGAAGACCAGGCAAATCCGGTCTTCTTTAACACTGAGGCGTGACGACGAGCCGCTACGGCGGTGAAGTAACTGATGCCCTGCTTCCAGGAAAAGCCTCTAAGCTCCAGGTAACACGAAATCGTACCCCAAACCGACACAGGTGGTCAGGTAGAGAATACCAAGGCGCTTGAGAGAACTCGGGTGAAGGAACTAGGCAAAATGGTGCCGTAACTTCGGGAGAAGGCACGCTGGCGCGTAGGTGAAGGGACTTGCTCCCGGAGCCGAGGCCAGTCGAAGATACCAGCTGGCTGCAACTGTTTATTAAAAACACAGCACTGTGCAAACACGAAAGTGGACGTATACGGTGTGACGCCTGCCCGGTGCCGGAAGGTTAATTGATGGGGTTATCCGCAAGGAGAAGCTCTTGATCGAAGCCCCGGTAAACGGCGGCCGTAACTATAACGGTCCTAAGGTAGCGAAATTCCTTGTCGGGTAAGTTCCGACCTGCACGAATGGCGTAATGATGGCCAGGCTGTCTCCACCCGAGACTCAGTGAAATTGAAATCGCTGTGAAGATGCAGTGTACCCGCGGCAAGACGGAAAGACCCCGTGAACCTTTACTATAGCTTGACACTGAACATTGAGCCTTGATGTGTAGGATAGGTGGGAGGCTTTGAAGCGTGGACGCCAGTCTGCGTGGAGCCAACCTTGAAATACCACCCTTTAATGTTTGATGTTCTAACGTAGGCCCGTAATCCGGGCTGCGGACAGTGTCTGGTGGGTAGTTTGACTGGGGCGGTCTCCTCCCAAAGCGTAACGGAGGAGCACGAAGGTTGGCTAATCCTGGTCGGACATCAGGAGGTTAGTGCAATGGCATAAGCCAGCTTGACTGCGAGAGTGACGGCTCGAGCAGGTGCGAAAGCAGGTCATAGTGATCCGGTGGTTCTGAATGGAAGGGCCATCGCTCAACGGATAAAAGGTACTCCGGGGATAACAGGCTGATACCGCCCAAGAGTTCATATCGACGGCGGTGTTTGGCACCTCGATGTCGGCTCATCACATCCTGGGGCTGAAGTAGGTCCCAAGGGTACGGCTGTTCGCCGTTTAAAGTGGTACGCGAGCTGGGTTTAGAACGTCGTGAGACAGTTCGGTCCCTATCTGCCGTGGGCGCTGGAGAATTGAGGGGGGTTGCTCCTAGTACGAGAGGACCGGAGTGAACGCACCGCTGGTGTTCGGGTTGTCATGCCAATGGCACTGCCCGGTAGCTAAGTGCGGAAGAGATAAGTGCTGAAAGCATCTAAGCACGAAACTTGCCCCGAGATGAGTTCTCCCTGACCCCTTGAGGGTCCTGAAGGGACGTTGAAGACGACGACGTTGATAGGCCGGGTGTGTAAGCGCAGCGATGCGTTGAGCTAACCGGTACTAATGACCCGTGAGGCTTAACCTTACAACGCCAGAGGCGTTTTGGTCTGAGAGACCGGAGAATTTTCAGCTTGTGACGGAAAAATTAGCGGAAACGAAAGATTTTGCGCTGAGGCGAGGCGGCAGGCCGAAGGAAAGGAAGGAGCATACACGAGTATGTGACTGACTTTGCGAGGGCGGCCAACGCGGCATCAGTGAAAAAGATTCGTTTCGTGCACCAGAATTTGCCTGGCGGCAACAGCGCGGTGGTCCCACCTGACCCCATGCCGAACTCAGAAGTGAAACGCCGTAGCGCCGATGGTAGTGTGGGGCCTCCCCATGCGAGAGTAGGGAACTGCCAGGCATCAAACCAGTAAAGAAGCCCCGGACGAGAGTCCGGGGCTTTTTTACGTCTGGCGATCGCTAAATCCACTTCACCCCTTGCAAAATCTCTCCCTAAAACTCCAGCTCTGTCACATTTTGTCATCCTGAACGGGCTCTGATTCCCCCGCGCTGCTCTCAGATGCTTTACTCATTGCTTTAGCGATGTTCTTCGCAAGGAAATGAGGTAAAAGATGACCGACTTACAACAAAAATCGGCCCAGCCGGAAGCGGCAGCCGTCAGTAAAAAACGCATCTGGGCCATTGTCGGCGCGTCGTCCGGCAATCTGGTCGAATGGTTTGATTTCTACGTCTACTCGTTCTTTTCGCTCTATTTTGCCCATGTATTTTTCCCGGCCGGCGACACCACTACCCAGCTGCTGCAAACGGCCGGCGTGTTTGCGGCGGGCTTCTTAATGCGTCCTATCGGTGGCTGGCTATTCGGCTACATCGCGGACCGTCACGGCCGAAAAAGTTCGATGCTGATCTCGGTATGCATGATGTGTTTTGGTTCGCTGGTCATTGCCTGTTTACCCGGCTACGGCGAAATCGGCATTGCGGCGCCGGTGATTTTGCTACTGGCACGCATGTTTCAGGGCTTATCGGTGGGCGGTGAATATGGTACCAGCGCTACCTACATGAGTGAGGTGGCACTGGAAGGGCGCAAAGGCTTCTACGCGTCGTTCCAGTACGTCACCCTGATTGGCGGTCAGCTGTTAGCCGTACTGACAGTCGTGGTACTGCAACAAATCCTCAGTGATGAAGCGCTGCGCAGCTGGGGCTGGCGTATCCCGTTCTTTCTTGGCGCGGTTCTGGCAGTGGTCGCTCTGTGGTTGCGTCGCTCACTGAATGAAACCTCCGAGAAAAAGCACCGGGAACATCGCGATGCCGGCAGCATCCTTGGCCTGCTGCGTAACCATTCGCGCGCCTTCCTGATGGTGCTTGGCTTTACCGCTGGCGGATCGCTGAGCTTCTATACCTTCACAACCTACATGCAGAAATATCTGGTGAACACGGCGGGTATGGATGCGCGCAGCGCCAGTGCGTTGATGACCGGCGCGCTGCTGGTATTCATGCTGATTCAGCCAATTGTGGGCGCGCTGTCAGATAAGATTGGCCGGCGGGCATCAATGATGATCTTTGGCGCTGGCGCGGCTATCTGTACCGTGCCGATTTTGATGTTACTGCAGAATGTGCAAAGTAGCGGGCTGGCGTTCGTGCTGGTGATGCTGGCGCTGATTATTACCAGTTTCTACACCGCCATCAGCGGCATCCTTAAAGCGGAGATGTTCCCGCCGGAAGTGCGGGCGCTTGGCGTGGGGCTTTCCTATGCGGTAGCTAATGCTATCTTTGGCGGTTCGGCCGAGTACGTGGCGCTATTACTGAAGAAGCACGGCATCGAAACCACCTTCTTCTGGTATGTCTCGGCAATGGGCGCGCTGGCATTTCTGGTATCGCTGATGCTGCACCGCAAAGGCAAGGGGATTGCGCTGTGATTACTGGCTCAGGTTCCATAAGGCAATGCCGCTGGCCGCACCGGCGACATCCCAGCTAAGATCTTTCCAGCTCCAGCCGCTCCCGGCTGGGCGGCTGTCCCAGGCTTCTTTGGCCACGCCGAAGCTTAGCGAAAAGAGCAGGCCGAAGCGCAGATTTTGCCCGCGGCCCTGATGTTGATGCTGAGAGATCTCACTGCCCGCGGCAGCCAGAGCGGCAGAGGAGAAAAAGTGTTGTGCTTTATCCTGGCCGGTCCAGCTATCCTGCGCCACATGCGCACATCCGCTACACAGTAATACCGCACAGAGGATGAGCGCACGCATCGGCTACAGCAGACGGCTAATAAGGCGGTCGATACGGATGCGACGCAGACGGCGAATCAGCTTACGCACCTTAGCCGGATAATCAGAGATGCTCTCCAGCTCGCGGAAATGTTTCACCACCGTGGTGTGCTGACGGATCAACGCCAGTTCCTTATCGCGCTGCTCTGCCAGCTGGTTGAGCGGATCGTGAATCAGCACCGCATTTTCCAGGTCGAGTCGCCAGGCGCGCGGATTGAGGTTATTACCGGTGATCATCATCCACTCGTCATCAACCCAGATGCCTTTCAGGTGATAGCTGTTGTCGCCATCTTTCCACAAACGTACCGTCAGCTGGCCGTTATTGACGTAATACTGCAACCGGCTGAGGAAGCGACGCAGGTTGATTTCATACAGATAGGGCAGCGCACCGATAATCTTGAACGGCTCGTGTGGCGGAATGTAGAAATCGTTGGCGGTTTTATCGCCGACGATGATTTCGACCTCTTTGCCCTGACGCAGCAGCTGGATCAGATTGCGCACCAGAATGGCCGGCAGGTTAAAGTAAGGCGTGCACAGCGTGAGCTTACGCTCGGCGCAGGGCATTAAATGGAAGATGGTTTTGTTCAGCAGGCTACGTTTACCCAGCCCGACCAGCGGCGTGACGGCCAGTGATTCGTTGCCGGCATCACCGGTAAACTGATAGTTGAAGCTGCGCAGCTCCTGACGAAACTGGCGGGTTTCATTCTTGATTTCCGGGCTGGAGGGACGTTCGGCCTGGTCGAGACGGTTAACGGCCTCAGAATGTTTGAGATTCTCACCAATCCACTGAAACATAGTGTCCGCCAGCTGCGGATTACGGATCAGTTGATAACGGTCATAACGGTATTTGTCATGCTGATGCAGATAAACATCGTTCAGGCTGGCACCGCTGTAGAGCAGCGTATCGTCAATGATGAAGCCTTTCAGATGCAGCACACCGAGCGCTTCCCGGGTGTTCACCGGAATGCCATACACCGGAATCGCGATATCGGGATGCTGCGCCGCCATTTCGCAATACCAGTCGGCATTCGTCAGGCCGCGCGCGGCACCGATACGGCCGCGCTGCGCACGATGCCAGTCCACCAGAATGCTGACATCCAGTTCCGGGCGCGCCTGACGCGCTGCATACAGCGCCTGCATGATGCTGCGTCCGCCGTCATCATTTTCCAGATACAGGGCGGCGATGCAGATGCGTTTTTCTGCCGTGGCGATTTTCGTCAGCAGGGTTTCACGAAACTCGGCGGGCGAGTAAAGCGTGGTCACATCCGACACGGACTGTGACAGTTTAGGCAGCTGTGCGAGGTGTTGTTGGTGTTTATTGCGTTTGAATTTAGACAACATCACAGTGCACTTCTTCTCTGTTCATTGTATGGCCTTTTGCCATCAAATCATGATTCTAACGGTAAATAATAACATCAACCGGCCGGTTAAGGAGAATTTTTACCTTTCTCTACAGCCAGGTCGCCGGTGTCAGCCAGCGGTAAATTCAGGCTGACAATGCCATCATCCAGTTGAATATTCACACGAAAATTGAGTTTTCGCGCCAGGGTAATCATGCCGGTATTGTGCGGCATGGTGATACCGTTCAATTGTTGCAGGCCGTGATCGCGCGTATAGCGGATCATCTTTTCCAGCAGCCGCCTGCCCATGCCCAGACCCTTGAGGTCGGAACGCACTAATACCGAAAATTCTGCGTCGATATTGTCAGCATCGGAGATGGCGCGCGTCACGCCGATAATCTCATCAGCACCGTTATGCTGGCGTACTGCGACAATCGCCATCTCCCGGTCGTAATCGATCTGCGTCATGTTCGCCAAATCGTCGTGGGTAAACTCATTGATCTCACTGAAGTAGCGATAGTAAAGGTCTTCTTTGGTGACCCGGGCGATGAAGGCACGTAGCTGCGGTTCATCCTCCGGCAGAATCGGGCGAAACAGGCAGCGCTGGCCATCTTTAAGCTGCACCTGCTCTTCCAGATGGTGCGGATAGGGACGAATCGCCAGCCGCGCCTCACTGTCGCCATGAAACGGAGCCAGCTGCAGCGTCACGTCCAGCAGGGTAAAGGTATTGGCGGATGCCAGCAGCGGGTGAATATCCAGCCGCTGAATCTCCGGACAGTCCACCACCAGGTTTGATACCTGCACCAGCAGCTGACTGAGACCGGTGATATCCAGCGGTCGCAGTGCACTGCGGCTGCGCACTTTGCCGCTCTTCAGTGCCTGAATTACCAGATAGCGCGCCAGCGTCATATTCAGCGGCGGCAACGCCACGGCGGCCTGCTTGTCCGGCTGCCACTCCACACCGCCTTCGCCCAGCATGATGATTGGGCCAAACAGCGGGTCATGCTCAACCACCACCCGCAACTCCTGTGCACCGGCGCGGTTCGCCATACTTTGCACCAGCAGGCCGTCAATGCGCGCCTGCGGATGCGTTTCACGCACGCGATCGAAGATGGCGTCTGCTGCCTGTTCAACTTCTGCCGCGCTGCGCAGATAGAGCATCACGCCCTGTACATCCGACTTATGCGCAATATCCGGCGAGCGTAGCTTGAGCGCCACCGGATAACCAATCTGGTCGGCAATCTTAGCGGCAGACTGGCTGTCGCTGGCGATCCAGGTTGGCAGCGTCGCCAGCCCGTAAGCCTGCAGTATGGGCTGCACCTCGTGCGTATCCAGCGTGGTAATGCCGCTATCCAGTGCCTGTTGCAGCAGCTGATGTGCCTCGGCGCTGTTTTGCGTCAGGCCCAGCGGCAGCGCTGGCGTTTCGCGTAGCTGTTTCTGGTTACGCCGATACTCAACCTGGTGCATGAATGCCGTCACCGTACCTTCTGGCGTGCGCCAGGTCGGAATGCCGGCCTGGGTGAATGCGCGGCGGGCTTCCTGCGAAGAGTGTTCGCCGCACCAGTTGGTCAGCAGCGTCACCTGCTTACCCCGCGGATGCGCGGCCACCGCCGCAATAATCTGCGCGGCGGTTTCACTGGCCGGAGAGACGGCGCTGGGTGAATGGATGATCATCAGTGCATCCAGTTCATGGCTGTCGAGCAGCTGTGTTACGCAGGCCACGTACAGCGCGGGCGTCGCATGATCTTTCAAATCCAGCGGATTACCGCGCCCTATGCCCTCCGGCAGCAGGGCCGCCAGCGCCTGCAGCGTGGGCTCATCCAGCGTCGCCAGCTTGCCGTTACGCGCATAGAGTTCATCTAACGCCAGCGCTGCCGGGGCGGCGCCGTTGCTGATAATCATCAGGCGCTCACCGCGCAGCGGGCGCATGTGGCTGAGCGACTCCACGGCGGAAAACAGCTCATGCGTGTCCTGCACGCGCAGCAGACCGGCGCGCTGAATGGCGGCATCCCAGGCGGCATCCAGTCCGCTGGCGGTGCCGATCATCGCCTGTGCCTGATGGCTGCGACCGCTTTTGATCACCAGAATCGGTTTATTACGCGCTGCGCTACGCGAGGCAGAAACGAAGCGCCGGGCGTCGCTCAGGTGTTCCAGGTAGAGCAAAATGGCGCTGGTTTTGCCATCGCGTGCAAGAAAATCCAGCAGGTCGTCGACATCAATATCCAGGCTGTCGCCCAGGGCGATAAACCACGAAAAGCCCAGGTTGCGCTGTTGCGCCCAGTCGAGAATGGTGTTGGAAACCGCCGCCGATTGCGAAATAAAGGCGATGCGTCCTTTCGCAATCGGTACCGGTGAGAAGCTGGCATTCAGCCCCTGCCAGGGGGCTAACAGGCCCAGACTGTTGGGGCCCAGCAGGCGCATCTGCCACTGGCTGGCACAGGCTTTCAGCGCCTCCAGCTGGCTGGCCGGCGCGGAGAGAATAATGCAGGCTTTACAGCCTTTTTCTCCCAGCTGCTGTAACAGTTCCAGGTTGCGTCTGGCGTGGGTACAGATAATCGCCAGGTCGGGGGCGAAGGGCAGGCTGGCCACGTCCGGCCAGGCCAGCACACCGCTGACCGCCTTGTATTTGGGCGTGACCGGCAACACCGGACCGCCAAAGCCGCCCGCCAGCAGGTTGCGCATCATCAGATAGCCAGCGCGGCCCGGTTTTACCGACGCACCCAGCACCGCAATTGATTTCGGTCGTAACAGCGCTTCCAGTCCACGTTGGCTCATCATTCGCTCCTGCTCTCGGGATTGGCATGATTGTAAACGCTTTTACGCCGGTTGCCGATTTGTCGATGTCAGGCTGCGAGCCAGCTTCAGAAATTGTCTGTTTGCGCGTGTATCGGATGGTGGGGTTTGCCGGCCAGATAGGCCTGACGAAAGCGTTCAAAGTGCTGCTGCAGCGCCTGCGCCGCCGGGACATCACCTGCCTGTTCCAGCAGCGCGGCGGCCACTTCGGCGGTGCAGTGCTGGCCCGGTGCATGAGCTTCGCGCAGCGTGTAGCGCGACGGTGTCGCCACATTCAGTGACATCACCGGAAAGCTATCCAGCCACGGACTTTTGCGGAACATTTTGCGCGCTTCGGTCCAGGTACCGTCGAGCATAATAAACAGCGGGGGCTTGCCGCCGATGGGCGGCGTGGTCAGCACCTGGCGATCGGCATCGGCGTAGGCACCGGGAAACACCACCATCGGCTGATAATCGGCCGTCTGCACCGCCGCCAGCAGCGCGGCGTCGGGCTCGGTGCGCGACCAGCCAAAGGCCTGGGTTTCCGGCAGAATGTCGGCAATCAGCCGGCCGGTATTACTGGGTTTCATTGGTTCAGTATCAAACATCACCAGGCAAAACCGGCTGCGCGCCTGTTGCGGCTGCAGGGTCGCGCACAGACAGTTTTTATGCGGCAGCAGGCAGCGCTGACAGCGCAGCACGCGGTTGCCTCGGGCGAGAAACGGGCGCGTGGCACGCGCTAAACGCTGCGCACGCAGGCGCAGAACGGCATTTTCAGACATAGCATCGCGGACAGGGAAAAACGCCAGTGTAATAGAAGGGCAAAAACAAGGCCAGCGCGTGGCTGGCCCTGGGGGATTAGAGTGATTCGTCGAGCCATTCGTTGAATGGCGCTTTCGGCATCGCACCGTTCAGCATGTCCACCATCTCACCGTTTTTGAACAGCATAATGGTTGGGATGCTGCGGATGCGAAAACGCGTGCTGAGTGCAGGTTCCGCCTCAGTGTTCACTTTCACGAAGCGCACTTTGCCGCGCCGCTCGTCGGCGACGTCTTTAAACACCGGCGCGAAGTTCACGCACGGGCCGCACCATGGCGCCCAGAAGTCGACCACGACCGGCAGATCGTCCTGCAGGTATTTATCCAGCGTGGCCGCCGTGGCATTCACCACTTCACCGCTAAACAGCGCATCGCCGCAGCGACCGCATTTGGCTCCGTCGGCCAGACGTTCTTCTGGAACGCGGTTAGTTGCCTGACAGGAGGCACATACAGTATTCATCGTCACCTCAAACCGGACCTGTAAATCTTAGGATTGGTGAACATTATGAAAAGGTTGAATGCTATGCTCAATCTGGATTAAGCAATAGGTTCAATAGTTGATAGCTAAGCGCCGACACATCAGGTAATCTTCGCGCTCTCAATGCTGGAGGAACAGATGAACGACGAATTTAAAGGCAAAAGCGGCAAGGTAAAAGTGATGTATGTACGTGATGAGGAGGGCGGTCAGAAGCCAAATCCCCGTACCGGCAAAGGCGGCCGTCCTGCTGCGCGCCAGGAAGAGAATCGTCGCTCTGGTCCTCGCAGCACCCGTAATAATGAAGAGAGCGGTCGTCCGCGCACCGCCCGTGGCGATGATGCCGGGCGTTCGCGTGGTCCACGTGACGATGCTGGCCGTTCGCGCGGTCCGCGTGACGATAGCGTGCGCGGTCGCCGCAGCGATCGGGACGATCGCGGCTTCAGTGATTCACCGTGGCGCACCGTATCACGTCCGCCTGTCGCCGCTGAAGCGGATGCGGGTGACGAAGCGGCCAGCAGCAAGCCGGTTATCGACCCGGAACTGATTCGCCGTCAGCGTCAGGAAGAGACGCGCGTGTATGGCGAAAACGCCTGCCAGGCGCTGTTCCAGAGCCGTCCCGAAAGCATCGTCCGTGCCTGGTTCGTGCAAAGCGTCACGCCGCGCTTCCGCGAAACCCTGCGCTGGCTGGCAGCAAACCGCAAAGCCTATCACGTCGTGGACGACGCCGAGCTGGCGAAAGCGTCCGGGACTGAACACCACGGCGGCGTGTGCTTCATTATTAAGAAGCGCATGGGCATGCCGGTGGCGGAATGGCTGCAGCAGGCGCAGAGCAAAGATTGCGTACTGGCGCTGGAAGATGTCAGCAACCCGCACAACCTTGGCGGTATCATGCGCAGCTGCGCGCACTTTGGCGTCAAAGGTTTGCTGGTCAATGATGCCTCACTGCTGGAGTCGGGTGCCGCAGTCCGCACGGCTGAAGGTGGTGCAGAGCACGTTCAGGCGATCAGCGGCGAAAGCTTTGCTGCGGGTCTGGAAGCGTTCCGCAAAGCCGGTTACACCATTGTGACCACATCCAGCCACGCCGGTACGCCACTGGCGCAGGCGGCGCTGCCAGCCAAAATGGTACTGGTGCTGGGTCAGGAGCGTGAAGGTCTGTCAGACAGCGCATTCCAGCAGGGCGATATCAGCCTGTCGATTGGCGGTACCGGCAACGTTGAAAGCCTCAACGTCTCGGTCGCCACCGGTATCCTGCTCGCCGAATGGTGGCGTCAGAACGCATAAATAAAAAAACGGGCCGCTGTGGCCCGTTTTTGTTTCTGTCACTCAGTGCGCGCCACCGCCGCCGCCGCCCGCGCCAAACGGCGGTCGGGCAAACCACACCAGAACCAGCAGGACCAAAAACACCCCCGCCGATGCCCAGAAGATCTCGTTAGCCGAGATAATCAGGCCCTGATTAGTAATTTGCTGGGCGATATAAGCCGACGCCTGCTGCTGCGTCATGCCCATGCTTTGCAGCTGATCATACATTTGCTGCGAATTTGGATTGAATGGATTAACCGATTCCGACAGGTAGCTGTGGTGCATCGATTCGCGGTCTGTCCACATGGTGGTGGTGATTGACGTTCCGATTGAACCCGCCAGCGTACGCACAAAGTTCGACAGGCTGGAGGCCGCCGCCATACGCTCTGGCGGCAAGCCGGACAGCGTAATGGTGGTCAGCGGCATAAAGAAGCAGGCTACCGCGAACCCCTGGATAAACTGCGGCCACGCGGAGGCACCGAAATCCATCCCCGGCTCAAACGTATACGCACGCCAGTAGAAGCACACCGCGTACATGATAAAACTAAAGGTTACCAGCCGCCGCATATCGAGCTTATGGGCGAAGCGACCAATGATCGGCGACAGAATCACCGGAATGATCCCCACCGGCGCCGATGCCAGCCCTGCCCAGGTGGCGGTATAGCCGTATACCTCCTGGAGCAGCTGCGGCAGCAGGACGATCGAGCCGAAGTACAGCATGTAAGCCAGACTGATCGACAGACAGCCGATGGTGAAATTTCGCTTCTTAAACAGCGACAAATCGACAATCGGGTGATCGTCGGTCAGCTCCCACACCAGCAGCACAGCCAGCGACACCACCGCGACCACCGTCAGCACGATGATTTCGGTTGAGCCAAACCAGTCGAGTTCTTTACCGCGGTCAAGCATCACCTGCAGAGAACCAATCCCCACCACCAGCAGCACCAGACCGACCATATCGATCGGGCGGATCTCAGTTTTGGTTTCGCGCCCGCGCAGGGTTTGCAGCGTCAGCATCACCACCACCACGCCAATTGGCACGTTGATGAAGAAGATCCAGCCCCAGTGATAGTTATCGCTGATCCAGCCACCGAGAATCGGACCGCAGATCGGCGCAACGATCACCGTCATCGCCCACAGCGACAGCGCCACGCTGCGCTTGGCCGGCGGGTAGTTGTTCAGCAGCAAACTTTGCGACAGCGGAATCAGCGGACCGGCCACCACGCCCTGAATCACGCGGAAGAAGATCAGCATCTCCAGGCTTTCGGACATGCCGCACGCCCATGAGGCCAGCGCGAACAGAATGGTCGACCATGTGAACAGCTTCACTTCACCGACGCGCTTTGCCAGCCAGCCGGTGATCGGGATCGAGATGGCATTCGCCACCCCGAACGAGGTGATCACCCAGGTGCCCTGCGAGTTGGACGCCCCGAGGTTACCGGCGATGGTTGGGATCGCCACGTTAGCGATGGTGGAGTCGAGTACCTGCATGAACGTCGCCAGCGACAGGGCGATGGTCATCAGAACTAACGGCGCACCTTCAAGCGGCTTTTGTGCCATAACAGCCTCCCGCGAGGTTATTGCGCGTTGGCACGGACAATGTCAGCGATCAGCTGGTTAACCGGCGCAAGGTCGATTGCCAGCGCGTTACTTTCATACGCGGCCTGGGTGCGGACATTGCTGGCCAGCGCGGCGCCATCTTTATTCTGGGTATCTACTTTCACCAGCGTGGACAGGCCGATACGCAGCGGATGTTGCGCCACTTGCTGCGGATCGAGTTCGATACGCACCGGCAGGCGCTGTACCACTTTGATCCAGTTACCGGTGGCGTTCTGCGCTGGCAGCAGCGAGAAGGCGCTACCGGTGCCCATATCCAGACCAACCACTTTGCCGTGATACTCCACATCATCGCCGTAGATATCACTGATGACCGTGGCGGGCTGACCGATGCGCACGCCTGCCAGCTGCGTCTCTTTAAAGTTGGCGTCAACCCACAGGTTGGTGGCCGGCACCACCGCCAGCAGCGGTGTGCTGGTGGAGATCTGTGAACCGACCTGCACGCTGCGACGCGAGACATAGCCGTCCATCGGGCTGCGGATGTCGGTGCGCTGCAGCGCCAGCCAGGCATCGCGCAGCTCAGCGGCGCTCTGTTTTACCGCCGGCTGGTTTTCGAGGTCGGTATTCAGAATCATCGCCTGGTTCGCGTTGTACTGCTGAATCGCCACGTCCAGCTGGGCTTTCGCCGTGGCCACGGCATCACGCGCGTGCTGCAGCTCTTCGCGACCAATCAGATTGGCGGCACCGAGCGGCTCGCGACGTTTCAGGTCGGATTCGGCCTGATCCAGCGCGGTCTGTTGCAGCTTGATGGTAGCCTGATACTGTTTGCCGTTGATCATCAGCTGGTGCGTCTGGCGCACGCTGGTGGCCAGCGCGGTCTGCGCTTTCTCGAATGCCTGCTGCGCATCGGTTTTATCCAGGGACACCAGAATGTCACCTTTTTTCACCCGATCCGTATCCTCGAACCACACTTTATTCACGCTGCCGGAAACCTGGGCCATCACCTGCACCTGGTTGCCTGCCACGTAGGCGTCATCGGTTTCCTGGAAGTGGCGCAGCACCAGATACCAGTAAGCCAGATAACCCACACCAATCACGATAAACACGATAGCCAGCAGGATCAGCGCACCTTTGCGCTTCTTCTTTTTGTTCGCGGGCTGTTGCGGGCTTTGAGCTTCCGCTGTCGCACTCATGTCGTTCTCCACGTTTGCCATTTAGTCGGGGTGTGTTGATCCATCAACACGGTCGCCCGAGTCGAAAAAGCCAGCGTTTGCAACGCTGGCCGGATAAAAGGGGATTAAAATAGCGATTTCGGTGGGTGATTGTGTCGCAGTTCTTGCTATTAACGCGACAGGGAAGCGATAACCTGATCTTCGTCCATTTTATCGAGACGGTTAAGCAACTTACGCGTGATGGCTTCCAGCTGCTCCTGCTCGGTATCGGTCAGCGAGGACCACAGATACTGCAGGCTCTGATGCTGTGGTGGCAGCAGCTGACGTAAGAATTCGTTACCTTTTTCCGTCAGGTGCAGGTGCAGGCAACGGCGATCGTTGTCGCTCTCACGACGCTCGATCCAGCCGCGCTTTTCCAGTTCATCAGCGATACGCGTCGCGTTGGTGCGGGAAGAACCCAGCGCCGAGCTCAGCTCAGAAGGCTGAATGCTCTGGTTTTCCTGCGCGTCCAGCGTAATCAGCGCCATGAATAAAGTTTCGTTAATTCCCTGCGCCTTCAACATTTTGTTGCGATTATCCAGCAGCTTACCCTGCATGTGCATGCACAGACGGGTCAGGATGATCTCCTGCAGCGGAAAATCTTTGTGGCGATTAGCACGGATGTTTAGCATCTGCTCAATGGGAGTAAACGAGCTTTCCATTAAAAACCTCTTAGTTGCAACAAATATAATAATGAGGGTGACAGATTAAGCGTAGTCATATTTTCCGCCTGTGATTGTTTGCACCGTCACACTGTCAGCACCTGGCGTTCCAGGTCGGTCCATAACCCTGGGCTTTGCGCCCTGACCAGCCGCTTTGCAGACAAAGCCGCCATCGTCATCAATTCGCTAAGCGAAACCTTCAGTGGGTTGAATAATTTCGCGAGTAAAAATAACTTAGGTGAATAACTGTGTGGCTAACCATAACAAAGCCAATCATTAATGAACAGTATCGCTCACCACTTTGCATTGATCTTTACGTTTTCTAAACACTTTTCCCGACCGGCTTTGCCGGAGTAAATCAACGGGTTAATCGACAAGGCACCGGTTAGTCCGGGTAACGCGCCAGCACCAGCGGCGTGATGAATTCCGTTCGTCATCTGCGGTATAACCGTCCTGTGGCAGGGTGAATGCCACCGATAACGCAGACTCATCCTGGCGCAACGGACCTGATGCGGGCGGCGGAAAGGAGACATAGCTGGTGGGAAAAGCGGGTAAATAATCATATGTGGGTAATAATAACCCAAAAAATTATTTCAATGTTGTGTTAATTAACAGGACGTACCAGTGCGCTATAGCGCACGCTTCGCTTACTGACGGGGCGGGAGGGCGGAAAATGGCGGCACCACGTGGCTGAGACGAGGTGCCGCGTGGGCTTATTTCGCCGCCGCCATGGCGTCGCTGACCCATTTATCAAATTCCGCCTGATGAGCTTTAATCCAGCCGTCAACGTGGCCGTTGATGTCCGCTTCTGAGGCGTGACCGGCATGCATCGCGGCGTTCTCGGCATTGATGTCGCCAATCGGCAGCTTCATTTCAGCAAACAGTTTTGCCGCCGCCGGATTCTTCTCCGCCCAGGCTTTGTTGGCCACGATATGCATGGTGTTCACCGGGAAGCCATAGTTGGCGCCGTTGGCCAGTCTGGTATCCACTTTGCTCTGCGCGCCTGGCAGTGAGGAGAACGGCACCTGCAGCCACACCACATCTTTACCCGGCTTCAATACGTCGCTCACCCAGTATGGCGTCCAGGTGTAATAGAGAATCGGTTTACCCTGTTTGAAGCGCGTAATGGTGTCGGCAATCATCGCCGAGTAGTTACCCTGGTTGTGTACCACGGTATCGCTCAGTTTGTAGGCCTCGATCTGATGGTTAATCACCGCCTCACAGCCCCAGCCTGGCGTACAGCCGGTCAGGTCTGCTTTGCCATCGCCATTGGTATCAAACAGTCTGGCCAGCTTCGGATCCTTCAGCTGCTCGATGTTGGTGATGTGGTACTGATCGGCGGTTTTCTTGTCGATCAGGTAACCCTGCGCGGCACCGCTGACGTAGGTGCCCTGGCGATAAAATTTATTATCACCGCCGGCGGCTTTGTACATGTCGTCATGCAGCGGTTGCCAGTTGGTAGCGATAAACGTGGCATCACCGCCGGCAATGGTGGTGTAAGCCACGTTGTAATCCACTTCACTCGGCTTCTCAACGGTGTAGCCCAGCTTCTCCAGCGCGCGGCTCACCAGCAGCGTCTGGAAGGTCTCTTCGGAAATGGTACTCTGAGCCGGTTTAACGGTAATGCCTTTGCCCGGAAGGTCGGCGGCGGACACGTGCGTCGCGGCAACCGTGGTCAGGACGGCGGCGAATAGAGCTGTCTTGCGCATAGTCATTCCTTATTTTACGTGTGACGTCGGAGACGGGCGACCTCAGCGGGCCGCCCAAAGAAATCAGGCTTTTTTACTGAATGGACGCAGCAACAAACCCAGCGGCCCGCTGCTGTACCAGTGGCGGCTGCCACGGCTGCGGCTGTCGCGACCTACCGACTGTGTCAGGCGGTCGAGAATGATGGCGAGGATCACGATACCGACGCCGCCCACGCTGGCAAGGCCCATATCGAGGCGACCAATACCGCGCAGCACCATCTGGCCCAGACCGCCAACGGCAATCATCGAGGCGATGACCACCATCGACAGCGCCAGCATCAGTGTCTGATTGACGCCAGCCATAATGGTCGGCATCGCCAGCGGCAGCTGGACCTTGAACAGCATCTGGCGCGGGCTGGCACCGAAAGATTCACTGGCTTCGATCAGGTCAGCCGGCACCTGCTTGATGCCGAGTATGGTGAGACGTACCACCGGCGGCAGGGCAAAGATAATCGTCACCACTACGCCCGGCACGTTGCCGATACCAAACAGCATGACGATGGGCACCAGATAGACGAACGCTGGCGTGGTTTGCATCGCATCCAGCAGGGGCCGCACGATGCGCGCCGCGCGCTCACTGCGCGCCAGCCAGATGCCAAGCGGCAGGCCAATCAGTACGCAAAACAGCAGGGCGGTGAGCACCAGCGCCAGCGTCACCATCGCCTGGGACCAGGCACCGATCATGCCAATCAGCACCAGCGATATCAGCGTGGCGAGGCCCATCGCCGGGCTGGCAATCTGCCAGGCAATCAGCGCAAACACCACGATCGCCACCGGCGCAGGCAGCCCCATCAGCAGTTGCTGGAAGGCGCTGAGGATATAATCCACCGGCACGCGAATGCCCTGAAACAGCGGACGGAAATGGGTTACCACCCAGTCGATGCCTTCGGTGACCCAGCGATCCAGCGGAATCAGCGTGGTGTGGAACGGATCCAGCAGGCTGAAGTGATCCGGTGCCGCGGCCGGTGCGCTGCTCAGCCAGTCGCTGCTGCTGGCGGCGCTGCTGACGGCATCGTGTCCACCACTGCTGGCAGCATCCGATGTACTGCCGGCGGCGTTGCCCCAGGCATCGGCGGCGCTGGCGCTGCTGTCAGCCGGCGTGCTGCTACCTGTCGCGGACCACGGATCGCTGCTGGCTGCGGCGGCGTTGCTGGTGGCGGGTGGTGCGCTGGTCTGGCTGGCGCTTTCCCATGGATTGGCGTTTTGTGCACTCATGGCTGGGCTCCTTCACGATCTAAAGCGCGTAACAGCGTGCTTTTGGAAATGATACCGACGTACTGCTGATCTTCGCCGATCACCGGCACCGCACAGGGCGCCTGCGCGACGTGAGAGAGCAAATCGTTAAGCGAGGTATCGGCAGGAACCGCCAGCGGTGCGTCGAGCAGCGCGTTATCCAGCCCTTCACCTGCGGCGAGTGCCGCTTTCAGCGAGTCAGTGGAGACGACGCCGATGAATTTCTGTTTCTCCAGCACGTAGCCATATTCGCGGTCTTCATCCTGCAGCAGTTTGATCGCCGACCGCGGACCGAAACCGGCGGCCTTACGAATCAGCGCGCCGGCGCTGCGGCGGGCGATATCTTTGGCGCTGAAGACGTGACTGATATCCACGCCGCGGAAGAAGGTGCGCACATAATCGTTGGCCGGATTATTGAGGATTTCATCCGGCGTGCCGACCTGTACCACTTCGCCGCCCTGCATGATGGCGATGCGGTCGCCAATACGCATCGCCTCATCCAGATCGTGGGAAATAAACACGATGGTGCGCTGATGTTTCGCCTGCAGTTTTACCAGTTCATCCTGCATTTCCGTGCGAATTAATGGATCAAGTGCGGAAAAGGCTTCGTCCATTAGCAATATATCTGGATTAATCGCCAGTGCGCGGGCTAATCCAACACGCTGACGCATTCCGCCGGAGAGTTCATCGGGCCAGGCGTGAGGATAATTTTCCAGCCCGACCTGACGCAGCGCGTCGAGCGCTTTTTCCTGCCGCTCCTGCAACGCCACGCCAGCTAATTCCATGCCGAACGCGGTGTTATTTAGCACCGTCATGTGCGGCATCAGTGCGAATGACTGGAATACCATGCTGATTTTATTTCTGCGCACATCACGCAATTCTGCGTCGGATATTTTGGCAATATCGACGCCATCAATAATCACCTGGCCGCGTGTCGGCTCGATCAGACGATTGAGAAGGCGAACCATAGTGGACTTGCCGGAGCCGGACAGCCCCATGATGACAAAGATCTCGCCTTCTTCAATGGCCAGACTGGCATTTTTGACACCGAGTGAGAGGCCGGTTTTCGCCAGAATACTCTCTTTACTCTCGCCTTTTTCAATCAGCTTAAATGCCTTTTCGGGATGATCGCCAAATACCTTATATAAATTCTTTACTTCGAGTTTAATTGCCATGCAGTAATGAAATTCCTGGTTAAATGTCTGACTATTTCTTGTTGTACCCTGCGTAAATTTAAGCGCCTATACCGTAGCATAGTGAGATTATCTGACAACCCTTGACGGAAATATCTGGCGTGACAGGTATGGCGCGACAGTGGCTAATTCCAGTGCCTGCAAGGGATGAGACGGGATAAATTTTTTCTGAATTTTTTGTGAAATTAAACCGGTTTAGGCCAGAATTATTGCCGGAAGGCGGATAAATCACGCTTAGTCAGGCGAAATATCCCGGCGATGAATGGCGCTAAATAGATAAAATAATCACGCGCGGAATTAACCTTATTTCGGGGGACGGCGGGAATGCAGGAGAGGAAAATGAATGCTCAGAACGTGGTGGGATCGGCATGAAATTAACCTGGTCGGCATCAATGCCGACCCACAGATGCATCAATATTACCGCTGGGGCGCGTTCCGGTCGGCATGAATGCCGACCCTACAGATGCATCAACCTAACCGCCGGGGGCATTTCAGGCGACATGATTAACCCAACCGTAGGGTGCGCATTGATGCGCACCGCTTACGGTGCAATACGCACCCTTTACCGCGCACCCCACGCGACTAAAAATTCCAGTCCTCGTCCTCGGTTTCAACCGCTTTACCCATCACATAGGATGAACCGGAACCCGAAAAGAAATCGTGGTTTTCATCGGCGTTGGGCGACAGCGCCGACAGAATCGCCGGATTCACCGCCGTCAGCTCCGCCGGGAACAGCGCTTCGTAACCCAGGTTCATCAGCGCCTTGTTGGCATTGTAATGCAGGAAGGTTTTCACCTCTTCGGCCCAGCCCACGTCAGCATACAGCGCTTCGGTGTACACCACCTCGTTTTCATACAGCGCCAGCAGTAAATCGATGGCGAACTGTTGCAGCTCAGCGCGGCGCGCGTCGTCAACGGTTTCCAGCGCTTTCTGGTACTTATAGCCGATGTAATAACCGTGTACCGCTTCATCACGGATAATCAGCCGAATCAGATCGGCGGTGTTGGTCAGCTTGCCGCGGCTTGACCAGTACATCGGCAGCCAGAAGCCGGAGTAAAACAGGAACGACTCCAGAAAGACGCTGGCGATTTTCTTCTTCAGCGGATCGCTGGCGCGGTAGTGATCCAGCACGATTTTCGCCTTGTTCTGCAGGGCGGCATTCTCCTCACTCCAGCGGTAGGCGGCATCCACGTCGGCGGTGTTACACAGCGTGGAGAAGATCGAACTGTAAGAGCGCGCATGTACCGCTTCCATAAAGCTGATGTTCGACAGCACCGCCTCTTCGTGCGGCGTCAGCGCATCTTCCATCAGTCCCGGTGCGCCAATGACGTTCTGAATGGTGTCGAGCAGCGTCAGACCGGTAAACACCCGAATCGTCAGCTGCTGCTGCTGCGGGTCGAGCGACTGCCAGGCCGGCAGATCGTTGGACAGCGGCACCTTCTCCGGCAGCCAGAAGTTGCTGGTAAGACGGTTCCACACTTCGAGATCTTTCTCGTCCTGGATGCGGTTCCAGTTAATCGCCTGAATTTGTTTAAGTTGCATAGTCATCATCACAGTGCACAGGAAACGCAGCCCTGTACCTCCGTGCCTTGTAGCGCCATCTGACGCAGTCGAATGTAATAGAGGGTTTTGATGCCTTTCTTCCAGGCGTAGATCTGCGCTTTGTTGATATCGCGCGTCGTGACGTCATCGCGGAAAAACAGCGTCAGCGACAGGCCCTGATCGACGTGCCGGGTGGCTTCGGCGTAAGTATCAATAATCGCTTCTGGACCAATCTGGTAGGCATCCTGATACAGCTCAAGGTTGTCATTGGTCATAAACGGAGCCGGGTAATACACGCGGCCGGTTTTGCCCTCTTTACGGATCTCAATGCGCGACACAATCGGGTGGATGCTCGACGTGGCGTGGTTGATGTAAGAGATGGAACCGGTCGGCGGAATCGCCTGCAGGTTCTGGTTATACAAACCGTGCTGCATTACCGACGCACGCAGTGCCAGCCAGTCCGCCTGGTCGGGCAGGGCGATGCCGGCATCGGCAAAAATCTGCGCCACCCGGGCAGTACGCGGCTGCCAGCTGTGTTGGGTATATTTGTCGAAATAGGCGCCGCTGGCGTACTGCGACTGCGCAAAGCCGTCAAAGCTCGCGCCGCGCTCCTGCGCCAGCAGGTTGGAGGTGCGCAGGGCGTGATACGTCACGCAGTAGAAATAGAGGTTGGTGAAATCCAGCGCCTCTGGCGAACCGTAAGCCATACCCTCACGCGCCAGATAGCCGTGCAGGTTCATCTGCCCGAGACCGATAGCGTGCGAACGGCGATTGCCTTCCGCCACCGACGGCACGGAGGTGATGTCACTCATCTCGGAAACCGCCGTCAGCGCGCGCACCGCCACTTCCACGGTTTGCGCCAGATTACGCGAATCCATGGCGTGGGCGATATTCAGGGAGCCGAGGTTACAGGAGATATCTTTGCCGACGCGGCGATAGCTCAGGTCGTCGTGATACTCGCTGGCGCTGTTAACCTGCAGGATCTCCGAACACAGGTTACTCATGTTGATGCGACCGGCAATCGGGTTGCTGCGGTTCACGCTGTCCTCATACATGATGTAGGGATAGCCGGACTCAAACTGAATTTCCGCCAGCGTCTGGAAGAAGTCGCGCGGCTTGATGAAGGTTTTACGGATGCGATCGTCGGCCAGCATCGCCTCGTAGTGCTCGCTGATACTGATATCAGCAAACGCCTTGCCGTAAATACGCTCAACGTCGTAAGGCGAAAACAGCGCCATATCGCGGTTCTCTTTGGCCAGCTGGAAGGTGATATCCGGAATCACCACGCCGAGCGACAGCGTTTTAATGCGGATCTTCTCGTCAGCGTTTTCACGTTTGGTATCGAGGAAGCGCAGGATATCCGGATGGTGCGCATTCAGCCACACCGCGCCCGCGCCCTGACGCGCACCAAGCTGATTGGCGTAGGAGAACGCATCTTCCAGCATCTTCATCACCGGAATTACGCCGGACGACTGATTTTCAATGCGCTTGATCGGCGCGCCGGATTCACGCAGGTTGGAGAGCAGAAACGCCACGCCACCACCGCGCTTCGACAGCTGCAGCGCCGAATTCACCGCGCGGCCAATCGACTCCATATTGTCTTCAATGCGCAGCAGGAAGCAGGAGACCAGCTCGCCGCGCTGCTGTTTACCGCAGTTTAGGAACGTGGGCGTAGCCGGCTGGAAGCGACCGCTCAGCATCTCGGCCAGCAGTTCCCGCGCCAGCGTTTCATTGCCGCGCGCCAGCGTCAGCGCCACCATGCAGGCGCGCTGCTCAAAGGTTTCCAGATAGCGTTTGCCGTCGAAGGTTTTCAGCGTATAGCTGGTATAAAACTTCCACGCACCGAGGAAGGTGTGAAAACGGAAGCCCCAGGCGTCAGCCTCTTCGTGCAGCTGGCACAGGAAGGCGAAATCGTACTGGTTCAGTACCCCGGCTTCATAATAGCCTTCGGCCACCAGATAGCGCAGACGCTCGCCGTGCGAGTCGAATGGCACGCTGTTGGGCTGGACGTGCTGCAGGAAAAACTGGCGTGTGGCTTCATGATCTTTGCTGAACTGGATGCGGCCATCGGCGTCATACAGGTTCAGCATCGCGTTGAGCGCGTGGTAGTCCAGCTGTGTGCTGTTCAGGGTGTCTGTCGTTGCCAAAATTGGGTCACTCCCGCTTTAACATGGGCAATATCGTCGGCGGTTCCCATCAGTTCAAAGCGGTAGAGATAGGGAACCTGACATTTCTGCGCAATGATGTCGCCGGCCAGGCAGAAGCCCGCGCCAAAGTTGCGATTGCCCGCAGCAATCACACCGCGAATACCGCGCCGATTGGCGTCATCATTAAGGAACTGAATCACCTGTTTCGGCACTGCTCCACGCGCGCTGCCGCCGCCGTAGCTCGGCACCACTAAAATGTAGGGCTGGTCGATGTGCAGGCGCTGCGTGGCGTCGAGCGGAATACGCCGCGCAGGCAGGCCGAGACGGGTGATAAACCGGTGCGTGTTTTCCGACTGGCTGGAAAAATAGACCAGTGGAAACATCGCTTTATCCCCCGACGGCAGCGAGCTGGCGCAGGCCGGCGATTTTGTCGGGACGGAAGCCGCTCCAGTGGTCGTTGTGCGTCATCACCACGGGCACCTGGCGATAGCCAAGCGATTTGAGCTGATCGATGGCTTCCGGTTGGCTATCGAGGTTAATCAGCTGGTAGTCGATGCCACTGCGATCCATGGCATTTTTGGTGGCGTCACACTGGACACACTGGCTCTTAGTGTAAATAATAATGCGCATGATTCGTATTTCCCTCTGGTTGTGGTCAGGTTGCGAGATACGAAGCAAAAACCCTTTTGCTGCGAACGTCGTCCCTGCTGACATCTGGTAGCGAGTTGATGTGTTGAATACTAGATGTAGTGGTATTGGTGGTCAAGCCCACCAGATATAGGGTTTTGTGATTTAAGCAGTCGGAATAGGGCGAATGCCAGCGATGGTGCGCCCTGGCGCAGGGAAAAAATTTTTGTAAAGGGTTTTGCGGCAATTTTAACCAGCCTGACAGCAGCCGGATCGGCGCGCTAATGCGGAGTGACGCGCAAAAAAAAGCCCCGCATGCGCGAGGCTCCTGATGATTTCTTAGCGATTTAGCGGCGTGACATCAGCAGCGCGCCCAGCACCAGACCGACGGCGGCACCGACACCCACGCCGTACCACGGTTTGTCATGCACGTAAGCATCCACCTGATAACCCGCATCGCGCGCGGCCTGAGTCACGCGGTTGCCACTGCCGTTGAGTTTAGCGCGCGTCTGTTTCAGCAGGGCCTGCGCCTGGCTGCGTGCGCTATCCACTTCATCTTTGGCTTCGCTGCCGTAAGATTTCAGTAAGGCTTCCAGCGAATCGGCCAGTTCGTTTACATCCTGATTGATATCAATGTCATCGTTTTTGCTGGTTCGATTAAACATTTTTCGCTCCCTTTGACTTAAAACGTAATACTAAGTGTAGACGAAACGTGACTAAACGCAGCCGTGTGCCAGGCTTTAGGGAAATTCCGAATGTCCTGTGCTGTCGTGCTGATGTAAGGTTGCGGGGCTGTGAGAAGAGAGGAGCAAGCATGTATTTACGTCCGGATGAGGTAGCGCGCGTACTGGAAAAAGCAGGATTCGAAATGGACGTCCTGACACCCAAAACTTATGGTTATCGCCGTGGCGAAAACTACGTCTATGTGAATCGCGAAGCCCGCATGGGGCGCACAGCGTTGATCATTCATCCCACCCTGAAAGAAAAAAGTCAGCATTTCGCTGAACCCGCATCAGAGATGAAAACCTGCGACCACTACACGCAGTTCCCTCTCTACCTTATGGGGGATTCGCAGGAGCACTACGGTATTCCCCACGGTTTTAGCTCGCGCATGGCGCTTGAGCGTTATCTGCAGGGCGTCTTCGGCGCCTGACTGGTGTGCCCCGTCGCGGCGGGGCCGCACACGCTTTCCCAATCCTTACCCTTTCCCACGTTGCAAATTGCCGCGCGGATGCGTATAACTCTGTGTCCATATAGAAGTTTAGACGTCCATATGGATATAAAGAATGCAAACTGAACCGACGCCTTCGCAGGCAAACTTCAAGCGCAGCATGAAGGTGCGGCATCTGGTGATGCTGTCGCTCGGCGGCGTGATTGGCACCGGGCTGTTTTTCAACACCGGCTACATCATCTCCACCACCGGCGCAGCGGGCACGCTGCTGGCCTATCTGATTGGTGCGCTGGTGGTATGGCTGGTAATGGTGTGCCTTGGCGAACTGGCGGTGGCGATGCCGGAAACCGGCGCGTTTCACGTCTACGCCGCGCGCTACCTCAGTCCGGCGACCGGTTACACCGTGGCCTGGCTCTACTGGCTCACCTGGACGGTGGCGCTCGGCTCCAGCCTGACCGCCGCCGGTTTCTGCATGCAGTACTGGTTTCCGACGGTGCCGGTGTGGCTGTGGTGCCTGGTGTTCTGTGTCGCCATTTATCTGCTGAATAGTGTCTCGACGCGCTTCTTTGCCGAAGGAGAGTTCTGGTTCTCCATCATTAAAGTGATCACCATCATTGCCTTTATCGTGCTGGGCGCAGCGGCGATGCTGGGGTTCATCCCGATGAAAGACGGCAGCGCGGCGCCGGGATTACATAACCTGACGGCTTCCGGCTGGCTGCCGCACGGTACGCTGCCGATTCTGATGACCATGGTGGCGGTGAATTTTGCCTTCTCCGGGACCGAGCTGATCGGCATTGCGGCGGGTGAAACCGAGCAGCCGCAGAAAGCGCTGCCGCTGGCGATTCGCACCACCGTGGCGCGCCTGATCATCTTCTTTATCGGCACGGTGTTTGTGCTGGCCGCGCTGATCCCGATGGATCAGGCGGGCATCGTTAAAAGTCCGTTCGTACTGGTGTTCGAAAAGATCGGCATCCCGTACGCGGCGGATATTTTCAACTTCGTGATCCTCACCGCGATCCTGTCAGCCGCGAACTCCGGACTGTACGCCTCGGGACGGATGCTGTGGTCGCTGGCCAATGAAAACACGCTGCCGCGCTGCTTTGCCCGGGTCAACCGGCGCGGCATTCCGCAGCTGGCCATCACCGTCAGTATGCTCGGTGGCCTGCTGGCGCTGTTTTCCAGCGTGATCGCGCCGGATACGGTGTTTGTGGCACTGTCAGCGATTTCCGGCTTTGCCGTGGTGGCGGTGTGGCTGAGCATTTGCGCCTCACACTACATGTTCCGTCGTCGCTATCTGCAGGCGGGCAATACGCCGCAGCAGCTGGCGTACCGCGCGCCGTTCTATCCGCTGGTGCCGATCCTCGGATTTACCCTGTGTCTGCTGGCGTGCATCGGGCTGGCCTTTGACCCGTCACAGCGCATCGCGCTATGGTGCGGCATTCCTTTTGTACTGTTCTGCTACGCTGCTTATTATCTGACGCAAAAACGCCAACACGCTTTCAACGCTAAGGAGACCGATGATGTCGCGTAACCCCATCGCTGCGGCCCTGACCCACACTGATACCCTGATTCTGGATGGCGCGCTGGCGACAGAGCTGGAAGCGCGCGGCTGTAATCTGGCCGATACGCTGTGGTCAGCCAAAGTGCTAATGGAAAATCCCGAGCTGATTTATCAGGTGCACTATGACTATTTCGCCGCCGGCGCGAATGTGGCGATCACCGCCAGCTATCAGGCGACGCCGCTGGGCTTCGCCGCCCGCGGACTGGATAGCGGCCAGGCCAGCGCGCTGATCCGCCAGAGCGTGACGCTGGCGCAGCGCGCGCGCGACGATTATCGTGCCGCCACAGGCAGCGAGGCACCGCTGCTGGTGGCCGGATCGGTCGGTCCTTACGGCGCTTATCTGGCCAACGGCGCCGAGTATCGTGGCGACTACGCCTTACCGGCTGCTGAAATGAAAGATTTCCATCGTCCGCGCGTGGCGGCGCTGCTGGAGGCGGGCGTGGATTTGCTGGCGTGTGAAACGCTGCCGTCGTTTGGTGAAATTCAGGCGCTGATTAGCCTGCTGGCGGAGTTTCCGCACAGCAGCGCGTGGTTCTCCTTCACGCTGCGCGATGCGCAACACCTGAGTGACGGCACGCCGCTGAGCAAGGTGGCGGAAGTCATTAATGGCGCGCCACAGGTGGTCGCTGTCGGTCTCAACTGCGTGGCGCTGGAGAGCGTGACGCCGGCGCTGCAAACGCTACAGGCGCTGACGGACAAGCCGCTGCTGGTCTATCCTAACTCCGGCGAGCAGTATGATGCGGTCAGCAAAAGCTGGCACTCGGCGCCGTCTGGCTGCACGCTGCACGATAAGTTCCCCGAGTGGCAACAGGCGGGCGCACGGCTGATTGGCGGCTGCTGTCGCACCACGCCACAGGATATCGCGGCGATTGCCGCCTGTTGTCAACCGTAATAAAGCGCAGAAAAGCGCCACTGATAGCGCGATTGAGGCGAGTGAAAAGGCAGAGAGGGCAGTTTAGACTGTCCTTTCTGATTCTGAAGCGGACCTGCTATGAACCTGCGACATCTTCTTCCCGCCTGTGCGCTGCTGCTGAGCGGCTGTGCCACCATTGTTGGCACCGAAACGCAACCGGTAAAAATTGACTCTGTGCCGCAGGGCGCGCGTTTCACCGTGCAGGATGAAACCGGCCGCGCGGTGGCGCAGGGCTATACGCCGCAGACGGTAGATCTGGCGAAATCCAATGGCACCTATTTCGGTAAGAAACATTATCAGGTGATGCTGGAGAGTCCAGGCTACGTGCCGCTGACGCTGCCCATCGAGGCCAGCGCCAACCTGTGGTACGTACTGGGCAATATTCCGCTGCTCGGTTTCCCCGGCTGGCTGGTGGTCGATCCGTTTTATGGCGGCATGTATGACCTGAAGCCAGCACACCCGCAGCCGCATCTCAACGTGGTCGGCGCACGCGGCGGTTAATTTGCACGGATGCGTAGCGGCGCGATTTATCGCGCTTAGTTAAATACGCGCAATAAATTGCGCCGCTACGGTTCGTGCCGAGGGTTATTATTGCGCGGTAGGTTTCACCATCGCATTACCGGATTTATGCTGCGCCAGGTACTGCTGCTGGAAAATGCACATGCGGATGGTGTTGCGGTACTCGCCGTTGATGAAAAACTCGTGCTTCAGCACGCCTTCCACCTCGAAACCGAGCTTGGTGTAGATATGAATCGCCTTCTCGTTCTCCTGATCGACAATCAGATACAGCTTGTAGAGATTGAGCACCGAAAAGCCGTAATCCATCGCCAGCTTTGCCGCTCTGCTGGCTAAGCCCTTGCCCTGATGCGCCGGGTCGATGATGATCTGAAACTCCGCCCGGCGATGCACGTGGTTGATCTCGACCAGCTCGACCAGCCCGGCTTTTTGCCCGTCGTGTTCCACCACAAAGCGCCGCTCGGTCTGATCGTGGATGTGCTTGTCATACAGGTCAGAAAGCTCCACAAACGCTTCGTACGGCTCTTCAAACCAGTAGCGCATCACGCTGGCATTGTTATCCAGCTGATGGACAAAGTGCAGATCTTCCCGCTCCAGCGGACGTAATTTTACCGTCATACGGTGTTCCTTTAGATGACTGAATGGCTGTTGGGCAGCGGCGCAATCGACCTTCAGGATAAACTGCGCCGCGTTGCGCTCATGCCATGCTAACCAACAATCCGGCCCTGCGCCATGCGCGCGGCGCGATCGCACATATGATCGATCACGTCAGGATCGTGGCTGACCAGCACCATCGTCAGGCCATCATTCTGTTTGAGATCGTTTAGCAGATTCAGGATCTCGGCCTGCACAGACATATCCAGCGCCGACGTCGGCTCATCCAGCAGCAGGATCTTAGGCTCCAGCAGCAGGGCGCGCACGATGGCCACGCGCTGACGCTGTCCACCGGACAGCTGATGCGGATAGCGATCCGCCAGCGCCGGATCCAGCCCGACATGGCGGAAGCCCGCGTTGATGCGATCGTCGATGTTATCGCGTCGCAGCAGCTTAAGCGGTTCCGCCAGCGTGCGGCGCAGCCGGTGGCGTGGATGCAGCGAAGCGTAGGGATCCTGAAACACCATCTGCACATCGCGACGCAGCTGGCCGGTAAAGGGTTTGCCTGGCTGCACGGCGGTATTCGCCAGCGTCATCTGGCCGCGCCAGTGCGGATTCAGTCCGGCCATCACCCACAGCAGCGACGATTTACCGCAGCCGGAAGGCCCCACCAGACCGAAACACTCGCCGGCCGCCACCTGCAGGTTCACATCGTGCACCACGGTGCGCAGTTCATAACCCTGTTTGTGCGAGACGCTCAGGTTGGCTAATTCAATCATGCATCTTCTCCAGCGCCGCGCGATCCAGCACCGGCAGGCGTTCGCCATGCGTGGCTTTCCCCGGACGGCAGGCCCACAGCGTGCGGGTATAAGGATGGCTGGCGTCTGACAGTTGCGCCGCCGGCAGCGTGTCCAGCAGGCGGCCTTTATACATCACCATTACCCGCTGACAGTGCTCGGAGACCTGTTGCAGATCGTGACTGATCAGCAGCAGGCCCATATTGCGCTGCTCCACCAGACGACGAATCAGCGCCAGCACCTGATCGCGCATGGCGTGATCGAGCGCCGAGGTGGGCTCATCGGCAATCAGCAGATCGGGATCGGTAATCAGCGCGATCGCCAGCATCACCCGCTGGCCCATGCCGCCGGAGAGCTGATGCGGATAGCGCTTCATCAGCTGGCGCGGCTCGGGCAGGCCCACCGCGTCCAGCATCTCGCACACTTTCTCTTTGCGCTCGGCGCGGCTCAGCTTGCGGTGCAGCACCAGCGGCTCTTCAACCTGCCAGCCAATGGTGCGCGTCGGGTTGAGCGCGTATTTCGGGTCCTGCATGACCATCGCCACTTTGCCGCCGCGCAGGCCGATCCAGTCGCGCTCGCGCAGGTGCAGGGCGTCTGCGCCCGCCACCCGCAGCCGGTCAGCCTGCAGCTGCAGCGCGGGCGACAGCAGGCCCATCAGCGCACGCGCGGTCAGGGATTTGCCCGAGCCGGATTCACCGACCAGCGCCACGCGTTCGCGGCCAAGGGTAAAGCTGATGTTATCCACCAGCAGCGCGTCGTGGCTGCGAATCGTCAGCCCCTGCGCATCAATTAACAGATCATTTGGCATGGCGGGTATCCAGTCGGTCACGCAGGCCGTCGCCTGTCAGGTTAAACGCCAGGCTGGCGAACAGAATGGCTGCGCCGGGCGCTGCCGCCACCCACCATTGGTCGAAAATCACTTTACTGCCTTCTGCTACCATCGAGCCCCATTCGGCGGTTGGCGGCTGTACGCCCATGCCGAGGAAGCCCAGCCCGGCGGCAGAAAGAATAATCCCGCCGAGGCTCAGCGCGGCACGCACCACTGCGGTCGGCAGGCAGAGCGGCAGAATGTGGCCAAACATCAGGCGCAGGCCGGTAATGCCCTGCATGCGCGCGGCGGCGAGGTAATCGCTGCGGCGCAATGCCAGGGTTTCCGCGCGTGCCTGCCGGGCAAACGGCGGCCAGCTGGTGAGCGCCAGCGCCAGCGCGCCGTTCATCAGGCCCGGGCCCAGCATTGCCACCAGCGCCAGCGCAATCACCAGGTTGGGCAGCGACAGGAAAATATCGGTGATGCGCATCAGCACGCGTTCGGTCCAGCCGCCGACGTAGCCAGCGGTGATGCCGACTAACAGGCCAACCGGAATGGTCAGCACCAGAATCAGCGACACCAGCAGCAGCGTCGGACGTGCGCCGTAAATCACGCGCGACAATAAATCGCGGCCGAAGCCGTCGGTGCCGAACCAGTGCAGCGCCGACGGTGCCAGCAGACGCTGTTCAATCACCTGCGCGTTAGGATCAAACGGCGCCAGCAGCGGCGCCAGCAGCGCCATGGCCACCAGCACGATCACCAGCGTCAGGCCGATGGTCAGCGAAGTGATACGCGCCCGGCGCCGGCGCGGGCGCACGGTTTCCAGTTCATGAAGTTGTTGAGTCATCGGGTTCTCGGATCGGTTAACCAGGTGAGGGCGTCGGCCACGGCATTGAGCAGGATAAAGCAGCTGCCAATCAGCAACGTAGCGCCGAGAATCGCCGGAACATCCGCGGAAAACAGCGCGTTGGTCATGTAGCGACCGACGCCCGGCCAGGCGAATACGGTTTCCGTCAGCACGGACCCTTCCAGCAGCGTGGCGTAGGAGAGGGCGATAACGGTGATCAGCGTGCCCAGCACGTTGGGGAAAATATGACGCAGCAGAATGCGCGCCCGGCCAGCGCCTTTCGCGCGCGCCAGCACCACATACTCTTTGCTGCTCTCTTCCAGCAGTGCCGCGCGCAGCAGGCGCGTAATGCCTGCCATCGCCAGCAGGCCGAGAATCACCACCGGCAGCCACAGATGCGCAATCGCGTTACGGAACATTTCCGCATCGCCGGAGAGCCAGCTATCAATCAGTACAAAGCCGGTCTTCGGTTCGAGGGTATAAATCCAGATATCATCCAGCTGGCCCGGACCGGCGGACCAGTGCAGCACGGCGTAAAACAGCAGCAGGCCCAGCAGGCCGAGCCAGAACACCGGCACCGAGTAGCCCAGCAGCGAGATAAAGCGCGCCACGTTATCAATGACGCTGCCCGGTTTCCACGCCGCCAGCAGCGCGAGCGTCACGCCGAACACCGCAGCGAATATCATCGAACAGGTCGCCAGCTCAAGCGTGGCGGGGAAGGTGCGCATCAGGTCGGCGCTGACCGGCTGATTGGTCAGGTGCGACAGGCCGAGATTGCCCTGCGCCAGATGGCTGATATAGCGCCAGAACTGCACCAGCACCGGCTGATCCAGCCCAAGGTCGTGACGCACCTGAGCATAGGTGGCTTCGCTGGCGTGATCGCCGGCGATTTGCTGCACCGGGTCGACTGGCGACAGGTGCGACAGCATGAAAGTAAACGCTAACAAACCCACCAGCGTTACCAGCAGCGACAGCAGACTGGTGACGAGGCGGCTGAAGCGCTGCCAGAGTGGCCGGGCGAACCCGGCCGATGACGCTGACGCTGCCATTACTTCGAAACCTGCGCGTAATACACCATGTCCGGGTTGATCCCCTGCACATAGCCCTGCAGATTGTCGCGCAGCGCAATCAGGTTACGCGCCTGCAGGCCAATCACGTACGGCGAGTTCTTCAGCACTTCGCGCTGCATCGCCTGATAAAGCGCAACGCGCTTATTGCTGTCGGCTTCGGCCGTCGCCGCCAGCGTCTGTTTGCTCAGCTCCGGGATGTGCCAGTCTGAACGGTAAGCAATGGTTTTGCTGCCATCTTCCGGGTTGTATGCGAAGGACGCGGCGTTGGTGTTCGGGTCGAAATAATCCGCGCCCCAGGCGTTGAGCGTAGCTTCATACTGATGCGCCTTCACGCGGGTGGAGACTTCAGAACTTAAGCCCGGCTGCACTTCCACCTTCACGCCGCCTTTGGCGAAGCTGCCCTGCAGCGCCTGCGCGATATCAAGGTACGGCGGCTGATTGCTGGTAGAGAGCTTAAAGCTGACGTTGGTCAGACCGGCCTTCTGCAGAATCGCTTTGGCTTTCTCTGGATCGTAGCTGTAAGGCGTGTCGTTCAGCGCACCGAGGAAACCCTTCGGCAGGAAGGTCTGGTGCACTTCAAACTGGCCCTTCAGCAGGTCATTGGCGATACCTTTATAGTCGAACAGGTAACGTGCCGCTTCCCACAGCGCCGGGTTCTTCAGTACCGGATTGGCACCGACGTTGAACTGAATGTAGTAGAGCGACGCCATCGGAATCGCTTCGGTCTTCACGCCGGCTTTGCCCTTCAGCGCAGCGATCTGATCAGCACCGAGGTTACGCGCGATATCGACATCGCCCTGTTCCAGCAGCAGACGGCGCGCTGCCGGCTCCGGCACGTTTTTGATCAGAATGTTTTTCAGCTTCGGTGCACCGGCCGGTGAGGTCGGGTTGGCGCTTAGCAGTATCGCTTCATGCAGCACCACTTTGCGAATCTGGAACGGGCCGCTGCCGGCCGAGTGGGTGCCGAGCCACGCGTGGCCGAAATCACCGTTTTTGGCGTTGGCCTGCGCGGTTTTTTCATCAACGATCGAGGAGACCGGCGCGGACAGCAGGCTCAGCACGTAGGCCGGGCTGACGTTGGCGCTCCAGCTAATCTGTACGTGATCTTCATCGACCTTTTTCAGGAAGCTGTCAACGTTGTCTTTGTTCCAGCCGAGCTGGGTCAGAATAAAGGACGGATCGAGGTTGAGTTTCACCACGCGGCCCAGCGAGAAGATGACATCTTCCGGGCGCAGCGGGTTACCGCTGGCAAACTTCGCGTCTTTGCGCAGCGCAAACGTCAGGCTGCGGTTATCGCTGCCCGGCTGCCACGACGTCGCCAGCGTTGGCTTAAGATCGGTCGGATTGGCCGGATCGGACTGCACCAGGCGCTGATAAATGTTAGTGAACGCTTGCACCGTGGTCAGTTCAAAGCCCTGGGCCGGATCAAAGCTGTCCGCATCATCCGTAGACTGCGCAATCACCAGCGTATCTTTCGGCGTGGCGGCCTGCGCAGAGAAGGCGGCTACCAGCGACAGCGCCAGCAGTGAGGGAATAATTTTTTTCATGTTGTTTCCTTGCCTTAAAAAAGTAACGCGAGTTTACGAGAGCGTTACAGTGAAGAATAGTCAATTTATGGCTATGCATATGCCGTAAGGTTCTAAGCGGTGCGCTTCAGTTATAAGCAAGAGGGCGTAACGCGATCGGATTAATCTGATGCACCTTATATCCGCACGCATTATCAACCAAATCGCAACGAAAATTAAATCAACCTGAACCCCGGAATAATTAACTTTACTTCGCTTTTCGCCCTCCTATAATAGCCGCAACTTCACACAGGAGAATTCAGTTGGACAGTCACCCTTATCGATGGCAATACAAGGCAAGCTGACGCGCGAATTCTTTTGTCGCTGCTTGCCAACATGGCGGGCAGCAATCCTCACCTGTTTCTGATGATTGTTCCCTGATAATGACACCATAGCGGGCTGATGCCCGTGGGAATAGCATCATGCACATGATTTTAAACGCACTTTTTCCTCCGCCTCGATGCGCGCGCTGATCTTCAGCGTGCTGAGCTTCCCTGCGCGTTAAGCCGCTTCAGGCTGCTGCTGCGCGCAGCGTTATCCGTGGTTATTTTATTTCACTCGTTATTCAGCGAGCGACTTTCTTCGCCCATTATTTCCGGGAGGTAATATGGAAATTCCCGACAGGTTATTTTTAATTTAATCCGGTCACGCCGTGACAATTAATGTTTTCGACTTGTGCGCCTGGCGCGCAGGGATCGTTATTGCCGTAAAAAAATAAACGAGGAGTGTCATCATGACTGACATGAAACTCAACCAGGAAAAAAAAGCCTGGAACACCGTGCGTCCGGCACGTCAGAAAACCGCACGCTATCTGATTGAAGACGAAGCCGCTTTTACCGCCGACGAAACGCTGCTGCGCCTGCGCAGCGATGCGCTGGGGCTGGTCGAACGCGAAGCGGAAGCGCGGCTGCAGATTTATGGTCGCAATCAGGTGGAGCATGATAAAGCGCCACCGGCGCTGGTGCAGCTGATTCAGGCTTTCAATAATCCGTTCATCTATGTGCTGCTGGCGCTGGCGCTGGTGAGCTTTTTCACCGACTACTGGATGCCGCTGCGCCATGGCGAGGAGACCGATCTGACCGGTGTCATCATCATTGTGACGATGGTAACGCTCAGCGGTTTGCTGCGCTTCTGGCAGGAGTTCCGCACCAACAAAGCGGCACAGGCGCTGAAATCGATGGTGCGCACCACCGCCACCGTGTTGCGCCGGGAATCGGTACAGCAGGCGCCGCAGAAACAGGAAGTGGACATCACCAGCCTGGTGCCCGGCGACATCATTTATCTCTCAGCGGGCGATCTGGTACCGGCCGATGTGCGGCTGCTCGACTCACGCGATCTGTTTATCAGCCAGGCAATTCTGACCGGCGAATCGCTGCCGGTGGAGAAATATGACGTCACCGGCCACGTGGCCAGCAAGCAGGCCAGCGCCAGCGACAAAGATGCATCGCTGCTGGAACTGGGCAGCGTATGCCTGATGGGCACTAATGTCTCCAGTGGCAGCGCCAAAGCGGTGGTGGTGGCGACCGGCGGGGAAACTTATTTCGGCAGCCTGGCGAAATCGATTGTCGGTAACCGCACACAAACCGCTTTCGATCGCGGCGTCAACAGCGTCAGCTGGCTGCTGATTCGCTTCATGCTGGTGATGGTGCCGGTGGTGCTGCTGATTAACGGCCTGACCAAAGGCGACTGGCTGGATGCTTCGCTGTTCGCGCTGGCGGTGGCGGTGGGACTGACGCCGGAAATGCTGCCGATGATTGTCAGCTCGAATCTGGCCAAAGGGGCGATTGCCATGTCGCGCCGAAAAGTGATCGTCAAACGCCTGAACGCGATCCAGAACCTCGGCGCCATGGATATTCTGTGTACCGACAAAACCGGCACGCTGACGCAGGACAACATTATCCTTGAGCACCATCTCGACTGTGCCGGGGTAGAGAACTCGCGCGTCCTGATGCTGAGCTGGCTCAACAGCCATTACCAGAGCGGCACGCCTAACCTGATGGATCGCGCCATCCTGCGCTACGGCAAAGGACGCATCAGCGCGGACATGAGCGACTACTACAGCAAAGTGGATGAGCTGCCGTTTGATTTTGTGCGTCGTCGCGTTTCAGTGGTGGTGCGTGACCGCCGCCTCAACCAGCAGATGCTGATCTGTAAGGGCGCGGTCGAAGAGATGCTGAGCATTGCCAGCGCCGAACGCGAAGGCAAACTGATTCAGCCGCTCAATGAAACCCGTCGCGCTGAGCTGCTGGCGCTGGCGCATCAGTACAATCAGCAGGGCTTCCGCGTACTGCTGGTGGCCAGCCGCGCGCTGGCGGAGCCAGGCCTGCAACAGGCGCTGAGCGTCGCGAATGAACAGGGGCTGACCATCGAAGGGTTGCTGACCTTCCTCGATCCGCCGAAGGAGAGTGCGGCGAAGGCGATTACCGCGCTGAACGAGAACGGCGTAACGGTCAAAGTGCTGACCGGCGATAATCCGGTAGTGACGGCGCGCATCTGTCAGCAGGTGGGCATCGACTGTGGCGAGATCCTCACCGGCGAGGCGATTGCGGCGATGAGCGATGAGCAGCTGGCGCAGGCCGCGGCGCGCAGTTCGGTGTTTGCCAAACTGACGCCGCTGCAGAAGTCACGCATTCTGCGTGCGCTGCAGCAGCAGGGCCACACGGTGGGTTTTCTCGGTGACGGCATTAATGATGCGCCGGCGCTGCGTGACGCCGATGTGGGGATCTCGGTCGACAGCGCGGCGGACATCGCCAAAGAGTCTTCAGACATCATCCTGCTGGAAAAGGATTTAATGGTGCTGGAAGAGGGCGTGATGAAGGGGCGCGAGACGTTCGGCAACATCATCAAGTACCTGAACATGACCGCCAGTTCCAACTTCGGCAATGTGTTCTCGGTGCTGGTGGCGAGCGCGTTCATTCCGTTCCTGCCGATGCTGGCGATTCACCTGCTGATTCAGAACCTGATGTACGATCTGTCACAGCTGGCGCTGCCGTGGGACAAAATGGATCGCGAGTTCCTGCGCAAACCACGCAAATGGGACGCGCGCAACATCAAACGCTTTATGCTGTGGATTGGGCCAACGTCGTCAATTTTTGACATCACCACTTTTGCGCTGATGTGGTACGTGTTCGCGGCGAATACCCCAGCGATGCAGTCACTGTTCCAGTCCGGCTGGTTTGTGGAAGGGCTGCTGTCGCAGACGCTGGTGGTGCACATGCTGCGCACGCGCAAGATTCCGTTTATCCAGAGCCGCGCGGCGCTGCCGGTGCTGCTGACCACCGCCTGCGTAATGATTGCCGGCATTCTGCTGCCGTTCTCGCCGCTCGGCGCGATGGTCGGCCTGGTGCCGCTGCCATGGAGCTATTTCCCGTGGCTGCTGGCCACGCTGCTCGGTTACTGCCTGGTAGCGCAGGGTATGAAAACGCTGTACATCAAGCGCTTTGGCCAGTGGTTCTGAGTGCAGGAGGCGCGATGAAGCAACGCAACCTGGATAAAACGGTGTGCCACCTGCTGATAATTATGGTGGTCATCGTCGTGCTAACGTTAGTGTTCCGGTAAGGACAACAGGGCAGGGTATCCTGCCCTTTTTCGTGGCACACTAACCAGCGAGAGACAGATGAGCCAACAACAGCGAGCATTGATTATTGGGGCGTCAAAAGGCATTGGCCTGGCCGTGGTGCAGCAACTACTGCAGGCGGGCTGGCAGGTGACCGCCACCTACCGTTCCACGGCGGTTTCGTTTCAGCATCCGCAGCTGCAGTGGCTGGCGCTGGATATCACCGATGGCGCGCAGCGTGACGCGCTGGTCCGGCAGCTCGGCGACGCACCCTTTGATTGCATCCTGATTAACGCCGGGATTCTCGGTCCGCACGCATCGCAGCTGCGCGACGTGGACGATGCGCAGCTCAGCGAGCTGTTCTTTACCAATGCGGTGGCGCCGGTGCGCCTGGCGGAGAGCCTGCTGCCGCTGCTGCGCGATAAACAGAGCGTGCTGGGCCTGACCACGTCGCGTCTCGCCAGCCTCAACGAGAACCGTGACGCGGCGATGCCGTTCTACTCAGCCAGCAAAGCGGCGCTGAATATGCTGAGCCGCGCGCTGGCGACGCAGATGCACCAGCAGGGCAGCACCTTGCTGTCACTGCATCCGGGCTGGGTAAAAACCGACATGGGCGGTGAGGGGGCGGATATCACCGTCACCGAGAGTGCGCAGGGCATGGTCACGCAGCTGCAGCAGTTTAGCGGGCGTGGCGGCCATCATTACGTGGATTACCGCGGCCAGCTGCTGAACTGGTAATGCTTAGCCTGCTGGTTAGCGCCAGCAGGTTTTTTTCTTACTCATCCGGCGAATAGTACTGCACGCCGATTTCGATACGTTCGCGACCGCTTGCTACGCGGTGGCGGTTGGTATCGCGCAGCGAATAGATGCAGCCGCAATACTCCTGCTGGTAGAAACGCTCGCGCTTGCTGATCTCAATCATGCGCGACGAACCGCCACCTTTGCGCCAGTTAAACTCCCAGTACAGCATATCCGGATAGCGTGCCGCCGCGCGTACGCCGCAGTCGTTGATTTGCTGCATATTCTTCCAGCGCGAAATGCCGAGTGAACTGGTGATCACCGGGAAGCCGTGTTCATGCGCGTACAGCGCGGTGCGCTCGAAGCGCATGTCGAAACACATGGTGCAGCGCACGCCGCGCTCCGGCTCCCACTCCATGCCACGCGCGCGCTCGAACCAGTTGTCTTTGTCGTAATCGGCATCAACAAAAGGCACGCCAAACTGCTCGGCAAAGCGGATGTTCTCCTCTTTGCGCAGCTCGTACTCTTTCAACGGATGGATGTTCGGGTTGTAGAAGAAGATGGTGTAATCGATGCCGGAAGCCAGCATCGCTTCCATCACTTCTCCCGAGCAGGGAGCGCAGCAGGAGTGCAGCAGCACTTTATTATGGCCATTCGGCAAGGGCAGCGGCTGGCGTTGAAATGTATCGGACATAAAGTTAATTAATGGTTAAGGGCGATGCGGCAAGTGTAGGGGCAAAGGCCGGCCGATGCAAAGCGTCGGTGGCGTTTCAGGGAGGGGGGCTGTGGTGCTGCGTGGCCGCCGCTCGCCAGGGATGAGTAGCGGCGCGATTGATCGCGTAATACATTGCGCCGCTTGCAGGGTCAATGACCCACCTTCGCGCATCACTGCGCAAGATCAGGTCTCGTCGTGAATGGTGGTTGACGTACCGTTCTGCTGCACCGAACGGATGCCGTTTTCCGCCGCCTGTTTAGAGCTGTACATCTCGCTGGTGGCGATGGTTTCGCCGTTGCTGGCTTTAAGCACAAACCAGTATTTCTGCGACAATGCTGTATCACTTTTTCTCAGTACGTAATATCCCATGTGCTTTCTCCTTGTACCGGCACCCGATGGCCGGTTCGCTTACTATTCGCGCAGCCTGCTTATTAATCAATCACTGATTAGGAATTTGCCCGAATCCAGGAGCGGGATCGCAGCGTTTTGTATCAATCCGGTTGTTGGCAGGCACAAAAAAGGCCGCATCGCGGCCTTTTGGGAAAAATAGTTAGCGCTATTACTCAGAGACTTTCTTCTTCAGATCGCTGGCACCTTCTTTGGTTTTATTCCAGCCTTTCTGCGCGCCTTCTTTGGTGGCGTCCCAACCTTTTTCAGTGCCTTCTTTGGTGCTGTTCCAGGCTTTCTGCGAATTTTCGCTCGCTTTGCTGGTCAGGCTATCGCTTTTGCCTTCGGCAGCATGTTTGGCTTTGAGCTGCTGCTCTTCACCCTGATGCTGCGCCTGATGCAGTTTCTCTTTCGCCGTATTGGCGCCCGCTTTGGCGTCAGCGACGGTTTCATCGGTTGCGTGTGTGGCGGCAAATGCCGTAGAAGTCAGAAGAATGGCGGATAACGCAATAATCGTCTTTTTCATAATATATTCCCTCATTAAGCATCATAAGTGTTATGAGCGTAGTTAAGAGTGGCACAGAGCGCAACGCAGGGCATTAGGAATAAACTGTAAGTGAATCGTACCGTTTCTGTGGGCGTTTCTGGCATAAGTGCGCAGCAGGGAGGACGCTTTCGCAAGCTTTTGTTCGTTACGGCTGACTGAGGGTAAAGCAGTCAGCGTCGTTCGGGTGATCAGATGTCACCCGCCAGGATGTATGTCCCGGCAGCGACAGACTCGAATAATTTATTGCCTCATAGGCTCACCGGACAGGACTGAACGCTCGAGTGCGCGGGTTTCCCGAATATTTCGCGCTGGCGGTGAACCAAACAGCCGTGAATATTCACGGGTAAACTGCGTCACGCTCTCATATCCCACCGCATTAGCGGCAATACCGATCGCTGTCCCTTCCGTCAGCATCAGTCTCCGCGCTTCAAGCAGGCGCAGTTGTTTCTGGAATTGCAGCGGGGTGAGCGTGGTGACATGGCGGAAATGCGTATGAAATACCGAGAGGCTCATACCGGCGGCGTCAGCGAGGGTTTTCATGCGCAGCGGTTGCGCATAATTGGCCCGAATGATTGCGACTGCCCGCGCAATCCGCCGCGCATGGCTGTCAGTACTGCCGAGGGCGCGCAGCGCGCTGCCGTGTCGTCCTGACAATAGCCAGTAATGTAACTCCCGCACCAACTGGCTGCCCAGCACGGCGAGCGCGCGCGGTCTGCGGAGCATATTCAGCAGGCGCAAAGCGGCTTCTGCCACATCTTCTTCGATCTGATCAATGCTTACCGGCAAATCCGTGGCAGCCTCCAGCCCGACCATGTTTGCCATCAGTTCACTAATCACCGCGGCATCCAGTTCCACGACCAGAGAATAATAAGGGGTGTCGGCACTGGCGCTGATAACCTGACTCACGGTTGGCACGTCCATGGTGATTAGCAAGGATTCCCCCGCGCCAAAATCAAAACGATCGCTGCCCATGGTCACGCGTTTGCTGCCTTGCAGCACCATTGCGATCAACGGTTTAGTGATAGCGAATTGCAACGCGGTAGGCGCGGTCTCGCGCAGAATGAATACCCCATCAACTGGCGTTACGGCAACCCCCGCTCCGTTGTGGTGTTCATCAGCATAATGACTTGCCGCCTGCAGCAAAGCCGCCATCCTCCCGGCAGATTGAAACTCGTCGTCCCCAGCAGGACGTTCCTCATACGAGTGAAGATGCTTTTTCATATTATCAGGCAATTAATAAAAAATTTCAGATGCAACCATTCTAGTAAATACGGCATCAAAATAAAAATATAAAAATAATCAGGCAATAATTAAAAATTATTGGGCAACCCTGGAGTTCTGCCGATTGTTAGAATCACTCTCCCACTATTGAGGAGATATTTCATGACAACCCTTTCTCTTGTAACTGGCGCCAGCCGGGGTCTTGGCCGTAATACCGCACTGAGCATTGCCCGTCATGGTGGTGATGTCATCGTGACTTATCGTACTGGTAAAGAAGCGGCGGATGCCGTGGTGAATGAAATTCAGGCGCTTGGCCGTAAGGCAGTTGCGCTGCAACTGGACACCAGTAACGTATCGTCCTTCCCGGGTTTCGTCGCCGCCGTGGGCAATATCCTGAAAGGTGACTGGGGACGCGAAACGTTCGACCATCTGATCAACAACGCCGGGCATGGGGAAATGGCCGACTTTAGCGCAACCACGGAAGAGCAGTTCGACGCGTTATTTAACGTACACGTCAAAGGAGTGTTTTTTCTGACGCAGTCGCTGCTGCCGCTGCTGGTCGATGGCGGACGCATCGTCAACTTCTCTTCGGGGCTGACCCGCGTGTCGTTCCCGGGCTTCTCAGCCTATTCGGCTGCCAAGGGCGCCGTTGAAATTCTCTCCGTGTATATGGCGAAAGAACTGGGCAGCCGCGGCATCACCGTGAATACCGTGGCCCCGGGAGCGATTGAGACTGACTTCCTGGGTGGCGCGGTGCGTGACATCCCCGATTACAACCAGGCGTTTGCTGGCATGACCGCGCTGGGTCGCGTGGGCCTGCCTGATGACATCGGTCCGATGATTGCCAGCCTGCTGGGACCGGACAACCGCTGGGTCACCGGTCAGCGTATTGAAGTCTCCGGTGGGCAGTCCATTTAGTTGCCCGATGATGGATTCCGCCCGGTGCGGAATCCATCCTGTTCCCCCGATGCAATAAGAGGTATTTGATGCCTAAAATGATCATTCATGCGCCAGCAGGCACTTTCGATGCGGCTGAGCGTCAACAGGTTGCCAGAGCTCTGACGCAGTTAGGACTTGATTGCGAGGCGCTGCCAGACTCCCCTCTGGTTCGCAGTACGGTATGGACCTACTTTGCCGAATACTCTTCTGATGCCGTTTTTATGGGAGATAAACCCGCATGGTTGCCGGTTGTGTCCCTTCAGATATATGTCATCAAAGATGGCCTGGATGAGGAAGCAAAGAAGAAGTTGATTGAGGGAGCAACCGCAATTCTGGATCGTCGTCCGTCAGGCACTTCTGTCGCGCCTGTCTATGTGGTGATACATGAAGTCGAAGAAGTCAACTGGGGCATATTCGGTCAGCAGGCCGATCTGGCAGCGCTTCGCGCCAGCGATGTAAACGCTGCGGCAATTTGAATGAAATGTTTTTGATAGGGGGGCGGGAAAACTATCAGGGAATGGTGTGAAGATTACAGTGTTGCGGCTATTGAGTATGTCTGATGTTACTTACGCATGCTGGAGGAAAGATGTACATCAATATCAGATGTGATTACCTCAGCTAAGCTGGCTGAGTTGACATTCGGCAGAGCATAAGAAGGTAAGGAATAGAATGAAACAGGAATGGAAATTGCCCGGCCCTGGGTTTAAGATTTGACTCGTATAAAGCGAAAGGAGAAGGTAATGGATACCACCGAACAGCTAAATGGAACGTACTTTTATGGTGGACTAACAAATCTCAGTGCGGGGGAATTATTCTTCTGGATTATGGTAGACGTAACCGCAGAACATTTCACTGGCGCGAAGGATATTCTGGCGGCAGCAGCAATTTATAGCGGTCAGAACACTATCACCGTCAGAGGCAAGCTGGGTAGTGCTACGCCTGGCACAAGTTATGCCTCAAAGTATTCAAGGAAACTGCTTAGGGATATTCGGCTCCCTTTCCGCTTACCTACCTGGATTCAAAATCCCGCAAATCCTTTTGAAGTTAAAAGAATAATGACATCAAAGCTTTCGACGTTTGTAGGGCGTGCTATTCCTGTGGTTGGCTGGGTGATCCTGGCGGGCGATGTGGCGCAAATAGGTTATCAGTCTATGGTACGTTACAATCGCATTGTTACAGAGGAAGATAAGATATGGTAAGGCAGGATATTGAGCAGGCAGTTTATTCACTTCTGGCCGAGTACAATGGTAGAAGCCTTCTTACCTTTCGACGTTATCCTTTAAAGCATTCTACTGATTTGAATAAAGATTTTCGTATGGATCCTCTTGATGCCTATGAGCTACTTGAAAGGTATTCTGAAAGGTTTGGCATTGATCCCAAATCAATTAATTTTCAGCGATACTTTCCAGATGATTTCAGCGAAGCGCATAAGCCACTTACTGTTCAGCTCCTGATCGATTCTGCGGAAGCCGGGCGATGGCTGGATGATTGATGCATCTCTAGGCGCTTCGTTGATATGAGCCTTGGATTGAAAATGCAGAATTGCCAACTGACTTAGCGGTGGGTTGGGGATTCGATCGAAAAAAGCTGAGCAGAGCAGACCAGGCCAAGCTGAACTGATTGCGGTGAGTCGATGCGCAGCTTGCGAATCGCTTCCATATGTGAAGCGCTGGCGGAGTCTGTGTTTGTTTTTTATCTTTTTGATTTATATGTTTTATTTTTAAATTCAACTTTGCGCGTATACCTAAGCGTATACCAATTTCGAGATCTCTTACTGGGAAGCTCGGCTCCAACGCAATGTGCTTATCGCTTTGAATTTTGCTATGCCTATCTGATTTCGTTCATTTCTTGAGCGCGAACCTGGGGCTTGAAGTGCACTAAGCACGTTTTCGCGTGTGGCCTCATATATCGCGAAAGCATCATAGTTTTCGTCGAGAAGAACAAGTAAGACGGTATCAAATGGTTTTGCTATATCAATCGATCCTAATCTTGCAGAAATCTTCTTCGGATCGGGCATATAGCGCCCTTTTATCTGAATTGTTTTTACGATGCCATCAACTGACTCGGTAGCATCGTAGCCCGCATGGCGAGCTGTGCATAAGTCCAATCCAAGGATAGTTGCGGCTTCATACTCTGCAACCTCGCCTGTCACTCCCAGCGGCTTGCAAGTCAACCGGTAGTATCTCAAGGCAATGCTTTTAGCTTCCTTCAAAAGAGAATTTAATTGGTCTTGTGTTTCTGAATGCACAACAGACACCTGTAGATAAAAAAATGATTTTACTAAAAATTCTTCACACTGTTCACCTTTCGATTTTATTAATATTAAACAGTGCCTTAGGTGGTGACGAATGGGTGATGAATGACGGATATCCTTCACCGGCGGTGAAGCATTGGCGTAAAAAAACCGGCTTTCGCCGGTTCAGGTTGGTCAGGCTGCTGCCGGCTCGTCACACTTCGGCAGCCAGTCGGCGCTGCTTTCATCCGTCAGGTCGAGGTTGGTCTGTATCCCTGACTTCGTGCGGCGCTTCAGGTAGTTCAGCCCGTACTCGCGCAGGATGCTCTCCAGCGCCTGGCTGAATGACTTCATGCTGAGCGGGTTGCGGTAGCCGTTGGCCTCCATATAGGCCAGATAGGCGTGATACAGGTAGCGCCGGGGTTGCAGGGGCCGGATGCTGGCATTTCCCATGTGCAGGCCGTTAGGCTCAGCCGTCGCAAACAGGTAGCCGCAGAAGTCCACCATCGGGTCAGCGTCGCGCTTGATGCGCATAGCCTCCCCGGAGTTCTGCTGCGACTGAAGCAGTGCGCGGGCATCCTGCGGCTGGCTGAAGCGCTGCATCAGCTGGCGCACGATAACGGCCAGCTCGGCCTGTATCTTCTCCTTCAGTTGCGGGTCGCGCTCGTTCGCCGGGATGATTTCCGGGAAGTGCAGGATCACCCGGCGACGGGAGACGCCGCCGCTGCGGTCGGTGAAGCGCATCGGGTTGTTGTTGACGGCCAGAATAACCGCCGGGATGTGCGTCGAGTACGCATCTTTATACTTCGGGTCCACCGATACCGCATCGCCGCCGGTAATCGCCTTGATGCCCGCGCCGTCGCCGCTCCACTTTTCCTGGTCAGGCAGGCGGATAAGCGAATAGCCGATAACGGACGCGCGCTCGCGCGAGGATTCCAGCGTTTCAATGGTGGCCGACACGGCGTTGTCCGGCCCGGCCAGCATGGTGGCGATTTCCGCCATGATGCTCTTGCCGCTGCCGCCGGGGCCGGTGACCTCCAGAAACAGCTGCCAGTCGTAGCGGTTCGCCAGCACCATAAACAGCGCGGCCAGAATGATGTCGCGCTTCTCCGCGCTGCGCCCGGCGGCGCGGTCGAGCCACTGCCAGAAGTGCGGCGCGTGGTACTCCAGCGTCTCGCCCGCCACCGGGCGGGTGTAGTCCACGTCGCTGATGGTGCGCAGCCAGTTTTCCCGGCGGTGCGGGCTGAACGCGCCGGTGCGGGTGTCGAGCACGCCGTTGCGAAAGCCGATAAGCTGGCGCTGCGGCGCGGCCTGCTGCGGCAGCATCAGCTTCAGCGTGTCCACCACGCCCGCCACCTTACCCGCCGAGAACGGCGCGCGCAGGCGCTGGAACAGCTTCGCCACGTCGCGCCCGAACTGGTTGCCGGAAATCACCTTCCACGCCCCGGCCTCGTAGCGGCAGAGAATTTCCCCGCTGGCGTCCACGGCCAGACTGCTGCGGTAGTGTTCCGCCACGCGCTCCGCCTTTTCGCTGGCGCTCATGGACGAAAACTCCGCCTCGCTCATGACGTCAAACGGGCTGACAGCGGGCGGCGCGGCGGCCTCAGCCAGCGCCTGCCGGATTACGGCTTCGCCGTGCTGCGTATACGCGTCGTTCCAGTCGCCGAACACGGGCGGCAGGGCCACGGCCCCGTTACAGGCCGCGGCGGCCTGCTGCGCTTTGCGCTGGCCGTCGCCGCTCAGGTCGCGGTCGGCGGCAATCACCAGCGGCAGCGACGGGTGCTTTTCACGGGCGAGGCCGGCCAGGGAAAGAAGGTTCGCGGACGACAGCGCAACCCACACCTCGTCACCGGTCAGGTTGTGCACCGTCAGGCCGGTGGCGTATCCCTCGGCCAGCCAGATGCGCCTGGCTGATTTCTTGCTGCTGAAAACGTGGCACGCACCCTTTACCTGCCCGCCCTTCAGGGTGCGCTTTTCACCGGCGGCGTTAATCAGCTGTACGTTGACCAGTTCGCCGCTCATGTCGTGCAGCGCTACAACCAAATCACCGGGGTGGTAACGGGTTATCGCCACCTTCTGCGGCTTTGTCAGCGTCAGGGAAACGTGCTCAGGCCAGCCCTTTCGGGACAGGTAGGCGTTACCGGCGGCCTCCTGTGCGCTGCTGACCAGCTGCCGGGCAAGTAAGGCAGCGGCGGTGCGGGCAGCCTCATCGTCTGCGGCTTCAGTGACCGTTATGGTGTCAGTCACCGGCAGGTTGCCGGTGAGGTCATTCACCCGTGCGGCGGCTTCGGTCAGGTCAATACTGAGCGCCTGTTTCACTAGGTCCATGCCGTCACCGGCACCGCACTGGTTACAGTACCAGGTGCCGCGCCCTTCCTTATCGTCAAAGCGGAAGCGGTCAGAGCCGCCGCACACCGGACAGGGCATATGGCGGTTTTTCACCACCTTCAGGCCCAGCGCGGGCAGGATGCGGGGCCAGTGACCCCGCGCGGCAGCTGCCGCGTCGGATACGGTTCTTTTCATCGTGTCGTCCCTCAGTGCAGCGGGCGGGCGTCGAGAATGCGCCCGCTCAGTTCGTCCATCACCACCTGGCCGAGAAAGCTCAGGCACGGGGCCGACTTCAGCGGCCCGGCGGCCAGCAGGTCATCCAGCAGCGCACAGGCAATCTCCTGACCGCGTGCGCGGCCGTGCTGGCGCAGGTAGAAGCCCTCCAGTTCGTTTTCAATCGCGTGCTCAAGGCGTGCGAGCGTCAGGCCGGGCCAGCGCTGCTGTTTATGGCACAGGGTAAGCCAGGCGCAGGCCACCGCACGGCGGGCCAGCGCCGCGCGCAGGTCGGGTGAAAGCGGCTGTGGTTTCATGGCGTCACCTCTTCATTCATCCAGCTGTTGTGGCAGCGGGCCACCACGGCGTCGAGCTGTTCCGTCATCAGGAAGACCAGCGAAGCGAGCTGCGCACGCTGAAGCGGCTGCGGGTTCTCACAGCACTCCTGAAGGGTTGTCATGTCGGACACGAAGCGCCCGGCGTTGCGCAGGTGCTCCAGGCGGATGATGTCGGCGTGTGAAATCGAGGCGTGGCTCATGTGCGCACCTCCGCAACCGGCAGGCGGCAGGCAAAGGACAGGACGTAGTCGCGGGCCAGAATCCGGCGGGCGGCGTGCTCATCGGCAGCAGTGGTGCGCAGCATCTGAATGCGGGAATGGCGCTCACAGCGGCGCACGGCGGCAAACACAAAGACAAACTCAGGGTGCGGGGAATGAGGGACGATAGCCATAGGGGCAAACTCCTTTGTTAGCTTGTTACAGCTACCACCAGAGTTTCCACGCTCATGGGTGGTAGCCCGGACGGGGGTGGAAATACCGGCAACAAAGGAAACCGGCCAGCCCGAAGGCTGCCCCGCCCGGGCCACCATTACGCAGAAGGCGCAGCGGATACAGAACCGCCGCCCGAAAAATGGGTGCATCAGGGCACAGACACAAAAAAAGACGCATGGCGCGTCTGGTGTCGCCTTTGTTTTGCTCGGGTTTCCACGCCCGGCTGCCGATTTTGCGACAGCGGAATTACTGTACCAGGGAAAGCCCCCGGCGCGCAAGCCGGGGAGAGCAGGAAAAAAGCACATGGGGGAGCACCTCAGCAGTCGGTGAGGGTGATGCCGTTACCGGAAAACGTCCCGACATCAGACGGTGCCGGTGCGGCGTCGGCACTCTGCACGCTGAAGGTGATGCCGGTGCCGCGAAAGCGCTGCGGCTGTCCCGGTTTATCCACTTCAGAGGCAATCGCCAGCGCCAGCTGCTTCGCGTCCGCCACGGACAGCTCGTGAGTATTACCGCCGAGGGTCAGCATAATCATGCGGCACGCTCCTGACCGCGCGCGGCGATACGTTCGTTCATCCAGGTGTTCACCTCGCTGGCAAGCCACGCGACGTTTTTACCGCCGAGCGAGACCTGCGCCGGGAAGGCGTCGCGGCTGATGAGGTCATAAATGGTCGAACGGGACAGGCCGCTGACGTGAATGACTTCCGGCAGGCGCATAAAACGCTCCTGAACGGGTGACGATACCGGCATAACCGGAACTGCCGGGGCGGAAGATGGCGCGGATAAAACGGTGTGCATGGGCTACCTCTCAGAGTGTCCGTAAAGCACCGGACAGATACGTCCGGCACCGGGTAGCCCTTTATTCTGCGAATATTTTCGCCGGTGACAACAGGATAAAATTGTCTGGTGAGTGTCACAAAGACCCTGTAAATCATGGGTGTACGGGAATAGTCTCAAACAGTACCAGATAGTGCTGAGAACGTTTTTTCCAGTAACTGATGGTTACATAAATCATTTTTTTTATTCCCATTTATTCTATGAAGGGTTTCGTTCAGAAATTCAGAAGGTGAAGAGTGGTGAACAGCGGGTGAAGAATTATTTCTCAACTGTTCACCCTTTAATTCACTGTATTTACTCTCTTTTTCTTTAAGGTGAAGAATGGTGAAGGATGTATATAAAACTGAAAGCTGAGAAACGGCTTTCGTGAGACCTTTCCCTGGCTCGCCAGAAGAAGGACTTTTTGTCTGGTCCGTCGTACAACGTCCGCCGCTGGCTGCTTCTGTGCCAGCCCCGGCACAATTGACTTACCGAAACCGACCTGACAGGAACCCGTCATGACCGACACCACCGCAGACAACATCAACGCCTTACCCGCCGCCACGCAGGCCGCGCTGGAAAAGGTAAACATCACGAAAGCCGCCTGGCTTGAGGCGCGCCGTAAACAGGAGTCAGCAGCCGCACAGACCGGAATCATCCGCCAGCGCCGCAGCGAGACGGAAGCCAGCGCAAACGCCCAGAACGAAGAATGGCGCAGGCTGTTCCGCGAGAACGGCGACGTGATGACGCCGGAAATGAAAAAGCTGCGCGCTGAGGTGGCGCTCGACCGCGAGTCGCTGGAAGAATTCGACGCCCTGCTGGCCGCGCATGAAAGCGAAAACGAGTTTCTGCCGTGGGAAACCGCAGACCGGGCACTCGAATACATTGACGCCCATGACCGTCTGGCAGAACACCGTGCCATGCATATCTGGCAGGACTTCATGCGGGTGCACGGTCAGCAGCTTATAAAGACCCTCAGCCTGCTGAAAATCACGCTCGGACGCAGCGCCGGTAGCGGTTCCGGTGTTGTGCATTCCGTCAACGACCCGGAAACCGTGCTGAAGGACTTCATCAGCAGACACATTACTCAGCCCGCGCTGGCCGGTGATACGCTGCCGGAAGATGACGTGGTGTTTAAGCTGGCGGGGATTTTCCCTGAGCACGCCGCCAGAGTGGATAACGGTAAGGCACCGAATCCGGCAGCGCGCCACAGAATACTTATGCGCCGACGCGAGACAGCGAAGAAGGAGAAAGCACTGTGACCATTGCCACCACACCTGCACAGGCGCTGGACCAGTTCCGCGCCGCCCTGAGCCAGTGGCAGACGCACCTGACGTCCCGCACTGATGCGGAGCAGGCGCTGAGCGCGCTGCTGGCCGCCGGTGAGAACACTTCCGGTTACGGTGAACGGGTGCCGCTGCTGCGTGAGCGCATCGCGGTGCTGGACTGGCAGATTCACTGCGCCGCCCGCGAGGGGGTGTATGCGCAGAGGCTGGTACTGGAAGCCTGTACGGAGGATGCGCTGAGCGCCTTTATGGCTGAACACGGTCCGGCGCTGACCTCCGCGCTGGCCCCGTTCCTGAACGGTCCCAGCGGGCCGGAGGTGGCCGCCCGGCTGCTGCGCAGCGCTGTACTCCGTGAGGCACAGCGGGCACGCCCGGCAGTGGCAGAGACTTACCATGACGCGCTGAACGAAACCGGCCTGACGCCAGAGACGGCCATGCTGCGCGACGGTCAGGGCAGCTACACGCCCGCACAGCACCTGCGCTTTCAGCAGCGGCTCAGCAGAATGAAGGAGGGCGCGTAATGGCCCTGAAATGCCCTGAATGCGGCTCCATCTCCCACGCGCGCACCAGCGCCTATGAAGCCCCGTCCGTGAAACGCACCTGGTATCAGTGCCGGAATCTGGAATGCTCCTGCACGTTCATTGCGCTGGAGAGCGTTGAGAGGATCATGATGAAGCCGCAGAAAGTAGCTGATACGCAGAACGCCGGGGAGCACGAAGCCGCCGGACGGCAACCGCAGACACTGAACCGCTATGGGGCCGCCAGTAAACTGTCAAAGCGGCAGCAAGCACCCGTCTGAAAATCGTCTAATCTTCATCTGAACCGGCCACCGCGCCGGTTTTTTTGTGCCCCTTTTCCCTGGCTGGCCTTCTCATGCACGAGTGCATGTCTATGCTGCATGAAAACGCATGAATCCCTGCACTCTGATTATCCCCGCGCAGGCCAGACGGGACGCGGTCCGGGAACATTCATGCAGGTGCATGAAAACCGCTACATAAAGCGGGCAGGCGTGGCGGGGGTACGAGCGCGCGCCAACGCTCTGCAGAATAAAGAATGTGCGCTAAACGAAGAGGTGTTAACGCACAAACTATTTTTATATTTTTTCAGTTAACTCATCATCATGAATTAGAAGTCCCTCACCAAGAGCCGTTTCAAGCAATGGGGATATTTTTTGTGTCTTTTCACTGATAAAGGCAACTTGGTACTTTGCCCTAGTTATAGCAACATAGAGCTTGTTGAACGATGAATAGTTAATAAAATGAGGTGACTCACCAGAGTATGTAGACTGCTCAGGGAATTTATCAGCATCAGCTCCAATGATTATTACAGCCGAAAACTCAAGGCCTCCGATGTAATCCATGCCGCCAATGATATACTGATTATCTCTAGCAGCATTGCTAACGGCTAGATTATCACCTCGCCTTTCAATTGAAATATAATCTTTCGAGTTTGAATCAGCATGTTTTTTGAGTTCAGTCAATAAACTATCAGTGCACGGTACGATAAGGATATCACTTCGTGAAATGCTATGTGAATCAGATAGGTAGTCAACTAATGAAAAAGCGGCCTTATAAACCTCTTCTGAAGTCTGTTTGGTAATTATATAAGGGACATTACATTTTTCTTCGATGAGTAAAGTATGTCCTGTCATTGACTCTGATAAAGGGTTCTCAAGTTCCTGAAAGAGAGTTGCTCCTGAAGCTAGTACACAGCTAGCCAGGTTTATAATGTGTTCAGATGAGCGGAATACCGCATTTAATCCATGCTCATTAGCTAGCTTGGCGTCGAGTTCCTTAGTGACATCATCTTTAGTAATAGCGGTATCACCGGTCGCCTGACTTCTGTCCATGGTGAAAACAATATGATTGGAATTTGGTTTTAAGAGGTTGTGAAATAAGCTTAATTCATTTATATTGAATAAATGGGTTTCGTCGATATACATTATATCAAAACCGCTATTCATTCGTCTTCTTTTCCAGATAGGAGTCGAAGTTTCCTTTAGTGCAGATAATGTTATGTCATCACTGTCAAATAAGTTTAAAGAAATGAGTTTATCTTGGTACTTGCTATAAATAGAGAATATTGTTTTAAAATCATCCTCTGTACTTAAAGGTAATGTGTTTTTAGTTCTTGGAAGGGCAATGTAAGTCTTTAGATCGTCGCTGGCGCGGCCTTTGATATAGGTGGATATTTCTTCCTGTAATAGCATTGAAATGGACCAAGGGTCGTTATTGCCAAAGAAAACTTTCAAATCGTTCGAGATGAAGTTAACTGCCCCAGCATAGTCATTTATTAAAAATTCATCTAATGCTTCACTGATATATAACAATTGCAATTGTTTAGATTCAAGAGCGTCGTTATCTAAATATTCAGTAGCTGAAATGCGGTTTCCAAGATTTTGAATACACCATTCTTGCAAAGTGGTTACAACAACAGATTGCTGATCTTCAGAATTGATAAACTCTGCTCCACCATTTGAGGAGATCAGGTTCTCAATGTTTGCTTTAGTGGCAATACTATGAGTTATAAAAATAGAGCGCAAAGGTGAATCTAGTTTTTTTGCATTATTTAGCTGAACAACACAACGCAGAATTAAACTCAAGGTTTTACCTGTTCCGGCTGCACCTTTTAAAATGTCGGGGCCGTAGCTTTCGCTATATACAAATCTTTTTTGATTTTCAGTTAAGTTCTTCGACCAATAATCTAATCCCATGTGAGGGTTTGAGAGTGTATTATTAGTGTCAACCTCATTGATATTTAAATATGAGGTGGTAGTAACTTCTTTTTTATCTTTTGCGGTAAATAAAGTGATGGTATCTAAATCATGAATGCCTTCTTTTGCCTTGCGGAAATTTGAAAGCTTAGGCTCAATTCCTGCTGTTTCATAACCATCATGGAAGATAAGGAAGCTGGCTTCATTGCGTTTTTCTTGTCTATCTTTATCAGGGGATTTATCAAGAAAGATCTTGTAAGATTTCCCCGTTGTAAAAGATAAAGGCAGTAAAGCAATTAATGATGTGCCGCTTATTATTTTTTCGCATGGGCTATGCCCGATTTTGTCCCAAAGCTTAATGGCTAATCTGCATGATTTTTGTATAATGGTTATTATTTCATTACTACTTTTTTGAAACCCGTTAAAGGTGGTTGTATCAAATATTAAGAAGTTTTTCTTTGAGGGGTTTTTACTTAGTAAATATACGCCAGAACTTCCAATTACAGCTTTTATCTCATTACTGAAGTCACTGATGACTCCATTCTTCAATAGGTTCGCTAAGAGAAGTCCTTTGTCATAATCAGCTGACTGAAGCATCCTTTCAGATACTATTTTTCTTGCTGCATTACTATCGATAGCAATGAAGTTCATTTCTCAACCTCCATGATTGAAGAAGATAAAAGTGGATGTGGATTATTTACACCCACTCTCACAAAGTTATTGGCGAATCGTTGTAGAAGTAGCTCAATATAAGGTGATCTCACTTGACCGACGATACTGCAAAATTTATTTGAAACGTTAAGATTTAGTCCCGGGTATTGTTTCCCGTCATCAAGCTCAATCCCATACGGTATTTTTGACGCAATTGATACTTCAAGTTCATATATTTCTCGCAAATTCACAATCACTGATCTATAACCTTGGATCTCATCAATGAAAAAGTAGTCCGAGTTTTTATTTTGAATTATATCATTCAGCTCCCTTTTGATTTCATCGGAGAAGTGAATGTGAATGTCTTTATAGCATGACTCGTTGGTTAAACAGTCAATTTTACTTTGCAATGTATCAAGTTGAGTTACTTCTCTTGGTTTGAGTTTTTTATTAGATACTATGAATTCATATACTTTTCTATATCCGAAGGTATCGAGGTTTGCTTTAGAAAAACCAGCTCTTAAAATCAAATTTGATAGTTGGGTAATTAGGCTAGTTAAATTTTTTTTCTTAATTAAAGGAAGTAAATCTTTGTTCTTCCATATATCAAATGGAACGGCTGTCAGGAAGTTAAAAAATTTTACTTTATCCTTGTTTGCAATATCACACCGCGCTGTAATTACTAAGCCTAAAGTCTCATGGTTGGGATATGAGGCACAATAAGCACAGTTGAAGATTGTACCTTGAGTTAAACTTTTATCATCGGCGCAATCTATCATATCACGTAACATTTCATCTCCTTAAGCTTCACTTTTTATAAACAAAGCTGCCCCACCAATCCATCATTACTCTTCTTTGCTCAAGATAAGTTGAACGGTTATAGGCTCTCCTCACTTCGTTCTTATCGGCATGAGCGAGAGAAACTTCAATTACATCTTTATCGAAATTAGCTTCGTTTAATGCGGTGCTGGCAATGCTCCGGAGGCCATGCGCGACAAGCTTTCCGCTGTATCCTATACGTTTTAAAGCAGCATTTGCAGTCTGGCTGTTTAATGACTGCAAAGGGTGATTTCTGCTCGGGAAAACATGTGACCGGTGAAAGCTTATGGGCTTCATTATCTCAAGAATGTCTAATGCTTGGTTCGAGAGCGGCACCATGTGAGGTCGCTTAGCCTTCATCCGTTCTGCAGGGATTATCCATAGTTTTGCATCAAAATCTAATTCTGACCAAAGTGTACCGGATGCCTCAGAGGGACGCACAAGTGTAAGAAGCTGCCACTCAATCAGGCAGCGAGTCGGAATCGATAGATTGGACATAGATAAAGAACGTATCAGCATAGGCAGTTCATCGGGCCTTAAAGTTGGCATGTGCTGCTTTTTAGGCTTTTCAAAAGCCATACCGATCCCAGAAGCAGGATTAGCATCAATTAAACCCGTGTTAACAGCATAAATCATAATTTCGTTTATGCGCTGTACCAGACGACGAACGGTTTCAAGAGCACCACGGGCCTTGATCGGCTCCAGTGCCTCAACAAGCTTTCGGGCTTTGATTTCCTGCACAGGGATCTCACCAATAGCAGGAA